>NZ_CP152026.1:0-3736362 GCF_038629965.1 Bacillus sp. FSL L8-0654 | reverse complement strand
AAGGCTTCTCCCCCCTCCTTTTCTTTTTAAAATGACCAGTATCAAACTGTTATAGAACACGAAAAAGAGCAAATGGTTATCACCATTCGTGCACATACATTGTTGAAAACAATTAATATAGTAGAAAAACGTCTTTTCGACAAATTACACAAGCTGTGGATAAACAATTCAACAGGCTGTGTAATAACTTTCCACAGGTTATCCACAAATTGTGGATAATATAAAAGGGCCAGATAAGTAATTAAGAGTTAAAACACAAATATAATATCAAAATAAACAAGATGGTGCAATGGGTGTCACAAACTTATCCACACACTTTACATCCTGTTGAAAAATAATTATCCACATCGGTTATTTGTGTGAAAAAAATGTCGATAATGGGTGTGGATAGTCTAAATATGCCGGAAAAATATCCACATTCTTGTTTTAAAGGTCTTTTAGGAGGAAAAAGAGAATAAAATGTTGGAAACTAAAAAAGAAGGTTTCTTCGTTTGATAATTTATGTTATGCTTATAAGGTTGATAATAAGAGTTTTATCATTGATATTGACAATCGATGGGTTACACAAATATAATGAGTTAGACTGTCTTAAACAGCTATTCCTCAGGGAGGTGTCATAAATGAAAAGAACGTTTCAACCAAATAACCGTAAGCGTAGTAAAGTTCATGGCTTCCGCAGCCGTATGAGTACTAAAAACGGACGTCTAGTTTTAAAGCGACGCCGCAGCAAAGGTAGAAAAAAATTATCAGCTTAGGCCACTGAATAATGTCAGTGGTCTTTTTTACATAAAATCGTAAATGAACTGTCAGTTTTTATCGGAGTGGAAGAAAACATGAAGAAGCGAAACAGGCTAAAAAAAAATGAAGAGTTTCAAAAGGTGTTCAAAAAAGGTCAATCAATGGCAAATCGCCAATTCGTTATTTACCAGCTGGATCAGCCAAATCAAGTTGAACTGCGTCTAGGATTGTCTGTCAGTAAGAAGATTGGTAATGCAGTGATTAGAAACCGAATTAAACGTCTGATCCGTCAGGTGTTTTTAGAGGAAGGCCATAAGTTAAAGCAAGAAAAAGACTACATTGTCATTGCACGAAAACCAGCGAGTGAATTGACCTTTGAAGAAACAAAGAAGTCTCTCCAACATTTATTTAGAAAATCCGCTGTTTATCAACAACAACCGAAAAAGTCTTCGTAATAGAAACTTTCGTTGAATCAATTTTTAAAAGCGCTTCCTTCATCTAGTGAATTAAAATGAAACCACCACTTTGCAAAGAAAAAATGTTACCATACTGATTAGGTGAGTCACTTTCTTAATCAATTCCAACTTAAATAAAGTTTGAAGTAATGGGAGGAATCTTGTTGAAAAGGCGATTATTACTAATATTTAGCTTGATTGGCGTATTGGTTTTATTGGCAGGATGTACACAGATCAATGAACCAATTACATCAGATAGTAAGGGATTCTGGAATTCTTATATTGTTTACCCGCTATCTCAATTAATCACGTACATGGCAAACTTAACTGGTGAAAACTATGGTGTAGCGATTATTATTGTAACACTGTTAATTCGCTTGCTTATTTTACCATTAATGATTAAACAGTTAAGAAGTACAAAAGCGATGCAAGCATTACAGCCTGAATTGAAAAAGCTTCGTGAAAAATATAGCTCTAAAGATCAAAAAACACAGCAGCAGCTTCAGCAGGAAACAATGGCCCTTTTTCAAAAAAATGGCGTCAATCCATTAGCAGGCTGTTTCCCAATTTTAATTCAAATGCCAATCCTTATTGGTTTCTATCATGCAATTATGAGAACAGCAGAAATTAAAAAGCATACATTCTTATGGTTTGACTTAGGCAGCCCAGATCCATTGTTCCTATTACCGATTATTGCGGGTGTAGCTACTTTCATTCAGCAAAAGTTGATGATGGCTGGAAATCCTTCGGACAACCCTCAAATGGCTATCATGCTATGGGTGATGCCAATTATGATCGTTGTGTTTGCAATTAGTTTCCCAGCAGCACTTTCATTGTACTGGGTTGTAGGTAACATTTTCATGATCATTCAAACATTGGTGATTAAAACACCTCAAGTAAAAGTTGATACAAAAGAAAAAGCTGGCGGGAATAAAAAATGAAGGAAATAACTGCTGTCGGTCGCACAATCGAAGAAGCAGTAGATTCCGGACTTAAACAAATTCAGCTACTACAAGAAGAAGTAGAAATCACAATAGTAGATGAAGGAAATAAAGGATTTTTAGGATTATTTGGTAAAAGACAAGCTGTGGTCAAGTTAGTAGAAAAGATAAATGCTTTTAAATTAGCTACACAGTATTTAGATAAAATTGTTAAGTCTATTGATCCTAAAGCAAAGATTATTTCCAAACAGGAACCGAAAAACATTTCTTACCACATTGATGGAGATAAAACGTCATTAATGATTGGAAAAAGAGGCCAGACATTGTACTCTTTAGAAACGTTGGTACAGCTAGTGTTTAATCGTTATTCTGATCAGTATCATCATATAACAATTGATATTGGCGATTATAGGAAGAAACGACAAGAAGCACTTGAACAATATGCAGTCAAAACAGCAAATCGGGTTTTAAAAACGAAGAGAAAGGTTCATTTAGAACCAATGCCTTCGAATGAACGAAAAATTGTTCATGATGCGATTGCTGCATTCTCTAAAGAACTTGCAACGGCATCTGAAGATACAGGCAGCAAACGTCATGTTGTGGTGCTGTATAAAAAATAGCAGAAAGGCTAAGATTCAGCAAAGCTGGATTTTAGTCTTTTTTTATTGAAAAATTGCTTTTTATAGAGGATTCATCCTTTATTTCTAAAAAATGAGTGTGTGATATGAGTGCAAAACGCCAATTTAACAAGTAAGTATAGGGGTCAGGGCGTTTAAATTTATTGGATTTAGGTGTAAGATGTGAAGACAAGTTTCAAACGTCGTTATTCACATGTGGATAAGTTAAGTGTTAAAATAGATAAGATGCAAAGCTGTGGATAATTAGATATGGGAACTTTCACTTCGCTTTCATTTATGATATCTTTAAATTTTGGATTAAGCGTTTTTGATATAGAGATGGACAATGTCCATTTAATAGATAACAGACTGTTTATTAAGTAGAGAAAGAGGTGAATGAGTGATGGATACAATTGCAGCAATTTCTACACCGATGGGTGAAGGAGCAATTGCGATTATTCGTTTAAGCGGGCCTGATGCGGTACAGATTGCTGATCGGATGTATAAAGGTCCTAAGGAGAAAAAACTTGTATCGGTGGATTCACATACGATTCATTATGGTCATATTGTGGATTCTAGCACTGAGCAAGTAATAGAAGAGGTCATGGTGTCAGTATTAAGAGCGCCAAAAACATTTACGAGAGAAGACGTTATTGAGATTAACTGCCATGGCGGGATTGTAACGGTCAATAAAGTACTGCAGCTTGCTTTAAGAGAAGGAGCGAGATTAGCGGAGCCAGGTGAGTTTACAAAACGAGCTTTCTTAAATGGAAGAATTGATCTTTCGCAGGCTGAAGCGGTAATGGATTTAATTCGCGCAAAGACAGATCGTGCGATGAATGTAGCGATTACTCAAATGGAGGGACGCCTCTCAGGTTTGATTAAACGACTTCGCGGCGAGATATTGGAAACACTGGCCCATGTTGAAGTCAATATTGACTATCCTGAGTATGACGATGTTGAAGAAATGACGCATCGGGTTTTAGTTGAAAAGGCAACATCAGTGAAAAAGGAAATTGAGTCACTGCTAACGACTTCTCAGCAGGGGAAAATACTTCGCGAGGGCTTATCCACTGTCATTATTGGAAGACCGAATGTTGGGAAGTCTTCCTTGTTGAATAGTCTTGTACAGGAAACAAAAGCGATTGTAACGGATATTCCTGGAACAACGAGAGATGTCATTGAGGAATATGTAAATGTTAGAGGTGTACCGCTTCGATTAGTCGATACTGCGGGTATACGTGAGACGGAGGACATTGTTGAGCGTATAGGGGTTGAACGATCTAGACAGGTCTTAAAAGAAGCTGACCTGATTTTACTTGTGCTCAATTATAGCGAGGAATTGTCAGAAGAGGATATCAAACTTTTTGAGGCCGTCTCAGGCATGGATATCATCGTAATCGTGAATAAGACAGATCTTGAGCCTAAGCTTGATATTGAAAAGGTCAAGCAGTTAGCGAAGGATCGTCCGGTGGTTACTACATCATTATTACAAGAAAAAGGGATTGATGAGCTTGAAATCGCGATTCAATCACTATTCTTCACGGGTTCAATTGAAAGTGGAGATTTAACGTATGTAAGTAATACAAGGCATATTGCTCTTCTTCAGGCAGCAAAACAATCCATTGAGGATGCTCTTGAAGGAATTGAAATGGACGTACCGATCGATATAGTTCAAATAGATTTAACACGCTGCTGGGAACAGTTAGGTGAAATTATTGGAGATGCTGTTCATGAAAGCTTGATTGATCAGTTATTCTCTCAATTCTGTTTAGGAAAGTAAAGGGAGGAACATAAGAAATGGGTTATGAAGCTGGCAATTATGACGTAATCGTCGTGGGTGCCGGTCATGCTGGAGTTGAGGCTGCTCTTGCTTCTGCAAGACAGGGCGCCAAAACACTTGTATTGACTATCAACCTCGATATGGTTGCTTTTATGCCATGTAATCCGTCCGTAGGCGGCCCCGCAAAAGGGATTGTCGTCAGAGAAATTGATGCTCTAGGCGGAGAAATGGCACGAAATATAGATAAGACGCATATTCAAATGCGCATGCTGAATACGGGGAAAGGACCTGCTGTCCGTGCGTTAAGAGCGCAAGCAGATAAGTTCCAATATCAGCATGAAATGAAAAAAACAATGGAAAATGAACCAAACCTGACAATGCTGCAAGGTATGGTAGATCATTTAATTGTAGAAGATGATGAATGTAAGGGTGTTGTTACTCAAACAGGGGCGAACTATCGTGCGAAGTCTGTTGTTTTAACGACAGGGACTTTCTTAAAAGGCCGCATCATTTTAGGAGACCTTTCGTATTCAAGCGGTCCAAATAACCAGCAGCCTTCTATTAAATTATCTGATCATTTAGCAGAACTAGGATTCGATTTGGTTCGCTTTAAAACAGGAACACCTCCTCGAGTGAATAGCCACTCGATTGATTATAGTAAAACAGAAATTCAACCAGGTGATGATGTCCCGCGGGCGTTCTCCTATGAAACGGTTGAATATATTACTGACCAGCTGCCATGCTGGTTAACGTACACGAGTTTAGAGACTCATCAAATTATTGATGAAAATCTACACCGTTCTCCAATGTATTCAGGTATGATTAAAGGAACTGGTCCTAGATACTGCCCGTCCATTGAAGATAAAGTGGTTCGTTTCAATGATAAACCGAGACATCAAATTTTCTTAGAGCCAGAAGGTCGTAATACGCAGGAAGTTTATGTTCAAGGATTGTCTACAAGTCTTCCGGAGGATGTACAGCAGCGCATGCTTTCAACTATCCCAGGACTCGAGAATGTTCAAATGATGAGAGCGGGTTATGCCATCGAGTATGATGCGATTGTGCCTACTCAGTTGTGGCCTACACTTGAGACGAAGAAAATTTCTGGATTATATACAGCCGGCCAAATTAATGGTACGTCTGGTTATGAGGAAGCAGCAGGTCAAGGGATTATGGCAGGTATTAATGCAGGAAGAAAAGCATTAGGTAAAGAAGAAGTCATTTTAAGCCGATCTGATGCATATATCGGTGTCCTCATCGATGACCTTGTCACAAAAGGAACAAATGAACCATACCGTCTCTTGACATCACGTGCTGAGTATCGTCTCCTTCTCCGTCATGACAATGCTGATTTAAGATTAACTGAACTTGGCTATCAAATTGGATTAATTTCTGAAGAAAGATTCCAAGCATTCCAGCAGAAAAAAGAAGCCATTGAAGCAGAGAAAAAACGTTTATATTCTGTGATCATTAAACCTACAGCAGAGACTCAAGAATTTATTCGTTCACTCGGTGGAAGTGAGTTGAAGGACGGCATTCGTGCAAGTGATTTGATGAAACGTCCAGAAATGAATTATGAAACTGTTGTGAAATTAGCTCCTGCGGAAACACAGCTTCCTTCTGATGTGTGTGAGCAGGTAGAGATTCAAATTAAATACGAAGGTTATATTGAAAAGTCACTCCAGCAAGTTGAAAAACTGAAAAAGATGGAGAACAAAAAGATTCCTGATCGTATTGATTATGATGCCATCAAAGGGATTGCAACTGAAGCGAAACAAAAGCTGAAAGAAGTCCGACCGCTTTCTGTTGCACAGGCTTCTCGTATTTCAGGCGTTAACCCTGCTGATATTTCTATCCTTTTAGTATATTTAGAGCAGGGGCGTATTGCGAAGATAGCAGAATAGAAAGGATGTCGGCATGAACATTAAACAATTTACAGCAGCACTAGAGGAGAAAGGGATCACTCTTTCTCCTGTGCAGCTTGAACAATTTGAAACCTACTTCCGCATGCTTGTAGAATGGAACGAGAAAATGAATTTAACGTCCATTACTGAAAAGGAAGAAGTGTATTTAAAGCATTTTTATGATTCAATATCAGCAGCATTTTTTATTGATTTTCACAAAGTGACGACGATTTGTGATATTGGAGCTGGTGCTGGTTTTCCAAGCATTCCTCTTAAGATTTGTTTCCCTCATCTACATGTGACCATTGTTGATTCTCTTCAGAAACGAATTACGTTTCTCAATGAGTTAGCAAAAGGATTAAACTTACAAGATACTACTTTTTATCATGATCGTGCGGAAACGTTTGGACAACGTAAGGAAAAGCGTGAAAGCTATGATCTTGTCACTGCTAGAGCAGTTGCACGTTTATCCGTCTTGAGCGAACTATGTCTGCCTCTAGTGAAAAAGGAAGGATTGTTTGTTGCCTTAAAAGCATCTGCCGCTGATGAAGAAATGCAAGCAGGGAAAAAAGCTGTCACAGTCCTCGGAGGAGAGGTTGTTGAAAAGCATTCCTTTGTTCTTCCTTTAGAAGAAAGCGAACGGAACATCATTGTCATTGAAAAGAAAAAGCAAACACCAAAAAAATATCCTAGAAAACCAGGAACACCTAATAAATCACCAATAGAAGGTTGATCATGTAAAAGGTCGGTTTTTCTTCAATATTTATGATTTTACAGAAGGAAAAAACATGAGAAAATAGAATTATAAAAAGGTAGTTTTTAAAGGTGGTGTAGGTTCATGAAGCATTCACTCTCACGCTTCTTCGGGCTTGGAGACAAAGAACATCCTGAGCGTGAAACCGAAATAGAGGCAGAGATTGCTGAGCATGATACATTAAAGGAAGAGATACAGGAGCTCCCGGTCGACACAATTATGCCAAACCGTTTTCAGCCACGCACCATTTTTTCAGAAGAAAAGATACAAGAGCTGGCCACGACGATTCATACCCATGGCATTATCCAACCGATTGTTGTTAGACCAACAGAAGAAGAAGGAAAATATGAACTGATCGCCGGCGAAAGACGTTGGAGAGCGGTACAGACTCTTCAATGGGAGAAAATCCCCGCTATTATAAAAGATTTTACTGATACGGAAACGGCATCTGTGGCATTGATTGAAAATTTGCAAAGAGAAGAGCTGTCTTCTATTGAAGAGGCTCATGCTTATGCACGTCTTTTAGAGCTTCATGATTTAACACAAGAGGCGCTTGCTCAGCGTTTAGGCAAGGGACAATCAACTGTTGCTAACAAATTAAGACTTTTAAAGTTGCCTGAAGAGGTACAACAAGCCATTTTAGAGAAAAAAATCTCTGAAAGGCATGCACGTTCACTTGTGCCCCTAAAGCTTCCAGAATTACAAATCGCGCTATTGCAGGAAATCATCGAAAAGCAGTTGAATGTGAAACAGACTGAAGAGCGTGTAGTGAAGATGCTTGAACAAAAAACGGATCGCAAACCGAAGCCAAAACGTAAGGCGTTTAGTCGTGATACACGAATTGCGATGAATACCATTCGTCAGTCTCTCCACATGGTAGAAGACAGCGGACTTAAAATAAATACCGAGGAAGAAGAGTTTGAGGAATATATCCAATTAACGATTCGAATTCCTAAATAGAAAAAAGCTGATGAGCGCCACTCGTCAGCTTTTTTTGTTTGTCTTATTTCCTGCACACACCATATTTACATAATATTTATAAATTGGTAAAATATGATTTTCATAGTATAAAGGAGGTGACAACTACTGATGAAAATGAAGAAGACTATTTTCGCCATTATTTGCTATTTACTAATTTCTTTTTCTGTTTTTCCAAATGAAGCGACAATATACGCTGTGAAATCGCCAACGGCTCATGCGGATGAAGGCCTGATGACCAACGAAGAATTGAACGTTTTGAAGAAGCAAGGTGTTGTTTCTAAAGATGTGACTGTACAGCAATTTAATCAAGAGTATGCGTCTTCCGACGATTCGATCGACTTGATTACAGCTGACGATGATTTGAAGAACTATGGTTTACGACAAAATAAGCATGATGAGCTGGTGACGGATGAAAAGCCGCACACCCTCAAGCAACTTTTAGGAAAGCCGTATCCTGGTACCGATATTATCCCTAAAAAAGGAGATATCTTGGTGACAACCACTGATGCTGTGAAGGGTTTGGTTGGACATGCAGGTATCGTCATTAATGAGAAAAGCTATGCTTCTATTCCAGGGTTTCGAAAGCATCCTCAACTTGATTCCATTCATAACTGGTTTCGCTATAGTGCCAATACAAAGGTAATTCGGATTAATCAAGAGGAGAAGGCAGATTTAGCAGGGGAATGGGCACACGATTATGTGAAAGATCATCCGAAGGCTCGCTACTCCATCACCATGTCAATTCAATCATTGGACCCGACTTATTGTTCAAAGATCGTGTGGCAGGCCTATGGCAAAACAGGGGACGCTTTGGGACATGCGACTTTTACCATTAAGACACCCTATGGATTTTTAAAAAAGAAAAGCTATAAAACAGTAACTCCTAAGGTCATTGTCAGTGAAGGCCGTAAAATAGGTGAATTATACTTTTAATATGTGACCCTCACTTTTGATAGAAGTGAGGGTTTTGATGTATGTCTATTTCTTAAAAAAGATATATCAATATACTTTTTAGATGTGTTTTCATTCGTTCTTTTATGTACGAAAAGGCACATTCACCGACGAATTTATAATAGGGAAACAAAAAAAGCAAACGTTTCATACTTTTTTTGATAGAATAGGAAGTATGAATGAATGAGAAACTTGTTAAGTTGAAAGTGGGTGACATCGTGGGGAAAATCATAGCGATTACCAACCAGAAGGGCGGCGTCGGGAAGACGACAACTTCTGTTAATTTGGGTGCGTGTTTAGCATACATAGGCAAACGAGTGTTGTTAGTTGATATTGATCCGCAGGGCAATGCCACGAGTGGTATTGGGATTGAGAAGGCCGACGTAGAGAAGTGTGTGTACGATATTTTAGTTGATGATGCAGATGTTCTTGATGTGATTAAGACGACAGAGGTCGAAAATCTTGATGTCATTCCTGCGACGATACAGCTTGCAGGGGCTGAAATAGAGCTTGTGCCTACAATCTCACGTGAAGTGAGGCTGAAGAGAGCACTTGAATCTGTTAAGCAGAATTATGATTATATGATTATTGACTGCCCGCCATCACTTGGACTGCTGACGATTAATGCGTTAACTGCATCCGATTCCGTTTTAATACCAGTTCAGTGCGAATATTATGCGCTTGAAGGATTGAGCCAATTGTTAAACACAGTTCGTCTCGTGCAGAAACATCTAAATACCGATCTTGCCATTGAAGGTGTCTTGCTGACAATGCTTGATGCCCGAACAAATCTTGGGATTCAGGTTATCGAAGAAGTGAAGAAGTACTTTAGAGATAAAGTCTATCAAACCGTCATTCCGAGAAATGTGAGGCTGAGTGAAGCGCCAAGTCATGGAAAGCCGATTATCTTGTATGATCCACGTTCAAGAGGTGCAGATGTCTATTTAGACTTAGCAAAGGAAGTGGATGCGAATGGCTAAAGGTCTTGGAAAGGGTATTAATGCACTATTTAACAACGTAGACTCAAATGAAGAAACGGTTGAAGAAATTAAATTAAAGGATTTGCGTCCGAATCCTTATCAGCCAAGGAAAACGTTTGATGATGATGCATTGTCTGATCTGAAAGAATCCATTCAGCAGCACGGTGTTTTACAGCCGATCATTGTTCGTAAATCGATTAAAGGATATGACATAGTAGCAGGAGAACGTCGTTTTCGCGCAGCACAACAAGCTGGTCTGACAACAATTCCTGCGATCGTTCGAGAGTTTTCAGAAACGCTGATGAGAGAAATTGCCCTTTTAGAAAACCTGCAGCGTGAGGATCTCTCTCCACTAGAGGAAGCGGAAGCGTATGCTTCCTTGCTGGATCATCTAAGTGTGACGCAAGAGGAATTAGCGAAGCGATTAGGGAAAAGCAGACCGCATATTGCGAACCATCTCCGTCTGTTGACTTTACCGGATGACATCCAAAAGCTGATTGCAAATGGAACGTTATCAATGGGACATGGCCGGACATTGCTTAGCTTAAAGAACAAAAAGAAGCTGGCGCCTTTGGTAAAGAAAATCGTGGATGAGGGGTTAAACGTACGACAGGTTGAAAAACTTGTTCAGCAGTTAAACGAAAATGTTCCACGTGAAACAAAGAAAAAAGAAGCACCAAAGGATCGAGTGTTGAAAGAAAGAGAGTCTTTCTTACAAAACTACTTTGGTACTTCCGTGACGATCAAGAAACAGAAGAAAAAAGGGAAAATTGAGATTGAATTCCTCTCGAATGAAGATTTAGAAAGAATCCTTGAATTGCTTTCTACGAGGGAATCATCAGAGTGACCATCTTGATATGAGATGGTCTTTTTTATATTCTTCCAGTGATATTTTGAATAGGGGTGAAGAGAGACCGGCTTTTTTCTCTCGTCCAATCCATTTGGTCAATGTGAGATAGACTTTCAGAAAGTGTATTGGCCATAGACATGACAAGATGAAGACGTGTGTTTTGGAGGACGAAGTATTCCATGAAACCACTCACATTGACGATCCCATTAATATGAATATCTCCTACCTCTGGCAGCTCCTTTTGGACACCAGCTCCAGGCTTTAACGGACCATCACCAATTTGGAAGGAACCGACACTTTTCACTCTTCCTAAACAGGCATCAACCGCTACAATAAACGGGTGTTTATGAGCTTGTTCAATTTCAGCGAGTTTTTCTTTTAAATTGACCGCATGCACTGGGTCAGAGAGTGTTCCATATACATGAAGCTTTTTCAAATCCAGACCTGAAAGCTTTGTACCAACAAGTGGACCTAGAGAGTCGCCAGTTGAGCGGTCTGTTCCAATACAGACGATGGCAACGGGTCTTTTTCCTGCTTTCTGAAGATGCGAGAATAAAATACTTTTAAGCTGTTGAATGGCGTTTGTATCCGTATGGGACACGTATTCTTTTACCCTATTTCTAAAAAAAAGACCGTTCTTGCTATTCATAGGTCTCACTTCCTTGTCATAGTAGTTAGTAACAGTATACGGAAACAAGCTTAATTCTATACCTATGAGGTGATGATTGTGTGGAAGGCTGGTTCAAGGTGGACGCTTTTAATTTTAGGAAGCTTAATAGGTGCGGGATATGCTTCCGGCCAGGAAATTTGGCAGTTTTTTGGCATTGATAGCGGACTAGCCATTCTACTGTTTACATTGATGTTTATGCTGTCTACCTATGTGGTGTTAAAAATCAGTTATGAGGTGCGTGCCGATCACTTTGTGCCAGTGCTGGAACGGATTGTCGGTCCATGGCTGGCTAAGGTGTATGACGTGTTAATTGTCCTTTATTTATTCACGACAACGACGGTCATGATTGCTGGCGGCGGGGTGACTCTTGAGATGTATCATGTGCCTTTTTGGGTTGGCATCGGCGCGTTTTGTTTGTTTTCATTTATGATTTTTTTCTGGGATGTGAAAGGGCTCTTATCTGTGAATGCTTTCATTATACCAATTTTGGTGGCGGGGCTCATCTATGCGTTTGTTTTTTATTATATGAACCATGATCATATGTGGCGGATTGATTTTGGGCAGCAGTACAATTGGCCTGCCAGCATTGTCTTTGCTTCTTTGAACATATTATCTGTTGTGGCAGTGCTGTCTTCGGTTGGGAAAGAAATGAAGGGGCTTGGGGAAGCCAAAGTGGCGAGTATCTTAAGCGGTCTTATTTTTGGTGTCATCTCGTATGTGTATAACGAAATACTGGTTGATATTTCGGGAAGTCTTTCATCAGAGGGAATTCCTTTGTTTACAGTATTAGAAGGGGCGCCGACTTCTTTGTTTGTGTTTATGACCGTTGTCCTTTGTCTAGCAATTTATACGACGACGGCAGCAGGTTTATTTGGATTATCCAGCCGGATGCTTTCTTTTGTACGAATGCCCCGCTGGCTGGTTGTATTGGTGATGCTTCTTTTGATGGCACCTTTAACATCTCTTGGATTTGCTGATTTGATTGCTTTCTTGTATCCAATTTATAGTTTGTTGAATCTGTATTTGCTCGTCTGTTTAATGCTGTATCCGATTTTAAGTAAAAAGATATTTTCTCGTTCTAAAAATTATATTGATAAAACAAAATAAGCACCTCTCTTTTTTAGAGCTGTGCTTATTTGATCTGAATTGAATCAATAGCTTCTTTGATATCATCATAGACAGGCATTTGCTTGAGACGCTGGAGGCGATCCTCTAATTCTGAAATGGCCTGTCCCTTTAAATGCTGGGAAATGTGTTGTTTGACAATGGTCGTCTGGTTTATCATGTCTTCTGTTTTAGCCAATTGATACTCCAAGTGCACGCGAGTATTTGCTAATTCGTCGTGCAGCCGCATTTTGAGCAGCCGTTTTAGATCCTTTCGCTGTCCTTCTCTTCGCATGGCCTGAATGGCGGCCATTTCTTCTGGAGACTGTGTTTGTGTATTTGGTGCCGATTGATTTTCGAATACAGACATGGAGCGGCGGGCACTCACATTTTGCAAGAAACGCTGGGCGTCACTAGGAGGCTTATTTTGATTGATCATGCGATGACTCCTTTCTTAATGAATACCCATTTGCATTGCAAGGCGTCTATCTGCCTTGGCGTAGTCATCACCCATTGTGTACATATGTCTTGAAAGAGCAGAAAGCTCTTGTTCGTAATCCCTCAGGGTGTACAAGGCATTCAGCTGTTTTTCGTGTGAATAAAAGGAGGAATATGTCTGTTCCATTCTGACTTCCTCTACCAGTGCTTCCACATCACTATGACTTAATAAATCATAGTGGCCAAAGCCGACGAGTCCTTTGAGCTCTTGTTTCACATGATGGACGGCGTCTTTTACGCTTTCATCAATTCCATCGATTTTTTCAAATACAGTGTGCACTTCATGTTCAATAATACTTTGTAGATCATAGGATGAATTTTTCAGTAAATGGGATTTTATGATAATTTCAAGTCCGCTTTGTGCATATGCACGTCCAGAATGAATTTCTTGCAGCAGCATGGCTGTAAAACTTGTATTATGATCAAGCTGTTCATCTAAAATACGGGCGGATCCATTCGGATGGAATGAATATCCATTTGCTTTGAATTCTCCTGAAACGAGAGCTAAAAAAGCATTTGTATCAAAGGATTCGTTCCATTCTATATTCATAGATGCAAAAGCTGATTTTAAAAAGGTGTCAATTTCCCTTTTTTTGTATTTAACGGATTCTTGGACTGAGTCTTGCTGCCGTGGCGGCACGGTGTACTTGACTTGTCCAACTCCTTGATCATGGCGATTGAGTAAACCGACGTAATGACTAGGCTGAATATATTCAGTCAACATGCGTGTATATTGACCTTGCTGCGCCTTTTGCTGAATCGAAGGCGACAGGCTGCTCCATATATTTGGGCTGTCAAAGGTGACGGCTTTTTTGACAGCTGGCTGTTCTGTTGCAACATAAGCACAAACAGCACCGGCAAGTGCTTGTCCAGTGAGATGGATACCTGCATTCGGATGCTTCTGACAGACTTTCTCTATGTATTCCTTCCCTTTAAAAAAAACATGGTCTTGATTGCCATCAAGGGACTTTCTTTCAATTGGATAGGCATAGTCTGTTTTGAGTAATGACTGTGCCGCGTTGTGTACATCTTGCTTAGATGTCACCGTCATTTGATGTGGCAGAGGACAGTGAAAAGCGACGATGAATTCATCTGATTGTTCCGGCTGCATCGTTAAACCATATATTTTATGGTCGATCTTTAGAAAATCGTGGACAGTGAGTGTTTGCTGACCTATTTCTATCGTATGGTGCTGCTGGTAATTGTCTATATTTCCAGCATGATCGGATATGATTTTATATTCTTTATCAGTTAATCTATCCTTTCGATTGACCATCGTACCTGCTCCCTCACATAACATTTATGCAGATATCATAAATCAAAAAATATGGAAAAACCACCGCGTTCTACCAATAAAAACCTTTTGACCTACAGTGTTTGTGACAATATTGAAAAAAAACGGAGTTTAAGTAACTATTGGTCACAAATAAAATGATCTAAAAGAAGGGTTTTTTCTCTAAAAAAGAATAGGATGAACGATTGAAAGAGGCTCTTGGTTTTGTGCATTGCCCTTCATCACCGTTTTTTTGTACAATAGATTCAATGAAGTGAGCAAGGAGAGGTGAAGGCTGATGGCAGACAAAGCGTTTGGGTTACATGATGTTGTAGAAATGAAAAAGCCCCATCCATGTGGTGCCAATCGGTGGAAGGTCATTCGTTTGGGCATGGATATCCGTATTAAATGTGAAGGCTGCGGACACAGCGTGATGATCCCAAGAAGAGATTTTGAACGAAAAATGAAGAAAATTCTCGTCAAGCATGAGGAGCCAACTGCTTAAGTAGGCCTCATGCTTTTTTCATTAAATTTGTCTTTTCTAAAACAAAGCCAGGTGCAATTTCTCGTTTTGAAGCATTGATTTATTCTTTTTGACGATGTTTCTTCTATTGAAAATGCATGATGGTTAGCTTGTCTTTTCATGTAAACCTACTTATAATTGCTCTAGGTTCATATTACGCAGTATAACGAGCACGTTTGATATAGAGGAGATGAAAGAATGGCTTTAACAGCTGGTATTGTTGGCTTACCTAACGTCGGGAAGTCAACGCTATTTAATGCAATTACACAGGCTGGAGCGGAGTCTGCTAACTATCCGTTTTGTACCATTGATCCAAACGTCGGAATTGTAGAAGTTCCTGACGAGCGTTTACAAAAGCTAACAGAATTGGTGCAGCCGAAAAAGACAGTTCCCACTGCTTTCGAATTCACTGATATTGCGGGTATTGTCAAAGGTGCATCTAAAGGTGAAGGTTTAGGGAATAAATTCCTTTCTCATATTCGTCAAGTAGATGCGATTTGTCACGTGGTCAGAGCTTTTGCAGACGATAACATTACACACGTAGCTGGTAAGGTTGATCCTGTAGCAGATATTGAAACGATTAATCTAGAATTAATTTTGGCTGATTTAGAAACAGTTGAAAAGCGTTTAGCTCGTGTGAGTAAGCTCGCAAAACAAAAGGACAAGGAAGCAGTAGCTGAATTTGAGATTTTGTCGAAGCTAATGAACGCATTTGAAGCTGGGAAATCGGCAAGATCTGTAGAATTTACAGATGAACAGCAAAAGCTTGTGAAACAGCTTCATTTACTCACATCTAAACCAGTTCTTTATGTAGCAAATGTGAGTGAGGATGAAGTAGCGGATCATGAGGGCAACGAATATGTGCAGCAAATCCGTGAGTTTGCTTCTGGTGAAAACGCTGAAGTCATCGTCGTTTGTGCAAAGATCGAGTCTGAAATTGCAGAGCTTGAAGGAGAAGAGAAGCAAATGTTCCTTGAAGAGCTTGGTATTAATGAGTCAGGGCTTGATCAGCTAATTAGAGCATCTTATTCACTTCTAGGATTAGCTACGTATTTCACAGCAGGTGAGCAAGAGGTACGTGCTTGGACATTTAAAAAAGGAATGAAAGCGCCAGAATGTGCTGGAATCATTCACACAGACTTCGAGCGTGGATTTATTCGTGCTGAAACGGTTGCGTATGAGGATTTACTAGCTGGCGGAAGCATGTCTGCTGCTAAAGAAGCAGGAAAAGTTCGTCTAGAAGGTAAAGAATATGTAGTGAAAGATGGAGACGTCATTCATTTCCGTTTTAATGTATAGGTTCTTGTCATAGGCCAAGTGATTTGTTATAATATACAATTGTGAGTAATATAATTTATTGCTCCTTGCCCGTTTAGGGCCGCTTAGACCAAAAGGAGGTGCAATCAGATGAGAAAGTACGAAGTTATGTACATCATCCGCCCAACAGTTGACGATGAGGCTAAAAAAGCAGTTATCGAGCGTTTCAATAACGTGTTAACTTCTAACGGTGCGGAGATCACTGGAACAAAGGATTGGGGTAAACGTCGTCTTGCATACGAAATCAACGATTTCCGTGACGGTTTCTACCAAATCGTAAACGTTCAATCTGACGCTGCAGCAGTTCAAGAATTTGACCGCTTAGCTAAGATCAGTGACGATATCATTCGCCACATTGTTGTTAAAGAAGAAGTATAAATCATTGAAATATATATTTAAAGGTGGTCTTTCAATATGCTAAACCGTGTTGTATTGGTCGGAAGACTAACAAAAGACCCTGAGCTTCGCTACACGCCTAATGGTGCGGCTGTAGCCACGTTTACTCTAGCTGTGAATCGTACGTTTACGAATCAATCTGGAGAGCGTGAAGCCGATTTCATTAACTGTGTTACTTGGAGAAGACAAGCCGAGAACGTGGCTAATTTCTTGAAAAAAGGAAGTCTTGCCGGTGTAGACGGTCGTTTGCAGACAAGAAACTATGAAAATCAGCAAGGACAGCGTGTCTTCGTGACAGAGGTTCAAGCTGAAAGTGTTCAATTTCTTGAGCCTAAGAGCGGCGGTGCTGGTTCAGGTGGATACAGCGGCGGTGGCAATAGCGGAGGCCAGTATTATGGCGGTAGCCAAAACGATCAGAATCCATTTGGAAATGAACCAAGTCAAAATCCATATGGCAATCAAAACAACCAAAATCGTAATCAGGGAAATAGCTTTAATGATGACCCATTTGCGAACGATGGTAAACCGATTGACATCTCCGATGATGATTTGCCATTCTAATTGATCTGAAAAAATGACTAAAGGAAAGGTGTGAAAACAAATGGCAGGTGGACGCAGAGGCGGTCGTGCGAAACGTCGTAAAGTATGTTTCTTTACTTCTAACGGTATCACGCACATCGATTACAAAGATGTTGATCTTCTTAGAAAGTTTGTTTCTGAGCGTGGTAAAATTTTACCTCGTCGTGTAACAGGAACTAGCGCTAAGTATCAACGTAAATTGACTTTAGCGATCAAAAGATCACGTCAAATGGCATTACTTCCATACGTTACTGGTGAGTAAGTCGTTGACTTAAAAAGCGGAGAGCCCCGGGCTCTTCGCTTTTTTTATTTTCCTCACTGTGAATCTCATCTATTTTGCTAGGGTTGTTTCTGACAGTCAACCGAGGGGAAGTATGTAAAAGTGACAGTTTATTCTATACAAATATGAGGTTGATCTGTCATATTGGTAGTCTAGAAAATAATTGCAGTCAGGGCGTGGGAAGATGATTGAATTTAAAAAGGTATCAATGCAATTTTCTGATGAGCGCTATGCCGTTCAATCCGTTGATTTGGAGATTCAGAAAGGTGAGTTTTTTGTATTGATTGGACCTAGTGGCAGCGGGAAAACGACAACATTGAAAATGATCAATCGTCTCATTTCTTCTACAGAAGGTGAGATTTACATAAAGGGTCAAAAAATAAGTGATTATGATATGTATGAGCTGCGCTGGGATATCGGTTATGTTTTGCAGCAAATTGCGCTTTTTCCTCATATGACCATAGAAGAAAATATTGCTGTGGTGCCAGAGCTTAAACAGTGGAGCCGGAATGAGACCAATCAGCGTGTCGATGAACTCATGTTGATGGTCGGGCTTGATCCTGCTATGTATCGACATCGAAAGCCAGCAGAGCTCTCTGGTGGACAGCAGCAGCGTGTCGGTGTGGCACGTGCACTTGCAGCTGATCCTGAGATTGTCCTGATGGATGAACCTTTCAGTGCGTTAGATCCACTAACGAGGGAGAAATTGCAGGATGATCTGCTTGATTTGCAGCGCCGTATACAAAAAACCATTGTTTTTGTGACGCATGATATGCAGGAAGCTATGAAGCTTGGTGATCGGATTTGTGTGATGAATGAAGGAAAAGTAGTGCAGATCGGACGTCCTGAGGAATTGGTTCAACATCCAGCCAATGCCTTTGTACAGGAGTTTGTTTCAGGGGCTGCCCGCCATGTGGGACATCGAGCTTTTGAGCTGGAAACCTTGGCACAACCGATGGCCCACGAAGCTCTTTTACCCTATGAGACGGTCTCAGCAGATGCCGCACTGGATGAAGTCTTGTCTCAATTAGCAAAGCACGAGGAATTGGCTGTTGAAAAGAATGGAGAGCGGATTGGACTAGTGAATCGTCAAGCAGTGATTCAGTATTTAGCTGATTCTCCTAAAGAGAGGGGCGAGTCACATGAATGATTGGACCCGTGTGTTATGGGAACGCAAAGAACAATTGGGACATGCCTTACTTGAGCATATTCAAATTTCTTTTATTGCTTTATTTTTAGCGATTTTGATTGCTATTCCATTAGGTATCTATTTAACGAGGGTTCCAAAGCTAGCGGAGTGGGTCATCGGGGTGACGGCCGTCTTACAAACGATTCCGTCGCTCGCACTTCTTGGCTTGTTGATTCCTCTCGTGGGGATTGGGCAAGTACCTGCGATTATTGCGCTTGTGGTCTATGCCCTACTCCCTATTTTAAGAAATACATATACAGGCATTCAGGAGGTTGATCCTTCTCTGAGAGAAGCGGCGCTTGCTATGGGGATGAATCATCGCAAACGGTTATTAAAGGTGGAGCTTCCTCTTGCTATGCCAGTCATCATGGCTGGTATTCGAACTGGGATGGTACTCATTGTGGGGACCGCCACTCTGGCAGCACTGATCGGGGCTGGGGGATTAGGAAGCTTAATCTTGCTGGGAATTGATCGAAATGATATGTCGCTCATTGTCATTGGCGCGATACCAGCTGCCTTACTCGCTCTATTATTTGATGTGGTGCTGCGTACCTTTGAGAAAATTTCCTTTAAAAAGACTGTGATCTCTGTGACTGTTTTTGCTCTGATTGCAGGAGCAGTTGTCGCTGCCCCCGTGCTGTTTCAGCAAGAAAAGAAAGAAATCACCATTGGCGGGAAGTTAGGATCAGAGCCTGAGATTTTGATCTCGATGTATAAGCTTTTAATTGAACAGGATACAGATATTCAAGTGAACCTGAAGCCCGGTCTTGGTAAGACGTCCTTTGTTTTCCAGGCTTTACGCTCTGGTGATATTGATATTTATCCTGAGTTTACGGGTACAGCAATTTCTGAATTCCTCAAAGAAACAGCAAAAAGCACAGATAAAAGAAAAGTGTATGAGCAAGCGCGGCGTGGATTGGAATCGTCCTTTCAGCTCCGCCTTCTTGAGCCCATGGCATACAACAATACGTATGCTTTAGCCGTGCCGCAGTCACTGGCTGATCAATATGAGGTGACCAATATTTCAGATCTAGGGAAGATCAAAAACCGTATAAAAGCTGGATTTACCTTAGAGTTTTCTGATCGTCAGGATGGGTATCGAGGTATTCAAAAAGCTTATCAATTTTCCTTTGACGATGTTGTGACGATGGAGCCGAAGCTTCGGTATCGAGCGATTCAAAAAGGAGATATCAATTTAGTCGATGCGTATTCGACAGACAGTGAATTGAGACAATACAAATTAAAGGTGCTTAATGATGATCAGCATGTTTTCCCGCCATATCAAGGAGCACCGCTGCTCAGGCAGGAGACATTAACTGAATTCCCTGAGATTGAGACCTCTCTCAATAAGCTTGCGGGTCAAATCACAGACGATGAGATGAGAGAAATGAATTATGAAGTCAATGTGAAGGGAAAGGATGCATTTCAGGTAGCGAAGGCCTATTTAAAAAAGAAAAAGTTGCTGCAATAAACAAGGGAAAGCAGGGCTGTTTATGCAAAACAGCTCTGCCTTTTTAAAAGAAAAACAAAAATCATTGACATTTACTTAAAAACATCATATCCTTAATTCGAGATAAATATATTTTTTTGATCTAATATCTCGAATTCGAGATAATATAAAGACGTCAGTAAAGACATAATGAATAGAGGCTTATTACTTCATGATTAGGAGGTCATTAGAAGTGAAAAAAACAGAAGGAATTCACCATATTACAGCTATTGTCGGTCATCCTCAGGAGAACGTTGATTTTTATGCAGGTGTTTTAGGACTTCGTCTCGTGAAGAAGACCGTGAATTTTGATGATCCGGGCACATACCATTTATATTTTGGAAATGAAGGCGGCTCTCCAGGGACAATTATTACGTTTTTCCCTTGGCCGGGGGCGCAAAAAGGTCAAATTGGTGCAGGGCAAGTGGGCGTGACGACATATGTCGTACCGACAGGCTCTTTCTCTTTCTGGAAGGATCGTCTTGAGCAGTTTAATGTCTCTTATGAAACGGTTGAACGTTTTGGTGAAGCTTTTCTCTCATTTGAAGATCCACACGGCTTATTGATTGAGCTGGTAGAGCGTGCGGAAGGAAAGCAAAACGAGTGGACATTTAATGGTGTCACACCAGATGTAGCCATTAAAGGATTTGGCGGAGCTGTTTTATTAACATCACAGCCGGAGCAAACGATGCAGCTGCTAGAGCAAACGATGGGACTTGAACGAGTCGGCGAAGAAGGAGACTATGTGAGATTCCGTTCGTTTGGTGAAATAGGCAATGTGATTGATGTGAACATTACGCCTGTTCCACGAGGACGTATGGGTGTTGGGGTTGTGCACCATATTGCATGGAGAGCAACAGATGATCAGGATCAATTAGATTGGCAAAGACATATTGCACAAAGCGGGTATCAAGTGACACCTGTGCAAGATCGAAATTATTTTAATGCTATTTATTTTAGAGAGCTTGGCGGCATATTATTTGAGATCGCTACTGATCCTCCAGGGTTTGCACACGATGAATCAGTGGAAACAATGGGTGAAGCATTGAAACTGCCACCGCAATATGAGGCGCAGCGCCGTCAGATTGAACAAATTGTACTGCCAATTGAAGTGAGAGAAGTTAAAGGGAAAGGAGATTCATGATGAAGCATCTTTTTCGAAAAGGAAAGAATGAACAAAGACCTGTCCTGTTATTACTGCATGGAACTGGCGGGACGGAAGAAGATTTATTGCCGCTTGCACATATAGTAGATCCTGATGCATCTGTTCTTAGTGTGAGAGGGAATGTATTAGAAAACGGCATGCCGCGTTTTTTCAGACGTTTGGCAGAGGGTGTATTTGATGAACAGGATTTGATTGAACGTACTGAGGAACTATATACATTTATCGGCGAAGCAGCTGATGAATATGGATTTGATCGTCACAATGTGGTAGCTATCGGATATTCCAATGGGGCAAACATTGCTGGAAGCTTGTTATTCCATTATGGGGATGCCCTAAAAGGCGCCATCCTGCATCATCCAATGGTTCCAAGACGCGGAGTTTCATTGCCTTCATTAGCGGGGAAACAAGTCTTTATAGCAGCAGGTGAAAATGACCCAATGTGCCGTCCAGAGGAATCACAGGAGCTGGAGCAATTGCTGCAGGGTGCAGGTGCATCGGTTACACTTCATTGGGAAAATCGCGGACATCAGCTAACAAGAGAAGAAGTCGATGCTGCGGCTTTATGGTATCGTCGTCAATTTTAAATAAGGTGGGGAATACAGGTGGGATTTTTACAGAAGCTTTTTGGGCAAAACAAACAAAAGGAGCTGGAACAAATGGAAAACGTAAAATTAGCGATTATTTATTATAGTTCAACAGGTACAAACTATCAGATGGCGAAATGGGCTGAAGCGGGAGCAAAAGAAGCTGGCGCAGAGGTCAAAGTATTAAAGGTTGCTGAATTGGCACCAGAAGCAGTTGTCGCTTCAAATCCAGCATGGAAAGCACATTTAGACGAAACAAAGGATGTGCCAGAGGTTCAATTAAGTGATTTAGAGTGGGCAGATGCCATCATCTTTAGCATGCCGACACGTTTCGGTAACCTGCCAGCTCAAATGAAGCAGTTCTTAGATACAACAGGCGGCTTGTGGTTCCAAGGTAAATTGGCAAACAAAGCAGTCAGCGCGATGACTTCAGCTCAAAACGCAAATGGCGGACAGGAGCAGACGGTTCTCAGCCTATATACGACGATGTTCCACTGGGGAGCCATTATTGCCGCTCCTGGATACACAGATGATTCCTTATACGGTGCAGGGGGCAACCCTTATGGCGTAAGTGTCACTGTTGACCAAAATGGAAAAATCCAAGAGGATGCAGAAGCAGCTGTGAAACATCAGGCAAAACGTACAGTCAATGTGGCAGAATGGATCAAAAAAGGTCAAAACGCTTAATAGATGTATAAAAAAAGAATGCAGCCTCGCCGCTGCATTCTTTTTTTCATTAATAAGGATCTGATGGTGTGCTGTTGTTGATGGCTTCGTCCACGGCTTCGGCAGCGCCTGTAGAGCCGATAGGTCCGCTTGGCTGCTCTTGTTTAAAGGCTTTTAAGCCGTCAGCAACACGCTTTCCGTAATCAGGGTCTGCTTTTGTAAAGTTTTCGATCATTTGGTCTTGAATGTCCTTTTGACATGTTGCAAGGGTATTGACTAAGTTCTTAATCAGTTCCTCACGCTCCCAATCATTAAAACGGCGATATGTTTCTCCCGCTTGTCCAAAGTTGTTCGGGCGGTCAATGGCTTCCCGTTTGACTTCACCTTCTACAAAAGGCGTATGATCCTTTCCATCCTGTTTGGCTTCTTTTAATCCTCCGAGGATCGATGGCTCATAATTCACATGGGGATTTTGGCCTTTGCCTTGATCGACATGGTATTCCATTTGCCCGTCTCTCTGATTGGTGGCGACATGCTTTTTCGGTGCATTGATCGGCAGCTGTAAATAGTTTGGCCCTACACGATATCGCTGCGTGTCAGAGTAGGAGAAGGTACGGCCTTGTAGCAATTTATCATCTGAGAAGTCCAAACCGTCTACGAGTACACCAGTCCCAAAGGCAACCTGCTCGACTTCTGCGAAATAGTTTTCTGGATTTTTGTTTAATACCATCCGTCCGATTGGTTTCCATGGATAGTCATCTTTGTACCAAAGTTTTGTCGGGTCTAGCGGGTCAAAGTCGAGGTGAGGGTGGGCATCATCTTCCATGATCTGTGCATATACCTCCCATTCAGGATAATCTCCTTGCTCAATGGCTTCATATAAATCCTGTGTGGCATGGTTAAAATTTTCTCCCTGAATCGCTTGCGCCTGTTCTTGGGTCAGGTTGCGAATGCCTTGTTTCGGTTCAAAATGATATTTAACCAGCACCGCTTTTCCTTCATGGTTGACCCATTTGTACGCATGGACACCTGAGCCTTGCATGTGCCGGTATGTAGCTGGGATGCCCCATGGTGAAAAGAGAAATGTCACCATATGCGTCGCCTCAGGTGATTGTGAGACAAAATCAAAAATACGCTCGCCGTCCTGACGATTGGTGACAGGATCAGGCTTAAAGGCATGAACCAAATCAGGGAACTTTAAAGCATCTCGAATAAAGAAAATTTTCAGGTTGTTCCCTACGAGATCCCAGTTGCCTTCCTCTGTATAAAATTTAATCGCAAACCCTCTCGGATCGCGTAATGTTTCTGGCGAATGACCGCCGTGAATCACAGAAGAAAAACGAACGAAAACAGGTGTCTTTTTCCCTTTTTCCTGAAACAATTTTGCCCTCGTATAGGTGGAGATGGGTTCATCCCCGAATGTGCCGTATGCTTCAAAATAACCGTGAGCTCCGGCACCGCGTGCGTGTACAACACGTTCAGGGATGCGTTCACGATCAAAATGACTGATTTTTTCTAGGAAATCGTAGTTTTCAAGCGTAGTGGGTCCTCTATTCCCAACAGTTCTCATATTTTGATTATCTGTTACGGGATGACCTTGCCGATTCGTTAAGGTTTCTTCTGACTCTGAAGATGATTTAGGCTGTTGATCTTCTTTCAATTAGAATCCCTCCTTTAATATCTCCCTAACAATATGGTCATGTTGCTCCCTATTTCATACAAGGATTGATATAATGATTGAAAACTTTCACGAGGAGCGAGCCTGATGATTCGATTACACTGCCTTCACGCCCATCCATCCAATCAGTCATATATAGAAGATGCTTTTGGTGAGACAGATGTTGATTTGCATCACACGGTCGATTCATCATTTATAGAACGCGCGACACAAGATCCTGCATTTGATCAACACCAGCAGCAAACGTATGCTATCAACAGATTAAAGCAAGAAAGTGAAGCCGATCTCATTCTGCTCACGTGTACACAATACATTGCCGCTTTGGGTGATCAGCAGCACCTCTTTAAACAACCGATTGTTCCGATCGATGAACCGTTATTTGAGCTGATTTGTGAGAAACAAAGGCCTCTTCAACTGGTGTTTTCCAACCCAGATACAGTGGAAGGGACGATGCATCGGCTTGAATCATATGCCACAGAGCGGGGCAAACAGCTTGAAGTAGAAATGGTTGTGATGGAGGATGTCTTTCATCTCTGCCTAAACGGTGATATGCAAGCCTATGATGAACAAATCAAGGAGCAGCTGAGAAAATGTATGAAGCAAAAAGGGAGAGACATTTGTGTGATGCAGCTTTCGATGGTTCGTGCGGCAAAGCAGGTGGAGCGGGAGACAGGCGTTCCTATTATTCATCCGCTTTCTCCACTAAAACAGTTTGTCCATCAAACACTATCCGCTTGGAAAGAGTGAACCCATCTGGTTCGCTCTTTTTGTATAGGAACGTAAATGCGTTGACATGTTAAAAAAATAACTGAGCGCAAACTATTTTCAAAAGGCGCGCGTCTATCCAATGTAAGAAATAACAGATGCGCATTTAAGATAAAGGAGCTCTTTGTAAAATGAAGAAACGAAAAATAGATGATCAATTTGCGGATTACGTCATGGAGCATAAACACAGTTTTTATCGGTTGTCCTATAGTTATGTCAAAAACCCAGAAGATGCTATGGATATTGTTCAGGAGGCCATTCATAAAGCACTCAAATCTGTTCACCGATTAGAGGATGCGAGCAAGATGCATAGCTGGTTTTATAAGATCGTGGTGAACACTGCCCTAGACTTTTTACGAAAGAAGAAGCGGGTGCAGGTGACAGATGATGATACGCTTGAATTCTTATCACAGGGAGAATCAGATGTATACGAGGATCAAGACGTCAAACGGGCTATAGAGGATTTGCCTGAGATGTATCGAGTCATCATTATTTTGAGATTCTTTGAAGATTTAAAATTAGAGGACATCGCCCAGATTCTCGATGAAAATGAAAACACCATTAAAACAAGATTATATAAGGCGCTGCGGCTTTTAAAAGTAGAATTATCACAGGAGGAAATTTAAATGGATAAGTATTTGGAACATTTAAAAGATGAATATTTAGAAATCCCTATTCCACCGGAATATGATGCGATGGTTGAACGAACGTTAAAAAGAAAAAATAAAAAACCTCATTTTCAGCAATGGACCATCGGACTTGTTGCGGCTGCTGCTCTTTTTGTTACAACGGTTAATGTCAGTCCACAGGCAGCAAGAGCGATTTCAGAGGTACCTGTCATTGGCGAGCTGGTGAAAGTCGTGACGTTTACAGAATTTAAAAAGAGCGATCAAGGAACGAATATTGATCTTAAAACACCACACGTTTCAGGACTTGGGGACGGAACATTACAAGACAGCCTGAATCAAAAATATTTAGCTGAAAACAAAAAGCTGTATCAAGATTTTGAAAAGGAAACAAAGGGTTATAAAAATGGTCATTTAAGTGTTGAGAGCGGTTATGAAGTGAGAACGAACAATGATCAAATCCTTTCACTAGGCCGATACAAGGTGACGACTCAGGCTTCTGCGGCAGAGGAAATGACATATGATACGGTTGATAAGAAAAACCATGTCCTCATTACATTACCAAGCCTGTTTAAAGATGATCGTTATATTGATGTGATTAGTGAAAATATTAAAGAACAAATGAAGAAACAGATGAAAGAGGATTCAAACAAAATGTATTGGATTGGCAAGCAAGATATGGCGGATCCATTTAAGAAAATTAAGCCGGATCAAAACTTCTATATCAATTCAAAAGGGAAGCTTGTGATTTCCTTTAATGAATATGATGTCGCGCCTGGCTACATGGGTGTTGTTGAATTCACGATTCCAACAAGCGTGCTAAAGGATATTCTCGTGAGTGATACGTACATTCATTAAAAAGAAGACAGACAAAAAAGACTGCTGAACAATTCAGCAGTCTTGTCGTGTTTTATTAAGAAAGTGCGTCTGTCAGTGCAGGTACGACTTGTTTCTTTCTTGATACAACACCTTTTAGTAAAGCTGTGTTGTTTTCAAGCGTGACGTTAAATGCTTTTTCTACTTTTGCTGCTTCAGCACCGAGTGCAAGAGCAAGGGAGTCATTTTCCAAAATGTCTGTGATGACTAAAACAAATAGATCAAGACCTTTTGCTGCAATGACTTCATTGATTTTCGCTTCAATGTCAGCCTGTCTTGCTGTCACTTCAGCAATATCTACTGTATTGACTTGTGCAATTTCGACTTTGCTTTTGCCTAGTGCGAATTCTTTTGCATCAAGTGTAATTAATTCTTGAACCGTTTTTTGGCTTAGATCAGCGCCTGCTTTGAGCATATCTAGGCCGTAAACTTCTGGATCTACCCCTGCGATTTTTGCAAGCTCATGTGCAGCATCAATATCTTGCTGTGTGCATGTTGGGGATTTGAATAATAAGGAATCAGAAATGATCGCAGATAAAAGCAAACCAGCGATTTCTTTTTCAATCGTCACTTGGTTTTCTTTATACATTTTGTTTAAGATCGTTGCTGTACAGCCTACAGGCTCTGCACGATAGTAAAGAGGTTCACTTGTTTCAAAGTTGGCAATACGGTGGTGGTCAATGACCTCAGTTACTTGTACTTGATCAATATCGCTTACACTTTGCTGGAATTCGTTATGATCGACAAGAATGACTTGCTTTGTTTCATTTGCAGCCGTTTCAATGAAACGAGGTGCTTCTTGTTTAAAGAAATCTAATGCGTATTGTGTTTCTCCATTGATTTCTCCAAGTCTGACGGCTTCTGCCTGAACGCCGATTTTGTTTTTCAGATCAGCGTAAGCAATAGCAGAACAAATCGTGTCTGTGTCAGGATTTTTGTGTCCGAATACGAGTGTTTTTCCCATGTGAATTCTCCTTCTTACATTTATTGATGATGTTTCTATTCTAACAGCTTTTGACCTTGAATTCAGGGTTTATAGCTAAGAATAATCTAAAAAATTGTAACATGCTGTTTGAAAACTTGCATGTGCGGTTCCATATCGGTGTTCCACGTGAAACGCTCCCAGGACAGCCTGCATTTTACTTGAGATTTACCGCTATGGTAAAATAAAGGTTGGGGCAAGACATGATGGAGCTGACATCATACGTATACATAGAAGTACACATTGAGCAAGATATAGACAAAAGGATTGGATAGAGGTGAAGGTGTGAAACAAACAAAAGCGTTAGTAGAGGGCGCAATCATGATGAGTATTTTTGCGGTCATGATGCTGTTTTATTTGTATGTGCCGCTTTTATCTATTATTTTCTTTCTAGCTGCTCCGATTCCGATCATCCTCTATACAATCAGACACGGCTTGAAAAAAGGAATTGCTGCTGGCGCTATTGGCATAGTGATCAGCTTTTTAATTGGGTCTATGGCTGGACTCATGAGTGCACCTATCTTAATTGCCGTCGGATTGGGCATGGGTGTTTTCTACAGCAGAAGGCAGCCTGGGAATGCCATCATTACAGGTGCGCTGCTTTATTTATTCAGTATTCTCATCTCCTTTGTTGTCAGTGTCCAGCTCTTTCAAATCGATATTATGAATATTGCGAAAGAGTCGATTGAGCAAATGATGCCGATGGTAGAGAGTGTTTTAAAGCAATCCGGGGCTTCTGAAAAGGACATAGCTAAACAGCTCAAACAGTTTAAAGAGATGCAGGATACGGCATTAAGTGCTTTACCTGTAGCGTTATTGATTTTGGTGACGCTGATGGCTTTTGTGAATCACTGGTTCGCGCGGCCTTTGCTCAAACGGTTTGTTTCAGACATGCCGTCCTTGAAGAAATTTAAGGATATGCGGCTGCCAAAAAGCATGGTATGGTATTATTTACTCACATTGCTTTTGATGCTGATTCAGACGGAAAAAGGCAGCTTTTTATGGCTCGTTCAAACGAGTGCGTTTCAAATTTTATTTATACTGGTGCTTATTCAGGGATTTTCTTTTCTCTTCTATTATTGCCACGAAAAAAACATCTCAAAAGCGGTACCCATTTTCGCTGTCGTGTTAACGGTTTTCTTTCCGCCAATCGGTGTGATTGTGCGAATTATAGGGATTGCTGACATAGGCTTTGATTTAAGAGAAAAAGTAAAAAACAAATAATTCACTCTGAATGTTGAGGAGTTGATATCAGTGCCAAGCTTCTATAGAAAACCTGTCATCAAGTATCCGATCTTCGCGTTAATTGTTCTTGCGGTGGTCACAGTCCTCCTCAACCTTTATTTCAATTGGATCATAGGAGCAGTTGGTCTTATCGTCCTTGCAGGTGTGCTCTACTTCTTAAAGTGGGCAGATACGCAAGTGCAGAAAGAGATTGATTCATATATTTCAACATTATCCTATCGAGTCAAAAAGGTTGGAGAAGAAGCATTAATGGAGATGCCAATTGGTATTATGCTGTTTAATGACCAGTATTATATCGAATGGACCAATCCGTTTCTCGCTTCGTGCTTTCATGAGAGCACACTTGTCGGCAGATCCTTGTACGATACATTCGAGTCTATTGTGCCTCTTATTAAACAAGAGGTCGAGACCGAGAATGTGACGCTGAATGACCGGAAATTCAAAGTCATTATTAAACGGTCAGAGCGCCTTTTATATTTCTTTGATGTCACGGAACAGGTGCAGATTGAACGACAGTACGAAAATGAACGAACGGTGTTATCTTATATCTTTTTAGACAACTACGACGATGTCACGCAGGGCCTTGATGATCAAGTGCGCAGCGCGATTAATAGTGAAGTGACGTCTTTGCTCAACAATTGGGCACAAGAATACGGTATTTTCCTGAAGAGAATTTCGTCTGAACGATTTATGGCGGTTCTAAATGAGAGCATTTTAGCTGAGCTTGAAGCGTCAAAATTCTCCATTTTAGACGAGGTCCGTGAGAAAACAGGGGCACATAGTGCGACGCTTACTCTGAGTATCGGGATCGGTGCGTCCGTTCCTTCCTTAAAAGAGCTTGGAGCACTTGCGCAGTCGAGTCTTGACCTTGCCCTCGGACGAGGCGGGGATCAGGTCGCCATTAAACAGCCGAATGGAAAAGTGAAATTCTACGGTGGAAAAACGAATCCAATGGAGAAACGGACACGCGTACGCGCACGGGTCATTTCTCATGCTTTAAAAGAAATTGTATCTGAAAGCGGCAATGTCATGATCATGGGGCATAAGTTCCCAGACATGGACTCGATCGGTGCATCCATTGGGATTTTAAAGGTCGCCCAGGCCAATGGAAAAGAAGGCTATATTGTCATTGATGCCAATCAGATTGGCGACAGTGTTCAACGCTTAATTAGTGAAATTAAAAATTATGAAGAGCTTTGGTCACGTTTTATCACCCCAGAGGAAGCAATGGAGCTTGCAAAGGATGATACATTGCTTGTCGTCGTGGATACACATAAACCGTCTCTCGTTATGGAAGAACGGCTGCTGAATAAGATTGAAAATGTCGTGGTCATTGACCATCATAGACGCGGCGAGGAATTTATCCGTGATCCTTTACTTGTTTATATGGAGCCGTATGCTTCATCTACAGCAGAGCTTGTGACAGAGCTTTTAGAGTATCAGCCGAAGAAATTACGGATTAACATGATTGAGGCGACTGCGCTTCTGGCTGGGATCATCGTTGATACGAAGAGTTTCTCCCTGAGAACGGGGTCAAGAACGTTCGATGCAGCATCCTACCTTCGTGCAAAGGGAGCAGATCCTGTCCTTGTGCAAAAGTTCTTAAAAGAAACCGTCGATCATTACATCAAACGAGCAAAACTCATTCAGCATACAGAACTGTATCAAAATCAGGTGGCCATTGCTTCATTGCCATCTGACAGGTCGGAGTATTATGATCAAATTACGATTGCCCAGACAGCGGATTCCCTGTTGTCAATGAGTGAGGTAGAAGCGTCATTTGCTGTCGCTAGACGAGATGACGACACAGTATGTATTAGTGCTAGATCATTAGGGGATATCAACGTTCAAATTATTATGGAAGCATTAGACGGCGGCGGTCATTTGACTAACGCTGCTACCCAGATTTATGGTATAACCATTGAAGAAGCGGTAGGGAAATTAAAGGCTGCCATTGACGAATATTTCGAAGGAGGGGTTCAAAGATGAAAGTCATCTTTCTAAAAGACGTAAAAGGCAAAGGAAAAAAAGGCGAAGTCAAGAATGTAGCTGACGGATACGCGCACAACTTTCTCATCAAACAAGGGTTAGCTGTTGAAGCAACTCCAACGAACCTAAGCGCATTGGAAGGGCAGAAAAACAAAGAGAAAAAGAATGCCATCCAAGAGCTTGAACAAGCAAAACAATTAAAAGAAACACTTGAGGCGTTAACAGTGGAACTCACTGCAAAATCAGGTGAAGGCGGCCGTTTGTTTGGCTCGATTACAAGCAAACAAATCGCTGATAAATTGCAAAAAGATCATCAAATTAAACTCGATAAGCGTAAAATCGAGCTGAATGACGCCATCCGTGCATTAGGTTACACAAATGTACCGGTGAAGCTTCATCCAGAGGTACAAGCAACGTTAAAGGTACATGTGACAGAGCAGGCATAAGTAGAAAAGAACCCGTCTCACGAGGAGGCGGGTTCTTTTTTTATGAAGGATCTGAAATATAGACACTGCGTCCAGCACGCATACCGGATAAAAACATGAAAAATAGGATGATGATAAAGATGATAATCGCTGGTGTCCATGTATGTGTGGAATCAAAAAGGATACCAATCATGAACGGCCCAACAGCAGCTAATAAATAACCGAGAGACTGCGCCATTCCAGAGAGGGCAGCTGCTTGTTCCATATTGGTTGTACGTAAACCGATAAATGTGAGGGCAAGACTGATACTGGCCCCTTGTCCAATGCCGATCAATAGAACAGAGATGACAAGGATAGGCGTCGATCCTCCGAGGAGAAGTCCAATCATGCCGAGTAAATACACAAGGACAAGGCCGGCGACAAGCGGTCTTTGCGTTTTTAATTTTTCTGCAAAAACGGGCGTTAAGAAGGTGGATGGCAGCCCAACAAACTGCATAATGGACAGCATCCATCCAGCTGTCGACAGGTTCATTCCATGGGATGTTAAGATATCAGGAAACCATGCGATGCTGCTATAGAAAAGGAATGACTGCAACCCCATAAAAAAGGTCACCTGCCATGCAACACGTGAACGCCATATTGGCTGCTCTGTAAGAGAAATACTTTTGACGGCCGCTGTATTCTGATGAAGAAGCTGCGGCGCCCAAACCATCATGGCGAGAAGGGCAAGTCCAGCCCATACAAGGAATGATGTATTCCAGCCGCCAGGCATCGTATGACTGAGCGGAACACTGACACCTGATGCAAGTGCAGCGAAGACGGACATTGAAGTTGTATATACACTTGTCATCAAGCCTGCATGTGCAGGAAATTTATGCTTCACAAGCCCCGGTAAGAGCACATTGCAAATCGCAATTCCAACGCCGACCAGCGCTGTTCCAATCATTAAGAAGGTGATGGAGCCAAACGAGCGAATCACAATCCCAAAGAGAAGGACGGCAAGTCCAAGCCAGAGGGTTCGTTCATTGCCAAGTCGTTTTCCGATTTTAGGTGCAATTGGAGAAAGCAATGCGAATGAGAGCAGTGGTAATGTCGTAAGAAAACCCGCCAGTCCATTTGAAAGCTGTAAATCGGAACGAATCGCGCCGATAACAGGGCCAACGGATGTAATGGCAGGCCGAAGATTAAATGCAATAAGCAAAATCCCAGCAATCAGCAGGATGGTTTGTCCTGTACTGCGAGGATGTAATGTTGATTTTTCTAGTTGTTGTTCCATGAATGTAAACTCCTTTATTTCTTTAAGAAGAACGATCTTTCTTCTGTTCAAGCTCCGCTAATTTAGCTAATAAGATATGCTGCGGCATATGCATGATTTGTTCTAACGGTACATTGAGTGATGCAGCAAGCTTTTGTGCGGTATCGGCTGAGATTTGTAAAGGTCTCATGCGCAAATCCCTCCTCTTTCAATCTATACGTTCCAATATATCATATCGGCTTTGTGCCATGCTGATAAAAAATTAGCGTTCTCTTTGATAAAACCACTTTAGGGCCGATAAGAAATTTTTTTGAAATTGTTTCAGATGATGGCCCTCCCCTTGTTCGATGTGATATTGCAGCTGCCTTTCTTGCATCCCTTTCTGTAATAAAAGGTCATGCAGTTGTTTGTTGAATAAAGGCATGTGCTGTTGAGCAGATGTTTTGCCTTTCCCTTCTTCACTGCCTACAGACAAATAAATAAAGTGATCCACACACTGAATGCTTTGTTGTTTAGCAAACGGTAGAAAATCTTGATACCAAAATGACCCGGAGATCGATGCGATGTTTTTAAAAAGATCAGGGTGCATGAATAAAGTATAAATAGCAAACAGCCCGCCTAATGAAGCACCTACGTGGCTATGTTCATGACAGGTCTCTTGAACTGGATATTCTCTTTTGATATATGGGAGTAAGTCATTCGCTAAAAATGACACATACGTCTGTGCCTCACCTTTAAAGTCAGGAAACCCAGATCGCAGTGATGACGCCTTCCATGGTGTATATTCGTCAAGTCGATTGAATGGGTGTATGCCGACAATGATGATTGGCGAGATGGTTTTAGTTTCGATCATTCTTTCGATCTCTAGCAGGTGTGTTCTAAACAAAGAAGAGCCATCTTGTACAAAGACAGCTGGAACATCAATAGAGGTGTCCTGTGGAAGGTAAATATCAAGCTGACGCCCATTAAACTCATCATATAGAAACGTTCCGTTCATGTGTATCCTCTCCTAAAGGTTTTCAACTGCGTTGAAAAGAAGACAAAGGGCTAAACAATTTAGCCCTTTGTCAAAAATCTGATTACGCATCTGTTTAGTTGTTTTGATCTAACCATTTGACAGCCTTATCAAGGAAGGTTGTTTTGCTTAGTGCTGTTCCTCCTTGAAGCATAGGATCAACGGCATTTTCATTGATGTGCCCATTTTTCACAGCTTTTAGGCTTGTCCAAATTTTATTTTTCTCTAAGTCCTTCAATGCATTTGGATTCGAGGAGTTTTCCTCTTTAGAGAACTGAACAAAAATATAGTCAGGATTGAGTTCGCCAAGGCGCTCCAATGAAATCAATGCTTGTGCTTTGGCTTTTTTGATATCACTTGGTGCTGTAAATCCTAAGTCCCCATATAAGGTCGAGTTGAAGTATACGTCTTCAGGGTAAACGTACAGGTCGCCCTGTCTAATGCGCAAAATGACAGCTGTTTTGTTGCTGCTTTTGTCTTTCAGGGTTTCTTTCGCTTGTTTGAGATCTTTCTGATAATCAGAAATGATGTTTTTCGCTTCTTTACTTTTTCCAGTCAGTTCACCGAGTAATAATAGATTGCTTTCCCAGTCAGAAGAGACATGGGATACTGGGATCGTCGTTTGGACTTTATCCAATTTTTTAATTGTTGCAGGCGGGAACTTGGTTGATCCGAGTATCACATCTGGTTTTAGTTTTAGGATTTTTTCCAGGTTCGGTTCTGTTTTTTCACCGATACCTTCTGTTTTCGCTGTAATGTCTTTAAATAATTCAGGGAATGTGCCGCCTACAGTAGAAGCACCAATAGGCTCGATACCAAGTAATTTTGCATCTTCCATTGATTCAAGGCTTCCAGCAATGACAATTCGTTTCACTGGTGTTTTGAGTTTGTACGTTTGATCTAAGTAGTTGATATTTGTTTCTGCTGTTTCAGCTGACTTGCTTTTGGTCGTGTTTGAAGCAGGTTTATTTTCTGCAGCACCACAGGCTGCTGCGGTGATCGTCATGATACAAAGGATAAGCAATGCGAACCATTTTTTCATTTGTTTTCTCCTTTAACTGATAATTGTTCTCAATTAAAGATTGTAGTAGTCTTTTGTCCTTTTATCCATAGACAATGATCTGTCAAATGATGGACTTTTTACGGAAAAAAAGATAAAAGGTCCTGAATGACTCGTTGATGACTGGCTGCTGTGTATTCACGCCAAGGGTCAGACGTAAGTGGATAGACGGCTTGCTGCGTCACAGCCTTGAGATTTTGCCAAGACTCCTGCTGCTTTAACTTTTGATAAAAAGCAATGGTTTTTGGCTCCTTATGCAGGAAGAGGAAGATGGCGTCTGGATCTAGCTGTTGTATAGAGCGAATGCTGATTTTCTTTTCTATTAGCTGGCCGTCATTCTGAAAAGCTGGCAGAAGGCCAATATCTTGAAAAATTACTTCTGACATGGTGCGATTCACAGACAAATAGAGCTGATCTTGAAAGATACGAAGAGGCAGGACGGTTTTTGGTGGATGATCAAAAAGGCATGTCTTTTTCGCTTGATTGACGAGTTCCTCGTAATGAATCAGCCATTCTTCTGCTTCGTTCGCTTCGTTTAGGAACGTAGCTGTTTGTTTGAATTGAGTGCGCCAATCTAATTGTGTGAATGGAACAAAGTGAACAGGACAGATGGTTTTTAACACTTGTTTTTCTTCCTCTGTCACATGATCATTGGCAATGATCAGCTCAGGTTTTGTTTCCTTTAATAGCTGTAAATTGGCTTCAGCGTGCTCGTTGATCCGATGTGCACTCAGGTGAATCGGAATTTCTTCTGCATGATGCTCAAAATCATGTGCTGTCCACTTAGGGTGAAGAGGGGCAGCATATGGGATGATATGAATGGGTGTGAGCTGGCCGAGTATGGAATGGCCATAGGCTGCAATTTTCCGCTGACGGCTTTTCATATAAGTTGAAGGGGTTATGCCCGTTTTTTTCTTAAAGATGCGGCTGAAGTAATACGGATCTTGATAGCCGATTTCCAGTGCAATGTCTTTGAGCTTTGCGTTGCCTTTTGCCATTAATTGTTTGGCTCTAGCCATCCTTTTCTTGGTGATATAATCAGTGACACTCACATCAAAATGCTTTTTAAATAGCTCACTGTAATGATTGGCGCTGATGCCAGCCATATGAGATAGACTTGTCAGGCTGAGGGGTTCTTCGGAATGTTGATCGATATATTGTTTTGTTTTGAAAAGGGCATGTGCCGTGTCACAAATATCTTCTTTATGCAGTGTGAAAAGCTGCATAATGAGCTGCTGAAAAAGAGTTTGGCTTCTAAAAAAGCTAATGGATTCAGGTCTTTGCCATTCCTCTGTCATATCGGACAATAAAGAATGAATATGTTCAATCGAGCTAATATCGATAAATTGCCATTTATTCAGTAAAGAACGGGCATGTTCCGTTGATACTTCTCCTATGTTTTGATTTTGCAGCGTGTAGAGCTGAAAGCGAAACAGATAGAGCTCGTGTTTTTGATAAGGCTCTGTTTTTAACATAAATGTTTCCCCAGGCATGATTGTATAGAGTGTCAGATGTTTCAATCGCCATTTTTGATCGTTCAATGTGAGTAAACCGCTGCCGCTTATGCTGAAGAGGAGGCAGAATGTATCTGATAGCTGCTGCTCTGTATGTGGAAGCTCTGCATTATTTATTTTTTCAGTATATGTTAATCGGTAGATGAATTGTTCGGCATTTGCCAATGTACGTAATTGATTGTTGTTTCCCATAAAACCACCTGATCTCTTATTGATTGATAAACATTCTCAATTAAATTGTAGCAGAAAGAGCTGAAAGATGGTGATGTTTATTCTGTCAAAAAAGCACCCTGATGGAGATCAGGGTGCGATGATTTATTCCGTTTTTCCATGTGCTAGCGCAGGTTCTTTTGTTAAGCTTAATGGCCGCAAGTCCTGCCAGTGTGTCTGGATATAATCGATGCAGGCATTTCTAGTGTCTTCACCAAAGACCTTTTCCCATCCATCTGGCACTGGTGCAAATGATGGCCAAAGTGAATGCTGTCCTTGTTCATTGACCAGCACAAGAAATACACCGTCTTCACGATCAAAGGGATTTGTCACTTGTCATCTCTCCTTTATTCTTAGTGCTTTTGTTTGACCCGATGCAGTGCGTTGTCTAAGATGACACCAATTTCTGCTAGGGGTTTAGGCTGGCACATGTCTTTGTGCCGGCAATGAATGTCGTGCTGTTCGATTGTTCCGTTGATATAAGGTGACCATGCTTCGGGATCAATTGGTGTAAACCAATCTGGGATAATGGTAGATCTAAAGAATAATATGTCCCCCTGATAAGTTTTTGGCTGATATTCTCCAAGCAATCGAACTGAATTCACATAGGTTTCTTTTAGATTTCTAATGGCATCTTCACTTAAGCTTGCTAGTGCACTGCCATCTTTTTTCAAAATGTCGACGGCACTTTTCATCGTGAGCGGTTCACCTGTTAAGGTATCTGGATCATAACCGCCAAGCGCAAGAAGAGCGATTAGTGCTTCTTCTTCATCAGGTGCTGCTTTAATCGGTAAGAAATGGTTCGGATAGGCATCCAGCATCGCAACGAGTGCGATTTCTTCACCTTGCTTCTGGAGCTGTGTAGCCATAGCCTGAACAACGTTTCCGCCTAATGACCAGCCAAGAAGATGATAAGGGCCTTTTGGCTGAATCGTTTGGATGTGCTTGATGTAATCCGCAGCCATATCATCTAGTGTGTGCGGGTAGTCATCTTTTCTTGCGATTCCTCGAGCCTGTAATCCATAAATAGGGATGTCTTTTTCTAATGTATTCAAGAGACCTGCATAGCACCAGCTAAGACCACCTGCTGGATGAACACAGAAGAGTGGATATCTTTCTCCATTTGTTCGCAGCGGCAGCAAGATGTCTAGTGCGTTTTCATCGCTTCCTGTTTCTAGTTTCTCTGCCAAACTTGCCACATTTGGTGCTTCAAACAATGTTCCAATGCTTAGTTTGACACCAAGTGCATCACGAATGCGGCTGATTAAACGAACTGCAAGCAGTGAATGCCCGCCAATGTCAAAAAAGCGATCGTCTATGCTGATTTTAGGCAAATCAAGCACCTCTTCAAAGAGATGACATAGGATTTCCTCTTTCGGGTTTCTAGGGCCGCGGCCATCTGCTTGCTGCATATGCAATTGAGGTGCTGGCAGTGATTTTTGATCAAGCTTCCCGTTTGCTGTAAGCGGCATGGCGTCAATCTGTACATATGCCGCGGGCACCATGTAATCAGGAAGACTGGCTGCTGCAAAATGACGAAGGGTTTCAGTATCGAAATGGTCTTCTTCAGTTGTGATGATATATGCGACTAAGCGTTTGTCGCCAGGCTGATCCTCTCGCATCATGACGGCAACTTGTGCAACTGCATCGTGGCGTGCCAGAACGGCTTCAATTTCTCCAAGTTCAATGCGAAATCCGCGTATTTTAATTTGATGATCAGATCTGCCAATGTAATCAAGAGCCCCTTCTTCTGTCCAGCGCGCAAGGTCGCCTGTACGATACATCCTTGTGCCAGGTGCCCCATATGGATCGGCAGGGAATCGATCTGATGTCAGGTCAGGTCTGCCTAGATAACCTCTTGCAAGGCCAGCTCCAGCTACATACATTTCACCTGTCGTCCCAGGGGGAACAGGCTGCAGGTATTCATCTAGTACGTACACGTGTAAATCAGGAATCGGTTCGCCTATTAAACTGCTGGAGTTCTTTGTGATCATATCTCGATTGAGTTCATTGTACGTAACGTGTACGGTGGTTTCTGTGATGCCGTACATGTTAAAGAGCTTTGGCTTACAGTCTGAGTGACGGCTGTACCAATCTTCTAATCTGCTAAGCTCTAATGCTTCACCGCCAAAGATGACATAGCGGAGTGATAATGCTTGGCCTAGTGTTTGTTGTTCCTTGTCTATCTGCATGAGCTGATAGAAGGCAGAAGGTGTTTGATTAAGTACAGTCACGCCTTCCTCAACTAGAAGCTGCAGCATCTCTTCTGGGGAGCGAGAGATGGTATGAGGTACAATGACAAGCCGGCCGCCATATAAAAGTGGTCCCCATATTTCCCATACTGAAAAATCAAAGGCATATGAATGGAACATTGTCCAAACATCTTCTTCATCAAATTGGAACCAATGTTCAGTAGATGTCAGAAGACGGATGACATTTTGGTGTGGGATGACCACTCCTTTTGGTTTCCCTGTAGAACCGGATGTATAAATAATATAGGCCGGATGCAGAGAAGATAGCGGCTCAATTCTGTCTATATCAGCTGGATTGTGATTTGGCGTAGTCAGCAATTGATCGCTCGTTTCCTTTTCGTCTAACAAAATCAAATCGCAATCAGCAGGGAGGTGCATTGCATCTGCTTTTGTTGTGATGCTGCAAACGGGTTTGGCATCTTGTATCATGTATGCCAGCCTGTCTGCTGGATAATCGGGATCAAGCGGAACATAGGCTGCGCCTGCTTTATGAACGGCTAATAAGCTTATGAGCATATCGATTGATCTAGGCAGGGCAAGTGCAACGAACTGTTCTGGTCCAACGCCTCTTTCTATTAATAAATGAGCAAGACGATTGGCTTTGTTGTTTAACTCACCATAGGTCAGCTGCCTCTTGCCATCCGTTACTGCGACTCGATCAGGAGATTGCTGCGCCGTTTTTTCAAATAAAGCCGGGAGACTATGTGCTTGGTCTAACTGAGCAATTGTCTTTTTGTCAGGGAGAAATGTTTGCCGCTCTTTATCTGATAAAATGTTCACTTGACCAATCGGCAGATGCGGGCGCTCAGCTACCTCTGTTAAAAAGCGCTTCATTCTGTCAGCGATTGCTCGAATGGTGCTTTGTTTAAATACATCTGTGCTGAATTCAAACAATCCTGTTAATCCCGCTGCTGACCCAGTTTCCGTTCTTTGTTCTGCCAATTCGATGGTCAGATCAAATTTAGCTGACCCTACTGGTTTCACGTAAAGATCTGAGTCAAGTTGTGTCAGCTTCATTTCTGCCTTCGGTGTATTTTGGAAGGCTAGCATGACCTGGAACAATGGATTTCTTGATCTGGACCGGGTTGGGTTTAGGATTTCAACTAGCCGTTCAAATGGCAGATCCTGATGCTCATAGGCTGCTAGGTCAACGTCTCGCACTCGCTTCAATAGCTCACTAAAGGTTGGATTACCAGCTGTATTTGTACGTAATACTAGTGTGTTCACAAACAAGCCCACAATATCGTCAAGTGCATCGTCATTCCGTCCAGCAATTGGACTGCCGATTGGGATATCTGTACCGGCCCCAATGCGTGTCAGTAATGCTGCAAGTGATGCTTGAAGCACCATGAACAAACTCACTTGATGCTGCTTTGCAAGCTCAAGGAGGTTCTGATGTAAAGCGGGTTCAATCGTAAAGTCTATCGTCGCACCGTTGAAGCTTCCTTCCTGTGGACGCGGGAAGTCATAAGGCAGTTCAAGTTCTTCAGGCAGGTCATGTAAGGCATCTTTCCAATAGCTGAGCTGCTTGGCAAATAGACTATCCGCCTTTTCTTCACTGCCCAACAGCTTCTGCTGCCAAATAGCATAGTCAGCATATTGAACAGGTTCTGCTGGCAAGGAGATGGATTTTCCTTGTATACGGGCTTCGTAAGCAGCAGCTAAGTCTCGCGTCAATGGTGCAAGTGACCAGCCGTCACCAGCGATGTGATGCAGCAATAGAAGCAGTACGGATCGGTTTGCATCAAGCGTGAATAATTCAGCTCGAAGTGCAGGTTCTTCTTCAATCTGAAAGCTATAGCGAATGGCTTCGTTTAACTGATTCTCAATTTGTTGATCGCTTGAAGCTGTGACATGGAGTTCAGGCTGAACACTTTTCGGGTGTAAAATGACCTGTCTTGGCATGCCGTTCTTATCTGGAAAAATGGTTCTAAGGGTTTCGTGTTTTTCAGTGATATCTGCCAGTGCACCAATGAGAGCTGTTTGATCTAGTGTACCTGTCAGCTGAATGACAAGTGGAATATTGTAAGTTGGACTTGGCCCTTCAAGGCAATGAAGGAACCAGAGCCGTTTTTGGGCAAAGGATAATGGAATTTCATCTGGTTTGTCTTCAACCTGAAGCGGCGGCCGAATGTCCTTCGCTTTGTCAATGTGCTGCGCAAGCTCAGCAACCCGAGGCGATTCAAAAATGGTACTCATGCTTAGGTCTGCGCCAAGTGTATCGCGTATACGTCTAAGCAGGCGAGCGGCGAGTAAGGAATGTCCTCCTAAGTCAAAGAAACTATCATCTATGCCAATTTGAGATAGGCCAAGGGTTTCTGCAAATAAACTACATAACATGTCTTCTTGTGGTGTTCTAGGTGTACGCTCAGAACTAACTAAAGACATATTTGGTGCTGGTAATGCTTTGCGGTCGATTTTGCCGTTTGGTGTAAGTGGAAGTTCTGGTAACACGACAACAGCAGAGGGCACCATGTAGTCAGGAAGTAATGCAGCCGCAAACTGCCTGAGCTCTGAAGGGTGCAGAGAAGACCCGTCTGTCAGCACAACATACGCACAAAGCAGCTGCTGCCCAGGTTGATCCTCACGAACGATAACAGATGTATGCTTTATGGCTTGATGCTGCATCATCACTGTTTCAATTTCACCTAGTTCAATACGGAAGCCGCGGATTTTAATTTGATGATCGGCACGGCTGATATAATCAATTGAACCATCTTCACGCCATCTGGCTAAATCACCAGTGCGATACATTCTCGTGCCTTTTGTGCCGAATGGATCAGCGACAAAGCGTTCAGCCGTTAAATCATATCGTCCAAGATATCCTCTGGATACTCCTTCACCTGCAATATAAAGCTCACCGATTGATCCTGCTGGGACTGGGTTTAGTCCTTCATCTAAAATGTAAATGCTCGTATTCCAAATGGGTTTACCAATTGCCGGTCCACTATTTTCTCGATGTGCTGTGACATTTTCCATCGTAGACCAGATCGTCGTTTCTGTAGGTCCGTACAAATTAGTAATGTCACATTGAAGAGATTGCAATGTGTGCAAAAGGGAGGCAGGGAGTGCTTCACCTCCAACAAGAACACGCATACCTGTGATCACATCAGGGTATTCATCTGCCAACGCATGCCACAACGTTGGTGTTGCCTGCATGATTGTGACATGATGAGAACGAATCATGTCTGAAAGCTTTGCTGGTTCTTGTATGGTTTCTTTTTTTGCCAATAAAATAGCAGCCCCATGTAAAAGCGGTAGGAACATTTCCAGCCCAGAAATATCAAAGGCAATGGTCGTTACCGCTAAAAGCTGGTCTTTTTGATCTAATAAAAATGAATCTTGCATGGACAATATAAAGTTGATCACATTTCGTTTTGTTACTACAACACCCTTTGGTTTGCCTGTCGATCCTGACGTGTAGAGGATGTAAGCTGGGTGATGTGGAGAGCCCTCGCTCCAAGCCGGATTGATGTGCGGACTGTCTGCTATCTCCTGATGAACAGTTGAATCATCCAGCTGAACGATGTGCGGATGGTCCAAACCGTCTGCTGTCTCTTTGACTGTGAGCAAGCACGCTGGTTTGGCATCTTCTAGCATATAGGCGACACGATCGTTAGGATAATCAGGGTCTAGTGGCAGATATGCGGCTCCCGTTTTGACGACGGCTAATAGACTTACGACCATATTGATGGACCGAGGCAGAGCAATTGCGACAAATTGTTCTGGTCCAATGTCATGTTTTTTCAAATAATGAGCTAATTGATTAGCCCGGTTATTCAACTCCTCATAGGTCAAAGTAATTCCTTCAAACTGTAATGCTTTTGCTTGTGGTGTTTTGCTCACCTGTTTTTCAAATAGTTCCCGTAAAGATTCCTTTGGTAATTCTCGTTTTGTATCATTCCAGTGCTTGAGGATGTTCTCTTTCTCTTCAGACAAAAGAAGGTTGAATTGACTGATCGTTTGATCTTGCTCTAGTCCGGTTATTTCCTCCAGCAATTGCAGAAAACGCTGCTGATGAGCGTCAACTGCTTGCTCTTTGTATACGGCAGGGTTTGCATCAAAGTCGATTTGAAATCCGTTCCCATCCGTGCGGTCGTATATGTTAATCGATATATCATCCACGGGTCCTGCTGAAAGGTTATGTGCTTGACCAATGCTCTGATCGAACATGAGATCATAATCAAATGGCATGATATTGATCTGCGGGCCAAATAATCGCTGATTTCTTCCGATGAGTTTAAAGTCTCTCCGCATGTCCTCGTGACGATATCTTTGATGAGGGCGAATGGCTTTTAGTTCATCAGATACTTGGCGAACAAGTGCTGATAGCGTCATTTCTGGTTTGCATGTTAAACGAAGCGGTACCAGGTTCATGACCATTCCGGGTGTTTGTAAGGCGCACGATCCAAGGCGCATCATCACAGGAAGCCCTAAAACAATATCATGTGCACCAGTCATACGATGCATATATAAAGCGGATGCAGCAAGGATCATTTCATGCCACGTACCACCGAAGGCTTGAGCATTTTTTTTCATTTTGCTTACCTTTTCTGCATCGTAGCCAGCCGTTTTTCGGATAAAATGATCCGACGTTCTTGGGGCAAGCTCAGCAAGGCTGACAATTTCCGGTTGATCAGCAAAGCGATTTTTCCAAAACGCTTGATCATCTTCATATCGATTAGACTGTTGATAGGTGAGCTCCTCTTGGACTACGTCATGTAAGGATCCAAATGTTTGAGGGGGCATTGGTGTCCCTTTCGATAGGGCTGAATAGACCTCAGCAACACGACGCGCAATGAGCGAAAAGGCGAATCCATCAATGGCAATGTGATGAATGCGCTGATACCAAATAAATCGGTCGTCAGCAAGCTGAAAAAGTACTTCACGGAATAATACATCTTTCTCTAAAGAGACTGGTGTTGAAAGATCGGTTTTCATCCATGCTTTAGCCGCATCAAGCGGCTGTTTTTCATTTTGTAAATTGACATATTGAAATGGGATTTCTTTCTTAGATGTCATCCATTGCTTTGGACCGTCAGTATCTTCAATGAAGCGCATATACAAGGAATCTGCTTCTAAGACAGTCTTTCTAATGGCTGCTTCAAAATGTATGGGATCAATAGGACCTTTAATCTCTATATACTCAGCTGTATTGAAAATAGGATTAGCTGGATCAAGCTGCTGCGCGTACCAAATGCCTGATTGGGCACCGGTTAGTGGGAATGAATCGACTGACTGGATCGACAAGGGTCTATACCTCCTTTACAAGTAATCGATATTTGGGATAGATGGCTGCTTTTCTGGGAAAAGAAGAGTCCGCCAATGAGCGAGCGTTGGATTTGCGGCAAGCTCAACGAAATTAACTGTCGCTCCTTGCTGTCTCCACTTTTCCGCTAGGCTCATCATTCTAATAGAATCAAGTCCAAGGTAGACAAGATTCTCGTCAAGCGGTATTTCATTTGGCTCGATTTGGAGATACTCAGCTACTTGGTGAACGATGGCCTCAAAGGATAAATCATCACTGTTTGCTTCTTTTCCTGTTAAACGACTGATGATTTGGTTTGTCGTTGTGGTGACTGCACAGCGTTCAGCTGCATAGGTCATGGCCATTTTGTGATGTTTCAGTGAAAAGTCAGCGACGGCATCGGCTACAAAAAAGGTTTCAATATCGAGCATGAATGCTTCTGCGGCTGTCAGCATACAGCCAATATGTGCATATACGCCAGTAATGATCAGTTGATCACGCCCGCCTTCTTGAAGGATATCCAAAAAATTAGATTTCTTGAATGCGCTATAACGCCATTTTGTCAGCATTGTATCTGCTTCAGATGGAGCAAGCTGATCAATGATTTTTGTCAATGCTTCATCATCACCAAGTCCAGGTCCCCAAAAATCTGTTAATAAGGCACGATCCTTCGGGTCTTGGTCACCAGGTTGCGCTGTATAGACGACGGGGATTCCAAGTTCATTGCATGTATCACGTAATTGTTGAATATGCTGCACTAACTCTGTGATCGGTGATGTATCTTGTTGAAATGCATTTAAAAAATATTGCTGCATGTCATGTATCAGCAGAACAGCACGTTTCGGATCTGGTATCCAGTTCACTTTATTTTCGGGTAAATCTTGTGTGCTTGGCATTGGATATGCAGGAATAGTAGGGATTGCCATGGTTTTCACTCCTCTTTTTTATACGTTGGCAGTATGGGTTGCAGCTAATTCTCTTAATGCTTTTTTACTGACTTTGCCTACACCTGTTTGCGGGAACGCATCGATCCATTCAATGCGGTCGGGAATTTTAAAGGCTGCGAGCCCGCGTTCTCTTAGAAATGATTTTAAGACGTGCGGTGCTGGTTTGTTGTTTCCTTTCGCGATAACAAAGGCACATGAGCGTTCGCCAAGAAATGGATCTGGCATAGACACCATGGCGGCATCATGAATGTCAGGATGCGCAAGTAAATGGTTTTCAACTTCTTCAGCGGCAACTTTTTCGCCGCCACGATTGATTTGATCCTTGTCTCTGCCTTCTACAACAACATTTCCTTCTTTGGTTAATCGCACGATGTCACCTGTTCTGTAAAAGCCATCGGGTGTAAATGCTTTTTTGTTTTGTTCATCGGCTTTATAGTAGCCGCGAATCGTATAAGGTCCTCTTGTTAAAAGATGTCCAGCCACTTCATGCGGGACGGGCTTGTCCTCATCATCTACCACTAGTACCTCATCATATTCAGACATTGGGCGTCCTTGTGTATGAATAATGACATGTTCAGGATCATCTAATCTGGTATAGTTGACCAGACCTTCTGCCATGCCAAAAACTTGCTGTAACCTACATCCAAGTGTAGGCATCACTCGTTTTGCTGCCTCAGCACTGAATTTAGCACCACCGACTTGTAAGACTTCAAGACTCGATAAGTCATCTGACCGATGAGGAGCGGCCTCTAGCCAAATCAATGCAATTGGTGGAACGACAGCGGTAATGGTCGCCCGTTCTTTTTCAATGAGTGGAAAGACGACATCAGGGCTTGATCCAGGTGCAAGAACGACACTTCCGCCTGCGTATAACGTCCCAAGGACGCCAGGCGAGCTTAATGGATAGTTGTGCGCAACTGGAAGTGCAGCTAGATACACACTTTCTTGTGTGAGCTCGCACACCTCATTGCTTTTCCAAAGACTATAAATATAGTCATCATGCGTGCGAGGAATAAGCTTTGAAAGGCCTGTGCTGCCTCCAGATAACTGAAGAAATGCAATATCGCTTGCCTCTACATGAATTTGGGGATCAAGTGCTGGGTCCTTGCGCAGATCATCCAAGTCAAGGAATTCCTCAGCTTCCCCTGCAACAATGACATGAGGTAACGAGGGAAGCTTTTCTTTCACTTGACGTGCGAGTGATCGATAATCAAAGCCGCCATCGATATCTGGTATGACATATGCGTCTGCTTCGGCAAACTCAATAAAATAAGTGATTTCACTGCTTCTATGAGATGGCAGCGAGAAGACGGGTAAAGCACCGATTCGAAATAAAGCAAAAATGACTTCAAAAAAAGCAGGAATGTTAGGAAGCTGTACGACAACCCGACTTCCCTTTTGAATTCCAAGCTGATGGAAACCTGCGGCAAGACTGCTGACACGCTGATCAAGTTCTTGGTAGCTTATGTGCGTATCAGCGTATGTAATGGCTGTTTTATTTCCTAACGATGCGGCGCGTTCACGAAGCATACCGCCAAAGGTTTCCCCACGCCAACAGCCGTTTTCACGGTAGCGTTTTGCAAATTCTTCTGGCCATGTAGGTGGTTGAACAAACATGTTTTTGTCATCTCCTATTTATTTTTATCACTGATGGATGCCCATCGCGTGAAGCATCGTGTTGAATTTTGCAGATGTTTCAGCTAACTCTTCTTCTGCCTTTGATCCTTTGACCACTCCTGCACCAGCAAAGAGACGCAGGGAGTGACCCTCAGCTTCTGCACAACGAATGGTGACAATCCAATCACCATCACCATTTGCATCTGCCCAACCGATCATTCCTGTGAAAAATCCTCGATCGAAGGGTTCAATCGCTTCAATGGCTTCACGTGCATCTGCTGTAGGTGTTCCGCATACTGCGGGTGTTGGATGAAGGCTAAGCGCCAAATCAATTGAGGACACACCGGAATCTATTAAGTCACCTTTGACCACAGTAGATAAATGCCACATCGTTTCTGTTTGTATGACGGATGGGGATGCAGGCACATCTAGTGTATGACAGTATGGAGTAAGCGCTTTAGTGACAGCTTCAACAACCACTGCGTGCTCGTGTAAATCCTTCGCTGAGGTAAGGAGTTCATCGCGGCGGCGCTGGTCTTCTATTGGATCCGAACTGCGCGGCCGGGAACCAGCGAGTGGATTGGAAATCACAGATGAACCGGTTTTAGAAAGGAGCAGCTCAGGGCTTGCCCCAAGAAGTGTGCGCTTTTGGGAAGCCTTCGGATCAGCTACATTTGCAGCAAACGTATAGCCAGTCGTATTATGACGAGCCAGTCGTTCGAGTATTGTTTTCGTAGGAATGTCTTGATTTGATTTGAGATGGAGAGATCGAGAGAGTACGATTTTGCTAAGCTCTCCGTTCTCAATTTTAGCTAATCCTTCGTTCACACCATTCATGTAGACCTCTGGAGCGGGGACAGGTGTCACCTCATAGGATGGCGATGCCGCTTCTGACTCCTCATCACCTTGTTGAAATTCGAGTGGATCACTAAACTGTACATGGACTGGTACATTTAAACGAACGGGCTGCGCCGGATCAAATGGGACAGCACCAGCCACAATCGGTGTTTGAATTCCAGCTTGTTTGGCATCTTCAAATACGTGCGCTACCCTTGTGGATAGTTCATTTAGCTGATTGGTTTCAATATGCTGGAAAATCCCTTCGGCAAGTATCGTGCGTTTAGGTGAAGCAAGAAAAAAAGCGCCTGGCTGATAGTCTTGAAGCAATTGTACTTTTTCTTCGGACGACAATAATGAATGTTTCATGAAAAGGCCTCCTTTTAAATGTAATGCTAGATTCCGAGTGTTGCGCCGCCATCGATCGTGAGATTCTGCATCGTAATATGACTGGATTGCTCAGATGCAAAGAAAATGACTGCATCAGCGATATTTTGAGGATCAGCGATTTTTTGTAAAGGAATACCGGTTTTATACGTCTCTAGTGAACCTTTAATCACCTGATTTTCTCCTTGTTTATCAGGCCATAAAGCCCATTGCATAGGTGTTGCGGTAGACCCAGGAGAGACGACGTTGCACCTGATTCCATAGGAAGCCAGTTCTAATCCAAGCGTTTTTGTAAATGAAGTGGCTGCTGCTTTTGAAGCGGCATAGGCAGCCATATTCATTCTAGGAATGGCACCTGCGTTAGAGCTGACGGTCACAATGACCCCTTCTGATCTTTTCATCATGTATTTGGAGACAGCTTGAGATACGTAAAAGACACCATGTGTGTTGACTGCGAAAGTTTGTTGCCAGTCATCTGCACTAAGCTGGTCAATAGAACCCATTCGAAGAATGCCTGCTACATTGACCAGTAAATAAATGGGGCCAAGCTGCTTTTCAATTTGATCGACAATGTGCTGAACAGATGCTTGATCGGTAATGTCACCTGGATAGGCAAAGGCACGTATGCCTTCATCATTCATTTGCTGGACGGTGCTTTGCAGCTGATCTTCTTTTACGTCAACTGCTGCAATAATCGCACCTTCTTCGGCTAGTCTTTTTGCGACTGCTTGTCCAATACCCTGTCCTGCGCCTGTGACAAGGACAACTTTTTGAGATAGACCACTGTGTTTCATGTGTTCACTGCCTTTCCTTCATGTCTGTGGTTGTAAAAGGATCATCATGATAGAGTGCAAATCGAAAAGCGTCATTCATCAGCACCGGTAAAACGGACGTATGTCCTTCTTTAGGGAATTCGTGATAGGCTGTATGCAAGCCATATGGGGATAAGGGCAGCATACGATTTGCTAGTGAATTTGCATGATCATTCATTTGACACGGATGATGTTTTTCTAACTCACCTACACCTACAAGCAGCCTGACATCCATAGGCATCTGACGTATATGGCTGGTGAACTGGCGTTCTTTTTCTAGAAATAATTTTTTGTTCCAGTGGATAGAAGGACTGCCTGCAATATATGTTTGATAAACATCAGGGTGCTCAAATAGTGTGTGTAATACAAAAAGACCGCCAAGAGAGTGCCCAAATAGTGTTTGACGACTCTGGTTGATCGGAAACCGCTGCTCGATATAAGGCTTTACAATCTTTTCTAAAAAAGAAAAGAACGCAGAGGCCCCGCCATATGTATGGTTGGAGAAGTCCTTTCTTTTGCCACCAATGGAAGCGTCAGGGCCGGTTAGAGTGAGATCATAATGCCTGAGCGGATGATAGGGCGCTTCTGTCTGATAGCCAATTCCAACAATGATGGCAGGTACAACACCTGTTTTTTCGGGTCTTCTTGACTGTAAACGAATGGCTTCGACCATTGTGCCAAAAAGTGAATTCCCATCAAGCACGTACATGACTGGAAAACCAGCCGCTGGAGGAGTAGTAGTCGGTTTAAATATAAAAAGTCTGTATGGGTGTGCTGTGATATCCAGTTGCTCCGTCCCGGGTATAAAAAAAGGACGGCTTTCTCCGAAAAGAGAATCCTCAGTACCCATTCCTTCAGGGCGTTTGGACATGTGTAAAAAATCCCCTTCCTCAAATTGACTCTCATATGCTGATAAAAGCAGGCTTGCGGATATAGGATGAGTGTAGAGATTGAAGAATGGTCCCTTCAAATGAAAATGATTCTCAATTATCACGCAAGCAAATCAAATGATAATGGTTATCAATTATGAAGTCAAATGTTCATTAAGTGGTGTAATTGATAATTTGATCTAAATTTTCGGAAAATAAAGGACTAAATAACTACCAAATGAATGGAAATAGGGAATGCCGGACTGAGTCATTTAAAAAGAGGAGAAATGCCAAAAGACCTTGACCGTCACGGGATATTTACCATTTTCTTCTGTTTGATTCAGGAATATATATAGGTTTTTCTTCTTCAAATCATTTTGAGGAAAAATAAGTCTATAGACCTTCTTGTATTTTTAGGAAAAAAGAGGAGAATTTTTCGAAAAGCTGGTGAGCATATCTCACAACTTATTCAATCTCATGCGTAAATTCATATACAATTTTCTAAGGAAGACAAGATCGAAGGGAATGTAGGCAGAATGAAAACTCCATTAGGAAAGCTAAGGCTAAAACTGCTTGAACATCAGCTCAAATTGAAAAATACGTTTACAGTGGAAGAATATCAAGAAATGAAGCAATCATTACATGAAATACGGATGACATTTGCGGCCTATGAACAATGGGATTTATACCAGCGGGCCACCGATATGATCACCATCCTCCTCTTTCAACACGCCCTCAAGCAAAACCACCATTAACACTTTCACTTTTTATGAGCATCGTATTTCTTATGAAAGGACGGTGCTGTTTTAAAGTTGGCCAAATATCATATAGCATCAAAAATGCGGAAATGAAAAAAGTAAGGGATGTCCCCTTACTTTTTGATCAATTGGTGTACATGTCTGTAAACACCATTCAATTAGAATCCATCTGTGACATCATATTCGTAACGAATATCGGCTTTGACATTGCTCATAGTAGATCTCGCAGTAGCCTTTGCGTTGTACTTAAAGCTCCATTTTTGAGCCACTCTTAATTGATCTTCCAGAGAAATACGGTAAGAACCACTTGTTGCAGATGAAAAAACGGATTCGTTCCAAATCTTGTTTTCATCAGCCATCAGTTTGTGTGTGACATTTCCTTGGTTAGGCGATTGGGTACTAGTTGTTGAAATCGATTTAACGATTGCATTTTTAGGGATAGAAGAATTGTTCGTTAAATCCATTGTAATGATAGAAGAATCAACTCCTAAAAAATTCAAAGAAGTATTCCCCAGGTTGGTAGCGGTCCCCGTAAAGTTGAATGTACTATTTCCAGATTTAATTCGATCTTGAATGGATACAGTAAAATACATATTTCCTGTATATGTGCCACGAGTTACTTTCACAAAATAAGTTTCTGAAGTTGAAGTAACTTCATCAGTATTGGCAAAAATAAACGGTGTAATTGAATCAGGGTTAATCACCCTACTTCTTTCATCTGAACTTTTCGAATTATACACCTCGATTTTCATCCCTGTATATTGCTTATTATACGAACTTCTGACATAAACTCTTTCACCTTTATTGATCGTAAACTGATAATACGCTTCATTTTCACCTTCAGGTAAGATTGTTGTATCTGGGCGACTATTTTTCCAATATCCCATTGAGCTTGCTGTGTTAGGGCTGTTATTCCCCGTAATCGCTGCTTCTGCTGAATTAGGTGCAAAAAAACTAGTAACAAGCACGAATACCAATGCAGGTAACAAAAAACGTTTGAAGATAGTATTTGTCATATTTTAACCCTCCTTGTAATAATTACTATATCGGATCGAAACTAACAAATTTTAACTGAATTGCCGATATATTTAATAATCACTATTTTTTTAAAAAAGGAGAATCAAAATGAATATTAACTCGTCATACACGGCAGTTGCTTCAAACAATCAGAACCGAATAGACTCTAAAGATCAATCAGCTATTAAAAGTACAAACGAGGTGATGACCGAAGCTGATAGAAGAATGAAAATTTTAGATGAAAAATACCAAAAAATAAATGAACAAAATAAACGATTCAAAGATCCTCATGGTCATATATTTGATAAGTATCGAAATCCAAACTCCCCTTATTTCAGAAATGATTTAACTAAACCGGAAAGAGAGGCGGCTTACTCTATTGAAATTGGATGGGCTAATAGTGGAACAGGAGGACATTTTAATTCTAATGATGCCGCCTTTCGTAATGAAAAACGGTATGACCCTACCCAAGAAAGTGTAGAAAAGAAAATACTCAATCGCCAAAAAGTGAACGAACAAATACAAGATTTATTCTCTAAAAACGGGATATCCCTTCCTAAAAACACAAATCTCACTTTTACCATTGACCCGAACAATTTTAAATTGGTGGTAAGTGGTTCAAAAGACGAAACGCTGATGAAACAAATAGAAGACTTATTAAATACAACCAACAATACAAGAGAATTATTTTTCCATATCATGAAAAGCAGAAATGATGATTCTACTCAATTCACACCGGATTCTCTGGCCAAGTTCCATCTTGTTAATCAAATCAAAACGGTCACAGGCTACAATTTAAAGGATTTAAGCATTGTAAATGGTCAATTTGTAACGGATAACGGAACGAATATTTTTGATCTATACAAAGAAGAACTTCTTAAAAATCCATATACAGCAGAAAATGCGCGCATTGCCGCTTCACATTACGGAGCACAGCTATTCGATCTAGCGAAAAACGGGTTTGATTCCATTCCAGATTTGGTTTTATCTATTGGTTATCAAAACGGTTCTTTACAAGACATTGGGCAAAAAGTGAATTATGGGGTTAAGAAAACGATAGATTAGAAAAACGCATCCGAACATGCCATGTTGGAGCATCGATTACATGTGTGAACGGCAACAAATCGAAATTCCATTAGCGATAACGAAGGACTCTATAACAATTGATGTTACAGAGTCTTTTCTATTGAGATGCGCTGGTTTGCACAAAATATCAACATGGTAATTTTGACTATAGTCGATGTTTTTCACTTTTTTATTGATGAAAATGTTAAAATGATGAGTAGCGTATTTTTTTATGAAAGGACGGTGCTTGGCATGACGGAACTTCTCGATGACCGGCTGCCGCCGCAAAATATAGAAGCCGAGCAGGCCGTATTAGGTGCTGTTTTTTTAGAACCATCTGCGCTAACGCTCGCTTCTGAGGTATTAATTCCAGAGGATTTCTATAGAATGTCGCATCAAAAGATTTACAATGCGATGCTTGTACTTGGCGATAGAGGAGAACCGGTCGATCTTGTCACGGTGACATCTGAGCTTGCCAATACAGATTTACTAGAAGAGGTAGGCGGGATTTCGTATTTAACCGATATTGCGAACTCTGTCCCAACTGCCGCAAACATTGAATACTATGCAAAAATTGTAGAAGAGAAATCCATTTTAAGACGTCTGATCCGTACGGCGACAACCATTGCACAAGATGGGTATACGCGTGAGGATGAAGTAGAGGACCTGCTGAGCGATGCCGAAAAGACCATTATGGAAGTTGCGCAGCGTAAAAACTCAGGAGCCTTTCAAAACATTAAGGACGTTCTTGTTCAAACATACGATAATATTGAACAGCTTCATAACCGTAAAGGCGATATCACAGGGATTCCAACAGGTTTCTCTGAGCTTGACCGGATGACAGCTGGATTCCAGCGAAATGATTTAATCATTGTAGCGGCCCGTCCATCAGTAGGGAAAACCGCCTTCGCATTGAACATTGCCCAAAATGTCGCGACCAAAACGGACGAAAGTGTTGCTATCTTTAGTTTAGAGATGGGTGCTGAGCAGCTCGTTATGCGTATGCTTTGTGCAGAGGGGAATATTAATGCACAAAACCTAAGAACCGGTAATCTGACAGAAGAGGACTGGGGTAAGCTGACAATGGCGATGGGCTCGCTATCAAACAGCGGAATTTTCATTGACGATACACCTGGAATCAGAGTAAGTGAAATTCGCTCGAAATGCCGCCGATTGAAGCAAGAAAATGGTCTTGGCATGATCCTGATTGACTACTTGCAGCTCATTCAAGGAAGCGGGCGATCAAGCGATAACCGTCAGCAGGAGGTTTCTGAAATCTCTAGGGCATTAAAATCGCTGGCAAGGGAGCTTGAAGTTCCGGTTATTGCCTTGTCTCAGCTTTCCCGTGGGGTAGAGCAGCGTCAGGACAAACGTCCGATGATGTCTGATATTCGTGAATCAGGAAGTATCGAGCAGGATGCCGATATCGTGGCATTCCTTTATCGTGATGATTACTATGACAAAGAATCAGAGAATAAGAACATTATCGAAATCATTATTGCCAAACAGCGTAACGGTCCAGTTGGTACAGTATCACTGGCGTTCGTCAAAGAATATAACAAATTCGTCAATCTGGAAAGAAGATTTGATGATGCGGGTGTTCCGCCCGGTGCTTAAAGCCCAGCTGAAGAAGCTGGGCTTTTTTGATTGATCTACATCGAAAGAATGATTGAAAAACCAATCAAAATGAGGAGGAGGGAGAAAAAGAGAGAGCGTATACTAAAAGGAGAAAAGGAGTGAAGACTGATGAAATTTCAACAGTTTGAAGCCGCTCAATTACGTATCGCACGCCCAACCGTCAACATGAAAGAGGTTGTATCCTTTTATGAAGAAGGCTTAGGGCTCAAACGAATAGGCTCATTTGATCAGCATGAAGGGTACGATGGTGTGATGCTCGGGCTGCCTCACCAGCATGTTCATTTAGAAATCACCAAACATGAAGAAGAAGACAGCCTGCCCGTCCCGCATCCAGAACAGCTGCTTGTTTTCTATATTCCAGATGCAGAGGAATTTCAGCAAATGAAAAAGAGATTGCTCTCATTTGGCGGACGGCATGTCACCTCAACGAATCCATACTGGGACCGGGGAGGAGCAACCATTGAAGACCCAGATGGGTATCGAGTTGTGCTGATGAACACAGATGGTATTACACCTGTTTAAAAAAGACGCCCATGGTTGGGGGTCTTTTTTATGTTGATGAACAGCTGGAAACGATAAAAAGTTGTTTTTGCTCGAAAACTCCATTTTTAAGCACTGGAAAAGTGATTAAAGCGCTTTTCTCTATATTTAAAACGAACAAAATTCGATTTCGAGATATTAATGTTCGGATTTCACGTTGACTTTTTCGGTGTGCATTGATAAAATAAATGTGTTTGAAAGAGATAACGTTTTGAAAGGTTAACGGAGGTGCACGATATGTCTTCAGTAGTCGTAGTAGGTACGCAGTGGGGTGACGAAGGGAAAGGGAAAATTACCGATTTCCTTTCAGAAAATGCAGAGGTGATTGCCCGTTATCAAGGGGGAAACAATGCAGGTCACACGATCAAATTTGATGGAGTGACTTATAAGCTACACCTCATTCCATCCGGTATTTTTTATAAAGAGAAAACTTGTGTCATCGGTAATGGAATGGTGGTTGATCCTAAAGCGTTGGTCACTGAGCTTGCGTATCTTCACGAACGGAATGTGAGTACAGATAACCTCAGAATCAGCAATAGAGCCCATGTTATTCTGCCTTACCATTTAAAATTGGACGAGGTAGAAGAGGAGCGGAAAGGGGCTAACAAGATCGGCACGACGAAAAAAGGAATCGGGCCAGCTTATATGGACAAAGCAGCCCGCATCGGTATCCGCGTCGCAGATCTATTAGATCGTGAAGTATTTGAAGAGAAGCTTGCACGTAATCTAGAAGAGAAAAATCGTCTTTTAGAGAAAATGTATGACACAGAAGGCTTCAAGATTGAAGATATTTTAGATGAGTATTATGAATATGGCCAGCAAGTGAAAAAATATGTCGTAGACACATCTGTTGTTTTGAATGATGCACTAGATGAAGGCCGCCGCGTGTTATTTGAAGGCGCACAAGGGGTCATGCTTGATATCGATCAAGGGACATACCCATTTGTGACGTCATCTAACCCAGTAGCTGGAGGCGTAACGATTGGTTCTGGCGTAGGACCAACGAAAATTCAACATGTGGTTGGCGTGTCAAAAGCGTACACTACACGTGTTGGAGATGGCCCATTCCCGACAGAACTTCATGATGAAATTGGCGATCAAATTCGTGAGGTTGGCCGTGAATACGGTACGACAACTGGACGCCCGCGCCGTGTTGGCTGGTTTGACAGTGTTGTTGTCCGTCATGCGCGCCGTGTGAGCGGAATTACAGATTTATCTCTTAACTCCATCGACGTACTGACAGGGATTGAGAAATTGAAAATCTGTGTCGCTTATAAATTGAATGGAGAAATCACAGAGGAATTCCCAGCAAGCCTAAATGAATTAGCGAAATGTGAGCCTGTCTACGAAGAAATGCCAGGATGGACAGAGGATATTACAGGCGTGAAGAACTTAAGTGAGCTGCCTGCAAATGCCCGCCATTATTTAGAGCGCATTTCACAATTAACAGGTATTCCACTTTCCATTTTCTCAGTCGGACCAGATCGTTCACAAACGAACGTTGTCCGCAGCGTGTACCGTCCATAAGAATAGATTGATGAAGCGCCAGTAAAATCTCGCATTTTGCTGGTGTTTTTTTGTTTAAATATTCCTTAATTTCACTAGAACGGACTTCCGGTCATTACCAAAATATGATAACTGTATAGGAGGGAAGGAGCGTTCTAGTGAAAGAAAGAATACGATTATTAGATATTTTACGAGGTTTTGCCATACTAGGCACGTTGGGAACGAACGTCTGGTTTTTTGCGTATACAGGGGATACCTTTGCGACAGACCAGATTGCGGATGAATATGAAAATGGCAGTTTTCTTGAAAGTCTTGTCTCTATGTTCGTTTATGGCAAAATGTTATCACTGCTCACAATCATGTTTGGTGTAGGGCTAGAGCTGAAATACCAGCAGGCGAAAAGAAAAAATACGCCTTGGCCGGGTACATATTTGTGGATTCTTTTATTCTTATTTATTGAAGGCTTTGTCCATTATGCTCTAGTGATGGAATATGATGTGCTCATGAGTTACGCTGTCACGGGTTTACTTGTGGCTTATATCGTTCGTGGAGGAAGCAGGCGCATCAAAAAGGGCATGATTTTTTCAGGTGTGATTCATCTGCTTGTCATGTCATGTCTGATGCTGTACTCCCTCTCTGAAATGGAGTCAGCGTCCGATGATCAAAGCGGTGAACCGGCGCTGGAAGAACAGCTGCCAGAGACATGGATCTCGCAGGTTCAAGAACGATTACAATACTTTTTCATGTACCGAGAAGAAGCGATCTTTATCCTTCCAATGAACACATTTCTGTTTTTATTAGGTGTGCGAATGATGAGAGCTGGTGTATTTTATGCAAATGAACGCGGACAATCTCTCCGGCAAATATTGTTCCGAATCGGACTGTGGGTTGGTCTGCCGCTGAATGCACTAGTCTTCGTTCCGAACGATCTAGTGGAATTTGTGGTGCGCTACGTCTTTTCACCATTCCTCTCTATTTTCTATATAGCTGTCATTGCGAAGCTCCTCGCACGTAAGGAGCCATGGTTCATATGGACTTGGTTTGAATATGTAGGGAAAATGGCGCTTAGCTGCTACATCCTGCAAAATGTCATCTGCTCCATTCTTTTTTATAGCTGGGGATTTGGTCTTGGCGGTCAAATCAATGCGCCCCTGATTGTGTTGGCATGGCTGTTGACTTCACTTCTGCAAATCGCGATTTCAGCAGTTTGCCTAAAGGTTTGGAGAATTGGACCAATGGAATATATCCGTTCACGGGCACTTCGCAGGGTGACGATGAAACAAGCATCATAAAGGGGAGAGCACAATGTTTTTTAAAAAAATGACGAAAAGAGAACAAGCGAATACACATAAAGCAGCTGTGCCGGCATTTGTCTTTTATCTTCTGGCATTAGGAGGACATGCGCTGTACGCGTTTTTCCAAGGTGACAGACCACCGGTTACTTTTGTCATTTTAATGGCGGGACTCCTTGTCTTTTTCTCCGCTGACTGGCTATTTAACAAAAAACGTTCATAAAAAAGCCCTCATCACGAGGGCTTTTTCCTTACTTCAGGCTTTTATATTGGCCTTTTAAATTTTTACGGATGTACTGAATGATTTTACGTAGTTCGTTGGCATGCGGTCTGCCAAACGGACTTGTTTGTCTTTGCTGATAGAGCACTTGACCTTTTTCATTTAATAAGAAGTAGGCGGGTTCACCGTGCACCCCGTGATCTTCATATGGGGCATCTTCCCCGTGATAGTGGACTTCATATGCTTTTAATGACGTGAGATCATGGTCATACATGATCGGAAAGGACAGTCCCTCTTTATCCGCAAATGCCTTCAAGTCATCAGGGTTATCCGTTGAAATCGCCATCAAGTGAATATCCTTGTCCTGAAAGTATGACTGCTGCTGTTCAAGCTCTTTTAATTCTTCTACACATACCGGGCACCAAGATCCTCTAAAGAAAACGATCAGGTGCCAGCTTTGATGCTCCTCTAAATGTTTGTCGAAATCAATGTGTTCGCCCTGTATTGTTGGAAGTGAAAAGTTGGGCATTTTATCTCCTAATTTGAATGAACTCATACTGCTTCCTCCTTTTTCAATGACAATGTCACTTGTTTCATGTATAGCCATTTTTGAGCGGCCTGAAACGTGTCTATGTGTTTGAGTAGGCAGAAGACATCCGAAAAGGCCTATCTAATGAAGGCGGTTGCAGAAGTGGGAGCTTTGATAGAAGATATTTAAATCCGACACTTTTTTTAAAAAATGTCGAAAAACGTATTGCCATATGTATTTACTCTATGATATTATAAATCTCGTTGTTGCAAAGGTCTCTGAAACTTGTTAGGATGCGATGTTCCAGCTTTTTTAAAGCGATTGGTTTGGCGCAATACAGCTTCTTCAGATTCACTTTTCACAAGCCGAGAGCCATTAGCTCAGTTGGTAGAGCATCTGACTTTTAATCAGAGGGTCGAAGGTTCGAGTCCTTCATGGCTCACCATGTATTGGCCCGTTGGTCAAGCGGTTAAGACACCGCCCTTTCACGGCGGTAACACGGGTTCGAATCCCGTACGGGTCATTGATTTACTTTAGCGTTAAGCTAATTTTTTCCTCACTTGCTTGAAGGAGCACCACGATTGCTTTTTCGGGCAAGTTACTGAGGTCCGGTAGTTCAGTTGGTTAGAATGCCTGCCTGTCACGCAGGAGGTCGCGGGTTCGAGTCCCGTCCGGACCGCCATTTATACATATTCATCTTTTTGATGATGGCTCGGTAGCTCAGTTGGTAGAGCAACGGACTGAAAATCCGTGTGTCGGCGGTTCGATTCCGTCCCGAGCCACTTCCAAACGCATCTGCAATCGCAGGTGCGTTTTTATTATGAAAAGAAGGCATAAAAAGGGAGAAGCCGGACCTAGGTAGGGCCCGGCTCCATAAGAAGAAGACGTTACATCTATATAGACGTCTGGTGATTGGAAAAGTTTCAATAAAAAAGGAAAAAGTCATCAATTTTTTCGAGCGGCGCCTTCCTATCCAACGTTTACTAGAAAAGAAAGCCGTTATTATTTTTATCTTTGCCTCGTAAAACGTTATAATAGACAGTGAGCCTTTTTTTCATAAATGGAAAAGGTGTAATGATACATGCAAAATGGAATGACATAGATGCTAAAAATGCAGGAGGAAATCACAATGGAAAAAAAGATTCTTGTCGTAGATGATGAAAAACCGATTGCTGATATATTGGAATTTAATTTAAGGAAAGAGGGCTATGAGGTTCATTGTGCATATGATGGAAACGAAGCCCTTGAAATGGTAGAAGAAATCAAGCCGGACATTATTCTGCTCGACATTATGCTGCCGAATAAAGATGGTGTTGAAGTATGCCGTGAAGTGAGAAAGAAATATGATATGCCGATTATCATGCTGACAGCAAAAGACTCTGAAATTGATAAAGTCATCGGCCTTGAGCTTGGCGCAGATGATTATGTGACAAAGCCTTTCAGCACACGTGAGCTGCTTGCCCGTGTGAAAGCGAATTTGAGAAGACAAACCGCTGCTCCGCAGACGGAGGAAGAATCTGAATCAAATGATATTGAGGTTGGATCACTTGTTATTTATCCAGATGCGTATGTGGTGTCTAAGCGCGAGGAAACGATTGAATTGACGCACCGTGAGTTCGAACTGCTTCATTATTTAGCGAAACATATCGGACAAGTCATGACACGTGAGCACTTGCTGCAAACCGTATGGGGCTATGATTACTTCGGAGATGTCCGTACAGTAGACGTCACAGTCCGCCGTCTTCGTGAAAAGATTGAAGACAATCCTAGCCACCCGAGCTGGATCGTGACAAGACGAGGCGTAGGCTACTATTTAAGAAACCCAGAGCAGGACTAAGATTCTTATGAGTAAAGTAGGTTTTTTTCGCTCGATTCACTTCAAATTGACCTTGATTTACGTGCTGCTGATCATCGTCGCCATGCAGATCATTGGCGTGTACTTTGTGAAGCAGCTAGAGCAGTCCTTAATTAATTCATATGATAATTCCTTGAATCAGCGAATCTACTCGTTATCGTATTACCTAGAACAAGATTCATCGAAAAGCAAAGCAGAATTAAAAGAGGATGCTCAAAAGATATTAAACGATTTTAACAACAAAGATGAGTCTAATGAAATCTCTGAAGTCAGCTATATTGACGAAAGCAGAGAGGTCATTGCTTCTGTAAATAACGGCAGCCAAGAGATTGCCGGCAAGAAAATCACTGATCAAATCATTAGCCGTATTTTTGCGGTCGGCAAAGACTATGAGAAAAAATTCTATGACCCTGAGTCAAATAAAAGGGTGCGTATTTCTGCGACAGCCGTAAAAAATGAGAACCAAGAGACCGTTGGTGTGATTTATGTTGTGTCTTCAATGGAAAGTGTGTTTAACCAAATGCGAACCATTAACACCATTTTAGCAACTGGGACACTGATTGCACTTGGGACGACTGCTCTACTTGGTATCTTCATCTTTAGAACGATCACTCATCCTATTTCAGATATGAGAAAGCAGGCGATCGAGCTTGCCAAAGGGAACTTCTCCAGAAAGGTCCGGAAGTATGGACATGACGAGATTGGCCAGCTTGCGACAACCTTTAACCATCTGACGAGAGAGCTGGAGGAAGCTCAGCTGATGACGGAGGGGGAGCGGAAAAAGCTTTCTTCTGTTATTGCCTATATGACGGACGGTGTCATCGCAACGAATCAAAACGGTGCAATTATTCTATTAAACAGCCCTGCATTAGAGCTGTTAAATGTTTCACGTGAAACAGCACTAGAGATGCCGATTACGTCTTTGCTTGGCTTAGAGGAAACTCATACATTTGAAGATTTAGTCGAAAATCAAGATTCTATGCTGATAGAAATTGAACGCGAAGACCAGCTGTCTGTATTGCGTGTGAATTTCTCCGTCATTCAGAAAGAGCATGGGAAAATTGATGGCTTAATTGCGGTCATTTATGACGTCACAGAGCAGGAGAAAATTGATGCTGAACGCCGTGAATTCGTCGCGAACGTATCGCATGAGCTGCGCACACCGCTGACGACGATGCGAAGCTACCTTGAGGCGCTGGCTGAAGGTGCGATTGGTGATAAAGAGCTTGCACCAAGATTCCTCAGTGTCACGCAAAATGAAACTGAGCGGATGATCCGGCTTGTCAATGACCTGCTGCAGCTGTCTAAGTTCGACAGCAAGGATTATCAATTCAACCGTGAGTGGACGAACTTTATCAGGTTTATCTCGCTCGTCATTGATCGTTTTGAAATGACGAAGGAGCAGCATGTCGATTTTATCCGCAACCTGCCGCAGCGTGAAGTATATGTGGAAATCGACCAAGATAAAATTACTCAGGTGCTCGATAATATCATTTCCAATGCCATGAAATACTCACCAGAGGGTGGACACATCACGTTTACCGTCGATCTGGATGAAGAGAAAGGCCTTGTGTTATTCAGCGTGAAAGATGAAGGAATCGGTATTCCGAAGAAGGATATGGATAAAATCTTTGAACGTTTTTATCGGGTGGATAAAGCAAGAACAAGAAAGCTTGGCGGAACCGGCCTCGGTCTTGCGATAGCAAAAGAAATGGTTCAGGCTCATGGCGGAGATATTTGGGCTGACAGCATTGAAGGAAAAGGGACAACGGTGACCTTTACCCTTCCGTACAATGAAGAACAAGAGGATGATTGGGATGAAGCGTGAGACCTTTAAAACCATAATATTGACAATCCTAATTGCGATCAGTCTTGTATTTACGTGGAATATCTGGATGTTCCAGCCCGTCATGCAGGATCAGGCAGATACCGGCACACAGGTCGTGGAAACGAAGAAGATTTCAAGCGACGAGCCTAGAAGTCTCATTGATGTCGTGAAGCCGCGCGAGATGTTCATCCATTCAAATGGGGAGCATTTTAAAGTGGATCAAAAGGAACTCTTTCAAAACTTTTGGAATGATGTGAGCCTTTGGGATGTCAAAGAGATTAACGATGTGTCAGATCAATATTCCGAGCAGAAATTTAAGAATTTCTTCTATGGACGCGAAGGACAAGGGAAGACATTGGATCTTGTGTTCAATGATCCGATTCCGATTGATATTTTCCAAGCGCTCTTTAAATGGCCGAACAAGTCCATTGAATACAACTCGTTTGATCGGATGATCGTGCCGTTCGCCCAGCAGGATAAGGCGAATAAAAAAGTGTATTTGGTCTCATACAGCAAGGAGACGGTGCTTGAGCTGACAATTGAGTCCGCCAATTACCGTAATCTAATGAACAGTATCGCAGCCGCTCAAAACGAGATGCCGCGCTATGATCTTTATACATTCTCAACGAATTCTAAACGAGATTTCCTTCTTCCGAGAAAGCAAAAGCAGCTTGAAGCGAAGATGTTCTTTATCGAAACGATTAAGACAAATAAATTCAAAGACGCTTTGTTTACGGACCCGAGCCTTGTCGGTGAGGAATCTAATTTAAACCGGACGGTGTACACAGATGGCACAAGCCGCCTTGAAGCCAATCAAAAAGACCACCGCATTCAATATCAGCATCGCAATATCAATTCCAGCACTGTTTTCCAAACGGGGGATTTGATTAAGCGAAGCGTGAAATATTTCAATGATACGGGAAGCTTTACTGATGACTATCAATATTTTGGCATCAACAGCAACCAGCAGCTGTCCTTTAATATGTTTATGGACGGTCTGCCGATCGTGAACAGTACAAAGCATCCATTTGGGATGACCTCTCTTGAAGTACAATGGGCGAATGATGACATTTTGAATTACAAGCGCCCAAACTATATTCTTGGCAATAAAGCGAGTCAAAGTGAACAGGTCAAGCTGATGAACGGGACAGAGCTGAAGGACTTGATCATCAAGCAGACGAAATATGATGATCTGGAGAAAATTGAACAGATTTTCCCTGCATATCAAGCTGCTTCAACTGCTTCAGATCAAGATCAAGCAATGTTTGTCTGGCTGGAGCCTGTATGGTGCATGAAATATAACGGCAAAACCGTGATTCTATCGAATGATCTTTTGACAGAGGGGAGCGAGAATCATGGAGTGGAATAAGACCAAAACGATCTTTATCCTAGCCTTTCTCATTCTCGATATCTTTCTAGGTTTTCAATACTTTGAAAAACGGTCAACCGATCATTTTGCGATTATCGAAAAAACGGATACGCTGGAAGAAATGAAGGCAGACGGGATCAAATATGGCAATCTATCAGATGAAGCGAAGATTGGATACCGCATTACAGCTGAAAAGAAGCAATATACGAAAAAGGATGTCGACGGATTAGCTGATCAAAAGGCGAAAAGCACATTCCCGAAAACAGACAAAGATGATCCTGTCACGCTGCTTGAAATGACCTTCAACAAGCCAGTTGCCTTGCCGAAAAAGGATATCAAAACAGCGGCGACGAACCTTGTGAACCAGCGTTTGCTGGATGGGAAGAATTATAAGCTGTGGAGTATAGATGAAGAGACAGGGAAAATCGTCTTTTTCCAAACGTATAAAGGGAAATACATCTTCCAAGAAGGCCTTGATGACACCGAAACCATCGGGCAAATCACCTTAAATCTCAACGATCAAAACGAAATCGTCTCATATCAGCAATCAATGGTGACATCGATTAATGAAGTGAGAAAAGAAACCCTTGTCCCGGCACTTGAAACCGTGAAGGACTTATATACGCAAAATATGCTGAGCCAAAACACGACCGTGAAAAAGGTAGAGCTTGGCTACTATACGCAATACCCGGGGGCAAGCACGCAAGTCATGGTACCTGTATGGCGGGTGGAGCTTGAAGGCGTATCAGCAGGTTCAAAGAAAAAGACAGAAGAAGAATATTTGATCAATGCCATTGATGGCTCAACACTTGATCATATAGAGAAAGATGACAAATCTTCAATGGAGTGAGAGAACATGAGCTTGCAGTTCAGTGTACTAGCGAGCGGAAGTACGGGGAACGCTTTTTATTTAGAAACAGACGAGCATGCCTTTTTGGTGGATGCTGGTTTAAGCGGCAAACAGATGGTCGAGCTGCTTGGCCAAATCGACCGCAAGCCTGAGGACTTGGACGGCATTTTTGTGACACATGAGCACTCCGATCATATTAAAGGGCTTGGTGTCATGGCAAGAAAGTACAAGCTTCCTGTCTATGCAAATGCGAAAACATGGAAGGCGATGGAATCTCATATCGGAAAAATTGATACAGAGCAGAAATTCCATTTTGATATGGAGACCGTTCAATCCTTTGGCGGCCTTGATGTCGAGTCATTTGGCGTCTCACACGATGCGGCAGAGCCTATGTTTTACGTGTTCCATTATGGAGGGCGCAAACTTGCCCTCATGACGGATACAGGCTATGTGAGTGACCGCATGAAAGGTATTATTAAGTCAGCCAATACGTTTGTGTTTGAGAGCAATCATGATGTCGGGATGCTGCAAATGGGCCGATACCCATGGAGCATTAAGCGCAGAATTCTAAGCGATGTCGGACATGTATCAAATGAAGATGCTGCTCTTGCAATGACAGATGTCATTGGAGATGCCACCTCACGCATTTATTTGGCTCACTTGAGTCAAGACAACAACATGAAGGATTTAGCCCGTATGGCGGTCCAGCAGACGCTTGAAATGAAGGGCTTTGTTGTGGGGGATGGCTTTGATTTATTTGATACGGACCCGAAAAAAGCAACCCCGCTTTGCGCCGTATGATTTTTATAATCGTATGATTAAGATAAGAGCTTCTTACCAACACTATATACATCATCTATTCACTGAAAGGAAGGAAACATAGTGGATTATCGCGATGTAGAGTGGAAGCCGAGACGAAGCAGAAAAGGATATTTTCTTTCTGGTTTGATCGGTGTATTGGTAGGAGCTTTTTTAATGGGATTCTTTTTCCCCTATGTATCTGGACAGAGCGGCAGTCCCTTTGGATGGCAGCAGAACGGTGATGGGCAAGCATCACAGGGTCCTTTAAAGACGGTGAATGTAAACGTCAATGATGCTGTCACGAAAGTGGTGTCTAATATGTCAGATACGGTGGTCGGCGTCATTAATATCCAAAAGTCGAGCTTTTGGGAGGAAGGCGGAGAAGCAGGCAGCGGGTCAGGTGTGATTTATAAAAAAAAGGGTGACACGTTTTATATTGTCACAAACCATCATGTCATCAAAGGCGCCAACCAGCTTGAAGTGAGCCTCCATGATGGGACAAGAATTGGTGCCAATCTTGTCGGCAGCGATCAGCTTATGGATTTAGCTGTTCTCACTGTCAAAAGTGATAAAATCAAGAAAACCGCAGCCTTCGGTAACTCAGATCATGTGAAGCCGGGTGAGCCAGTCATCGCCATTGGAAATCCATTAGGGCTTGAATTCGCAGGTTCTGTCACACAAGGGGTCATTTCAGGCACAGAGCGAGCGATCCCTGTTGACTCAAATGGGGACGGACAGACGGATTGGAATGCAGAGGTACTGCAAACAGATGCCGCCATCAATCCTGGAAACAGCGGTGGTGCCTTGATCAATATGGACGGAAAGGTGATCGGCATCAACTCAATGAAGATTGCTGAATCAGAGGTAGAGGGAATCGGGCTGTCTATTCCAGCGAATCTGGTCATCCCTGTCATAGAGGATTTAGAGCGCTACGGAGAGGTAAAGCGTCCGTATCTTGGCGTCGGCATGAAATCATTAGCGGATATTGCGAGCTACCACTGGCAGGAAACGTTGAAACTGCCATCCAAGGTTACATCCGGGGTCGTTGTTATGAGTGTTGAGCCGTTATCTCCAGCAGGAAAAGCGGGACTAAAAGAGCTGGATGTCGTGACCTCCTTCGATGGCAAGAGTGTACAGAATATCGTGGATCTTCGTAAGTACTTATATCAAAGGAAGGTCGGCGACAAGGTAAAGGTGCAATTTTACCGAAGCGGGAAGAAAAAGTCAGCAGAGATCAAACTTTCTCAAACCGACCGATATGGCGGCTAACCAGTTCCAGTAAGGGACTGGTTTTTTTGGCATGACTGACATATGATGAAGGAAAGGGGGTTGTAAGGTTGGTTACACTACAACGGATGTCACAAACCGATTACGATGTATTGATAGAGAAGGCCATTCAGCGGTACGCGGAAGAAAAGGTACTCGCAGGAACATGGAAGAAGGAAGAATCACTTGCGAACGCAGAAGAACAATTTGACAGGCTTCTTCCAGAAGGACTTCAGACAGAGCATCATGAGCTGTGGAATTTCTTAAACGGAGATGAAGCGATTGGCTGGGTTTGGCTTTGTTATGACCCGAATCACCCGCAGCACGAAGCATTTATTTATAACTTTATTTTGTTTGAAGCTTATCGAGGAAAAGGCTTTGCAAAGCAGGCCATTGCTGCATTAGAGGAGCAGGCAAAGTCATTAGGTGTGCAAAAACTCTCGCTCCATGTCTTTGCTCACAATCAAATCGCCCGTTCGCTGTACGAGAAAACGGGATTTGCAGAAACCGGTATTTATATGAGTAAACCTTTATAAAAAAGAAGAAGTACCGTGCAGAAAGCGTACGGTACTTTTTTATGAGGACATCATGGCATCCTGAGCCGTGACTCTGTATAAATCGACTTTACACTTCACGAAAGCGCGAATGATCGCTGGAACTTGAGCTTCTGAACGAATTAACAATGAGGTCTCGTCATCACTGATCACAAGATCTGTTCCGACAGTTTGTAGGTACTGCGTGAGAACAGGTTTCACCTCATCATCAATCCATGCATGCTTGAAGGTTGCACGTATGTTTGAGGATGTGATGGTTTTCTCTTGAGGATGAGTATGTGGGGACACTAATTTTCCTTCAGAAATGAACGCCGTTTTGGTACAAATACTATTGGTGAACCTTGGGCGGTCAGCTGTTAAAAAGATGGTTTTCCCTTCATCCTTTAATGTTTTAATGACCCGCTGAATGTGCAAGATCGAATCTGCATCAATATCGGCAAAAGGTTCGTCAAGTAAAATAAATTCCGGCTGATGGGCGATGGCCTGCGCCATTCCAAGCCGTTTCTTCATACCAGGTGTGAAGGCACCGACCTTCTCCTGATGATCATGATGTAAACCGACAAATTCGAGCAGTTCTTCATAATCACTCGTTCTCTGGCGTGTTCCAGTGATTTTTGATAAATAGGCAATATGCTCAAGAGCCGTAAGACCTTCATATAAATCCGTATATTCTGGCAGAACACCGATATGCTGTCTCACTTTTTTTAGCGAAGGCATATTCATCACTGTAAACGTACCAGAGGTAGGGCGGGAGATCCCGGTAATGATATTGAAAAACGTCGTCTTACCAGATCCCTTTGGTCCAATGAGGCCGAAGATATCGCCCTGATTGACATCAAGATTAATATGATCTATTGCGACTTTTGTACGATATTTTTTTGTGAGCCCTTTTGTATGAAGCATCTACACATCCCTCCTTTGAAACAGCAGTGCAGTTCCAATGAGTAAGATAACGGTCAATGCCGTGTTCATTAGGACGTAGGTCAGCGGTTCACTCCAGCGCGCATAATAATAAGGCGTCATATATTGGAACCAATGAATCATTCGTTCTGAAGAAAGAACAGAAATCATACTGACGATTGGGAAAAGAAAGGAAAATAACATACCGACAAACATTGATTTCTGCGGTGTTGGAAAGAGCATGGACAAAAATAAAGCACATGAGATACCGACACTGATAAAGGTTAAGATTTTTAAGGCATCTGAGAACAGAAAACGGTGTGAAATCACCATATTCAGCACATATGTCGTCATAATACAGCTAAGCCAAAACAGCATCAGTCCTAGATATTTCCCGATGATAATGTTCAAACGGGTTGTTTTACTGACGAGAAAACGAATGGTTTTCAAATGAATTTCGCGGCTTAAAATATCATGAGACAACAAAAAAATAAGGAAGAAACCAAATAAAGACATCACCAGTTCATTCCCAATAGAATAAGGATCCTTTGCCAGTTCCCATTTTTCCTGATGAGCAGCGATAAACGGAAGACTTGAAACAAAAGTAGATAAAATGAAAATAATAACAATTGTTAAAATAGATTTTGTGCTTTTGAAGAGCTGCTTAAACTCATTCATACAGATGGTCCACACACGCTGTACCTCCCTTCACCTTTATTATACCCCTAGAAAAGAAAGACACCATATCTCGCTCTTTAACATTTGTTTAAATTTCATAAAAAGAAGACTCTTCCAGCACCAGTTGACTCATTTTTAAAAATGTTCAGAAAAATATCTTGATTTATCAAAAAACATCATGTATGATAGCTTTAATTCAAGATAGTTATACAGGCAATGACGAGAGAAAGTACAATCATCAATTTTTCCACAGAGAGCTTCGGTAGCTGAAAAGAAGCAAAAATAATGATTCGAAAAATGGTCTCTGAGCCTCGTGCTGAACATATCTATGATATTAGTAGGTGACGACGAGAGTTGGTACTCGTTATCAAAACCACAGTATATGAGCCAGATTGGAGCTTTGTACTTGTAGAGGCTGTTTAGCGCGAGCAAACAGTAAATAAAGGTGGTACCACGAGACAAATACCTCGTCCTTATGATTCAAAGATAAGGATGGGGTATTTTTTATTGTCCACTTTTTTTCATACAATTGTTCAAATGTTCCACGTGAAACACCACATCCATTTTTTCAAATGAAAGGGAGATTGACATGAGTGAACATGCATTGGTTTTACAATCAGATTTCGGCATTGATGATGGAGCTGTCAGTGCAATGTACGGAGTGGCAAATACGGTCAGCAGCAGCATCCGCATTTTTGATTTAACACACAATATTCCGCAGTATGACATTTGGGAGGCATCTTATCGCCTGCTTCAAACCGTCACATACTGGCCGGAAGAGACGGTATTCGTTTCCGTCGTTGACCCGGGCGTTGGATCAGAGAGAAAAAGTCTTGTCGTCAAAACGACAAGTTCACACTATATTATTACCCCAGATAACGGGACACTCACGCACGTTGCCCAGGATATTGGCATTGTGGAAGCCCGTTATTTAGATGAAACCATTAACCGGCTGCCAAAGTCGGGAAAATCACATACATTCCATGGGAGAGACATTTACGCTTATACAGGGGCGAGAATTGCATCAGGTGTGATTTCATTTGAAGAGGTTGGGCCAAAGGCGAATATTGATGATATTATCCATCTTCCAGTCGTACAGGCTTATGCGGAAGAAGATGTGATCACAGGGACGATTGATATTTTAGATGTGAGATTCGGAAACCTATGGACAAATATTCATCACACGCTATTTGAACAGCTTTCAATTAATTATGGGGATGCAATAGAAGTTACCATTGCCAACGGGCCGAAAAATGTGTATAAAAATATCATGACCTATGGACGATCTTTTGCCGACTTAAAGGTAGGCGAACCACTCGTATATGTCAATTCACTCGACCATTTAGGCGTGGCGATCAATCAAGGGTCATTTGCAAAGGCTTATAACATCGGTACAGGCACAGGCTGGCGCCTTTCGATTCGCAAAGCTCCGCGCATTATATACGAATAAGAGGAGGATACATCATGGCAAGAAAACAACTTTCAACGAAAACTGTCGTTGCCATTGGAATTGGCGCAGCCGTCTTTGTGATTCTAGGACGATTCGTCTCCATTCCAACTGGTATTCCGAATACACAAATTGAAACCTCATACGCATTCCTTGCATTAATGGCCGTGCTATTTGGTCCTGTTGCAGGCGCACTGATTGGTTTTATTGGCCATCTCATTAAAGATGCGACCACATTTGGCCCTTGGTGGAGCTGGATTATTGTATCGGGTGTCGTTGGTTTATTGATCGGCTTTATTTCTAACCGTTTAAAAGTAGAAGAGGGAGACTTCGGTTGGAAGAAAATCACGCTCTTTAATGCCGTACAAGCAGGCGCACAGGCATTAGGCTGGTTTATCATTGCTCCTGTACTTGACATTGTGATCTATGCAGAACCGGCGAACAAAGTGTTTGTTCAAGGCATCGTGGCAGGGATTTCAAACATCATCACAGTTGGTGTACTAGGAACCATTATCATTGCAGCTTATGCGAAAACGAGAAGCAAAAGCGGCAGCCTATCGAAAGAAACATCATGAAGCAAGGTGGAACACATAAATGAAGAAACCGATGATTCAATTCGAACATTTCGGATTCAAGTATCGCAGTCAGGCAGAACCAACATTAAAGGATATCAACCTGACGATCTATGAAGGAGAAAAAGTTCTCATCGCAGGCCCGTCTGGATCGGGAAAAAGCACACTAGCCCATTGTATCAATGGGCTAGTTCCTGCGTCTTATAAAGGTTCTATGGAAGGAAGTCTTCACATCGGCGGGAAAAATGCAGAGAAAGAGAACATTTTCTCCCTCTCACAGCTTGTCGGAACGGTGCTTCAGGACCCTGATGGACAATTCATCGGGCTGACCGTTGGAGAAGACATCGCGTTCACGCTTGAAAATGATCAAGTCACACGCGAAGAAATGAACACACGTGTCGAGGAAGCTGCCAGATTAACAGAGGTAGACGGCAAGCTGGCATCGTCCGTGCATGAGCTGTCAGGCGGACAAAAACAACGTGTCGCCATTGCGGGCGTACTTGTCAATGATGTCGACATTCTGCTGTTTGATGAACCACTTGCAAGCCTAGACCCCGCAACAGGTAAAGAAGTCATCGACCTCATTGACCGGCTGCAAAAACAAACGAAAAAAACCATTGTGATAGTAGAGCACCGATTAGAAGACGTCCTCTTCCGTCATGTGGACCGCATTATCGTTGTCAATGAAGGAACGATTGCAGCGGATATGACACCAGATGAATTGCTCGCCTCAAACGTATTAGAAGCGGCGTATTTACGTGAGCCTTTATATGTAAAGGCGATGAAATATGCAGGCATTCCGGTTGGACCGGGAGATCAGATCGCTGATTTACAGCGTCTCACCTTAGACGACGAGGCAAAAGAGAAAATCGAACAGTGGATGGAAGCGTCTGAGCCATCAGTAGAACAGATTGCAGCACAGGATTTACTAGAAGTGCGCGAGCTGTGCTTTGACTATCCAACAAGACCAAACACGCTGAGCAACATCTCTTTTACCGTCAAAAAAGGAGAAATGATCAGCATCGCAGGAGCCAATGGAGCAGGCAAGACAACATTGTCTAAGGTGCTTTGTGCATTTGAAAAGCCAACGAAAGGGTCAATTCTTTTAAATGGTGATGACATCACAGGAGATACGATCAAACAGCGCTCCGAACGAATTGGCGTGGTCATGCAAAACCCAAATCAAATGATTTCAAAACAAATGATCTTTGATGAGGTGGCACTCGGTCTCGTTTTAAGAGGCGTAAAGGAAGACGAGATCAAGGAACGGGTGGAGCGGGTCCTGAAAGTATGCGGACTGTATCCATTTAGGAACTGGCCGGTCTCAGCCCTCAGCTTTGGACAGAAAAAACGCGTCACCATTGCATCTATACTTGTACTAGAGCCAGAAATCCTCATCTTAGACGAACCAACCGCAGGACAGGACTTTAAACATTACACAGAGATGATGACGTTTTTAGAGCAATTAAACCAGCAGGGTGTCACGATTTTCATGATCACCCATGATATGCATCTCATGCTCGAGTACACAACAAGAACCATTGTCATTTCAGATGGAGAAAAAATTGCAGATGATACACCAGCCAAAGTGCTGACAGATCAGCTGCTTGTCCAAAAGGCGAGCTTAAAGGAAACGTCGCTGTATGAACTGGCGCTGAAAGCAGATTGGCCGAATCCAAATGAACTCGTGGATCGCTTCATTGAGGTTGACAGAAAGGAACGAATGACATGGCTGTAGACATGCTGTCCTATATCGAACGCCCGTCGCCGATTCACCGGCTGACAGGTGCAACCAAACTCATTTGCTTTATCCTCTGGTCATCCGCAGCGATGCTCACGTATGATACAGGCGTTTTAGTCTTTATGTTAGCCGCCAGTATTGTGTTCTTTCAGATGTCGAACGTACGATTTCGTGATATTTCCTTCGTGGTGATCGTCCTGGCGATTTTCCTAGTGATCAATAACATCGCCATTTACATCTTTGCACCCCAGCAAGGTGTTGCCATCTACGGAGCGAAGCACGAGCTATTTCATATTGCCGGCTGGTACAATGTCACACTTGAACAGCTTTTCTATCAGTTGAACATTACACTCAAATATGTGACCGTGATGCCAGCAGCACTTTTATTTATTGTGACAACAAATCCAAGTGAATTCGCCTCATCCCTCAGCCGAATTGGGGTCAGCTACCGCATTTCGTATGCTGTAGCGATTGCCTTGCGCTATATTCCAGATATTCAGCGGGATTTTCGCACGATTGCGATTTCTCAGCAAGCAAGAGGCATTGATTTATCGAAGAATGAAAAATTGGGGAAACGAATCAAAAATGCACTGTCAATTGTCATGCCGCTGATTTTCTCCAGCTTGGAGCGGATCGAAACGATCAGCAATGCGATGGAGCTGCGGGGGTTTGGGAAACATAAAAAGCGTACATGGTTTACGGCAAAAGACTTTCAAAAAGCAGATTATGCTGCGTTATTGTTTGTTGGTGTGGTGCTGATCGTATCGCTAGTGATTACATTTGTTAGAGGAACGAGATTTTATAATCCGTTTTGATAGAAAGAAGCCTTCACAGGAGGGACTGACCCCATAAGATGAGACAAATAAAAAACACCTTCAAGTTTGAAAACGGATCGTTGTAATCCGAAATAAAACATGGAGGTGTTTTTTCTATGGGGACAAGAGTGAGTTATCCGGTTGAAGTCAAACAGAAGGCTGTAGAAATGAGATTGGCAGGCGTATCAATGAAAGAGATTTTGCGGGAATTGAATATCAAAAATAAAACGCAGGTTCAGACATGGGTGAGGTGGCATAAGGCTGGGGATACACACCGGTTCGAACAGCCTGTTGGAAAACAATATACCCATAGAAAGGGTCCCGAGTACTCTTCCGAATTAGAGAGACTGCAGGCAGAAAATCGCTATCTGAGTCAACAGAATGAAGTTTTAAAAAAGTACAACGAATTGGAAAGGAAGTTGATAAGGAAACGTCAATCAAACTGGTAGAAGAATTGTGCAAAACAATGACAGTACAGGACATCTGTGTCCATTTAGGCGTCTCACGCGCTTCGTACTATAGATGGAAAAAAGATCTGACTCAGAATCATTCTAAAAAACAACTAGAGGAACAAATCGGCACGTTGTGCCGAGAGCACAAGTATCGATATGGATATCGAAAAATCACAGCCATACTAAAAATGAGGATGCATATTAACCATAAAACTGTTCAACGTATCATGCAGAAAAACCAGTGGCAGTGCCGGGTTAAAATGAAAAAGCGTAAGAAGAATGGGCAGCCCTATGCCGTGGCCGGTAATATACTGGATCGGAACTTTCAATCTGATCGCCCTCTTGAAAAACTAGTAACGGACATCACGTATTTGCCTTATGGACAGAAACAATTGTACCTTTCCAGTATATTGGATTTATATAATGGAGAAGTAATTGCGTTTACGATTGGTGATAAGCAGGACACAGACTTTATTTTAAACACACTTGATCAGCTCCCAGCACTGCCTGAAAACTGTGTGTTACATAGCGACCAAGGTTCTGTGTATACATCTTACGAGTATCAGAAAGCTGTTCATATAAAAGGCATTACCATGAGCATGTCCCGTAAAGGGACGCCCGCTGATAATGCCTCCATCGAATCGTTTCATTCCTCGCTAAAGTCTGAAACGTTCTATCTTAACAGCATTGATCGAACTACAACCAACATTGTAGAACGCACTGTCAAAGAATACATTTATTATTATAACAACATTCGTATTCAAACAAAACTAAACAACCAATCACCGATCAACTATCGGCAATTGGCTGTATAAAGGTGTTTTGATCCCTGTCTCAAAAACGGGGGTCAGTCCCAGGAGTGGAGGCTTTTTTTGTTTGGTTTGTGGATAAAAGGTGTGGGAAATGGTAAAAGACTATTAACATGTGAATAAATCGGTTATATTGGACAATGAGCGAAACACTTGTGAATAACCAGACAACATATTGGAGGAATAAGAAACTTATGAACAAATCACTTTATGCTTGTGCAGAACATATAGAAACCGTACTAGACATGTACATAGATGATCACGAAACGCCGCCGGAATTCAGAAAAATCGAACATACACACAGTTTATCCACAACCTGTGAATTGTGCGATGAACCTGCAATATATATAGTGGGGAACGAATGATCGGACACAAAATACACAAATTTTATCCACAATTGTTGATAACTTATATGAATAACTTGTTCTTAAGGTGGGGATGACCTGTGAATATATCAATTATCACAGTAGGAAAATTAAAAGAGAAATATTTAAAGCAAGGCATAGCCGAATACACAAAACGATTACAAGCCTATGCGAAACTGGAGATCATTGAGCTCGCGGACGAAAAAGCACCCGAGAATATCAGTGATCAAGACATGAAAATCATCAAAGATAAAGAAGGCGAACGCATCCTAAGCAAAATCAACCCAGACGCCCACGTCATCGCCCTCGCCATCGAAGGAAAAATGAAAACTTCCGAAGAATTAGCCGATACAATAGATAAGCTGGCAACATACGGAAAAAGTAAGGTATGTTTCGTCATAGGCGGGTCGCTTGGGTTAAGTGATGCTGTGATGCAGCGCGCGAATGAGAAACTGTCGTTTTCGAGGATGACGTTCCCGCATCAGTTGATGAGATTGGTGTTGGTGGAGCAGATTTATCGGGCGTTTCGGATTGTGCGGGGGGAGCCTTATCATAAGTAAATGAGATTTTGAGCAGGATTTAAATTACTATATTAACTATATTTAGTAGTACTTAAATAATTAAAAAGAGGGAATGTTATTTGGAAAAAGTTAAAGCAGAATTAAAAACAGATTTAATTTGTTTTGTGAAAAAAAGGGGTTTCTCTATAAGTGGAAATGCCCTAAATATTTTAATGAATGCTGAAGAAAATTGCTATAAAAGAAATATGGCTTTTTTTCCTTCAGATTTGTTATTACCATTAATCACAATGTACACGGATTTTGCAGAAATAATTGATAAGTATGGTGGTAACTCTATATTAGCAATTAAAGATATTAAGAGATCATTAGATAATGATAGTAATTTTAAAGTGCGTGATCCTTATTTTGTTGATAATTACTCTGTAAAAGAAAAAAGTAATTACCGATACCTAATATTAGACAAATGTATAAAAAATGCTAATAACAATAATCGTTCCGAAATAAGGGAGGCTGAAATTATTTTATCAGTTCTAGATCTTCATGAAGAGGAGTTTCCCGTATTAACTAATGGAACAATTGAGGATATTAAGTTCCATACACCATTTATTACATTATCACATATAATTATAGAAAACAGTGAAAATTTGTGGGTGAAATTTGAGGATATTAGATGGGAATTATCAAAATCCAATAAAAGAAATTATGATATTGCTTTATCATTTGCAGGGGAGGATAGAAAAATAGCTGAGGATATAGCAGAATTGTTAACTAATTCAGGTAAGAGAGTATTCTATGATAATTTCGAAAAATCTAATTTATGGGGAAAAGATTTGTATGCTTATTTAAGTGAGATTTACGGAGAAAGGGCAAAATATTGTTTAATGATAGTTTCAAAAGGTTATGCAAAAGAGCACTGGCCAAACTTCGAACGACAAGCAGCTCAGGCAAAAGCATTGAAGGAAAATCAAGAGTATATTTTACCTTTAAGGCTTGATGATACAGAGGTTCCAGGTCTTTTACCTACAACGGGATATATTGATTTTAGAAACACAACTACAAGTGAAGTTGTTAATTTGATTATAAAGAAAATATCGGACAATTCAATTTAAGCGATATTAAATTGGTTTATTGAAATTAGTTACTGTAAAGTTGAGTTTTATATTCCTTATTATTAGTATATAAATAGGAGATAGTTTATTATGAGTATATCTATAGCAATGTTTGAAAAAGCAGTACTAAAAGAACTTCGTAATAATAACTTAGCTATTTTTGCCGGAGCAGGACTTTCGAGAGGATCAGGTTTTGTTGATTGGCGAGGATTGCTTAGTGATGTTGCTTCTGAATTAGACTTGGATATTAATAAAGAATTTGATTTAGTTTCAGTAGCTCAATATCATTTTAATGCAAATGGTAGACAAACTATCAATGAGGCGATTGTAGAAGAGTTTCAAAGAACGGCAGAAAGAAATATAAATATGGATATTTTATCTCGACTACCTATTGATACTTATTGGACTACAAACTATGATTCGATTATTGAAGATACTTTGGGTGATAAAGGAAAGACAGTAGATAAAAAAATTAGCCAAAGTCAGATGAAAAATTATAAGCCTAACCGGGATGTTGTTGTTTATAAAATGCATGGTGATAAGGAATTTCCAGATGATGCTGTTATAACGAGAGATGATTATGAAAAATATGACAGTGAAAGAACTTTATTTACCACACAACTTAAAGGTGAACTTATATCTAAAACTTTTATATTTATAGGTTTTAGCTTTGAAGACCCAAATCTAGAACAAATTTTAAGTAAAATTCGTGTAGACTTACTAGGAAACAGTCCTAAAAATCATTACTGCTTCTTTAGAAGAATTAATAGGTCGGATAGTCGATACAAAAATCCCGATGGTTCCATTAATGAGGAAGAATTTAATTACGACAGGGTTAAGCAAGATTTGAAAATCAGAGACCTTAAAAGATATGGTATTAATTCAGTTCTTATTGAAGAGTACACAGATATTACAAATATATTAATCAATATTGAAAAAAAGTTTAAAGTAAATAAAGTATTTATTTCTGGTAGTGCTGAAAATTATGGGAATTACTCTGTCGAGGAAGCTAAAGGCTTATTACATAATCTATCTAAGTCTCTTGTTGCTAATAACCACCATATTATATCGGGGTTCGGCTTGGGAGTAGGCAGTTATGTAATAAATGGTGCACTAGAAGAAATATTTGAGAATAAGGGAAAGAAAATTAATGAATATCTAACATTACGTCCATTTCCTCAATCAGCTTCGGGAGAAAAGTCTCTAAAAGAGCTTTGGACGGAGTATAGAAAAGAAATGATAGACGATGCGGGTGTGATGATTTTCTTATTTGGTAATAAGTTAGTGGATGGTGAAGTAGTTCATGCAAATGGAATGTTAGAAGAATTCTACATTGCAAGAGATACTGGAAAATACATTATACCTATCAGTTCAACAGGTTATGTAACAGAAGCGATTTATAAAGAAGTAAAAAGCGACCTAGAAAGCTATTGGTACTTACAGGATTCGTTAGATGTATTGGAGAAAGAGACCAATCCAAAAAATGTTATTGACGAGGTAAATGCAATAATTGAAAGAATCAGGAGGCGGGTATAATGGCGAGAAAGGTGTTTTTTAGTTTTCATTACGAAAGAGATGCATGGAGAGCTGGGCAGGTTAGAAACTCTAACATAACCCAAGCAATTAAGGGCTATTTGGATTAGCAGAATGGGAAGAAGTAAAAAGAAAAGGTGATAAAGCAATTAGTGGCTGGATAGACGAACAGTTAAAAGGTACTTCTGTTACTGTAGTACTTATTGGAAAAGAGACATCAAATAGAAAATGGGTAAATTATGAAATTGAAAAGAGCATTGAAAAGGGTAATGGTTTGTTAGGAATTTACATTCACCGCTTAAAAAATCAAGATGGAGAAAAGGATACTAAAGGAGATAATCCTCTAGATAATTATTATATAACTGTTGATGGGAAACAAAAGAAAGCTTCAACTGTATTTAATACTTACTATTGGGATTTGGACAAGGGTAACGAAAATTTTTCTGATTGGATTGAAGAAGCTGCAGACATTGCAGGTAGATAACCTAATTATTAATTTAGGTATGTAAAAACTGAAACTTAAGTTTACACCATCAACCTGATGGTGTTTTTCTTTTTAGTAAAAGGCTTTTCAATAATGTTGGAGATGTATTTGGCGTTTAATATCAAGAAACCACATTTAGATACATCACGGTGAGCCTTATCATAAGTTAGTGAGGGGTGAGAAGGCTAAATTTAGCTGTACCAGCAGTAAAAAAGTACTCTAATCCTTTTCCATCAAACATCTCCATTGCATCAGAATAGAAGATATAACCACCCCGCAAAAAAACGCGATTAAGCCTAAAGCGGCGGGGATGAACTAGTAAAATAGAAAATTTTAAAGGATCTCCAACAACACATGTTGACATATCGTTATTTATCGATATAATGGTTTGTATGGAGCCAATAGAAGTTTTTAAAGCCTTATCCAATGAATCAAGATTGCAAATTTTACAATGGCTAAAGGAACCTGATCGTCATTTTACACCCCATGAAGGGATTGATATGAATACTACAGGGGTATGTGTTAGTCAAATAACAGATAAATTGAAAATGACGCAATCAACAGCATCTCAATATCTCTCAATTTTACTACGAGCTGGATTAATTACGACAGAGCGTATAGGTAAATACACGTATTATAAAAGAGATGAAAATGCCATAAAAAAAATTGCTAAGATTTTAGAACAAAATATTTAATAAATGAACTGAATTCATACATCAGAATTCAGTTTCATTTATTAAATACAAATCGACTTATCGTAATATGTTTTTTTGTCCATACATATTAACAATTCTAGATATGTAAATGTATTATATATAAGGAGTGATCTACATTGTCAAACACTGTAAAGATTTACATTTTAGCTATTGTAAGTTTTTTAGTTGGTACATCAGAGTATATCATCTCTGGTATTTTGGATAATATTTCTGAATCATTAGGGATTACGATAGCTGCAGCTGGCCAGTTAATTACGATTTTTTCTCTTGTGTATGCCATCTTCACCCCAGTATTAATGGCTTTAACATCGGGAATGAATAAACGCAAGTTAATGTTATTTTCACTTAGCGTTTTTATTCTAGGTAATATTCTGGCATTCGTCCTCCCTGGGTATCAATTATTTATTGTGTCAAGAATTATTATGGCTCTTGGAGCGGGGATGGTCGTAGTTACTGCATTAACAATTGCTGAAAAAATTGCACCAAAAGGTAAGCAAGGTACCGCTATTGCTACAGTAGTAATGGGATTTACAGCATCATTGATCATTGGAGTCCCACTGGGGAGAATGACTAGTGATTTCTTTGGTTGGAAAGCTGTATTTGGAGGAATAGCCTTACTCGGATTATTAGCCATGGTGATCATTTCTCTTACGATTCCAAAAATCCAAGGGGATAAACCTGTACCTTTAATTCAACAACTCGCTCTTTTTAAAAAACCAAAAGTAGTGTTGGGATTAGCCATCACCTTTTTCTGGCTTGGTGGTTATTCAATTGCCTATACCTATTTATCCCCTTACCTTTTAAATATATCGGGTGTAAGCAGCAAATTGCTGAGTGGAGTTCTCCTCGTATTCGGGATTGCTAGTCTAGTTGGGTCAAAGTTTGGTGGATTTAGTACCGATCGCTGGGGTGTGAATTTTACGCTGATTAGTGGAATGACATTACATGTCATCATGCTCATATTGCTCTCACTAGTTACGCATTCTTATGTTGGAGTATTGCTCATTTTAATATTATGGTCATTTGCTGCATGGTCTTCTGGCCCGACTCAACAATACCACTTAGCTACAATGGAGCCAGAGTCATCAGGTATACTATTAGGTCTCAATCAGTCAATGATGCAATTGGCGATGGCCGCAGGTGCAGCTATTGGAGGTATCTTTGTAGAGAGGGTTTCTCTATCTTCCGTTACTTGGGCAGGTGCTTTAGGCGTTGCAATCGCGATCATTGTAACAATATTGGCTTCGCGTGCTACTTCGAGTAATGAAATTCGATATACTTAAACAGTAGAACGATGGGAAAAAACGTGATTCAATTTAAAAAATAATGACAGAAAGTAGGAAGCACCTTTGCACTCAATTAAAAAAATAGGTCAGAGTTTTTGGTACATCACACCAGTATCACTCACCGACCGCCCCATCCTAGGCATGGTCGTTGGCAATAACAAAACATTAATGATCGATGCGGGTAACTCAGAAGATCATGCGAACTATTTCATCCAAAGAACTTTAAAGCACGAGAACGCCATGCCCGATATGGTTATCCTCACGCATTGGCATTGGGATCATATTTTTGGTCTGCCTGCGCTGCCTGATACGGTTTCAATTGCTTCTGCACAGACAAGAAAGGAAATGGAGGAGCTTGTTCCGTTTTCGTGGTCAGATGAGGCGATTGATGAGCGGGTGAGGGAAGGAACGGAGATTGAGTTCTGCGCGAAGGCCATTAAGGAAGAATATCAGGGTCATCGAGATATTCAGGTGGTTTTACCGGATGTTACGTTTGACCGTCGGATAGAGATTGATCTTGGCGGGGTCACTTGCATCGTGCAGCATGTTGGAGGCGATCATGCGGCTGATTCCGTGATCGTGTATGTGAAAGAAGAGAAAATCCTGTTTCTTGGTGATTGTATTTATCCGAAAATGTATGCCGAAAAAGTTCATTATACTGTGAAAGAAATATTGCGTCTTTTAGATGAGTTAGAAGCTTTTGATGCAGATACGTATATTCCTTCACACCAAAGACCGTGGACAAAAGAGGAGTTTTGTCAGGAAACAGACAAACTGAGGATGATGGCGAGATTCACTGATCAATGTGGTGGAGATAAACAGAAAATTACAAAGGAATATCAAAATTACGTGAATAGAGAACTGAAAGAAGATGAATTAGAAACCATTGCTTATTTTGTAAATGGGTATTAAATAATAACTAAAAAAAGTCTCATTTGAGTGATTTCCCTCAAACGAGACTTTTTTTGCATCACGTATTGTGACAGACTTAATTTTAGCATTGATCATAAAAACAATCCCCAAGTAGGCTTGAGTTTTCCTTATTAGGAGGTAAAAAACAGATGGACAAAATAACTGACCCATACGACACTTTCAAAACCAAAATAAGAACCCATGCGGCTTCGCTGCAAGAGTTGATGCAGAAATATAAAGAACATGTGACGGTGCGTTTTTTTGATGCAGAAGCTCTTCCAGATAAAGATTACACAGATTTTGTGATGTGTGAAACGGATGACCTGAAATTCTATCATTTTATGTGGGAAGAGATTAGAGATTCTATTCCTTACACAAGTGGTTATGTCAAAATTAAAGAGGTCATCATGGGAATGGAAAATGCTTTTCAAACATATGAAAAAGAATCTCTGAAAATGAATCAGTAATCGAAAACCACCTGATAGCAGGTGGTTTTTTGTACATTCTATTTTTTGGTATAATCAGAGGTAATGTAAGAACGGATAAATTTTTGAACTGAATCGGAGGTCCATATGAAACAGCTTTACATGAAGCAGAAAGTATTTAGTCTGAGCGGCAGGTTTACAGTAAAGGATCAGCAGGAGAACGATGTGTATTTGGTCGAAGGCAGTTTTTTGAAGGTACCGAAGACGTTTACCATTCTGAATACAGAACGAGGAGAAATCGCTGTGATTACGAAGAAAATGTTTAGCTTTTTACCGAAGTTTTTAGTAGAAGTTGGTGGTCAAGAGGTATTGACGATCAAAAAAGAGTTTACGTTCTTTAAAGCAAAATATTTAATTGATGCCGCGGGTATAGAAGTGCAAGGTAACTGGTGGGATATGAATTTCCAGGTGCTCCAGAATGGTGATGTGATCGGCCAGGTGAAGAAGGAATGGTTTACTTGGGGTGACAGCTATAAGGTTGATATTTTGAAAGAAGAGATGGAGCCTGTGATGATTGCATTGGTTGTTGCGATTGATTGTGTGAAGGCTGATGAAGCAGCGTCTAGGTCTTCGTCGTCGGCAACGACGAATTAATAAGTGAGGTGAGCACACTGATCACATTCCAATACAAAGTATTTCTAACAGTCGTCGAATGCGGCAGTTTTACAAAAGCAGGGGAGAAGCTTGGGCTGACGCAATCTGGGGTGAGTCATAATATTGCGAAGCTTGAGTCGGAACTCGGGATTGTGCTGCTTCGGCGGAATCGAAACGGGCTTTCGTTAACGGACGCAGGTGAGCGGGTGATGCCGCATATCCGGCAAATCATGCATCATGCGGCATTGCTTGAGCAGGAGGCGGCGCTCATTCAAGGGATGGAAGTGGGGAGTATCAAGATAGGGACATTCCCTAGTTTTTCTTCAAATGTCCTTCCACGCCTTATTCATCGTTTTACGCAAATCTATCCGCATATCAAGCTGGAGTTATATGAAGGAGGTTATGAGGAGATTGAGGAATGGATCACTTCTGGCACGGTTGATGTTGGTTTTTTAACGCAGTCATCGAGGGAATTTGAGACCGTTCCACTTTTTCAGGATGAATTGGTGGTGCTCATACAAGAGAATCATCGCTTTCATACGAAGAAAGTGATTGAAGTGGACTCGTTACATGATGAAGCTTTTATCATGCCGAAAGCGGGCTGTGACATACTCGTCAAGAAGCTGTTAAAAGAAAGAGGCGGCGTGAAGCCTCATGTTTTGTTTGAAATTGAAGACAACAATACGCTTATTTCTATGGTTCAAGAAGGACTTGGGGTCACGATCATTCCAAAATTGGTTTTGCCGCCGCACATACCTCATACGAAAGTCATTCCACTGGAGACGAGCGTCTTTCGTGAGGTCAACCTGGCGCTCAAATCATTCAAAGCAGCTTCCCCATCGGCCAAAAGATGGATCGAAACGGTCAAAAATCATTTTAAATAGAATCAGCTTGAACAGGAAGTCCCCATTCAAGCTGATGTTTTATAAAGTTAACACGCCGCGGATCGTGATGACAGCTGCGCCTGCCACTTTAATCACCGGCTTTGATTCATCCGGAATGACTGTGATACGAAGCATGCCAGGTCTGCCGATGGCATCCCCTTGGGCAATGTTCAGGCGAGTGATTTCTTGCTGAGAAATGATACCCTCCAAATAAAGATATCCAGCCAACGCCCCGTTTGCTGCCCCCGTTACAGGATCTTCCGGTATACCAATCCCAGGTGCAAAATCCCTCGTATAAAGATCGCATTCTTTTGAAGTGTGGAACGTATAAAGGTGGGTTGTCGAGATGCCATGCTCTTTATTCATTTTAGCTAAAGCCGCTAAGTTCGGTGCCGCTTGATCAATGTCCTGTTGGTGCTTCATTGGAACAAGAAGATGCCAGTTTCCGGTGTTTGCTAATTTGATAGGATAGGAAGAATCAAGGCGGTCACTGCTCACACCAAGCATGTCACTAAGCTCTTCTAAATCGATGACAAAATCCCGCGTCTTCGGTGTCACCTGCGTCATTTCCACATCAACGACCTTTCCATTTTCTTCGTGCCATACAACAGGCACATGGCCGATCTTTGTTTCTAACACGACCCCTGATCTCTCTTTAGCCAGTCCTAGCTCCGTCGCTAGAAGCCAAGTCAATCCAACAGTCGCATGCCCGCAAAAATTGACCTCTTCCGTCGGTGTGAAGTATTTGACGCGATAATCGGCTTTCTTATCATGGGCAGGAAGCAAGAAGACAGATTCCGGTAAATTCAACTCCTTGGCGATGCTCTGCATATCATCTTCTGTTAAAAACTCACCATCCAACACCACCCCAGCGGCATTTCCTCCAAATTTCTCAGTTGTAAACGCATCGACATGATACACTCTAATGTCTGTCATCTGACGAACCCTCCTATACACTCTTGTTACGTTAATCATAAGTTTGTTTGATGCATTCGTAAAATGAATCTTTTTGATGGTTTAAATCGGAAGTGTTCATGAAGAGAAGGAGGGTTCACTGTACCTATTAAATTGGTATTTTGATAAGTCTTTAGTCATGTTATTAACTCTTGTATCTATACTAGATGAAATGTATAATATTTGTATATAAAAACATTAATAGGAAAAGTGAGGATATATTTATGAAAATGGTCCTGAAATTAGTAGCTTCTATTCTATGTGTGATGATGTTGAGTTTTCATATACAAGAAAGTGTGAGTGCCACAGAGGGTGGAACGAAAACAACGGTTGATCGTTATCAATATGGTGATAATTATCTGACAGGTAAAACAGCGCCAAACGCAATCGTTGCTTTCGCAGATTGGGGTGTTCCGAGTAACTGGAAATCTAAATATATGCACTACGCAAAAGCAGATAGTGACGGAAACTTTAAGTTGTTTTCTTGGAACTTTAGTTCAGGCCAAACGTTTGAGTTAGATACATATGACCAAAATGGAACAATGCTTTCTTCAAACAAAGTGTATGTTTTCAAGGAATCTTTTAGCTCATTAGATCCGATATATGATACTTCTCAGGAGTTAACTGGGAAAACTGTGAAGAACACAAAAGTAGAGGTCATGAAAGATGGCAAAGTGATTGCCTCAGGCACATTCAATGATGCCATTCATTTAAAGCTGCCTGCCCTAAATGCAGGTACATTCCTAACAGTGAAAATGACGACTGGCAGCAATATCGACGTTTACAAAAAAATTGTGAATCCTAAGAAAATCTCACTTATTCCTACGACAAAATGGTCTAAATCAGTGAAAGGCAAAACGGGAATTCCTTATGCAAAGATTGTCTTTAAAAATCAAAAATCAAGTGACATCATTCAATCGATGACTGCAGATGGTGATGGCAACTTTGAATTGAGTGTGGACAAAAACACAATAAAATCATTAAATCAAAGTAAATTTCAAGTATTGGAACCCTCTTATGATAATGCTTTGTATGAGACCACTTTCCAATTGAGATCAACCGCTCCAACTATTGATCCATTTACTCAGCTTTCAACTTCAGTGGGCGGAACTGCAACTCCTAAAAGTATGATCAATATTTTAGATGGAGAGGGAAGAGTTATTGGGGAAGGTCAGACAGACTCTAATGGCGTCTATGAAGTTCCTGTTTCAAAGTTAATCGGTGGTGACTTAATTACAGTCAAGTCGTTCATGGCTGATAATCCGAGTGAAACGGATCAATCTCAGGAAGATGTACAGAAAGTTTTTGTGGAAGAAATCGATGATTCAAGTGAAACCATTAATGGCATGAGTACGTTTGGCGATCAAGCTATTGTAGAGGTGCAATCTGATTCAGCGAATAACACAATAAAAGCAATGTCGAAACTCAGCGCTAGCACAACGAAAAAGAAATTTGGACCATACAACATTACGCCGGGCAAAGATTTTAAATTGAAAACGGGAAAATTACAACAAGGGTCTAAAGTAACAATCACGTTGCAAAGTGGAAAGAGAAAGGTTTCCCTCCCAGCCTTCACCGTCAAAAAAGTCGTCACATCTCCACTTGCAGCATCCCAAGTGAAGGTGACGAACAACAAAGGGAAAAATGATACGGTGACGATAAAAGGAATCAAAAAGCAATCAGTCATCAAAATATTTAAACAAGCCTCTGGCGGTAAAGCGATTGCCCAGCAGACTGCTTCAAGTTCGAACATGGCAATTTCCATCAAACAATTGGGCCAAACTAGTGGAATGCTTTATATCAGTATAAAAGAGCCTGGTTTAAAAGAGGGAAATCGAGTACCAATTCGTTATCAGGGTGAAAAGTCAGACGTTTTAAAAGCCAGTCAAGTCAAAATCAATAATCTTAAAAATAAAAATGACATCATTACAGTCAGTAAATTGAAGAAAAAAGATGTGATTAAAGTCTACTCAGCAGGTGGGAAATTACTAACCACATCAAAACCAGCTAACAGTTCATCCATCAAATTGTACGTCAAACAATTAGGAACTAAGAGCGGTAAAGTGTATATCACGCGCAATAGCGATAAGATGCTGGAAAGCGGAAAGCAAGCCATTTCTTTTAAAGGTGAGCCGTCTACTTCGTTAAAAAGCAACCAAATCAACATCGTGAACAATAAAAAGAAAAAAGACGTGGTCACGGTCAGTAAACTAACAAATCAAGATGTTGTTAAAATCTATCATTCTTCAGGAAAGCTTATTGGGAAGTCAACAGCTACTAAAGGCAAAGTTGTAAAAGTCACTTTCAAACAACTAGGCGCTAAGGGAGGAAAACTATACTTCACCGTCACTGGGAAAGGCATGTCGGAAAGCAGTAAAACGGTAAAGGCGTTTAAAGCTGAAAAGTAGAGTTTAATCTTACAATTTTAAAAAAATCGTCATTCATTTCTAGGATGACGATTTTATTTTTAATAGCCAATCGATTTAAATTTCAATGATAGGAGAGTGTTTATATTGAAAAAAGTACAGTGTTTTATCCTAATGGCTGTCATCCTTTGCAGCAGTATGTGGTCCGCGACTGTTCAGGCACAATCCGGATATTTCAACACGTATACAACGTATTCTGCAATGTCAGGTTCTGGGTTCTACACTTCTATGCAAGGGATGGCTGTAGATCGTAATAATAATATGATTTATGCTGCAAAAATAAATACGTCAAATCACTTAACGCAATTGTACGCTATTAAAATGAATGGCTCGTCAAGTAATAGAACTGTGAAGCTCCTTAAAAACTCTGACACCAACATTACTAGCAATGACTTAGGACATGCCAATGACTTAGCTGTGAAAGCTCAAAAAGGTGATGATCAAGTTAGCTTATATGTAGCGCCTATGTCTGATGGTGTAAAGTATGTAAAAAAGATAGTGAAGTTAAGTGTGAACACGAAGAAAAATACGTACAAAGTGGCTAAATCTTATGTCCTTCCATACCAAGGGGCGAATTTATCAATTAGCGGTATCACATATTCTGTTGGAGCGGACAAGTTTATTGTAAGGTCTGGCAATCGCTTTTTTATTGGGAATTTTAATGACCAAAAAGGACAATTTGAATATGAGGCAACGTTTACATTAAATTATACGAAAGCGATTGTAAATCAATCAGTGGTGGATGTTTCTAAGTACATTCTTCAAGGTATTTCTTTCTACCAAGGAACATTATATGTACCATTATCTAAGCCAGACTCCAATGGTGGAGCTTCTAATGTGAGTGTCATTCTCACATACCCGTTAAATATCAATCAAATGCTGAAAGAGCAAAAGGAAACACCTGCAAAAGATTTTTCAAAAGAGTTGTTTACTAGAAAAGACCTTTCATTCCGAATTACGAGCAGTGCATTTACTCTTTTTGAAATAGAAGCTGTTGATTTTGATGACGGAACGTTATATTTTAATACAAATCGCGGGAAGAAAGGCACACAAGAAGATATGATCGCGACGTTCAATGATTATAACTATTACAAGTGAATTGTATTCAAAAAGCCCCTCAGCTTATGAGGGGCTTTTTCCATCCATCACCCATAATAATTATTCGCTTGAATAAAAAATTGGGATTGCATGTAGTTATACGTGATTTTCGAAAAATCGAAGGGCTGACCATTGGTGAGATGAAAGACTGTCTCGACGCGGAGAGCGGGATCATCTTGCTTAAGTCCGAGGTGCTTTGCTTCGATTTCATTAAGTTTGCCTACTTGTAAGTACATATCGGAGAAGCCGACTTTGAGTCCAAGCCCTTCACTGATGAATTTAAAAACAGAGTCGGCAGCAATTTCTGTGTTGAGATAGGGAATGATGGTTTTTCGGTAATAGGATTCTTCTAAACATAACGTTTGTCCATTGATGTAACGAATGCGTTTAAGGTAAAAAACATCCTCTTCTTGTTCAATATTCAAATTAAGTGCAGTTTCTTCGGACGGCTTGATGGTGTCTAGCATTAAAACCTCTGATGTCAGTTGAAATTCCTCTAAATCTTTTTTAAACCCTTGGTTGGACAAAAGGCTGATGTAGCCCTTACGGCGGTGTCTTCGAACAAAGATGCCGCTGCCCCTCACTTGATAGATAATTCCTTTTCTTTCGAGTAAGTCTAATGATTTGATAATGGTACTTTTGCTCACAGCAAATTGGCTCATGAGTGTTTCGAGTACAGGGAGCTTATCCCCTTGCTGCAGCTCATGGGTGACAATATATTTTTCAATATCGCTCGCAATTTGTTGATACTTTAACATGGCCATTCCTCTTTGTTTTCACGATTTATTGTTCTTGTATTATAGCACATACCAAATTTCCTTTGATATGCTAATTGAAATTATATATGTATTGATAAATTGTACCGGTATAATTATAATGTACATATACTAGTAGTGATAAAGGGGGGTTTTATATGTCAAAAGTGAGGGATTATCAAAAGCTTGCAGAAGACATCTTAGAGGCAGTTGGCGGAGAAGCAAATGTGGTGAGTGCCGCAAGATGCGCCACGCGGCTGCGTTTGGTCTTGAAACGTTCGAATCCAAAGGCAAAGGAAGCAGTCAATGCGATGCCTGGCGTCATTACCGTGGTGGAAAACGGCGGTCAATTTCAGGTCGTCATCGGTCAGCATGTTGGTGAGGTCTATGAGCATTTTTCCAGCCTTGTTCAGCTGCAGCCGTCTGAAGATGACCAGGTAAATGAAAACAAGGGAACGGTGCTGAATCGTGTCATCGCGACCATGTCTGCTGTGTTTGCGCCATTTGTGTATATTTTGGCGGCAGCTGGTATTTTACAAGGTGCACTTATCCTCATTAATTTATTATTTCCAAGCTTCTCGAAAACGGGAACGTATGAAGTCTTTAGCTTTATTTCTTGGGCGCCGTTTACGTTCTTGCCTATCTTTATTGCCATTACAGCTGCCAAGCATTTTAAAACGAATATGTATATCGCAGTAGCGTGTACAGCAGCGCTTGTCAGTCCGGCTTGGACGGAGATTGCTGGACGCGTGGCATCAGGGGAAGGCGTTACCTTTTTAGGCATAGCGTTATCTGAAACGGTTTATACGTCATCTGTTTTGCCGCCGTTATTCTTGGTATGGATCCTTTCATATGTAGAGAGATTTTTAAACAAACGCATTCACGAGGTGGTCAAACCGTTATTTGTCCCATTTATCTGTATGGTCGTCATGGTTCCATTAACCATTCTATTAATTGGTCCACTTTCGACAGCAGGCGCAAATGGGATTGCAAACGGATACAATGTCTTAGCAGAAAATGTCCCAGCTTTAGCAGGCGCCATTATCGGAGGTTTCTGGCAAGTGCTTGTCATTTTCGGTGTTCACTGGGGCATCACACCAATGGTGCTCGCCAACTTTGAACAATATGGACGTGACTCCTTCCAGGCATATCAAACCATCGCTGTTATCGCTCAGGTCGGCGCAGTGTTAGGGGTTATTTTAAAAGCAAGAAACCGCGAAACACGAAAAGTCGGGGTGTCAGCGGGAATCACGGGTCTCTTTGGAATTACCGAGCCTGCGATCTATGGGGTCACCCTTCGTTTTAAGAAACCATTTATTTTCGGATGTATATCTGGAGCGGTCGGGGCCATTGCTGCCAGCTTCTTTACGCCTTATTACTTTGCGTATGCAGGGTTGCCTGGTCTACTGACGATTGTAAACGGAATTAGTTCAGATTATCCAACGTCAATCATCGGCATTTTGATTGGTGTGGTCATTGCGCTGATCTTACCAGTTGTGCTCATTCAAATGTTTGGTTATGGGGAAGATACAGTGGAACAGACAGCTGGGGCAACATCTGATAAAGATCAAGTTGGAGAAAAAATGAATGCTTCGATGAACAATGAAGAAACCATTCCTGCACCGCTTGAAGGGAAAGTGCTCCCGTTATCTGAAGTGCCGGATGCTGTATTTAGCTCGGGGGCGATGGGCAAAGGATTTGCGATTGAACCGACAGACAATAAGCTGTATGCACCGTTTGACGGCAGTGTCGTCATGCTTGCGCCGACAAAGCATGCGATTGGACTGCGTTCCGAATTCGGTGTGGAGTTACTTGTTCATGTAGGAATTGATACGGTTTCCCTAGATGGCTCAGCATTTACTCTTCATATCAAAGAAGGCAGCAAGGTGAAGAAGGGTGACTTGTTGATGACATTTGATCAAGAAGCCATTGCAAGCAAGGGATTAAAAACAATCACACCCGTCATCATCACCAATACACAAGCGTATGAAGATGTGATTATAGAAGAACAATCGACATGTCAGCCAACAGACGTCATGATCACAATTGTGAAATAGGAGGAATGAATAATGACATTACCAAAAGATTTTCTATGGGGCGGAGCATTAGCTGCACATCAATTTGAAGGTGGATGGAATGAAGCAGGAAAAGGCCCAAGTGTTGTAGATGTGATGACAGCAGGTGCTCACGGAATACCGAGACAAATAACTGAAACGGTAGAAGAAGATAAATTTTATCCGAATCATGAAGCGATCGATTTCTATCATCGTTATAAGGAAGATATCGCGTTGTTTGCCGAATTGGGTTTGAAATGCTTACGTACATCGATCGGCTGGAGCCGGATTTTCCCTAAGGGAGATGAAGCGGAACCGAATGAAGCAGGCTTACAATTCTATGATGATGTATTTGATGAACTGCTCAAGCATGGCATCGAGCCTGTGATTACGCTGTCTCACTTTGAGATGCCGCTTCATTTGGCAAGAGAGTACGGCGGGTTCCGCAGCCGAAAAGTCGCTGAGTATTTCGCGAAATTCGCAGAAGTATGCTTCAATCGATACAAGGACAAGGTCACATACTGGATGACATTTAATGAAATCAATAACAAAATGGATGTCAACAACCCACTATTCCTTTGGACAAATTCAGGGGTATCAGTCAAAGAAGGCGAAAATGCCAAAGAAGTCATGTATCAAGCAGGACATCATGAATTACTTGCAAGTGCATGGGCAGTAGCCAAAGGAAAAGAGATCAATCCTGCTTTCCAAATTGGAGCGATGGTGTCTCACGTGCCAATCTATCCGTATTCCTCAAATCCAGAGGATGTCATGCTTGCAGAGGAGTATATGAGACAGCGCTATTTCTTCCCAGATGTACAGGTTCGCGGCTACTATCCGATCTATGCGCTAAAAGAATTCGAACGTGAAGGCTATCATATTCCATTTGAAGAAGGCGATGAAGAAAGCTTAAGAAAAGGGAAAGTGGATTATCTAGGCTTTAGCTACTACATGTCGACAACGGTTAAAAGTGATACTGTGTCTGATCACAACGGAGACATTGTCAATGGAGCCCTGCCGCATGGTGTAGATAACCCTTATATCAAATCAAGTGACTGGGGCTGGTCCATTGACCCGACAGGCTTAAGATATACATTGAATCGTTTTTACGATCGCTATCAAATCCCGCTATTCATCGTAGAGAATGGATTTGGTGCAATAGATCAAGTGGAAGAAGACGGTTCTATTCACGATCCAGAAAGAATTCAATATCTCGCTTCTCATATCGAAGCACTGAAAAAAGCGATTGAATATGACGGTGTGGACCTTATTGGCTACACACCTTGGGGCATCATTGATATCGTGTCATTCACAACAGGTGAAATGAAAAAACGCTACGGAATGATCTACGTTGACCGCGACAACGAAGGAAACGGCTCGATGAAGCGCCTTAAAAAAGATTCGTTTACTTGGTATCAAAACGTCATCGCAACGAACGGTGAAGAAGTGTAATAAAGGAAAATAGAAGCCCGGATGAGCGTGGTAAATGCTTGTTCGGGTTTTTCATTGTTTAAGTTTTATTAATGCCTGAATACAAAGAAAAAAGAGAGTAATAGCGACAAAATAGTTCATTGGATTGTGAAATATCTTAATGTTCAAGGATATTTGAAGAAGGATCCAAAAGCCGAATATCACCATAACAGCAGGAATGATTTTTTTATACATAATGATTCTCCTTTTGAGAGTAGTTTGTTTTTAATTGGCATTGTCTCATATCATTGCAGAGATTGAAATGAGATAAAGATATTCATAGGTTCTATTATATAATTTGGTATAATTGATCTATAAAAGCGATAAATGGTAGATAAAGAATAGGAGTGTTGAAATGAATCAAACTCTGCAAATGGGTGCCAATACCGTACTAAACTCTCCAAAGGGACAAGTATCCATCAGTTATGAAGTATCATCTGCAATTGATATTTCTTTAACAGCGTTTCTCTTAACAGATTCAGATTTAGTTCAAGGAGATAATGGCATTATTTTTTACAATCAGCCGGAGAGTGCCACGGGTGTCGCGACACTTTTACCAGCAGAGATATCTGGTCAGCTGAAAAGGCATCAATTGAATTTTGATATGAGCAAAGTGCCTGCTGGAATCACAAAGGTGGCGATTACACTAACAGAGGATCAAGGAATTGGCTTTTCTCAAGTGAAGAATCTGCAAGCAGAAATTCGAACAGGTGATGAGGTGCTATACCTAACACCAGTAAATTTTACAAATGAAAAGGGTATTGTCGTAGTAGAGCTATATATCAGAAATGGTGAAACGAAAGCACGATCCATCTGGCGTGGCTTCGATTCTGGATTGGAAGGGTTATGTAAGCTTTTTGGGGTAGAGGTTGAACCTGATGAACAGGGTGTTTCTATACCTCCCCAAATGACTTCTGAAAAACTAATTGATGAGCCTGCTCCAATGAAGCCAGCTGCTAAAGAGAAAGTCGCTGCACCTATCAGCTTAGAGAAAGTTCAAGGTAAAATAAGTCTAGACAAAGGTCATAAACCGATCATCATTGAAAAAACGCCTGAGATTACAGCTACAGTATCCTGGGAGTCTGGAACCGATTATGATATTTATGCATTGGTCTATACGAAGTCAGGAAAACAAATAGATGTGGCCATGTTTGGTGCAAAAGGTGTTCCTGCTCTTAAAAGTTACGGAAACGGAGCTGTGGAGCATATGGGAGATGTCGGTAGAGACCGTGAATCGATGAAAACAGAAGTCATTAAATTACGGTTAAATGACGATATCCTTGCTGTCGTTCCAGTTGTTTATTCTGCTCAATCAAACGGGACAGGTTCTTTTTATAGATATAGAGTATCTATGAGCATCGACAATCATCAAGGAACATCTGTGACGATTCATTCCAAACATGCCAATGACAATGATCGTATTTATTCTTGTGTGCCAGGTATGCTTCAAAATACAAATGATGGGGTGATCATCCGTCCGCTAGAGCTTTACAGCAAACCAAATTCCGAGCGCAGACCTAAATTAAAAATGAAGTCTTCTAATGAAATTGATGTTTTGATGGATAAAGGACCGATCAATGATTATAAATAAAATGAATGTATGGCTGGACAAAACAAAGTGCATTGTCTAGCTTATTTTATTTGATCGTTGAATAGAGAGTCTATTCCATTTTTTATGTCATTTAGCCTATTTTTCCGTTTTAATGGTCACGGTAAAATAGACTTTATGATCAATAATGGAGGGAGTGACTTCTTCTGGGCAAGATACTTGATGCAAAAGCACTAACCAGTGCCATGGACACAAGGGCAAAACACTATCAGGAACTCCGCGAACAAATGGTCGATTTAAAAAAGGCATTACAAGGTGTGGCCAACCTCGGTGACGATTTCACTGGGAAAGGTGCCGATAACATTAAAAGCTTTTATAAAGAGCTGGCTGGAAATGTAGACATGTTTATCAGCTTCATTGATAAGCAAAAAGCCTTTCATGAAGGTGTTTCTGGGACACTGGATGATACGAGTTTTGGCGGCGATACCTTTATAGAGGAACACTTTTTAGACAACGCAGTACATATGGGCATCAAAAACGCCAAAAGCATTGTAAAGGATCAAAAAAAGGCACTCAAAACGATTTTCCAAGACATTGATGACCTCATTTCCCTAGAGGTATTTGATAGCCAAACCTTTGATGAAAAAATAGAGGATGCGGAAGATGAACGAAAAAAGACGGTCAAAGACCTGAGAGAGCTTGATCAAAATTTAAAAGATGAATATGCTTTGTCAGAGACGGAACAGCAAGCTACAATGGCATTGTACGCTGAAATGATGAATGCGACAAATGACGGAAAAGCGATTTCGCCTATGAATTTTGACAAGAAAGCGTATCAAAATAGCGAAATTTACAAGGCAAAAAGCGATATTGAGAAGCAAACTGCTGAATATCTGAAAATCAAAAAAGAACAAGAAGAAGCCCGCAAGATCGCAAAGGAACAAGAGGCACTCGCCAACCGCCCTTGGTATGAAAAAGCGCTCGATTATGGTGGAAACATCGTCAATGAACTGACTGGTGTGAACGATGCAAAACGTGCCGCAACAGGCGTTGATCCAATCACAGGGGAAGAACTCACCGCAGGCCAGCGAGTCGCGGCAGGCGGAATGGCAGCAGCTGGCTACATCCCTATCGTTGGCTGGGCAGGACGCATTTTTAAAGGCGGGAAAGCCGTCTATAAAACCACCCAAGCCACGTCAGCTGCAGTCAGAGCGGTCGACATCTACAAGACATCACAAAAATCCTTTGACGCCTTAAAAACATCTCAAAAAGGTTTATATGGTCTCACAGCCACTAACGGCTTCAGCGAAGCGATCACAGGCCGAGACATGTTTGGAAACAAGATCTCAAAAGAACAGCAGGAAGCGAGTATGAACGCGGCGTTGGGAATGCTTTTGCCGTTTGGGGCGAAAGGGTTTCATGGTAAAATAGGGTTTAAGAGTGCTGATAGAGTTCAAACTGGTGCCAGGGAACTTTCAATAGATGCATATCTAAAACAACTTGATAAAGCAGAAGAAATGTATGAGTCTTTTAGAAAGACAAAAGCTGATATAAAGCCTATATCTAAGAATACTGGAATGCCCGAACACAGGATACAAAGAATAAAGGAGCATTTATTTATAAAAGAGCATATAAAAGAACATGGGGTTGGGCGTTTTGATTCAGATTATCAAATAGCACAAGCCTGGGATAGATTACAAAAAGGAACTTATAAAAAGAATGATATTGACTTGTTAAATCACGAACTTTTTGAATCAAAGTTTGAAGGGATATTCAAGACAGATTACAGGACCGCACATGATAAAACAGTTGAATCTGGGCGTCCATGGTATCCACCAAAGGAGGAATAAAATTGGCTTCGTATGTTTTATTATTAAAGGAATATGAGGATGAAGAAACTGTAGTTTACAAATTTGGACCTAATGAAGCGGTAATGGGTAAGATAGAGTTAAGTAAAATAACTAGGAAGTTTAGAGAGTTAGAGAGCTTACCAGATCAAAATATCCCCAATGAGTTTTATTTTGATCGAGCGGCTCAAAGGTTAGCAGTGTGCCTTGTAAGAGAAGGTGGCATATTTCCAGAAAAAACGGCTTTTGAATCTTAGTACCCACAAAAACCTTGATGGATAGTATCCTTTCAAGGTTTTTTTATTAAGGAAAACAAAATTCATCTTGGTTGAAAGGGTGATTAAATAAAAAAGATCGTACTTTTTTGATTGTGTGATACTTGAAAGGAGACATTTTAAAAGATCAAATATAAACGTAAAAATTTTGTTGGATTTAAAAAGAAAGGTAACTAGTATGAATAATAACCAAAAAACAAAAATCGAAACCTTAAAAAGAAAAAACAGAAGAAAGCATTTAATAAACGAATTAAGCTACATGACACTTCCAGAACACCCCTTTTTAGATATCGAGGAAAATCAATTGTTTTGTCAGAAGGTGTTTGCTTTCCTTCAATCGAGAGAACATAAAATCCAAATACATGGAGAACACTATCGAGAGCATGAAACTTAAAGTGAATGTGAATGAAGTCTTTATTCATTTAAATCGCCTTCTTGAGCAAACAAAATTTTTAAGTGGGTATGGGGATTTTATTTTAGTGGTAGAGGATTTCCGTTTTGGATTATGCATCGAGAGAACGGAATATTTTTATGAGCTAAGTATTTGGGGGCTGCGATGAACAGAATTGAGACATCATTTAAGGAGTGGAATGAACCACTCCTTTTTTCTATCGATGGTGTCATACGCTTGATCAATGAATTCCCTTCAAATTTAAGCAATTCACTATCTTTACCTTTCGCATTCGTATAAAATAAGAGCAGTGAAAAATTGAAGAAATGCTTGATACATGAAGGGCGTGTAAGCTGTGAGCTGCATGACATGATGAGATGTATGAACGTGAAGGCTGCAAAGCTGTTCTTCCTCACATATGAGATCTTGTAAGCGTAACCATTATTTGTCACTTCATTGCGATGGTGTTGAGGGGTGTGTCAGGATGAGGAATCCGTATGTGAGAACGGCTTCTAGTCTGTATATTAATTATTTTTTATTGGGTATGGTCAATATTATTTTGGCTTCAAATATGCCATTTTTAATCAAACAATTAGATACCAATAGTGCGGGAATTAGTTATATGATTTCGGCGCTTGGCATTGGCAGGGTGCTCACGTATGGTTTATCAGGCGTACTGTCAGATCGTTTTGGGCGTAAGCCGGTCATTCTGGTTTCTGGTGTGCTGATGGCGGTGTTCCTCATCGGAATCCCATTGTCTCCGAATTATCAAATCGCGTTTGCGTTTGCGATTTTGGCAGGGGTCGCGAATTCGGCAATGGATGCAGGAACGTATCCTGCGTTAATGGAGGCGTTTCCGCAAAACTCGGGATCTGCGAATGTGATGGTGAAGGCCTTTATCTCCATTGGGGCAACCATTTTGCCACTGGCGATTTACTTTTTAGCAGAGCATGATTTGTTTTATGGAATGGCATTTTTTGTTCCTGCTCTAATCTATCTTGTGAATGTCTTGATGCTGTGGACCTTGCCATTTCCGAATCATCGCAAGGTGGAGCAAGTCCAGGTAACGGAGCATGACGGACTTCCGCGCTTCTCGACAGAGCCTACATTTTGGAGAGAAGGGATCGCACTCATTGTGATCAGCTTTACGTCAAATGGACTGTATGCGCTGCCGCAAATTTGGCTTCCTACGTACGGTGAGGCCATCTTGGGGATGACATCGGGCAGTGCTGTAAAACTGCTCAGTTACTATAGCATGGGCGGGCTGCTGTCTGTCGTGATGCTCGCGTTTCTGCTGCGCCGTTTTGTCCGTCCGGTCACTGTACTGCTGATCTATCCAATCATTACACTTGTATCCATTTGTGTGCTCTTGGTCGTGAAATCACCAGTTATAGGAACCGTCAATGCGTTTGTATTGGGATTTTCAACGGCAGGAGTTTTTCAGCTGACGTTAACTGTGATGGCTGAATTCTTCTGGAAAAACAAAGGGACGATGACTGGGATTATCTCTACAGCGGGCGGCGTGTCGGCTATCGTCATCCCGGTCGTAACAGGTTTAATTCAGAGTCACGCGTCCATTTTACAAATCTTTATGTTCGATGCAGTGGTGGCTGTTGCGGCCATTATGGGCGCACTGTATATCCTGTATCGATACCGCCAAGTCATGGTACATGATTAAAAAAAGACGACCTCCGCAGGAAGTCGTCTCAGCGTGTAGAGCTGAAAACAAAGGGCTAAAATGATATCATTTTAGCCCTTTGTCTATTTATGTTTTAGAAACGGTCATTTTCAAAAAGAATTTGTTTTACTTGATCAACTGGCATATCTTCACCAGTAAAGAGTTTGTAAGCAAGTGCACCTTGCCATAGCATCATTCCAAGACCGTTAATGGTTTTGGCGCCAGCTTCCTGTGCTTGCGCAAGAAGCTTTGTTTTTTGCGGGTTGTATACGACATCTGTCACGATCAAATCTTCACGAAGTACATCAAGTGTATCATCGATAATGCTGAGTTGATCCAGTGGTTTCATGCCAAGGCTTGTCCCATTTGCCAGGATCGCACTTTCTGCTACTTCACGGCGGAACGCGTCTTTGTCTTCAAGTGGGAAAATGTTTGCTTTGACACCGAATGATTTCATTTCGTTGTTGATGTAATTTACATTTTCTTCTGCTTGAACAAAGTATTGATCATTACGAGCAAAAATACTAATTTCACGAATGCCGGACTGTGCAAGCTGAATCGCAATCGGAGTCGCAGCACCGCCAGAGCCAACGAGAGTGACCTTCTTACCAGCTAATTCAACACCATGTTCAATCAAGTTTCTTACATATCCAAGACCATCTGTGTTGTAGCCGATGAGCTTACCATCCTTGTTCACTACAGTGTTACTTGCACGTGTATATCTTGCAGAATCATCTAGTTCGTCTAAGTAATCCAATACTTTCATTTTGTTCGGCATAGAGACGTTAAATCCAGCTGCACCCATTGCTTTCATACCATTTACGGCTGCTTCTAGTTCATCATTCCCTACTTCAAATGCAAGGTAAGCATAGTTGATACCTGTTAGTGTATAGCCAAGGTTATGCATACGTGGTGAAAGGCTGTGCCCGATTGGTGTAGCAAGAAGACCAACTAATTTTGTTTTCCCATCAATATTACGTTCATGTATGTTTGTCATGATTGACATCTCCTTTAATTATCTAAATAATTTTTTCATGCGTCCAAGAACAAAGACCGCTAGTAATATGCTAATAACTGCGATGATCATATCGAAAAATAACGTCATTTTAATATCGTACGTGCTGACCAATCCACTTGTAATGAGCGGCACGAGTATAAATGCTGAGCTTGCCGCAATGTTGACATAGGATGAAGCCGTTGCTTTGTTTGTCGGGAACAATTTCATCATAATACTCATCGCCAGCTGGAAGATTCCCGCTGTAAATAGTCCTAAGAAGAAGGTGCTGACAATGACAATGCTGTACGTTTCAACTTGGAATAGTGCAAGCATCGCAAGGAACGCCCCAATTGGATAAATGATCGCCACCATAATCGGTGAAATGAATTTATCTAAGACGATCGAAAGCAATAGAACAGATACCAGTGCACCAATACTAAAATAAGATAGAAGCTGTGTAGCTTGTTCTGTGCCAAGTCCGATTAATTTTAACCCGAGCTGCGGAAGCCATGTCTGCCATACGACAAACAATGCAGTCGATGTGAATCCCATCAGTACAACAGCTAAACCTTCGCCAAGCATTTTTGGTTCTTCTTTCAGCTGGTCCTGTACTGGAAGAGCGTCTTGTGAAGAAACTTGCTTATGGTTCGGGAATGGCATAAAGATTAAGTAAATCCCTACAAGTAAATAAAGAAGTCCTAGTCCAAAGAACGCCCAGCCCCAGAAGATGTCATGTGCCACTAGGAACGCCAAGATAAATGGAAGAACAGTCGCCCCAATGGATACAGACGCTTTTACTAAAACAGAAGCCGAACTTGCTTTTTTCGGAAATGACTCTGACAAAGCAGGATAGGTTCCTGAATCAAGCAGTGAGTTGGCAATACCTGCTGATATCGCAAAGATAAATGCCAGTGTATAACTTGTTGTCGTTGGAATACCGATTAAGAATAATAAGTAAAGAAAATTTCCTGTAATAATGACAGGCTTACGTCCCCAGCTGTCGGCTAACCGGCCTGAGAAAAAGAGCGCAATGAGTTTACCAATTCCGATCGCCGATACAAGCAAGCTGATTTTCGGAATATCTACATGGTAGCGTTCAGATAAGCTGTCCATGTTGGAAGCTACAATAATATTGATCATGCCAAGCATGAAGTAATTTAAATACATGCCAAGTGACGATTTTATATAAGGATTTTTCATGTTCCCACTCCTATATTTGAAACCCCATTTAAGGTCAAATTCTTTGTGTACCCTTTGTTATTGTTTCCTTCAAAATGAATAATATGAAGCCCATCACAACACCCCTTATGTGATTGATGAAAAAATAATGAATATTCATCTGTTCTTCAATCAAGTACATCGTTCTACTAAAATGCAAAAAATAATAACAGCCTTGATTAGGAAGTGAAACTTCATGATTTGATCAGAATCATAAAAAACCACTTTTAACTGTTTTTTGATAGAAATGATGATATGACGAAATAGGTATAACGATATACTAAAAGAAGCAACGAGATAAATATACTCCTGCATTTTAAATGTGTCAAGTTTATGACTTTGTGATTTAAAAAAAGAAAAATGAAACAAAGAAATAGTTGACTTGATCAATAAAAAAAAGAGAATTGCTACACACAATTCTCTTTTTCATCATGATGGAGAGGTTTCTCTAATATGAAGTTGAGGCTTTAAAATCAATCGCTGCAGCTCTTCATCCTGTTCGTTCATTTTATGATATAAAAGGTTCGCTGCTTTTACCCCGATGGATCGGGGAAATGAGGAAACAGTGGTGAGCGGCGGATGGTACATTTCCGCTTCAGGAACATTATCGAATCCAACGACATCAATATCTTCACCAGGCTGGATGCCCCGTGCTGACAGTGCTTGAATGACTCCAAAAGCGACTAAGTCACTAAAACAAAAAATAGCAGTAGGGGGCTCAGGCTGATCCATCACTTGGGCGAGTGCTTCTTTCCCGCCTTCACGAGTAGGTTCTATATCAATAATAAGCGACTCATCAATCGTCACATTTTCTTCGTCATGAGCTCTTTTGAAACCTTTCATCCGCTCAATCCAAGTCGAAGAAGTCTTGATGCCGCCTAAAAAAGCGATGCGGCGATGCCCTTTTTGAAGAAGATGATGAACCGCCATCCAAGTACCTTGTTCATAATCAACACCGACATAGTCACATTGCACATCTGATAATTCACGATTTGCCAGTACTTTTGGGGTGCGAATTTGATTTAATTGTTTGACCGTTCGAGCAGAGCTTTTCGAAGCTGGGTTTAGAATAATCCCGCCCACTCGGTGCTCTACCATGGTGGAAATGAGCCGCTCCTGTTTATCCACACTGTCAAAGGTCGTACCAAGTAAAACAGTATAGCCCAGTGACTCAAGCGTGGTTTGCACGCCAATTAAAAACTCCGAAATAAAGGTGTTAGAAATATCCGTCACAATCACACCCACGATATTTGAGCTTTTTGACCGCATGTTGGCAGCAACGCGGTCGTATACGTATCCTAATTCCTCCATGGATTGCAGTACTTTGTTTCGAGTGGCTTCAGAGATTCTAGGATTATTTCGAACAACGAGTGATGCCGTTGAAGTCGAGACACCGGCATGCTTGGCGACTTCCTGTAATGTGACACGCTGCTTGTTCATTTTTTTCATTTATCTTCACCAACTTCAATGGATTGCCTAACTTTGTTCATCATCAAGAGGGATTTCTCTATCAGACGAGCCGAACATCTTTTGATTTATTATACATGAATCAGGGGGGATTGATGAAGTGAAGACATATGAGTAACGCCGTAAATCATAAAAGATTACCATTGACAGCTTTCAGATTGAGGCGTAAAATATGAAATTATTCAGAAATAGCAACATTTTAATTAAATAACGAAGGCTATGAATGCTGTGGGTCACACTATAGCAGGAGCAGCTTCTGGAGAGACCGCATGTATGTGCGGCGCCGAAGGGTTCACAATCTCAGGCAAAAGGACAGAAGAGTACGAAATATTGTATTTGTGGTGCATGGATGATGCCGTGTATGACTTTTCTCTATTTTGCTATTCTTTTATGACCGTGAGATTGGAGCGCATCCAATCTCTTTTTTTATGGACTTTTTTAAAGGGTTCATTATTTCAGGATAAGATCGTGTCGTAGGAGGGTGTTAGCATTGGCACAACAAGAATTAAAACGAGATTTATCAAACCGTCATGTACAATTGATTGCCATTGGCGGAACCATTGGAACCGGGCTGTTTTTAGGATCCGGAAAGGCTATTCAATTGGCAGGTCCTTCAATCATTTTTGCTTATTTAATTGTCGGGATGGCCATCTTTTTTGTCATGAGGGCACTCGGAGAATTGCTTTTATCGAAGGCAGGCTATCAGTCATTAACCGATATTGCAGAGGACTATCTCGGCCCGTGGGCTTCCTTTGTGACAGGATGGACCTATTGGTTTTGCTGGATTATGACAGCGATGGCGGATGTCATTGCGGTCGGTGTGTACGTGCAGTATTGGTTTGACATCCCGCAGTGGATTCCTGCCATCATTTGTTTATTGATTTTACTAGGATTGAATCTATTAACGGTGAAGCTTTTCGGAGAAATGGAATTTTGGTTTGCACTCATTAAAGTAATTACGATTCTATTATTGATCGGGGTTGGAATGGTTCTTTTAATCATTGGTTTTCAAACAGATGCCGGACCGGTGACAGTAACGAATTTATGGTCTCATGGCGGGTTATTCCCGAATGGTGTCACAGGTTTCTTATTGTCATTCCAGATGGTGATTTTTGCGTATGTGGGAGTTGAACTGGTCGGTGTGTCCGCAGCAGAAACAGCCAATCCGCAAAAAAACATCCCTTCTGCGATTAATAAGATTCCATTAAGAATTCTATTTTTCTATGTGGGAGCGATTTTTGTCTTACTATGTATCAACCCATGGACTGAACTCAGCGCATCAGAAAGTCCTTTTGTGAAAACCTTTGGACTCATTGGGATACCAGTAGCAGCAGGGCTCATTAATTTTGTTGTGTTGACGTCTGCGGCATCAGCTTGTAATAGCGGCATGTTCTCGACGAGCCGTATTCTGTATAATCTTAGTCATCAAAAGCAGGGTCCAGCTTCCTTCGGACGTCTGAACAAGCATGCTGTCCCAAGCAATGCCCTGTTTGTTTCGACGATTGTGGTATCGGTTGGAGCTCTTTTAAGCAAGCTGATTCCCGAACAAGCCTTTGGTATTGTGACAACGATCAGTGCCATTTGTTTCATTTGGGTATGGAGTATTATTTTAATTAGCCATTTGAAATATAAAAAAACACGGCCTGAATTGCATGAAGCATCTACCTTTAAAGCACCGTTCACACCTTTTGTGAATATATGTGTTTTGGTTCTCTTCGCTGCGATTCTAGTGATCATGCTGTTTGCAGATGCAACACGCCCCGCGCTCTTATTAACGCCGGTCTGGTTTGGTTTCTTACTATTGATTTATGCACGAAAGAAACGCCGCGCGTCATAATGAACGGAAAAAGCACAGCCTTTGCATTAGGCTGTGCTTTTGTTCATTTAACGATTTCTAATCTTTAGCACATAATTTGCATTCAAAATGATCAAAACAACACCAATGACCATGATTGAGAAAAGCTGAGAGTGATTGGCTCCAAGGGAATACACAATCAAAATAAACATGGCGCCGGTCAATAGAACATTCATCATTTGATACGTGTGAAACAGTCCGCCAAGCATCACATGCTTTTCGCCTTCGTCTGAAATAGCGAGCAGCTTTTTACTATAATCTTTGTCAGATGGACTTGGCAGGTTGCGATTAGGGTAGACAAGCTTTAGAACAGATATCGCTATATATGAACTGATAATGGAGACAATAAATAAAGCAGCATTGACGAGAATCAACCAAATGGGCTGCTCGGTGACGATCGCGATACCGATGGCAACAATGGAAAAAATGGTACTTACCGTATTGGCTAAAGTCAAATCAGTAAAGGTCCGATATTGTTTTGCCTCCAGTTCATCCTCTTCATCTCCAGAAACCGAAAGAGATACTCTTTTTTTCATACGTGAAATCCCTGAAAAACAATAAATAATCAATAAAATCGTCAATCCACTGATGACAAGAGTGGCTTCAAATGCAACATCAAGAAGTGTCATTTCAAATTCGGCTGCCAGCAGACAGTAAGCGCCGAGAAAGCCAAGGAGAGCACCTAAGAGCATTTTGTATACAGTTTTCATGAGAGTTCATCCTCCTCGAATAGAAAAATACGTTCAATGGGTTCCTGAAAAATTCGTGAAAGCTTAACAGCGAGCAATAGAGACGGCATTAACTCATCTCGTTCCATTAAGCTGATGGTTTGACGAGAGACCTTTGCACGCTTTGCAAGTTCAGTTTGGTTTAAACCATCTCGCGCACGAAGCTCTTTTAACCGATTTTTCATTCTGTCACCTCAATTTTGGTTGAAATCTTTCCTTGATTGTAAAGCATTATATTCATTTTGACAAGTAAAGTTGTCAAAATGATAAAAATAATTGTCAGAAAGATCATCTTTATTGAAAAGGTGAACCATGATACGCTAAAGGAAAGAGAAACAGAAAACAGGTGATGTCCGTGTTCATTGATCAATTAAAAAATGACTTACATCAATCACAACCGTTGTTCATTGGAGAAGAGACAGCGTTCAAAGCAGCAGTCCTTATCCCTTTGGTGCAAGTAAATGGAGATTGGCATATATTATTTGAGGTCCGATCGTTGACCATGAGAAAACAGCCGGGGGATATTAGCTTTCCTGGGGGCAAGCTTGACGGCAGCGAAACTGCACAGGAAGCTGCACTGCGAGAAACACATGAAGAGCTGGGCATTCCGCCAGAATCGGTCGAGATCCTTGGACAGCTCAGTCCTTATATCGCTTCTCCATCTTTTGTGGTATACCCATATGTCGGTATCATTGATGAGCAAAAAGTGAAACACTCCTTTAATCAAGAAGAAGTAGAGGAGACTTTTACCGTGCCTCTATCATGGCTCAGCCAATATGAGCCATACTTACATCATGTATCCGTTCAGCCAACACCAGGAGAGGACTTCCCTTATGAAAAAATCATGAATGGTGAAAAATACAGCTGGGGAAGCCGTTCGATTGAGGAATGGTTTTATGATTACGAAAACTACACCATATGGGGATTAACAGCCCGCATATTAAAGCATTTTGTGACCGTTACAAAAAGAAATTCCTAGAGAATCGCTCTCTAGGAATTTGTTGTATTCAGACGGTCCTTCGCTGTTTGTTGACCTTTACTTATTGAAATAGGGGATTTTGCTTGGCTCAGTCCGTAGGAAGGCATGTTCACGTAGATGGATTCATACGAGCCGGCTTGAATTTGGTACGTTTCATGATAAATTCCGACGGCGTCATTATTTCGTGTTCTTTGGTTAAATTCTTTCCAAGCAGCCAAATGCTTCTCCATCTTGGCATAGGCAAGGAGGTCATCTGTTGATTTCCAATATTGAATCATCGCTGTCGTGCGTAATCCAAAGTAATTCTCTGTCCCAAGAAAGCCAAGCTCATCTTGATGGGTATACAGCTCCTTGATCATGCCAGGCATCGCCATGAACACAGGCAGCCATTGATGAATGGCCCAGCGTTTGTTGATCCTCATTCCGATGATGAACACAACAATCGAATCAGAATTGTCCGTTGTAAATCTACCCGCACGTATGTCTTTTTTCATTCATTTACCCTTCCTTCTTCATCGAATGGAATGTGTCCACGCACCAATCAATTCCTGCTTGAGCCACTCTTTTTCCATAATCTAAAGTAAACAGCCAATACTTCGCATCCGCTTCATCTGGATAAAGCTCTTGAATGTTTTGTTCAATTGAAACATAAGTTTCATAACGAATACGAAGCTGCCGCTCATAATCCTGTAAAAGCACTAGTTTCTTCTCAAACGAAAGATATTGACCAAAGAATAACTTTAATAACACCTCATTACGCTCTGTTGGTAACTGATCGAGCGGCTGCGCCAGCCACTCTCTTAACGTATTCAGTCCTTTTTCAGTCAAATGATATTCCCGCTTGTCTGAGCGGCCAGAAGCAGCAGCAGGTGAAACTTCCGCAAGGCCTTCCTCGACTATTAACTTTAAAGCTGGATAAATTTGTCCATAACTGATTTTCCAAAAATGATGCAGGCTTCTATCAATTAATTGCTTCACTTCATACCCTGACTTACAATCAGTCGTTAAAATACCTAAAATCGCATACGTCGTATCATTGTATTTTTTCATATCAGCACACCTATCTAAATGATATATCTTTTAGATATATAATAAATGATGTGAAGTGGCAGATACAAGGGGTTGTTGAAAAATAAATTCGATAAAGGGAGTGGATATTTACCTGATTTTGCTAATCAGAGAGGTGAATCACTCATATATATGGATGATCTTTCATCAGATTATATATTGGAGGGGTACGTATGAGTAAATCGAAAATCTGGTTTGTGGCTGTCCTGACGGTATTAGTCCTTGGTGCAGTCAGCTGGTCAGCCTATCAAGCAATCGGAAAAAAGAGTGCATTGAATCAATCCTACGCCTTTGCGCAGAAAACAAAAGAGGGCGTGAATTGGTTTAAGGTAACGGAGAGAAAAGGGAAAGTAACCGGTCACTTGAATGAAACCATTTTAGAAGAAAGTCCGGAAATGCATTTTGATCCGAATTTATTTAAACATAAATATCAATTAACTGGAAAAGATCTCTCTGTGAAAAAACAAGGTGAAAACAAAAGCATCACATACAAAGCAGTTGATCAAAAAAAATTAAATGCGTATCAAAAAGCCATTCAAGATCGATATGATGAGTTAATTGATGACTCAGAAACTAGATTTTATGATTATTTAAGAGACTACATCAAGAAAGTAACAGGTGCTTATGGTTATCTGTATACTGCGGAGGATGGTACATACCAACTATTTCTACAAGTAAAGCACATGCATATTGAGTCTGAATGGTCAGGGGCCTTTCTAATGAGAACAGTTCCAGGGGATGGTGGTGAACCTTATAAAGAGACGAAACATAAAGCGGGTGGTGTTTCTGATGGAATCATGTTTGATATCAGTACCTATCCTCAAATCGAAGAGCACAAAACTGGTATTATCGTAGGTTCAACGAATCGAGGTGCAAAATCAATAAAACTTCCTCTGAAAATAGCAGGCGGCATCGTAGAATTTAAACCAGTCTCAAAGCAGGAATATCAAAAACAATCTGAAGCATTTAAAAAGCAGGCAGAAGAAAAGAAAAAATAGATGATGATAACCAGATGAATGAATAAATTTATCTGGTTTTTTATAATGAAGATAGTTATTGGTGAAAAAAAGAGAGGAAGGCAAACGCTTCAACTAATTAAGGAAAATGAATTTGGGTCTATAGACCTTAATAATTTTTAGAAAAATAAATGTTGACGCTTTCATATAATCAATATATACTAAAAACAAATCCAATATGAATAAATTAGACATGTGACTGGTCATGCAGGCAGGATCTAAAAACGATGAATTTCTTTTATTTGTCGTTTTAGGTCCTTTTTTTATTGCCAAAATACAGGTCTCGTGTATGAGAAAAGGGGGAGAAAAAATGGATTACACACAAGTTGCCAAAGACGTTTTACAGCATATAGGCGGCAAAGAAAACATTGCGCACCTTGAGCACTGTTCAACAAGACTTCGCTTCACGCTAATTGATCAGAAAAAAGCAGATGTACCAGCACTAGAAAAAACACCAGGTGTCATAGCTGTCAGAATGTCAGGACAATGCCAAGTGGTGATTGGGAATGACGTCATTGAAGTGTATCAAAAGGTAACAAGTTTAATAGGCAGCAGCTCATCAAGCCAAGACGTGCCATCCAATCAGCCAAAAGAAAAGAGAAAAGCAGGCACAGTCCTGTTAGATTTTATTGTCGGTGTCTTCCAGCCTCTTGTACCAGCTATCGCAGGCGGAGGAATTTTAAAATCATTTCTTCTCCTTTTCTCTTTATTAGGCTGGATGGATGCAAAGGGACAAACCTATCAAATACTGAACATGGTAGGTGATGCACCACTTTACTTTCTGCCTTTATTAGTTGCTGTAACGACGGCGAATAAACTAAAAGTAAACCCACTGGTCGCATTATCAGCAGTCGGTGCGCTCCTTCTGCCGAACATGACAGCAATGCTTACAGAAGGTGCACAATTACTGTCATTCGATGTAAAAAATATAGCTTATGCGTATCAAGTGTTTCCGGCAATCCTTTCTGTATTGCTTTACGCGCAAATGGAAAAATTCTTTACGCGGTTTTCACCAAAACCAATTCGGATTTTCTTCGTTCCGATGATGTCATTGGTCATTACTGTACCAGTTACGTTACTTCTGTTAGGACCGATTGGTTTTACAGCGGGGCAAGGCTTTTCATCTATTATTCTTGCGATGTTTAATACGGTAGGCTGGGTAGCTGTCGCAATTTTAGCAGCGGTCCTCCCATTCATGGTTGCTTCAGGCATGCACAAAGCAATGGTCCCTTATGCAGTCACAACGATGGGAACCCTTGGGAAAGAAGCGCTTTATTTACCGGCATCACTTGCGCATAATATTGCGGAAAGTGGAGCGTGTTTTGCTGTGGCACTTCTAACAAAAGACAAGGTACTCAGATCAACAGCCATTTCGGCAGGGATTTCAGCCTTTTTTGGTATCACAGAGCCGGCGTTATACGGTGTAACACTTCAAAATAAGCGAGTCCTTGGAAGTGTTATGATTGGTTCGTTTGTTGGCGGAATTTTCATTGGTTTAGTTGGTATACAAGCCTTTGTGCTTGTTGGCCCAGGATTAGCAAGCATGTCGATGTTTATATCAGATGAACTTCCGCGAAATCTGATGTTTGCTATCATTGGAGCAGTCATTTCATTTATTGTCGCATTTATCGCTGCTTTTGTATTAGGTAAAGATCGAACAGTAGAAGAAAAGACAAAGGACCAAGCTGCATTTGCTGAACAAATTGGAGCAGGAGAAACTTTCAAAAGCCCTGTGATTGGTCAAATGATCTCTCTATCTGAAGTAAAAGATGATATTTTTTCTTCAAGGGTCATGGGGGACGGAATTGCCATTGTACCTTCAAAAGGAGCACTTTATGCACCAGTAGATGGTGAGGTGACCTTGCTGTTCGAAACAAACCATGCGCTTGGTATGAAAACGGACCAAGGGGTTGAAGTATTATTCCACATCGGCATTGACACTGTTCAGTTGGAAGGACAGTATTTCCATCCAAAAGTGCAGGCAGGAGATCGTGTTCAAGCAGGAGATTTATTGATTGAATTTGATTTAGAAAAAATTATGGAAGCAGGATATGATCCAGTAACACTTGCTGTAATCACAAATACAGATCAATATGATATTAAGGTACAGCCATTACAAGAGGTCAATCGTCAAGATACATTGATGGTTGTTACACAATTAGGAGGCTAATCATATGACAAAAATCAAAGGTTTTCCAAAAGGATTTTTATGGGGCGGCGCCATTGCGGCTAACCAGGCAGAAGGCGCCTGGAATATAGATGGAAAGGGACCGTCTGTTGCAGATATTGCAATGTACCGTTCCAACTTGAGTGTAGAAGATTATGAAGGTCATCTTGCTGTTACCACTGAAAATATAGATCGTGCAATGAAAGATCCAGACGATAAAAAATATCCAAAACGCAGAGGTATCGATTTCTATCATCACTATAAAGAGGATTTGGCTCTCTTTGCAGAAATGGGATTTCAAACACTTCGGATTTCTATTGCATGGAGTCGTATCTTCCCTACTGGAGAAGAAGCGGAACCGAATGAAAAAGGGCTTCAATTTTATGATCGTGTCTTTGCAGAAATGAAAAAACACAACATAGAACCGATCGTGACTCTCTCTCATTATGAAATGCCTTTAGCGCTTAGTGTGAAATATAATGGCTGGGTTGAAAGAAAAGTCGTTGATCTCTTTGTGAAGTTCGCCAATGTATGTTTTGAACGATATAAACATGATGTGAAATATTGGCTCACCTTTAATGAAATTGATAGTATTCACCGCCACTCTTTCATTACAGCAGGAATTATTCCTGATCGCTGCCCAGAAGGAAAAGTGGAAGAAACGGTGTACCAAGCACTTCATCATCAATTTGTCGCATCTGCTATCGTAACAGCAGATTGCCATCGCATCATCCCAGGCAGCCAGGTAGGATGTATGCTGACAAAATTGACAACGTATCCGCATACGTGCCACCCGAATGATGTGGAACAAGCTTTGAAACAAAACTTAGAAAACTATTTCTATGCAGATGTTCAGGTATTTGGCGAGTATCCGCCACTGATCAAGCGCATGCTGGAGAGAAAAGATATTCATATTCAAATGGAAGCAGATGATCTTACCATTTTAAAAGAAAACACAGTAGATTTTATCTCATTCAGCTACTATATGTCTTTAACGGAGTCAGCCCAAGAAGGTTTAGAAGAGACAGAAGGGAACACAATTCGAGGAGTCAAAAACCCTTACCTTCCTTCAACTGACTGGGGCTGGCAAATTGATCCGGTTGGTCTGAAAATTTCTTTGATCGAATTGTATGATCGCTATCAAAAACCTCTTATCATTGTCGAGAACGGCTTGGGTGCAAAGGATGTAGTTGAAGGTGATGGCTCTATCCATGACGACTATCGTATTAACTATTTTAAAGAGCATTTCCGTCAAATGAGAGAAGCGATTGAAGAAGGCGTCGATCTCTTTGGATATACGAGCTGGGGCTCGATTGATATTATTAGTGCAGGTACATCACAAATGTCAAAACGCTATGGCTTCATTCACGTCGATCAAGATGATGACGGGAACGGGACATTAAAACGATCTCGAAAAGATTCATTTTATTGGTACCAAAAAGTCATTGAGACAAATGGTGAATCGCTTGATTGAACACCACAATCATGAAAACAGGTGATGACGATGTTTAAAATCAAAAAAGTTTTAAACTCGAGTGTGGTCCTGGCTGAAGATCAGAACCAACAGGAGATGGTATTGTTCGGCCGAGGAATTGGCTATGGACAGAAACCAGGTCAAATGATAGAAGAGAAAAAAGCGGACCAAGTCTTTATGTCAGTTGATAACATGAGAGCAAAAGAATTTCTTCAACTGTTAGATTCAATGCCTCAGGAGTTTATCGATTTAACTCAGCACATCGTCCAATATGCAGAAAAACGTTTAAACTCAACTTTAAATTCAGGTGTTTATTTTACCTTAATGGATCATTTGAATTTTGCAGTCGAACGTCATAAAAAGAATATTAATATTACGAATCGCGTGTATTGGGAAATCAAAAACTACTATACGGAAGAATTTGAAGTAGGGAATTACGCACTTGAGTTAGTCAATGACACATTTGGCATACAATTACCAAAAGAAGAAGCTGCTAATATCGCCTTTCACTTAATTAATGCATTAGGTGAAAAATCCGATTCGAAAGATGGTATGAAATATGCCAAGATGATCGGGAGTATTGTCAATCTTGTGCGCTATACATTGAATATGAAAATGGATCAAGAGAATATTCATTACAGCCGGTTCATTACACATGTGAAATTCTTTGTAGAAAGATTTTATGCTGATAAATTATTATCAGATCAAGAAAATGAGTTGTTTGAACAAATTGCACACTTATATCCTCAAGCGATGGATGTTGCTTTTAAGATCAAAGACTATATTAAACAGGTGCATAGTATCGTCATTCCTAATGATGAACTTACTTATCTTGCGGTACATATACACCGCCTCATATCTTATCAGCAACTAAAATAAATGTGGAACCACTTGCCTTGATGAGGCGAGTGGTTCTTTGTATGACCAATATTTTTATAAAGTTCCGATAGGTCGTTCTGTTGTACCAGGATTTTCATCATTTAATGAATTGAAAGCCCCTGTTTGTCCTAAAACAACGATGGTTAAAGCGATAATCAATAAACTCATTTTTTTCATTTGAATTCCCCCAGTCAATGATAGGATGTTTCATGCGATCAGCTTCCTTTAAAAAGAGATAGGCTTGATGAATTGCTCCCAGCTCTTCAAAGTGTTTTGCAGCTAATGCACTTAATTCACAGGCTCCTTCAGCATCCTTTAATTTTTTAAGAATGCTGATTTCATCGAAACAGGCTTGAGCTTTTTGAGCCATATCTTCAGTGAAATATAGATGGTAAAGCAAATTCATTTTTGCTGTATAGATGGGGCACTTCTCTGATTCATGTTTTTGATTCACCAATTCGAAGTAATAGAGAGCTTGTGTCCTTTCATCGATAGAAAGCAGCTCTTTCATTAACATGTACATGGAGTGATGAAAGTAACACGAAGAGAGATAGTCTTCATCACTAAGAGCCTTTTCTAGGGCATCGATACATTTTTTTGATTCGCCAGCTTCGGCGTACAAAATGCTGATATTATGATAAAGCTGTGATGTTAGAAAATGATCGTTGAGACTGTCTGCGATGTGTAATGCTTTTTTGTAGTAGTCTTCTGCTCTTATAAAGTCACCAATGTCCATATAATTAGCAGCGGCGATGACAAAGGCTGCAGCTAGTCTTCTCTCATATCCTTCATGACTTTTGAAAATATCAATAGCATTCTGAATGTAGTGTAGAGAAATCAGGCTTTGACGAAGCAGCATATATAAGTTGGCGATTTTCGTATGGAATTCTGCTACTTCTATTTCATCAGGAATGTGTTGTAGTTTTTTCTCGGCAATTTTAAACAGTCCAATGGCAGATGCATAGTCTCTTTTATATGACGCGTAAAGGGCTTTGTATAGGTAAAAATAGTATTCAATTAAGTCGTTTGTTTTAGAGGGGCAATCTGGTTCTGTCTGTTCCTTCAGTTTTGTACCTCTTCGTTCATATAACATGAGCTTATACTTGCCTTCTAGCAATGAGTAATAGGTCAAGACCTCCTGATTCTCTTCCATTTTTTGAAGTAATTCTTTTAATTCTGTATACATTGCTTTTGCACTGTGTACATCATGCTTGCGAATTGCAATTCTCCAATCATTTAAACGATTCCCCACCTGTTCAGCAGAAATGATAGCCATGGAAATTTCACCTCTTTAAGATCCTTTCACCTGTTTCATAAAAAACGATATCACAATTTTTGGAAAAATATAATCGTTTCTGTGAAGTGATTGACAAGAGGTAATAAAAGGGACCTAAGGTCATGTGATGTACGATATTGTAAGGGTGATTGCTTGTTAGCACAAATGAATAAAATCTCTTTTTGGAAGTCTAAAAAAGGAATATATAATATGGATTTTATGATAATGAACGAAAATATTACTCGTATATTTGGAATAAAGAAGTTTTAGCTATTTCAGAGGGAAAATGGAAGGTCGATCTAGGAAAGAAAATCAGGTATGATGTTGCTAGATCATGAGATAAGAAACTGATAGATGCAGCCAAAAGTAAGTATTAAACACAAATTTAGACCTTTAGAAAGGATGTTGAAATGAAAAAAAGATTTCCAAGTTTAAATAGACAAATCACAGTCATTATCGCGACTCTGTTACTTGTTTTAGTGACGATTTATATGTCAAAGAGATACTTTTATAGCAAAGAAATTGAGCTGCTGACAGAATCTTGTCAACAAGCTGGCGGCAAAATCATCTTAGAAACAAATAGTTTTTCTATGGATTACTCGTTTGAGTGCCAAAAAAAATAGAACAGGCAGTTTCCTGCCTGTTTGTTCTCAAATTAAAAACCTAAATCTTGCAGCCATTGATTTAATCTCATTTCTCGGTTCTCGGCAGTTGAGTGATCATATCTTCCTAGTTGTAAACTGGCTACAATTTCCCCGTCATTCATAAACATAATTCTTTCAGAACGAAGAGCCACCTTGGGGTCATGTGTGACAAGCAGCAGTGTTGCTCCTTCAGCGTGGATCATTGAAAAAATATTCATCACTTCTTTTGTTGTACTGGAATTAAGAGCACCTGTTGGTTCATCAGCGAAAAGTATGTCTGGTTCATTCATGAGCGCTCGGCAGATAGCGGCTCTTTGAAGCTGTCCTCCCGATACTTCTGTCAAATATCTATTTGCCAAATGATCAATATCAAGTTTTTCCATTAAATATTGAGCTCGTTCATTCAATTCTTGTCTTGGCTTTTTCTTTGCTAAATAAGCCGCAGCTAGGATGTTGTCAAATAAATTAAGATTTTTTAATAAGTGGCTGTGCTGAAAGACAAACCCCATCTCTGTTAAGCGCAGAGTAGTTAACTGTTTGTCTGTCATTTCTGATAGTGATCGGCCTTTATATTCGATCTCTCCTGTTGAAGCTGTTTCTATGCCGCTAAGCTGATAAAGTAATGATGTCTTCCCGCATCCAGAAGGTCCCATAATGGTCATGAATTCCCCATGCTTTATCGATACATGAATATCCTTAAGAATGGTTTGTTTTTGTCCTTTTAATGAATTGATATGCAAAGACAATCGCTTCGTTTCAATCAAGTATTCCATGTGAAACATCTCCTTATAAAAGTGTTTGCCTTGTCGTTTGACTAGAAAAAAACGTCTTCAATAACCAGGTGGTCAAAGCTAAATTGACAATAAATAGTGTAACGGGGTACACAACTGACACCCATTGTGGTGACAGCCACTGGAGGCTCGACGCCCCTAATGTTGCTCCTCCTATACTCATCAAAGCAGGACCAATGGTATTGACCGCGATTGTTCCAATAAAGGCGCCAAAAGAAAGAACAGCGATAAAACTCGTTATATATTGTACTGTTATATCTGTTATAGAAAATCCAATTGTTCTTAGCATGTGGTTTCGGCTTAAATCTTTCGCCTTTAACATGTGCAGAAACATGAATAGCATTAAGCTGGCGGTTCCAAAGGCAGCTAATGCAGAAAAAAATGCAATAACTTTTACAATAGCTGCTGTGCTGCCGATCGTTTGATGAACGTATTCTTTCATATCTGTCACTTTTGCAGGAGATACCTTCTTTTCAAATACTTTCTTTTTCTCTGCGATATTTACTCCTGGTTTTAGTTGGATTTGAACGGTTTGCCAAAGAGCTGTTTGAGGAAATGGCTGTGATATTGCTTTTGCTGTTTTGCCTCCATTGGTCACGTCCTGATAAATACCTGTTACCGTTCTTTGGATTTCATGCCCATTAGTTACGAGAGTGATTCTTTCTCCTATCTTTTTCTGAAGTGAATCTGCATTTAATACGGATAAGGCAATTTCTTCATTCTTTAAAGGCTGTCGTCCTTGTAAATAGTTGAGGGGAAATGCTGAGAGCTCACCTGTTTCTAAGTAGAGCGTTTCTAATGTGTTCTCCTTTGATTTCACCTGAAGAGAAGTAGTTTTATAGATGGCTGCTGTTTGTATGCTCTGATCTTCACGAATCATTGATTCTATTTCGTTTGTATTTTTCGCTAGATGATTCCCTTGGCGTATATCCATTCGAAGGTCACTTTTACCAGAGCCAAGGTATGTGATGAAATCCGGTGATTGTAAGGTATGCCATAGCTGAATAGGCATGAGCATTAAAAATGGACAGAGTGCAATAATACAAGAAATCGTTGTGTACAGCTTCTTTCGTGATATCAGATCTTTTAAACCCAGCCAAATATTGATTGGTATGAACCTGCTTTTCTTGAGGTGCATAGGTATTTTTTTCTTATGATTCGGTGAATTGATAACGCCTTGAAGTGCTTGAGCAGCTGATATTTGACCAAACTTTCTTAGGACAGCATAGCTGCAAGAGATGACGATCATTGCCGTCGCAATAGAAACAAAAAGCGGGATTAACCAATGAGCAAAAGAAGGCTGATTCCCCATGTAACGGTGGATATTGGTTGTAAACATATCACCAAATATAAGCGTTAACACATATCCTGCTATACACCCTGCACAAGCAAGCACGGCATACTTTCCAACGTATAATTGCTTGATTTTTGTTAAAGGGATCCCAAGCACCTTCAGTATGCCAATTTCACGTTCATCCTCTTCTATTGAAGCCGTCATAGCAAGATGGAGTGAGAGAAGGGCTATACTGATGAGCAGCAGGCAAACAAGCAGGAGAATGGCAATGACCATTCCATCTGTCAATGCATTCAGCATACGCAGTAAAGGTAGTGTGACAGATGGACCTTGTTGTGGCAGTTGTGATGATTGATAGATGGCTTGAAAGGTATCTGTCTGAGCGACATCATGTAGTAAAAATTCGATTAAGTACTCTTTGTGATGAAACACTTGATTTATTGCATCCCAATCCTCGTTATGAAGAAGAAATCTTTTTGAACTGACAAGACTGGGGTTCATTTGTGCATCTCGCAAGAACGCTTTGATGCGAAAGGTGAATTGATTAGCTCCTTTCTCAATCAGTAACGTTTCACCTATGTTGAGCTGATACTTTTGTTGAAAATAAATTGGGACAGCCACTTCTCCTTTATTGACAGTGAGCTTTTCGTTTTGTTCATTTAAAAGAAAATCAAAGTTGCGATTTTGCTTCACAAATAAATGATCCATCACACCTGCTTTGGCAGGCTCATGTCCGAACCTGATGTTTGCATGTTCAATTGGTATCATTGGGACGATTTGATGGGCTTTTACCATGGACTGCTTGCTTGAAAATGCTTCAATGTCTTTTTCATTTATGCCGCCGTCATGCATTTGGACAAAGTCTGGTGCTTTGGCAGAATGGAGCAGGTTAGAAATGGAACCATTCAGCTGTACGATCATTTGAGCTGCACTTGCTGCGAGAAATGAAGTCATCATGATGCAAATGGTTAAGCCGATTGAAATGAGACGGTGTCGGGTTAAGTCTTTCTTTATAAACGCTAATCTCATGAGGCTGCTTCTCCTTCATGCTGAAGCATATTTTTTGTTAAGCAGGCTAGTGCAAACATGAAAGTACTGACGATGAGCACCGTCACATACATGGTGGCTGAAAACGTATTGAACAAAAATCCATACATCATTTGGCCAAGCGGAGCAGCACATTGAGAAACCATTGTCAGATTGGCCATTACTTTTCCTAATTGATGATTTGGTGTTTTCTTTTGAACATGTGAAATCACAACGATTGAGATCATAGTTAGCAGCATAGCAATTGGAAGACATCCTGCTAAATAGAGAAAATAAGCTGGATAAGTACCAAATTGAAGAGCTGTTTTGGATGTTGAGAGCGCCACAGGCAGCAAGATGACTGCGATGACAAGAAGCCAGCGATATAAAGTAGGAATGCGCCAATGCTTCGCTACAAGTCCAACTAGCAGAGCCCCCGCGATGACAGCGAACTCAATCAAGCCCATGCCTATTCCATACATGATGTCACTGCTCTTCATTGTGACCCTTAAAATGATTGGTCCCCCAACAATAAAAAATGGTGTAAGGATGAAATTTAACATTGCGGCAAGCAGCATGGCCCTTTTTAAAAATGGCTGGCTGCCAATATAAGAAAATCCTTGTTTCATATCTTTTATGAGTACCTTGCTCATGGACTCTGTCAGCGGACTAGGGGAGAAGGAAATGTTTAGCCGTAAAAGCATGCAGGCTGATAGAAAAAATACGATGGCACTCGCACCGATGATGGATTGGCTTCCAATCATTCCGTATAGAACTCCTCCGATAATAGGTGCGAGAACACCTGAAAGTGCCTGAACGCCATTGACAATGCCGTTTGCTTGTTCTAATTGCTCTTGTTTCACTAGCTGTGGAATGCTGGACATGACAGCGGGAGCATAGAACGTACTCATCACGCCAAGCAGTATCATGACAGCTCCGATCATATAGAGTGAATCATTTCCCGAAAATAACCAAAAATAAAAGGCAAGAATCATCATGCCGGTGAGGACATCAAATAAAATCATTAAATTCCTTCTGTTAAATCGGTCAGCGATTGCACCAGCTAACGGTGAGAGAAGGAGCGGGATATTGGATAAAGCGAAAAGTAAGGCATATAAATCAACTCGATGCGTCATATCCAGTACGTGTAAAGATAGAACAAACCGAATGAGAGAAGATCCGAAAACGGAAATAATCTGTCCGAGAACGAGGTAGATAAAGTGGGATGACCCTCTTTTGGATAACAAAGACATGAATATCACTCTCCTTTTAGACCGACCGTCAGTCTATAATGTATGCAGGATTGGTATTGAAGTGACCAATCACTGATTATTTTCATCCAGCTCTCCAGATAATCGCTTCAGCAGGAATGAAAAGCTCCCCTTTTCTGCATGCAATGAGGATTCGAGTATATCAATAAAAGCTAAAGCGCGTTTTATACTTTCTTCGGCTGTCCATTGAAAAAGGCCTTCATCAAATATGACCTGTGCAGAAGCAAGGAGAAATTCAACCGTCTCTTGCGGATACTTCGTTTTGAATGTCCCTTCCTCTACACCTTGCTGAATGACATCTGCCAACACGGGTGATAGTTCTTTAATGGCTTTGATTAAGCTTTTTTGATGCATTTCTGCATTAGAAGGCTGATGGAACTGATCGATCATGCCCTGTTTATGGCTTCCTTGCTGAGGTGATTGAGCCATGATGATACGAAATAGTTTGTCAACGACTGGAAGGTCTGGCTCAGCTGCAATACGCTTTGCCACGATGATATCTTCTTTGATGATCCTGTCAATAATGGCATCCATTACTTCTTCTTTGGATGAAAAGTAGTAGTAAAAGGTGCCTTTTGCGATGCCAACGGCTTTTAATATGTCAATAATCGTTGTTTTCTGATAGCCTTTGGTTGAAAAAAGCGCTTCGGCTGCGTTTAATATGTCATTTTTACGTTCCTCAGGATGTTTAACGGTTCTCATAAAGCCATCCTTTCTTTTAACTAGACTGTCGGTCGGTTCTTGATTTGATTAAACACTTTTCAGGGTGTCTTTGTCAATGGCTGATTTTTAAACACTTTGCATTTATTGTTCAAAGACACTATGATACATTGAATGAAAAAAACCTTCAGGGGAGATGACAAATGCAATTTTTGACCAGTGAATTGGCTCAAGAAATGGTTGAACGTACGATGCATATTTTACATAAAAACATCAATGTGATGAATGCAGATGGTGTCATTATTGGTTCTGGTGAACGAAACAGGATTGGCCAGAAACATGATGGTGCACGGCTTGTACTGACAAGCGGGAACAGTGTGGAAATTGACCAGGAGACCTCTTTGCGCTTAGAAGGGGTGAAACCTGGGATTAACTTGCCTATCTGCTTCCATGAACAAGTAGTTGGTGTGATTGGAATTACTGGTGAACCAGAGGACATTCGGCATCATGCCGAGCTGGTGAAGATGGCAGCTGAACTGGTGTTAGAGCAATCTTTTCTGCTTGAGCGGGTTCAATGGCGTCATCGAATAGAGAGTGAAATTGTCAATCAGTTGATTTCATATTCTGATGTTGGGGATCATCAGCTGAAAAATCGAGCTGCTTGGCTGGGGATGGATTTAGACAAGCGCCGAATGGCTATTGTTTTTCAGCCAGTTCCATCCTCAGAGGATGCTGTTCATAAATTGATGCATGCGATTCAATATGATAAGAATGCGGATGATTTACTTGGCATGACCTTTTGTCATGAATTGATTCTTTTAAGTCAGCCCATACCTGAACATCGAGTAAAGCAGGCGGCAGGTCATCTGCAAAAAACAATGCAAAGAGCAGTAGGAAGCCAAGTGTTAGTGGGGATAGGGACTGTCGTTGAAGACATCAACCAGCTGTCAATTTCTTTTCAGCATGCGAGAGAAGCCCTGAGGTTAGGGAAGGCTCTTGATCCGGAAGAAAGTATGTATTTCTTTGAATCGTATCAGCTGGAAAGCTTATTCATGAAGGTGGGAATTGCTGAAAAGAACAGTCGATGGACTGACTTTTACAAGCCTTTGACACAAGAAGCAGAGCTCGCTCATACATTAAGGGTTTACATTGAAGAGGGCGGTGATTTGCAAAGAATTGTTGATCGTTTATTTATTCATCGGAATACATTGCGTTATCGTTTAGACAAAATTCAAGGATTGACCGGAAAAGACCCTCGTCATGTAAAACAGTTAATCGAGCTTTATATGGCGCAGCTAATGACTCAACTATCTTGATTGTGCAAATGCACAATTCGGAAGAGTGGTCAGTTAAAAAAGTTCATCCAGATTCACAACACAATCCCTTAGGGTAAACGCTTACAATTGGAGAAAGATATTTTTAGGGGGATTGAGAATGGGTGGAGATGTGACGGTAAGTACTCTGGGAGCCATGGCGGCGCTTGTGATCGCGATTGTTCTCATTCTAAAAAAAGTATCACCTGCTTATGGCATGCTGGCTGGTGCATTCATAGGCGGCGGATTGGTTGGCGGTGTAGACATTGTTCAGACCGTCAACGTTATGATGGAAGGTGCTAAGGACATGATTCCGGCTGTCCTTAGAATTATGGCTGCAGGTGTACTGGCTGGTGTTCTCATTGAATCAGGTGCAGCGTTATCTATCGCTGAGGCCATCGTGAGAAGGCTTGGTGAGGCGAGAGCACTATTAGCACTCGCTCTTGCAACGATGATTTTAACAACAGTGGGCGTTTTTGTAGATGTTGCGGTTATCACGGTAGCGCCAATCGCACTTGCCATTGCCAAACGCGCAAAGCTCTCAAAAACGGGAATACTCCTTGCTATGATTGGAGGCGGGAAGGCAGGAAATATCATGTCACCGAATCCGAATGCCATTGCCGCCTCAGACGCTTTTGGTGTACCTCTGACTTCAATGATGGCTGCTGGAATCATTCCAGCTGTGTTCGGGTTGGCTGTTACATATGTATTAGCTAAAAAACTTGCAAACAAAGGGACACCCGTTCTTGAAGAGGAAACTGGGCAAAGTAAAGTTCAAATACCTTCTTTTTTTCAAGCACTGGCTGGTCCGCTGGTTACCATTTTATTGTTGGCTTTAAGGCCGCTTTTTCAGATCAATATAGACCCAATGATCGCTTTACCGATTGGAGGGATTGTAGGTGCTCTTTTCATGAAAAAAGGGAAATTTCTCAATGATTATGCGATGTCGGGGCTTCATAAAATGTCAGGTGTAGCGATCATGTTATTAGGGACAGGTACATTAGCAGGAATCGTATCGAATTCTTCCTTAAAAGATGTGTTTATTCAGGCACTGGATGCATCGGGTTTACCTCCATATTTACTTGCGCCTACTTCCGGGATATTTATGTCAGCCGCGACCGCTTCGACAACAGCAGGAACGGCGGTAGCGAGTGGTGTGTTTAGCGGAACACTGATTGGGCTTGGTGTATCTGCTCTTTCAGGGGCAGTCATGATTCATGCTGGCGCAACAGTGCTTGACCATATGCCGCACGGGAGCTTTTTCCATGCAACAGCAGGAAGTGTTCAAATGGATATTAAAGAGCGTTTAAAGCTCATGCCTTTTGAATCGTTAATCGGTTTGACGTTAACCGTTGTATCGACCATTATTTTTGGCGTTTTCCAGCTGTTTGGCTGAGGACATGATAAGAAAAGAGGGGCTTTAGGATGAAAATTGTGATCGCACCAGATTCATTTAAAGAAAGTTTATCTGCTTATGAGACAGCATGTGCCATTGAACGAGGATTTCGTTCTATTTTGCCAAACGCAGAGTATATCAAACTGCCGATGGCAGATGGAGGAGAGGGGACCGTTCAATCGTTGGTTGATGCGACTGGCGGACACATTGTTCATCAAGTGGTCACAGGCCCGCTTGGTGAGCCAGTGAATGCCTTTTTTGGCATGTTAGGAGACGGTCAGACTGCTGTCATAGAGATGGCTGCAGCCTCTGGTTTACATCTTGTACCGCGAGAAAAACGTAATCCATTATGGACGACATCAAGAGGAACTGGTGAATTAATACTTGCAGCGCTGGATAAAGGAGCGAAGCACGTGATCATTGGCCTTGGCGGAAGTGCAACAAATGATGGCGGTGTTGGGATGATGCAAGGATTAGGTGCAGATTTCCTTGATAAAACAGGACATTCCCTGACGTCAGGCGGCGGGGCACTTCATCAATTAGCTTCAATTAATTTATCTGGACTCGATCCAAGACTGCAATCCGTCCGTCTGGAGGCGGCTTGTGATGTGGATAATCCTTTAACGGGTGAGAGAGGAGCGTCTGCTGTTTTCAGTCCTCAAAAGGGAGCAGATGAAGAAATGGTTCAAGTGTTAGACAAGAATCTGGCTCATTTTGCACAAGTAGCTGAAAAGCAGTTCAATGTCTCCTTTGGAGATGCAGCAGGGGCAGGAGCGGCAGGAGGACTTGGTGCGAGTTTATTAGGCTTTTTAAAAGCTGATTTGCAAAGAGGAATCGATATTGTGCTGAAGGCTGTTCATTTTGATGACGTCATCAAGGAGGCAGACCTTGTCATTACGGGAGAAGGCCGAATTGACCGGCAGACCATTTACGGAAAAACCCCAATCGGCGTAGCCAAAGCAGCAAAGCAGTATAATCTGCCTGTGATTGGTATTGCAGGCTCTCTTGCAAACGACAGTGGAGTCGTACACGATCATGGAATTGATGCACTGTTTAGTATCGTTCCAGGTATTACCTCTCTGTCTGAGGCGATACGAGATGCGGCTCTTCATGTAGAAAGAACAGCCCGGAATATTGCGGCTGTGTTAGAAATTGGAATAAAAAAGTAAACGATGAAAAATGTTTCCTTTTCTATCACATTCCTTTCTATCGAAATGTGGTAAAATTGTTATAAATGATGTAGAAAGTTGGAGGAAACAAAAATGTCTAATCTACCGAATTGTCCTTCGTGCAGCTCACCTTATACTTACGAGGACGGCAGTCTGCTGGTTTGTCCTGAGTGTGCGCATGAATGGTCACTTGAACAAGAACAAGCGGCAGAGGAACAGCTTGTGGTCAAAGATGCGAATGGGAATCTGTTAAGTGATGGGGACACGGTCTCTGTCATTAAAGACCTAAAAGTAAAAGGTTCTTCATCCGTTTTGAAAATAGGAACGAAGGTCAAAGGCATTCGTTTAGTTGAAGGCGATCATAACATTGATTGTAAAATTCCTAGCTTCGGCGCAATGAAATTAAAATCAGAGTTTGTGAAGAAGATATAAACAAAAAAAGCTATACTATTAGAACTTGCCGATGAAGGCTAAATCTGAGCAAGAAATAAGTATAAGAATGTTGTAGTTGTACAAAAAACACCTAAATTGTTAAAGGAAACATATCCCTTAATAAATTAGGTGTTTTATATTTATTAAAATGATGAGGAACTATTCAAAGGAATATCCGTATACATTATTGGAATAATTTAAGCTTATCATTTCATAAATTAATTGAGTCCAAAAAATAAATGGGAGATAAAAATGGAGTTTGGATATTTTAAGAAGCCTGTAATTAAAAAAACGGCCAAATGTATACCAATTATTAATAAAGATGGTGTTAACATTGGATTTATAAAAAGATTTTATACAAATAAAGTGGAAAAGTTGATTGATTACATATTTGATGAGTTTTATGTGAATGTTGAGGTAATGGATTCGAATTCTAATATGGTTGTAACAGCTATTGAAAATAAATCCCTCCAATCCATGTTTCGTTCAAACTGGTTGATAGAATGTAAAGGTAAAGGAAAGTTAATATTAGAAGATAGAACTAAAATCAAAATAAATCCAATGATGAAATTAGTAATAGATGATACTACATATTATCTAAAGAAGGGTATTGCCAATAATCGTGTAAGATTAGAAAGCTCAGAGCAGACGATAGCTGAAATTACATACGATAAAATAATCCCTCCTGCAACAGTGAGTATTGAAAAAAAACAGGGGGACTTATTTTTACACCTTATTGCATGCCTCTATTATATATTTATGTTACGAGAGTAAGACGGGATCGCATTTTGAATCCCACAGTCTTTAAGTAATATAGAATTAGAGTTTTTTAAATCATTACCTTAACTCTACCTTAAAAAAGGCAGATGATTCGCTAAATTTTGGCTAATCCCCTTCACAACTTTTGGGCATTGCTGTACCATATGGAAGTGTTCTTCTATTTTTGACGGATCATGGTGTTTATCAGGAAATAGAATGATAGATGATACTTAGACAAAGAAGGAGAGGTAACGTGACGAACGTTTTAGAACTGCATAATGTATCTAGACATATTAGCGGGAAAAAGATTGTTCAAGACTTGAGCTTTTCTGTCCAAGCGGGCGAAGTCTTTGGCTTCTTAGGACCTAATGGTGCAGGGAAAACAACAACCATTCGTATGATGGTCGGTCTTTCTCCCATTACATCTGGTGACATTCTGATTAATGGCCATAGTATTCAAACATCCTATCAGCATGCCATCCAACATGTCGGTGCGATTATTGAAAATCCAGAAATGTATAATCATTTAACGGCAAGACAAAATCTTGTTCACTTTGCCAGAATGAATGGGAAAGTGGATGAAGCGCGAATTGATGAGCTGTTAGAGCTAGTCAGCTTGCAGCATGTGAAGCAAAAGCGTGTGCGTACATTTTCATTAGGAATGAAACAGCGATTGGGCATTGCGCAGGCACTCATACATAGACCGAAACTGCTAATCTTAGATGAGCCGACCAATGGACTTGATCCTGAGGGGATTCGAATGATACGAGATTACTTGAGAAGGCTTGCGAAGGAAGAAGGGCTGGCTGTAATTGTTTCAAGTCACCTCATGTCAGAGATGGAATTGATGTGTGATCGCTTTGCAATTATCCAAACCGGAAAGCTGATTGCGATTGAGGATCAGCGTGCTGAGACGAAGCAGGATGATTTGGTTAATTATCGAATGAAGGTAGCAGCCGGGGAGCTTGAAGAAGCACAGAAGCTCATTGATGCATTTGAGGAAGGCGTCACTGTAAGAGAAGAGGAGCAGTACTTATTTTTCTCTATGCCAGAACAAAAAATGCCAGAATTAATCCGTCATTTGAGCAGCGCGTCTATTCATTTGTACGAGATCAAAATTGAAAAACAAACCTTAGAAGATAAGTTCTTAAGCTTAACAGGTAAAAAGGAGGCAGACGTATGATTCGCCTCATTCAAAACGAGTGGATGAAGATCAGTTTTCGTGTTGGTACTTGGATTATGGTTGGGCTTCTTGTTTTAGGTATGGTTGCCACGTTGATCTTTGTAGTGAAAACAAATGACAAAGATCAAGCTTCAGGTGATTGGAAAACCCAGCTAGAAATGATGAATAAGGAAAACAAGAAGGAGCTCAAAGAGACAGAGAATGGTTTCTTTAAAAGAGAGCTTGAAAAAGAGATCACTATTAATGATTATCGAATCAAGCATAACTTGCCGCCAGCTGATCAGTTTAGAGACAGTGTATGGGACTATGTGAAAACAAACGCCAATTTACTTCAGCTAGTCGGTGTGTTTGTGATCATTATTGCTTCCACCATTGTATCGGCTGAATACAAGCATGGTACAATTAAATTATTATTGATTCGTCCACCATCAAGGCTAAAGATCCTAATATCTAAATATATTACGGTGCAGCTGTATGCTCTTTTACTTGTTGTGGTGCTATTTATCGTGTCATTCATATTGGGTGCTATTTTCTTTGGACTTAACACTGATTATGTGAATTTGGTGTATCAAAATGGTGAAGTGATTGAACGTTCGCAGTTTGCAAATATGGTCTATTATTATCTTGCTCATTGTGCAATGTTTGTCGTTTTGGGAACCCTTTCGTTTGCCATTTCTACAGTATTTAGAAGTGAAGCTATCTCCATTGCCATTAGTGTTTTAGCGTATATTGTGGGTGGATCAGTCACAGGTATTTTAATGCTCTTCTTTGATTGGTCAAAATATCTGTTATTTGCAAACGATCCATCTCAATACTTTATGGAACAGGTTACTATTATCGATGGTATGTCTCTAGGATTCTCACTAACCGTCCTAGTCATCTATTGGGCTATTTTCTTAGCTATTGCCTTAATCGTTTTCCAAAAACGAGAAGTAAAAACAGGTTAATTTAACTTTTTAGGAGGTTTACACATGATTAAACGTAAAGGTGAAAAAATTATGGGGATTATTAGTATTGTCCTCAATGCCATTGGTGTCGGGTTTGGGGCATTAATCCTTTCTGTGGGTCCATCATTTTATGATGAAATCAATGAAGTGTTAAAAGAGGAAGGGGAAACATTGCCGATTGAAACGCTTCAGGCTTCGGTTCATGCGTTTGGTACTCAGTTCATGGTCGTTTCCGCAATTGCGGCTGTGCTGTCGATTGTAGGTGTGATTTTCTTGAAAACCGACCGTCGTGCCGTGCTTTCAGGTATTCTTTTCTTGGTTTCTGCTGTGACTCTTTTAATTGGAACAGTTGGCCTTGCATTCGCTCCAATGGTTCTATTGTTTATCATTGGATTAATGTCTCTTATTAGAAAGCCGAATTCAGACATTCACACAAGTGAATATCCTTCATAATGAAAGAAAAGACATGCGCATATCCGCGCATGTCTTTCTTTTTAAATGATGCCAATCAGCATCGCCACGAACAAAAGGATAATACTGAATCCCCACATCCAAAAGAAGGAGTAGCGGATGTGTTTCCCCATATCAACCCCTGCAAGACCTACAGCGAGCCAAACAGCGGGAGCAAGCGGGCTGACAAAGGTTCCGATGATGTTCCCAATCATCATGGCATATGCCGCAGAAGTGCCTGGTACGCCAACTTCAGATGTAATGGATTCAACAATTGGCAGAAGAGCGTAATAATAGGCGTCTGTACTTGTCAGCATATCAAGCGGCACTCCAAGCATCCCAACAATGATATGTAAAAATGGCAGCAAGAAGGCTGGTAAAATGTGAATACTGTCAACAGCAATGGCTTTCAGCATCCCTGTGCCTTCAAGAATTCCTAAAAATGACCCTGCGGAAAAAATCACAGCTGCCATCATCAGCGCACTAGGTGCGTGTGCCTTGATCCTTTCCATTTGCAGATTCACATTCGGAAAGTTAATTAATAGTGCGAGAGACAGGCCAATCATAAACATAAAACTAGCAGGCATCACGTTCAACACGAGAAGCACCACAACACACAAAAACAGAACAAGGTTCACCCAAATGAGATGATAACGCTTTAAAGAGGCGTCTCCCGTTTCATTAATAGACTGAATGGCACGATCCCAATCTGCACCTTCTAGTTGAACCGCAGCTATTTCATTTGCAGCAATTTTCACCCGAATTCGCTTTTCTTCCCTCTTTCCTAAAATGAATGCCATTCCTAACACGAGTACAACGCCAATGAGCTGAATTGGAATGAGCGGCACCCAGAGTTCAGAGGGGTCCATATTCAGGACACTTGCTGCCCGTCCAGTCGGTCCAGCCCATGGAATCATATTGGTTAATCCGGCACTTGTCCCGATTAATAACAGCAGTAAATAAGGACTCATATGTAATTTTTTATAAAGCGGAAGCAGTGCAGGTACAGTTAATAAAAAGGTCGTAGCCCCTGCTCCGTCTAAGTGTGCGATAACCCCAATCAAAGCAGTTCCCATTGCAACTGTGACAACATTTCCTTTTGTCAGCTTGATTAAAGTTTTAATTACAGGTTCAAAGAACCCTGTATCTTGCAAAATGCCAAAAAATAAAATGGCGAAGATAAACATGGTCGCCACCGGCAATACTTTGATAATCCCTTCCTCGAAGAAGGTTTGAATGTCATTGATCCCAAATCCCGCAATGAGTGCCCCTATTAAAGGCACCATGACCATGGCGACAATTGGACTTGCTTTCCCCCAAATCAGCAGCACAACAATTGTTAAAATAATCATCAATCCAACAAACGTTAACATAAGCCCCTCCCCCTACAAATAAACCGTTTACATTTGTCTATACTTTTCATCCAATGCATTCCCACAGCTGCATTGAAAAAAAAGGGTATCAAATTTATGAGTATGAAGCAACCGCTTTCATACCTATACAATGGTAAAAAAGGATGGAGGGACCAGTCGTGTCGCGGCATCAAATATTGTAAAAAAATTTAGATAAAAATAACGATTAAAGTTCACAATGATTAATATGGGTATTTAGACTTATTAAATCAAAAAGCGCCCAATAAATGGACGCTTCTTTCAACTATTTTTTCAAGATGACATACTCGTAAGGATCAAGTTGAAGCTGCTCAGACACTTGCTGTCCAGTCAGCATATTCTCATAACTTGCCTCTGAATCTAGTGATATGTTCTGCTGCTCTTCTGTGAAATTCATCAAAAACACATAGTCCTGCGTACCGTCTGTTCGTTTTTGTACACTGACTCCTTCTGGAATTGCAGTGGATAGGACGGGCTGTATGCCAATACCTGCGATAAGGTCTTCGTAAAATTCATCATAAAAAGCCTGATCATTTTCTGAGGCCATATAGTATGCTTTCCCTCTTTCTAATGAACGGACAGTCAGGGCCGGCTGTCCTTCGTAGCAGCCATTCTCAAAATGCCCTAGCACAGAGGCCGTCTCAGGGTGTATGGATTCGCAGTATTGTCCGACATGATAGGTGCGTCCATTCCCTGTGGTCATTAACACATGTTCATCAGGCATCAATGTGTTGATTTCCTCTGCCCAAATGCCAAGTACATGGCGGAGAGGACCAGGAAAACCGCCGAGGAAACAGAGATCATTTTCGTCGACTATGCCGCTCCAGTAAGTCGCGATAAAAATGCCGCCCTCTTTGACAAAGGCTTCAATTTTTTCTGCAACGCCTGGTTTGATCATGTAGAGCATTGGCCCAATGAGCACACGATAGGATGAGAAATCTTTTTCCATTCCGACAATGTCAACAGGGATGCCTTTTTTCCAAAAGCTTCGATAGTGAGTTTGACAAGCCTCTACATAGCGTTTGTTTGTGTTATTTAAGCCTTGCGCATCATCAATGGCCCAGTGATTTTCCCAATCGTAAATGATGGCGACCTCTGGCTGAACGGACGTGCCCGCAATTGGCTGCAGCTGCTCCAGTTGTTTCCCTAGATCAGCTACCTCTTGAAACACACGCGTATGTTCATGGCCAGAATGATCGACAACGGCACCGTGGAATTTCTCAGAGGCGCCTCGGCCTTGCCGCCATTGGAAATATAGTACGGAGTCTGATCCGTGGGCAATTGCCTGCATGGCAGAAAGGTGTGCCATGCCTTTATGTTTGACCTTGTTCACTTCATGCCAGTTTACAAGGCTAGGCGTACTCTCCATGACGAGAAACGGCTGTCCGTCCTTTAAGGAACGATACAAATCATGTACAAAGGCAACGTTTGATGCTAATTCGGCCGTTGTTTCTCTGCCGCTATGCCAAGCAGGATAGCTATCCCATGAGATCACATCGACCTCTTTTGCAAATTGATGATAATCCAGCCCAAGGAATGGACGCATATGCGGATAGTCGCCCATAAAGTTCGTGGTTACTGGGATATGAGGCGTCAATTCCCGCAGCGGCTTAATTTCATTTTGATAAAAATTGATCGTTTGTGCTGTGACAAAGCGCTTCCAATCCAGGTTCATGCCGTGAATCATGTGCTCCCCATGCGGTGCAGGTGACTCGATTTGTGACCAATCACTATACGTATGGCTCCAAAATCCTGTCCACCATGCTTGATTTAAAGCCTCAAGATCATGATTGTATTTGTCCTTCAAATAGTCTCGAAATGCTTCCTGGCACAGGTCGCAATGACACTCGCCGCCGTACTCATTTGAAATGTGCCACATGATCAGTGCGGGATGATCCTTGTAGCGTTCCGCCAGCAGCCGGTTGAGTGCGTTCGTTTTTTCTCGATAAACCGGAGAGGTAAAGCAATGATTATGGCGCAGTCCATGTAAGTTACGCTGACGATTCGCTTCGACGCGCAATACTTCTGGATATGTTTGTGACAGCCAAGCAGGTCTTGCCCCGCTTGGCGTTGCGAGAATAGCGTGTGCCCCCTGCGCTGCTAAGCGGTCCATGATGTCATCCAGCCATGCAAAGTCATACTGACCTTCTTTTGGCTCTAGCTTACTCCATGCGAAAATGTTGATGGAGAATGTTTGACAGTGTGCAAGCTTCATTAATCGAAAATCTTCGTCTATGATCTCTGGCATATGGAGCCATTGATCTGGATTGTAATCGCCACCATGCAAAAAGCCTTTCACATTTGGGTGAACGAGTGGGTAACGCTTTCCCATTTTGTCACGTCCTATCCTTTTAGTTACGGTGTCATTTGTTTAAATACATCAAGAGATGGCAGTGCTTTTCCGTTGAAATCGAACATCGCTTGATTTTCCCACGCATTTCCGACAGTCCCGGTTGTTTGGATATAAGCGAGCCCATATTGACTAGACCACGGAGCACCTTTCGCTGGAATCCAAAGCGGCTCCCAATAAAAGAACCCCTTCCCGCGGTTGTTGTTTACTTGTGAAATTTTTTCGGATAGATCTCGTATAAAAGATGCCTGGCCTTGAGGTGAGGCTGGATAGCCGGCTGTATTGACAGAGTCTTGGTTAAATGAGTTATCTAGGTTGTCACCGTTTGCTGTCGTAAAGCCGTAAGCAGTTTCTACCACGATGACGTCTTTGTTATAGCGGGCACTAATATCATTCATATTGGACGTAAGACCGCTAAAACCGCCGTCCCAATACGGGTAATAAGATAAACCGATCGTATCGAATGAGACACCTCGTTTTGTGATTTCATCAAACCACCAGCGGGATGCACCATTGTCTCCGCCATGTGCAAGGTGAAGCATGATTTTGATGTTTGAATCGACAGAGCGGACGGCATTTGTGCCAGCTTTTAGCAAAGCAGCGAGCCGGTCAAATTCACCACCGCCTTCACCCCAGCTTTTTCCGTTTGGCCACAGCATACCTGAGTTCAACTCATTCCCGACTTGAACCATGTTCGGCAAGGCATTTTGCGCTCTCATCGCTTTGAGCACATCGCCTGTGTAAGTGCCGACCGCTTTTTCTAAATCGCTTTGTGAGAGGGATGCCCATGCTTTCGGTTTGAATTGTTTACCGGGGTCAGTCCAGAAATCACTGTAGTGAAAATCAAGCAGCACTTTTATGTTTTGTGCTTTTGCACGTTTCGATAAAGCGATGGCTGTATTGAGATCATTTGTGCCGCCGTTATAGGCCCGGCCTTGATTGTCATATGGATGGTTCCACAGTCTGATACGCACATAGTTGACGCCTTTATCCTTTAATAGCTTGAGCGGATCAACCTGCTGTCCGTTCTGGTTGTAGTATTTGCCGCCGCTTTTCTCTACTTCTGCAAGCATAGAGATATCGGCTCCTTTGATGAAATTACCTTGCAGGCCATTGATCGGTTTCACAGAAATCGTATCGGCCCTTGCTTCAGGCAGAATACCTAATCCCATCAGAAAGAAAACGACAACAGTGACAAGCAACCATTTCTTCATCAAATCTCCCCTTATCCTTTTGTCCCGCCTTGTGTAAGGCCGGATACAAATTGTTTTTGTAAAACAAGGAACAATAAAGCAACTGGAATCGCAATGAGTAAAGCCCCGGCTGCAAAGGTCGTGTAGCTGGCACCCATTTTATCTGACACAAGATTGTACAGACCGATTGGGAGCGTATACATTTCGGGTGAGCGGACAATGACACTGGAAATGATGAAATCACCCAGTGGACCTGTAAATGAGTTGATTGCGACAACAGCTAAGATGGGCTTGGCGAGCGGCATAATAATTTGGATGAAAATCCGGAAATGCCCTGCGCCGTCCATTCTGGCTGATTCATCGAGATCCTTTGGAATCGCATCAAGATAGCCTTTCATTAAATACGTATTCATCGGAATTTGTCCACCTGCATAAATCAAAATCAGGGCAAGGTGGCTGTTAATGAGTCCAAGCATTTGAGCGAGAACAAAAATCGCAATCAGCGCTGAAAATTGAGGAATCATTTGCAGCAGCAAAAAGAGCATCAGCCCATTTTTTCGTCCTTTGAAGCGGAATCTGGAAAAGGCATAGCCTGTAAAACTGACAAGAACCAGCGTTAAAACCATTGTGGCAATGCTGATCTTCATTGAGTTCCAATACCATTTTGCATAAAGTGCTCCCTGACCGAAGAAGAGTTCTGTAAAGTGGCTGAACGTTGGATTCTTCGGAAACATGCTTGTGCTCATCAGGCTGTTCCCAGGATTAAAGGAAGCGCCGATCGTCCAAAGGAGTGGATATAGAATACAAATGGAGGCAATGAAAAGGATGAAATAAGTGATACTCAGGCGAATGAGCTTATTTTGTTTTGATCCCATATCACATCATGTCCTCCTCTTTGAATGAATTCGTTCTCTTAAACTGCCAGAGTGCAATGGCGATGACAAAGATTGAAAGTAAAATCGTGACAGCGGCAGCAAGTGCATATTGAGAAGACTGCATCGTGAGTTTGTAAATCCAAGAAACCAAGATGTCCGTCCCCCCAGCAGTTGAGCCAGCCACAGGCGGTCCTCCGCCATTAAATAAGTAGATGATATTAAAGTTGTTAAAGTTAAACGTATATTGCGTGATTAATATAGGCGCAATGGAATAAAGGACAAGCGGTAACGTGATGGACCGGAATTTCTGAAAGAAGTTTGCCCCATCAATGGTCGCAGCTTCGTATAGATCCTCTGGAATCGCCTGCAGAACACCGGTTGTCATAATGAAAACAAAAGGAAATCCAAGCCAAGTCTGCATCGCAATGAGGGCAATTTTGCTCCAAAATGGATCTGTCAGCCATGGTTTTGGATCAATTCCAATCGATGCAAAAAGTGTGTTGTTAATGGCTCCAAATGTATCGTTGAACAGTCCGGCAAACACCAAAATGGTCACAAAACCCGGAACAGCCCAAGGAAGAATCAAAATGGTTCTAAAAAACCGTTTTCCTTTTAAATCCTTCTGATTGAGCAGAACCGCTAGAAAGATGCCGACAGCACATTGAAGGGTCGAAGCAGCCAACGTCCATACGACGGTCCAGCCAAGTACATCAATGAAAGTGTCTCTCCAAATATCAATTGAAAAGATATTTTGAAAGTTCTTGATCCCTACCCAATCGATCAGATTGGCAGGAGGCGAGTGGTATAAATCGTAGTTCGTAAAGGCAAGCGCAAAGCTGAACATAATAGGAAAGACAACAGAGAATAGAAGTAAAAAGAAAGCAGGAGTGCTCATTAAGTAAGGAAAGCCTTGGTCGATCAGCTGATGATATTGAGCTCGGATGGAATGGAGCGGAACCCCTTGATCACGTTTCTTTCCGTTCATAAAAGCATCACGCATCATGAGTACGTAAAAGCCGATACCAAAACCAGCTGTTAACAGCGCAATAATCCCTTTTGCCAAAAGAAAAACAGAGTTGTCACGAGGCAGCATCGTACCAAGTGTGAACAGCCCCCAGAAGCCAATATTGAATAAATCATAAAATACGATGAAAAAAGAAACACCGAACAGGAAAAAAAGTGCCCCTTTGCCGTACTGCTTGTTGTACATCTGCCCCATACCGGGTATAAGAGAGAACATTAGCGCCCGTCTCCGGTGTGTCTTTGATTCCACTATGTGTGTGCGGTCTAGTTCAAGGTTACCCGTCACGTCTAACACCTACTTCATATGAAATTAGCTCAAATACGGGCAGCTTGATAGACTTAAAGGCTACCCGTGTTTGATGATTATTTAGAATGGTTTGCTTTAATTTGAGAGTCGATTTGATTGACGGCATCATCAAATGCCTTTTTCACATCTGTCCGGCCGGTTGCAATGAGACCTAATGCGCTGTCAATCGGCTTCCACACCTCTGCCATTTCAGGGGTATTCGGTGTCAGCGTGGCATATTTTGTTTGTTTTGAAACAGCATCCGCATTTGCGTTTTTAGTAATGATTGGATCTTTCATCAGCTTTTTCACTGGTGGAATTTCCTCTGTCACTTCGAATCGCTTCTTCGAATTTTTTTCATTCGTGATAAACTCAACAAATTTCTCAGCAAGTTCTTTATTTTTAGAATAAGAGGAGACGTTGTAGCTCTTTACACCTAAGAATGAGCTCATATGCTTTCCGTTAGGGAGTGTTGGCAGCTCTGTTACGCCATAGTCAATTCCTGCTTCTTTATATGGACCAAATGACCATGGACCAGAAATGACAGCTGCGGCCTTTTTCTCTGTGAATAAGGAGTTGAGGACATTGATTCCTTGTTCACCAATGATGCCTTTCGGGAAAAGTCCTTCGCTAAAGAATTTTTGAATGTATGCTCCGCCTTCGATGGCGCCATCGTTATTAAGACCAATATCATTGACATCATAGGAGCCATCGCTTTTCTGCTTGAAAATATAGCCCCCTGACCCGCCTAACACACTTTGTGCATAGTAAATTTCATCCCATTTCGCTACAAAACCGTATTTCCCGTCTTTTGTCAGCTTTTTCGAAAGGTCATACCAGCCATCAAGTGTAGTTGGTGCCTTTTTGACAAGGTCTTTGTTATAGAAAAGCACTGTCGTTTCAACGGATTTCGGAAGGCCATACAGCTTGCCGTCTACCGTTTGTGATTGAATGGATTCGTCTGTAAAGGAATCGATCACTTTTTGATCAGGCCTGATTTCCTGTAACAGCCCCTCAGTGACGGCTGATCCAATTTGATCGTGAGGCATCGTGATGACGTCTGGGCCTGTCCCAGCTGCTCCATCAAGGCGGAGAGCTTCAATTTGGTCGGCATACGCTTTTTCGACCACTTTGATTTTCACATCGTTTTGTTTTTCAAATTCTTTTACAGCGTCTTGAATCCCATCAGACTTTTTGACATCCTCCCATACTAGCAAGGTCTTTGTACCTGTAGATGCTGGCTGTGTCCCGCTTGAATTGTCATCTCCTGGCCCGCATGCTGAAAGCAGAAGCACAGCAGTACCAACGACTGCTGATAATGTCGCCCATTTTCCCTTTTTCATTGGTAATCCCCTCTCGTTCTTTTTTCACAGATGATAAGAAAACGCTTTCTTAATGTGAGAATATCAACTTAAGTAAAAAAAGTAAACACATTTTATTAAATTTATTAAGTAAAATTTTTTACTCATATAGAGAGAAAAGAAGCCCTCCACTTTGGCAGGACTTCTAGTTTGTTTATATGGTGCTTTTTCGAAAGACAGGCTCTGAGGCAATCAGGACAGTCTTAGGCAATGTTCTGCCGTCCACAAGTCTTTCTAAAAGTAAATCGATCGCTGTCTCACAAAGTAATGACGTATGGATGTGATACGTGGTGAGCGGCGGCGACACATATTGAGACACATGAATATCGTTGATACTAAAGACGCTGACGCGGTTCGGCAGAGAAAATCCGCGCTCATTTAATGCTTGTAGGCAGCCGATGGCAAGAGGGTCACTAGCGACACAAAAAGCGGTGGGCAGATCATCACCAAGCTCGTCGATCGCCTTCATCATCAGCGAATAGCCTTCATCTACTGAGAAATGGTGGCCGATATAGACCAATCGCTCATCAAGCATATGGCGGGCCAGCATGTATTCACGGAAAGTCGTTTCACGAATATCTGGAATGTGCACGTTCGTATTGAGATCAAGGTCTGTACCGCCAATGAATCCGATGGATTGGTGCTCTTTTTCGATAAAGGAATCGATGATCTTTTCAACAATTCGTTTCAGGTTCGGCTTTACAGAATCAAAACGGTCTTCATCTGGCGTTGTATCAATAAAGACAATATGCGGAGTGATCGCATATAATTGGTCAAGCTCTGACGTTTTAAAGCGGCCGATGGCGATGATTCCTTCTGTAGCAGAATCAATGGAATGAAGCCCATCAGACGGATTGTAAGCGGTGACATTTAAGCTCCGAGTATTGGTGAGTTCCTCAATGCCGAGTCGAATGGATTTAAAATAAATATCTTCAAGCTCTTCCTTTTCGGTCATCCAATAGAGAAAGGCGATTTTTTTTAATGAATGTTTGAATGTCTTCTTTTGGTAGGACAAAGCTTCTGCGGCGGCATATACTTTTTCGCGTGTTTGATCGGTGACGGATAGGTTGGGATCTTGGTTCAGTACGCGAGATACCGTTGCAATGGATAAGCCTGCTTTTTCTGCAATGTCCTTTATTTTAGCTGCCAAATCAGCACCTCCTATAGAAAATATCTCCTCTTAGTATAGAGTCTTTAAAAAAATTAGTAAATATTTTTATTAAATTGTTTTCGTTTAGGCGGTTCTTTACGTGCTGGAGAGGAATTAGTAAGATATATATAGGTAAGGTGTTGGATTAAGATTTCTGATAGGAGAGGGACCGATGTATTACGATGCACTGAAGACATTTGTGACAGTGGTGGAGGAGAAGAACTTTACAAAAGCAGCCCAAAAGCTGCGAATTTCTCAGCCGAGTGTCAGTCTTCATATTAAGAACTTGGAGCAGGAATTCCAGACCGTTCTGCTGAATCGTTCACCAAAGCAATTAACCGTTACACCAACTGGGGATATGCTGTACCATCGATCAAAACAAATCATTCGTCTCTATGAACAGGCGAAGCAGGACATTTATGAGCATCATCATTTGGCAAGAGGAAAGCTGACCATCGGGGCGAGCTTCACAATTGGTGAGTATGTGCTGCCGCAAATATTGGCAGAGTTTCATCAGCTCTATCCGCATGTTGATATTGAGGTGGTCATTGATAATACAGAGGCGATCGCCAGACATGTCCGTTTATTCCATGTCGACATCGGTTTGATCGAGGGACAGACCAATGACAAGGAGCTTTCTGTAGAAACTTTTCTAGAGGACGAACTTTATATTGTGGCGCCATTAGATCATCCTTTTGCTAAGAAAAAAGATGTCACCATTGATCAATTACAAAACGAAACATGGATTACGAGAGAAGAGGGATCAGGGACAGGAGAATATTTACAGCATGTCCTGAAATCAAATGGACTGAAAGCGCGAACCTTTGTGACCTTTAGCAGCAATCAAGCGATTAAAGAAGCTGTGATCCATGGAATGGGTCTTTCTGTTTTATCTAAATATGTCCTCCAGCGAGGCAGCATTGGCGGTGAATTGGCTGTTATTTCTGTCAGAGGCATGGATTTCAAACGAAAGTTCTCCTATGTCGAGTCACCGATGACCGGGGGAAATAAAAATAAGGAATTGCTCGTTGAATTGTTAAGGAAAGAGAAAAAGGACGCTTCTCCTCAGTAGGAGAAACGTCTTTTTTTATAACCCTTTAATTTTGATTTCATCGACTGGAAGGAAAATCTCACCTGTATCTGTATATTTCATGGTGACCTGATCGCCTTCTTTTAAATAAATGACGAGAGGTTCCTTTTCAGATGACATAGTGTAGCTTTTTCCATCGTCTAGCAGGAAGGTGACGGTTGTATAATCACCGGTCTTTTCTTTGTAGACTCGTTTGACCTTCCCTGCCGCTTCTTTCTTTTCCTGCTTAGAGGAACTGTTAACGGTACCGCCGCCTTTTTGAAGAGCTGTCTTATAGGCTCTCAGTGCTTCGTTTGGTGTAGAAGCATACGCAGCGATTTCTGGATTGGCTGCAGAAACGATAAAGTAATTTTGCAGGAATCCATTTGAATCGAGAACCGGTGTGAGCCAGCTGGCTTCTCCATAGAAATTATAGAGAATCGGCATGCGCCCTTTCCATTTCTTCTCGATGAATCGTTTCTCAATAATTTGCAGAGCGCCCTGAGAATCCATATAGGATTCTTCAAGATTTCCAGTATAATAAGTCGCTTTTCCTGTTCGGGCATTGGTCAGGGCATATCCGAGCATGGAATCAACGCCCTCTTTCGGACTTGTGAAATCTGTGAAGTAATACATATCTCCTTTTGAATCAAATACCGGGCTCACATTGGCTTCCGTTCCTTCATCTGAAGGCAGCTTTACATCTGACTTTCCAAACATACTATTCCAGAACCCGTGAATATAGTTTCCGAAATAGCTGTTTTGCAGACTGACTGCCTCTGGTGAAACAGCACCGTCGATAAAGGCAGGTACTTGATCTAGAGCATATTTCTTCGTTGCACCCGTTTTGGCATCAACAACGACGACACCGGAAGCTTTAAAGCCGTTTCGGGCAGAGATGAAATCGCCATACGTTTGAATGTAATAAGGCTTGCCGTCATCATTGATTTCCAGCTGTGTACCGCCGTAGAAAATCAAATCTGGGTACTGGAGACGGATATGCCGCTCAATTTCTTTGTTGAAATAGGAGGAAGGCGTATAGACCATCTCCGTTTTCACGAACTTTGGATTAGCAGAGGAGTCGGTCGCACTTAATGTGAAGTAACCCGGCGTGCTGCCTGCACGAATCCATTTAAAGAAGTCCGAGAACTCCACTGGAGCGATGTATACATACTCACCGTTGACCTTCTGAATTTGCAAGCTGCCAAGCTCATAGTAGCTTGTGTTTGGCACCTGTCCGAACGATTTCTTCATTTTGTTCCGGGCAAATTGAGGCGGCACACTCGCAGGTGTTTCTTTTTCATCAAATGCTTTGATTTCTACTTTTTGCTCCATTTTGGAGACATCGAATTTCTCATTCGCATTGAATAGAAAAGCTGTCGCCATGTAAACACCGAGCAGCAATAGAATAAGAAACAGCACGCCTTTGATTTTACGCTCCAATCCAACCGACAAAAAGGCTCCTGCTGCTGTCACAACAAGTCCAATCAGCCATAGAGATGAAGGGTTCCGGTCTAAATTGGTGATGTAATAGAAAACAAAAATACCGATCATGAACAGCAAAGCAAGGCCAGCAATCCACATGAGCGGCACCTGCTGCTTTGTCCCTTTCTTTCTAACGATCAACCTGAGCGGTGTGAGCAAAAGGGTCAAGACAAGACCGATCACAACCGAAAATAACAAAATATATCCCACAAACAGATCTCCTTTCAAATCAATCACTCTTTTAGTATATACGAGTGTGAGGGGGAAAAGATTCAGAAGAATCATACCAATTCGATTTTATGAAAAAATGAGTTGAAAAGGGCCTTTTAATATTTCGGTAGGTTAAATGATATTGTCCTTGCGCTAGATGATTAGATTTTAGTGAATATTTTGTGGACGTAAACATTAATTTTTATCTCCGAGGAGTGTATATTCTTTTTATTCATTACTTTATGAATTTATATTGTAATAAATAAGATGTTAAAAGACAGAGATATCTTTTAAACAGTATAAAGATTCATTTTAATTTTCTACAGAATCAAATAGTTATAATATTCCTATTATGTTATATTATTTTTTATATAGTTAATATTAGGAGGTAATTTAAATTGAAAAGACGTATTCCTTTTCTCATTATTTTTACTTTAATTGTATCGTTATTTTCACCGTCTGTAACATTCAATATTAATCGAGAGGCATCTTCAAGAGACAAAAGTGTCCAAATTGGTTATAAAGAAGCCGATGCTGTATGGGGTCTTGTCATTCGAACTATTTTTGTAAACGGGGTGAAAGCAAGTAAACATTTGTATAAATCAATAAAATATGCCCCTAAATATCCTGCTGGTTTTAAAGCTGTTCAAAATGGGACTAAAAAAGTTACAGTAAATAATAAGAAGTTGTTATCTGAGTTAAAACAGATTGAAGGAGGGACTTGGAAAAAAGTATATAAAGATGGCTATAAAGACGGAAAAAAGGTTTCTGTACATTATTTTCAAAGTAAATCTGGTTTGGTGTATGATGTGAAAGTTAAAAAAGGTTGGAGTGTGAAATGATTTATGAATAAAATAGAACTAAGATATTCTTCACATGAAGATTTAGATAGGATTATTGTTATAAATATCATTGGTATAATCATGTCGCTAAAAGAAGGTTTAATCACTATAGAAGAAGCGGAAAAGCTCATGTTCAGTCCACGAACAATCGATGTTTTAAAGAAGAAAGGGATAAATGAAGAACTGATAAATATACTTCATTTGGGAACAGAACTTGAAGATGTAGAAAGTTTAATACCACAAGAATTAAGTGATAGTTTAGAAGAAATAAGGGTAAAATGCTTAAGATTCCTGGAAAGAAATACAGAAAATGAAGTTAAAAATAATGTGGTAGATTATTGAGCTAAAAGTGTATATTATAAAATTTTGAGTAAATCTGTTTTGATCTATTGATCAAAACGATGAATTCATAAAAAAAGAAGTCTGTGCAAACAGGCTTCTTTTTTATAAGATGGGAACATGAGGAAATGTATGCGTTCACATGAATAAGGAAGGAGTGAAGTCAATTGGCTTCTGTCAGTTTAAGTAGTATTGAAAAAATACGAGCAGCAAGCAGAGGATTGCCGCCAAAGCTGAAAGGAATTGCAGAACATATTACAAGTGAACCTGGCGACATTATTCATTTATCAATTGTCGAGCTTGCCAAAAAAACAGCTAGTTCAGAGGCAACGATTTTTCGTCTTTGTAAAAGGCTTGGATTTGAGGGCTTTCAAGATTTGAAGATTGCAATTGCCCAGGAAATAGATCAAACAAAGCCTGATTATGTAGATGAAGAAATGAGTCTTGATGATGATACGGCCGTTTTTATGCAAAAGGTTTTTCAGGCGAATATAACCGCATTAAAGGATAGCTTTCAATTACTGAATCCAGAGGATGTAGAAAAAGCCATTCAAATCATTCATGAAGCAAAGCGCTTAGAGTTTTATGGGAGTGGCGGGTCGGGACTCATTGCAACAGACGCTTTTCATAAATTTATGAGGACAGGCATCAACTGTATTGTTCACACCGATTCTCATTTTCAAGCGATGTCTGCCGGTCTTCTCGACCAGCACAGTACAGTGATTGGTATATCTCATTCTGGCCGTAATAAAGATTTACTCGATGCAATGAAAACAGCAAAGGAAAAAGGAGCGAAAACCATCGGTATTACAAGTTATCAACGCTCCCCATTGAGCCAGCTTGCTGATGTCACGTTGTATACTTCGACGCAAGAAACGGCTTTTCGAACAGAAGCGATGTCTGCAAGACTTGCTCAGCTCACTGTCATTGACGTACTATACTTTGCACTTGCTCACTTAAGACAGCAGGAAACTTTAACAAATTTAAAACAAATGAGAGAAACCATTTCACAAAAAAGGGTGTAATGGTTTCAAAAATAAATTTTTCTATTAGTGAAAAATGCCGTTGTGGTAACGATTTTGAGCTTTTAAGTGAAAATAATTTTCTTTTTAGTCGTTGAATGTCGAAAAAATTATTCCTATAATGGGATTTAACAGCTATATCAAAACAATAAAATATGATTTCAAATCAATGATTGGGCGTGATACAGATGAAGGGAAACCAGGCGGTAATTGGTTTGGATATTGGAACAACAAGTACAAAGGCGGTTCTGTTTGGACCACAGGGGAAAGTGATAGCAAAGCATTCGGTTCCTTATGATCTCATTCAGCCCCAGCCAGCATGGGTTGAACAGGACCCTGAACATATATTAGAAGCCGTCATTGCAAGTGTAAGAGGTGCGTTGACGAAAGCAGCATTTGATGCAAAACATCTCATAGGCGTCGGGATTAGTACAGCGATGCATTCCTTGATTGTGATGGATAAGGATGGCAAGGCGTTAACGAACAGTATCATTTGGGCAGATAACAGAAGTGCAGAACAAGCCAAGCGAATCACTTCAGACATGGACGGCTTCCAAGTGTATAAAAGAACCGGCACGCCGATTCATCCAATGTCACCGCTTTCAAAAATACGGTGGATCAAGGAAATGGCACCTGATGTCTTTAAGAAGGCAGCTAAATTCATTTCCATCAAAGAATATATTCTTTATCATTTCTTCGGTCAGTATGTCGTCGATTATTCAATCGCTTCAGCAACGGGACTGTTCCGTTTGGAAACGCTTCAATGGGATGAGCAGGCGCTGCGTATTGCTGGAATTGAAGCTGATCAATTGTCTGAACTTGTTCCCACGACGTATCAGCTGAGAGGGCTTCAGCCAGAGATCGCCCTGCGAATGGGCATTGCGGAAGATACACCATTTGTGGTTGGTGCGAATGATGGGGTTCTAGCGAACTTAGGTGTGGGAGCGATTGGAAAAGGTGAGGTGGCTGTCACGATTGGGACAAGCGGTGCAGTTCGTACGGTCGTGGACAAACCAATAACAGATGAACAATCAAGAACGTTCTGCTATGCGCTGACTGATAAGCATTGGGTGGTTGGAGGACCGACGAATAATGGCGGGATCATGCTGAGATGGCTGAAGGATGAATTTGGATCCTCGGAGGTAGAGGTAGCAAAGCGCCTTGGAGTGGACCCTTACGACCTGATGATTGACATTGCGAAAAAAGTTCCAGCCGGCTCAGAGGGGCTGCTGTTTCTGCCATTTTTAACAGGTGAGCGAGCACCTTATTGGAATCCAAATGCGAGAGGCACTTTCTTTGGGATTGGTCTTCAGCATAAGCGTGAGCATTTTATCAGAGCTGTGTTAGAAGGCGTCATTATGAGTGTTTTCTCAATCGGTGTGGCCTTAAGGGATTTAACCGGTTCAGCAAAGGATGTCAGGGCGTCGGGCGGATTTGCGCGATCTCCGCTGTGGCGGCAAATTTTAGCGGATACGATGGGCAGGGAAGTACTTGTTCCAGAAAGCTACGAGGCATCAGCACTTGGGGCGGCTGTGCTCGCACTTCATAGTTTAGGTTATATGGAAGAGATAGAAGAGGTTCAAGATTGGATTCGAATCTCTGCCCGTCATGAACCCAATATGGAGAACAATGAAACATACATAGAACTGTTTTACTTATATGAGCGTCTCTATGACAAACTCAAGGATGAATTTGATGTCATTAGTGCGCTTCAATTAAAACAAAATCATTAAACATCAGGGAAAAGGTGGGAGAGCATGCTTTTATTCATCGTGATTGCCGCAATTGTCCTTTTACTCATCCTCATAACAGTTGCTAAGTTGAATCCGTTTGTGAGTTTAATTATTACCTCTATGTTAGTCGGCTTTGCCACAGGGATGGACCTGCAGGAAATCATTCAATCCATCAAAACGGGGTTAGGCAATACGTTATCATTGCTCGCCATAGTTCTAGCGCTTGGAACCATGCTCGGGAAAATGATGGCTGAATCAGGTGGAGCTGAGCGGATTGCTCACACATTAATCGGCCGGTTTGGAACGAAAAATGTGCATTGGGCGATGATGTTTGTTGCCTTTATTGTGGGAATACCTGTCTTTTTTCAGGTCGGATTCGTTCTTCTCATTCCTTTATTGTTTACGATTGCGATTGAAACGGGCATCTCGCTCGTGACAATTGGGATTTCGCTCATTGCTGGATTGTCTGTCGTTCATGGTCTTGTGCCGCCTCATCCAGCTGCCATGGCAGCTGTCGGCATCTATCATGCCAACGTGGGGAAAACCATTTTCTTTTCCATTATTGTCGGTTTGCCGACAGCTATTATTGCTGGGCCGCTGTATGGAAAGTGGATTGGAAAGCGGATTCATAAACCAGTTCCAGAGCTGCTGAGAAAGCAATTTACTGAACGCAATGAAGATCGAAAACTTCCCGGCTTTGCAAATACGATGTTTACGATTTTGGTGCCAGTGATTCTAATGCTTCTTGCCACACTGGCGGATATTATTTTACCAGAGGACAATATTTGGTATCAGGTATTTAAGTACATTGGAGATCCAATTACAGCACTGCTGATTGCAACGGTGTATTCTTTCTTCAGTCTTGGCTTTGTGCAAGGGATGAGCCGTGACCGGGTGCTTTCCTTTAGTAATGAGTGCTTAGGACCGATTGCTTCTATTCTGCTTGTCATTGGAGCAGGCGGGGCTTTCAATAATGTGCTCATCGATTCGGGTGTTGGTGATTATATTGCAGATTTAGCAAAACACTCGCCGATCTCGCCAATTTTGCTTAGCTGGCTGATTGCTGCGGTTATTCGTGTGGCAACAGGATCTGCTACGGTCTCCATGATGACCGCAGCTGGTATTGTCGCACCGATTGCTGCATCTATGCCGGATGTGAGCAGAGAGCTTCTTGTGTTAGCAACAGGGGCGGGTTCGTTGATTTTGTCTCACGTCAATGACTCTGGTTTTTGGCTGATCAAAGAGTATTTTGGTATGACCATTAAAGAAACGTTTTTGACATGGACGGCTATGGAGACGATCATTTCTGTTAGTGCTATTGCATTTATTATGATCATTAATATGTTTATATAGTGAAACGCAACAGCCTGATTCTTCGGAATTGGGCTGTTTTTGCTTTTGGCAATACCACCTTTGTCAGATTGGGGTAAAATAAAGATATTGAGAAGCGGGAGGCGGACACGATCGAACCATTAAAACACGTTTATCATGAATTATTTATTGAAGAATTAGCAGAGAAACTTGCACAAGCGTCGACTGGGTTTGATGCTGAAGAATTCCAGCGGCTTGTGTTTCAAAAGGATTGGCAGCAGCTTGAGTTAAAAGGCAGAATGAAAAGAGTCACTGAATCAATGCATGCCTGTCTGCCTAAGGATTATGAGCAGGCGATTGAGGTGCTACGTCAGACAGCCCCGCATTTTTCAGGACTTAGTGCGCTTGTATTTCCAGACTACGTCGAAACATATGGCCTAGCACATTGGGATATCTCGATCAAGGCGCTCGAATTCTTTACGCCTTTTTCCACTTCTGAATTTGCCGTTCGGCCTTTTCTGATTCAGGATCAAGACAAAATGCTGGCGCAAATGCTTGTATGGTCACAGAATCAAAATGAGCATATTCGGCGGCTGGCTAGTGAAGGATGCAGACCACGTTTGCCATGGGGATTAACTGTTCCTGCGCTTAAAAAGAATCCTTCGGTTACGCTGCCTATTTTAGAAAACTTGAAGTCGGACCCAGCGCGCTATGTGCAAAAAAGTGTAGCGAACCACCTAAATGATATTTCTGCAATTCAGCCTGATTTGATGAAGAAAACGGCTAAAAGCTGGTATGGAACGAATGAACATACGAACTGGATCATCAAACATGCATCTCGTACCTTACTAAAAAAAGGCGATCCAGATATCATGGCTTTGTTTGGCTATGGGGATGATCCATCTGTTCAAGTAACAGATTTGAAGGTAGTGCAGGACCCTATTCGTATTGGAGAGAAAATGACCTTTCAATTTACACTTCAGGCCGCTAAGCCACTAAAGCTGCGTGTAGAGTATGCCATAGACTATGTCAAAGCTCGGGGTACCCGCAATCAAAAGGTATTTAAAATCACAGAGTTTGAAACAAGTTCAGCGTTACATAGAGAATTTATCAGGTCTCAGTCCTTTCAAAATATGACGACGAGAAAACACTATGAGGGAACCCATACTTTAACGATTATCATCAACGGCATTCCAAAAGCGTCGGTTGATTTTGAGGTAACAGAAGATAGCAGCTCATAAAAAAACCCGCCAATTCGGCGGGTTTTGGCGTTTAAGCCTTCTTTTTCATTAAGAATGAAGCGATGATGGCAGCGACTAAGAAACCAATGCTGATAATGGAGCTAGGCAGGTTTTCTTGTCTGAATAGGAACAAAACAAAGCTCAAACTGAGTACAAGACCTGCAAATAAAGTTAGATACGGAAACAGCCACACCTTGAAATACGGCTCCTGTGGATATTTTGGACGCAGTTTCAGATGTGCCAGACAAATGCTGATCCAAATGAGTGAAACAGCAAAACCAGGAATAGCCAGCATATAGCTGAAAATTTGGTCCGGATATAAGTAAGCAAAAAATGTTCCGATAAGAAGAAATAGAACGGTAACCCATAAACTTAAAATGGGTACGCCTCTTTTGTTGACCTGTGCCAGTTTTTTCGGACCGCCGTCTGATTTAGCCAGAGAATGAATCATTCTCGTCGTTCCATAAATTCCGGAATTCGCCGCAGATAGAACGGCTGTAATCAAGACGAAATTAATAAAGTGAGAGGCGCCTTGCATACCAGCAGCAGAGAAGACTTGGACAAAAGGACTGTTATTTGGGTCAATTTGATTCCAAGGAATAAGGCCGCAGATGATCAAAATCGGCAATGTGTAAAATAAGATAATCCGCCACATCATACTTTTGACTACTCCAGGCAGGACCTTCTCCGCATCCTTTGTTTCAGTAATGGTCAGCCCGATCAATTCAGAGCCTCCATAAGAGAAAATAACCACTAAAAGTGATGCAAAGATCGCACCCCATCCGTTCGGGACGAAATTTTGATAGTTGGTAAAGGCTGGTGTGCTTTGTTCGTTTGGAATGATCCCAAATAATAATGCTGCACCAAGAATAATAAAGACAATAATAACGAAAATCTTCATTCCAGCGAACCAAAACTCAATTTCACCAAAGTATTTTACATTATTTAAGTTAATTCCGATGACTAAGAGTGAACAAAGTAAACATAGTGACCATAGCGGCACGTTCGGCAGCCAGTATTGAAGCAGACTGCCAGCTGCAATAATCTCAATGACACATACAGTGAGCCACATAAAACAGTAAACCCAGCCGACGACAAATGAAAAACGTTGACCAAGCGCAATTTGTATAAGGTCGCGAAGATTATTTCCCGGATACACAATGGCCATTTCGGCTAATGCTGCCATCACAATGAGGAGCAGCAATCCAGCAAATACATAGGAAAAAATGACCCCAGGGCCTGCTAAACCAATTGTATCGGCACTTCCTTTAAAGATTCCTGTACCAATGACCCCGCCCATCGCAATCATGCGAATGTGACGCGGTGATAAAAGCTTTTTTAATTCTTGTTGCTCCTGATTCGCGCTCATGACGTTCTCCTTTTTTAAAAATGCTTATGTTCCATTTTCTTTTTTCAAGACGTCAGTGTCAATATAAAAAAAGAGATTTTTCAGACAAAAATAGTGGTTGATTCTATCAAAACATATACTTATATCCATAATTCCCTTATTTCATCCATATTCTAAAAATGAAACTTCAAATAAATGAACATTTGCCTTATTTATGACATAAACAATTTTCAGTTTTTGTCGATATATCTTTTGTATTACTAAAGTCCTAATAAAGAATTGTTTATAACTGTAAAATATTTCAAAAATGTAAGAGTTGAAAGGAGTTATGAAAGATGTTTATGAAAAAAGCAAATGATTCATCGGCTGGAATCCTTCTGAGTGAAAGCAGCCAATTAATAGAACGAATCGAAAAGGGAGACCTTTCAGCAAGATTAGATACTGCTGCATTTTCTTCTAGCCAAACAATAGAAGCAGTGGCACAAATGAATGAAGCGCTGCAAAAGATGCAGGAAGCACATGAAAATATTCAAATGCGGGTGGAATTAGTGACAAAAGCCATTCAAGTTGGCTTATGGGATATGGTCGTCATCGCTGGAGACCCGGTCAATCCAAAAAATGAATTCACATGGACGGATGAATTCCGCAGAATGCTCGGCTTTCAAAATGAGCACGATTTTCCAAATCTATTAGACAGCTGGGCATCTCGAATACATCCGGATGAACAAGAATATACATTAGATGCATTTTCTTCGCATTTATTGGATCATTCAGGGCGTACGCCATATGATATCGAATATCGCTTGAAGTTGAAAAATGGAAATTATCGCTGGTTCAAAGCAACTGGAACGACCGTTCGTGATCGAAATGGTGTCCCTCTTCGTGTGGCGGGAGCTCTTTTTGATATCCATGATCAGAAATTGAAAGAAGAAGAGCTGCAAGCATTCGTCACAAGATATGACTTAATCAACCGTGCGCTTGTCGAAGCTCCTTGGGACATGGTGGTAGAGGCCGGTGATCCAGTCAATCCAAATAACGAATTTTGGTGGTCTCCGCAGTTCAGAAAAACGCTTGGTTTTACAGACGAAAAAGATTTCCCGAACGTGTTAAGCAGCTGGAGCGACCGTCTGCATCCTGAAGATCAAGAAATGGCTCTTCAAGCCTTTGAAGATCATTTAAATGACCACTCTGGACGCACACCGTTTGATATTGATTACAGATTGCAGCGCAAAAATGGGGAGTACCGCTGGTATCATGCGGGTGGTGAAACCATTCGTGATGAAAAAGGTGTTCCTCTTCGTGTAGCAGGAACCATTCGTGACATCACGTTAGAAAAAAACAAAGAGAAAACAGCGAATGAAATGGCTTCACAAGTAGAACAGCTTTCAAGTTCTATTAGCGAGATGGTATCGGGCATTAGCTCTGTGACAAATCAAGCACAGGAGCTTGCTGTTGCTCAAGAGCAGTCAACGTCTGCCGCAAATCTAGCAAAAAATAGTGCAGATGAGACGAAAAACATTTCTGACTTAATCAAAGAAGTGGCGAACCAAACGAACCTGCTTGGTCTGAATGCTGCAATCGAAGCAGCTAGAGCTGGTGAACAGGGCCGCGGATTCTCTGTTGTTGCAGATGAAGTACGGAAGCTGGCGCTGCATAGTGCCAATGCAACGGAAAATATCGAATCTAGTTTAACGGAAATGAAAACACAAATTGATGAAATTCTTGAAAATATCTCGAATATGACAGCTCTTACGCAAACACAGGCTGCTTTAACAGAGCAAGTGAATGCTGCAGTCGATGAAGTGAATCACATGTCTCAGCGTCTTGTGGCGTATTCAAAGAGTATTTAATCGTGAAAAACCGCCCTCTCATAGAAGGCGGTTTTTTTCATTAAATTTGATCTGCTGGGAAAACAATACCTGCATCTTTTCTTGCGGCATCAAGAACTTTCATCACGGAGAGACTTTCATCAAGCCATGCATAGCACTGTGCATGATTTTTTGTTTCAATGATCTGCTGGAAAGCTTCTGCTTCATAAAACAGCCGATTTGGATTCGTTTGTGCATTGAGTGAGATGACCCTGTCATCAACATGCAGCAGCACTTCCTCGCACCCATTCGCCCCATTTTTCACATGAATGAAGCCTTTTTCTCCTTGAATCAATGCAAAGTTCATGCTGCTTGTATCCTTACTGCCGACACTTGTCGCAATAAAATCATTGTAAGTGAACGTCAAAACACCAGATGTGTCAATACCGTTTGGATGGCGGTTTGCCTGATATCGGACTTGCTCTGGTGATCCAAAGAGGTTCATGATGAAATGGACATTATAGATGTTAATATCCATCAGCGCTCCTCCAGAGAACTCAGGGTTAAAGACATTTGGCGTTTCGCCGGCTAGCAGCTGATTATATTTGCTTGAATATTGACTATAGTTGCATTGAACCAGTTTGATTTTACCTAATTGATGAAGGTGCTTTTTGATCAAATGATAGTTTGGCATATGAACGGTCGTAATGGCTTCAAATAGGAGAAGCTGCTTTTCCTTTGCGAGAGCGATTAAGGCTTCCAGCTCTTTCACATTAGAGGTGAAAGGCTTTTCGCATATCACATGTTTTCCGTGTTTCAATGCTTTCGTTGCATGCTCGCTATGTAAACGATTCGGTGATGCGATGTAAACGGCTTCTACGTGGGGATCTTCTAGCATAGCAGTTAGATCCGTATAAGTTGTCTGCACCCCAAATTTGTCTGCGAGCTTCTTTGCCGTTGCTTCCTTTCTTGAATAGACAGCGTGACAAGAAGCACCGTCGAGCTGTTCAACCGCTTGCAGGAAGCCTTCCACAATGATACCTGTTCCGATGGTTGCGATGTTCATTCTCAAAACCCCTTCCACTCGTTTAAGCTGACTCTAGTATAACCGATGTTTTCATTGAACGTGTACTGAGATACCTGAGCGAAGGTGTGCCAGTGATCAACACCGGCACACCTTTGGCAGCCCTTACAATCAGCTGATATTTGCTAATGTTTGCTTTGTTAACAATTGAATAGCTGCCTTCCTTTTTTTTAACTCTTGAATAGAGTGCTGGATATCTTCGACTTTTTGCTCGAGCAGCTGTTCAGCTTCTGTTTTTGACTTTTTTTCGAAAAGTGATTTGATAATTTCACGAATTTCTTTAAGCGAGAAATCTAGCTTTCTCGCTTCCGTGATAAATGACAGCATGAGTACATATTTTTTATCATATAGACGATAGCCGTTATGTGCTCTCTTTGGCTCTGGGAGCACTCCCTCATTTTCGTAAAAACGAATGGTTTCAATATGTACACCAGACATTTTTGACAATTTACCTCTCGTAAACGTAATCATTCCCTGCACCTCCTTTCTTTGCTATCCATCATACAATTAGATTTACTCGTTTCAAAACATTCTATAGTGGTGGACAATTGTTCTGTTTTACTAGTTTCAAATGGGGGATCAGCGCGATGAATAGAATGCGTTATAATAGAGTAGACTCATGTGATATTTGTTACAGATAAGAACAAGTAGACAGCGTGAAGAAAAAACGATAGGCTAAAATAGGTAAATAGTAATGAAATAACCTGTCATCATCGTAATGGTGGCTCAAAATAGTGACAGCACGTTTTTGCTGAGAAAAGGGGACCAGTGAATGTATAAATTAGTCGCAATTGATATGGATGGTACGTTATTAAATGATCAACATATGGTGCCGGATGAAGTGTTTGAAGCCATTCAACAGGCTAAGGCAGAAGGAATTAAAATTGTTTTATGTACAGGCCGGCCAATTGGCGGTGTAAATCGTTATTTAGCTGATCTTCAGCTTGATCAAGAGGGAGATTATGTGATCGCCTATAATGGAGCGCTTGTTCAAAACAGCCATACAAATGAAGTGGTGTCAGAGCTGACATTATCCTATGATGACTTAACTTCGTTATATGAATTGAGCCGTCAGCTGGACACGCCGATGCATTATTTCGATTCAGCCAATTTATACACACCGAATCGCGATATTAGTGAATACACAGTGCTTGAATCCTACTTAACAAAACTGCCGCTGAAATATATGCCTGTTGAAGAGGCAGATTCATCGATGAGACTTCCAAAAATGATGTATATTGATCAGCCAGAACGTTTGGAAAAAACGATACAAGCCATTCCATCTGAAGTGAAGGAAAAGTATATGATGGTAAAAAGTACAGATTTCTTCCTTGAAATCCTGCATCCTGATGTGAGTAAGGGAAATGCCGTAAAGCTTCTAGCGAAGGAGCTGGGAATTTCTCGTGAAGAAGTCATGGCTATTGGGGATAACGGGAACGACGTCTCAATGCTAGAGTTTGCGGGCTGCGGCGTCGCTATGGGAAATGCCATTGATGATGTCAAAGCCGTAGCTGATGTTGTAACAAAATCTAATAATGAAGCCGGAGTAGCACATGTCCTGCATGAGCTGGTTTTAGGAAAATAAGAAAAGAGCGGTCTGCCAGTGCGGTAGCCGCTTTTTTATATATTGGAGAAAAAGTAAACAAGCATACGTCTGCTGCTTAAATTCGTCTTTTGCAGCATCGCTTTCACATGATCATGAACGGTATGGGGTGAAATATATAACGTACTCGCAATTTCCTTTGTCGACTGGCCCTTTAATAAGCAGTCGAGGACGTTCATCTCTCTTTCTGTCAGCCTGTACGTTTTCGCTGCATAAGGAAGAATATCATTTGTTTGGGCTCGTTTGATGTGAATCATGACAGCCTCCTCCTGCCTGTCAGCCTGCGCCAATCGAAAGGCTTGAAGGGAAAGAAAGACCCCCGTAGGCATTCTTGTGATGCTTGCTGCTGTTTGATCGGTACCGCCGTATAAAAGTTTAGCGCCTAATGCTCTGAACGGGCGGGGCATGACAGCTTGGTCATGGATTTGCTCAAAGGTTTGAAATGTACGAAGCCAATGGAGCCCTGTCTCATTTCCATAAAGAAGCTTGTAATGAGTTGTAAGAATGAGAAATCCTTGCTGCTCCGCCGCATCATCATCTTCAGTGGCCCATTTATTGAAAATCTCATCTCTCAGCTTGGCTGCAAGTGACGGTGTTAGATCGATGACTGCTTGTATATCTCGCTTCTGAAAAGGTTCCTTGCCCTGTTGACGATAAAGACTGGCGATACCCCAGCATTCTCCTTGGATCACAAGGGCTGCCCGCAATTCATCAGACCAACCGTTTGGTATTAAAATATGCAGATAGCGCTCGCTGCTCAGATATTCTCCGCTTTGGACGAGACTCGCAGCATGAATAGGGCCTTTGGCTAGAAACTCATGCTGATGCACGTCCTTTTTTAAAAATTCATTTTGAAAGAGCTGGTCATGAATTTCTTCAATCGGTTCATCAGTGTAGGAACCTGTCGAGAGGAGAGTGGCTGGATCGATGGTTGTGATACAGGCGGCATCAAAATCAATGACAGCAGCAAGCTCGTCCCGAATGTGCTGCCTTAGCTGCTGAAAATGAGTGGCTGGATTGACCACAGGATCTCCTCCTCAAAAACCCCCACTTTTAGGGATCGTTTTTTCTGGTGCCTCTTTTTACAATAAAGGTGTCATATCGTTAGTGTACAGGAAACGATGGAAAGCGGAAAGGAACTGGAGGAGAATCATATGAAAGGAAACCAGCATTGGCACGACCCTGTTGCTGAATCATACGCAGCAACGATTTCACATAAAGTACCCGGCTATCACCTTTTGCATGAGTTAACAGTAGATGTATTAGAAACTGAAATAAAGGGAGCGGCCTCTCGTATTCTAACTGTCGGAGCGGGTGGGGGCGAAGAGATCATCAACATGCTTCAGAGAAAAGGAGACTGGCTCATCACAGGAGTCGATCCGTCTGCATCTATGCTGGATATGGCGAAACAGCGGGTTTCAAAGCTCCATATGGAGACGCGTGTCACATGGTATGAGACCGCATTAAACAAGGTGTCTGCTGAAGCTGTTTACGATGCCGCAGTGAGCCTGCTCGTGATTCATTTTGTAGAAAATCGGCTGCCATTTTTACAGGAGATTGCACAAAGGCTTCAACCAGGGGCCCCGTTTGTACTCGCATTTATACAAGGAGAGATGAATTCCAGCGCATTTCAGCAAGAGCTTCATATGCTGTCTCTTTTCATGAAGCGGCAAGGTCTAGGAAAAGAAGTGTTTTCGTCCTTTCATGACAGACTGGGACGTGCAACATATCCTGTGCCTGAGGAGGAAATGAGGGGACATTTAATTGAGGCGGGGTTTCGAGACATCAGACCTTATTTTCAGGCAGGAATGATCAAAGGGCTTGTTTGCAAGCGAGGTCGTAGAAAGGCGGATGAGAGATGAGATCACAGGTAATGGTAATTGGCGGCTATGGACATGTCGGACAGCAAATATGTCTTCAGTTAAGTGAAGTGTATAAAGGGCAAATTGTTGCGGCGGGGAGAAGCTATGAGAAGGCTGAACAATTTTCACAGCAGACCAAAGGCAGAGTCCGTCCTTACAAACTAGATGTTAGAAAGCCATTAGATTCTGACTGGATGAATGAAACAAAGCTGGTGATCATGTGTCTCGATCAAGAAGACACGTCATTTGCTGAAACCGTTCTGCGGGCAGGCATTGATTATATCGATATTTCTGCAAAGGGGGCGTATATGGAGCAAATGGCACAGCTGGATCAGCAGCAAATCAGTGCAACGGCTTTGCTCAGTGTAGGCCTCGCGCCCGGTCTTACAAATTTATTAGCTGCGAAAGCGGCTTCTATGCTTTCATCAGTGGATCAAATAGATATTGGGATTATGCTTGGATTGGGGGATCAGCATGGAAAAGCCGCGATTGAATGGACGATTGATCATGTCCATACTGAATATGAACTCACTGAACATGATCAGCAGAAAAGAGTGAAAAGCTTTACTGGAGGCAGACCGGTCAACTTTGGTGGACAGCTTGGAAAGCGGTATGCCTATCGATTCCCCTTCTCTGATCAACAGACATTGCCTTCCACAATTCATGTGCCATCTGTGACGACAAGGCTTTGTTTTGATTCACGTCTAGCGACGGGTGCATTGGCCTTTACAAGGAGCCTTGGACTGACGTCGTTCCTTACATTACCGAAAATGAAGGATCGAGCCATTTCAATGATACAATCTTCTCAAGTGGGAACAGATCAATATGCGGTCAAAGTGGAAGCGGCAGGGACGGATGGGAAAAAGGTTCATCATGCAGCACTTGGAATAAAAGGACACGACGAGTCTCAAGCAACAGCTCAAGTCGCCTGTGCTGCGGCCCTGCATTTATTGAGCAGGCGGTTTCAGCCAGGGATTTTTCATATTGAAGAATTATTTTCACTAGCATATGAGAACGGGCATTTTGCTTTGGTGGATCAAAAAACAGGGGAAGAGCAGACATTAGCGATAAGGGCCAGCCTTTTGACGGCATAAAAGAAGACTAGCATTCTGCTAGTCTTTTTATGATGACGTTGACACATCCCCTTTTTTCTTAATGCTTGCTGTGATGAGCTGTGTCAGTGTGTCAGAACCTTTTTTTGAAAGGTGGACACCATCGGACTGAAAATAGGATGGCTGTCCAGTAGCGGCTGAATGCCAATCGACCAAGGTGACATTTTGATCTTGATCAGCCACTCGCTGAATGACCGCATTCACATCATTTTCCCATGACCTTGGAACCCTCGTATTCACTAGGAAAATATGTGCCTTAGAAAAGTTTTGAATGAATGCTTTCAGCGTGTCCTCAGTAAAATAACCATTTGTGCCGAGTTCAATGATAACAGCGGCATCAGATTGATTAAATGATTTGTATTGAGGGGCAATGCTGACGGCTTCGTTCATTTGTCTGCCAACTTTCCCATCGATGGTGATTTGTTTATATGCTTTTTCGAGATTCGGCGCAATGTCTAGCATGACAGAATCACCAATGGCAAGAACTTGGTGAAATTGTTTTTGATCAGCTGCTTTTTTCTCGTGCTTTTCTTTCTTTTTCTTCGCTTTTGATTCCGATGGTTCGGCTGTTTTTTTCGGTGCTGTCTTAATTTGCGTCACTTCCTTCACATGTGGGGAGGAAGTGGACGAGTTAGACATGCCAATGATAAATAAGATCAAAAGAGCTGCGGTGATCCCAAGGAACACCTTATTAGATGTAGACCACTGTTTGATTCCTTTTTTCCAAATAGACCAAGAGGAAAAATATTGTCTGAAGCCATGCTGGCGGATCGGCTGTTCGATGAAGCGATAGGAAGCCTCAGCAACTAGTAAAATAGCGATGAGCTGCAATGTGACACGCGCTATGGAAGGCTGTCCAATTTCAATGACCGGTGTGGTCAGTACGATAATGGGATAATGCCACAGATAAATACCATAAGACCGCTTACCAAGCCAGACGAGCGGCTGAAAGGACAGCCATTTCCCTATAAGACTTGCAGGGTGGCAGACGCACCCAATTAAGATGGCCGCATTCAGACAGAATAAAAGCATGCCGCCCTGATAGAGAAAGGCATCGAAATCGTCCACTGCATAAACACAAAAAAGGAAAATCGCAAACGAACCGAAACCGGCAATATGTAAAATACGTCTGCCAACAGGAAGTAATCTTTTGCTGGATAGTCTTTGCATAGGCCACACAAATGCCAGGCTGCATCCAATCAGGAGCGCAAATGCACGAGTATCTGTTCCATAATAAACCCTGCTTGGATCGGTATCTGGTGAATAAAGAATCGCCATCCATAAGGCAGAGACAAGTGCAAGTCCAAAGGTGATCATAGGAAGATGGGATCTGTTTTTTACCCATTTCAGCCCTGCAATCAACAGTACCGGCCAAATGATATAAAATTGCTCTTCTATTGCCAGAGACCACAAATTTTTCAGTGGAGATAGGGCATTGAAGCTATCAAAATATGAAAGCTGGTGAAAAATGTACCACCAGTTACTGACATAAAAAAAGGACGATATGGCATCGCCACGAATGGACAATAATGCATTTGATCCAGCAATCGCGCACCAGCTGACGGTGATAAAAATCATGATGTAAGCGGCTGGAAGAAGCCTCCTGATCCGTCCCATCCAAAATGGCAAAAGCTCTTGATAGCCTAAATCCTGCTTATGTAACAAGATCGTTGTAATCAAGTAACCAGAAATGACAAAAAATAAATCAACGCCAAGAAACCCGCCGCTTGCGGGTCCGATATGTAAGTGATAAGCAATGACTGCCAATACAGCAACGGCTCTTAGTCCATCTAATCCTAAAATATAACGAAAACGATTTTCCTTGCTGTTCATGAAAATGAATCCCCCATCAATTGTAAAAGAACCTTTATTTAATAAAGGTTACTCATATATTGTATATATAATAGACGTCAACGCATAATATTTAGTTTGAATTTATTCAATAAATTTTTATTGTAAACCACCATATATTAATATATAACATTTTTGGTTTTATATTGACTCAAAACCATAATATAGAATAATATATGAAAAAAGGAGTGGTGTTGAATCAATAGTTTGATAAAAAGATTTTTGATAATATTAATAGTTCTTTTAATTTATTTTAAGTGTTTTGAATTGCACTCAAAAAATTTAAACTTCACTAATAATATTCATCAACAGATTCCATGGAGCATAAAGCTAACAAAAAAATATGTGGAAAATAATAGAGGAGGAGAAAGTGTACGAATAGCAATAATTGATAGTGGGATAGATGGGACTCACCCTGATTTGGTAGGTAAAGTTAAAAAAGGACTTAACACAATTGGTACAGGAGGAGAACAAGAGGACAGTTTAGGGCACGGTACTGCTGTAGCTGGAATAATCACAGCTAATGATAATGAAATTGGACTTGTGGGTATAACGCAGAATGTAGAGTTATATCCTGTTAAAATTCTAGATTCAAAAGGCAAGGGTTCAATAAAAAATTTTGTTAAAGCTGTTCAATGGTGTATTGATAATAAAATTGATGTTATCAATGCTAGTTTTGGATTAATGAAAGATGATCCATCTGTTAAGAAAATTATAGACAAAGCAATACAAAAAAACATAATTATAGTAGCTGCTGTTGGTAATAAGTATGGAAGGAAAATGGATTACCCAGCTGCTTATGAGAATGTTTTTTCTGTAACCGCTGTGGATAAGCATAAGAAGGTAGCTGAATTTTCATCTAAAGGAAATTACGATTTTGCTGCCCCTGGTGTGGATATACCAGTTCTAAAGCCTCATAACAACTATGCGATTGAAAGTGGTACCTCTTTAGCGAGTGCCCATATTACAGGTGTAGTAAGCTTAATTTTACAGTACCGGGAACGTTTTAATATTAATTCTGAAGAACGTTTAAACCAACAAATATATAAAGTTTTGAAAAAATGGTATTGATGATTATTTGAATAAAATTGTTTTTTAGAACAAGAAACTCGGAGGTTTAGTTTAGGATGAATAAAATAAGTAAGTTAATCTCAATTGTTATATGTCTATCGCTGGTTATAACTTTGTTTTTCCAATTTCCAAATAAAACAGAGGCTGTTACCACAAAAGATTTTCATGTTTTAGAAGATAGTAATGAAAAATATGTAATTTCACAGGAGCAAGACGGAGTAACTGGTATTCTAACTCTAAATAAAAAAACAACAGAAATCAGTTATCAAACTGAAGAAATTGGTAGTGAAGGTGAAAAGGTTTCAAAGGATTATGAAGTTGACTTGCAGACACTTTTAAATGATAATTTAGATGTTACATTTAAAGATACAAAAGATGATAAGAAATATGAAGTGAATTCTGAAGATATTCAAGCATCTTTTGCATTTGTTATCCCTATTGGTATTGCTATTGGGGCAGTTCTATTAGAACATTTATTAGCTTTGGGACTTGCAGTAACAGTAGTAGGTGTTACCTATATTGCTTATTCTGAATTTATAAAAAGGAAAGACAATAAACATAATCACTTTATTGCTTATCGAGACAAAGATAAACCTCATTTATTTATTGGAAAAGGCGTAAGTCGTGCAAACGCTGTAAAAAGATTAGCTCAGAAAAAAGATACATGGTCTACTTCCAAAAGCAATGCACAATCTATTGCTAAAGCAGCCAGTCCGATTGGAAAAGTATTAGGTGCAGAAATTGACAAAAAAGGAAAAAATAAACATTATCACTATCATCCAGTTTATAAATTAAAAGGTAAATATGAAAGAACAGGAGCACATGCTTTTTTTGGCGCCCCTAGATAAGAAATTGAGATAGAGGAGGTTTTCGATGATTGTTCTTAATCGTGAACCAAGAAAGAAGGAATACAATGCGCTCATCGATTTATGTTGTGAAGTATGTGATGAGTTCCAATTAGTTTTTAGAAAAGATTTTGCTGATTTTGCTGATTATCGTGAAATTCTAGATAAACTTTCACCATCTCTTAAAGAAATGAAGGAAGAGTCTGAATGGGCTACCACGATTCTAGGAGATGGTCAAACAGCATATGTTTATTATTATTATGCCAATGAACACACAAAAAATCTTTTGAAAGAACTTTCGAACTCTCTATACGGGTGGGTTCACCCTAATTTACTGGAGGATTTATCATTCTTCAAAAATGGGAAAGAGTGGATGGTTTCAAGCTCACATGAAGAGGAGAGCTATATTTTTCCTGAAAACGAAGAAGAAATTGAGAGTTTAAAACAAATCAAAGGTCTTAGATGGACTATAGAAGATGATGATGAATAAGTAATTTAAACGGCTTTTCCCTAGAAGGGAGAAGTCTTTTTTATTCTAACTAACTCTTTTATACTCAAAACCAAAATCCCTGTCATAATAAAAGTAGAAGGAAAGGGGATGTGTTGAATGAGAACGATCGAAAATGATCAGTTATTGGTTCAGATTCATGAAAAAGGAGCGGAAGTCAGGGAGGTGCTTGACAAGGAAAGCGGGCGTCACTATATGTGGTCTGGTGATCCAGCTTATTGGGGCAGGGTGTCGCCTGTCTTATTTCCGATTGTTGGGCGATTAATGAATGACCAATACAAGATTGACGATCAAACCTTTGAGCTCACGCAGCATGGTTTTTTACGTGATGTCAATTTTGATTTATATGAAGAAACGAAGCATACGGTGACCTTTCAATATGAATCAAGAGGCCGGCATGTGAAGCAATACCCGTATGAATTTACAGCGCGAATTCGTTATGAACTATTGGAAAATGGACTGAAGATTTCCTGGGAAATTGATCATGACGGAGAGGATACGATGTATTTCTCCATTGGAGGGCACCCAGCATTTCGTATTCCTCTTCTTGAAGGCGAGCAAACAGCAGATTATTCACTCACATTGACACCTTCCACTGAGCATCTCCCTGTGCAATATGAACTGCGGAATTCACTTGTCAGAGAGAAAGAAAAAGGTATTGAACTTGAGTCGATCCAGCTTCGACCGGAGCTTTTTCAGCTTGATGCGATGATCTTTAGCCATATCAATCGAGTGTCATTGACTTCAGGTGCAGGTCACGGAGTTGAGGTCGATCTCACAGGCTTTCCTTTCGTTGGCATTTGGTCGCCTTATGATCAAGAAAAAGGAACGATGGCTCCTTTTGTTTGTATTGAGCCGTGGTATGGCATCGCCGATATGGAAGGGACGAATGGACAGTATAGGGAGAAGTTTGGGATTCAAACATTAGAAAAAAATGAGACCTTTCATGCCGCTTATACGATTTTCTTCAAATGAACATTTGTGCATGATGAGGTGAACAATTTGTTATGATAGAAGAAAAAGGGGGCGTATGAATGGATCGAGAGAAACAACAGCTGAGTATTGAAGCGGCAAGGCTTTACTATTTGTCTGATTACAGCCAGCAGGAAATTGCCAAACAGCTCGACCTGTCGAGACCGACTGTATCTCGGCTGCTTCAATATGCGAAAGAGAAGGGGTACGTCCAGATTACGGTGATGGATCCGTTTGAAGATTTAAATGAGCTTTCTTCATTGCTCAAGGAAAAATATGACCTGCTCGAAGCTCATGTGGTGTTTTCGCCGAAGGACGACTATCCAACCATCACCGATTATTTGAGCCGATTTGGTGCAGATTACTTGCAAGAAACGGTGAAAGACGGTGATATCGTTGGCGTGAGCTGGGGAACGACTATGTATCAAATTGCACAAAAGATGCAACCTAAACAGGTAAAAGGTGTAGAGGTTGTCCAGCTCAAGGGTGGAATCAGCCATTCTCATGTGAATACATATTCTGCGGAAACCATCCAGCTGTTTGCTGAGGCCTTTCAAACAGCACCGCGTTATTTGCCGCTTCCTGTAGTATTTGATAGTGCTGCCGTCAAAGAGATGGTTGAGCAGGACAGACATATTCAGCGAATTATTGAAATGGGCAAGCAGGCGAATATCGCTGTGTTTACTGTTGGAACGGTCAGAGATGAAGCACTTTTGTTTAGACTAGGTTATTTCCGTGAAGAAGAAAAAGCGCTCCTCAAGCAATCCAGTGTCGGAGACATTTGCTCGCGCTTTTATGATCAAGATGGACGCATTTGCAGTGAAGCCATTAACAATCGCACAATTGGCGTGGAGTTAGATGATTTAAGGACAAAAGAACGATCCATTCTTGTCGCTGGCGGTCATCGAAAGGTGGCTTCTATACACGGCGCACTAAGAGGAAAATATGCGAATGTATTGATCATCGATCAGCACACAGCGAGGGCTCTTTTAAATGTCACAAAATAGATGAACAAAATTTCATAACTATGTTTACAATTGTTCATCTGTCATATATGATGAAAGTATCATAATTAAAAGGAAGTGTGAAGCATGACGATAGCGAAGCTCATTGATCATACAGCACTAAAACCAGATACAACTAGAGCTGCAATTATGCAGTTACTTGAAGAAGCAAAGACTCATCAATTTGCATCTGTTTGCGTAAACCCAACTTGGGTATCTCTAGCGTCGAAAGAACTAGCAGGAACAGGTGTAGATGTATGTACAGTCATCGGTTTCCCGTTAGGCGCAAACACAACAGCGGTAAAAGCATTCGAAACAAAGGATGCCATTGAAAACGGTGCCACAGAAGTGGACATGGTCATCAATGTTGCGGCATTGAAAGACGGCGAATATGATGTGGTTGAACAAGATATTCGTGCAGTTGTAGACGTAGCAAAAGGCAAAGCATTAGTGAAAGTCATTATTGAAACATGTTTACTTACTGATGAAGAGAAAGTCAAAGCTTGTGAGCTTTCAGTGAAAGCCGGCGCTGATTTTGTGAAAACATCGACTGGATTTAGTACAGGCGGTGCGACTGCTGAGGACATCGCATTAATGCGTAAAACAGTAGGACCTGACATCGGTGTGAAAGCATCAGGCGGCGTGAGAACAAAAGAAGACGTTGAGGCAATGACAGCAGCAGGTGCTACCCGTATTGGCGCTAGTGCAGGCGTTTCCATTATCAAAGGGGATCAATCAGCTCCTTCGAAAGACTATTAATTCATACGATCCTATGGTAGGATAACATTCATGACTCATAAATGATGAAAAAGTCATATGCGGAAGGATCTCACTTCTGGGAATTTCTTCCGCGTTTTGTTTACAAAATAGGGTTTGTTCTATACAAGCACATTAATGTAAACGAATTCATTCAAGGAGGAAAAACATGAAATACGTGATTGGTATCATCGGTTTGCTAGTGATTCTCGCCATTGCATGGCTGGCTAGTAATGGGAAAAAACGAGTGAAATTCCGTCCAGTAATTGTCATGATTGTACTGCAATTTATTTTAGGTTATATTCTGCTCAATACAGGTGTTGGAAACTTCCTAGTCGGAGGTTTTGCAAAAGGATTCCAAATGCTTCTTGGCTATGCCGGTGAAGGAATCAACTTCGTATTTGGCGGGTTAATGAATGATAAAGCGTCCACTTTCTTCATCAACGTCTTACTGCCGATCGTCTTTATCTCGGCGTTAATCGGTATCCTGCAGCATTGGCGTATTCTTCCGCTTATCGTACGCGGAATCGGATATTTGCTTAGTAAAGTAAACGGTATGGGGAAACTAGAATCTTACAACGCAGTAGCGTCTGCGATTTTAGGTCAATCAGAAGTCTTTATTTCTATTAAGAAACAGCTTGGATTATTACCTCAGCAGCGTCTTTATACATTATGTGCATCTGCAATGTCGACGGTATCGATGTCGATTGTTGGTGCATACATGCAAATGATTAAACCAGAGTACGTGGTTACAGCACTTGTGCTGAACCTATTTGGTGGATTTATTATCGCATCGATCATCAATCCATATGAAGTGTCTAAGGACGAAGACATGCTTGAAGTCGTCGAGGAAGAAAGACAATCCTTCTTCGAAATGCTTGGCGAATACATTATGGATGGTTTCAAAGTAGCGATTGTTGTTGCTGCAATGTTGATTGGATTCGTTGCATTAATTGCGATGATTAACGGTATCTTTACAGCAGTCATTGGTGTTTCTTTCCAAGATGTACTTGGATATGTCTTTGCTCCATTTGCGTTCCTTGTTGGTGTACCTTGGAGCGAAGCGGTACAAGCAGGAAGCATTATGGCAACCAAAATGGTATCGAACGAATTTGTTGCGATGCTCGCTCTATCTGGAGACGGTCTGCATTTCACTGCTCGTACAGAAGCGATCATTTCTGTATTCCTTGTATCATTTGCGAACTTCTCTTCTATCGGTATCATTGCTGGAGCAGTCAAAGGCTTAAACGAAAAGCAAGGGAACGTCGTCGCACGATTTGGATTAAAGCTGTTATTCGGTGCAACTCTTGTCAGCTTCTTAACAGCAGGTGTAGTCGGTTTAATTTTCTAATTTAAAAAAAGGAATGGTGAAAACAATGAGAATGGTAGATATCATTGCGAAAAAACGTGACGGAAAAGAATTATCTTCAGAGGAAATTTCTTTCTTTGTCAAAGGTTATACGGATGGAACAATTCCTGACTACCAAGCAAGTGCCTTGGCTATGGCAATTTTCTTCCAAGATATGACGGATCAAGAACGTGCAGACTTAACACTCGCTATGGCGAACTCAGGAGATACAATTGACCTGTCTGCCATTGACGGTATTAAAGTAGACAAGCACTCAACAGGCGGAGTAGGCGATACAACAACGCTTGTACTCGCCCCTCTTGTTGCAGCACTAGATGTACCTGTTGCGAAAATGTCTGGGCGCGGCCTGGGGCATACAGGCGGTACAGTGGACAAGCTTGAAGCGGTGAAAGGCTTCCACGTAGAAATTACAAAAGACGAATTCATCGAGCTCGTGAACCGTCATAAAGTAGCGGTCATTGGGCAATCAGGCAACCTGACACCAGCTGATAAAAAGCTGTATGCTCTTCGTGATGTGACAGGAACTGTTAACTCAATTCCGCTTATTGCAAGCTCCATTATGAGTAAGAAAATCGCTGCTGGTGCAGATGCGATTGTACTTGATGTGAAAACAGGCGCAGGTGCTTTCATGAAAACACCAGAAGACTCAGAAAAGCTTGCAAAAGCCATGGTTCGCATCGGTAACAACGTAGGCAGACAAACAATGGCGGTCATCTCTGATATGTCTCAGCCGCTAGGATTAGCGATTGGGAATTCCCTTGAAGTGAAAGAAGCGATCGACACACTCCGAGGCGAAGGTCCTGAAGACTTAAACGAGCTTGTGCTCACATTAGGAAGTCAAATGGTCGTTCTTGCGAAAAAAGCAGACACACTTGATGAAGCAAGAGAAAAGCTGATTGAAGTGATGAAAAACGGCAAAGCACTTGAGAAATTCAAGGAATTCTTAGAAAACCAAGGTGGAGACAGCTCAATTGTGGATCAGCCTGAAAAACTGCCGCAAGCACCTTACAAAATCGAAGTACCTGCCAAAGAATCAGGTGTCGTAGCTGAAATCGTCGCGGATGAAATTGGTGTTGCAGCGATGATCCTTGGAGCAGGACGCGCAACAAAAGAGGACGATATCGACCTATCTGTCGGCATCATGCTGAACAAAAAAGTGGGAGATCGTGTTGAAAAAGGAGATTCACTTGTGACTCTGCATGCGAATCGTGAAGATGTTGCAAATGTCATGGAGAAAATTTATGACAACATCCGCATTGCTGATCATGCCGATGCACCAACATTGATCCACACGGTCATTACTGAATAAAGAAAAAGGACAAAAGCGATTCGTCGCTTTTGTCTTTTTTTATGGTCATTTTAGGCTCGTCTTTTTCTATTGAAATAAAAAAATTCACTTTATGAAACAAACCTCTTGCAATCATCAAACAATGGGTGTATATTAATTGACGAGTCAATGATTGATATATCAAGTAATTGATTTCTGAATAGAAAAGAGGGGATGGCATTGACTGCATTTTGCTCTGAAGAGGCAGAGGTATTATATCGTTTGCAGTGCGTGAACCGTATGATGGGCGTGAAGTTCGAAGCATGTACGGGCATCAGCCAATCAAGACTTGAGTTGCTATCGCTGTTATTCCAAGCCGATGAAATCAGCCAATCAGATTTGCAGAAAAAAGTAAATATTGATAGTGCAGCTGTGACGCGTCATTTAAAACAGCTGGAAACAAAAGGAATGGTCACACGCAGAAGAAAACCAGAAGATAATCGAGTCACACTTGTCCGCTTAACAGAAGAAGGCAGAACGAGAATCGAAGCTTCTAAAATAGAAAAAGAACGATTTATCTCAGAAATGCTTGAAAACGTAAGTGAAGAAGAACGAAGGCTTCTCACTGATGTGCTCATCCGTATACAACAAAACATCGAAAAGATTCAAACAACCTAAAGGAGTGTTACACATGGCTACAACATTAAAAACAAACGATTTTATGGAAATTATGAAAGGGCGCCGCTCTATTCGTAACTATGATCCATCTGTGAAAATCAGCAAAGAAGAAATGACAGAGATTTTAGAAGAAGCAACAACTGCACCATCATCAGTAAATGCACAACCTTGGCGCTTCATGGTGATTGACAGCCCAGAAGGAAAAGAAAAGCTTGCACCACTTGCAAAATTCAACCAAACTCAAGTGTCAACATCAGCAGCTGTCATTGCAGTTTTTGCAGATATGAAAAACAATGAATACTTAGAAGAAATTTATTCAAAAGCAGTAGAAAATGGCTACATGCCGCAAGAAGTGAAAGAAAGACAAATTGCTGCATTAACTGCACATTTTGAAGCTCTTCCAGAACAAGTGAATCGTGAAACAATCTTAATTGACGGTGGACTTGTGTCTATGCAGCTTATGCTTGCTGCACGTGCACACGGTTATGATACAAATCCAATTGGCGGATATGATAAAGAAGTCATCGCTGAAACATTTGGATGGGATAAAGAACGTTATGTACCAGTCATGCTTCTGTCCATTGGGAAAGCGGCTGACGAAGGTTATGCATCTTACCGTTTACCGATCGACCGTATCACAGAGTGGAAATAATTTTTAAAAAAAGGGAGACGATCACATGATCATTATTCATGCAGGGATGACCATTCATCCAGAAAAAGAAAACGTATTTTTAGAAGAAATCAACGAATTAATGAAAGCTTCACAGGCTGAAGAAGGCAATGTTTCCTACAAGCTGTTCAAGGATACAGAAAAGGAAAATACATTTTTAATGGTAGAAGTGTGGAAAGATGACGTTGCGGTTCAGAGCCATAATGCAAGTGCTCATTTCCAGGCTTTCGTAGCGAAGGCAAAAGAATTCTTAGCCGCTCCACTTGACGTGGTTGCCTTTCAAGGCCAGCAGCTTTCATAGAAAAACAACAAACACCCTAGGCGGTTATCGCCTAGGGTTCTTTTATTTTCGACATATGGTTCCACCCATTTCATTCACGTATTGTGCATTTTCCACAAAATTTCTGAAAATAAAATGTTTTTCGACTTAACTATATTGGAATATGCTAGAATTAGATATTATTTATTACCAAAATAGGGAGGAACCAATATGAAAAAAGGGAAATGGACGAAAATTGCACTAACCGCTGTCCTAAGTTTAGGCACATTGACAGCTTTCAGCACCCCTCTATCTGCCCACACCACAGAAAAATCAACATCCTCAGATGGCGGTCATTATTCAGGTATTCCATTTGACTCAAGTGTCGTGAATGAAGACCGTCTTATCAAAGCCTTGAAAAAACAAGGAAAGATCAAAAAGAATGCCAATGAGGCAGAAACCCAAAAAGCATTAAAGAACTATCTAAAGAAAAAAGAAGAATCGGCAATGAAACAAAGTGCCAGCACCTTAACAGAAGAGCCTGAATTCCTGAAAGAATACAAACAAGAGGTACATAACAAACTTGCCAAAAAGAAAAAATTAAAGAAGCATAAAGGAAAAGAAGGCAATCAAGTAAAACCGGTCAAAAAGGAAAAGTATAAAGGTGACGTCCGCAATGATAAAGTATTGGTTTTATTAGTAGATTTTAAAGATTATAAGCATAATAGTATCAAAAAAGAAGAGACTGATATGTACTATGACAAGTACGATCAACAGCACTATCAAGATATGCTTTTCGGAAAAAATGGCTACATCGGTCCAGATGGGAAACGGAAAGTATCCATGAAGCAATATTATGAAAAGCAGTCTGGCGGCAGTTACACAGTTAGTGGAACAGTTGCAGGATGGTATACAGCGAAGCATGAAGCAGCTTATTACGGCGGGAACGTACCTGACGATTCAGGCAGTGACGGCAGACCGCGCGAATTGGTGAAAGAAGCACTCGAAGCAGCAGCAAAAGATCCGAATATTGATCTCAGCGAGTATGATCAATGGGATCGCTATGATATTGATGGCGACGGGGTTTATAACGAGCCAGACGGCATCATTGACCATCTGATGGTCGTTCACGCCGGCGTAGGTGAAGAAGCAGGCGGCGGACAACTTGGCGCTGATGCGATTTGGTCACACCGCTGGTCACTTGGTGATGTATTTGAAATTCCGGATACTGAATCTGAAGTTGGTCAAGGCGGGAAATTAGGCGCGTTGGATTACACCATCGAGCCTGAAGATGGCGCAGCAGGTGTGTTCACACATGAATTCGGACATGATCTTGGTCTTCCTGACGAGTACGATACACAGTACACAGGCAGAGGAGAGCCCGTTTCTTACTGGTCGATCATGTCAAGCGGAAGCTGGGCAGGTAAAGTTCCTGGTACGGAACCAACAGGCTTTAGCCCATATGCGAAAGAAATGCTTCAAAATCTGCATGGGGGCAACTGGCTTTCTGGACAAACCATCGATGGTAAAACATTAAAGAAAAGCAAAACAGTATTAATTGATGAAGCAGCAACAAAAGGAACGAACCATGATGCCGTTCGAGTCGATTTACCAGATAAAGAGATTGTCGTCACGACACCTGCTCAAGGGAAATATTCGTACTTCAGCGGAATGGGTGACAATTTGAATGCAACCATGACGACAACAGGTATTGATTTGTCAAAAGGAAGCAAAGCAGAGCTGACATTTAAAGCATGGTACGATATTGAAGAAGATTATGATTATGCGTATGTCGAAGTGCGTGAAACAGGGACTGATCAATGGAAGACCATCGCGGGTAACATCACGAATGATCGAAATGAAGCAGGTGCAAACGAAGGCAATGGCATCGACGGAAAATCAGACGGCTGGGTAGATGCAGCCTTTGACCTGTCTGCTTATGCAGGGAAGAAAATCGACCTGCAATTCCGTTACACAACTGATGCAGGCTATGCACTTCCAGGCTTATTCGTAGATGACCTGAACATCACCGCAGATGGAGCGAAAGTATGGTCAGATGATGCCGAGGGCACGTCTACTTTTACCTTTAATGGATTCTCAAAATCTAATGGAAAACAATATGCAGCACAATACTATTTACTAGAGTGGCGCTCTTATGCTGATGTCGATAAAGGCTTAAAGCATATTAAACGCGGGGCAAGTCTGATGAGCTACAATAACGGGTTGGTCGTTTGGTATGTCGATCAATCATACAGTGATAACTGGGTAGGAAAACATCCGGGGAACGGCTTCCTTGGCGTAGTAGATGCAGATCAGCAAGTATTAAAATGGAGTGACGGTTCCATTGCCGCCACAGGGTTCCAAGTACATGATGCAGCATTCTCTTTGAATCCAAGTACGAAGCTGAATATAGATTATACAGCAACAACGGGCTTAACTTTGCAAGATCGCTACATTCGACCGGCTCGTACATTTAGTGATAAAAAGAACTATGTGAATCCAAACAACCCAGATGCAGGACGCGATGTACCGACATATGGGTTATCCTTTAAAGTCGTTGGACAAAGTAAGGATCGTTCTGTTGGAAAGGTATTAATTTCGAAAAGTAACTAAATAGAAAGCCGGATTCTACCATTGAATCCGGCTTTTTGATATGTGAGAAAAGGATTGTGAGGGCACGATTGTTTTTTAAATCGAATGTCTGTTCTTTTTTATTTTGATATCCGAATGAAACCATTATATAATAGACACTGGAAGGTTTTTCTTTCAACCAAGATTCTTTTTAGCTGTTAAAACAAAGGAAAGGATGAGCGTTACCAATGAGTTGTGTCACTGCCAAGCAATTAAAGGTGATTCGAGGGACGATGCAGACTTTTTGCAGCCATTTGGAGTATGATGGCCACGGTAAGCTTCATATCAATACCATCATGGCTTTTATTAAAAAGGAATTCGGCGTGAGAAAAATGAAAGACATTCCACAAAGTCGCTTTACAGAAGCACTAGAATTAATACAAGACTTTGATTTATACACGGACAAAATAGAGATTCGTGACCGTCTATCAGAAAGGAATTAACTAAATTGAATATTTTAGCAATGATTTTAGTAGGAATTGTCGCATTAGAACACATTGTCATCATGTTATTAGAAATGTTTTTTATGGAATCAAAGATGGCGAAGCGGTCTTTTAAGCTGCCAGAACACTTGCAAAAAGATCCAAATGTCAAAGTAATGTTTGCCAATCAGGGGCTTTATAACGGGTTTTTAGCTGCAGGACTCATTTGGGGGCTCATTCTTGGATCGAATACCGTTGGATATATGATTCAGCTGTTTTTCATTCTTTGTGTGATCATCGCAGCAGTATTTGGCGGTGTAACATCCAATAAATCAATTATCATCAAACAAGGAGTACCAGCACTGCTTGCACTCATTGCACTGATGCTGGCGATCTAATCTTAAATAAAGCCGCCCCTGGTGAGGGCGGCTTTTATCTTTTTCGAAGACCCATCAAACGAATAATGGATGTTAGACAAAGGGCTACGGCAACGGCCAAAATGATTTTTCCGTACATGACCCCCGTTAGGTTCATCAAAAAGACGGCCAATATAATACAGAGCGTGATGATGATCATCACAATCGAATAGGTTTTCATCTCTTTTCCACTCCTTTAAAAATCCCCTCATGTGACGAGAGATCTGTCAATCTTTCCTCATATTATATCACTCAATGACAATTTTACATGAAATTCCCTACCAATAGAATGTGACATATTGATTAGATTTCGAGTCATACCATATTTTTTAGAAAATCGGGTATAACATAATGAGCTGGCCTAAAGTCATATTGCTTGATATTTAATTGTGCAAAATATAAAATAACCACAGGATAAATCGAAAGGATGATCAAGATGAGTAAGAAAGTGTTATTAGTATCGACAAGCAGCCCAGAAATGAATGGACATCCAACAGGCTTATGGCTAGAAGAGTTGGCAGAGCCATTTCATATTTTTAAAGAAAATGAACTAGAAGTACAAATTGTCTCTATTCAAGGTGGCACTGTACCAATTGACAAAAATTCAATTCCTGAAGGTGTCCCAGCGCAATATCAAGATGTATATGAATTACTTCAAGACACAAAGGCGCTTACAGATGTGAATCCCGCTGATTATGACGGAATTTTCTTTGCTGGAGGGCACGGCCCTATGATCGACTTTGCGTCTAATCAACTGGTAGCGGATGCGATCTTAGCAGTTTCAGATAAAAATGGTGCGATCGGAGCCGTTTGTCATGGCGTTTCAGCATTCGTTGATGTGAAGGATGAAAATGGCAAATCATTTATCGAAGGCAAAAAAATCACAGGCTTTACAAACGAAGAAGAGGAAGCCGTGCAGCTGACATCAAAAGTTCCATTTTTATTGGAAACAAAACTTCGTGAGCAGGGGGCAGCGTTTGAAAAAGGAGACGCCTTTGCGCCATTTGCTGTCGTTGACGGACAAATCATCACTGGACAAAACCCGGGATCAAGTGCAGAAACAGCACGCTTGTTTGTCAAAACTATTGCATAAAACGATCAAAAACCAGTCGTGACTCATGCGGCTGGTTTTTTTGTTATAAAAATGTCCCAAAAAAGACCAAAACAATAATTAGAATAATGGTAAAATAATCACAGGGTAAAAAACCCAAATGAGGAAAAAGGGGATGTTCCTGTGAGAGCATTTTATGTCAAAATCACCGCAGCTTTACTATCTGTTTTACTTGTCGCAACAGGTTTGTTGTCACCAGCATTAAAAGCAGAAGAAGCACCGAAATCAGAAGGGAAAATATCACCACTGACGGAAAAAGCGATTCAGCAAGTGCAAGAATCGTTTGAAAAGCAGGATGAAGGAACCGCTATTCAACAGAAGCAAGTGAAAAAATCATTTAAAGTGAATAAGAAGAAAGGAATCAGTATCAAACGAAAAGCTGCTAAAGAAGGCAAAATGCGCACGTCTGCCGTTCGCTCCATTGATGGACTAGCTATTAATCAATCGGCTGTCTTAACAGAGGACGACCCAGTTGATTTATGGTTTTTAAGCACATCTTCACCTCAGGCACTCATCAGCCGGATTACCTCTTCAAACCCTGATTATTTTGTTCAATTATTTGTTGTTGATTATGAAACAGGACAAGCCTACCCGACAGATTTGATTCAACCGGCAGGCAGCCTGCTTGGATTGACCAACTTACCAGCAGGTGATTATGCATTCGGTATTACAAGCGGCGGAGAATTTGGAGATTCCTACACGATACAAGTAAATGCAAAAAACCCGCCCAATTTCACGGGGGCTGTATCTCTTTCGTCCACCTTGCAATATTTTGTAGCTGAGTATGCAAACGGTGATGTATTTGCAAATGGTACAAAAGTATACAATAAGCAAACAAAGACAGCAAATTATGAATGGGAGCGTGTTTTTTATTTCTCTTATGATGGAAAATACGAACAAAGAACTCATTCAATCTCAAGTGTGAAAGTAAAAAACATTTCGGCTCCTGTGTCATACTCAGCTCCTTATGCGAGCTCCTCAGAAGCCATCCTCGTTTACTTAGATGTTGAGACATTGTTTATGTACCATCAATCATCATATGCAAGCGGGCAATATTACCATGATACCTTTGTTGATACACTCGGGAAGACAACACCAAGACGCTTAGATATTGATGATATGACAAATTACGGTGATCATATTTTAGCTGTAGATTTAAAAACAGGAAAGCCGATTGATTTCTTCAGTGTGCTGAATTTCTACTATGCTGCAGGGATCGAGAAGCTGCCAACAATCAGAACGTTGAATTAAGAAAGGCTGTTGACATCAAAACGCCACATGTGTAGAGTAAAGATAATTAAATGACAAAAGTCCACTAGGGGAGTCATGTATGACTGAGACAAGAGAAAATCTTGGACCCTTTGAACCTGATCTAGTTCGTACTAGCGGAGGGAAGTGGAGCTGGACCTTATCTTATTCATGATTGAATTGATAAGAAGGCCGCTCCATTTGGGGTGGCTTTTTCATTTATTCAACTGAAGAAGAGGAGGCTTTTTTTATGACATTTTCTACGCAATTAAGGAAAGAAGCAGAACCGTTATTTGAAGCCATTTATCAGCATCCGTTCGTCAGAGGCCTGGCAGCAGGAAAGCTGGAAAAGGAACAAATCATTCATTACGTCAAACAAGATGCAGAATACTTACAAGCATTCATTAAAATTTATGCAGCAGCGCTCAGCAGATGTACAGACAGAGAGGATATTGCGTTTTTTCATCAGCAGATTGCGTTTGTACTAGATAGTGAGACGCACCCTCATCAAAACCTTTGCCGAGTGGCAGGAGTAGCATATGATGAGCTCCAAGGTGCTTCTTTGGCTCCGAGTGCTCATCACTATATTCATCACATGCTGCAAGTTGCGCAAGAAGGCACGCTTGGTGAAATCATCGCTGTCCTGCTTCCATGTCCTTGGACATATTGGGAAATAGGGAAACGAATGCTTACAGATGTGCAGCCGGACCCGTCACATCCGTTTTATGAGTGGATCACGTTTTATGGAGGATTAACCGATTCTGTTACAGGTGAGCTTTGCAAGCGGCTCGATCAGTTGGCGGAAGCAGCAAGTGAGAAGGAAAAGGAAAAAATGAAACAGCATTTTATCTTAAGCTGCCAGCTCGAGTACAAGTTTTGGGAAATGGCCTTCACTGTTGAAGAGTGGCCAGTTCAACTGGAGGTGCATTCATCATGACATGGAAGATGAAAGAAGTCGTCCTTGCGGTGATTTTATCCGTTGCGTGCGGTGTGATCTATTTAGGATGGTCCACGCTATACTTACCGATTACAGCACTTGTTGGCCCAGCAGGAGGCAACATCATGTTTGGAATATGGGTCATTGCCAGTCCAATCGTTGCATATATCATTCAAAAGCCGGGAGCTGCTCTGATTGCAGAAACAGCCGCCGCTGCTGTGGAATTATTGACAGGAAGCCACTTTGGACTTTCAGCTCTGCTGATTGGTGTATGCCAAGGGCTTGGGGCAGAAATCGCCTTTGCTCTTTTTGGTTATAAACGGTATCGCATGTGGACACTGATGCTGTCTGGTGCCTTTGCCGCTATCGGAGCGATGGCGTATAGTCTCGTGGCAAATGGCTTCGGATATTATACGCCTCAAGTTTTACTTATGACGCTTGTGACTCAAATCATTAGTGGAATGATACTTGGCGGATGCCTTGCGAAAGTGGTGGTGGACGCACTATCCAAAACAGGTGTACTGAATCAATATGCCATCATGAAAGAAAAACGAAACAAAGGTGAACAGCATGAATTCATTTCTCGCGTGCAATGAACTCTCTGTCCGTTTTTATGAACAGCCTAAGCCAGTTTTGCATCAAATCTCCCTTACGATTCAAAAAGGGGAAAAGGTGCTTATTTTAGGACCGAGCGGAAGCGGGAAATCCACGCTCATTTCGGTTCTGGCTGGAATCATTCCAGAGCATGTGGAAGCAGACATGCAGGGCGAAGTGGTGCTGCAAAGACATACAGGCGTGATGTTTCAAGATCCAGACTCTCAGTTTTGTATGCACCGCGTCAATGAAGAAATTGCCTTTAGCTTAGAGAACCGTTCCGTCCCTCGTGAAGAGATGGATGACATCATTCAGCAGCTCATGCAAAAAGTCCAACTGGATGTCGATCCGCATACAGAGATTCACACGTTATCTGGCGGCATGAAGCAGCGATTGGCACTTGCTTGTTTACTTGCATTACAGCCGGATGTTCTATTCTTTGATGAACCGACCGCACAGCTTGATCCGTCAGGTAGAATGGACATATTTCAACTGCTGCAGCAGCTTGCAGCCGATCAGCAGCAGACCATGATTTTTGTAGAGCATGTGCTTGACGGTGTCATCGAATGGATGGACCGGGTGATTTTATTAGATGATCAAGGCAGCATTTTAGCAGATGGAGCTCCAAAAGATGTGCTCGCGGCATATGAGGAAGAAATGAAAGAGGCTGGAATTTGGCGGCCCAAATTATTTCCCGAGAAATGGTCCACGATCATTCAAGATCCATTTCATCCACTGAGTCAAACCTTTATGCAAACCTTTAAAGCACGAAAAGAGCAGCGAGAAAAAGTGCCATCAATCGAACGAAAGACAATGATTCGTACAGAAAATCTTCAATTAAGCTACGGGAAAAAAAGGATTATGAGTGATCTCCAGCTTGATATCAAATCAGGGGATTGGGTGGCGATCATTGGGGAAAATGGAAGTGGAAAAAGCACACTTCTCAAACATTTGGTTCGTTTAGAGCCAACGAAAAAAGGCCACATTTTCTTAAAAGATACACTCCTAAAAAAGTGGTCAGACCGAGAACTATATGAAAAAGCAGGCTTTGTGTTTCAAAATCCGGAGCTTCAATTTATACAAGACACAGTATTCGATGAAATTGCCTTTGGCGGCAGACAGCGAAACTGGCCAGAATCAGTCGTACAAGAAAAAACGGTTCAGCTGCTGAAAGAGTTCGGTTTAGAGAATCATGCAAAAGCACATCCCTTCACCTTAAGCTTAGGGCAAAAAAGAAGATTAAGTGTTGCCACGATGCTCCTTTTTGATCAAGATGTATTGCTGTTAGATGAGCCGACTTTCGGGCAGGATGAAAAAACGGCGAAGGAATTGATGAGGCGTTTAAAAGAGCGTCAGCGCCAAGGTACGACCATTGTGATGGTCACACATGATATGGAGCTTGTCGATGAGTGTGCCGATCAAGTGCTTCTGTTTCATCAAGGGAAGCATGTGTATGATGGCACCCCTTATGATTTATTTTCAAATCAAGAACTTGTCGATGCTTATCAGCTGAGAGCTCCTTTACATTATCGCTATGTGGCAGAAAGAAAGGACGTGCTGACGATTGCAAAGTAATCAATCCTTTCTTTCTACTGTGAATCCAGTCATGAAATTACTCGCTCATCTGCTTGCGATGGGCTGTCTCATGGCGATTTCTGACCCTAAAACTACCTTTATCATTTGGCTGTTTGCTCTTGGCATTGGAGTTGTTTTAGGTGGATGGAATATGAAGTATCTCGTTACAAGGCTTGTCCCTTATTTGCTCTTTTTTATTCTCGTCTTTTGGATGATGGCGGCCTTCGGCAAGGGGGATCATACCGTTTGGAAGTGGGCGTGGTTTCATATCACAGAGGAGAGTTTAAGAAATGGGCTCACCATCGCTTTTAGAATGCTGGGATTTGTGACATTTGGTCTCCTTTTTACGTCCACAACAGATTTGACGGCATTTATGATGAGTCTGATTCATCAATGCCGAATGTCCCCAAAATGGGCGTATGGCATGCTTGCCGGCTTCCGGTTTATTCCGTTATTTCAAAGTGAATTAAAACAAATGAAAGCTGCACACAAAATCAGAGGCTACAAGCAAAAAAACAGCTGGAAAGCCTTTATGCGTTATGCATTGCCCCTTTTTACGCAAGGCGTACGAAAATCAGAACGCTTAGCGATTGCAATGGAAGCCAGGGGCTTCACAGGGACGAGAGAGCGAACATATTATCATATCATCAGCACCTCATGGATTGACTATATGTATCTTTTTCTCATCGGTATCAGTGTCTTCATGTGCATTTACTTTGTTTAAAAAACACCCACATTCTCTTGATAGAATGTGGGCTTTTTATATGTCTTAGGTCATTTGATTGATATTAGTACACATTACAGGCTGTAATAGATCATATAACGAACCGATAAAGAAGGTGTACTAGAAAAAGAGAGGATGAACGTAAGCGAATGTCACAGAGAATCGATAACATAATAGACGCTTTACCAATCATTGGACTCGCTATGAGAGAGCAGCTAACCTTTTCTGTTTTAGGGAAAGAGAAGGTTCTTTACTATCAGCAGCATGGGAATATTGATTTAGGATTTAAAGCTGGTGATGCACTAGATGCTGGATTCCAAAACTTTGCGATGTTGAAAAATGGGAGAGAACCATCGTTTATCCAAATTCCGAAAGAAGTATACGGGATTCCAATGGATATCGTAGCCGTTCCAATTAATGATGAATCAGGTCAAGTGGTTGCTGCCTTCTGTGTGGCATATGACCAAACGAATCAACAACGATTAGATCACATCATGACGGAGAGCAACGAAGCTTCCGAAAAACTAGTCGCAATGGTACAGCAGGTTGCCGCACATTCAGAGGAACTACAAGCGACAAGTGAACAAATTCTACAAAATACGAAAACCACTGTCGAAAATTCCTCTAAAATCAATCAAGTGTCCAATCTCATCAAAGGTATCTCTGATCAAACGAACTTACTTGGACTCAATGCATCAATAGAAGCTGCAAGAGTAGGGGAAGCAGGAGCAGGCTTTGGAGTGGTCGCAACAGAAGTGAGAAAGCTGTCAACTCATGCGAAACAGGCGACGACTGATATTGAAACAGCCCTAAAAGATGTGCAGGGGTCGATCAAAGGAATGGAAGAAGAAATTGCGCAAATTGTCGCTTCCTCTGAGCATCAAGCAGAACTAGTAGGCACTTTTACGAAAATTATTGAAGGTCTTCACGAAACAAACGAAACGATGAAAGCATTAGCAAACGACTTAGTAAACTATCAAGTGAAATAAAAGAACGACAAAACCTCCAGCTGAATCGGAGGTTTTTTTATCATTTCAAGGTGAGAAACTTGTTAGGATTATGACCGTTTTATCGCTGACAGGCAGGATACACTTCTGTATGATAGAAAAAGAGAGACTAGTTTTGTCATTAGACCTATTCATAAGGAGGAAGATCATCGTGACACAATCAGCGAAGCTGAAAGAAATACTTGCACCCTACCGTCCGTTGTTAGATGAAACGGAAAAACCAATGATTCAATTGCAGATGAAACAAGGAAAAACAGGACCATACGACAGCAAAATAGCTGGTGATCCTTATTTTCCAAAAAACGACGAATATCCAGTTGACGGCGAAGGACATCCTATGAAACTTTTGGCACAAATTAATTTCGGCCAGCTGCCCAAGATGAAGGATTATCCAGAAACAGGACTTTTGCAAGTTTTTATTTCTGTGCATGATGATCTTTATGGGATGAATATTGACCATAAAACAGAGCAAAAAGATTTTCGCATCAAATTTATTGAGGAACCTTTCTTGGCAGAAGAAGAGTTAATGACTGATTTTTCTTTTGTGAAAATTCCAGACGATTTTTATTTTCCTGTGACGAAGGAAGGCGCAATTACAGGTGAATTATCAAGCGAAACGATCAGTGTAGGAGATTTCCGCTTTGAAAAAGTCACAGGAAAGAACAGCTGGGACCTATTCGAAGATGCAGAAGGTGTTAATGGCGATGAAGCAGATGCCCTGCTGGATGAATTTTATGAAACAGCGAGTGGCTTTGGTCACAAATTGGGCGGGTACCCAGGGTTTACACAAGAAGACCCGCGTACCTATGTAGATCAAGAACATACCGTTCTGTTATTACAAATTGACTCAGATGATGAAGTAGATTTGATGTGGGGAGATTGCGGTATTGCCAACTTTTTTATCAAACCAGAAGACCTTAAACGAAAAAATTTCGAGAATGTCGTCTATAATTGGGATTGCTCCTGATTTTGTAAAAAACACACTTTAAACACTCTTTATAGAGTGTTTTTGTGTATGTTTTTAGACTTTTTTGCCCCTATTTCGTCATTTTTGAGAGGTAATATGTCATTCTTTCTAGTTGACCGGATCAAAAAAAAATGTAAAATCATCTTAAAGTCCTCTTTTTTGAAAATAATAATAACATGACATATGAATCAACGATAAAATGCTCGAAAAAGCGGAATGTACTGGGGGGTATCAATTGATCATTTCTAAAGTAATCAATAATAATGTTGTCAGTGCGTATGATGACGAGCAGCATGAGCTGGTCATTATGGGCAGAGGGATCGCGTTTCAAAAGAAAAGTGGAGACCCGATTGACGAAGAACGAATCGAAAAAGTATTTTCTATTCAAAATAAAGATATATCAGAAAAATTCAAAACCCTGCTTTATGATATTCCAATCGAGTATATGCAAGTGTGTGAGGCGATTATTGAGCATGCGAGAACAACCCTTAACAACAATTTAAATGACAGCATCTATGTGACGCTGACGGATCATATCACCTTTGCCATTGAACGTCATCAAAAAGGAATGGACATCAAAAATGCCTTGCTCTGGGAAATCAAACGGCTGTATAAAGATGAGTTCAGATGCGGTTTAGAAGCTATTCGGATCATTGAGGACAAGCTGAGCATCCATCTTCCTGAGGATGAAGCCGGCTTTATTGCCATGCATATTGTCAATGCAGAGCTCAATGAAGAAATGCCAAACGTGATTCAAATCACCAAACTTATTCAAGACATTTTAAACATCGTTAAATATCACTTTCAAATTGATTTAGACGAGGAATCATTAAATTATTTCCGATTTGTGACGCATTTAAAGTTTTTCGGACAGCGTCTGTTTAACGAAACACAAATGGAAAATCAAAATGAGTTTCTGTATGAAGTGGTAAAAGAGAAAAACACTGCAGCTTTTCAATGCGCAGAAAAAATTAACGAGTATGTTCAAAAAGAATACAACCGAAGTCTCATAGAAGATGAAATGCTATATTTAACTTTGCATATAGACAGAGTAATAAAAAGAAAATAAATTCAAAAAGAAAGCGTTGACATCACAAAAATAACATGATAATTTATAAATATAAACTAAATAATCCACAATCTTTTAGGATTGTTACTGGTCAAGCAGGCAAAACCTAAATCATTGTCCCTATCTTTGATAAGGCGTGATTTAGGTTTTTTTATATCTAAAGACTTATAAAAATTTAATAACGATCAATCGCTATGAAGGATTGTTACTGGTTAAGCAGGCAAAACCTAAATATCGATTAATGTCTGAATCGCTATTTCTCGGACATTAATGGATGTTTAGGTTTTTTCTATATCAAGATGAAATCAACGATTGGAGGGTAACACAATGAACCACAAACAAACAGCAAAAGAAGTGCTAGAACTTGTCGGCGGTGAAAAAAATGTTAAGCAAGTTACACATTGTATGACAAGACTTCGCTTCAACTTATACGATGAAAGCAAGGCAGATAAAGAAAAGCTGCAATCAACAGACGGCGTCATGGGCGTGAATCAAAGCGGCGGTCAATATCATGTCATTATCGGCAATGATGTCTCAAATGTCTATCAAGCGATGATTGCTGACTCTGGACTATCAACAGATGTAAAATCAGGCGGTACAGAGGAAGCATCAAAACAAAATGTGATATCAAAGCTATTCGATTTTATCTCTGGTGTCTTCACACCGATCCTTCCAGCCATCGCTGGGGCCGGTATGATCAAAGGGATTTTGGCACTGATGCTCACATTCCAGTGGATATCAGATAAAAGCAGTACGTATGCGATTTTAACAGCCATCGGAGATGGAGCCTTTTACTTCTTACCGATTCTGCTTGCTGTAAGCGTAGCCAAAAAAATTGGCACAAATCAGTATATCGCGGCTGCCATTGCAGCAGCAGCACTGCACCCGCAGTTAACCGCTTTACTGGGCGCGGGAAATACAGAATTTCTAGGCTTGCCAGTGGTTGCCGTTGTGTACTCTTCATCGGTGATTCCAATTCTACTCACCATCTGGCTTGGTTCATATGTTGAAAGATTCGCAGAAAAATATAGTCCAAAATCATTAAAGATCATCCTTGTTCCAACCGTCACACTTCTAGTCGTTGTACCAGTTATGCTCATCGCGGTTGGACCGCTTGGCGGGATTATCGGAAGTGGCCTTTCAGGTGGAATTGATTTATTGTTTAAACATGCAGGTCTTTTGGCCGGACTCTTGATCGGCGGATTCATGTCACCATTGATCATTACGGGCATGCACTATGCACTGCTTCCAATCATGATCAACAACATTACGTTAAACGGTTTTGACTACATTCTTCCAATGATGTTTGTAGCGAATATGGCACAAGCAGGCGCAGCATTCGGTGTCTTCTTAAGATCAAAAAACAAAACATTCAAATCATTGGCGATGTCTACAAGTATCACAGCTTTAATGGGTATTACTGAACCTGCTATGTATGGTGTGAACATGCGATTGAAAAAACCGTTCCTTGCAGCCCTCATTGGTGCAGCAGCAGGCGGCGTGTTCATGTCAATCTTTAAAGTAAAATCATATGTGATATCTGGATCAGCAGGCCTCCCAGGTCTCCCAACATTCATTGGACCAACATTTGTCTACTCAATCATCGGTTTAGTAATCGGATTTGTTGTAGCAACGATCATGACACTTGTTCTAGGATTCAAAGATGTGCCAGTGAAAGATGATACAAAAGCAGACAAACCAGAAGAAAAGAAAGACACAGCGGCACTTCAAAATGAAGTGGTACAAAGCCCGCTTGAAGGTCAACTAAAGCCGCTCAATCAAGTAAATGATGCAACATTTTCTAATGAAATTATGGGTAAAGGTGCAGCCATTGTACCAACAGCTGGGCGTGTTGTAGCACCGTTCAATGGCAAGGTTGAAACCATTTTTCACACAAAACATGCCATTGGCTTGAAGAGTGAACAAGGTACAGAACTTCTCATCCATGTCGGGATTGACACGGTAAAACTTGGCGGAAAGTATTTCACAAGTCATGTGCAGTCAGGTGATCTGATTCAAGCAGGAGATGTACTCATTGATTTTGATATCGAGGGCATTCAGCAAGAAGGCTATGATGTCACCACACCTGTTATTGTCACCAACACGAATGATTATGCACAAGTTGATGCGAAAACAGATGGAACGATTACAGTAAAAGAGACACTACTTACAGTCAGTGTAGAAGAAAAAGAGGAGGGTATTCAACATGAACAAGTTAGAAAAAACATTTCCTAAAGGTTTCTTATGGGGCGGCGCTGTTGCAGCCAACCAAGTTGAAGGCGCATATAATCAAGATGGAAAAGGCTTATCGACAGCTGATGTGTCACCAAATGGTATTATGCACCCATTCGATGAATCAATGAAAGACCTTAACTTATATCATGATGCAATCGATTTCTACCATCGCTATAAAGAAGATATTGCACTCTTTGCAGAAATGGGATTCAAGTGCTTCAGATTATCCATTTCTTGGCCGCGTATTTTCCCAAATGGCGACGATGCGGAACCGAATGAAGCAGGCCTCGCTTTTTATGAAAAAGTATTTGATGAACTGCATAAGCACGGAATTGAGCCAGTTGTCACCATCTCTCACTATGAAATGCCGCTCGCACTTGTGAAAAACTACGGCGGATGGAGAAACCGCAAGCTTGTGGATCTTTATGAAACATACGCGAAAACATTGTTCACTCGCTTTAAAGACAAAGTGAAATATTGGATGACATTCAATGAAATCAATGTCGTGTTACATGCGCCTTTCACTGGCGGCGGACTTGTATTTGAAGAGGGTGATGACGAGAAAAGCATTCAATATCAAGCAGCGCATCACCAATTTGTTGCAAGTGCTTTGGCTGTCAAAGCAGGACACGAAATCATTCCTGATGCGAAAATCGGCTGTATGATTGCAGCGATGACAACTTATCCGTACAGCTCAAGACCAGAAGATATGTTTGCTGCAATTGAGCAAGACCGTAAAACATTATTCTTCTCAGATGTACAGGCAAGAGGTTATTACCCAGGTTACATGAAACGTTATTTCCTTGAAAATGACATCAACATCGAGTTCCAAGAAGGGGACGAAGACATTTTAAGAAACCATACAGTGGACTATATTGGCTTCAGTTATTATATGAGCTTTGTGACAAGTACAGATCCAGAGATTCTTGGACAAGTGACTGGCGGTAACTTATTTGAAGGTGTGAAAAACCCTTATCTAGAAGCAAGTGATTGGGGGTGGCAAATTGATCCGAAAGGACTTCGTACAACACTGAATCAGCTGTATGACCGCTACCAAAAGCCATTGTTTATCGTAGAAAATGGATTGGGTGCTGTCGATCAAGTAGAAGAAGACGGATCTATTCAAGACGATTACCGAATTGATTACCTCAGAAGCCATTTGCTGGAGGCGAGAGAAGCGATCGCAGACGGAGTTGACCTGATCGGTTATACAAGCTGGGGCCCAATTGACCTTGTCAGCGCATCAACGGCTGAAATGAAAAAACGCTACGGCTTCATTTATGTTGACCGTGATAATGAAGGAAACGGTACATTAGATAGAAAGAAAAAGAAAAGCTTCGATTGGTATAAACAAGTGATTGCGACAAATGGTGAACATTTGGATTACTAAACAGAGAAAATATTGTTTCGTTTCTTTAAGGACATATGGTGTCTTGAAACGGTGAAAATAATACAAAAACAATTTGAATCAGGCATTATCATTCTTTGGGTCTCCTCTAGAGGCATGATGGTGATAATGCCTTTTTTATGAAAAAGACAAAATTGAACAAAAAATAAACCACACTTTAAATTGTTGCGTGGTTCATATAAATCATATAATGGTTTTAATTCGGTAATACCTATTCTTCAAGTATTTCTTTTATATCTTCAATGATTAGGGTATTTAAAATTAAATTCTAGTAGACTTAACCCTTTCCCAATTGTGGTCTAAGAAAAGAATCCTATTCTCTAGTGGTTATCAGCAGCAATTCTGTCTTCAATTCAGTAATTATACATCTGAATCTTTCTCCACTGTATGAATTCATAATCAATGTTATAAAATTTAACTAGCTCAGGATAGACTATTAATAACTTGGTAGTACTCATGGAACTAGTCAGTCAGCTTTTTATAGTCATTGTATCAACCTTTTTTCAAATTCTAATTCATCTTTGACATGTATTCCGTAATTTCCTATAGAGGGAATTGTAGGTTTAACCATTCTTGCTTTATCAATTGCACCAATATAGATGTTTTTGAAAGAATATCCCTTTCTTTGATAAAACCTAATTGCATTTAAGTTATCATTACTAGTGATTAAATTAATAGAGTGTATATTTTGTGTTTTTAGATTTTGTTCTAACTCAAAAAGTAATCTACTTCCAACACCATGGTACTTTTCTAGAGCCTCCAAAGTCAGGATTTCTACCTCTTCTTTGAATATTTTGTAAACTAATATTCCTACTATATAATCTCCACGTTTAGCCAACAAAATGTTTTCATTTAAAACATTATAAGTTGTCCCTTTAGACACCATAGTCGTTCCACCCCAATGTTCATTAAAAAACCATGTTAACCACGAAAAGTCTTTTGAACTTGGCTGAGTTATTATCAATTCTTCTGAAAGAGAACATTTTTTTGACAGCTGGATATGGGCTATTTCTTTTTCATGCGCTTGATCCTCAGAAAAATGGATTGAGATGCCTAGTTTTTCGGCGTTTATTTGAGCAAGTTTTTGTTCATAGTTCGAAAAATCTTCAGGGTCAATACCAAAATAAAAAAAACTCTCAGGTGGATTCTTTTTGTACCACAGTTTGCTACTGATGACATATTCGTTTTGTTTTGTTTCAGTTATGCTGATATCATCATATAATAGTGCTCTTCCTTCAATAAACTCTAAGACAAATTCATCTAATTTGTTTTGAGTAAATATACGGTTTTTTTCTTGAAAATATCCTATTTCACTTAATTTGCTGTGAATCCAATTAATTAAATCATCCTCGTTTAGTTCATTATCTCTCGCTAGTGCCATTAGCATTGCAATGTAATTAACGATTGTTTTGCTTCTCTTAGTTGAAATGTTTTTATAGATGTTTTCTAAAATATCGTTGTTAAGTTTATTCATTTTACATATACAACTTCCTTTTCAATTAATTGTTTACTAAATGCTTGCAGGTCTTCGATACAAGTTTGAACATCTGTATCATTCTTCAGTAATTTCTAACAAGTTACCAAGATTGTGGCTTTGGCTCGTTTGTATCCATACTTATTGGAATATCTCCGTTCAACGGAGAATTCTAAAGGATGGAATGAATAATTTGAATACCTGTGCTGGTGTAATGGGGGGTATGGTTTATAATTTTATTACCTATCGACGGATAGTTTATTTTCTTTGGCGAAATCATTATATAAATAACATTCATCATAAGTTAGCCATGAATGTACACTCCTTTCATAAAGTGTTAAGGTATGAAAAAACAAGTTTATAATACATGTCCATTAGCAATAACTACATTACTAAACTCAACAAGAAGAGTAGTTTTATAAACTTTATTCTTGTAATCATTTTTCTATTTATGTATTAAATTTCAAGTTAATACCCTAACGAAAGTCATAATATCACATTTTTCTTATTTTTTTAATTTAGATCAATAAATTTTTGACAAGTTTTTATATCGATACTCTCTATCTAATAAAGTGAATATCATTGAGGAGGCAGGGATCTTAACGAATTTTTAGTACCACCTGTAGGAGGCAATGAGTTGGTATGAAAAAGAGTTGCCTTAGCATTTGATTTCACCGATATATTTAAACCAAAGCTTCGAGACCCCATAAACTATAGTCACACTTTTAGGTTTGCTTGAGGGAACGATGGAAAAAGCAGTATTGTAATTTCTAATAATTAGGGTGGATTTTCAGTAGGAGATATTCTGGCTAGGAAGATGACTTGAATGTATCAATCCACTTAACTTGTTAGACAACCTATGAGTATAAAAATGGTTTTTAAGAAGATAACGTATGTTCAATATATTCTTAAACTCAACTATAGAAGTAATACGATTAAACTTAATATCAAGTTGATTGAGATGACAAAAAATAAAGAACCGCTTAAAAAAGCGGTTCTTTATTATGAAGGTCAGCTTTTTCTGTAAGTTTTCGCCTATTTCCACACTTGATCAGCAATCTCAATCACATGACGCAGCTTTTCCCATTGTTGCTCTTCTGTTAACAGGTTGCCTTCCTCTGTTGAGGCGAATCCGCATTGTGGACTCAAACAAATTTGGTTAATGTCTACATATTGAGCCGCTTCCTCAATGCGTTTTTTAATCTGTTCAACTGGCTCAAGCTCTCCGTATTTTGAAGTGACAAGGCCTAGTACGATTTGAAGGTTTGGGTTCTTCACATATCGAAGGGGCTCAAATCCGCCAGAACGATCGTCGTCAAACTCTAAAAAGAGACCATCAAGATCTAAGCCGGCAAAAATTGTTTCTGCTGCTGCTTCGTAACCACCTTCAGCTGCCCAAGTTGATTTAAAGTTACCGCGGCAAATGTGCATCGTAATCACCAAATCCTCTGGGCGGTTGGCAACAGCTTCATTGATTGTCTTCGCAAACGATTCACGAAGTTCATCTTCTTCACGGCCAAAGGCTTTGATTTGTTCATGGCCTTTTTCAGAAAAGAACACTGCCCATGCCGTATCATCCAGCTGCAAGTAGCGGCAGCCTGCATCATAAAAAGCACGGATGGCTTTCTTATACGCTTGTGCCACATCATGATGGAATTCTTCTAAGCTGTCATACACTCCTTCTTCAAGCTTTCCACGGAAAAAGAGCATATTCGGACTTGGAATCGTCATTTTAGCCGTATGATCACCAGCGATGCTGTGAAGGAAACGGTAATCCTCCAGCATTGGATGATCTGTAAAATCGATCTTGCCTGTTACCTTGATGCCTCTAGCTTTTGTCGTTGTGTTATGAAATTGAATGCCTTGATCTGCTTCAAACCCTTCAACCCCATCGAGTCCTTCAAGAAAGTCAAAATGCCACCATGCACGTCGGAACTCACCATCTGTGACAACCTCTAACCCAATTTCTTTTTGCTTCTCTACAATACGTGTAATTTCTTCGTTTTCAATTTGTCGGAGCTGCTCTGCTGTCAGCGTACCGTCTGCTTTTTGCTTGCGTGCTTCCTTGATGCGCTCTGAACGAAGTAAACTTCCTACTTGATCTGCGCGGAATGGCGGTTTCGTTGTTTTCTTTCCAATGGTTTGTACTTGAGTCATGTTGAATCCCTTCTTTCTTCAGGTTAAAAAATCAAATAAAAAAGCTCTTCCTTAGATAAGGAAGAGCATCATATACTGTGAGAACTCTGCCTTATCTTCAAACAAGCATTTGCTTGCTTAAGGAATTAGCACCATTCTGTTCCTAGGAACAGCGGTTGCCGGGTTTCACAGGGCCAGTCCCTCCACCACTCTTAATAAGGTTACCTTTTGATTCAATTTTCTTAATAAACACAATTATTCAACGTTTTCAGGGAAAAGTCAATGGTTTTTACAATTTAATTTCCTACATGAACAAATCAGCGACAAGAACACCAGCAAGTCCGACAAGTGAAAGCACGGTGACCATCAATGTCCACGTTTTAAAGGTTTGAGCCATTGATAGGTTAAAGTATTCTTTATAAATCCAGAAACCCGCATCATTCACATGAGAGAACGTGATACTGCCGGCACCTGTTGCGATCACCATTAATTCAGGGCTGACACCCGTCAGGCCAATCAGTGGTGCAGAAATGCCAGCCGCCGTGAGACCGGCGACAGTGGCTGATCCTAAAGAGACACGAAGGACAGCAGCAATGAGCCAAGTCAGAAGCAGGGGAGAAAGTGTGCTTCCTTGCATGATTCCTGCAATGTATTGATCGACGCCGCTATCAATGAGCACTTGTTTAAAGGCGCCGCCGCCTGCAATAATTAATAGAATCATAGCAATAGAGCCGATAGAATCCGTGATGGACTTCATCACATCCTGCATGCTCTTTCCTCTTCCAAGCCCAAACGTGTAGATGGCAAGCAGCACTGAGATTAATAGTGCAATCGCCGGTTCGCCTAAAAACTCAGCGGTTGGCAGCAATGGGGAGGATGGGAAGAAAATTTCTAGAAATGCTCTGAATGTCATAAGTAATACAGGCAAAACAGCGGTGAAAATGCTAATGCCGAAGCTAGGCATTTCTTCTTCTGTGAATTCCTTTGGATTAAATAAGTTCTTTGGGATATGTGCGTGCAACTGATCTTTTTTAAATAGTTTCGTAAACAGAAGTCCGCCTACTAAAACAGCAGGAATCGCTAAAATAATCCCAACCAATAAGGTTTGTCCCATGTTTGCCTGAAAGACACTCGCAATGGCAGTTGGTCCTGGGTGAGGAGGGAGGAAGCCATGTGTGGTGATGAGTGCAGCGACGAGCGGCATACCCACATACAGCACAGGAAGTCTTGCAGCCTGAGCGATCGTAAAGACTAATGGAATTAAGATAATGAATCCGGTTTCATAAAATAGAGCAATTCCAATCACAAACCCAGTCAGCATCGTCGCCCATTGGATTTTTCCGATGCCAAATCGGTCAATAAGTGTCATCGCGATCCGCTGAGCTCCGCCAGAATCAGCCATCAATTTCCCAAGCATCGCTCCAAAACCGAGAACGAGTGCCAGATGTCCGAGCGTACTGCCAAGTCCTTTTTCGACGGAAGCGATCGCTTCTAGTGGTGTCATCCCTTCTAACACAGCAACAATTAAAGAGACAATAATCAAAGAAATGAAAGCGTTTAACTTAAAGACAACCATGAGTAACAGCAATAACAAAACGCCAAGTCCAATAAACACTAATGACATGATCTTTCCTCCTTTGTGGTGCATAAGGGGGCGCAAACACCCCTTATGCCTTATCCTTCAAGTATGTCTACAGCTTCTTTTAACGTATCCTTTGCCCCAACATTTCCCGGGAAAATCACATAAGACATGAAAGGGAATTTACTTTCTTCTCCTGTTTGCCAAACAGGGATCCCTGGTTTGATTTGACCTGCCACGGTCGCACGTTTCACGCTAAGTCCTCTTGTCCCAATATCGCTGGAGGTAATTCCACCTTTGGCAATAAGATACTTAGGACGAATGGTGAGACGCTGGACAATACTTGTCACAGCATCACTAATCTGTACAGAGAGTTTTAGTTCTTCCTCTTGGCGATCATCCCCAAGATCAAGCCGTTCTCTTCTTGTATAAACAGCCACAGATTGACCAGCTGCCAACAGTGTTTCAGTTTGCTGAATGACGCGGTCAATTTCTTCGCGAAAGGCATCAGGCTTTAACACGAGGTGGGTATTAAATTCAATAAAAGCCATCTCTTTATTTTGCTCAAGCGCTTTTAATTGTTCTGTTGTTTTTTTCACATGAGAACCGACCATAATGAGACCACCATGAGGGCTTTCTTCTTGTATCAAGTCATCTCTTGTTAATAAGGATTGATCCCCTATACCGCCAAGTACTTTTGTGAGCGCCGCCGCACTTCTGAACATCAGCTGCTGTCCTGCTTGAATGGCTTCAATGAGAGCGGTGACAAAGACTTTGACATCGTCATAGTCCACCGCGTTTACAACCACCTTTTTGAAATCCTTCACACCCATGAGCTGTTGTTTGATTTGATCAATGCGTAAAGCCCGCAGATCAGCTAATGAAATGTAGGTCGTGTTCTCTTTTGTGAACATTCCTTCTGACTTTTCTTCAATCCATTCTCCAAGATGTGATGATTGAAAGCCGAATGTGCGGTCTCTTGCAAATTCTGTGTCACCAGCAGGAATTAATTCATGTCCTTCCTGTACGTAATGAATATTGTCGATCGTAAAGCGTCCACCTTCTTGGAAAAAAGGAAGAAGGATTTCACCATCGAAATGGCGGGAGCTTTGCTGTTCAATGGTCATTTTGAGTACTTCGGTTTCAAGCGGAAAGTGTCCGCGAAGAGTAGAATCCCCTCGGCTGACAATGACGAAGTCCTGATTAAGCCGTTCAGCCACCTTTACAATGGTTGCAGCGATTGTTTCGTGCACAGCGGCAGTTTCTTTCTCTGTCATACTGCGAGAATTGGTCAAAATAAAGAACATTCGGCTGTCTTCAAGAAAACCAGCCTCAATACTTTCTTCTGACCAATCGGTGAAAACAGAGACGCCATGTACGGTTTGAGTCCCTGTTGGATCATCGTCTAATACAATAACTTTATGCTGAAAGCTGCTCAGTGCTTGTTCGTATGCTGATTGAATGGCCTTTGAATCTGCTTTCGGAATGGCATTCAGTATGTCAGTGCTTTGTTTCATGACCATCTCATCCTTTCTTTACTTCGACATGAGCCATTTTTTCGTAATATTGAACGATGCCGCCATGATCAAGCCCGGATTTTCCGTCCGCTTTGAGGGCGTGGAAGATTTCGAGCAGCTGACTAGAAAGCGGAAGAGGAACACCGATATCATGAGCAGTTTCCATGACATTGGTTAAATCCTTCAAGTTGATGTCGATGCGTCCGCCAGGTTCAAAATTTCGTTCTAAGATGAGAGGGACCTTTGCATCGAGCACGGCACTTCCTGCCAATCCGCCGCGGATGGCTTCATACATCTTATCAATGGCAATGCCTGATTTAGCAGCTAGAACGAGCGCCTCGGACATGGCCGCAATATTTAAGTTGACGATGATTTGATTGGCAAGCTTCGCTGTTGTCCCGCTGCCATTTGCTCCAACTAATACGACTTCAGTGCCCATTGCAAGCAGGACATCCTTCACTTGCTCAAAGATGGATTCTTCGCCGCCAGCCATGATGGCAAGTGTTCCGTCTATTGCCTTCGGTTCTCCGCCGCTGACAGGTGCATCGATAAATTCCACCTGATGCTGTTTGGCAAGAGCAGCTAAAGCCCTGGAGGTGACAGGAGAAACTGAGCTCATATCTACGATGATAGTGCCAGGTGCAGCTGTCGTTAAAATGCCTTGATCACCTGAAACGACTGCCTCTACATGCTCTCCTTTAGGAAGCATTGTGATGATGATATCGCTTTCAGAAGCTGCCTCAGCTGCTGAAACAGCACCTTTTGCTCCGGCTTCTTGTAACGATCGAATAGCTTCCTCATTTAGGTCAAAAACTGTCAAAGTATGACCAGCTTTTAATAGATTGAGTGCCATAGGTTTCCCCATAATACCTAGTCCAATGAATCCAATCTTCTTTGTCACGTTGCCTGCCTCCTATATAGAAAACCCTTACAAAAAGCGCTTTCTTTTCATTTTGTTAGTATATATACTATCTTTTAAATTTGATGGTAGGAAATAAACTATTGTTCATTTAATGTACATGACGTGATAGGAACGTGTCAACGGAAAATATGAAAAAAGTCACAAAAAAAGACCGGAATCAGCTCCGGTCTTTTGTGTTTATGTTTTATTTTTAGCTACGGCTAAACGAGATCGTTTCACGTTTTCAATGGCATTTGATCCTAGCTCTAAAACAGCGGTGACGTATAGTACATCAATGATCACAAGCTGGTTGATACGGGAGATCATGGAGTCTGATCGATAGGTTGTCTCTCTTGAAGAGCTAAGCAGATGAAAGTCAGACCGCTTTGCGAGCTCAGATTTCGGATAGCTGGTGATAGAAGCAACCTTTGCCCCTTTTTCTTTTGCAAACTGTACGGCGTCAAGAATTTCTCTGCTCTCTCCTGAATGGGAGATTGCGACGATAAAATCGTGTTCCGTGGCGTGTGTGGCAATCATATTCATCATATGCGGATCACTGCATAGGCTCACTTCAAAACCAAGCTGCAGGAACTTATGATAAGCATCCCCAGCAATAAAGCTGGACGCGCCTGCTCCAAAAAAGACGGTTTTATGTGCCTGTTTCATGTGTTCAATGAATTGTGTGACGGCATGATCTTCTAAAATATGCTTCATATCTTGTATAGAGTTTGTTGTTAACTCTATGACCTTATGTTTAATATCAGCTACACTATCGGTTGCCTCGATCTCACCGTATATGGATTGAGGTGTATTGGTCGCGATATCCTGTGCGACATGGACACGAAACACTTGATACGATTCATAGCCAATTTTTCTTAGAAACCGAAAGATCGTCGTTTCACTTGTGCTGCATTCAGCAGCGAGTGCACTTATAGAATGAAGCACAACTTTCTGAGGGTTTTGTAAAATGTAATTGGCAATCTTTTTCTGGGTTGGGGACAAACTATGAAAAGTTGTCCGAATGTGACTAAAAATATTCTCTTCTATGATAAACACCACACTTCATCTAGCATTCTACATTAAGCATACAGGAACTTATGAAAACGGTAAACAAACCCGATGTGGAAAAATGAAGAATAATATGGAAAAAATACTTCTTTTGGTTCTTTTGTCATGGTATACTCATTTGGTAATAGACAAAAATGGGGGTTTTTACTATGACAATGAAAAAAGGCCTAACGATCAGCCTGCTCATTTTCTCACTGATTGTTTCCTTGTTTGCGCCAGTTGGATCTGCTGATGCCAAACAAGCAAAAAAAGCAAAAGTAAGCACACACTATTATAAGAAGAAAAAAACGTTCAAATATGCACAGGTGAAAAATCTAAGCAAGACGCATATGAAAACCATCAATCGTGATTTAAAAGAAGATATCGCCTTCTCTTATTCTACTTACTTGTACTTAAAGGACGAAGCGAAAAAGGAAGGCTACGGGAAGGTCACGTATGAGAGAACGTATAAAACGAAATTTAACAATGGTAAGAAACTGAGTATCTTAAACTATGATTACATGTATAACGGTGGAGCGCACGGAGACACGATGGTTTCCAGCATGAACTATGTGTTAACAAAGAAAAAAACAAAGCAGCTGTTCTTGACAGACGTTGTGAAAACAAAGAAAAAGCGTACGAAAGTAAGAGATTATATTTATAACTACACAAAGAAGCATAAAAGCAAATTCTACGCGAACCTGAAAAAAAGCGACATTGAAATCAACTACAACACGCAGTATTACTTCACGAAAAAGGGAATTGCTGTTGTCTTCCAGCCATATGAAATTTCACCTTACTATGTTGGAATTCCTATGATTCAAGTGCCTGCGAAGGTATATAAATAAAAAGAAAAACGACCAGATTCAATGGTCGTTTTTTGCTGTTTATTCAACAAAAAGAGCCCCTCATGAGGCTCTTTTATTTGGATTTATACTTGTTTAGGTGCATCGTTTAGTGGGTGACGGCGTTTTCCGTTGTAGTGGCGGCGCATACGAAAGATTTCAAACTCCGAAAGCTCTGCGCTTTTTCTTTTTTGGGTGCGGTTATCTTTTTTGAAAGAGAATAGTAAGTAGCAGCAAAGTGAAGCGATAATCAATAAAATCATCATATGACATTCCTCCAATTCATCCTATTCTTTAAGTGTAGACAGGGTGAGTGATGTTTATAACTGAAAATAAGCAGCAGAGTTGGTTTAGTTCTTAAGGTTCATTCGATCTGCTATTTTAGGTCTAAAATACTGGTTGTTTTTAACTATTATATTTCCAGTTATTTCACTCGTCAAGAAGAATTTTTTCTGGGGTTGTCTCTATTAGTACGAATAAGTGTCATAAAAGTTTCAGAAAATTGTAAACTTTTATTAAAAAACCGTTCCCGAACAGGAACGGTTGTAAACATGTTTATGCTTTTTCTTCAAATAAACGGGCAATTTCAACGATAACCTCGGTTGCTTTCACCATGTTTTCAACGGAAATAAATTCATATTTACCGTGGAAGTTTTCCCCGCCAGTAAAGATGTTTGGCGTTGGGAGACCTTTATATGAAAGCTGGGAGCCGTCTGTGCCGCCGCGAATTGGTTCAATGACCGGTGTTACTGAGCGATTTTCCATGGCTTCATGAGCAATGTCCACAATATGTTTCACCGGCTCAATTTTTTCTCTCATATTATAATATTGATCCTGAATGCTGAGGGTGATGCTGTTTTCTCCGTAGGTGGCTTTTAAGTCATTTGCTATTTTTTCAAACAGTGCCTTGCGCTTGTTGAATTTCTCTTTATCAAAATCACGGATAATATATTGCAGCTCAGCCTCTTCTACTTCCCCTACAAATTTCGTCAGGTGGAAAAAGCCTTCGTAGCCTTCTGTATATTCTGGAGATTCGTCAGAAGGCAGTTTGTTGTGAAAGAGCATCCCAATTTTCGCAGCGCTGACCATTTTGTCCTTTGCTGTTCCTGGGTGGACGTTGTTTCCTTTAATGGATACTTTCGCGCCTGCTGCGTTGAAGCTTTCATATTGCAGCTCGCCAAGCGGTCCGCCGTCAATTGTGTACGCATAGGAAGCGCCAAAGGCATCAACATCAAACTTGTGCGGCCCTCTGCCAATCTCTTCATCTGGCGTAAAAGCGACGCGGATTTTTCCATGCTTGATTTCTGGGTGTTCGATGAGGTAATGCATTGCTGTCATAATTTCTGCGATACCAGCTTTGTTATCTGCACCAAGCAGGGTTGTGCCATCTGTTGTAATCAGCGTATGTGCTTGGTACTTTTGTAAATTTGGAAACTGTTGTGGAGATAAAACGATATGTAGATCTTCATTTAAGGTAATGTCGCCGCCTTGATAGTTCTCATGGAGCTGTGGTTTTACATTTTTGCCGGTGAAGTCAGTGGCTGTGTCGATATGAGCCAAAAAGCCAATGGTCGGCACGTCTTTGTCTGTGTTAGATGGAATTGTTCCCATGACATAGCCGTTTTCATCCATAGTCACTTCTTGAATCCCGATGGATTTCATCTCTTCGACAAGCTGTCTCGCCAGGTTCAATTGTCCTTCAGTAGATGGGCAGCTTTCCTTTTCTGCATCTGACTGCGTATCTACCTTCACATAACTTGTGAAACGCTGAATCATTTCCTCTTTCATCTATACGTCACTCCTTTTGTAGTATACGTCCATTTTATCACGTCTTGAATGCGCTTCATAACAAGAAAGGCTTTCTCTGGCAATTAGAGAGGAAAAAGGCCTACTTTCATTAGGTAATGTGCTGAATGGTTCTTTAGGGTGATTTTTTTGGGTGTCTTTTTATTTATAATGAGGACATATAAAATCATCCATTTGTACGTTAAATTGGGAGAAAGGGGTGCGAAAGTTGGATTCTAGTCAAACGCTGGCACTCGCTCAAAAGTTTCAGGAAGCGGCTGATGAGATTCGGCAGTCCAAGCAGCTGCTGGAAAATCGGCTGAAGGCAGTAGGATCAGGCTGGCAGGGAGAAGCAAGGGATAAATTTGATCAAAGCTTTGAAGAAACAACGGCACGCTACGATCAATTTGAAAAAGATTTGCTTGAAACAAGTCAGGAACTGCGGGATGCAGCGGTCAAAATTGAGGAGCGTAAAGCTGAAATTGCCAGAATGGAAGAGCTTGAGCGAAAGAGACGAGAAGAACGGAGAGAAAGAAACCGAGAAGGGAGATGATGTGATGGCACGTGACATTGTGGTTGATCCAGATCAGCTGACTGGGCTGGCGAATGATTTTGTAGGTGAGCTGTCAGCCATTGAAACGAAGCACCGCGATTTACATAGTGAACTGGACGGGCTGATTTTAGGCTGCGATCCTCGGTATAGAAGCTGTTTTTCTGGTGTCGGGGATGCATGGGGAGCAGGACAGGCATTAATCAGCAAATTGAGCAGTGATGATATTGCCATTCGACATGCAACCGATAAAATGGTCGAAGCAGATGATATATTGCGGAAATTGTACAGTATCTATGATCAATATGGTACACTCACGAGCTTAGCTGGTATCGTGATGATGCAGGCGAAATATTACGGGCTTGGGATGACGACTTTCATTAAAGAGAATGGCCGATATGCAGCGCAGCATTCAAAACTGCTGCTTGATCTGACCAGCCGGGTAGAAGGAACGAGATTTGACCGGTTAGCAAGGATTTGGCTGAGTAAAAAAGAATTATTAAAACGATCGAACTGGCCGATGGCTGACTTGGTCCATAAGAAATTCACAAAATTTTATCCTGACGATACAGTTGCGTTCACAAACAGTGTTCGTGATTTTACAAAAGGAAGTATTAATTGGAAGGACACGGCTGCGATTAAGTCTGTTCTGAAAAATGGTGCAAGATTTGCGAAAGGAAATGCCATTATTGCAACAGTTGTCACTGGTGCAACAGAAACGGTTGGCTGTGGATTGAAAATTGCCGAGAACTATGCAGAATTCGGTGATCAGCCAGAAGTTCTTAAGCGTGAAAATGCAAAGGCTGTTGGAAATGCAGTGAACAATACGGTCTTTATCGCTGGCGGTTCTGTCGCAGGTGCCGTTGTCGGCGGTGCTCTTGGCAGCTTTGCAGGTCCGATTGGAACCGTTGTTGGGGGAGCCATTGGTTCAGCTGTAGGTGGATTTATTGGAGAAAAAGTCGCCAAGCTGACATCCGGTTTTGCTGAACAGATGGCAGTGAAATTAAAGGACCCGATTCATGCAGTCGTGGATAAAGGGAAAAAAGCATTCGAACTGGCGGGTCAAGGTGTGAAAGCAGTGAATGATACCATTGATCAGGCAAATCAGGTGATACATAAAGGGATAGAAAAAACAAAAGAAACCGCAGAATCGCTCATAAAGGGTGCAGGCGATTTCTTTAAGGGTGCATTTTCTTTTGGATAAGGAGAGATCAAGTTGGATCAGCTAAGTCTAAGTATTGAGGAACTCATCTTTAGTTTTTACAGTGAAGGCTATTTTGAACAAGGCATGTCCTTAAAGGAGGCCTATTATCCTGAAGTAGAGGACGAGCGCCTTGGGTTTTTATTTGAAATTGCGTGCCGCTCTTTGCTTGCAAAAGGTGTACTGGAATTTCGAAACAGACAATACCGTTATAAAGCGGAATACCGTCATTTCATCCAGGCGATGAATGATGCCTCTCACACGATCAAGGCATCTAAATTTGGAGACACAGATGAAGAAGTCAGCACCTCTTTTCACACAACACGGGCGGGTGTATATGCGCATCATACGCTTTATGATCAACAAGTACATCAGATTCGCAAACTGGACGGCGATCAGCAGGCAGAGGAGCAAGTGACAGCCTTTTTCAACCTACAGATGAATGATCACCCTGAACCTGTCATCAGCCTGCAGGCAGATGAATTTGAAATGCTATTAGAACAGGCAAGCGAAGCGAAAAGTGAGTGGCCATCCTTTCTGAATAAAGCGGAGAATCAAGAGCTCGTGAAGGCATTTGTTTCTGATGTGCAGACGAGAAAAGGAAAGATGGACTCTCTCATGAAGGTCGTCTATGACAAAAATAATACGCCTGATGTGGAGTCCATGATATTTGTGATTCCAGGTGAGAACCAATCGTGGCTTGTATCAGGAATAAAAGAAAATCAATTTCGCATTGAGACGGCTCATCAAGACGGGATACGTTCTATATTCTAATGGAGAAAAGGAGAATGACGCTTGAATCCAAGTGAAGTAATAGAAGTAAGGAGCAGACCTTTTTTAAGAGTATGGGCATTCTTAGCAACGGGCGGCTTCGGTATTATCGGTATTTGGTTATTTTCAGAAGCTCTTACATTTGAATCGAACTATACATTGTTTTTATTTTTAGGCGGACTATTAGGTATTGTTTATGGCTGGATCTCCTTTTTGATGATTTTGCCTGCTTTTACGAAGAGGGGAAATGTGATTTTTCGCATTCAGCGCGGAGAGAATGGCGCTGTGCTGCACCGGGAGCGAACGATCTCTTTTCAAGATATTCAATCAATTGACATGCGCAGGCATCGTTACAGTATAAGAGGATTTCTTTTCATGGATGTGCTCATTCGGAAAGTAGATGGGAAATTGATCAAAATTCCAGCGTACAGCATTTTAGATGAAGAAGTATTTGAGCAGACCGTCAAACAGGAGATCTATCCATATTTACATCAGACAGCCCAAGAAAATTGGAGACAGCAGCATGGCCAAGGAGAAGAGAAGACCGACTAAGCTGTTTTTGTCAGAATTCTATAGGATGAGGCGCCACTTTTTCGATGAAATCGTGTATGATGTCAGTAAAGACTGAACACTCGAAAGAGGCGATGAGAGATGGATAAAGAGATGGTAATCGACCTCGTCACAGAACAAATGGCACGGATTCGAAAAGAAAAGGATTATACGCAGGATCGTATGGCGGAGGTACTTGGTCTATCGAAACGGCATCTACAGCAGGTTGAAAAAAACAGGCTGCGTCTCAACTGGACGCAATCCGCGGCCGTATGTGCATTATTCAGAGATAGTGACATTTTGAAAGGAACCCTAGGGGATGACCCGCTCGAGATTTTGGAAGTTGTGGCACATGATGAATTACATCTATCAGTAGAGCGTACGATTGGCGGCAAGGTTTGGTGGAGGACGTCTGTCAAAAAAGGCACGTTTCGCCTTCAGCAAAATGTACTTAGTCAGCATTACCGCATCTTAGATGAGGAGAATTATCGCTATTATAGTTCGTTTAATAAAGAAGAAGCGAAGCGGCGGCTAGAGGAATTAAGCCAGCTGTCTTCTCCATATTGAGATTGGAAAAGGAAAGAGAGGCACCTGTTTATAAGGTGCCTCTCTTTTCTGTGTTTATACTTTTAGAGTGTTTTTCGCCCGAATAAAGGCAACAAGCTGTTTGATTTCTTCATCATTTAGGGGAACGCCGTCTACATAAATGGTTCCTTCTTTTGCTTCCGTCAGTTCAATTTTGATATCAGAGATTTTGCGTTGTATCTCTGGCTCGTCCGTTCTACCAAGTAAAAAATCAATGGACGTATCATACAAATCAGCCAGCAGCTTCACTGCTTCAAGCGAAGGTCGTCGGTACCCAGATTCGTAACCGGCATAGGTGCTTTTGGCGATACCTAGGCGATCTGCCGTATGCTGGAGAGACCATTTTTTCTTTTTTCTAAGGGTGGTTAAACGATCGAGTATCATACATGAACGCTCCTTTATTTACAACAACAGTATATCATATTTTGACATAGAATGTACGCGTTATGCGTAACAATTTCTTGATTAATTCGCGTTATGTGACTATAATGGCAATGAAGGTACGCGTAAAGCGTATATTATAGAATAGCACAAGCTAGCTTATAATATGTGTGACAAACGAAGTAATTTTACGAAAGAGGTGGACCTGTTGAAGAAATTATTGCTTTTAACGACTGGTGGGACGATTGCATCTGTAGAGAGTGAAAATGGTTTAGCTCCAGGTGTTAAAGCTGAGGATCTTTTGAGCTATTTAAACGAAATTAATGCAGAATATACAATGGACACAAAGTCCCTAATGAGTATAGATAGTACAAATATGCAGCCTGAATACTGGGTTGATATCGCAACAGCCATTTATGAGAATTATGATCAGTATGACGGGTTTGTCGTTACTCACGGAACCGATACAATGGCCTATACATCAGCAGCGCTGTCTTATATGCTGCAAAATCCTGATAAGCCGATCGTGATTACAGGTTCACAAATTCCGATTACTTTTAAGAAAACAGATGCGAAGAAAAACATCACAGATGCCATTCGCTTTGCATGTGACGGTGTTGGCGGCGTGTATGTCGTGTTTGATGGCAGGGTCATCCAAGGAACACGTGCGATCAAACTAAGAACGAAAAGCTACGATGCATTTGAAAGCATTAACTACCCATATATTGCATCAATTGAAAACCATCAAATTGAATACAATAGCAAAGTAAAAAGAACACCAATGAAACCGCTTAAATTAGATGCATCTTTGAACACAGATGTGTGTCTGTTAAAATTGCACCCAGGCCTGAAGCCTGAGTTTTTAGATGCAGTCAAAAGCATGTACAAAGGCGTTGTCATTGAAAGCTACGGCAGCGGCGGAATTCCTTTCGAAGGAAGAAACCTCTTAGAAAAGATCAACGAATTGCTGGAAGAAGGCATTTCTGTTGTCATCACCACTCAGTGTCTGGAAGAAGGAGAAGACATGAGTGTGTATGAGGTAGGACGCAAGATCAATCAAGAATTGGTGGCACGTTCAAGAAATATGAATACAGAAGCTATCGTGCCGAAACTGATGTGGGCACTAGGCAAAACAACAGATCCAAGAGAAGTCAAAAAGATTATGGAAACGCCAATCGCAGAAGATTTAGTGATTTAACTATTCTATAGAAAGCAGGTCATAAGAGATGGTTCAAGCAACTTATCGCTATGAGAAGGATTTTCTTGGTGAAAAAGAAATTCCAGCAGACGTGTATTATGGGGTTCAAACCCTCCGTGCAAAAGAGAATTTCCCGATTACAGGATATCGGATGCACGAGGAACTAATTAGAGCCTTTGCCATCGTGAAAAAAGCAGCAGCTCAAGCCAATATGGAAGTTGGACGTTTATATGAGGGAATCGGAAATGCCATCGTTCAAGCGTCTGATGAAGTCATTGAAGGCAAGCTGCACGAGTACTTTATTGTCGATCCAATTCAAGGCGGCGCAGGAACGTCCATGAATATGAATGCCAATGAAGTGATTGGAAACAGAGCGCTAGAAATCATGGGACATCAAAAGGGTGAATACATCCATTTAAGCCCAAACACACATGTGAACATGTCGCAATCAACGAATGACTCATTCCCAACGGCGATCCACATTGCTGTGCTCAAGCAGTTAGACATTCTGCTTGAAACGATGCAAGTCATGCAGGACGTCTTTCAAAAGAAAGCGAAAGAATTCGATCATGTGATCAAAATGGGACGTACGCACCTTCAAGATGCTGTTCCAATCCGTTTGGGACAGGAATTTGAAGCTTACAGCCGTGTGCTGAGCCGTGATATTAAGCGGATCAACCAATCAAAACAGCATTTATATGAAGTCAATATGGGTGCAACAGCTGTTGGGACAGGCTTAAACGCAGATCCTCGTTATATTGAGATCGTGGTGAAGAAGCTCGCTGATATATCTGGTCTTCCTCTTGTAGGCGCAGAGCATCTCGTGGATGCAACGCAAAATACAGATGCTTACACAGAAGTATCCGCCGCTTTAAAAGTATGCATGATGAACATGTCTAAGATTGCCAATGACCTCCGCTTAATGGCATCTGGTCCGCGCGCAGGTCTTGCTGAAATCGCATTGCCGGCCCGCCAGCCTGGATCATCCATCATGCCTGGGAAAGTCAATCCAGTCATGGCAGAGCTCATTAACCAAATCGCATTCCAAGTCATTGGGAACGACCACACGATCTGTCTTGCTTCTGAAGCAGGCCAGCTTGAGTTAAATGTGATGGAGCCTGTTCTGGTCTTTAACTTGCTTCAATCTATTAGTATAATGAATAACGGATTCCGCTCATTCACAGATCATTGCTTAGCGGACATTGAAGCAAATGAAATACGTTTGAAAGAATATGTAGAAAAAAGTGCAGGCGTGATCACTGCCGTGAACCCTCACTTAGGCTATGAAGCAGCCGCTAGAATTGCAAGAGAAGCCATTTTAACAGGACAATCGATCAGAGATCTTTGCTTGCAGTACGATGTTTTAACGGAAGAAGAACTTGATATTATCTTAAATCCATTTGAGATGACAAAGCCTGGTATTGCGGGTGCAGAGCTCCTAGAGCGATAATAATATCAAAAATTTTATTTTATTAATATGTGGAATTGCCTGTGAAAAAGAGAAAAACAGGCAATTCACTTTCTTTCGAATTGACACACTTTTTTCACAATATTTTGAAAACGCTTAACGCACGCACAAAGGGAGGAAACACAATGAAATCACCACGTCTACCATCTATTTTAGAAGTCGTAGCTGTACTTGGCTTGTTTTTAGCGATTGTTTTATCATTTACTCTTTACTTCAAATTAGATATTCAGCTAGCATTGTTTATCTCATGGTTTATGGTTATTGCTTTAGGTATTCGATTGGGGCATTCATACAAAGATCTTCAAAATGCCATTACAAAAGGGATATCGAATGGTTTAGAGGCTGTTTTGATTTTAATTGCTGTAGGTGCACTTGTTGGAACATGGATTGCCGGTGGAGTGGTACCCACATTAATTTATTATGGACTGGAATTTATTCATCCTAATATTTTCTTACTAGCTACACTGATTATCTGTTCCATTATGTCTGTTGCTACAGGAACATCATGGGGGACAGTTGGAACCGCAGGTATTGCCATGATTGCGATTGGTGAAGGTTTGGGAATTCCATTACCTATCGTGGCTGGAGCTGTTTTATCTGGAGCTTATTTTGGCGATAAGTTATCTCCTTTATCTGATAGTACTGTGCTTGCTTCCTCACTTTCAAAAGTGGACGTGCTCGCACATGTTAGAGCAATGATGGTCTTATCCATACCTGCATTTGTCATAACTGCTATTATGTTTACAATTACCGGGTTTATGTATGGCGGAAAAAATATTGATCAAGGAAAAGTAGAGTTTTTGAAACAAGCACTGCAAGATACATTCACGATTAATATTTGGATGATCATTCCGGCGCTTATTGTTGTGCTATTACTTGTCTTGAAAAAGCCTTCAATGCCTGTTATTGCGATTGGTGCGCTTCTTGGCGCAGTTTGGGCAATGGCATTCCAAGGAATGAATCCAGCCGATGCACTTGGTACAGCTTATAATGGTTTCTCTATTAATTCAGATGTAGAATTCTTAAATACATTGTTAAACCGCGGTGGTATCGTTAATATGTTAGGGTCTCTAGTGGTGATTATCCTGGGGCTTGGTTTCGGTGGAGTACTAGAATATTTAGGCGTATTAAAAGTCATCGTCGCGACATTTGAGAAAAAATTACATAATGCAGGGAATGTAACGCTATCTACACTCGTTGTTGCGTTCTTCGCCAATATCTTTGGCTGTGCGATGTATGTATCGTTAATCCTTACACCGAAAATTATGGAAAAGAGCTACGATAAATTAAAGCTAGACAGACGAGTTTTATCCAGAAACTCTGAGGTCGGTGGTACGCTTACGTCTGGTATGGTCCCTTGGTCAGATAACGGTATTTACATGGCAGGAATTCTCGGCGTATCGACATTCTCTTATTTACCATTTATGTGGTTGAGTTTTGTTGCCATTGGTCTTGCAATCATTTACGGATATACAGGTAAATTCATTTGGTACGTGAAAGATCAACAAGAAAGAGAAGAATCGGCCTCATAAGCCGTTTGCAAAAGCCGCTCCTGAACGGGGCGGCTTTGTTTGTCCTAGGACCGTGAGACTATATGTGACATATAGCAAACGAACAGGAGTTTAGACCTCCTATAAATGAGGTCGAAAGGGATGGTGTGAAGCAGAATGAAAGCATATTTATCCCATAAAAAGGGCACAAATCCCTATTCAAACATGAGTCTTTGAACCTTATAATAACAATATTGGAAAAAGTGCTATTCACCTTGCGCTCGTTTAGAGAGACTCTAAGCAGCGTTTTTATTTTTTGACAGGAGGAGGAACCCATATGAGCTTATCGGATATGCTGTCTGCCCTTAACGGTGGCATTTCAAATAAAAAAGCAGAAATTGAAGAGAAAATCGCTCGGCTCAAAAAGGCGAAAAGCAAGGTTGAACGTGAACAAGATGCGGCAGAAACAGATTTAAAGCAAATCAAGCAGCCAAAGCTTGGGACCTCTTGGAAAGGTGAGCGAAGCCAGGATTTCAACACAGACCGAAATGAAGCACATGATGCGCTGCAAACGATCGTGAACGATCAATACCCACGCTACGTGAGCCGTATCGAATTCAAAATCAGTACATTAGAAGCAGAACAAACTGCTTTATCCTTTGCCAGTTCCTTAGCTGGAGACGCCGCACGTCTTGCTGAAAAAGGAGAAGACGCAGTAGAGGACGCAAAACGCTTGATCTCAAAAGCATGGAGCAGCTTGTAAACGAGTTTCATGCTGAACAAATCTGGAGGATATCACAATGGGACAAATTAAGTTAAACTACCAAACAGTTATGGATAAACTAGATGAAGTCTCCCAAGCCGTCGAAGCTTTAGCGATGAAAAAAGCAGCAGATAAAGCGGGTGAAAACAGCCTTGAATTTGTAACCAAGTGGACGGCACGTGAAGCAGAAGTGAGCGAAATGGTCTCAAGCTTTAAAGAAGCCTTAATTAAAAATGTTCAGGATACACGCTCTAACGTGAAAACATTAAAAGAACAAGACGAAGCGATTGCTGCAAAATAATCAGCACAATCGCTTTTATTTATGGGTACCATTGACATAATGCGATTGTGGTATTAAAGTCTCATATAAAATTCAGGGTGTAAGACCTTGTATTATTCCGTTTTTCTTCCAAACGCGTCGCTAAAAGGACACCTTTTCCCTATTTAAGCCTGAGGCTTTTCGCCTTATACTATACTTAATGAAAGCAGAACGATAGAAATGTCAGGATTGGAAAAATCAAGTGAGTCGATGGTTTCCAAAGGCGCTCACGCCGTGCTTTCGTATGAGGTCAGATAGAGGTGGATGACATGAGTTTATCCGAGATGCTGCACCATCTGCATATGGGAATTGAGAACAAACGTGCAGAATTTGACGAAATGATCTCTCGGTTAAAGACAGCCAAAAGTAATATTCGAACAGAACAAGATCTTGCCCAGTCAGATATCAAAGAAATCAAGAAGCCTGCACTAGATTCGTCATGGAAAGGCGAGAGAGGAACCGACTTTCATCGCCACCGGAAAGACGCTTACAGCGTGATGCACGACATCGTCAACAATGAATATGAAAAATATATAACAGAGATTGATCAAAAAATCTTACACTTTGAATTGAAAAAAATGGAGCTGGCTGTTGCCAGTAATTTTGCAGGAAGAGCTCAGGACGTGATGGAAAAGGGCGAGGATTTTGCAAAGGATGTTAAACATTTGATTGAACGGGGCTGGAAAGCTCTTTAAAACCATAAACGAAACAGCCGTCTCTTAAAAGGGCGGCTGTTTTTTTGTTTAGTCACATCCACCACCGCCGCTGTCACCTGAATCACTCCCACAGGAGGCTTCAGAAGCGTGATGGGTATACGAATCAGTATAAGTGCTCGTCGTTGAGCTATGATGTGCAGAACGCTTAGCAGATGCACGTTTATCATTTGATGCGAACAAGCTGGCAATGATGGCTCCTAAAAAAGCTAATATGATAATGACAACAAACATAAAAGCATCCCTCCTCTAGTTTCATATTCATACGAATGAGCCATATCTAGGTTCCCGATTTGAAAGAAATACTGGGCAAAGAGTTCTATTTTCGTTTATGATGATAGGCAAAAGTAAATAAATGCCAAGGGAGGAGAGCCCATGCTATCTCTACGTCAGGAGGAGCTTCTGAAACGATTGATGCAAGCGGAGCAGGAACTGACAAGTGAAGAAATTGCACGTGTGATCGGAGTCACATCACGAACCATCCGCACAGATATGAAAGCGCTTAAAGTGATCTTAGAAGAACATGGTGCCGCACTGCATATTAAACGGGGGGCAGGGTATACATTGAGCGTTAAAGATTATGGAGCATTTCGTACATTTTTGAAAACCTCACTGAGAGAAAGGAATGAGAAAAAGGAACCGTCCATTCCCAATCAGCCTGAGGACCGTGTGGCTTATCTATTAAAAAGGCTGCTTCTGTCAGAAGACTATATCAAATTAGAGGGATTGGCAGAGGAATTATTTGTGAGTGAATCTACAGTGAAAAATGATTTGAAAGCTGTCAGGCACTTGTTTTCATTGCATGGACTTTCTATATCGCACCGGCCTAAATATGGCCTTCGTCTGACAGGCGATGAAATGAAATTAAGATATTGTATGGCAGAGCATGTGTTTCAGCAGGAGCATGCGAATGCTGCACTGTTACCTGAAGAAACGTATCAATTGATTCAGGACATCGTGCGTTCACGTACAAAAGCTACCGGACTTCATCTATCAGAAATCGGTTTAAGTAATTTAGTGACCCACATTGCCATCGCATGCAAACGAATTGAAGAAAAAAAGCTGGTCAAGATGCCAGAAGCGGAATTGAAAGAAATTCAAGTGCAGCCAGTTTTTCAGGTAGCTCAACAAATGGCAGAAGATATTCGCCGCGTATTAGCGATTGATTTTCCGTTATCTGAAATGGCGTACATTGCGATTCACTTAATGGGAGCAAAGATGATGGCATATGGAGAGGCTGGCCATACGCTATTTCATCTGCTGGACGAAGACCATTTTCGTTTCACTCACCAATTGCTTGCTTATGTAGAAGAGCACATGTCACTTGATATTCAGTTTGATAAGGAGCTGATCGTTGGTTTAAGTCTTCATTTGCGTTCTGCTATTCATCGCTTTAGATACGATATGAACATCCGAAATCCTTATTTACCAGACATTAAAAGGCATTATCCCATTGCGTTTGAGGCGGGTGTTTATATGGGCAGATGGCTGAAGGAAAAAGAGGGTGTTGAAATTCCTGAGGATGAAATCGGATATTTGGCGCTTCATATTGGGGCTGCAATCGAGCGGACAAAATCACAGCATGTAAGAAAGACATGTCTTATTGTGTGTGCGACGGGTGTCGCCAGCAGCCAGCTTCTTCTTCATAAACTCACGGCAGCTTTTAACGGAAGGCTGGAGATCGCTGGAACTGCAAGTGTCGGGGAACTTCCTTTGTATGATTTAAGAAGCATTGATTTTATTATTAGTACCATTCCGCTTCAAAATACATTGCCGGTGCCAGTCATTGATGTACATACGATTCTAAGTGACGATGATATTGTGCGGCTGAAACGATTTGTGCAAAATTCACAGGATACAGGAGTTTTGCGGTATGTGAGTCCGGCGCTGACATTTTTTCAGCAAGATCTCCATTCAAGGGAAGAGGTTCTTCAATTTTTTGTGAACGTGCTAAAGGAGCAGCATCGAATCCCAGACGAGTTTGAACAATTATTGCTAGAAAGAGAGCAAGTATCACCCACATCTTTCGGTCATTTGGTTGCGATTCCTCATCCAATTAAACCGGCAACAGATGACACGTTTTGTGCGATCTGTACGTTGAAAAAGCCGGTACTGTGGGGAGAAGATCGAGTACAAGTCGTATGCTTGTTAAGCATCCAGAAGACGTATCAAAAAGAATTACAGTCGCTTTATCAATTTCTTGTGCGGCTGACAGAACGGAAGGAAGTGGTGGAACAACTCATCAAAGCTGCTTCATTTGAAGAACTGACAGCTGCGCTTCAAGTATTGGAGCATTCAAATGAAAAAACGCGGCACCCATTTCCGCATCTGTGAGGAAAAAGATTAGATGTTAATGAAAGCGCTTTTAAAATATCATCAAAAAGGAGGATGATCACGAGTTTTTGCAAAGGGGGAGACGGATCATGAGCTTCAAGGAGAAAGCGGCAGATGTCATGGGGCATGTGGCTTATCGCATCACCAACCAGAAATATATTATGGCGATTAAACAGGCATTTGTCACACTGATGCCGATCATCATTACAGGAGCTTTTGCTGTACTGGTGGCGAATATGATCATGAGCCCGGAGACAGGGCTTGCTCATTTTGAGATATTCAGGTTTTTAGCAGAGCTTCAGCCTATTATGAAGGCAATCAATTATGCCACGCTGAACTTTTTAACCATTGGGGCTGTGTTCCTCATTGGGATTGAGCTTGGGAAAATCAACGGTCACAAGTCTCTGTTCCCAGGATTGATGGCATTGATTTCATTTATATCTGTTATTCCAACGACACTTCTTCTTGAAGTCGATGGATCGATGCGTGAGGTTGTTGACGTGTTGGCAAGACAATTTTCTGATCCAAAAAGCTTATTTTTAGGGATGATCATTGCGATCGTATCTGTGGAGATTTTTTGTAAGCTGACCGAGGTGAAATGGCTGCAAATCAAGATGCCGGATTCGGTTCCGTCGAATGTGGCAACATCATTTTCGTCACTTTTCCCATCGATCATTACAATTACAATCATTAGTTCATTCGGATTTGCATTTCATCGTGTGACAGGCATTTATTTGCATGAAGCAGTGTATAACGTGGTGCAGCGTCCGTTAGAAAGTGTTGTACAGGGGCTGCCTGGGATTTTAACGTTGATGTTTGTGGCGCAATTTTTCTGGGTGATCGGCATCCATGGCAACCAGATGATTAAGCCGATCCGGGAGCCGCTCTTATTAGGATCGATTGCAGTGAATATGACAGCATTTCAAGAGGGAAAAGAGATACCGAATATCATCACGATGCCGTTTTGGGATGTGTATATGAGCATCGGTGGTTCAGGTGTGACCATTGGTCTTTTGGTTGCGATTTTTATTGCTGGGAGAAGGGAAGAGATGCGAAGCATTGCCAAGCTCTCATCAGGACCCGGACTGTTCAACATCAATGAACCCGTTATTTTTGGATTACCTGTCATGCTAAACCCTGTGATGGCGATTCCATTTATCGTCACACCGCTTGTGACAGGTACGATTGGTTATATTGCGACGGCTACAGGATTCGCTGGAAAAGCGGTCGTGATGGTGCCATGGACGACACCGCCGCTTGTGAATGCATGGCTGTCCACCGCTGGCAGTATGGGAGCTGTCATCACACAGCTTATCTGTATTGTGGTTGCTGTTTTCATCTATTTACCGTTTGTTCTCTTGTCTAACCGCAAGCCAGAAGCAGCACCAGATTCAGAATAAACATTCAGACGAAAAAAGGGAGGCGGCGACATGAACAGAATTGAGATTCCAAGTGATTTTATCCTAGGTGCTGCGGCTTCTGCTTGGCAGACCGAGGGATGGAAGGGAAAGCGGGCGCACCAGGACTCGTATATCGACTTATGGTATAAGGAAGGATATCACGTGTGGCACGAAGGCTATGGTCCTGCTGGTGCGACAAACTTTTACGAGCGCTACCCTGAAGATGTAGCCTTAATGAAAGAGATTGGGCTGACACATTACAGGACATCGATCAATTGGTCGAGGTTTCTCATAGATTACGAGAATGGGATAGTGGATGAGGCCTATGCTCGTTACATTGATGATCTGATCAATGAATTAATCGCAGCAGGTGTAGAACCAATGTTTTGCTTAGAGCACTATGAACTTCCTGCCGTTTTGCTTGAGAAGTACGGCGGATGGTCATCAAAGCATGTTGTCGAGCTGTTTGTACTTTATGCAGAAAAGGTGTTTGAGCGCTATGGAGACCGGGTCAAGCATTGGTTTAGTTTTAATGAACCGATTGTTGTCCAGACACGTGTTTATCTAGATGCCATCCGATATCCGTTTGAGCAAAATACGAAGAAATGGATGCAGTGGAACTATCATAAAGCTCTGGCAACAGCAAAAGTGGTGAAGCTGTTTCAGGAGATGGGGTTGAAGGAATCGGCAGGAGCCAAAATCGGCGTGATTCTCAATCCAGAAGTGACGTATGCAAGATCGTCTGCCCCGCATGACGAAGAAGCGGCACGTATGTATGACTTGTTTTTTAATCGAATGTTCTTAGATCCTTCCATCAAAGGGGAGTATCCAGAGGAACTGATCGATGTGTTGAAAAAGCATGATATTCTTTTCGATTCTACAGAGGAAGAGCTTCAGATCATCAAGAATCATACGGTGGATGTCGTTGGGCTTAACTTGTACTATCCGCATCGTGTCAAGGCACCGAGTAAGGCTTGGAACGAAGGAACACCTTTTCATCCATCCTATTATTACGATATGTTTGAGCTTCCAGGGAGAAAAATGAATCCTTTCAGAGGCTGGGAAATCTACCCGAAGATTGTCTATGATATGGGGATGAGAATAAAAGAAGAATACGGAAATATTGAGTGGTTTGTGGCCGAAAATGGCATGGGTGTCGAAAAGGAAGAACGGTTTAAAACAGAAGACGGTATCATTGATGATCAGTATCGCATTTCATTTATCAGCCAGCATTTGAAGCGGGCACTTCAAGCGAAAGCAGAAGGATCAAATTGCACAGGCTATATGCTTTGGGCATTTACAGACAATGTCTCACCGATGAATGCCTTTAAAAACCGCTACGGATTAGTCGAAATCCAGCTGGAGAATGAACGAAATCGTCAGCTGAAAGCATCTGCGTATTGGTATCAGACATTAATCAAAACTAGGGAACTGACAGTTGAAACAGAAGTCATTTATCAATAGGAGTGATGAGAAATGAAACGAATCATTCTCGCTTGTGCAGCAGGAATGTCAACGTCCATTGTGGTGTCCAAAATGAAGGCTGCCGCAGAAGCTAAAGGACTGGATTACTATATTTATGCTATACCTGAAGGAGCCATTGCGGATGAACTAGAAGAGCATGGAGAGGATGTACAGGCGATTTTACTTGGACCGCAAGTTAGTTTTATGAAAAAAGCAGCAGAAAAAACAGCGGCACCCTATCAAATCCCCGTCGATGTCGTCAATGTGAGATTATACGGAACAGCAAACGGAGAAAAAATTCTAGAGCATGCACTGACACTAGCAAATGAATCTTGAATAATTGGAGGAGAAGCAGATGACGGTATTAGAGGAAATGCAGGGAGCAGCCTTTCAAATCATTGCCCATGCAGGCGAGGCAAGAAGTCATTATGTAGAAGCGATTCGTCTAGCAAGAGCTGATGATTTTGAAAAAGCGCAGCAGTTGATCGAAAAAGGGGAGGAAGCGTTTCGAAGCATCCACAACCTGCACTTGTCGCTGATTCAAAAAGAAGCGGCAGGTGAACAGCTTCCGTTTTCTTTACTGCTGATACACGCAGAAGATCAAATGCTCACAACAGAGACCATTCATCTGCTCGCCATCGAAATGATCGAAATGTGTAAAAAAATGAATACCCTGTCAAAATAGTTGTCAATGAATAACCAATTTCTGTTATAATCATTCGGTAGATAAAGAGAAAGCAGGATTGGTGAATGAAGAAAACATGTAGGCTGATGACGATTGGTTTTATGCTGCTGCTCATTTCGGGCTGTATGGGAATGAAGGAGCAGGCGGGAGGAAGCCAGCAAGTCATCAAAGAGGAAAAGGGTCGAATACAAACAAAAGACATTCAGCAGAAAAAAGAAACGGCAGTGATAGAGACAAAAAGCTGGATAAAGCAAAAGGAGCCGGTCGAGCTTCCGATTTTGATGTATCATAGTATCTCAAGCGGCAACTCGTTACGTGTGCCAAAGAGCGAATTTGCAGCTCATATGAAATGGCTGAAGGACAACGACTATGTCACACTGTCGCCAGAAGAGGTGTACCGCGTTTTCACAACAAATTCGATGCCAAGTAAGAAGAGTGTCCTCATTACATTTGATGATGGATATACGGATAATTATACAAAGGCATTTCCGATTTTAAAGCAGTATGAAATGAAAGCAACGATTTTCATGATTGAGCAATCCATTGGCCGTCCAAATCACTTAACGGATGAGCAAATGGACGAGATGATGGCACATGGGATATCGATTGAGAGTCATACGATTCATCATTTAGAGCTCAATCGATTATCAAAGCAGCAGCAGGAAGAGGAGTTAAAAGGATCAAAGACATTCTTCGATCAGCGATTTTCTCAGCGTACGAGAATGGTCAGCTATCCTGTCGGGCGCTATAATGAAGAGACGTTGAAGCTGGCGAAGGAAGCTGGATATCAAATGGCTGTCACCACTGAACCAGGACATGCGAAGAAGGAACAAGGCATGATGTCATTGCACCGCGTCCGTATTTCACCGGGACTTTCACCAGAAAGCTTTGGCAGGCTGGTAGAAGGGAAGTAACGATCAATGTTTCACATGAAACATTTTTCGACAAGTTTCACCAAAATGAATCACCGCCCATACACCTTGACATGATATGTCTTGGTTTCAACTGTTATTACAAGACACTTAGATAGACAGAACTTTCATTATCAGGGGAGTTCTGTTTTTTAAATTGTCATTCAAACCCTACATCGTAAGAAACACCTCAATGAAAAACTCAAAGATCAAGCCCGCCAATGAAGTAACAAGTAAATTTTCTCAGCATCGCAAAAACTTAAGACACACTACATAGAAAAACCAATTGAGAAAAGAAAGGGAGAGGAAATATGTCAAACTTTTTTGGAATCGACCATGTTCAACTAGCTGCCCCAAAAGGAAGTGAAGAGAAAGCTCGTTTGTTTTTTGGCGAAATTTTAGGAATGGAAGAAATACCTAAGCCTAGTAATCTAGCTAAACGTGGAGGTGTCTGGTTTCAATGCGGTCATCATCAGCTTCACATTGGCATTGAGGAACATTTTCAAGCTGCAAAGAAAGCTCATCCCGCTTTTCTTGTAAAGAGTCTATCGGAATTAAAAGAGGCATTATTGAAGCATCACATTCGTATAAGAGAAGATGAGCCATTGGAGGGAGCCAATCGGTTTTATGTAGAAGATCCTTTTGGGAATCGAATTGAGTTTTTAGAGAGGAGAGACTAGAAGACAAAAAGAAGGCTGTCGAGATTTTCTCGACAGCCTGTTTGTTATTGATAAACGGGATAGCCCGTCATTTTGATATCTTTTCCGAGTGGTTCCACGGTGAGTTGATCCAGTTCAATGGCATCACTCATGAGGCGTATGCCTTCGCCTCCGAAAAAGGAAGGGGAAAGTCGTCCTCCAATGAGCTTAGGCGCCATATAGATGACGAGTTTATCTACAAGCTGCTGCTCTAAGAATGAGGCGTTAATCTGGCCGCCGCCTTCAATCATGAGAGAGGAGATATTTTTTTCTCCCAGCACTTGAAGCACTTCTTTCAGGGGCACCCGCGTGTCGCTGTCTGTCATGAAGACACGGACGCCAGCTTCTTCTAAAGCCGCTCGTTTTTCCTTATCGGCTTGCTTTGTTGTAAAGATCCATGTAGGTGCCATCTGATCCGTGACGATCTTTGCTGTCAGTGGTGTTGACAGCTTAGAGTCTAAGACAATTCGAATCGGATTATTCCCATTTGGAATCCGCGCAGTTAATGAAGGATCATCGTGAATGACGGTTTGAGCACCGACCAAAATCGCATCATTGATACTGCGGATATGGTGAGCGTCATAACGGGATGTCTCAGATGTAATCCACTTGCTGTCAGACGTGGCAGAGGCGATTTTTCCATCTAAGGTAATGCCTGCTTTGAGCGTCACAAAAGGTGTTTTTTTCGTAATAAAGTGATTAAATACTTCATTCATCAGAATGGATTCCTGTTCAAGTACGCCCGTGATGACTTGAATGCCTGCGTCTTGTAAAATGGCAATCCCGCGGCCAGCGACAAGCGGATTCGGATCAAGTGCTGCCACGACAACAGTTTCGACGCCGGCTTTTACAAGTGCTTCCGCGCAAGGGCCTGTGCGTCCATGGTGGGAACAAGGCTCGAGGGTCACATAAATAGTGGCTCCTTTTGCTTTGTCTCCGGCCATGTTGAGTGCATGAATTTCAGCATGTGGTTCACCGGCTTTCATATGAGCACCGACTCCAACAATTTCATTCTCTCGCACAATCACAGCCCCGACGAGCGGGTTCGGAGATGTCTGACCTTTCATTGCCCGTGCATTATCAAGGGCTAGCTTCATATATCGCTCATGATGTGGCAATCGTACGCACCTCTTGCTCCGCCTTCATGTGACCTGAGCGGTTGATTTTTGTCTGCAAGTATTTTTCGTTAAATTCAGAGACATCTCCCCAAAGCGGAATGCGTCCAGAAAGAGATAAGCCTGCATGGCTGATCGCATCTGTCTTTTTCGGATTATTGGTAATGAGTCTGACTGGCTTTGTACGAAGTGTTTGAAGAACGGCAATGGCTTCTTCATATTGACGTGTGTCATCTTCAAAACCAAGTGCTTCGTTCGCTTCTACTGTATCGTAGCCGTTTTCTTGAAGAATATAAGCCATGGCTTTACTGAAAAGACCAATGCCGCGGCCTTCATGATTGGCTAAGTAAAACAGGGCTCCTGCCCCATTGTCCTCGATCATTCGCATAGACTGCTTCAATTGGAATCCGCAGTCGCAGCGCTTGCTTCCGAAAATATCGCCAGTGTGGCAAATGGAATGCATGCGGATAAGGGCTTCGTCAGCTTGCTCAAAATCCCCGTATACTAGAACGCTTGACTGCTGATGATCAGCAAGCTGGCGGGACGAGAGGCTTTCAATTAAAGCTTCATCTGACAATGGCTCTTTTCCATCGTCTTTTAACCATGAATACCAGTTGAACATGACGGTTCTGCCGTCTAAATTCACTGGCAGTTTAATGGGTCCAGTGATATATATATACCCGTCTTCTTGCTGAACTCGTTTGATTTTATCTTTTAATATGGCTGTTTTAAGCTCTGTGTGTTTGTCCATATTCTGCACCTTCTTTTTAGTCTGTTTCTTCAATCTGTAAACGAACGAGAACGCCAAATGGATCAACAAATTCGCTGCTTTTTCCTGTCGTGTTGACTTGAGTGCCTGCTTTTGTCAGGCGTTCGATGACGGATTGTCTGTCTGCTTCTTCTGGGAAAACCAGTGTATAGCTTCTAATTCCTGAAAAACGTGGATCAATGGCTCCTTTTCGTCCGCGTCCCCATGCATTAAATGCAAGGTGGTGGTGGTACACACCAGCAGCGATAAATAGGCTTGCTGGTGGAGCCATTCGGATATGAAAACCGAGCGTATGGACATAAAAGGAATCTGCTTCTTCTGGGTTGAGATGGAAATGCAAGTGTCCCATCACTGTACCCGCAGGGAGTCCTTCCCATGTGGTATCAGCGGCTTCCTGAAGGAGACCATCTCCATCAAGCGGTGCATTTCCGCCACCTTTCAGTTCTCCATGCTCACCTACCCAAATGTCCTCAGGACGGTCAGCATAAATTTCTACGCCAATGCCGTCAGGATCACTTAAATAAATGGCTTCACTGAAAAAGTGATCGCTTGCTCCAATTAAAGGATAGCCTTTTTTGATCACATGTGCCAGCCATGTGCCCAGGTTTTTTCTGGTAGGTAATAAAACCGCAAAGTGATAAAGACCTGGCTCATGATCAGGTTTTTCTTTGAGCTGTGCATCCTCTTTTAACAAAAGGATCGGTTCCTTTGCATTGCTGCCAAGTGTCACCGTGGAATCTGTTTTTTCTAATATAGTAAATCCTAAAATGTCTGTATAAAAAGGTAAAGAACGATCAAAGCTGGACACATGTAATTCTGTCACACCCAGTCTTAGCTGCTCAATTGTCTTCAAGCTCGGTCATCTCCTTCATGATATATGCATCGGCATGTTCAAATGTTTTTGAAAATCTATAAAAATGAATACCTTGTTACTTTTAGTAACTAAACTATATAATAGTTAGTGACTTATTTCAAGTAATTAATTGTGCTATAATGAAAAAAAGAGAAAAAAGCAGGAGGGAGTAAGATATGGCTCAAGTAGATGGCTGCCCAATTACAGATGCCATGGAGATTCTAGGCAAGAAGTGGGTCATTCTCATCATCAATCAGCTTCTGACAGGGCCTAAGCGTTTTTGTCAGCTTGAAAATGAAATGAACATCAGCGGAAGATTACTATCAGAAAGGCTGAAGGATTTAGAAGCTGAGGGACTTGTTGAGAAAAAGGTATACCCTGACATTCCAGTGCGGATTGAATACGAATTAACAGTGCAAGGAAAGAAAATTGAACCGATTATTCGTGAAATGTATGCTTGGTCTTTAGATCGTAAAAACAGCAAAATAGAGGAACATGTTCCTTCTTAATCCATTTCGATCAGTGTGTCTGATCGAAATTTTTTTGTGTGATTTTCCAGAAAACTGAGACAATAGTATGAAAAATGATGTTGACAATCATTTCATGCATTATGTAATATCAAGGAGAAGAGGGTTCTTTTCCCTGTAATGGAATGGAGGTTATGCCATGGTATTATGAATGGGACAGATTGCCTAAAACACGTATCAATCCATCATTTAGAAACAGACATCTTTGACTTTTAGGAAGCAAAGATTTATTTTTTCAACTCAATTGATAATGATTATCATAATCATCTATAAGTGTGTTCCGGCACTTATGAAGGTTATTTTTTTTATTGTCTATTGAGAATAATTATCAATATCATTTAGGAGGGTTCACATGAAAGTCATTCGTTCAACATCACCCGTATTATTATTCCTTAGTTTTGTTCTACTATTTGCTCTAGCTCCTGTTAGCACAGCCTCAGCAGCTGGCTTAGCAGATGGTCAATATTCAGCGCAATATGTGGTTTGGAAGGCTGATAGCGATTCGACTTCAACAGCGAATACGTATTTCGAAAAACCAGCCAAGCTTGTCGTAAAGGATGGAAAAATCAAAGCACAAGTCACGTTAACGAATAGCTCTTGGATCACAAGCTTTAAAACGTTCGATCAAGGTGTCTACAAAGATGCGAAGGTGATCAGTACAAATACAGCAGCAAATAAGAGAACAGTAGAATTCAATGTGAACAGCCTGACTGAGGTTGTACCAGCAAAAGTGAGTGTGACTGTACCGGCCATCGGATATACAGGCAATTACGACATTCGCCTCAAGTTTGATGCGGCATCTGTTCAATAGAAAGGGAGGAAATTCGCTTGATGAAAAAAAGGATGAAGCTGTTAGTCTTCATGACCGTTTTTTTACTGGCACTTATGCTGCCTTTTTCAAACGCACAGGCTGCCGCATTAAAGGATGGTACATACTCCGTCAATTATACAGTGCTGAAAGCTGAAGGAAATGCGGTCTCAATGGCAAATGATTATTGGCTGAAGCCAGCAAAAGTGATAGCGAAAAATGGGAATCTGACAGTACAAATGACGATTAAAAATAGCAGCTGGGTAACGGAATTTAAAGTACCGGGAAATGGCGGCTATGTCGATACAACCGTTCTCTCAACAAATAAAAAAGCCAATACAAGGCTCGTTCAGTTCCAAGCTCAAAGCTTGTCTAAACCAATCAAGTCAAAAATTCATGTCACTGTGAAATCTGCTGATTATGATCATGATTACACCATTCAGCTGAAATTTGATGAGAGCAGCATCAAGTCACTTTCGTCTAACAATGCAAATCAATCAGCAGGTGCAGCAGAAAGTCAGCAGCCATCAAAAGAATCAACGAACAAAGCTGATTCATCCACAACGAAACAAGAAGAAAATCCTCAAACTGGTGATACAAGCCAGACAGGGTGGCTCCTTGTGCTTGTCTTATGTTCAGGCGGGTTTTTAGCAAGAAAGTGGATCATCAAGCATTAACGGAAGGAAGTGTCACCATTTGAAACGTCTTTTTCATCTAAAGGCAGCCATTCTGCTCGTTTTATTCAGTTTGTTGACTGCGTTTCAGATTCCTCAAGGAACAGCTCAAGCGGCATCATTCGTTGATGGTGAATACACAGTTGGATTCACCGTTTTAAAAAATGGCAGCACAGAAGCGTCCATGATGGATACCTATACAGAAAAGCCAGCTAAGCTGATTGTGGAAAATGGCAAGAAAACAGCCTATGTCACACTGAAGCAAAGCAAAGAAATAACAGATTTCAAGGTCGAACAAAATGGTGCTCTCGTTACCACTGAAACGGTCAGTGAGGACGAAACAGCCAATACACGTGTGATCAAATTTAATGTCGACGACTTATCAGCGAAATTAAACGGCTGGGTGAAAATTTACTGGGATTTAGGCGGCTTTATTTATGACGAAGCATATGACGTACAGCTTGCATTCGATCAAAGCAGCCTCACACTCGTTACGCCTGCAAAACCAGACGATAATGAAACAAAGCCAGATGACCAAAACGGTACAAAGCCAGACGATAGCGAAACAAAGCCGGATGACCAAAACGGTACAAAGCCAGACGATAACGAAACAAAGCCGGATGACCAAAACGGTACAAAGCCAGACGATCAACCGACAACACCAGGCAATAACAATGGCACAAAACCAAAACCAGATGATTCTGCGCAAAATCAATTAAAAGATGGCGTATATCGTATTAATTACAGTGTGCTAAAAGGGGATACGGATGAGGCATCTCGAATGAGTGATTACTTCTCACACCCTGCATCCTTAACTGTCAAAAATGGAAAGCAAACCATTTCCTTTACGGTGAAGGACCATAAGTCTGTCGCTTCTTTAAAAACAGAGAAAAACGGTTCTTATCAAGAAGCCAAAACAGTCAGCAAGGATGAAGCAAAGAATACAAGAGTGGTTTCATTTGATGTAGATGATTTGAAAAACGAGGTCAAAGGAAAAGTACACATTGTAGTAGCAGCCGCTAACTATGACCAAACCTACGATATTCGTTTTCAATTTGATTCAAAGAGTATCGCTCCAGTGAAGGACGGGCAGGTGGTAGAGGAAGAAAAACCAGCTGCACCAGAAACACCAAAACCAAACACACCAACAACAGAAACAAATAACGGCGGAGCAAATCAAGAGACGGCTCAGCTAAAAGATGGTGTATACAAGCTTCCTTTCTCAATGAAGAAAGCAGATAAGGATGAGCTTTCTCGCATGAACGATTACGTCGTGAGTCCTGCGACACTGGTTGTAAAAAATGGCCGCCATTTCGTTTCATATACAGTGAAGAACAGCTCAGCCATCACGTCATTCCAAGTAGGAACAGGCGGAAAGTTTGAAGAGACACTTGTCGCGAAAACAGATGAAAAAGCAGATACACGCGTTATTCAATATGAAGCAAAAAGTTTAAGTGGAGCTCAGGCTGCACGCGTAAAGATTGATATTCCAGCTGCGAACTACCATGAGCAGTATGATGTCAAACTTGTCTATGACACAAAAGGAATCGCTCTCGGTGAGGGAAGCGGAATTTCAACAGTCATTGGAGACGATGAGAGTATCGGCTTTGTCAAAAATCCAAATGATCACGATTCTCAAACAACTCAACTTGAGAATGCAGCACCTGAGGAAACGGGTGCGGAGCAGATGACATTTACGCCATCAGATGATCAAACCAAATCTGAGTCTGGACAGCTGAATCCGAAAACGGGAGATACCTCTCTTCTTTGGGTGTATATTCTTTTATTCGGCGGGTCGTTATTCGTACTCGTTAGAAAATATCAAACACGGACAAGATAGTTCGTTTTATTTTAAGTGAGATGCGCCATTTACCTCGGCGCATCCACTCTCTTTTTTCGAAAGGAGGCTTCTGTTTTTGAAGCATCGAATGTTATGTACCTTGATCGCTGCTCTCAGTGTGTGCGTGATCTTATCGGGCTGCTCACAGTCAGCAGAAAGCTCAGCAAAAGGCAAAAAAAGCGCTGAATCAAGTGAGCGCATTGTGGCAACGACTGTAGCTGCTGCGGAGATCATGGATGCTTTAGAGGTGGATCTTGTCGGGGTGCCAACAAGTCAAAAATCCTTGCCAGCTCGTTACAAAGGATTGCCGGAAGTCGGCAACCCAATGAGCCCGGACATGGAAATCATCCAATCACTTCAACCGACAGATGTCCTGTCTGTCACAACCCTTCAATATGATTTAGAGACACCCTTTCAGCAAGCAGGTGTCCCTGCTACATACTTAAATCTTGAGAGCATGTCCAGCATGGAGAAGGCCATCACGAAGCTTGGAGATCAGTATGACAGAAAGAAGCAGGCTGAACGCATTGTGTCTGAGTTTGAGCAAAAAAAGAAAGACATTCAAGAGAGGACGAAAGGAAAACGCAAGCCGTCCGTTCTGATTTTGCTTGGTGTGCCAGGCAGTTATTTGGTGGCGACAGAGAATTCATATATTGGTGATCTTGTGCGTATCGCAGGAGGAAAGAACATTGTGGAAGGCGAGAAAATGGAGTATTTGGCATCCAATACGGAATATTTACAAAAAGCCAATCCAGATATCATTCTCCGGGCCGCACATGGGATGCCAGACGAAGTCGTCCAAATGTTTGATGAAGAATTCAAAACAAATGACATCTGGAAACATTTCAATGCGGTCAAACAAGACCGGGTGTATGACCTCGAAGAAAGCTTATTCGGGACAACAGGCAATTTAAAGGCAGCAGAAGCATTAGATGAATTGACTCGTATGTTGTATCCGTCATAAGCGGCGAATCTTAATGATAAAAGGACGTTCAAGATGAAAAAAACAGGGATTTTATTTCTGATAGTCAGTCTCTTACTGGTCTGCGTGTTTATTTATTCAGCCATTACTGGGAGCATTCATGTCACCCCAATTGAATTATTAGAAGGGCTCATCACCGGTCAACATGCACAGGTAGAAATCATTAAAGATTTGAGAATTCCCCGCATGCTTATCGCGATGTTTACAGGGGCCGCCTTATCTGTCTCTGGTGTACTGCTGCAGTCGGTCATGAGGAATCCGTTAGCTGATGCCGGCGTCATTGGCATTTCATCAGGAGCCAGCTTCTTTTCATTAATGGCGATTACAGCGCTTCCTCAATTTTATTTCTACTCTCCTTTATTTTCGGTATTAGGCGGAGCTATTGCGTGCTTCCTCGTGTATGTTCTGTCTTGGAAGGGTGGTTTAAGCCCAATCCGCATGATCTTGGTTGGGATCGCCATCAATGCCATGTTTACTGGAATGGCTGAAGCATTTGTGACCATTTGCAGCTATTTCAATATCACGATTAATCAGTCGGGACAGTCGAATCTCACGATGAAAACGTGGGGAGATGTCCGTTTAATCGGTGTCTATGGTGTTGCCGGCCTTGTCGTTGCACTCTTCTTCAGCAGGTGGTGCAACCTCCTGGCTCTTCAGGACAAGACAGCGAAAAATTTAGGATTGCGTGTGACCAGAATGCGCCTTTTGATTTCCATCACAGCCGTTTTACTTGCGGCGGTGACAGCTGCAGTAGCGGGCGTGATCGCCTTTGTCGGCTTGCTCATTCCGCACATTTCAAGAAGGCTTGTCGGCTCGGATCACCGGGTACTGATTCCATTTTCTGCGTTAAGCGGGGCTTTGCTTATTTTGACGGCTGATACGCTTGGCAGGACGCTTGTGGCGCCAAATGAGATTCCTGCTTCTACGATCATGGCCGTGATTGGCGGGCCGTTTCTGATCTTTTTATTAAGAAGGGGGGACCGTCTCCATGGACATTCGTGAGGTGTCATTCTCATATGACCAGCAGAAGGACATCGTTCAATCAGTCACAACAAAGATTGAAAAGGGGAAAATCACAACCATTATCGGTCCAAATGGCTCGGGAAAATCCACACTGCTTTCCTTAATGTCGAATAATCATTGTCCAAATAAAGGGCAAATTCACTTAGACGGGCAAACGCTGAATACGTTCAAGCCAAAGGAGCTGGCAAAAAAGCTCGCTGTCGTCCATCAGCAAAATGAAGCGCCGCTTGATTTAACGATCGAACGGGTCGTGGCATTCGGCAGAACGCCGTACCAGACGATGCGCGGAGGAGACAAGGAAGAGGATGAGAGAGCGATAGAGTGGGCGCTGTCCAGTACAAAGCTAACGGACAAACGAAAGGTGCCGCTCGCCTCTCTGTCAGGTGGAGAGCGGCAGCGTGTATGGATTGCGATGGCGCTTGCGCAGAAAACACCGATCCTTTTCTTAGATGAACCGACAACTTATTTGGATATTTACTATCAATTTGACATTCTTGAGCTGATCCGTGAACTGAATGCCGTGCATGGATTAACGATTGTCATGGTGCTGCACGACATGAATCAGGCTGTACGCTACAGCGATATCATCATAGCGATGAAGGATGGACAGGTTATCAGTGAAGGACAGCCAAACGATGTGTTAACAGAGGAAAACGTGCGGCACATTTATGATGTGTCCGTCACGATTAGACAGGATGCAGAAACAGGGATGTACATCGTGCCTGTTGGTATATAAGCTGGGCAAAAAGCAGGTGAGACAGTGTGAAACGAGGAAAACGGCTTTGGCAGCGGATGCTGACGATCGTTTGTTTAGGCGTATTTATTTACAGCGGGACAGCCATCGGCTTCGAACTTTTCGGTTATTATCAAAATCGCCAGGTGCTTGCAAAGGCTCAGACGATGTATGGATATGAAGAAGGTATGACTGAAAAACGGGAGCAGGGAAAGATCCGTTCGTCATTTGATGAGCTGCGGAAGGTGAATGAGGACATTGTCGGCTGGATCAATATGAAAGACACGATGATTCAGTATCCGATTGTTCAATCTCACGATAATGCGTTCTACTTAACTCGCAATTATTTAAAAAACGACACCCGGGCAGGCAGTATCTTTATGGATTATCGTAATGATGTCCTGCATGAAAGCCCAAATACAGTGGTGTACGGCCATCGGATGAGGGATGGATCCATGTTCGCTGGACTCACAAACTATCTAAAAAAAGATTTCTTCCAAGAGCACCGGACATTTCAGTACGATACGCTGTATCAAAGCTATGAAGCGGAGATTTTTGCTGTGTATGAAACGACGGTTGACTTCGACTATATTCAAACCGATTTTCAAGATCTTGGCGAATATGCGCACTACTTGCAAGCTGTGCGGAAGAAATCAATCTATCAAACGAAGACAGACGTGTCCACAGATGACCTCATCCTCACCTTATCGACCTGTGATCATGTGCTTGCACCTAAAAGCGGGCGTCTCGTGGTACAGGCAAAGCTAAAGAAAGTTTACTAGAAAAGGAGAGACAGACGGTTGAAATTTTCACATGTGATCTTGGCGGGACTCGTCTTGATGCTTCTCCTCGGCGGATGCAGTCAGGCAGCACCTGTAGAGAAAGGAAGCGGGCAAGGAGCGCTGAAAATAAAGGATTTTACCGGAAGAACGCTGTCGTTTGATGAATCCCCTCAGCGTATCGTCGCCTTGTCGACCGGGGACATGAGTATTCTGTATGCTTTAGGCGGTAAGGCGGTCGGCCGGCCAACTGCTGAGTTACCAGCCAGCTTACAAAAGGCAAAGTCCGTACAAACGATTGGCACAACGCATCAATTTGATGTAGAGCTGATCACAAGCTTAAAGCCTGATGTTGTGCTTGGAAATGAACAATTAAACAGCAAGGACATCTCTACAATAGAAGGAATTGATTCACAGCTTCTTTTGACAAGTGCCAATTCAGTGAAGGACATCCAGCGTCAAATCTCGTTATTTGGGGAGTTGCTCGGAAAGCAGCAAAAGGCTAAAGCACTCAATGAGAAAATTGATGAGCGAAAAAAGCAGGTCAAGCAGCCTAAGAAAAAAGTGAAAACACTCGTTGTGTACGGTGCACCCGGCACATATATGGCGGCACTTCCCCAATCCTTAAGCGGAGATTTGCTGCACATCGCTGGGGGTGCAAACATTGCTGAGAATGAACCGGCACTCGAAAAATTTCCTCAATACGCCCAAATTAATGCAGAAAAGGTGATCGAAGCCGATCCTGATCTCATTCTGCTCATGACACACAGCAATCCTGACGATGTGAAAGCGGGCTTTATGAGTGAAATGAAACAGAATGCAGCATGGCACGACGTATCAGCTGTCAAAAATGGCCGCGTGGAGATTCTGCCTAGTGATTTATTCGGGACGAACCCAGGCGCAGACGTCATAAAGGCGATTGATGAACTAGAGAAGAGATTGAAGCGATTGTCATCATGAAGGTGAATGCAGAGTTAGATTTTCAAAAAAGACAGTCAAGAAGAAGATGGCTGATACCGGGACTGCTTATCTCACTAGGTGTGGGCATATGCCTAGGGCTTGCATTAGGTTCTGTTCAATTATCGCTGCCAGATTTGATCGCTGCTTTGACGGGATCAGGCCAGCCAGTCCATGAAAAAATCGTCATGGATTTACGCCTGCCTCGCGTTCTCATAGGTTTCATTGTCGGAGCCTGTCTCGCAGCATCAGGGGCCATTTTACAAGGAGTCGTCCGAAATCCACTCGCTGACCCCGGGATCATCGGTGTGACTGCCGGCGGCGGGTTAGCTGCTGTACTCAGCATGATTGTGTTTCCGCAATTCACTTATCTGCTTCCAGCGGCTGCCTTCCTAGGGGCTTTATTAGCGGCACTTGTTGTGTATATTTTGTCGTTCGATCAAGGGGTTTCACCACTGAAATTGATTCTGGCGGGAGTGGCAGTCAATGCCCTGCTTGGTGCGGTCATGAATGGATTTATGGTGCTTTATAGTGAGCGTGTGCAGGCTGTTCTGCCTTTTTTATCAGGAGGATTAAATGGACGGAGCTGGCATCACCTGAGCTTTGTGTCACCTTATGCGATTGCTGGATTGTGTCTTTGTTTTTTTGCGATCAAGCCGGCAAATCTTCTTTTGCTTGGTGATGATTCAGCACAGCTGCTCGGCCTTAGAGTCGAGCGAACCCGATTTTTCTTAATTGCACTGGCGGCGCTTTTGGCGGGTGCAGCTGTAAGCGTGAGCGGTTTAATTGGATTTGTCGGTCTTGTCGTCCCTCATTTTATCCGCCTTTTAATTGGAGATGACTACCGTTACCTGCTGCCGATCTCAATGCTTGGCGGCGGCGTACTTGTGGTTTTTGCTGATACAGCAGCACGGGTATGGTTTACACCGGTTGAACTGCCTGTTGGTATTCTGCTTGCCTGTATTGGTGCACCTTTCTTCCTCTATTTATTAAAAAAGAAAGGGAGGGGTTAAGTTGGATGTGATTGCGATGGATGACGTGAGCCTCAGTCAAGGAGGCTTTCGATTGTCGTCTATTTCAGCAGCTGTGCCTAAAGGAAGTGTAACAGGAATTATTGGACCGAATGGGTCAGGGAAGTCGACGTTTATTAAAGCGGCCGCACGCCTTACGTCGATTGAAAGCGGCATGATTTATATTCACGATATCCCGCAAAAAGAAATGACAGCACAGGAGATTGCACAAGAAATCGCCGTTCTGATGCAGACGAGAACGGCCATCCCATCGATGACAGTACGTGAGCTGGTTGCACTTGGACGCAGTCCGCATCGTTCGATCTGGAAAAAGAGCTCGAAGACAGATCAGGAAGCGATAGAGTGGGCGCTTGATGTGACAAATAGCCGCGTGAATGAAAACAGGATGCTGCATACATTGTCAGGCGGAGAAAGGCAGAAGGCGTATATTGCCATGGCACTGGCTCAGAAGACAGAGACGATTATTTTGGATGAGCCTACCACTTACTTAGATATTGCACATCAGCTTGATTTACTAGAGCTGCTCAAACAGCTGAATGAAACGCATGGGATCACCATTTTAATGGTTCTTCATGACCTGCAGCAGGCAGCAAAATATTGTGATCGCCTGATTGCAATGAAGCGTGGTCAGGTTTACCAAATAGGGACACCAAAGGAAGTATTAACAGAAAACTTTTTCAAAGAGGTCTTTGGGATTCAGGCAGAGGTTCACCTAGATGGAGAGCATCCGCTCATTATCCCAATCGCTTCGATCCAACAACAAAAGGGAGATGAATCAAACATGATCATTGTAAACAACCAGGTTAGAGTAGAAAAAGGCAGTGCAGACCACCTCGTCAAGCGTTTTAACAAGCAGGGACAAGTAGAATTCATGGAAGGATTTTTAGGTATGGAAGTCTGGGTCACACAGCAGACAACCGATTACGATGAAGTGACCATTCATACCCGCTGGAATCGAAAAGAAGACTTTGTGAACTGGACAAAGTCTCAGGCATTTGGAGATGCACACGCTCATGGAAAAGCGAAACCTGAAGGTCTATTAAAAAACAAAATTACGTACTATGAAGTCCAAGTGACAAGACCTGCTTTACAGAAAAAAGCTTAAAATAGAAACAAAGCGCTGCGGCTCACATGCAGCGCTATTTTTTTGCGGTTGTTTATTTTTCGTCACATATTCTTGACAAAGTATTCAAACAACTGACACAATACTATCCAAATTTTAGGTAAAATTTACTTTATTTTTGAAGCGTATGGGTGTAAAGTACAGGTATAAATAACTAACCGAATGAAAATCAAGAGTAAAATTTCACCGAGTGAACCATTTCAAATGGACTTTTATTTGTGAAACATTGAACAAATAGTGAATATTTTGTGAAATGGTGAGCATGAATCGTTCGGCTTGTAAAGTAAGGGAGGATGTAAGGCTGTGAGTGAGCTGTTTTTAGCAAGATTTCAATTTGCTTCAACGACATTATTTCATTTTATTTTTGTTCCTATGTCAATAGGTTTGGTGTTTATCGTCGCATTGATGCAGACCCTTTATGTCGTCAAGAAAAAAGACATCTATAAAAAGATGGCGAAGTTTTGGGGTCACCTGTTCTTACTTAACTTTGCAGTAGGTGTGGTAACAGGGATTCTGCAGGAATTCCAGTTTGGGATGAACTGGTCAGATTATTCAAGGTTTGTCGGTGATGTCTTTGGTGCACCGCTTGCCATTGAAGCACTTTTGGCCTTTTTCCTTGAATCTACATTTATTGGACTTTGGATATTCGGCTGGGATCGTCTGCCGAAGAAGATTCATTTATTGTGCATTTGGCTTGTTTCCCTTGGTACGATCTTTTCGGCATTTTGGATTTTACTCGCTAACTCATTTATGCAGGAGCCAGTTGGATTTGCCATTAAAAATGGCCGTGCAGAAATGAATGATTTTGGCGCTCTTGTGACGAACCCGCAGCTTTGGGTTGAGTTTCCGCACGTTCTATTTGGTGCACTGGCAACAGGAGCTTTCTTTATTGCAGGAGTTAGTGCCTATAAAATGATCAAAAAACAAGAAATCGCCTTTTTCAAAAAGTCATTCCAGATTGCGATGGTCCTCGCTTTAATTTCTGGTTTAGGTGTGGCGTTCTCTGGACATGATCAAGCGAAGCACTTAATGAAATCACAGCCAATGAAGATGGCAGCAAGTGAAGCCCTTTGGAAGGATAGTGGAGATCCAGCAGCTTGGACACTATTTGCCAACATTGACACAAATAAAAAAGAAAACTCTGCGGAGATCAATATTCCGTTTGCTTTAAGTTATTTGGCGTATCAGAAGTTCAGTGGAGATGTTCCAGGCATGCTGACACTTCAAAAAGAATATGAAGCCAAGTTTGGTCCTGGAGACTACATTCCGCCAGTGAAAACAACATTCTGGAGCTTTAGAATCATGGTCGGTGCTGGCATGCTGATGATTTTTGCTAGTATGATTGGCTTATATTTGAGCTTTAGAAAGAAACTAGAAACGAACAAATGGTTTTTACGCTTCATGGTAGGGATGATCGCGTTTCCGTTTATTGCGAACTCAGCCGGCTGGATCATGACTGAAATTGGGCGTCAGCCGTGGACTGTCTTTGGTATGATGACGACAGCTCAATCGATTTCACCGAACGTATCGTATGGCATGCTGTTATTCTCAGTCATTAGCTTTACGGTGATGTATCTGATTCTTGCCATTTTGCTTGCCTACTTATTCATTCGAGAAATTAAAAAAGGTGCACATTCTGAAGAGGATACAGATCAAAAGGATGAAACGGACCTGTCTACAGATCCATTTGATGGAGGCGCATATCATGGTATATCTTAACGAGATTTGGTTTATTCTTGTCGCAGTATTGTTTGTTGGATTTTTCTTCTTAGAAGGATTTGATTTTGGTGTCGGGATGTCCATGCAGCTGCTTGGAAAGGACGCGCACGAGCGCCGCATTTTAATCAATACGATTGGTCCTTTCTGGGATGCGAATGAGGTCTGGCTAATTACAGCTGGCGGCGCTATTTTCGCTGCATTTCCTCACTGGTATGCCACGATGTTCAGCGGATACTATATTCCGTTTGCGGTTCTCCTCTTAGCGCTCATTGGGCGCGGCGTCGCCTTTGAATTCCGAGGGAAGGTTGAGAAAGCCTCTTGGATTAAAGCGTGGGACTGGGTGATCTTCTTTGGCAGTCTGCTTCCGCCGTTTTTGCTCGGTGTGTTATTCACGAGTATTTTACGAGGGATGCCAATTGATCAAGACATGAACATGTACGCTGGATTTACGGACTTTGTGAATCTTTACTCAGTGATCGGCGGGTTAGCTGTGACGGTTCTTTGTCTGCTGCATGGCTTGATTTTCGTCACACTTCGTACAGAGGGTGACTTAAGAGACCGTGCAAGAAAACTAGGCCAGCGTGTCCTGCTCATTGCACTCCCTGTTCTTGTTATATTTGTCGGTGTGTCCATCATTGAAACAGATATTTATACTGTACGCCCGATCATCACCATTCCATTAACTGTGCTGATTGTGGTTTGTTATGTAGCTGCCCTTGTTTTGATGAGAAAAGAACGTGATGGCTGGACATTCTTATTCACAGGCGCAGGCATCATGGTGACGGTGTCCATGCTGTTTACTGCATTGTTCCCGCGCGTCATGATTAGTTCAATCAGTCATTCATTTGATCTCACAATTCAAAACGCTGCATCTGGATCTTATTCACTGACGGTCATGACGATTGTTGCTGTTTCTTTGCTGCCCTTTGTGCTTGGGTATCAAATTTGGAGCTATTACGTCTTCCGTAAACGTGTAAGCGGTAAGGAGCCAATGACCTACTAATGGATAAACGTTTGCTTCAATTAAAAGGAATGAGAGGGCTTCTTGCCCTCTTAGGTATTGTGTCACTCATCCAAGGAGCAAGTATTATTTTCCAAGCACAGTGGCTGGCACATGCCATTACAACGCTGTTTGACGGGAAAAGCCTCTCGCAGGCAACGCCTTATGTCATGCTGTTTCTTGCTGCCTTTGTTGTGCGGCACGGTCTCACCTTGATTCGGGAGAAGGTCATGTTTACCTACTCTTCCCGAATTGGAGCAGACGTCAGAAAGCAGCTGTTAGACCAACTCTTTCGATTAGGGCCTGCCTTCGCAAAGAAAAAAGGGACAGGAAAGCTTGTCACATTAGCAATGGAAGGAATTGCTCAATACCGTCAGTATTTACAGCTGTTTTTGCCGAAAATGGTGAACATGGCAGTGATTCCGGCGGTGGTCCTTATCTATGTGTGGACATTAGATGAAACATCAGCCGTCATTTTAATTGTGACGCTGCCAATTTTAATTATTTTTATGATTTTGCTAGGCCTTGTTGCTCAGCGTAAAGCGGCCAAACAATGGAGATCGTATGAGAAATTATCCAATCATTTTACTGACTCTCTCCGGGGCCTTGAGACGCTGCGTTACTTAGGTATCAGCAAAAAACACTCCCGTAATATTGCGGAGGTGTCAAAGCGATATCGAAAAGCGACCATGAGTACACTGAAGGTCGCCTTTCTGTCATCGTTTGCCCTCGATTTCTTTTCCATGCTATCAATTGCAACCGTCGCTGTTTTTCTTGGCTTACGTTTAATTGAAGGAGAGCTTCTGTTATTGCCGGCTTTGACGGCGCTTATGCTGGCGCCGGAGTATTTTCTGCCGGTACGTGAAGTGGGAAATGATTATCATGCGACGTTAAATGGAAAAGAAGCGAATGAAGCCATGCAGGTCATTTTAGAAGAAAAAGGCTTCCGCGCCCAGGAGACACAATCTGTGCAGCTGAATAAGTGGGATGAACAATCCGTGCTCACCCTGCAGGATGTTTGTGTTCAGCATGATGAACTTGCTCCTTATTCCATTCAGGATGTAGATCTCACTGTCAAAGGGAAGAAAAAAATCGGCATCATTGGTGCCAGTGGTTCAGGGAAATCGACATTAACTGATGTCCTCGGCGGCTTTGTTGAACCGTCTTCGGGTCAAATCACGCTAAACGGCCAGCCGCTTGGTCATTTACAGATGAACGAATGGCAAAAGGAAGTTGTCTATATGCCGCAGCACCCCTATTTATTTCACATGACATTAAGAGAAAACATTCGTTTTTATGAACCAAATGCAACAGAGGAAGAAGTGGAAAGAGCGGTGCATGAAGCTGGCTTATCTCAGCTGGTTACGCAGCTGCCAAACGGACTGGACGAAGTCATTGGAGAACAGGGAAGAGAGTTAAGCGGAGGACAGGCGCAAAGAATTGCGCTTGCTCGAACTGTGCTGGGCCAGCGGTCCATTATGCTGTTAGATGAACCAACGGCGCATCTCGATATTGAAACAGAGTATGAACTGAAGAAAACAATGCTTCCACTGTTTGAACATAAACTTGTGTTCTTAGCGACACACAGACTCCATTGGATGCCGGACATGGATGAAATCATTGTCATGGATCAAGGAACCGTCGCAGAAATGGGGACACATGAATCATTAATGCAAAGAAAAGGCGTGTATTATCAATTGGTACAGGAGCAAATGGGGGCGGTCACACATGGTCAGTAAAGGCTGGTTTATACCTTATATCAAGGAGAATCAAAAGCTGTTTGCCTTGGTTTTATTTTTAGGAGCCATTGCGGTATTCTCTGCTTCTATGCTAATGTACACGTCGGGATTTCTCATTTCAAAGGCTGCGACAAGACCTGAGAATATACTCATGGTCTACGTCCCAATTGTGGCCGTACGTACCTTTGGTATTTCGCGCTCTGCTGCCCGCTACGCAGAAAGGCTGGCAAGCCATCAGCTCATTTTGACAATGATTGAAAAAATGCGTGTACGCCTCTATGACATGGCTGAACGAAGTGCCAAACAGACAAAGCTTGGGACAGGTGAAATGCTTGGTCTCTTGTCAGATGATGTGGAGAGATTGCAGGATGCCTATTTAAAAACCATCTTTCCATCCATCGGTGCACTGCTTTTATATGCCGCATCCATTGGAGCACTTGGCCTTTTCTCATGGCCTTTTGCTGGACTGATGCTGCTTTATATGGCGCTTCTCATATTCGTTTTCCCATACGTCACAGTGCTTGTGAACCGGGCAAGACAAATTCAAATGAAAAAAGGCAGAAATGAACTGTACAGCCATTTAACAGATGCAGTCATGGGCGTTAGTGACTGGCTGTTCAGCGGCAGGCAGAAAGATTTTGTGGATGGATATGAACAAAAAGAAGCGCAGCTGTTAGCGCTTGAAGCAGCGAAACATCGATTTATCCGCGTGCGTCAATTTTTGGCACAGCTCTTGATTGGAGGGGCTGTCGTGCTTGTTGTGTATTGGAGCGGCTCGGTCGTTCAGTCAGGATCCATGTCACACACACTGATTGCAGCCTTTGTACTTGTGCTGTTTCCATTAACAGAAGCCTTTCTTCCGCTGTCAGATGCGGCAGGTGATATTCCCGTCTATCAGCATGCTGTCAGCAGATTACATCATTATGAAAAGCAGTCATATGAAGGAGAAGCTGAGAGCAAGGCAGTGGATCAATCAGCCCTTTCTCACGATGAAGCTGTCTGTTTTGATCAAGTGTCCTTTCGGTATGACACGCATCAATATGTCCTTCAAGACCTGTCCTTTTCTCTGAAGCAAGGGGAATCACTCGCGCTTTTAGGAAAAAGCGGTGCAGGAAAATCGACCATTTTGAAATTGTTAGAAGGGGCAGTTGTTCCAAATCAAGGGACTGTCAGCATTCAAGGAAAACCGGTTCAAAGCATTCAAGAGAAGGTGTCTGCCTATGTATCTGTGCTGAATCAACAGCCATATTTATTCGATACGTCTGTTTTAAACAATATTCGTTTAGGATCTCCAGAGGCAACAGAAGAGCAGGTAAAAGAAGCAGCTAGACAAGTGCAGCTGCATGATGACATCGAGTCTTTGCCAGAAGGTTATCACACAGGTGTTCAGGAGACAGGGGTTCGATTTTCAGGTGGAGAAAGACAGCGTATGGCGTTAGCTCGAATTTTGCTTCAGGACACGCCGGTTGTTGTATTAGATGAACCCACCGTCGGGCTTGATCCACGGAAAGAGCGTGAATTGCTTGAAACCATCTTCCGTGTGTTAAAAGGGAAAACAGTTATTTGGATCACCCATCATCTGACTGGCTGTGAGGCGTGTGACCGCATCATGTTTATTGAAGACGGACGCATTGAGATGCAGGGTCAGCATCAGGAGTTACTAAAAGAAAACAAGCGTTATCAAAAGCTGTATGAAATGGATCGCCCGTTTTCTACAATATAAATGGATGAAATGACAAAAACGTTCGGACAGGAAATCTCTGCCCGAACGTTTTGTGGTTTAAGGGTTTACTTTACCAACACCTGCATTTGATATCACTTCTGATTTCACATTGTTCACGTTAAGCAAAGAGTAGTTATAAGGAGGGTTATACGTACCTGTTGAAGACGTTGGCAGACTGCCTGTGCTGTTAATATACGAGTTGTTGATGACATGCCATGTACCAACTTGACGGCTGTCCCAGCTTCCAATGGCATTTGTGGTGTTTTCAAATACGTTGTGTTCAATTCTCATTTTCGCGCCCATACGTGAGTTAATCGCTGTTGTGAGGATGTTTTTATAATAGTTGTTATAGACATGTCCTTCCCCGAAGCGCATAGACGGTACACGAGAGTTTAGGTTTTCAAAGCGGTTGTTGTGGAACGTAATTTTTCGATTGTAGTTATCGTTATCGGAGCTGCCCATGAGCATTGTTTTCCAGCTGTCATGTACATAGTTCCACGAGAAGGTAATGTAGTCAGAGTCATTTTTTACATCAAATAAACCATCGTAATCATCCTTCCCGGAATTCAATGTGTTGTACAATTCATTATGATCGACCCATATGTTTTTAGAACCGCCTTCGATCCCGATGGCATCCTTGTCACCGATTTTGCTGTGGTGGATTTTCAAGTTGCGGATGATGATGTTATTGGCACGCCATACTTTAATGCCAATTCCATTCAATTCGCCGTTCGTCCCTTTACCGACGATCGAGACATTATTTGTATCTTTCACATCGATTTTATTGGCTGATGTATTAGAAGGGGTAATGGTCCCGTCTACAACAATTTTTAATTTTTCGTTTGTTCCTTTATTTTTGAGGGCAGCCAATAGTTCATTTCCAGTTTTGACTGTGACGGTTTTACCGCCTTCACCGCCTGTTGTGCCGCCATTTAATGTGGAGAAGCCTTGTTGATTAAAGTTGGCCATAATAGAAGGGCTTTCTGGATATTTGGCTGCTGCCTTTGCCTCCCCGTTTGGTGCAAATAATGAAGTGACGAGACCAACAGCTAATACACCGGCTAACATTGGAATTTTTCTTTTCAAACTCAACATCTCCATTCTATTTTATTTTAATGAAAACGTTTCCAAAATAAGCTGTGATTCAACCACTCCTCCTTCCTTCACAAGCATTGCTTCTTTCGGAATGTAGGATGAGCATAGCATGCAAAAAGGTATCATCGGCTAAGGATAGGCGCAGCGTATTCCATGATTTTCTAGGAAGCTAAGCCAATGATTATTTCATTTTCATCTTCATGAGATAAGGACCATTGTCGATAGGTATGAGGATGACATCTTGATTATGGAGAGGAGGCTCTCCGTTTGGTAGAAAATCAAGATGATTATAAACGCATCATTTTGTTAGAGAAGAAGGAATGCCATAATCATTACATAAGAAAAAATTGGATATAAAACGAGAATCATAGAAGGAATGCTAAAAAATAAGGTCTAATTTAAACGATATTGTCATCCGTGTCGTCTTATGAGTAAGAGAAGAAAAGGAAGGAGGGGCGTGCTTGGAGCAGACAGAAGAGACATTATTGATTCAGCGGGCAAAACAGGGAGATGATGCCGCGTTTACAGCCCTTTATCGGCATCATTATTCCTTTCTTTACCGATATATGTTGAAGCTGACCCTTCAACAAGAGCTGGCAGAGGAAATCATGCAAGAAACGATGCTGAAAGCGTATATGAAACTTTCTTCATTTAGAGGAGATGCCTTATTTTCAACCTGGCTTATTTCGATTGCATCTAGGCAATTTTTAGATCACCAGAAGAAAAGAAAACGTGAACAAATGAGAGAAGGAAAAGCGAATCAGGAAGCCATACGCCGCTTTAAATGGGACGTTCAGCAAAAGGGGAACACATGGCATGACATGTGGGATGCTTTAAATGAATTAAAGGCTCAGGAGAGAGCACCGATTATTCTGCACTATTATTATGGATTTACCTACCCAGAAATGGCTTCAATGCTTGGAATGAGAGAAGGCACTGTGAAATCGAGGGTTCATCATGGATTAAAGAAAATTCGAAAGGAGTGGGATTTATGAAGGAAGATCGTTTGACCGAACGTTTAAAAGAAGAGCTGCAGCAGCTAGACGAACAAATTGAAGTGGAAAAGCCAAGTGAGCAGGCTGTCATGATGATGCTGAAACAGGCGAAGGAAAAAGAGAAAAGGCGTTTTAAACAAGAAGTGCTGGCATACGTTTTGATCAGTTTGACCATTCTAGCACTCTTTGCAGCTGCCATTACCCATTTGCCTATCATCTTCATTCTTCTCCAAATAGTGAGCGTCCCCATCTGCTTTGTTGTTGGCTACAAGGAATATCAACATATCAAAGGAGGGTCTTCCGTATGAGTCAGTCGGAAATGATCATCTTATTGTGCGTCTTGCCGTTATTGTTTGCACAGGGCTTTCTTTTATTTATAGATGCAAAGAAAAGAGGGCGTTACAAGTGGTTCTGGGGCATTGTCGGTCTCATTAACTTTCCATCGTCTTCTATTTTATATTGGCTTTGTGTTGTGTTACCTGATCGAAAAAGAGGTGGAAAGCTCCGAAAAGATTGAGTGTATCCGATCAAACTTTTGACCCTTTTTTCAATGGAAAACCAGCTAGAAATTCAGCATGATTCATGTATTTGTCAAAGAAAACGGGACGAGAAATATCCGCGTGTTCATTTCTAGCACATAAGTCATTTCTTGAGCGCTTATTTTTAAGACAATCGCTGCGGCTGCTTGATCTATCTCAATTCGGCATCATTTTCATCTGTTATCAATATTGATCAGATTTTACAATTGGTGTTAAATTAATCTCAATATGCGTTAGAAAATCTAACAATTAAATGTGTGGAGATATCTACAAGGAGGCAGATGGGATATGTTGACCTTAGATCGAGCAGCACAAACAGCACAAAGCTACATCCACCGTGTGTTAGAAGAGGTGGAAAAACGAAATCCCGGCGAGGAGGAATTCCAGCAAGCCGTAAAAGAAATTCTGGAATCACTCGTCCCAGTTTTTGCGAAGCACCCAGAGTATGAAAAACAGGGCATTTTAGAACGACTCATTGAGCCTGAGCGGCTTGTGGTATTTCGAGTGCCATGGGTAGACGATGAGGGCAAAGTACAAGTCAATCGAGGGTTTAGGGTTCAATTCAATAGTGCCATCGGTCCTTATAAAGGAGGCATTCGTTTTCATCCAACCGTCAATGCAAGCATTATCAAGTTTTTAGGGTTTGAACAAATCTTTAAAAACGCACTGACTGGTATGCCGATTGGCGGAGGGAAAGGCGGATCGGATTTTGACCCTAAAGGGAAGTCCGATGGAGAAATCATGCGTTTCGTTCAAAGCTTTATGAGTGAACTCGGCCGATATATTGGACCTGATCAAGATGTGCCAGCAGGTGATATTGGTGTAGGAGCACGCGAAATTGGCTATATGTTCGGACAGTACAAGAAAATGCGCGGTGCTTATGAAGCGGGTGTACTCACGGGGAAAAGCCCTGGATTCGGAGGCAGCTTAGGGAGAAAAGAGGCAACAGGTTACGGACTGGTGTACTTCATGGAGGAAATGCTGAAAGCACATGGGCTCCAATTTGAAGGGCGTTCAGTTGTTGTATCAGGCTCAGGAAATGTGTCTATTTATGCAATGGAAAAGGTAATCGAATTAGGCGGTAAGGTTGTGGCTTGCAGTGATTCAAGCGGAGCGATTTATGATCCTCAAGGGATTTCACTTGAGACCATCAAGCAGCTGAAGGAAGTCGAGAATCAGCGGATTGGGGCATACATAGACATTCACCCGCATGCTGAATTAATTGAAGATTGCGAACAAATTTGGTCCGTTCCTTGTGATATTGCGCTGCCATGTGCAACACAAAATGAAATATCAGAGGCGCATGCACAGCAGCTTGTGGCAAATGGTGTCATCGCTGTAGGAGAAGGAGCCAATATGCCATCCACTCTTAAGGCGGTCAAAGTATTTGAAGAGAATCGTATTTTATTTGCGCCAGCGAAAGCGGCCAATGCTGGAGGAGTAGGTGTATCAGCACTGGAAATGGCACAAAACAGTGCAAGAATATCTTGGACATTTGAAGAAGTAGATGCTCAGCTGAAACAAATGATGCAGTCTATTTATCGTCAGTGTACAGAGACAGCAGACGAATATGGGCACTCAGGAAACATCATGGTTGGAGCAAATATTGCAGGATTTCGTAAAGTGGCAGATGCCATGATCGCACAAGGCGTGATTTAACTCCTGCTCTCCCGCACCTGTTTATTTCATGACAAGATGGGGAATCGTCCTTTAAGAATGACAATAAGGAGGCGCGGGAGAAATGAAAAAATGGCTGAAACAAATTGTCAAATGGGCACCTGTGATTTATCCATTGGTGAGAAAAATATATAAAGAGCGAAAAGCATCTAAACGTCGCAACGTATCAGCCGGATAATCCGGCTTTTTTTTATGCAAACATACAGATCCTGTGTTGTAAGAAAAAAACAAAAGAATTGAATGATCCATTTCATCCATCTCTCCGTTAAGTACATAACAAACGGAAAGAGGAGGAAATAAAAAATGAACATGAAGAAAGCAATGTTAACCATTCCACTGAGCGCAGCGTTACTATTCCCAGTGGCTCATAGCGCAAGTGCACACGAAGGACATATGCATGGGGAGGCGAAGAAGACGTCTTCATCACAAGAGGTGTCAAATAAAGCCGCAGATCTTCGAGCAGCGCTAGATCAGCTGTTTTCAGAGCATGCCTATTTAGCAGTGATCACAATGCAAAAAGGAATTGACGGCAGTAAAGACTTCGATCAAGCAGCGGCGGCTTTAAATGACAACACGAATGACTTATCAGATGCAATTGCCTCTGTATATGGAAAAAAAGCAGGCAAACAATTCAAGGACATTTGGTCAAGTCATATCGGCTACTTTGTTGACTATGTACAAGCCGCAGCGAAAAAAGATAATGCAGGTAAAAAGAAAGCGATGAAGCAGCTTGATCAATATCGAATGAAACAAGCCGATATGCTCGATCAAGCAACAGACGGCAGACTGAAAGCAAGTGAGCTTGAAGAAGGCTTGAAGATGCATGTGAATGAACTGCTAAAAGCGTTTGACAGCTATACTGAAAAGGATTTTGATACGACCTATGAAACGGTTAGAAAATCCATTCATCATATGTTTGAGGTAGGAAAAGGCGTGTCATGGGCCATCACAGATCAATTTCCTGGGAAATTTGATCAAAAGTCAGTGGATACACCAGCAGCGGATCTTCGTGAAGATTTAAACTACTTGTTCTCAGAGCATTTGGTACTCGCGGTAGTTGCCATGCAAAAAGGAAATGATGGCAGTAAGGACTTTAAGCAGGCAGCAGGGGCTTTAAATGAAAACACAAATGATTTATCTGCTGCGATTGCATCTGTTTATGGTAAGGATGCAGGCAAACAATTCAAAGACATTTGGTCAAGCCATATCGGCTATTTAGTTGATTATGTCAAAGCGGATGCATCAGGGAATCAACAAGCAAAAGAAAAGGCTGTCAAAGATTTAGAAGCGTATCGAATGAAGCAAGCGAAATTCCTAGATCAAGCGACAGATGGACGTTTAAAGGCAGCTGATTTAGAGGCTGGTTTGAAAACACATATTGATGAGCTGATCAAAACATATACGTCTTACCATAATGGCGAATATGATCAGCTTTATCCGACAGTGAGAGAGGCTTATGGTCATATGTTCATGGTTGGTCAGGATGTCGCAGCAGCGATTGTTGATCAGCATCCTGAGCTGTTCAAATCCAATATGCCTAATGAAATGCCGAAAACAGGTATGGGAGGCACAGCCGGTCCTTTAGGCATGTCCTATGAAGCATTTGCGGGTATGATCGCAAGTTTAATTCTAGCAGGCGGTGCATTTTTCCTCATTCGCCGTAAGGCATCAAATTCTAACTCATAAAGACAGATGGGAACGTGCACAATCGTGCCGTTCCTTTCTTCAAAAGGAGGCCGGCTTAGATGAAGAATTGGCTGCTCAGTATTCTTTCGCTTCTCATCATCACAGGCTGTTCATCACCGTCAATGGATGAATCGTCATCCTCAAAAAACATATCCGTTTCTAAGGAAATGACTACACATCAAGCTGAGAAACAGAACCACTCACACGATACATTAAAAGACGAGCCGTCTGGCATTGTACCAGCTGAAATCGCCATTCCCGCTATTGATGTCAAAGCAAAAGTGGAGAAAACATCTTTATCAAATGATGGCAGTATGGGTGTTCCTCAGGATACAGACAACACCGCTTGGTTTGAAGATGGTCCAAAGCCGGGAGATAAAGGGAATGCCGTCATGAATGGCCATGTAGATAATAAATGGGGGCCATCGGTTTTTTATCGATTAAAGGAGCTAAAAAAGGGAGACAAGGTGGTCGTCACGTCCTCATCAGGAAAAAAGCGAAGCTTTGAAGTCATAAAAGTAAGAAGCTATCCGCGTGAAGAGAAGCCCAATGCGTTTTTTGGATACGCCTTTACACGGAATCTCAATTTAATCACTTGTACAGGGACCTTTGATCATGCAGCAGGTACGCATGAAAAAAGATTGGTTGTCTTTACCGAGCTGATCTCTTCATAAAGAAGGCGGATACACGAAGGTGTACGCCTTTTTTTCGTGGTTTTCGCAAGTATTTTTCAAAAAGATTCATAGGACATTAGATATGGTTAGTTGTATAAATAGGGGCATTTGTCATATAAATGAGTTGGCAATTTTTATTTCTTTTCAGTAGAATATGAGTAATGAAGAGAACTGCAAGCGGATACAACCTGTCCAGACAAGGCAGATTCTCCACCCCTACATAAGGAGGCCGATCTGATGCTGAGTAAAAGACTGGCGCACATCTTAAGTCAGCTCATGGCAGCTGAGACCCCGCTCACCAGCGCTGCACTTTCTGCCAGTTTACAAGTGACAAGCCGCACCATTCGTACAGACATAAAGGAACTGAACGACCGCCTTGCCCCTTACCTAGCGGCTGTAACAGCTGTTAGAGGAGCTGGTTATGAGCTGCTGATCAACGATGAGAATGCCTTTCGCCGTTTTATGAAGGAGGAGGTCGAGCAGGAAGAGCCGCTTGCTGTGCTGCCAGAGGAGCGTGTTCGGTTTATTTTAAAAAGGCTTCTTTTGGCAGAATCCTATGTGAAGCTGGAGGATTTACAGGAGCAGCTGTTTATTAGTAAATCAACGATGAGCAACGATGTGAAATCGGTCAAACGTAAGCTGGAGCCCTTTGATCTGAAGCTGGAAGCGAAGCCTAGCAAAGGCTGCCGAATCAAGGGATCAGAGATGAAAATCCGTTATTGTATGTCAGAATATTTATTCAATGAACGTCGTTCTTATCAAACGATGTTGAACACAGCTGTTACTATTTTGCCAAAGCATGAACTCGAATTGATTCAGAAAACAATGATCAATTATATCAATGAGGAAGGTATGAATCTATCAGACATTTGCATGAATAATTTAATCGTTCATGTCGCCATTGCCTGCAAACGAATTAGACACGGAAACTATGTATCTGTTCTTCCAGAGGAAATCAGCGAAATTCCGCGGGCAAAGGAATATAAGGTCGCTAAAAAAATGGTGGAGCGTCTTGAAGGGCTGCTGGATGTCTCATTTCCACAAGAGGAAATTGTCTATATCACCATTCATTTGCTAGGAACAGCCAAAATGGTACAGTCCTTTTCCTCGAGCGGTCAAAAACAAATTGTAGATGATGACACGAGCCGGCTTGTACAGCTCATGCTGAAGGCCATTGATCAAAAACTGCAGCTTGATTTAGCCGGTGATACGGAACTAATGATTGGACTCAGTCTGCACTTAAAGCCTGCCATCAACCGATGTAAATATGGAATGAACTTAAGAAATCCGATGCTTGATGAAATAAAAGCGGGGTATCCCCTTGCTTTTGAAGCGGGGATTATCGCCAGCAGGGTCCTTGAAGAAGAGGAAGGGCTGAGTATTCATGAGAACGAAATCGGATATATGGCGCTTCACTTTGGTGCGGCTTTAGAGCGGAGGAAAATGGAGATCCCGCCGAAGCGGTGTCTTATTGTCTGTGCGTCTGGTGCAGGGAGTGCAAGGCTGCTGCAGGATCGTTTGCGGTCACAATTTGGGTCAAAGCTGACCATTTTAGGAACAGCAGAGCTATATTCGCTGCCGCATGTCTCTTTGCATGCCCTGGATTTGATTATTACAACGATCCCAATTCATATGGATTTACCGGTTCCAGTCATTCAAGTGAACACCATATTGGGAGGCAGTGATTTTTTAAAAATTGAAGAAGCTCTGACGAGTGAAACAAGGGTGACATTGGCCTCTCAATATATGAAAAAGGAATTGGTTTTTACAAAACGCGCCTTTCAAACAAAGGAAGAGGTCATCACCTTTTTAACGCAAAAAGTCATCGATATGGGCTTAGCGCCAGCTGAACTCACACCATCTGTCATGGAAAGAGAAGAGGCTGCCCCAACCTCTTTCGGACATTATACAGCGATTCCGCACCCGATGACGCCGCTGACAGATGAGACGTTTTGGGCGATATGTACATTAGAAAAACCAATCATTTGGGGAGAGAAAAAGGTTCAATTTGTCTGCCTGCTTTGTGTCGAAAAAGAGAATGCCAAAGATTTAAAAGGCATGTACCGCCTGCTGGGAGAGCTTGTGCATAATGTGAAATTCATTCAGCATCTGATCGCCTGTGATACATTTGAAGACATGCTTGATATCATGTATAAAAAGGTTCCTTCGTACAAGAACTAACTGTGTGATATTAACTTTTTCCGCTTCCTAAAGGAAAAAGTATGGGTGTTTATGAAAGCGGTTTCATAATATGATGAAAGTGTAAAGAATAGCTTCACACTTTGAAAAGGGGGCGTTTACACATGAACATCTTATTGGTTTGCGCAGCAGGTATGTCCACAAGCTTACTTGTCACAAAAATGGAGAAAAGCGCACAAGAACAAGGAAAAGAATATCGTATTTGGGCAGTATCAGGAGATTCTGCGAAAAATCATATTGATCAAGCCGATGTGCTTTTATTAGGACCTCAGGTTCGATATTTATTACCACAAATGAAAAAGCTCGGAGAAGAAAAAGGAATCCCAGTAGACGTGATTAATACTGTGCATTATGGCGTTTGTAATGGCGCTGAGGTTTTAAAATCTGCTGAACAGTTAGTGAACGGATAAAGGGGGCGGAGGGGATGAATGGATTCAACCGATTTCTAGAAGAGAAGGTCATGCCGTTTGCAGGGAAGATTGCCGCTCAAAGACATTTACAAGCATTGCGTGACGGAATTGTTTTAACGATGCCTCTCATTATTGTCGGTTCACTGTTTCTCATTTTAGCCAACCTTCCGATTCCAGGATACAGCGATTTTATGGCAAGTATCTTCGGAGCAGAATGGGCCACGAAACTATCCTATCCTGTTAATGCAACCTTTGACATTATGGCACTTGTTGCGACCTTCGGGATTGCTTACAGGCTTGCTGAAAAGTATGCCGTTGATGCGCTATCATCTGGTGCGATCGCTGTTGCGGCTTTCCTTTTGGCTACACCATATCAAGTACCTTTCACACCTGAAGGCTCAACAGAAGCTATCCTAGTTGGCGGGGGAATTCCTGTCACACTGATGGGCAGTAAAGGTTTATTCGTTGCCATGATTATTGCCATGCTTTCAACCGAAATTTACCGCTTCATTGTACAGCGGAACATTGTTATCAAAATGCCTGATGGTGTACCGCCAGCAGTCAGTAAATCGTTTATTGCACTTATTCCAGGTTTTGTGGTCATCACCCTGATCTGGGTCGCTAGACTTGTGATTGAGATGACACCTTTTGAGAGTATTCATAATATCATCACGGTCTTAATTGGCACACCGCTATCGATTCTTGGTGGCAGCTTAGGCGGCAGTATCGTTGCGATGGGTGTGCAAATGCTCCTCTGGGCATGTGGTATTCACGGAGCAACCATTGTCGGCGGCGTCATGGGGCCAATTTGGCTCGGTGCAATGGATGAGAACCGTCTTGCATTCCAAGCAGGAGAAGTACTGCCGAATATTTTCACAGCGCAGTTCTTTGAAATCTTCATCAACGTCGGCGGAAGCGGAGCAACGCTTGCTTTGGTGCTGACCATGATCTTACGCGCCAGAAGTAAACAAATGAAACAGCTTGGCCGCCTTGCCATTGGGCCAGCCATCTTTAACATTAACGAACCGATCATTTTTGGAATGCCGATTGTCATGAACCCAATGCTCCTCATTCCGTTTATCCTTACGCCAATCATGATGATCATCACCACATATATCGGAATGAGCACAGGGCTTGTGGCAAAACCAGCCGGGATCGCTGTCCCATGGACCATGCCGCCAATCATTTCAGGCTATCTCGCCACAGGAGGCAAAATCTCTGGTGCTGTCATGCAGCTGATTAACCTTGCGCTGTCATTTGCTCTATACTACCCATTCTTTAGAATGTGGGATAAGCAGAAATTGAAAGAAGAAAGTGAATTAGAAACAAAAGCATCAACTGATGAAAATGTCGTCAGCATGTAATAGAGGGAACAAGGGGGATGCGGCCGATGGAAATGGAACAAATTGTGTTTCAACTCATCCTGCACGGCGGAAATGGCAGAAGCTCCGCGATGGAGGCCATTACATGTGCAAAACAAGGAAACTTTGATGAGGCGAAGCAAAAATTGCAGGACGCACAAGACGCGTTAAATGAGGCGCATCACGCACAGACAGAGCTGATCCAAGGAGAAATCAGGGGCGAAAAGACGGAAATTAGTCTCTTAATGATTCATGCGCAGGATCATCTCATGAACGCAATGACCGTCAAGGAGCTCGCAGCAGAAATCATCGAGCTCCATGAAAAAATGAAGCAACTCGGAGGTGTCAATTCATGAAAGAAGGAATCAAAATTGTCACAATAGGCGGTGGATCGAGCTATACGCCTGAGCTCGTCGAAGGGTTTATTAAACGATATCAAGAATTGCCTGTAAAAGAATTATGGCTTGTGGATATTGAAGCGGGTCAGGAAAAGTTAAACATCGTAGGCGCTCTGGCGAAACGTATGGTTGAAAAAGCAGGTCTGCCGATTGAGGTACACCTGACTCTTGACCGCCGGGAGGCCTTGAAGGACGCAGATTTTGTGACGACACAATTTCGTGTAGGACTGCTGGAAGCACGGGCAAAGGATGAGAGAATACCGCTTAAATACGGCGTCATCGGTCAGGAAACGAACGGACCAGGCGGTTTATTTAAAGGCCTTCGGACCATCCCAGTCATTCTAGACATTGTGAAGGATATGGAAGAGCTTTGCCCAGACGCATGGCTTGTGAACTTTACAAATCCAGCGGGCATGGTCACAGAAGCTGTTTTACGCTACACGAATCTAAAAAAAGTGGTCGGTCTATGCAATGTGCCGATTGGGATCAAAATGGGGATTGCCAAAGCGCTTGATGTGGACGTTGAACGCATCGAGGTACAGTTTGCCGGTCTCAATCACATGGTCTATGGATTAGACGTATATTTAGACGGGGTCAGCATTATGGATCAAGTGCTTGATGAACTAGGAAATCCAAACAGCCAGTGGTCCATGAAAAACATTGAAGCGAAAAACTGGGAGCCTTCTTTTGTGAAAGGATTAGGGGTCATCCCATGTCCGTATCACCGCTATTACTATAAAACGAAAGATATGCTGGAAGAAGAGCAAAAGGCGGCTCAAGAGAAAGGAACACGAGCAGAGGTTGTGCAGCAGGTCGAGCAGGAATTATTTGAGCTTTATAAAGATCCTGATTTGTCGATTAAACCACCGCAGCTCGAAAAAAGAGGCGGGGCCTATTACAGCGATGCGGCCTGTAACTTAATCAGCTCTATCTATAATGATAAGCACGACATTCAACCAGTCAATACAGTGAACAGAGGGGCGATTGCCAGCATTCCGGCTGAATCAGCGGTTGAAGTAAACTGTATCATTACGAAGGACGGACCAAAACCAATCGCGACAGGTGATCTGCCTGTAGCTGTAAGAGGACTCGTTCAACAAATCAAATCATTCGAGCGTGTGGCAGCAGAAGCGGCTGTGACTGGAGATTACGAGACGGCTCTTGTGGCGATGACCATCAACCCGCTCGTCCCATCTGACGACATTGCAAAGCAAATTTTAGACGAAATGCTCGAAGCGCATCGTGAGCATTTACCGCAATTCTTCAAATCAATCAATGCTTAACACATAATGGCCCCTTTAATGGGGTCATTTTTTTGATTGCCCCATATGGAAACTGGAGAAAGAAGTGTATGATTAGAAAAAACAGCATGTATGGCTTCAAAGAAAGGACTGTTGGAATATGGTTGCAATTGGTTTAATGTTTTACGGGTTTGTCGTACAGCCTGTCATGAGTTATGGTACAGTGATCTTGTTTTTGTATGGCCTTATTGCTTCATTTGTTGGCCTCATTCGGCATAAGGAATATGTGTGGATCTATGTTCTCCGCCTGCTCGTTTGTTTTACCATTCCCGTAACCAATCTGTTGATGTATTTTGCAACGATTGGAGGAGATGCAAGAAAATTTGATTTCCGGCCAATGCCGCTTGTTTATTATCTTGTCTTTATCCTAGAAATCATGATCATCTTTTTGCCAGAGATCTTTTTACTGATCGAAAAAAAGCGGAGCATCAAAAGGAAACAGTGGATATACACAGGGGCGATTGTTGGGGTGTCGGTCTTGTTTTGGTGCACGATTTGATGGGAAGCAGACGGGTCAACTAAGTCTATTTCGCCTTTTTTTCTGTAACTTCTTTCGTCTGACCTTCACAAAAGTAATGGAAAGAGCAAGGATAGAAATCCCAAGCGCCTTAAATAGAAACCGAGTGAGGAACGGTGAATCGTCGAAACCAGTGGCGACGATCATCGATCCGATGCAGATTCCAAAGAACGCTAGTAGATAAGTAAAAAACATACCATCACTCTCCTTATTCATGTGTATTTACCATTATAAGGGATAAAGAAGAGGTAAATAAACAAAAAAGAACCCTTCATGATTGAAAGGTTCTTTTATATGCTTATGCTTGCTTGACGACTGAGTCAACTTCAACTGTCCAGCCGAAGATGTCTGGCTGTGTCCCTTTTTGGATGCCAGTAATGGCTTCGTACAATTTCTTCGATACTTCGCCTGTTTGACCATTTTGGATCACATATGGCTGATCATGATAAATTAATTCTCCGACAGGAGAGATGACAGCTGCCGTTCCAGTCCCGAAAATTTCTTCAAGCTCGCCAGATTGATGTGCTTCAATTAACTCATCAATTGAAATTTTGCGCTCTGTTACTGGAATTCCCCAATGCTTTAACAGCTCAAGTACAGAGTTACGTGTGATGCCTTCTAAAATGCTGCCGTTCAATTCAGGCGTCACGATTTCTCCGTTGATTTTAAAGAAGATATTCATGCTGCCGACTTCTTCAATGTACTTTTTCTCGACCCCATCAAGCCAAAGAACTTGTGAAAATCCTTTCGTTTCAGCAACTTGCTGTGCTTTAAGGCTTGAGGCATAGTTTCCAGCTGTTTTGGCATTTCCTGTTCCACCCTTAACGGCACGGACAAACTCATTTTCAACTGCAATTTTGACCGGATGAATGCCTTCTTTATAGTATGATCCCACTGGAGATAAGATAATGAGCAGCTTATATGTGCTAGACGGTGCAACGCCTAAATATGGCTCAGTGGAAATAATGAATGGACGAATATACAAGGAAGTGCCCTCTGCATCAGGTACCCAATCCTTATCAATACGAATGAGTTCATTTAAGCCCTCTAATACTGTTTCTGTATCAATTTGCGGAATACACAGGCGGTCATTGGATCTGTTTAAGCGCTCCATGTTTTTTTCCGGACGGAATAAGAGAATTTTTTGATCCTCAGAAACATAAGCCTTCAAGCCTTCAAAAACAGATTGACCATAATGGTAGACCATCGAAGCTGGGTCCATTGGAATGGCCTGATAAGGGATAATTCTTGGATCGTACCAGCCTTTATCAACTGAATAATCCATCACAAACATGTGATCAGTGAAGATTTTTCCGAATTCAAGTTGATCAGATTGAGGTTTTGGTTTTTTTGTTGAACTAAGTTCAACGCGGATGGGTTGTTTTGGCATTGTAAATCTCCTTGCTGTTTGGTTATTTGAAAATTCTAATAATATGAAATAATTATGATTCTATTCTATACCTTCACAAAATATTAGCAATAGGTTTTCTGGAATTCAGACAAGAAAAATCTGTTAAAGCGCTTTCCTTCTCTCTGCTGTCAGTATGACTCCTATCACCCCTTTTTAAAAAAGAAATAAAATCCAAATGCATTATTAACTGATTAATCTGACAATTTAAAAACGAGTGGTTTTCCTGTAAGATATTCTTTCAACCATACACCTTTTGACTAGTACATTGCAAGGGACATCGTCATATTTTAATCCTCTTTTTTTTAACCGATAAAGGAAGAAGAGAAGAGAAAGGAGCAACAACAAGATGAAACGAGCGATACCAGGCATTTTACTCATTTTATTCATGACCGTGATCAGCTTTGGCTGTCAGGCGATGACAGATGAGGCTGGCGCTAAGCAAAGCACAGCCTATTACGTAGCGGTAAACGGAAGCGACAAAAACCCGGGCACAAAGCAAAAACCTTTCCGCACGTTGAAAAAAGCAGCAAGTATGGCGAAGGCTGGGGCAACCATTTACATGAGAGACGGTACATACAAAGAAAAATTGGTTGTCCGCCATTCAGGAACAAAGAAAGCACCCGTTGTCTTTCAAGCTTACGGAAAAGAAAAGCCTGTAATTAGCGGGGCTTCCCTTAAAGGAAATCAAGCCGATGGAGGACTTGTCACGATCGATCAAAAAAGCTACATCACCCTCAAAGGACTGACTGTAGGACATCTTAAGACGAATCAAGAAGATTTGACACCAGTTGGTATTTTCATCAAAGGAAGCGGTAAAGGCGTCAAACTGCTTAATAACCGAGTGTATGACATTCAGACGAAACATAAAAATGGAAATGCACATGGAATTGCTGTCTATGGGACAAAAGCTCCTGCAGCGATTGAAGACATTGAAATCAAAGGAAATACCGTTGAAAAATTAAAGCTGGGCTTCAGTGAAGCGCTTGTGCTAAATGGAAACGTCAAAAAGTTCCGTGTGACACATAACACGGTCCGGCACACTGATAATATTGGCATTGATTTAATTGGTTTTGAGAACGTAGCACCCTCCAAAAAGTATGATCAAGTGAGAAATGGGGTCGTCTCTAGAAACAAAGTATATGAAATTACGAGTGCAGGGAACCCAGCCTATGGCAGCGACATCTCCGCTGGCGGAATTTATGTTGATGGCGGAAAAGACATTGTGATCGATCATAACATCTCACATCACAATGATCTGGGGATTGAAGTCACAAGCGAACATAAAGGGAAAATGGCAGACGGCATCCGCATCGAACACAATCAAGTATATTTAAACCGTTATACAGGCATTTCTATTGGCGGCTATGATAAGAAGCGGGGCGGTACAACCAATACGACGATTTCACATAATATTTTGTACAAAAATGACACAGCCGGCTTAGAGGGCGGTCAATTGCTAATGCAGTATCAAGCAGTGGACAATCGAATCACGAATAATATCATGTCAGCTAGTGTCTCGCATTACTTGGTCGTGAATCTTTATCAAGTGAACCAAAAGAATACCTTCCAGAAGAACGTTTATGATGACCGCAAAGGTGCGAAAGCATCACAGTGGATTTGGCGCGGGAAATGGATGGAAGGCTACAAAACGTATCTCTCTAAAAGCGGTCAAGATAAAGGATCAGCACATCTCAACCCACAATTTGTGAATGAGAAAAAATATGATTTCCGTCTGAAGAAATCATCACCTGCGAAGAAAATCATCGGAAGCTGATGATATTTTAGAAATTTTCAAAAAAGTCATTGACATTGATGTGACATCACATTAAAGTAAAGAAGACATTTCAACGAAAACAAATTTCATAACGGATCTCTTATCAAGAGAGGCAGAGGGACTGGCCCTATGACGCCCAGCAACCGTTTCTTTTTTAGAAATTGGTGCTAATTCCTGCAAAGCTGTTACAGCTTTGACAGATAAGAGAGGAAGACTTCCCGATACATGTTTCATGCAACGGTGATCAAGCCTCTCTTTCCAAGAGAGGCTTTTTTTCGTCTCTTTTTTGAATCAAATGTATGTTTTACAGGCGTATTCCCACTTTTTTACCTAGTTTTCCGATGTGAAAAATTAAAACAACTTGAGGAGGAACAGCAATGAAGCGTAAGCATTTTACATCATTTCTTGTCTTATTAACGGCATTAACCGTCCTATTAACAGGCTGCGGCACCGGATCAAGTGCAGGCTCAAAGGCAAATACGAACGAAAAGGTTTCCTTTGACAATGTACCGAAGCGATTTGCAAAGGGACAGGGGGCAAAAATTAAAGTCATCCGCAAAATTGGAGGAGACGATCATACAGCTCAATTTTTAGCGGGGACCAAGGCAGAAGGTGAGGCACTCGGCTTTAAGGTAGATGTCTACACAGCAAATGGAGATACAGCGAAGTTCCATGATGCCATCTCTCAGGCGCTTGAAGAAAATTATGATGGCTTTATCATCTCACACGGGGACGACGATGCGACAGTCGCTGATGTGAAAAAGATCACTGCGAAAGGCATTCCGGTTGTAGCATTTGATTCGAATCCTAAGCTGAAGGACATCAAAGGGGTCACAGTGACATCTCAAGATGACGAACAATTAGCAAAAAAATCATTAGATGCGCTCGTGTCTGATTTTAAAGGAAAAGCAAATATTGCGTACCTCTGGGTAGATGGATTCCCGCCAATGGTGAGACGAAATAAAGTCTACCAAGAAACGCTTAAACAACATTCAGGGATCAAGGAGCTTGACCGCTTTGGTATTGCCTCCTCTGATACGTCTGTTCAAACGCAAAATGCAGTAGCAGCCATGCTGAATAAGTATCCAAAGGGCAAGCTGGACGCTATTTTTGCCACATGGGATGCCTTTGCCATTGGGGCAGCAAGAGCGTTAAAGGAAGCAGGAAGAACAGAAGTGAAGATTTACGGAATTGATGTGTCAAATGCGGATCTTCAAGAAATGACAGCGAAGGACAGCCCGTGGAAGTACACAGCGGCGGTTGATCCGAAGCTCATCGGCGCAGTCGACGTGAGGATTCTTGCGAAGAAAATAGCTGGTGAAAAAACACCATCTTCCTATGACCTTGAGGCCTCTCTCATCTCGCAAAAGCAGCTTCAACAAGCAGGAAAAGCCATTAACATGGTCAATCTTGCAGACGAAGTGAAGGGATTCGGTTCATCGACTGCTTTTGAGGAAGATTGGATGAAGACGCTGAAGAAGCATTATACAAAATAAGCGACGTGCACTCTCTATCCATAGAGGGTGTTTCGTTTTTCAGATGATATCAAGATAAGGAGGACACCTATGACAGCGCCGCTTGTTCGTATGAAGAATATTTCAATTGAATTTCCAGGGGTCAAAGCGTTAGATCAAGTGAATTTTACATTAAAAAAAGGGACGGTCCATGCACTGATTGGAGCAAATGGTGCTGGGAAGTCAACGTTAATGAAGGTTCTTTCTGGCGCTCATTCCCACTTCGACGGGACCATCCACATCAATGGCCAGGCGGCATCCATTCAAACCCCAAAGGATGCATCCTCATATGGTGTGCAGACGGTCCACCAAGAAGTGGATACGGCGCTTGTTCCCTACTTAAGTGTTGGTGAGAATATGATGATGCATGAGATTGAGAAAAAAACATTTGTCAGCTGGAAAGAGCTGCATCGCAAGGCGGCTCAGCTATTAAAAGAAATGGACATCGACATTTCCACAAAACGACTTGTCAGCGATCTGACCCTTGCTGAAAAACAGATGGTGCTCATTGCCAAGGCTGTTTCCATTAAATGCAGCATTTTAATCTTAGATGAACCAACGGCTCCGCTTAGTCATGCAGAAACAAGCAAATTATTCTCAATGATTGATCGGTTGAAACAGAATGGGACGGGGATCGTGTTTATTTCTCACCGCATGCCTGAAATTTTCACCATCTGTGATGAACTGACTGTGATGCGAAATGGAACGGATGTCGCAGCTCACCTTGTCAAAGACACAAATCCGCAGCAGGTCATTGAAGAAATGCTAGGCGCACCATTAGAGGAGCAATTCCCGTCTCGCAGGCCACTGAAAGATGCACCTATTGTGCTTGAAGTGAAAGAGCTAAACGATCAACATAAATTAAACAACATTCACTTTTATGTCAAAAAAGGAGAAATTCTCGGGATCGCAGGACTTGTCGGTGCTGGAAAAACAGAATTGTGCAAAGCCCTTTTCGGTGCCTCAGAAAAAAAGACGGGGACCGTGCAGCTTCATGGTCAAACCATTCGCATCACATCGCCTCATCAAGCGGTGAGAGCGGGAATGGCTCTTGTGCCGGAAGAGCGGAGAAAAGAAGGGATTCTGACCGAAGAGAGCGTGGGGTGGAACTTAACGGCTGCAAGTCTTCACTCATTTTCACGAATATTCAGCTTCTTAAATCGTTCGAAGGAAAAGCGGGAAGCAGGCGACATCGTCAAACGGCTTGGTGTCAAAACGCCGTCTCTTGAAGCAAAGGTGAAGCACCTATCTGGTGGAAATCAGCAGAAGGTTGCTATCGGAAAATGGCTGCTGGCTGAGGCAGATGTGTATCTCTTTGACGAACCAACCAAAGGTGTAGACGTTGGAGCGAAAAAAGATATTTTCACTTTGATTGCAGAGCTTGCCGCCCGCGGAAAATCTGTCATTTATGCGTCGAGTGAGCTGTCAGAGATTGCAGGTATCGCTGACCGAGTATACGTGCTATATGATGGCAGCATTGCCCGGGAAATGACCGCACCGACCACTGAAGAGGAGCTTTTATATCATTCAACAGGAGGACAATCATGAGCGAACAACAAATTCCGGCCCCTGTGCAGCAAATCAAAAAACAGCGGCCATCCTTTCATCTGTTTGATTTCTTTTATCGATATGGCACAATCTTAACCATTGTTGTGTTGATTGTAATATTTGCGGCAGCGAATCCAGCGTTTTTGCAATCAGGAAATATCATCAATATTCTACGGTCTATCTCAATTGTGACCATCATTGCGGTGGGCTTAACCATCTCATTGGCAGTAAACGGCTTTGATTTATCAGTTGGATCAGTCGCTACGCTATCAAATGCGATTGTCATTTCTATGTTCGTATGGTTCTCGCAAAACCCACTGATTGCAATCCTCTCTGCACTAGCGGCTTCTATCATTGTTGGTTTGCTAAATGCATGGATGATCGTCAAAATGAAAATTCCAGATATGCTCATGACATTAGCCATGATGTTTATCATTCAAGGGCTGGCTCAAACGTATACGAAAGGGGCGACCATTTCTGAAAATATGGTGCTGCCCGATGGCACGTTCTCAACGGGAACGATTCCTGCCTTTTTCAGCAAAATTGGACAGGTGCCATATATCATTCTTATTATGGCTGCCATTGTACTCTTTGCGCATGTTTTCATGACCTACACAAAGCACGGCCGATTCATGTACATCATCGGTGGGAATAAGGAAGCGGCTCGTTTGTCTGGCATACATGTGAACAAATACAAAATTGCGGCCTATCTGCTTTCTGCGTTATTTGCAGCGATCGGCGGTATCGTGCTGGCATCAAGGGTCATGACAGCAGAAATTAATGCGGGTGCACCATATTTAATGGATGGAGTAGCGGCTGCTTTTATCGGCTTTTCCGTCATGGGAGCAGGTAAGCCAAACGCATTTGGCACTTTTATCGGGGCTGTACTCATCGGTATTTTACAAAATGGGCTTGTGATGATGTCTGTCCCTTATTATGCAATGGATATTGTGAAAGGCTCTGTGCTGGCCCTTGCACTGGCGCTGACATATTACAAACAACGAGGCTAACTGCGTATTTTTTAAAACCATTCGAGTCCTCTCTCCGTCTAGTAAACGGAAAGCGGTGCAGCTGCCGTTTCCCAAAAGGAGATGACAAAAAGAAAATGAATATGTCAGCAACTCATGTAGAAGATTTGAAAAATGTCATGGAAGACTGGAAAAATGAACTATTAGTATATAAATTTGCGTTAGATGAAATGGATACAAAGTTTTCAATTATCAGCCAGGAGTATAATTTAATCCATGGACACAACCCAATAGAGCATACAAAATCACGAATTAAATCCTTTGAAAGCATAGTGAATAAACTAGCAAGAAAAGGATGCGACATCACGACACAATGTGCCAAGGAGCATATCCATGATATCGCAGGTGTCCGCATCATCTGTTCTTTTATTCAAGATATCTATAACATTATGGATGTATTGAGGCAAAGAGAGGATTTAAAGATCCTTGAAGTGAAGGACTACATTCAACATCCAAAACCAAATGGCTACAGAAGCCTTCATTTAATTGTTGAGATACCTGTCTACTTAACAAATCGTGTGGAGCATGTGAAGGTTGAGATTCAGGTGCGGACCATTGCGATGGATTTTTGGGCGAGTCTAGAGCATAAAATCTATTATAAACTGCAAAACGATGTTCCTCATCAGCTGACTGATGAACTGAAGGAAGCCGCAGATATTGCCCATTACTTAGATGAAAAAATGCAGAATATTAAACGAGAAATTGATTAGCACATCAAAAAGCAGCTGTTTTGATCACAGCTGCTTTTTTTCATATTATGGATTGGTTCCACGGTCTCTCTTTTGAATAATATCTTGAGATTGTGCAGATTGGCTGTCTTTTTGAATGGAAGTACCAACAGAAACACCTGTTATCAAGAGGGTTAAAATCGCACTTGTGATGAGCCATTTCTTCATCATACATCACTCCATTTTCTTAACAAGTTTTCAAGGACAACGCCTTGTTTTTAAAATAAGAGGATTCTTCATGAAGCCCAAGATCTGTTAAGTAAGCTGCTGCATCCTGACAAACAGCTTCAAGGTCAACAAGGAAATTCATTGTTTCTAATTGATCGCAATAAGCCTTGATTTGCTCAATCATGTTGTCTGGCTGAATCATAAGTGTTTCTAAAATGGATAATTTAAGTGAAATGTTTCGTTGTTTTAAATTTTCTGCTTTTTGAAGTGAAAGCTGTACATAATAGTGGAACAAACCTGGCTTTTTCAGCTTAAAAAGTGCTTTTGTATAGGCGTACATGGCAAGTAAATAGCCGCCTGGAGAAGAAGTTTCGAATGATTCTATCATTAAAGCCTTTTCTAGGAGCGGCACAGCTTCACTGTATTCATTTCTTAGACTTTTAATAAAGGCTGCATTGCAATAGGCATGTCCAAGTAAATCTGGATCTTCCATCTGTTCTAGTGAATGAATCACTTCTTCGAACAGCGATTCTGCCTCATCATATTTCGACTGATCCGCATAATTCAAAGCAAGCATCATTTGACAGCTGATTGATTTTTTCACATAACATGGATCTGCGTCGTAAATAGATGAAGCCATCTTTAAGTGGTGGATGGAGAGAAGCGTGGACCTAATATTATAGTAAAGACACCCAGTTTTATAATGAAATTCGGCTTTTTCAATGTCATCGTGCACGAGATCTAATTTATCCTCGGCCAATTTTAAATGGTGAAATGCCGTATCCTGATTGCCTCTGCGCATTTCATACATCCCTTTAAAGAAATAGAAATAATAGCTGAGCATATCATCCGTACGGATGGCATTTTCATCAACAAAAAGACTATGATCTAATGAAGCTGTATCTTCTATTAGATCTTTAAAACGGTACTCTAGCAGTTGATAGTAAAGTAAGACGTCTTGATTTTCTTCCATTCGATCAAACGCTTGAAGAATGTCTTCTTTTAACTGAATGGCACCTTGTATCTCTCTTTTTTTCATCATGACATACCAATCATTGAGCATATTCGCTACATCAACGGACGACAAAACACCTGCTTCTGCCAATTCTTATCCTCCTTTCTTCATCTATCAATATCCGTTCTTCTGAATCAACTTCCCATATTCCAGTATCTTCTTATATTTTAAGCTCTCTCGTACAGTTTGTAAAACATGTTTTTTGATGTAAATTCAACCAATAGTGAAAGAAATAGAGAGACATCGCTCTTTTGTATACGCTTACATTTTTTTAGGTAAAAAGAGGGTTTTGGGAAAAATATATTACAATATCAATATAGAGAGGAAGCAAGTTGTTGAGTTTGCTTTCGTATGCAAGGAAGAAACATCATTTATCAAGGCGCTGCCTCGTTTTTTTGTGAGATTATCTCACATCATAATTGTGGATGACTCTTCTTTTAGAATAAAATGAGTTATTCGCAAAAAAGTAAAATTTAAAGAGACTATTGATCTAGAATTGTATGGATCTTTGGTATTGATAAAAAATATCACACACTATAGCTTTAGCGTGGTATAGTATTATTGTTATTGCGAATATTTAGACAAAACTGACAATGGGGGTCGTGTTTTATGAAGAAATCGATGTTATTGATCATGGGACTAATTGTTGTGCTTGTCATGGCAGCCTGTGGATCAAAATCGGACAGTGGTTCGGGAGAAGGCAAAGGCACATATAAAATCGGGATAGATACAACTTATCCGCCATTTGAATTTGAAAAGGGCGGTAATTATGAAGGGATAGACGTTGATTTAATTAATGCAATCGCGAAAGACCAAGGTTTCAAAGTGAAGCTTGAAGCCATGGACTTCTCAGGTATCATTCCAGCGATGCAGGCAGGACAGCTTGATGTTGGAATGGGCGGGATGAGTATTACAGATGAGCGTAAGAAGAAAGTAGATTTCTCAGATCCTTACTTCGACGCTGGACTGACAGTTGTTGTGAAAAAGGACAGCAGCATCAAATCTATTAATGATTTAAAGGGGAAAAAGCTAGCTGTTAAAAACGGAACGACTGGTGCCAAGTTCGCAGCTGATAACGCTGATAAATATGGGTATGAAGTCGTTCAATTTAATGACAGCCCATCTATGTTCCAGGAAGTATCAAACGGAAATGCAGATGCCTTAATTGAGGATTATCCTGTCATTACGTATGCGATCGCACAACAAGATTTAAAATTGAAAACAGTTGGAGACCGCTTGAATGGAGACCAGTATGGTATCTCTGTCATGAAGGGGAAAAACCAAGACCTATTGAAGAAGATCAATAAAGGCCTTGAGAACCTAAAGAAAAACGGTGAATATGACAAAATTATTGATAAATATTTGAAGTCATAACACAAGCGAGGCGCGCTCCGAGCGCGCTTTCTTTATGTGTCAGCCGTATGTGAATTAGGGAGGGAGAAACATGGATACAATTATTAATGCATTTCCGTATTTAATGGATGGTTTGCAAACCACTTTATATATCTTTGTTGTTGCCATCATTTTAGGGTTTATCATCGGTTTAATTGTGGCATTATTCCGTCTGTCACCATTTAAAATCTTAAATTTCATCGCACTCGTCTTTGTGAATGCCATTCGAGGCACACCATTTATCGTACAGCTATTCTTCATTTATTTTGGTTTGAATACACTTGAATTCATTTCGCTTGATCGAGTGCCCGCAGGGATTATTACAGTAGCGATTAATGCAGGGGCTTATTTCTCAGAAATTATTCGTGCAGGAATTCAGTCTATTGATAAAGGACAAACAGAAGCTGCGCGCTCTTTAGGCTTTACAGGGGGGCAAAACATGCGCTTTATCGTCCTACCGCAGGCATTCCGCCGCATGCTCCCAGCGATTACAAACCAGGCCATCATCAGCTTGAAGGATACATCTCTCTTATCTATTATCGGAATTGCCGATATTATGCAGCGAGGGCAAGTTCAAGCATCGGCTACATTTGATCCTTTGAATGTCTGGCTGATTGTCGGTGTCATTTATTTCGTGATCATTTATTTACTTTCTCTACTGGCTAGCTACGCAGAAAGGAGATTTGATATCAAATGAGTATGATTACGGTGAAAAACTTAAAGAAATCCTTTGGCGATCACGAAGTGTTAAAGGATATTAATGCAGTCATCGAGGAAAAGGAAGTCGTGTGTGTCATAGGTCCTTCTGGATCAGGGAAAAGCACGTTTCTAAGATGCCTCAATAAATTAGAAGATATCACGGCTGGAGAAGTCGTTGTCCACGGGCACACGATTACAGACCCAAAGGTGAATATCAATAAAGTACGACAAGAAGTAGGCATGGTGTTTCAGCACTTTAATTTATTCCCTCATAAAACCGTTTTAGAAAATATTACAATTGCACCGATAAAAGTAAAAGGCATCGAGAAGAAGGCGGCAGTCGAAAAAGCGTTAGACTTGCTTGAAAAAGTCGGCTTAAAAGACAAAGCTCAAAGCTATCCTAACCAATTATCTGGTGGACAAAAACAGCGTGTAGCCATTGCAAGAGCGTTGGCAATGGATCCGAAAGTACTATTATTCGATGAGCCGACATCAGCTCTTGATCCTGAGGTCGTAGGGGATGTATTAGCTGTAATGAAACAATTAGCTGTCGAAGGTATGACAATGATTGTGGTCACACATGAAATGGGCTTTGCAAGAGAGGTAGGAGACCGTGTCATCTTTATGGATGGCGGATATATTGTCGAGGAAGACAAACCGGAAGCTCTCTTTGGGAACCCGCAGCATGAGCGTACAAAATCATTTCTTAGTAAGGTGTTATAAAAAAGAGTAAGGGCATGTATATGCTCTTACTCTTTTCTTTATGAATAAATGGGAGAGATTTAGCGGCCCCATTTCCTAGGAAATATTAGCGCTGGAAGAATTCGATCCATTCTTGGTCTGGTCCTCTGAAAAAGAAGTAGCAATATCCATTTGGTAATGTCGTAATTTCTTCATCAATTAATTCAATTTGCAGCTTTTGAATACGATTGAATTCAGCATGAATGTTGTCTGTTGTGAAAGCGAGATGATGGACCTTCCCTTCAGATGGCAGGTCACTGCTGTAGCCTTGGATGAGCTCAATTTCCGTTTCGGTTTCATCTTTAAAACCGAGAAAGGCAAGCTCAATCACTCCATTTGTATGAGTGATGCGGTCCTTTAATTTCATGCCCACCACTTTTTCATAAAAATCAATCGACTGATCAATATTCGAAACCATAATACCTGTATGATCTAAGCGTAATGTCGTCAAACGAAGTGCCTCCTCTATGTCATGTTGATAATTTTCTCCTCATCTTATCATAATAGAAGTAACGTATACATTCATATGGTAGGATAGAGAGAGTCAATTTAGGATAAGGATGACACAAATGAAAAAAATCTCATTAAAACAAACATTTGCGGAACAAGTGAAAAAGGGATATCCGCTCATTTCCAAAGATGCAGTATCGCATGTGAACGGTGTACGGGAAGGCGAGCTCATTGAATGGGTGGATGAGCGGGGCACTTTTTTAGGAAAAGGGTATTATGGTGTACAAAATAAAGGTATCGGCTGGGTCCTAACCTTTGATGCGAACGAAAAAATAGATCAAGCTTTTTTTGTCTCTAGGCTTGAGCAGGCAGCGAAAAGCAGAACGCATTTATTTCGTGATGCACAGACGACTGCTTTCCGTGTGTTGAACGGAGAGGGTGATGGAATTGGCGGCGTCACGATTGATTATTATGACGGATTCTACCTCATCCAATGGTATAGCGAAGGAGTCTATACATTAAAGGAAGATGTATTGGCTGCGCTTGAGCACGTATATCCAGACTATAAAGGCATTTATGAAAAGAAACGATTTGATACATCTGGACAGTATATAGAAGATGATGATTTTGTGAAGGGAGAGAAAGGTGAATTTCCTCTCATCGTGAAAGAAAACGGCATGAACGTGGCGGTTTACTTAAATGATGGCGCGATGACGGGTATCTTCCTTGATCAGCGTCATGTGAGAAAAGCGATCCGAGATCGTTATGCAAAAGGAAAGACTGTGCTCAATACATTTTCTTACACAGGTGCTTTCTCAGTGGCAGCTGCGCTTGGCGGAGCGAGCCGTACGACAAGTGTGGATGTTGCAAACCGCAGCTTGAAAAAAACATCTGAGCAGTTTGAAGTCAATGGTATTGATGTGGACGGGCAGGATATCAAAGTCATGGATGTTTTTAAATATTTTCCGTTTGCAGCGAAAAAAGGCTGGACCTATGAACTCGTCATCTTAGACCCGCCTTCCTTTGCACGAACGAAAAAGCACACATTCAGTGCGGCGAAGGATTATAAGAAGCTATTAAAAGAAGCCATCCAAATTACAGCTGAGAACGGCGTCATTGTGGCATCAACGAATAGCAGTGCATTTGGCATGAAGAAATTTAAAGGGTTTATTGCGCAGGCTTTTAAAGAAGCAGGGCAAACCTATCGGATACTTGAAGAATATACCCTTCCTGAGGATTTCCGTACAACGAAGAATTATCCTGAAGGGAACTATTTAAAGGTTGTCTTCATACAAGCATAAGAAAAAGCCATTTTCCAATAAGGGAAATGGCTTTTTTTATAAGGCAAACGACATAAGGATAGGCGCTGCACATAATGTAATAATGGCTGAAATAATCATCGATACACTTGAGATCGTTCCTGAGACGGAGCTCATTTCAAAAGCCTTCGATGTTCCTGCCCCGTGTGCACCCGTTCCAAGCAGGACGCCCATGGCAATGTCATTATCGATGCGGAAGTAACGGATCACCATTGGACCGATAATCGATCCAAACAATGCGGTTAAAATGACAAACACGGCCGTAACGGACGGCATGCCGCCGATCATCTCTGACACACTCATCGCTACAGGTGTTGTAACCGATCTTGGGACAAGGCTCTCAATAAGGCCTGTGTCCAGATGAAACAACTTGGCGATAAAAGCCGTTGATAAGATCGCAATGACAGAGCCGCAAGCCACATTCAAAATAATTTCCACTGCATGCTTCTTCAGGATATGAAAATACTTATATAAAGGAATGGCAAAAGCAACAGTCGCAGGCTGCAGCATATTCGTGAGCCATTTCCCTCCTTGATTGTAAGCATCGTAAGGAATGTTGACGATTAACAGCAAGACGACAAGGACAAGCGGAGTGACAAGTAACGGTGAGACATAGACCTTCGGATGCCGTTTGTACACCGCTTTTGATCCGAGATATAAAAGAACTGTTAAAATCAGAAATAGTCCGCCAACTAACATAGTTTTTTCCGCTCCTTTCGTTTTGCAATCATTTGCGTCATGATACCAGTTGAGAGCATGACCACAAACGTACTAATTAAGACGACAAGGACAATACTTGTGCCAGATTGAGAAAGCAGTTTTCCATAATCAATGACACCAACTGCTGATGGAATAAAGAAAAGCAGCAGTTCTCCGAGCAGCCATACGGCGCCAAGTTCTATCCATTTTAATTGAATGATCTTAAAATGAAGTAATAAGAAAATGACAAGAATGCCTAAGATCGTGCCCGGAATTCTTAAATGCAAAAAGGCCGCCAGCACATTCATGAATTTCGCAAAAATAAACAAGACCATAATCTGAAGGGCAGCAATCAGCGGCGTTTTGAGCAATTTCACTTTCTGTTCACTCCTTTTTCTATATAAATTGTTCAGTGTTTCACAAAAACATGACAACGTTCCAATTGATGAGCTTACTTTAAAGTGTACAGCACGTTCAGTTATAGGTAAAATACATATATCGAATAGTAATTATTCCTTTTGTCTATAGGAAGGATGAAGCATGTGGACATCAGACATTTAACATATTTCTTAGAAGTGGCAAGATTAAAGAGCTTCACGAAAGCATCGCAGTCTCTTTACGTATCGCAGCCGACCATTTCTAAGATGGTCAAAAACCTGGAGGATGAGCTGGGGGTGCAGTTGTTTTACCGAAATGGCCGGCAGGTTGAAATGACAGATGCTGGCCAAACCATGTATACACAGGCGAGTGAAATTACACAGTCATTTCAGAATTTAACGAGCGAATTAAATGATTTAATGAATGTGAAAAAAGGGCATATTCGAATCGGACTGCCGCCGATGATTGGGTCAAGTTTCTTCCCGAATGTCATGGGGGAATTCCGCCAGCAATATCCAGATGTCACATTTCAATTAGTTGAGCACGGCTCCATTAAAGTAGAGGAAGGGGTCGAGGATGGGTCGTTAGATATTGGTGTCATTGTTCTGCCTGCAAATGATAAAATTTTTCATACGTACACCATTATTAAAGAGAACATGAAGCTCGTGACGCATCCATCCCATCCGATGGCTGGTCGTGAGGAAGTACATTTAGCTGATTTAAGGGAAGAGTCTTTTATTTTCTTTAGAGAAGATTTTGTTCTGCACAGCCGGATTTTGAATGAATGTATGAATGCGGGATTTCGGCCAAATGTCATTTATGAAACGTCTCAGTGGGATTTCATTAGTGAAATGGTAGCTGAAAACTTAGGGATTGGACTTCTGCCAGAACGAATCTGCCGTGATCTTGATCCCGAAAAGGTAAAGGTCATTTCCCTAAACCCGTCGATCCCGTGGCATTTAGGTGTCATTTGGCGAAAGGACCGCTATTTGTCGTTTGCGGCAAGAGAATGGTTAAAGCATACGAAATCCTACGTGTGGGATGCAGAGTAAAAGGGAGGACGATACGGATGAAAATAAGCTGCGCGTCTCATTTATTGGAGAAGGTTCGAGAAAAAAATCCACTCGTTCATAATATCACCAATCAAGTTGTGACGAATTTTACAGCGAATGGACTGCTTGCTTTAGGTGCTTCGCCAGTCATGGCAAACGCCAAAGAAGAAGTGGCTGAAATGGCGCAATTAGCGGATGCACTAGTGCTGAATATTGGCACATTGACTAAGGAAACGGTGGAAGCGATGATACTCGCTGGACAAGCCGCCAATGAAAAAGGTGTACCTGTTTTGTTAGATCCTGTCGGCGTCGGTGCGACAACGCTTCGAACGAATGCTGCTCAACAGCTGTTAGAGAAAGTGAAAATCACCGTTGTCAGAGGAAATGCTGCTGAAGTGGCTCATTTACTTGGAGTGGATGGCTGGGAGTCAAAAGGCGTTGATGCGAAAGCGGCGAATGGAGATGTATCGGCATTAGCCAAACAAGCGTCTATTGCACTTCAGACAATAGTGGTAATCACAGGAAAAGTCGATGTGGTGTCAGATGGAGATGAGGTGCTGTCTATTCATAATGGACATGAATGGCTCACGAAGGTGACGGGAACTGGCTGTTTGCTGACGTCTGTCATCGGAGCATTTTGTGCAGCGGGTGAACAGCCGCTTCATGCGTCGGCAGCTGCATTGATGTTTTATGGTGTCGCCGCTGAAAGGGCAGCTCTGCACGCAATGGATAAAGGACCGGGAACTTTTCAAATGGAATTCTTAAACGCACTATCACACACAACCGGCGATGATGTGCTGACACTAGGGAAAATAGGGGGAGTTTCACATGACAAAGGCTGATCAACAGCAAATCAAACAGCAATTATCGGTTTATTTTATTTTGGGCACAGCGAATACAACGAGGCAGCCGCTTGATGTTGTGAAAGAGGCCATTCAAGGCGGAATCACCATGTTTCAATTTCGTGAAAAGGGTGAAAAAGCCTTGCAGGGTGAAGAGAAGAAACAATTGGCTCGTCAAATTCAAGCGCTTTGCCAAGAAGCAAATGTTCCTTTTATTGTGAATGATGATGTACAGCTAGCGATTGATCTAGATGCAGATGGCGTTCATGTTGGACAGGAAGACACAAATGCAAAAGGCGTCAGAGAAAGGATCGGGAATAAAATATTAGGCGTATCGACGCATAACCTAGATGAAGTAAAACAAGCCATGAAGGACGGAGCAGATTATGTCGGGATGGGCCCAGTCTATCCAACGGAAACGAAAAAGGATACACGCAGTGTCCAGGGTGTGTCTTTGATCACTGAAGTCCGCCGTCATGGCCTTCAAATTCCGATTGTAGGTATCGGAGGGATCACATACGACAACGCAGCACCAGTGATACAAGCTGGGGCAGACGGTATAAGCATCATTAGTGCTATTAGCCAGAGCGCCGATCCTAAAAAAGCAGCAGAAGAGCTGAAATCACTTGTTGCAGCAAAAAAAGCATCTCTTTAATCTGAAGGAGACATGGATTAAATCAATTCATGTCTTTTCTTATGCCGGGTAAATTAGACAGGAGCTATACAATTGTGTACAATCATATAGTTCGATTATTTTCGAAATGACAGGTAAATAAAGGAGAATGAACATGGAAGTGCTCGATACGTATTTTCGTCGATACGATGAAGCAGGAAAAGGGCAGGAGCAGATGGATGAATTGCTGGCATTGTTTTCTGACGATGTCATGATTGTCTTAAATGGCGCCAAAAAGCCTGGGATCCAAGCGTTCACACAATTTTTGAATACATTTTTCCACGTACATGATGACATTAAGCATATGTGGGATGGGTGGAATAAAAGAGAAGATGGAAAGTATGAAACAAACTGGGCCGTTTGCGGAAAGCTTTCGGATGGCCGTGTCTATACAGCAGAAGGAATTGATATCGCAGAGCTGGACGACCAAGGGAAGATCGTTTATTTAGAAAACGTTCCGAAAAACCCAGAGTTATTCCAGCGCTATTAAAAAAAAGCCGGTTGAGCAGCCGGCTTTTCCTTATGAATCAGTATCCATATGCATGCCTGTATGTGCCTTTACTTGAATTTCCGTAAAGGTGTCTTCATCTGCCTTTTCAGACGAGAATATCGTGCCTAAGTAAGCGGCAAGAAATCCGAGTGGAATCGAGATAATCCCAGGGTTCGACAGCGGGATGAGCGGATCTCCTGTGAAGATGGCTGCTCCCGATGGGTCCCAGACGCTTGGACTGAGCGAGACGATAATCAGTGCGCTCAGAAGACCTGTTAAGCTTCCTGCGATGGCACCCGTAGAGTTAAATCGTTTCCAAAAAACAGTGAAGATAATCAAAGGTAAATTCGCACTTGCTGCCACTGCGAAGGCAAGAGACACAAGAAAAGCGACGTTTAAGGACTGGGCAAATAATGCAAGAATGATAGAGAGGATCGCCACGCCGATGGAAGCAAAACGTGCCGCCTTCACCTGCTCCCGTTCACTCGCTTTTCCTTTGCGGATAATCTGACTATAAAAATCATGCGCAAAGGCAGACGCGGCGGATAGGACGAGACCCGTTACCACCGCCAAAATAGTCGCAAAGGCAATAGCGGAAACAAAGGCAAATAACAAATCTCCTCCAAGAGCTTGGGCGAGCAGTGGAGCGGCCATATTTCCTGCTGCATCTGCTGCTGTGATCGCTTCTGTTCCCACAAATGCAGCCGCGCCGAAGCCAAGGAAAACCGTCATTAAATAAAAAATCCCGATGATCCAAGTAGCGGATAGAACAGATTTACGCGCAGAAATGGCATCTTTGACCGTATAAAATCGGATCAAAATGTGCGGCAAACCTGCTGTCCCAAGCACTAAAGCAAGGTTCAAAGATAGTGTCTCTAAAGGCACATCATATTTATTTCCCGGGTGAAGAAATGCCCCACCGAGCGGGGTCGCTGTTTTCATCTGTTCAAACATCTTCAGCAGACTAAAATCAAACTTTGCAAACACAAGCAGAGAAATAATTAACGTCCCAAGCATGAGAAGCACAGCCTTTGTGATCTGTACCCAGCTGGTCGCAATCATGCCGCCAAACACGACATAAATGGTCATCAGGACACCCACGATCAGTACCGCAATCCAGTAATCAATGCCAAGAAGCAGTTTGATTAATGCACCTGCCCCAACAAGCTGTGCAATCATATAAAAAGTAGAGACTGTAATGGTATTAAAGGCGGCAACCCCTCGAATGGCAGGGCGCTTAAACCGTGCAGCGATCATATCGGCCATCGTATATTTCCCCAGATTTCGAAGCGGTTCAGCCACAACGTAAAGAACGACAAGGTACGCTACTAGAAAACCAATGCTATAGAAAAAGCCGTCAAATCCGTTTAACGCGATCATGCCAGCAATCCCTAAAAATGATGCAGCAGACATATAGTCTCCAGCAATGGCAAGGCCGTTTTGAAACCCAGTCAGACCTCCGCCTGCTGTGTAAAAATCACTCGCATTGCTAGTTTTTTTCGCAGCAAAATATGTGATGACCAATGTGAGCCCTACGATCGCAACGAACAAAATAAAAGCGGTCATGCTCATTCGTCATCACCTCTTGATTCATTTTTTAAAGCGCTTACATAATTGTCGAACTTAGCTGCTTTTTTCGCATAAAGTCCACATAAAACCCAGGTCATAACAAATTGTGTGAGGGCGAATAACCAAGCCCATGAGATCGCGCCAATTGCCGGCGTGTTCAAAAAGGTGAAGTAGGATGTAGCAACCGGAAGTGAAAAGTAAAAGAGAAAAAAGAAAATCGTCATCGGTACGATAAATCTGCGTTTTTCCTCAAGAAGTTTTCGAAAATCCTCTGAAGCGGCAACCTTCTTATAATGAACTTTTTTGTCTGCCATTGTTTCCTCCTTTGTACGAATTAGGGACAAGGTACTCCAATGCATATGAGACGATCTGGCTGTTTATGACAGTATATCATAAAAAAGGAACCCGAAAAGGGTGCTGAGCCTGATCAAAACATGACTTTATCTTGAGGTATTGTGTTAAGTCGAGAAGGGGCAAAAATTCTATTAGACGAAATAGCATCTTTGGAAGAGTGAAATCTAGAAAGGTGACTGACCGTCTTGTAGATGCAAGACGGCATTTTTTTGGTAATATATGATAAAATTGTTTAGGTAATTAATGGGTTGATCCTGTTGTTGTAGGGGGAAGGCAATGGTTAAGACAATCTCAAGAAATGACCCGTGTTTCTGTGGTAGCGGGAAGAAATATAAAAAGTGTCATAGTGACATTCATCCTGAATCAAGAGCTGCTCGGCTTATCCAGACATACAGAAAGTACGAACGAAAAATAGAAGATTATCAAAAATCAACAGGTAATATTCCTCCATGTCAAAAGGGGTGTTATAACTGCTGCTATGAGGATTTTTCTATAACTGAAATTGAGTTTGAATTTATTATGCGTGAGTTGAAGACTTGAAGCAAAGATCGAGTAGAAAAAATATATGATACTGTTTTAGATCAGTGTGAAACAATTAAAAATGAACGACCTGACACCTGGAGAAAATTTAGAGGTATATGTCTCGAAAGACGTTGGCACAATACTTGTTGAACAATTAAATAGCTTTATAAAAAGGGTGTTTTGAAGTCGAGGATCAAGGAGAAAATCGTATTATGGAATATAAATTAGTGCCGGTACACGCCGATGGAACAGTCGCGTGCTGAAAGCTTAATTGAAACATACAAGGATGGTATGTTAGATAAAGATGATAAAAATTCATTCCAGAGAGGTTTTCAACTGTGCCTTATAGATTTCGGATATAAAATAATGGAAAAGTGAAATTCAACACAAGAAGCCGTAAATGGCTTCTTTTTTTATGTAAAAAGGGTTGTTTTACGAGGAGAAGAATGAGAGGGCTTACCGATCGTCTGCACGCTGCAACACTTTCTATACGCTTACCACTATTAATGCAGAACCAAAATATTTTCAGGAATTTCAAAAATTTTGTGTTGAAGTCTTATATTAAAAGTAAGCAGGCTCTTACTGGAGCCTGCTTTTTTTATTTATTGTTGCTTAACAGTAATTTTTAAGGTATTTTTACAGTATATGCTAAGTCGACAAACATAATATTTACGCCTACATCAACTTTCTTATATTTGTTTTTAACTGCCCATGCAACCGCACCAGAAGTTCCAGCAGTAATAGCCGCGGCGGCTCCGGCACCCCATGGTCCAGCAGCAGCAATTTTGCTTGTGTACCAACCGATATATCCGGCTGCAAATCCACCTGCTACTATGGCGTTCATGCTTCTAACTTTCGGTCCTAATTTGAGGTGTAGACCTACAAAACCATAAGCCTGCATGTCACCTTTTTTCTCATTCTCTTCAAAGCTAAATTCTTCTGATTTCATAGAAGTCATTAGTTGACTGTCGTGTTCTGAAATTCCCATTTCCATAAGGGTTTCTTTATCAGCTGTAAAATGAGTATTTCCATCCTTATCTAATTCGAAGTAATTAGATAGTTTCTCTGCTAATTCCAATTGTTTTTTATCTACACTGACTGGAGGGGTCTTATTATTACCTTGACTGGCATGACTAATCATTGGAGAAGAGAAACCAAATGTAATAGTAAGCACACATAACATTACTAGAAATTTTTTAAACATACGTACCACTCCTATTTGTTTTTTGGGGTAACGCATACATGATATTTCCTTCTATTGGGGTGGAATACTTAGAGGTTAAGGAGAGTAATAAAATGTATTTATTCTTATTCACTTTGATTTATTGTGTAATCACACACATTTTTAATTTGTCCTATGAGTTTTCTTTTGGGGTGTATTTTATAGGTCTAGGTTTGATCAAAGGACTTTCCAGCGGGGAAATTAAAGACATCTTTAATTTCAAAAAGACAAGGGACGTGTTCAAAGAAAACAGATTTATAGATTCTTTGATGGAATTGTTTTCTTTGATAATAGTGTTTATTAATGCATACATAATTGATTATGAACCATTCTCTCCCTTTGAGTTTGTTTATACTTTTTTCTTGATTGTAATTCTATACAGATTCCTATTTTGGGGAATCATAAGAGAGTCAAAAAAATGGTTGCATAATGAGGCATAGGAGTCATGGACTTATAAGAATCACTCACTTTCTTTGATATATTTTCATGCTACCATTTATTTCTTGATAATTGGTAATTTGATGGAAAGTTTCTTTTTGGGTTGCGGTGACCGCAATATAGGTTCTTTTATTTGGGAGGAGAATTTATGATGACTGTAATACCAGTATTGATGATGTTAATTGATGCTTCTTATTTTGCTGTTTATATGATAAAAAAGAGATGGGTTAAAAAGTTGTTTTTGCCGTTGTTTTCTTTTTACTGAGTGTCCCATTCATCAATATGGTCATCACTGGATAATAAAGAACAGGCTAAAGAGCCTGTTTTTTTGTTTCTTAAAAAACATAGCGCCTATTTCAAACCACCAAGAGCGTTCATATTCGTTTCTAAGCACCTTTATTTATGCTCGGGTATTTCCATAGTGTGATGATTCAAGAACGCTTATATGGGATTTAAATGCGTTAACTGCTGCGATAGCATCTAAAGATTGATATGTCTTGTGTCCTACTTGCTTACAAAGTGTTTGCGTCATGCCGAAAATTTTACATATTAATGTAAAAATAGGATTTTATTAGGAATTATTGTGCTAACATTTATTAAAAATTGGTTTTCTAGGGGGGATTGTAGATGGCGTCTATACCGTCTCCAGTTGTAGCGATCAAGATAAATGAATGGTATAAGCATATAAAAAGATTCAATGTTAAAGAGGCCCAGATGCTAAGGGAAGAGATTAGAAAAGATATAGATGTCATGGAAGAAGATGAACAGGCGGTTCTTTATTTTCAGCTGATGGAGTTCCGTCACCAATTGATGACAGACTATGTGCAGCCTTCTAAAGAACCACTTGAAAAATCTGATTACTTGAAAGCTGTAGAAGGACAAGGAAAGAAGATGTCAGCCATTCTTGAATACTATTTTAATTTTTTTCAAGGAATGTATGAATTCAAAAATGGTGAGTTTATTAGAGCTATTGTGTTCTATAAGCGCGCGGAAAAGCGCCTGGAGCAAGTAGGGGATGAGTTAGAAAGAGCGGAATTTTACTACAAATTATCAGAAGTGTTTTATCACATGAAACAGACACACGTGTCTATGTATTACGTTGGTCTTTCTTATGATACCTATAAGGCACATAAGAGCAATTCACTTTATATGATTCGAGAAATTAATTGTCTAACTGTTATGGCAGGTAATTTCATTGATTTTGAATGCAGAGAAAAGGCGCTTCCTCATTTATTGTCAGCTTTAGAAAGATCTAAGGCAATTTCTAATAAGCCAATGATTGTGAAGTCATTATTTAATATTGGTTGTTGTTATAAAGGATTAGGTGATTTTAATAGGGCACTAGCTTATTTTAATCAGGTTATTCTTGAAGGAGAGCCTATTCATGCTACAGAGTTGCTTTTGGTTTATTATGAATTATCTTTATTTCATTTGAGTCAAAAGGAATTTATTGAGGGAGAAAGATTTTTCAAAAGAGGCTTGGAAGAAGCGAAGAATAGAAAAAATGATCTGTTTTTATCGTTGCTGATGGTATTGGAAAATTTATTTTTAAAAACAGCAAACCTAAGTGAGGTCTTGAGCTCGTTGGAAAAATTAGAGAACGAGAGGGGTTATCCATACATAGAAGACCTAGCGCTCGAAGCGGCTCGGTACTATAATGAGAATGGGCGTATGGATGAATCTGTAAAAATGTACGAAAAAGTGATGTACGCCCGAAAACAAATCCAAAGGGGCGACTGTTCATATGAATTTTAAAACGGTTCTTACTGGTTTTTTGAGTGCTTCAGCATTGCTAGGTGTGATCTCATTATCATCTGTCGATTTTGATGTGAATTCAAGAAATGCTACTTCTCCAGAATCAACTGATCTGACAGTAAGAAATGCTACAGGCAGTAGCGTTACTACTCAAGATTTCCCTCTTATAACTTTATCTCAACATGATAACGATTTTGCTGTGAGGAATGGAACCCGTTCTAGTGTAAATCCGGATATTCGTTTTGGAACACGTGATTCTAGATTATCTACTTGATGAATCAAACAGACCTTTAGGGTCTGTCAGGCTGTCGAGAAAATCTCGACAGCTTTATTTTCCCGGAAAGGTTATCGGTTCTACAAATCAGATCCGAAAGCATGTGCTCCGTGTCCTTTTCTTGAAAGCTGCACAAGATCTTAAAAGCACCAAAAGACCCATTCTCACCTAACATCATGACGTGGAAAATAAAAAAGAATGTAGAAAAACATGAGTTTCTCTACATTCTGGGCACCCGAAAAGGGTGCTTTCTATCGATAATTTGCAAGAAATGTTTTTCTCGCTTTTTCATATGTTTCTGCGTCAAAATGATCTCCGCATTTATGAATACACCAAGGCTCTTCTTGCCTCACAATGCCAACCTCATAGCCCTGTTGCATGAATTCAAAGGATTGCGAAACATCATAAAAATGAAAGCCATCAAAGAGATCCTCACGCCACTTCACATCATACTGCGTCGCCATGAAAAGACCATCAATGGCTGCAGCTTGGATATAATCTTGCGCTTCGGGCTGCTGACGGCCTCTTTCAAACGAAAGCAGCTGATAGGTGTCGTGACGATATTCAATGACTTTTCCCCTGCAATCAGAACTCTCCCACCAAATTCCATTGTCAGGCACGCTTTCTGCTCCAATCACTCCAACCATGCCAAGTGATGGGTTTTGTAAAAAAAGCGGGATGAGTTCAAGCAGCATATGCTGTTTGACAATCAGGGTATCCTGATGAAGATAAATTTTAAACTGAGCTGGATGAGTGATGGCTTCATTGTATGCAGAGGTCATACTTGATGCATGTCTGATGGGTAAGACCTCCACATGGTATCCATGAGGAGCCGGAAGTGAAGCGAGCTGCCGGAAGCAAGCTTGAAACATCGATTCATCATTCACACATAAAACAAACAGAATCGTCGGATTACTCATGAAATGGAACCGCCTCGACCACATATTGATAGGCTGTAGCAGACTCGTGGAAATCAGAACGAATGCCGTGTTTCATGAGTAATTCATGTAGATCATTCAACACGCTTGCATAGGAAGGATGCTGTACGCGAATGGCCTCGAATTCGCGAATGCGAAAACCCGCTGAATGAAAGAGTGCATGTATTTCGTGAAGGGTGAAGAAACGTAAATGTGTTTGATCCATTAACCCTGCATCTGTATAAGTAAATCTGCCGGCTAGTAATTCTAAAACCGTTGAAATGTGGCCGATATTTGGAATAGATGACAGGATGGCACCCTCTTTTTTAAGGAAGGGTTTCACCTTTTTTAAAACGGCCCAAGGGTCCAATAAATGCTCGAGGACGTCTCCGAAAATCATGCAGTCAAATTGTTCGTGTTGATAAGGGAGAGCCAGTTGTTCAATATTTCCGCAGAGAACATGATCCAGCTCTTGTTCCGCCTCTTTTGCTGCATCTTCAAATGACTCAATGCCATAAATGGTCCGGCCCTTTTGTTTCAGGACTTTTCCAAGCTTGCCTGTGCCGCATCCGATATCCAACAAAGACGTCCATTCCGCGCGGATACGGCTGACGATGACCGGGTTTACCCCATGATAATACTGATCCTTTTTTTGGTGATAATACGAAAGGGAACCTGAACTCACGCTCTACCCACCTTTCTGCTTTCTCATTGTTTTCATGCTTAATATATGGGTGGGCAGCTTGGTTTTATAACGAGAGAAGGACAATTTTCATGAATGGCGGCTAAAAAGGAATCATATAAAGAACAGGAAACGGACTGTCCTCCTAATATAGAAAGACAGAACCCCATTGAGTGGAAGGGATTGGTATGGAGAGGTGTTCAATTATTGTAGCGTATCGTCATGAAAGGATTTTCAAAAGGTCAATTGACAGGTCAGAACTTATAGCCAAAGCAGTCTGAAAGACAAAGGATAACGGCGTTGATTTACGGTTTGTTTATCATCTTCTGATCACCGTTGGATGTTAAAAAAGCTTGTATTTCTTCGATGCCTAGTCCAATTTTTTTCGCTTCCTGAATCAAATAAACCCACTCTTCGTCAACTCTTCTTTTCACTTGCGTATCCATAATATCCTCCAGTTCAATAAGACATATTCACTGCAACCAATGACTTGAACAAACCGTCTAGTAACTGTACGTGTGGTTGAAAACAGCGCAAAATAAATTTTGTCGAAAAATGATGACATTTAACCTATTTTGTAAAATCTATCACCTACCACGTCCCTAAAAAAATGACTAAAAAACCCATAAATATTGAAATCTTACTTCTAATAATAAACAATTGTAAAGTCAGTTGAAAGATTATAAATTAAAATAATGATAAAGACCTAAAACATTTGACTCATATAAACCAATTGCGTTGACATTTGCCATCGAGTAGAACAAATTTCATCTTTGCAGGACATACATATTGTTCGTTTGGGAAGTTCTTCTCAAGATGGTATTCTAAAAGAAACAGAAACCACCAAGAAGGAATGAAGAAAGACATGTATAGCCTTTTTCAAAAGTATCAAGAAGTTGTCATGTATCTTGTGATGGGTGTGTGTACAACCATTGTCAATATCGTCAGCTTCTATTTATTCGTTGAGATGTTTTCCATGGATTACAAAACAGCTACGGTTGTTTCATGGGTATTTGCTGTTCTCTTTGCTTATATCACCAATAAGAAGTATGTCTTCAAGCAAAAGGCTCGTGACACAAAAAGCCTCATGCGTGAGCTTTCTTCATTTTTTAGTGTCCGTCTCATGTCTCTAGGTGTAGATCTGGGGCTGATGATTTTATTTGTGAGCCAAATGGCGCTCAATGAAACCGTCGCAAAAATTCTCGTCAACTTTGTGATTGTGGTGGTCAATTATGTCGCCAGTAAGTGGTTCGTCTTCAAGAAAACAAAAGAAGATGCGATTTAACACATAAAAAAGATAGGTGATGTGAAATGAGCAGCAGGCCAGACGACTTATATGATGCCATATATCAACAAACAGAAAAGCAGCATGAACAAGTGCTGAGGCTAGTCAAAGAAATGACCGCACATCCAGAAGCGTTTTCGGAACAAGAAAAGGAAAAGATCAACCGAATGGACATTGCGCTTCAAACGGCAACGGACATTTTAGAAAACTTAATGACCCCTGATACGCAAATGACGATTGTTTTAAAACAAGGAAGAATTCATGTTGATCTGTCAAAATCGTAAAAGAAGCAGCCAATGATGAAGCGGCTGCTTTTTATTATGCATCGCTTGTTTCCCGCAGTTGCTTTGGAGACATGCCGATTTTCTTTCGAAAGACTTTATTCAAGTAATTCGCATTTCGGTAGCCGCACTGTATGGCGATTTCTTCAATTGAGTATTTCGTTGTTTTTAATAATGTTTCCGCCTTCTCTAACCGGATATTGGTTAAGTAGTGAATAGGTGTGAAGCCAGTAGCCTTTTTGAATTCCCTCGTAAAATGACTTTTGGATAAACGTGCCGCAGCTGCCATATCGTCTGGGCCAATTTCCTCGTGAAAATGATGGCTGGCAAATAAGGCCGCTTGGACGATGGGCTCAGGCCATTTTTCCATTTGTCCCTCAAGCTTTGGCAAATATGAATACAGTTCCATGACAAATTGATAAGCAAGGCTAGACCCCTCAAATGGATTGGTAATCCGTCTTTCACTGGCTTCATCATAAATTTTCTTCAGCAGGCGGATCGGCTTGGAATGAGGATGAAAACGCATGACCTGCTTTCCTTGATCTATAAATTGGTCAAAGCAAAGATCACAGGCTTCCCCATAAAGCGTCAAATAGAGAAATTCCCAATGCTCACTGTCCTCTGGAAAATAATATTGATAGGCACTTGGACTTTTCACAAGAAAGGCCTGCCCCGGCAAGACTTTAAACCGCTTCTGTCCGATTTCAATCATGCCATGTCCAGACAGTGTGAGCTGAAAGATGCACTTGCCCTGATCCTTCCGCTCCACGCCATTCCAGCTGTATAACGAAGATGATTGAACCTCCCAGCCAACAGACCATATTTGTGCCGGCAATGTAACATCAGAATGGTGAAAACGAAATGCAAATGCTTCCTTCTTCAAATTGGAAAACCTCCTTCACAGCAAAAAACAACCTTTTTCTATTTTGAATCATGGTACACCTCATATCACATCGTACCATTCACAGCAAAAAAAGGGTATTTTTTAACGATTTTTTTACCATTGAACTTACGCAGTTCAGGCAACTAAAATAAGAGTATCAGAAGAGAAAAGGGGAATGGATATGATCGATATGTTACGCACGGCATTTCACCAGCAATTTGGGGATAGAGAAGAAGAACTTCGCTATTTTTTTGCCCCGGGAAGAGTGAACTTGATTGGTGAACATACAGATTACAATGGAGGTCATGTATTCCCTTGTGCGCTCACTCTCGGTACATATGCAGCATGTGCAAAGCGGACAGATGGCCGCGTGAGAATGTATTCCTTGAACTTTGATGGCGATGGTGTGAAAGAATTCGACCTTTTTGAAATCGCTTACTTAGAATCGGATGGCTGGGCGAATTATCCGAAGGGGGTGTTCCATCAGTTTATCGAAGCAGGGATGAAGATAGAAGAAGGCTTTGACATTGTATACGGCGGCAATATTCCCAATGGCGCAGGCCTGTCTTCCTCTGCCTCGATTGAGCTTGTCACCGCTGTCTTCATCAATGAATGGCATTCATTCGGCGTTTCAAATGCCCGTCTTGCCCTCCTTTCGCAGCGTGCAGAAAATGAATTTATTGGCGTCAATTGCGGCATCATGGATCAGTTTTCAATTGCTCTTGGAAAAGAAGATCACGCCATTTTGCTCAATTGCGATACCCTTGATTTTCAATACAGTCCGTTTCGGCAAGAGGGACTGGCGCTTGTCATTGCCAATACAAACAAAAAGCGGACACTGGCAGACTCCAAATACAATGAACGCCGGTCAGAGTGTCAATCAGCTTTAAACGATTTACGAAAAGAAATCGATCTTGCCCACTTATGTGAGCTCACGGCAGATGAATTTGCCGAACATGCCCATTTGATTCAGGATAAAACATGCCGCAAACGTGCAAGACACGTAGTAACAGAAAACGAGCGGACCATAAAAGCAGTCAAATTTCTGAAAGATGATAAAATGGGAGAAATAGGTGCGCTTATGAAGTCTTCTCATCTTTCTTTAAAGAATGATTATGAAGTGACTGGATTTGAACTAGATACACTTGCAGAAGCCGCTTGGCTCCATCCTGGAACGATTGGCTCTCGTATGACGGGCGCGGGTTTTGGCGGCTGCACGATCAGTATTGTGAAAGAAAAGCAGCTGGCATCATTTATAAAAGAAACGGGTACGATTTATCAAGAGAAGACAGGCATTCAAGCCTCTTTTTACACAGCTGGAATTGGAGGCGGCGCAAGAGAACTTACGAAGGAGGAAGTATAATGACAATTTTAGTGTGCGGGGGAGCAGGGTACATTGGCAGCCATGCAGTAGCGGCTCTTTTAGCGAAAGGTGAACAAGTGGTGGTAGTGGATAATTTGCAGACAGGCCACAAAGAAGCTGTTTTGGAGGGAGCTGTTTTAGAAGAGGGAGATTTACGAGATCAAGATTTTTTAAGACAGGTTTTCAAAACACATCAAATAGAAGCGGTGATGCACTTTGCCGCAGATTCACTTGTCGGCGAGAGTGTAACAGACCCGCTAAAGTACTATGACAACAACGTTGGAGGAGCGACAGCCTTACTTCAGGTGATGAATGAATTTGATGTGAAACACATCGTTTTCTCTTCAACCGCTGCCACATATGGTGAACCAAAGCGGGTGCCGATCGTTGAAACGGATGAGACGAATCCAACCAATCCTTATGGAGAAACGAAACTAGCCATTGAAAAAATGCTGAAGTGGTCTGAGCAGGCATATGGAATGAAATACGTTGTGCTTCGCTACTTTAATGTAGCTGGCGCTCATACAGAAGGACTTGTCGGAGAGGATCATCAGCCTGAGACACATCTCATTCCGATTATTCTGCAAGTGGCTTTAGGAAAACGAGATCAGATCATGATTTACGGTGATGATTATGAGACAGGGGATGGCACGTGTATTAGGGATTACATTCATGTCATGGATTTAGTAGACGCGCACATCTTAGCTGTTGATCGTCTGCGCGCTGGAAAAGAAAGTGCAACATATAACTTAGGGAATGGCACTGGTTTCTCCGTGAAGCAGGTAGTAGATGCTGTTAGAAACGTCACGGGGCATGCGATCCCAGCACAGGTGGCTGACAGACGTGCGGGGGATCCAGCAAAGCTGATAGCTTCTTCTGAAAAAGCGCTGCAAGAATTAGGGTGGACACCTCAATATGCTGACCTTCACACCATCATTCAAAGTGCGTGGGATTGGTTTCAGAAGCATCCAGACGGCTACCAGAGTAAATAACGCATAACAGGCAGGCAAGAGAGGGGACAGAGAGAATGGCGGTTGATATTTTTGAAAAACTGGAACAGCTGATTCAATACGGGATCAATCATGAGCTGATCACACGACTAGATATCGATTATACGAGAAATCGGCTGCTAGAGGTGCTTGGGCTGGATGAAGCTGAGCCAAGAACAGTCTCAGGGGAGGCGGAGCTTGAAGACATCTTAATGCCGATGCTGGATTGGGCAGTTGAGACTGGCCTTATCCCTGAGGGGACGGATACGTATCGCGATTTACTAGATGCGAAAATCATGGGATGCTTGGTGGCGCCTCCAAGTGTCATCTACGCAAAGTTTGAAGAGAAACGCCAGCATGAAGGGCCAGAGGCGGCTACAAGCTGGTTCTATGAAATGCAGCAGCACGCACACTATATTCATACAGGCAGAATCGCCAAAAATGTGCAGTGGTTTACACCAACAGATGATGGCGTGCTGGAGATCACAATTAATCTATCAAAGCCTGAAAAGGACCCAAAAGCAATCGCTGAAGCCAAAAGGCTTAGTCAAAAGCAATATCCTCTTTGTCTCCTTTGTAAAGAAAATGTTGGGTTTGGGGGGCGGATCAACCATCCAGCGAGACAGAATCACCGGATTATTCCTGTGACACTCACAGATGAATCTTGGTTTCTACAATTTTCACCTTATGTGTATTACAACGAGCACTGCATTGTGTTCAAAGGCGAACATGAGCCGATGAGCATCACCAAAAAGACCTTTGAACGACTGCTTTCTTTCATATATATATACCCGCACTATTTCATCGGATCGAACGCCGACCTTCCGATTGTCGGGGGCAGTATATTAAGTCATGACCATTTTCAGGGCGGTGCGCATGAATTTCCGATGGCGAAAGCGGAGGTGGAAGAGGTCTTTTCTCTGAATGCCTTTCCGAATGTGAGGGCTGGCATTGTGAAATGGCCGATGTCTGTCATCCGGCTTCGAAGCAGCGACCGGCAGACGCTTGCAGACGCCGCAGACTTTATCTTAACCAAGTGGAAAATGTATTCAGATCAAGAAGTGGAGCTGCTAGCTCATACTGGAGAGACGCCGCATAATACCATTACACCCATTGCACGCCGCCATGGCGATGACTATGAATTAGATCTAGTGCTGCGCAATAATCGTACAAACAAGCGGCACCCGGATGGAATTTTCCACCCGCACGAAGAAGTCCATCATATTAAAAAAGAGAATATCGGATTAATTGAAGTGATGGGTCTTGCAGTTCTTCCTGGTAGATTAGCAGAGGAATTAAGCCAATTAAAAGAAGCGCTCTTATCCAAAAACCCCCTTGAAGAAATCAAAGCCCGCCCTGCTATCACGAAACACGAAACATGGGCAAAGCGCCTGCTTGAAGAGAACACCTTTACAGAGGACAATACAGAAGCCATTTTACAAAAAGAAGTCGGTATGATTTTTTCTCGTATTCTCTCACAGGCGGGTGTGTTTAAAAGAACCGAGCAAGGGAAAACAGCTTTTAAACGTTTCATTCATACACTCATATAGGCAGGTGATTAGATGATTGAACAAGTAAGAACATTAATGGAAGAAAAACAGCTCGACGGTGTCTTGATTCAAAAGCGTAATAACTTCTCCTGGCTGACAGGAGGAAGAAGAAATCACATCGTGTTAAATACACCAGAGGGCGTGTGCAAGCTGCTTGTGTTAAAAGATGACATCGTCCTCATTGTGAATCAAATGGAAGAAAAGCGGATCATTGAAGAAGAGATGGCCTATATCGATCACCCATTTCAAGTGGTAACGATGGATTGGTTTGAGGATGATACGGCACACATTCAAACACTCACAAAAGACAAACGGATCGGGTCAGACATTCAAATGGATGGATTCGAATGGATCGAGCCGGATTTGTCGCAAGTCCGATCCATTCTTTCTGCATCACAGCTCCGCCAATATGAAACGCTTTGTCATGAAACAGCAGTCATTGTAGAGAGTGTCTGTAAAGAAATCGTTCCAGGACAGACGGAGCACGAAATCGCTTCGCTTGCGGCTCAAAAAGCGATCGCGCAGGGAATGACGATAGAAGTACTGCTTGTGGCAACAGATGACCGGATTCATCAATACCGTCATCCAATTCCGACAGACAAAAAACTTCAAAAGCATGCGCTTGTTGTTCTTTGCGCTGAACGGCATGGACTCGTGGCGAATGTCACAAGGTCTGTTTACTTCGGTCAGCTTCCAAAGGAGCTTGAAGAGAACAAAGAGCGGCTTGCACGAATTGACACGGTCATGAATGCCGCCACGCGCCCTGGTAAGACATTGGGAGATGTATTGAAAGCAGGTATTGCTCAGTATGAAAAAGAAGGCTTCCCTGATAGCTGGAAAAAGCTTCATCAAGGGGGAAAAACGGGCTTTGTATCTAGAGAAATCATTGCAGTTCCCTCATCGAAGGAAGAAATTCAGCTGCAACAAGTGTTTACTTGGAACCCTTCATTGCCTGGATTGAAGTCAGAGGATACGATGGTCGTAGAGAAAGAGGGGAACCGCTTTTTAACCTATACAGGCAAGTGGACATACATTGACGTTGAGCATGAAGGGGACATGTATAGACGCCCTGATATTTTAGTGAGAGAAGAATAACTGCAGAATGCCGGCGCTGAGCCGGTTTTTTGCTGGAAGTCATTTAGCGGGATTCCACATATTCATCATGATTGCCAATTCTTACACCGCATAGTCAGAGGATCGATACTTTCTTTTCTTGTCAACTTGCGTTAAAATAAGTAAGGTTTTTGTTAAATGTGGGGATACCTATTTTGAAATTGTTTACCTAGATAAAATTTCATTAAGTTAAATTGAAATTTGACCAAACTTTTTTATTGTGGTAAACCTAAATTTGACAAAGTTCTTGATTGTTTGTCCTTTGCCTTCAACTCTCAACTTTTCAAAATCCTAGAAATTTATTGTGTGTGCAATAATATAAATTTATGTCGAATTTATGACATTTTGAGAGAAATCTGTTGAAAAATAAATGAACTTTTGAAAAAAGGGAAGCTAACTCTAACAGATTTTGATAGCATTACAAAGGGAAGAAAAGTTTTCGAAGGCAGATGGCTTTTCACAATTATTCAGCAATTTATACATTATTTAAGGAAGGATGGTGATCTTCTTGTTCAGAGCCATTAAACCTATGCTTTTATTAGCGATGCTCGTGAGTGTTTTTGTATTAGGAGGTTGCAGCAATATCGCTGTTTTAGATCCTAAAGGACCAGTCGCAGCACAACAAAAAGACTTAATCCTTTTATCTATTGGATTCATGCTCTTTATCGTTGGTGCGGTATTTGTACTGTTTACCATCATTTTGGTTAAATACCGTGAGCGTAAGGACGTTGGAAACGCCTCTTATAACCCAGAAATACACGGGAATACGCTTCTAGAAGTTGTCTGGACAGTGATCCCAATATTAATCGTTGCTGCTCTTTCGATTCCAACTGTAAAAACAATTTACTCTTTGGAAGAGGCACCTCAAGCAACAAGCCATAAAGATCCACTCGTCGTTTATGCGACAGCTGTTGATTGGAAATGGATCTTTAGTTATCCAGAGGAAAATATTGAGACAGTGAACTACTTAAACATTCCAAAAGATCAGCCGGTTTTATTCAAAATCACTTCCGCTGATACAATGGCATCACTATGGATTCCTCAGCTAGGCGGGGAGAAGTATGCGATGGCTGGAATGGAAATGGAACAATATCTTCAAGCTGATGAAGTAGGCACATACCAAGGAAGAAACGCCAACTTCACAGGCGAGGGCTTTGCTCAGCAAAAATTCAAAGTCAATGCGATGACGCAGTCTGACTATGATAAATGGGTAAACAAAACGAAGAAAGAAGCACCAAAGTTAACGAAGAAAACGTATGACTACTTGATGCTTCCTGATGCTGCAGATGTGCAGACATTCTCATCAACACATTTATCCTTTGCGAAGCACGGAGAAGATTCTGAATATGCACTCCAAGCACGCAAACGTTTAGGTTATCAAGCAGTTTCTCCGCATTCCAAGACAGATCCTTTCGAGAATGTGAAGAACTATAAAAGAAAATTAGAAACAGAATAAACTGACTAAGGAAAGGAGGAGGCCGTTATGCATTTAAAATGGGATGAGTTTTTTGTAACTGGAGACCCATTAATTCTTGGTGCGCAAATTTCTATCGCTCTTACTTCCATTGCCATTGTGTTTGTTTTAACCTACTTTAAAAAGTGGAAATGGCTTTGGAAAGAATGGCTGACATCAGTTGATCATAAAAAGCTTGGAATCATGTATATCCTTGCTGCTGTGATTATGTTCTTCCGCGGTGGGGTAGACGGACTGATGATGCGCGCGCAGCTGGCGCTTCCTAATAATACGTTTTTAGATTCAAACCACTATAATGAAATCTTTACAACGCATGGTACGATCATGATTCTATTCATGGCGATGCCATTTTTAATTGGTTTAATCAACGTCGTTGTTCCTCTTCAAATTGGTGCACGTGACGTTGCATTCCCTTATTTGAACAACCTTAGCTTCTGGACATTTATGGTCGGAGCAATGCTGTTCAACATTTCCTTCGTTATTGGAGGATCACCAAGTGCAGGCTGGACGAGTTACATGCCGCTCGCCGGAAATGATTTCTCACCAGGACCTGGACAGAACTACTACTTGCTCGGGCTCCAAATTGCAGGTATTGGTACACTTATGACAGGTATTAACTTCATGGTGACCATCTTAAAAATGCGTACAAAAGGTATGACACTTATGCGTATGCCAATGTTTACATGGACAACATTGATTACGTCTGTCATCATCGTGTTTGCATTCCCTGTACTAACAGTTGCTTTAGCACTTATGACATTTGATCGTTTATTCGGTTCTGCATTCTTTACACTCGAAGCAGGCGGTATGCCGATGCTTTGGGCGAACCTTTTCTGGATTTGGGGACATCCTGAGGTATATATTGTTATCCTGCCGGCTTTCGGTATTTTCTCAGAAATCTTTGCGACGTTCTCAAGAAAGCAGTTGTTTGGTTACAAAGCGATGGTTGTATCAATTGTGGCAATCTCTGTTCTTAGTTTCCTTGTGTGGGTTCACCACTTCTTTACAATGGGGAACAGTGCAGCGGTTAACTCATTCTTCTCGATTACAACAATGGCGATTTCTGTACCAACAGGTGTGAAAATCTTTAACTGGCTCTTTACGATGTATCGAGGCCGTATCAGCTTTACATCACCAATGCTTTGGGCACTTGGTTTCATCCCGAACTTCGTAATCGGTGGTGTAACTGGGGTTATGCTTGCGATGGCAGCTGCGGATTACCAGTACCATAACACGTACTTCCTTGTATCCCACTTCCACTATGTATTAATCGCAGGTACTGTATTTGCTTGTTTTGCTGGTCTTGTTTTCTGGTATCCAAAAATGTTTGGTTACAAGTTAAACGAAAGAATCGGCAAATGGTTCTTCTGGGTATTCATGATCGGATTTAACATCTGTTTCTTCCCGCAGTACTTCCTAGGACTGCAAGGAATGCCAAGACGTATTTATACGTATGGACCAGAAGATGGCTGGACTGCACTCAACTTTATTTCAACAATTGGTGCATTTATGATGGGTATCGGATTCATCATCCTTTGCTACAACATTTACTACAGCTGGAGACACTCAAAACGTGAAGTGTCTGGAGACAGCTGGGGAGAAGGACGTACACTTGACTGGGCGACATCTTCTGCAATTCCGCCGCATTATAACTTTGCAGCACTTCCAGAAGTGACAACACCAGATGCATTCCATCATTGGAAGCAAAACAATGTGGACGTTCATCCTGAAAAAGAATTCAAGAAAATTCACATGCCGCACAATTCAGGCAGACCGCTGATCATGTCTGCATTCTTTGGACTTGGTGCATTCGGTCTTGTATTTGAATGGTACTGGATTGGCGTTATTGGCTTAATCGGTGTATTCGCAACGATGATTTTACGTTCATTTGAATATGACGATGGCTACTATATTCCTGTTGAAGAAGTCATTGAAACAGAGAAAAAGAATAAGGAGGCGCAGAAGTAATGGGACATAATGATAGCAGCTATGCAAATGCACCGCTTGAATATCGCTCTGAAACCGGACGTTTAAACATCCTTGGTTTCTGGATATTCCTTGGCGCGGAAATCGTGTTATTCTCAACACTTTTTGCGACCTACTTTGTTCTACATGGCAGAACAGCTGGCGGCGTTTTACCAGCTGAGCTGTTTGATATGAAGCTTGTATTGATCATGACATTCCTGCTATTGGTTAGTTCATTTACATGTGGGATTGCTGTTCATGAAATGCGTCGTGGAAGTACAAAAGGGGTTGTCATATGGACGATTCTCACACTGCTTCTAGGTGCAGGCTTCGTTGGATTTGAGCTTTTCGAGTTCTTCCATTATGTACATGAAGGTGCGAGCATCCATACAAGTGCGTATTGGTCTGCATTCTTTGTACTTTTAGGAACTCACGGATTACACGTATCGATCGGTATCTTCTGGATTACCGGGATCTTGTTCCAAATTAAAAAGCGTGGATTAACTCCACAAACAGCAGCGAAGATTTTCATCTCAAGTCTATACTGGCATTTCCTTGATGTTGTATGGATTTTCATCTTCACAGCTGTTTACTTGATCGGATTAGGGGGGCTTTTGTGATATGGCTGGAAAAACACATTCCTCAGCAGAGCACGAACACTTCCCTTGGAAACACGTAGTTGGCTTTATCCTATCCATTGTGCTGACAGTCTTAGCATTCTGGATTGCGATTGGAGCTGAAATTGGCAGTTCCGCAAAACTATGGATTATCTTTGGTTTTGCGTTCATTCAAGCATTCTTGCAGCTGTTCATGTTTATGCACATGACAGAGAGTGAAAACGGAACTGTTCAAGTCGGAAATACTTTGTTTGGTCTGTTCTGTGCGATTATCTTCGTCATCGGATCTGTTTGGATCTTTGCGGCTCACTACAGCCACGGAGAGAACAGTAAAGACGGTTATTCACCGTCTGCGCCAAAGCAGTCTGAGCATTCAGAGAAATAATAAAAAAACCACTCATCTCTTGAAGGTGAGTGGTTTTTATCATGATGGTGATAACGCTTCCAATAGTTGGGCGATATCTATCTGCTGCTGAATCTTTTGCGAATGAATGGAAGTCCGTAGATGAGGAACGCTGCAATGTGAGCCAAAATCACGTTAATGGCAAAGAATGCGATCATGAAGGTATGTCCTGCTGGAGATAAACTGCTTGTCATGTAAAGACCAAAGAAAATCCACATAATCATAATGGGTGGAATAGATGCTAATGCAATCTTTCTGTTTTCCAGCCATAAAAACAGGGGTGTAGCCGTTGCTATACATAGGTACGCAAAGAACATATCCATCGTATCCAACTCCTTTGTAAGTTGATGTTCAAATCAAATGAGAGGTCAGGATGCAATTGTGTCTGTTTTTAGGAGATATTGTGAACATTTTGTTACAAGTATTATACCACAATTGACTTTGAAGTAAACGTAATAATTGGAAAATGGGCCTTATTCCATACAAAATGGTTTTATTCCTCAGTGCAGCTTATCTCATCTGATGTTTACTTGTCATATCGCCACATAGGTCATTGAATTTTCCCCTTAAAATCTGTAAAATAAACTTTTTAAAGGACTTGAGATCGATTGAATGAAAAGTGTATAGAGGGATTTTTTCCTATTGTTAGGATGAAAAGTATTTCATTTTTTGAAAATTGAATGGAACCTTTCGGATGTATCTTCCGTCATATTTAGGGTGAGTTGATTTTGTGAAAATTTCAATCTAATATAAATAAGGGCTTTTATGTTTTGTAATAAGGGTGGTTAGTTCATGAACAAGCAGAATACATCTCCTTACTATCAAGGAGATTTGATTTTTATATTTTTAGCCTTCTTTGCCATCAGTGTCATTTCTATATATGCTGCTGGACAGTTTGAACAATATGGTAGTGGTGCATGGACAAGGCAAATTATTTATTATCTCATTGGAGCAATTTGCATTGTAGCCATTAATTATTTTGACCTTGAACAGCTTGAAAAATTAAGTATATACATCTTTCTAGGTGGGATACTTCTTCTAATTATTTTAAAATTGAGCCCTGCTCAGATTGGGGGTAAAGACTTTGCCCCTATAAAAAACGGAGCCAAAAGTTGGTTTATACTTCCGGGGATTGGAACACTTCAGCCTTCAGAGTTCATGAAAATTGGTCTGATTATGATGCTCGCGTCGGTCATTGGAAAGTCTACACCTAGGGGAAAAAGGACATTAGAAGATGATATTATTCTATTATTAAAAATTGCCGGGGTGGCAGCTGTACCAGTTGGACTGATCTTCTTGCAGGATGCAGGGACTGCGGCTGTTTGTATGTTTATTGTTGTGGTGATGGTGTTTTTATCAGGGATCAATTGGAAACTGATCTCTCTCATCGGTTCAGTGGTTGTGCTTTTAGTTGCTTCTGTTTTAGCTGTGATTATCTTATTCCCTGATTTTGCGAAAACAATAGGCATCCAGCAGTACCAGATCAACCGGATTACCGCTTGGCTGCCTGATAGTTCTTCAACAGCCAACCAAGCACAGACGCAGGATGCATCTGGATCTGATAAATATCAAGTAGAGCAGGCGATTATGGCCATTGGTGCAGGGCAGATTTTTGGGAATGGCATTAAAAACTTAAAGGTCTACGTTCCTGAAGCACAAACGGATATGATTTTCTCCATTATAGGTGAAGCCTTTGGCTTTATCGGCTGTGCGTTTGTTGTGATCATGTTCTTCTTCTTGATTTACCGGCTTGTCGTACTGATTGACCGTATCCATCCTTATAGCCGATTTGCGTCATTCTTCTGCGTAGGATATACAGCATTGATTGTAATTCATACGTTCCAGAACATTGGCATGAACATAGGCGTGATGCCTGTAACAGGGATTCCACTCTTATTTATCAGCTTTGGAGGAAGCTCTGTCTTGTCCGTTCTCATTGGATTCGGGATCGCCTATAACGCAAGCGTTCAATTAACGAAATATCAAAGTTATTTATTTAAATAAAACGGGTAAGGGCAGTCTAAGTATAGGCTGTCTTTTTTTATGCGAGTTTTCATTTTTGAAAAGCCCTATGTCTTTGCCTTATGATAGAAGAAGTGAAGGAGGTCTTCGAATTGAACAAAACGATAGAAGCCATATTAAATCATCGATCCATCCGTTCGTTTACAGACGAGCGTTTGACAGAAGAAGAGGTGCTGACACTGATTAAAAGTGCACAGGCTGCTTCGACATCAAGCTATGTACAGGCGTATAGTATTATTGGGGTGACAGATCAGGAGAAGAAGGCCAAGCTTGCTGAACTGGCTGGGAATCAGCCTTATGTTGAGAAGAATGGGCATTTCTTTGTCTTCTGTGCAGACTTGAAACGCCATGATCATATTGCAAAAAGAGCAGGGAAGAATCATCAGGAGGCGTTTGAGAACACGGAAGCCTTTCTCATTAGCGTCATCGATGCGGCATTGGCTGCACAAAATGTCAGTGTTGCTGCAGAATCAATGGGACTTGGGATTTGCTATATTGGCGGACTGCGTAATCAGCTGAGAGAAGTCTCTGAAGTGCTTGAAACGCCATCTTATGTGCTGCCGTTATTCGGTCTGGCTGTTGGTCATCCAGCTAACCAGTCGTCTCAAAAGGAACGGCTGCCAGTTGAACTCATCTATCATGAAAATTCATATCAGCAAGATGAAGCGCATGTGGATCGTTATTTAAAAGAATACGATGATCGTATTTCGGCATATTATGAAGAACGAACAAACGGTGAGAGAAAAGATACTTGGTCTGAGCAGATGCTGCGGGGCTTTAGTCAGCCAAAGCGTGCCTTCCTTGGAGAATTTGTGAAAGAGAAGGGCTTTAATCGAAAATAAATAAGACATCCCCCTTTCCATTTAAGAGAGGGGGATTTCTGTAAGAGGTGCAGCATAATGAAATTAAGTATACTGGATCAATCTCCTTTGATTGGAGACGCAACACCTGCTGAAGCACTGAAGCAGACGGTTGAACTGGCGAAGCAAGCGGAGAAGTGGGGCTATCACCGTTTTTGGGTATCAGAGCATCATTTTTCAAACCGGCTTGCAGGATCGAGTCCAGAGGTGCTTCTCGGCCATTTATCAGCCGTTACGTCGCACATCCGCATTGGCTCTGGCGGCGTCATGCTTCCCCACTACAGTGCCTATAAAGTAGCAGAGAACTTCAGGGTTCTCGAAGCGCTGGCTCCCGGCAGAATCGATCTTGGGATTGGACGTGCCCCTGGTGGTATGCCCATTTCTTCCATCGCCCTTCATCATGGTGAGCGAAAGCGTCTAGGCGACCAATATCCTGAGCAGGTAGAGGAATTGAAGGTGTATTTACATGATCTAGCGGATGAATTTTACCCGCTGCCTCATTTGACCGCTTCTCCGAAGGTAGAGACCGCGCCAGAAGTATGGATGCTCGGTTCCTCTGGCGGGAGTGCAAGGCTTGCGGCGAAAGCAGGTGCAGGCTACACGTTTGCGCTTTTTATTAATGGTGAAGGCGGAGAAGACTCTGTGGAGCAATATATCAACCGATTTGAACCTTCAGTATTCGGTGAAAAGCCGCGTGTCAGTCTGGCAGTCTTTGTTTTATGTGCCGAAACAGAGGAGCAGGCAGAAAAACTGGCTGTCAGCTTAGATTTATCTTTACTTGCCAATGAACAGGGACTGAATCTTGAAGGCTTTCCTTCATATGAAGAGGCACAGTCGTATTCCTACAGTCCATATGAACAAAAACGAGTGGCTGCTAATCGTCAAAGGATGGTCGTTGGAACGCCAGCATCTGTGAAAGAGCAGCTAACCGCACTCGCGAAGGCTTATCGGACAGATGAATTGATCGCTGTGACCATCACACATCACATGCAAGACCGGCTCACATCGTATCGTTTATTAAAAGAAGCCTTTGATGCATAACGTATGTATATTTATCGCCTGCGGAGCCAGTACAAGGGGAAAAGGAGCATCATGGTGAGGAAGAAGGCGGCTGACACGAGCAGGCTGAGCGGGTAGATACAGGAAGTATAAACAGACAGCTCGCATGCTTGATGAAAAGGACGAGGCTGCTTCGTGTGTAAAAAGGTTAGAAAATAAACCAAGGTGATCGTCAGGAAAAAAGCAGTAAAAAAAGAAACGATCCATAGCAATATCAACATGAGTTTCTCTTTCCTCCATATATGATCGAAAAGCCTTGATGAGCTTATCCGCTCATACAAGGCTTTTCTTGTGATTCACATTTATTCAGGGTAAATTTCGAAAGCTTCCTTCGTTTGTACGGTATCTGATTTTCCTTTCAAGCTTGCATACGCAAGCATTGTATACTCACCAGCTTCAAGCTTCTGGCCTTGATTGATTGTGCCATTCCATTTTACGCGGTGTTCTCCTTTATCAACATGTTGATAAACACCAGCTTCACCTAAATACTCTCCATCGGTCGAGTAGACAAGGAATGCAAGGTTCTCAGCACCGCCAGGCAGGTAGCTGCTAATGACATAGCTTCCAGCACGATTGTCCGGCTCTACGGAAACAGAAGTGACGCGCGGATAATCAGGCTCTTTCACAATCAATAAAGTAGGGATTTCTGTGATCTTTCTGCCATTTTCGCGAAGGGTTATGCTGCCTTGGTACGTCCCTTTTTTGGTTTTTCCGTAATTCACCTGTACTGCGGAAGTAAAGGATCCAGTGGAATTCCCTTTGACGGTGATTTTTTTCGTTCCGTTTGTACTAATGCCGCTGCCATTGAATTTGTAATCAATGGTATACGTTTTCGGTGCTTTTGAAAGGTTTTCTACCTTAAATTTTTTCGTTTTGATTTGAACGCCTTTTTCCTTTAAGAAAGTGCCGTAAGAATAGCTCGCATCAGAAACGATAGAAGACGCCTGAAGTGATTCCATGATTCGAACGCTGCCTGTTCCTTGTGTGTTATGAGGGAATGGGCTGCCATTTGCGTCAAACAGTTTTTCTGCTGTATTCATCAGCAATGCTTTGATTTGTTCAGTTGAGTACGATGGTTTTGCTTGTTTGATGATCGCTGCAACTCCTGCCACATGCGGAGATGCCATACTTGTTCCTTGCTTAGACCCATATCCGTAAGGCTGAGAAGGATCATGCGTTGGGATCGTACTCACAATGCTGACGCCAGGTGCTGATAGATCAGGCTTAATCATCCACGTATCCACAACCGGTCCGCGGGATGAGAAGTCAGCGACTTGCTCACTAAGTTCCTTGACAAATTGAATGGAGAAAGCCGTTGTATCGTTTCCAGCCTCAATGGCTTTAATAAGCGCTGTTCCTTCAGCTTTTGACAGCTTAATCGTAGGAAGTGCGAGTCCTGGTACGTCGACTGGGATTTCTCCATCGGTATTGTTATACATCACAACGCCGATTGCACCAGCGGCTTTTGCATTGTCGACTTTATCCACAAAAGCAATGGCACCACGTTCAATTACGGCCACCTTTCCTTTCACATCGATGTCTTCAAACGCCTTTTCGTCACCGATTCCTGCTTGGACGAGTGTGACTTGTTTTTGGTCAAGCGCTTTTAAATCACTCTCTTGGTAGTAGCCCATGACTTTTGCAGTAGAATAGTTCGGGAATTTCACATTGTAAAGGCTGTACGGAAGCTGAGTTGCTCCGACAGAAATGGCCTCTCTTGACGTGCCGGGAGAACCGACTGTCCAGCTGTTCGGACCGCTGTTTCCATTCGAAGTAACAGCGACAACGCCTTCAGACATGGCCCAATCAAGTGCAATGCTCGTTGCATAATCAGGGTTATTGACACTGTTTCCAAGAGAGAGGTTCATGACATCTGCTCCGTCAGTAACAGCCCGGTCGATGCCTGCAAGAACGTTCTCAGTTGTTCCAGATCCACCTGGTCCAAGTACACGGTATGCAAGAAGCGTGGCATCCTTTGCGACCCCTTTAATTTGTCCATTTGCCGCAATCGTTCCTGCCACGTGTGTGCCGTGATCTGTGGATTCGCCTCTAGGATCTCCTTTAGGTGTCTCTTGCGGAGAATAATCATTATCAACAAAATCATAGCCTTTGTATAAACCGAAGTTTCCTTTTAAATCAGGGTGGGTATAGTCTACTCCAGTATCAATGACTGCGACTTTGACCCCTTTTCCAGAATAGCCGGCATCCCATGCTTTTGGTGCACCGATAAATGGAGCGCTTTTATCCATAAGCGGGGAGACATCTTCGTTTGGAAGCTGGATGCTTTCTTTTTTCACTTCATCGGTTTTATATGTAACATCCGGATAAACGGCTTTTACTCCATCCACTGCGAGCAGCTTCGGGATTTCGTTTGCAGGAAGTTTCATAGAGAAACCAGAGAAAACTTTTTCATATTCTTGACGAACACTCGCTTTATCTACCTCTTTGAGTGCTGCGTTCTTTACTTTTGTTCGAGATTTTTTGAGGGAGGCCTTTGTTTGTGATTCGCCTTCTTGCTCGGCTTCAACTAAGGATTTTTCCTTTAATTCAACAATGACAGTGGTTTGTTTTTTCGAGTTGACATTGATTTCACCGAAGATTTCTGCTTTTTCTAGTTCCATCTTTTTGTTAGATGGAGCAGCAGCAGCCTGTTGACCGGTAAAGAATGTGGATAAAATAAAAATAGTGGAGAACAAAAGAACAGAAGAACGAGATATTACCTTTTTCATTTATTTTCCCCTTTCTAGCTGTGTTTTTAGGGAGATAGCCTTTCTTTTTGTGGATAAATAGGAAAGATTCACTGCCCGTTATTAAGTATTCAATACGTTGAAAACAATTCCTTTACTAAAATGGTCTTATTTTACATAGTTATAAAGAACTATTTTGTTTATAAAGTCGCACTTATTCACAAATGTCTGTTGATAACTCAATTATTCAGATACATATATGGAAAATAAAAAATTTACATACACAAAATCTAGTAAGAGGGTGTTGATATGTGGATAAACCCTGTTGATAAGGTGTGCTTATCTTTGGGATAGCGTGTGCATAAAATTTTCATTGAAACATCCAGGCACATGATGATCTTCTGCACTTTTCAACAAAACTTCTGAAAACTAGTTGGTTTTTTCACCCAGATTGTGACAAACCTCTCTTTTTTCTCGGGATATGATAGGAGCAGTTGTTTTGCTAGAGCTGCTAGATTCTAAGAAAAGCGGAGGGATGTTCAGTGAAGAAATTAAAAAGCTGGTTGAGCGTATGGTTTGGTTTTATGATGAATGTGCTTGTGAACCCTGGTGTGATGATGAAACAGCAAGGGTTTCAGGCGGCCGCGGCGGATGCTGGATTCTTTGAAGTAGTGAAAGAGAGAGAGCTGGAGAAACTGGCAGAAGAACATAAGAAGAAACGCAGGATAGAGAAGCGGTTTACTCAAAGTCTGATGATGCTTGAAGAGAAGACGATGCGAGAGGCGCGTGCTGGTCCGCTCTTACCTTTACAGAAAAAGTGAAACAGGGTAAAATCCCACATAAGAAATGTTATCTGCTGGGAGAGGATACCCCTTGAAGATATATAAAATATTGAATAACAACGCAGTGATTGTGAAGGAGGGCGATCAGGAGAAAATTGTGATGGGACCCGGAATTGCTTTTCAGAAGGGGAAAAATGACGTCGTTCCTCTTCAAAAAATAGAGAAAATCTTTGTTGTGCGTGAAGAAAATGAGAAATTCAAACAAATTCTTGCCACATTGCCAGAAGCGCATATTGAGGTAGCAGAGCATATCATCAGTTATGCAGAGGGGAAACTCATGATGCCGCTCAGTGATCACATTCACATATCACTGACTGATCATTTGTCCTTCGCCATTGAACGCCTTCAAAAAGGCATTGTGTTATATAATAAATTGCTTGGTGAGATCAAAGTCTTATATAAGCAGGAATATGAGATTGGAAAGTATGCCATTCGTTATGTAAAGGAGCGGCTTGGGGTTGAACTGCCGGACGATGAGGCAGGATATGTGGCACTTCATATTCATACGGCCAAAATGAATACGGAGTCCATGAAAAAGACCGTGAAATATACAACGATGATTAAAGAAATGATCGAGCATATTGAAAGATATTTTCAGCATTCAATTGATGAGGATAGTATTTCCTATCAGCGGCTTGTGACACATTTGAGGTATGCATTAGGCAGGTTGGAATCAAATGAGGCATTTCAAATCATGGACGAAGACATGCTGATTTTTATCCAAACAAAATATGATACAGCGTACCGGTGTGCACTTGGACTTGCTGATTTGTTAAAAGATGAATATGGACTTCATCTCCCTGAATCGGAGATCGGCTACATCACGCTGCATGTCCAGCGTCTGCAGGAAGCCGAATTGGTTTAAAATGATGTGCCTGCATGCAGGCTTTTTTTTATGCACACTACTCTTATTAGTGTACATGGGTCATTGGATTTGAAAAAAGAGGTTGACGCATGTCACAGTCTTATACTATGATGAAAGCGTAATCAAAATTTGATACCGCGGGATTGTGACTGTCAGGCAGGCAAGACCTAAAATTTGCGTAACGAGGGGACGTGTATGTCCTTTACTCGTTGGTGAATTTTAGGTCTTTTTTGCTTTAAAAAAGGAGGAAACTTCATGGATTATCAAAAAACAGCCAAAGAATTAACAAAACTGTTAGGCGGAAAAGAAAATGTCATCAGTGCTACGCATTGTGCAACAAGACTCAGATTGGTGGTGAAAAATGAGGATTTGATTGACAAAGAGGCCATTGAAGAACTTGAAGGTGTAAAAGGGGCTTTCTCAAGTTCAGGACAATTTCAAGTCATTTTTGGAACGGGATCTGTCAACAAAGTATATGAACCATTTGCTCGTGAGACTGGTCTTGAGACTGGCGACGAGAAACAAAAGCCTGTCAGCCATGATGAAGCAGTGAAACAAAAAATGAATCCACTTGCGCGTTTTGCAAAGACGTTATCGAATATTTTTGTACCAATCATTCCAGCAATTGTGGCAAGCGGTTTGTTAATGGGTCTCTTAGGTATGATGAAAGCCTTCAAATGGGCTGATCCAAGCTCTGCGATCTTCCAAATGCTTGATATGTTCTCAAGTGCAGCCTTTATCATTTTGCCGATTTTAATTGGGGTCAGTGCAGCGAAAGAGTTTGGCGGAAATCCGTATTTAGGGGCTGTCATTGGGGGAATTATGATTCACCCGAATCTGCTTAATCCGTGGGGATTGACGGAAGCAAAACCTGAATATATGCATTTATTCAATATTGATATTGCTCTTCTTGGTTACCAAGGGACGGTTATTCCAGTGTTATTGACCGTATATATCATGTGCCTTGTTGAGAAGAATTTAAGAAAAGTCGTTCCGAACAGTATTGATTTACTTGTGACCCCATTTGTGACGGTGATTGTCACTGGATTTGTGACATTTATTGCAGTTGGACCGCTTGGAAGAATGCTTGGTACAGGCATTTCGAATGCACTGACATTTATTTATGACCATGCAGGGTTCTTAGCAGGACTCATTTTCGGCGGTGCTTACTCTTTGATTGTGCTCACAGGGGTTCACCATAGCTTCCATGCGATTGAGGCAGGGTTGCTGAATGATATTGGGCGTAACTATTTGCTGCCAATCTGGGCAATGTCCAATGTCGCGCAAGGCGGGGCAGGATTGGCTGTTTTTTTCTTAGCCAAGCGTGCAAAAACAAAAGAAATTGCCCTTCCTGCTGCCTTCTCTGCTTTTTTAGGAATTACTGAGCCTGTTATATTCGGTGTAAACCTCCGCTATCGTCAACCATTTATTGCGGCGATGATTGGAGGAGCATTGGGCGGGGCATTTGTAGTTTTCACGAAGGTAGCAGCCAATGCTTATGGTTTAACAGGCATTCCGATGATTGCGATTGCAGCACCATTCGGTGTTCAGAATGTGGTCAATTATGTGATTGGTATGTTAATCGCTGTTGCTGTTTCATTTATTCTCACTATCATTTTTAAAATAAAAGAAGTCGAAAAATAATCAAGGAGTGGTCACAGTCATGACAACTACTGACGCAGCACTTCGTCAAAAGATAGCAGACCGTATTCGAAACTATGAGCATTTGGTCAAAAAGGATGTGTACCGGCAGCATTTTCATTTGATGCCGCCAGTCGGTCTTTTAAATGATCCGAATGGGCTGATTCAGTGGAAAGGAATTTACCACGTCTTTTATCAGTGGCAGCCATTCAAAACGGGGCATGGTGCAAAATTCTGGGGGCATTATACATCGACAGATCTAGTCAATTGGCAGCACGAAGAAGCCGCTCTTGCCCCAAGTGATTGGTTTGATCAAAACGGCTGTTATTCTGGCAGTGCATTTATAAACGATGGGCAGATGCATGTGATGTACACTGGAAACGTTCGGGATGAACAAGGGAACCGTGAGACGTATCAATGTTTAGCTGTTTCAGAGGACGGTATTCACTTTCACAAAAAAGGTGTCGTGGCGACGCTGCCGGAAGGATTCACCGCCCATTTTCGAGATCCAAAGGTATGGAAGCGAAATGGCCAGTGGTACATGGTCCTTGGTGCACAAAGCTTAGACCTCAAAGGACACCTTGTCTTATTTACCTCTGATACGTTAGAGAATTGGACGTTTCAAGGCACGATTGCAGGCAGCGGAAAGAATGGTTTAGACAATTTCGGCTATATGTGGGAATGTCCAGACCTGTTTGAATTAGACGGCCGGGATGTATTGATTGTGTCACCGCAAGGGCTAGAGCCGGATGGCTTAAAATATCACAACACACATCAATCAGGCTATTTTGTTGGCACATTGGATGATCATTCCTATCAATATACACACGGAGCGTTTGAGGAGCTGGACCGCGGCTTTGACTTCTATGCGCAGCAAACCTTTCTAGACGAATCAGGCAGACGACTTTTAATCGGGTGGATGGGGGTGCCTGATCAAGGAGAAGAACATCATCCGACCATTTCTTATCAATGGATACACTGCCTCACGATCCCGAGAGAGCTCCGTTTAGATGAGGACGGACATCTGATTCAAAAACCAGTAAGTGAACTTCAATCCATGCGGACCAATGAACAAGAGCATGTTTTTCATATTAAACGTTCTGTTCATTCCATCCCTGTAGAGGATATTACGAGCGCAGAGGTATTCATTGATCAAATTGACACACAAAAAGGGTTTGAATGCTGTATCCGTGCAGCAGCACGCATCATCTATGATAAAGAGGAAGGGAAGCTGACATTAGAGCGGGATCGATTTGAAGATCGATCAAAGGAAGTTCGTGAAGTAGTCATAGAGGAATTACACGACCTTCATATCTTTATCGACTCATCGTCAATTGAGATTTTTGTAAACGGAGGCCGAGAAGTTTTTACTGCACGTTACTTTCCTTCCCCGGGAAATAAATCGATCTCCATCAGTGGCAGAAATGAAACAAAGCTGAAACTGAAGACATGGCATTTACAAAGAGAAGCAGATCAATGATCTGCTTTTTCTAGTGAGATCAGCCTGTATCTTAGAGCCTATAGCGTGTATATACAAGGTTGGCCTAAAGCGGTTTGATGACGTTTTACATATATGATAACAGGTGGAATTATGGTATCATTTTAAAATATATACAGCTGAGGCTGACGTTTATCCAAATGCGGTAGGACAAAAAAGGGGTTGTTTACTTGAATTCAAAACAGCAGCCGACGACTAGAAAACGCTTGGAGACAATGGCAGATCATGTTGAAGATAAACGTGAAGAATATAAAGAATTGCTCATTCAAGTTCAATCTATTCTCGGTGAACCTTCTTTAGAGCAGGAAGAAGTGAAAGAGAAGCTGTCAGATACGTATAAACAAATGAAAGAATATGCTTTATTTGTTGAATCCATTGAAGCCTTTATTCGAAAAATGGCGAAAGAGTCCGATCAGCAAAAATAGGCGTTCATGTATGGATAAAAGAGTGTACTCGGAAGCGGGTACGCTTTTTTTATTCAATAAGATTATTCAGAAATTTAAATGAAAGCGTTGACATTTGTGTTGTCATGATCAATAATAAATAAAAATTTCATCTGAGCATGTACAGGAGGAACGATATGAACTATACAACCAAGAAATGCCTGATCACCTTTATTATTGTCCTGTTTTCTATGAGTTTTCTTTTTCCTTCCGTTTCTTCTGCCCGAAATCATACGTCATCTGCTGCGTCAACTGCTTCAGTCCCGTCTGGTCAATATTATCGTTCACAAGAGGTAGCTCTGCATTCTCACGTTCAAAAAGCTTCTCTTTATTACACAACAGATGGCAGCCAGCCGACAACTCAAAGTCAGTTATACAAAAAGCCCATTCATATCGAAACTGATACGACTTTAAAAGTAAGCGCTTACATAAATAGGCATCGACTTGCTACGTCTACGTACAATTATCGTTTTGTCACACGAGAGGATATCGCATCATCTTTTTTATCTTTTGAATATCAAGGAATGCCTTATCGGTTGTACATTCCGAAAAATCATAAGAGGGGTAAAGCCTATCCTTTAGTCCTCTTCTTACATGGAGGCGGGGAGAGGGGAACAGACAATCAAAAGCAGTTACTTGCGAATGATGGTGCAGTTTTATGGGCTTCTCCTGAAGTTCAAAAGAAACATCCTTCGTATGTACTTGCACCTCAGGCGCGAAATGCTGTCGATGGAGGCTTTGCATTAACAAGAAATGTGCAAAATGAAATTGATCTGACGAATGTGTTTCAATTTTCACCAGATTTACACAAAGCTTATGGTGTCCTTCAGCATGTGTTAACTTCTTATCAGATTGACCAGAAAAGAATTTATGCGACGGGTTTATCACAAGGTGGATTTGGCACGTACCAGTTGAACATCACATATCCTCGTTTGTTTGCAGCAATGATTCCTATTGCGGGGGGAGCAGATCCACGCAAGGCGGGAATTTTAGCGAGCAAGCCAATATGGGCATTTCATGCAGAGGATGATTCCATTATCCCTATCAGCTATGCGAGAAATACAATTCAAGCTATTCAAAAAGCTGGCGGCCAGCCGCTTTATACGGAGTATGCAACCAAGTATGGATATGACCATGCATCATGGACGCCTGCTTATGAGACGCCAGGCTTAACAGATTGGCTGTTTGCGCAGAGACGAAGCTTTCGATAAACAAAAACCGATTCACCTTCTAACAAGGCGAATCGGTTTTTTCTGTTTTATTTGTCAAAACGATGAGCAGAATGCTTTGTTGGTCCGATGTATTCGTTTAGCTGGAAAGAGCCTTTAATGGCAGCCGTGATGAATTCTTTTGCTGCATAAATGGCTTCTTTCACGTCTGATCCATTCGCTAGTTCAGCTGTGACTGCTGCTGAGAATGTGCAGCCTGCGCCGTGTGTGTATTCTGTGTCGATTTTATCTGTTTCAAGGCGTTCGAAGGTTTGTCCATCATAAAGCAAATCGATGGCTTTGTCTTCGCTGAGCTTACCGCCTCCAGTGATTACCACATACTTTGCACCAAGTTCGTGAATGCGTTTTGCTGCTTCTTCCATTTGTTCGATCGTTTTGATCTCGCCGATTCCGCTTAATTGACCTGCTTCGAAAAGATTAGGTGTGATAACGGTTGCCAGTGGCGTGAGCTTTTCACGCAATGCTTCCGCGTGCTCTGGGTAAAGGACTTCGTTCGCACCCTTACAAACCATGACAGGATCAATGACGACATTTTTTAGGTCATATGTTTTGATGGTGTCAGCTGCAAGCTCAATCACGTCGACGGTTGGAAGCATACCCGTTTTCAGCGCATCTACACCAATACCTTCTACAATGGTAGAGAGCTGCGCGCGAATTGTCGCCGTATCAATTGGAAACACCTGATGATCCCAATGATTATGAGGGTCCATTGCAACGACAACGGTTAAAGCTGTCATCCCGTAGACGTTTTTTTCTTGAAACGTTTTTAAATCTGCTTGGATACCTGCACCGCCGCTTGAATCCGAACCTGCGATGGTGAGTGCTTTATTCATAGACATAGTTGCTGAACCTCCAATGTGATGTGTAACAGTTACTGTTCTATCCCTTATTATAATCAGCTTTTCCATTTATCACAATGAAACGGCATAAAAAAGCGTTCCTCTCATCGGAACGCCTCTCTTTCTTACCTTTTACAAATCACCAATTTCCCTTTTTTCAGTTCATCTAAAAGGGTTAAGGCTAACTCTTGATCGGCCCCAGTTGACATCATTTTGGCCATCAGTTCATCATCCCGGGTGCGAATGACATTGGCGACTTGATCCAAAATCCCTTGATCGACCGCAGTCATGCTTTTGGCATCTGTATACTCCGTTACGGTATCAGAGCGTTCTGGGTCGTACGCAAAAACAAAAACAGCGTCTTTTGATGAACCCGATGAATGAATGTGGTCAATGGTCTGTTTTGCTTCTTTACTATTTTCCACCGTGATATATTCCATCATGATCACTCCTTTTCATCAAAAATTCCCATTTTCTCATCAAATCAAACCGCCTTTTATATCATGAGAAGAAAGTCAATTTATGTTTTAATGGAAAAAGACGAATCTATTAAAGGAGTAAGCTGCATATGAAGATTTCCTTATTAATTGTGACACATAACCGGCTCAGCGCACTGTGTGAGCTGCTTGAATCCATTACAAGACAAACCGTACAGCCTTTTGAAATTGTTGTCGTCAATGATGCAGGAGAGCGAGTCGACATCATTCAGGAACTTTACCCTGAGCTTCCGATCCGCTTGATTCATTTAGATGAGAATGTCCAGCATGTAAATGCCAGAAATGTGGGGGTGCGGGAGCTGACAGGAGACGTCATCATGCTGAGTGACGACGATGATTACTTCACACCTTGTCATATCGAACGCATGAGCAAGGCGCTGGAAGATGCCGATTTTGTCTTTTCTGATGCAGAAATTGTATCATTTGAAGAAAAAGGCGCGACCCGTTTCCCGCTGTCGAGGCGTTTGTTTGCTTACACAGCGGATATTGAGGATATGCGTGTCTTTTCTACATATGTTCCTTCGGGCAGTATGTACAAACGCTGTATACACGATGAGATTGGCTATTTTGATCCAGCGATGCATCATTATTGGGACTGGGACTTCTTTTTGCGTGTATCACAGCATGCCCGAGTCAAACGAGTGCCAGCGGCGAGCGTGATCTATGCGTTTTTTGACGGTGGTGGAAATCAGTCTAGTGATCTTGGTGAAACAAGGAAAAACTACTTAGATGATTTAAGTGAAAAGCATGAACTGGGCGATCTGCCGACAGCGAACTTTGCGATATTATTAGAAGAACCAGCGATGAAAAAAAGAGAATCAGAGAGTGAGATTGTGTGGGATGGAAAACCGATGATCTCCAGACTAGCGCAGCAAGTAGAAGGAGGAAAACCACAATGAAGCCATTTTTAAATGATAGCTGGTGGGCTGTAATGAAAAGTGAATTTGAACAGCCGTATTATCAGGAATTACGTGAATGGATGAAGGAAGAATATCGCACGCAGACCGTTTTTCCAAAACCAGATGACGTATATCGTGCTCTTCATTTGACGTCATATGAAAAGGTCAAAGTGGTGATTTTAGGACAAGACCCTTATCATGGCCCAGGGCAGGCACATGGATTAAGCTTTTCTGTTCAGCCGGGCGTCAAACACCCGCCATCTTTGAGAAATATTTTTCAGGAGCTAAAGGATGATCTTGGCTGTCCTGTTCCAAACCACGGTTCACTTGTCAGCTGGGCAGAGCAGGGTGTGCTGCTCTTAAACACTGTGCTGACTGTGAGAAGGGGCGAGGCGAATTCTCATAAAGGCAAGGGCTGGGAACGAGTGACAGACCGCGTGATTGATGTGCTGAATCAGCGTGAGCAGCCTGTCGTTTTTGTGTTATGGGGAAGACATGCTCAAAACAAGAAAGAACGCATTGATCAAAACAAGCATTTCATCATTGAGTCACCTCATCCAAGTCCTTTTTCTGCAAGAAACGGCTTTTTTGGCAGCCGGCCCTTTTCAAAGGTAAACGCGTATTTAAAGCAAATGGGGATTGAAGAAATCAATTGGTGTATCAAGGATATTGAATGAAAATAGGACGAGGGGAGAGCCCCTTCGTCCTGTTTATTTTAAAAATTTGCGGACCAAGTCGAGTCCATTTTTCGCATTTGGATAACGGAAGGAAAAATCGAAGCGATTGGTTTGCCGCAGGACGCTTTTTTCATGCGTAAAAGTAAAGAAGCTTTCCTTCCCGTGATATCGCCCCATGCCGCTTTCGCCGACGCCTCCGAATGGCAGGTAAGGGGTAGCGACATGCATAAGCGTGTCATTGATACATCCTCCGCCAAATGAGAGGTTGTCTAGAATATAGGATTCTGTTTCTTTATTTGTTGTAAATAAGTAAAGCGCAAGCGGCTTCGGCCTTGCTTTGATCATATGAACTGCCTCATGCAGAGAATCAAAGGTCATGACAGGCAGAATCGGTCCGAAAATTTCCTCCTGCATGACAGGATCTTCCCATGTGATGTGGTCTAAAATGGTCGGAGCGATTTTGAGCTCCTGTTCATTGCGCTGTCCACCTGTGACGATCGTTCCATTTGAGAGAAATTGTGTAAGCCTGTCAAAGTGACGCTGGCTGACATTTTTTCCAAAGTGCGGATGCGTTTCGGGATGTTCACCATAAAAATCACGGATACAGGCTGTCATTTCTCGCAAAAGTTCCTCTTTGATGGATTCATGAACGAGCAAATAGTCTGGTGCAATGCAGGTTTGCCCTGCATTGGTGAATTTTCCAAAGGTGATCCGCTTCGCTGCCAGCTTGATGTCGGCATCAGGCATGACGATGCTGGGACTTTTTCCGCCAAGCTCAAGTGTGACAGGGGTCAAATGCTTTGCGGCGGCTTCCATGACGACTTTGCCAACTGCCACACTTCCAGTAAAGAAGATATAATCAAAGGGCAGTTTCAGCAGTTCTGTACTGACTTCAACACCGCCCTCTACGACAGCCGCATGGTCTTCTTGAAATACACGTTTGATGATAGTGCTGATCACTTGTGAGACTGCCGGCGTCAGCTCAGACGGCTTTAAAATCACGGCATTTCCCGCAGAAATCGCACCGACTAATGGAGAAAGGGCCAATTGGAAAGGATAGTTCCAAGGAGCAATGATGAGCACAGTTCCATAAGGTTCCTTGATAATCATGCTTTTTGATCCGATATGAGTCAGCGGTGTTTTCACGCGAGTTGGCTTCGCCCATTTGTGAAGGTGCTTGATGGTATGATTGATTTCTTCATACACCATCCCAATCTCTGTTGTATAGGCTTCCTGTTCGGATTTATGTAAATCATGAGCTAAGGCCTGTAATATATCCTTTTCATGCTGTTTGATTGCTGCTTTTAAATCTTGAAGAATGCGGATGCGTTCTTGAACCGCCGGCTTCTGAAAGACTTTTTGTTTCTGAAATAGAGCCGTGAGCTTGTCCATTATTCAATCCTTTCATAGACGATTTTGTTCCTTTTATTATGTGTGAATGAAGATGATGGGTCAAATAAGAAAGGCGTGAGCGCACTGCTTTGAAAAAATGAACCCATTTGGTTTGTTCATTTGGTAAAATAATGTTGAAAAGAGATTTTTTTAGATTGGAGGGTCTACCCTTGAATATTCATATATCAAGCCTGCTTCAAAAAATGGAGGAAGCGGTTCAAAAAGCAAAACAAAGTGGAAATGATGAAGAGGTGAAACGTCAAGTAGCGGCCATTTCTTCACTATGTGATGTCATTCTCGACGCACCATCAAAGGTGCAAATGCCGCAGTCGCCGGCCATCTCACCACCTCCATCGATACATACACCATCAGCGCCATCTGTGACTACAGATCAAGCCATGCTTGAGAAACTCATGGGCACAAGTGGTGCGAAGAAATTTCAGCAAAATGATGAGGGTCAAAAAGAGAAGGACGGGAACGGCGACTCTATTTTTGATTTTTAATGGTCTTGTCACGACAAAGGGAAGGTGATCGGTTTGAAACTATTTTTGGGCGCCATTCAGTGGATGGCATTTTTTATCGCAGCTTCTATCGCCGTACCAATTGCGATTGCACAAGCATTTGAATTGAACCAAGTGCAATCGGCGGAGCTGATTCAAAGTACTTTCTTTTCACTTGGTCTTGTGGCGATGGTGCAGTGTTTATGCGGCCATATGCTGCCGATCAATGAAAGTCCAGCAGGGCTTTGGTGGGGTGTGTATACCCTTTATGCCGGCATGACAGGTACAATCTTTGCGACGTATCCTGAAACCCTGCAAGCATTACAAGGGGCTTTAATTTTTAGTGCTGTTTTCTTTTTTATTTTTAGTTTATTTAAAATCATCAATTGGCTCGCGTCTTTATTTACGCCAGTCGTCACAGGCATTTACCTGCTGCTGCTTGTTGTGCAGCTAAGTCAGCCAATCATGAAAGGGCTGATGGGCATCGGCTATCGGGGAAATCAGGTGGACGGGCTTGTCTTTTGCTTATCGATCTTGATTATTATCCTCACCTTCATGATCAGCCGCTCCAAATGGCATTACTTGAGGCAGTTTTCTGTGTTATTCGCACTTGCAGGCGGATGGCTGTTATTCGCTCTACTCGGATTGGCGAAGCCGGTCCGAATTCCAGAACAAATCATCGAGTTTCCGAAGCTGTTTCCATTCGGTATGCCGGTCTTTGACAGCGGATTGCTTGTCACGTCCTTTTTTATAACGATTTTACTCATTGTGAACATGCTGGCAAGTATTCGAATTGTGGAAAGCTCAGTGAAGGCATTTGGTGAACTGCGTGAGCGGAAAAGAGCACGTCCTGCCGGTTTTGTCGCAGCATTTGGTCATTTATTAAGCGGGCTGATCGGGGCGATTGCGCCTGTACCTATTTCGGGGGCAGCCGGATTTATCCAGACAACCAAAATTCCATCGAGAAAGCCATTTTTCATAGGAAGTCTGCTCATTGTACTCATTAGTTTATTCCCGCTGCTCATGAGCTTTTTCTCTGCATTGCCATCACCTGTGGGGCTTGCTGTAAACTTTGTGGTCTTCTCTTCTATGATTGGGATTGCGATGTCGGAGTTTGATCAGTATGAGAAAGAAGAAATTCCGCGGATTCGCTTTGTTCTTGGGATTGCTGTTTTAGCAGGCGTAGGGGCGATGTTTGTGCCTCAGGGGGCCTTGAAAGGGATGCATCCTGTGCTCATTTCATTATTAAGCAACGGTCTTGTTCTAGGCACACTCATTGCGATCGTGGTCGACCAAGTCTTGTTACGAAAGAAAAAGAAATCCGACAATCTCGTGTCAACGTAAAGGGAAAGTTGAATGTCGCCCTTCACCCGCGCTATGATAAATATAATTGACGAGATAAGGAGAATGACGAATGAAACTATTTTTCATTTTAGGTGCTATTAACGCCATGCTTGCTGTTGGACTTGGAGCCTTCGGTGCGCACGGTCTAGAAGGGAAAATCCCTGAAAAATATATAGAAATATGGAATAAAGGTGTTCAATATCAGATGTTCCATGCCATTGGCTTATTTGTTGTCGCTTTTCTTGCAGATAAGCTGTCAGGTGTCTCCTTGGTTCCTGCCGCTGGCTGGGTAATGCTTGCAGGCATCCTTTTCTTCTCAGGAAGCCTTTATGTGCTGGCATTGACGCAGGTGAAGATTTTAGGTGCCATTACTCCTATTGGCGGAGTAGCATTTATCGCCTCTTGGATCATGCTTGTCATTGCAGCAGCAAAAAATTTATAAGCCAATAAACCGATGCTCTCATAGGGGCATCGGTTTTTTCTTAACTCCAGTAAGGGGTATAGTTGGGCGGTGCTTGATAATATGGGACGTAGTGAGATGGAGGGACAGGATGCGTTTGAGACTCTTCCTCCCGGTGGCAAAATGGTCCGATAAACACACTTGGTTTCACAGGCTTTATCGCCTGCTTCCACTGTGTTTCGTTCATGCAATAAGTATGGGCCATGATGTGAGAAGGGGTGAGGGTGAGAAGGTCTGAGCCTAGGATCACTTCAGGTGTAGATGCGTTAAAAATGGCTAACAAATGAGTTCTGTCTTGGAGAGCGACTTCATAGTGCCACCAGCCTTGAGGCACGTTTGCCACCTGTCCAGGTGTGATGGTGTAGGTGTGCAGTTTTTTTGTAAATGGATTCAGCATCGATACGGCAGCAGAACCGGCTATACAATAAACAAGCTCTGCGGCATTTTGATGATAATGAGGCTCTACGACTTTGCTTTTACTCAAATATATATCCAGCAGGGACACTTGATCCAACGAGTTTAATTGTTTTTTTCCTAACACATTAATCAGGTTATGCTGATCGAATTTCACAAGGGGGCTTTGATTCAGATCGTATGAAAATTTGACATTTGGTGATGTATAATCCAGCTCAACAGTCATTGATGTCACCTCTAGGCTTTTGATAAAAACTACTAGGCATCTTATGAACAGCGCCCTAGAGGTGTGACAAAAACCTAGACAAAAGAAAAAAGCAAGGGCACCTGAGCCTTGCTTTTGCCATGCTTGACGTTATCTCGGAGAATACGTAGACATGGAGTATGGATAGTCGTATTGAATTTCCCCATCAAACGTAATGTAATCAAGATAGATCGTTAATAGTAAGTATCGTGTTCCTGTCTTATTATCACTAATGATAATGTGGTCACGTCCTGCAGCTTCAATGACGCCTCTAAAAATCTTCGAATTCCATTCCTTGCTCGCCTCAAATGTCATATAAATCGTGGCTACCTTGCCGCGGTTCAATCGTAAAATATTTTCAATATAGGACTGCTCAATAGGCAGCTGCCCGGTGACATTCTGCTGATAAACCGGTCCAGAAGGAATTTGATATGGCTGACCGCCGCCCTGCGTTCCTTGGCCTCCTTGTGAAGTGCCGGTAGACGGCATTGGCGAAAACCCCTGCTGCATTTGACCCTGCGTTTGGGGAGGGACTGAATAACCCATCTGCTGCGCAGGATACGGATTTGCTCCATATTGTTGCTGGCGAAAATCTTGACCTTCGAAACCCGAACCTTGCCCAAATTGATTTTTCAATTTCATAACGTTCCTCCTCTTTCCTCATGGTGTTCTAAACAGAAGGCGCTAAAGCACCTGTTGTTTCCATAGCATTCTTTCTCTCTTTCACACTATGAGACAGGAGGGGAGAATATGTACATTGAACGAAAAAAAGGAACTGCTATGCAATTCCTCAGCGTGAAAACAATCCCTCGTATTCTATCGGTACTCGTCTTTTTTACATGATCCAGTTTATAGCGTGCTGAATATCAAATAAAAGTGTCATGATGAGAAAAAACGCGGCGAGCGGTGTAATCACAATGATGAAGGCTTGCCATAATCTGAGCTTCATCACAGCGACAATGCCTAAAACAGCCATTCCCAATATCCACGTCTTTGCATATGCTTCCGTAAGAGGTAAAAGATCGAGATAATACCATACTTCATAATGCTGATCTAAATATGGTGAGATTTTAACAAACGTATACGGACCAAGCATCCCAACAGTGAAAATCCAAGTAAGTGAAAATAAAGCAGAAGGGAAAAAGACCGTCAGTGTGCAGGCTTTGAGTATATCTCGATATGCCGTTTGACAGTCGAAAAAGAGACGGCCTAACCATTTAATCAGGAGGACACCGAAAAATAGAATCATATTGCCTGCCAAAATACCATATCCCGCTCCTTGTAACAGAATAAAAGGGAATGGAATATGATTGCCCATATACTCGCTAAAATACCCTTCGTAGATCCAGCCCGTACCGGCGATACTTGCAAGGAGCATCATCAGCCAAATGGGAATATTGGAATGTTGATATGAGCGAATAATCGTTTTTGTCGCGACGAAAATTTTAAAAAATCGAAAAAATCCTTTTACTTCCTCTTCTTGGGAGTGATCATTCTTCATAGCTTCCAATGTTCTTTACTCCTTTAATACACACAAATGATTACTTATATTACCAAAAAATTCGCATTTTTCAAAGATAGATCAATAAAAAAATACAATTTTATAAAAAATAGGTCACTCTACAGTCTCTTTAAGAGGAGACACATATGATAAACATAGTTTGAAAGAGACCGAGGTGAAAACTTTGACAAAAGTAACTGTCATTATGACGAGCTACAACAAGGCGGCTTACGTCGGCAGATCGATTGAAGCGGTCCTGCAGCAGACGCTGTCAGACTTTGAACTTTTTATCATGGATGATGGATCAAACGAAAAAACCCTTGCTGCGATTGAACCGTTTCGCAAAGATCCCCGCATTCATTTTATCCAAAGCGGTGTCAAAACGCTGGAAGAGAGAACAGCGAAAACTCGCTACGCCGTGCTGATTAATCAAGCATTAGAACTGGCAAAGGGCGAGTATATTTCCTATGCAACAGATGACAATGTCTACGCCCCGGACCGTTTAGAGAAGCTCACTCATTATCTAGATGCCCATCCAGGTAAAGAGATTGTCTATTCTAGTTCTAAAGTGATCTATTTAAATAGCAAAAAAGAGCCAGTGAAAGAAACGATTCGGCCGGCGCAAACAGTGCAATGGAATGCCCCCTGTGCCATAGATCATTGCTCGGTCGTACATCGCGCATCCATTTTATCAAAAATTCATGCTGAATTTGGGTCTTACTGGGACGAGAGTCCGCATTTTTATCGGATAGGGGATGCCCGTTTCTTTTTTCGGTTAAATCATTTTTATCCGTTCTATCCCTTTGATGAAATATTAGATACAAATTACATCACAGAACAGTCCATTCATTATCAGCTGGCAGAAGAAGAGAAAAGTGCCTTTATTCAAGCACTTCCCGAGCAGTCTACCTGCTGGGAGCTTCGCAGTATATTAAAACAAAAACATGGGAGGTGACCTGAAGTGTCGCACTATATTCATCATTATTGGCAGGTGTACTTTGAGTATGTGAATCTGATGAAGGATTTGTCCTACAAGCAAATTCCTCTTGGGTTGATCAGTAATTTTTATCAATATATCAGTCCTGAAGTGAGGGAACGCATGGAAGATGAAGCATTCGGTCAAGAACTGACAACCGCTTGTCCATTACCGGAAGAGATTCAGCCATTTTTTGATCAGCATAAACAGCAGATCAAGCGTATCGCTTATCGTCCGGCGAATGGAAAGGTATTGCTTCACTTTGAACACCTGCGTTTTACGGAACAAAATTACACGCGGTTCCATCCAAACCAAACGGTGGTGCTCGCTCGCTGGAAGAAGGCGGATTATTACGGATTACCCGTGATCAGTAAGCCGGAATTAGCCGGAGAGGTTAATAAAGAAGCCCACGCTGAATATATTGAAAAAGCAAATGCTCTCCTTAAACCTTACGCTCACCACCCTGTCTTTGGCAATGTCTTTTTTAGAGAAAAACTGCGGAAGGACATTGTGCAATTTATTGATGTCATTGACCAGATAGAAATGCTATTTCAAATGCAGCCGATTGCAGCTGTTATTGTTGGAACGACAGAGGATGTCTACAGCCGCGTACTCGCTTTGCAAACAGTGAAACGCCAGCTTACGAGTATCTGTCTTCAGCACGGCGCGCTTATGGGAGACGAAGCCTTTTTACCGATTTTCACGACTTGCCATGGGGTGTTTGGAAAGTATGAAAAGGACTGGTATGTAGACAAAGGCTGTCAACCGGAACAGGTAGAAATCACAGGTCATCCGAGGTTTGATTTGGTGAAGGAGCGAACGCCGCTTCAACAGGATCTCATTTTTCGTAAATTGAACTTCAGTCCGGCTAAAAAGACCGTACTTGTGGCAACGCAGCCGTTTTCTGAAGCCTTTTATGGCGATGTTCTTAAAACGATCGCGAAACGGAAAGACATTCAGCTGATTATGAAGCCGCATCCTTGGGAAATTGCTCGAAATCGATTAAATGACTATGTGACTATTGAACGAGCGGGAAATCATGTGAAATTGATTAAAAAAGAAATTGACCTGTATGACCTGCTGCCATATGTGGATATCGTGATTACGCTCACATCTACAGTTGGTCTTGAAGCGATGCTTTTTGAAAAGAGTGTGCTGATCGGGAAAATGACAGAAGGCAGAAGATACCCATATTACGAGTCGCTTGGCAGCTATCATATGGAAAACCCTGTTGAACTAGCTGAGAAAGCCATTCGTATTTTGTCGGATGAACAAGAGATGAAACTGGCAAAGCAGCAAGGAGCTCAGTTCATTAAACAACATTATCCGCATGCGCGATCTATCGATGTTCTGCTTTCTCTGCTCAAAACAAAAACCGGTGTGGATTTTCAGAGATGAAGATAGGGGTGTGCAAGCGATATGGGAAAAAAGAGAGCACAATTTCTTCCTTATGCTCTGCCTTTCATTCAGCAGGAAGAAATTGATGAAGTCATTGGAACATTAAAGTCCGGCTGGCTGTCAACTGGACCAAAAGTAAGACAGTTTGAAGAAGAATTTCAGCAGCTGACAGGTGCAAAACATGCGATCGCTGTCAATTCATGTACGGCTGCTTTATTTTTAGCGTTAAAGGCAAGAGGGATTAGGGCTGGGGATGAGGTGATTACAACCCCTCTGACATTCTGCGCAACAGCCAATACGATTATCCATACGGGAGCAGCGCCTGTATTTGTCGATATTGATCCAGCGACACTCAACCTGGATGCAGAGAAAATAGAAGCGGCCATTACACCACATACAAAAGCGATTGTTCCTGTTCACTTTGCCGGTCAATCGTGCGATATGGACCGAATTTTGGCGATTGCCAAAAAGTATGATCTATTTGTACTTGAAGATGCTGCCCACGCTCTTTACACAACGTATCACGGTCAGCCCGTTGGATCCATTGGTGATGCGACCGCTTTTAGCTTTTATGCAACGAAAAACCTAGCGACTGGTGAAGGCGGCATGCTGACAACAAATGATGATGCGCTTGCGGCTCGGATTAGAAGACTAGCGCTCCATGGGATGAGCAAGGGAGCGTGGAATCGTTATGGAGAAAAAGGAACGTGGTATTACGAGGTCGAGGAACCAGGCTATAAAATGAACATGTTTGACGTGCAGGCATCGTTAGGGCTTGTTCAACTAAGCCGACTAGATGACATGCAGGCGCGGAGAGAACAGATTGCAAAAGCATACAATCAGGCTTTTCAAAAAGAAGCGGGTCTGATCCTGCCGCCTGTGCATCAAGAAGGAAGACATGCATGGCATTTGTATGTACTGCAAGTGAATCCAAAAGAAGCATTTATCACGCGTGATGAACTGATTGATCAGCTGCAAAAGGAATATAAAATCGGCACGAGTGTTCACTTTATCCCTGTTCACTTGCATCCATACTATCAAGAAACATATCACTATTCACCGGAGGATTTTCCTGAGTCACTTGCATACTACAAGCAGACGCTCTCACTGCCGCTCTATCCAAGTATGACAGATGAAGATGTGCAGGATGTTATCACAGCGGTGTTGACTATTTTAAAAGAACAGAAGGCATTATCATGAAGGTCGTTCATGCTGTAGATGATCAGGTGCTGGCTGCTTGGCTGGAGAAATACGGTCAACAAGCGGAACAAATGAACGGCTTCAAGCAGTTTGCTCTTGTTAATGGCGCACAGCTAAAGGCAGTCCTGTTATATGAATGGTCAAAATGGGAAAGCGGCATTTTTCATCAGCATATTTTTCATGTGAAGTTTGTCGAAGCGGAGACAGCGTCTGCTTTTCAAGAATTGATGGAGCGTTTCATCAATTGGATGAGAACAGAAAAATGCGATTTTTTCTTTTTACGTCTTGAAGCGTCTGATCTTGAAAAAAACCGCATCGTCCAAAGGCTGTCACATGTGTACTATGTGGGCGGTCTCACTCGTCTTGAGGCGCCGCCTGTTCAAATGGAGATGCCATCTACAGGTGAAGATGTGGTCATCAGTCTGCCGGATGAAAAGGATTACGATGAGGCGGTGTCACTTGCTCATCAGGCTTTTGTGAAAAGCCGGTATGCACTTGATCCTTTTTTAGATCAGAATGCCGTCCAGCATTTTTTTCAGGAATGGATGAGAAACAATTTACTCGGACGTGCAGATATCAATCTCGCAGCAAAGTTGAACGATGAAGTCATTGGTTTGATTCAAGGGGTGACAAAGGGCGATGAACTGGTACTTGATTTATTGTCCATTAGAGCGGATGCACAAGGAAAAGGGATCGGAAAAAAGCTCGTGATGGCGATGATTAACGCCTCTCATGAGAGAGGGCATCGGTTTATGTCTGCCGGAACTCAGATGCATAACACAACCGCGATTCAGCTGTACGAAAAGCTGGGCTTTAGAACAAAAAATGCCTTCTTGTATTACCATGTGTGGCCGAAAAAAGGAGAGAGGTAAGATGGCGCATTTCTATATCGGAGATCGCAAAGTAGGGGATGGCGCGCCTGTCTTTATCATTGCAGAGGCGGGCATTAACCATGATGGAAAGCTGGATCAGGCGCTTGCTTTAATTGATGTGGCAAAGGAAGCAGGTGCCGATGCGGTGAAGTTTCAAATGTTTCAAGCTGATCGGATGTATCAAAAGGAACCGGGTTTGTACGAAACAGCCAAAGGGGAAGAGGTGTCTATTTTTTCTTTAGTGGAACAAATGGAGCTGCCGCCAGAATGGCTCCCGGTGTTATTGTCACGTTGCGCGGAAAAAGGGCTGATATTTTTAAGCACAGTGTGTGACGAAGAATCTGCGGATCTATTGAATCAAACCGATCCGCCGGCTTTCAAGCTGGCATCCTATGAAATCAATCATTTGCCTCTTATGCGTCACACGGCATCTTTTCAAAAGCCCATCATATTCTCAACAGCCGGGGCAACCATTTCGGATGTCCATGAAGCATATGAGGCGATTACAAGCGAGCACAATCAGCAGGTCGCTATCATGCATTGCGTAGCAAAGTATCCAGCACCTAGAGCTTACACGAATCTGCGCGTGCTTCAAACCTTAGCTGCTGCATTCCCCGAGGCAGTCATTGGCTTTTCTGATCATAGTGAGCATCCAACTGAAGCGCCTGTGGCCGCTGTGAAGCTTGGGGCAGCAATCATTGAAAAGCACTTTACAGTCGATAAAACGTTACCTGGGGCTGATCATTCCTTTGCTCTTGATCCTGAAGAATTGAAGGAAATGGTTCAGCATATTCGAGCGGCAGAAAAGCAGCGGAATCTAACAGAAGCTGACACTCTTTCAGTGCCAGAAGAGCTCCTTGGCAGTTCTTATAAAACGACAACAGCTATTGAAGGCAAGATTCGTGAATTTGCGTATCGAGGCATTTTTACGACAAAAGGCATTGCGAAAGGCGAGACATTGACCGCAGAAAATCTAGCCGTGTTACGTCCAGGACAAAAAAGCCAAGGTCTGCATCCGCGGTATATGGCGATTTTACTTGGCGCAAAGGCTGTCAGAGATATCCCAGCCCATACAGGGGTTTCGTGGAAAGATGTACTCATGCAGGAGACGCCAAATGATCAATGATGTCCTTTTTGTCATACAGGCGAGAATGGGCTCAACAAGGCTGCCAAAAAAGGTGATGAAACCGATCGGCGGTATGGCGCTGATCGACCTGATTGTTGAACGAGTAAAGCAATCAGATCATTACAATCACAAAACGCAGAACCTCATGATCGCCACAACAGTTGAGGCAGAAGATGATCTGCTGGCTCATTATTGTTTATCAAAGGGCTATAAAGTATTTCGTGGCAGTGAGGCGGATGTACTGCAGCGATTTGCGCAGATTGTCCGTCATTTTGAACCGCAAACCATTGTGCGTTTAACAGGAGATAACCCATTTATAGATCCAGTCCTTTTGTCGAAAATGCTTGAAAAACATAGACAAGAGAAGGCTGATTACACGTATACGGCTGGAACGCCACTCGGTATTTCCGGGGAAATGATCGACGCACAGATTTTAAGTGAAATCGACAATTTTCCCCTTACGCAGCCAGAGCGTGAGCATGTCACGCTCTATATCAGAAAGCATCCAGAGCAATTTCACCTGCAATTATTCACACCGCCCAAAGAACTTGCATATCCTGCTTATCGATTCACGATTGATACAGAAGAAGATTATGTGTTTGCGACCCGTTTACTAGAGAAAGCTGGCGGCTCCATTGCTGTGCCTACGGCTGAACTCATCACCATTTGCGAACAAGACCCTGATATTGTTCGGCTGAATCAATTTGTGAAACAGAAGGATGCTGAATGAACAAGAAAATCATGATTGTTGTGTATGGTGGGTTTTTAAGAGGGATGGGTCATGTCGTCAGAATGAAACGGCTGGCAAATCAACTGCTTCAAGAAGGAAACGACATATCTTTCTATACAAATGAACAGATCTGTGTAGAAATGCTCTCAGGTCCAGATTGGCACGTTCATTTGGTGCAGGAGTCGAAGGCATTCCTTCAGATGGAGCAGGACATAAAAGAGCTGAATCCAGATCTTCTGCTGATTGATGTACTTGATTGTGACCTCCAATTTCTTCAATTAGTCAAAGCATCCTCCAGCTCTGCCAGGCTGGTCTTATTCGAAGAAAAAAGAGCAGAAGCTTGTCAGCTTGCCGATGCTGTCGTGAACGGCATTTATGGCGGTCTGGACGAAAAGTACATGCAAGTAGATGGGACAGAATATTTTTATGGAACACCTTATTTATTGTTAGATCAAGAGATAAGCCGATTAAAAGACACATATGAGGTTCGAAAAGAATGCAAAAAGGTGGTCATCAGCCTTGGGGGCAGTGACCCGCGTGGATTGTTATTAAAGGCTGTATCAGCAATCCTCGAAGCGGACCACTTACACATTTTAGCGGTTACAGGAAAAGCCTCCCGCATTGAGGAACAAATAGAGGCTGAGCATATTCAATTCATTCGTCATACAGATCAATTACCTGCGCGTCTCTCGGAAGCTGATCTGGCAATAGTTGCTGGCGGGATGACATTATACGAGGCAGTTTGTATCGGAGTGCCCAGTATTGTCCTTTCACAAGTCGACCATCAAGCAGTGACAGCCGCTCGTTTTGCACAAAAGGGAGCGTGCCACCATCTTGGCTTAGGTGAACTTGTGGATGAAAAAGATATACGGTGTGCTGTGGAAAGACTGTCCAGCAGCTACTTTCTCCGCAGGAGCATCCATCTTAATGGACGGACACTCATTGATGGAAAAGGAATTGAACGAGTGAAAAACATTCTTATACACCTCATGAATCATCACCAAAAAGACTATAAGGATGTGTAGATGTGAAGGGAGTTATTTTAGCAGGAGGAAAGGGATCACGACTGGCGCCTTTAACGAAGATTTTCAATAAACATTTATTGCCGGTTGGTCCATATCCAATGATTTATTGGTCATTGTTCAAATTGAAGGAAGCAGGGATTTTAGATGTGATGGTCATATCACAAGAAGAACAAATCCCGTTGTTTCAAAAGCTGCTTGAAAGCGATCAGGAATTGGGGATGAACATCGTATATCAGGTACAGCCTGAAGCGTCTGGGATATCAGACGGTTTATCCTATGCAAAGCCCTTTGTCAAAGGGGAGAAGTTTGTGCTGATGCTTGGTGATAATGTATTTGAGGATTCGCTAAACCCTTTTGTTGAAGCTTTTCAGCAGCAAGATAGAGGAGCCAAGGTTCTGTTGAAAGAAGTGGCAGATCCAAAGCGATTTGGCATTGCAGAAATTGATGCCGCCCGTCAACAGATTTTATCAATAGAGGAAAAGCCGGAGCATCCGCGCTCATCCTACTGCGTCACGGGCATCTATTTTTATGATCAAGAAGTCTTTCAATATATTGAGAGAATCTCGCCGTCAGATCGAGGCGAATTAGAGATTACAGACGTGAACAATCTCTATATCTCAAATAGCCAGATGACCTATGATATGTTAAAAGGGTGGTGGATTGATGCAGGAACACATGAATCTCTCCACGAAGCATCTGCGAAAATGTTTGAAACGATGAAGAAAAAAGAGGGATCCGAATGACGAAGTCTTATTTAATTACAGGCGGAGCGGGTTTTATCGGACTGAATTTTGTGAAGCTGCTGCTTCAGGATACAAATGTCAGGCTCACCGTTTTTGATAAATTAACATATGCCAGTCATCCAGACGAGATGGATGAATTATTAAAGTTGTCTCATTTTCGGTTTATTCAAGGGGATATTACCCTTCAGCATGAGCTAGATCAAGCATTTGACGAAGTCTATGATGCGATCATTCATTTTGCGGCAGAATCGCATGTTGATCGCAGCATTGAATCGGCAGAGCCTTTTATTCAAACAAATGTCCTTGGAACGTATCGTATGCTTGAAGCTGTTTTAAAAGGAAAGGCGAAAAAGCTCATTCATATTTCAACAGATGAAGTATATGGAGATTTGGAGCCAGATGATCCTGCTTTCACAGAACAAACACCACTCTCACCGAACAATCCTTATTCAGCAAGCAAGGCGAGTTCAGACCTGCTTGTAAAATCCTTTATCCACACTTACCAATTACCCGCGATGATTACACGATGCAGCAACAATTACGGACCGTATCAGCATGAGGAAAAATTAATACCGACCATTATTAGAAAAGCAGTCAATGGAGAGAAAATCCCGATTTATGGAGACGGCCGGCAAATTCGCGATTGGCTGTATGTAGAAGACCATGCGAGAGCTGTGAAGAAGGTGCTCGAAAACGGCACAGCCGGGCAGGTATACAATATTGGCGGCGGCAATGAGAAAACAAATCTTGATTTAACCAAAACGATTCTATCGCAGCTTGGAATCAGTCATGATCAAATTGCGTTTATTCAAGACCGAAAAGGACATGACAGACGGTATGCCATTGATGCAAGTAAGCTAAAAGGCGAGCTCGGCTGGACGCAGGAGACGTCATTTGAAGAAGGTATCGAAAAAACGATCAATTGGTATCGAACCAAATACGATCAGAGCGAAGAAGGGTGACGGATGAAAGTTTTAATCACCGGTGCAGGCGGCCAATTAGGGAAAGAATTGAGCAGACAGCTCAAAGAAAAAGACATGACCGTCATTGCCTTAACGAGGAACATGCTCAATATCACAGACCAGCAGGCAGTTAGACATGCGATGAGACACTATCAGCCTGATATTGTTGTCAGTGCAGCAGCCTATACATCTGTTGATCAATGTGAAACAGAAACCGAAAAGGCGTATCTTGTGAATGGCATTGGCGCCTACTATACAGCCCTGGAAGCAAAGCGCGCAGGCGCTGATGTGTTACATGTCAGTACAGATTATGTGTTTGACGGGCAGGCGGACACCCCTTACCAAATCGATGCACAGGCAGATCCTCAAACCATTTATGGAAAGAGTAAAAAGCTTGGTGAGGAATTGATTCAGCTTGTGTCAGATGAAGTGAAAATCATTCGTACCTCGTGGCTTTATGGACATGAGGGGCATAACTTTGTGAATACCATTCTTTGGCTCGCTGAAACGAAGGATCATTTGCGCATTGTGAACGATCAAATAGGGTCTCCTACTTATACAAAGGATGCAGCTGAGGCCTTGATTCATTTGTTTGATCAGAAGGCAGGCGTGTATCATGTCAGTAATCGAGAAAGCTGTTCCTGGTTTGATTTTGCGTCAGAAATTGTGATGAAAAGCGGCCTGTCCGCCACAATTGAGCCGATTTCCACGGAAGAGTACGGCTTCCAAACGCCTCGCCCAGCCTATTCTGTCTTAGATCTTCAAGCGATTGAAGCCACAGGCTGGCAGCCGAGGCATTGGAAGGATGCACTTTACGAATATTTGCAGAAAGAAGGGAGATGGCAACAGCATGATTGATGGTGTTCAAACGAAAAAACTTATGAAACATTGTGATGACCGCGGCTTTTTTGCAGAGCTCATTCGAGATGATGAACCGATGCTGAAACGCTTTGGGCAGGCGTCATGGTCGAAAAGCTTTCCAGGCGTGATCAAAGCCTTTCATTATCATGAAAAACAAGACGACGTTTGGTTCTTCCCCGCAGGTCATGCGCAGGTCGTGTTATATGATTTGCGTGACGACTCTCCCACAAAGGGGCAAACCGATGTGTATTATATGGGGGAAGACAATCCGATGCTGCTTCTTATCCCAAAGGGTGTCGCGCATGGCTATCGTGTACTAGGTGAGACGCCGCTGCAAATTGTGTATTTCACAACAGAATCGTATGACCCGAATAACCCAGATGAAAAGCGAATCGACTGGAATGACGAAACGATCGGGTTTAATTGGGAAACGACATTTAAATAGAGAACGGGGGGCCTTTCGCAGGAGAAAGGTCTTTTTTTGTTGAAATACATTCTATATGTGTCATTTTATGTATATGTACTAAGCTGATAAGAAAAGGGATGTGGATGAGTTTGTCTAAAAGAATTGCGTTTGTAACAGGAGCAAGTACAGGGATTGGAAAGGCCATCGCCGTAAAGCTTGCCGCTCAAGACAATGTAAAGATCATCATCAATTCTAGAAATCAATCCTCACTAGAAGAAGCGCAGCAGCACATTGGGCGTATGGCAGAAACAAAGGAGCCGGTGGCTCTTTTCTGTGGGGACATGTCAGATGAAGGAGTGAGGGCTGAGGCTTTTACGAAAATAGAAAAAGAGTTTGGCAGACTGGATGTGTTGATTAATAACATTCCAGGGGGGAAGCCGGATACCTTTGATTCGTGTGACAGCGAGCAGATGATGGCAGTATTTTCTCAAAAAGCCCTTGCGTACATTGATACGATGAAGCGTGCGGCAGCGATGATGAAACGACATGAGTATGGCCGGATCATTCAAATTGTCGGGAACCTATGGAAGGAACCTGGCGACCAAATGTTTACGAACAGTATGATGAATGCAGCGATTATCAATGCTAGTAAAAATGCTGCCACACAGCTTGCACCTTCAGGGATCACAGTGAATTGTTTAAACCCGGGATTTATTGCTACAGATCGGTATGAACAATTTATCGGAAACATGATGCGTAAACAGGCATTATCGCGGGAAGAAGCTGTACAGGCTGTAGCGTCAGGAATTCCGATGAAAAGAGTGGGGTCAGCGAGTGAAATGGCTTCATTGGCCGCTTTTATCGCATCAGAGGAAGCCTCCTATCTTACAGGCCAACAAATATCCGTCGATGGTGGTTCGATGAAAAGTATATAACATTAAAAAACCCGCTATATGCGGGTTTTTTGATTAAAGCGAATTGGAAGGATGCGAAGCCGGTCGATAAACAGAGCAAGCTGTTCAATTGGAGCAACCATTGAGATGCGGACATGACGGCTTCCATGTGCTCCAAACACACCCCCCGGCGTGACAACGACATCAGTATGTTCGAGTAAATAGTCAGCAAAAGCATGAGAATGGTCAAAATCATCAGGGATTGGAGCCCATAAATAAAAGGCGCCAGCTGGACATTCGATGGACCATCCTAGCTGCTTTTCTGCCTGACTGATGAAAAAGTGAATTCGTTCAAGGTAGACCTCTTTTAATGATTGTATGTGACGGTCATCACTTTGCAAGGCGACGGTTGCAGCTTGTTGAAATCCTCCATACATACTGACAAACACATGATCTTGGAAGGCGTTAATGGCTTGGATGATGTCCTTATTACCTACAGCAAAAGCGACTCTCCATCCTGCCATATTAAATGTTTTGGATAGAGAATATAATTCCACTCCTACGCTTTTCCCAAGAGGAGCGTTCAGAAAGCTTACGGGTTTTTCTTCATAATGAAATGAACCATAGGCAAAATCATGAATGACATGCAGTCCGTGAGCTGATGCAAAATCAGCAGCCTCTTCAAAAAATGCATCATTTGCCACAGCACCTGTTGGGTTATTCGGATAATTTAAGAAAAGAACCTTTGCCTTTTTGAGTACCTCCGGATCAATTGAAGAGAGATTCGGCAAATAGCCATTTTTCGATTCAAGTTTGATGCAGTAGGGCTTTGCGTCTGCCATCAAGATCCCAGAATGATATTCTGGGTAGCCTGGATCGGGGACGAGGGCAACGTCCCCAGGGTCAAGCAGACACTGACTCATGACATAAAGGCCTGTTTTCCCTCCATTGAAAAGAGCAACCTCTTTCTGTGGGTCTATCTCAGGGCCGAACTCCTTTTTGTAGAAATCTGCAATGGCTTGCTTGAAAAAGTCGAAGCCTCTAAAAGGTGCATATTGCTGAAATTGCAAAGTGCCTGCTGCCTCTTGAAGGGCGCTTACGATATGTGCAGGAGTAGGAAGATCGGGATTTCCCTGACCAAGGTTTATGATGTTCGCTCCGTTTTGTGCTTTTTGCGCAATTTTCTCAAATACGGTTCCAAATTTCTGTTCTGGCAGCCGTTTAATCATGTTAGATGGTAAGATCTCCACCACGTTACCCTCTCTTTCTATCCCTTGACTAATTCATCCATTAAATGAAGGGCAGCTTGTTTCTGTAAGTTGCGGATGGATGCTGCAACATCCTGTGAGGATGACCCTTTTAACTCAAGCGACACGATGCCATTAAAGGCTTCAAATAAAGATAGATCGACAAAGGTGCCTTTGGACGGGCCAGATTCACTGACGATCACAGTATCTCCAACTAAAGCATCCTGCGGAATATGGATATGATCAATGGTGATGTGTGTGGCCTCTGCCGGTATGTGTCCGCTTTCTTTGAAATGCTGAGGGTATAAATGGCAGTCTGCTATATAATGCGTATGTCCAGAAAGCAGCTCTTTTGGCAGCTCCGCTTTTTTTCCATCGACTAATACATCGATCAGCAGCTTGGCCATATCCACCCCAAACACTTTTTTGATATTCGGAATCATATTCCAGCCAGCAAATCTAGCTGCGGATTCGATCAGTCCTGCTTCTCGATTTTTCATGAGCTTGATCTCTGTATGGGTCGCACAGTTTTCAAGGCCTAGCCCTTCATTTGCCTTCTTAGCTGCCTCAATAATGATTTGCTGGGCTTCATTGTCTAGGATCGAGGGAGTAATATGAGCCGTTTCTGTAAAACCGATTTGAGGGGTCTTGTCATGTATGACAAAAGGGATATATTCTCCCTCCACGACTAACCCTTCTACACTGACATAATCAGAATAGCCACCCTCCTGATACCAATCCTCGTAAGCACCCTCTAAATACGTTTCAGCGACAAATGGTGCTTCATATGTCACAGCGTTTGGGACGGGGATCGTTTGCAAGAAGGATTGTACGTTTAAAAAGAGATCATCACTGCCGGCTCTGTCATGAAAAAGGGTCACGCCAATGGAGCTTGCTAAATATGTAGGCTTTAAAATAAGCGGTGTCCCGATATGTTCAATAGCTTGCTGGAAATCAGCTAAAGTCGTGACAGGCTGAGTTTTCACCGCTTTGACACCAGCAGCGTTGAATGCAGCTCTCATTTGGCTTTTATCACGTGCCATTTCAGCTGCTTTTACCCCAGCGCCGCGCAGCCCCAGCCGTTCAGCGGCTTTTGCCATTGGTGCAATGAATAATTCATTATTGGTGGTGATGGCATCAGCTTTGAAAAAGGAAGCCACACGGACTAGGTCATCCACCACCTCTTCCTCTGATTTCAGATAATCATCATGTGCCCAGTAAATAGAATCAGGGTGTTCAAAAGAAGGGTGTGTCTCAAAATAATCACGATCTTTGATGACGGCAATGGAGTATTTTTCGATTAGTTCAGCGTGACCCTTTGTAATGGCAAAGGGTCTAGGGATATAAGAAACGATATGATAAGATGCCGCCACGCTTTCATAAAACATATGGGGCGGGCATCCTCCTAAGTCAGCAATGACAAGTACGGTTTTTTTACTCAATGAAAGCACTCCTTTTTATCTAGCGGTGTATCCGCCATCTGCTGTGACAACACTTCCAGTCATATAGCTGGATAGATCAGAGGCGAGAAACAGCATCACGCCCGCAATTTCTTCGGGTTTTCCGAGACGAAGCAAGGGATTCACCTTTGCTTTTTCCTTTTTAACAACCTCAAGACTTTCTGAATGATTGTCTAAAAAGGATTTTTCATTTAATGGCGTATCAATGATCCCTGGGGCGATACAATTCACCCTGATTTGATGAGCGGCATAGTCGATCGCCATCGATTTGGTGAGCTGGATGACACCGCCCTTTGTTGCGTTGTATGCAGGAATGTCAGGCCAGCCAACGAGACCTCCGACAGATCCAGTATTAATAATACTTCCGCTTTTCTTTTCAAGCATATGCGGCAATGTATGCTTACTCATAAGAAATACACCAGTCAGGTTGACCTGTAGAATGTGGTTCCAATCCTCCAGTGTCATCTCGTGAATAGGTGAGACAATTTCGATGCCTGCATTGTTAATCAAAACATCAATTGTCCCAAATTGGTTCAGCACGGATTGAACGGTTTTTTGACAGTCAGACTCATTCGTAATATCTGTTTTGAAAAACGCAGCATGTTCATGAGGCAATGATTCAATGAGTTGTTTACCGCTATCTTCATTGATATCAGCCACTGCTACTTTTGCTCCGTGCTCAAGGAAAAGCTTGACGGCGGCAAGCCCAATCCCAGACGCACCTCCTGTAATCAGGACGACTTTTCCGGCAATGTTCATTTCTTCACCTTAGACGCTTTTGGCTTTAAGCGGTTATAGCGTGGAGGGAAGAAGAGATTAATAGACTTTGATGCTTCTGGCTTTGGATTAATGGCGCCGTGATCTTCTTTTGGATCACAGAAGTAGGTCGTGCCAAATTCCATCTTTTCTGTAAAGCCTTCAATCGTCATATCGTACCCACCGCTAATGCAAATCCCGATTTGTTCATTACGGTGCTTATGAAAAGGCATTTCCCCGCCATTTCCCGGAATGTTGGCAATCATAAGCTCCATCCAGTCTTCCACAAAAAAAGTCACTTCCATGCCAGGAAGTAAATCACGCGTTTTGAAAATGTCTAAGAAATAAGTAGGAGGAGCCGTATATTCCTCGCCATCTTTCAATCTCTTAATATCAATGGCGATCACTTCTTCATCTGTCAGATTCGATGCGCCGTGAGGAACGAATGGTGGTGCAATATAGGCTGATTCTAATGGGGTGAGCAATTGGGTCGATTGGCCGACCGTCATTTGAAGCTCACCTTTTAATACGATGCCGATTTGTGCTTCTGGATGCTCGTGAGGTTCGATGATTGTGTGAGGAGGGACGTATGAAATTAACACTTCCGTATCGCCTCTGGCAGTAGAATATTGGATGACACCATTATCCCATTCTCGTTTTTTCGCTTGAGGAAAATATAATTCTTGCACCTTTTGTTCAGTTGTCATGTTACATCTCTCCTTTTCCGAATATAGACCAGCTCATAGGAATGCTTTTAAATGTTCGAATGAAGGTGAGGCCGTATGTAGCTCTAGCCACCTCATTGGTTAAAGCGAAATCAAATTCGCCGTCTCTGACTTTTTGTGCGGCTGTACTTGTAGAATTAACAAGCTCAAATTCAGCATTTTGATGAATAAAATATTGAATCAAATTCACAGGTGCAGGATGAGAAACAATTTTTAAATGGTGAAGCATTTGTTCTTGAAAGGGGAAATCTGGTCTGACAGCCAAACCATACATGGGCGTGTCACATCTGAATATTTGTAAAAGCTGCAGGTCAGGTCTCATGTAGAAGTGTTTGATTCCTTCGTATGCGTGTGGAACGAGAGTGTATTGGAGTGCGTTAGAGAGAGTATGTTCAATGCAAGTTTCGAATGTGTCGTAAAGGGATAGTTTCGTATGAGTGCCGAGTGTAGTGGTGGAATGAGAGATGAAATGTTTTGCTGCATATTCACTGCTTGTCCCCTTAGGGCCTAATGTATTGACTGTAAACATCTTAGGTGAAACGATGGGCTCTTCTTTGAAATGAAAAACATCATTCTTTAAGATCATGTTTACCATCCAATCTTTTTCAAATTTTTACTAGATTATAAAAAATTAAATTGGCAATTGTCAACAAAATTTATAAAAAATGTATTTTATGATGATATTAAAAATTGATCTAAAAAACTGCACATATCGAGATGTGCAGTGAAATGAGCTCACGTTTCAAAAGTGTTTTTATGTTTCTGCTGTAAGGTTTTTTCGCGTTTATAGCTGACGAAGCTGATGAGAAAACCAACAAGTGTAATGAGTGCACATATAAGCCCTACCGTATGATAGCCGAAATGGACATAAACAGGTCCCATCAGAGCGGACCCAAGCATCACGGCAAGATTAGAAGCTAGGCTGTAAAAAGCCATCACTTTGCCTCGGTGGGTTTGAGAGCAGTCGCTCAGGACGGTGCTCAAAAGCGTGACGGATAAACTTTGCATGGCCCCCCAAATAAATAAAGCGAAAATGAGCAATGTCCATGAGAACGGTGCATAAGGAAGTAAGGCAAGAACGAGCGTAATGCCGCCCAGCACAAAGAAAAGTGAGCGTGTTTTGCCAAACCAATCTGCTAATTTCCCGGTAAATATACTCATGGAAAAACCAACGCCATAAGCCATGATCAGAAGTCCAGCTGTTGATTGCCCCCCTGAAAACAGACTTTGCAGGTAAGCCCCTAAAAATGAGTACATGCCATAAAATCCAAGCATGTTACAAAATGTCACGGTCAAATAGGCAGGAACTCGGTCGATTTTTAAAGCCCCCCATATAGAGCCTGATTTCTCCCTAGCTTGAGATGCCTTCGGATCAGCTGTGGCGACTTGTTTACGAGATTCAAGGATGACGAGCAGCAGGACAACGAGACTCATCATGGCGAAAATCCAAAATGTCCAGCGCCAGTTCAAACTTTGACCAATAAAGGCGCCAATGGGCACACCAAGGACAAGAGAAAGAGACCAGCTAGATACAATGAGTCCCATCACTTTGCCGCGATATTCGTATGGAACCCGGTCGCCCACAAGAGCATAGGCTGTTGGCACAAATACACCAGTCGCCAGCCCAGAAATAGCACGGCCTGCAAAAAACACGGCCAAATTTGGGGCAGCAGCACACATCACTGTGCCAACCAAAAAGAAAGACAGCCCAATAATCAAACACAGCTCTCTTGAATACCGGTCCCCTAAAGGAACGAGCAGCGGAGCTCCAACCAGCACAGCTAACCCATAAATGCTGATGGAAAGAGCGAGAATATCAAGAGAGTGCTGAAAGGAGTTTGATAAATCAGGCAGCAGTGGTGAAATCACCAGCTCTTCCGATCCCGCCGCAAAAACGCCAAGTGTGAGTGCAATGGCAAGTGTGATGGGAAATGTTTTAGAAGCCTGGCTGTCTAAAGATTCTTTCATCAAGTGATCCCTCCATACTTGCTTTTTCATTCAATTCCGTTAAAATAAATTCTACCATTATTTAGTTTTATTTTACATTTCGCATCATAAGTATTATCATAAAATACTTTTCAAATGGAACGATTTTTGGATAGGAGAGGTACGAATGAAAATCACCGATGTAGATGTGCATATTTTAAATGAATTGAGAGAAGATGCCCGCTTATCCATGAGGGAATTGTCCAAACGAGTGAATTTATCAGCACCTGCGGTAGCAGAAAGAGTACGTAAATTAGAGGATGCAGGGATTATCGAAGGGTATTCTGTTCAGGTCAATTATAAAAAATTAGGGCTTCTGATTGACTGCCTGCTGGAAGTTACGGTGTTAAATGGGGAGTATCAGCGTTTTGTGACTTTTATGAATGAGCATCCACGCGCCTTTTTTGCTTATCGAGTGGCAGGGCAGTCTTGCTTTTTCATTAAGCTGTCAGTTTCTTCTCTTGAAGAAATTGAAGCCTTTATTCAAGAAGTATCTGGATTTACAAAAACCGTCTCCCATATTGTCTTGTCAGAGCACTCTTTTTCCCATCCAATTCAGGAACGCTTGAAACAAATAGAAGAGCCAGAAATGACCGTGGTGAAATAAAAAAGGACCTGACTCAGGTCCTTTTTGTTCGTCTATCTGACTGATAGCTCATAATTGTAATGATAAGACCAATAAATGTCACAGCTGCAGCAAATAACGGAACAAGCTGTAAATGTGTGATTTCGATAGCAAGACCGCCAAGCGCTGCACCGCCGGCATTTCCAATATTAAAGGCAGAATGGCTGAGCGTCGATGCGAGTGTCGGTGCTTCATGTGCCATGTTCATCGTGCGGTATTGCAAGGTAGGAACAAGAATAAATGAAATGATTCCCCAAACAAAAATGGTCAGCACGGCAGGCACTTTGAATTCGGAAGTGACTGTAAACAATAACAGGACAGCAATGAGCAGGATCAGTGTCACCATAATACTTGGCATCAGCCTCCAGTCAGCAAGCTTTCCGCCAACTAAATTTCCGATAGTGACCCCAAGTCCAAATAGGACAAGGATGAGCGTCACCCCATTTTCCTGAAAGCCAGTGACTTGCAGCAAGATTGGGCTGATATACGTAAAGGCTGTAAATACACCAGCAAAACCAAAGATGGTCATTGCAAAGGAAACGAGTACTTGTGGTTTTTTCAAAACGGATACTTCATTTCGAATATCGAGTACTTCTTCTTTCGACTGATTTGGGACTAAGCTGATGATACCAATTAAGGAAATGAGCCCAATGACGGCAATGACTAGAAAAGACATACGCCAGCCGAATTGATTTCCGATAAAGGTACCGAACGGCACACCGAGTACATTGGCAACTGTCAGTCCTGTAAACATGAAGCTGATCGCGCTTGCGCTTTTCTCTTTAGGCACAAGCCGTGCAGCCATAATGGCTCCGACGCCAAAGAAGGTTCCATGAGCAAATGACGTTAAAATACGGGCGGCCATTAATAGACCATAAGAGGTCGAGACAGCGGCAGCAGCATTTCCTGCAACGAAAAGAATCATTAACAGAATGAGGAGACGTTTCCTCGACATTTTTCCAGTCGATAACGTTAAAATAGGTCCGCCAACTGCGACACCAAGTGCATATCCAGTAATCAGCTGTCCTGAAGCAGAAATTGATACATGAAGGTCGTTCGCGACATTTGGTAAAAGTCCCATGATGACAAATTCAGTCATGCCAATCGAAAACGCACCGAGCGTTAACGCAAAAATAGCGATGGGGAAGTTTTTCATGATGTGATCACCTTTCTAAACAAATACATAAAAAAGCTTCGGAGAGATCCGAAGCTTTAAGATTTTATCATACATGGAAATAAGACGCCAGCTGCTCGTTTGCTAATCGGTTTCCAACAAAGAAGGAACCAAATTCGCCGTAGCGTGCACTGACTTCATCAAAGCGCATTTCATAAACCAATTTTTTAAATTGAAGCACATCATCAGAGAAAAGGGTAACGCCCCACTCATAATCATCAAAACCAACAGAACCTGTAATGATCTGTTTTACTTTTCCAGCATAGCTTCGGCCAATTAAACCGTGGCTTCTCATAAGAGATTTACGCTCATCCATGGAAAGCATGTACCAGTTGTCATTGCCAGAACGTCTTTTATCCATTGGATAGAAGCACACGTATTGAGAAGAAGGAAGCTCTGGATATAAGCGAGCACGTACATGCGGGTTCTCGTAAGGATCTCCGCCATCGCCGCCTCCTGCTAAGTAGTTGCTGAGCTCAACAACTGAAACATAAGAATAAGCTGGAATCGTAAACTCTGCTAGTCGTGTCTTGTTGAATTCGAGTTCAATTTCACCTAGTTCTTCCATTGTCGGACGTAAAATCATGAGCATAATATCTGCTTTTTGGCCGACAATACTATAGATTGTTTGGCTTCCAGCTTTATCTTGCTCAGCTGTTTTCCATTTTTCCAATAGACCTGTGAATTCATGAATGATGGCTTGGCGCTCATCACTTGTCAGCAGCTTCCAAGCTGTCCAGTCGATTGTTCTAAAATCATGCAGCGCATACCAGCCATCTAGTGTTTGAGCTGCTTCATTTGTTGTATGTTGTTCGCTCATTTCTTTCACTCCTATTAACAGTTTTCCATCTGTTCCAACTATAACATAGTTTGTCCAAATGGAGATGTGATCAAAACTTGAACGAGGAAAACAGCTTTTCTCAAAATTGATTAAATTAGTTTGAAAAATAAGAATTTAATTTGTAAGCGCTATAATATAAGTTGGTAGTTTGAATTTAGGTAGAAGAAGAGTATGCTTAAAAGAGAACGCTTTTTTTGTAAAATCAAGGAGGGTATTGAAGTGGCAGATATTTTTTCAACAGTTCAGGAAAAGGTTGCAGGTAAAGGAGTAAAGATCGTTTTTCCTGAGGGAATGGACGAACGCATTCTAACAGCCGTTCAAAAACTAGCAGATGGCAAAGTATTGCAGCCAATTGTGGTAGGAAAAAAACAAGAAGTTGAAGCTAAAGCAAAAGAATTAGGTCTTACACTTGATGGTGTTGACGTGTATGATCCTCATACATATGAAGGTTTTGAAGAGCTTGTACAAGCTTTCGTTGAAAGACGTAAAGGCAAAGCAACAGAAGAGCAAGCAAGAAAAGCATTACTAGATGAAAACTACTTCGGTACAATGCTTGTGTATAAAGGTCTTGCAGATGGACTTGTGAGCGGTGCGGCACACTCAACTGCTGACACAGTGCGTCCAGCACTTCAAATCATTAAAACAAAAGAAGGCGTTAAGAAAACATCTGGCGTCTTCATCATGGCTCGCGGCGAAGAGCAATATGTGTTTGCTGATTGCGCAATCAACATTGCACCAGACAGCCAAGATCTAGCTGAAATTGCGATTGAAAGTGCAAACACAGCAAAAATGTTTGATATCGAGCCACGTGTGGCAATGCTTAGCTTCTCTACAAAAGGCTCGGCAAAATCAGACGAAACAGAAAAAGTATCTGAAGCAGTTCGCATTGCAAAAGAAAAGGCACCTGAGCTTGTACTTGATGGAGAATTCCAATTCGATGCAGCTTTCGTTCCTTCAGTAGCAGCGAAAAAAGCGCCAGATTCCGTCATCAAAGGCGACGCCAGCGTATTTGTTTTCCCTAGCCTCGAAGCTGGAAACATTGGCTACAAAATTGCACAGCGCTTAGGTAACTTTGAAGCTGTAGGTCCTATCCTTCAAGGTTTAAACCAGCCAGTAAACGATCTATCAAGAGGCTGTAATGCCGAAGACGTTTACAACCTTGCGCTTATCACAGCAGCTCAAGCACTATAATGATCTCGACAAAGGCAGCCAGTACGATAGATTCGTGCTGGCTGTTTTTTTGATGACAAATGTGTACAATATAGGGGGAAAAGAAAAAATTTTGATCGTAGATAAAGCCGATAGAATGGGCAGGTGCTATAATGGACGATTTAATACATAAGCTTCAGCATAAGGTCGCAGGATTAACCGAGGCACAAAGGAGAATTGCAGATTATATCGTGCAAAATCCAATGGAGGTTGCGTTTTTAACTGTAGATAAATTGGCGTCAAAAGTAGGGACGAGTACAGCGACCATCATGAGATTCTCTGCTGCTGTAGGGTATTCCGGTTTCTCCGAGCTTCAAAAAGAGCTTCAATCAAATATGAAGCATAAAGCTGCTCCTCAAACGAGACTTGAAGCGAACCTCAAGCATTCAAATAAAAGTAAGCTCCTGCATAACCATGTCGAGCTGCAATTTCAAAATATCCAGTACGCTTTAGACAATATCACGGAAGAAACCTTTCAGCATATTGTTGAAAAAATAGCCAGCTCTCGCCAGGTTCTGTGTACAAGTGTCCGAAGTGGAAGACCTGTTGGAGAGTATCTGTCACAAGGAATCAATCGCCTACTGGGGAACTGTCAATATATTGATGCAGACAAAAGTGACTGGGTCGACGAACTCGTTCATTTTCAATCTGATGATTTCATTATAGCGGTCAGCTATCCTCGCTATGCAAAGCGTATAAAGGATTTGCTGGAGGCAGCGAAGTCATATGGGGTGGAAGTGCTTTTAATTACAGACAGCTACAGCTCTCCACTAACCAAGTATGCACAATATGTATTACCATGTTCCTCAGCAAGTGCGGGCTCTCATAACTCTGTCGTATCTGCTATCTTTATCGTAGATTACATTTTAAGTGCCTTAGCCATTAATGACCCTGAAAGGACAAAACCTCGTTTAGATCAAATCAATCATATGTTAACGAAAATGAGTTATCACACAACACATTAGTCGTGTGGTGACTCATTTTTTTTATTTTAAAATTTTCTGAAAGCGCTTTACTAAATAAAAATGAGATGGTATGATCTTATCACAAAAGTAATATATATTACTTTATATAAAATTAAATGTAATAAATATAACTCAAAGGGGATGATGGAAACAATGGGTACTGTTCAATTCGTGTCAAATGATCTAATAGATCGGGCAAAAAAACTGAGCTCGACCTTGCTGGCAGATGTGATGGGAAGCACCGGCGCGATGGATCATCAAATCAAACCAGTTGCAAGAGGCATGAATATAGTAGGTACAGCTTTTACCGTCAGCTTACGGCCAGGGGATAATTTATTTCTTCATCAAGCGATCTACTCTGCGAAAGAAGGAGATGTACTGATTGTTGATGGAAAAGACCATAAGGGTCATGCATATTTAGGGGAATTGATGGCAGGTGTAGCAAAGGTTGCAGGAATAGAAGGAATCGTGATTGACGGGCTTGTTCGCGACAAACTCGCTTTAGAGGAACTGGCTTTTCCGATATACAGTAAGGGGTTTATGCCAAATGGACCTTTTAAAGATGGTCCTGGGGAATTGAATCAAATCATCTCGTGCGGCGGTGTCAAAGTAGCACCAGGTGACTTAGTCATTGCAGACGATGATGGAGTCGTCATCGTACCAAAGGAAAAGGCGGAACACCTGTTGACACTAGCGGAAGAGAAACAAGCGTATGAAAATCAGAGATTAAAAACGATTCAACAGTATGTGGACGAAGGAAAGCAAGACATCAGTCTCTTAGCACCGGCATGGCTGGAAGGCAGAATGAAAAAATATCAGGGATAGGGGAGAATCGGTGATGAAGATAGGTTTTATCGGTTATGGAGAAGCAGCATATGAGTTATCAACGGGATTGAAAACAGAAGGATTAGATCAATTTTATGCGTATGATGTACTATTACAAAACGAGAAATTGTCTAGTGCGTTGAAAGAAAAAGCATCGCAGACAGGAGTTCAATTAACAAGCAGTATTAGTGAAGTCATTGAGAAATCTGATATTGTCATTGCTGCTGTGCCAGCGAATAAAACTTTAGAAGTGGCCCAATCCGTATCGGGAAGTTTGAAAGAGAATCAAGTATATGTAGATGTATCGGCATCAACACCAGACATCAAAAAACAAGTGGCAAACGAAATTGAAAAGCAAAAAGCTCTATTCGTAGATGCTGCCATGCTAGGGCCTCTTCCAGTCAACAAACACAAGGTTCCGATCACGGCAAGCGGAAGTGGAACTGACCAATTCATGAAAGTAATGAATGCTTATGGCATGAATATCACAAAAATCAGTGACCAGCCAGGAGATGCTTCGGCCTTGAAGCTGATCAGAAGCGTTTATATGAAGGGGATCGTTGGTCTCATGATTGAATTTTTGGAAATTTCAAAAAAGTATAATGTGGAACATCAAGTGATTTCTTCACTAAGCGATACAATGGATAGCAAAAGTTTTGAAGAGACCATGAACCGTCTTGTGACAGGGAGTGCACTTCATGCGAAAAGACGCGCGATCGAGCTTCTTGGCTCTATTGAAATGTTGGATGAAGCAGAGGTTGATGCCAGTATGTCTCGGGCAGCACAACAGAAGCTAGAGAGATTAGCAGACTTTCAATTCGCTGAACGGTTTAATGGGAAAAAGCCGGCCAGCTGGGAAGAAGTCATTGACGTGATGCAGCAGGGGCAATAAATTGTAAGCGTTTTATTTAACGAAGGGGAGGCGAAAAAACGATATGGGTTTTATTGCGTTGATTGTATTCATAGCTGTCATCATTATATGGAATGTCGTCGTGAAGCGGAATATGGGAGAAGCCATGCTATTAGGCTTTATTGCAACCACATTATTTGGCGGATTGGATGCATTAAGACTGTTCTGGGATGGATTAAAATTTGCATCCACATATGAGGTGCTCTATGCAGCTGTCGCATTTGTATTCATGGCTTATTTAATTGAAAAGCTGGAATTAATTCATGCACTCTTGCGAATCTTAAATTCGGTTGTAGGAAAACTTCCCGGTGGAGCGGCTTATATGAGTACGTTAGGTTCAGCGGTCTTAGGTGCTCTTTCAGGTTCAAATTCTGCAAACACAGCAGCCACTGGCTCTATCACAGCTTCTTGGATGATTAAATCAGGCTGGAGCCGAACCCATACAGCCACGATTTTAGCAGGGAATGGCGGACTTGGGGCAGCACTGCCTCCGAACTCTTCAATGTTTATCATGCTGGGGTTTGCACCAATTGCAGCCCTTGTATCTGAGGGAGATTTATATATTGCCCTGTTAATAGGAGGACTGTATCAAGTCGTATACCGTTTTATTCTTGTGTATATTCTGGTGAAAAAGAATAAAATTCAGGCCATGCCGCCAGATGATATTCTTCCTTTTAGGGAAGCTGTGAAACAAGGGTGGAAGTCGATCTTTATTTTTTTCGGTGCCTTGATTCCTATCATTGTCACGATAGGTCCGCTGGCAAACTACTTGAAAAGTAATCCAAACATTGGACCAGAGGCAATGGATCAAATTTCTTTAATTACGTGGATTCCGATTCTCATGATGTTGATTAGTTTAACAATTGGGAGAAAAAAGGCGTCTGCACTAGATTGGTCTCAGTTTTTCAAGTCGGCTATACCTAAGTTTACAACGATCGGTGCCTTGATGCTGTTTGCTGTTGCGGCAAGTCAGGTGCTTGCTGAATTAGGATTGGCAGAAGATTTGACGCAAATCACATCAGTACTTACCATTCCGAAATGGCTCATGGTGCTCATTGTGGGTATTCTTGTCACGCTGGTGGCTGGACCATTATCTTCTACAGCCACATTAACAGCTGTTGGACTTGTCTCATTTTCAGCTTTAGTCTCAGTCGGAGTGGATCCAGTTGTGGCTGTTGTCGCCATTCTTGCTTTTTCATCAACAGAAGGCGCTTCCCCGCCGGCATCAGGATCGATTTTCATTGCTTCTGGTCTTGCAGGAGCCAGACCGGAGAAAACGTTTATACCGCTGATTCTCTACTATATGCTGCCGATCGTAGGAATTGGCTGGCTCATCGGAATGGGAATACTTCCAGTATAGAAAGGAGAAACACATGAGAGCATTGATGGAATTTTTATTTAAAGTGCTGCTTGTCCTGTTCTTAACGTCAGGAGCCCTGTTGGTATTCGGTCAAATACTAGGGATTCTTTTGCAAAAGGGAGATATGATCATTGCAAGTACAAACCTATTCAAAAACCCAACATTGGTGTTAAGTGCCTTTTTCAGTCTTGTCGGTTTCTCTCTAAATTATATTCCTGAAAAGAAAGACACCTCATTTAGCGATCATCCATCTGCATCAGCAGGTGAATCGCTCAAATAAGCAATAAAAATCTGGATTCAGTAAATGAATCCAGATTTTTTGCGCGCGAGAAATAGGTATTAAAACCCAATACGTACGATTCATTTTTTGGTAAATTCACTTTCAATCATATTCCTCTCGTGCTAGTAAATGGTAACATGACGGAGGACTATTTAAGGAATAGAGGTGTTTGACCATATCTGGAGCAATCATCGGTTATAAAGCAGCCTTGTATTCGTTAAAGGCAGATATATCTATCAAAAAAGAACAAATCATCGAACTCAATATGTGCCGAAAAGAAATCAAAGAGGCAAAATGGGCCATGTCAGATGCCAGCAAAAAAATCACACATCCAGACCTGACATCACATACATGGTTTGGCCATTTGGCAGACACGTTTGATGACATTCGAGACGAAATGGCTTCCGCCAGTCAGGAAATAAAAGATGTACAGCTAACCAATCTATTAAATCGAATCAATGAGAAAATCAGTGATTTAACATCGGATATCCATTCGTTAGAACATGAAATTCATTCGGTTGAAAGAAAAATAGAGAAAGAAAAGCAGAAACAACTGGAAGAAAAAAGAGGGTAGTCACATGACGAGAGAAATTAAAATAGATGCCAGTCAGGTCAAACAAGTATTACAGCATGCAAAGCAATCAGGCGCTCAAATGAATGCAGCCCTTCCAACCACCATCAAAGGGAGAAATCATCTCCTGACGGCAGACACATTAGAAAAGATCAATCAGCAGCTGAACGAATTAAGTACATCCTATATAGGCATTCTTCAGAAACAGCTTGTACAAACAGAACAAGCGGTGAACACCATGATTGAAACGGACAAGGCGCTTGCTTCCAGCAGTAAAAGAAAATAAAGGAGAACGCAATGAAAACCCTTGACGCCTTTGCGCTAATAAACGGAATAGATCAAACGCTGAATGCGTTAAAGCAGCAGTCACAGCAAATCAGCTTCCTCGAAAAACAAATCAATCACATCATCTCACTCGATGGCGCACTAAAGGGAGAGGCGGGACAAGCCATCTGCGCCTTTTATACAGAATGCCATATTCCTTTCCTGCAATTCTTCCAGGTCGTCATTGAGGAATATAGCGCCGCATTGAAAAACACAAAGCAGGCTCTTAGCGCGCTAGAATCAAATGAGCACGGCTATATATCACAAGCATTTATCGAACATGATCTTGATCAAGGCTTAAAAAAAGCTGAACGAACGATTTCTGAAATTGTATCAGAGGTAAACCATGCCATCGGCAGAGTTGGTCATATTGTTCATTTGCCAAATGTAGACGAATCATTGTTTCAGCAGAACTATCAAAAGGCATGGCTTGAGACATCAAGAAATATTGGTCTGCTTCATGCATTTGACAGGGAGCAGACAAGTGCTTTACATGAAACCAAAAGCTCCCTTCAAACAATGAAGCAATACATAGATACCTTAAGTACCATGTTCACCGGCCCAAAAATCGACATCACGAGCTATCAAAAGGGTTCTATTTTCAAAGATGGAAAAGAAGAAAAAGTAAGCAGCACCATCAGTGGATTGAAAGATAAAATAGACAACCCAAAAGACAATCCATTGATGATCATGCTGAAGAAACTGAAAGAGAAACAACAGGCGAATGTGGAGACGGTTGTTCGGAATGACAACCATAAAAACATCCGTAAACAAGTCACAGCAAACGATCCATCGCTTACGACATTACAAAAGGAAGCTGTGAACGGGAAAAACAAGATTCATAGAGACATCAGAGTCATAAATGGTAGACTATACAACGTAAAAGACATTAAAAAGTTAAAAGAATTCGACATCGCAGATGAAGTCGTCACGGATCCGTCGGATATTGATTTTATTGGTGGAAGATACACCGTTTACGCCAATAAACAAATCATCCGAACGTATATCGCAAACGGCGAAATAAGAATAGAAGAAGTCGACAAAATTCCAGAAAGCCGCAGCCGTGGCAACGCTAAACGCATATTAGACGGTGAAGTCGTCTCAACCACTGAAAACATCATCTTAGAATACAGCGGCATCTACGACGGCTACCGAGTCGTTACTGGCAAAGACCCAGAAACCAGCCAAAATATCAGCAGCACAGACCAAGCTCTATCCGCCGCCTCTATCATCCCAATAACGAAAATAGTGAAGGTTGGGAAATATGTTTTTAGGTTGGATCAAGGGAAGAATGTGAAGAGGGTTGAGAAGACGGCTAAGGGTGCGGGTGACCTGATTAAATTCAAAGGTGATCAAGCTATTATTCATTATGAAAAGCATAGTAAAGAGATAATGGATGCAATGGGTAAAAATCAATACAATATCAAAAATTACCTTAAAGATGCAAATCACGTTATTCAGAAGGGGAAATATGTACCAGAACTGAATGGTTATGTGAGGCTTGTTGGTGGAAAGGGAAGTGCAAAATATGGTTTTGTTGGGCTTGATAGAAAAACAGGGAATATTACCACATTTCATATAAAATCGGTTAAAGAACTTTCTAAAAAAGCACCAAGTTTAGGGATAAAAACAAAGAAGTAAAAAAGGGTGATCGTATTGAAAATAAAAAAAATAAACTGGATTTCACAAGAAGCTTCAGAAGCTGAAGTGATTGTAACAGATGGTGAACTGGAAATAATGTGTTTTGCTCAACCATTAAATTACCTTGAAGAAAGTGAACTATTAGAGCCTATTTATTGTTTAGATGTGTCAGACCTAGTGAAAGCTGAATTGTCAGAGTATAGAATTGAAAAATTAGATGATAATTTTAGCTATAGTTTCTTAGGACAATTAATTGATAAGCATGATGAAAAAGTGAGAGTAGGCGGACTTTTATTAGAATTGGATAACAATTTACCAGGAGATATAAATGAAGGCGATTTTATAAGTTTTAATTGTCAACGACTTGATATTTATTAGTAAGAGATGATGTCTTTAAACCCTTGAAAGTCTATAAACTTTTAAGGGTTATTTGAAATATAATAATAGTTGAATCGATATACCTGCTTAAGAACGATAATGATCAGATACACTAAGGGATGGCTTGTTGAATTGATAAGAGAATAAAAATTGCAGATTCTTTAGGAGCGTTCAATGAACAAAAAACAACAACTAACGAAACAAATCCAAACCGTCATCAACATCCTAGAAAAAGAATATCCACAAGAAATCAATCAAGGTGTTCTCCAATTAATATACAAAAGATATAAAAATGCACAAAGGATCATTCAGAACAATGAAGATCTCCAAAAGATTTTGATCGTTGGCGGGGTGAGAGCTTATATGGATAGTTATAATGACTATCTAAACCCCTTTCTAGATGAATTACATAAAGCAGAGAGTTTGCTTAAAGAAATGCTGTCATAGATAGGACGGTTGTCTGTAGTACTGGAATCAAGTCTTGTATCGGGCAGCAAAACAGAGAAAGGAATGCCTATGGAACATAAACAACACAAAAACAAAAAAACATCCAACTGGCTATTAAGTATCAGTGTTCTGATTGTTATAGGAACAGCTTTGCTGAGAGGAGTTTCTTACTCAGATGCTGATTATCGCGGTTTCCCTATTGATTGGCTAGTTCTGCACGGACATCATGCTTTTGAATTTCTATTGTGGGGTTTTATACTTGACGTGGTCATTTTCTATTTTCTTTTAAAAATGCTTCTTCGTTTGTATAAAAGGGTGATGAAAAAATCAGCAACTTAAAATAGAGGAGGCCTTAAAAATGATCAATTTACCCCAAATCCCACATCTGCACGTGAACAAACCAGCCAGTGACATACATATCAAAGAGGCAGAATCCCAGCTAAACATGCTGCTGCCCCATGTTTATAAGGAACTGCTGAAACATACAAATGGATGTTCCATTGGCGGTGAGGTGCTTCTATACGGCACTGAGGACATTGCGGAACGAAATGCAACATGGGAGGTTCAGCAATATGCAAGCGGATATGTAGCCATTGGCGACGATGGCGGCGGGCAAGTATTTCTCATGCGGCTGGCTGAAGAGGAGAAAAAAGTGTGGATCGTCGATGCTGGTGTGATGGACCCTCAGCATGCGGAATTGGTCGCTGAAGACTTGTTTAGCTGGGTAAATGAGGGCTGTTTCATAGAAGTTTAGTCTATTAAGGAGATGATCGATTTGCCGTGGAATACATTGATCGCTGCATGCCTCGTGGTTGGGGTTCCTGTCGTTTTAATTGCAATTGTTTATTTCATCTCGAAAAGCAAGAACAAGAAAACCAAATCATCCAACTGAAACGCTCTGTGACGCCAAATGTCATAGAGCTTTTTTGCATTCTCCCCCCATCCATCCCATGGTATAATAAACACAGTTTATGAACGAGAGGATATGCAGGTGATGAAAAATGAACCTATTGAGTTACTGACACAGCCAAAATGGCGGATCATCGATCAGTCGAGTCTTGGTCTTTATGTGGACCCGAAGCAATCCTTTGCGATGGATGATACGCTTTGCGCGTCGGTGGGGAAGGGCCTTTCACCAGCGACAGCCCGTTCTTGGGTGCATCACAATACGATTGTGCTTGGGATTCAGGATACAAGACTTCCATTTCTCCAAGATGGCGTAAAGCTGCTTGAGGAAGAGGGATATCGAGTGATTGTGCGCAACTCAGGCGGTCTTGCTGTGGTGCTGGATGAAGGTGTACTGAATGTGTCTTTAATCTTTGCGGAACAAAAGAAGGGCATTGATATTGACCGCGGATATGATGCGATGGTGGAATTGATCCGCCGGATGCTGTCGATGTACGAGGTGGACATTGAAGCCTATGAAATAGTCGGCTCTTATTGTCCAGGCAGCTACGATTTAAGTATCAATGGAAAGAAATTTGCAGGCATTTCTCAGCGTAGATTACGCGGTGGGGTCGCTGTGCAAATTTATTTGTGTGCAGATGGAAGCGGGCGTGAACGTGCCGACTTGATCCGCCGTTTTTATGACGCCGCCTTAAAGGATAAACGGCAAGAAGTGAAGGCAGTATTTCCTGATATACAGCCGGATACGATGGCATCCTTATCAGAATTAATCGGTGAACCGATTGATTGTACACTTCTTATGCGTTTATTACTAGAGGAGCTTCAAAAGCTTAGTGATCAGCTGACAGCTTCGGGCCTGAATGCAGAAGAGCAGCTGGAATTTGAGAAAAATATGACGCGGATGATTGAGCGGAATGAAAAGGTGTTTTCGTAAATATCAGTCTTTTTATCTTGAAAAGAGTAGAGGTGAAGTGATGGAAACAAAGCTTGAAAAAGCCATTGAACTTCGAAAAAGTGGACATCTTCAAGAATCAAATGAATTGCTGTCTCATCTTGCAGAGGAGTATCCAGACGATGCCTCTATTCATTATCAATGTGCCTGGAGTTATGACCTGTTAGGAGAGGAAAGGCAAGCTGTCTTTTTTTATGAAAGGGCCATTGAGTTAGGATTGTCTTCAGAAGAACTAGAAGACGCTTTACTAGGGTTAGGAAGTACATACAGAACTTTAGGAGAATATGAAAAGTCAAAACAGATATTCCTAAAAGGGATGGAAACTTATCCGGACAACAAAGCCATTCAAACGTTCTATGCCATGACTTTGTATAATTTAAAGGAACATAGCAAAGCGATGGAAATATTACTGAACTGTTTAACTGAAACGACAAAAGATCCTGCTATTTTAAGTTATCGAAAAGTGATTGACTTTTATTCAAATCAGTTAGATACATTGTGGAAATAATATGTTGATTTGGCTACTTGAATAGATTTGGAGGGGCAATGTGATGAAAAAATCCCCTCCTTTGTTATGAGATTTTATATGTAATAGTCATTTATGGCGTAAGAAAGAAGGTAAATTTGTTGTCAATATTCACCACGTATTACCCGCTGTTTATGCTTTGTGTTTTGTCTGTGTTGTATGTGATGTATCGTATTCAGCCGCTTGCCTCTACTGTTAAAAAAATCATCATTGTGCTCTGTGTGTTAACAAATGCTGCCTATATTTGCTGGCGTCTCTTTTTTACACTGCCGCATGAAGGTACATTTAATATGATAATGGGCATCTTGCTTGTTGCCTGTGAATGTATTGGATTTTTACAGCTGCTTGTGTTTTATACACTTGTTTGGAAGCCTTCAAATCGGAAACAAGTCACGATCAGTGATCTTGAGAGGCTGCCAACAGTTGATATTTTCATAGCTACATATAATGAACCAATTGAAGTGCTGAAGCGCACGGTTGCAGGCTGTTTGAATCTGTCTTATCCAAAAGGCAGCGTCCACATTTATTTATGTGATGATGGCAAGAGGGAGTCTGTGGAGCAGCTTGCATCTGAGTTTGGCGTTCATTATCTGACAAGAACAGATAACAAGTTTGCTAAGGCGGGTAATTTAAACCATGCGATGTCTCAAACGAATGGGGAACTGATTCTCACACTTGATGCTGATATGGTCCCCCTTCCTGCCTTTTTAGAAAAGACAGTGCCTTACTTTCATGATGGAGCGACTGCGTTTGTTCAAGTTCCACAGGCGTTTTATAACGAAGACCCTTTCCAATATAATATGTTCTCGAAGGATCGAATTCCAAATGAACAGGACTTCTTCATGCAAACCCTCCAAGCTGGTAAGGATCGGTTCAATGCGGTGATGTATGTCGGGAGTAATACTGTATTTAGAAGAACGGCCTTAGAGGAAATTGGCGGATTTGCTACTGGAGTGATTACAGAAGACATGGCGACCGGAATGCTTCTCCAAGGGAAGTTCAAATCTGTGTCTGTCGGAGAAGTATTAGCCGTCGGGCTCGCACCTGAAAGCTGGCTTGATTTGTTAAAGCAGAGAGACCGGTGGTCGAGAGGGAACATTCAGTGCGCCCGTAAGTTTAATCCATTGAAGGTTCGCGGCTTAACGCTTATGCAGCGAGTTCTTTATTTAGATGGCATTGTGTATTGGTTTAACGGTTTGTTTAAAATGATTTACATTCTTACACCGATTTTGTTTTTATTGTTTGGTATTCAAAGTTTCTGGGCCGATTTCCAGTCCATTTTCATGTTTTGGCTGCCGGCGTTCTTTAGTTCGTATTTAGCGTTTAAACTGGTGTCGAATCAAAAAAGAAGTATGTTTTGGAGTCATATTTACGAAAGCTCTATGGCATTCCATCTGGCTGGTGTAGCTTTAAGTGAGCTGTTTTTGAAGAAGAGGGTTGAATTCCTTGTCACGCCGAAGGGAATTCAAACGGACAAGAGACATTTTCATTTGAAAACGATGATTCCTCATTTGATCTTCTTGCTGCTCTCATTGCTTGTCCTTGTGAAAATAGGATACGATATGAGGGTAAATGGGACGATGAATGCTGATCTCACGTTGATTAATATTTTTTGGGTGCTTTATAACGGTGCAGGTCTATTCATGGCACTGATTGTGGCGTTTGATCGTCCGCGTTATCGAAAATCAGAGCGGTTTGTCATAGAAAAAGAGGGGCAGCTCTGTTCTGATCATCAAGATGAGTCGATTGCTTGTTTTCTACTAGACATGAGTGATTCAGGTGCGCGTCTATCCATTCCATTGGATCAAGCTTCTTCTTTAAATCAAGGACAAATGCAATTGTTCTTTTCAGAGGATCAAAGTGTGGCGTGTGATGTGGTTTGGAGCCATCCAGATGGAGACAAGCTGATGGTTGGTGTTGCTTTTACTGATACAGAAAAATCAGAGTACCTATCATTGATCCGTTTCTTATTCACACGAGAGCATGTATCGATAACGGATCGTGAGAAAAAATCCTATGCTGTTCGGACATTTCTCCGCTTTATAAGAGAAACGGAGAAAGTACCAAGGGCCTTGCGGCGCAAATGGGTGAGAAGACCGTTGCAAAGCGTGGCAGGCACGCTGTCCTATGAGGGCCGGTTAGAAGAGAAGGTGCCGGTGAACATACATGATATAAGTGTATCTGGGTGCAAAATCGAGTCTGAAGCTTCAATTGAATTACATGAGAAAGTGCTGATCACCATTGATACAGAATCTCTCACAGATCAGCCGGCGATTGCGGTCTGGACATCACAAAAACGCGGCCGCACAATGGCCGGACTCAAGTTTGTTCAGCCTGAAATCAAGCAGATAGAAGAAAGAGAGGGAGTGGTTTCTTGAAGTCCAAAAACGGCGGTTACCTCTATTTACTATGGCTTCCTGTCATCATGGGAGCCGGCTACGGCATTTCGCTTTTAGTGCCATTTCTTCAGCCTGTCCTGACACTTGGCATTGCAGGTCTTTATATTTTTATGTTTGGTGATTTTCAAGTAAGGCAGGTCAGGTATATTTTTATGTTTGTGTTTTTGATCAATGTCCTTTTTAGTGTGATGCTATTGTTGGGCATTTAAAAAGTGCTTCCCGAGGCGGGGAGCACTTTTTGTTATTCTGCCATTTTTTCAAGGTTGCCGTTCCGGTCCATTTTAAAGGTTGGTGCGGCACTATCGTCCTCTTCAAATAAAACTAGTTTTCTTGCACGGTTCATGATTTTGACGAGTGTTTCATAATCTTCTTGAATCGTGAGCTGATCCTTTTCAAGCTTTTTCACTTCAGCTTCTAGCTGCGAGACTTTATGAGAAAGCTCATTGTTTTCTCGTTTTAAGCGGCTGTTTTCCATACGTAAGGCAGTGGATTGCTGACCATCGCCTTCATAACGGCGTAAGAAATCAATGATATCGTCGATGGTTAATTCTTGATGCTGCCTAAATGGATTTGCTTCCGGTTTTTTCTCTGCGGTATTTGGGGCAGGAGAAGCCTGTGACAATAAATGTGATAAACTAGCTAACTCTTCATTGTAGCTTTGATCCACAAACTGAAGCTGTTCAGCAGTTTCAGCTGCTGGTGCAAATGTTTCTTCCTTTGCTGGCTCTAGTTCCTGTGAGAATTCCTCTTGAGTAACCGTTTCTTCTACTTGCGGCTGATAAAGTAATCGTTTTTTCGCAGGCTGGCCATTGCCAAGTGCGCGCATCCGTTGTTTTCGCTGTTTTTTGGCAAGTGCCAGCGCTTTTTCATATTGATGCCTGACGACAGCATTCCATCTAAAACCGCATGCCGCTGAGGTGCGGTTCAGTTTATCTCCTACTTCTTCAAACGCATTTAGCTGCGTGCTGCCCTCTCTGACGTGACGTAAGACGGTTTCTGCCAGGAGGAGATCATTTTCCTCTGACCAAGCATCTTGTCTTTGTTTTGACATGTGTTTAAACCCCCATATGATTTGATGGTATTAGATTAGCCAAGTTCAAGAAGGTTTATACAAGTTTGCTAAAAGGATAGTGGAAAATACTAGCTTTTATGTAAGCTGGTGATTGGGGTGGCAAAGCGTCTTGCAAGTCCAGCCGCTTCGATGTACAATGTTGGGTGGTATATTATTCACGATTGGCTGTCCAACTGTTTCATATAGAATGAAGTATCATCATTGAAAGGAAGCGTAAGACCATGGCTAATGAGTTTCGCGTATGTGACGATTGTGATGCGACGAACCTAAAGACGTTATTGCCTCGACTCAAATCGGTTGACCCTGATGCAAAAATTGAGATCGGCTGTCAATCCTATTGTGGTCCAGGACGAAAAAAGGCTTTTGCGTTTGTGAACAATCGCCCATTATCCGCACCAACAGAAGATGAATTACTTGAAAAGGTTCAAAAAAAAGTCAAATAAATGTCACTGAATGTGTTCAGTCGACCTAAAAAGAGGTCCGTCCCTGTCAGGTCGGGCTTTTTACGTCCGTGCAATCTTTGAGAACACATTCACCAGCAAATTCAAGGATGTTTTCGGGAAAAGTTACCCGATATAATAGAAACACGTCTTAAAAAAAGAGGGACGAAACGATGGCGTATCCAAAAGGGAAATTATCTGAGGAAAAGGTATTTAAAGATCCTGTGCACCGTTATGTTCACGTAAGGGATGCATTAATATGGGATTTAATAGGAACAAGAGAGTTTCAGCGCCTGAGACGAATTAAACAGCTAGGAACTACTTATTTGACGTTTCATGGTGCAGAACACAGCCGATTCAATCATTCACTCGGTGTATACGAGATTGTGAGACGAATTGTGGATGATGTGTTTAAAGGGCGGCCTGAATGGGATGAAGGAGAGCGCGAGCTTGTACTTAGTGCTGCCTTGCTTCATGACCTCGGACATGGTCCATTTTCTCATTCCTTTGAAAAGGTCTTTCACTTAGACCATGAATCGTTTACAAGAGATATTATTTTAGGGCAGACGGAAGTCAATGAAGTGCTCCGCCGGGTGAGTGATGATTTCCCGAAGCATGTGGCTGAAGTCATTGCCAAAACGTATCAAAACAAACAGGTGGTCAGTTTGATCTCAAGTCAAATTGATGCCGACCGAATGGACTATTTGCAGCGTGATGCTTACTATACAGGCGTCAGCTACGGCCACTTTGATATGGAACGTATTTTACGTGTGATGCGCCCGAGAGAAGATCAGATTGTGATGAAGCAGAGCGGGATGCATGCGGTTGAAGATTATATTATGAGCCGCTATCAAATGTACTGGCAAGTCTATTTCCACCCAGTGACACGCAGTGCGGAGGTCATTTTAACGAAAATCCTTCATCGGGCAAAAGAGCTGCATGAAACGGGTTATATTTTTACACATGCCCCCGTTCACTTTTATTCAATCTTTGAGGGGAATGTCACCACAGAGGACTATATTAAGCTGGATGAATCCATTGTCTTATTTTACTTTCAGGCGTGGGAAGATGAAGAAGATCACGTGCTGGCTGATTTGTGCCGCCGTTTTATGAACCGCCGATTGTTCCAATATACAGAGTTTAATCCAAATGAAGAAATGACGAAATATTTCAAGCTGACCGCCTTGTTCAAGGAGGCAGGAATTGATCCTGACTATTATTTAGTGGTCGATTCTTCCTCTGACTTGCCCTATGACTTCTACAGACCAGGCGAGGAAGAAGAGAGGCTGCCAATCCACCTTTTGACGCAAAGCGGTCATATTAAAGAACTGTCGAGACAGTCAGATATTGTTGACGCCATTTCCGGTAAACGAAGAACCGATCATAAACTTTATTTCCCGATGGACTTAATTGTAGATATGTCGGAAAAAGCTGAAGAAAAAAAGGCGATCATGAAGCTGCTTGGTTTGGGATAAGGAAGTACTGAAAAAGGAGATGTCGGGAATTTGTTGAAAGAGCATGCAAAGTTGATGAAGGTATTCTCTGAATCAGGGGAAATCGTTGGTCGGAAGAAGCTGCAAAAGATGATTTACATAGCAAAAAAGCTAGATTTGCCTTTTTACGAGAAATACGATTTTCATTTTTATGGCCCCTATTCAGAGGAGTTGACGCTCAGAATTGAAGAGCTGTGCAACCTTGGATTCTTGGACGAAATGAAGGAAAAAAAGGGCGGATACTATCAATATCGCTATTCGCTGACGGACAATGGGAAAGAGTTTCTCGATCAGTGTGAAGTGGACATGCCTGACCTCAAAGCGCTGACGCAGCAGATGAACGAGCAATCATCCCGTTTCCTAGAGCTTGTCTCAACGATTTTATATTTTGATAACCTGTTAGAAGATGAGGTGAAGGAAAAGGTCTTCACCATTAAAAGCAAGCAGCGCTATACGGACGAAGAATTTGAGGCGGCTCTTGCTTATATTGATCAGTTGAAGGAATTGAACTAACGAGAAGAACCAGTGTGTGATGGCTAATGGCTAGAACAGACTGGTTTTTATTTTGCGCAGAAACAAGCCGACCACATGGATCGACTTGTATTTTATGAATGGTGATAAGAGAATCTCGCTAAAAATTGTTTTGTACGTTCTTCTTTCGTCTGTTCAAAGACTTCTTCCGGCGTACCTGATTCGACAATGACCCCATCCTCCATGAAAATGACCCTGTCGGCAATATCATAGGCAAAGTTCATCTCGTGGGTGACGATGATCATAGTGACACCGGTTTGGGCTACCTGTTTAATGACATCAAGCGTTTCTCCTACAAGCTCGGGATCTAATGCTGAGGTCGGTTCGTCGAACAAAATGACTTCTGGATTCAAAGCCAGTGCCCGTGCAATGCCGACGCGCTGCTGCTGTCCGCCAGATAATTGATGCGGATAGGCATCCTTTTTCTCTAGTAGTCCGACCTTTGTGAGTAATTGGAGAGCTGTGTCATAGGCTTGATCTTTCGGTTGTTTACGGGCAATGACTAAACCTTCCATGATGTTTTCAAGTGCTGTTTTATGAAGAAATAGATCGTATTGCTGAAAGACCATGGCGGTTTTTCTGCGAAGTGCGAGAATGTCTTTAGGCCTTGCTTGATTGAACTTGACGGTCGTGTGATCAATGCTGATTTCTCCTTGATCCGCACGCTCAAGAAAATTCAAGCATCGCAGAAAGGTTGATTTCCCAGAACCGCTTGGACCTAAAATGACGACCACTTCGCCTCTTTCTACCGTTAAATCAATTCCTCTCAGAATCTGGTTTTTACCGAACGCTTTATGCACCTGTTTGATGTCAATCATGCCAATCGTCTCCTTTTGTTTTTGTGTCCATATTTCTCGTATAAGGCTGTAATGGCTTCGATAGAGGCACACAGTGCCCAGTAAATCAGAGCAACGGCGATGTAGGCTTCAAGATAACGATAGTTCACATTGGCTTTGATTAAAGCGCCGTTTAAAATATCGACCACAGACACCATTGAGACGAGAGAAGAGGCTTTGATTAAACTGATCAGCATGTTGTTCAAAAGTGGAAGGGCGATGGGAAAGACTTGCGGTATAATGACCCTTCGTAAAACCTGTTTGCTGGTGAAACCAACGGATAGAGCAGCATCGAATTGCCCCTTTGGAATAGATGCAAGAGAGCTTCGAAATATTTCAGATAACCCGCTTACGGCATATAAAGTAAGGGCGAAAATGGCAATCCATCGTCTGTCCAAATCACTGAAACGAATCTGAAGAGAAAAAGATGCAGCCAAACGATCCAGCGAATCAGAAAAAAGAAGATAAGATACGAGCAGAATGAGGACAACAGGAATTGCTTTAAAAATAGCCACAAACCATTTGAACAATGGAGACAATACAGGCACCTGATAAAAACGGATAAGGGCAATACCAAATCCAAAGACTGAGCCAAATAATAGCGGGAGAAAGCCTAACAGCAGCGTCGTTGGCAAATAATGAAGTGCGGCTAAAAAGGCCTGCAGCATAAAGGCAACATCAAAATCCACTCAGATCGCTCCTTTCTTATGATGTAGTAAAGTCTCCGCCCAATATTTTCTTAGACAATTCAGCGAGCTTGCCGTTATCGATCAGTTTTTGTAATGCTTGATCAATGTCTTTTTGAAGTTTTGTATTGTTTTTTTGATATAGATAATATGTTTTAGATACGTTTACAGGTTTTCCAGAGGTGACTAGATTGGCATTGAATTGTTTGTTTAGTTTGTTGACGTCATACTTTGTGAGCAATGCCGCATCGACTGTGCCATTTTGAAGGTTTTTGACGAGAATTTCGTTTCCGCCATCTCCGTAGACAATGTCAATTTTCCGATCATGCTTTTTGTTATATTGCTCTAAAAGATAAGCGAAATTACTTCCTGTAGAGGTGTGCACTTTGTGTCCAGCCAAATCGTCTAAGCTTTGAAAATCATGACCGGATGCTTTATCAACAACCACATAGCTTGTATAATCTGTGTAGCCAACTTTTCCAAATAGATATTTCTTCTGGCGCTCATCATTGATTTCATATTGATGGGCAGCGAGATCTACTTTACCAGCATCTAAAGCGGGCAGAATATTTTTAAATTCGAAGGATTCATATTTAAACTTATATTGTGGAAGCAGCTGATCCACTTCGTCTAATACAGCCTTCTCATAGCCTGTTAGTTGACCGTTTTCATCTAAGTAAACGAAAGGCTGATAAGCGTTCCCTGTGCCAACGATGATTTCTTTCGCATCTGGATCATTATTCGCTGCTTCTGCTTTGACTTCATTCGATTGTTCTGTATTTCCGCAGGCAGCAAGCAGCAATGAACCAAGTGTAAGCAGACCGATGATGTAATGTTTTTTGAATCGTTTGTTATTTTTCATGTGAAATCCTCCTCGTTTTACTTCGCACGCTTTTCGACAGTGAAGGCCGTTTCAGGTCTTTTTAAGGAAACGAATGTCGTCTGACGCTGTTTTCTCGTTTTCGGTGTATTGATCCGTTTTTCCAATAGATCAAACGCTTTTTCCAGCAGCATACTTAACATAATAAAAATGACGGCAGCAATAAAGTATCCTTCTAATACGCGATAGTATAAAGCCCCTAATGTTTGGACCTTTCCTATAATATCCATCACGCCTAGTGTAAAGGCGAGGGAGGTGTTTTGTAATAAGTTCACAATGGCCACGCCGATATTCGGGAGCGCAATTCTTCCTGCTTGAGGAATGAGCGTTCTTCTATAAATCTGCCATTTCGTCAGCCCAATTGAGGCAGCCGCTTCATATTGAGATGCTGGGACACTTGATAAGGCTGATCGGAATATTTCTGAAAAGTAGGCAGCTGTATTGAGTCCATATGTAATATAAAGAAAGATCAATTTGTTCCACATGGAGATATCAAGGCCAATTGCTGCGAGCACACCTGGCAGACCATAAAAGACAATAAACATTTGAACCAGGATAGGCGTTCCGCGAATAAATGAGACATAGACTGCACTGAGTTGATGCAGGACAGGAATGCGCTCAATTCGAAAATAAGCAAGGATGAATCCAAGAAAGCTGCCAATCAAAGTGGCAAATAAAACAATCAGCAAGGTCGTCGGAAGGGCTGATAATACTTTAGGAAAAAGTGTGACTACATACTCCCATTTGAAAAACTCACCCACGTTGAATCACCTCCTATGTAGAAGTCGTTTCGACTTTTTCTTCTGCGGGTGGTGCCCCTAAAATGGCTGGATCAAAGCGTTCAGGGATAAGCACTTTATACATCAAAACACCTAAATCTCCATTTTCAGCCTCGCGTTCAATATATTTTGTATATCCTTTTCGTTCGTACATCTCTAAAAGCCAAGGGTGTTTCCGGCCAGAAGTGCCTAGTGTATAAGCAGGCGCTTTATATGTCTGCCGGAGCAAGGTGTTTTCTACATAATCGAGCAGTCTATTTCCAATTCCTTGACCGGCTAAATCAGGAGCTGTCGCAAACCACCAGACAAATGGATAGCCTGAGACCGGCTCAGTGCTCTCCCAAGGAAAACGTATGGTGATGGTTGATATGAGCCGTCCGTCTCGTTCTAATACAACGGCAGCGGACTGTGTGATGTTTTCTGTGACCATTTCAAGTGTAGCGTTCGTGGAGGGCCAATCGATGCCCATTTCACCAAGCGGTTTAAATGCACTGGACAGCAATTCTAAAAAAGCTGGCGCATCTTCTTCGGTAGCGATGCGAAAAATATCTCGACTCATGACAAACCTCCATTCAGTATGTAATGTCAAATTAATGCTTTTTTTAAAGTCTCGATATCTGGATTCAGCAATGCTTGATACACGTGGGGATCATGACTGATCTCAACTACAGGTACATAGCGGACACCGTATTTTGCTTCTAAAATGTTTCTGTAATCATCATGTTCTGTGACATCAATCGTTGAAAAAGGGATCTGCTGATCGTTGAAGTAGGATTGAATGTCCTTGCAATAACTGCATCCATTTTTGCTCCATAATATGATTTTTTGATTGTTTGACATTAGACGTTCACCTCTTGATTGATTGGTTTTTGGTTTGTTTGTTCTTGATCAAGTGCTTCTTTTAATAAAGTGATAGACGTGATCCTTTCATCAATATTTACGATCGGCGACAGCACGATGAATTCATTGATATCGTATGACTCGGCTAGCTCAGTCAGCCTGTGATGAACGGTTTCTTTTGTGCCAGCGGTATAGCCGGTTTTTTGCACGTGAATGTTGTACTGTTCCTTCTCCGTTTCTTTCACCAGTTTTTCTGCATCCTCTAACGATGTGACATTCAGCTTTCTTCCATCAGAAAAGGAGACCTTTACTGTTTCCTTTTGTTTGATATGTGAGAGTGCTTGTTCGGGATCATCGGCTACAGAAACGGTGATAGCAAGAAGGAATTGCTGGCGGGTGCCCGCTTTCTGATATGTTTGGAAGGCCTCTCTTGCTTCTTTTAATAAGGCTTCATCTCCATTAATAAAAAAGGCAAAGACAAAGGAGATACCAAGTTTTGCTGCAAATTCAGCGCTCTCTATACTTCCCCCTAAAAGGAACATGTCAGGTGATAAACGAGGGATGGGCTGAGCATTCAATTCATTTGTGTGTTCTGTCAGATAGGTTTTGAGATCCACTAATTTTTGAGAAAAATCCTTCCGTGACGCCTGATAATCTTCCTGAAGAGCTTGTGTCGATAGGTTCAGTCCTCCAGGTGCTTTCCCAACACCTAAATCGACTCTTCCAGGCGCTAATGATGCGAGGACGTGAAATGTTTCAGCCACTTTAAACGGGCTGTAATGCTGAAGCATGACACCGCCAGACCCAATTCGTATGTTGTTTGTTTTTGCTAAGAGATAGCCGGCAAGAGCTTCAGGGGAAGAACCTGCTACTTGAGGGTTATTGTGATGTTCAGACACCCAAAACCTGTGATAGCCAAGCTGATCCGCTGCTTCAGCCAATCTGACAGTATGCTGAATGCCCGTCTCTGCGTTCTCGTTTTCACCGACAAGGCTTTGATCAAGAATACTAAGGGTGAACGACATTGGCTGTTCCTCCTATCAGACTTTGATATTGAGATAATGCGAGGTTTAACCTGTTTGTGGCATCTGAATCAAGTAAGTAATCACCTGACTCCTGCTTTGTGACCTGTTGATCCACAACATACACGCCAGATTGCACAACTGTTGCACCAAGTTGATGAATAATCGGTTTAAGAGCATATTCAATGACGAGCAGGTGGCCGTAGGTTCCTCCTAAAACAAACGGAAGGACGGGTTTTCCTTGTAACACTTTCTGTGGAAGTAAATCTAAAAACGTTTTTAAAATACCGGAAAATGACGTTTTGTAGACAGGAGTTAACACAATGACACCGTCACTCTCATTCACAAGTTCAATGGCCTTGACAACCTCTTCGTTTGAAAAGTCCGCACGTATTAGTGCGCTGCTAGGCAGCTGGTGAACTTGAATGATATGTACATCGATTCCATTGATCGTTAAATGCTGCTGAACATGATGCAAAACACCAGTTAATCGAGATTGGACGGAATGTCCGCCTGCTATAATCGTTACTTTCGTCAATTCGTCTCCTCCATTTCACATAATTCCTTCTAAACAACTTGGAATAGTTGATAATATAAATTATAATAAGGCAAACCAATTGAAAAGTATAATTAGTAATCATAAATACACGATTCAGTTATTTAAAATATAGAGAAAAGAGGGGTTTTATGGAGATTCGTGCGATCCGCACCTTTGCCACCATTGTGAAATATGGGAATTTTTTAAAAGCAGCAGAAGCACTGAATTATTCTCAGCCAACCATTACCTTGCACATCAAGCATTTAGAAGAGGAAATTGGAGAGAAGCTTCTAGAGAGAGGGAAGACCTTAAAGTTAACAGCTTCAGGACAGCTTTTTTATGAAAGAGCCAATTCTTTACTCAATGAATATGAGAAACTGACGAAAACGCTTCAAGATTTAGAAGTGGGCATTGCGGGATTCATTCGCATCGGTGTTTCTGAGCCTACTGCCAGTTTAGAATTCCCGGCGCTCCTTGCAGAATTCAAGGAAAGGTTTCCGAATGTAGAATTTTCGGTACAAGTAGCAGATGCGAATACCCTGAGTTCCTTGCTTTCGCATGATGAGATTGATTTTGCGATTTGCGGTGCACCAGAAGCTTCGATGGAAAATAGCTATAAGCCGCTTTTTCAAGATGATATTGTCCTGCTGGTTCCGTCCTCCCATCGATTGGCGGAAAAAGATGTCGTAGAGGTAACTGATTTAGAAAATGAGACTATACTATTCACACCTCACAATTGCCCCATCCGTATCCAAATTGAACAACAAATCGTTGATGTCATTGGGACAAATTACAAGAAATTAGAGATTACTAGCAGCATGTCCCATAAACACTATGTTCAGGCGGGCTTAGGAGTATCTCTGTTTACACGAACGGCTCATTCTTTTACACTCCCGGGTACGAAGGTATTAGAAATAAAGGGCATTCAAGTTTCCCCGCCAGTTGGTCTATTGAGGAAAACAAATGATACGCCTGGAAGAGCTGTGCTCCAGTTTATTGATCTCATTGAAAGTCGATTGCATCAGCACCAACCGTCATAAAAAGAGGGGTTAGCCTTTATGCTAGCCCCTCTTTTAAATTTATTTTACTGTTTGTTTCAGAAACTGATTCTTCTTCATCGGCAGGCCTAAGTTTTCGCGAAGGGTATGAGCTGGATAATTTGGGTCGTAATATCCTCTTTCGACTAATATCGGAATGACGTGCTCCGTCCATTCGGATAAACCGCTTGCTAAAATTGGAGCGCCAAAAATAAATCCATCTGCGGCGTCCTCTTCGATCCATTGAATTAATTTGTCAGCTACTTGTTCGTAAGTGCCGAAAAAAGCACTTTTTGATGTGGTCACTTGTAAAGCGACTTCTCTTAAGGTCAGGTTTTGATCTTTGGCCATTTTCTTAATGGACTCTGTTGTGGATTGGAAGCTGTTTGACCCAGCGTCACCTATATCTGGAAAAGGTTCATCAAGCGGGAATTGACTGAAGTCCAAATGGTCAAAGAATCGGCCGAGATAATGCAGAGCTTCTTCAATAGAGACTAGATGTTTAATGGCTTCATATTTTTCTTCAGCTTCTTCGACTGTTTTTCCTGTAATCGGGTGGATGCCAGGGAATATTTTGATCTCGGATGGTTTTCTTCCAAGCGCTGCCGCTCTATTTTTCACGTCGCGGTAATAGGCTTTTGCCTTTTCAAGTGAATCGGCATTTGTAAATACAGCGTCTGCTTCTTTTGCAGCTAGGTCTTTTCCTGCCTCTGAAGCGCCTGCTTGGAAAATCACGGGCTGCCCTTGTTCAGAGCGCTCAATATTTAAAGGACCTTTGACAGAAAAGTGTTTGCCATGATGGTTTAAGGTGTGCAATTTATCTCGGTCGAAGAAGACACCTGTTGATCGATCTCTTACAAAAGCATCTTCTTCCCATGAGCTCCAAAGCCCGTTCACTACATGTAAATACTCTTCTGCAATTTCATATCGAAGTGAGTGGCTAGGATGCGAACGGATGATGTGATTCTCAGCAGAGCCCTCTAATGGGGAAGTCACAACATTCCAGCCTGCCCGGCCTTTACTTAATTTGTCCAAGGAAGCAAATTGCCTGGCAATGGTAAAGGGCTCACTGTATGAAGTGGATACAGTACCCACAAGTCCAATCTGTTTCGTGACTGTGGCAAGTGCAGATAAGATGGTTAATGGTTCAAATCGGTTTAAGAAATGAGGAATCGAATGTTCATGAATATATAAGCCATCTGCCACAAAGACAAAACGGAAACCCGCTGATTCCGCTTTTTTGGTCATCTCTTGATAATAATCAATGTTAACACTTGCATCTGCTGGCACCGATTTATCCTTCCATGCATTCATGTGACCCCCTGGGCCATGTAACATTAATCCAAATTGTATGTGCTTTTTTCCAGACATGCCGATCGTCCCTTCCGTTTTGAGGTAGCAATGTTTTATGTTCTTCATCATAAGGCAGAACCGCAGAGAAGTATAATTGGTATCAGTAAAGTGTGACTTTATCTTTTCTAATATCATTTTTTGTTTCTTTCAGATGTGACATTAGGTCCATGATATTATTTCTTAAAAACATGAGTGTTTACTAAGTAAATGACCCAGACCAAAAGCGCTATTTTTCGATGAAATGTGTGTCAAAATATCCGAAAAATTAGTGAAAATGACGTAATTCGACTTTCTTCCTGTGCATCTAATTCCCTGTTTTTGACTGAATAGAAGGAAAATGGTGAATTTTCAGTGAATATATAACCTTGTGAAAAACAAAGGAGGGATAGGAATGAAAAAGCGTTCAGTCTTTTTGTCATTTTTATTGGTAGGTAGTTTGTTACCGGGGGTAAGTTCAGCTTCAGCACCAGTAGCGAGTGCAGGTCATGGGCATGATCATGGTCATGCGCCGTTCGAAACCCATATTAGTGAGGGGTTGCCAAAAGCAAAGGATTTTAAAGATTTGACGACAGCACCTCCAATTGAACGAGATGTGACAACAAAGGTATTAGATGAGTCTGGTAAGCAGGTAGGCTCAAGAACCTTTAAGGCCAATACAGGAGATTCAATTTCAACAAAAGCAAGTACAGGCAGTCAGAAGGTCACTGTCTATGCGGTTGCTGATGCGCAGTATCGTGCGAAATATAGTGACTGGCAAACACGGATTGTCAGCATCATTGAGCAAGCAGATGTCACGTTTAACCGTGATCATGATGTGGACTTTGTCGTACAAGCAGTAGGATCATGGACGTCTTCGGGTTCAAATGCAGAGCAAATTTTGTCTAACCTTGCGCGCAGCTTTGATGGCAGAGGATATGACTTTGTCACTGGATTTACAGCAAATCCAAACTTTGATGCTGGCGGAATCGCTTATGTCTACAATAGTGCACCAAGCGGAAGTGCATTCGCCGTTAACCTTGATCAAGGGACAGCGAACACTGCAAAAGCGGCTACGCATGAATACGGTCATAACTTTGGCTTACCGCACGACCCTCAAGGAAGCGGCATTGTCTGCCTAATGAATTATGATTATTCTTACACAGTCGATTTCTTCGATGCGGCTCATAAAAATCAAGTGAACCGTAATAAAGCGTGGTACAGATAAGATAGGAGTTAGTATGATTTAATTCAAGAACAAATCATAAACTATTTTCAAAGGGTTAGAGTGAAGTTATTTTAACCCTTTGAGTTCTCTTAAAATACTTATTAGAAAATAAATATATTTTGATTGGATGTTCAGAATATATAATTTGACAATGATCTCGCATCTAAAGTGTCTATATACTATTTGTAATAATGTGGTGTGAAAAATACTTATCATCAGTAAGGTTTTATTTTCAAAAAAAGTTAAATTTTACTTGTTTTTTAAATTAAACTATGATTAAATTCTATTATGTTTCAAATCTATAATCAGATGGAAGGGGTGAAATAAAATGACAGCAAGAGTGAATGCTTTCAAAATCTCAGGCTTACTTTTAGCGAGTATTGCATTATTATTTGCTTACTTTTTTGTGATGGGGAACTTACCTATTGCTTATCTGACTAAAGAGTTTGGTATTCCATCAGCAGTAGGTAGTACAATTACTTGGTATCTAGACATGGGGGCAACAGCTTCAGTGATAATTGGTATATTATCAGGTTTTTTAACCGGGGGATTAGGACTAATTGCAAATGCCGGCAGACAAGCACTTACAGTCTATCTTAAAGAAGAGCTTAGAAAAAGAGGCAAAAAGGCCTTTATTGCTTGGTAAGGTGAAATTATTCTAATAAGAGGAGAAATCCTCTTATTAGAATGAAATGAGATCAATAGGGAATATTATTTTAGGAGTTATTCATGTGATAACAAGATACATAAATATTTTAAAAATCCATTTGATTATGCGTGCTGAAAAAGACTATTCCTTTTTACTAAAGTTTATTCCTTTTTTTAAGAGGATAAAAAATATTGCTATATTTAAGATGGTTATTCACACTATTTTTTCAATCATCCTAATCCTTTTTTTATATAACAAGTACGGTGTTTTTGTTGATAGATGGAATGAAATGTTCTTATTTGGGATATTCCTTTTATTATTCTTCTTAGCTCTAACTAGTGGAATTTCAACATATAGAAGAACCCATTTTTCAATATATCAGGATCTATTGAGTACATCTCCACTAAGTCAGCGACAAATATATGTTTTACTACTAACTGAAGAACTTCTTTGGTTTTTGATGCAATATGGAAATATTTTAATAACTGCAATTGTATGTCTCTTTTTTATTTTGAAAATACCTTTAAGTTTGTTTTTGTTGCTAAATTCCAATCTCATTTTGTTTATTTTCTTCACATTTATAATTTCGAATCTTTTAATGGGGAAGTATCAAACATATAAAATTAAAAATAAAATTGGTTTCTTTAGATTTGCTATATATATGTTTTTTTCCTGTGTTTTAATGACTCTTGGATACATAATGAGTCATCAATTTGCAAAACTAATATTTGCTTTAAGAGAACCATTTAAAAATGTAGAACAGCTATTAAATGATTCCTATTGGATTCGTGTGAAAAATATATTTGTTCAAGAATTCAAGGGGGATTTTATTTATTTTAAAAAAATTATTGGGAGTATTTACGACGGTATTATATATTCTATTAACCTACCAATATTAATATTGGTATTCTTTGCTTTAACGATGTGTATTGTCTTTATCACACGTTATTTTTATCCAAATTATTATAAAAATGAACAAATAAAATCTAAGCAGGAATTATTTGATTGGTTAACACTTTATATAAAACTAGTAAATAAGATTTTCAGAACAGAGAATAATTTTCTGTTTAAAAAAGAGCTTATTAATTTAGAAAGAAAACGTTGGATCGTATCACCAGGAGTCTTTTCTATTATTATATATTCGTTAGAAGGCTTTTTTTATTGTGGGGTTTTATTAGGGATAGTGGAGAACTCTGATAACAGTTCATTCATTATGGCAATGCTGCTTCTCTTTAATGTTTTAACAATAATTATTCATTGCTTTGAAGTTTCTTATGAGTATCCTCAAGTATTCTTTTTAGGTTCTGAAGGTAAAAGTATTCATTTGTTAAAAACGTCTCCAAATGGTGTAGAAAAATTATTTGAATCTAAAATAAAATTGTTGGAAGTATGTTTATTTATACCTCTTGTTATTAATATCATCATATCTTTAATTGTTATCAATTTAGTGAAAGAATTGAATTTAATATCTTGTTTGCAAATATTTATATTGTTGTTTGCTGTGTATAAAATATCACCAATCATTCAATTGTATATGGCTCCTTTATTTTCTAAATTTTCTTTTGATGATATACAGGAAGTTGGAAGTACATACGATGAAAAAATATTGCATATTAAGTCTCAAAGTCTACCAAGAAACTTTATACTAGTTCCACTTTTAATTTTTAGCTTCATAAACATATTTGTACCTATTTATAAATGGATTCATTATATTGACTGGTACTATTTTATTTATTTCATGTTATCAATGATTGTGTTTAAAATAATATCTAAAAAAATTGTTGAAAAGGGAATTGAGAAGATAGAAAGAGGTATTTTTTGACTAGATTAATTAACATATTAAAAAGATGGAAGAATGTTTATATTTTATTCATAATAGTATTTTTTGCAGGCGTTTTTGGTGGTGTATTGTTCCGAAAAGGAGGTTCGGTTCAATCTAATTCTGATAGTGAATATTATGGAAGCATATTTCTAAATAATCTAGATGTTGGTTTACTTTGTCTAATTGGTGGACTATTTACGTGTGGTGCTATTCCTATATTTGTAATGTGTATGAATGGTTATGTTGTCGGTAATACAATTAATAGTTTGATAATTAAAGGAAATATAGAATCTTTGTTTACAGGATTACTGCCACACTTTTTTATTGAGTTGTTTGGTTTGTTATCCTTTTCAGTCCTTGGAACGTTTACAGGAGTGATATTTTTGAGATTTTTGCAAGGTGAAATTCGTAAAGTTAATTATTTAAAAATGATTAGAGAGGGTTTCATAATGCTCTTCATCGCAACATCATTTTTATTTCTTGGAGCGATAATTGAAGATTTTGTGAGTTGGGTTTGAATATAACTAGGATAACAAATTTCATTTTAGGAGGAAAAAATGCAACTTGTTTTTAAACCCCAGAATTATTTAACGTTAAATATAGAAAAAGTAACTAGTAGATCAATATTGTTTCAGAACTTAATCATTATTTTATTGAATATGTTTTTTGTAACTTGTATTATCGTGCAAATTCTCCCTAGTAGTGAAAATTACAACTTCTTCGCTCTATATGTCTTTATTGCTTTTGTTTTCACACCTTTTTACTTAATCATTAATTTTATTATTTCTTTGGTGTATTTAATAGTCATGATTTTTTTCCATCCTACATTAAAAATAAGTCATTTTTTTGTTGTCATTTTGACTTACAACTCATTAATATTTTTTGGGAATTCAGTCGGTATAAATTTAATATTTATGTTTGAGAATTCTTTTGTTATGTTCATGGTGGTTCTTTTAACTTTCATAACAGTAGTATGGGCTTCTCGAGTTTTGTTTTTAGGATTACTCAATTTTGTTGGATATTCTAAGAAAGCAAGCTTGAATTTTTGTATTGTACTTTTCCTCTTTAACATTGTATCTTTTGGGGGTGGATTCTTAATTAATGTCTAAATTACTAAGTTTAAAAAAGGTTTGTTTTTATTACAATAAAGGTAAGCCAATATTAGAGGACATAAATCTTGATCTCTATGCACATGAAATTATTTGTATTTTAGGTGCAAATGGTGCAGGAAAGTCTACTTTATTAAAGGTGATCGCAGGTATTGCTGAATTTCAAGGTGAACTTCATTTTAAGAATAACCCCGTTGATAATTTAAACGAATATAAAAGAAATATTGCTTACATTCCAAGCAATCATTTACTATATGATATTCTTACAGGCAAAGAGAATTTAGAGTTAATCAGAAATCTTTGGGATGTACCTAAAAAACTATTTTGGGGAAATGTTAGTTTCTATTCTGATAAACTAGGTATGAATCAGCATTTAGATACTAGGATTGAGCATTATTCTGAAGGAATGAAAGATAAACTTTTCTTCATTGGAAGTATTTCGAAACAACCAGATCTTCTTTTATTAGACGAGCCATTCATGTCTTGGGACATCCAATCACAGAGAATGGTAATTGATCTTATTAAAAAATACAAAGAAGAATATGCAAAATCTATCATTATAATCACTCATTCTGAGCACTTGAGAGAGACTCTAGCAGATAAGACTTATCTAATTCAAGACACTAAACTTATTAATCATTTTTCTAGTTAGGGGTAATTAAATTGAGGAATTTATTTATATTATTATTAATAATATCAATCACTGTCATAGCAATTGTTGTATTTACAGGTGGTTATAAAATTATTGTAGGAAAATTGATTATTGTTTTTTCATCTACTTTAGCTGCTACAAGCATTATGAAAATAATTGATAAAAAAAATCAGAAGAGAAAGGGCTAAAATGAACTTTATTTTTAGCCCTTTCTCTTCTTTTCAGTATGTGACACTCGTGATCACAGTGCTCAGGACTGCGGGGATGTCTACAAGCTAGCTGAAGGCAGGCCCTTTTAAAAAAGTCGTCTGTTAATATGCTTACAGATCGCTCATTCGCTTTCCTGCTACGGCATAGTGTTCTTTTTTCATTTCTTCAATAATAACAGAGACTTTTTCTGCACCTGCGCCTGTTGTTTCTACAACGGCATCAGTGACTTTCTCCACAAGAGCTCTTTTCTGCTCGTCTGTTCTTCCTTCAAGCATTTGAACGGTGACAATCGGCATGGCGAAAACCTCCTTTTTCCTTTAATGCTACGCTTCCCTTTAGTTTAAGGGACTTCTTATAGTATACTGAATGAAGTAAATCATTGTATAGAAAGAAAGAGGGATTCATGCCTTTGAACCAATTTCTTGTTTATCCATTAGAACTTATTCCATATGTCGCCATTACGCTTGTTGTTGCATTTACGATGCACGAGCTGGCGCATGCATATGTTGCGTACCGATTCGGAGACCCGACGGCTAAGAATCAAGGGAGACTGACGTTAAATCCACTGAAGCATCTCGATGTATTCGGGACGATTTTGATCTTTGTGGCCGGGTTTGGCTGGGCGAGACCTGTACCGGTGAATCGTTACCATTTTAAAAAACCGCGCTTAGCAGGGATTTGTGTCTCCATTGCTGGGCCATTAAGTAACTTAGTGCTGGCGTTTTTGGGCTTTTTTGTGTATGTGCTTCTTCAGAAATTTGGCGGGGAGTGGATTATGCGCTTTGAGCCGGGAGTCGATAATTTCTTTTTAATCTTTATTAACTTAAACGTCATCTTGTTCCTATTTAACTTATTACCACTTCCGCCGCTGGATGGGTATCGGATTATTGAGGACGTCGTCAGCCCCCGTATCCGGGCGAAAATGACGCAATTTGAACAATATGGGATCATTATTTTTCTCATATTCGTGATCACACCGCTGGGACAGTTTGTGTTTGGTCCATTGATCGGAATGCGGGATCAAATCATACACTGGTTTAATCTTATTTTGAAGCCGCTGCTTTAGGAGGTTTAATAAATGGAAGGTAAAAAGAAGAAACCAATTGGTTTTAACATCATTAAAAAAACAGATGCAACCGACGGACATGGAGGCTTTGGGGCAGGTGCACTCAGCCTTGATAATATCTCGCCAGTCATCATTGATGTAGAGGAAAAGGAAGCTGTCATTGATATTGGTGCTATGCATGCAAGAAGTGCCGTCGAAAAAGGAATTAAATTTTTGAAAACAAAAGAAGAGGTGCCGAACGGAAAACCGTATTGGCTTGTATGGGTGACGATTGACCGCAGAGAAGAAGGGCCTTATTATGCAGGTGTGACGGCTTGTGAAATGACCGTTGACCGTTCGATCCGCCGCGGGTATAAGTCACTTCCAGAGCATGTGAATTTAATGGATAAATCGATGAAGCGAAAAATTGTCGTTAGTCATATGGATGACGTATCCAAAAAGGTGCTGGCTGATTTCTTAAAAGGTCATAATCAAGCGCTATGGGACGCATCAACAGATGAATTAAAAGAAGGATTAGCTGTCCCTGAATAATTGTGAAATTTTTGTGAAGATTGGCGGATGTCTACCAATTCTCTCCGGTTTTTGAGTAAACTGGTGTTAAAGCTAGGACATGGAGAATCCCGAGATGCAGATCTCGGGGTTTTTCATGTCTTTTTTAACGTTTCAGCCACTTTTCCCACCATTTCTTTGGCTTTTGATCTTGAACTGGTTCCTGCTCAGAGGCTTTGTCCTCAGCACCATAGCAGACACCTGTCGGCTCCGTTCCTTCTATAAAATAGGTGAATACCTTTGATTCACATCCTGGACCTGCGAGGTCTCCGGTTTTTGGATTGATATATACCCCTTTGACACCATCTGGCGGCATGAAGGAAGAGGCTGGCTGCTTAGAGAGAGCTGATTCCATAAAGGAAGCCCATATTTTTTTCGCATAGGCCGTTTCTTCGACTGAGTCAATGGTGCGGCCTTTATCATAGCCTGTCCATACACCTGTGACGAGCTGGGGAGAGAAGCCGATCATCCAGCTGTCGGCGCCTGTAGTCCCAGACTTTCCTCCGTATGTTCTTGTAAGGTCCTTTATAATGGTGCGGCCAGTGACACTTGTATAGCCGTTTAATTGATCATTGAACATGCCTGACATCATGTCGGTGGTGACAAATGCTGCTTTTTCATCGAGGATTTGTTCTCGTTTTTGTTTCTCTTCAAAAAGCACATTGCCTTTTGCGTCGGTTACTTTCGTAATAAAGGTTGGTTTGACGCGTTTTCCGCCATTGACCAGCATGGCGTATGCATTGGTCATTTCCATGGGTTTCACAGGAGACGTGCCCAGGGCAAGAGATGGTACTTGATCTAGTTTTTCCTTGATTCCAAATGTCTTGCCAGCACGTACAAGCTGCTCCATTCCTAAAAATAGATGGGTTTTCACAGCGTAAATATTATCAGACAGCGCTAAAGCTTGAAGCATTGTAATGCCGTCATTGGCGTAATAGCCGTGATAATTGCTTGGTGAATAAGCGGCACCGCTGCCTTGATCATCCAGTTCAAAAACCGTTTCCTCACTGCGCATGACGGTTGCGGGTGTAAACCCGTTTTGCAAGGCAATGTAATAAAGAAGGGGTTTCATGGTTGAACCGGGCTGCCTTTTTGCTTGTGTCACCCGATTGAATGGACTTTTCTCATAATCCCTCCCGCCTATGAGGGCAAGTACATGTCCTGTTTGAGGATGGATGGCGGCAAAGCCGATTTGGATTTCTGATTTGGAATTCATCGTGTTTTTTAACGTCTTTTCTGCGATTTTCTGTAATTCTGGATTGAGAGTCGTTTGGATATGAAGCCCATAGGTTTCAATTTGTTCCTCAGTTAACCCCAAGCTTTGTTTCAACTCTCGAATCACATCGTCATAAAAATACGGGGCTTGCTTTGCTTGCAGCTGCTTCTTTTGCAAAGGGCGATAGGACAGCTTTTCTTTCGCAGCGTCATCGGCTGCTTTTTTCGTAATTATGCCATCCTCGTGCATTTGTCTCAAAATCATATTCTTTCTTGCGCCGGCTTTCTCCTCATTCACATAAGGGGAATAGAGAGAAGGCCCCTTTGGGATACCGGCAAGCAGGGCCGATTCAGCGAGGGTTAAGTTCTTTGCTTTTTTCCCGAAATACAGACGGGACGCTGCTTCCACACCGTACGCTCCGTGACCATAATAAATGGTGTTCAAGTATCCTTCTAAAATCTCATTTTTTGTATAGTTTTGTTCTAAACGAATCGTGTAAAAGGCTTCATTCCACTTCCGCTTCCACGTTTTATCATGATCTAAATACAAATTTCGTGCATATTGCTGGGTGATCGTGCTGGCGCCTTGCACCTTAGCCATGGCACGAATATCGGCCACCGCAGCACCTGCCATCCGTTTCACATCAAAGCCATGATGCTCATAAAAGGTTTTATCTTCAACAGCGACAACTGCCTGTCTGATATGAGGAGACATCTCCTTTAATGGCACCCAATATCTCTTTTCTCCAAAGCTGGATTCTCCAAGCTTTGAGCCATCGGCTGCATAAATGGTCGTGGATTGGGGAACTTGAACAGAAGGGGCACCTTGCCATTTAGCTATTAATAGAATCGTCAAAAAGACGGTACCTGCAAATAGAAAAGCGAGCAAGCCGATAAAAAAACAGGCTCGAATCGTTTTCACGGTCATGCGGATTTTTTTATTACTCATGATTGTGTCCATGCAAAGCCCCCATTTTGACGGTTTTTTATCAGTATGGAACAAAGAAAACCGTTTTAAACAAGCGATTGCAGGAGCGCTTTAAAAAATGAAGAGAACTCATGCGGTTCTTTACAATTTGATATGAATCCACTATACTTTTTTCTTGGACAATCGATATAGTCAAAGCCGATAAAAGGCGCTAACAATAGATGTTTGTTTATTATTGGATGAGAGGAAGATGAACAATGAGCGAACTTTGGTATACAGAGAAGCAAACGAAGAATTTTGGTATTACATTGAAGGTGAACAAAACCCTTCACACAGAACAAACAGACTTTCAGCATTTAGAAATGGTGGAAACAGAAGAGTTTGGCAATATGCTGTTTTTAGACGGCATGGTGATGACGTCTGAGAAAGATGAGTTTGTATACCACGAAATGGTGGCACATGTTCCTCTTTTCACTCATCCAAACCCGGAAAATGTTCTTGTTGTAGGCGGAGGAGACGGCGGTGTCATTCGTGAGATCCTCAAACACCCAAGTGTGAAAAAAGCGACACTTGTTGATATTGACGGAAAGGTCATCGAGTACTCGAAGAAATTCCTTCCTTCTATTGCTGGGAAACTAGACGATCCTCGTGTAGATGTCAAAGTCGGAGACGGTTTTATGCACATTGCTGAAGCTGACAACGAGTATGATGTGATCATGGTTGACTCTACTGAGCCAGTTGGACCAGCTGTGAACCTGTTCTCTAAAGGATTTTACGCAGGAATCGCAAAAGCACTGAAAGAAGACGGTATTTTCGTTGCACAAACGGACAACCCTTGGTTCACACCTGAGCTGATTACAAATGTACAGCGTGATGTAAAAGAAATTTTCCCTATTACGAAGCTTTACACAGCGAATATTCCAACGTATCCAAGCGGTCTTTGGACATTCACCATCGGTTCAAAAAAATATGATCCACTTGCTGTAGAAGACAGCCGTTTCTTTGATATTGAGACGAAATATTACACAAAAGAATTGCACAAAGCGGCATTCGTTCTGCCGAAATTTGTGAGCGACTTAATCAAATAAATCAAGCGAAATGGACATGCGCAAATGACGGTTTGCGCATTTTTTGAAGCGTAAAAGGAGGAATCTTGCATGAGATTCGACGAGGCTTATTCAGGAAAAGTGTTTATTGGAAGTCATCCGACATGGGAAGATGCAAAGGTCATTTTATACGGCATGCCGATGGACTGGACAGTCAGCTACCGCCCAGGTTCACGTTTCGGTCCGAACCGCATTCGTGAAGTATCGATCGGTTTAGAGGAATACAGCCCTTATTTAGATCGTGAGCTGCATGAGGTGCCATTCTTTGATGCGGGTGACATCCCACTTCCTTTTGGGAATGCACAAAAGAGCTTAGATTTAATTGAAGAGTATGTCGACAGCATTTTAGAAAAAGGGAAGTTTCCATTAGGAATGGGCGGCGAGCATCTTGTGTCTTGGCCGGTTTTCCGTGCAATGTATAAGAAATACCCTGATTTGGCCATCATCCATATAGACGCACATACAGATCTTCGTGAGGAATATGAGGGTGAGCCGCTTTCACATTCAACACCGATTCGTAAAGTTGCAGGACTGATTGGAGCTGAAAATGTATTCTCTTTCGGCATCCGTTCTGGAATGAAAGAAGAATTTGAATGGGCAAAAGAAGCGGGTATGCACATTTCTAAATTTGAAGTGCTGGAGCCATTGAAGCAAGTATTGCCAAAGCTAAAAGGGCGTCCAGTATATGTGACGATCGATATTGATGTACTTGACCCAGCTCATGCACCTGGTACAGGAACGGTAGATGCTGGCGGTATTACATCAAAAGAGCTGCTTGCATCCATTCATGCGATTGCAGGATCTGACGTCCAAGTCGTTGGGGCAGACCTTGTCGAGGTAGCACCTGTATATGATCACTCTGACCAAACAGCGAATACAGCGAGTAAGCTTTTACGCGAAATGCTGCTTGGATTTGTGAAATAATCAGTTGATAGAGGAGCTTGTCATCTCATGTGGACAAGCTCTTTTTTTACATTGGTCAAAAAATAAAGGAGGGAGCTCATGTTTTCGTCAATATTGATGGTGTTCCTCGCTTTATGTGTGTTAGGGGCAGGCTTTCTCACATTGAAACGAGAGCTCGCAGCTGATCCGCCTGTTTTTGCTTCAAAGAAGGAAGCAAAGGAAGAGATGCTGGGGCTGTTTCACGATCGAGGCTTTTTCTATCTGACGTCCATTGCGTTATTCATGCAGTTATTTAAAAAGGATCAAATCGCACCATTTGATTTTTTTCAGGCATTTTTGGCAAGTTCAGGCATACAGGCTCTTTTTTACTTAATGAAAAGAAAAGACTTAGGTGTAAAGGCTGGACTTGTCGTAGTGGTCAGTTGTATTTTTCTTTTTTTCTAAAGGGATGGCTGAAGATGAAAAACGAAGTTTAATCGCCGTGAAGAAGAGAAATGATGGTATGATAGGCGATCATGATTATGGTATACTATTTTAGTTAAACGGGTCTTAGCAAAGGAAGTGCAAAATGACACAAAACCAAATTTCAATTCATGTAAAGTCAGTGATGAAACCAGAGACGGAGCCGGCTGAAACGATCGAATTCCGCACGACTGGAACGTACCAAGAGAAGAATGACAAAACGTATCTCACTTACCATGAAGAACATGAAATGGGTCAAGTAAAAACCGTTGTGAAAATGAGTGAAAAGGAAATTTTTGTGATGAGATCAGGGGCTATTCAAATGAAGCAGCGCTTTCTCATTGGAGAAACGACCGTCACACATTACACGATGCCATTCGGTACACTTCAGCTAGATGTGCACACACATGGTATTGATCTCGATGTGGACAAGGGGCTGCTGCACATTACGTACGATATGCTGACAGGAGAAGATCAAAAGCATTTACATACATTATCGATTTCGTATAAGGAGGATTTACGTTCATGAATATCGCAGAACAGGTCAAAGATGCGTTAAAAGAAGAAATCATAGCGGCAGTCGTCAAAGCAGGACTTGCCGATGAAAGCCAGGTGCCAGATGTCCTTTTAGAAGTGCCGAAAGACAAAACACACGGTGATTACTCTACCAACATGGCGATGCAGCTTGCCCGCATTGCGAAAAAAGCACCTCGTCAAATCGCAGAAGACATCGTCAATGCGTTTGATAAAGGGAAAGCTTCCATTGAAAAACTGGATATCGCAGGTCCAGGGTTCATTAACTTTTATATGAACAATCAGTATTTAACAAAGCTCATACCAGCTGTCCTTGAGGCAAAAGAAGCTTATGGCGAAACGAATACAGGCGGCGGTCAAAAGGTGCAAGTCGAATTCGTCTCAGCCAACCCAACAGGTGACCTTCACCTTGGACATGCCCGCGGGGCAGCTGTAGGAGATTCCCTTTGTAACATCCTTGATAAAGCAGGGTTCGATGTGAGCCGTGAATACTATATCAACGATGCAGGGAATCAAATCAATAACCTCGCTTTATCTGTAGAAGTACGTTATTTTGAGGCACTCGGTCTTGAAAAAGAAATGCCTGAAGACGGCTACAGAGGAGAAGACATCAAAGGCATCGGACAAAAGCTTGCGGATGAATTTGGTGACCGTTTCGTTCATGAGCCGGAAGAAGAGCGGATGAAGTTCTTCCGTGAATACGGCTTGAAATACGAATTAGAGAAATTACGTGTAGACCTTGAGAATTTCCGTGTGCCATTTGATGTATGGTATTCAGAAACCTCTTTATATGAAAACGGAAAAATCGAACCAGCGCTGGAAACACTTCGTGAAAAAGGCTATGTCTTTGAAGAAGACGGCGCAACATGGCTCCGTTCAACTGATTTTGGCGATGACAAGGACCGTGTACTGATTAAAAAAGACGGCAGCTTCACTTACCTGCTTCCAGATATCGCATATCATAAAGACAAATTGGACAGAGGCTTTGACCAGCTCATTAACATTTGGGGAGCGGACCATCACGGCTATATTCCTCGGATGAAAGCGGCGATCCAAGCACTTGGATATCCAGCTGGCAAGCTTGAAGTAGAAATCATTCAGCTTGTGCATCTTTACAAAAACGGCGAAAAGATGAAGATGAGTAAGCGTACAGGAAAAGCCGTCACAATGCGTGATCTGATTGAAGAAGTCGGCTTAGATGCGACTCGTTATTTCTTTGCGATGAGAAGTGCGGCGACACATATGGACTTTGACCTAGACTTAGCGATTTCTACGTCTAACGAAAACCCTGTGTACTATGCACAATATGCGCATGCGAGAATTTGCAGCATGCTGCGTCAAGGTGAAGAAAAAGGCTATGAACCGAACCTTGAAAAAGCCGATTTCTCTCACATTCAATCGGAAAAAGAATACGATCTTCTGAAAATCATTGGCAGCTTCCCAGAAGTTGTAGCAGAAGCAGCTGAAAAGCGTATTCCGCACCGTGTGACGAACTATATTTATGACCTGGCATCAGCCCTTCACAGCTTCTACAATGCCGAGAAGGTCATTGACGCAGAAAACGAAACAAAAACAACAGCACGTCTTTCACTCATGAAAGCAACACAAATCACGCTTGCTAATGCATTAAAACTAATTGGTGTATCGGCTCCGGAGAAGATGTAAGAACACGCAGAAACCCACTCGGAACAGGAGTGGGTTTTTGTCATTCAACGTTTATATCATTTTTATTTCTCTGGAAAATCTCAATTTCATAATTCTCTAATGCTTGTTTAGGAAGTTTCTTTTCTAATACAGACTGCAAACCTGCTATATCTTTTGAAGTATTGATGCCTATGGAAATTGTGGGATCTGTCTTAACGATTTGATAATGTAACAAGTCATGCTCTTTCCATAACGAGTCTAATACTTGTGCTACCTTTTGATCTAATTCTTCTTCAGAAAGAGTGAGACGATTTGGAGTGGAACTTAATCCAAGAATACAAAGAGTAATAAAAAACAAACCAATCAAACGTTTTTTCATTATATCTCCTTAAATAGTTAATATATTCCTTTAATAGATTATAGCATCCAATTAGGTTTGTTTAAATAACTTAACAGAAACATGCTCATAGAAGGCATTGTTCTAGATTTATTTAATGGAACAACATGTCATCCACTCAAAACATGTAAAAACCCGCTATCTCTTGAGGATAGCGGGTTTTAAAAATTATCCAAGTGTATTAATAATGTTAGAAATAGAATCAAATAATTGGCTAAGTACATCAGAGAACATAGAGTGTGCCTCCCTTCGGTAAGCATGTAGTATGTGTGCGTCAAATGAAATTATCCAAGTGTGTTTATGATGTTAGAGATAGAATCGAATAATTGGCTAAGTACATCAGAAAACATGTTTTTGCCTCCTCTCTTTTCTTTTTACATCTACTTAACGAAGGGAATGAAGGGTTGGATCACTTTTTCTAAAAAAATTTTAAAAAAGATAGTGTTATAGAAAAAAGCACCGCCTATTCGGGTGCTTTTTGGTCTTAAGTTATGAATGAATGCGCAGCTTCACGTCTCCATTTGTACACGCTAGCTGAACGTTTCCGCCAATCGGGAAGGTGAAGACTGGCTGTGTATGTCCGAAATCGACATCGTAAATCACAGGGATGTGTTTGAGCATTGGATGTTTATCTAGGATGAATCTTAAATGTTCCTCTGTCATGTTGGATTTCTTCTGAAAGCGTCCGATGATCAACCCTTTGATTGTTTCTGCATGCTGCAAGAGAGAGGTAAGGTCTCTGGCGAACATTTCAGGGAACACCAGCTCATCATCTTCCACAAATAAGATGGCATCCTTTACATTCGGCATAAACGATGTCCCTTGCAGTAAGTTCAGTGTACAAAGGTTTCCGCCAAACAAGGTGCCTTCAGCTGTTCCTTCCTGATATATGTTCCATTTCGTCGGATGAAACTGCCTGTTCGCTTGATCGAGATACCACGCGTCATCACTCCATTTTGTCGAAGGAATCACATCAAACGGTTCGCCGCCGTTCATCAAGCAAGCTTGAAACATGGCGGTCTGCTCTTCCTGTCCCTGCTCCATTTGAAAGCTTGAGAAATGGGGGCCAGAATATGTCACCATATCACATTTCGCTGTAATGGCGTTTGCAAGTGCAGTGATGTCACTATAGCCGCAAAGGACTTTAGGATGCTGTCGGATCAAGTCGTAATCAATATAAGGCAAAAGTTCATTGCAGTTAAAGCCTCCGATGGCTGTCAAAATACCATCGACCTCATCATCTTTGAACGCCTCATGCAGATCAGACAAGCGGTGTTCAATAGACGATGAGGAATGAATGTCACATTCAAACACATGCTGTCCAAAAGAGACAGTGAAACCTAAAGACTCTAAACGTTTTTTCGCTTGAGAAATTCCTTCTTTTGATAAAATGCTGGCACTTCGGCTTGGGGCGATGACACGAATATGCCCGCCTTTTTTTAAAGGTGAGGGTGTATGCATAAACAAATCTTCCTTTCCATCACGTATTTCTCCATTATATCGGATCAAATAGCGCAAGTCTGTAAAGGCTAGGAGAAAGGAATGGGTTGTGCGTTTCATACAAGCTGTGCAAAGGGTATGGAAGAGAAAAAGACAGAATGAGGGCGGAGAATGTGAAAAAGAGAAGACTGGAATTTTTATTTTTATATTTTATGATATTTGGGGCATATGTGGTGTATTGGTGGACTGTGCCGGCGTGGAGCGTTCAGCTGTACGCAGCGATTTATATCGCCATTATTTTATTTAGTATCATCTCACTCATGCTGGAGAATCGTACATCACAGCACACGTTATTATGGATATATGTGCTGATTTTTTTCCCGATCATTGGCTATATGTTCTATCTGTTCTCAGGACAGCTCTATGTAAAAGGTCATTTATTCAAATCAAAGAGAATGTATAACCGTGAAAAATTAAGAAGAATATCTGAGCTTGAGAGCAAGCCGGATGAATCACGTTTAACTGATAATCAGCGTGGTTTTTTTCAATACACAGAAAAAGCTACAGGCATGCATGTGAATACAAATAGTGATATGGACATTTTAAAGAATGGAGAGGAGACGTTTCCCCGAATTTTTGAAGAGTTAAAAAAAGCAAAATCATTCATTCATATTGAATATTACATGTTTAAATCTGATTTCCTCGGCCACCGAATGATGGAGATTTTGATTGAAAAAGTGAAAGAAGGGGTAGAGGTCCGCTTCATATATGATGCGGCGGGCAGCATTCGTTTCTCACGAAAAGATATTAAACGCTTGAAGCAGGCAGGGGTCAAGGTCGCTCCTTTTCTACCTTTAAAATATGGATTCTTTAATCAAAAATTCAATTTCCGAAATCACCGGAAAATCGTCATTATTGATGGAGAGACAGGGTTTGTCGGCGGGTTAAATGTCGGCAAGGAATACGTAGGACGGGATGAAAAGATCGGCTTTTGGCGTGATACGCATGCCATGTTAAAGGGTGAGGCTGTTCAGACCCTTCACTCCGTTTTTATGCTGGATTGGGAGTATGTATCAGATGAAGTATTAATTGATGATCCGAAGTATCATACGCCGCATTCTGTGACAGGCGATGATGTCATTCAGGTTGTACCAACTGGACCTGATATGAAAGAAAGTATGAGTGATTTATATGATGCTCTCATTTCTAATGCGAAACAATTTGTCTGGATTGCCACTCCTTACTTTGTACCAAACGAATCGATTCGCACTGCGCTCAAAATCGCTGCCACAAGAGGGGTGGATGTGAGGGTGATGGTACCGGAGATCAATGACGGCTTTCTCACGCAATATGCCACAAGATCCTATTTTTCTGAGCTTCTAAAAGAGGGCATCAAGGTGTATCACTATCAAAAAGGGTTTATGCATCAAAAGGTGATGATTGCTGATGGAGAACTCGCCTCTGTCGGCACCGCCAATGTCGATATGAGAAGCTTTCAGCTCAATTTTGAGGTCAATGTCTTTACAGCTGCGAAAAAGCCAATTGAGCAATTGATGGCCCACTATGAGGAAGATATGAAGGAATGTGAGCAAATGGGTCCTGTACATTTTTATAAAAGAGGCTTAAAAGAGCGGTTGAAGGAATCATTTGCCCGGTTGTTTTCTGGCGTATTATGAGGATTTCCAGTCAATGAAATCATTTCCTGATCTAGTATTTTGAAGAGGATTCCTCTATAATTGAAAATGATTATCAATTATAGAGGAAATGAGGTTCTTTTACATATGCTAAAACGCTTTTTTGCCTATTACAGGCCCTATCGCGGTCTGTTCTTTTTAGATTTCTTTTGCGCTGTCGCAGTTGGATTAATGGAACTTGGTTTCCCGCTGATCGTGAACTACTTCATTGATACATTATTACCAACAGGGAATTGGACGGTCATTGCCTGGACCGCACTTGCTCTGTTTATCATTTATGCACTCAGCTCGGTTATGCAGTTTATTGTGTCGTACTGGGGGCACATGTTAGGTATTAATATTGAAACAGATATGAGGAAGAAGCTGTTTGATCATTTTCAGCGTCTCTCATTTAAGTTCTTTGATAACAACAAAACGGGTAAGCTTATGTCTCGGATGACAAATGACCTCATGTACATTGGTGAGGTGGCTCATCACGGACCTGAGGATTTGTTTATTGCAATTATGACGATTCTTGGTGCCTTTGCTGTCATGCTGATGATTAACTGGCAGCTTGCTATTTTAACCTTCTTGATCATGCCTGTCATCATCTGGCTCGCCCTTCATTTTAATAAGAAGATGACGCAGGCGATTACACAGCTGAACAATGACATTGGAGACTTTCATGCAAGGGTTGAAAACAATATTGGCGGCATTCGTCTTGTTCAAGCCTTTGCCAACGAACATTTCGAGAAAAAGCGTTTTGCTGAAAACAACAACCGCTTTCGGAAAGCGAAGCTTCTTTCATATAAAATCATGTCGGTCAACGGCTCAATCAGTTACATTCTCACACGTCTTGTGACACTGTTTGTCCTTCTGGCAGGGACATGGTTTGTTCTGCAAGGGCAATTAACGGCAGGTGGATTTATCGCGTTTGTTCTCATTACAAATGTCTTATTCAGACCGATTGATAAAATCAACACAGTGATTGAAATGTATCCAAAAGGAATTGCGGGCTTTAAAAGCTATGTCGATTTACTTGAAACAGAGCCAGATGTGAAGGATACAGAGGGAGCTCGTGATGTATTCGGGCTAAAAGGTGAAATTGAATATCGAAACGTGACATTTGGCTACGATGAGCACAGCCATGTGTTAAAGGATATCGATTTGAAGATCAAACAAGGAGAAACTGTTGCGTTTGTCGGTCCCTCAGGAGCCGGGAAATCGACGATTTGCAGTTTGCTGCCACGTTTTTATGATGTGGACAAAGGGGAGATTACGATTGATGGTGTGAGTACAAAATCGATGACCCTGTCTTCTTTAAGACAGCAGATCGGCATTGTGCAGCAGGATGTCTTTTTATTCTCAGGCACCATTCGAGAAAACATCGCGTACGGCAACCTAGAAGCCAGCGATGCAGAGATTTGGGAGGCTGTACGTCGTGCGCATTTAGAGGAACTTGTTCAGCGTTTCCCAGAAGGATTAAATACGGTGATAGGCGAGCGCGGCGTCAAACTGTCAGGCGGTCAAAAGCAGCGCTTGTCAATTGCGCGGATGTTCCTAAAAAATCCTTCGATTCTTATTTTAGATGAAGCTACATCAGCACTTGATACAGAAACAGAAAAAGCTATACAGGATGCACTGAGCGAACTGGCTGTCGGCAGGACAACACTCGTCATTGCCCACCGCCTGGCAACAATTAAACACGCCGACCGTATCATCGTCGTGACAGAGGAAGGCGTCCAAGAACAAGGCCGCCACCAAGACCTCATCCAAATGGGCGGCGTATACAGCAGACTGCATGAAGCGCAGTTTGGTCATTGATCAGTGCGTAGACAAACCCTCGCATTCGCCCGCAGTTCTGCGTGCCGGTGCTCACGAATGTCAATTCGCTCCGCTCCGGTACTCGTCCTTCCTAGGGCTGCAAAGGTTTTCTATCACGCTGAAAAGAAGACAAAGGGCTAAAATAAAGATCATTTTAGCCCTTTGTCAACAATCTGAGAGCTCTTTTGTTAAAGGGCTTTTTTTGTTAGGATAGAAAAAATGCGTGTAGGAAGGATCTGATGGAATGAAGGGGCTTCGGCGATTACAAAAGGGCGATAAGATCGGTATATTTTCACCTTCTAGTCCTGCATCAGCGACCTCGCCTCTTAGGTATGAGCGGGCGAAGAAGTGGCTTGAGCAAAAAGGATTCATTGTGGTTCCAGGATCATTAACAGGGAAAGAGGATTACTACCGTTCAGGTACAATTCAAGAACGAGCAGATGAGCTGAATGAGCTGATGGCTAGAGAGGACTTGGCGTGCATCATGTCAATGATTGGCGGGACGAATTCAAATAGTTTGCTGCCTTATCTTGATTTTGACCTGCTGAAACAACATCCGAAAATCATGATCGGTTATTCAGATGCGACAGCGATTCTTTTAGCGGCGTACGAAAAAACGGGACTGCCTGTTTTCTACGGGCCGGCGCTTGTTCCTTCTTTTGGCGAGTTTGAACCGTTTGTCACTTATACATATCAGTCGTTTGAGGACATCCTGAAGTCCCAGCAAACCATACCTTATCAGATTGAAAAACCGCCTTTTTGGACAGATGAACGAATCAATTGGGAAGAAAAGACGGGTGATAAAAAGCAGCGTCCAAATGATTGGCTGTGCGTCATAGAGGGACAAGCAGAAGGCAAATTGATCGGCGGGAACTTGAATGCGATGTACGGCATATGGGGAAGTGAGTTCATGCCAGCCATCCAAAACGGAGACATCCTTCTCATTGAAGATTGTATGAAAACCGCGTCGGTTGTTGAAAAGAACTTCTCTTTATTGAAAGTAAATGGCGTGTTTGAACGGGTTTCTGGGATTCTTTTAGGAAAACATGAGCTGTTTGATGATGAAGGGACGGGCAAAGAGCCTTATGAGATTTTACTTGAGGTACTCGGAGAGACAAAAAGACCACTCATCGCTGATTTTGACTGTGCTCATACGCACCCAATGCTTACGATGCCAATCGGGGCACAAGTGAAAATGGATGCATCCTCCAAACAAGTTTGGTTAACAAAAGAGTGGATATAGCAAAAGAGCAGCCCGCGGCTGCTCTCCCAGCATGTAGACAAACCCTCGCATTCGTTGTCACGCCTGCGTGCCGGTGCTCACGAATGTCAAATTCGCTCCGCGCCGGTACTCGTCCTTCCTAGGGCTGCAATGGTTTTCAATCACGCTGAAAAGAAGACAAAGGGCTAAAATCAACATCATTTTAGCCCTTTGTCAACCAATCTGAAAGAGCAGCCTATGGCTGCTCTTCTTTATGAAACCTTCTCTTTTTCAAATGGCTGTAGGAGGTCTTGCGCTTTTTTCCCCTCCACGACAATTAAGTAGTCAGATTCTAAATGAGTGAGCCTGAAGGTTTCAAGCTCTACGATGTTCTTAATGCTGCACATTGTCTTTTTAGAATACACATATAAACGATGCTGAGCCTGCTGGCACTTTTCATAAAGAGAAATAAGCTTATGTAAATTCAACGCTTTCGCAGCGATTCGGATTGAATAGATTTGAGACATCTTCATATCCTCCTGTTAATTACTTTCTCACAATAGCTTTGTTACCCCCATTTGCACAAAGGTAAACCTTTCTCTATGTTTTCCACTCAATGGTTCCCCCGCCCGTCCGCCGATTGCCCCTTATCGCTGACAGCTCTTCGACTAGACGGAGCAGAGCTTGATCCTTTAATTTTGCTTCAATCATGAAATCTACATCACGACCATATGGTTTTAATGCTTGAAAAAGCGGTAAGACAAAGTTCATATCTACTCCATCTGCATGACTGCGTATGGCTTTTTCTGATTTAGGTGAAGACAAATGGATTTTGGGCGGAATGCCAGTGTTTGTCCATGTGTCGAACATTCTTGGCAAGATGTCATCGAGTGCGGCATCATCATCTTTATTTGCCACATGATGATGGTAATCAAAAACAAACGGAATGTCATGCTTTTCACATACACCAAGCGTTTCCAGCGACGTATATGTTTTGTCATCGTTCTCAAGTGTCATTCTCGCCTTGATATGAGCCGGAAGCTGTTTGATATTTTCATCAAAGCGTTGAAGAGCCGATTCTTTATCGCCGTACGCCCCCCCTACATGAATGTTCATGTAGCCTTCCTTATCGAGCTTCATCGCCTCAAGCATTTGATAATGGTACGTCATATCGATGACGGCATTTTCTGTAATCGAAGGTTTTGGGCTGGTAAACAAGGTGAATTGATTGGGGTGAAAGCTGACCCGTAAGCCGTGCCGTTTCACCAGCTTGCCGATCTCAAGAAATTCTTTGTGAAAAGGTGTCACAAAGTCCCAGCGCACCTCTGGATGGGTCGCGAGCGGGACGATCGAGCTTGAAAAACGGTAAAGCGGGATATCATGAGCAATGGCGAAATAAAGCGTTCTTAATGTATTCACGAGATTGGCGTTTGTTGTTCGCAATAAAGCCTCTTTTCTTTCTTCCTTAGCGAGCTTGCTGTATCTAGCAAAGGTCAGCGACTTGGCAGGAGAAGCTTCCCACAAGGTGACGGCATTGGATACATAACCAAATCGATAACGCATAGGTCATCTCCTTTATAAAAAATACGAGAACATGGCGGCAACCCACTCAAGCGGCCGTGTGAAAAGCGGGCGCTTTGACAATGTTTCTTCTGTCAAGATTTCAGATACCTCCATATGCTCCCGAATCTTTTCTTCTACGTGTGCAGTAAAAGCGGGATCATCAATGGCTACATCTACTTCTTCGTTTAAAAACAAGCTGCGTTTATCAAAATTCGCGGTACTGATCATACAGCGGCTGTGATCAATCAAAATGGCTTTCGAATGATAAAACCCTTTATAAAAACGATAAACAAGACATCCAGAGGCAATGAGGTCCTTCAAATAATGAAAGCCAGCCTCTTTGACAAGTGGATGATCCGCTTTCATTGGAATGATGATTTCAACTGTGACGCCCCGCTTTCGTGCATCAAGCAGCGCCTTCAGAAGAGGGGAAGATGGAATAAAATAAGGCGTACAGATGATGATCTGTTTCCTCGCCTGCTGAATATCTTGGAGAAATAAAGCTTCTAAAGAAAAGCCAGCAGTCGCGCGTGTTGTGCATTGTAATGTTCCCGGTTCCAATGCAGGGAAAACCTCATATTGCAGCTGATGAATACCAGACGACCGGTACAAATCATTCAGAAATACATGCTGGAGATCTGCGACAACCTGTCCAGTCATCCGCAAATGATAATCCTTCCAAATGCCAAACCGGCCTTTCTTTCCAACATATTCATCGCCTATATTAAATCCGCCAATATAGCCAATTTTCCCATCAATCACCGTAATTTTACGGTGATTTCTCATGTTTAAACGGTAAATCAAAAAAGGAAAACGAGGCTTATTTAAAAAGTAAAATTGAATGCCGCTTCTTTCTAGCATGTCAATCGACTTTTGATCAAACGGATAGGAGCCTAATCGGTCGGTTAGCAAAAAGACGGAAACGCCTTGCTCCGCTTTGGCTTTCAATGCTTGGAACACCCTTTGACCAATCTTGTCGTTCTTTACAATAAAGAACATCATATGAATAGAAGAAGAGGCCTGCTGTATATCCGTAAGCAGCTGATCGAAAAATGGTTCGCCATCATGATAAAAGGTGGCATCGCCGCTTGTTTGGTCAAAAGACCGTTCAAATGCGTGCGTAGAAAAATATTTCTTTCCCATATAAAGGTCTAACATGACGAGCAAAACGATGGCAATGATTACGAGTAGGATGATTAATGCGATCATGAAACTTCCTCCTTTTTTGCATATTTCAATAGTGTACCCAAACGTGTAAAAAATATTGACTGAATACTCATTCATTATTTATGATAGAGGTACAACATGGAAACGGAACAAAGAGGGTTTTGGGGAATGAAAGGGGGAGCAAGATGAATAGCCTTTTAATCATCAACTTGATCGCATTTGCGGCGGTGACCGCTTACGCTGTGTATTTGTTTGTTTATCTCATTCGAACACGAGCGGCGTATATTCGTCTTGGTAAAAAAGAAGAGTTTCAACAAGACATGAAGAAACGCTTAGAGCGTGTTTGGGTCAACGTATTTGGGCAAAAGAAGCTGTTAAAGGACAAGAAGAGCGGCATCATTCATGTGCTGTTTTTCTACGGATTTATCCTCGTACAGTTCGGAGCCCTTGATTTTATTCTGAAGGGGCTTATTCCAGACAGCGGGCTTCCTTTAGGTCCGGTGTACGGGGTCTTTACGTTTTTCCAAGAGGTGGTCACACTTCTCATTTTAGTGGCCGTTGTATGGGCTTTCCATAGAAGATACGTGGAAAAGCTTGTCCGTTTAAAACGAGGCTTCAAATCGGGACTAGTGCTTTTATTTATTGGCGGCTTAATGCTGACAGTCTTACTTGGGAACGGCATGAACATCATCTGGCATGGACACTCTCTATCATCAACTGAGCCAATTGCTTCTGGTATTGCCTTCTTGCTGGGCGGAATTTCACCTCTTGCGGCTGCGATTGTTTTTTATGCCGCATGGTGGGTGCATCTTCTTATTTTGCTGACATTCTTAGTATACGTTCCTCAGTCAAAGCACGCCCATCTGATTGCAGGGCCTGTGAACGTATTTGTCAGCAGATTAGACCCGCCAGGCAAGCTGCAAAAAATTGATTTTGAAGATGAGTCACAAGAGACCTTCGGTGTAGGAAAAATTGAAGACTTCCGTCAGTCTCAGTTGATCGATCTTTATGCCTGTGTGGAATGCGGGCGCTGCACGAATATGTGCCCGGCAACAGGGACAGGGAAGATGCTGTCTCCGATGGATTTGATATTAAGGTTAAGAGATCATTTAACCAATAAAGGGGCCGCCATTACATCAAAAACACCTTGGGTCCCGCAGCTTGCCTTCAAGCAGACAACAGGAAACCAGCTGGCACTGCAGGCGAGAGGAGCAGGTGCGGAAGAGTCGGCTGCCAGTTCTATATATCATCCTTCTCTTATTGGAGAGGTCATTACAGAAGAAGAAATCTGGGCATGTACGACGTGCCGAAACTGTGAAGACCAATGCCCTGTCATGAATGAACACGTTGATAAGATTATTGATATGCGCAGATATCTTGTCTTGACTGAAGGGAAAATGGACGCAGATGCACAGCGTGCCATGACAAGCATTGAGCGCCAAGGGAACCCGTGGGGATTGAACCGGAAAGAAAGAGAAAATTGGCGTGAACTGAGAGAAGATGTGCATGTGCCGACAGTGAAAGAGCTGAAAAAAGCAGAGCAAACCTTTGATTATTTATTCTGGGTTGGTTCAATGGGGGCATATGACAATCGAAGCCAAAAGATTGCACTTGCCTTTGCAAAGCTCCTCAATGAAGCGGGAGTATCCTTTGCCATCCTAGGCAATAAAGAGAAAAACTCAGGCGATACGCCAAGAAGACTCGGCAACGAATTTTTATTCCAAGAGCTTGCTGCAAAAAACATTGAAGAATTCCAGAAAAACGGCGTCACAAAGATCGTCACGATTGATCCACACGCCTACAACTTATTTAAAAATGAATATCCAGACTTTGGACTTGAGGCAGAAGTGTACCATCATACAGAATTACTGGCAGAGTTAGTGAAAGAAGGGAAAATAACGCCTGTACATGAAGTGAACGAAGTGATTACTTTCCACGACTCATGCTACTTAGGCAGATATAACGAAGTGTACGACCCGCCAAGAGACATTTTAAAAGCCATTCCAGGTGTGACGCTGAAAGAAATGGAACGCAACCGTGAAACTGGTATGTGCTGCGGAGCAGGTGGGGGCTTAATGTGGATGGAAGAAGAGACGGGTACCCGGATTAACACTGCACGAACGGAGCAGGCGTTACAGGTCCAGCCGTCCATCATCAGCTCAGGGTGTCCTTATTGCTTAACGATGCTGGGAGATGGGACGAAGGCGAAGGAAGTAGAGGAGCAGGTAGGCACATTTGATGTCGCCGAACTTCTTGAAAAATCAGTGTTTGGCGAGCCTGGAAAACAGGTGTCGTAAAGATGACAGGCCGATGAATAGAATGTTCATCGGCTTATCCATGGCGCTGTTTCATCAGCTGCCTAAATGATATGTAAGCGGTAACAAACGGGGAGGGGCATATATGAGTACGACGGTCATTGTATCTGGAGCAAGAACACCATTTGGAAAACTAGGCGGTGCTCTCAGTGGTTTGACTGCCGCAGAACTAGGCGGTATAGCGATCAAGGCTGCACTGGAAAGAGTTTCGGGTTCTCATGAAATAGATGAGGTCATCATGGGATGTGTGTTACAAGGAGGGCAAGGGCAGATTCCTTCAAGGCAAGCAGCAAGATATGCTGATCTTCCTTGGTCTGTTCCAACACAAACCATCAATAAAGTCTGTGCATCCGGAATGCGCAGTGTGACTGCAGCAGATCAAAGCATTCGAGCCGGAGATGCTGAGGTCATCGCAGCGGGCGGTATGGAATCTATGTCTCACGCTCCTTATCTGCTAAAAAAAGCGCGATGGGGCTACAAAATGGGTGATGGTGCAGTACAAGATGCGATGATTTTAGATGGATTGACCTGTTCGTTTACAGGCGTTCATATGGGTGAGTATGGAAGTGTGGCTGCAAAGGAGCTCGGCATCACGCGGGAAGAGCAGGATCTGTGGGCACTCAGAAGTCATGAACGGGCCATCGAAGCGCAAAAAAACGGCTTTTTTCAACATGAAATCACCCCCGTCACCGTCAAAATAAAAACGGGAGAACGGCTGATCACAGAAGATGAGTCTCCGCGGCGTGATACGTCATATGAACGGCTGTCAAAGCTCATGCCTGTTTTTGATCAGAAGGGGACCATCACCGCTGGAAATGCACCAGGTGTCAATGATGGTGCAAGTGCGCTCCTTTTAATGAAAGACACGTATGCTGCACGGCATGACGTAAAGCCAATGGCAGTCGTTCTCGGTCATGCTCAGGTTGCTGTAGAGGCGAAGGATTTTCCGAAAACACCAGCCTTTGCTATCGAGAAGCTTTTAAAGAAAACAGGAAAGCGCCTAGAGGATATTGATTTGTTTGAAATCAATGAGGCCTTTTCAGCTGTGGCTTTGGCATGTGAAAAAATAACCGGGATCGACCGGCGGAAAATGAATATCAACGGGGGGGCTGTCGCACTCGGTCATCCGATTGGGGCAAGCGGAACACGCGTCATATTGACATTGATTCATGCATTAAGACAAAGAGGCGGAGGCCTTGGCATTGCGGCGATTTGCAGCGGAGGCGGTCAAGGAGACGCCATCATGATAAAGGTAGATGAAAAGGGAGGCGTTTATTGATGAGTATAGAAGAGACCGTTATGGTCGTTGGGGCTGGTCAAATGGGATCAGGCATTGCCCAAGTGTTTGCTCAGTCAGGCTATACAGTCCTGCTCCATGATGTATCAGAAAAGCAGATTCATCGAGCGATCTCCTCCATGACCAAACAACTGACGAAGCGGGCAGAAAAAGGAAAGCTGGCACATCAGGCAGTCCGAGATATTACGCAGCGGCTTGCCGTTTCCACAGATTTAAAAGACATGCAACAGGCTCATTTAGTCATAGAAGCCGCATCAGAACAAATGAGTGTGAAAAAACAAATCTTTGAAACACTTGATCAATTTGCAGAGGCTGAGGCCATATTTGCGTCAAACACGTCTTCCTTGTCGATCACAGAATTAGCAGCTGTTACGGGGAGACCGGAGAAAGTGATTGGCATGCATTTTATGAATCCGGTTCCTGTCATGAAACTGGTTGAAGTCATTCGAGCGCTGCAAACGAGTGATGACACATATCAAGTTGTTTATGAAACAGCGAAGACATTAAACAAAACCCCAATTGAAGTGGAAGACTTCCCAGGGTTTGTATCAAACCGCATATTGATGCCAATGATCAATGAAGCCATTTACACCCTGTATGAAGGCGTAGCAGATGCAGAAAGCATTGATGGCGTGATGACACTTGGGATGAATCATCCAATGGGGCCGCTTCGTCTAGCTGATTTCATCGGACTGGATACATGTTTATTTATTATGAATACCCTTCACGAGGGACTTGGAGACAGCAAATATCGACCTTGTCCTCTTTTGAAAAAATACGTGAATGCAGGCTGGCTGGGCAAAAAGACAAAGAGAGGTTTTTACACATACCACGACCACTCATAGGGGGAGTCAAGATGGATGTTTTGCTTACGGATCAACAGCGTCTCTGGAGAGAACAGACAGCAGAATTTGCACGCCAGCGTATATTCCCTGAAGTAGAAGCCATGGAACAAGGCCGGTTTCCAAACACCCTTTTAAGTGAAATGGGGCGGCAAGGCTATCTAGGGATTCCAATACCAGCTTCGTATCAAGGCTTAGGAGCAGATTTTACAACGTATATCATTGCAATCCATGAATTGTCGAAAGTGAGTGCGACCATCGGTGTCATTGTGTCCGTTCATACATCTGTTGTGACGATGCCTATTTTGACTTTTGGAACGAAGGAACAAAAAGAAACTTATGTCCCGCCGCTTGCATCCGGGAAGAAGCTGGGCGCCTTTTGTCTGACTGAACCAAAGGCTGGATCAGATGCCTCCAGTATTCAGTTAAGAGCAGAGCGGATGGGCGGCGATTATGTATTAAATGGGACGAAAATCTTTATCACAAGCGGCGGAGAAGCAGAACTGTATCTTGTCTTTGCGGTGACCGATCCGGCTTCTGTGAGAAAAAATATATCGGCGTTCATTGTCGAGAAAGATACGCCGGGATTTACGATTGGAAAAGATGAGAAAAAGATGGGACTGCACGGTTCAAAAACAGTCACGCTTCATTTTGATGGCGTGCGGATTCCAAAAGATCAGCTGCTCGGTGCAGAAGGAGAGGGCTTTCAAATTGCCATGTCCAGCTTAAATGCAGGGAGAATCGGAATTGCGGCTCAAAGCCTTGGCATTGCAGAAGCCGCATTAACCGAGGCAGTGGTCTATTTAAAGCAGCATCCAGCAGGTCTTGAAACAACCATTCGGCTGGGCGATTTGGCGGCGAAGCTTGAGGCAGCCAAACTGCTCGTCTATCAAGCGGCTTCTTTCAAAGAGGCAAATCGACCGGTCACAAAGGAAGCATCAATGGCAAAGCTATTTGCGTCAAAAACGGCGGTGGAGATCAGTACAGAAGCGATCCATTTGCTAGGCATGGATGGTTATACGAATCGCTATCAAGCAGAACGTTACTTTCGTGATGCGAAAATTTGTGAAATCTATGAAGGAACAAGTGAAATTCAAAGGCTGGTCATCTGTAAACAGCTAATATGAAACGAGGTGGCTCACGATGCAGTTCCAATTAAGTGATGAACATGAAATGATTCAAAAAATGGTGAGAGACTTTGCGAAAAATGAAGTGGAGCCAACAGCAGCAGAACGAGACGAAACAGAGACATATGATCCATCTATTTTCCGCAAAATGGCGGAGCTAGGTTTAACGGGTATCCCTTGGCCGGAAGACGTGGGCGGAATTGGCAGTGACTATTTAGCCTACGTCATAGCAGTTGAGGAGCTTTCAAGAGTGTGCGCCTCTACAGGCGTCACCCTGTCCGCTCATACATCTCTTGCTTCATGGCCAATCTATACATTCGGAACAAAGGAACAAAAAGAGAAATACTTAAAGCCGCTTGCAAAAGGGCAGAAGATAGGAGCATACGCGCTCACCGAGAGCGGTTCTGGTTCAGATGCCGGCGGAATGAAGACAACGGCCGTAAAGGCAGGCAGTGAATACGTCCTGAACGGGGCGAAAATTTTTATTACAAATGGAGGCATTGCAGATTATTATATTGTGTTTGCCGTCACAGACCAAGAAGCTTCGTCTCGAAATACAACTGCTTTTATTGTAGAAAAAGAGACACCTGGTTTTTCTGTTGGCAAAAAGGAAAGCAAACTGGGCATACGTTCATCGCCAACAACTGAAATTCGATTTGAAGATTGCCGAATTCATGAAAGGAACCGGCTCGGTCTAGAAGGAGAAGGGTTCAAAATAGCCATGATGACACTCGATGGCGGCAGAAACGGCATTGCTGCACAGGCGGTTGGGATTGCGCAAGGTGCTCTTGATGTGGCGGTTGATTATGCCAAGGAGCGTAAACAATTTGGCAAACCAATCATTCAGCAGCAAGGGATCGCCTTTAAACTGGCTGATATGGCCACAGCGATTGAAGCATCAAGGCTGCTTACTTACCAGGCGGCATGGCTCGAAACGAAAGGCCTCCCGTATGGGAAGGAATCAGCCATGTCCAAGCTCTTTGCTGGTGATACAGCGATGAAGGTGACGACAGAGGCGGTTCAAATCTTCGGCGGGTACGGCTACACAAAGGATTACCCAGTCGAACGATACATGCGTGATGCGAAAATCACTCAAATTTATGAAGGAACTCAGGAAATCCAGCGCCTGGTCATCTCAAGGAAACTGCTAGATATGTAGAAAACAAGCATAGACCGCCTGAACGTGAGGCGGTCTGTTTTCGTTCGTCATGCAGTTTTCAAACGTAAGCGTATTGTTAATGTTCATCCATATCATCATGTTATGTTAAAATTAGGGAAAATATCAATATGGAGGTTATGATGATGAACTCAACATTTATGGGCATTTTGGCAATCGTCACGATGGTGATCTGGATCATGGTGTCCGCGGAGCTTTCGAAATCTCCAAAAAAGCAGGAAGAAAAAGAAAACAGCCGGAGAAAACTAATCGTACTCATGTCTGCTGGAATGTTATTCACGATTCCTGTCGTTGTCTCACTCATTCAGAACATCCCATTTTAAAACAGACGAGAAAAAACTGAACGACAAAAAGCATGCCGTACCCACTCTAGGTGCTCCCCGTGAGAAAAATCAAAAATTAACATCAATAAAGGTGGCATAAACTCCCCCAATTTGTTTATAATGAGAGGTATGGTTTGTCGTAAGAATAAGGTATAAATACTTATTATTTCACTGATAAATGGATACATACATGTAATAGAAAGGGAGTGTCTGACCTTGAGTTTGAAAGAATACTCACAGGAACAGCTCAAACAAATGTCTTTAGTTGAACTTGCTTATGAAATTTTCAGAGACAGCAAAACACCAATTACGTTTTCCGAGTTAATAGATGAAATTATCCGTTTGCAAGGAATACAAAAATCCGATCTTGATGATCGACTTGCTCAATTTTATACAGACTTAAATATAGATGGCCGCTTTATTTCGTTAGGTGATCAGAGATGGGGACTTCGCAGCTGGTATCCAGTTGATCAAATCGAAGAAGAAGTTCAGCCAGCTGTGAAAACAAAAGCGAAAAAGAAAAAATCAAAAGCAGCTGTCGTTGAAGACGACTTCGATGAGATCGAAGAGGAAGAAGAAATCGACGAGCTTGAAGAAGACCTTGACCTTGTTGAAGACGACGATGATCTCGACCTAGACGATGATGAAGAAATTGAAGAAGATCTTGAAGACTTCGACGAAGATGACGATGAAGATGATGACGGCTTAACGGAGATTGATGAAGACGATTTAGACGATGATGAGGAAGACAAATAACCCTCTCAAACCGGTCTTCAAAACAGGACAAAACCGTCTTGACTTTCGAGAGCGAACTATGTAGTATGTATTTTGGGCTCTCTAAAAAAGAGTACGTAAAGATACGTTCATTTACGCTCCCTTTCATTTATTTGAAAGGGAGCTTTCTTATTTTTCAAGAGATTTAGGGATACACTCTAAAAAGGATGAAGCTGTGCATGTCTAGACATGCAAGGGTAAAAAAGAGAGGAGCATACGAAATGACAAAGTATATTTTTGTAACAGGAGGAGTTGTTTCCTCACTTGGAAAAGGAATCACGGCTGCATCGTTAGGCCGCCTTCTGAAAAATAGAGGGATGGATGTCACCATTCAAAAATTCGATCCATACATCAACGTAGACCCAGGGACAATGAGCCCATACCAGCACGGTGAAGTTTTTGTCACAGATGATGGTGCTGAAACAGACCTTGACTTAGGTCACTACGAGCGTTTCATTGATATTAACTTAAATAAGTACAGCAACGTCACAACTGGTAAAATCTACTCTACTGTTCTGAAGAAAGAGCGCCGCGGTGACTACTTAGGTGGAACAGTACAGGTCATTCCCCACATTACAAATGAAATCAAAGACCGCGTGTACCGTGCCGGAAAAGAAACGGGTGCAGATGTGGTCATTACAGAAATCGGCGGAACAGTAGGAGATATCGAATCCCTTCCATTCCTTGAAGCCATTCGTCAAATGAAGAGTGACATCGGCCGTGAAAACGTGATGTACATTCATTGTACCCTTGTTCCTTACATCCGTGCAGCAGGTGAATTGAAAACAAAACCAACACAGCATAGTGTGAAAGAACTTCGCAGTCTTGGTATTCAGCCAAATGTCATTGTGGTCAGAACGGAAATGCCATTGGCACAAGATATGAAGGACAAGATTGCGCTATTTTGTGATATTGATACAAAAGCTGTTATCGAATGTCAGGATGCAGACACGCTATACTCCATTCCGCTTGATTTACAAAAACAAGGGCTGGACAAGCTAGTATGTGAACATATGAAACTTGACTGCCAAGATGCGGACATGACGGAGTGGACAGCGCTTGTTGATAAAGTGCAAAACCTTTCGAAACAAGTCACAATTGGTCTTGTAGGGAAGTATGTTGAGCTGCAAGATGCTTATATTTCTGTCGTTGAATCACTTCGTCATGCTGGTTATGCGTTTGATGCAGATGTTCAAATTAAATGGATCAATGCAGAAGAAGTGACAGCAGAGAATATCGCTGATTTCGTACAAGATGTGGACGGCATTATTGTTCCTGGAGGCTTCGGAGACCGCGGAGTAGAAGGGAAAATCATTGCTACACAATATGCCCGTGAAAACAAAGTGCCATTCTTCGGAATCTGCTTAGGAATGCAAGTGGCATCTATCGAATACGCGAGAAACGTATTAGGCCTTGAGGGAGCTCATTCAGCGGAAATTGATCCTGAAACAGCATTCCCAATCATTGACCTTCTTCCAGAACAGAAGGATGTAGATGATCTAGGCGGAACACTTCGTCTCGGTCTATACCCTTGTAAATTAAATGAAGACTCGAAAGCATTTGCTGCATACAATGACGAAGTGGTCTACGAACGCCACCGCCATCGCTACGAGTTTAATAACGAATACAGACAGCAAATGGAAGCAGCAGGCTTTGTCTTCTCTGGTACAAGCCCAGATGGACGTCTTGTTGAAATTATCGAGCTGAAGGATCACCCTTGGTTCCTTGCTTCTCAGTTCCACCCAGAATTCGTTTCAAGACCGACAAGACCACAGCCATTATTTAGAGATTTCGTTGGTGCTTCACTTCAAGCATCTGAATCAAAATAAAACAAAAAACTGCCGGGAATATCACTTCTCGGCAGTTTTTTTATTCATATTCCTCGACGATTTCCTTCACAGTAAACGATAGAGCGTGGTAGACGTATAAGCAGGTCATTAAAGCAGGATAACCAAACCTTGTCCCATCTTCAGCGGGCACAAGCGGTTTCTTGAGCTGGAAATCAATGTGGACATCACAATGCTCTTCAATCGTAGACGGCTCCTTTTGTGCCGGCCCTACACCAACAACGGGCGTACCTTGTTCGTGCAGTTCTTTTGCAAGAGATTGAATTTCTTGATCTTCTGGGTCTGAATAAAATAGCAGCACCCTGTCACTTGGATGAAGTAAGCTGCGCTCCTTTTGATCGAGCGGCAGCACCTTTGCACCTGGAAACGGCTCCTTGCTTTCAGATGCTTCTAGGGCGACAGCAGCCAGTTCATTCTTTCCGTGAAAATAAACGGCATGTCCACTGACAACAGCCTGTGCAAGAAGGCGTGCACCGTCCTCAATCGCTTCAGCCTGTTTTTCTCCAATACGTGAAAAAATACCTGATAACTGGGTCGTAAAAATTTTTAACAAGACTCATTTCCTCCTTCGGTCAGATCATTTTATAATAGAATATAAAGAGAATATTAGGAAAAATGCTCAGAAAATGTCGTAAAGTAAACTATTATAATTAAAGGAAATGTGAAAATCAAACAGAATTATTTAACAACAGCTCTTTTTATGGCGAAAAATGAAAGCAATGGGGTGTAACAGATGAATGAGAAAATTTTAATTGTCGATGATCAGTACGGTATTAGAATATTATTGAATGAAGTGTTTCATAAAGAAGGCTATCAAACCTTCCAAGCTGCCAATGGACTACAGGCATTAGATATTGTGAAAAACCATAGACCGAACCTTGTCCTGCTTGATATGAAAATCCCCGGAATGGATGGTATCGAAATTTTAAAACGGATGAAATTAATTGATGAAGACATCCGTGTCATTATTATGACAGCCTATGGCGAATTAGATATGATCCAAGAATCCAAAGAACTCGGTGCATTGACGCACTTCGCTAAACCTTTTGATATTGATGAAATCCGAGATGCTGTCAAAGAATACCTGCCGCTTGAAACAAATGGCTAGATGGAAATGATTGAATCGAGTCATTCTGTTGCCGATTTGTCGAATAATTGGTATCCTAGAAAGGAAGAAGAAAGCGATCTGACTTTGAAAGTTTACATATGGCGAGAAATTCTGGTCATGCTAGGGTGGAGAGCTTTTTTTAGCAAGCAAATTAGCTACATAGGGAGGATTTTTCATCATGCCTTTAGTTTCAATGACAGAAATGTTGAAAGACGCAAAGGAAAAAGGTTACGCTGTTGGACAGTTTAACTTAAATAACTTAGAATTCACGCAAGCGATTTTACAAGCTGCTGAAGAAGAGAAATCTCCTGTTATCTTAGGAGTATCTGAAGGAGCAGGACGCTACATGGGCGGCTTCAAAACAGTTGTCGCAATGGTTAAAGCGTTAATCGAAGAATATAATGTAACAGTTCCTGTTGCGATTCATTTAGATCACGGTTCAAGCTTTGAATCTTGTGCAAAAGCGATTCATGCAGGATTTACTTCTGTCATGATCGATGCTTCTCACCACCCATTCGATGAGAATGTGGAAACAACTGCGAAAGTCGTTGAACTTGCACATTTCCATGGTGTGTCTGTAGAAGCTGAACTTGGAACTGTTGGTGGGCAAGAAGATGACGTCATCGCTGAAGGCGTTATTTATGCTGATCCAAAAGAGTGCCAAGAGCTTGTAGAACGCACTGGTATTGACTGCCTTGCACCTGCATTAGGTTCAGTACATGGTCCGTACAAAGGTGAACCAAACCTTGGTTTCGCTGAAATGGAAGAAATCGGTAAAACAACTGGTCTTCCACTTGTTCTTCACGGCGGAACAGGTATCCCAACTGCTGACATCAAGCGTGCAATTTCACTTGGTACAGCAAAAATCAATGTAAACACTGAAAACCAAATTGCTTCTGCGAAAGCAGTACGCGAAACACTTGCTGCAAAAACAGAAGAGTATGATCCACGTAAATATCTTGGACCAGCTCGTGACGCAATTAAAGCGACTGTTATCGGCAAAATGCGCGAATTTGGTTCTTCTAACCAAGCATAATTTGATGAGAACCGAAAGCCGCCTGAGTCACAGGCGGTTTTCTCCATATCTTGAGAAAGCGCAATCAAATTTACATTTCAGACAATTTATTGATAGGAGAGTGGCACAGTTATGTTATTTTTCGTAGATACAGCGAATATTGAGGACATCAAAGAGGCGCACGAGCTTGGCATTTTAGCAGGCGTCACAACAAACCCTAGTTTAGTAGCGAAAGAAAAGGACGTATCATTCCACGACCGCCTTCGCGAAATCACTGACGTGGTATCAGGTTCTGTCAGTGCAGAAGTGATTTCCCTAAAAGCAGAGGAAATGATTGAAGAAGGAAAAGAGCTTGCTGCCATCGCACCAAATATTACGGTCAAAATTCCAATGACTACAGATGGCCTTAAAGCTGTCAAAGCATTAACAGACCTTGGAATTAAAACAAACGTCACATTGATTTTTAGTGCAAACCAGGCACTTCTTGCAGCTAGAGCTGGTGCGACGTATGTTTCTCCATTCCTTGGCCGCTTAGATGACATTGGCCAAAATGGTCTTGATCTCATCAGTGAAGTGAAAACTATTTTTGATGTTCATGGATTAGATACACAAATCATTGCTGCATCTATTCGTCATCCGCAGCATGTGACAGAAGCTGCGCTTAGAGGTGCTCATATCGGCACAATGCCGCTGAAAGTCATCAAGCAGCTGACGAAACATCCATTAACGGATGCAGGCATTGAGCAATTTTTAGCAGACTGGAATAAATAAATGATTGTGGCAGGCGGGATCGTCTCTCGTTTGCCCCAGTTTTCCTTATAAACGCTAAGAAATGTTTTGTGCAAAGAAGAGAACATCACAGCCTCGCAAAGCTTCGATTATTTTTCTTCCGACAAATTTCGTTTAACCTGTATTCTTTCTCTTGATATTGGCTAAATTTTGGACAAGACCTTTTAAAGCGCGACATCCACAAACAGTATAACTCCAACAGTGATCTTCTTTAAGAAGGGAGACAAATATGGAAAAGTTAAACATTGCCGGCGGTGATCCCTTGCGCGGGACCGTACATATTAGTGGTGCGAAAAATAGTGCTGTGGCACTGATTCCTGCCACGATTCTCGCTGATTCTCCAGTAACCATTGAAGGCCTTCCGCATATATCAGATATCGACACATTACGGGATCTGTTAGAAGAAATTGGCGGAAAGGTCACTTTTGAAAAAGGTGAAATGGTTGTTAATCCTGTTTCCATGATCAGTATGCCGCTTCCTAATGGAAAAGTGAAGAAACTGCGTGCATCCTATTATTTAATGGGCGCCATGCTGGGCAGATTTAAGCAGGCTGTCATCGGACTGCCAGGAGGATGCCACTTAGGGCCTAGGCCGATCGATCAGCATATCAAAGGCTTTGAAGCACTTGGAGCCGAGGTGACAAACGAGCAGGGTGCAATTTATTTGCGTGCTGAAAAATTAGTCGGAGCCCGGATTTATCTTGATGTTGTCAGTGTAGGTGCGACGATCAACATCATGCTGGCAGCCGTACTGGCTGAAGGAAAAACCGTGATTGAAAATGCTGCAAAGGAACCCGAAATTATTGATGTAGCGACACTGCTTGCAAGCATGGGGGCCAAAATCAAAGGTGCGGGTACCGATGTCATTCGAATCGAAGGTGTAGAATCTCTTCATGGCTGTAAGCATTCAATCATCCCTGACCGCATCGAAGCAGGAACATTTTTAATAGCTGGTGCAGCGATGGGGGATGAAGTTGTACTTGATAATGTGATCCCAACTCATTTAGAATCAATTACGGCGAAACTTAGAGAAATGGGGTTCACCATTGAAACGAGCAACGATCAGATGCTGATCGTTGGCAGAAACGAAGGACTCAAGCCTGTCGATATCAAAACCCTTGTGTATCCGGGCTTTCCGACTGACCTTCAGCAGCCGATGACGGCGCTGTTAACAAAAGCGAAAGGCACGAGTGTGGTCACAGATACGATCTACTCAGCACGCTTTAAGCACATTGACGAATTGCGCCGAATGGGTGCAAACATGAAGGTCGAAGGAAGATCTGCTATTATTACCGGACAAACGCAGCTCCAAGGAGCAAAGGTCAAAGCAAGTGATCTGCGTGCAGGCGCTTGTCTTGTTGTCGCAGGGTTAATGGCAGACGGTGTGACCGAAATCACAGGGCTTGAACATATAGACAGAGGATATAGTTTGCTTGAGAAGAAGCTTGAAGGCTTGGGTGCAACCATCTGGCGTGAAAAGCTGAATGACCAAGAAATAGAAGAACTTCAAAATTCATAAGGCTTTGACTGTGAGAGGAGATTTGGACAAAAATGGAAAGAAGTTTATCGATGGAACTAGTACGGGTGACAGAAGCAGCAGCATTAAAATCTGCCCGTTGGATGGGAAGAGGATTAAAAGACGAAGCGGATGATGCTGCAACAAGTGCAATGCGTGATGTATTTGACACCATTCCGATGAAGGGGACAGTGGTCATTGGCGAAGGAGAAATGGACGAAGCACCAATGCTTTATATTGGGGAAAAGCTTGGGAACGGATATGGACCTCGCGTGGATGTCGCTGTTGATCCATTAGAAGGAACAAACATTGTGGCAAGCGGCGGCTGGAATGCCTTAGCTGTCATTGCAGTTGCAGATCATGGCAACCTGCTGAATGCACCTGATATGTACATGGATAAGATCGCAGTAGGTCCAGAAGCGGTAGGCTGCATCGACATTGAAGCGCCTGTCATTGATAATCTTCGCGCTGTTGCAAAAGCAAAAAACAAAGATATTGAAGATGTGGTTGCAACGATTTTAAACAGAGATCGACATGAGAAAATTATTGCTGAACTGAGAGAAGCAGGAGCAAGAATTAAACTGATCGACGATGGTGACGTTGCAGGAGCCATTAATACAGCATTTGATCACACAGGTGTTGATATTCTATTTGGTTCAGGTGGAGCGCCTGAGGGTGTCCTTTCTGCTGTTGCGTTAAAGGCACTTGGTGGTGAAATTCATGGTAAGCTTCTTCCTCAAAGTGAAGAAGAACTAAGACGCTGTGAGAAAATGGGGCTGGATGTTGGGAAAGTCCTCAGAATGGAAGATCTCGTAAAAGGAGATGACGCCATTTTTGCAGCGACAGGTGTAACGGACGGAGAATTACTTAAAGGTGTTCAATTCAAAGGCTCTGTTGGAACAACACATAGTGTTGTCATGCGTGCGAAATCAGGTACAGTTCGTTTCGTAGACGGCAGACACAGCTTAAAGAAAAAACCGAATCTTGTCATTCGTCCGTAATCTGAAAGCGGGTATTCATTACCCGCTTTTCATATAGGTGTCAAATGTATATCATTTTCTTTTAAAAGTTGAATATTCTCTGCAAATGAGGTAAAACTAAAGAGTGCTGCGAAATTTTCTGCGAATTTACTTCTTTTAAGCTTCAACAAGTTTAAATACTGCCGCATCATGACGATATACTCATTATCCTTCTCTATGTTGACAAAGCTCTATTTCACATTGTTCCTATCTTTCACGATAAAACGAGTGGGAGCGTTACCATCAGAGCGAGGTCATTCCAACAACAACGGAATTAAAAGCTAATCAAATACAATGGTCATGCATTTGTAAAGAAATACATTGACTAGAAAAGTGTGGTGTCCATATTGAAAGATGTATCGATTTCATCTTTGGAAAATATGAAATTAAAAGAGCTGTATGAGTTAGCAAAGCGATACAAAATCTCTTATTACAGCAAACTAACAAAAAAAGAATTAATTTTTGCCATCTTAAAGGCGAACGCTGAGCAAGAGGATCTCTTATTTATGGAAGGGGTTCTTGAAATTATTCAGTCTGAGGGATTTGGTTTCTTAAGACCGATTAACTACTCCCCAAGTTCTGAAGACATTTATATTTCAGCTTCACAAATCAGACGCTTTGATTTACGAAATGGAGATAAAGTGTCTGGAAAGGTACGACCTCCAAAAGAGAATGAACGCTACTATGGCCTCCTTCATGTAGAAGCGGTAAATGGGGACGATCCAGAATCAGCAAAGGAACGTGTTCACTTTCCTGCACTCACACCGCTATTTCCTGACCGTCAAATGATTCTTGAAACACAGCCTAATCACCTGTCTACTAGAATTATGGACATGATGGCGCCAGTTGGATTTGGACAGCGTGGTTTAATCGTTGCACCGCCTAAGGCTGGGAAAACCATTTTGCTTAAAGAAATTGCAAACAGCATTTCTGAAAATCACCCAGAGGCAGAGCTGATTGTCCTTTTGATTGACGAACGCCCAGAAGAAGTAACAGATATCGAACGTTCTGTTGCAGGGGATGTTGTTAGTTCAACCTTTGACGAAGTACCGGAAAACCACATTAAAGTAGCAGAGCTTGTTTTAGAGCGTGCTATGCGTCTTGTTGAACATAAGAAAGATGTCATCATCTTAATGGACAGCATCACAAGGCTTGCTCGTGCATACAACCTTGTGATTCCGCCAAGCGGCCGAACGCTTTCAGGCGGTATTGATCCTGCGGCTTTCCATCGTCCAAAACGCTTCTTTGGTGCTGCGCGTAACATTGAAGAAGGCGGAAGCTTGACGATTTTAGCCACTGCACTTGTTGATACAGGATCACGTATGGATGACGTAATTTATGAAGAGTTTAAAGGAACTGGGAACATGGAGCTTCATTTGGACCGTTCTTTGGCCGAAAGAAGAATCTTCCCTGCGATCGACATTCGCCGTTCTGGTACGAGAAAAGAAGAACTGCTTGTGCCAAAAGAGCATCTTGATCGTTTATGGGCGATGAGAAAATCGATGTCAGATACACCTGACTTCGCTGAGAAGTTCATGCGCAAAATGAGAAAAACAAAGACAAACCAAGAATTTTTCGATATTTTAACGCAAGAATGGAAACAAGCCAATATGTCTGCATCAAGAAGATAGTTTCTCTGAAAAAATACATTTGCAATCATAGACTCACACTGTTATAATTTTATCATGTGCGTTTCAGAATTTATTTCTGAGATATTAACTCTGTTTCCGAATTGGATTCAGGGCGGAAGGAGATGACAGTAGATGAAAACAGGAATTCATCCTAACTACAAAAAAGCTACAGTCAAATGCGCTTGTGGAAATGAGTTTGAAACTGGATCAGTAAAAGAAGAGGTACGCATCGAGATTTGCTCTGAGTGCCATCCTTTCTATACAGGCCGTCAAAAATTCGCTTCTGCTGATGGACGTGTTGACCGCTTTAACAAAAAATACGGTCTTAAGTAATAATAGATACAATAAACAGGCAGGAATCCGTTCTTGCCTGTTTTTTTACGTGGATTGATGGAACTTTAAAACGGGGGAGAAGACCTTATGTATGTGATGAAACAAAGCGGTTGGCTTGAAGTCATCTGCGGCAGTATGTTTTCTGGAAAGTCGGAAGAATTGATTCGGAGAGCCAAAAGGGCCACCTTTGCCAAACAAGAAGTAAAAATATTCAAACCATCGATTGATAACCGATATAGTACAAGCTCAGTTGTGTCACATAACGGTTCATCATTAGATGGGATTGCAGTAGCCTCACCAAAAGACATAATAACGCACATATCAGAAAGAACCGATGTCATTGGCATTGATGAGGTGCAATTTTTTGATGAGACAATCATTGACATTGTCACTCAATTGGCTGACCAAGGCTATCGAGTCATTGTTGCAGGCCTGGATCAAGACTTCAGAGGAGAGCCATTTGGTGTTGTTCCGCATTTAATGGCATGTGCAGAGCTTGTAACAAAACTTCAAGCAGTTTGTTCGGTATGCGGCTCCCCAGCGAGTAGAACACAACGCTTGATCGACGGTAAACCCGCATCCTATGATGATCCTATTATTTTAGTAGGTGCGCAGGAATCATACGAAGCACGATGCAGACATCACCATGAAGTACCAAGACTTGATGTTGGTACAACACTTGACAAATAAAAAAATAGCAAATGCCGCTGTGTTTCGTTTTTCGAGATTTTGGCTGAACACCCATCATTTGTACTTAAATAAATTAAATAACACTACGATTAAATTATCTAATTTTCAACGCTTGCGTTTTGTCATAAGCAGGCATAAAATGACTAACTGTAGTGTAAAGCATTTAAACGAAAAGTTCGATTTCTTGTCATAATTTTTTTGATTAAGGATTTTTCTCCTTAATCGTTCTTTGGATTAATAGTTCACTTTATTTATATTTTAGAAAGAGGGTAGTTTTTGATGAACAACGTGAAGAAAACAAAAGAAGGGTACCTCGAAACCACTTTGACAGGTAAAGATGTATTATCGATTCCAACGTTGAACAAAGGCGTTGCTTTCTCTGAAGAAGAAAGACAAGAGCTTGGACTAGAAGGCTTACTTCCTCCAACGGTTCTAACTTTAGAACAGCAAGCGGAAAGAGCGTACAAGCAGTTTCTAGCTCAGCCGGATCGTCTTCGTCAAAACGTATACTTAAGTGATTTGCAAAACCGTAACGAAGTATTGTTCTACAAGCTTCTAACAGAAAAGCTTCGTGAAATGCTTCCAGTTGTGTACACACCAACTGTTGGTGAAGCGATTCAAGAATACAGCCATGAATACAGAAGACCTCATGGTGTCTATCTTTCAATCGACGACATTGACGGAATCGAGAAAGCATTTGAAAACTTGCACGCAACTGCTGGAGATATTGACCTCATCGTTGCAACTGACTCTGAGAGTATTCTTGGAATTGGTGACTGGGGTGTTGGTGGTATCAACATCGCAATCGGTAAATTAGCTGTTTACACGGCTGCAGCAGGTATTGATCCTAGCCGCGTGATTCCAGTTGTATTAGATGTTGGAACAAACAATGAAAAATTATTGAATGATCCATTATACATTGGGAACCATCACAAACGTGTACAAGGTGAAAAATACGAAGAATTCATTGATGCTTATGTGAAGGCAGCACTTAAATTCTTCCCGAAAGCATTGCTTCACTGGGAAGACCTTGGAAACAAAAATGCGCGTAACATCATGAAAAAATACAACGATAACATCTTAACGTTCAACGATGATATTCAAGGTACTGGTGCCATTACTTTAGCGGGTGTTCTTGCAGCTGTCAAGAAAACTGGTACTCAATTAAAAGATCACCGTGTTGTCATCTTCGGAGCTGGATCAGCTGGTATCGGAATTGCAGATCAAATGCGTGACACAATGGTTCTTGAAGGTCTAACAGAAGAAGAAGCAAACAATGCATTCTGGACATTAGACTACAGAGGATTGCTAACAGATCAATTTGAAGATGAAGTGCTTGATTTCCAAAAACCATACCTGCGTACTTCTGATGAAGTAGAAGGCTGGGCACGCGATGAAAAAGGACAAATCTCATTTGCTGAAACTGTTCGCAGGGTGAAGCCGACCATCCTTATTGGTACATCAGGTCAAGGCGGCGCATTCACTGAAGAAATCATTAAAGAAATGGCAGCTCATACAGAGCGTCCAGTGATCATGCCAATGTCTAACCCAACACCGCTTGCTGAAGCTGTGCCAGAGGATCTATTCAAATGGACTGACGGCCGTGCGCTTGTTGCAACAGGAAGCCCGTTCGAAAACGTTGAGTATAACGGAATTGAACATGAAATCGGACAATCAAACAATGCATTCGTTTTCCCTGGACTTGGTCTTGGTTCAATCGTAACAGAATCAAAAATCATCACAAAAGGCATGTTCGTTGCTTCTGCGAATGCAATTGCTGAAATGGTTGATCATGAGAAACCAGGTGCTGGTCTTCTTCCAAGTATTGATAAATTGCAAGAAGTGTCAATTCATGTGGCTGTTGAAGTAGCGAAAGCAGCAATTGAAGATGGTGTCGCAAGAAAAACGCCTGACAACATCGAACAAGCTGTGAAAGACGCAATGTGGATTCCTGAATATAAAAAAATTGTAAGAGCATAATAAAATGTGTAACGCGGCATTGCTTCGGGTAATCTAAGCAATGCCGCAATAAATAAGAAACATGTAAAGGATTTAAGGAGGAAGAGTAAGATGGACTTTTTAAATATTTTGATCCTCCTAGCACCGATTTTTTTCGTTATCGCGCTGGGTTGGTTCGCAGGGAACTTCGGCAGCTATGACGCTAAATCTGCAAAAGGTGTAAGTACACTTGTTACAAAGTATGCTTTACCAGCGCACTTTATCGCCAGTATTCTGTCAACACCAAAAGATAAATTCTATAGTCAAATTCCATTTTTCGTTGCATTGATTTTCGGAATCGTTGGTTTTTATATCATTATCCTTTTAGTTACGAAATTTGCTTTTAAATATGATTTAACAGATTCTTCTGTTTTCTCGTTAAACTCAGCACAACCGACCTTTGCATTTATGGGGATTCCGGTCTTGGGCAGTTTATTTGGAGCTCAAGAGGTTGCAATTCCGATTGCGATTACCGGAATAGTTGTAAATGCACTGCTTGATCCAATTGCAATAATTGTATCAACTGTCGGTGAAAAAACAAAAGGAAAAGCCAAAGAAGGCGAAAGCTTCCTAAAAATGACAACAAAAGCAATTTTGCACGGTTTATCAGAGCCGCTTGCACTTGCACCGTTAGCCAGTATCATTCTTGTTCTTTTAGGATTTAAACTTCCTGCAATCGGACATGAAATGTTAGAGGAAATTGGCAGCGTCACATCAGGTGTGGCATTATTCGCAGTCGGTGTCACTGTTGGTATCCGCAAAATTAAATTAAGCTTGCCAGCCTTTAGTATTGCATTGCTAAAAGTAGCTGTACAACCATTACTTATGTATTTCATTGCCGTTCTTATGGGTCTTTCGGCTGATGAAATTACAAAAGCTGTATTGCTTGTTGCCTTCCCAGGTTCAGCTGTTGCAGCGATGATCGCAACACGATTTGAAAAGCAAGAGGCGGAAACTGCATCCGCATTTGTGATCAGTGCCATCATGTCACTCATTACATTACCGATCATTATTGCACTTACCGTATAATATAGTAGAAAGGCTGCCAAACGAGGCAGCCTTTCTTAGCGAAATGAATGAAACAGAGGGAAGAGTACACGCTTTTTTTTGATGTCGGGGTGTGCGATTTCCTTTTTTTCTTCTACTTGTGACGGTTGTTTCAAGGCTGCGGCGAGGCGGTCAAATTTTGTGGATAAGTCTTCAATTTCTCTGCGGTGCTGAAGCAGCTGATACGATACACCTTCATCTGCTTTTTTAGCCAATTTCCGTTCAAGCTCTTGCAGGCGGTCTTCTACATCAGTGACATGTAATTGCTGCTGAATGAGCGCTTTCACTTGTTTTTCTAATGCTTCAATCCGCTGTATAGAGATATCAGCTTCGGTAGCAGGTGCTGATTGACGAACGGTTTCCTTATGGATTGGCAGTTGAATATCTTGGAGGATCACACCTTCACTCATTTGGTGTTTGACCTCTTTGAGCAGCTGTACAATATCTTCATGAAATTCATAATGTCCAAGTTCATTCCGGGCGACAGGGATGTTGAGCTGTTTGACCCAGCGCTGAATCGTCTTTGAAGAAACACCAATTTCCTTTGCAACCTCATTTGTATTCAAACCAAATGCCCTCCCTTTTTTCAATTACAAGTACCATTCTCTTTAAGGAGTTCCTGTTCCTTCACGTTAGACAAAACAAGTAACCAATCGCCAAAGATCGTGTTTTCTAGCGAAAAATTGCAGGAAATCAATTGTTTTGGAAATTTTTTTGACTGTCATACCCCGCTATACTATAATTAGACTGTTACGCACAAAACAGAGGTGAAGACCATGTTAGACCGTTTAAAATCAATTGAAGAACGCTATGAAAAGCTAAATGAATATTTAAGTGACCCTGAAGTGGTGAACGACCCTAAGAAGCTTCGTGAATATTCGAAAGAACAATCCGATATTCAAGAAACTGTTGAGGTATATAGACAATATCGTGCGGCATACGATCAGCTGAATGATGCGAAAGCAATGCTCGAAGAGAAGCTGGATGCCGAGATGCGCGACATGGTCAAAGAAGAAATTTCAGAGCTCACAGAAGAAACGGAACGTTTAGAAGACGAGCTGAAAATCTTGCTAATCCCGAAAGATCCGAATGACGATAAGAACGTTATTGTGGAGGTTCGTGGTGCAGCGGGTGGAGAAGAGGCTGCTCTTTTTGCGGGAAATCTTTACCGTATGTACAGCCGTTATGCTGAAATGCAAGGCTGGAAAACGGAAGTCATGGAAGCAAGTGTCACTGGCACAGGCGGTTATAAAGAAATCATCTTTATGATCAGCGGGAAAGGCGCATACTCCAAACTAAAGTTTGAAAATGGTGCTCACCGCGTGCAGCGTGTTCCAGAAACAGAATCAGGCGGACGGATCCATACTTCTACTGCGACAGTCGCTGTATTACCTGAGGCTGAGGAAGTTGAAATTGATATCCATGAAAAAGACATCCGTGTGGATACATTTGCATCAAGCGGACCTGGCGGACAAAGTGTCAATACAACCATGTCTGCTGTTCGATTAACTCACCTTCCAACAGGTGTTGTTGTATCCTGTCAAGATGAGAAATCACAAATTAAAAACAAAGAAAAAGCCATGAAAGTGCTGCGTGCGAGAATTTATGATAAATTCCAGCGTGAAGCACAGGCTGAATATGATCAAACACGTAAATCTGCGGTTGGAACAGGGGATCGTTCAGAGCGTATCCGTACGTACAACTTCCCGCAAAACCGTGTAACAGACCACCGCATCGGATTGACGATTCAAAAGCTTGATCAAATTTTAGAAGGAAAACTTGACGAGGTCATTGATGCACTAATTATGGAAGACCAAGCAAGAAAGCTTCAAGATGCAAAATAAAGAGCGAACAATCTTCGAAGCCCTTAAATGGGCTTCTTCTTTGTTAACGGAAGCTGGCAGAGACCAAAATGCAGCAGAACTCCTGTTGATGCATGTGCTCGGCTGGAGCAGAAGTGAGCTTCTTGCGCGATTTCATGATGCGCTGCCTGAGGAGCAAGATCAACTGTTCAGCAAATTTGTGACGCAGCACAGGGCGGGTGTTCCTGTTCAGCATTTAACGGGTGTTGAATTCTTTTACGGACGTCCTTTCGAGGTGAACAAGCATGTTCTCATCCCTCGTCCTGAAACGGAAGAAGTTGTTTTGGCGGCGCTCCATTTGGTAGGTGACGTTTTCCCGCACGATCAGCCGCTCAAAGCAGTTGACGTTGGCACAGGAAGCGGGGCCATTGCGATTACGCTGGCTCTTGAAAAAAAATCACTATCTGTCACAGCGACTGATATCTCACAAGAAGCGCTTGCGGTAGCAAAACGAAATCAACAAGCGCTCGGTGCAGACGTTCATTTTTTACATGGAGATTTACTTGAACCGGTTATAGCTCAAGGCATCAAAGTGGACGTATTTATTTCCAATCCACCTTATATTGCGGCGGAAGAAATGGATAGTCTGTCTGAGGTTGTGACGAAGCATGAGCCAGTGAATGCGCTGACGGACGGACGTGATGGCTTGTGGTTTTATCAGCGTCTCGTTCATGATCTTCCCAGCGTGCTGAGTGATCAGGCAGTTGTTGTCTTTGAAATTGGACATACGCAAGGTCAAGATGTCACAGCGCTTCTTGAGCAGGCATTTCCTAAAGCGGATGTCTGCATCGTCAAAGATATTAACGGAAAAGATCGAGCTGTTTGCGCATACATTCAAAACGGAAAGTCCGGCTGAAGAAAGCCGGACTATTTTATTATGTAAAGATGAAACTTATGGTAAAAGAGAAACGTATATATAGAAGAATGAACATTCTGATCATGATTTTTTACATAAATTTGTTTTGAAGGAGCGAATGGTGTGAACAAAAGGTATGCGATGGTGTTGGTCATCGTCAGTGTACTATTGATTGTGAGTGCTTGTGGTAAACCGAGCTTTAAAAAAGAGGCAGCAGCATTTGGAGAAAGCTATAAAAAAGCACAATACACAGTGAATCGAACGGATGACCTATCTGACATGAAAGAGAAGCTGAAGGTTTATTTAACCGAACATGAATATCAAGAATATACACAAGACAGCATGTTCCCGAGCATATTAGAAGCGGCGAAGGATCAAGATTGTCAAATTAAGCTGAAAAAAATTATGTTTACGCCTTCAGATGAAAGCGATGACAGAATTGAATTTAACTATGAAATGGTGATCCAATTTATCGATCAAAAAGGGAAAGTCAAAAAAGAAATCGAGAAAAAAGGAGCCATGACTGTCATCAAAACAGAATCTGGTTTAAAAATCAGCCGAGATTGGGATGGAAGACTATACCCTTCTGACTACCAATCCTCACTTAAAAGTCGTTCTTAATGAGAACGGCTTTTTTGTTTTGACTCATAATCTATTAAAAAATTCATGTTGACTGTTTATGAAATGTGTTTCCTGGACACAATGTTTGTAGTGAAGAGAAAAAGTGGGGGGAACACACAATGTTGAAAAGTAAAACGATGATTTGTCTTTATATGTTTCTATTATTATGCGGTGCTTTTGCAAACCTTGGCAGAGAGGAGACAGCGGCTGCTTCTGCAAATCAGCCTGTTGTCATACCAGATGAAGCGATTCGATTACGCATTTTAGCAAATAGTGATCGTTCAGCGGATCAGGATGTGAAAAGAAGTATTCGTGACGAGGTCAATGCGAGTATGACGGAGTGGGTGAAAGACCTCACATCCATTGAAGAAGCAAGACGTGTCATTCGATCAAAGCTGCCAGAAATCAATCGTATTGCTAAAGCGAAATTGAAGGAACAGCACATAGATCAATCCGTATCGGTCAGTTTTCAAAAAGCTTCATTTCCAACAAAGCTCTATGGAAATTTCGTCTACCCTGCTGGGAAATATGAAGCCATTTTAATTACGCTTGGAGAAGGAGACGGAGCCAACTGGTGGTGTGTGTTATTTCCGCCGCTCTGCTTTATCGATTTTTCAAACGGAGAAGCCATCGCCTCACCAGAAGGGGATGATGATAAACAAGTGACAGCGCAGCAAACGAAAGAGTCTGTTAATGAAGTGGTGAAAGAAGAGGAAGAAGAGACAGGTGAAGTGAAGTTCTTTTTGTTCGAATGGGTCTCTAGTCTTTTCTCTTAAAAAAGGTATAAATCGGTTTTTGCCTCATAGAGTTGAAGTAAGAGAACAAAAAGAGGTGAAAGCATGTATTATCAATTAAGAATAGCCACAGAAGAAGATGTCCCGGCGATCAATGCTTTTCTTGAAAAAGGACAAGCAAAAGGCGGAGTAACACTTGCGGAGCGAACGGCATTTGTAGTGATGGAAGATGCGGATGGTCAGCTGGCAGGCTGCTTAGGTCTTGAACAGCTCAATGAACAAGAGGGATTGCTGCGGTCTCTTGTCATATCAGATAAGCTCGGTCAGGGACACATTGTCTCTTTGTTCCAAAGTGTTCAAACGCTCGGTGAAAAAATGGGTGTGGATACTTTTTATGTTGTCGCAAACCATTCCTCTTCCCATGATTTTTTGGCATTAATGGGCTTTACACCTTTAAAGGAAATTCCAGAAAGCATATGGAGCTCTGCACATGCAAAAGAGACATTGGGGAAAGAACAGGCTGTGGTCCTGCAAAAAAAAAGCAGTTAATCACAAAATGATGGACTTATACACATACTTATCCACTACAAAACAAGCGTTATCCACAAAATGTGGACAACGCTTGTTTTATTGATCATCATCTTTTATACTTTCAAAAGGATAATTGAGACATATCAACAGTTTTATCTTTTTTAAAAGGAGTTTGTATGATGTTAAATACAAAAAGGTGGTCTGTGGATTTAGAAAAGGATTTATCCACATACTATCCACAAATTAAACAGGCGGCCGATCTGCTGCAGCAAAATGAAGTGGTTGCTTTCCCGACAGAGACCGTTTACGGACTCGGGGCAAATGCGAAAGAGACAGAAGCCGTGATGAAAATTTATGAAGCGAAAGGGCGTCCGAGTGATAATCCGTTGATTGTTCACATTGCGGAGGTTCAGCAGCTTCACGAATTTGCACAAATAGAAAGCGAAAAAGCGAAGGCGCTGATGGATGCCTTTTGGCCGGGCGCCTTAACTATCGTTCTTCCGTGTAAGCCAGGCACTTTATCAAAGCAGGTTACAGCAGGTTTATCCACAGTAGGTGTGAGAATGCCTGACCATCCCATTGCGCTTGAGCTCATCCGAGCAGCTGGTCTGCCAATTGCTGCACCAAGTGCCAATCGTTCGGGAAAACCTTCACCAACACAAGCAGACCATGTAGCAAGTGATCTCGAAGGAAGAATCGCTGGGATTGTGGATGGCGGTTCAACTGGTATTGGCGTTGAGTCAACGGTTGTATCCTGTATCGGTGAGACCCCAGTGATTTTAAGACCAGGCGGAATTACAAAAGAAGCATTAGAAGAGGTCGTGGGGACGGTGAGTGTGGACCCAGGGCTGACAAAAAAGGACGAAGCGCCTGTATCGCCGGGAATGAAATACACACATTATGCACCTGAAGCCAAGATGTATATCTTTCATGGAAGTGATGAAGACATGCAGCGTCACATACAGAAATACAAAGCTGAAGGGCTAAAAGTCGGAGTGCTGACAACAGAAGAAAAGAAATCGCTGTTTGCGGCAGATGTTGTGTACAGCTGTGGATATAGAGGAAAACCTGAAACGGTTGCTGCAAACCTCTATCGTGTACTGAGACAATTTGATGAAACGGATGTAGACTTGATTATTTCAGAAGCCTTTTCAGAGCAGGGAGTTGGTTCTGCCATTATGAACCGTCTGCAAAAAGCCGCAGGAGGGCGTACACTCCCTTCGTTCCAATAGTTCTAACCTTTCTTGGACAAACATAGGTTAAAGGAGAATGTGTGTCCAAGGGGGATTTACATGAACGAACTAGCTGGCGAATTGCTGACACTCAGCATCATGGCTTTTGCACTTGGGATGGATGCTTTTTCGGTTGGACTTGGTATGGGGATGATTCAGCTGAGGTTCCGCCAGATCATTTATATTGGACTTGTCATTGGGATATTTCATATGTTTATGCCACTTTTTGGCATACTGACAGGTCAGCTCTTATCCGGATGGCTCGGTCTTCTTGCCACCTATATCGGCGGGGCGCTGCTTTTGGTGCTGGGACTACAAATGATTGTTGCTTCTATCCGCAAAGAGGATAAGCCCTTTATCGCACCAGTTGGGGCTGGTCTCGTTCTTTTTGCGACAAGTGTAAGCCTAGACAGCTTCTCCGTTGGTTTAAGTCTCGGGATTTACGGTTCCCAGGTGTGGATGACTATTTTATTGTTTGGTTTTTTTAGTATGCTCCTCACATGGCTCGGATTATTACTCGGTAAACAGGTTCGGTCATGGGTTGGTTCATATAGCGGCGCGCTTGGCGGAATCATTTTACTAGCCTTTGGAATCAAATTATTATTTCCGCTCTAGCCAGTCTCCTTACATAACATGTAGAATGAAATGCTATATAATAGAAGAAAAGGAGGGCGAAAGATGAAAATCTTATTTGTTTGTACGGGAAATACATGCAGAAGTCCAATGGCTCAAGCCCTTTTTGCTTCCATTGCAGATGAAAAAGGTTTAGAGGTCACTGTAAAATCAGCGGGCATTTTTGCCTCCGATGAAGGGAAGGCTTCTCCTCAAGCGATCGAAGCATTATTTGAGAAAAGCATTCCACTGAATCACTCATCATCAAAATTGACAGAGGATCTTCTACGCGAAGCTCATTACGTCTTCACGATGACGATGCAGCATAAACAGTTGATTGCAGAGCAATATGCGCATGCAAAAGGCAAGGTCTTCACTTTAAAGGAATTTGCGACAGGAACAGAAGGCGATGTATCCGATCCGTTTGGAGGAAGTCTTTCTGTTTATCAGGAAACTCGAGATGAACTAGAAGCCTTGCTGTATCAGCTCGCTGAGAAGCTGAAAAAAGATCATCATAATAGATAACTTGTAAAACCGTTGCCTCAACGGTTTTTCTGCTATTGTTTGCAAATCACTAGTCAGAGGTTAAAATATAACTGTGAATAAAGAATGAATGTAAGACATAACAGAACAACTCACCCTTAGGAGGAATTGCCCGATGAAAGTAGCCATTGCATCCGATCACGGCGGAACGAATATTCGTGAAGAAATCAAACAACTGATGGATGAATTGAAGATTGAATACATTGATATGGGTTGTGAATGCGGATCAGGTTCTGTAGACTACCCAGATTATGCTTTCCCTGTAGCCAATATGGTGGCAAACGGAGAAGTCGACCGCGGCATTTTAATTTGTGGGACAGGCATCGGCATGAGCATCTCAGCAAATAAAGTAAAAGGAATTCGCTGTGCATTGGCTCATGATACATTTAGTGCGAAAGCAACGAGAGAACATAATGATACGAACGTTCTTGCAATGGGAGAGCGAGTGATTGGACCAGGATTAGCACGTGAGATTGCGCACATTTGGCTGACGACAGAGTTTACAGCAGGACGCCATGCTGTGCGGATTGGCAAAATTGCTGATTACGAAGAAAAGCACCTATAAGGAGCGCTTAACATGAACATTGGTCAAGATTGGCTTGAAATGTTAAAAGAGTTTCATCAAACAGTTGAATTGCATGCCGGGCAAATCTTAGTCATTGGCTGCAGTACGTCAGAAGTGGCTGGTGAGCATATTGGTACTGCAGGAAGTGAGCAAATTGCTGCCTCTATCTATCAAGAATTGGATCAGTTAAGACGAGAGACCGGCATCGAGCTCGCCTTTCAATGCTGTGAACATCTAAATCGTGCCCTTGTTGTTGAAGAAGAAGCGGCTTTCCGTTTTAACCTGGAGATCGTAGCTGCAGTACCTGTCCGTAAAGCGGGTGGTTCGATGGCGGCTCATGCGTATCAGCAAATGGAACATCCTGTATTGGTCGAATGCATTGAGGCACATGCTGGAATTGATATCGGCGATACGTTAATTGGGATGCACTTAAAGAGAGTCGCTGTACCTGTCCGCCTCAGTCGTCATCGATTAGGACATGCACATGTGACTTTTGCGAAAACGCGTCCGAAGCTGATTGGCGGAGAACGAGCCGTTTATACAAGATCATAGCTTCGATATATTTCTAATATAATGTTGAATGATGAAGACGCTTTACCACTTGAATATTCGGGTTTTCATAAAAAAGAAGTCGATTTTCCAAAAAAAACTTTTACATTTTACTCAAAAACCGTGTACAATGAGATGGTGAAAACATCGAATGGAAATAGATTGGAGAGGATTTCGCTGATGAAACATTTACCTGAGCAAGACGCACAAGTATTCAAAGCAATTCAACTAGAGCGGAAACGCCAGCAGGACAAAATCGAATTAATTGCATCAGAAAACTTCGTAAGCGAAGCAGTCATGGAAGCACAGGGCTCTGTATTAACTAACAAATACGCTGAGGGCTATCCTGGTAAACGCTACTATGGCGGCTGTGAACATGTAGACGTTGTGGAAGATATCGCACGTGACCGCGCAAAAGAAATTTTTGGCGCTGAGTATGTGAACGTACAGCCTCACTCAGGTGCTCAAGCGAACATGGCCGTATACTTTACAATTCTTGAGCATGGCGATACAGTACTGGGCATGAACTTATCACATGGCGGGCATTTAACACACGGAAGCCCTGTAAACTTTAGTGGTGTACAGTACAACTTTGTAGAATATGGTGTAGATAAAGAAACTCAGCATATCGACTATCAAGATGTACTTGAAAAAGCACGTGAACATAAGCCGAAACTTATCGTTGCGGGTGCAAGTGCATACCCACGTCAAATTGATTTCAAAAAGTTCCGTGAGATTGCTGATGAAGTCGGTGCTTACTTTATGGTCGACATGGCTCACATTGCTGGTCTTGTTGCAGCAGGTCTTCATCCAAATCCAGTTCCTTACGCAGATTTTGTGACAACGACAACTCACAAAACATTACGCGGACCTCGCGGCGGAATGATTCTATGCCGTGAAGAGTTTGGTAAAAAGATCGACAAATCGATTTTCCCTGGTATTCAAGGTGGACCACTGATGCATGTCATCTCTGCAAAAGCTGTTTCTTTCGGTGAAGTATTGAACGGAGATTTCAAAACATATGCACAAAACGTCATTGATAATGCAAAACAACTAGCTGAAACTCTTTTATCTGAAGATATTCAGCTTGTATCTGGGGGAACAGATAACCATCTTGTTCTCATCGACTTGCGTTCTCTTGGCATCACAGGAAAAATTGCAGAAAACGTTCTTGATGAAATCGGTATTACAGTGAACAAAAATGCAATTCCTTATGATCCAGAGAAACCATTTGTCACAAGTGGTGTACGTGTAGGTACAGCAGCAGTAACAAGCCGCGGTTTTGATCAAGAAGCGATGAAAGAAGTCGGTTCCATTATTGCACTTGCGCTAAAACATCATGAAGATGAAGCGAAATTAGAAGAGGCGAAAAAGCGTGTATCTGATCTTACGGCCCGTTTCCCTCTATATAACGAATTAGATTATTAAAAAACAGACCCATTTGCCTATATTTGGCATGTGGGTTTTTTTTGTAGGATTTGCGAATCATATTGAAAGATGATGTCTTTTTATGTAGAATTGTAGGAAGTGTGCAAAGTTCACCGGAAGATGACAGAAAAGGAGTTGTAGCAAGCAATGGCAAAGGTTTATGTATTTGATCACCCGCTTATTCAGCACAAACTTACATATATTCGTGACGTTCATACAGGAACTAAAGAATTTAGAGAGCTAGTGGATGAAGTTGCAACATTAATGGCATTTGAAATCACAAGAGATTTACCGCTTGAAGAGGTAGATGTAGAAACACCTGTACAAGTAGCGAAATCAAACGTGATCTCAGGGAAGAAACTCGGTGTTGTGCCAATTTTAAGAGCAGGTCTTGGAATGGTAGACGGGATTTTGAAACTCATTCCAGCTGCTAAAGTGGGACATGTTGGTTTATACCGTGATCCGAAAACATTAAAGCCTGTTGAATATTATGTGAAGCTTCCATCTGATGTGGAAGAACGTGAATTTATCGTAGTAGACCCAATGCTTGCAACTGGCGGCTCTGCAGTCGAAGCGTTAAACAGCTTGAAAAAACGCGGTGCGAAAAACATTCGCTTTATGTGTCTGATTGCTGCCCCTGAAGGTGTAGAGGAAATGCAAAAGCATCATCCAGATGTTGATATCTACATTGCAGCATTAGATGAGAAACTAAACGAAAAAGGTTACATCATCCCAGGTCTTGGTGATGCTGGTGACCGTATGTACGGAACGAAATAAGAAAGTCTTAATAAAAGCCCACATGCAAACGTGCATGTGGGCTTTTTGAAATATATGACAAACGGTTGATACCGTTCTTAGAAAAATCAATGTATACTGAACATTGGCTGTTTTTTTCAATGATTGTCACATCTCTCCTAAAGTTTGATGAAATTGTGAACATTTTGTGTGCTCTATCACTATAGAAAAGTTTTTTAACTTTCAACCGATTGACACATCATAGACGCTATTGTATGCTAAACGAGGATATTATGGTAAGGTTTTCATAGCCTATAGCACTCTACTAATCCTCATTGTGAACCCTTTAATAATCAGGGTTTGTATCAACGAATGAAGCAGCATCCCATAGATCTAAAGATTTCAAGTCTGATTGTGCAATTAGACCGATGGGTGATTGATTTTTTTCGAATAGGACGGCTTATCATAAGCGTCTTCTACGCAGTTTTCATCACCATTTATCACCTTTTTTACAATACTTTTCATCGGGAGTCAGATGAATGAACGATCCAAACGCGATTTTCCGCAGACAGAGTAAATACATGTTCTATCTATTGGCAATTTTTGTGTTTGGCTATGCCATGCCTGGTTTTAAACCACTGTTTCTTGGTTTCATTATCGGCACAATTTTTGCTTTCTTTAATTTATTCCTACTTATACGGAGAATGCACGCTTTTGATCGAGCGGTTAAAAAAGGAAAATCCATTCGTTCAATGGGAAGTACAGCCAGGTGGGCCAACGCGATTCTCGCAGTAGCGATTGCTTGGCGTTACCCTAATGAAGTTCATCTGGCAGGTGTTGTTATAGGATTAATGACAATATATCCTGTCATTATGATAGATTCCTTCATTCAACTTAAACGTTCTACTATGGAAGAGAGGTGAATACTCTTTGGGTCACAGTTCAAAAACTACAGAATTTTTAGGGTTAACGTTCAACTTATCCAATGTTCTCATGATTACGATTGCTAGTATCATCGTTCTTCTCATAGCGGTGCTGACTACTCGTGTTCTGTCTATTCGTCCGACTAAGGCGCAGAACTTCATGGAATGGATCGTTGATTTTGTTCGAAATATCATAGGTAGTTCGATGGACATGAAAACAGGAGCCCCATTTCTAGCGCTTGGCGTTACATTACTCATGTACATATTTGTTTCAAACATGCTTGGACTGCCGTTCTCGATTACGGTCGATCACAACTTGTGGTGGAAATCACCAACTGCTGATCCTGCAATCACAATGACACTAGCAATTATGGTCATGGGACTTACACACTTCTACGGTGTCAAGGCAAAAGGAGTCAAGGAATATACGAAAGACTACTTTAGACCAATTCCGCTTTTAGTACCATTGAAACTTATTGAAGAATTTGCAAACACGCTAACACTTGGTTTGCGTCTTTACGGAAATATTTTCGCTGGAGAGATTCTTCTTGGGTTACTTGCAGGACTTGCGACCAATTTCTACACGCAAAATATTGCGCTTGGTATCGTTGGTACATTAGGTGCCATCGTGCCGATGATTGTATGGCAGGCATTCAGTTTGTTTGTCGGAACAATCCAGGCATTTATCTTCACCATGCTGACAATGGTGTACATTTCCCATAAAGTCAGCGACGAACACTAAAAAATTGAGAGTCCAAAAAGGACGTTATTTTAAAGGAGGAGCTTTTTAATGAATTTAATAGCAGCAGCAATTGCAATCGGTTTAGGAGCACTAGGAGCAGGTATTGGTAACGGTCTAATCGTATCTAAAACAGTTGAAGGAATTGCTCGTCAGCCAGAAGCTGGTAGAGAACTAAGAACACTTATGTTCATCGGGGTCGCTTTAGTTGAGGCACTTCCAATTATCGCTGTCGTTATCGCATTCTTGGCATTCTTTGGTTAATATGTGAGAAGCGTTCTAATATGAATTTTAATGGCGAAGATCAGATTAGTTCGAAACTTCGCCATTCCTTTATGTTTTGTTTCTTAACATATTATTTAAAGAAGGGAGTTGCCGTACTAAATGTCTCAGTTACCAGTGGTTTTAGGAGCAGGGGGCTTAAGTTTCAACGCCGGTGATATGTTATTCCAGCTTATCGCTATGCTCATCTTGCTTGCACTTTTAAAGAAATTTGCGCTTAAACCTTTATTAGGTATTATGAAGCAGCGTGAAGATTATATAGGAAATGAAATTTCAAGTGCTGAACAAAAGCACGTTCAAGCTGAAAAGCTTCTTGAAGAACAACGTGTCTTATTGAAAGAAGCACGCGAAGAATCACATACACTCATCGAAAATGCGAAAAAGATTGGTGAGAAACAAAAAGAAGAGATCATTCAAGCAGCACGTCAAGAATCAGAGCGCTTGAAAGAGTCTGCTAGAACTGAAATCGTGAAAGAAAAAGAACAAGCTGTGGCTGCACTGCGTGAGCAGGTTGCATCACTATCTGTGCTGATTGCATCTAAAGTGATTGAAAAAGAACTTGATGAGCAGGCACAAGAGAAATTGATTCAAGAGTACCTTAAAGAGGCAGGCGAAAGCCGATGAGCGTAACTATTGTCTCTAAGCGTTACGCTTCTGCTCTTTTTGACATCGTTCTTGCTTCTTCGGCAGTAGACGAAACTGAAAAAGAGCTGAATGAGATCAAAAAAGTTCTAAAGGCTGATCAAGAACTCAATGACTTCCTTGTTCATCCAAAGATTACTGCAGACAAAAAGAAACAGTTGATTGCAGAAGCTTTCAAAGGTGTTTCTACTTATGTATTGCACACAATGTATTTACTGATTGACCGCGGACGCACGAATATTTTCTCTGAAATGACGTCGGAGTTTGTGAAACTTGCAAACCGCACGAAACAAATAGACGATGCGGTCGTGTATTCAGTGAAACCGCTGAGCGGTGCTGAAATTCAATCTTTATCTGAAGTATTTGCCAAAAAAGCCGGAGTCACATCACTGCGTGTTGAAAATGTGATTGACAAGGATCTAATAGGCGGAGTGAAAATCCGTATCGGAAACCGCATTTATGACGGCAGTGTCAGCGGAAAGCTTTCCCGCATTGAACGTCAGCTTGCAGGCGAAAATCGTTAGAAGGGGTGAAACCTTAGTGAGTATCAAAGCTGAAGAGATTAGCGCGCTGATAAAGCAGCAAATCCAAAACTATCAATCAGAAATTGAAGTAAAAGATGTCGGTACAGTCATTCAAGTAGGGGACGGTATCGCGCGTGTACATGGCCTTGACAACATTATGGCAGGAGAGCTGGTTGAGTTCTCTAACGGTGTAATGGGTATGGCTCAAAACCTTGAGGAGTCTAACGTAGGTATCGTTATTTTAGGACCTTACAAAGATATCCGCGAAGGTGACGATGTAAAACGTACAGGTCGTATCATGGAGGTTCCAGTAGGTGAAGAGTTAATCGGACGTATTGTGAACCCGCTTGGTCAGCCTGTTGATGGACTAGGTCCAATCTTAACAAGCAAAACACGTCCAATCGAAAGTGAAGCACCTGGCGTTATGGATCGTAAATCTGTACATGAGCCGCTTCAAACAGGAATTAAAGCAATTGATGCCTTGATTCCAATCGGCCGCGGACAGCGTGAATTGATCATTGGTGACCGTCAAACAGGTAAAACATCTGTTGCAATCGATACGATTCTAAACCAAAAAGATCAAGACATGATCTGTATTTATGTAGCGATCGGACAAAAAGAATCAACGGTTCGTGGTGTTGTTGAAACACTTCGTAAGCATGGTGCGCTTGACTACACAATCGTTGTCACAGCTTCTGCATCACAGCCAGCTCCACTTCTTTACCTTGCTCCTTATGCAGGTGTAACGATGGGTGAGGAATTCATGTATAACGGCAAGCACGTACTTGTTGTCTATGATGACCTTTCTAAACAAGCGGCAGCTTACCGTGAGCTTTCACTATTGCTTCGTCGTCCTCCAGGTCGTGAGGCATTCCCTGGTGATGTTTTCTATCTTCACTCTCGTTTATTAGAACGTGCAGCGAAGCTTAGTGACGCAAAGGGTGGCGGTTCTATCACAGCATTGCCTTTCGTAGAAACGCAGGCTGGCGATATCTCTGCATATATCCCAACAAACGTTATTTCAATCACAGATGGACAGATCTTCTTACAATCTGACCTCTTCTTCTCAGGCGTACGTCCAGCAGTAAACGCAGGATTGTCTGTATCCCGTGTAGGTGGTTCTGCACAAATCAAAGCGATGAAAAAGGTAGCAGGTACACTTCGTCTGGATCTTGCTTCTTATCGTGAGCTTGAAGCATTCGCTCAATTTGGATCTGATCTAGACCAAGCCACTCAAGCGAAATTAAACCGTGGTGCAAGAACAGTTGAAGTCTTAAAACAAGACTTGAACAAACCGCTTAAAGTTGAAAAACAAGTAGCGATTCTTTACGCACTAACAAGAGGATACTTAGACGATGTTGCCATTGCTGATGTTAAACGTTTTGAAGCTGAGTTATTCTTGTACATTGAAGAAAACCATAAAGGCTTGTTTGACACAATCTCTCAAACAGGAAATATGCCTGCTGATGAAGAGTGGAAGACAGCAATCGAAGGCTTTAAACGTACGTTTGCACCAAGCAACTAATTAGTAATCTTTCCGAGAGAAAAAGATTCTCTTTTTCTCTCTTTTCACGTAAATGAACACGGATTCCTGAAAAAAGGTGGTGAAATCTTTGGCCTCATTACGCGATATAAAGTCAAGGATCACGTCAACGAAAAAATCGAGTCAGATCACAAAAGCGATGCAAATGGTATCAGCTGCGAAACTGAATCGTGCTGAAAACAATGCGAAGTCTTTTGTTCCTTACATGGAGAAAATCCAGGAAGTGGTTGCTGCAATCGCAACTGGAACAAGTGCTAAGCACCCAATGCTTCTTTCAAGACCTGTCAAGAAAACAGGGTATCTCGTCATTACATCTGATCGAGGGCTTGCAGGACCTTTTAACAGCTCGATTTTGCGTGCCGCTTACCAAACCATTCAATCTCGTCATCAATCCGCTGATGAATATGCGGTGATTGTCATTGGTAAAATCGGACGCGACTTCTTCAAAAAGCGTGGTATTCCAGTTATTTCTGAAGTAACAGGGCTTGGAGACGAAGTAGCGTTTGCTGATATTAAAGAATTAGCAAGCAGTACAGTTCAAATGTTCTCTGATGAAGCGTTTGACGAACTTTATATGTTCTACAACCACTTTGTCAGTGCGATTTCACAAGAAGTAACAGAGAAGAAATTATTGCCGCTAACGGACCTTTCGGCCGCAGCGACACCAAATAAACGTTCCGCATCTTATGAGTTTGAGCCTTCTGAAGAAGAAATTCTTGAAGTTCTCCTTCCTCAATATGCAGAGAGTTTGATTTTCGGTGCGCTTCTTGACAGCAAAGCAAGTGAACATGCTGCAAGAATGACAGCAATGAAGAGTGCAACAGACAACGCAAAAGAATTGATCGACAGCCTGACACTCTCTTACAACCGTGCTCGTCAAGCAGCGATTACACAAGAGATTACAGAAATTGTCGGCGGAGCAGCTGCCTTAGAATAGAAATAATTGTCAGGAGGGAATGCAATGAAAACAGGACGCATCAGTCAGATCATGGGACCAGTCGTAGACGTTCGTTTTGAAGACGGTCACTTGCCTGAGATTTATAATGCGATCAAAGTTTCGCATAAAGCGGAAAGCGAAAGTGAAGTTGATATCGACTTAACTTTAGAAGTAGCACTACATTTAGGTGACGATACAGTGAGAACCATCGCAATGGCATCAACAGACGGTGTGAAGCGCGGTATGGAAGCTGTAGACCTTGGAAAACCAATTTCAGTACCAGTTGGTAACGTAACACTTGGACGTGTATTCAACGTACTGGGAGATAACATTGACTTAGATGAGCCACTTGGTGTGGAAGCTCAAAGAGATCCAATCCACAGACAAGCGCCTTCTTTTGATCAACTTTCTACAGAAGTTGAAATTCTTGAAACAGGTATCAAAGTTGTTGACCTGCTTGCTCCTTACATCAAAGGTGGAAAGATCGGTCTATTCGGTGGAGCTGGTGTAGGTAAAACCGTTCTGATTCAAGAATTGATCAACAACATCGCACAAGAACACGGCGGTATTTCTGTATTCGCTGGTGTTGGAGAGCGTACACGTGAAGGAAACGACCTTTACTACGAAATGAAAGATTCTGGCGTTATCGAAAAAACAGCCATGGTCTTCGGTCAAATGAACGAGCCGCCAGGTGCACGTATGCGTGTTGCCCTAACTGGTTTGACAATGGCAGAGCATTTCCGTGATGAACAAGGTCAAGACGTATTGTTCTTCATCGATAATATCTATCGCTTTACACAAGCAGGTTCTGAAGTATCAGCCCTTCTTGGACGTATGCCTTCAGCGGTAGGTTATCAGCCGACACTTGCAACAGAGATGGGTCAGCTGCAAGAGCGTATCACGTCTACAAACGTAGGATCGGTTACATCGATTCAAGCGATCTATGTACCTGCGGATGACTATACGGATCCAGCTCCAGCAACAACATTCGCTCACCTTGATGCAACGACAAACCTTGAGCGTAAGCTGACTGAAATGGGTATTTACCCAGCGGTTGATCCTCTTGCTTCAACATCTCGTGCACTTGCACCTGAGATCGTTGGTGAAGAGCATTATGCGATTGCGCGTGAAGTGCAGCAAACATTGCAGCGTTATAAAGAGCTTCAAGATATTATTGCCATTTTAGGTATGGATGAATTATCTGAGGACGATAAGCTTGTGGTACACAGAGCGCGTCGTATTCAATTCTTCCTATCTCAAAACTTCCACGTAGCAGAGCAGTTCACTGGCCAAAAGGGTTCTTATGTGCCATTGAAAGAAACTGTTAAAGGCTTCAAGGAAATCTTGTCTGGTAAATACGATCACCTTCCAGAAGATGCATTCCGCTTAGTTGGACGCATTGAAGAAGTGATTGAAAAAGCCAAAGAGATGGGTGTAGAGGCCTAATCTGGTCCTTAGGAGGGTAAAAGCATGAAGACCGTTCAAGTCAATATCGTTACTCCCGACGGCCCAGTATATCAAGCGGATGTGGAAATGGTCAGTGTAAGAGCAGAAAGCGGTGAGCTTGGTATTTTAGCTGGCCACGTTCCAATGGTTGCCCCGCTAAAAATCGGTGCAGTTCGCTTAAAACATAGTGGATCAACTGAATTGGTTGCAGTAAGTGGCGGATTTGTTGAAGTCCGCCCTGAACAAGTAACGATTCTTGCTCAGGCCGCTGAAACATCAGATAAAGTTGATGTCGATCGTGCTAAATCAGCGAAGCAGCGTGCTGAAGAGCATTTGAACCACCCGAATGAAAGTGATGTACGCCGGGCGGAACTCGCATTAAAACGGGCGTTAAACCGTTTAAATGTAGCAGGGAAATAAAACAGAAAATCCTTCTTATCACTGTGATAAGAAGGATTTTTTTTAGGATGACATGAGAGATTGATACATCGACACATAAGGATGAGATGCTTGCTTTTCTAGATATAAGTGCTCGCAAAATTGCGTACTACAATGCCATGTTTTATTATTTCTGCGTAAGCCAAGCGTATATTTGTGCGGAGAATCCATATAAGGCCGCACCACCCAGTCAGCATCTGAATGATGACGGATGACAACCTCTCCTATATACACACTCATCATCGCTTCTAATGCATCTATTGGCATTTTCCACTCAGCGAACAGCTGCTTGGTCAATGCATCAAGGTATAGTGATTCTAACTGATACAGGCTTTCCTCAGAGTAATCCAAAGAAATGTTATGAAAATGACACAATTGTGCTAATTCTTCTAGCTGTGTCTGTCTATAATCAAAGTAGAAAGCAATGGCCTCCCATTCATGATCAAATGAGGGAACCAATTCTCCGTACAAATCAACAAAGTCAGGAAAAGAATCTTTCAATGTGTTCAGCTCCTTCCACACGCAGTATATCATCTCCTTGGCATCAGGATAAGAGGGGATTCACACTAAATGTAGCTCTTTTTTCCAAATGATTCATCTTTCCGATTTTCGAGGATATAATGAAAGGGAGTTTTCCTTTACAGAAATAAATAAAAGGAGGATTCAACTGTATGGAAGACGTAGGACAACAAGCAATCGTGGGCATTGTGATCCACCTATTTTTTATCGCGGTTACATGGTGGGCACTGCTTGCTGTAAATATTGATCCACTCATTAAAAAAGGGAAAATCGTTCAAGCAAAGCTGCTGATGATGCTCATTACCATTGCTATCGCATCTGCAGTCAGCAATTTCTTCCTTGATTACTTAAATTTCTCGAGACAAATTCCTTATATGTTCTAACATAAAAGGTTTGGTCACAGCCTTCTGCGGGAACGTAAAAAGAAGGGTCAAAAGGCTCGCCTTTTGTTGACTTTTCCACGTATGCATTGACCTCCTTGCGGCAACACTTGTAGCAAGGGGGAATGACAAGTGAGAAAGTATTTGAAAGGTTGGCCATTATTTGCGTTTATTCTTTTTTTTGTTCTGATGATTCAAGGTGTTCGTGCGGAAGAATCTTCCCCGCTCGCTCAAATAGCAGAAGGTCTAAAAAACCAGCAAATTGAAGTCGATGGATGGACCCTTCATGCCAAGACAAATGTAGATATTTCATCCGAACAATTTTCAAAAAAAGTGAAACGTTTGAAAGACGAACTACGACAGTATGAGTGGACCGAAAAAAAAGAACAACATGTCACCAAAGTCACAGGAATTTACAAAGATGAAAAAAATGATACAGAATCGAAAATTTTACTCGTGAAGACCGACACAAAATCCAATCAAAAGTCGTATTTATTATATGAGCAAAAAGGTGCTCGCCCACTGAATACCTGGGAGCATACATATGATCAGTTCGTACGTCATGCAAAAAGCATATTACAAGAGAAAATTGTAATTTTTACTTGTCTCGATGGTCATGTAAATGGTATGATGGATGTTGTTTTGCAAAAAAAAGCTGAAATGTTAGCAAATGAATTTCAAGCAAAACCAGTTGAGTATCTCGTTGAGTCTAATTTTGTGTCGCTTTCCGCTTACACAGATAAGTGGGAACAGTTCATTATGACTTCAAATGATAAAATGAATGTTCAAATTGCCATCAGAAGTTCGGAAATGAACGAAAATCATACGATTACGGTTGGCACACCAATCGTAACGACTGAATATTAATATAGAGAATTTGGGACGCGGAGGGGAAGACCTTGGAAAAAATCATCGTCCGCGGCGGTCAAAAGTTAAACGGCACAGTTAAAGTAGAAGGCGCAAAAAATGCCGTTTTACCAGTTATCGCTGCATCTTTGTTAGCAAGTACAGAAAAAAGCGTAATTTGTGATGTACCTACGCTCTCCGATGTATATACAATCAATGAAGTGTTACGTCATTTAGGAGCAGAAGTACATTTTGAAAATAACGAAGTATCAGTTGATGCATCTCATGCACTAGAAACTGAGGCTCCGTTTGAGTATGTCCGTAAAATGCGAGCATCCGTGCTTGTCATGGGACCACTTTTAGCAAGAACAGGTCATGCAAGAGTTGCATTACCTGGAGGCTGTGCGATTGGTTCAAGACCAATTGATCAGCATTTAAAAGGCTTTGAAGCAATGGGAGCTAAAATTCAAGTAGGTAATGGTTTCATCGAGGCTGAAGTAAAAGGCCGTTTAAAAGGTGCAAAAATCTATTTGGATTTCCCAAGTGTAGGGGCAACTGAAAACATCATCATGGCAGCAGCATTAGCTGAAGGAACAACGATTTTAGAAAACGTAGCAAAAGAACCTGAAATTGTTGATTTAGCAAACTACATCAATGCCATGGGCGGTAAGGTTCGCGGTGCTGGTACTGGTACAATCAAAATCGAAGGTGTGGAAACACTTCACGGTGCAAAACACAACATCATCCCTGACAGAATTGAAGCAGGTACTTTCATGGTGGCAGCAGCCATTACAGAAGGAAATGTTCTTGTAAAAGGCGCAGTGCCAGAGCACATGACATCACTTGTGGCAAAAATGGAAGAAATGGGTATTCAGATCATTGAAGAAGAAGAAGGTTTAAGAGTCATTGGACCATCTGAGCTCAAGCCAATCGATCTAAAAACAATGCCGCATCCTGGGTTCCCAACGGATATGCAATCTCAGATGATGGCGCTATTGCTTCGTGCGAACGGAACAAGCATGATCACAGAAACGGTGTTTGAAAACCGCTTTATGCATGCTGAAGAATTCCGCCGCATGAATGGCGATATTAAAATTGAGGGTCGCTCTGTCATTATCAATGGGCCGGTTCAACTTCAAGGTGCTGAAGTGGCAGCGACTGATTTAAGAGCAGGAGCAGCACTTGTACTTGCTGGATTAGTGGCAGAAGGTCATACACGTGTCACTGAGTTGAAGCATATTGACCGTGGTTATGTGAACTTCCACCAAAAGCTTGCAGCAATCGGTGCAGATATTGAAAGAGTAAACGATGAATCAGCAGATGTGACACAAGAACAAGTTGTATCAGATCTGAACGCTTAATCATGAAAGAAATCAGTGTGTCCATTGGGGCATGCTGATTTTTTTTTTAGAATCATAGAATGCCTCATTTCACGAAGCTTATCATTAGTGTATCCAACCATCTTAAATTTTATTCATACAGACGAACAGTAAAATCCATTCTAAGAACAGGCCCATACCTTCATAAAAGACTTGTCCACTAAATGAAAGAAGCTGTCATATTAGCTTGTCCCTGCCCATAGGATAAAAGAGATTCAATGACAAATGGGGGCAGCCAAATATGAAACCAATGATATGGACAATCGCAGGAATATGCATCATCATTTTAATGATTCCAACATTACTTGTGTTGCCGACGTTCCAAGGGAAGCAGGCGGCCAGCCAGCACGTAGCAGCAGAACCATCAGTTAAAAAAGAAGTGAAGGGTTCAGTCAAATTGAAGCAATCACCCGTCGCTATCCCCGTCTATCGCTCAGCTCATCAGCAGGTAGAAAACATCCCCTTAGAAGAGTATGTGATCGGTGTCGTAGCATCTGAAATGCCAGCTGATTTTGAAATGGAAGCACTCAAGGCACAGGCGCTCGCAGCAAGAACGTATATCGTCAGACAAATGATCAGTGATAAGACTGTCAAATCACCTAAGGGCTCTCTTGTAGATGATACCCAAATGTTCCAAGTTTACAAAAACAAACAGGAACTCAAGAAAATTTGGGGGAAAGCGTACAATTGGAAATTAAAAAAGGTCACGGAAGCTGTCGCCAGCACACAAGGAAAAGTGCTGACTTATGACGAGAAACCAATTGATGCTTCATTCTTTTCAACAAGTAACGGAAAAACGGAAAATGCCGAAGCCTATTGGAAAAACGAAATCCCTTATTTGAAAAGTGTCTCAAGTAAATGGGACGAAAAATCGCCAAAATTTCAAAATAAGAAAACCATCTCGGTCAGTGAATTTCAGCAAAAATTAGGTGTGACGCTCACTCAGCAGGCTCAGGTCGGACAGATTGTAGAACGGACACCAGGAAATCAGGTAGCGAAAGCCGTGATCAACGGAAAAACAATGTCAGGCCGAGACATTCGAGAATCACTAGGCCTTCATTCAGCGGACTTCACATGGGAACGCCAAGGCCAGCAGATTGTCATTACAACAAAAGGATATGGTCATGGTGTAGGCATGAGTCAATATGGTGCGCATTATATGGCGCAGGCAGGCAAAAAAGTAGATGCCATCGTGAAGCATTATTATAAAGGAATTCAAATCGAATCAGCCGATCGTTTTCTCAACACGTATATGGCTAAAAAATAAAGCAAAGGTGCCTCAGAAATGAGGCATTTTTTTGTGTGTTCAAAGAGATTTGAACAGAATGTGTCAAATCGCGACTTAAGACGCAGATCAGGAAATCTTAAACATTTATGTCCTGACAAGAACTGATGGCCGATACAAAGTCCCTCGAAAGACAGAGAAAACGAGAGAATAATGGGTGTGTTAGGTGAAAATATCTAGACATCTGACAGAATTTTAGTGATTTTGATGAAAGAGAAAAAGGGACCGAGTCCTATACCATTCCAAGACAGAATAATTTACGATTAAGATGTTTCAATCAAATACATAAGGAGGAAGAAAAAGTATGTTGAAAAAAGTAATCACACTCGTAACCTTAACTGTATTGACATTATCTATGTCAATCTCTTCACCAGTATTTGCAGAAGCATCTACAGTCAAAAAACATAATAAAGATGTAAGAGTCACAATCTTGCTTGATGCAAGTGGAAGCATGGCAAGAAAAGTAGAGGGGGAGCGCAAATTTGATCTCGCTAAACAAGAGGTATTTAAATTTGCTCAGTCACTTCCAAAAGACGCTAAAATTCGTATGAGCTTGTTTGGTTCTGAAGGAAACAACAAAAATTCAGGTAAAGCTCAATCATGTGAAGTCATTAGAGGCGTTTACGGCGTACAGCCTTATGAAAAGGACAGCTTCGAAAACTCTTTAAACGGACTTGGGCCAACTGGCTGGACACCGATTGCACGTGCACTTGAAAATGCAAAGCAAGCGGATGAGCAGCTTACTGCAGGAACAAAGCATATTGTGTACTTAATCACTGATGGTGAGGAAACTTGTGGCGGAGATCCAGTAAAAGTAGCAAAAGAATTGCATAACTCAAAAGGATCAACTGTTGTAAATGTGATCGGATTAGACTTTAACGATGGCTATGAAGGTCAATTGAAGCAAGTAGCCAAAGCTGGTAAAGGCCATTACTACCAAGCAAGTACTGGTAAAGAAATGGGTTCTATCTTTTCAGCAGAATCATTAAAACTACACGAATAACTTGCTGAACAAAAGGGAAACGATTGATTCATGCTTTCGTTTCTCTTTTTCTGTACAAAAGTAAAAAAGGGAGGTTTTTATTGATGAAAAAAAACATCGTATTAACCATTTTGGCTAGTCTTGTCCTGCTTCTTTCTTCACCAGCTCATGCTGTAACAAAACAGGAGCCGCCTGCGCATGTGGTGATATTACTCGATTTAAGCGGGAGCATGGCACAATCAGTTGAAGGTGAAAGGAAAATTGAAATCGCCAAACGGTCTATTCAAAGCTTTGCAAGCATTTTATCAGAAGATACACAAGTTCTGCTTCGTGTGTTTGGTCATGAAGGAACCAATAAAAATGCAGGGAAAGCTGTTTCTTGTTCAAGTTCTGAAGCTGTTTACGGATTTGGATCATATGAGCCATCAACCTTTCAGCAAGCACTGAATGTGTATAAGCCAACTGGCTGGACACCACTTGCAAAAGCATTAACGGATACGAAACAAGATTTTGAAGATCACCAAGCTGAAGGGAAAAATATTGTCTATGTTGTCAGTGATGGTGAAGAAACTTGTGGTGGAAGCCCTTCACAAGCAGCAAAGGAATTACATGAAGACGGAATAGATACAATCGTCAATATCATTGGCTTCGATGTGAATGAAAAGGAAGCAAAAAGTCTTAAATCTGTTGCAAAAGCGGGTGGAGGACAATATCAACCGGCTGCAAATGCCGAAGAATTGAACCATATTCTTCAACAGGAAGCGAGCGCTTTTGGTCGGTAGAGAGTGAATGGCAGCTGGGGAAAACAACCCCAGCTGTTTTTAAGTTGACGATTAATTCAAAGTCGTTTCTAATTCATCAATTCGTTTCTCCACATAATGCTGATCCTTTCTTGCATGGAAGGTTTCGGCTTTTTCTAATATGGCAGCCGTATTATACTCGGGAATCTGTGAGTAGCTCTCATACACACCTTTAGGAATTAAAACGTTCCCTTCCGGCCAATAAACTGCGATATTGCCGCGTCTCAACTCTCCGAATTGAGCCACTCCTTGATAGGATCCATATTGATTAAAGAGAACAACTGGATCACCTTCTTGGACGTAAAGCTCTTTTGCATCTTCTTCATTCATTAGGATAGAATGACGTTTTCCACCATTAAAGGCATCCTTTTCACTGTAGATCATGGAGTTGAATTGCTTTCCTCTTCTTGTCGTGATATTGAAATGTCCTTCGGTTTTTCGATATTGAGGCAGCTGGGCAGGAAGAAGATGTCCCTTGCCGTCTGGTGTTGGACACACGCCATCTTCACAAAGCCATGCGCCTCCCCATTGAAAAACGTCTCCCTTGTGACGTAAATGCTGGATGCCATCATAGTTTCGGTTGGCGACCGCAATCTCACGACGAATGTCTTCAGCTGTTTCAAAATGTATCAGCTCGGCATCTTCCGGCCGGACTCTTTTCGCAAGATCAACATAAATGTCCCATTCTGCTCTGGCTTCCTCAATACGAGGTCCTTCAATTTCTGGACTGAAATATACCATGCGTTCCGTACTGGTTGATGTGCCGCCGCCTGGTTGTTCATACCTTGTCATAGCAGGCAGCACAATCACCGCCTCTTCAGCGTCTACCAGCGTAGAGGTATTCAAAATGATATCTTGGTGAACACGGAGTTCAAGTTCAGATAATGCTTTTTCGATCGCTTCCGGATTTGGCATCGTTTCTAAAAAGTTTCCGCCACTCGTAAACAGCATTTTGAGTTTTTGTGGATGGTCTTTTGGGAGAGCCATCTTTTCAAAGGATTGCCCAATGGTGTCACCATGCCATTTAGGAATGTCAAACCCCCATATACGTTCGATTCTTTCAATATTCTCTTCATCAAAATCACTACCTGGCAAAACGAATGGATCAGCGCCCATTTCACCAGAACCTTGGACGCCACTATGCCCCCGGATTGGCATGACACCACAATGTTTCCTGCCGATAAATCCGCGCAGCATCGCAAGGTTGGCAACCTGTGATATATTATCAGTTGCAAAGCGGTGCTGAGTAAGGCCCATACTCCAAATAAAAACGCCTGAATTAGCATTGGCAAGCAGTGTCGCAAATTCCTTCATTCTTTCTTTTGATAAACCTGATGATGCTTCTAGGTCCTCCCACTTCAATTGTGCGACATGCTGCTTTAAATCCTGTATGCCTGTTGTATGTTTTTGAATAAATTCGTGATCAAGAGCCGAATGGGGAGCATGCTGCTCCATGTCAAACCAATGCTTGATGACGCCGTTCATGAACGCAATATCTCCGCCTATATTGACTTGGTAAAAATCATCTGCAATTTTTGTACCGAATAAAGCACTCTCTGGAATAGAAGGAACCCAATACTTTTCCATAGCAGGCTCTTTATACGGATTGATGACGATAATTTTTGTTCCCTTCTTTTTAGCAGCGTACATATATTTAGTGGAAACAGGCTGATTGTTTGCTGCGACAGATCCCCAAAAAATTAATACATCCGTTCCAATCCAATCACTGTAATTACAGCTGGAAGCACCGATGCCAAGGGACCGTTTAAGAGCGGTTTTACTTGGTGAATGGCAAATGCGAGAAGCATTATCAATATGATTCGTCCCTATAAATCGAGCAGCCTTTGCAGCCGTATAATAAACTTCATTTGTAATTCCTCTGGCGGTTAAATAGAAAGCAAGCTGCCGTTTATCAATTGATTGGATTTTAGCTGCGATTTGATCTAGTGCATCATCCCAAGAAATACGTGTAAAGGCATTGTCACCTTTTTTTCGGATCAATGGATAAGGAATCCGCCCAAGCTTGCGAAGAGAAGTGCTGTCCATTTGCTTTAGCTGATGAATATCTTCAAACCATTTTGGATCAATAGCTGGCATTGTGTTAAGACGAAGCACATTTAGTCTTGTGGTGCATATATGAGGTCCTGCGAGCGTTTGATCATACAGTCCTGAGACGCCAAGGGCACAGCCGTCACAAACACCCTGCGTTAAAATACGATACGCGTAGGGAAGGTTATCTTTGTTCTCCCAAGCCACTTTCATCGTATCTCGAATGTGTTTCGGTTTCACTTTGCCAAGCCCCATTGGTACAAAAGACGCCCATAGCTTTGGTGAGGGTTTTTTATTGAGTTTAACAGGCCCCTTATGTTTTGTTTTCCCCATGAGATCATCACCCTCCTAATACTTTGTAAAGCGTTTTCATATCTAAAAATTACCTTTAGATTGTGATTCTGTCAAATTCAAATTAAGATCGGGCTGAGACAGAGGAAGCAGCAGATAGGTTTTTTTCTCTTAGCTGCTGAATATCCTTTCGAATCAGAAGTGATATGATAAAAGCAATGAAAAATAAGCCAGAGAACACCATAAGGCTTTGTGTGTAATTACCTGTTATATCTCGGATGAAGGATGAAAATAGTGGTCCTGCTAATCCCGCAGCGGCCCAAGCAGTCAAAATATAACCATGTATGGCACCAAGCTGCTTTGTACCAAACAAATCCCCAATATAGGCTGGAATTGAAGCAAATCCTCCTCCATAGCACGTATAAATGATCGCCATGACGATTGAAAAGATGAACGGTTCTTTTAAATAGGGGAGTAAAGGAAAAGCAATGAGCTGGATACTGAAAAAAATCGTATACGTATTCGGTCTTCCTATATAATCTGAAAACGATGCCCAGCCAATGCGTCCTAAACCATTAAAAGCACCTAAAATGCCCACAAGAGTAGCTGCAGCACCTGCAGTGAACCCAACACTTTCTTGAGCAAGAGGTGACGCTACTGAAATAATAGCGATTCCGCATGTGATATTAATAAAAAGCATAAGCCACAAATAATAAAAACGTCTTGTTTTGATCGCTTCATTTGCTGTAAGCTGTGATAAATCTTGAGGGATTTTTCTTTTCTTTGTTTTGAATACATCAAATTGTTTGACGTCATCAGGTGTTGGTGGTGATAAATAAAGAGATGAGATCACCATGATGATAAAATAGGAGATTCCAAGAATATAAAAAGTATTTGCGATATTCACTTTTTCAATGAGATATTGAATAATTGGGCTGCAAATAAGAGAAGCAAACCCAAACCCCATAATGGCTAAGCCGGTTGCAAGACCTCTTCGATCCGGAAACCATTTGACTAGAGTTGATACAGGTGCAATATAGCCTACCCCTAAACCTATTCCAGCGAGTACACCATAAAATAAATAGAGGAGAGGCAGTGATGACATGTGGACAGCGAATCCTGACCCAGTCATTCCGATGCCGAAGAAAATAGCTGAGAAGAGCCCCGATGCCCTTGGACCATACCTTTCAACGAAATGTCCCATAAAAGCAGCAGATAAACCTAAAAATAAAATAGCAATACTGAAGGTGAGACTTATTTCTGTTAATGACCACTGAAAGGCTTCATGTAAAGGATTCGTAAAAACACTCCAAGCATAAACAGACCCAATAGATAAATGAATTCCTACAGCACTTGCTGCGATGAGCCAGCGATTTTTCGATTTGTTCATTTTGTTCCCCCCATATAAAGCAGTCAAGAAGTTTGATAAGATAGAAATATGTTACATTTTTATGACTTTTTAAAATAATATCACAATTTGATTGGATCATATAACTAAATTTGCATTGAAAGGAAGATCATACAATGAATCCTTCTGTTAAAAAGAAACGAGTTATACACCAATACAATGAAGGCCAGTTTACCTGCAAAACTGATGAAATTGTAGAAGAATATCCTTTAACTGTGATGGTAAATGGAGAAGAATTTGTGACCCTTGTTTGTTCACCAGAGCACTTGAAAGAATTGGTTATCGGCTTTTTGGCTTCAGAAGGGGTCATTCGATTTGAAAAAGAGATTAAAAGGTTTACAATAGATGAAAGTATGGGTTTTGCCTATGTTGATTTAGTTCACTCAAGTGGATTTGATTCATCAGATTTTACAAAACGAGTGATTGGTTCATGCTGCGGGAAAGGAAGACACTTTTATTTCCTTCAAGATGTGAAGACGGCAAAAACAGCCATTGATCGAATCAGTATTTCTGCTGAAACCTGTATGCATCTCATGAAGTGTTTGCAAGAAGAAAGCCAATTATTTCAACATACTGGCGGAGTGCATAATGCTGGACTGTGTGACACAGAGAAGCTATTCATCACTAGAACTGATATAGGAAGACATAATGCTTTAGATAAAATTTATGGATACTGTTTACTTCAGCGAATTCCACTTAGAGATAAAATCCTTGTTTTTAGCGGCCGGATATCGTCAGAAGTTCTATTGAAGGCAGCAAAACTAGGAGTGTCTATCGTCATTTCAAAATCAGCACCTACTGAGCTGGCGCTTAAAATGGCAGAAGAATTAAATATTACGACAGTTGGATTCGTCAGAGGAAAATCCTTTAACATTTACACGCATCCTCATCGTATTACAGAATAGGAGGCAAAGTATGGTCAGTATTTTAGATAAAAGACATCGACCATTGCGCGATTTAAGAATATCAGTAACTGATCGCTGTAACTTTAGATGTACGTACTGTATGCCTGCTGAAATTTTTGGACCGGATTATCCTTTCTTGAAAAAAGAAGAACTGCTTAGTTTCGAAGAAATTGAACGACTTGCTACCCTTTTTGTAAAGAACTTAGGTGTGGTAAAAATACGCATCACGGGCGGAGAACCGTTAATGCGGAAGGATCTGCCTGTCTTAATAGAAAAGCTCGCAAACATTCCAGGGATTGAAGACATTGCGATGACAACCAACGGAACACTTTTACCTTTATATGCTGATCAGTTGAAGAGAGCTGGTCTCAATAGAGTCACCATTAGTTTAGATTCATTAAATCCCGACCGTTTTAAGCAAATGAACGGAAGGCATATTTCTATCCAAAAAGTGTTTGATGGTATTGAGGCTGCAAAAAAGGCTGGACTTGCTATCAAGATTAATATGGTTGTTCAAAAAGGTGTGAATGATCAGGATGTCTTACCAATGGCAGCTTACTTCAAAAAAGAAGGACACGTTCTCAGATTTATTGAATTTATGGATGTCGGTAATACGAATAAATGGAATCTAGAACATGTCATGACAAAGAAAGAAATAATTGAATTAATTGATTCAACATATCCTATCAAACCAGAACCTCCTCAATATACAGGTGAAGTAGCCAAACGATTTTTTTACAAAGATGGTTCAGGAGAGATAGGTATTATTTCTTCCGTTTCAGATGCTTTTTGTGGAACATGTAACAGAGCAAGGTTGTCTGCAAGGGGGGAATTGTTTACATGTCTGTTTGCTTCATCGGGTTTTGATCTGAAACAGATGATTCGTACGACAAAAGATAATGAAGAATTAACGAACAGGTTAAAGGAATTATGGTCGAATAGACATGACCAATATTCAGCCGAGAGAGAGCAGAAAAAAGATCAGAAAAAGGTTGAGATGTCATACATCGGTGGTTAATGACAACAAAGTATCATGATCATGTATTTTTGAAAAGAAGAAAAAATGTCATAATCGTTGCTGAAAATCCTTTTTTGAAAACAGGCCATTTTATCTTATGAACTCAGTCATTATAAAAAACCAGCAGAATCTCTGCTGGTTTTTAAATTGCTATTTTGCACTTCAAAAAGATTGAGATAAGATTGGAAAATAGATTTTCTCTCATTGTGTGCGGCTTTACTTTTACGAGTGCTGTGATAAGATCAAATCATTCTTTACCAGCTCGACTTTTTCACTCCAGGGATATGACCCTTATAGGCAAGCTCACGAAAAGCAATTCTAGACATTTTGAATTTTCGTAAATAACCTCTGGGACGGCCCGTTAATTCACAGCGGTTTTTTAAGCGGGTAGGGGAAGAGTCTCTAGGTAATTTTCGTAAAGCTTCATAGTCACCTTTTTCTTTTAACTCTTTTCTTAATTCTGCATATTTCAATACAAGCTGCTGTCGTTTTTTTTCTTTAGCAATCTTAGATTTCTTTGCCAATTAAAACCCTCCTGGCCTAATTTTGTATTTTCCATTGAAAGGGGTCCTCAAATGTAGTCCAATCTTGATCAAATTCCTCAGGTGTAAGCAAGCATTGATCAAGAGTACGAATGATTTCTGCTTTAGGTAAATCTACACCGATAAACACAAGTTTTGTATGGCGATCACCAAACTCTGCGTCCCACTCATCTAGAAGCTCTGGTTCCTGATTTAATATCCGTGCTTTTTCTTGTTCAGGCAAAGCAGCAATCCAGTATGCAATTGGTTCAATCGCAACAGATTTCCCAGCTTGTGAAATTAAAATGGTTAAATCATGATGTGTGGCAAGCCAAGTAAAACCTTTCGCACGAACGATCTGCTCAGGCATTTGATCTAACCAAGCATTCAGTCTGCCAGTATGAAAAGGGAGTCTTCTTTCGTAAACAAAAGATGAAATTTGGTATTCCTCTGTTTCCGGTGTATGCTGAACATGTCCTGCGTTGATTTCTTTGATCCACCCAGCAGAAGCACTTGATTTTTCAAAGTCGAATAAACCAGTATTCAAAATGTCATCTGGCTGTACTATACCTTTTGAGGTTCTGATGATAGATGCTTCTGGTTGTAGTTTGTTCAGCACATGCTCAAGTCGATCTAATTCAGAGGGAGATACTAGATCACATTTATTGATAATAAGCACGTCACAAAATTCAATTTGATCAATGAGTAAATCGGAAATTTCTCGCTCGTCGTCATCGGAAACCGCTTCTTTACGATCTAATAAACTCTCTCCTGACTGGAAATCAGTCCAGAAACGATTTGCATCTACTACTGTGACCATCGTATCTAGACGGCAAAAGCGGGTCAAATCTATACCCATTTCTTCATCAATATAAGAAAACGTTTGAGCGACGGGAATTGGTTCACTAATTCCGGTTGATTCAATGACAATATAATCAATATTACCCGCCTTACAAAGGCGTTCTACTTCGATTAACAAGTCTTCTCTCAAAGTGCAGCAAATACAGCCGTTAGATAATTCAACGAGTTTCTCATCTGATCGAGAAAGCTCGCCGCCTTGTTTGACTAGTTCTGCATCAATATTAATTTCGCTCATGTCATTGACGATTACAGCCACTTTTAATCCTTTGCGATTTTGAAGAACATGATTTAATATCGTTGTTTTTCCTGCTCCTAAAAAGCCGCTTAATACTGTAACAGGTATACGCTTATTCATTTGTTTTTGTCCTTTTGAAAACGATCATTTTGTTTTCCGCCTCACTTAAAAAGTAATGATTACGATTTATAATATAAAAAATTTATTTTGTTTCTCTATGAAGGGTATATTTCTTTAATCGAGGAGAATATTTTTTTAACTCCAATCGGTCAGGATTCGTTCTTTTATTTTTTGTTGTGATGTAGTTTCTGTCACCTGTTTCAGTACAGGCCAACGTAATATTCACGCGCATAAGTAATAGGATCCTCCTTTAATTCGTAATAGTTACGATTTGTATTTTAAAATGATCAAGACTGAATGTCAAGCAGAGGAGAATGATCCAAGTCAAATGATAAAAACAAAAGGGGTATCGAATGACTATTGATACCCCTCTCCATTAATAAAAGTCACCGAGTTCTTGTTCGTAATCACCTTCATACTGCTGGACATCATAAGGAATTTCTTGAAGGAAGGCTAACCCGCCTAGTATAAGTATCAAAACGATAGCAATGAATGAAAGAATAACTGCGGCAATACTTGAAATGGCAAACAGTGTTTGCATTTTCATCATCTTAGCGTACTGTTCTAATAATTCTTCGTAAGAAGTATCTGGAGCCTGAATCAAGTGTTCAGCCGCTTTTACAGATTTTTGTACATGGATCCCCATCATAATGAGGAAGACGCCAAGGGCTGCAGGAAGAACAAGCCAAAAACCAATAAGAATAGCCAGACCGCCTGAAATATAGAGAAAGATACTACCAACCTTTCCCCACTTTACGATTGAATGAAGAGATTGAATGATTTTCTCAGTTTGTTGCAATGGTGTTCACTCCTTTATGTATTCACTCTTTATCATACTTGAGTAAGTAGTGCTTTAGGAAGAGTGAATGTTGATTGATTCAATTGTTTCTCTCTTCACTTCACTTTTTTTACAGCTGTTACATGCGTCATAAAAAGCGTCTCTTTTTCAGGGAGACGCTCGTTTTATAATTCTTTTCCTAGGATATCTAAATCGTATCTGCTGCCGTCCATTTCTGCGATGCGTGGCAGGTGGCCCCATGTCTCAAAGCCGTGCTTTTTAAATAGTCGAATGCTGGCTTCGTTGTGCCCGAAAATAAAGGCAAGTAACGTTCGAATGCCTAATGAGGGTGCTAAATCAATGGCTTCTTGCAAGAAAAGTGATCCTAAGCCTTTTCCTCGATAGTCTTGGTTTAAATAGATACTCATTTCAACGGTCCCGTTGTATGCAGGCCTTCCGTAAAACGTTTCAAAGCTCAGCCAGCCGTAGATATTTCCATCCTCATCTGTTTTCACATAGAGAGGTCTTTTCTCGGAATGATTCAAAAACCATTGCCGGCGGTCCTCGACAGAAACTGGTTCTGTATCAGCGGTCACTTCTCTTGAAGCAATGGTTGAATTGTATATATCAACGATGGCTTTGAGGTCATCTTCTGTTGCTATGCGGTTGAAAGTTTTCACAATTAAGTCCCCCATCTTTTTTTTCATTTATCATACATATTATTGATGCGATTGCGCAAAATAAAAAGAAAAATGATTTCGTGTGTATATATTTTTTGAAAAGTGTTCAGAATGTTGCTGAGGTGATGAAAAATGAGAGAGGAAGAAAAGAAACGTACTTCCAAAATCACAAAAGTTCAGCAATTTTTCCGTAAGCGCTGGGTATTCCCTGCTATTTACTTGGTCAGCGCAGCGGTCGTGTTAACAGCCGTTCTTTGGTATCAAGCTGTATCAAAAGATGTGAAAGACCAACTATCTGATGGAAATCAAACAGGGCAAGAACAGCGCGATGATGCCGTTGAAGTTGGAAAGCCAATTGAAAATGTCGCAATGCCGGTCCAGAATTCTGATAATGTTTCTGTCGTGAAAAAGTTCTATGAAGCAGATGCTGACCAAAAAGAAAAAGAAGCAGCACTTGTAAACTATAATAACACCTATACCTTGAGCAAAGGTATTGATCTTGCAGATAAAGATGGCAAAGTGTTTGATGTCACAGCTGCTCTTAGTGGAACAGTGGTTCAAGCGAAAAAAGATCCAGTCCTCGGTCACGTTGTTGAAATTGAACATGAAGATGGATTATCGACTGTTTATCAATCGTTGTCACAAGTGAGTGTCAAAGAAGGCGATGAAGTCAAGCAGAATGATGTCATTGGTGCTTCTGGTAAAAATCTATATGGTGCTGAAAGCGGCAACCATGTACATTTTGAAATTCGTATGGAAGGTTTAGCGCTTAATCCGCTTAGCTTCATTGACAAGCCTGTTTCTACAATTGAAAAAGCAGCGCAAGAAGTGACGGAACAAGCAAAAGAACCTGCTCAGCCAAAGACTGAGGAAAAAACGAAGGAACCTGCTGCTGAAGATAAAGCCAAAGAGCCAGCTGGAGAAAAATCTGAAGAAAAGTCTGATGAGAAGGGGAAATCCTCTGATCAAGAAAAGTCTTCTGATTCCTCTAAAGACAGCAGTCAGTCAGAAGAAACAAAACAATCTTAATGTTTTACAAGGTCCTCTGTGTATATAAATATGCAGAGGTTTTTTCTGCTTAAAAAGATCCTCCGCCACTCGGCGGAGGATACACTATAGGGCGGCAGGTCCTTCTTCACCTGTCCGAATGTTGATTGTATTCGCTATTTCATATATAAAAATTTTCCCATCCCCTGGTTCGCCTGTCCGAAGTACCTTTTGAGCTGTTTCAACGACCTGTTCGACAGGTACTTTGCTTAGGACGATTTCGATCTTTAATCGTTCGTACACGTTGCTTTCTTTTTTGACGCCGCGGTATAGCTCTGTATGTCCCTTTTGTAAGCCGCAGCCGTGTACATTTGAAAAGGTAATCGAGGTGACACCAATCTTTCCAAGCTCCACCTTTAATGTTTCAAAATTAGCTGGACGTGTGACAATCTCCACTTTATACATTTTGCTCATAGAGACACCCCTTTTTCTTTAATCTTGATAAGCTTTTTCACCGTGCATGGTTAAATCAAGACCCACTGATTCTTCTTCTTCGGTTGCACGAATTTTGAAGAAGACATTGACCACTTTGATGATCACGTATGTCACAACGGCAACAAAAGCGTACGTGGCAACAATCGCGACCACTTGCTTCCAAAGTAAGCTGGGATCTCCGTAAAATAAGCCATTGGCTCCGCCGTCATTGACAGAAGTTGTGGCGAAAAGTCCTGTTGCAATTCCTCCCCAAGTACCGCCAATTCCGTGAAGGCCGAATGCGTCCAGTGCGTCATCATAGCCAAATTTGGCTTTGAGTGAAAAGACCCCCCAGAAACAGACGATCCCGCCAATGATTCCTATGATAATAGAAGCAAACGGTGTAACAAAGCCTGCGGCAGGTGTAATGGCGACAAGACCTGCGATGGCTCCAGAGATCGCGCCGAGCATGGTCGGTTTTTTGTTGATCATCCACTCTACTAACAGCCAGCCGATGATTCCTGCAGCAGCAGCTGTATTGGTGTTAATAAAGGCATACATGGCCACGCTGTCTAATGTAAGAGCGCTACCCACGTTAAAACCAAACCAGCCAAACCAGATGACAGCTCCACCAAGAAGGGTGTAGATTAAGTTATGCGGAGAAGAGCTTGCTGCTTCTTTACGCTTCCCGAGCACAATTGCCACGACAAGACCTGCAACACCGGATGAGATGTGAACCACGTTTCCGCCTGCGAAGTCTAGCGCACCCATCTCGCCAATCCAACCGCCGCCCCATACCCAGTGTGCGACTGGAGCGTATACAAATGTGACCCAAAGGAGTGTAAATACAACGACTGCTGAGTAGCGAATCCGTTCAGCAAAGGCCCCTGAGATGATGGCTGTTGTTAAGACGGCAAAGGTCATTTGAAACATCATGAACAATGAATGTGGAATGGTCTCACTATAGGAACCAGGCTCAAAGCCTACGCCTTTCAGGCCCACCCAGTCTAATCCTCCAATCCATGCATTGCCTGGTGCAAAAGCTAAGGAATAACCGAATACGATCCATACGATTGAAACGATTGCTAGTGACGTTAAGCTGTGCATGGTTGTGCTTAACACGTTTTTACTTCTCACGAGTCCTCCGTAGAATAAAGCTAAACCCGGTGTCATTAACCACACGAGTAGTGCGCAGAAGAACATAAATACTGTATCACCCATTTGCATGCTGCATTCCCCCGAATCATTCAGAATTATTGTTTTCTTAATTCTTCATTATAGAGAGAAAAGTCATATATAACATATACGTGTAAGTTTATCTGACATGGTTTTTGGTTAAGTTCAATATAAATGGATGAAAAGTTCGTAAAAAATGAGCAAAAACGTAAGTTAAGCACTAAAAATGAAGGGCGTTTGACCTATAAAATGGAGCTGAGAAACAGTTTTGTACGTTCCTCCCTAGGAGAATCAAACAAGTCCGAAGGGACGCCTTCTTCGACGATGCGGCCTTCGTGCATGTAGACGACACGATCGGCAACTTCTTTCGCAAAGCCCATTTCGTGTGTGACAATGACCATGGTCATGCCTTCTTTTGCGAGGCTTTTCATCGTTTGCAGCACCTCGCCTACAAGTTCTGGGTCAAGGGCAGACGTAGGTTCGTCAAATAACATGACATCAGGCTTCATGGCGAGAGATCTGGCTATGGCTACACGCTGTTTTTGGCCGCCTGATAGTTTAGAAGGATATACGTTGGCTTTATCCGCAAGTCCGACTTTTTCTAGCAAGGTGCTGGCTTCAGCGATGGCTTGCGCTTTCTTTGTTTTTTTCACCATAACAGGCGCTTCGATGATATTTTCAAGCACAGTTTTGTGCGGGAAAAGATTAAAATGCTGAAACACCATTCCTATTTTTTGTCTCATTTCGTTTAATTGATCGCGTTTTGGATCAACAGGACTGCCATCAATGATAATATCTCCATCATTTTTTATTTCTAAAAAGTTCATACAGCGGAGCAAGGTGCTTTTTCCAGAACCGCTTGCACCAATTAAGACGACCACATCATTTTCATATACGGTGAGATCGATATCTTTTAAAACATGAAGCTCTCCAAAGTATTTATTGAGTTTTTCAACACGTATGATTTCCTTTGATTCTGTCATGCTTCTCCTCCTATTGGTCACTAACTGATAGTTTCTTCTCAAAGGTTTGGACAGCGAATGTTAACAGCAGGACAAGAACTAAGTAATAGACGGCTACAACAAGTAAATACGTCATATTATCAAAACTGTTGGAGCCTTGCGTGGTGGCGACGTTAAATAGTTCATTGACACTGATAAAGGCGGCGAGTGATGAATCTTTTAAGCCGATAATGAACTGGTTGCCAAGAGGGGGAAGAGCACGCCGCATCGCTTGAGGGAGAATGATACGCCTCATTGTTAAAAAACGACCCATACCAAGAGAGCGTCCTGCCTCTTTTTGCCCCTGATCGATGGATTGGATAGCGCCTCTAAATATTTCGGCTATATAGGCGCCATTATGAAAGGCGAGCGCAATGGAAGCAGCCCAGAAGTCGGGTATATTCAATTCTGTGAGGCCGAAGTATAGGATGAAAATTTGAACAATAAGTGGTGTTCCGCGCACAAGAAAGATATAGGCATTGGCGATATAACCGAAAACGGCTATGCGGGATATTTTCAATAAAGCAAAGAAAAGCCCGATGAACATACCGATGAAGATGCTGATCACCGTCAGCTGTAAGGTGATCAGCATTCCTTCTAAGAAAATACCTCTTGAATCAATGAGTGTCTGAAAAAAGTGTGATAGGGTAGGCAAAACAATCATCTCCATTTGAAGAAAGTGCGCCTATAAAAAGGGCGCACAATCGTGGTTTTAATCTTGTTTGACCGTGATGTCTTCATCAAAGTACTTTTCGCTAATTTGTTTTAATGTTCCGTCTTTTTTTAGTGCGTCAATCGCATCGTTGATCTCTTTTATGAGCTGTTCATTTTCTTTTGAAACAGCAATTGCCTGCTCACTTTGTCCGAGTCTTTCCTGCGCTGTGATTTTTAATTTTTTCTTCATCGCTTCTGCACCTGTGGCGAAATCTGTCACGACTGCATCGTGTTTTCCGTTGGCCAGTGCTTCTAAAGCGACGACATCACTGTCGTAATATTTTGGTTCCTCCTCGCTATGCTCCTTTGCGATATCAGCGTAGGACGAGCCTTTAGATACAGCGATTTCTTTGCCTTTTAAATCATCAGCATGTTGAATGTATGCTCCAGGTCTTGTGAAAATTTGCGGACCAGAATAGTAATAGGGTTTAGAAAAAAGGACGTGTTTTTTTCGTTCCTCATTGATGGTATGACTTGCAACTGCCGCATCAAATTTACCTGCTTTCACGCCTTCGACGATGCCTGCGAATTTATATTTTTTCTGTATAGGTTCGAGACCTAGTTTGTCACTAATCGCATTGCCTACGTCGATATCAAAGCCGGACATCTGATTTCCATCCATGTAACTAAACGGATGAAATTCACCTGATGCTGCAAAAATAAATTTTCCATCCTCCAAAATTGGCGACCCTTTCGCTGTAGAATTACGTTTATCTCCGTTCCCATTTGTTTCATTTGAACCGCACGAAGACAGAAGTAATACTGCAACCGAGAAAAGGGCTGGGACCCAAAACCGTCTTTTTTTAATAATAAGCTTCTCCTCCTTTTCAGCCGTTCTCCATATCAGGAGAAAGTAGGCTTTTCAATATGTGTAGCATCTTACCATTTGTTCCTCATATTCTCAATTTTATATGTGTTATTCCAACAATCGTCCTTTTTAAAATGTATGTCTTGCTTTTCTAAGAGAGAACTTGAATTGATTAGGGTAAAAAAGGGAAATGAATCTCATAATAACGAAAGGATTGCAAAAAGGAGGTCAGTGTATGAACAAGTGGAGAGACAACCGAAAAGTTTTTTTAACCGCTATTGCCTTTGGAACGATGTTGAATCCACTGAATTCATCAATGATTTCTTTGGCCTTGCATCAAATTCAGCATGAATTCGGTTTGTCGTTTACGACCGTATCTTGGCTTATTTCTTCTTTTTATTTAGCCAGTGCAGTGACGCAGCCGGTGAGCGGCCGGATTGGGGATCATGTCATGAGCCGGAGAACCTTATTTTTATTCGGTCTGGTTCTTGTCGCAGTCTCAGCCATTTGCGCGCCGTTTGCCCCAACGTTTGCGGTGCTGATTGTGATCCGTTTGTTACAGGCGATGGGAAGCAGTGCCATTTATCCTTCTGGGGTCGGACTCATTCGGGATCATATTCAAGAAAGACAGGCTTCGGCGTTAGCGGTATTATCCATTTTTGCTTCAGCGATGACGGCGCTTGGACCGACGCTTGGCGGATTTTTGATGACCATTGGCGGCTGGCCGGCTATCTTTTTAGTGAATCTGCCTTTTATTTTGATCAGTTTCTTTCTCGGCCTATTTTTGTTTCCGAAGGAGCAGAAGAAGAAAAAGCTCCGCATAGGCGAAACTGTGCGAACACTCGATTTGCCAGGGATGCTTCTTTTTACCGTCTGCATTGTTCTCCTGCTTTCATTTTTATTATCACTGGGTGATGGCATTCAATATGTTCAAGGTATTCTTTGTCTCCTGAGTGCAGGCGCTTTTATCTGGTGGGAGTATCAGGTGGATGAACCGTTTATTCAAATACGGATGTTCAGGGAGAAGCAGCGGCTGTCACTTGTGTATGTGCAATTTATCATTTTAAATATCTTTTTCTATTGTCTCTTTTTTGGTTTGCCGAGTTATTTTCAGGATGAGTTAGGCTGGCGTGTGGAGATGACGGGTCTTTTTATGCTGTGTATGTCAGGGGTGAGTATTATTGTGTCACCGCTGACTGGAAAGTGGGTGGATCGCGGGGATGAACGCCATCCAGTTTTAGCGAGTGCTGTATTGATGCTGGCTGGAGCGTCTGCCATGACTTTCTTTTTTATTCCTGCGCCATTATGGGGGAAAGGATTGGTTCTAGCTCTGCTTGGGCTCAGTTATGGGATTGGGAATGTTGCGCTCCAAGCTGCGATGCTCAAGGCAAGTCCTCAGCACATGATTGGCACGTCCTCTGGACTTTTTCAAACATGCCGCTACCTTGGTTCTATTCTGTCGTCTGCTGTGCTTGGTATGCTGTTTGGGGATGAAATTGCTGGTGCTCACTTTGCGCAGTTAGGCTGGACATTGATCATCATTTCTCTTATTGGCATTGGTGTCAGTCTTTATTTTTCGAGTATGGTTAGAGGGGGAAAGCCAATAAAAAAAGCGGCGCGATAAGTGGAAGAAGAATCTTCATCACGTTATCGCAAGTCCGCTTAAGAGTTGGACAGGTCTGAGCCCTGATCCTTTGTCTTCCTTCTGAAAATTTTCCCTACAATTGTCTCGTAAAATGTCACGATACGATCAATAGGAGAGTCAAAGAACTTCCATAATTTATTCATGATAAAGACAACCACAATCGATACGACCAAGCTGCCTAAAACATCAAATGGGTAATGATGACCGACCCAGATGCGGGAGAATCCTGTAAGTAATCCAAAGACGAGCAAGATGTTACCGAGCTTTTTATTACGGGATCGAATGGCAAGTGAAAGAGCCAATGCACCTGTTGTATGGTCACTTGGGAAGGAAGCATCTGCTGAGTGCGGGATGAGTGTGTCGACTTTATGCGCCACAAACGGCCGCTCTTCATAATGAAACAATGTAATGGCAAAGTTGACGATAAGTGCTGCAATGCCTGTTACACCGGAAAAGAAGACATGCTTCTTAAATTTGTGATTCCCTAAAAACCAGCAAATCAATAAGACAAGGGCGTACACAAGAATGGCCTTTTTCGTAATAAAGATCATGGCCTGATCTAAAAACTCAGAATGGTGAGCCATCCCGTGTATGACTTTAAACAATTCGTAATTCAAAACATCACCTATACTTTCGCTTAATGCAAACTATTTTTCAACAAAGCCTTTATGCTCTATTTGGAATATCCTATATTTTAGCATGTTTCCGGCGAAGTTTAAAATAGTACCCTTTTATTCTGAAAGGGAGACCTTTTGTGCTTTTGCTTCCTGAGGTTTTCGTTCGCTCCAATAAAAAACGCCCATACTCAGTAAGACCACAATACCCGCAATGAGGTACACATTTGAAAAGTCTGTGAAACTGACAAGGAGTCCAAAGACAAATGAGCCGGCAGCAATACCTGTATCATACAGGGTGAAGAAAGTAGCCGTCGCATATCCCGTACGATGAGCTGGAGAGTGCTGAATCGCAAGTGTTTGTAAACATGGCACGAGCGAACCGTAGCCAAGTCCAATCACAGCGCCTGATAGAAGAAGCATTGTAGCTGAATGTGTCGCTGTCAGCATCCATAAACCAATGGCAAAAAGGGCAATCGAAGGATAGATCACAACGTGAGCTCCAACCCGGTCAAAAAGTCTGCCTGTAAATGGACGTGATCCAAGCATTGCAGCCGCAAATACAATAAAGAAATAACTGCTTGCACCCATCAAATGAAGTGAATTGGCATAAACTGAAATAAATGAAATAATCGGCGAATAACAGAAGGAAATAATAATGCCGACGGCCGCTGTTTTTAATGCGCCTTTTTCAAACAGGTGAGAAAACGTGAATCGGAAGACAATGCTTCCACCGTTTTCAGGCTCTGGCTGTCTAATCAGCATCGTAAAAGCGGCTCCGATGGTCACGATAATGGAAAAGAGAAGAAATAATGAATGAAATCCTATTTTTCCTACTTGATTCAGTGCGATAAACGGACCGATGACAACAGCGAGGTTCATAGACATCACAAAGTATCCGAGTCCTTCCCCGCGTTTATGTTTCGGGATCATATCAGCCGCAATGGCACTGGTGACTGTCGTCAAAATACTAAAAAAGATCCCTTGTACGAAACGCAGCATAAGAAGTGTTTGGAATTGATCAATCGGGATGTATAAATAAGTGAGTAAGGCAAAGGCCGTAGAAGAGAAAATCGCCATCCGTTTTTTGCCGAATTTCTCAATAATGGCGCCAGAAAACGGTCTTGTCACAATAGCAGATAATAAGAAGACCGTCACAAGGAGACCGCCCTGTGATTCTGTTCCATTTAGTTCATCCATTGTGTAAATGGGCAGTAATGTCAAAAGGGCATAAAAAGAGGTGAACGTAAATAAATTCACCAGGACAATCATGATAAAGTCTTTTGTCCATATGCGTTCGTTCATGATGTATGTCACTTCCTATTCAGTTGATAATTTGTGTAAAAGTGTATGGAGGAGTTTTTTTTCTTCGTAGGTAAAATCTGAAAGACATTCTTCTTCAAATTGTTCCATCGTGCGTTTGATTTCTTCAAATCGGGCTTTTGCATCATCTGTCATCACGATCAGATTCTCACGTTTGTCTTTGCCTTGTACACGTTTCACCCAGCCATTTGCTTCTAAACGGGTGACTGTTCTGGTGATGGTCGGTGCTTCGACGTTCAAATATGTCCAGATGTCTTTTTGGGTTTTCGGGCCGAATGTATCCAAACAAAAAAGCACAGTCCACTGGGACATGTACAAGTCATAAGCAGCAAGCGCTTCGTTCGCCTTTTTAGACAGCAGCCGTGCGCCTTGATGTATTTGATGTAAACACTCTCTATTTAACGTATCCATATGCTCACCTTTTTTAAATATTTAGCTAGGTAAATAAATTCACCTTTTCTATTTTACGTGCTGAACTCTTTCTTGTAAAGTGAAAATTTTCGCGCCCCGAAATGATTTTTTGTTTTGCCTTTTCTGATAAATCCCTTGTCCCATCTTCATTTTTAGCATATTCCCTATTCAATGCTAATACACTGTTACAAACCTGACAAAGAGAGTGTTTGAGGTGAGGGATCGTGTTTGGCATTTACTACCTAATGGATGAGAAATTACGACGAACAAGCGCCGCTGAAAATGGATAATCTTCATACGGATCTCATTTCACACTTCTCACATCCATTTTAGGGAGGTCGAGTGGTGTGCACGATTACATCAAAGAGCGAACAATCAAGATAGGAAAGTATATCGTGGAGACAAAGAAAACCGTTCGTGTTATTGCGAAAGAATTTGGAGTCTCTAAAAGTACTGTACACAAGGATCTAACAGAAAGACTGCCAGAAATTAATCCAGATCTGGCTAATGAAGTAAAGGAGATACTGGATTATCATAAATCAATCCGCCACTTGCGAGGAGGAGAAGCCACCAAGTTAAAGTATAAAAAAGAAGAAATTTTAGAAGGCGAACCTGTGAAACAGTAAGCTTAGTTCTTTGTTCATAAACATGATATATATATCTTCCTCATATCGGTAGTTTCTAACCACAAATTTTGTAAAGACTTTTGTAAAGAAATATCTTTTTTTCTGCAAATTATGATAGAATATATAATTAGGGCAGAATGTGGTATTTGCTATGGAAACAGATTTTCAAGGAGGATATATATAGATGTTTGCTAGGGATATTGGAATTGATCTTGGTACTGCCAATGTACTGATTCATGTCAAAGGAAAAGGAATTGTGTTAAATGAACCATCTGTGGTAGCTCTTGACAAAAACAGCGGAAAAGTTTTGGCTGTTGGAGAAGAGGCTAGACGTATGGTTGGACGTACGCCTGGGAATATTGTTGCGATTCGTCCATTAAAAGACGGCGTAATCGCTGATTTTGAAGTAACTGAAGCGATGCTCAAGCATTTTATTAACAAATTAAATGTGAAAGGGCTGTTCTCTAAGCCGCGTATGCTCATCTGCTGCCCGACAAATATTACATCTGTTGAGCAGAAGGCGATCAAAGAAGCTGCTGAAAAAAGCGGTGGTAAGCATGTATTTCTTGAAGAAGAGCCAAAAGTAGCAGCGATTGGTGCTGGTATGGATATTTTTCAGCCAAGTGGAAACATGGTCGTAGATATTGGAGGCGGAACGACAGATATCGCTGTCATCTCAATGGGTGACATTGTAACCGCCTCTTCTATTAAAATGGCTGGAGACAAATTTGATCTGGAAATTCTAAACTACATTAAAAAAGAGTACAAGCTGTTGATCGGTGAGCGCACGGCTGAGGATATTAAGATCCAAGTTGCAACGGTATTCCCAGACGCACGTCACGAAGAGATTTCGATTCGTGGACGAGACATGGTGACAGGATTACCAAGAACGATTACCGTCACAAGCAAAGAAGTAGAAGAAGCATTGCGTGAATCTGTATCTGCGATTGTTCAGGCTGCGAAACAAGTTCTTGAAAGAACACCGCCTGAATTATCAGCTGATATTATCGATCGCGGCGTCATCATTACAGGTGGCGGAGCTCTTCTAAACGGGCTTGATCAATTGCTTGCAGAAGAGCTGAAAGTACCAGTTTTCGTTGCTGAAAATCCAATGGACTGTGTAGCAGTTGGTACTGGCGTGATGCTTGATAATATGGACAAGCTGCCAAAGCGTAAACTCAGCTGATGATTTCCCTCATTCTTTTTAGAAAGAATGGGGGATTTTTATTAAAGAACCCTGCTAATCAGCCGATATATTTCATAGAAGATTGTGTTTAGGTCATGTGAAAGAATTTGAATGAGGTGAGCACGTGTTAAAAGGACTATACACCGCAACATCTGCCATGATCGCTCAAGAGCGGCGGACAGAAATGCTTTCAAATAATATCGCAAATGCGAATACCCCAGGCTATAAAGCGGATGAAGGGGCAATGCGTGCATTTCCAGAAATGCTGCTGAGCCGAATGGAATCAGGACGTTTCCAAACATCCTCAGGCAAAGGCTTTAGCGTTCCACTGCAATCGCCGATTGGTGGAATCAATACTGGGACATATATGCAGGAATTAATCCCTCAATTTACACAGGGAACTTTAAAAACAACAGATCAAACAACAGACATAGCACTAGTTGAAAATAATGTGCCGATCAATCCGGAGACCAATCAGAAATCAGCGCTATTTTATGCGGTCAACACACCAGAAGGCGTTCGTTATACGAAAAGCAGCTCCATTACATTGAACGCACAAAATCAATTGACGATTAATGGCCGCGCTCTTCTTTCCGTGACGGGTCAGCCGATTACGGTTCAGAGTGAGAATTTCAAAGTGAATGCAGATGGTACTGTGTCTGAAAATGGGCAAAATCTTGGTCAAATCGATGTACGTGTTGCGATGGATACAAGAAACCTAGCGCGTGAAGGAAATGATTTATACCGTACAGCTGATAACCAGCCCCTGCCAAGTGCAGTCAATAACGGTCAAATGTCCTATACGTTAAGCCAAGGCGTATCGGAGCTCTCGAACGTGGATGTGACGAAATCATATACAGATATGACAACGGCCTACCGAGCATTTGAAACAAATCAAAAAGTGGTTCAGGCGTATGATAAAAGCTTAGAAAAAGCAGTGAATGAAATTGGCAGAGTGTACTAATCAAGAAATGAAAAAGAAAGGAGGATTCTCATGCTTAGAACGATGATAAACGCAGCTGTATCGATGAATGAAGTGCAAAAGCAGCTTGACATCATCAGCAACAACATCGCGAACAGTGAAACAACAGGGTACCGCGCGAAAAACACCCGTTTCTCAGAGCTGATCAGACAGCAGTTTAATCAGGTAGATGAAAAAAATGAGCAGGTGGCAAACAGTCGTTTGACACCTGCTGGGTTAAGGCTTGGCACGGGGACAATGGTCAATGCGTCCATTAACTCGCTGCAAGGCTCTATTAAAGAAACAGGACGTGATCTTGATGTTGCCTTCGGAGCGCCGTCGCAGTATTTGCGGGTCAACGCCGGCGGTAATATCCGTTATACAAGAGATGGTTCACTTTACTTGCAGCCGGGCAATAATCGTAATCAAGTGCAGCTTGTCACGAGCGAAGGCTATCCGATTCTTGATGAAAACGGAAATGCGATCGTCTTAAATGCAAATTTCCGTGATATTTCAATCGATAAAAATGGGCGGCTTACGGCGGTTTCAAGAGACAATCAACCCAATCAGCAAGTGAATCTGGGCGTTGTACAAGTCAATAATTCGTCAGCACTTGTCTCTGAAGGAGATAATTTGTTCTCAGTCGATGGAACCTATCAAGGTGCATTAACAGCACTAAATGGAGCAAACCGAGAGGCGATTCAGCTTCAGCAAGGTGCACTGGAAACATCAAATGTGGACATGTCGAAAGAATTAACAGACCTCATGACAACACAGCGTTCCTATCAGATGAATTCAAGAACAATTACGATGGGCGATCAAATGCTGGGATTAATTAATACAATTCGATAATCAGCAGGCTGGTATCAGCCTCTCATGATAAAAAAGGCGGCTCGCTCAAAGTCGCCCTTTTTTTTATAAAAATCTGAGACATCAGCAAGAAGATCCTCAAGATCAATCCACGCTTCTTTTCGTTCAAGACATGTGACGAGCGTGGCGATCTGCTCATCTGCCTTTGGCGTTTGGCTGTAGAGAAGAGATAAGATTTGAAACTTCATTCTTAATATATCAAACTGGGAAGCAACAGATTCTTTCAGACCTTTTTGAATATACTTCATCCCTTCATCGGTTAAATTTTCTTTAAAACAGGAACGCACAGTTTCGTATAGGCATGATACATAGGAGTGTGCTGACTTTCGGTACGCTGGAAGACGAAGCGCTTTTTTGAAGTATTCCAGCGCTTCCTTATGACGGTTTTGTCTTGACTGAATAAAGCCAGCATCATAATAAACGATACCGAGCAGCTCTTGATCATCAATCTTTTTCACGTAATCAATAATTTCAATGAAAATATCTTCCGCTTCCTTATATTTTTTTTGGTCGCTATAGTTGAGAGCGAGCACAATTTTACACCGATAGATGCTATGGATATCACCGTGCTTTGCAAAAATATCCATGGCTTTTTGAACATGACGAATCGATAACAACGAGTAACGGTTGTTGTAATAAACACCGCTTGTACGGAAATGGAACTCTGCTTCCTCCAGCTCATCGTTAAGTAATGGCAGTCGTTCCTCAGCCTTTTCGAGATAATGAATCGCATCATTTTGATCACTTTTTAAAGATTCATATAATCCGAGAAAGAAATAAAAATAATATTGCAGTTCTTCGTTCATTTCATCTTTGTGGGGCAGCAGTTCATGTTTGAGTTTTTCTAAGTCCTCTGTCTGATTCATCCAGAGCTGGTGACGGAAAAGCATCAACTGATAATGGAAATAGAGTTCTTGTTTTTTTGATAATTTCCGTTTATATTTTAGCAGTGTTTTTTTGATTTCTTCAGCCTTCGAAAAATGTCGATGCTTTAGCATTGTATACCAGGAATGGAGAAGTTTTTTTACGGATTTATCGCTCATAAAATTCATTTTTACCCTCTTATTCAATCAATGATGTAATATATATTACCATATTTGTGAAAAAACATTGAGTGTAGTGTGGATTATATTTGATGACAATTGGTAATGATAGATACTATTTTTTACCATATGCATAAGGCGAATATTGAAAAATGCCAGCATTCATAATATACTTCTATAGGAATCAAATGAAGATCAGCGATATAGAAAAGAAGGAGAGATCAAGATATGCTTGATGCTCAGCAAATTCAAGACATTATTCCACACCGTTATCCATTCTTATTGGTCGACCGTATTTTAGAGGTCGAGGGAGAAAAAAGAGCGGTTGGAATTAAAAATGTCACAGTGAATGAAGAATTTTTTAATGGCCATTTCCCTGGTTACCCAGTCATGCCTGGTGTGCTTATAGTAGAAGCACTCGCACAGGTTTTTGGTGTGATTATGTTAGGCAAGGAAGAAAACAAAGGAAAAATCGGTTTGTTTGCAGGGATTGACGGATGCCGCTTCAAAAGACAGGTCAAGCCTGGAGACCAGCTTCGTTTAGAGGTTGAAGTGACGCGCCTCCGCGGGCCGGTTGCAAAAGGAAAAGCAGTAGCGACGGTAGATGGCGAGGTTGCATGTGAAGCAGAACTGACATTTTCTATTGGTCCTAAAGTATCATGATTTTTCTGGCGGTTCATCAAGCATGAATCGCTTTTTTATTTAGAAACGTTCAGTTAGAACGGATAAGGACTTGCAATTTTGACAAAAAAACGTCATATTAGACAAAAAAAGATGAAGGTGATAAAGGATGCTGAAAGAATTTAGAGAATTTGCAGTCAAGGGAAATGTCATTGACTTGGCTGTAGGTGTCATCATTGGGGGAGCATTTGGCAAAATTGTCACTTCTCTTGTGAATGATTTAATCATGCCGCTTGTCGGTATTATTATTGGAGGGCATGATTTTAGCGGTTTATCCATTAAAATCGGAGCTGCTCAAATTTTATATGGGAACTTCATTCAAACAGTGGTTGATTTCTTAATTATCTCGTTTTCCATTTTTATCTTTATTCGTTATTTGAATAAGTTAAAACGGAAAAAGGTTGAGGAAGAAGAGGTTGTGGAAACGCCGGATCAAACGGAAGTTTTGCTAACTGAAATCAGAGATTTATTGAAAAATCAAAGCCAGTCTAAAGATGTGCAATAGAAAAAGAGCGGCTGATCCCGCTCTTTTTTATGTGTTTTGTTTAAAAGCATCCAGTAGTTTTTCTCCTGACAACCCCTCTTTGACGAGGTCTTTTAATACTTCTTCAGTTTCTGTTCTGTAACGATTTGTAATCATTTTACCATCGAGTAACACAGAAATGTTTTCTTCTAAGGCAACGATGTTTTTGACTTGGACAGATAGATGAACAGGGCGGTTGTTTTCTTTAGTGATCGTTACAAGAATCTTCACTTCTGTGTGCTGCTGAAAGAGTACCTCAAACACCTGTCTATGTTTCTTTGGAATGAGTGCCTCGATCATCCAGTGATTTTCACCGTCTTCTTTATTAATGATTAAACCGTCACGAAGGGGAATACTGGACATTTTATCTTGCTGTGGATCAAGTTCAATTTTTAAATCAATCAGCCTAAAGGTTTTCATATTTATCACCTCACAAGCGTTCGTTATTCGTAAGTATTATTATAGCATACAACATCTGTATAAATGAAACCGCTGCCTGCTTAGAACTAGCTGCACATGAGTGAAAGGAGATGTTTTATGGAGTCCTATCAATTGAGAAACATTCATATTGGCGACGACAAGGCAAAGAGTGATATACGTGTTTATTCGTGGGGAGACATTCTTTCATTTTGTGATGTGTATATGGAAGAAGGAGAGTCACTCACGTTTCAATATGTCACCGAGGATCAAATGGACTGTTTTGAGTTTCAGCTGTCGGTTCATGATGGCCGGCTTTGTTTTTATTGGTTTGCGTGGGACGGATCTGATTATATTCACATGCCTTCTAGTAATTGGATTCATTCAGATATTTTTTATCAATTTATGAAAAATAAGTATTTCATCAAACAAAACAAGATGATGTTTTATACGCAAGCGGTAAAAAACAGAAATGAATGAGGATATAGAGAATTTGAAGGCCTATTTTGCTATTTTCCTGTTTTGTCACATACGGCCTTTCTCCGTAGACTAGGGGTAGCTGAAAGGAAAGGAGGCAAGTCCCGAATCAAAAGGTAACGTCTATCATCTGACAGCCCCCCTCTAGCTAAAGCTGATAGATGCTGCCTTGTTCATATGAACACTGCGTAATATAGAACCAATGCTTCTTTGTATAGGTCATGTGTCCCCTTGTGAATCCCCTTTGTGTGTATCCGGTCATATTTGCGTGGCCGGATACCCTTTTATTCACTGTTTAACCGATCAGCTCTTGCAAATAGTGGATACTCATTTCATAATGATGATGGATTTTGTTAATGGTATGTCGGTTGAAAATAAAGACATAAAGGAGAGAACGATGACAAACATTCAATTAATCGCAACGGATTTAGATGGAACTTTATTGAACAGTGAACACAAAGTGAGTCAGGAAAACGAGCAGGCATTAAAGGAAGCAGCTGCGAATGGAATTGAGGTTGTCGTGTCAACAGGGAGAGCGTATTTTGATGTAAGGTCTATTTTTGACCAGCTTGGTATGAATACATGGGTGATTAGTGCCAATGGAGCTGTGATTCATGATCCAACTGGACAAGTGTACCATTCAGCTGCTTTACAAGAAGAAAAGGCTAAACACATATTGTCATGGCTTGAAGAACGTGATTATTATTATGAAGTCTTTACAAACGAAGCCATTTTCACACCAAATCGCGGAAGAGAGCTTCTTGCGATTGAAATGGACCGTTTAAAAAGTGCAAATCCAGAAACGGATCAAAATGTCTTAAAACAAGCGGCAGAAGTTCAATACAGCCAGTCGGGTTTTTCTTATATTGATACATATAAAGAATTGTTTCGTGAGGATCGAAAGCTTTCATTTTACAATATCTTAGGTTTTTCTTTTTTTCAAGACAGATTGAAAGCCGGATGGGAGATGTTTGGTGATGATTCAGATTTAACATTGGTCAGTTCGGCTGATCATAACTTTGAAATTGGTTCAAAGGACGCGTCTAAAGGGCTGGCATTAACAAGGCTGGCAGAAAGACTAGGTATTCCTTTAAGTAGGGCAGCGGCTGTAGGGGACAGCTTAAATGATGAATCGATGCTTCGAGCTGCTGGTGTTGGGGTTGCAATGGGGAATGCGAGACAGGATATAAAAGAAATCGCTGATCACGTGACGTTATCAAATGATGAACATGGTGTCGCGCATATGATCCGTCACCTTTTGAAATAGATGAATCAGATGTCGTGGTATAAATCACATAGGATGAAGCGCATTCTACAAAAGAGGAATTCAGAACCACTTCTATTTACACATGATGTGGAACATCATATAATTTAATTATGAATATAACCCGCTTGTAAGGAAAATAAGGAGAGTAAACGAATGGCGCTGGAATCTTATAAGTCCGAAAATCTGCATTTAATCAAGGAAGCCTTGGACTATACTCAGGTTGGCCTGACGGTGACGGACCCGTCTTTACCTGATAATCCTTTAATATATGTGAACAAGGGCTTTTTAGATATGACAGGCTATCAAGAAACCGAAGTATTGGGGAGGAATTGTCGTTTCCTTCAGGGAGATGAAACTGAACAAATCGCTCTCAAGCAAATTAGAACAGCCATTGAGAACAAAGAGGCTGTCACGGTTCAGCTGAAAAATTATAAAAAATCTGGACAAATGTTTTGGAACGAGTTAAGTGTCGCTCCTCTTTGGATTGACGAAAAGGAAGGAAAACGTCTTTATTTCGTTGGTCTGCAAAAGGATGTCACGAAAGAGAAGGAACAGCAGGAGCTTCTTGAGCAATCAATTGATGAAGTGCTGAATATTTCTGTCCCAATCGTTCCGGTGAAAGATGGTATCTCTGTGTTACCGATCATTGGTACGTTAACAGCGCCTAGATTTGATAAGATCATTTCAACGGTCTCCACCTATATCTCTCAATCCAAGGATGATTATTTTATTGTCGATTTGTCCGGATTATTAGAAGTGGATTCATTTGTGGCAGATGCGATCTTTAAGCTGAATGATTTGATTTTAATGACGGGTACTGAACTCATTGTGACAGGAATTAAACCGAATCTTGCAATGAAGATGGGAGAAATGAGAGAGGACTTCCGTGAATTAAATACGTATATGAATGTGAAATCTGCATTGAAAAAACTGAACATTTAGCACACGTTTATATGAAATAAAAAAGAGGACTTTTCATTAGGCTTGAGAAAAGTCCTCTTTTTTGCTGTGATTAAGATGATTGAGCGGCGGCACTTAAGGTAAATAAGTCTTCTAGTTCGTTTGTCGATAGCTCTGTAATCCAGCTCTCGCTTTGGATAATTTGATCATTTAATGTTTGTTTTGTTTCGAGCATTTGATCGATTTTTTCCTCGATTGTGCCCGTTGTGATCATCTTATGGACGTGAACAAATCGTTTTTGTCCAATCCGATAAGCTCGGTCTGTCGCTTGGTTTTCCACAGCAGGATTCCACCATCTATCGTAGTGAATGACATGGTTTGCGGCGGTGAGGTTGAGTCCTGTCCCTCCTGCCTTTAAAGAGAGAATTAAGATGTTGAATTCTTTCTTCTGAAAGCGGTCCACCATTTTGTCCCGCTCCTGTTTTGAGAGACTGCCATTTAAAAATTGGACTGGTTCTCCAAACATCTTTTCTGCCAGCTGCTTGATCATGTTGCCCATTTCAATATACTGCGTAAAGATGAGACAGCTTTCTCCTTGCTCATGTATCGCTTTTAACAGCTCTGCGAGTTTATCCATTTTTAACGAACGTTTCAGCAGTTTCACATCTGTTCCACTCTCTTTTAAATAGAGCGCAGGGTGATCACAAATCTGTTTGAGTCTGCCAAGCATACTTAAAATAATGGCTTTTCGCTGCATCCCTGTTAATGATGCCATATGTTCAAAGGTATCTTTCACGAGCTGTTCATATAAAGATGCCTGCTCAGCGGAGAGCGGAATGAATTCTTTTTCTTCGAGTTTCTCAGGCAGGTTTAGGGCAACCTCTTCATCTTGTTTTGTTCGTCTTAATAAAAATGGTTTGATCAGCTGCTGGAGCTGTTCAATCCTTTTTTCTTCACGGTCTTTTTCAATCGGAAGGACGAACTTTTTATGGAAGCTGGTCAGGCTGCCGAGATATCCTTTGTTGACGAAGTCGAATATGGACCAAAGCTCTGTCAAACGGTTTTCCATTGGTGTCCCGCTGAGGGCTATGTGATGCTGTCCTTTGAGCTGTCTAATCGCTCTCGATTGTTTCGTATGGGCGTTCTTGATGTTTTGGGCTTCGTCTAAGCAAATGGTATTCCACTTTGCTGCCGTTAATTCATCACGATCAGAATGTGAGAGTCCATAGGACGTCAGAACAATATCTGTTGACTCGTATGCTTTTGTGAAGTCCTCTCCCTGTGGACGCGATGGCCCATAATGCAGGGCAACATTCAAATGTGGTGCGAATGTTTCGAGCTCTCGCTGCCAGTTTCCTAAAACAGAGGTCGGCGCAATGATGAGAGACGGAGAGGCATTTTGCTTCTGTTCCTTCAAATACGTGAAATACGCGATCATTTGAATCGTTTTTCCAAGACCCATATCATCTGCTAAACAAGCCCCAAATCCATGAGATCTTAAAAATAAAAGCCAGTTCACGCCATGCTGCTGATACGGACGCAGTGTGCCTTTAAAGGACTCACTCATTTCGTAGGAAGGCAGCTCGTGTGTATCATTTAATTGGTGGACAAGCCCTCTTAATTGCGATGAAAGTTCAAATTGAATATGGGCAAATGCTGAACTGTCTAGAAGCTCTGGAATCGATTCAGAGGAAGCTTCTTGATCTGCCAGTTCGCGTGACAAAATATCAGACATGTGAAGTCCTTCATTTTCGGCACGCTCCATCCACTTTTTCATTTGCTGAATGAAGGTCGGGTCTATTTTGATCCATTGTCCTCGAATGTTGACAAGGCGTCGTTTGCTTTGGACAAGTTCGTTGAACTCATCTTCTGTCAGTTCAATGCCGTTTGTAGCAAAGCGCCAATTAAAGTCCATTAATGCGTCCATTCCGACATGTGATTCGCCTCGCGGTGTAGAAGAAATCCTTGCTTTTAACATCATCGTGCTGTCTTTAACAATTTGCCACCACGATGGGAGCAGAATCTCAATGCCCATATTGACAAGTGTTTCACTTGCTTCAGATAGGAAGAGCCATGCTTCTTCTTCTGACATAAGTGTGGTGCCAGATGTGAAAGAAAGCCAAGGGACAATTTGACTGAATCGTTCCAGCTCTCTTGAAATTTTATCTTGATACGGATGCCAAGACCTTTTCAATGAACGAATGCCTTCAAAAAAGTGAAGGTCACTGTTTTTCTTGTCCCGCAAAAACAATTCGATTTTCCAATCATCTCCGTCAAAATCCGGTTCATTTAAGCGCAAGCCGACAGTGAACGGCGTCTCATCATCTATCCAGCCAATCGTCTCTAAGAAATCCTGCTCATCTAGAAAATGTCCTTGGAAGGTTGAGAGCGCAGGCGATTGTGCGTTCATGAGTTCCCATTTGTGCTGCAAGGCATCATCATACTGAATGTAATCCTGTACAGCAAAGGAGAACCAATCAGCCGTATAACCATCTAATAGGCCTTCTTTATCTTTAAACCGAAGCTCGCCTTTTGTCCACGCCTCATAATCGGGAACGAAATCTTCGTCCTCGATGAATTCGTAAATGGTGGAGGCAGTCTTCATCAGTGGTTCCGTTTCATCCGTTAATGTCACATGACTAAACGTATTAAATGAATTTTTTCCTAGCAATTCAACGGTCATCCAAGGGCTTAACAGAAAGGCAGGAGTGCCAATAAAGCTGACATCTTCTAAAAATGTTCCGTAGAAAGAAGATTCGTGCCATTGGAAAAGCTGCCTCTTCATTTCATTAAGCGGAACAGGGTGTCCGTCCTCTGCTTGCGCTGAAATGGTGAAAGAGAAATCTTCAGTTTGTTCTGCATGAATGACAATTTGTTTATGGCGTGTCATCAATCAATTTTCCTTTCTTCATTTCCTCTTGGAACGCACGCAGCCGTTTTGTTGAATCTTGCAGCTGCTTTACATACCTTTCCCAGATCACGGTTTTTTTCGTTTTATGATAAAGCGTACGCAGTTTCTTCAGCATTTTCACAGACTCTCGATAAGCACTTCGATTCTTTTGATCGAGAAGCAGTGAGATTTCACGGTGGTACGATGGAATGAGGGCTTCCGGCTCCTCTTTTGCAATCTGTTTGATCAAATCCTTCTCCAGTTCACTAATGGAGAAACCAACAAGGCTGTGAATCTCAATCCATTCCGCATAACGCTGCTGTGCATACAAAAGCTGACTGTATTCTGTAAACGCATAAGGCATACAGATTTGGAGATAACGTTCATATAAATGATGATCCTTCGTTTGCTTAAAGTATGCATCTAAATAAAAGAAGAAATCACTGACGGCTCCCCGCAGTTCTCTGTAGGAAAGGTCGAGCTGGCAATATTCCTCTAATATATAGGTGATTTCATGATACCAGAGCTTGAGCCGCTTCCAGTCCTTTCGGTTTGTGAGATCCTTCAGCCAATTGAGCACATTTGGCAGCATATCCGCATTAAGCAGCTGTAATTGCTGAAAGAGGCTTTCGTCTTCTTTCAGTAAATAATCCATGTGCATCAGCCCGATGGTACGTTCAACCGTTTGTTCTTTCTTCTGGGCGTTCTTTAGTAATTCTGTTTCTTTTTTGACCCATTTCCCTCTATTTAATATGGTGCCCCAAATCTCCATAAAGACCGCTACTCGTTCATGCTGGAAAGGTCCATTGATTTGAAGAAGTGTGCGAACGGCAGTTGGTGTGTTTTCAAGAAACGGATCGAGGGAAAAGGAAAGGGCGTATGTCTTCAAATGATCCACTGAATCGAAAATGGTGTTCATGAGCTGTTCTACATAGGGATTCATGGAATAAAAGTCTTTTTCGGCATCAAGCCGGCCGAGGTCGACGAGTTCATGAAGCCTCAGCCATACATCGATCGACGTATGAATTGCATACAAGCTCTTGAATTCAGGTGAAGCAGGTGCGTGTTTTTTTAGGATCGATAAATAGCCGTAATATAAATGCTGCGGTGTTTGCTGGTGCTTCGGTGTCCGTTTCAGCCAGAGGTTAAATTCCTCTTGGAAAAAAGTCAGCCAGCTTTGGAGTGATTGTTCGTCTGGGCGCTTCACTTGGAAGTGCTGGCGAATCAGTTCTTTGCTGCGCTGTAATTCATCTTTTTCTGACCAATGTTCTGTAAACCCGGTCACACTCTCTACTTGAGCGTATAGCGAAAAGAAGACAGCAAGAATGTGTTTACAAAGTCCATCTGCTGGACATGAGCAGCTGCTTCTCACAGGAAACAGCACATGAAGGTGGACTCTTGCTGCCACGACATCATGTACATAAGCTGACCATTCGGTATCAGACTCTTGCTTGAGCCGATATACGCTGTCCTGTCTATAAGTAATCAATGCTTTTTTGATGAGTTGTTTGTTCTCATCTGTTGCAGGAAGAAGTTCTTTGATCTGTTCGGCAGTTTGTTTGATTTCTTCTTCGTTGATGTTGTGCTGAAGCATTTGATCCGCTCCTAACCAAGTAAAAGATTCCAATTCTTTTATTATAGCTCAATGGGGATTCATAAAAAAGTTTTTCATGAAAATGGTCATAAATTTCAAAAGCTGTCGAATGATGTAATAGAGTATTGCATAAACCAACCTTACAGCATATAATAATGAAATTAGTGGAATCGAAAGGATACAGACATGGATAATAAGGGTTTAAATCAAGAAGAATTTTTAAAGATTTTGATGTACGCTCATGATATTGGTGAAAATTCAAATGATGTCACAACAAAAGAAATGCTTGAAAATCTGATTGCTCATATTCGAAATGGTCTTGTTTCATAAAAGTGACCCCCTGCTAGTGATGGCAGGGGGTTTTTGTATGCTTTTAAGAATGGAATGAAAGCTCCCGGCATACGATGTCATTACAAGCATAAGGAGTATGGGGAGCTGATGGTGTCATGAATATTGCGATTGCAGGCTGTGGGTATGTGGGGCTTGTGACAGGTGTGTGTTTAGCGGAGGCAGGACATGATGTCGCGTGTATTGATATTGACCGCCGAAAGGTCATGCAGCTGAAACAAGGAAATCCCCCAATGTATGAGCCAGGGTTAAAAGAGCTATTGAAACGCAATCTTGAGCAGGGACGAATTCATTTTCACATAAATGGAGCGGAAGTCTACCAGCGGGCAGATGTGTTAATGATTGCAGTCGGCACCCCGCAGCAGGCAGATGGCCAAGCTGATTTACAGTATGTGTTTCAGGCTGCAAAAGAGATGGGGATAAAAGCAAAGTCAGGGGCGATCCTTGTGGTGAAAAGTACGGTGCCTGTTGGAACGGGTGATCAAATCGATCAGTTGATCCATCAAGAATTAGGACGGAAGGAGCCGCTAGCGATTGCATCTAACCCAGAATTTTTACGGGAAGGCTCTGCCATTTCAGATACATTGAGGGCGGACCGGCTTGTGATTGGAGCTGAAACAAAAGTCGTATTAGATCAGCTGGAGGAGATGTATGCTGATTTCCACCTTCCAATGGTCAAAACAGACCGTAAAAGTGCTGAAATGATCAAGTACGCATCAAATGCATTTCTTGCGACAAAAATCAGCTTTATGAATGAGATTGCCTCCATTTGTGAAAAAACAGGGGCTGATGTTGAATGGGTGGCGCAGGGAATGGGGCTAGATCAGCGGATCGGTTCCTCCTTTCTCAGAGCGGGCATTGGCTACGGAGGTTCTTGTTTTCCAAAGGATACAAATGCCCTTGTCCAAATTGCAGGGCATGTGTCCCATGATTTTGAGCTGTTAAAGGCTGTCATCAAAGTAAATAATGAGCAGCGAGCAGGTTTTATCCGCAATATTCAGGAGCGGCTGGGGGCAGCTCTTGAAGGGAAGCGAATTGCGCTTCTTGGTCTGTCCTTTAAACCGAATACAGATGATATGAGGGAGGCGCCATCTATTCCGATCGCTCATGAGCTCCATCAATTAGGTGCGGATCTTGTGGCATATGATCCTGTTGCTGCCCGGCATGCAGCTCGCGAGCTGCCGGATCAAGTCTTATTTGCTCAAACGATTGAGGAAGCGATCAAGGATGCCGATGCGGTCTGTCTATTAACAGAGTGGGCGGATATTCAGTCGTTTCCACTCGCTTCCTATAAGAAATGGATGAAGCGGCCGCTTATTTTCGATGGACGAAACTGTCATACACTTGAAGCGGCAGAACAAGCAGGGATCGAGTATCATTCGATTGGGCGCAGATCAATTTCTCCAATTTATATGTAAAAGAAAACCGATAACAGTGAATGTTATCGGTTTTTATGAATGCGGCAGAATGAATCCGCCATATAAAAATGCAGCCACAATCAGAAAAGCAGGGTGCAGCTTGAATTTGGTCATCAAGAAAAAGGAGATCGCAGCAATGGCGAGCGATTGCGTCCAGCCGATGGCTTTCACAGCATCTCCGCCGATTTCCCATGTTAATAAAAGCATCATCATCGCAATGACAGGCTGAACGGATAAGGTCATGCCTTTTACGACGGGAGATTGACGAAAGCGGTCAATCAGCTTGAGCAATAAAATCAGCCCAACAGCGGATGGCAGGACAGTTGCAAGCAGTGCCACGATAAAGCCTGGCCAGCCCATGACGTCATAGCCGACATATGCTGCAATCTTCGTAGCGATTGGCCCCGGCAGTGCATTGGCTAAAGCCAGCATATTGGAGAATCCTTCGTTCGTCATCCAATGAAAATGATTGACGATTTCTTCATAATTGAGCGGGATGGATGCAGGGCCACCGCCATACCCTAATAGATTGGATAAAAAGAATGCCCAGAATAAAAAGAGAATCAGGATCATGAAGACACTCCTTTCTCTTTATTTGAACGATTCCAATGATTTTTCAGTTTAAAATGAAAAGCGCCATAAAATAAAAAGATCATCACAATGATTCCTGGATGAATGGACAGCACTTGCAGTCCAATAAAGGCAAGAAGGAATAGAGCGATCCCGAAGATCATGCCGAAGCCTTTCAGCGCTTTTTGTCCAAACTCATATGCCATGATCCCGAGCAGAACAGCAATGACAGGTGTCACAGCGCCAATCATATTTTGAATGATTTGTGAGGAGCTTAAGACGCTGACAAGTGTGACAAGGGCTACCATGGCGAGACATGTTGGTAAAATATGAGCAGCTGTGGCGACAATTGCGCCAGATACGCCCTTTAATCGATAGCCGAGGTATGCTGACATTTTCGTTGCGATTGGGCCTGGTAATGCATTGGCGATGGCGAGTGTTTCTCCGAATTCGTCATCGTTGATCCATTGGTATTTCACCACCGCTTCATGGCGAATAAGCGGTATGACGGAAGGGCCTCCGCCAAAACCGAGAATACCGGTTCGCACCATAGCGATAATGAGTTCGATATATGATTGCAAGTGGTTCAACTCCTGTCTACAATTTCATGCCCATGCGGCTTTTGTATCGTTTAATGAGCATTTGGCAGTCCACACTGACAACGCCTTCTAGCGGGTATAGCTTTTTTGTCAGGAAAGTCTCCATTTCCTGTTCATGTTGAAAAATGCCATGCATATGCAGCTTGCTTGGTCCTGTCATGTGATAAAGGCTTGTGACAGCCGTTTCCTTTTCAAGCTGAAGGGCTACCGCTTCTAAAAATTTTGGCTCTACCTCTACATTAAAGAAGACAGAGACATGAATGCCGACCTTCGCGGGGTTAATTACAGCGGTGAATCGTTCAATTACCCCTGCTTCAATGAGCTGCTGAATGCGGGCTTGTACGGCAACACGTGACAGACCGACCTGTTTGCCGAGATCTGTATAAGACATGCGCCCGTCCTCGTGTAATAGGGATAAAATTTGTTTATCTCTTTCGTCTAATGTTAGGTTTGGAATGCTATAGTCTTTTGACACCGTATAACCACCTTTCTTCTGTTGATATTCTATCATATTTTATTACGAATAGAATGAATGATTTCTATTTTGGTATCGAAACGAAAACATTACGTGCGAGAAAACATCTTTGTGCATAAAAAAACACCCCGGAATCATCGGGGTGTCTTCATTTATTGATCCGGGCTGCTTTCTGCACTGGCAATTTGCTGTGCAAGATCAGCACGATCAATGTCTGCTTGGAAGAATTCCTGCGTATTTGGCAGGTGTAAATTCATATGGCGTTTTTGAGAAATGCGGATGGTGACTTGATCAACGGTGTAATCAAATACGTGTCCGCCAACACTTCGATCTTCATCAATAAAATGAAGATGATATCCACTCACCGCAATGCCATGTGCATACTGCGGTGTACGGAAGCCTGCGATCGTGCCTTGAATATCCTCGAAGTCGAAAATAGGCTGAGACTTGACTGCTTCTACCATTGGAACGTAAGGTTTTTCCTGTTTTTCAACCGTACGTGTTTGAACCTTTTTGAATGATCCATCAATGCGGACCGCATAAAAGATATTTTTACTTGGTAAAATGCGGTCGATTTCTTCTTCCAGTTCTTTGGACGTCATAGGTGCATCAATTCGATGAACGATATCTGTTTCAAAGAATGCTAGAGAGCAGAATGGTGAATAATCTTGATTGGTGACCGGTGTCGCTGTTCCATCCGAGCGCAGCCGGTAGAATGCGCCGTCAAAGCCGATCAGTTCTCCATCTAATTGATTGAATGTACCGATGCCAAAATCACCGTGTTCAGGAATATGTGCGAGGGAGAAATCTCCATCATATACGGCTTCCAGCAGGGAGGTCATTGTCGATACTTGATAGACCTCTTGCTGTTTGTCATGCTGTCTTGTGTCATTCTGTTGATTCATTGGGTGCATCATACCCATAACCGCTCACTCCTTTAATGTAATGTATCGAAGTCTTATTTAACGTTCATTGCATGTTTTTTGCGAAAGACTTCTGGCCATTTTTGACTGGCGAGGTCAGGGTTGTCTTGATAGTCAATCGGAATATCAATAATCACGGGTCCTTCTATGTTTATACCCTTTTGAAGGACGGTTGAAAGCTCCTCAGGTGAGTTGACCCTTAGTCCAGTCGCTCCAAAGCTTTCCGCATATTTCACTAAATCGATCTGCCCGAATTCAACGCAGGATGTACGGTCATATTTCATTTCCTGCTGGAACGCGACCATGTCGTATGTGCTGTCGTTCCAAACAAGGTGAACGAGGTTTGTTTTCTTTCGGACTGCTGTTTCTAGCTCCATTGCGGAGAAGAGAAAACCGCCATCACCTGAGACCGAGATAATCTTTTCATCTGGATTCATGATAGAAGCCGCAATTGCCCATGGTAATGCGACGCCTAATGTTTGCATGCCGTTACTCACCAGGAATGAGTTCGGTTCATAGACGCGGAAGTGACGGGACATCCAAATCGCGTGAGATCCGATATCACACGTGACCTTCGTGTCATCAGGAATCAGACGTCTCAATGTATGAATGACATCCAGAGGGTGAGATCGATGACTTTCTCTTTCTGGTGTCTTTTCGATGTCGCTTAATAGTTCCTGTAATTCAGTGACGAATTCTATGTTCTCTTTGCTAAGTGAAAGGGGAACACTGTCATGCGCTAGATGTTTGACGGTTTCAGAAATATTGCCTACAAGCTCAAGCGCTGGCTCATAAAAATGGTCAATATCTGCCTGCATGTCATCAACATGGATGATCTGACGCTGCTGCGGCTGAAGATTCCAATGCTTCGGATCATATTCAATTGGATCAAAGCCAATGGTCAAAAGGACATCTGCATGTTCAATGAGAAGATCACCCGGCTGATTACGGAATAAGCCGATTCTGCCTACATATTGAGACTCGAGCTCTCTTGAGAGAACGCCGGCTCCTTGATACGTTTCAACAAATGGGATACCAAGTGTTTTTAATAATGCTCTTGTGGCATTTGCAGCAGCTGGACGACTAGCTTTCATTCCCACAATCGCAATAGGTAAGTGTGCATTTTGAATTTTGGCGATAGCCGAACTGATGAGAGCATCTGGTGCAGGACCTAATTCTGGAGAAGGGTGAGCAGACACTGGTGTTTGTGTGGTGTGTTCTGTCACGACATCTTGTGGAAAGCTGATAAATGCTGCTCCAGCCTGCCCTTTTTGTGCCGCGCGAAAAGCATTCGTTAATGCTTCTGGTATATTATGAACGTCTTGTACTTCAACGCTATATTTTGTGACTGGTTTGAATAATGCCGCATTGTCGAGTGATTGATGTGTTCGTTTCAGACGATCTGCACGAATGACGTTTCCGGCGATTGCGACAACAGGATCACCTTCTGTATTGGCTGTTAATAGACCTGTTGCTAAATTAGATGCACCAGGACCTGATGTGACGAGACAAACACCTGGTTTGCCGGTTAAACGTCCAACAGCAGCTGCCATAAAGGCTGCATTTTGTTCGTGTCTGCATAGGACAAGCTCTGGACCTCTGTCTTTTAATACATCAAATACAGCGTCAATTTTTGCACCTGGAATCGCAAAAACATGGGTCACACCTTGAGCAATCAGCGTATCAACAATCAACTCTGCTCCTCGTCTTGTTAGGGGTTGTGCTTGAGATTTCATTTACCCCGCACTCCTTTCGGCAAGTAAAATTTTTTATGAAAATATATTTTCATGATATGATTTACTATACATTTCATAAAATAAATTTTCCAATATATGTTTAACGTGGTTTTGATATGTTTCACGAATAAGTGTGTGAGGAGTGAAAGGATGGAACTGAGACATTTGCAGTATTTTGTCACAGTAGCGGAGGAGCTGCATTTTGGCAGAGCAGCCGCGCGGTTGAATATGACACAGCCTCCACTTAGTCAGCAAATTAAGCAGTTTGAGGAAGAATTGGGTTTTCCTTTATTTCACCGGTCGAAGAGGGTGGTGGAGCTAACAGCAGCTGGAAAGGTCTTTTTACATGAGGTTCGGGGAGTGCTACAACAGCTTGATAAAGCCGTTGATCATGCCCGTCATACAGCAAGAGGAGAGCTGGGGAAAATCATCATAGGTTTTGTTGGAACGGCGACGTACGATATTCTGCCGCCCGTTGTACGTGAATTCAGGGAGCTGTATCCCTCTGTCAGTATTGAGCTGCAGCAGCTTTCTGTTCCGCAGCAGCTAGAGGCACTTTTAAATGGTGAGATTGATATCGGTTTTTTACATCCTACACCGCCGCATGAAGAATTAGTGAGTCGTTTGATGAAGCAGAGTGAATGTATTTTTGCGATTCCAAAAAATCATCGATTGGCTAATAAAGAGACGGTCGCGATTGAAGATATCCGTCATGAACCGATTATTTCTTTATCACAGGAATCATGGCCGTCTCTTTATCAGCACTTTGTCCTGCTATGTGAAAAGTACGGGTTTTCTCCAAATATCGTGCAGGAAGCGGCGGAATATCAAATGATCATTGGCCTCGTCACAGCAGGGATCGGTATTGCAGTGATTCCAAAATCAGCCCGGCGTTTATTTAATCTGGATGTTGTCTATCGGGCCATTGAGGATGAACAGCTTCTGGCGGAATGGACGATTTCCTATAGACGGGAAAATCATAATCCTGCTTTATTTCATCTTGTTCACCATATCCTGCATCGCACCGAGCTGGAATAAGAGGTATAGGGAACGGGTTATGGTATGATGTCGTTACATTAAAAGGAGGCGTACCTGAATTGATTACATTGCAAATGGATCAGCTGTCACGAAAAGAGGCATATAAATTATTATCTGGTTCTATCGTTCCAAGACCGATAGCGTTTATTACAAGTCTGTCTAAAGAAGATGTTGTCAATGCCGCACCATTTAGTTTCTTTAATGTCATCAGCGGACACCCGCCGCTCATTGCGGTTTCTATCGGACGACGTGATGGTCAGATGAAAGATACTGCGCAGCATATCATTGACAGGGAAGAGTTTGTCGTCCATGTGAGTGATGAAGACATGATAGAAGATATTAATGAAACAGCTGCTACATTGCCTCGGGAAGAGAGTGAGCTGGATCGCACCGGACTTCATCAAGTAGAGAGTCATGTCATTTCAGTGCCGGGAATCAAGGAAGCGCGCATTCGTTTTGAATGTCAGCTGGAAAAACATCTGACCTTTCAAAATGATGAAGGGGAGATCACAGTTGATCATATCATTGGCCGGGTTGTATGTGCACATTTAGATGAGGGTGTTTATGATGCAGAAAAAGGCTATGTTTCTACTAATGAACTGAAACCAGTCGCTCGCCTAGCAGGTAATGATTATGCCCATTTAGGCACGTCATTTGTGCTGAAAAGACCACAGTAATAGGAAAACCCCCGAGGGAAATCGGGGGTTTTCTGTTTATTTCTTCTGTTCTAGTTTGAGTGGAGCTGCGATGTTCTTTTGTACCTTTTTCCCTTTTAATACGTCGTTTGCAGCACCGACTGCCAGTTGACCGATCAGCTCTGGCTGCTGCGCAACTGTTGCAGAGAGCTTTCCTGCTTTGATTGAGCTGAGTGCATCTTCGTTGCCGTCAAAGCCAACGACAAGAATGTCTTTCCCAGAGCTTTGTATCGCTTCTAGTGCGCCAAGTGCCATTTCATCATTGTGGGCAAAAACGGCTTTGATGTCAGGGTTTCCTTGAAGGAGGTTTTCCATGACATTCAGTCCTTTTGTCCGGTCAAAGTCAGCAGCTTGTTTTGCTGTCACTTTTAAATCTTTATCCGCTATTTGATGGAATCCTTTTCCACGCTCACGTGTAGCGGAAGCGCCTGGTACGCCTTCTAATTCAGCGACTTTTGCTCCTTTGCCAACCTTGTCAATGATAAATTTAGCTGCCATTTCTCCGCCTTTGACGTTATCTGAGGCGACAAGTGCTTCTACCTTTCCACTTTCGGCTGAGCGGTCTAATGTGATGACAGGTATATCAGAAGCGTTTGCTGATTCGACAGCGGTTGATATGGCAGATGAATCCGCTGGGTTGATGAGCAATGCGTCGACGCCTTGCTGAATAAGGTCTTCAACATCACTTGTTTGTTTAGCTGAATCATTTTGTGCATCTGCAATCACGACTTCAATGCCTAGCTTTTTCGCTTCTTTTGTCACACCGTTTTTCAGAGAAACGAAGAATGGGTTATTTAACGTCGAGATCGACAGCCCAATTTTGATGTCCTTTTTCTTGCCATCCTTTGATGACTTGGCCCACTCCGGCGGTTCAAGTGAGCAGGCAGAAAGCATGAACAATGAGAGAGTCAGGATGAGAATAAGATATTTTTTCATAGCGGCTGCCTCCTTAAGCAGATTTCTTTCTGTCTAATAGGACTGCAATCAAGATGACAATCCCTTTCACAACAGATTGATAGAATGATGAAACGCCAAGTAAGTTCATACCATTGTTCAGGACACCGATAATGAGTACCCCGATGAGTGTGCCAACAATTCGACCTCTTCCGCCGGACAGGCTTGTCCCGCCAAGTACGACGGCAGCAATGGCATCAAGCTCATAGGACGTACCAGCTGTTGGCTGCGCTGAATTTAGGCGAGACGTTAAGATCGCACCTGCTAAGGCAGACATGAAGCCTGCTAATGAATAGATCATAATTTTCACGCGCGGTACTTTGATTCCTGAGATGAGAGCCGCTTTTTCATTCCCGCCGATGGCATATGTTCTTCTGCCGAAAGGTGTTTTATGAAGCAGTACCCAAAGTACGATAAAGGTGAGAAGCATCGTGATCGCTGGAACAGGAATGCCTAAGAAATATCCGCGGCCGAATAACTGAAATGCATAGTTAGAGCCAAGCCCAGTAATCGGGTTTCCGTCTGTATAAACGAGTGTCAAACCTCTGAAAATTGTCATCGTGGCAAGCGTTGCGATAAATGGAGCCATCTTGCCTTTTGTGATTAAAAGACCGTTGATCATCCCAAGAACGGCACCGATGAGACAGCCGACGATAATGGCTAAAATCGGATCCATGCCAGAAACGATAAAGCCGGCAGTCAGGGCACTGGACAGTGCAAGAATAGCACCGACTGATAAATCAATACCTCCAGTTAAAATAACAAACGTCATGCCAAAGGCAATGAGGGCATTAATGGAGATTTGTCTCAGTAAGTTTAAGATGTTTAATGGCTCTAAAAAGGCCGGGTTTAAAATAGAAACAAGGGCGACAAGTATGATGAGTCCTAAGAATGGCCCAAGCTTTTGCATGATGTGATCAAATCGTCCATTTGAAGTAAGTGGTTTCATGTTACTTCCCTCCTGTAGCTAGTGTCATAATTCGTTCCTGCGTTGCTTCTGCTTTGTCTAATTCTCCGCTGATGGTTCCTTCATGAATGACGAGCACTCGATCGCTCATCCCGAGTATCTCTGGGAGCTCAGAGGAGACCATTAAAATGGCAACGCCTCGATCGGTCAGTTCATTCATTAAATGATAGATTTCTCGTTTCGCTCCGACGTCGACACCTCGTGTCGGTTCATCTAAAATCAAGACCTTCGGCTGTATGCCGATCCATTTGGCAATGACGACTTTTTGCTGATTTCCACCAGACAGGCTGCGGGCAGAGATGTCAGAGGAAGCCGTTTTAATCGTCAGTCTTTTAATGAGCAGGTCGACAAAATCCTGTTCAGTTTTCTTATCAATCAATCCCTTTGGAGAGAAGCTTTTTAAGTTTGGCAGACCGATGTTTTCTCGGATGGATGCATCAAGCATCAATCCTTCATCCTTGCGATCCTCTGTGATAAAGCCGATGCCGAGCTTGACGGCATCACTTGGTTTTTTAATAACAGCCTTTTTCCCATGAACCCAGATTTCTCCTTGGTCAAGAGGATCAAGGCCAAACAGTGACCGCATCATTTCGGTCCGGCCAGCACCCATTAAGCCTGCAACACCAACGATTTCTCCAGCCTTAACTGAGAAATTGATATCTTGAAATTGTCCTTTTCTCGTTGCTTGTTTCACCTCAAGGACAATGTCTCCTGTAGAAGGCGTTCGCTCAGGATATCGATCTGTCAATTCACGGCCGACCATTTTCTTGACGACTTCATGGAAATTCGTTTCAGGTATGGCTTTCGTATCGACCGTTTTCCCATCACGCATGATCGTAATCCGGTCACAGATTGCAAAGATTTCCTCCATACGGTGAGAAATATAGACAATGGAAACGCCTTCTTTTTTGAGAGATTCAATGACCTGGAAGAGCTTCTCGATTTCCCGTTCCGTAAGAGCTGCTGTCGGCTCATCCATGATGATGACCTTTGCATCGGTCATTAATGCTTTTGCAATCTCAATCATCTGTTTTTGTCCAACAGAACAGCTGCCTGCCTCTTGTTCAAGTGAGAGATTCACAGACAAACGGTCCAGCTGCGTTTGGGCGAGGGTCTTCATTTTCTTAGTATCTAGCAGTCCGAGTTTCGTATAGATTTCTTTCCCGATGAATAGGTTCTCCAAGACGGTCATATCCGGCCATATGTTAAGCTCCTGATGAATGAAGGCGATGCCGTGCTGTTCCGCTTCCTTCGGATTTTTGAAAGCGGTTTCTTTTCCGTCGATTTGTATCGTTCCTTGATCTAAAGAATAAAGACCTGTAAGCAGATTCATTAAAGTTGATTTTCCCGCACCATTTTCACCCATGAGTGCGTGGACTTCACCTGTGACGAGGTCAAAGGAGACCCCGGAGAGAACGGTGTTTTTTCCAAAAGCCTTATGGATGTTATGCATCTCTATGTTCATATCTGGCTCCTCCTTTTAAAAGATGACACCGGCATGAAGAATGCAGTTTGCGTATGGGGTGGCTTCACCCGTTCGAATGACTGCTTTTGCCTGTTTGGTCATGTCTTTGAACGTCTCGTGGTCTACTTCATGTAACGATTTTGAGAGCGCTTTCTTAAGAAATAAATGATCTCGTTCATTGGCTTCTTTGATTTCACTAGCTACAGTGATGTTTTCAACGGCCATTTCCTGAAGAAGGAGGGAGGTGACCTCCTGAAAGGATGGTGTGCCGATTGATAACGCCAAGTCGATTTTGACTGGACCTTCTGGGATAGGGAGACCACAGTCTGCGATGACGATTGTATCTGTGTGGCCAAGGTCAGCAAGCACCTTGGCGATATGGCTGTTTAGGATGCCGTTTTTTTTCATTTCTTTTTCTCCAATTCTTCTCTTGTTGGCATGCCGCCTTGTGCGCCAAACTTTGTGACGGACATTGAAGCTGCAAGGTTGGCAAAGGCAAGTGCGTCATAAAGGGATTTGCCTTCTGTTAGAGCGACAGCCAAGGCTCCGTTAAAGGTATCGCCAGCTCCTGTTGTATCGACTGCTTCGACAGGAACGCCTGGAACCAACACGTCTTTCGTTCCATCAAAATATCGAACCCCATTTTTTCCTTCTGTGATCAATAATTTGTTAGGGTATTGACGCAAGGCCTCACTGGTTGGCAGACCATCAAACATTAGAACAGCTTCATGTTCATTCGGTGTAATGTAAGCAGCCTGCTCTAAAACCTGCTGCGATACTTTGCGGGCTGGTGCAGGGTTTAAAATGACAGGGATTTCTTTTTCACTGCAAATGGCGCAGACCGCTTCGACCGTTTCTTCAGGTATTTCCTGCTGGATGAGAACCATCCCAATATCATCAATTGTAGAAAAGGCCTCTCTTACATAGTCAGGAGTGACCTCATTATTTGCCCCTTTGACCACAACAATGCTGTTATCACCTTCTGCTAAAATGATATGAGCTGTGCCGCTCTCCATTTCAGTAACCGGTTTCATATATGAGGTGCGGACACCTTGTGTTTCTAAATTGCTGAGAATATCCTGACCATAAGCGTCATCACCAACGCGGCCGACCATATATACATCTGCACCGAGTCTGGCACTTGCGACTGCCTGATTGGCACCTTTTCCGCCGGGGACGGTTTTAAACGATTCACCTAAAACCGTTTCACCGGCATTTGGCCGTTTATCTGATGTGACGACTAAATCCATTGAACAGCTTCCTACTACAACAATATGACTCATTGTGAATCCACCTTTCTTGTGGTCTCTCGTTCAATAAAAGAGACGGGCATTTGAATAACTGGTTGATCTATCGGCTGTTTCTGAATCGCTTTGATTAACAGCTGTGCCGCTTCTTTTCCCATCTCATAGGCGGGCTGCCTAATGGTCGATAAGGAAGGGAAGAGCAGCTCACTTTGCGGAATATCATCAAATCCAATGATTTGAACGTCTCCTGGAATGGCTTTTCCGATCCGAAGCGCTTCATGGATGACCGCTGTTGCGACGATATCATTGCTGGCAATGATCCCATCTGTTTCAGGGTACAGCTGGAAAAGGGCCTTGGCGCTTTTTCGGGCTTCTTGAAAGGAAAATGAAGCATTTGACATCACATGAAAGTCGACGCCTGTTTCCGTGAGAACATCGAGTGCGCCTTTGAATCGCTGCCGCGCTGTTTGCAGATGGGCAGGTCCTTTTAACAGTGTGATCTGCCGGCTGCCGCGTCTGATTAATTCCATTGCCGCCATTTTCCCGCCAGCTGCAGCATCTGCAAAAACAGAAGGTGCATGTGGGACCGTTCGATCTAAAAACACAACAGGTAGATCATCATCATTGTATATATCTGATTCAGGTTCATTTGTGACCGCGATGACACCGACTACTTGATTTTGTTTAAAGGTTTGTAAGTAAGCCATTTCCTTCTCTCGATCTTCATCACTGTTCCCGAATAATAACCGAAAACCGTGCGCATGAATCTCATCCTCAACGCCTCTAGCAAGCTGAGGAAAGAAGGGATTTGTGATATCAGGCAAGATTAAGCCGATTAAGCGTGATTCTCTTTTAAAAAGGGATCTAGCCACTTCATTGGGAAAGTAGTTCAACTCCTGCATCGCTTGTGTCACGCGGATTTTCGTATCTGAATGAACATATCCAGTATCATTGAGCACGCGTGAAACAGTGGCAACAGACACTTGTGCAGCTTTTGCAACATCTTTAATTGTAGCCAATGGAGAGCCTCCCTTCATGAATGTGTAACCGTTTACACACATAGATTATCACGAAAGCATCGAAATGACAATCTAAAAAAATAAAAAAAGAAAAGAAAGATGGCTTCTTCCTTTTCTTAACTAATGATACCTGTTTGTGTAATGTTCACTTTCACTTTTGGAATGATTTTCACCTTCGGATAATCGGTGACCCAGTTCATTTTCATATATTCATCATAGTGTCTGACCCGATATTTTCTGCCAAGGCTGAGGACGTCAGAATTCGCCTCTTGCAGGGCTGCAATGACTTTTTCGGCATCTTTTGTAAAAATAGCTGACAGCCTTTTATTTAACATTTCGATTTTCTTGTCTGTATCTAAATTGTCTTTCGGATATTCAACAACAGAGGTGGTGAATTCATAGTCAAGAGAGAAGGTTACGTTTCGATGATCAGGATTGACGATTTTTATGTCTCTCTTTGAATCCGTTACTTGAATGGTGATGTAATTGTTCTCCTTTGATTTCATATCACTTCTTACTTTTTTCGTGAAGTTTGCATAACTGCCCATTTTTCCATCCATAATGGTGAGCAGAATGGCATCCTGTGCATACAGTTCACCTTTCTTTTTCTCATTATCAAATAAGGCAACCCCTCTCACACTCGTTAACTTTTTTGACTTATCGTAGTAGAGTAACGGCAGTGTGAAATCCTCGCCGGTTTGCAGCATTTTGGACCGGATATTTTGAATGTTCTTAGGTGCAACTTGTGAGGAGCGTGATGCGGAAGTGATCAGGTTGTTTAAATAGTCGCTCACAATGAGTTTTTCCTTGAGCAGAGAATTGATTAAGTCCACACAGCTCCCCCCTTGCACCACTGCCAAGTTTGCGAGCAAAGGGCTTTTGGGATCGCGATAAAACATATCTAAGTAAGGAAGCAGCCGGTTTTGGGCAAATTCATCACCGATCAGCAGCACCCTCATTTTCGACATATCAATTCTTTGGTCTACACTCCGGCTAAAGTTGCTTCTTGCTTTTCTTAAAGTAGGCGCATCGGTTGTGAGAACAGTGGTTAAATAGCTGCCAGAATTCCCTTGCTGCATACTTTGAGACTGCTGCACCTTTCGATAGGTAATCGAATATCTCGCATTGTCATCCTCTCCTTGATCAACAGCTGAAGTTAATACGAGAGAGATGTCTTTTAATAGGTTTTGATCCCAGCAGCCAGGCATGAAAATGAGGGAAACACACATAAGCAGTGTCAACATGTACCTATGATGCATGTGATTTCACCTTCTTTTTGCGGTGTTTGATCAAGATGATAATGGCCATCATGATCGGAAGTGTGTAAATAAATGAATATTGTGCAACGGTGGTAAAGTCATTAAAGCGCTGAATTCTAAAGTTATCAGTTGAAAGAAAACAGCTTGCAGCATAAATCAAAATGGCAAAATAGTAGACATATTTTTTGTGATTTTTTTTCTTCAGCATACTGGACACACCATTTGCACAAAAGTACAGATAATTACTCAGTGTGGCTAAAATGACAAAGACCCAAAAGCTCAGAAAAATTAAATCCGTGCGCTCAATGACACCGAATGTAATGGTTTTTAATAGATACAAAACAGGATTCGGGATCACATCAAGCTCAGCTGGGCTGAAAAACATAAAACAAATTAATGTAATAAATAGGTAGTAAAGCGTCGTGCATATATTTGAAATGGTCATCACTTTATATCGTTCCTTAATGGTGCCCTTCATCAGTGGAGAGATAATTAAAATCATCTCAAATCCATTCATTGACAGCACCACGTCCTTCAATCCAAGCTGAAATTGAGAGATATCTGTTTGGAAAAAAGGCAGGAGGTAATCAATATTGGTTCCTTTCAATGCATAGAACATCAATAGAGAGAGCATGAGCAAAAAGGGAGTCAAAATAAAGTTAAACCTGACAATGGCTGTAATTTGCTCTTTTGCGATATAGATAATGCATATCATCAGTAATAGGTTAATCACCCAGTTTGGTGTGAGCGGGAGCACCCATATGCCAAGAATCCTTGTGAATATAGAAAGGACTACGATGCAAACCGAGGCAAAGTATAATGTATAGAGTACGACCAAGGCGCGTCCGATCCATTTTCCAAAGACATCAATCAGCGCTTGGAAAAATGACGTTTCTGGATACTTGTAGATGATATAAAGAAAAATGGTATTGATAATCTGGATAAAAAAACACGCGACAATTATCGCCATCCAGCCATCGTGTCCCATGTCTTTCATCAGCAAATGGGGGAGCGCTAAAATTCCAACACCAATTTGAGACTGGATGATAAAAAAAACAGCTTGAGGTGGAGATATTTTATTTTTCATTTTTCTTTGTCCACCCTCTCAGTTGTTCAATTTGTTTGTCTTTTTGCGGATTTAAATAAACAGGGCGGTTTTTGTACATCCACATTGGGAGTCGAACTACCGTATCTTTTAAGTCCTGCCAGTTAAATGGAGCAACAGGTGATAAATATGGCACCCCTAGTGATTCTAGGCGGCATAAATTCATGAGAATAATGGCGAGCCCAAATGAAATGCCAATAAATCCAAACATCGATGCCATAAACATGAGCGGGAAACGGAGCATCCTGATGGTGGACGTCATTTCAAACGACGGAAGTACAAATGAAGCGACAGCCGTCACAGCGACTACAATGACTTGGACATTCGAAATAAGTCCTGCTTGTACAACCGCATCCCCAATAACTAAACCTCCTACGATGCCAATGGTCTGCCCGATTGGTTTAGGCAGACGCACCCCAGCTTCACGTATAAGTTCAATTGTGATCTCCATCAGTATGGCCTCTATCAATGGAGGAAAGGGAATGCCAATAATAGAGTTCTTCATCGTAATGGCTAGTTCATCTGGGACAACCTCATAATGAAACGCAATAACAGCAATATAAAAAGATGGCAATATGACTGCGATGATGCAGGCAAGATAACGAAGAATACGAATAAACGTAGCAGGAATCCAGCGGCTGTTATAATCATCTGGCGACTGAAAAAAACTAAAGAACGTGATAGGCAGAATGATGGCCATTGGACTGCCATCCATAAGTACGACTATTCTGCCTTCAAGAATCGCAGATCTTACCTTGTCCGGACGTTCTGTATCAATCAGCTGCGGGAAAATAGAATATGAATCTTCCTCAATTGCCTCAACGATAGAGCCAGGACTTATCAGTGTGTCTACTTTAATAGAAGAAATCCGTCTGTTGACTTCTTCGACCTTTTCTTGATTGGCAATATCAGATATATACACCGTTGCAAGCTTTGTTTCCGATTTTGTACCGACCTTATGATATTGAATGGCGAGCTTCCGATCATTTAAATGCGAACGCAGTAAGTAGATATTGGTATCAAGGCTTTCAACAAACCCGTCATGTGCACCCGCGATAATACTTTCAGAAGAAGGTTCAGAAATAGAGCGAAGCGGCGGCTGTCCGACAGCAAACAGCTTGATTTGCGAGGAGTTTTCATCAAGAAAGGCAATACTTCCCGCAATAATACTGTCTGTGATCAGCGTCAAGTCGCCTGTTTCAAGTGTGCTAAGAGATTTTATATAATTCTGCTTTCCAGGAGAGCCTAACAAGTTACCGATAATGAAATCATTTAATTTGCCTTCATCAATTCTTGTTTTAATAAAAAACAGCACAGATTTTGTTTCATTCACCATTAACTCTCGGTATTCAAAATCGCCGCTTTGCTGAAATGTTTTTTTTAGGATACGGATTTTTTCCTCGAAGCTACCTGATAAAAAATGTAGACGTGTCTGCTCATTGGTGTTTGGCATCTTTAGCCTCCTCTCACAGATTTTTTACCCATAGTGTAAGCGGAGAAGCGAATTTTATTCGTCTCCTTTGGGGAAAGCATGACATAAGCTGACAACTTTCAACTAAATTCACATTAAAAATGTTAAGAAATGATGAATCTTGATAAAAACAAATGAATAATGTTTCATTGTTTAGGTCATAAGATGCGAATCTCGTAAAGAGAAGGTACACCGAAATGATCAAATATTTACATCTTATCCCAATTTTTCGTGACCTAAAAATAAGCAGATGACTTGATTTTTTTAGAGGTGACCTTTGTCATAGGTCAACACACAGCAATCTGATCAATGAGAATGACTTTCTAACCTGTTCATTCAAAAATATAAAACATTCCAAAACACGCACTATTCATTTAAAGCGCTGATATGACTGTTGTTATAGAGAAGAGCGGGTTTTAAAACATTGATTCAAAATACATCTTAATAATTGTCAAAAAATTTAGGGAGAAAAGGACAAAAGATTTTCGGATCATTGATGGTAACGCTTTCTCATGAATTCAGCGGAAATTCAGACTGATTTTTGTCCGCCTTTTGGCCTTTTCATTTAAAGGATGGGTAGGCAAAAAAGCCTTCTGATTAGAGGAATTTGGCATACGAGGAAGTGAAAGATTATGTTACATAATACCGATTGTGATTTTATGCTGAACAGATATACTGTTGATTGAATTTACATATCACACTCATAAAAAAAGGAGATGTAGATAGCGATGTGGTTAATCGTTATAGCCTGTGTCATCATGTTAGGGATTGGCTTTATTGAAAAGAAGCGTCATCAGAAAAATATCGATGCCCTGCCGGTGCGCGTCAATATTAATGGTATTCGCGGAAAGTCTACCGTCACAAGATTGACAACCGGTATCTTAATGGAGGCAGGTTATAAAACTGTCGGTAAAACAACGGGAACGGATGCAAGAATGATTTATTGGGATACGCCAGAGGAGAAACCGATTAAAAGGAAACCGCAAGGACCGAATATCGGAGAGCAGAAAGAAGTTATGAGAGAAACAGTTGAAAGAGGAGCAAATGCTATCGTCAGTGAATGTATGGCGGTAAATCCAGATTACCAAATTATCTTTCAGGAAGAGCTGCTTCAAGCAAACATTGGCGTGATCGTAAACGTTCTTGAAGACCATATGGACGTCATGGGGCCGACACTTGATGAAATAGCAGAAGCCTTTACAGCGACAATTCCTTACAATGGACACTTGGTTATTACGGATAGTGAATATACGGATTTCTTTAAAGAGATTGCGAAAAAACGCAACACAGAAGTCATTGTTGCAGATAATTCCAAGATTTCCGATGAGTTTTTGAGGAAATTTGAGTACATGGTTTTCCCAGATAATGCTTCACTGGCACTTGGTGTTGCCCAAGCATTAGGGATTGATGAAGATACGGCATTCAGAGGAATGTTAAATGCGCCGCCTGATCCAGGAGCGATGAGAATTCTTCCATTAATGGACGCGAAAACGCCTGGACACTTTGTAAATGGATTTGCGGCAAATGACGCAGCATCTACATTGAACATTTGGAAGCGTGTGAAAGAAATTGGATATCCAACAGATGAACCGATTATTATTATGAACTGCCGTGCGGATCGGGTAGATAGAACGATCCAGTTTGCGGAGGATGTACTTCCATATATTGAAGCAAGTGATCTTGTCTTAATTGGTGAAACAACAGATCCAATTGTGAAGGCATATGAGGAAGGGAAAATTCCGGCTGACCACTTACACAACCTTGAATATCAATCTACAGAAGAAATTATGAATATGCTTGAGAAAAAGCTTCATAATCGAGTGGTTTATGGAGTCGGCAATATCCATGGTGCCGCTGAACCGTTAATCGAAAAAATTCAAGAATACAAAATTAAGCAGCTTGTCAGCTAGGAGGAAATATAGAAAATGTTCGGATCAGATCTTTATATCTCGTTAATTTTAGGTGTTCTACTTAGTTTAATCTTTGCAGAAAAAACAGGAATCGTACCAGCTGGACTTGTTGTTCCGGGTTATCTGGCGCTTGTATTTAACCAGCCAGTCTTCATTTTAGTCGTCTTATCTGTCAGCTTGCTTACGTACGTCATCGTTCGCTTTGGTCTATCAAAATTTATGATTTTATACGGACGCAGAAAGTTTGCTGCGATGCTGATTACAGGGATTGCTTTGAAACTGATATTTGATTTCTTCTATCCAGTGGTCCCATTTGAAATAGCAGAATTCCGCGGAATTGGAATCATCGTTCCTGGATTGATTGCGAATACGATTCAAAAGCAAGGTCTTACAATTACCCTTGGAAGCACGTTACTTCTAAGTGGTGCAACATTTGCCATCATGTATGTTTACTATCTATTTTAAGATAAGGTGTGTCCAATGATGAATAAAAAATTGAGCTTTCAGGAAAAGCTGCTGAAAATCACAAAGAATCAAAAGAAAAAGACGAATAAACATGTACTGATTGCTTTACCGATCGTTATTGCTTGTACATTTCTATTTACGTTTATCGGGCAAGCACAAGTGCCAACTGTACAAAAGAATCCAGAAAACATCCTGACCGCTTCGTTTGTCGGTGACATTATGTTTGGAAGAAACGTAGAGAAAGTAACAGACCGCTATGGAAAAGAGCATCTCTTTCGTTATGCCAAGCCATATTTTGATGTGTCAGATTATGTGACAGGCAACTTTGAGCATCCTGTCGCTTCAGATAAGGAGCAGGCAGCCCAAAAGAATATTCATTTAAAAACAGATGAAGATTCTGTCCAAGCGTTGAAGGATTTAAATTTCTCTGTCTTAAACTTTGCGAATAACCATGCGGCAGACTATGGTGAAAAAGGGCTGAACAACACGATCAATGCCTTTGAACAAAATGGCATGGATTATACAGGTGCAGGCCGTAACCTCCAAGATGCGAAGCAGAACATTTCGTACAAAGAAGTAAATGGTGTCAAAATTGCTACACTTGGTTTTACAGATGTGTATGGGAAAGATTTCAAAGCAACGAATCGCCAGGCGGGTATTCTGCCAGCCGATCCATCTATCTTTATTCCGATGATTTCGCAGGCTGCTGAAAAGGCAGATCTCGTCGTTGTTCATGCTCATTGGGGACAGGAGTACAACAATGAAGTAAACGACAGACAAAGAGAATTGGCAAGAGCGATGTCTAAGGCCGGAGCCGATATCATTATCGGTGCTCATCCGCACGTCCTTGAACCAATGGAAGTCTATAACGGAACAGCGATTTTCTATAGTCTAGGCAACTTTATTTTTGATCAAGGCTGGTCAAGAACACGTGATTCTGCACTTGTTCAGTATCATCTGAATGAAGATGGAAAAGCGACATTTGAAGTTGTCCCAATGTACATCAAAGAAGCAACACCTGCTCCAGTAAAAGCAGGATCTCTAGAATCAAAAGCCATTATCCGTATGCTGACCAATGGAACGAATGCGGATTGGAAAGAAAAAGACGGACACATTTTCTTTGAAGTAGATCACGCTGATAAAGTTAAAAACTTAAAAGAAAACGGAGGGAAAGAGAAGAAATGAAATTTCTAAAAGCAAGCTGGCCGTTTGTTGCGTTAATTTTAGTCTTTGTCTTTATGTCTGCTTTTAAATTTAGTGACAGTCTGACAGATCACGAAAAACAAAAGATTTCGGTTGAAATGCAGAAAATTGAACAGCAAAAGCAGTCAAAAGCGGAAGCAGGTAAATAACCTAAAAAGGATAAAGGGCACGCACATCGCGTGCTCTTTTTTTGTCGAAATACGGTGTAAAATGAAAGGTGTCATGTCGAAACTATAGAAGAAAGGAGGGAAAGGATCATGAAATGGAAAGGAATGTTAATTGGAGGGTGTGCGCTTGTAGGGCTGATGTTCATGTCTCAAACAGCGGTTTCTGCTCAAACACCATCTCTTTTGGAGCAAGCGGAAAAGCTGATTGGAACACCTTATCATAAAGGAGGAACCGATCCAAAAACGGGCTTTGATGCATCTGGGTTTATTCAATATGTGTACAAGACATCCGAAACATTTGATTTGCCGCGGAAGGTCATCGACCAATATCAGATTGGAAAAAAGGTATCATGGGATAAAGCGCAGCCCGGTGACCTTGTGTATTTCCGAAGCCTTGAAGAAACGAAGGATATCCCAACACATGTGGCGTTGTACGCTGGGAACAATCAGGTTATCCACATCACGCTTAGTCAAGGTGTGGTGAGAACAGATGTCAGCAAAAGCAAATATTGGACTGATCGATTTTATGCGGTCAAACGACTGCCTGGCACACAAGAAATTTCTGATGACCCTCTTGTGAAAGATGCGATGACCTACTTGGGAATTCCTTATGTGTTTGGAGGAGCAGATCCAAAGACTGGATTCGACTGCTCAGGATTTTTACAGTATTTATTTGAAAAATCACTTGGAATCTATTTACCTCGAAGTGCTGAACAGCAGTGGATCGTTGGAGAAAAAGTGGCATTAGACGATATCCGCCCTGGGGATTTTGTTTTTTTTAGTAACACATATAAGCCCGGAATTTCTCATGTAGGTATGTATATTGGAGGCGACCGCTTTATTCATGCGAGCCGTTCTGAAAGTGTGACAATTTCTTATTTGTCTGAATCGTATTGGCGCGAGAAATGGACAGGTGCGAAACGATTAACAGATCTGGAGCTTGCGAAAGAGGACCCTATCGTATCAAAAGCCGCTACGTATATTGGTGAAGTCCCTTATGTCAAAGGCGGTACGAATCCAAAGGAAGGATTTGATACAGCAGGGTTCACGCAGTACGTGTATCAAGAAGTGCTTGGCATTGAGCTGCCCCGCTATGCATCAGGTCAAGTTAAAGCAGGTACACCTGTGAAACGTTCTGAGCTTCAGCCGGGAGATCTTGTCTTCTTCAGCGGAACAACATTGATGCCGGCGATATATGCAGGATCAAATCAAGTCATTCATGTGACTGTCTCAAACGGTGTTGTCTTAACCAATATGAAAACAAGTACGTACTGGAAGGACAAATATGAAACGGCTGTTAGAATCAAAAAATAAAGAAAAAGCCCGATCAATACTTGTATCGGACTTCTGGACTTCTCTCTAGGCGCTGATCAGACAAGCGTCTTTTTTTCATGGAATTGATTTTGTAAAAGAAGATCAATAAAATAAGCGACACCATCTTCATGATTTCCTTTTGTGATGAAGGTGCTCTTTTCTTTAATGACATCAACAGCATTCCCCATTGCAATGCGGTGGCCTGCTTCTTCAAACATAGAAAGATCGTTTGGGCTGTCACCAATTGCATAAATATGTGAGCGGTCTACACCATAATGGGCTGCGAGCTTTTTCAGGGCATGTCCTTTTCCAGACTCTTTTGGCAGCACCTCAATAATATGTTTACCAGACGAGGTCAATGAAAGCTCGGGCATGTCTGCCAGAAGATTTCGTGCTTCGTTCAGTTTGTTCATATCAAATGAGAAGCAGAGTAATTTATAGGTCGGTTCGTTCGACTCAAAAATCTCACGTATATCATCCACTGGTTTGATGCCAAATTGTTTAAATTGCGTCATGGCTCCTTCCCATAGATCAGCGAGATCCTCATTTGGGTTTGCGCTTTTGATCAGATCAAATTCTGCTTTCAGCTTCTCTTTTCCATCAAAAGGAGAGAGGAGAGCATCATCTGTATAGACTTCAAAGTAAATGTTTCGTTCCACTAATGCCTTTGCAGCCCGCTTGCCCGCTTCTTGGTCCAATGTGATACGGCTGAAGAGCTCGTATCCTTCTGTATGGACAGTCCCGCCGTTTGCCGCAATAATGGGGATGTCCAAATCGCCAAGCAGCTCCTTTACATCAAAAGTTGCCCGCCCTGTACAGATGGTCACAATATAGCCAGCATCCTTCGCACGAATCAATGCCTCTCGGTTTTGTGCGGATATTTCACTTTTTGTATTTAAGAGTGTACCGTCTAAATCAATTGCAATCATTTTTTTCATCGCTGTCAAATCCTCCTTCATTCATGCAATAGCCTCTTCAAAGTATGTACGATTTCCTTCATTCTCATAAAAAAGGAAGGTTAATTCCTCTCTATCAAGGCTAAACAAAAATGAGTGAATGATCAAGGAAATAAGAAAAAGCGCCCCAAAGGGACGCTTTTATTTATGATAATTCAAGCTGCTTCTTCAATTCTGTTTTTACTTCGTTCAGCTGGGTTTGATCCAATTGGAAATAATAAACACCGTTTGGCTGGTAATCAGATCCTTTAAGCTGAATGGTATCAACCGATTTCAATGATGTCAGAAGCGGGAAAAGACCGACTAACTCCTTCATTGAAAGGGTGGTTGACACATTATCACCGAGTGTATCAATGATATTATCGTATGACGGAATAGATGTTAATGATTTTGATTTATCAAAAATGGCTTTTAACACTTCCATTTGACGCTGTCCACGCATTAAATCACTATCTGCTTTTCTTGTTCTCACATATGCGAGCGCTTGATCACCATCTAGTGTATGAGTTCCAGTTTGAAGCACAACCTTGCCTTTTGTATCCTTTTTAATCTGTTTCACAAGATACTCATCCTTGATGTTAATAGGAACACCGTTTAATTCGTTGACGATTTCTTTAAACGCTACGAAATTACTTTGAATGACAAAATCGACCGGAATATCTAGTAAATCTTCAACTGTGCTCACTGTTAAATCTGCACCGCCAAATGCGTGTGCGTGAGTAATTTTATCAAAACCGTGGCCTGGAATATTAACGTATGAGTCCCTAGGAATGCTTAATAATTTAACGGTTTTATTTGTGCGGTTAATGGTTGCCAAAACCATTGCGTCACTTCGTGCTTGTTTCACTGTTTCGCCCGGTCTGCTGTCAATTCCAAGCAGCAAGACAGAAAAACTGTCTTTTCCTGGATCGAATGCTTCAATTCGTTTCACAGATTGTGCGCCGCGATCAAGAGATACTTGAGCCTTTTTAGCAGCATTGGTTATTTTATAGTAGGCATAGCCTGTGACTGAAGCCGTTGTCAGTAAAAGAATACTAATGATAAAAAGAGTGACTTTCACCCATGGTTTTAAACGCTTTTTTCCTTTGCGTTTACTTCGTGATTGATCCATATATTTTAAACCCTCGCTATGATTTTATAGTAAAGATGTCCTTCTTTCTGCTTACAAACTAAAACAAATATACCTTAAAACGGGATATAGTGCGACATTTTTTTCACTAACGCTTAATTGACGTTTCCTTCTCGTAAAAAGTTTCAAAGATACACAAATGAAATATATTTGTCATAAAACATCGAAATGTTTGAAATGACAGGAAGTGAGGAAAATGACTTTTCATAGAGTACAGAGACAAAAGTGGGGTTATGTATATGAAAAATCGGAATGGATGGCTTTATTTCTTCGGCGCCCTTGGCGGTGCCTTATATGGCTATGATACAGGTGTCATCTCTGGCGCCATCTTATTTATGAAAGAAGATTTAGGTTTAAATGCGTTTACAGAGGGGCTTGTCGTCAGCTCGATTTTAATCGGGGCGATGCTTGGTTCCTCTCTTTCTGGAAAGCTGACAGACCAATTTGGGCGGAAAAAAGCCATCATCGCCGCAGCTATTTTGTTTATTATCGGTGGATTTGGTACAGCTCTCGCCCCGAATACGGAAGTGATGATCTTATTCCGAATTGTACTAGGGCTCGCTGTCGGGTGCTCGACAACGATTGTTCCATTATATTTATCTGAACTTGCGCCAAAGGAATCACGAGGGGCACTGTCCTCTTTAAACCAGCTCATGATCACATTTGGTATTCTTCTTGCCTATATTGTGAACTACGCTTTAGCGGATGCAGAGGCATGGCGTTTGATGCTTGGAATTGCGGTTGTTCCTTCTGTTCTTTTATTATTCGGGATTTTGTTTATGCCGGAAAGTCCCCGCTGGCTGTTTGTCCACGGACAGGCTGACCGTGCGAAGGAGATATTATCTAAACTCAGAAAAAGTAAGCAAGAAGTGGCAGAAGAAATTTCAGATATTCAAAAGGCGGAAAGTGAAGAGAAAGGCGGTTTTAAGGAATTATTTGAGCCATGGGTACGCCCAGCATTGATTGCTGGTGTCGGCCTTGCCTTTCTGCAGCAGTTTATCGGTACAAATACGATCATTTACTATGCACCAAAAACATTCACAAGTGTTGGTTTTGGGAATTCAGCAGCGATTTTAGGAACTGTCGGAATTGGTGCAGTGAATGTCATCATGACGTTTGTTGCCATTAAAATCATTGACCGTGTAGGGCGTAAAGCGCTGCTCCTATTTGGGAATGCAGGAATGGTCCTTAGTTTAATTGTCCTGTCAGTGGTCAACCGATTTTTTGAAGGATCACCAGCAGCAGGATGGACAACCGTTATTTGTTTGGGTCTCTTTATCGTCATCTTTGCTGTCAGCTGGGGTCCTGTCGTTTGGGTGATGCTCCCAGAGCTGTTCCCAGTACATGTCAGGGGAATCGGTACAGGTGTCTCGACCTTCCTTCTTCATACAGGAAATTTAATCATCTCGCTGACATTCCCAGCTTTATTAAGCGCGATTGGCATCAGTAATCTCTTCCTCATTTATGCGGTCATTGGCGTAGGCGCCTTCTTATTTGTAAAATACTTGGTGACGGAAACGAAGGGGAAAAGTCTTGAAGAAATTGAAGAAGATTTAAAAAAGAGAAATCGTGCTGTCACAAGTGGCGAAGGAAAAACGGTTTGAACGATGGCCAGCTGCCGTGTGCAGCTGGTTTTTCTATGTTAAACAAACGTTTAATCAAGAAAGGACATTCCCTCATCTTCTGAACGTGCTGCCTATCACATACATATGGAACAGGCGGGAGAAAGGTGGAAATGAGATGAAAGGGAAAACAAGCATTGTCATGCTGACGTACAATGAACTGCATTTGACGAAAACATGTATCGATAGCATGAAACAGCATACGAATAGTGACCAATATGAACTCATCATCGTCGATAATGCATCAACTGACGGCACGAAGGAATATGTAAGAGAGCTGGATGATGTGATTTTCATTGATAATGAAGAGAATGAAGGTTTTGCAAAGGGATGTAATCAAGGGGCAAAAAAAGCTTCTGGAGACAGCATTCTCTTTTTAAATAATGACACGATCGTGACGGAAAATTGGCTTTCTCCATTAAAAGAGGCGCTATTCGCTTCAGAACGAATTGGGATGGTGGGACCCGTCTCTAATTATGTGAGCGGCCCTCAGATGGTCCAGCCATCGTATACAGATGTGAAGGAGCTCCCAGCCTTTGCTAAGGAGTATACGTCTAAGAGAAAAGGTAAGAGAACTTATGTGCACCGGCTTGTAGGGTTTTGCTTGCTCGTGAAAAGAAAGCTGATCGAGGATGTGGGATTATTTGATGAGCGGTTTGTATATGGATCATTTGAGGATGACGATCTATGTTTGCGTTCATTACTAAAAGGATATCAGCTGCAAATTGTGCATGATTCCTTTGTGCATCATCATGGTCATGCTACCTTTAATGCCAATCAAGAAACAAACATCTCTACACTGTTTACTGAGAATAGACTTCGATTTTTAGATAAGTGGGGCATAGATCTAAATTTGATCACTCCTCATCCGTATTTTGCGGAATTACTCCCTGAGGACGCTGCTCGCGTGCTGGATGTTGGGTGCGGCGCAGGGGCTACCGGGCTTGAACTGATGAATCGGCAGTCGGTAGACATGTACGGGGTAGAGGCAGATACATTAAAAGCAGCGGTCGCAAAGGCGTATTATGAAGAAGTCATCGAGACAAATGCAGATGAATACCCATGGTCAGAGAAAGAGGCCTTTTTTGATGCGGTCATTTTTTCGGATGTTTTAGAGCATGTGTCAGATCCTTGGCACATCATTGAGCAAGCGCACGCCTCTTTAAAGCCAGGCGGTGTCATCATTTGCTGCCTGCCTAACATGATGCATGCAGAGGTGCTTCTTCCTTTGATGACAGGTGATTTTACGTATCAAGATGTAGGAATCTTAGACCGAACCCATATACGGTTCTTCACACCAAACACCATGCGTGCGCTTTTCCCAGACCAATTATTTGAACGCGTGATCGAGCAGCGGATCAATGTACAGATTGATCAAAACGTCCAATTGTTTTTTGACGAGGTGGCAAGAATAGGAGCGTCACTCGGCTTTCAAACAAAAGCGTTGTCTGATCAAGTGACTTTGTATCAGCTTCTCATTGTCGTACGTAAAAAAGGCGGCTCTCCTTTGGGATAACCGCCTTTTTGTATTACCATTTGAAGCTTTTCGTTGCACCTTCTGCACCAAAGTTCAAAATGCTCACTTTGATGTCATACGTTATGTCTGCTTCTTGAAATAGTTTGTCCCATTCATCTCGATGCTGATCCCAATATTCAGGATACTTAATACGAAACTGCCGGCTTAAAAAAATAGGATCAACACCTACTTCATGTTGCATATGACTGACCGTTTTTTGTATGCGCTCTTTAATTTTACGAGAAAAAACCTTCTCAAATCGTTTGATGTACTGTTCATCGTATGAGTTTTCAGGGGGATATTGATCCTCTGACAATTTTCCATTTGTTTGTACGCTAATGTGAAAGGAAATCTTTCCGTCTTTCAGGTAGGGTTCAATCTTGGTTTTGGCTTTTTTAATTTCATACGTAATCGGAAAGCCTTTGTAGGTGGCGGGTACAACACCGCCTGCGATACGGTCCATCACCCAGTTTAAATATTGTACATCCTGCGCAGAGATGAAACCGATCAGCTTTCTTGTTTTTCCGTGAATGATACCTGCCCCATCATAAATAATTTCACCGTCTACCGCATCTACACTTTGTACAAGGAAGCTAACGCCCATTTGAAAATAATCAGACGCCCGGCCAATACGAGTTGGCAGTGCGATCTTTCCGTTAAAGCTTCGGTTTTTGGATGTTTCGAAGATATGTTCAACCGGAACCTTTTGCTGTGATTTCAATTTTTGGTTGATGACTTTTGACGCATCTCCTCGTGACACGAGGAGATAGCTGCTGCGCCGAACCTCATCATCTCGAATAAAATGATTAAGTGTTCCTTGAATATCGTGATGCTCCGCTTGATTTCTGCCAAACAAGAAGATTTTCAGGTGATCACTATAGATCGGCGGGTCCTTCAAGGCGACATTACTGACAGCCTCCAGCACATTTTTTCCCTTCGAGACGACATTCACATAGCCGGGAGAATCGGCTTCTTGTGTTCCGCCTGTTTTCGGTACAAGGTTTTGATAGGTCAGCTTAACTCCATTCTCATCTTGTTCATCAATGCCAACACCGCGTACAAACGATAGTTTTTCAATATCCTTTAAGTCCCAGCAGCCTGCTGATAGAAGGAAAAGGCAGCAGGAAAAAAAGAATAACAGTATACGCCTGCCTCTCATGCAGAACGACCTCCCCATTTTTTGCGTATCATCAGCAGGATAGCTGTAATAAAAGGAATGGCTAATACCGCGAACAATGCGTAGCCGAGTAAAGTAGAGTAGTAAAAGACTTCATTGATATTTCTAGGAAAAAGTGAGAGTGCTGATGTTATTAAAAATAGCAGCCATAGCAGTCTCGTTATATTGGTTGTTTTAAAAACGGTGAAGCAGCCTTTAATCGCAAACTGGAAAAAGCCCAGCATACAAATGAACTGCTGGCACGTCCAAATTGTCAGTAAGAAAATATCAAAACGTTCGATAAACACCCCTTCAAGTTCAAGCGCTTGTATAAGGGAAACCGTTGGCCAAGTGAGAGATTTCGTTTCACCAACGGTCATGGAGCCAATCACTATAAAGAGGGTGAGGGAATATACAAGAGAAGTAATTCCGACCCCGATCGCAGCCGCCCATTTTGCCTTAGACCATTTGTCTTTATAAATGAGCGGGACAACAAACAAAATCACTTCAAACCCTGTAAATTGAATAAAGGTTTGAGAGAACAGATTACTAAAATCTTTAAAACCATGCGCCATCACAGGGCGCAAATAATCAAAATCAAATATTTTTAAACAAAACAGCATGAGCGCTATGTAAATGACCATGGTGATCGGATAAATATAGGTCACCATTTTGACGACTGGAAAGATACCGCTTTTCAAATGATAGATCGCCACAAGTAGAAAAATCATGACAATCACGGTCATGGGAGTCGATTGCAGCAGGAAAAACTGAACCACTTCGCCGAGAACACGTGCCTCAAAGCCGACAATGCCTAGTAAATAGGCGATCAGCATTAAATTAAAGATCGTGCCAAAAAATGCTCCTGCTCCTTTTGTATTTGACTCAAAAATGGTGTCTGGTGCATTCTTTTCGGCAATCCACCCCAACAAAAAAGCAACGAAAGCAAAGATGACTCCCTGTATTAATACAATGATCCAGCCATCAGGGTATCCTGAATTGGCAGAACTGCGTGGAATGGTTAAAATTCCAGCGCCTATCATTGTAGAGCTGCAGAGGATGGTGACTTGTAACAATGATAGCCTTTCAGGTCTGTACATCGTTTAATCTCCTTGTCTTTTGAGATTTTTTATTTTTGCTGTTTTTGGTCTAGATTTAAAAAGCCCAATTGGTAAACGAACGTACGTATCCTTTAAATCTGAAAACGGTGAAGAAAGCACTGGTGTGAAATAGTCAAAACCAAAGGTCTTTAATTGCATCAAGTGACAAAGCACAAATAAATAACACATGATTAAGCCGTATAATCCAAACAATGCTGAACTAAAAATCGCCATAAACCGCAAAATACGCAGTGGAAAACTAAAGTCATATGACGGTGCTGTGAAATCAGCGAGTGCGGTCAGTGACACAATAATCACCATTAAGGCACTGACGATATTGGCTTGGACAGCTGCCTGACCAATAATTACGCCGCCAATGAGCCCAATTGTCTGTCCGATGGCTCTTGGAAGCCGTAGTCCAGCTTCCCGCAGCAGCTCTATCGTAAAAGACATGAGAATGGCTTCGACAACAGGAGGGAAAGGAACATTTTGCCTGCTGCCTGCGATGGTGAGTGCCATTCTTGTCGGTAATAAACCGGGATGATAAGAGACAAGTGCAATGTAAAGCCCGGGTAAAAAAATCGTGAGCAGCACGGCAATATAACGAAGTAAACGTAAAAGAGTCGCGCTTGTCCACCTCTGATAATAATCCTCCGGAGATTGCATCAAAGCTGTAAGTGTCATAGGTAAAATGAGGGCAAAAGGAGTCCCATCGAGCAAAATGGAGACTTTTCCTTCAAGCACAGATGCAATCACCCGGTCAGGACGTTCTGTGTTTTGAATTTGTGGAAAAATGGAGATGTGACTGTCCTCAATCAGCTGTTCAATATAGCCGGTTTCAGGAATGTCATCCATTTTGATTTCCATCATACGTGATAGCACATCTTCTACTAGTTTAGGATCAGCAATATCACGAACATACACAAGAGCAGCGGATTTTTTATTTCTAGTACCTATACTCACCTTTTGAATCACAAGGTGAGGGTCGTTTGCCCGCTCACGGAGTAAAGCCGTGTTTTTTTCAAGATTCTCAATAAATCCGATCCGTGGTCCTCTTACAAGAACTTCAGATTGCGGCTCTTCTACTTCTCTAAATTGAAAAAGATTCGTATGGAGCGCAAGCGCTTGAGCCGCTCCATCTACAAATAAAATAGCCCTGCCGCTATATAACTGCTCGATGGCAAGGTTCATATCATCCAGCACGTCACTTTGAATGCCAAAGAACGTTTTTGAAAGGGAGGGAAGTGTAGTAGAACCAACCTCGGTGATGTCGAGTTCCTTTTGCATAGGTGAAATGATTTGCTTAGAAAGCATCTCAAATTCTGTGAGTCCTTCAACGTACACGAGACATGCAGAAATAGTGGAAGGACCAAATGAAAAAGAGTGGAACACGATATCATCACTTCTTCCGGCAAAGCTTTTGACACGCTTAATGACGGACGCTATATCTTGTTCAATACGACTTTTCATAATACCTCACCCTCATCACATGTTTTTTATAGAGTGACTCGGAAGGTGGAGAATTATACAAATAGAAAAAAGAGAATCCCGGATAGGAATTCTCTCGTTTGTTTATCTTGCAAGCCATCCGCCATCAACAGCTAAAATGTGGCCGTTCATATAATCAGAAGCTGGTGAGCTAAGGAAAACAGCAGCACCGGCTAGATCCTCAGGCTTTCCCCAGCGGCCGGCGGGAATTCGTTTCAGAATCTCTTCATTTCGGTTTTCATCGTCACGAATGGCTTGTGTGTTATTAGTCGCAATATACCCAGGCGCAATCGCATTCACTTGAATATGCTGGCTCGCCCATTCGTTGGCAAAAGCTTTCGTCAGCCCAGCGACAGCATGCTTACTTGCTGTATAAGCAGGGACAAAGACGCCGCCTTGAAACGATAGAAGGGAGGCGATATTGACGATTTTCCCTTGCCCATTTTTCAGCATCTGCTGTCCAACCTTTTGCGTGAGGAAAAAGAGACTGTTGATATTCACATCCATGACCGTATGCCAATCTTCCTCTGAATAGTGAGCCGCCGGCTCTCTTTTAATGGTTCCAGCATTATTGATTAAAATATCAATCGTATGCTTCTTTAATATGGCATCGACAGCCTGCTTTGCAGACTGAGGATTAGAAAAGTCAACCTGAACCGCATGAAATGATCGGCCTGCCTGTTCGACTAGCGCCTTTGTTTCTTCAAGCGGTGTGTGATGGTACGTACCGATGATATCTGCACCTGATTTGGCAAGCGCCACGGCAATGCCTTGCCCAATGCCGGTTCCAGGACCTGTCACAAGGGCTGTTTTTCCTTCAAGGGAGAAGAGGGACGCTGCATATGAAGTTGTCATCACCCTCGTTACCTCAGCTGATCCATTGAGACAAAGTCCATATCTTTGAACGTATAGTTTTCGCCTGCCATTGCCCAAATAAATGAATAATTCGCTGTACCTGAGCCTGAATGAATAGACCAGGCAGGTGAAATGACTGCTTCCTCATTGGCCACAACAAGATGTCTCGTTTCAGATGGCTCCCCCATAAAATGAAAAACCCGTGCATCCTCTTCGATATCAAGATATAAGTACACTTCCATCCGGCGATCATGAATATGAGCGGGCATCGTGTTCCATGTGTTATTGGTTTCAAGCTGAGTGATGCCCATCATGAGCTGACAGCTTTGGATGCCGTCTGCATGGATGACTTGATACAGGTTTCGTACGTTGGAAGCAGCTGCTTCCCCTAAGTGGTTGGGTGTTAATTCAGCGATGGCTGCTTTTTGCGTAGGGTACGCCCTGTGAGCCGTGGCTGATACTAAATAGAACTTGGCCTGCTCGCCTGATGAACTAGCGAACTGTACATCTTCGTGACCAAGGCCAATATATAAGAAATCTTTATGCTCCAGCACAAAGGCCTCACCATCAACAGTGACCGTTCCTTGTCCGCCGACATTCACAATCCCGATTTCTCGTCTTTCAAGAAAATACTCCGTCCGTAAAAAGTCTCCGGCATCTAGTGTGATGGGCTCTGCTGCCGGCATCGCTCCGCCAATCACCACGCGGTCCTCATGCGAGTAATAGAGCTTTAATTCACCACTGACAAACAGCGTAGGAATATGAAAATGACGACGAAGTTCCTCTGTTGTAAAACGTTTGACCTGCTCAGGATGTACAGCATAACGATTTTCCATTTGGATAAGCCTCCCTTTCCATCTGAAACAAATATTGATATTTATTTGGTATCGGTTTCAAGGAAAATTCTAGAGGAAAAAGAGAGCGCCGTCAACCGTTAATTTGAAATCGCTTTCTTTTTCTCTGGTTAGACAAATTTTTGCCATCATCATGCAAAAAAATCTTCTGAAATGCATTCAATTATGATATGCTTTTTTTAAGTTTATTTGAAATCGGTTTCGAACCAAATGAGAAGATCAATTGTGGGAGTTTTTTTGAATGAAAGAGAAAAAGCAAACGAAAGTCACCATTAATGAAGTTGCAGCTTATGCAGGGGTCTCAAAATCAACTGTATCCAGATATATCAATGGCAGAACAAATGAAATTTCTTCAGAAAAGGTAAAAAAAATCAAGAAAGCCATTGAGGAACTCCATTATCGTCCGAGTCAGCTTGCTCAAGGATTGAAAGTTAGAAAAAGCAAGGTCATTGGGTTTATTGTAGCCGACATTACGAATCCATTCTCTGTGGCAACACTTCGCGGGGTCGAAGAGATTTGTGATGAATATGGATACAGCATCATGGTGTGCAACACAGATAATCGTCCAGAAAAAGAACGGGAAATGCTCCTAAAGCTGAATGCACATTATATTGAAGGGCTCATCATCAATACGACAGGACAGAACAATGACATTCTGGAGGATTTTCAGAAAAATGGTGTGCCGATTGTTCTTGTGGACCGGAAGCTGCCTGAACTGAAAGTCGACACAGTGACCACGAATAACCGTGATATCACCATCCGGCTGCTTCAACAAATGTATGAGAAAGGCTATGATCATATCGCTTTCTTTACTGAGCCTGTCGATGGAATCAGCCCTCGTGAAGAACGAAAGGAAGCATATGAACAGACAGCTTTGAGTAAACATAAGAAGCCGATCATTGCAGAGATTGATTTAAAGCAAAAGGAACAAATGCGCGAAGAGATTGTCCGTTTTTTACAATCAAACGAACAGAAAAAAGCGATTTTAGCCGGTAATGGATTACTCATGCTGAAGCTGATTAGTGAACTTGTAGAGCTTGGGGTGAAGATTCCTAAAGAGATAGGCATTGCAGGGTTTGATGATACAGAATGGTATAAGCTGATTGGACCTGGAATCACAATGGTTGCCCAGCCATCTCATGAAATGGGGAAAGCAGCCATGCAAAAAATCAAGACACGGCTAGAAGGGGATGAAAGTGCGCCCCAAACGATTCAGCTTGATGGAGAAATCATTGTGAGGAAATCTTTATAAACGATAGGCAGAGAAGAGTATACATACGTGCATGCTCTCTCTTTTTCAACTGATTTGAAACCGGTACCGAGGAAGGGGAGAAATGAGTGAAAGCATTGGATGCGGTCACATTTGGGGAATCAATGGCGATGTTTTATGCAGAGGAAGCCGGAGAGCTTCATCAAGTGCATACATTCCAAAAGGCGCTTGCTGGTGCAGAGAGTAACGTGGCTGTCGGCTTGGCGAGGCTGGGCTTTCATGTGGGATGGATGAGCAAAGTTGGAGCAGATTCACTTGGCACATTTATTTTAGAAGAGCTTCAAAAAGAGGGAGTCGATACAAGTGCAGTACTCCGTTCAAATGATGGGTCTCAAACGGGAATCTTACTTAAATCAAAAGTGATGGATGGAGATCCTGACGTCACGTATTATCGAAAAGGCTCTGCTGCGAGCACAATGAGTCCAAGCGACTTTCCCGCCGCCTATTTCAAACAGGCAGGCCATCTTCATATGACTGGTATTCCACCTGCCCTATCCAGTGGAATGAGAGCGTTTTCTTTTCGTGTCCTTCAAGAAATGAAAGAAGCGGGCAAAACCATTTCATTTGATCCAAATCTTCGGCTTCAGCTGTGGGAAGAGGAGGAAGATATGATTCATACGGTGAATCATATCGCTTCGCAAGTGGATTGGTTTTTTCCAGGGCTTGCAGAAGGGCAAAGGCTCACGGGTTATCAAGAGCCAGAAGAGATTGCAGATGTTTATTTGCAAAAAGGTGTCAAGCTAGTGGTCATTAAGCTAGGGGCAGAAGGCGCCTTTTATAAAAGTGCAGCCGGTCAGGGAATTGTGAATGGCTTTTATGTGCAGGATGTCGTAGACACAGTTGGAGCTGGTGATGGATTTGCAGTGGGGGTCATCAGCGGCTTGCTTGACGGCTTATCAGATGAAAAATCTGTGACAAGAGGCAATGCGGTTGGGGCACTTGCAGTGATGTCACCGGGCGATAAGGATGGACTGCCTACCCGGGAGGAGCTTCAGGCTTTTATGAAAGAAGCCAAGCGATATCAAAGGCGGGAGTACATGAAAGGGGATGAGAGATATGGGAAAGTCAGCAAGTTTGAGCGTTAAAAAGCAGCTAGCGTCTTGTAAATTGATCGCAGTGGTGAGAGCGGGTAGTGAAGCAGAAGGCATTGAAATGATTGATCGTTTAAAGAAAAAAGGAGTCCGTGCCATTGAAGTGACGTATACCACGCCAAATGCTGAACGCATCATCGCATCCTTCCAAGAGGAGAAGGACATCATTGTAGGAGCGGGAACAATTACGACGCTGGAGCAGGCACAATCAGCCATTGAGGCAGGCTCACAGTTTATCGTTAGTCCAGGATATCTTCCTATGATTGGTGAACATCTCTCATTTTACGACACACTCTATGTACCAGGTGTCCTCACCCCAAGTGAAATCATGCAGGCGAAAGCAGATGGCTACTGCTTGCTCAAGCTATTTCCAAGCGGCTCCTTCGGTTTATCCTATATGAAAAACCTGCAAGGTCCATTTCCAGAGATTGAATTTATTCCTACGGGCGGCATCCATCCAGCTGATGTTCCAAAGTGGCTCAAAGCAGGCGCGGTGGCTGTCGGTGTCGGAAGTCAGCTTGAAAGCAGTACAGCAGAGGAATTACAAGCCGTTCTTTCTTCATAAATACTTGTCAAACGAACAAACAACTGGCTCGTTGATGCCGGTTGTTTGTTCGTTTATCTGACATAACAGCAGATGAAATTTCAACTCTTCACGTACAATGATCGGGAAGGAGTGATGGAAAATGTACATTCTACAAGATGAACTCACGGATGGACGAATTGACCAGCTGATCACCGCACATATAGAAGAGATGAAGGAGCATTCGCCGCCTGAAAGCATTCATGCCCTTCCATTAACTGATTTAAAAAAACAGGATGTCACCGTGTGGAGTGTGCGGGATGGAGAGGAGCTTCTTGGCTGTGGAGCGTTAAAGGAGCTGTCAAGTGAACATGGGGAAATCAAATCGATGAGAACCGCAGCCCTCCATATGCGAAAAGGTGTAGCGAGGTATATGCTGAATCATCTTCTCCAAGAGGCAAAACGGCGCGGGTATACACGTGTCAGCTTAGAGACAGGGGCAATGGCTTTCTTTGAACCAGCAAGAAAACTATATGAGAGCGCTGGATTTCAGTATTGTCCGCCTTTTGGTACATATCAAGAAGATCCAAACAGTTTATTTATGACAAAGGAATTATAGAGGTCGAGAGAGTATGCTTATAAGCAGCTCTTTTTTTTATGCGGAAATAGTGGAAAGGAGGAGGACACGGTGAAATTATCTAAGTGGATCGGAATGAGCGCATTTCTCACATTTTGTGTGGTATCTGTCATCTTCTTAACGTTATTAGGTCAAGATTTATTTAAAATTGAAAGCGCTTCCTATGAAACGGCGTCAACGTATCAATACCATTTTGTCCTTGTACCGGAGGAACTTGATAACGAATATTGGCAGCTTGTACAAAAGGGAGCTGCGGATGCGGCAGACGTTCATCACGTATATCTAGAATATTTGGGCCCAAAACAGGCGGATGTAGACGATCATCTGAAAACCATTGATATGGCGATCGCTGGGCATGTTGATGGCATTATGACGCAGGGACTTGATGCTAAGAAATACAAACCACTTTTTCAGAAGGCGAGGGAAAAAGGCATTGATGTCGTCACCGTCGATACGGATGCAGAGGGGAGCAAGCGTCAAGTGTATGTAGGGACGGACAATTATTATTCAGGTTTTATCGCAGGACAGGCACTCATCGCAGATACAAAAGGTGATCAGTATGTAGGAATTGTCACAGGCAGGCTGGATGCCATTCATCAAAAGCTGCGCGTCAAGGGCTTTCGAGATGCCGTCTCTGCTGAAAAACGCATTCATATTGCTGGAATAGAAGAATCAGCCATTACGAAGTCAGGTGCCTCAGGTGCCGCTTATAAACTATTAAACGATCATGCAAAGCTCACTTCATTTTATGGCACAAGTGCATTAGATGGTGCAGGCATCATCCAAGCAATTGCACAGTATCGATCATCCACTGATTTTTATGTGCTTGCATTTGACACATTGCCTGATACGATTCAGGCGCTTGATGATGGGACAATTGATGCCGTCGTCGTGCAGCATCCTTATGAAATGGGCTATCAAGCGGTTGAATCGCTTGTTCGTTTGCAGAAAGGTGAAAAAGAAGAACCGCTCCAGTACACGGGAACGAGTGTGATCCGGCGCGGGGATCTGCCTCTTCAGCAAACAGACAGAAAGCAGGGGATGCAGCCATGAGAAAGATTCGAAGTAAGCTGTTATTAGCATTTTTAATCCTTGTGCTTCTTGGCAACGTAGCCGCTTTTTTTGTCTACTGGAGCAGTTCAAAAATCACATCAGAATATAGCCGGAGCTTCCGTTCTTTTCTCCTGCTCAATGATATATCAACAGAGGCGAAAACGATGTATGAAAAGGTCAATGCCTATGCCATTGAAAAGGATCGGAAGTTTGCCAAAGAATATCTTACGTCAAAACAGAAAATGAAATCATACGATCAAGCGCTGCGAAAGGATGCCGGTCTTCACGCGGCAATTCCTTCTATTGAAAAATATCAATATATGATGCGGACGCTCATCAATGAAAGTGATGCGACCATGACACATGTGAAAGCAGGGAAAATCGAAGAATATGCTGCAAGTGTGAAGGAAGTGAGAACCGTCTCCTCCTATATACAAGAGCAGACGATGACCCTGCTTGATGATGAATTATCTGAGTATCAGATACTCTATCAATCTCTTCAAAAAAGGCATCAAACCTATGCGCTCTTTACCTTATGCCTGTTTACGTTATCAATCGGGGTCGCCTTATGGATGGCGTATATGATTGCTGGCGGGATCTCAAGACCCATCGTTCATCTGTCCCGAAGTGTAAAAGAAGTATCAGAAGGAAATTTTGATGGAGCGAATTTGCATGTTACCACAAAGGATGAAATCTCTGTTTTAAATGAAGCCTTTCAGCGAATGCGGCAAGAGATGAAAATGATGATTGAAGAGATCAAACAAAAGGCAGCATTAGATCAAAAAATCAAAGACATGAAGCTAAAAACGCTGCAAAACCAAATGAACCCGCATTTTTTATTTAACACATTAAACATCGTTTCACGGATGGCTTACTTAGAATCAGCAGAAGCCACATCGAGGTTGATTCAATCCGTTTCCACGCTGATGCGATATTCGCTGTCTGCTCTAAGTACATCCGTTACATTGGAACAAGAAGTGAAAGTGGTGAAAGAATATTTTCATATACAAGAAACGAGATTTGCCGATCGTATTACGTGCAAAACCTCCATCGATGAATCATGTTTATCTGTGCATATCCCAAGTCTTACCTTACAGCCGCTTGTCGAAAATGCCTTCATTCATGGCGTTGAACCAAAGGAGGAAGAGGGACTTGTTGAGCTCTCGATCTATCAAGAAGGCGGCTATGTGATGATTCAGATTCAGGACAATGGGATGGGCATCAATGAACAGGAGAAAAGAAGATTGCTGTCAGAAAAAGAAGAGGAAGATCCGAACATACTGAGTAAAGGCCACTCGACAGGAATCGGTCTTCGAAATGTAATGTCAAGACTGCGCTTGTTTTACGGGGTGCAAGATGCCCTTCAAATTGATTCAAAGCCAAACGAAGGCACCACCATACAATTGGCTATTCCGATAAAGGAGGGACCGGCATGCTGAACGTGCTGATTGTCGATGATGAAAAAATAGAACGGCTAGCGATGCGGAAGTTCTTAACCGAATGGCTTCCAGAGTGTCATATAGCAGGAGAAGCGGAAAATGGAAAGAAGGCGGTTGAATTCGTGCAGTCTGAGCCCATTCATCTTGTGCTCATGGATATTCAGATGCCTGGCATGGATGGACTGACAGCGATCAAACAGATCAAAGCAAGCAGTCCTCATACAAAATTCATTATGCTGACAGCCTACGACACATTCGATTACGCCAAGCAAGCGATGCAGGAAGGGGTGAAACAATACCTCGTCAAACCAGCTGACAAGGATGAAACCATCGCAGCCATTCGATTTGTAGCAGCAGAGATTCAGCAGGAGGCGTCTCTGCGGCAGGAGGCAGCGGCCGATCAGCAGTCAAAGTGGCTTGAAGCGCATGTCATGAACGGTCAATCTTATACCGAAATGGAGTTTCAACAATTATTTTCCGAATATGAAGCAGGTCTTATCATTGCTGTGCAGCGGACAGAAGGAGATCAGCTGTTGATCGATTTACAGAAATCTGCACGATTTCATACGGTGCCGATTCAGATGGGGGGAGAACTGTTTACATGTCTCATTTATAGTCAGCAGGGACCAGGTCAGCTAAAGGCAGAGGTGCTGCAAGCCATTCGAGCTGCCATGACAAACGGTCAGCCTTCACCTGTCGTTGGCATAGGGCATCCAGTCTCAAACCCGCTTCATCTTCAGAAAAGTGCAGCAGAGGCGAAGCTTTCCTATTATCAGCGAAAAAAGAGTGACGGCGTTGTTCGTTATGGCTTTTACCAAACAGAAGTGAAGCCCCGCCCATTGATTCATCTGCCGGAGCTTGCAGACAGCATGATGCAGGCGCTCGAGGAAGGGAGAAGAGAGGATGCGCTGGCTTTATTTGATGCCTTTGAATTAGAGGGGGCGGCGATTTCGCAGGTAAAAGAACTGCTGATTCTCTTCAAATCACGCCTCCGTACAGATCTATCGATATTGACAATCAGCACCGCAGCTGAATGCCGCCAGTGCTGTGAACACCTATTTGACGTGTATGAAGCGAGAACACAGACCATCAATGACATCGAGCGGGCAAAACGTTACATCAAAACGCATTATTGTGAACAAATCACACTTGAGCAAACGGCCGCTTATGTTGATTTAAGTCCCACCTATTTCACAAAACGATTTAAAGACGAGACGGGTCTGACATTTAAAGAGTATGTGACAGCCTGCCGGCTGGATAAAATCAAAAAGCTCCTCAAAGACAGCACGCTTAGCTTAAAAGAAATTACCTATCAGGCAGGATATACAGATCCTAATTACGTCAGCCGTGTGTTTAAGAAGATGGTCGGCTGTTCACCGAAGGAATATCGAAAAAACAGGCCGTAAAAAAATGAAGAATTTCATAAAAAAGTGAAGAAGTTTGCCTGAAAATAAGCAAGGATCTGCCATTATACTTATTTTGATAACGCTTACAAAATGGGGATAGGGGGATCAATTATGAAGTTCAAATTAGGCTTTACACTGCTGGCACTCTGTATGCTTATCGTCACTGCCTGCAGCTCATCGACGAACTCAGAGGCAAAAAAAGAAGGCGGAGCAGAGAAGCTCGAAATTTTCTCTTGGTGGACAGGAGCGGGTGAGGAAGACGGGCTGAAGGCACTCATTCAATTGTTTGAAGAGGAGAATAAAGACATTCCAATTGAAAATGCAGCCGTCGCAGGTGGTGCTGGTACAAATGCAAAGGCTGTCCTGACTAGCCGGATGCAGGGAAATGATCCGCCTGCTACGTTTCAAGTGCATGGCGGGGCGGAGCTGAATGAGAGCTGGGTCGCGGCAGGCAAAATGGAGCCTCTGGATGATTTATATGAAAAAGAAGGCTGGAAAGACAAATTTCCAAAATCACTGATTGATCTTGTCAGCAAAGATGGGAAAATCTATTCCGTACCGGTGAACATTCACAGGGGCAATGTGCTTTGGTATAACAAGAAGGTATTTGATGATGCAGGCTTAGAGCTGCCAACGACATTTGATGAATTTTTCAAAACAGCAGATGCATTAAAGAAAAAAGGAATCACACCACTTGCACTTGGAGATAAGGAGCCTTGGGCAGCGACTCATTTGTTTGAAAGTGTTTTGCTGGGTGTATTAGGGGCAGATGGTTATCAAAAACTTTGGGCTGGCGACATGAAAATGGATGACCCGAAAGTGAAGGAAGCGGCAGACATCTTTGGACGTATGCTCGAATACGTCAATGACGATCACAGTTCACGTAACTGGCAGGATGCCTCACAGCTCGTGGCAAAAGGAGAAGCGGCAATGAATGTCATGGGCGACTGGGCGAAGGGGTACTTTGTGAATGATCTTGATTTGAAGGTGAATCAAGACTTTGGATACGCGGCGACTCCTGGAACGGAAGGAAGCTTTATGGTGATCACCGATACATTTGGACTGCCAAAGGGTGTGAAACAGCCAGAAAACGTGAAGAAATTCTTATCCGTTTTAGGATCTGTGGAAGGACAGGATGCGTTTAATCCGTTAAAAGGATCGATTCCAGCACGTGTGGATGCAGATGTATCAAAATATGATGAATACGGAAAATCGGCGATGAAGGCATTTAAAGAGTCAAAACTGGCGCCGTCTCTTGCTCATGGCTCAGCTGCTGAAGAAGGGTTTGTGACAAAAGCGAATCAAGCCGTCAATATCTTCGTGACACAAAAAGACAGCAGTCAGTTTGTTTCATCTTTAAAAGATGCAATGAAATAAAGACGAAGGAGGCGGCGGCTAGGCACCGCCTCTTTTTTAAAAAGGAGTGTAGTTTCATGAGCATAGACACATCGCCGATGACAAAAACACCTGTGCCCAAAGTTAAACGTATGCGGAAAAAATGGAATGGAGACCAGCTGCTGGCGCTGCTCTTTTTAGCCCCGTCAGCAGTTTTATTATTCATCTTTGTTTACGGTTTTATCGGCTGGACAGGATATGTGTCATTATCAAACTGGACCACGCTTGTTCCTGATTTCTCTTTCGCAGGTCTTCGCAATTATGTCATGCTGTTTCAAGATTTCCGCTTTCAATCAGATCTTCGAAACACGGTCTTTTTCACTTTATTTTTTATTGGGGCTGTCATTATCTCTGGTCTTGCACTTGCGATTTTACTAGATCAGAAGATCAAGGGGGAATCTCTTTTTCGGAATTTATTCTTCTTTCCGATGGCCCTTTCCTTCGTTGTCACAGGAGTCGTCTGGCAATGGATTTTAAACCCGTCAACTGGGGTAAATTTATTTTTGAAAACGCTTGGTATCCAGCCTAAGTGGTATACGGATACGAATATATTGGCCGGATTTGTCTGGGGGAAAATTGAGTTTGGTGTACCTGCGGCCATGATTGCTGTTGTGATTGCAGCTGTTTGGCAAATGACAGGCTTCTCTCTGGCGATGTATTTGGCGGGTCTGCGAGGAATTCCAGAGGAAGTAAGAGAGGCTGCTAGAATGGATGGTGCAACGGAGTGGCAGATTTACTGGAAAATCATTTTCCCTCTTTTAAAACCGATTACTGCAAGTGTTGTCATCATCATGGCTCACATTTCTTTAAAGATCTTCGATTTGATTTACTCGATGACAGGGCCGGGTGCGAACTTTGTCACGGATGTTCCGGGCGTGTATATGTTTGAAATGACCTTTAGAGGAAACCATTATGCAGGCGGTGCCGCCATTGCGGTTGTCATGCTGATCTCTGTTGCGGTCTTTATCGTGCCATATCTCCTGTCGAGCCGGAAGGGGGCTTCATCATGACAGCCAGATGGTTTGTCCGTCCAGTTCTTTATGCTTTATTGATTTTGTGCAGTCTCTTTTTTCTGATGCCTGTTTATGTCATGCTCGTCACAAGCTTGAAGCCATTAGGTGAAGTCACCCTTGAGCGAATGTGGTCGCTGCCATCTACAATCGATTTTTCAAGCTATCAAATCGCGTTTGAAAAGCTGGCGCCCAATTTAATGAATTCTCTTTATCTAGTCATTCCTGCTACTTTATTGTCAGCTGTATTAGGTGCAATGAATGGCTATGTCTTATCAAAATGGCGTTTCAAAGGATCAGAAGTCGTCTTTACGCTGATGCTGTTTGGAATGTTTATTCCATATCAAAGTATTCTGATCCCGCTCATTCAATTTTTGCGTGAAGTCGGATTGTATAATTCAATTCCAGGGCTTGTGCTTGTCCATGTCGTATACGGGCTTCCGATCACAACACTCATGTTCCGAAATTTCTATGTGAGCATCCCAGATGAAATGATTGAATCGGCGAAAATGGATGGCGCAGGGTTTATCGGGATTTTCAGACATATGATTCTTCCGCTTTCGATCGCAGGATTTGTTGTGGTGGCCATTTGGCAGTTCACAAATGTGTGGAATGAATTTTTATTTGCAGTCACGATGACCACTGCGGAGCATCAGCCGGTGATGGTTGCCTTGCAAAATCTATCAGGCAGTCAAATTGTGCAATGGAACGTCCAAATGGCAGGGGCGATATTGGCTGCGCTGCCGACCCTGCTCGTCTATATTCTTCTGGGAAAATACTTTGTCAAAGGGCTTCTCGCAGGCTCTGTCAAAGGGTAAAATATTTTTTGTGTTATCGTTTTCATTCGGTGTACTGAAAGGATTGACTTCTCTTTAGATAGCGTCATAATAAAAGTTGAGACTTACTAGTTTTCATCAAGCTAGGTAAGGATTATCAAAGGGTAGCAAAGGGAGGAGTCATCCTGAATGAAGCAGTCACCAATTTTTTTACTGCCTGAATTGAAGGAGAGAATATGGGGAGGTACAGCCTTAAGGGATCAATTTGGCTATGATATTCCTTCTGATCAAACGGGAGAATGCTGGGCAATTTCTGCTCATCCAAACGGGCCAAGTGTCGTGCAAGACGGTCCATATAAAGGGAAAACGCTGATCGAACTCTGGGACAATCATAGAGAATTGTTCGGGGGGATAGAAGGCGAACGCTTCCCGCTGTTAACCAAAATTTTAGATGCAAACCAAGACTTGTCCGTGCAAGTACATCCAGATGATGATTATGCGGAAAGACATGAAAATGGCGAGCTTGGAAAAACAGAGTGCTGGTATATCATTGACTGCAAAGAAGGAGCAGAAATGATCTATGGGCACAATGCAAGAACAAGAACTGAGCTTGTCACCATGATGAATAGTGGAGATTGGGAAGGTCTTTTGCGGCGGGTGAAGATTAAGCCTGGTGATTTTTATTATGTGCCAAGCGGTACCATTCATGCGCTTTGCGAAGGAACGCTTGTCCTTGAAACGCAGCAAAGCTCAGATACAACTTATCGCGTATATGATTATGAACGAAAAGACCAGGATGGCAATGAACGTGAACTTCATTTTGCGCAAGCGATTGATGTCACAACGGTTCCTCATGTAGACGGGTATGCAGATGAATCAGTTGAAACACGCCGGGGAGTGACCATTCGTACATTTGTCGAAGCAGAATATTTCTCTGTGTATAAATGGGAAATTGATCAAAAAGTAGAGCTTTCGCAGGATTATCCGTTTTTGCTATGCAGTGTGATTCATGGAGAAGGGTCTTTAGAGCATGACGGACACACATATCCACTGCCAAAGGGCGCTCATTTTATTCTGCCGGCTGAAACAGGAAGCTTCTCAATTGAAGGATCTTGTGAACTGATTGTGTCGCATATATAAGGAAAAGAGGACTTCGAGGGGGTCCTCTATTTTTCTATTGCATAAATGACTTGAAAGAGTACTTGTTTTTGTCGATAAAGAGATTAGTAGACTATTATGCAAAGTTAAGAGAGGGACAGGGAACGTGAAAAAAACCATCAAGATTATGTTACTCGCAGCTGCCTTTGGTATGACATTACACACGGGTAAAGAAGCGCAAGCAGCCTCCTATGTCGATCAATCCATTTATACGATGAACACCTCAAAAGTATTTACAACAGAAGCAGAAGTGAAAAAAGCAGTGGAAACACTGAAGAAAGACAAAAAGTGGACAGCCACTTATCAAACCTCAGGAAATAAGTCGACCTATCAGCTCACTGCTTCAGGATATGATTCGCAAGCAGCAGCGAATGCAAGTGCAGCTGCATTAAAAAAAGAAGTAGGCATGAGCGGTACGGTGTCTCCAGTAGGTGACCGCCTTCCTTTACAAAAGGTCGTATCTGATCCAGTTAATGATGAAAGTCAGGCGAAAAAGCTTTCACTCGAACTAACGAAAACATCAGGGCTCAATAGCTCCTATGAAATCATCAATCAAAGCAAACCTTCTTATCAGGTCATATCAGGAGCCATTGATTCTGAAACGAAAGTGAAAAATATTCAAACCGAGCTGCAAAAGCAGGCAGGCGTCACCAGTACATACCAAACCGAAACGAAAGCTGGCACTGTGTATCAGCTGATTTCAAGCGGTATTGTTGGACAAAGTAAGGCGAATACCATTCTGCAAGGCTTTCAAAAGGCATCCGGCTTAACAGCAGTGCTTCAAACGGTGACAGCAGGTAAGCCGTATTACATCGTCACATCCGCTGCACAAGCGAGCCAGTCGAAAGCACAGACGCTCCTTACCCAGTTGCAAAAGGAAGCAAAGATCAGCGGGAAGATTCAAAAGACAGGTGCTTTAAAAAATGTCTACAGCTTGGAATCAGGCTATTTTAAAGACAACAAACAAGCAGCTTCAGCTGCAGCTCAGATTAAGAAACAAACCGGTGCTGCAGGTACTGTGCAGCGCGTGGGAAAAACAAAAAATTATATCGTGAAGCTCAATCAACTGAACGATACAGCTTACGCCAAAACGGTAGCCTTTTTCAAGAAAAAGAAATGGCGCTACACCTCCAAAAAGATCTCCTCTACACAGCCATATCAAGTCGTGACGGGAAACCTTTTAGGAGATGACCAAGTCAAAAAAGCAGCGGCTTTCTTCCAAAAGAAAAAAGTATCTGCGACAACGAAAAAAACTGGCAAGGTATCAGACAGCACATATCGACTCGTCGTCAATCAAGCAGTGGACCAAGCGAAAGTGGATAAAGGTGCCGCCTACTTAAAAACGCAGAAGCTGACAAGCAGCATCAAGGCAAGTAATGGACAGGCTGTCAGCAAAACATATAGTCTCAAGACAACACCTGTATATGAACAAAGTAAAGTGAAGCAGGCTCAAGAGATTATCAAGAAAAATGGCGTTGCCAGCAGTACAAAAACGCTGACAGAAGCGGTCAAGCAATACCGTATCACGACAGAGCCGACAGTGAATCAGACAAAACTGAATCAAGCACTCAGCTATTTGACCAAACAAAAAATGAAGGCCGCTGCTCAAAAAACAGGCGCAGCCGTTTATGCTCAATATCAGATCAAAACAGGTGTCATCTCAACAGCTGCACTTCGTGACCAAGGCATGGCATTTTTCAAAAAACGGAATGAAACCGCTGCGTATACAACAACAACGAAACCAACTTACAAAATCAACATTACGCAGCAATTTACAGGGTTACCAACTGTAAATGAAGCCATTGCTTTTGTGAAAAGCCAATATGGCTGGACCGCCACAGCCATAAAAATTAAAAATGGCCCAATGGTCATGCAAACGAACTACAACCTTACAGTCAATGAGATGGTCAACAAACAAATGAAGGTGTCACCACAGACAGATGGTGCGGCCTATGTCTATGCAGCATATGTAGACCAAGCCACATCGACAGTGAATACGGATGGCTTAAATGTCCGATCTACACCTGATTCGAGCTCTGCAAGCAACATTGTGGCACAGCTCAATAAAGGAGCAAAAGTGAAACAGCTTGGGAAAGAAGGGAACTGGATTAGGATCAACCTCGGCTGGAGAAATGCAAGTGCAGCAGAGGTGCAAAAATATGTAGATCCAGCTAATATTGCCGAAGGCACGCAATCTTATTTTCAATTTCTGAAACTCTCTGAAGCTGCGAATCTCAATCCAGCAGAGGTCAATTCAAAGATTTTAGCAGGAAAAGGGATTCTTGCGGGTAAAGGACAAGCCTTTATTACAGCAGCAAAAACGTATCATATCAACGAAATTTATCTTATTTCTCATGCGTTGCTTGAAACGGGTAACGGAAGTTCCATTTTAGCGAATGGTACAATGTATAATGGAAAGAAAGTTTATAACATGTATGGCATTGGCGCATATGACAGCAATCCGAATTATCTTGGTGCAAAGTATGCGTATGAACAACAATGGTTCACGCCAGAGGCTGCCATTATTGGCGGAGCAAAATTCATTGGCAACAGCTATATCAATAATGCCACATACAAGCAAGATACAATTTATAAAATGCGCTGGTCGGCTACAGCCACTCATCAATATGCAACAGATATTGGCTGGGCTTCTAAGCAAGTCACTCGCATGTATAGTTTGTATAACCTGCTTGATGACTATACGCTGTATTATGATATCCCGGTGTATAACAAATAAAAAAACGTCCGTGCTTCCTAATGAGAAGCCGGACGTTTTTTGTGTAGGAGCAGCTGCTGCTCAATAAATGAGAGGAGCTGCTGACTGGATTGTCCCTTTGAATATTGGTTCCATTCCTCAGCAAAGGTTTTGATTCGTTCTTTATTGGTTGATCTGTTTAGGTGTAAAAGCTCCTGCAAGAGCATGTCTTGAGTGACGCAAGCCTTACCAGGAATGATATCTTCATACCGATCGACTAGGCCGCGTTTCTCTCGATAAGTGTCTAAGTCATAAGTGAAGAACAAGACAGGCTTTTCGAGCAGTGCATATTCAAACACAATGGACGAATAATCTGTCACTAGGACATCACAAGCACAAAGCAATGGATAGAGCGGCTGATCGGACACATCAAATATCCATTCACCGTCTGTTTCTGCTTTCGCTAAATGTTTGACCGCAGGATGAAGCTTGACGAGCAGAATGTAATCGCCGTTCAGCTCAGTTTGCAACTGCTCTTTTGAAAAAGGCAGCACAAGACCGTCCATTGCAAAGTCTCGATAGGTCGGTGTATAGAGCAGGATCTTTTTCCCTTTTGGAACATCATTTAGCTTCAAGGAAGGCTGATGCTGTTCATAGTACACATCCGTCAGTGGTACACCAGTTGGTAAAAAGCGTTCATCATTGACCCCAAACGAGGTCTTGAAAATCTCACGCATGTGATCTGAGCCTGTCACAATGTAATCGAAAGACGCATAGACACGTTTGAAGCGTTCGATGTCACGGGGACTTCGTTCAGAATTTGAAGCATCTTCAAGCCCGAACTTTTTCAAAGCCCCATTGGCATGCCATACTTGAATACAGGTGGTAGAAGGCCGTTTTCTGAGCACGCTCGTCATGAGAAAGTAATTATCCGTCACGACAACCTTGCTTTTAAACATCGTATACATACATTGAATGAGATGGAGAGGATTTTTTTCATGAAAATAGCGAAATGACAGATGAGGCTCATCCTTTTCTATCGCAGAAGCATGCTTCGTATAGAGGATAGTGAGCTTCATTGTCATGTTCGCCTGTTGTTGATAAGTATGAATGAGAGCAGCCGCATTCTCTTGGAATGAAACAAGCAGCGTCACCTGGTTTTCACGAGGCTTCACGCCGCTCATCAGCCATCCAATGAAAGAAATAAAAGCTGCGTAACATGAAATCATCATTGAGCGTATATTCATCATTTATCAGTCTCTCACAGCTGCTTTGTCTGATCCTTTACCTGCTCAGGATAGTAACGTTTTTTTCCTTTGCTTTCCTTTAAGACGGCAAAAGCGTACTTAGGAATATTGAGCATTCGTTTCCATCTCCATGGATTCACAATCAATCTGTACAGCCATTCTGTATTTGTCTTAATCATCCAGCGTGGTGCACGCTTCACCGTTCCGCTAAATACATCAAAGCTTCCGCCTAAACCGATGCAAACAGCCTGCGGGAATAAATGGCGGTATTCGTAAATAAAGTTCTCTTGGTTTGGATAACCTAATGCAACGAACACCATATCAGGTTTCGAGCGCGCGATTTGCTTCGCTACGAAACGTTTATCGGCTTGATAGCCGTCACAGCTTCCTGCGAGGACCACATTTGGATATTCCGTATCAATTCGCTGTTTTACAGCCTCAAGCACTTCTTTTTTCGCACCATATAAAAAGATTCTTTTAGACTGCTTGTTTGCTAGATCAAGCATAGACATGAAGACATCAAAGCCGGCAATTCTAGACTTAAGCGGACTTTGGGTCATGCGGGACATCAATACGACGCCTACGCCATCCGGCAGTACATAATCCGCAGATGAGACGACTTGATGGTACGCATGATCCTTCATGACGGCATAGCCTATCTCTGGATTGACAGTCGCAATCATGGCGCCTCTTCTCTGAGAAATATGATGCTGGTTCATATAGCTGATAAATTCATCTAAGTCGCCGTTTACATAAGAAAGGTTAGAGACCACTTCTGTTTGCATTGTTTAGACCTCCTTTTTAACTTGTTATCTATGAACGTTCATTGTAAATTCATTCTTCGCCTACTCATCATTTTATCACAGATGCTCCACGAAATATTAACAATAACTTTACAAACCTTTAAATTTCATGACATTTTCATCATTTCATCTCGACGATCCTTTGTGAAACATTGATTCTTCGGACTTTTCCTCCTGCGCCCAATAAATTGGAAATAGTTTGTCTTTACATTTTCTTAACCTTTCATAGGCGTTGTGATATAATGAAATTCCGAAGAGCGAAAAATGATCGATGATAATAAGATTACGGATAACATTACTGCTTGAAGCAGACGAATAAGGATGAAAGAAAGGAGTTTATGTTTGCAATGAAGAAAGTTATTACTTACGGTACATTTGATTTATTACACTGGGGGCACATTAAGCTGCTAGAACGTGCAAAGCAGCTCGGAGATTACTTAGTGGTGGCCATCTCTACAGACGAGTTTAACTTACAAAAATCTAAAAAAGCTTATCACAGTTACGAACATAGAAAGCTGATTCTTGAAACCATTCGTTATGTTGACGAAGTCATTCCAGAAAACAGCTGGGATCAAAAAGTCCATGATGTGCAAGAGCATGATATCGATGTGTTTGTTATGGGAGATGACTGGGAAGGCAAATTCGATTTTTTAAAAGAACATTGCGAAGTCGTATACTTGAAAAGAACAGAAGGTATCTCGACAACACAAATTAAAGAAGAAATTGCTGGACTTTAATAGATCAAAAAAGTACTTCTTATCTTTTGGTAAGAAGTACTTTTTCATGTAAAATACAATGAGTAAGCAATCAATATTATGAAGGAGAGCTTCCTTTGTTTCAAAATTGGATGAAGAAAAAAGTTGAAGACACATTGGATCAATCTGAACAACATGAAACAATGGCATCAATGGACGTGCCTGATATGGACTATTACTTTATTATGGGTGATGTGCCAAAACAGGATGAGAGCTTAACAAAATCTTTAAAGACAAAAATTAAGCCTTTGGCTGATCAACATAAACGTACTGCAATTTTAACTTTGAATTATGATGCAAATGTGAAGGAACGTATTCACCGCATGGAAGAGATCTTTTCTTCTGAGATTGACATCTTGAATGTATATGAACACTATATTCTACCGGAAAGTGGTAGTAAGAGACGTTACTCGGAATTTATTGTCGGTGAATCATCGCATTCGATCAATGAAGCAGTGATTCCGGCAGATGAATCCACGATTCAGGTGACGAGATATGAACGATCTTCTTCTCCCATTTGTTATATTGAACAATATAATGAAGAGCAGCAATTGGTGAAAAGGGAAGAATATAATTGGCATGGCGTTTTACGCAGAGTACAAAGCTTTGTTCCCCATACAGGTGCACTATACTTAGAGGAATTGATCAGTGATGATGGCAGTATTTATATGGAGTTCATCTACCATGGAGATGTAAAAAAGAATCCGGTTCGACATATTAATTGGTATAAAAAAACAGGAATTCAAACATTTACAAAGAAGACGGATATTAAACAATTATGGTTATCCAGCATTCAATCACAAAATGACCGTTTGAAATTGATGATTACAGAAGACCGGGATCAAGACCGCCACTTGTTTAAAATTGAGCAGCCTGAAACAACTTATTATGCTGCATTTGTGCATGACGCACATTATGAGGAAGATCTGCATCAAGTCAATTCTCAATATGGAGAATTATTTAAACAAATAAGAAAACAGCAAGTGGATGCTGTCTTTTTTGGGGATACAAAACATAAAGAAGATGTCGAAAAACTATTGGGAGAACAAGCCTATTTTTATCTTGTTCCTTCTGACGAAGAGACTGTTTGGAATACGGCGATTCATCATATGCTCGAAAATCGTGAGCATAAAGATGAACTGAGAGGGATTGTTGACAGCATGAAATGGGTCTTGCGTGATCTAAGCTCTGAGCATCATGTTCTTCACCTTCAGCTCGAGTTAAAAGATGAAATGAGTCATGCGGATCATGTGCAAATTGATTTCGCAGGATATGATCGAGTGAATGGAGCTGAAATCATCTCTCAAACAATCGATGAGAACCATCAAGTCAGCTTCCCAATCGGCCATTTTCAAACAAAGAAAAACATTGAAATCAACCAAACGAAATTTGTGGATTTTTACATTCGTTTTAAAACAGAAGAACTTCAAGAGGTTTTGCAGCGTTTAGAAATAGAAGGTGAGCTGCTTACGAATAAACCATCGTCCATCGATGGATGGTCATATCAAACGAAACAAGGCAACTATTCTTGGAAAGTGAAATAGTGATATAACATAACGGTAAGATTTCTGAACAGAGGAGATTAAGGATTAATGATTGAAGAGGGAATTCATAAGAAGAGTGTCGTTGAAGGGTTAAAAAATCACCATGAGAAACTAGAAATGCTGATTCGCATCAACGATGACATGCCATTAACAGATAGAGAATTTTATTTGTTTATGAGGGAGAGAGTTTCGAAACAAGAACTTTTCCTTCCGCTTGTTCATCAAGAAGAGAATCTATTCAAATTGGTATTGAATGAAGCATCGCTGCCGCTTGCGTTAGAGCAAGGCCAGACATATAACTTGTATGTCACGGACTATTTGAGCACAAACAAAGAAGAGGATGAGGACGAGCTTGAGGACTCAGCTTATGATTCTGATTCCGAAGAAGAGGAAGAAGAAGTAAAAGAAGCGGATATCAATACAGATATTGAATCTGAAGAGAAAACGTCAAACTATAAACGCCGTTTAAAAATGGAAATAGAAAAGCCTGAGCTGACCTTTTTAGAAAATAAAGACGCCATGCTGTGTATCATTCCATACCGTACAGACAAAGGAAATGCTTCTTTGAAAATCAAGCGTGAGCTAAAGGTTGTGAAATTCAATCATATCGAGCTCAACAAAGGGTGTATGTTATCTTTATCCGGGTATGCAGGCGTATTAAGTGCAGAACATCCGTATGAGATCAAAGAAGCAAAGCTTCTATTGAAGAAAAATGGTGAAGAACCAATTGAACATCGCTTTCCGGTTAATATCACCCATATAAAAGACGAAGTGATCGAATACCGTGATGATCAACATGTACCACAGCTTTATCAATTTTTAGCAGAAGTCCCTTTAGAGGAATTGACCTATTCATTAAACAAACGCTTTGTATATCGCTTCTATCTTGAATTTATCTGCGATGTAAACGGAGTAGAGGAAACATTAACAACCACTTCTTTAGTGCTTGGAGACCGCTCGAACAAACTCAAAGGACTTGTTCAAATTCATAAACGAAACGATGTACCGATTCGATATGAAGTGTACCGAAAGAAAAAAAGACAAACGCTTGGCATCCGTATTAATGATTACACAATGAAAACACGTGCCAAGTATTACGTCAAAAGCAAGTGGAAGAAATTTAAAAAGAAGATCAGTAAAATCAAAAAAGTCCGTAACCGTCTTGTGACAAGAACGTTTAAAACGACCTTTAAACTGGCGAGTAAGCTGTCTGTGAAAAAGAAAACGGTTGTTTTTGAAAGTTTTAACGGAAAACAATTCAGTTGTAACCCGCGTGGGATTTATGAGTATATGAAGGAACATCACCCTGAATATACGCTGATCTGGAGCGTTAAAAAGGGTCATGAAGCACCGTTTAAGGAAAAAGGCATCTACTATATCAATCGTCTGTCATTGAAATGGATCTTTGCGATGGCAAGAGCTGAGTATTGGGTCGTAAACAGCCGTTTGCCGCTATGGGTTCCAAAGCCAGATCACACAACATACTTGCAGACTTGGCACGGTACGCCGTTAAAACGGCTGGCAATGGACATGGACGAGGTGCATATGCCTGGAACAAACACGAAGAAATACAAAAAGAATTTCACAAAAGAAGCATCGAATTGGGATTATCTCATTTCTCCAAATGCCTACTCGACTGAAATCTTTACACGTGCGTTCCAATTCCAAAAGACCATGATTGAGTCAGGATATCCGAGAAATGACTTCCTTCACAATCAAAACAATGAAGAAACGATGAGAGCACTGAAACAAAAAATGAACCTGCCGCTCGATAAAAAATTGATCTTATACGCACCGACATGGAGAGACGATCAATTTTATAAAAAAGGGCAGTACAAATTTGATTTAGACCTTGATCTGCATGAACTCAGAGCTGCAATCGGAGATGAATATATCATCATTCTGCGTATGCACTATCTAGTTGCTGAAAACTTTGATTTAGGGCCATATGAAGGCTTTGCCTATGACTTCTCTCATTACGAAGACATTAGAGACCTTTATATGATTTCAGATCTGCTCATCACAGATTACTCATCTGTGTTCTTTGATTATGCAAACCTCAAACGTCCGATGCTGTTCTATGTGCCAGACATTGAAACATATCGTGACAAGCTCAGAGGCTTCTACTTCGACTTTGAACAAGAAGCACCTGGACCGCTTGTGAAAGAGACAGCAAGTGTTATTGACTGGATAAGAGAAACAGAACAGCCGACCTTTACACTACCAGAATCATTTGCACCGTTTTATGAGAAATTCTGTTACTTAGAGAGCGGAGAGTCATCGAAGCGGGTGGTTGAAGTAGTTTTTAATTCGCAACGCTTTTAATTGTTTTCTTATAGATAGAAAAACACCTTTGGAAGGTATCAAGTTCAGTACTTGACCATTATCCAAAGGTGTTTTTAAATACATATAATTTATTCTGTATATAAGTGGTTAATTAGTTTTTGTACAGACATTTTTGTAGAAGAGGTCTAGCGCCTCGCTATTATACTTTTCATAATCAAAGGATTTTTGTTCCATACTATTCTGGATAAAATCAGACATACCATTAAATAGCGCAGTTTCATTATTATCAACTAATAATCCATATCCACCCTCTAAGACGGAATGTACTCCAGTTACATCGGTAGCTATAATTGGTTTCTTTAGAATCATTGCTTCCATGAGAACCAAGCCTTGCCCTTCATAATCTGAAGATAAGACAAAACAATCACATTCATCTAGTAAAGAAAATGGATTTTCGAGTTGTCCAACAAAAAACACGCAATGTTCAAGATGTAATTTTTTTGTATGATCCTTTAATTCTTTTTTCAAAGGCCCTTCACCCACAATATACAATACAGCTTTTGGATAATGCTTGTGTAATTGTGAGAAAGCAGAAATTAATTTCTTTTGCCCTTTTTCAGGAGATAATCTTCCTATAGTTATAAAGTTGATATACTCCTTATTTGGAAGTGGAATCCCAGATAGATTAAGACCAATGGATTCGTTTTTATCATTTTGATAAGTAATTAAATATCTCTCATTGTTAAATTCTATAATCTCTTTATTTTCTTTCATTTGAAGTACTTTGTTAGGTGAGATTACATTATTAACAAAAACCATTTTCTCTAAAGCATTAGGAATATAAGGGCTTAAGTTCAAGTGATTTTCTATGTTAGTCGATTCGGCAACTGAAACAATTCTATCGAAGAACTTGTACAGTGAGAAAATTACTTTTAGGTTACCACGATGTTTATATTTGTGATTCACTTTTTTGTTATACTCTTTCATCATGTCAGCATGCAGGAAAATACTTTTGACTTTAAAATCTCCGAATGCGAAAAGAAGAGTCCAAAATTTGTTATATCCTCCAAAATCTATTCCTACATCAAACTTTGTATTACCAATAATTCTCTTTAATTCTCTCTTGTATGAGTTTACTGGAGTGTATTTTAACATTTTGTTATTGTATAAACCACGGCGGAAAATTAGATTCTGTTTATATGTTTCTTTTAATGTTCTATTAACAAAACCTGGTCTATAAATAATATGAACATTAGGATGAAGCTTTTGTATGTTCATCCATTTATCTTTATGATAATTTGAGTTATCAATGACGACAACTTCATATTTGTTGTAATCAATCTGATCAAATAAATTAGTCGCTGAAACGGTTATACCATTATTGTAGAAGCCCCCACAATAAAAAAGTAATTTTTGTTTATTGCTTTCAACCTTGATTAATTCATCTTGATTTTTCCCTTTAAATATTATGTCAATGAGTCGATTAGTAGCATTTCCGTCATCATAAGAGCAGTATTCATCTAAAAACTCTTTGTATTGACTTTCAAACTGTTTATTGAAGTTATTTAAACTGTTTAGTTGGCCTAAGCTGTCAATTAAATCAACTATATTTTCACAGATAGGTCCTGGAAGTTTTGTTATATCTAAATAAAAACCTCTTTCTGATTCATATTCACGTAAGTCAGGCATATAGAAAAAGACAGGTCTTTTTAAAGGTAGGAAATCGAAAAAGATACTTGAATAATCTGTAATCAAAATGTCTATAGCTGATAAAAGTTCATTTGTATCAATCCAGTTTGGAACACAAAGATGTTCAAGACCACTCTGTTTAAAAAATTTATAAGAAAAGTAATGAGATTTTAAAAGTACTAAGTAATCATCACCAAGCGCCTGCTGAATTTTCACCACTTCACTATGCAATGTATAGCAAGTATCCTCTTCGGCCCCTATTGTTCCTCTCCATGTTGGAGCATAAAGTACAATTTTTTTATTAAAAGGTAAGTCTAATCTTTCTTTAACACTTTCACTGTTAGTGTTTAATGTTAAATCTACTCTAGGATAACCGATATTTGCAATTTCCCCGGCAAATATCCCAAATACATCATTTGATTTTAGTAATTTTTCATACGTAAAAGTATTCGGGCTAATAAGGTAATCACAATGAAGCAAATTTCTTTGGATATTTTTATGACCAGACATTGATCTTTTATTAATATCCTTCCCTAAAGTTTTTAAAGGAGTTCCATGCCATGTATTGATATAAACTTGCTCTTCTCTTTTAATAAAGTAAAAAGGAAATGACGTATCATTAACTAAATATTTTGAAGTTGCTAAATATTTTAGATATTCGTTGCTATCAACTTTAACAAAGGAAATATTAGAAGTTTTCTGCTTTAATTCTGCAATCATTGGATCATTGAAATCATTAATGACCCAAACATGATGTAAATCTTTAAAAGTACTATCTTTCATCAAGCCTAGAAAAATTGCGTAACAATTTCCAGAAATACTTTTGCCATGATAAGCTTCATATAGAATATAATTACTTCTAACCGGATTTTTCTCTAAATAGGAGGTGTATTTACTTCTAATACGAAGTCGTGAATCTCTGGAAAACTCAATTAGTGGATTTAAAATAAATTTAATCTTTCTTGTAACGATTTTTTTGAATTGCTTGATTCTCATTAATGTTAAGCCCCTTCATGTAATATATATAATAGGAAAATGATATTTATTTTGGAAATGCAATTATCCTGATAATTATATTCTAATGACAATTATAAAGCAATGATATAATAAGGTAATTAGTAACCTAGAATAGCTGAATATACCAGTGTTTATTTTGATCAAAATTCCCTACTATTTAATATACTCATTCGATTTGAAAAGTGAAATATTTCTCAACATCTGTTACAATTATGAGCGGTGATTTTTTTAAAGAGACAATCCCAAAAACTTATATCTAAGGAAGATTAGAATGAACGCATTGTTTACAATATTAAGAGAGCAAATCAGCTCACTTCCGCTGATTATGCGACTTGCTGTTTATGAAACAAAATCAAAATATCAGATGAATTATTTGGGTGTTTTGTGGCAGTTTTTAAATCCATTAATGCAGATGCTCGCTTACTGGTTTGTTTTTGGTATGGGCATTCGCGGAGGACAGCCAATTGCCATTGGAGACATGGAGGTTCCATTTATCATCTGGATGCTTGCCGGTTTAATCCCTTGGTTCTTCATTAGTCCGACCATTCTTGATGGATCAAACAGTGTGTTTAAACGCATTAATATGGTATCGAAAATGAATTTTCCGATTAGTGCGCTGCCGTCTGTGGTGATTATGTCAAACTTGTTCAGCTACTTTGTTATGATGGGTGTCTATCTGATTGTGCTGATTTCCTATGGCATCTATCCTGACGCGCATTGGCTGCAATATATATACTATCTTATTTGTATGATCGCGTTTATGTTTTCGTTTAGTTTGTTTAATTCCACGATTAGTGTACTTGTGAGAGACTATCAATTTCTTTTACAATCTGTGACACGATTACTTTTCTTTTTGCTGCCGATTTTTTGGAATATCTCAGAGAAGCTCACTGGAGACAAAGCGTGGATTGGGGACATATTAAGACTTAATCCTCTTTTCTACATTATTGATGGTTTCAGAAATAGCTTATTAAAGGGAGAATGGTTCTTCCATGATGTCAAATACACACTTTATTTTTGGCTGATCACGCTTCTTCTTTTAACAGTCGGTTCATTGCTTCATATGAAATTTAGGGATAAATTTGTCGATTTTCTTTAAAAAGTAAGGAGATTATACGATGAAACTAAAGGTTTCGTTTCGAAACGTATCCAAGCAATACGTCCTATATAAAAAACAGTCGGATAAGATTAAAGGGCTGTTTTTACCTAATAAAAATGAAAAAGGTTTCTTTGCTGTTCGTGATGTGTCCTTTGATGTCTATGAAGGCGAGACAATTGGTTTTGTAGGGATTAACGGATCTGGGAAATCGACAATGTCGAACCTTCTAGCGAAAATCATTCCACCAACAAGTGGTGAAATTGATATGGACGGCCAGCCATCGTTAATTGCCATTGCGGCAGGGCTGAACAACCAATTAAGCGGGAAAGACAACATTCGTTTAAAGTGCTTAATGATGGGGCTGACGAATAAAGAGATAGACGAGCTTTATGAAAAAATCGTAGAGTTTGCGGATATTGGTGACTTTATTGACCAGCCGGTTAAGAGCTATTCAAGCGGAATGAAATCACGCCTTGGCTTTGCCATTTCAGCGCATATCGATCCAGATATCCTGATTATTGATGAAGCACTGTCTGTTGGAGACCAAACCTTCTATCAAAAATGTGTTGACCGCATAACAGAGTTCAAGGAACAAGGAAAGACGATCTTTTTTGTCAGTCACTCCATTAGCCAAATTCAAAAAATCTGTGATCGGGTAGCTTGGATGCATTATGGTGAACTTCGCATGTTTGATGATACGAAAAAGGTCGTGAAGGAATATAAGGAGTTTGTTGATTGGTTTAACAAGCTTTCCAAGAAAGAGAAACAAAAATACCAAATGGAACATAAAGAAGGTAGAAAAGGCGTACAAAAGACAGAGAAGGTGTCTCGTTATCAAGAGAACGGAAACCGCCGCTCATTGTTAGGACCCGCATTTCAAGTGACAGTTTTAGCGGTCTTAACGCTATTGCTAGCCTTATCGATGTTTTCAGATCGCCCGCTTCGTACATTGGCGACATTTGGTGCAATCCCATCAGATAAGACAGAAGCGCCTCAGTCGAAGAACCCGCAGACCAAAGGATCGCCTGATATGAAAAAGGTGGATCAACAGGCGATTGTCACGGCTGATCCACTCAAGGTTTACAAAGACAAAGCCATGAAAAAAAAGGCCGATGTCACTTTGCCATTTGGACAAGAAGTACAGGCTGTGGCTGAAAATAAACAAACCGTTCAAATTAAAACAGCGTCAGAAACGTATTTTGTCAAACCCGATGCGCTTCAAAATGCAGAGGATTTAAAGTCATTATCCATTGGACCAGGACAGTTTAATTCCTATGTATCGCCTGCATCGGCAGGTTCGTATGAGTATTTACTTTCTTTCCTTGGAAAAGAAGAATCTGTGCTGAAACAGAGAATGCAGACGCTGACTTCAGTGAAAAATGATCAAGGAGATACGATTGAACGATTGACCACAGAGAAAACCGACTATGTCATTCAAAATGGTCAGGCAAACACGATTGTGTTTCGCGACATTATGCCAATCTCTCCTTCCACACTTGGGCTGACAGAACAAAATGTCTGGATGAATGAGAAACGAACAAAGTTCGCAGTGAAGGGCGAAAACAACCTGTTTGTCATTGATAATGAACAGCATACACTGACTATTTCAGTCATTAAATAAAAAAGCTGCCGATGCCGGCAGCTTTCAGCGTGTAGACAAACCCTCGCATTCGGTGTCAGGTCTGCGCTCCGGTGCTCACGAATGTCCAATTCGCTCCGCTCCGGTACTCGCCCTTCCTAGACTGCAAAGGTTTTCTATCACGCTGAAAAGAAGACAAAGGGCTAAAATCAAGATCATTTTAGCCCTTTGTCAACAATCTGAAAGCTGCCGATGATGGCAGCTTTTTTAATTCACTTCTTCTTTTTCGAGAAGCTGTTTCATAAATGGAATGAGTTTCTTTTTCAATTCTTCATCCTGAAGAGCAAACTCAAGCGTCGTTTCAATGAAGCCTTGCTTCTCGCCGACATCATATCGTTTTCCTTCAAAATCATAGGCGAAGACGCGCTGGATGTCATTTAGCTTTTGAATGGCATCTGTCAGTTGTATTTCTCCGCCTGCACCAATCTCTTGCTGATCGAGGTACATAAAGATCTCTGGCGTGAAAATATAGCGCCCTAAGATGGCTAGGTTCGATGGTGCTGTTCCTTGCGGCGGCTTTTCAACAAAGTTTTTGACTTGGTAGCGGCGTCCTTCTTGTGTAAGAGGATCAATGATCCCGTAGCGATGCGTATCGCTGTCTGCTACTTGCTGAACACCGATGACAGATGAAAGGGTTTTTTCGTATTCATCCATCAGCTGGCGAAGCCCAGGCGTTTCGGCTTGCACAATGTCATCACCTAATAAAACAGCAAAAGGCTCATCGCCAATAAAGTTACGTGCGCACCAAACGGCGTGTCCAAGTCCTTTCGGCTCTTTTTGACGTATGTAATGAATGTCAGCAATGTTAGAGGATTTTCTCACTTTTTCTAAAAGCTCGCTCTTTCCCTTTTCCTCAAGATTGCGCTCCAGCTCTGGTGCAAAATCAAAATGATCCTCAATGGCTCTTTTCCCTTTTCCAGTGACGATAATAATGTCTTCAATTCCTGATTCAACAGCTTCTTCAATAATATATTGAATGGTTGGTTTATCAACGATTGGGAGCATTTCTTTAGGCATCGCTTTTGTTGCAGGGAGGAAACGTGTCCCAAGACCTGCAGCTGGTATAATGGCTTTACGTACTTTTTTCAATGAACTTTGCACCTTCCTTACATATAGAAAAAATGATTTGGCTTCATTTTTCATCTTTCATAAAGTGTAACTTACAAATGATAGAAATGACAAATGATTTACGATAAATGCATGATTTGATTCATTATCTATTCTAAAGAGTTTGTGTAAATTTTTATGTTGAAAAGAGTAAAGGCGATGTAAAAATTGAAAATAGAATGATTAGGATTCGTTCCTATTCTTTTGTATAATACACTTATGATAAATGAGAAGGAAAGAGGCATCGACTATTGAAAACATTACATGTAATGACTGTATTCGGGACGAGGCCTGAAGCGATTAAAATGGCACCCCTTGTCCTTGAGTTGAAAAAACATCCGCAAATCAAATCCTCAGTCACTGTGACTGCACAGCATCGGCAAATGCTTGATCAAGTGTTGAAAGCCTTTAACATTCGTCCGGATCATGATTTAAATATTATGAAAGAACGTCAGACATTATCTGAAATCACATCAAATGCACTCTTGAAACTAGATCAACTATTCCGAGAGGAAAAACCTGATATTGTCCTTGTTCATGGAGACACAACAACAACCTTTGCAGGAAGCTTGGCCGCATTCTACCACCAAATTTCGGTTGGTCACGTTGAAGCGGGTTTAAGAACACACAATAAATACTCGCCGTTCCCTGAAGAATTGAACCGACAAATGACAGGCACTATTGCTGATATTCATTTTGCTCCCACAAATGAGGCAAAGCAGAATCTTTTAATTGAAAATAAAAAAGAAGAGACGATTTGTGTGACGGGGAATACTGCGATTGATGCGTTGCAAACAACGGTTACAGAACAGTATGAGCACCCTATTTTAGAGAAAATAGGCACAGATAAAATGATTTTGTTAACGGCTCATCGCAGAGAAAATCTCGGCCAGCCGATGAAAAACATGTTTAGAGCGATTAGACGTATTGTAGAAGAGTTTGAAGATGTTCAGGTTGTATATCCTGTACATTTAAACCCTGCTGTTCGTGATGCGGCTCAAACAGAATTCAGTGATCTTGATCGTGTGCACTTAATTGAGCCGCTTGAAGTCGTTGATTTCCATAACTTCGCTGCTGCCTCACACTTTATATTAACGGATTCTGGTGGTGTCCAAGAGGAGGCGCCTTCTCTAGGGAAGCCAGTATTAGTTCTGCGAGATACAACAGAACGCCCTGAAGGTGTGAAAGCTGGCACGCTTAAGCTCGCGGGTACAGATGAAGAGACCATTTACAACATGGCAAAACAGCTGTTAGTCGATCAGAAAGAGTACGACAACATGTCGAAGGCGTCTAATCCATATGGTGATGGACAAGCGTCAAAACGAATTGTCGAAGAGCTTCTCCATCGTTTTGGATTAAGTGAAGAAAAACCAGTTCCATTTCAATCATAAAAAAAGAAGACTACATTTCTGTAGTCTTCTTTTTTACTGCTCCAAACTTTCCTTCAATTCCTTCTTCACATTCGCAAGACTGCTGTCATCAAGCTGGTAGTAATAAATGTTATTGATACGTGTGCCTGATCCTTTCAACTCGTGCTGCTTCACATGCTGTCTTGCATCACGATAATCATTCATCATCGTCCACATATCATCAAATGACATGTTTGTCTTCATATTATTTTCTACGACTTTGAACATATCGCCGAATTTCGTAATAGATGAAATGTTGGCACCTTTTGCAATGATGCCTTCAATGACCTGACGCTGTCTTTGCTGACGTCCGAAGTCACCCTTTGGATCTTGCTTTCTCATTCTCGTATAGGCAAGGGCTTGATCCCCATTCAGGTTAATTTCGCCTGTACCAAATGAATGGCCGTCATAACTAAATGCAAACGTGCTATTTACTGTAATGCCGCCAAGTGTATCAACAATATCCTTGAAGCTTTCCATGTTCACTTTGACAAAGTAATCAACAGGTACATCAAGCAGTTCCTCTACAGTATCTGCTGCCATTTGTGTACCGCCGAATGCATAGGAGTGGTTGATTTTATCCATTGTGCCTTTTCCGACAATCTTCGTATACGTATCACGCGGGATGCTCACCATCTCGGTCGTTTTCGTTTTGGGATTTACTGTCATGTATATTAATGTATCTGCACGGCCTCGGTCATTTTTTCGTTCATCGACACCCATGACTAAAATAGAAATCGGGTCTTTCTTACTTAAATCGACATCTTTGTCACGCTTATCTGACTTCTTTAAATTCTCCTGAATGCCTGCGACGGTCGATGCTGCTGTGTTCCAAAGATGATATGCGTACCCGCCAGTTGCTAATACGAATAAGCCAATAATCGATAAAACAATCCAAAGAACCTTTTTCTTCTTTCTTTTTCTTTCAGCTCTCATAATGTCCCTCACCTTTTCTATGATTCTTCCATGATTATAGGTTTACGAATCTTGATAAACAAGTTATTTTTTTACTCTGAACCTAGATATAGACGTTGTAACAAAAAAAAGGTTTCAAAAAACCTTAAATTTACCTTAAAATAATAACTTATAAGACGATACAAAGACATGAGGTGAAAAAAATGAAGAAAATCGTCGTTTTACCGTTCTTAATACTGCTACTAGGTATCGTGCTCACAGCATGTGGAACGGCTGAGCAGTCCTCAGGAGAAAACAAGACAAGCAGTTCAACTCCTCAGGTACTGGAAGAGAAAGCTGAATTTATTGGAATGGCTGATGCACATACAGTCGAAGTGAAAAAAGTGAATACGACCCTAAGCTATGAATTTACGGAAAATTTTAAAGATGTGTTAAATGAATTTAAACCAGGAGACACAGTAGAAATCTCTTACTTTATTAATGACAATGGTCAAAAGGAAATCCAGAAGATTGAAAAACAGAAGTAAAAAAGATGGGCGGGATGAACAAAATTGAAGAAAACAGGCGTTACACTAATCGTTCTCATGATACTGACTCTACTAGTTGCACCCTTTCAGTCTGCCATGGCAAGCTCGGCAATTTCAGTGAAATTGTCTAATTATATCGGAAACAAAACAAGCATGGATATCTCAACAACTGGGGAATACAAGCTATCAGGATCAAATGTTGCTGTGACGAAAAGATATGACGGCAAAAATAGATACGAAGTAGCCAACAGCATCGCATCTGCTGGCTGGAAAAATCCATCAACTGTTGTCATTGTCAGTCGTGATGCATTTGATCATGCAATTTCTGTATCACCGTTAGCATACAAACTGGGCGCACCTATTTTGTATACGAATATTGAAAAACTGACGAAAACAACAGAAAACCAGCTCAAGAAAATGAAGCCGGATAACATTCTGATTGTCGGAAATACGAAAAGCATTTCAACAGCTGCTGAGAAGTCTATTAAAAAGTATGGCAAAGTCAGACGTATTAGTGGAAAAGATAAGTTTGAAATCTCCCAAAAAATCGCTAAAGAAATGGGTAACTATAAGCAAGCTGTCGTTGTCGGCGGGAACTCATTTATGAATGGGATTGCCATTGCATCCTACGCATCGAGAAAGGGATACCCTATCCTGTTAACAAAAAAAGATTCCATTCCGTCTTATAGAATGCCAAGTAAAGTGATCATCATCGGCAGTACGAAAAGTACTGGACAAAAAGTTGAAAATCAAATCAAAAAAACCTCACAGGTGACAAGAATCAGCGGTGCCAATCGCTATGAATTATCTGTGAATATTATAAAGAAATTAAATATTAATGCAGATAAAGTTTATTTGGCAAAAGCCTCTAGCTATATTTATGCGATGCCGCTGTCTCAATTGGCTGCAAAATCTAACAGTACGGTTGTGTATGTAAAGCCCGATTCTGTCACAGCGTCTTTAAAAGCACTGCTGAAGGAAAAAGGTACATATGCTTATCATCTTGCTGGCAGCACAAGTGCAATTAAAGATAGCTTGAAAAACTCATTAGCCAAACAAGTCTATCTGAAAAAAAATCAAAACTACCAATTGAATATTTCTAACGGAAAAATTTCATTAAAAGGCATAAAGACGTATAACACAGTAAGAGTTGTTCCTGAGAAATATTCAACAAAAAATGTCCTTCAAATTGCAGGAAAGCCGTATTTAGGCAGCGTAAACTTTGCAATTGAATCAGGGTATATCAGGCCGACTCTCGAAAATATTCCATTTGAAGACTATTTAAAAGGTGTAGTGCCAAATGAAATGCCTGCAAGCTGGAATGTCGAAGCGTTAAAAGCACAGGCGGTTGCTGCTAGAACGTATTCGGTGAAAAGTATTGGAAAAGTCGTCCCTGATACAACAGCCTTCCAAGTATATGGAGGATATAACTGGTATACAAATTCGACAAAAGCTGTCGATGCCACAAAAGGAAAGGTTCTGAAATATAACAATCAGCTCATTTCAGCAACCTATTACTCTAGCAACGGCGGTTATACAGAGGCAAGTGAAGAAGTATGGGGAAGTGCACTGCCATACTTAGTGGCTAAAAAGGATCCAAAAGATCCAGTCAATCCATGGACACTGAAACTCTCTAAAAAACAGCTAGGCACGACATGGACTGCTAGCACAGCAGCTTCTCAATGGTCTAAAGCAAAAGAGACAAATGCAGCTGACCTTGCCGGCTTGAAATCATGGCTGCTCAAAAACAAAGAAACTGCTGCATCTGATATGAAAATCGCATCGATCTCAAGCCTGACGTTCTCAGGGAAAACAAAAGGACAGCGTGCGAAGACGGTATCGATCAAACTGACATACCATCTGAAAAACAAAACAGGCACATATTCGGTAAACAAAAGCACAACGGCAAGTATGAAGATGACCGAGTTTCGATCAGTCATGGGCGCAACAAAGGTGAAAAGCACGTTTGCGTCAGTCAAAAACAACACAAATGACTTCACGATTTCAGGAAAAGGATATGGCCACGGCATTGGTATGAGCCAATACGGAGCCAAAGCGAGAGCAGAATCTGGAAACTCATATTCTTCCATACTCTCGTTCTACTATCCAGGTACAAAACTAACAAACTATTAAAGGGTAAAAGGAGGACATAGAAGATGCGCTCAATGATGAAAACAGCCATCCTCAGCCTCATCGCCATTTTCGTTATCGTTCCAACAGCATTGGCAGACAATTCAGTCTCAAGAATTGATGGCGGGAGCAGATATGCTGTAGCGGCAAACGTAGCGAAAAAAGGATGGGGAACTGCAAGTACAGTCGTTTTAGTTGGGAAAACTGCGTATGCAGATGCAACAGCAGGAATTCCACTTGCATATCAAAAAAATGGACCAGTTCTTTACACAAACAGTAAAAGCCTTTCGGGTGATACAAAGAAAGCCTTAACTTCATTAAAAACAAAGACGGTGATCGTTTTAGGCAGCACATCAAGTGTGTCAAACAACGTGGTCAACCAAGTGAAGAAAATGGGCATCTCCACACAGCGTATTTCAGGAAAAAACCGATATGAGCTATCTGCCAATATCGCGAAAAAAATGAAAAAGCCAGCAGGCGTCGTTGTCGTTGAGGGTTCTTTCTATGCACATGGGATTGCGATTGCACCTGTAGCAGCTCAAAAAGGATTCCCAATTCTATATACAGATAAAAAGGGACTTCGTTCTGAAATCGCTTCTGTTGCAAAAGCAAGCAATGTGAAACAAACCATTGTAGTCGGCGGAGAGAATTACGTCACAAAAGCAGCTTATAACCAATTGAAATCACCAACACGGATCAAAGGCTCGACTCGTTATGATGTCGCGGCAAATATTGTGAAAAAGTACAATATGAGTGTCAATAATACCTATGTAGGAAGAGGATTTGGTTATGCCACTTCATCTTCTGCTGCAGGCATTGCAGCAAAGCAAAACAAAGCATTGCTTCTAACGAATGAAAAGACACTGCCAAAAGTAACAAGAGCAACAGTGAGCAGCAAGAAAATCACCAAATTTACTGTCGTAGGCAGTACAAATACAGTGACACCAACTGTTGTGAACCAGCTGAAAAACCCAGCTGTTGGGAAAAAAGTATTCATTGACCCAGGTCATGGTGCGCATGATTCAGGAGCTGTAGGATACGGATTATATGAAAAGAATTTGAATTTAGATGTAGCAAAGCGTTTAAATACGAAATTAAACAACGCTGGTGCACTTGTGACCATGTCAAGAACATCAGACACATTTGATAGTCTTCAAACACGAGTAAGCAAAGGTGCGTCAGCAAATGCAGATATCTTTATCAGTGTCCATGCGAACTCAAACGATAACAGCAGTGCAAATGGAACAGAAACGTATTATGACAAAACCTATGCGGCTGCAAACAGCCTGAAGCTGGCGCAAAACATCCAGCCTAAAATGGTCAGCGCATTAGGTACAAGAGACCGTGGTGTGAAAACAGCTGGCTTCTACGTCATTAAATATTCTAAGATGCCGAGCGTTCTTTTGGAAACTGGTTTTGTTTCCAGTCCAGTAGATTCAAACATCTTGAAATCTGCTACGTATAAAGATCGATTAGCGTCAGGCATTTCAAGCGGTGTGTCAGGTTATTTTAGATAAGAAAACACAAACCTGAGGGGTGCCTCAGATACTCCTCTTAGGCTGCTCGAGAACGTACTCGGCAGCCTTTTTTCAAAAGTCGATGAAGCATCTTTGGTGAAGGGTTCAAACCAAGGAGGTTGACTTCATGCGTTTTGATATCAAATGTATGTTACTGATTGCTATTTCACTATGTTTATATACACCATCCGTTTTTGCGCAGCACACTGTATCGAGGATAGAAGGAAGCAATCGATATGAGGTGGCTGTAAATGCCGCGAAAAGGGGCTGGCAGGAAGCGCCTGCCGTTGTTCTTGTGGGCGGTGATGCTTATGCAGATGCCCTGAGTGCTGTGCCTTATGCTTACCAGCAAAGGGCCCCAGTCCTGTTAACGAATGCTGGCAGCCTTTCAGGTGCTGTAAAGGCAGGACTGCAGCAGCTGAAAACGAAGCGGGTAACGATTCTTGGCGGGACTGCAAGTATTTCTGAAAACGTCGTGAAGCAGCTAAAAGCAATGAATCTATCTGTTTCCCGTATTCAAGGAAAGAACCGCTATGAATTGGCGGCAAATGTGGCAAAGCACATGAAGAGTGCTAGTGCGGCAGTCGTCGTCAATGGTTCTGCTTATGCTGATGCTGTCGCGATTGCTCCATACGCTGTTAAACAAGGCTATCCCATTTTATTAACAGATGCGAAAGGACTGCGCGAGGAAACAGCCAATCTATTAAAAAACAAAGCAGTCAAGCGGACCATTGTGATTGGCGGAGAAGCAAGTGTCAATAAAACGGCTTTTCAAAAGCTTCGATCACCAGTCAGAATAAGCGGAGCCAATCGGTATGAGGTGGCTGCCCAAATTGCTAAAACGTATCCAATGAAGACAAGCCAAACATTTATAAGTTATGGGTATGCCTATGCAGATGCAGCCGCTGCGGCAAGTATAGCAGCGAAACAGGGCCAAACCCTTCTTCTTACAGACACTCAAACGGTGCCGGATGCTATCAGAAAAGTCATCGGAGCCAAACAGATGTCAGCTTTTTCTGTTGTAGGCGGAACATCAACCGTTCAAACGAATGTCATCACGCAGTTGAAAAATGCGGTGTTAGGTGAAACGATTTTTATTGATCCAGGTCATGGTGCGCAGGATGCTGGAGCGGTAGGGAATGGGCTGCTTGAAAAGAACATCAATTTAGAAGTAGCATTAAAGCTGCGGTCAAGGCTTCACCAAGCGGGTGCCCTTATTGTCATGTCGAGAACTTCTGATACATTTGACTCCTTGCAGACACGTGTCAGTAAAGGAGCCCAGGCAAGTGCTGATATATTCATCAGTATCCACGCCAACGCAAATGATAACAACGGTGCGAATGGAACAGAGACGTATTATGATACGACATATGCAGCTGCTAATAGTATCAAACTGGCACAAAAGGTTCAGCCCCGGATGGTCAGTGCCCTTGGAACAAAAGATCGCGGAGTGAAAACAGCAGGGTTCTACGTCATCAAATATTCTAGAATGCCGAGTATTTTGCTAGAAACCGGCTTTGTAACAAGTCCAATCGATGCGAGTATTTTAAAATCTACCACTGCAAAGGATCGGCTGGCTTCTGGAATTACAACTGGTGTGTCCAATTACTTTGACGCAAAATGAACCGATAAAAGAAGTGTCAAGTTAAAAATACATTTCATTTTTGGTTATGTTTGTTATAATTGAAACATAGAAGGTGAATGGTTTACACATAAATCTTCAAACGACAGCAAACCGACAAATCATGAAGAGGTGACGATTTTGAAAAAATTAATCACAATGCCGTTTCTAGTATTGCTTCTAGGTGTATTGCTCACAGCGTGCGGCACAACAAATCAATCAAGCGATAACAAAAAAGAAGACAGCAAAAAAGAAACAACCGAAGCAGCCGATCAAAATAAAGATAAGGCTGCAGACGAAAAATCAGAAGATCAATCATCAAAAAATGAAAAATCAGATGATCAAAGCAAAGAAACAGCTGCTCAAACAGAAGAGCCAGCAAGTCAATCTGATGAAGAGGCAAAAGACAGCTCAAGCAAAGAAATCACAAAAGAAGAACCTGCTAAAGACCAATCAAAAGCTGACTCAAAAGGTGAATCTAAAACAAAGAAAGAATCAACAACTAGTAAGAAAAATGAAGTCACCAAAGAAGGCACATATGTCGGTTTGGCTGATGGACATACAATTGCTGTCAACATTGATGGAAAAGAAGTAGCTATTCAATTCGGAAATACATTTTCTAAACAAGTGAACAGCTTAAAAGAAGAATCAAAAGTAAAAGTAACCTATACAAAAGATGCAAACGGAACACTTCGATTAAAAACGATCGAATCTGTAAAAGCAAAATAAAGAAAAGACCCGGAGACCCGTAGAATTGCGGGTCTTTTTTACGTTCAAAAGGGCATAACTTGATATAAGTGCACATTCTTAACACAGTTTTACAAGACTTAACAGCGCATTTACATTTGCTTAATGTTGCTCTGCTAAACTGACTTTCATAGAACATCTCTTTACACAACAACTACTTTGAATGGTGAGGTGCAGGTCAGTGAGTGCAGAGAAAGCGATGAATCTTTACAGAGAATATGAAGTGAGACGAAATCACTCTTTTGCCTTAACAGAACATATGGTTCGTTATTTATTTGCAAAACGTTTCATAGATTTAATGTTCTCGTTCATCGGATTGATGTTGAGTACGCCAATCATTTTGCTGTTTGCTCTTTTGATTAAGCTGGAAACACCAGGGCCAGCCTTTTATATGCAGGAAAGGGTCGGGAAAGACGGTGTTTACTTTAAGTTATGGAAGCTCAGATCGATGAGAATTGACGCAGAAAGCGGAGGAGCGAAATGGGCGCAAAAAAATGACCCGCGTATCACCAAAGTGGGGGCATTCATCCGTAAAACAAGAATTGATGAACTTCCGCAATTTATCAACGTGTTAAAAGGAGAAATGAGTATCGTAGGTCCTCGTCCAGAAAGACCGATGTTTACCGCAGAATTTAATCGGACGATTCCAGGCTTCACAAAAAGATTGGCGGTAAAGCCGGGGCTGACAGGTCTTGCTCAAGTAAATGGCGGATATGAAATGAGTCCAAGTGAAAAATTAACACACGACTTACAGTATATTCAAAACTTGACATTTTCTCTCGACACGAAGATTATGGTAAAAACGTTAAAAGTCATCATGACTGGTGACGGAGCCAGATAAGTAAAGTAGGGAAGAGAAATGGCAAGTATGAAAAAACGCATGCTAGGCGGGGCAAAATGGACAAGCTTGTCCGCATTGATCATCACCATCATCCAAATTGCACAGTTCGCCTTTTTAGGGAACGTGATGTCACTCAAGGAGTTTGGACTCGTTGGTATGATCACAACTGTCACAATATTTACGCAGATTTTACTAGATCTAGGAATTGGGGCAGCAATCATTCAAAAGGAACAAACGACAGAACGTCAATTATCTACATTATATTGGATTAACCTGCTCACAGGGATTATCTTGTTTTGTCTGCTCATTCTGCTAAGCCCAATGATAGCCGCTTTTTATAACCGGCCAGAGCTAGAAGGTCTGCTCAAGCTATTATCGATCATGTTTCTGATCGCACCGATTGGCCAGCAGTACCAGTATATGATGCAAAAAGACTTAGCCTTTAAAACATTAAGCACCATTGAAACCATTGCAACCATCATATCGCTGCTCGTTTTACTCGTTTTCGCCTTCTTCATGAATCCGATTATCGCCTATGTCATTTCTCAAGTGCTGCTGCAATCAGGAAAAGGTCTCATGTATGCAGCGGCTTATTGGAAGAAGTGGCGTCCAGCACCTGTTTTTGCATTAGGAGAGGTGAAGGAATTTTTCTCATTCGGTGCATTCCAGCTCGCATCCAGACTGGTCAACCGAGCAGGATCGAATATCGACATGATTTTAATCGGCCGGTTTCTTGGAGCGGAAGCGTTAGGTATTTACAGCTTGGCGTATCAAATTGTAACAATACCCGTGCTGAAGATAAATCCGATTGTGACGAGAGTGGCTTTCCCAGTTTTCGCAAAAAGTCAGCGGGATCACTCCATGCTGCGAGAGGGCTTCCTAAGTATGACGAATATGCTCGCATTGGTTAGTTTTCCATTATTAATCGGCCTTGCTGCCGTATCAGACAGCTTTATTGAAGTCGTGTTTGGAGAGAAATGGCTAGTAGCGGTTCCGGTTCTAAATATATTGTGCATTGTCGGCCTGCTGCGTGTGCTGATGAATCCAAACGGTTCAATACTTCTTGCAAAAGGGAGAGCGGACTTAGCCTTTTATTGGGATACGGGGATGCTTATCGTATATGGCTGCGCATTATATGCAGGTGTCACTACAGGCAGTCTGCTCACAGTAGCTTGGATCTACTCAGGTGTCAGCCTGCTCAACTTTATTGTCGGCAGATGGCTCATGGCATATGTCATTCAGCTTGATATGAAGGTGTATTTAAAATCACTTGGAAAACCTGCTGTCATGACGCTGCTCATGGCTGTCTGTGCGGTAGCTTTACATCAAGGGATGAAGCTGACGACAGCAGATATTTCACTTCAATTACTACTGACTGTTTGTGTCAGTGCTGCATTGTATGGCTTGCTGCTCATCAAAATGTATCCGCAGGCTGCAGGCAAATTATTGAGAAGAGGTCGTTCGTCATGAAGGTGCTATGGCTGACAAGTGTATATCCTAGTGAAAAACATCCGAGTGAGGGCGTGTTTCATGAAACGCAAGTGCAGGAGCTGCTCAAACAAGGAATAGAAGTGACTGTCATTTGCCCAAATCCAGTGAATCCGCCGGTTTTACGGATGCTGAAGGCATCCTATCGGCAGAAAAGGGATCTGCCTGAACAGGAAGTGAGAAGCGGAGTGACGGTTTACAGACCGCCTTATCCAGCGCTCCCAGGACAGCTGAAATGGGCGCAGCCGAGTAAACGAATAGCGGCTTCCGTTCTCAGAGCAATGCAGCGTCATCAGCTGTCACCAGATTTTATCCATGCGCACTTTGCCATGCCGTCTGGCGGAGCGGCGGCTGTTATTCAGAAAGAAACGAAAATCCCTTATCTTCTGACCTTGCACGGCAGTGATGTGAACGTATATCCGAACTATAGCAAAGGGGCGAAGGCAGCCTTTGAAACGGCGGTGAGGCAGGCATCTGCTGTTCTGACAGTGAGTGAGGAGCTGGCTAAAAAGACAAATGAGATGACGAAGGTAGAAGCAAAATGGCTTCCGCTTGGTATTCCGCTCCGATCATTTTCCAGAACGGAAGAAGGTCAAGAAGGCATCAGAAAGCACTTAGGTTTACCGCTTCAAGATAAGCTCGTTGTTTTCGTCGGGCGTTTAGTGAAAGAGAAGGGCTTGCTTGAATTAGCTGATGCTGTCAGCAGCATGGATGGAGTGAAAGCAGTCTTTGTTGGAAAAGGCCCCCTTGCAAACGAACTCAAGGATCGGGCGGGGGCATCTATTATACTCCCAGGGCAGGTGCCGAATGAGCAGGTGAGAGACTACTTAATGGCAGCTGATCTGTTTGCACTCCCTTCCTACAGTGAAGGAATGCCAACCGTCGTTCTAGAAGCGCTCGCTTTAAAAGTACCTGTCATTGCAACCCGGGTTGGTGGTCTCCCATCCTTATTTTCAACCTATCAACACCTGCTCGTTGAACCGCGTTCGACGCGTCAGCTGAAAGAGGCGATTCACGCCTGCCTTTATGAAAACAGATGGAATGAAGAAGTGAAGAACGATCTTCATGAAATGGTTCATACAGAATTTTCATCAGAACATAATGCGAAACATCTCATTCAGCAATATGAGAAGGTGTTCAATCAATCAACATCCATCGTTTAAACAAGATGAAATGTGCAAAGAATGATAGATAGATAAACAGCTTGGAACGGACAATATGCTTTTACTGAGAGGATGAAAAATGTTGAAGAAAATTGCTGTGATTGGAACAGGTTATGTCGGGTTAGTATCGGGTACTTGTTTTGCTGATATCGGAAATCGTGTCATCTGCTGTGACATCGATGAATCAAAAATCAACAGCTTAAAAAGTGGTGTCGTTCCCATTTATGAACCAGGTTTAAAAGAATTGATTGAAAAGAATACAGAAGAAGGAAGACTGTTTTTTACAACGAATATTCCTGCCGCTATTAGGGAATCAGAGATTATCTATATTGCCGTAGGGACACCGATGACACCACAGGGGGAAGCAGATTTAACGTATGTGAAGGCTGTCGCTCAAACGATCGGTGAACAAATGAATGGCTATAAAATCATTGTCAATAAAAGCACAGTGCCCGTTGGAACAGGCCGTCTCGTTCAAGCCATTGTGGAAAAGGCATCGCGCAGTAAATATCCTTTTGATGTCGTATCCAATCCAGAGTTTCTCCGAGAAGGCTCAGCGATTCAAGATACGATGAATATGGAGCGGGCGGTCATTGGTTCGACCAGCACTCATGCCTCTACCATCATCAAAAGACTGCATGATCCGTTTCAAACAGAGGTTGTAGAGACCAACTTAGAAAGTGCAGAAATGATTAAGTATGCTGCAAATGCCATGCTTGCCACAAAAATCTCATTTATTAATGACATTGCAAATATTTGCGAAAGGGTAGGCGCTGACGTTGAAAAAGTCAGTGAAGGAGTTGGATTAGACAGCCGAATCGGGCATAAATTTTTAAAAGCAGGCATTGGATTTGGAGGTTCTTGTTTCCCGAAAGACACGATGGCTCTTCTCAAAATTGCCGAAACATCCGGATACCGGTTCAAGCTGATCGAATCTGTCATTGAAACGAACAACAACCAAAGAGCCCACCTGGTCAGCAAATTGATGAGTGTGTTCGGTGATATTAAAGGAAAAACCATTTCTGTCTTAGGCCTTGCCTTTAAACCGAATACGAATGATATGCGTTCAGCGCCTGCACTAGATATTATCCCAATGCTGAGAGAGCTAGGGGCTTTTGTGAAAGCTTATGATCCGATTGCTTATGTAGAAGCTGAACGTGAGCTTGGCCCGCAGGCGGTTTTCAGCAACGATCTGTACGAAACAGTAAAAGATACAGATGCCTGTCTCATCCTAACAGAATGGGATGACGTACAGAAGATGGATAAAGACCAGATCAAGCAGCTGCTTCGTTCGCCGATTGTAATTGATGGAAGGAATTTGTTTGATCCAGCAGAAATGAAAGAGAGAGGATTTATTTACCAGTCTATCGGCCGCCCAAGTGTATGGGAAGCAGAATTGGTATCGAAGGCACAATAACAGGGGGAGCTTGGATGAAGAAAGTATTAGTTACTGGGGGAAGCGGATTTATTGGATCACATACGGTAGAGGCTTTACTAGAAAAAGGCTATGAGCCCATCGTTCTTGATAACTTTTCGACTGGATCACGAGAAAATATTGCTCATCTTTCCGTGCAATGTATGGAGGCAGATGTCACAAAGCCAGCGACGATTGATTTGATCAAACAAATCGCACCGGATTATATCATTCATCTTGCAGCACAAGTAAGTGTAGCCGTTTCCGTTCAGGATTTCGTATATGACGAAGAGGTCAATATAAAAGGATCTCTGCACGTCATGAAAGCTGCGGCTGAAGCAGGAGTGGAAAAAGTCATCTTTGCCTCATCGGCAGCTGTCTATGGAGACCCGGTGTATCTGCCAGTAGACACCGCTCACCGGCTGAAGCCTGGTTCACCTTATGGCTTAGCAAAACTGACAGTAGAGCGGTATTTTGAAATGGCAAAATCACTCTATGATGTGGACTATTGTATTCTCAGGTATAGCAATGTATATGGTCCGCGCCAAGATGCACTTGGCGAAGGCGGTGTTGTCTCTATTTTCTCTGATAAGTTTGCAAAGGATGAGGCTCCTTTTATCTTTGGAGATGGGGAACAAACAAGAGACTTTATCTATGTGGGTGATCTAGCGGCAGCGAATGTTGCGGCTTTAACAGCCCAATCAAACGTTTGTTTAAATATTTCATGTGGTGATTCCATCACTGTGAATGAACTGTTTCAAACGATGAAACGGGTAACGAGATCACAGCTTGAACCGATTTACAAGCCGCATCGTGCAGGAGATATCGTGCATAGTACATTGGCAAATGAGGAAACGAAACAAGTCTTAGCATGGGAGCCTGTTGTGAGTTTACAGGAAGGTTTGGCTCGTACCATTTCCTACTATAAACAGGAAGTCAAGGCTTAATTCCTCAAATCGGATGGGTTGCTTAGGAGGAAAATGGGTATGAGTGTGAAACAAACAGCATGGCAAATCATGATCGGATGTATATTATTTGCAGCAGGGCTAGGATTTGTACAATTGGCGTCTGCGCAGCCCGCCGGCTTAAAAAAGATGGTCGCCATTCCGGTCCTGCTTTTAGTCCTGACGGCTTTTCTCGTGTTAATGAAGCTATACATGAACGGTGAGCAAGTGTTCATGTCAGCCATATATCTTTTAATTTCATTGACCTTTCTCAACAACGCTTTCTTTTCAATTAGTGCCGGGTTCTTTAGTCTTTTTCTCTACCGTATCATGCTCATTGCCGCCTTTGCTTTATTCATTTGGCGGATGAGAGATAAGGGGACGTACATATCGCAGTGGCAGCAGATTCGTGTAAAAGGGATTCTTGGTTTTTTCGCTGCATGGTTTCTTTACGGGCTCATCTCACTGCTGTGGGCTCATTCGGTCACAGACGGTCTCAAATATATGTCCCTGCTTGCGATGGGGATGGGATTTATCTTTCTTGTGGTCATGTACATTCAGCGAATGGATCAAGTGGTCACCTTTTATAGCATTTGGCTCATCATGACTGTATTTGTCATGGGGATAGGGTTTTATAATCACTTTACTTTGAACCATTTACCAAATACTTCATTGTATCTTGGGCCGGCGTATAAACAGCACTATCCTACAGCTGTCTTTTTTAACCAAAATGACTTTGCAACGTTTTTATCGATTAGCTTTTTCTTGTATTTAGCGTGTATGCGGCAAATGAAAAATGGTTATATCAAAGCATTTGGATTATTTGGCGCCATCGCAGCACTGTATCTCATTTTGTTAACAGAATCCCGCGCGAGCCTGCTTGGCATTTTTGCAGGAGTGGCCATCTATGTGTGGCTTCTCATGCCGCGCTTTCTCAAAAAGTGGTCACTCATCGCAGCAGGCGGACTTGGTGTTATCTGTATCGCTGTTTTTTCAGTCAAGATTTATTCAGTCTTTTATGACTTGTTTCTCGCTTCTCAGGTCGCGCATTCTTTTAGTGAACCACTCCCATCCAACATTTCGAGAGCGAATTTGATCAAAAATGCATGGCATTTCTTTACGGATTCATACGGGTTTGGTGTCGGAGCGGGGAATGTATCTTACTACTTAGCCCACTTTTCGATCTTTGATACAGATCAAGTCGTTGAAGTGCACAATTGGCTGCTGGAAGTGATGACGAACTTTGGATTTGCGGTCATGCTTGGCTATATCTCCGTCTACGCTTATCTCATGTTCACGCTGTATAAACAATACCAATGGGCTGACACAAGATCAGCAAAAATGATCATTGAAGGTTTGTTTGCTGCCATGCTGAGCTTTCTCGTTTCAAGTATCAGTCCTAGTTCTGTCTCGAATTTATATTTCCACTGGGTCTTTTTGGGACTCGTGATCGCAGCGGTGAATATGTTGAAAAACAAACAGCGCTTGGTAAACCGTGTGTGATGCTGCGCTGGTATGGCTACACTAATGAAAAAGCAAATACGTCAATGTTGGGAGAATGAACATGTCTGGTTTCATATCTAGAATAGGGAAGCGAATCAAAAAGTATATTGTATGGCTTGTGCTGCTGCCTGTCGTATTAGGCGCTTTTGGATTCTTTTTTGCCAAAGGAACAGTGCAGCAGTCTAGTTACACAGCTGCCGTTACGCTTACACTTGGTAAATATGATGACGGAGTGTATAACAATATCGCAGAAGTGACATCTCTATTAAAAAGCGATGCATTTTTAAATGAAGCACTCAGTGATGTGAAAGAAGAAGAAAGGCAGGATGTGAAAAGCCGCCTCATCCTCACCAATCAATCAGATACACAATTACAGCTGTCCTTCACAGATGCTGATAAGGCTCATGCTTTAGCTGTCGTGAAGCAGGTGTCGTATACATTTCTGAAGCAAGACAAAGCATTATTTACAAAAAGGCAGCAGGTGATTGAAAGTAGATTATCTGCTCTAGAAGACGAATCTGTCAGCAACGATTCCAAAGTAGATAAAGAACGATTTTTATATGAATTGGAGTCTACAAAGCTTGGAATGAAGCAGGCGAAGATTGTTGATCCTGCCCAAGTTCTTGATGAAGGCAATAAAGGCATGTCAGCGAAAAAGCGGGCACTGCTTGGACTTGTCATTGGCTTTAGCATCTCGCTCATGTTTGTGGTCTTACCCGAAGTGTTCAAAGAATCTTAATGATGAACTGGAGATGAGTCTTAGGTGAACAATCAACCGTTAGTATCAATCATTACACCGGCCTATAATGCGGAACGTTATTTAACGGATACAGTTCATTCCGTCCTTGCCCAAACCTATTCTAATTGGGAACTGATCATCGCAGATGATTGTTCAACAGATGGAACAAGGAAGCTGCTTGGGGACTTAAGTGAAGCAGACGACAGAATCAACGTCATTTATTTAGAGCAAAATGGGGGAGCTGCCATCGCCAGAAACGCAGCCATCAAACAGGCAAAAGGCCGCTTTATCGCTTTTTTAGACAGTGATGATAAGTGGAAAGAGACGAAACTCGAAAAGCAGGTAGACTTCATGCTGACAAACGATTATGCCTTTACATTCACGGCATATGACATCATTGCAGAAAATGGAGAACCGTTAGAAAAAACCGTCACTGCACCAGCAAGATTAACTTATGATGAAGCTTTGAAAAATACCATTATCGGCTGTTTAACGGTGATGCTTGATGTACAGAAGATAGGACATATAGAAATGCCGAACATCCGCACAAGACAGGATTTAGCTACATGGCTGTCCATATTAAAAAGAGGATTTACAGCCTATGGAATGAGTGAACCGCTCAGTGAATACCGCATCGTTGGAAACTCGATCTCTAGTAACAAGTGGAAAGCAGCGAAAAAAACGTGGTTCGTCTACAGAGAAATTGAGCAGCTTCATTTTGTCAAAGCATCTTGGTGTTTTATGCACTATGCGACAAATGCTGTGAAGAAGCGCTTATAAACAGAAGGGAAAAAAGGTGATAAAGGTGAAAGCAGACTCGATCATACATGTTATCGTAGCGACGGGAGAATGGGGACAGGACGGCCTGAGGTACAGACGGCATCGACTGGCGGAATTTCTAGCATCTGATCCAGAAACGAAAGAGGTCATCTGGGTATGCCCATCTGCATCCCGTCACACAGCTCCCTTTCAGCCCATAACCGATCGAATGAAGCAATTGACCATTCCTGATGTGCTCAAGAGCAAATTTTTCCGTTTTGGCCGATATCAAGACATGTTCTATATTCATAAATTGTCCCCTCTTCTTGAGCATTTGCGGCAGGAGGAAAAGAAGGGAATCGCTGTTTGCTTATGGTATACGTTTCCGGGTTTTCCGCTCTTATCTTCTTTATTTGAATGGAAACATATTGTCTATGATTGCAGTGACCTGTGGGGAGAGCCGATAAGCGGCAAAAATAATTTGCTTTCTTATATGAGACAGCGTGTCATTGTGAAAGCAGAAAATCGAATCATCAAATACGCACACAGCATTACATGTTCTTCTCAATACTTACACGATCAAATCAAAAAGCGTCTCATGGGTGAACCGAAAGATGTCTTTACAGTTGAAAATGGCGTCGAGTACGATGTGTTTGCAAAAAGCAATCTTCCATGTAAGGAGGATGTGCTGCAAGGTAGAGAAGGAACTGTTCTTGGTTTTATTGGAGGCATCAAGCCGAAGCTGGATTTTGACATGATAGCAGAAGCTGCCCGCATGCAGCCTGATTGGACATTTTTATTTGTCGGTCCGGATGGAACAAATGGTGATCCATCTTTTCAGCATGCACTTAAACTGCCGAATGTGATTTGGACAGGTGCTGTTGCACCAGAAGAAGTGCCTGCGTATATGAAGCTGATTGATGTAGGCATGATGCCATACAAACAATCTCCTTACAATCAAGCTGTGTTTCCGCTCAAGCTATATGAATTTTTAGCCGCAGGAATACCGGTTGTTGGTTTAAATCTTCCGTCAACGGAAAGGCTAAAAGAGAATGATGTGTATGAATATTTAGAAGGCGAGGATCCTGCGCTCTTCGTAGAAGCCTGCCAAAAAGTGATCAGCAAAAAAGACGACATGACCTATAGACATCTAAGACAAAGCCGTGCGAAGAAAAAAGATTGGCACGCGCTGTTCACAAACATGGTGGAACTAACGAATATTAAAGAAAACGCATAATTCATCAGGGATTGTGCGTTTTTATTTGTTTCTTCTTCACAGGGGGAGCTTGTGATCATCCTCTATTCAATTGTATAATGGAAAGAGCGGCCAATATACAAAATACAGATTTCAATTTAGAAGGAGACTGACCTATGGATTACGAACGCGCCTTATTAGCGTTTTTTGTCTCTCTGGCTACAGTTTTAATTGTGACACCAATCGTCAAAAAGTTTGCAATTAAGATTGGTGCAGTGGACCAGCCGAATAAACGAAAAGTTCATGATAAAGTAATGCCTCGAATGGGCGGTTTGGCAATTTTTATTGGGGTAGCGGCTGGAGCATTAGCAGGCGGGCTGTTTCTACATAATAAAATTACAGCAATTTCAGTTGGTGCCGTACTTATCGTCATTCTAGGTATATTTGATGATAAATATAATTTAAGTGCAAGATTTAAATTTCTCGTACAAGTTCTTGTTGCTTGTCTGATTGTAAGCACAGGCTTAAAAATGGACTTTTTCTCTGTTCCTTTCTTAACAGATCGAATTGAGTTAGGCTGGATGGCATATCCCCTAACCGTGTTATGGATTGTCGGAATCACAAATGCCATTAATTTAATTGACGGCCTTGATGGACTGGCTGCCGGTATTTCTGTCATCGGTTTATCAACCATTGCCGTGATGGCATTTTCAGCTGATAAAATTTTGATTCTTTCATTATCACTTGTTGTCATTGGCAGTACCATTGGCTTTCTCTTTTACAACTTTCATCCAGCGAAGATTTTTATGGGTGACACCGGTTCGCTTTTTTTAGGCTATATGATTTCGGTACTGTCACTATTAGGGCTGTACAAAAGTGTCACTTTGTTTAGTGTTGTTGTCCCAGTGATCATCTTAGGTGTCCCTATTTTCGATACCACTTTTGCCATCATTAGACGAATATTAAACAAACAGCCGATTTCAGCACCTGACAAATCTCATATTCATCATAGACTGATGGCCTTTGGCTTGTCTCATCGTATGGCTGTCATCGTGATTTATATGATTGGCTTAGTCTTTAGCTTAAGTGCCATTTTGCTGACGAGCGCCACCATTTGGTTATCACTGATTATTATCTTTTTACTGGTCATGTTCATGCAAGTGATTGCAGAAGTCACAGGCTTGGTGAATGAAGAGTTTAAACCATTTACGAAATTTTATAAACGAATGGTCAAAAGACAATAAAAAACAGCCCGTTCCTAGGAACTGGGCTGTTTTTATTATTGTCCAGGTGTGCTGGTCGAAGAGTTAGGTGTATCACTTGTCCCCGTTTCACCAGAGGACGGATTGGTTTGTGAATCTGTTTCAGTTGAAGATTCAGCAGGAAGCTTTAAATGCGTGCGTAATTCATTTTGTACGTTAGCTAAATTGGTCGGATCTGGCTCAAAGTAATACGTGCGATTTGGCCCTAAATAAAGGTCTGATCCCTTAATAGAAAGAGTTTCTGTGTCGTCTCCTTTAAATCCGCTGTAGATTTGCTGAAGGGCAAGACCTTCTGTGATACGGAAATTGGTCGTAATGTGATCACTGACTTCTTTCGCAATGTTATCGACGTTCGCAATGTTATTTGGCTTCGCCATTTGATCAATCATTGCACGTAAAATTTGTTTCTGACGATCGTTACGTCCGAAATCACCGCGTGGATCTTGTTTTCTCATCCGTGCGTAAGCAAGTGCTTCTTCGCCGTTTAAATGCATATTGCCTTTTTTGAAGTAAATCTTTTTCGATTTTTTAACATCACTTTTTTCATTGAAGTCAAATGGAACATCGATATCAATTCCGCCGACTTCATCAATGACATCCTTGAATCCGTCAAAATCAACGGTTGCATACTTATCAATCGGAATATGCAAGAATTGTTCGACAGTTTCGATCGTTTCGTCTTTACCACCTTTAGCAAATGCTGCATTGATCTTTTCTTTACTTCCTGTTGTATCACTTGCAAGCTGTACGCGTGTGTCACGAGGGATACTAACCATTTTCATCGTTTTGTCTTGGGGGTTAATCGTTGCAACAATGAGTGAATCTGAACGGCCATGATCACCCTTTGTGGCATAATCCTCAATTCCGACAAATAGTACAGAGAAAGGTTTTTTCTTAATATCAATGACAGCATCACGAAGATTCGATTTCTCTCCACGGTTTAGTTCATCATATGTTTTGTCAGCAGCTTGAAGAGTATTGACGATTTTATATACTGCAAATCCGCCCATGCAGATGATAAGAAGCAAAAATAAGACCAGAATACGTTTGATAATTCTCTTCTTCTTACTCTTTTTCTTTCGTACACGCACTTTTACTCGTTGTGCCATTCATCTGTCTCCTTTATCGGACCAATGTCCTTTTCTAAATAAATCAGTTCGCCTTCTTTTGTAACACTCTTTCCATTTGTCAGCTCAGTCATCCACTCAATGAACTGCTCTGTTTGTGTTTCTTCGACATATGTCTCAAAAATAACATCTTCTGCATAATGGATTTCTTTTAGCTGAAAAGATGAGGCTCTAAGCTCATTCTCTACCTTTCCAAGCCATGTATAATCTATTGTTGTGTGCATTGTACGCATTAAACAGCGCTCTACCATTCCAACATGGTTGATAGCTTCTGATACAGATTTTCCGTAGGCACGAATCAATCCACCGGCACCAAGCTTGATACCGCCGAAATAACGAGTGACCACAACGACTGTATCTTTCAGCTTCCGTTTTTTTAGCACTTCAAGCATTGGCACACCTGCTGTACCGCTTGGTTCACCATCATCATTCGCCTTTTGAATCAGGTCATGTTCACCAATGAGATAGGCTGAACAATTATGTGTGGCATTCCAATGTTGTTTTTTAATGGATTGTATAAATGCTTGTGCTTCTTCTTCTGAGACAGCACGCTGTATATGACAAATAAAACGTGATTTTTCAATGACGATCTCATGCTCGCCACGACTTTTTACTGTAAGATAGCGATTCAGCAAAAGACATACCCTCCTGACAAGCAAATTGTAAGACTAGTGAAAATTTGCATTGGTTTTAGAATTTTACAGCGTATTTTGTTATGATGATAGGAGCGGAAAAAGGGTCGTCATAAAAACTTCATGATTATACGCATTCTTTCATTATAATTCGACATAAAATGCAGATCAATGACATTTATAATAAAAAAAGATGACATCACTGTTACGGGAGGGAAAAGCCATGACAACACCCAAAATGGATCCGAAATTATTGGATTCAATCATCATGAAAATGCTAAGTACAGTTGATGGCAGCAAGGACGAAGTATTTAGAATAGGCGAACAGTCCCGTCAACAATATGAAAGCCTAGTAGAAGAGCTGAAGCAAATCAAACAGCAAGTAAACGAAGTAATTGATTTTGGGGATAAGCTGGAAGTCCATACAAGACATGCTAGAAACCGCTTATCTGAGGTCAGCAGAAACTTCAACAAATTCAGCGAAGAAGAAATACGTGAGGCCTACGAAAAAGCACATAACTTGCAAGTGGAACTCACCATGATTCAGCAGCGCGAGAAGCAGCTGAGAGAAAGAAGAGACGATTTGGAAAGACGGTTATTAAGTTTACAAGACGTCATTGAACGCTCTGAAACGCTTGTGAGTCAGATTACAGTGGTTCTCAACTATCTCAACCAGGATTTACGCCAGGTCGGCGTTTTACTTGAAGATGCTCAGGCAAAACAAGATTTTGGTCTCAGAATTATTGAAGCCCAAGAAGAAGAACGCAAAAGAGTGTCTCGAGAAATTCATGACGGCCCTGCTCAAATGCTGGCAAACGTGATGATGCGTTCCGAATTAATTGAACGGATTTTTAGAGACCGCGGTACAGAAGAAGGTTTTAAAGAAATTAGAAGTCTCAGACAGAATGTGCGAAATGCACTGTACGAAGTGAGAAGAATCATTTATGATTTAAGACCGATGGCTTTAGATGATTTGGGACTGATTCCGACACTGAGAAAATACTTAAACACAATTGAAGAATATGATGGAAAAACCAAAATTACGTTCCAATGCCTAGGTGATACAGAAAGCGAAAGAATTGCTTCTCAATTTGAAGTAGCACTGTTTAGACTAGCCCAAGAAGCTGTCACAAATTCATTAAAACATTCTGAAGCTGAAGAAATCTCTGTCAAAGTAGAAGTAACGAAAGACTTTGTGACCTTAATTATTAAAGATGATGGAAAAGGCTTTGATATGAAAGATGTGAAAACAAACAAAAACAAATCCTTCGGTTTACTTGGCATGAAAGAACGCGTAGACTTACTGGAAGGTAAAATGACCATAGACTCAAAAATAGGTCTAGGGACATTCATCATGATTCGCGTGCCATTAACATTGCAAAATAAAATTGTAAAATAGAGTCAAAAGACATATTGACCATAAAGTTCAGGTGTAGAACAATAAACATGGGGAGGCGTAGCTTGTGACTAAAGTAAATATTGTAATTATTGATGACCACCAATTATTCCGTGAAGGTGTCAAACGGATTTTAGATTTTGAACCTACTTTTGAAGTAGTTGCAGAAGGAGACGACGGTGACGAAGCTGCACGTATCGTAGAACACTATCATCCGGATGTTGTCATTATGGACATTAATATGCCGAATGTAAATGGTGTTGAGGCTACAAAGCAGCTTGTTGAGCTTTATCCCGAATCAAAAGTCATTATTCTATCTATTCATGACGATGAAAACTATGTAACACATGCATTGAAAACAGGGGCGAGAGGCTACCTGTTAAAAGAAATGGATGCAGACACACTCATCGAAGCAGTGAAAGTTGTAGCTGACGGAGGCTCTTATTTACACCCGAAAGTCACTCATAACTTAGTAAATGAATTCCGACGCCTAGCGACTAGCGGCGTTTCAGCACATCCACAGCATGAGGTATATCCTGAAATTCGCAGACCACTTCATATCTTAACTAGACGTGAATGTGAAGTTCTTCAAATGTTAGCTGACGGAAAGAGCAACAGAGGAATCGGTGAATCGCTCTTTATTAGTGAGAAAACAGTTAAAAACCACGTGAGTAACATTTTGCAAAAAATGAATGTAAACGACCGTACACAAGCTGTTGTTGTAGCTATTAAAAACGGCTGGGTAGAAATGAGATAGTGTTCCGGACAAGTACTCCTTTTTCGCCTGTTTTTATTCTCTCACATTTTAGGTGAAGGGAAATGATAGACAGGGTAAGGATTCTTTTTCGGATATAGAGGGCTTGCCTATTGATTAGGCAGGCTTTTTTGATTACTATTATAAATCTAATGAAAAAATGATCATTCTTTTAAAATAAAAAAGAGTAACTTAACGAATAAGGAAGGTATTTAAGAATGAAAATAGCCGTTGTAACAGACAGTACTGCTTATCTACCACAAGAGCTGCGTGATAAACATAATATTCATATGATCCCCCTTAACGTCATCTTCGGCAGTGAATCATACCGTGAAGAAATAGAAATGGACTGGAAGACATATTATGAAGAAATCAAAAAACACAAAGATCTTCCAACAACCTCTCAGCCTGCTTTTGGTGAATTAATAGCCTTATATGAAAAACTAAGTGAAACATACGACGCCGTGATTAGTATCCACCTTTCAAGTGGAATTAGTGGAACGTATAATAGTGCGGTCTCAGCGAATGATCTAGTTGACGGGATTGATATTTACCCGTTTGATACAGAAACAAGCTGTATGGCACAAGGTTTTTATGTGTTAGAAGCTGCTGAAAAAATCCAAGAAGGTGCTTCTTTAGAAGAAGTGTTAGCACATCTAAATTACCTGAAAGAAAGTCAGCGGGCGTATTTTATGGTAGACGATTTAACTCATTTGCAAAGAGGCGGCAGATTAAATGGTGCTCAGGCTTTTATTGGAAGCCTCTTAAAGGTAAAGCCTATTTTGCATTTTGACAACAAGCTAATTGTTCCTTTTGAGAAGATTCGCACACGTAAAAAAGCCATTTCACGTATTTTTGAATTATTTGATGAAGATGCATCACGTGGTGTTCCGATGAGAGCAACACTGATACATGGTAATAGAGAAGAAGAAGCAGAAGAATTAATTGCGCACTTATCAGAAAAATATCCTCATGTTGAATTTTATAAAAGCTACTTTGGTGCCGTAATCGGCACCCATCTAGGTGAAGGCTCTTTAGCCCTTGGCTGGGTGATTAGATAATTCCTAAAAAACCTCTTTTCGTATGGAAAAGAGGTTTTGTTTTTTGATTTTAACTGTTGGACGAAAGGTCATGTCTTTGCGCATAATAGCCAAACATCAATTGAAAGGTGTTTGGTGAAGATGAATATGGACAAAGCAATGGAACTAATGGGGCAGCTGCATTCACGCCATCTGCTCACCGTTGAAACAAAGTGCCCGCATTCCAATTTAGATTGGCTGGAGGAGAAGGGCTTAGTCAATCGGTCTCCAGCCATTGAGAGGAAAGCAAATGGTTTTACATGCTGCCGGTGCGGTGTATCACACAAGCGGTATTTCGCTCATTCTCCATGTGAAGTGTGTCAAAAGGATTGTGTGTACTGTAGATCATGCATCATGATGGGAAAAGCAGCAGAATGTGGGTTTCTTTATGAATGGACAGGTCCACAAATGGTAGAAACAGGTCGAGCCGAATTAACATGGCAGGGAGAGCTGTCTAAAGGACAAAAAAGAGCGTCAGAAAGAATGATTGAAGCTATTAAAAACAAATTTGATCTACTTGTTTGGGCGGTTTGCGGAGCAGGGAAAACGGAAGTGCTTTTTCACGGAATCGAATATGCATTAAATCAAGGAATGAGTGTCTGTATTGCGACACCTAGAACAGATGTTGTGCTTGAACTCGAACCGCGGCTTAGAAAAGCATTTCAAGGGGTGATAATTACCGTACTTTATGGAGGCAGTTCTCAAAGGTTTCAAATAGCACCGCTTGTGATCACCACAACCCACCAGCTGATGAGATACAAAAATGCTTTTGATGTGCTCATTGTAGATGAAGTCGATGCCTTCCCTTATTCAATGGATGAGCGACTCCAATTTGCTGTTCTAAAGGCGATGAGAAAGAACGGAGGGGTTAGGATTTATTTAAGTGCGACACCCTCTAAAAAAATGACGAGAGAGGTTTCTCGCGGAAAACTGGAAGCGATAAAAATTCCTTTGCGTTTTCACGAGCACCCATTACCCGTACCGACCTTTCATTGGATCGGACATTGGAAAAAGAAATTAAAAAAGAACCAACTGCCCCCTAAAGTGATGAATTGGATGCAGAGACATATTGCAAATAAGAGAAGAATATTACTTTTTGTTCCTTCAATTGCTGTCATGAAGAAGGTAACGAAGATTCTTCGAGAACAATCCTTAAACGTGGAGGGAGTATCTGCCGATGATCCGGATAGGAAACAAAAGGTTCAGCACTTTAGAGATTACGTATACGATGTACTAGTTACAACCACTATTCTAGAAAGAGGCGTAACCATTCCAAATGTTCAAGTGGGGGTACTAGGTTCGGAATCTACTATTTTTACAGAGAGTGCACTTGTTCAGATTTCTGGACGGGTAGGCAGACATCCGGATTATTGTACAGGAGATGTTTTCCTTTTTCATTTTGGTTTAACGAGAAGTATGAAACAAGCAAAGAAGCATATCGCAAAAATGAATGATACGGCTGCAAAAGAGTTTTCTGAAAAACAGTGTGGGTTCAACTAAATCATGGTACATTATATTCACAATACACAAATGGCAGGAGAGACAAATATGCTACTCAATGCAAAAGAAATACTACTCAAGGAAATTCTCAATCAATATCTCAACCAATTAAACATGATTTGTCATTGTGAAAAGTGTATGGAAGATGTATTAGCGATTTCACTGAATCAAGTGAAACCACAATATATAACAGATATCGATAAAATATCTTACAGTAAATCTGAGATGGTGGATAAACAGAAGAATACTGCGATGCTGGTCATTCTGACAGAAGCAGCTTCCAAGGTTTCCGCATTTCCAAGGTGTGAAAATCGTCTGCTGCTGAACAAGGAAACCAATTGATTTGTCAAATTTGCGAGGGACATTTTGTGCCTGCTTTTACATGGAAATCATTCCTACTATTAAATGATGATCGTCTTTGTGTAGCATGTAAGAATCACTTAGTAAAGATTGAACGTCCTATTTGTCCAACATGCGGAAGGGCGCAGTCAAATGACCAATTATGCCAGGACTGTAATAGTTGGAATGAACGCTCTGATTCTATTAAAGTCCTTGTAAAAAATAGGTCAGTTTATACTTACAGCGAGTTGATGAAAGATGTCCTTGCCCGCTTTAAATTTCGGGGTGATACGGCTTTAGCTGAGCTGTTTAAAAGAGATGTACAAGCAGCATTTAAACATTCCTTCTGCATAAAAGACCCATTGCTGATACCGATCCCTTTAAGTCATGAAAGACTAAAAGAAAGAGGATTTAATCAGTCCGTGATAATCGCTTCTTTGCTAGATAAGCCAATATTGCAGCCACTCGTGAAAATACATCAAAGTAAGCAGTCTAAAAAAAAGAAAAATGAACGCCTAGATCAAAAAGGATTGTTTCAAATCAAGCAAACAGATGCGGTTGTTCAAAGGGATATTATATTAGTTGATGATATCTATACAACGGGAGCAACCATCTATGATGCGGCAAGAATTTTGAAAGACGCAGGTGCTAAAAGTGTTTCTTCTTTTACGTTGATACGTAGTTAAAAATCATGATAATTAACCGATAATAAGAAAAGAAAATAACGTAAGGGGTTTTGGTTATGAATCAATTGGCAAACTGTCCACAATGTAATCAGCTATTTTTAAAAACCACCATCCAAACGGTTTGTAACAAATGCTTTGAAGAAGAAGAACGTTCTTTTGATATCGTATATAAATTCTTGAGAAAACAAAGTAATAGACAATCAACTATTGCTGAAATAGTAGAAGCAACAGACGTTGATGAAGAATTAATCTTGAAATTTATTCGTTTGAAAAGACTGCAAATTAGTCAATTTCCAAATATTAATTATCCTTGTGAAAGATGTGGCAAAGCGATCAGGAAAAACAAGCTATGCAGCCAATGTGAACAGGATATTCATTCGCAAATCAGCCAAATGAACCAAGAAGAGGAGCGTAAAAGGGAGATTGAATCTAGGAAAAAAGACACCTATTATGCCATTAATCCTAAAAACGACTGATTCCCTAAACTAAGTTGCAGTTTGGTCGATAAAATGGATAGAATCAAGACAGACTGTAACGGAAAGCGAGAGGAATCCCGTGAAAATTAATCGATATGGAACACAACCAGTAAATCCTTACAAGAAAACATATGAGAAACAAACGTTGCAATCGAATCAAGCTAAATCAACTGATAAAGTCGAAATTTCTAAAAAGGCAATCGAAATGCAAAAGGTGCCGAATATTATGAGAGAACGCCAAGATAAAATTGACCAAATTAAAAAAAGCATTGAAGCCGGAACATATCAAGTAGATACAAAAGGCATTGCAGATAAAATGCTGAATTTTTATAAACAACAATAACAAAAGGGAGCAGCGTGAATGTCAGTTAAAATAATTATTGAAGAACTGCATCGTCTCTATGGATTGCATGAACAGCTTTTAAAGTTGTCTAAGGATAAAACAGAAATGCTGAAAAGCAATGAGATTGATGCTCTTTCAGAGGTCCTGAATTTAGAGCAAAAGTATATTCAGGCCATTTCTCAATTAGAAGAAAAACGAATTGAAGCGACCGTTCAATTTTTACAAAGTGATCAATCACCAACCATCACTGCATGTATCGAAAAGGCTGAAGGTACAGATCAAGAAGAGCTCATTTCATTATATGAGAAACTAAATGACATCATGGTGGAACTAAAAGATGTAAATGAACTGAACAAGCAGCTTATTCAGCAGTCACTTCAATTTATTTCACTGACATTCGATCTCGTTAACCCTAATAAAGAAAATATGAATTACGGACAAAATGGTCTTGAGAGTTCAAAGCCTAAACAGCAAAGGGCTTTGTTTGATTCAAAGGCGTAAACAAGGAGGATACCAATGGGTTCTACATTCATGGGACTAGAAACGGCAAAAAGAGGCATCACAGCCCAGCGTGCAGGGCTTTATGTCACATCAAACAACGTCTCCAATGCAAATACGGAGGGCTACTCAAGACAAAGAGTGACCTTTAAAGCAGAAAATCCTTATCCAGTCATTTCTGTTTATGACGGCAAAACGTATGGCCAAATGGGGACAGGTGTACAAGTTGGAACCGTTGAAAGAATTCGAGACAGCTTTTTAGATCTACAATACAGAGATCATAATAATAACTTATCTTACTACTCAACGAAGTCAGATGCCCTTTCACAGATGGAAGGGGTTATGAATGATTTGACGGATGAGGGCTTGAACAGAGCTTTTGATAATCTATGGAAATCATTACAGGTCTTATCGGAATCAAAAAATGCTGATACGGCTTCTGCACGTACAGTTGTTAAAACAAGTGCACAGGCTTTAGTTGACCAATTCCGTCTGCTCAATTCTTCTTTAACAACGATACAAAAGAATTTAAAAACGGAACTCGATTCAACAGCCAAAGATGTAAACACTCTTTTATCTCAAATAGATGAAGTGAACAAACAAATTGCAGCAGTTGAGCCAAATGGATATCTTCCAAATGATCTTTATGATACACGTGATACTTTGGTCGACCAATTATCCTCACTTGTTGATATTAAGGTCAGCTACAATCCACCTGGTGGTAATGCACTCAAAATTGCTGAAGGAACTGTCAACATCGACATTATCGGTGCAAATGGACAATCTGCTGGAAACATTTTGAATGGTATTACGAACGAAAAGTCTGAACTGCAAATCTCTTACGATAATACAACGGGACTTGTTAACTCACTTCAATTCGGAACAACAACAATTGCAGCGGATCAATTACAAGTGAACGGTAAAGTAAAAGCACTTGTTGAAGCTTATGGCTACATGTCAAACGGTGCTGAAAAAGGCATGTATCCAGATATGCTTGCAGAGCTGGATGAAGTAGCAAAAGTATTCATGGATACATTTAACGATGTACATAAGCAGGGGTACACGTTAAATGGTGCAAGTGGACAAGACTTTTTTGATATCGAAAATAACAATGAGTTGAATAAAGGTTTGGCAGCTCGTATTAAAGTGAGCGATGTCATTTTAGCATCAACAGATAATATTGCTGCATCTCTCAATCAAACACAAGGTGACGGTTCGAATGCTACGAAATTAGCTAATATACAAGACTTAAAGTTACCAATCGGCGGAAATACAACGACAATTCAGGATTATTACCAAAATGTGATTGCTGAGATGGGGGTACAAGGGAAAAAGAACATGACGCTTGAAAGCAGTTCAGCTGCTCTTGTCAATTCAGCCAATGAACGTAGAATGTCGACTAGCGCTGTCTCCATTGATGAAGAAATGACGAATATGATCCAATTTCAGCATGCATATAATGCGGCTGCGAGAATTATGACATTACAAGATGAAGTATTGGATAAGGTCATAAACGGCATGGGTGTCGTAGGAAGGTAGGGATAACGGATGCGAGTCACACAAGGTATGATTTCTCAAAACTCACTTCGAAATATTAGTAAAAGTTATGAAAAACTTTCTAAAATTAATGAGCAGGCACAAACAGGCAAACGTTTTACAAAAACGTCTGATGATCCTGTTGCAGCAGTAAAAAGCCTTCAATATAGTACTGCCTTGTTCCGAAATGAACAATATAAAAATAACTTAAATGAAGCACAAAACTGGATTGATACATCTGAAACAAGTGTCACTGAAATCATTGATATTATGTCAAATATACGAGATAAAGTGCTTGATGCGGCAAATGGAACAAAGCAGCCCGAAGATTTAGCAGCTATCGGAGTGGAAATTGGCCAGATGAAGAATCAAATCATTGATGCAATGAACACTCAAATGCTAGGTAAGTTCGTATTTAATGGGACAAATACAAATGTTAAACCAGTTGTTGAGAATGCAGACGGAACGTATACATTTAACTTCGAAAATTATACAGATGCGAATGCTGTTCAAGCGAATATTTCTGATGGTATCACTTTAAATGTAAACTCAAATCCAATCTCAGCGTTTGGCGGACAGGCTAACGGTCAAAATGTCATTGAAATGCTGACTGATTTAGAAAACTCATTGAAAAATGGAACGTTTGCGAATTCTGATGATGCATTAGGAAGTATCGATCAGTTTAAAGAAGTAATGAGTGCTGAGCGATCTGACCTAGGAGCGCGTTCGAATCGTGTTGACTTAGTAGGAAGTCGTTTGACTTCACAATTTCAAGTACTGAAAAATGCTAAATCAGATAATGAAGATGTTGAAAGTGAAAAGGCAATTCTTGATCTTCTTCAACAAGAGACGGTGAATAGAGCTGCTTTAGCGACAACAGCGAAAGTCATTCAGCCATCCCTTGTAGATTTCTTAAGATAATAAAAAGCATCCGATGGGTGCTTTTTTGCATCATGGAGGTGAACATATGCAAATCCCTAGATTGTTAATGCAGCAAACCTATGCAAAACTTCAAATGTCGACAACTCCTTCCCGGCAAGAAGTAGAGCAGCCACAAGCTGATCTTGAGATTCAGCAGCCACGAGCTGTCATGAATATCAAAAGGACACCATCGAAATTAACCATTGATCAAACCGAGGCGTTTGCCGATATGGACATCAAGTCAATTTTTAGACGTTCTGAGGAATGGGCAGCTGAGGGGAAGCGTGCTGTTGGAGAAGGAATGGGTCGAAGAGCGGAAGAAGGAAGTGAACTTATCAAGATCGAGAATGGTGGGAATGCGATTGCTGAGTTTGCCAAAATCAATGGCAGTCCCCCAGCAAAACAATTCACCATTGGTGTGATACCTTCATTCTTTAGTGTGAAAATTCACTATCAGCCTTCTGAGCTTCAAATTGATGTGGAGCCGCAAAAAGCTATCATAGAGGCCACACCTCATAAACCAATCGTTAACTACCAGCCAGGTAAGGTCAATATTGATATGTTACAATACCCAGAATTAAAAATAGAAGTTGACGAAACGGGCCAAAATGGTGATAAGGTATAATTAAGAAAAATGAAAAAGGTCGTGAATTATGATCATTCAAACAAAATACCATGGTGAAGTGACAATCAAAGAGGAGCAAATCATTCACTTCTCTAACGGGATACCAGGATTTCTGGATCAAAAACAGTTTGTCATTTTGCCTTTATCAGAAGAGTCTCCATTTTTAGTTCTTCAATCATTAAATAACTCGGCATTAGGTTTTATCGTCAGCAGCCCGTTTTTATTCTTCAATCAATACGAATTTGATTTAGACGAAACGGTTGTAGACATTCTGGAAGTAGAAGATGCTAATGATGTGGAAGTAATGGTTATTTTAACAATGGAATCATCTATTGAAAAAACAACAGCCAATTTAAGAGCGCCTATTATTGTGAACCGGAAAAACATGAAAGCCAAGCAGGTGATTTTGCATGATTCAGCCTATCACACAAAACATTTGTTAGAGGTGGCATCCTCATGTTAGTGCTGTCTCGTAAATTAAACCAGTCGATTCAAATAGGCGATGATATTGAAGTCAAGATTATTTCAATCGAAGGCGATCAAGTGAAAGTCGGGATTGAGGCTCCTAAGCACATCGATATTCACAGGAAAGAAGTGTACCTGTCAATTCAAGAAGAGAACAATCGTGCTGCGAGTTTATCCTTAGATCTCCTCTCTCAATTATCCTCACAAAAAAAGTGAGGATTTTTTTATCGCATTCAGCTGTCCTTCTCCGTGTGAAAGCGTTTCGATACAGATGTTCATGATCTATAGGAAACTTTAACAAATCGGTCCATCTATATTTAATTTGCAAATTCAAAGCCGATATAAAAGATAGATTAAAGCACAGGAGCTGAATAACTATGTCTGTTGGTAAGTTGACATCGCTAGAGCCAATTATCGATGCATTTCAAACCCGTGTTTCTAATAACCAGAATGACAATGTAAACTCTGACTCACAAGCAAATGGCAGGGCTGTTTCAAAAGAAGAAATTGAAAAAACGCTTCAAGGGGCAAACAAGCTGATTGAACCTACTCAATTTCATCTTCAATTTGAATTACATGAAAAACTCAACGAATATTATGTCAAAGTCGTAGATAACCAAACAGATGAAGTCATTAGAGAAATTCCTTCCAAGGAATGGCTTGATTTCTATGCAGCAATGACAGAAATTGTCGGTTTATTTGTAGATAAAAGAATGTAAATGAAGGGAGAACATAAATAATGGTCAATCGTATTACTGGATTTTCAAATGTGTTCGATATTGATGAAATCGTATCAAAGCTGATGAAAACGGAGCAAGCACCACTTGATACAATGACGCGTCAGAAACAAACGCTTGAATGGCAAAGAGACAGCTATCGCGAGGTTAACTCGAAAATTAAAGAATTAGATGATTTGATTAACAGTTTAAACTTAACGCGTCCAAGTACATATGGCGCCAAAAAGGTGACAAGCTCTAATGAATCTGCTGTCACAGCAACTGGATCAACAAATGCGACCTCTGGCTCTATTCATGTCACTCAGCTAGCGACAGCTTCCGTCTTCAAATCCTCTGGTACATCTGGATTTACACCAACAAACGGAACGTTTACGTTTGAAGTGACGACACCAGATTCGACAAAACCAAAAACGGTGACAATCAATACTTCTGATACCGATACAATTGATGACATCGTGAAAAAGCTGAACAGCGCGCAATTAGGTGTGACGGCTTACAAAGGCCAAATCTCTGATGGCACTAACTACGTGGATACCATCGCTCTTACTTCTCGAACAACGGGTGAAGGCGTCAGTATTAAAGCAGCTGATGGCAATTCGGCTTCATTTTTAACGCAATTAGGCTTCCAAGTAGATGGAGATAACAAATTAGTTGCGACCACTCAAGGACAGAAGGCGCAATACGAGATTAATGGTCTGAAAATGGAAAATAACAACAATACATTCACGCAGGCTGATATTACGTACGAGCTTAAAGCAACCACAGATAAGCCCGTCAGCTTAAACGTTTCAACAGATGTGGATGCAATATATGATAAAATTAAACAATTTGTTGATAAATATAATGAACTCGTTGAGCAGATTAATGGAAAAGTCAATGAAAAGAAAAACAGAGACTATCATCCATTAACGGCTGAAGAGAAAAAAGCGATGTCTGAAAAAGAAATAGAGCTATGGGAAACGACCGCGAAGTCTGGCTTGCTGAGAAGTGATTCCATTTTACGATCTGGTGCCTCTAAAATAAGAAGTGATTTGTATGCTAATATTACGACAAGTGATGCGAATAAAATCCAACTCACACAAATCGGTATTTCGACATCATCCAGCTATAAAGATGGTGGGAAGCTTGAATTTATTAAGGATAGTGATGGAGTAGAGAAATTAAAAAAAGCCATTGAAGAAGACCCGGAGAAGGTCAGACAAATGTTCATCTCGGGTAGTTTAAATGTGGATTCAAAGGATAAAGACAAAGCGCAGCAGCAATATCAAGAACAAGGCATCATCTATCGTATCAAAAATTCCTTATCAGACTTTTCGAAGAGCATTCAAAAAAAGGCTGGCAGCATAACAATGGAATCAAAGGAATACGGACTTGGTAAGGACCTTGATTCTTTGACAAAACGAATGAGTACATTCCAAGATCGTTTAAAAATGGTTGAAGCCCGTTACTACAAAAAGTTTAACGCCATGGATAGTGCAATTCAAAAGCTAAACAACCAATCTGGCTACCTTTCTCAACTGCTTGGACAATAATTGGAGGTTTATAACATATGGCAATACAGAACCCTTATGCCGCCTATCAGAAAAATTCTATTGAGACCGCAACACCTGCCGAGTTGACGCTTATGCTTTATGAAGGCTGCTTAAAGTTCATCAGAATAGCGAAGCATGCCATTCAAAAAGAGGATGCAGAAACGAGAAACTTGAACCTGAAAAAGGCTCAAAACATCATTCAAGAATTAAATGTCACCTTAAATCGTTCCTATGACGTATCAAAGAGTATGGCAAGTATGTATGATTACATTTATCGCAGACTGATAGAAGCCAATCTTCAAAATGACGAAGAGATATTGAATGAAATAGAAGAGTACGTAACTGATTTTCGTGATGCGTGGAAGGAAGTCATTCAAACCGATCGAAAAGGCCGTCACCACTCTATCGGGGGCTCTCTATGAGTATTGTGGACCAGCTGCATGATCAAACATTAAAAATGGCAGCCGAAATAGCGGAAAATCCGCAAAGTGACACACTGGTTGAAGACTTTGATGCCTTTTTAATTGAGAGAGACGAATTAATGAGAGATATACAGCATGAATTGACGGATCAAGAAAAAGAGAAAATCCGCGAAATCATCCAAACAGATCAACAGATGGCGAAGCAATTAACGGTTATCCAAAATGGAATAAAGGCAGATATTCAAGCCATACAAAAAAAGAAAACAAAACAGCTGAATTATCAAAATCCATACCAGCCCATAACAAGTGACGGCGTATACTACGATAAACGGAAATAAATAGGTGAGACCTGTGGCGTATCGTTCAAATGACTATATTTTATTAACCACATATTATGAACTTCTATACACGATAGAAGAGAGTCTAAACTATTTAGATGAAATTGAGAAGGATTTTGACAAAACAGAAGGGGATCGGATCTTTAATGATCTGATCCATGCCTTCTTTCATTTAGACACAACACATCCTCTTCTGCTTTCAATTATTGAAAATGAACACTTTGCCAAAACGATTCGTTCGTTTGATCAAATATTTTTAAGTTTTGATGTACTAGCTTTCTATACATTCCCTTCAAATCACTTCCAATCATTCCTGAAAACATACTTTATACCTGAATATAGAAAGTGGATGGATGAAATACATGCCTGTATGAGGCCGTATGTCATTCATTAATTTTTGTCCAATTCAGACCATTCGGAGGAAATTATGAGACTAAAAAATCAATTTTTATTTGGGCTTATTGTCATATGTGTATTGTTTGTCAGTATGTTAGGATTCTCAAGCTTTCTCTATTACAAAACAGATCAATCCTATAAAGCGCTATTAAGCAAGGAAGTGAAGCTTTATCAGACATCGCTTGAATTAGAAACTCTTCTGCAAAAGCAGGAAGCACAGATTAAAACATATGTCGTCGTGCAAGATGCTGAAAATTTGCAGAAAATTGAGCAAACATATGAAGATATTAATAAGAAAACAGCAGAAGCTTCTAAAATGAGTACGGTCAAACAAGCAAAAAATCTATTAGATCAAATCTCAGAAAAAAATTATCTCTACTACACCTCAACAAATCGATTATTTAATTCATTAAATATGCAAAATCAAAAAGAATTCAACACCCGCCTCAGTCAAGAATTACAACCTATCGAACAAGAAATACATACCTTTACAAAAGAATTCGCTCAAAATCAGCTAAAACAACGTGATCAAAAAATCAATCAGCTCAATCAAGATAGTAATCAATTATTGCTTACACTCATTTTGGTCAGTGCAGCGATTATTGTTGGCCTTTTGGTGATTGGGATCAGATTTGTTCATCGCATGACAAAACCAATTGTTTCTGTCACAAATGCCGCAAAAAGGATGGCAGATGGTGATCTTACCCTTGAAGAGATTGAAGTGACCTCTAAAAATGAGATTGGTCAACTCGGCACAGCCTTTAATCAAATGACGGCTCATTTGCGTCAGCTTATTTTTCAGGTGCAAAGCGGATCAAGACAGCTTGCTGATTCTGCTGCTCAATTTGAGGAAACCATCAGTCAAACGATATCGGCTAGTGAGCAGACATCCAGCTCGATTGAACAGGTCAGTGAAGCTTCACGTGAACAATCAGATGCGGTCGGAAAAGTGGCATCCGCCATTCAGGAAGTGTCGACTGGCATGCAAAATGCAGCTGTACACACGTCCGATGTTTCGGGTCACTCAATTTCAGTGACTGAAAAGGCTGAAGAGGGTGCCGCCCTTATTCAACAATTTGTGCAACAAATGAGTTCTATTAAAGAGTCTGTGAATGAACACCATTCCACAATGGCCCATGTGCAAGCGCAGTTTACAGGCATTCAAGATCTGTTAGGTCATATCCATGCCATTGCTGACCAGACGAATTTGCTTGCTTTAAACGCAGCTATAGAAGCAGCAAGAGCGGGAGAACATGGAAGAGGCTTTGCAGTTGTAGCAGATGAAGTGAGGAAACTGGCAGAAGAATCTAGTCAGTTGACAGATCAAATTAGTCAATTACTCGAGAACGTGAACAAAGATACAGAAAGGTCATCACAATCGATGACGAAGGTTGAGCGGGATGTAGCAGAGGGTGTAAAAGTATCACAATTATCTGAACAAAGCTTCCATGAAATATTGGAATCTATTCGTGATATTTCAATGAAAGCAGAAGAGCTGTCAGCCACTGCAGAACAAATTTCTGCTAGTACAGAGGAAATTTCTCAAACGGTTGGTTTCATTGAAGAAGGTGCGAAACGAAACTCAGAAGAAACAGAGTACATGTCTGCTGCTGTTGAAGAATCATTAGCGGCCAATGAAGAGATGAAAGCGGCTGCGGAGGATCTAAAATCCTTATCTCAATCGCTGAAAACATCGATTTCATCTTTTACCATTTAATGTACGCTGGTCTTTTTCAAGAATCAGCCGAATATATATTCATCACCTATCAAGCAACAGTTGAAGCACCGCAAAATTCGACAAATTTCAATAAATATTCACATTTTTTTTACGTTTGAGCAGGAGAAAAGGAGGGAAAAGTAGAAATAGGTTTACATATCCTTAATTTTAAAGGAGGCGTTCTTTACATGAATTACAATGTCAGAGGAGAAAACATCGACGTAACACCTGCACTAAGAGATCATGTCGAGAAAAAAATTGGAAAGCTGGAGCGTTATTTTGAGACAGATGTAGATGCTTCAGTCAACGTGAACTTGAAGTTTTACAACGATCAAGAATCTAAAGTTGAGGTTACCATTCCAATGACTGATCTAGCACTTCGAGCTGAGGTGCATAATGAGGATATGTACAATGCAGTAGACCTAGCAGCCAGTAAATTAGAACGTCAAATTAGAAAGCACAAAACAAAAGTAAACCGTAAATTCCGCGAGCAAGGTGCCAAAAAGCACTTATTTGCTGGAGGAAATGGTACGGCTGAAGTAGCAGTTCAAGATGACGAAGAGATTGATGAAACAGAAATCGTCAGACAAAAACGTTTCAACTTAAAGCCGATGGATAGTGAAGAGGCCATTCTCCAAATGAACATGTTAGGTCATAGTTTCTTCGTTTTCACAAATGCTGAGACAAATTTGACCAATGTGGTTTATCGCCGAAATGACGGTAAATATGGACTCATTGAGCCAAACGCTTAAATATCAGTTGATGCTGATTCAAAAACAACCTAAATAAAGTAAACCCGTTCCCTTCATAAGGGGCGGGTTTTTTGTGCGAAATTATGGCAAATTCTTTGGAAATGAAAGAAGGTATGGTATGATAAATGCAGGTAAATATGGACCTGTCAAACTTTTGGACATGCCGAAAAATTGCATGAAATAGAGGAGCGTTATTATATGCTTGGAATCTTAAACAAAGTGTTTGATCCTACGAAACGTACGATCAGCCGATATGAAAAAAAGGCAAATGAAATCGAAGCTCTCGCTCAAGATTTTGAAAAATTATCTGACGAGGCTTTACGAAATAAAACGATTGAATTTAAAGAAAAACTTGAAAAAGGACAATCGGTGGATGACCTGCTGGTTGAAGCATTTGCAACGGTTCGCGAGGCATCCCGCCGCGTAACAGGAATGTTCCCATTTAAGGTGCAGCTCATGGGGGGGATCGCGCTTCACGAAGGTAACATCGCTGAAATGAAAACAGGTGAAGGTAAAACATTGACATCAACAATGCCTGTTTATTTAAATGCTCTTTCTGGAAAAGGCGTCCACATCGTGACAGTCAACGAATATTTGGCAAGCCGTGATGCGCAGGAAATGGGCAAAATTTTTGAGTTTCTTGGTTTAACAGTCGGCTTAAACTTAAACAGCTTAGACAAAGATGAAAAAAGAGAAGCGTATGCCGCTGATATCACGTATTCAACAAACAATGAACTCGGCTTTGACTATTTACGGGATAACATGGTGCTTTACAAAGAGCAAATGGTTCAGAGACCGCTGCATTATGCCGTGATCGATGAGGTTGACTCCATTTTAATTGATGAAGCGAGAACACCTCTTATTATTTCTGGACAAGCTGCGAAATCAACAAAGCTTTATGTACAAGCCAATGCATTTGTCCGCACATTAAAAATCGAAGATGATTTCACGTATGATATTAAAACAAAAAGTGTGCAGCTGACTGAAAGCGGAATGACGAAGGCGGAAAAAGCATTCGGCATTGAGAACCTGTTTGATGTCAAACATGTCGCGCTGAACCATCACATCGCTCAGGCGCTGAAGGCACATGTTGCGATGCAAAAAGACGTGGATTATGTAGTAGAAGAAGGCCAAGTAGTCATCGTTGACTCCTTCACAGGACGTTTAATGAAAGGACGCCGTTATAGTGAAGGTCTGCATCAAGCCATCGAGGCAAAAGAAGGTCTTGAAGTGCAGAACGAAAGCATGACACTAGCAACAATTACGTTCCAGAACTACTTCCGTATGTATGAAAAATTATCTGGTATGACTGGTACAGCAAAAACGGAAGAAGAAGAATTCCGTAACATTTACAACATGCAGGTTGTCTCAATCCCGACCAACCAGCCAGTTGTTCGTGATGACAGACCTGATTTAATTTACCGCACAATGGATGGTAAATTTAAAGCAGTGGCTGAGGATGTTGCGCAGCGCTATATGACAGGGCAGCCAGTTCTTGTCGGAACAGTTGCAGTTGAGACATCTGAGCTTATTTCTAAGCTGCTTAAAAATAAAGGCATTCCTCATCAAGTGTTAAACGCAAAAAACCATGAGCGTGAAGCACAAATTATTGAAGAGGCTGGTCAAAAAGGTGCTGTGACCATTGCGACAAACATGGCAGGACGTGGTACAGACATCAAGCTTGGCGAAGGTGTAAAAGAACTTGGAGGTCTGGCTGTTATCGGGACAGAGCGTCATGAATCCCGTCGTATTGATAACCAGCTTCGCGGACGTTCTGGACGTCAAGGAGACCCAGGGATTACCCAATTCTATCTCTCCATGGAAGATGAATTGATGCGCCGATTTGGTGCAGAGCGGACGATGGCGATGCTTGACCGCTTTGGCATGGATGACTCTACACCAATCCAAAGTAAAATGGTGTCTAAAGCCGTTGAATCATCTCAAAAACGTGTAGAGGGGAACAACTTTGATTCCCGTAAGCAGCTTCTGCAATATGACGATGTGCTTCGTCAACAGCGTGAAGTAATCTACAAACAGCGTTTTGAAGTCATCGATTCTGACAACTTAAAATCAATTGTCATCAATATGATCCAATCTTCAATTGAGCGTGCGGTGGGATCTTATACGCCAAAAGAAGAGCTGCCTGAAGAATGGAAACTAGATGGTCTTGTTGAATTAATCAACACGAACTATTTAGACGAAGGTGCCATTACGGTCAAAGATATCTTCGGTAAAGAAGCAGATGAAATCACAACCTTCATCATGGATCGTATTAAAGAAAAATACGATGCAAAAGAAGAAACATTTGGCGAAGAACAAATGCGTGAATTTGAAAAAGTCATCGTTCTTCGTGCGGTGGATTCGAAGTGGATGGACCATATCGATGCAATGGATCAGCTGCGTCAAGGGATTCATTTACGTGCGTACGCACAAACGAATCCGCTTCGTGAATACCAAATGGAAGGATTTGCGATGTTTGAGCATATGGTTGCTTCAATTGAAGATGACGTGGCCAAGTATGTCTTGAAATCAGAAATCCAAAACAACCTAGAACGTGAAGAAGTGGTTCAAGGTCAAACAACGGCTCATCAGCCGCAAGAGGGCGATGAGGAGAAGACAGTGAAGAAGAAGCCGGTACGTAAAGTCGTAGACATTGGACGAAACTCCCCATGTCACTGTGGAAGCGGCAAGAAATATAAAAATTGTCATGGGAAGACAGAATAAGTAATGGAAAGAGGTGAAAACCTCTTTCTATTCATGTCAGCCCCCATACATCTATGAGGTGAAGGATATGGAATTAGTAGAAATTAGACAAGAGCTTGAAAATATGGCTAGCAGGCTAGCTGATTTTAGGGGGTCTCTTTGACTTAGAAACAAAAGAGGCCAAAATCGCAGAGCTTGAAGCGACGATGTCAGAGGCTGATTTTTGGAATGATCAGCAAAAGGCTCAAGGCGTTATCAATGAAGCCAATGCACTGAAGGATTCTGTGAATTCCTACCATGAGCTCAGTGAATCACATGAAGAGCTGCAAATGACGCATGACTTATTAAAGGAAGATTATGACGAGGAGCTTCATGCAGAGCTTGAAAAAGAGCTGAAGAACTTAACGAAGCAGTTTAACGAATTTGAGCTGCAGCTTCTTTTAAGCGAACCTTATGATAAAAACAATGCCATTCTGGAGCTTCACCCAGGTGCAGGCGGTACTGAATCACAGGACTGGGGTTCTATGCTTCTGCGAATGTACACTCGCTGGGCAGAGCGCAGAGGCTTTAAGGTCGAAACGCTTGATTACCTTCCAGGTGATGAGGCAGGGATTAAGTCTGTGACTTTGCTCATCAAAGGGCATAACGCGTACGGTTACTTAAAAGCTGAAAAAGGTGTCCATCGTTTGGTTCGTATTTCTCCTTTTGATTCTTCTGGCCGCAGACATACATCCTTCGTTTCCTGTGATGTCATGCCGGAATTCAATGAAGAAATTGATATTGATATACGGACAGAGGATATCAAGGTAGATACGTATCGTGCAAGCGGAGCAGGTGGGCAGCACGTTAATACGACGGACTCTGCTGTTCGTATCACACACATTCCAACGAATGTCGTCGTGACGTGCCAAACAGAAAGATCACAAATTAAAAACAGAGAACGTGCGATGAAAATGCTGAAATCGAAACTTTATCAAAAACGGATCGAAGAACAGCAGGCAGAATTGGATGAAATCAGAGGAGAGCAGAAAGAAATTGGCTGGGGAAGCCAAATCCGCTCTTATGTATTCCACCCTTATTCTCTTGTGAAAGACCATCGAACCAATACGGAGATGGGAAATGTTCAAGCGGTGATGGATGGAGATTTAGATTCATTTATCGATGCGTACTTACGTTCGAAATTATCATAAAAACTCGGCTTCTTGCCGGGTTTTTTTAATTGTGAGAAAATATAATGAATATAAAGGTATACATACGACATACTGATTCTATATCCTTTGTATGATGAAATTAGCAAATAAAGGGGGAAATATTTTGGGATTAACACCATTGCAAGAAACGTGGGATTTAGATGCCTTTTTTAAAGGAGGCAGTTCTTCACCAGAATTTAAGACATACCTGCAAAACATTCAGCAGCTACTAGATGAATTACGACAAAAGGTGGATGCCTTTTCAAAAGAAGATACACACATTGAAAGCCAATTAACGTCTGTCCTTGACGCGTATGAAACTACATATAAAAAATTGTCTCAAGCAAGTTCATTTGTATCCTGCCTACAAGCTCAAAATACGAAGGATATGAAGGCAGGCAGTCTTCGAGGTACGATTGCCAACCTAGAAGCTGATTTAGGAACCATCCTTGCACTGTTTGATCAAGCGCTAGCTGCTATCCCTGCAAACAAGTGGGAAGAATTGATGAATTCAGCAGCCTTTTCAGATGTCCGCTACATATTAAATGAGCGAAGAGACCGTGTGAAGGATCAATTACCTGTTGAACAAGAAACGCTGATTCAAAAGCTGGCTGTAGATGGGTACCATGCGTGGGATGAGCTTTATTCCAGCTTAGTCAATAAAATTACCATTCCGTTTGAACAGCATGGAGAAACGCAGATGATCTCTGTAGGCCAAGCAGAAAATGCTATGGATGATTCAGATCGTGAAGTCAGAAAGGCCGTTTATCACAACCTAGAGCATGCATGGAAGCAGGATGAACATTTATTTGCTAGTACGCTCAATCACCTTGCTGGTTTTCGTTTGCAAGTGTATGAAGCAAGGGGCTGGGATCACATTTTAAAAGAACCGCTTGAAATTTGCCGGATGAAACAAGAAACCCTTGATGCAATGTGGTCTGTGATTGATGAACATAAGCAGCCATTCATTGATTATTTACACCGAAAAGCTGACATGCTTGGAGTGGATAAGCTGAGCTGGTTCGATGTTGGGGCTCCTATCGGCAGTGAGACCAAAATCTATCCTTATCAAGAAGCAGCTACTTTTATTGTGAAACATTTCGCAGGATTTGGAGAAGAGCTCGCTGCTTTTACAGAAAAAGCCTTTAATGAACGCTGGGTAGAAGCTGAGGACCGTCCAAACAAACGGGTAGGCGGCTTTTGTACAAATTTCCCTGACAGCGGAGAATCACGTATTTTTATGACCTTCTCAGGAAGTCCATCCAATGTGGCGACACTAGCGCATGAGCTCGGTCATTCGTTCCATCAGGAAGTGATGCAGGATGTTCGCATTCTGAATCGCAAATACGCAATGAATGTAGCTGAAACAGCGTCGACATTCGCAGAAATGATTGTAGCTGATGCCTCATTAAAAGAAGCGGCAAATGAAGAGGAGCGGCTCAGCCTGTTAGAGGATAAGCTGCAGCGCAGTGTAGCTTTCTTCATGAACATTCAATCTCGTTTCTTATTTGAACAGCGCTTTTATGAAGAGCGTAAACAAGGAGAAGTGCCGGCTGACAGATTGAATGAATTGATGGTCGAAGCGCAGAAGGAAGCGTTCGGTGACTCATTAGATGAATACCATCCGCATTTCTGGGCTTCTAAGCTGCATTTCCATATCACGAATGTTCCATTTTATAATTTTCCATACACCTTTGGATACATGTTCTCGTTAGGAATTTACGCAAAAGCATTGCAGGCTGGTACATCGTTTGAAGAGAAATACATTGCATTATTAAAGGATACTGCTTCAATGACAGTAGAAGATTTAGCCAAAAAGCATCTAGGCGTTGACCTTACCCAAAAAGCATTTTGGGAAGAAGCCATTCGTTTGGCTGTAGCAGATGCTGAAGAATTTTTAGAGGTGACAAAAAAATAAAAAATGAAAAGCTCCTATTATGGGAGCTTTTTTGATCGATTCATCCAGTCAAGCATTGTCTGGATGAGATCATTTTGCTGCGATAGGGCTGGAATGTCCGCTGGCTGATCCCCTTTTTGTTTGCCATACATGCCAAACTGCGCATGATTTCCGCCTTTTATTTCATGAAAAACGGTTTGAGACGGCAGATTTGCTTTCGATTTTTTGATTTTTTCTTGTGTTGCCAGCCCATCCTTTTCACCTGAAATAGAGAGGATTTTTAGTGACGATTGTTTCAGGTCATCTGATGCTGGATAAGATGCTAGGAAAAAAAGTCCATCGAGCTTGCTCTGATTTTTTTCTGCAAACATAGCGGCAGCTGCCCCGCCAAGTGAATGTCCGCCAATATACCAGTGTTTGATCGATTGGTGATCTTTGATGATGTCCTGCGCTTTGTTTGGATTGAAGATCGCAAAGGAAAATGGCATGTCAGGGATAAAGACAGAGTAGCCTTTTTTCATCAGCGTATCCCCGATATAGGCATATGCAAGTGGTTCCACCTTTGCCCCAGGATAGAGAATGATGCCAGTATCACTTTTTGATGTTTCAAATGTATAAACATTGTTTTTATGTTCCACTTGCTCCATGTTCACTTGTTTTTTTAATTCTTCTGATGGTCCATATGTAAAGCGGCTCCATGTATAGAAAGCACCAAAAGCTAAGATGATCAGTGCAAGTAATGTCATACCTGTTATCTTCAGTATTTTCTTCATCGCATGCCCCTTCTTTCTCATGTACATATTAAATATACCATCAATTCATCTTATGCCAACCGGCAAGTACGCTGATCCGTCTGTGTGATAAAGTATTAATCCATTAGCACTGCATTTGGCTGTTATTTACAATCGTTTTAAGAGGGATTAAAATAGGTGTGCATTCAGAAGTAACGGAGGAAGACAGACATGAAGCAGGGACATTCACAATTTTGGATCGAAGTGAAAAATTATTTGTTCATTTTAATCGGATCTGCCATCGTGGCGATTGGTTTTAATACGTTATTATTACCGAATCAGATTGCAGCAGGCGGTGTGAGCGGCATTAGTACCATTATGCAGTCATTCGGCTTTGAAGCGGCGTATGTGCAATGGGGGCTTAATATTCCCCTGTTTATCGCTGGCTTTTATTTATTAGGCGGTACATTTGGAGTGAAAACACTCGTTGGCTCGATTTTTTTACCTTTCATGGTGTTTGTCACAAGACATATTGCACCTGTCACACATGAAGCACTGCTGGCGGCTATATTTGGCGGTGTGGTCATTGGGATCGGAATAGGGCTCGTGTTCCTTGGGAATGGATCAACGGGTGGAACAGCACTCGCTGCCAAAATCATCAATAAGTACACAGGACTCACGCTAGGCACCTGTTTAGCGATGATGGATGGCTTGATTGTTCTGGCTGCGATGACGGTCTTTGGAATTGAAGAGGGGCTGTACGCGGTCATTGGTGTGTTTATTTCTAGTAAAACGATTGATGTGGTACAGGCTGGCTTCAGTCATTCAAAAATGGCAATGATCATTACAGGGCATGAAGATGAGGTCAGACAGGCGGTTTTTGATCAAATTGACCGCGGTGTGACGAAGATCTCAGCAGTCGGAGGATATACCGATCATGACCGCCCAATTTTGATGTGTGTCATTGGGCAGTCACAATTCACAAAGTTGAAACAAGTGGTGAAAGCAATCGATGCATCAGCATTTGTCATCGTGATGGATGCAAAAGAGGTGCTTGGTGAGGGTTTTAAAAGGGCATAAACAAGGATATAATAGCGTTGACCAAATGATTGTAAGGGAGGGAAATAGATGAAAAAAAGCGGATTAACGATGCTATTTGCAGCGATGCTTCTTGTTCTCGCGGCTTGTGGAGGAAATTCAAGCAGCAGCGACAAAGAAGGCAGCAAAAGTGCATCATCTGTGAGCAGTGGTGAGGAGATCTATCAGCAAAACTGTATCGGCTGTCATGGGAAAGACCTATCTGGCGGAGGCGGTCCAAGCCTGAAGGAAGTAGGGAAGAAATATAATGAAAGCCAAATCGCAGATATTGCGCAAAACGGTAAAGGCTCTATGCCAAGCGGTATGGTAGATGAGAAGCAGGCAAAAGAAGTAGCAAAATGGCTTGCAGAGAAAAAATAAAACCTTTGTCTAATCGACAAGGTTTTTTTGTTTTTTTATATGTAGAAAAAGACTTTTGGATAGTATGAAAACGCATTATATTAAATTTTATTTAAAAAATAAGGGTATAAAGGCATGTTTTTCGGTTTTGGTTGTTCTATTTACCTTTTATTTATAAGTTTTGAAATATAAATGTAATACCATTGCGTCGATTCATGACGTATAATTGGAGTTGTTGAAATTTAGACGATTCAATTTTTTCATCTTTTTGGATGAAAAGGACATAAATTGTTAGTAAGTATCGAAGGGTATGTGCGTGACCATACATAACGTTTTTTGACGAGAAGTGTCAAAACATCATGATAAGCTGTTAGTCAGCGAATAAGAAAAGATTAGGTGATTACATGATTCAAATGAAGGAAGTCTACAAGATCTATCCTAATGGCGTAAAGGCGATCAATGGAATCAATGTCTCTATCCATCCAGGAGAGTTTGTGTATGTTGTTGGTCCCAGCGGTGCTGGTAAATCCACTTTCATCAAAATGATGTATCGTGAAGAGAAGCCAACCAAAGGGCAAATCTTAATTAATAACAAAGATTTAGGCTCAATGAAGGAAAAAGAAATTCCTTACGTAAGAAGAGAAATTGGCGTAGTATTCCAAGATTTCAAGCTGCTCCCAACTCTTACTGTGTTTGAGAACGTAGCATTTGCTCTTGAAGTGATTGGTGAACAGCCTCATATCATTAAGAAAAAAGTGCTTGATGTTCTCGATCTGGTTCAGCTAAAGCACAGAGCGCGTCAATTTCCTGACCAGCTGTCCGGCGGTGAACAGCAGCGTGTGTCTATCGCCCGCTCGATTGTTAATAGCCCTGAGGTCGTCATTGCAGATGAGCCGACAGGAAACCTTGATCCAGACACTTCTTGGGAAATCATGAAGACGCTCGAAGAGATTAATAACCGCGGAACAACAGTGGTTATGGCGACACACAACAAAGAAATTGTAAACACCATGAAGAAACGCGTCATCGCAATCGAAGATGGAATGATTGTGCGTGACGAAGCAAGAGGGGAGTACGGAATTTATGATTAAAACTCTCTCGCGGCATTTACGTGAGAGCTTCCGTTCACTTGGAAGAAACACGTGGATGACATTTGCATCAATTAGTGCGGTTACTGTCACATTGATTTTAGTTGGGGTTTTCCTTGTGATTATGCTCAACTTGAATAACATGGCATCGAACGCTGAAAAAGAAGTAGAAGTAAAAGTATTAATCGAATTAACGGCGAATCAAAAGCAGCAGGATGAATTAAAAGCAGAAATTGAAAAGATTCCTGAAATCAGTAATGTGAAGTACTCATCTAAGGATGACGAACTGAAAGCACTGATTAAAAGCTTTGGAGAAAATGGACAATCCATGGGACTTGTTGATCAAGAAAATCCATTAAACGATGCGTTTATTGTGAAAACAACAGATCCTCACGATACACCAAAAGTAGCGAAGAAATTAGAAAACCTAAAGGGTACATATAAAGTAACCTATGGGAAAGAAGAGGTCAGCCGACTCTTCAATGTAGTTGGAGTAGCGCGTAATGTCGGCATTGTGCTCATTATTGGGCTGTTATTTACAGCTATGTTCTTAATCTCCAATACGATCAAAATTACGATTTTTGCTAGACGTAAAGAAATTGAGATTATGAAGCTGGTAGGTGCAACGAACTGGTTTATCCGCTGGCCATTCTTCATTGAAGGATTATTGCTTGGTGTATTTGGTTCCATTATACCAATTGCCCTATTGCTTGGCACGTATCAATATGCAGTTGGCTGGGTCGCACCGAGAGTACAAGGCTCATTTATTTCAATGCTTCCATACAATCCGTTTGTCTATCAAGTATCACTGGTCCTGCTAGTGATCGGTGCAATCATTGGTGTATGGGGAAGCTTAACGTCTATCCGTAAATTCTTAAAAGTATAAATATATTTTGATGGCAGCATTCGAGGATTCTATAGAAGATGTGACCGGTTGACCCGATTCATCCGGTCGGCTCTTCATGTCGACAGTTGTCATGGGAGGGGAATATCGTTTTGAAAAGAAAGCTGATGATGGCTGGAATGGCAGCGTTTATTGGAACAACGTGGCTATACATTCCAGGGAACGAGAATCGTGCATTCGCATACGAAGACCTAGATCAAAAACGTCAACAAATCGAAGAGAAAACATCGAAGACTGAATCAAGCTTGAAGAAGAAGAAGTCAGAGCTGGCAAAGCTTGAAAAGAAAGAATCAAAGCTCAAGAAAGAAATTGAACAAATTGACCAAAAGGTAAGTACTGCAACTGAAAAAGTCGCTGAAAAAGAGAAAGAAGTTAAAAAAACGAAGCAAGAGATCAAGAAGCTAAAAAAAGACATTCAAGTCATCAATGAGCGAATTGAAAAAAGAAAAGCCATTTTCAAAGACCGAATTCGTTCAATGCAAAAAAGCGGCGGTACGATCAACTATTTAGATGTGCTGCTAGGTGCTCGCAGCTTTAGTGATTTTGTCGGTCGTGTTGGGGCTGTCACAACGATTGTCGAAGCAGACAAAGACATGATTACAGAACATGAAAATGACTTAAAGCTGGTGGAGCAAAAAGAAGCAGAGCTAAATAATCAGCTAAGCGGACTTGAAACATCTCTGAAAGAGCTAGAAGCACTGAAAAAAGATTTATCTAAGAAGCACAAAGAAAAAGAACACATTTTAGGTGATGTGACAGATAAAAAAAATCATGCACATGATGAACTAGGCAAGCTTGAGAATGAACAAGAAATCCTAGCGAATCAAAAAGCGGCTGTGAAATCTGAGGAAGCACACCGACAAAAGGAAGAAGCGAAGAAAGCAAAACAAGCAGCTGAAAAAAATGCACCTGCATCTCACAGCGGCGGCTCAGATCAAGTATCTGATACACCAGCAAGCAGCTCAGGCTTTATTAAACCAGCGGCAGGGCGTTTCTCATCTGGCTTTGGCGGACGTTCTGGCGGAAACCACTTCGGATTAGATATTGCAGCAAAAGGCACAGTTCCTGTCTATGCAGCAGCATCTGGAACAGTCACGAACTCCAGCTACTCATCGAGCTACGGAAATGTTGTGTTCATTACGCACAATATCAATGGACAGACATATCAAACTGTATACGCCCACCTGTCTACAAGAAGTGTGTCAACAGGACAGAGAGTCGAACAAGGACAATTCCTTGGATATATGGGAAATACCGGCCAATCGCATGGTCAGCATCTTCACTTTGAAATTCATAAAGGATTATGGAATGGCGCAAAATCAAATGCAGTCAATCCAGCGCAATATATCCGCTAATCAAAAAGCCGATAACATGATGTTATCGGCTTTTTTGATCTAGTTAGAATTAAAATAACAGCAGTAATCCGGCAATAATAGGTGTTAACAGAACAGCTGATTTCAATAAGAGCTTCGGTGCAAGGCGTGTGAATTTCGCGCCGATAAATGCGCCTAATACGGTGCCAATTAATATTTGGATCAGCAAGATAAAATCAACATAGCCCTCTGAAATATATCCAATTCCACCGCCGATGGAAATCGGAATAATGACAAGCATGGTCGTGCCAACGGCTTGCCTTATCGACAGCTTCAGTAAAATCAAAAGTCCTACTTGAATGAATGGTGCAGACCCGATACCAAACATGCCTGACAGCATCCCAGACACAAGGCCTAAAATAATGCCTCTTGTCATTAGCTGACGAGAAGAAAGCGGCTGCTGCTCAGCCTCTTCATTAAGAACAAATAGTTTGATCATCATAAAAACAGCGGATAAAAAAAGCATCCCTGCTGTTAAATAGTGCAGACTCTCTTCTGGAATAAAAGGAGCAACCTTAGCCCCAGCAAAAGAAGCGATACAAGCAAGTGCCCCGACAATCAAACCAGATTTCAGCTGAATGTTCCCTTCCCGGTAGTGGCTGTATGCACCTGATAGTGTCGTAAATGCCATAGCGGCTAATGACGTCCCGAGTGCGGTATGAATAGGGATATCAAAAATTAATGTAAGCAATGCGATGACAAATCCTGCCCCGCCTGCTCCTACAAAACCTAATAAAATTCCTAATAAAAGCATCGTCAAGATAATATACATAGCGAAGACTCCTTCTCAATCATAACAAAATAAAAATTACACCTAATAAAATGATTCGTCAAGCCTTCACGGGAGAATGTCTTTACATGAAATCCCTTCTTCTGGCATATAATAACTCAGGTCATCAGGAAGAGTTGAAGAAGGAGGCCAAATATGAAAAAACAAGTCGCATCTATTATGGCAAGTGTCGTTCTCTTAATAAGTGCAGGTGTGATGACGCATAAAGAGGGAACTCATGCGGAGTCACCGCAAGCAGCAGCTGCAATGGCTGGACAAGCTCAATCAAGTGATAAGGCGAAAGAGAATGGGATGGAAAAGATCGAGAAAGCCTATGACCTTATTTCAAATGAATATGTAGAGGAAGTGGATCGGCAAAAGCTGCTTGAAGGCGCGATCCAAGGAATGCTTTCGACTTTAAACGATCCGTATTCAGTATACATGGACAAGCAAACCGCAAAGCAATTTTCTGATTCGCTTGATTCTTCCTTTGAGGGAATTGGGGCAGAAGTGGGGATGGATGAAGGAAAGATCATTATTGTCTCCGCCTTTAAAAAATCCCCTGCGGCAAAAGCAGGTCTAAAGCCGAAAGATGAAGTCATCAGCATAGACGGTGAGCCGATGAAAGAAAAAAGCTTAAACGATGCTGTACTGAAAATAAGAGGAAAAAAAGGAACGTCTGTCGCCTTAACAATCAAACGAAACGGGATTGAAAAAGAGCTGACGTTCCATATCAAACGAGAAGAAATCCCGCTTGAAACAGTGACTTCCTCTGTAAAAGAGGTAAATGGTCATAAAACAGGCTACATTGCGATCTCCAGCTTCTCTGAAGATACGGCGAAGGATTTCACTTCAAGCTTGAAACAGCTCGAGAAAAAGGGCATAGAAGGCCTTGTACTGGATGTGAGAGGAAACCCTGGTGGCTATCTGCAAAGTGTGGAAGATATTTTGAAGCATTTTATTACGAAGGATCAGCCCTATATTCAAATCGCAGAACGGAATGGCGACCGGAAACGGTATTTTTCAAAACTGAAAGAACAAAAGCCTTATCCAGTCAATGTCTTAATTGATAAAGGCAGTGCTTCCGCTTCGGAAATACTTGCTGGGGCCATGAAAGAAGCTGGAAAGTATGAAGTCGTCGGTGATGTCTCCTTTGGAAAAGGAACTGTGCAGCAGGCGGTTCCGATGGGAGATGGAAGTAATATTAAATTAACGCTGTATAAATGGCTCACGCCAAAAGGCAATTGGATTCACAAAAAAGGGGTCGTACCGACAATTGCGATTCATCAGCCGGATTACTTTACCGCAGGTCCGCTTCAGCTAAAAGAACCGCTTCAGCTTGATATGAACAATGAAGAAGTGAGACAAGCGCAGACGCTGTTAAAGGGATTGTCATTTGACCCTGGCAGAGTAGATGGATACTTTGATGAAGAAACGAAAAAGGCCGTACTTGCCTTCCAAAGCACATACAATCTCGATAAATCAGGTGTCATTGATTTGAAAACAGCGGAAATGATGAACAAAATGGTGGATGAAGTGAAATCATACGAAAAAAATGACCTTCAATTACAGACTGCACTAAAAGCACTATATCTTAAAAAATAAAGAGGCGAATAATAGCCTCTTTTTTTTGGTTCATAAGTGTCATGAACATGTAATAATTTATGATTAAAAATAAATTATATCGAGAAATATATTCATTTATTTTACAAAAAACATAACATTCCTTCAATTTTACCCGATAACATATGTATATAAGAGACTTTCTGTTGATTTAAACATGTCATGAAAATGAAACTTTTGAAAGTTGTATGTTACATAAATAATTCTTACAATAAAAAGTAGCACTCATTTTAAATATTTTATTTTTTGCGGATATTCAGCTTGAGCATGAAGCTGTACCGAGGTTTGCGCTTTTCTTAAAAGAACTAGTAAATGGGGGTACACAATTGAAAAGGGCAAGTATTGTGAGAGAGAAAAAATATTACGAGTTGGTAGAGGAACTTAAGAGTCGTACGAAAGATGTGACGTTTTCCGCTACAAAGGCATTAAGTCTGCTCATGCTGTTAAGCAGGTACTTGGTCAATTACACAACGGTAGAATCAGTCGACGAAATCGATGAAGACTGTGCTGAGATATACTTCAATTATTTAATGGATAATCATAAGAGACTTGGTATAAACTTAACCGACATCAAGAGGTCGATGCAGCTGCTCGGCGGCATACTAGATGTAGATGTCAATCACTACTTAAAAGATTTTTCACTGTCGAATGTCACACTTTGGATGAATCAGGAGAAATAAACCTGATGTCAAGCATCGATTTATTTGATAGAATAAGAGAAAATGCTTGACTTGGGCGGTGAACGATAATGAGCTCGGAGTGGATGGGAGCTGGATTAAAAGCGGTCGGTCTGTTTTTAATCCATCCTCTTTTTTATTTCATGATATTAATCAGCCTATTGCATGGCTACATCCGCGTAAAGCGGGAGAGAAAAGCGTTTCAAACAAGAATAGAAGATGTATACGATGAACTTAAATTTACATATTCAAAGGGATGGATTCTAGGGATTTGCCTATCCGTTATTTCAGTAGGCTTAGGGATTGCCCTCCCCCCTGGATTCATCGTGCTGATTGCAGCGATGACCATCGTTTTCTCTTTATTCTTTAAGGCGAGTGCGCTTTCGTCTGCATACACACTCGGTTTCAGTTTTATTGCGGCACTTGGACTGATGCATTTCCAAGTGAGTCATTCTTGGCTGCCGCAGCTCTCAATGATGAATGCATCAGCCGTTGTCATTCTGCTAGGACTTCTATTAATGACGGAGGGGATTCTAGCCTATCGAACGGCGCATTTACGTACATCGCCTGCTATGGTGATGAGTGCGAGAGGACTTTTAATTGGTCAGCAGCGGGCAAACCGTCTGTGGCTTTTACCGCTTGTTTTGCTGATGCCGGCAGGTGAATTCACTTCTTCTCTGCCATGGTGGCCGGTGCTTCAAGTACATGATCAAAGCTTTTCATTTATTTTGATTCCATATATCATCGGATTCGGTCAGAGAATTCAAGGCTCACTGCCAATTGTTAGTATTCAAATTACAGCGCGGCGTATTCTCATGCTCGGACTCGCTGTCGCCTTATTAGGTGCTGCAAGTATTTGGTTTGAACCGATTGCTTGGGGAGCTGTATTGATTGCGGTGATAGGAAGAGCCTTTCTCTCATGGAAACAGAGGGTCAATGACAATGCTGCTCCGTTCTACTTCTCTAAGCGTAATCAAGGGCTGATGGTGCTGGGGATTATTCCAAATACACCAGCGGCTGATTTAAAGCTTGAGATCGGAGAAGTCATCACAAAAGTGAATGGAATTGAAGTCAAAACCGTTTCGGAATTTTATGAAGCCCTTCAAACCAATCGTGCTCTAACAAAGCTCGAGATCATTGGCTTAAATGGTCAGACAAGATTTGAGAAACGTGCTTCTTACGAAGGGGAGCATCATCAGCTTGGCATCCTGTTTGTAAAGGATGATCCACAGCAAGAGCCAACGGCAATTTCATCTTAAAAAAAGCTGCTAGAGATGGCAGCTTTTTTCTTTTGGGCGCGCTTCTCTCCCATAGGATTCGCCCCATTCACACATGGCGAAGATGATAGGCTTTAATGTATTTCCGAGAGAAGTGAGTGAATATTCGACACGAGGGGGGACCTCCTCATAGACTTCTCTATGAACAATGCCGTCTTGTTCAAGCTCACGCAATTGCAGTGTGAGGACACGCTGAGAAATTCTTGGCAGCAGCCGGCGCAATTCATTGTAGCGTTTTGGTCCGCAAGTCAAATGATAAAGGATGACTCCTTTCCATTTCCCTCCGATGACACTTGTCGTCACTGAAACGGGACAGCCATGATTGACAATACTGACTGGATTGGATGGTGCACTCATCTTAACACTCCTTTCTAAGACAAATTTGGTGATACACGAACAAGATGGTACCTAACGAACAAAAATGTGCGTACTTGAATCACTCGAAGCTTTTCTTATACCATAGGGATATCACATCACACATTCGGGCTGTTGTTTTTTTATCATAACAATTTCTATATGGGAATGGAAAGAAATTGGATTGATGAAACTAACGCCCTAATTGGTTAATAGAAAGGATGAATACAATGCAAGACAAAGAGCAATTAAAAAAAGAAATCATTGAGGCGTATGAGTTCCGCCATGCGACAAAAGAGTTTGATCCAACGAAAAAAATATCAGAGGATGATTTTGCATTTATTTTAGAAACAGGAAGACTTTCCCCAAGCTCTGTAGGATTTGAGCCTTGGAAGTTCCTCGTTGTTCAAAATGAAGCATTTAGAGAAAAATTAAAAGAGTATACATGGGGAGCGCAAAAGCAGCTTCCTACTGCCAGCCATTTTGTGATCATCTTGGCAAGAACAGACGCCCGTTATGATTCAGCATATGCAGAATACATCAACAAGCAAATCAAAGGAATGTCAGACGAAACGTTCGAGATGGTGAAGGGACGCTACCAAGAATTCCAAGAGAATGATCTTCATTTGTTAGAAAATGAACGTACGCTCTTTGACTGGGCTTCAAAACAAACGTATATTGCGCTTGGAAACATGATGACAGCTGCTGCACAAATTGGTATTGATTCATGCCCGGTCGAGGGATTCAGCTACGATGAGATTCATCGCATTCTAGATGAAGAAGGGCTGCTTGAGGATGGTCAGTATGATATTTCTGTCATGGCAGCCTTTGGTTATCGTGTCACCGAGCCAAAGCGCGGCAAAACGCGCCGTCCGATGGATGAAGTAGCTGTTTGGATTCGTTAAAAGAGAATGTCTGAAAAAGGATGTTGACAATTGCGTGGTTAGTCAGTATATTTAAAAAATAAAATCTTTGATGAATATACAAATTGACTATAAACGCTTTGACTTGAGAATAGTAGATGAACATCCGTTTTTTTAAGAGAGCTGCGGGTTGGTGCAACGCAGTAAAACGAATCATTGAACTCGCTCAAAGAGCGGTAAGACTGAATGAATAGTAAGTCTTTACGTGTGACCTCCGTTAACGGGTTTTAAGTTGGATTCAGCTATGGCTGAATCAATTAGAGTGGTAACGCGGTTGCAAGGTCAGTCGTCTCTTCAAGGAGATGACTGGCCTTTTTATATGTTTTTATCCTATATTTGTCTGAAGATTCAAATTTAAAGGAGCTATAGAAAATGGAAAAGGAACATGTGCAGTTAAAACGAACAATGACGTCAAGGCATATTATGATGCTCGCACTTGGTGGTGCAATTGGTGCTGGTCTGTTTAAAGGAAGCAGCTCCGCTATTGATATCGCAGGTCCTGCTGTCATTTTGGCATATATGATTGGTGGTCTTATTTTATTATTTATTATGCAAGGACTTGCCGAAATGACGGTTGCACGACCTGGCGCAAGAACATTCCGTGATTTAATTGAACCGGTGTTAGGGAAATATCCGGCTTATTTCTTAGACTGGATATACTGGAAAATGTGGGTGCTGAACATTGCAGCAGAAGCAATCGTATCTGCGATCTTTATTCAGTACTGGTTCCCACAGGTGCCGATTTGGATACTTGTGTTAATCATTTCACTTGTTGTGACATTGATCAATGTTTGTTCTGTTAAAATGTTTGCTGAGACGGAGTACTGGTTAGCTTCTATTAAAATTGCTGTCATTATTTTATTTATTATCATTGGGTTAACCATGCTGTTTGTCTCATTTGGTCAGCATGCTGCACCGGGATTATCCAACTTAACCGACCACGGAGGATTTTTCCCGAATGGAACAGGCGGCTTAATTGCGGCCATGCTTGTGGTGGTGTATTCATATGGCGGGACTGAAATGATCGGGGTCACATTAGCAGAAACAAAAAACCCTGAAAAAGTCATCCCAAAAGCCATTCAAAGTACATTTGTACGAATCATCGGTTTCTATGTACTGCCCTTCTTCATCATCGTCAGCTTGATTCCCTGGAATCAAGTAAACAATGAGCAAGTGAGTCCATTCGTCACCGTGTTTGCAACGATTGGCGTGCCATACGCAAGTGACATCATGAACGGTATCATTTTATTAGCGATCTTGTCTTCTATGAACTCTGGGCTGTACGCATCCTCAAGGGTACTTTATACGCAAGCGATGGATGGGCGTGTATGGAAGGGCTTCTCAAAGCTATCAAAACAGCAGGTGCCTGTCAGAGCGATCCTAGTGTGTACATCTACATTGTATGCTGCTGTATTGATTTCTCTTTTTGTAGGAAGTCAAACCTTTAATTATTTAATGGGATCTTTAAGCTATACGGTCTTATTCATTTGGTTTATTATTGCTGTCGGGCATTTAAAATCTCGAAGTGTAGCAGAACCAGGAGGATATCGCGTGAAGCTGTATCCTTTCACAACATGGTTTTCTGTGATTGCGATCATTGCCATTTTCATCGGCGTTGTGTCAACAACTCCAATTGTCCAAACGATGGTCACAATGGGCATTTATCTGATTATTACTCTTTCTTTCTTCATCAACAGAAAGCGGTTTGAAACAGCTGTTTGATTTAAAAGCGTGCAGGACGTTCTCAAGAAGGTCTTGCACGCTTTTTTTGAGATAGTATTTCGTGAATGAAGCATTCAGCTCTCCCTTTTGAAAAATAGAATATGTGATGAAAAAGGGATTAAAAATTGTGGTTGTTAAGAAGACTGTTCAAATGTAGACAGCTGATTCTCATAGGTAGTCTTCATCTCATTTGTTATTTGGTTGGCACGTCTTCAGTGAAAGGAGTATTTGGCAGCTGAATGATGGCTGTCGTACCAATGCCAGGCTCAGATTGAATGTCGAATGTTCCATGATGTTTTTTGATGATTTGATAGACAACGGCTAGTCCAAGGCCAGAGCCGCCATCCTTTCTTGTTCGTGCTTTATTTACACGATAAAATCGCTCAGAAACATGTGGAAGATCTTCTTTTGGAATACCGCTGCCTTCGTCGGTCACTTTCAATTCAGCAACACCTTGGTGAACTTGTAATTCAATCGATATTGATTTCCCAGATGGCGTGTAATGAATGGCATTGTCCAGTAAATTACGTATCACTTGTTGGAGACGGTCGCTATCACCATAAACAATACAATCCTCTTCTAGCGTTCGTTTGAAAATAATGCTTTTTTTGTCAGCGATGAATGCCATTTGATCAAGAACATCGTGGATGAGCTGTGCAAAGACGACTGGCTCCATCGTAAGTGGATAAGAGTCACCTTCTAACTGTGCAAGATCTAAAAGGTCGTGCACAAGCCGGCTTAAACGTGTGGCCTCATCTTGGATGATTTGCATCCCCTTTTTTTGATCAATGACCCCTTCTTCAATTCCTTCTGCATAGCCTTTCATATAACTTAAAGGCGTTCTAAGTTCGTGAGAGACATTCGCAAGAAATTCCCTGCGGTGCTGCTCAACTTTTTCGAGGGTTGAAGACAGTTTATTAAAGGAGCGGCTAAGCTGGTTTAACTCGTCTCCTTTTTTAGTTACGGCCATTCGTTTTGAGAAATCGCCAGATTCCATTTCCATTGCAATTTTTTTCATTTTATTTATTGTCTGTACAATGTGATTGGAGCTCTTATATCCGATTAAAAATATCAGGAGCAGAATCAATGAGATGGATATACCCAGCGTCAATCTAATTTGGACAAAGGGTTCATATACATCTGATAATGGCATGGAGAGGAAAATAGTTCCCGATAGATCATCATTGCTTGAGAAAACAGGGATGGCGATGCCAAGAATATCTTGGTGAAACTGTGGGTGTTCTCTAATTAACACGACGGTTTCACCTTGAAGGAGCTTTTGGCGTTCCTTGAACGTAATGAGATTATCATTTGTGTTCGTATCAAAAGGAAGACCACTTGAAAGCTCCATTGGATCATCTGTAAAAATAACGTTCGCCTGACTTGAGTCATTTGCCCATTTCATTCTGTCGGTAAAATACTTGTCTTTCCCGTGTGTGTGATAGATTTCTGCAAGCTTCTTACCTTGCAAACTTAAGGAATCAATCTGTTTATCAATATATAAGTGCTGGTATAAGTAAAAGGTAAGGGCAAGCGCTGAGGCTGCAACGATTCCGATCACTGCAAGAATTAAGAAGAGTACTTTCTTTTTAATCGATAATGGCTTCATTCTTCCTCCTCAAACTTATAGCCGACACCCCAAACGGTTTTAATATATCGTTCTGCTTCCTTTAACTTTAGTCGCAGCGTTTTGATATGTGTATCGACTGTTCTTAAAGAGCCGCTCATTGAATGTGATTCCCACAATTTTTGATAAAGGTGTTCTCGTGAAAACACTTGTCCTTGGTTGAGCAAAAGAAACATGAGTAAATCAAATTCTCTTCTTGTTAAATTAACGGGCTGTTGATGGAGGTAAACTTGTCTGCCATCTTGATCAATCTCCATGTCACCAATCTGTATTCGGCTGCGCTTTAGCGAAAGACCTCTAATTCGTCTCAGGGTTGTTTCAATTCTTGCTGCAAGCTCACGCAGACTGAAAGGCTTCATGATGTAGTCATCCGCTCCAATTTCAAGTCCTCTAATTCGGTCCTCTTCATAACTCCTCGCTGTTAAAAATAAAATCGGTATTTGAGATGTTTGTCGAATACGCTGACAGACTTCAAATCCATCCATGTCAGGCATCATGATATCTAATACAACAAGATCAACAGATTCCTTTTCAAGCTGATGCAAGGCATCTTTTCCATTATTCGCAGTGATAATGTGAAAGCCATGTCTCTTTAAAAAAGATCCGATTAACTCAAGCATATCAAGCTCATCATCTACGATTAAAATACGCATTTGTTCCTTCATTTCTTTTCCTCCAACACGATAGCGTAAGGTCCTGATGGGACATTCAGTTGATTTTTCATGATAAATGAGTGTTTATCGATGATGGATACTGAATTGTCATCCAAGTTACTCACATAAATTGATGACGTATCAGCAGTGATATAATTCGGATTTTGACCAGTTTCAACAGAAGCAAGCTGTTTATTTGTTTTGGTATCTACTTTGTATAGCGTATGATCTCCATGACATAGTACATATAAAGTAGAAGAATTTTTCTCTGGAAAAAATGCAACAGGCATAACGCCTAGCTTTATTTCTCGCTGTTTCTTGCCTGTTTTAGGGTCATAAGCAAAAATACTCTTATTTAAGGTGCCTTGTTTACCATGACCGCCGATCCAAATGGACTGTCCATCAAAATGAATCCCAGAAGGCCGTTCAAGTACAGAAAACGTACGTATATTTTTTTCCTTTTCAATATCTATGACGGAGACAGTATGACTTTCTGCATTTAAAACAAATAAAATACCTGACGAAGAAAGAGTCATAGAAGAAGGTAATTTTTCAGTTTTTACAGTCGATTTTATTTTTTTGCGCTCCGTATCAATAAAATAAACGACATTTTTCTGTGAGTTGGCAGCGATTAATGTATGAGAAGCTGCATCATATGTAAGGGAAGTCAGTCCTTTATCCACATTCATATAATCTGTTGCTGTCCCGTGTTTTAGATTAATTTCGATAAGGGATTCTCCCTCTTTACTAGTAGCGATGATGACGTCTTTATTGATTTGAATAAGATCAGTGAGTGGGTGTTTTAAATCCACAGAAGAGAGCATTTTATTTTTTTGTATATCAACTATTGAAAAGGAGGCTTTTTTTAATTGAGAGATGACAGCGATGGATTGAGAGCTGCCTGGCGGCGTAAATTGCTGTTCTTTTCCACAGCCTGTAACGAATAAAAGTAGAGCTGATAAACAGATCAAAACATATTTCACACGTACCATTCTTCCGCTCCTTTGCGTTCTCTATTTTCAAAATCATACCACAAAAATTGTGAAAAAAAATTGAAGTTATCTATGCTGAAAGAATGAAAAAAAGCTTTTAGGTAAGTGAGGGAGACCATTTGTACCTGAAGTTCCTTTTTTGTCTGGATCATATGCCATTTTTTCTTTCTTAAAAGATGATTTTCAGGATTTGATGGATGCACTCGCTATAGTTTACAGTGATACAAATGACGAAAACTCCTCGCTCTAAAGAAACATAGAGCAAGGGAGTCATTAGGCGGAATGTTCGGATGATGGGGAGGTGGATTTGGTTCTTACACGTTGAGATAAAAAGAAACCAAGAATGCCTGCACCCATTAATACAATAAATAAAGATTGAAAACCACTCATGATCCCAATCAATGTAGACGAAATGATACTGCCAAAATATCGAAAGGTAGAGAAAATGCCAGATGCTGAACCAGATAAGCTTTGATCAACAGACGTTAAAGAAGCCATCTGCATACTGGTCATCCCAATACCTGATGAAATTCCACCTGCGACAAGTGTCACGATAAGCAGTGGTAAGGTAGGGAACTGACTGAGTGTGATTAACATGATTCCTGATAAAGTGAGACAGAGAAATGAAAAGCCAATCATTTTTTTCGCGCCTTTTTTCGGATGGAGTCTTGCCCCTAACAAGCCGCTAATAGACATGCAAAGAGAAAATACTGATAGAATAATACCGCTTTGTGTATGAGAAAGTGCAAGTTGTTGTTCCATAAACAGCGGCATAATTAGAAGAATGGCATACATCACAAAATTACTCAGCATGATCGACAGGTTTGCATTTGTAAATGAACTGTTTTTAAAAAGCGACAAATCGATGATCGGATTCTTTACTTTTCGTACATGTTTAAAGAATAAAGGAATGACGATCAACGCTAGAATTCCATAGATCAAGTATTCATTTAGCAATTGGCTTTTAGTGCATAGAATGAGTGTGGCAATCCCGATGGTTAAGTATATTGAACCAGTGATGTCTACATTTGCTTGTAAGCGTGTATGCTTTGTTTTCGGAATGAGTAATACGCCGGTAACAAGTGTAAGGAACAAGAATGGGATATTGACAAAGAATATAGAGTGCCAATCAAAACTCTGAATAAGAATCGAACCAATAAAAGGTCCAAGTGCGGCACCAATACCGGCTCCAAATCCAAAATACCCCATTGTTTTAGACAGTTTTTCGGGGGATACTGTTGCACGAATCAATGCAATGCTATTCGGTGTTAAAATAGCACCGCCAGCTGCTTGAATGGAACGAAAAGTGATGAGAAAAGCTAGATTAGGAGCTAAAGCACATCCAATTGAGCCAATTAAAAAGAGCATGACCCCAATTAAATACATTCGCCTGTGTCCGTATATATCTCCTAACTTACCAGCGATAGGTTGAGTGACTGCCATGACAATAAGATAAATTGTGACAACCCAAGTGATGTTTGCAAGAGATTGATCATAATAAGTTGATATGGATGATAGAGCGACAGCGATCATCGTTGAATTGACGGGAACTAGTATAGCTCCAAGCAACAAAGAATAGATGACGAAACTCTCTTTTTTTAACCTCAATGTGTATACCACCTTTTGTAAAAAAGAAGAATTCCACCCTTTAAGCGGGAGAAATTCCTCTCATGAAAATGTGTGTGCATATTTCAATAAAATCTTCTTTTTGTGTGAGAACGAGTTGAAAATCTTGCTCTAGCTGCTGAATGAAAAATCCGAAATACGTACTAATGAAGATGTCTGCATAAATGTCTTCATTTCCTTTTAATACATGATGCTCGGCACCCATCTTTTTGAAATATTGTATGAGCATTTCTCTCAGTTCTTGAGGGTAAATCTTTTCATGACTGGTTAAATCCTTAAACATAGCCGGTTCTCGCATGCTGATATAAATAAATTCTTTTTTGGAAGTCAAATCTTCAAGGAAATAGGTACCGAGAAACTTCAAATCGGTGTATAAATCGCCTTTGAATTCTGCTTCTAGGATTTTTGTCGGTGTTGATTTCATTTTCATAATGGCAGCAATGACGCCGCGTTTGTTTTTAAAGTTGCGAAAAATAGTTGCTTCACTCACATTCGCTTTTGTCGCTATTTCTTTGGTTGTTGTTTTTTGATAGCCCTTTTCAGTTAATAAATCCATTGTTGCGCGAATGATTCGTTGATTTGTAGATTTTAACAAGCATACTCACCTCAGGTTATGAATGTGTTTGCAACAAAGTAAGTATACCGATAAAACCTATGACCGCCAATATCATCCAAAATGATAAGTTTATACACGCGAATGCTGCTTTAAAATCTGAATGCGTCCATTGCTGCCATCTACTGTCACAAGGTCACCGGATTGAAGTGTTTCAGTTGCTATTCTAGTACCTAAGACAGCTGGTATCATATACTCTCTTGCGATAATAGCTGAATGAGATAAAATGCCTCCAGCATCGGTGATGACTGCTTTTGCATCTCTAAATAAGCTCGTCCATAAAGGTGTGGTCGTTTTACAAACTAAAATATCATCCTTTTGAAATTGTGAGAATTCGTCAGCACATGTAATGACTTTTACTCTTCCAGAAACAATACCGCTGGATGCGCCAATTCCATGGATCACATCGTGTGTGTTGTTTTCATTTTCTCTTAATGAACCAAGCATTCTTTCTACTTGCTGCAGTTCAGCTTCAGTTGGTGTGCCAATGTAAGCCGGTGGTTGAATGTCTTCATTTTCCTTCATTTTTATCTTTCTTTGCTGGATAACCGAATTAAATGAGATAGACGTTGTGAGCGCTTTTTGTACCTCTTCATCGTAGAGATACCAAAGATCTTCTTGATGAGGAATGGCTCCTTTTTGTACAAGAAGTTCACCAATTTTTAATAGATATACCCGGGCCTTTGCATCTAACATGGCATCAATGTAGAAGTGGTGGTCATCTCGGATATTCGCTGCTTGAAGGGCAAATTGATACAGCGTCTCAAATTTTGTTTTAAACGATTCATCCTTCACTTGATTGATAAAATGTTTATACGTCTCTTGTCTTTTGATAACTGCTTTTGCAAATTCTTCATCAAAATCACAATGGCAATGGATATTATTTCTGATGATATCTAATATAAACTCTGGGTTTTCTGCCCAAGTCTCATCTGTAAGGTCATGACTTTTAATAGATCGCCAGCCGTAAACTTGGAGAAAACCCTCCAATTTCGAAATGAAATGCCTTCCTTTTTCCGAGTGATTGAGCGCATGTAACAGCTCCGAGTTCTTTTCATGATGAATAAATGCTTGGTGAAGTTCTGGATCTTGAAGGACATCCTTTGCGATATCAGATAGCACCTTGTCTGTTTCAAGAGATTTGTTCATCACACCTATCATCATTTCATGAAGCAAGACGACTTGGGTTTGGTCACCAGTATACGTGACAAGCATGTCTTCAATGATGGCTGATAGAATGACTTGTGGTATGACGATATCAAAATGATCATCATATGCTTGGATATAAAAATCCTTTAATTCTTCAAAGCCAATGATGGCTTTTTCAATGGTCATAGGTTGTTCATTCATTTGGCGATCGAGTTTTTCGTAAAATGGAAAGAAATTTTTCTCTAGAATCTCATACATCCGTTCACTTAAATGTGGAAATAACTCAAATATACTTTCATCAAAAACGGGTGCAGCTCCCTCTTCCGCTTGTGGCAGATCCGGTGCTGAGTATAGGTGGCCTCTGTAAAGCTTAATATCTTTGATGTTCATATCAGGTACTTGATACTTTTCTCCATTTTTCTTCATCCCGCTTTTTAAGGCTGGTATGATCAGACTTGAGAAAAGAGGGCTCGTTGGACCAGGCATATGATCATCCATTGAAATCCAGAAATCCTGAAGCTCTTCTGGTTTCATTTGAAAAGAAGCACCTGCTGTTTCATTTACTGCTTTTGGAAGAGCTGTAGTAATCGGCCTTGCTTGAAGTAAATAAAACGACCCACCTGCAATTCCGAATTCGATATCGACTCCATGTCCGTAAAGTTCTTCTACTTGTTTCGTGATTTGTGTGATTTCTTTCAATTGATCATCGTTCAAGCAAAACTGGCCAGCCATTTCCTTCGATACCGGCTCCTCGATGACACCCTCTTGGAAAGGAACAATTTGCAGCTCTTTCGCCCCAAGTGTTTTTTCAATCGAAAAGTTCTCTTTATCTACAATAAACGTGTCTGGTGTCACAAGACCGGAGACAATTGCTTCTCCCAATCCGTAGCTTGCGGTCAGCATCATTTCATTTGTTTTCCCCGATACGGGATTCTCACTAAAGATGACACCGGAGACGTCAGAATGGATCAATCCTTGAACGACAACGGCCATGAGCGGCATCTCTTCCTCGTTTTCATTCATCTCTTCCTTATATTCTGTGACCCTCGCTGCAAAATAAGAAGACCAGCATTCTTTGACTGCCTGTAAAAACTCTTCATTTGTTTTGATATTTAAATAGGTCTCGTACTGTCCTGCAAATGAGGCGCCTTCGAGATCTTCAGCAACAGAAGAGGATCTGACTGCAACTGAGGGGTAAGTCTTCCGCAAGGATTGAAAGGACGAAAGCAGCTCTGCTTCCATTTGTAAAGGAAACGATGCTTCTTTGATTTTTTGAGAAAGGTTTTGTTCTGCTGGCTGCAGATTGTGATATGAAAGAAAGCTTGCAAAGCTGTTGGTTTTGATAATAAATCCATCTGGGACTGGCAGGCCGTGATTGTTTAATTTGATTAAATTCAGGCCTTTTGCCCCTGCGAGTGATGCGGATTCTTCAGCCGCATGAAATAAAACTGAATACATGGGAATGCCCCCTTATCCAAATAGCCAATGGTTTGTATGTCTCTCTATTTTTCAAAATGATAGTGCGCACTATCATTTTAATCATAGAATTGATTGGATGTTATTGTCAAAGACGGAAAGACCTATCTTTACAAAGGGGACAATCTCACTAATTTCCTTCTTCTTCTACAACAAAAGTCTCCGAACATGAAGAAAAAAGGCGAAATTGAAAACTGTGAATTGTTCATTATGCCAATCTTTACTATAATCAAGGAAGTAGACCATGAAGAGGGAGGGTTTTTGTGATTACAAAAGCCATATTTGCACTAGTTTTTCCTTTCCTGCTCGTTATTTTATTTTCAAAGGTTACTTACAATCATTACGTGGGCATTGCGTTAACAGCAGCGCTTTTATTTGCTTCGTACATGAAGGGATATACAGAAACCTACTTTATTGTGGGATTAGATATTATTTCTTTAGTAGCTGGGGCTTTGTTTATGGCTAAGAAAGAAATCGAAAAAAGAGAGAAAGCTGAAAAAAATCAATGATGTCATCGCCATCAAGAGCATGACGGCTGAAAACTGACATGTTTTAAACAAGAGCTGTGCTTACGATTTCTAGTAAGCGCAGCTTTCTTTTTCTGCTCATCGAATATCTCACTCCAAAATGTTCCATACTGAAAGGAAGGTTTTCTTAAGAGGGTTATTTGCCATGGGAGAGAGGGTATGACTGTATTGGAAATAAAAATCAAGTGAGAGCCGAACTTTAGTTCGTATTTTTGTGTTCTTTTATGATAATATATTCATTAGATAGATTTCGTAAACGAAACGGAGGCTTTGATGTGAGTGACCGCTTTGAATTAGTTTCTAACTATCAGCCCCAAGGAGATCAGCCAAAGGCGATTGAAAAGCTTGTTGAGGGGATCCATCAGGGGAAACAGCATCAAACGCTGTTAGGTGCTACAGGTACGGGAAAGACCTTTACTGTCTCCAACCTGATCAAAGAAGTAAACAAACCGACACTTGTCATTGCGCATAATAAGACACTTGCCGGTCAGTTATACAGCGAATTCAAGGAATTTTTCCCGAATAACGCTGTTGAATATTTTGTGAGTTACTATGATTATTATCAGCCAGAGGCATATGTGCCTCAGACCGATACATTTATTGAGAAGGATGCCAGCATCAATGATGAGATTGATAAGCTGAGACACTCGGCTACGTCCTCGTTATTTGAGAGAAGAGATGTCATCATCATTGCCAGTGTGTCATGTATTTATGGCTTAGGTTCGCCAGAGGAATACAGAGAGCTTGTGCTGTCTTTGCGTACTGAAATGGAGATTGAACGCAATCAGCTTCTTCGTAAGCTGGTGGATATTCAGTATTCTCGTAATGATATAGATTTTCAGCGCGGAACCTTCCGAGTCCGAGGAGACGTCGTTGAGATTTTTCCTGCTTCACGAGATGAGCATTGTATCAGAGTGGAGTTTTTTGGTGATGAAATTGAACGTATTCGTGAAGTGGATGCGCTGACTGGAGAAATACTTGGTGATCGTGATCATGTGGCGATTTTCCCAGCATCTCACTTCGTCACAAGAGAAGAAAAAATGGAAAAAGCAATTATCAATATTGAACAAGAGCTAGAAGAACAGCTTGAAAAGCTTCGTGAAAATGGAAAATTGCTTGAAGCGCAGCGCCTTGAGCAGCGGACAAGATATGACCTTGAGATGATGAGAGAGATGGGCTTTTGTTCAGGAATTGAGAACTATTCAAGACATCTGACCTTGCGTCCTCCTGGTTCAACACCTTACACACTGCTTGATTATTTCCCAGATGATTTTATGATTGTTGTCGATGAGTCGCATGTGACGATTCCGCAAATCCGCGCCATGTACAACGGGGACCAAGCTAGAAAGCAAGTGTTGGTTGATCACGGATTCCGCCTGCCATCAGCACTTGATAACAGACCGCTCACCTTTGATGAGTTTGAAAAGCATATCAATCATATTGTCCATGTATCAGCAACGCCTGGTCCGTATGAGCTTGAGAAAACACCAGAGGTTGTGGAACAAATTATCCGTCCAACAGGATTACTTGATCCAATCATTGAAGTTCGTCCGATTGAAGGACAAATTGATGACTTAATTGGAGAAATTCATGCACGAGTTGAGAAAAATGAGCGTGTGCTTGTGACCACACTGACGAAGAAAATGTCTGAGGATCTCACAGATTACTTAAAAGAAATCGGAATCAAGGTGAATTACCTGCATTCAGAGATTAAGACCCTTGAGCGGATTGAGATTATCCGTGATCTGCGTCTCGGTAAATATGATGTACTTGTTGGAATCAACCTTCTTCGTGAAGGACTGGATATTCCAGAAGTGTCGCTCGTGGCCATTTTAGATGCGGATAAAGAAGGCTTTTTGCGCTCTGAAAGATCCCTCATCCAGACGATTGGCCGTGCAGCGAGAAATGCAGAAGGCCGGGTCATTATGTATGCAGACAATATGACGAAATCGATGGACATTGCGATTCAAGAAACGAAGCGAAGACGAGAACAGCAAGAAGCATATAACGAGAAATTCGGGATTACCCCGCAAACGATCCATAAGAAAATTCGAGATGTCATTAAGGCAACAAAGATACATGAGGATTCGGAAGAATATGAAACAAAAGCAGCACCAAAACTTTCGAAAATGAGCAAAAAAGAACGAGAAAAAGTGATCGAAAAAGTCGAGATGGAAATGAAAGATGCAGCAAAAGCGCTTGATTTTGAAAAAGCAGCAGAATTAAGAGATCTATTGCTAGAGCTAAAAGCGGAAGGATGATTGCCTGATGGCTATGGAGCGAATAGAGGTGAAAGGTGCTAGAGCCCACAACCTTAAAAATATTGATGTGAATATCCCGCGTGACCAGCTAGTGGTCATTACGGGATTATCTGGTTCAGGAAAATCGTCGCTTGCCTTTGATACGATTTATGCAGAAGGTCAGCGCAGGTACGTTGAATCTCTTTCAGCGTATGCACGCCAATTTCTTGGGCAAATGGATAAACCGGATGTAGATGCCATCGAAGGTCTTTCTCCGGCGATTAGTATTGACCAGAAAACGACGAGCCGAAACCCTAGATCAACAGTTGGTACTGTCACTGAAATTTATGATTATTTGCGTCTCTTGTATGCTCGAGTCGGAAAACCGATTTGCCCTATACATGGGATTGAAATTACGTCACAAACGATTGAGCAGATGACAGATCGTATTTTAGAGTATCCTGAAAGAACGAAATTACAAGTGCTTGCGCCAGTTGTTTCCGGCCGCAAAGGAACACATGTGAAAGTACTTGATCAAATTCGGAAGCAGGGCTATGTGCGAGTGAGAGTCGATGGAGAGATGGAAGACCTTTCAGAAGATATCGAGCTTGAAAAGAACAAGAAGCATTCCATTGAAGTGGTGATTGATCGTATCGTGGTGAAGGAAGGCGTGGCTGCTCGTCTGTCTGACTCACTTGAAACCGCGCTGCGGCTGGGTGAAGGCCGAGTGATGATTGATGTGATTGGACAAGAAGAGCTGTTATTCAGCGAACATCATGCTTGTCCGCATTGCGGGTTCTCTATTGGTGAACTTGAGCCGAGAATGTTTTCATTTAATAGTCCTTTTGGTGCCTGCCCGAGCTGTGATGGACTCGGTTCCAAACTAGAAGTCGACCCTGAGCTTGTCATTCCTAATAAGGATTTAACTTTACGGCAGCATGCCATTGCACCATGGGAGCCGCAAAGCTCGCAATACTATCCGCAGCTTCTTGAGGCCGTATGTACACATTATGGCATCGACATGGACATTCCTGTGAAAGATATCCCATCGCATTTATTCGATAAAATTTTATATGGAAGCGGATCTGAACGGATTTATTTTAAATACGAAAATGATTTTGGACAGGTACGTGAAAATGAAATTGAGTTTGAAGGTGTTCTTCGTAATATTGAACGACGCTATAAAGAAACCAGCTCTGATTATATTCGTGAGCAAATGGAAAAATATATGGCGAATCAGCCATGTCCGACATGTAAAGGATATCGTCTGAAAAAAGAAACGCTGGCGGTTCTCATCAATGGCAAGCATATCGGAGAAATCACCGATTTGTCTGTCTCTGATGCCCTTGATTTCTATGAAAAAATCGAGTTGTCTGAGAAAGATTTGCAGATTGCCCAGCTCATTTTGCGTGAAATCAAAGAGCGCTTGTCTTTCTTAAATAATGTGGGATTAGATTATCTGAATTTGAGCCGGTCAGCTGGCACACTATCAGGTGGAGAAGCGCAGCGGATTCGTCTGGCCACTCAAATCGGGTCAAGGCTGACAGGTGTTCTTTATATATTAGATGAACCATCCATTGGTCTGCATCAGCGCGATAATGACCGGTTGATTGGGACGTTGAAAAACATGCGCGACATCGGGAACACACTGATTGTCGTCGAGCATGATGAAGATACCATGCTTGCCGCTGATTATTTAATAGATATTGGACCTGGAGCAGGAGTTCATGGAGGAGAAGTGATTTCAGCTGGAACGCCAGAAGAAGTCATGAAGGACCCGAAATCCTTAACAGGACAATATTTATCTGGTGAGAAATTTATCCCGCTGCCAATTGAGAGAAGAAAGCCTGACGGCCGCTATATTGAGATAAAAGGTGCAAAAGAAAACAACCTGAAAAACGTGAATGCGAAGTTTCCTCTGGGCGTCTTTACAGCTGTGACCGGAGTATCCGGCTCAGGGAAAAGTACGCTTGTGAATGAAATTCTATTAAAATCACTTTCGCAAAAATTGCACAGAGCGAAAGCGAAGCCAGGGCAGCACAAAGAAATTAAAGGAATGGATCATTTAGATAAGGTCATTGATATTGATCAATCTCCAATTGGCCGTACACCAAGATCCAACCCTGCCACGTATACAGGTGTCTTTGATGATGTGCGGGATGTGTTTGCACAAACCAACGAAGCAAAGGTACGAGGCTATAAAAAAGGCAGATTCAGCTTTAACGTCAAAGGCGGCCGCTGTGAGGCGTGCCGCGGGGATGGCATCATTAAAATTGAAATGCACTTTTTGCCAGATGTGTATGTGCCTTGTGAAGTGTGTCACGGGAAACGTTATAACCGCGAAACACTCGAGGTCACATATAAAGGAAAAAACATTGCTGATGTGCTTGAAATGACCGTGGAGGATGCACTCCAATTTTTCGAGAATATCCCGAAAATTAAGCGGAAGCTTCAAACGATTTATGATGTGGGGCTAGGATACATTACACTTGGACAGCCTGCAACGACATTGTCCGGAGGAGAGGCGCAGCGCGTGAAATTGGCATCTGAGCTTCACCGCCGTTCAAACGGAAGGTCTCTTTATATTTTGGACGAGCCGACAACAGGTTTGCATGTGGATGATATTGCCCGTTTATTAAAAGTGCTTCAGCGTTTGGTTGAAAATGGAGATACGGTGTTGGTCATTGAGCACAACCTTGATATTATCAAGGCTGCTGATTACCTTGTTGATCTCGGACCAGAAGGCGGTGCAGGCGGCGGAACGATCATTGCCTCTGGCACTCCTGAGCACATTGCAAAAGAAGAAGCATCTTACACAGGAAAATACTTGAAGCCTATTTTAGAGCGTGACCGTAAACGCATGAAACAACTGGTTAAAGAAACGGAAAGTGTGACTTCTTCATAAAGAAAACCCCTCGATAAGAGGGGTTTTCTTTTATTGCACATCTTCCTTCGGCATTAAATTACTGAGGTGCGTTAAATCCTTTAAAATATGGGTGCTGCTGCTGTCGAGCAGTACCTTTAAATAACGGATATCACCATACTTTGGATGAGACGGATGAATGGTCTCAAGCTCCTTGATCATATCGCTGTTCATGCTTTTTTGTTTCTGTATAAGGTCTAAAAGCGTTTGAGCCGTGTGGTTTGAATTATGATGATCTGTCAAAATAATTACCCCCTATAATGATAATCACCATCTTTTCAACATATTTTAAAGGGTAATCTGTGAAGAATCTACTCTTAGGTGCAAAAAGAAATAATTTGTGTCTAAGGTCATATGTAAATCGAATGATTTTGAAACTTTTTATACGCAATAAACGTATGAGTTAGAAAGGAATTTTCGTTATGAAGGAGCGAATATATATGAATAGAGATCAGTCGATTATTGCTTCTATTTGTTATTTTAGTGTATTGTTTATGCCGTTTATCGTACCGATCGTGGCGTTTTTTGTAGTAGATCAAAAGGAAACGAAGCGGCACGCGATGCGGGCATTATGGTCACATCTTTTGCCAGTCGCAGCGTGCATTCTGTTGGTTTTTGGGTCTATCCCATTTTTATTGGCGACACAGGCAGGCGACTCGCTCATTCCAGTCATGACGGTGTTCATCTTGTCTTTTTTAGTAGTTATTGGCTTTTTGATCTCTGTCATTTGGAATATCATTCAAGGTATTAAAGTACTTCAATCCATCAAATCTTAGGAGGGCTTTGTATGAATGAAAAAGAACGAATTTTAAAATTAGTAGAAGACGGAGTATTATCAGCAAAAGAAGCAATTACGCTGCTGGAAAAACTAGAAGAAGGTCAGTCAGTCTCATTAGAAAAGTCTACGGCTGATCACAGCTTTCATGAAGAAAAAGCTGGAGCAGAGAGCAAAGGAAATGGTACCGAAAATCTTGGTGCAAAGCTGTTTGGCTGGTTAGATTCTGCGGTGAAAAAGGTAAAAGACGTGGATCTTGATTTGAACTTTGGACAGTCAGTTGATGTTGAGCACATTTTTCAGTTCAAAGATGCATCGCTTTCTCATTTAGATATTCAATTGGCGAACGGCAGTCTCAACGTGATGCCTTGGGACGATCGAGATATTCGAGCTGAGTGCCATGCGAAAATCTACCGTGCAGAGGATGGAGAGCAGGCAAGACAGCAATTTCTCAATCAATTGGACTGCGGGCTTGAAGGAGATAAATTTTTTATTCGAACCGAAAAGAAGACGATGAAAGTCAATGTTACATTATACGTACCTCGTATCCAATACGATAAGATTAAGGTCAAGCTGTTTAATGGACCGATTCGCGGGGAAAAGCTAAAGACAAAAGAACTTGCCGCGAAAACGACAAATGGGGTTGTCTCTTTTGCTTCGTTACAAGCAGAAAAAGTCGGAATTGAAACAGCAAACGGACAAATCAAACTGGCAGATCATGAGTGTGGTATGATTGAGGTAGAAACCATCAATGGGCTCATAGACCTGCGTGGGAAAAGTGAATCAATTGATGCCCAAAGCTTTAATGGAAATATTGCTGTTCAGCTGTCAGATGAAAAGTGCCGTTCCATCTATGCGAAAACGACAACAGGCAGTGTGGACGTTCAAATCCCGCGTGCTTGTGCAGTGACCGCTGAGCTGAAAAGCAATCTCGGGTCTATCTCTCACGATTTACTTGATGCAGAGATGATTAAAGAGAAAAATGAAACATTACAAAAAGAGAAAATGATCAAAGCCAATCAACAAGCGGTGCACAGTATATCCATTTTTGCAGAAACAAAAACAGGCTCAATACAAGTAAAGCACCAATCAGACAAGGAGTGATTCTACATGAAGAAGCTTTATCGTTCAGCAACAGATAAAAAAATAGCGGGTGTTGTTGGTGGACTTGCGGAATATTTAGGTGTGGATGCATCCCTGCTTCGCATTTTAACCGTCATCATCGGATTTTTGACAGCATTTATGCCGATCTTCCTGATCTACTTCATCTGGTATTTTGTTGTTCCGGAAGAAGGCACTAAATAAATGCTTAGATGGATCGTCAGTATTTTAGTAAATGCATTACTTTTAATCGTCATTGCTGGATATTTTGATTCGGGCATTCTGCCTGGACTCGGGAGCGTGTATATTGAAGGTTTTGGCGCAGCCATTGTGGCAAGTATCATTTTGTCCTTGCTCAATATTTTAGTGAAGCCGTTTTTGATCATTTTAACGCTTCCAGTGACCGTTCTTTCACTAGGATTGTTCTTATTTGTCATCAATGCGATTACACTCATGATGACATCGAGCTTTATGGGAGATAGCTTTAACATTGATGGATTCGGAACGGCCATTTGGATGGCTGTCATTTTATCCATTTTCCACCTGTTGATACAAAAAGGAATTGTAGAGCCGTTAGCGAAAAAAAGCTAACGGTTTTTTTGTGCAAATTTGCATCGTTTCTCCGTTCCATCTGACATAAAAACGACCTTCAGGAGACACAATATCCGAAGGGAGGCGGTGCAAGATGGTGAACGTGAGCAGACAAATCATGCTTTTATGTTTTTTTATCATTCTTTTTTGTTTCAGTCAGCCTGCTTCAGCAGGACCTTTTCTTCAAACAGAAGTGAATGTACCGGACAAGCCTTTTTCGCCTTTTATCTTTGACCAATTTCATGTGGACGTCCGCCCGGTTCTAGGAAAAAGCCATGATCTACAGTTTCGTGCGTCCATTAGTGACCAAGAACAGATTTTGTCTGCGAACTTGTATTATAAACAAAGTGATGAACTGGGGTATCGCTTGATTCCAATGGAACGGCTGCCAGGGATGAAGCCAGAATTTACAGCGAAAATTCCGCCAGATCAATTATGGAATCCAACTGTTCGTTACTATACAGAGTTCCTTACGCAAAAATCAGTCATCAAAACGGCTGAGAAATCGGTTCATTTAAATGGATTTGAAGAAGATCTTTCACATATTCCGGACTTATTCATCACAGAAATTGTCGTCAATTCAAAAAACCGAAAAGGCAAAGATGCTTTTGAGTTTATCGAAGTGTATAACACGACACAGGCGCCTATCTCTCTTAAACATTATCAGCTCCGCTACCGCAATCCTGCACAGGGAATTGAAATGGATGATGTATATTCCTTTCACACAAATCCAGTCACCATTTCACCTGGAAAACCTTATGTATTCTGGCTGAGAAAAAAAGGGCAGGAGCATTTAACGGCAGCGGACTTTAATGCCATGTACAAAAGCCAATTAAAAGAGGGCGAGCATCTATCCATTATCGAGAGCAAAGGGCTGTCCAACTCAAAATCTCGTCTTGTTTCGATCACAACAAATATAGGTGAAGAGATTTCTTCTGCCGCATTTCGTTTGAAGCCATCATGGTTTAGTGAGCATAAATCCTTGCTGTTTAAGTATCCAATGGATGGTACGACGCAGACGAAGCTGATTTCGAAAATTGAGGAAGAACCCACTCCAGGTAAAGTGCTAAAAGCACAAATTCCATCGGAAAAAAAGGAAATTTCTCAAGATATCCATAAACCTGTGATTGAAGATATGACGGTAAGGAAACCGGTGAAACCAACTGAAAGTGTAGAGATTAAAGCAGATGTCCAAGATGATCAGGCCGTAAAAACCGTCAAGCTGCGCTATCGAACGAATCGAAAAGATCCGTTTAAGGAAATACTGCTGCAAAAAGACCATAATGACCGGCTATTTCATCATATTATTTATTCACCTGAGTTGATTGGGAAAGAACAATTGGAGTATCAGCTTGAAGCGTCAGACGGCGAAAATGAAGCCAAGACGTTGAAAAAAACGATTGATGTGGAACAAGTCAGTAAAGCCCACGGTCTGCGATTCAATGTAGAAGAGGGAGATACGGTATCAGGTTTATTTTCATTAAAGGCAACGTCTGATCAGAAAAAAAGCATCGAATTACGGATAGATGGAAAACGGAATCAGCAAGTATCCTCTGCCCTTGAAGCAGATCCATATATCGCATTTGATGTCAAAGGAACAAATTTATATTTTAAAAATGGTGTGTCTATAGGTAGGCGTTTACTTTCTATTTTTGATGATTCGACAAAAGTGTACCGTACCTATACAATGCCAATACCCGAAGAAGAGATAAAAAAGGCAGGTCTCCAAACGATCTCTTTTCACGCTGGCACAAAGTCTTCTCCGGTGGACCGGCTGCCTGGAGAGAATCATGATGATTTTGAATTGAAAAACGTCAGGATGATTTTATCAAATGGAACACAAATTCCGCCAATCAATGCGAAGCCGCAAAAAGAATGGAGAATGGGAGACAGCGGGAACGCAAAAAAGGTGAGAACGTTTCAATTTGAAATTCCAAAAGAGGCGTATATTTCAACCTATATAAAGTGGGACACAAAAAGGCTGAAAGAAGGGCCGCACCTGATTGAGGCCAAAACCTCAGACGAGCACGCTTCAGTACGTGTGAAAGTTGATAACACTGGGCCGAGAATTAAGACCAACGTACAAGCAAAGGATCAATATAAAGGCGCCTTTACATTAAAAGCAAAAGTAACGGATCGCTGGAGTGACATAGAGGAGTTGAAGGCATATGTAGATGGCAAACCAGTTTCTTTGCCATATCAGACGTCCTCTAGTGAATTAAAGCCTGGAAAGCACACGTTTACAATTAAAGCAAAAGACGCTGCGGGGAACATGTCGACGTTGAAAAAAGAGTTCAAGACGGTACATGAGCATCCTGAAACACCAGAGCGGGTGGCAGATAAGACGAAAATGAAATCATCAAAACAAACTGTGCTAACCAAGGATCCAACGAATGATAAGTTAGATTACTCTTTTTATCGTGCCTATCAATATACATCGCTGCATCCTTCAATGAAGATTTTTAAGTATGCAGCAGAGACAGAACCGCCTAAGAGTTATCTCCAAAAAGGAGAAATGATTTTTTCTGATCAAGAAAGGAACCGCATTGCATTTGTTGATGGGAAGGCAGTTGAAACGAAGGATTTACAGCGCTTTCCTTATCATCGTTTTCAAATTAAGGTCCATCATGATGTACGTGAAAAGGATGTCGTCGAAGCTGTATGGAAAGGGAGTTCCTTGTCAGGGAGAAAGGTGACAATGTACGCGTGGAATCACCAGCAGGAAAAGTGGGATAAAATCACTCATCACTTTGCCAAGGATCAAAAGGAATTTTACCTGAAAGGGCTGCTGTCAGTCAGACAGTACATGAAGAATCAAACGTTTGATTTGCTAGTACAGGATGAAATCAGCAAATCGCAAAAGCCATATAAGATGATATGGATGTCTGATACTCAATATTATGCAAAGAGCTATCCTCATATCTTTAAACAAATGGTCGAATGGATCAGAGATCAAAGGGAAAAATTAAACATTCAATATGTGTTCCATACAGGCGATATTGTGGATGATTCAAAGGATAAGCAATGGCACCGTGCTGATATGTTTATGCGTGTATTAGATGAGAATCACATTCCCTATGGTGTTTTAGCAGGAAATCATGATGTTAGACACAAGGATGGTTTATATGCGGAATACGGAAAATATTTCGGGGAAAAACGCTTTGCGGATAAGCCTTACTATGGTGAATCCTATCGAAACAATAAAGGTCATTATGATCTCATCTCTGCCGGCGGCAATGATTATATGATGGTGTACATGGGCTGGGGGATTAAGCAAGATGAAATTGATTGGTTAAACCGTGTCATTTCTGAGCATCCAGATCGTATCGTCATTTTAAATTTCCATGAGTATTTGTTAGTGAGCGGCAACCGAAGCCCGATTGGCGACCTCATCTTCCACCAAGTGGTGAAACGTCATCCTAATATTGTGGCCGTATTTAGCGGCCATTATCATGGAGCAAGCAGGAAAGTAGATGAGCTTGATGATGACCATGATGGAAAAGTAGACAGGAAAGTATATCAAATACTCGCCGATTATCAGTCAGGACCTGAAGGTGGTCAAGGGTTTATGAGGGTGATAACAGCCGATCAAGAAAAAAATCAGCTTCACTTTACGACATACTCTCCTTACTTGAATCAAGAGCATTTTTATGATCCTAAAACGTATGGAGATCAGGATGAATTTTCAATCGATGTGGATTTGACACCGAAAATGAAATCTGTCAAAACCAATTATTTTGAACTCAATGTGTATACGAATGTTCTTCTAGGAGAGGCTCGAGGCATAAAAAGCGGCAAAAAAGCAAGCTTTGAGTGGAAGGGCTTAAAGCCAAATGAAGATTATTATTGGTACACTGTAGCAAAAGATCGTTTTCAAGGAAAAGCCATTTCACCAATATGGAAAATTCATACAAAAGATGATGACGAAATAAAATTTCTTAGGAAATAAAAAAACAGTGCTCCGTGTCAGGGGCACTGTTTATCTTTCCATTGTATGAATGAGCTTGTAACGATCCCCTCTATAAACGGAAACAACATACTCAAATGGAATGTCTTTTTGAAAAAAAGTCGTTCTTGTTATGGACAGTACAGGGTCTCCTGCTAGAATAGACAGCAAGTGTGCTTCTTCCTTTGAGGCAACATTGGCTTCAAGCTCCTGTTTGGCATGAGCAATGACATGGCCAGTGTGAGTTTCAATATATTCATATAAAGAGCCAGTTAAATGTTCCTTTGTTAAATCTCCTGCAAATCTTTCAGGTATATAGCTCGTTTCAATCGCCATCGGTTCATCATTTGCAAGGCGTATCCGTTTTAGTTCAAATACAGCATCACTATTAGTCAGCTGTAAGACGGGCAGCAAGTGCTCTGGACATGCGGTTTTTTTAAAGTCAATCAGCTGGCTTGATGCTTTGAGCCCACGCTGGCGCATATCCTCTGAAAAGCTTGTTAAGCCTTGAAGCGGCTGTTCAAATTTTTTCCGGCTAACAAAGGTGCCTTTTCCTTTTTGACGATACAAATATCCTTCGTTCACAAGATTCGATAAGGCTTGTCTGACAGTCATTCGACTAATACCAAAGCGTTCGGCATATTCTCTTTCAGAAGGAATGAGTGTATCAGGTGCTAATGTTCCATCCTCAATCTGCTTTTTCAAGTTCTCCATAATCTGATGGTACATCGGAATAGGTGACTGCTTATCAATAAACATGTGAAAATCCTCTCGTTTTTAGCGTAGTGATCCAGCTTCTCGATCAATCATAACCGTTACATCTTCATGAAGTTTCAGTGCAGACGCTGGGAAGTCCGGATGAATCTCTGCCCGTTCTAAATATTGTATCACTTTCGCTTTTGATTTTCCCGAAGCAAGAAGGAGAATCTTTTTACTTGAAAGAATGCTCGCGATTCCCATTGTGATGGCATGTGTAGGTACCTCATCAATAGAAGAAAAGTATCTTGCGTTAGCCTGTCTCGTGTTTTCATCTAACTGCACAACATGAGTCTTTGAGTTGAAAGGGGTACCTGGTTCGTTAAAACCGATATGCCCATTTTGACCGATTCCAAGGAGCTGAAGATCGATGCCGCCTACATCCTCAATGAGCTGGTCATATCTTAAGCATTCCTTTTCTAAATGAGCTGCTTTGCCATTTGGAAGAAAATACTGATCCTGAGGGAGATCAATATGGTCAAATAAATGACGTTTCATGTAGGTCATATAACTATTTTCGTGTTCTGGATTGAGTCCTGCATATTCATCTAAATTGATTGTTTTTGTTTGCTTGAAAGACAGTTGATTCGCTTGATGAAGTTGAATTAACTCTTTGTAAGTTTCAATAGGTGTACCGCCCGTTGCTAGGCCGAGTACGGCATCGGGTTTAGCAGCTATTGTCCTTGCAATAATGGCAGCTGCTTCTTTTCCTAATTGATCTTTGCTTTCAAATTCGATGATGTTCATGAGTGGTTGGCCTCCTTTTTTTCAAAGACGATTTGTCCACGGCAGATCGTCATCATCAGTTCACCAGATTCATCCCAAATCACCAAATCTGCTATTTTTCCAATTTCGATGGAACCGAGCTGTTGGTCAAGACCCAGTTGAGCGGCTGCATTAGTTGAGGTCATCTTCGCAATCTCTGTCCATTCACAATTTGTGAGCTGTTTCATCCGTTTGACGCCATCTTTCATTCGCAAAATTGATCCTGCAAGTGTACCATCGTCCAGCAATGCTTTTTCGCCGCTGACTGTGACCGTCTGACCGCCAAATTCGTATGTTCCATCCCCAAGACCTTTTGCACGCATTGAGTCTGTGATCATGATCAAACGATCACTTCCTTTTGCCAAATACGCAAGCTTGATGGAAAGAGGGTGGGAGTGAATCCCATCTGTGATCAGCTCGGTATAAAGGTTCTCATTCGTAAGAGCAGCACCTACAGCATTCGGTTCACGATGCTGAAACGAACTCAGTGCATTATAAAGGTGTGTTACATGGCGTGCACCATGCTTAGCTGCTAAATTCATCATGTCATGATGGGCATTCGTATGTCCAATAGAAGGGATCATGTTCATTTCCTGTAACATGGAAAGGAAAGCAAAATCTGTGTCTTCCTCAGGCGCAAATGTGACAATTCGAATGAGCTGTTCAGAAGCATCCAGCCATTTTTTAAAAAGCGGAATATCGGGCTGTTTAATCCATTGAACAGGCTGTGCCCCTGCCTTATCTTTAGAAATAAATGGACCTTCTAGGTGGATTCCTATACATTGTGCCTGACTTCCTGCTTGTTCTTCATTACTTTGTTTCCACTGAGCGACGTTTTTAAGTGCCTGCTCAATCTCATGATGGTTTTGTGTGATGGTTGTCGCTAAAAAACTTGTCGTTCCTTCGGACGGAAGGTTGTCAGCGAGTGTATTCATTGCTTCTGCTGTCGCATCCATCATGTCTGCACCATATCCGCCATGGATGTGAATATCAATCATTCCAGGGAGTAAATAAAAGTTTTCCCGGGAAATATATACTTTTTCATAATTTCCTGTCGGTGGAGATGTTGAAATATAGTCAATCTTGCCATCGCGTAAACCGACAAAACCGTTTTCAATGATCTTTGTCTTTGTCACAATATGAATATTGGAGAGCAATAAAGAACCGCTCATGTTTGAGCCCCCTTATTCGTTATCTTTACTTTAAGTTTACTCTTTTTAAGTATAGTTGTCTATACCAGTTAGGGCGGTCAAACAGGAACAGGATAAAATACTGTTTTGGGTTCATCATTGAAAGTGATAAAATAGAGCTGTATTTCTGAATCGCCTGTGATAAAAGGAGGAAGAAGCGTGCCGAAAGTTCGTACGAAGGACATAATGGAACAATTTCATCTTGAACTGGTAAGTGGGGAAGAAGGGATTAATCGTCCCATTACAATCAGTGATCTTTCCAGACCAGGTATTGAAATGGCTGGTTATTTTACATATTACCCAAAAGAAAGAGTTCAACTTTTAGGGAAAACAGAGCTTTCTTTTTTTGAACAGCTCCCAGAACGCGAACGAAAGCAGAGAATGATGTCTCTTTGTACAGATATTACCCCTGCGATTATTTTGTCACGAGATCGTGATGTCCCGAAGGAATTAATCGAAGCATCAAATGAAAATGGCGTGCCCGTTTTACGATCTAGCCTAAAAACGACAAGACTTTCGAGTCGATTGACCAACTTTTTAGAAAGTAAGCTTGCACCAACGACTGCTATTCATGGTGTGCTCGTAGATGTATATGGTGTAGGTGTATTATTAATTGGGAAAAGCGGAGTAGGAAAAAGTGAAACAGCCTTAGAATTAGTGAAGAGGGGACATCGGCTTGTCGCAGACGATTGTGTGGAAATCCGTCAAGAGGATCAGGATACATTAGTCGGGAGCGCACCAGAGCTGATTGAACATCTTTTAGAAATCCGCGGGTTAGGTATTATTAATGTGATGACCTTATTTGGAGCAGGCGCTGTTAGAAGCTATAAGAGAATTACGATTGTAATGAACCTGGAGCTTTGGGAACAAGGCAAACAGTATGATCGTTTAGGACTTGAAGAAGAGAAAATGCGCATAATCGATACAGATGTGCCGAAGCTGACGATCCCTGTACGGCCAGGTCGAAACTTAGCTGTCATCATTGAGGTGGCTGCGATGAACTTCAGGCTGAAACGTATGGGACATAATGCAGCAGAACAATTTACAAGTAAACTTGCCGATGTCATTGAAGACAATGGCCAGGATGAATAGGAGTTGACTATATGAACGAAGCAATTCAGCCAATTGATCCGATCGCTTTTCAGCTTGGACCTATTTCGGTTCATTGGTATGGTGTGATTATTGGGATCGGGGCCTTGCTTGGACTCTGGCTCGCACTGAGAGAATGTGAAAAAAGAGGAATCAATAAAGATATGTTTATTGACTTAATCTTATTTGCCATTCCAATAGCGATTATTTGTGCACGAATTTATTATGTATCTTTCGAATGGGATTACTATCAGCAGCACCCAAACGAAATCATTAAAATTTGGAATGGTGGAATTGCGATTCACGGCGGGCTGATCGGTGCCGTGCTGACAGCCATCGTTTTTACAAAAGTGAGAAAGGTATCCTTTTGGAAAATAGCTGACGTCGCAGCACCTAGTATTTTACTAGCGCAGGCAATTGGGCGCTGGGGGAACTTTATTAACCAAGAAGCGCACGGTGAGGCGGTTTCAAGAACCTTTTTAGAAAATTTGCATCTGCCTGAGTTTATCATTAATCAAATGTATATTGATGGGACCTATTATCATCCGACGTTCTTATACGAATCATTATGGAATCTTGCCGGTGTTGTCATATTGATTTTACTACGCAGAACATCGCTGCGAAGAGGCGAAATCTTCTTGTCTTATTTAATTTGGTATTCAATCGGCCGTTTCTTCATAGAAGGGATGAGAACAGACAGTTTAATGCTGACAGAGCATCTTCGAATCGCACAGATGATTTCGATTGCGATATTCGTAGTGGCTGTTCTACTGATTTTCTTTAGAAGAATGAAAGGATACGCATCGATTCCGTATAAAGAGAACAACTCATCGAATTAAGCAGGGGGGATCATAAGAGATGGGAGAGACATGGAAAAACGGCTTGAAGGCAGGGCTATCGACAACTTGGACACTTGGCAAAGTCATCTTTCCAGTTACCATTCTCGTCAGTATCTTGCAGCATACGCCTGTAATGGGTTGGATCATACAATTCATTCGGCCATTTATGGGGGTGTTTGGTCTTTCGGGAGAAGCGGCTATTCCGCTTGTATTAGGAAATATGCTGAACTTGTATGCGGGGATTGCTGCCATTTTGACATTAGAGCTTCCTGTGAAGGAAGTGTTTATTTTGGCAGTGATGCTGTCCTTTTGCCATAACCTGATCATCGAATCGACAGTGGCAGCAAAGGTTGGACTGAGAGTATCTGTGATTTTGTTGGTCAGAATCAGTCTTGCTGTTATTTCGGCTATTGTCATTCATCTCGTTTGGCAGGGAGGCGAGGAGCCGGCGCAATATGGACTACTGACGGCAGCTCAGGCGGCTGATGTGCCTTCCAGCTGGTACATGATCGTCCTGCTTGCTTTACAAAAAGCTGTACTCGGTGTGCTCCAGCTCGCCTGTATCGTCATCCCTCTCATGGTCATCATTCAATTCATGAGAGATTTAGGGTGGCTTCATACACTGTCTAAGTGGCTGTCACCTTTTACTAGAATGCTTGGAATGAAAGAAAATACATCTATGACGATGGTGGCTGGATTAACGATTGGTCTGGCGTACGGAGCCGGCGTGATGATGAAGGCAGTGGAAGAGGACGGTGTGAGTAAAAAGGACTTAACTCTTGCCTTTATTTTCCTCGTTGCCTGCCATGCGGTGGTCGAAGATACGCTGATTTTTATACCACTTGGTATTCCAGTATGGCCGCTTCTTGTCATCCGCCTGATTTCTGCAATTTTATTGACAGCTGCTATTAGCTATATTTGGCGGAAGCGGGAACTTGCAGCTGTTAGAAAGGAAGCCATATGAACGAATCGACGATCAACACAGTGCTATTTGATTTAGATGGCACATTAATCAATACAAATGAATTAATTATTGCTTCATTTCAGCATACGCTGGATCATTATTACCCTGGTCAGTACAGCCGTGAGGATATTCTTCATTTCATTGGTCCGTCCTTGTTTGATACATTCTCTGCGATGGACCCTGATTTGACGGATGATATGATTCAGATGTACCGCACGTTTAATCATAAGCAGCATGATCTGCTTGTGACTGAATATGAGACCGTTATCGACACATTGAAAGTCCTGCAGGATCGAGGATTTAAGCTCGGTATTGTCACAACGAAGATACGGGATACGGTTTTAATGGGATTGAAGCTGACCGGTTTAGAGCCGTTCTTTGAGGTCATTGTGACGCTCGATGATGTGCAAAATGAGAAGCCGCATCCGGAGCCTGTTCAGCTGGCATTATCAAAGCTTGGCAGTGATCCGCATGAAGCGGTGATGGTCGGTGATAATTATCACGATATTTTGTCTGGTCAAGCGGCAGGGACAAAAACGGCAGGTGTTGCTTGGTCTATTAAGGGAGAAGAGGCGCTTTTAAAGCATCGCCCTGATTTCATGCTGAAGAAAATGAGTGATCTCCTGGCGATTGTTGGAGCTGATTAAGTTGAGAAAAACAGATCGTTATCCTGTAAAAGGGGTCAATTCACTGCGGCAAGTCTATCGGACAGTTCCCTTTTTCAAAGTGGTGAAAAACTTCATTTTTATTCAAATGGCAAGGTACACGCCTTTTATGGGAATGAAAAATTGGATATACCGAACCTTTCTTCGTATGAAGGTCGGCGAGGATACGGCGTTCGCCTTAATGGTGATGGTTGATCTGATGTTTCCTGAGAAAATCACTGTCGGTCGAAATAGTGTGATCGGCTATAATACGACCATCTTGTCCCATGAGTATTTGATTAAAGAGTACAGACTTGGGGAAGTCTATATTGGTGATGAAGTTTTAATTGGAGCTAATTCAACTATTTTACCTGGTGTGACCATTGGGGATGGTGCGATCGTATCGGCTGGTACACTTGTTCATAAGGATGTGCCAGCAGGCTCATTTGTTGGAGGAAATCCAATGCGCATGATTTATACGAAAGAAGAAATGGAAGCACGTCAATCTACGTCTGCTGAGTAGCTCGGCAGACTTTTTTGTTGACAATGTGACATGGTGTAACTATAATGATTACAACAGAGGTGAGAAAACATGAAAATCAGCAGCAGATTTACTGTCGCTGTCCATATTCTGGCCTTGCTATCACTTGAAAAAGGATCATTACAGACATCGGAGGATATCGCAGGAAGTGTGAATACAAACCCAGTGGTCATCCGCCGCATTATGAGTAAATTAAAAAAAGCAGGCCTAATCTCAACGAGTCTTGGCAAAGGTGGTTCTCAGCTGAACCGCAGTGAAGACGACATCACACTGCTCGATGTGTATAAAGCGGTTGAAGTCGTGGATGAGGGAGAATTGTTTCAAATTCATGAAAGCCCAAATCCTGACTGTCCGATCGGTGCAAATATTCAAGCGGTGCTTGAATTAATTTTATGCCGCGCTCAAAGTGCGATGGAGCAAGTACTTGCTGAGATCAAATTAAGTGAACTAACGCATGTGCTAATCAAAAAAATTGGATGATCTATTCAATTTTTTTTACCTCTGTTGTAACCGTATTGGTTACACCTTTCTTTATCAACATAAAACCATATTGCAGGAGGAGTTAACATGAAAATTGGAGTTATTGGCGCAACAGGTAAAGCAGGACAAGAAATTGTGAAAGAGGCTCAATCAAGAGGACATGAAGTAACGGCGATCGTCCGAGATGCACAAAAGGTGACAGATTCATCACTAGCTGTTCTTGAGAAGGATGTGTTTCACTTGCAAGCAGAAGACATCAAAGGCTTTGATGTGATTGTAAATGCATTTGGCGCACCTGCTGGAAAAGAGCACCTGCACGTAGAAGCTGGGAAAAAGCTGATCGATATTTTAAAAGAGGCACCTGAGACTCGTTTGATCGTTGTGGGCGGAGCAGGAAGTCTATTTGTAGATGAGGCGAAAACAACAAGACTAGTGGACACACCAGAGTTTCCTAAAGAATATGCTGCTACGGCTTCACAGCAAGGAGAAAACCTAAAAGATCTTCAACAGACAGAGGGATTAAAATGGACCTTCCTCAGTCCAGCTGCGTTCTTTAATCCAGCTGGCAAACGTACAGGTTCTTACGTGAAAGGGAAAGACCATCTGATTGTCAATTCTAAAGGTGACAGCTATGTGAGCTATGCTGACTACGCCATTGCGCTGGTTGATGAGGTGGAGCAGGCAGCCCATGTTGGAGAACGTTTTACCGTTGTATCTGAAGCTGAATAATCAGTTTCATGACCGCCTAAAAATGATAAATGGGGAGTCTAACGTATGAATGAGCAAGAATTGTCTTTCATCTATGTATGGGATGCGTATTGTGGCTGGTGTTATGGATTTTCAAACAGTATCCGCACTTTGCATGAAAATCATCCGGAGATATCATTAACACTTGTGTCGGGTGGTTTATTTGTAGGGGAAAGAAGTCTTCCAATAAAGGATTATCCACACATCTCAGAAGCAAATCAGCGTATTAGTCAGCTGACTGGTGTCGAGTTTGGTGAACGTTATCAGGAGCTGCTAGCAAACGGAACGTTTCTTTTAGACTCTGAGGCTGCGGCCATTGGTTTTTCTGCATTAAGATCCATCGCACCTGAGCGCGCATTGCACTTGGCTTCATCGATGCAAAAGGCTTTTTATCAAGACGGAAAAAGCCTGAGTGATGAAGAAACGTATCGGGAGATCGCTTTGGCGCATCATCTTGATCCTGACGCAGTCATTGAACGCATGAAAACAAAAGAAGCGATGAATGATGCGTATGCCGACTTTGCGAAGGTTCATCAACTTCATGTGAACGGCTATCCTACACTTTTATTAAAAAGAGGGGATGAATACTTCAGCCTGGGCGGAGGTGCGATGACAGCTGAAAAGCTTGAAGACCGCCTGAAGGAATTATTAGAAAAATAAATCATTCAAAAACAACCTCTATGCGGATAGAGGTTGTTTTTTTACGCTTTAATGATAATCGCCTGACTGCCCATCTGTTCCCAAGAATCTTCAAACTGATCACGGTCGACTTTTTGATTCTTTTCTCCATAGGGGTTATTCAAGTAGACATGCTCCTTGTCATAGCCTGTGATGACCACGCTATGCATATTAAAGCTTACATTTATTTTGCCATTCGGTGTATTCCAAGTTTCGATGTTATCTGTTTTGTCAAAGGTGGATGTCGTAATCACCCAGACAGGATAGCCCTTTTCAAGTGATTGATAGATGGCCTTTTTAACAGGCTTTCCGGTTAAGTCGACAACTTGATCGCCTGCATATTTTTTCGCAAGCTGATAAATCGGTTCGTGGTAAACACCAAGACCCGGCCCATTCTCCATATCGCCTACAAACCCGTCATGAGGGTCTCCTTTTAAGCCATTTTCATAATTGAGCGGAACACGTTTTACTTCATTTGCCAACTTGTTTTTCGTTACATGCTCATAGCCGTTGTAATGAAGCAGCATCGCTAAGCTCGTGACTTCGCATCCGTTATAAAGCCTTGGCGCATCCATTTGATTGTAGAGGATGACGTCCATGGCTTTTTTGCTTCCTTTTAATGAATGATGTGTGGTTTCTGCTTTTTTCGTTGAACGAGTTTCTTCAGCTGCAAGTGCCGTATCGTTTTCTTTTGCTGCTTTTTGCGGCGAAGCTGTTTTCTTGACTTGATCGATTTGTGAAACGTATATAAAGCCGAAATAAACAAGACATGCGCACAACAAAGTTAAGATGAATGTCTGGATGAACTTCACTGTTAATCTCCTGTGTTATTCAATATTTTTAAGTATTATAGCACGTTCCTTCATCGAACATACAGAAAAGGCACAGGTGTCACTTGAATGTAATAATTCCAGAATATGTTGATGAAAATAGAGAGAAATAAAAATGATTGATTTAATCACTTTATTTTGTTAGCATATTATCATATTAGCGAACTAAAGGATTCGGAATTTTTTGTTTTAATGTGTTGGAGGTGCGGAAGAAACATGTTTATGTTTGAGAAACCATATGGAATGCGGGATTCATTACCTGGATTGTATGAGACGAAAAAAAAAGTGAGGCATTCCTTAACAGAGGTCATGACTGGTTGGGGTTTCCGTTTGATGGAGACACCAACGCTTGAATTTTACGATACAGTCGGTGTTCAATCGGCGATTACTGATACACAGCTTTTTAAGCTTCTTGATCAAAACGGGCAAACCCTTGTACTGAGACCTGATATGACAGGTCCGATTGCAAGGGTGGCGGCTTCTAAGCTTCATGAACAGGCGTATCCGCTTCGTGTTGGGTATGCAGCCAATGTGTTCCGTGCTCAGGAGAGAGAAGGCGGAAGGCCGTCAGAATTTGAGCAGGTCGGAATTGAATTGATTGGTGATGGTTCGATTAGTGCAGATGCTGAAGTCATCGCGCTTGCCGTATTTGCCTTAAAAAATGCCGGGCTAAGGTCCTTCAAAATCGCGATCGGGCATGTCGCTTTAGCAGAAACGTTATTTGTTGATGTACTCGGAAATACAGAGCGTGCAAACGTCCTTCGCCGCTTCTTATATGAAAAGAATTATGTGGGATACCGTCAGCATGTGAAACAATTACCGCTTTCCTCCATCGATAAAACGAGGCTGTTACAGCTTTTAGAGTTAAGAGGCGGCCAAGAGGTTATAGAGCGGGCAGAGGAAATCGTCGTTTCACAAGAAGGAAAAGAGGTGCTCGCACAGTTAAAGTCGCTTTGGGAGACACTTGAAGATTACGGCTGTACAGAATATATCCGTTTAGATTTAAGCATGGTGAGTCATATGAGCTATTATACGGGTATTTTGTTTGAAGTATTTGCAGATCATGTTGGGTCGGTCATCGGAAGCGGCGGGAGATATGATCAATTGCTTGCTCACTTTGATGCACCTGCACCAGCTACAGGGTTCGGACTTCGACTAGACCGTCTTCTTGAAGCGCTCGATGCAAAAGAAATCATTGAGCCGCAGGAGGCTGTGATTTTTAGTAAAGAACAAAGACTGGAAGCCTTTGCTTTTGCAGAAAAGGAGCGGTCAAAAGGGAAAAAGATCGTCCTGCAAGACTTAGCGGGGATTGAAAATATTGACGCGATGACCAAGGCATTTGAACAGGTGACTTATTTTATCGGCGCTAGAAAGGAAGAGCGGAATGGGTAAAGTGTTGACGATGGCGATGCCAAAGGGCCGGATATTTGAAGAAGCAGCAGGGCTGTTAAGACAGGCGGGGTACCAGCTGCCAGAGGAATTCGAGGATTCAAGAAAATTAATCATTGATGTACCAGAAGAAAACCTCCGCTTTATTTTAGCCAAGCCAATGGATGTGACCACCTACGTAGAGCACGGCGTGGCGGATGTTGGCATTGCAGGGAAGGATGTCATGCTCGAAGAAGCTCGTGATGTGTACGAAGTGCTCGATTTAAACATCAGTAAATGTCATTTAGCTGTTGCTGGATTGCCAGGAGCGAGCTGGGGTGGTGTCGCACCGCGTGTGGCAACAAAGTACCCAAATGTCGCATCATCCTATTTTAGAGAGCAAGGGGAGCAGGTGGAGATCATTAAGCTGAATGGTTCCATAGAATTAGCACCGCTCATTGGGCTTGCCGATCGCATTGTAGATATTGTCTCTACAGGTCAAACACTAAAAGAAAATGGACTTGTGGAAACGGAACATATTTGTGATATCACGTCACGTTTTATTGTCAATCCTGTGAGCTATAGGATGAAGGATACGGTGATTGATGAAATGGCGCAGCGTCTTGCAAGAATTATTGGAGAAGGGGAGGAAACATCGTGAACATCACCTATCTACAAGAAGGTGAGACAGATACTCTCTCACTCAAACGGTCTTTAGATACAGGAACAGAAGAGCAGCGTCAGGCTGTTCAGCGCATTATACAAGAAGTGAGAACAAATGGTGATGAAGCTGTACAGTCTTTTACAAAGCAATTTGACGGGGTGTTGATTGAAGATCCACTTGTCACAGAAGATGAAATGGCAAAAGCCTGTGACCGCTTGGACAAAGAGATGGTTCAAATTATTCAAACGGCTATCAAGAATATTCGCACATACCACGAGCGCCAGCTGACGTCCTCTTGGTTTTATCACCAAAAGGACGGCTCAATGCTTGGACAAAAGGTGACACCGCTTGATGCGGTAGGTGTGTATGTCCCCGGTGGAACAGCTGCCTATCCATCATCTGTATTAATGAATGTGATTCCTGCGCTAGTCGCTGGCGTTGAACGAATCGTTCTTGTGACACCCCCTGGGAAAGATGGCCGTCTCTCAGACGCTGTACTGGCTGCGGCGAAGGAGCTTGGTATTTCAGAAATGTATAAAATGGGCGGAGCACAGGCGGTTGCTGCACTTGCCTATGGAACGGAAAGCATCAAGCCTGTTGATAAAATCACAGGTCCAGGCAACATTTATGTCGCGCTGGCAAAGCGGGAGGTATTTGGTCAGGTAGACATTGATATGATCGCAGGTCCAAGTGAAATTGCAGTTCTAGCAGACGAAACAGCAGTCGCGCATGAGGTAGCGGCGGATTTACTTTCACAGGCAGAGCATGATGCGCTGGCATCTAGTATTTTGGTAACACCGTCTAAGACACTTGCTGAAAGTGTGCAGGCTGAAGTTCGAAAGCAGCTGGATACTTTGCCGAGAAAATCAATCGCAGCAAAATCTATACAAGATCATGGCCGTATTTACGTGACAGAATCAATCGATCGTGCAGTAGACGTCATCAATCAATTAGCACCAGAGCACTTAGAGGTGCTGACAGCATACCCAGAATCACTTCTTGGTCAAATCAAGCATGCTGGCGCAATTTTCTTGGGACGCTATAGTCCAGAGCCGGTGGGCGATTATTTTGCAGGGCCGAATCATGTGCTGCCAACAAACGGAACAGCTCGATTCTCCAGCCCGCTTGGTGTGACTGATTTTCAAAAGAAAACGAGCATTATTTCATATAGTCAAGAAGCCTTTGAAACACACCGGGAAAGCATTGCAGCTTTTGCCAGATTAGAAGGGCTTGAAGCACATGCAAGGTCGATTGAAGCGAGAAAGCGGGAGGAATCGTAATGAGACAGGCGAAAACAGCGAGAAAAACAAATGAAACGAACATTTCATTAGCGCTAGAAATTGATGGAGAAGGAAAAGCGGATATTCAAACAGATGTCCCTTTCATGACGCACATGCTTGATTTATTTACGAAGCATGGACACTTTAATTTGACCGTCGATGCGAAAGGAGATACGGATGTTGATGATCACCACACAACAGAAGATATCGGCATTGTACTTGGGCAAATGTTTAAGGAAGCGTTAGGCGATAAAAAAGGGATTAAGCGGTATGGCTCCAGCTTTGTTCCGATGGATGAAACACTTGCCCAGGTCGTGGTCGACTTAAGCAACCGTCCTCATTTGGAAATGAGAGCGGCCTTTCCGAGTCAAAAGGTTGGTACCTTTGATACAGAGCTAGTACATGAGTTTCTGTGGAAATTTGCACTTGAAGCCCGGATCAACCTTCATGTCATTGTTCACTACGGAACCAATACACACCATATGATTGAAGCCATTTTTAAAGCGATGGCACGTGCCTTAGATGAAGCAACAACCATTGATCCACGTGTGAAAGGAATTCCTTCAACAAAGGGGATGCTCTAATGATCGGAGTTATTGATTACGGAATGGGAAATTTGTTCAGCGTATCAAAAGCACTGGAACGAGCAGGTGCCCGCTATATCGTCTCCTCTGATGTGGAGGAGCTGAAAAAAGCAGATGCTTATATATTGCCCGGAGTAGGTTCGTTTCGTGATGCAATGCAGCTGTTAAAAGAGACTGGACTTGAGGCGTTAATTCACCAAGTCGTGCAGGAAGGAAAGCTGTTATTCGGCATTTGCCTTGGCATGCAGCTGTTATTTGAAGAAAGTGAAGAGGCAGGCCTCACAAAAGGATTGGGGCTGTTAAAAGGGCGTGTCGTTCTTTTAAAGGATCATGATCAGGACGGGCAAAGATTGAAGGTACCTCATATGGGGTGGAATGAGCTCACATTTCATCAGCCCTCCCCATTGTTTGACGGTGTACCAGAAGGATTTGCGTACTTTGTTCACTCGTATTATGTGAGCGATATGAATCCAGATGAGCAATTAGCAAGCGCGGACTATGGTGTTCAAGTACCAGCTGTTGTTGGCAAGGGAAATGTGCTTGGTGCACAGTTTCACCCTGAAAAAAGCAGTACAACGGGAATGGCGCTGCTCAAACAATTTATTCAATTAGCAAACGAACAGAGGGTGAGCAAATGAGCGAGTTTATATTATATCCAGCGATTGATATGAGAAATGGCAAATGTGTACGTCTTGTGCAAGGAGATTATGATCAAGAAACCATTTATGGAGATTCACCGCTCGACATGGCCGCGCAATTTGCGAAGGATGGAGCAGCATGGATTCATCTTGTGGATCTAGATGGTGCAAAAGCAGGGAAACGTGTCAATCATGAGCATGTGCTGGCGATTGCTTCTTCTTTAGATGTGAAGGTACAAATCGGCGGCGGAATTCGGACAGAAGAAGACGTTGCCTTTTATTTAAAGAGCGGCGTAGATAGAGTGATTCTCGGCAGCTCAGCTGTATCTAACCCAGCCTTTGTGAAAAAAATGCTGGCGCAATATGGAGAGAAAATCGCAATTGGGATTGATGCGCGAAACGGCTTTGTATCGACTGAAGGATGGCTTGAAACGTCTAAAGTGAAGGCAGAGGAACTCGGCAGGGAATTGGCAAAGGAAGGCGCAGAGGTCTTTATTTTCACCGATATTCAAATGGATGGCATGCTGTCTGGTCCCAATGTAGAAAGCACGGTTCGCTTAGCAGAAGCAACCGGCAAACAAGTGATTGCTTCAGGTGGTGTCAGCGCAGTAGCTGATCTTCAAAAGCTGTCAGCGCAAAAACAGTCTGGTGTGTCTGGTGCGATCGTTGGAAAGGCACTTTACACAAACCAGTTTACTTTAGCAGAAGCATTTGAAGGGCTTGACCGTATATGATGACAAAACGAATCATCCCATGTCTTGATGTGAAGGAAGGTCGTGTTGTCAAAGGGGTGCAATTCCTTGGCTTAAAAGATGCTGGTGATCCGGTTGAATTGGCGCAGATCTATGATGAAGAAGGGGCGGATGAACTCGTCTTTCTTGATATTTCTGCTTCTCATGAAGGCCGGAAAACGATGGTGGATGTGGTCAAACAAGTCGCGTCTACGCTTGCGATACCATTTACGGTGGGTGGAGGGATTAACCACCTTGATGACATGAAGCGTATATTAAGAGCGGGTGCAGACAAAGTATCTGTCAACACAGCAGCTGTGTTAAGACCAGAACTGATTTCAGAAGGTGCTGACTTTTTTGGCTCCCAGTGTATCGTTGTTGCAATTGATGCAAAATACGATGAAGAGAAAAAAGCATACATGGTCTATACACACGGAGGACGCCGTCAAACAGATTTAGAGGTCAGCGACTGGGCGAAGGAAGCTGTGCAGAGAGGGGCAGGAGAGATTTTACTGACAAGTATGGATGCTGATGGTGAAAAGACAGGCTTTGACCATCGATTGACAAAGCTTGTATCAGAGGCGGTCAATGTGCCAGTGATCGCTTCTGGCGGCGCTGGCAATGCTCAGCATATGCTCGAGGCCTTTACAAAAGGAGAAGCTGATGCAGCATTAGCAGCCTCCATTTTCCATTATAAAGAAACCTCCATTCATGAGGTGAAGACATATTTGAGAGAACACGGGGTGAAGGTCAGATGAAACAGGCAAATGAATTAACCTTTAATGAAGCAGGCCTGATTCCTGCGATTGTACAGGATGCTCAAAGTAAGGAAGTATTGACGCTTGCATATATGAATCAAGAATCCTATGAAAAAACGCTGGAGACAGGTGAAACATGGTTTTATAGCCGGTCGAGAAACGAGCTTTGGCACAAAGGCGCCACCTCTGGACATACCCAGCAAGTGATTTCTATTCGATATGACTGTGACAAGGACGCTCTGCTTGTCCTTGTGGCGCCAAGCGGCCCAGCCTGCCATACTGGCAGCTATAGCTGTTTTTCGGAAGAAGGGGTAAAACGCCTGAGCGAAGAGCAGGAACGTTTTGCGATATTAAATGAACTTGAACAGGTCATTGCAAAGCGTCAGGCGGAAATGCCAGAAGGGGCTTATACAACCTATCTATTTGAAAAAGGGGTCGATAAAATCCTGAAAAAGGTAGGGGAAGAGGCGTCTGAGGTGATCATTGCAGCGAAAAATCGGGATCAAGAGGAATTGAAATGGGAAACTGCTGACCTCCTCTATCATCTTCTTGTATTATTACGTGAACAGCAATTGCCGCTTGATGATGTATTAAAGGTATTAAAAAAACGTCATCAAGGTGAATGAAAAGCCGGGGGATATCCCAGGCTTTTTACTTTTAAATGAAAAACAAATCCTTCCTTTCCTTTTGTTCTATGTGACGACTGGTGAAGTATGTTATACTACACACGGTACACTGTTCGAAATGGAGGGTATCGGTGAGTAAATACACTTCTCAAAATAATCACACACAAGTCGTCCAGCTATTTCAAGATGGGCATTACTTTTTTCATAAAGGTCTTAAAGCATATAGAGAAAGAAATCTGTCTAGGGCAAGTAAGCTGATACAGCGGGCCATCGTACTTGAGCCTGAAAATGTAGAAATGCTGTCACAGCTTGCCATTATTTATACTGAAATGGGTCATTACCAGCAATCAAATGAACTGCTTGATTTTATCCTTGAACACATCGATGAAAACATGTCTGAGTGCCACTATTTTAAAGCCAATAATTATGCGAATCTCGGACTGTTTCAAGAGGCATATAAATCAGCTACTGCTTATGCCGCGCTGGAAGAGAACGGGGAATTTGCGGATGAAAATGACGACCTTCTTGACCTGCTCGATATGAGCGACGAAGAGGACGAAGATTTTCCTTATGATCAGGATGACCTGATTGTGAAGCAGGATCAAGCAAACCATTTGCTAGAAAGCGGCAGACTCGATGAAGCCATTGAGATGCTGGAACAGATGATTGTTGAGTATCCAGAATTTTGGTCGGCGTATAATAATCTCGCTTTGGCCTATTTTTATTCTGGCCGAATCCATCAGGCGAAAGAAATGTTGAACCGGGTCCTTCATGAAAATCCCGGTAATCTGCATGCCCTTTGCAATCAGCTAGTCTTCTACCATTATGAAAAAGAAGAAGAAAAGGTCAATGTGTTAGCAAAGCAATTAACGCACGTGTATCCAATACTAAGTGAACAGCGTTATAAGCTTGGTGCAACATTTGCCCTTGTGGGAGAATTTGAATGGGCCTTTAAATGGCTTTATTCTTTGTACAAAACAGGTTTTCAAGGAGATAGTACATTTTTATACTGGCTTGCAAGCGCAGCCTATCATACAGGCCACAAGACGCTCGCCCAAACGGTTTGGGATAAGATGGTCGAAGAAGATATCGATGCAGATGAAATCAAGCCGTGGCAGGATAAACCTGAGGTGACTGAGCCAATGGTCTCGATTGAGGAACGGCTGACTGCGTACTATGTCAGTAAACAAAAAGGGGAACGTGACGTTCTGCAGTCTGTCCTTGATGCACGCGCAGCGAAAACGGCCTTTGAACAGCAATTCATAGAACTGCTTTTATATGAAGATGAAATGAAAGAAAAGTCTTTTTCAGAAGATGCAGTTTTTGCAAAACAGGCGGCATCTAGTCTGGAGGAAGCGGTTCAGCCTGACAGCCATATGCCTTATTTTTGGTTATTCCATATTATTCAGCAGGCACGTGCTTCTGGTATTGATAAGAAAAATGCACCTGCCTGGGCAGCAGCATCTTATTATCTATGGATGAATGAACAAGAAGCAGCTGTCAGCAAAAAAGATGTTGCGTCCGCTTTTCAGATCAGTGTTCAAACACTGTCTAAATACGAACGAGAGATCTGTACGTTAATCGATTAAATAGGTAAATAGATTCAGAACATCCGAGCATGGCCGAAAAGGTCATGCTTTTTTCTTGGATAAAAAGGTGGGATTTGCAAGGAATTGGCGAAGTATGACAATCACGACATGTTTTTGAAACATAAATGTAATAAAAATATTAGCTCATTTTGTCGATGTCTCATGTATAATGAAACTCGTGGATTAAAATAAAGATAGATATTTAAATATTTTACTATACATAATGAAACACCTAGTGATAGAAACAATCTGGTCAACAACTGACTGAACAATCAGGAAGAAAGACATAGAGAGCACAGATTGATCGCAGAGAATTTGCTGCTTTCTAATGTCGCTTGGGAAATTGTCAAAGGAGGAACTATTCGTGAAAAAGTTTATTACTTTCGGTTTAGCTTCGGTGATCGGAGCGAGCGGTTTATTTATTCCATTTACGCATGAAGCAAACGCACAGAACTTTGAACAAAAGAAACAAGAACTAGACAGCAAGCAATCTGAGGTAAACAAGAATCTTCAAAAGAAAAAAGAAGAGCTTTCAAAGCTTGAAGCAAAACAAGAGGCACTTGCTCAAAAGCTTAAAGATATTGATGAGAAAGCTTTAAAAACAAGTGATCAAATCGAAGAAAAACAAAAAGAAAATGAAAAAACAAAAAAAGAAATCAAAGCACTGAAAAAAGAAATTGCTGATACAGAAAAACGTATTGAAGAAAGAAACGAGTTCTTGAAAAAGCGTGTACGTGCCCTTCAAGAGAGCGGCGGTTCTACGAAATACATAGATGTATTACTAGGAGCAAAAAGCTTTAGCGATTTCATCAGCCGTGCAGGTGCAGTATCTACACTGATCAACGCAGACAGTGAAATCATTAAAGAGCAGGAAAAAGACAAAGCAGAACTTCAAAAGTCTGAAAACGAATTAAACACAAAGCTTGAAAATGTGCAAAACACACTTGCAAAGCTTGAAACGCTTCAATCAGACTTGAATAAACAGCTTGATGAAAAAGACAAGCTATTCAAGCAAGTGAAAAAGCAAAAAGGAAGTGCTTTTTCTGAAATCAGCGAGTTAAACAGTGAGGCTAACAGCATTGCATCTGAAAAAGACGCAACAATCGCTGCACAAAAACAAGCTGAAAAAGAAGCAAGAGAAGCAGCTCAAAAAGCAAAAGAAGAAAAAGCGCAAAGACAACAGCAGCAGCGTCAAGCTAGTGTCCAAGCGGAAGACAACAGCTCAAATAACGATAGCAGCCCGTCTTCAAGTAATAGTGGATCACCTTCTAATGACAACAATAACAGCAACAGCAGTGCACCAAGCAAGAAGCCATCTTCTGGCGGTGGATCACCTGTCAGCAGTAACGTAGGCGGAATTGAAGGTGCAATCAGCACAGGTTCTACGATTGTTGGACAATCTCCATATAAATGGGGCGGCGGCAGATCACAAGCCGATATTGACGCACGTCGTTTTGACTGTTCTTCATTCGTTCGCTGGGCATTTGCATCAGCAGGCATCAACCTTGGACCAGTTGGCGGTACAACAACAGATACGCTTGTAGGTAAAGGAAGAGCTGTAAGTGCATCTGACATGAAACGCGGAGACCTTGTGTTCTTTGATACGTATAAAGTAAATGGACACGTTGGTATTTACTTAGGAAACGGTTCATTCTTGAACGATAACAGCTCTCGCGGTGTTTCAGTTGACTCAATGAACAACGTATACTGGAAAAAAGCTTTCAATGGCGTTGTAAGAAGAGTCGTTGAATAAATCATTACTTTTTATATAACCGTAAACAGGCTTCCTTAAACAGCAGTTTAAGGAAGCTTTTTCTTTTTTTGAAGATATGAGCAAATGATTCGCTTATTCCCCGCAGATTTAATAGGATATGGGTAAGGAATAAAAGCTAAGAGTGGAAATGATGCTCTCTGTCATGAATGGAAGCATCACCCAAGGGCATTCTAATAAGAAATGCGAGCAGCAATTGAAGAGGGAGTGACAGTTGTGTCAGAAGAAAAAATCTACGATACGATCATCATTGGAGCTGGTCCTGCCGGAATGACAGCCGCTGTTTATACATCACGGGGAAATCTTTCAACATTAATGATTGAAAGAGGAATTCCAGGCGGACAAATGGCGAATACGGAAGATGTCGAGAACTATCCTGGCTTTGAAAGCATTTTAGGGCCGGAACTTTCAAATAAAATGTTTGAGCATGCGAAGAAATTCGGTGCAGAGTATGCATATGGCGATATTAAAGAAATCGTGAACGGTGAAGAATATAAAATCGTCAAAGCCGGCTCAAAAGAATACAAAGGACGCTCTGTCATTATCGCGGCAGGGGCTGAATACAAAAAAATCGGTGCACCAGGTGAAAAAGAACTTGGCGGCCGCGGCGTATCATATTGTGCAGTATGTGACGGGGCATTCTTTAAAAACAAAGAGCTTGTCGTCATCGGCGGCGGAGATTCTGCGGTAGAAGAGGGTGTGTATCTCACACGCTTCGCTTCTAAAGTAACGATTATCCATAGACGCGATAAACTTCGTGCACAAAGCATTTTACAAGCGCGCGCCTTTGATAATGAAAAAATTGACTTCAAGTGGAACAAAACCGTCAAACAGATCAATGAAGAAAACGGGAAAGTCGGCAGTGTGACATTGGTTGATACGGTGACTGGTGAAGAAGAAGAGTTTAAAACAGACGGCGCCTTTATCTATATCGGCATGCTGCCACTGTCTAAACCATTTGAAAATCTCGGCATTACAAATAAAGAAGGCTACATCGAGACAAACGAAAGAATGGAAACAAGAGTGGAAGGTATTTTCGCCGCTGGTGACATTCGAGAAAAAACACTTCGTCAAATTGTGACAGCAACAGGTGACGGAAGTATTGCAGCACAAAGCGCACAGCATTATGTAGAAGAGCTTGCTGAAAAACTCAAAGCAACGAAATAAAAGGCTGTCGTAAATCCTTAATATAGCGTCATGGGCTTTTAACTGGAATGTAACACGGGTGAAATAATTATCCGTTATGATGAAACTAGTAATTGACCCCCTTTTATAAGGAATACATGTTTGGCACGGATGTGAATCCGTGTCCTTTTTTTTGCCTAAAATCAGAAATTCACGAGATGTTCACAAATGACGCATGGAGAACCGTTAGATGCTGTAAAATAAAGAGTAGAGAAATTGCCCGTTACACGATTCAAACGAAAACCGGTCTGTTTTCGGGGAAGAACGGGCATGTTCATTGTGGGAGTCAGGTTGAACCTGTATAATAAGTTAAAGACATAAAAGAGTAGGTGACAGCTGATGCAACGAGTAACGAATTGTGTGCTGCATCACGAAGATCAAGTTCTCTTGCTGCAAAAGCCAAGACGGGGCTGGTGGGTAGCACCGGGCGGCAAAATGGAAAGCGGAGAATCGGTCAAGGATTCAGTCGTTCGAGAATATAGAGAAGAAACAGGTATTTATATTTTAAATCCGCAGCTGAAAGGTGTTTTTACCTTTATCATAAAAGAAGGCGATCAAATCGTTCAAGAGTGGATGATGTTTACCTTTATGGCAGATTCATTTACCGGAAAAAACGTAACAGAGTCAGAGGAAGGCATTTTAAAGTGGCATGACGTAAAGGATGTGCCTCATTTGCCGATGGCCCCAGGAGATTCCCATATTCTTGATTTCATGCTTAAAGGAAAGGGACTTCTGCACGGCACTTTTACGTATACACCCGATTTTGAGTTGATTGCTTATCGGTTAGATCCTCAGGGAGAATAATACATGAACCGTTTTCATAAAGAAGGAGAGGAAGCAGGCATGAATACACACAAACAAGAAGATATTCAGCTTGTGATTATTACAGGAATGTCAGGTGCGGGGAAAACCGTCGCCATTCAAAGCTTTGAAGATTTAGGCTACTTTTGTGTTGATAACCTGCCGCCATCACTTTTACCGAAGTTCTTAGAGCTCATGAAGGAATCGAATTCCAAGATGAGCAAGGTCGCTCTTGTGATGGATTTGCGTGGACGCGAATTTTTTGACAGTTTAATTGCCGCGTTAGATGAAATGAGTGATCTTGACTGGATCACGCCAAGGATTCTGTTTTTAGATGCAAATGATAAGGTACTTGTCTCAAGATACAAAGAAACGAGACGTTCGCATCCCCTTGCGACCACAGGTTTGCCGCTTGAAGGAATTGCAATGGAGCGCGAGCTGCTAGAGGAGTTAAAAGGCCGGTCTCAAATGATTTTTGATACATCGGATTTAAAACCAAAACAGCTGCGAGAAAAAATTGTCACGCACTTTGCCACGAATCAAGGGCAGGTGTTTACAGTAAACGTGATGTCCTTTGGCTTTAAATACGGTCTGCCGATTGATGCTGATCTTGTCTTTGACGTGAGATTCCTGCCGAATCCTTACTATATTGAGAGCATGCGTCCACAGACTGGAAACGATGAAGAAGTGCGCTCCTATGTGATGAAATGGACTGAAACACAAAAATTCACAGAGAAATTAATCGATCTCCTCAGCTTTATGCTTCCGTCCTATAAACGAGAAGGAAAAAGCCAGCTTGTGATTGCCATCGGCTGTACAGGCGGACAGCATCGATCTGTGACACTAGCCAACTATTTATCGGAGTATTTTAAAAACGATTACTATACACATGTCACTCACCGGGACATTGAAAAGAGAAGCAGAAAATAGATGACGACACTACCAAAGGTGGTCATTCTTGGCGGCGGCACTGGCTTATCTGTTTTGCTCAGAGGGCTTAAAACGAAGCCGGTGGACATTACCGCTATAGTAACGGTTGCTGACGACGGAGGCAGCTCAGGCAGACTGCGGCATGATTTGAATATTCCCCCTCCAGGTGATATTCGAAATGTCCTTGCGGCTCTCTCTGATGTTGAACCGCTTGTAGAAGATTTATTTCAGCACCGTTTTAACAAAGGGAATGACTTAACAGGCCACTCACTCGGCAACCTCATTCTTGCGGCCATGACAAATATAACCGGTGATTTTTTTCATGCCGTCACTGAAATGAGCAAGGTTTTAAATGTGAGAGGAAAAGTATTGCCAGCAGCGAACTCAAGTGTTGTTCTTCATGCGGAATTAGAAAATGGGCAAATGGTGACAGGAGAATCGAAAATTCCTACCTATGGTAAGCGAATTAAACGAGTGTTCCTCACACCCGATACGATTGAACCGCTGCCAGAATCCATTCAAGTCATTCGTGAGGCGGATTTAATCGTCATTGGGCCTGGCAGCCTGTATACGAGTATTTTGCCAAACTTGCTTGTCCCGCATATTGGAGAAGAAGTGATTCGCTCTAAGGCGAAAAAAGTGTATATATGCAATGTCATGACGCAGCCGGGGGAAACGCTTTCCTACAGTGCAGCTGATCATGTGCAGGCATTAAATGATCATATGGATCGTCCATTTATCGATACGATTTTTGTGAACAATAAAGAAATTCCAGAAGAAATCAAAGCAAAATATGCAGAAGAACAGGCACAGCCTGTCCAATTCGACACAGATGCACTGAAAGCAATGGGACTAGAAGTGATTCCTGGAGAAATCATTACATATGACCAGCATGTCATTCGTCATGACACGCTGAAAGTAGCCTCGCTGCTTGTCGACCTGCTGCAACAGAAAAAATAGGAATGGGGGTGGCAAGGATGTCATTTGCATCCGAAACAAAAAAAGAGCTGACTAATCTGGACGTGAAGGACTGCTGCACAAAAGCAGAGCTTTCTGCCCTCATCCGTATGAACGGTTCATTATCTTTCTCTAATCGAAAATTGATTTTAGATATACAGACAGAGAACGCAGCCATTGCAAGACGGATTTATACGCTGCTCAAAAAGAAATACGATGTGACAGTCGAACTGCTCGTCCGTAAAAAAATGAGATTGAAAAAGAATAACGTGTATATTGTCAGACTGGTAGAACGAGCGAAAACCATTTTAGAGGATTTAAAAATATTAGGTGAGCAATTTGTATTTGAGCGCAATATTTCAGAAGAACTTGTGAAGAAAAGATGCTGCAAGCGCTCCTATATGAGAGGTGCTTTTTTAGCAGGCGGTTCTGTGAATAACCCAGAAACGTCCTCCTATCACCTTGAAATTTTTTCACTATATAAAGAACATAATGATGCCCTTTGTGAGCTGATGAATCAATTTCATCTCAATAGTAAAACACTTGAGCGCAAAAAAGGGTACATTACGTACATGAAGGAAGCAGAAAAAATCACGGAATTCTTAAGCGTTGTGGGTGCTCATAACTCACTGCTTCGCTTTGAAGATGTGCGGATCGTCCGAGATATGAGGAACTCCGTCAACCGGCTCGTCAATTGTGAAACAGCAAACTTGAATAAAACGATAGGTGCATCACTGCGTCAGGTCGAGAACATTCAATTCATTGATGAAAAAATTGGGCTTGATGCCCTGCCGGAAAAGCTTCGTGAAATTGCCAAACTGCGAGTCGACTATCAAGAGGTCACGCTGAAAGAACTTGGAGAAATGGTGGAAAGCGGCAAGATCAGCAAGTCAGGGATTAACCACCGTTTAAGAAAGCTAGATCAAATCGCAGAACAATTACGAAACGGACAAGCTGTTACACTCAAATAGGAGAATGAAAAAGGGAGGCAGATCATATGGTGGAAAAAACGGTCACCATCCAGCTGAAAACAGGCTTGCAGGCACGTCCAGCCGCTTTGTTCGTACAAGAAGCCAATCGCTTTGGTGCTGATATTTTTCTAGAGAAAGATGGGAAAAAAGTCAATGCGAAAAGCATTATGGGTCTCATGAGTCTTGCGATCAGCTCTGGGGTTACTGTCACACTGATTGCAGATGGTGCAGATGAACAAGAAGCCATTGAGGCGTTAACAGATTTTATCAATCAAGAAAACTGAGTCTCTTCAAAGGCTCAGTTTTTTTAGGAGGGAATGTCATGATTCAATCAGCTTTTTTACAGAAGGTCGGATATGAAGGCAAGTCCATCACCTTTAAAGACTTGCCTGTATTATTAAAAAAAATGGCCTATACCTTTCCGTTCGAAAATAGATCTGTTTTGAACAAACAATCCTACGCTTTGAATCAAGAAGGGTTGAAGCAGCATCTTCTTGAAGAAAACAGAGGAGGTCTTTGTTACGATCTCAATCCTCTCTTATACTATGTGTTAAAAGAGGCAGGGCTCTCTGTACAGCTTCTTCAAGGCACAGTGTATAACAAAGAAGCGGGTACGTGGGCAATTGATGGCACGCACGTAGCCATCATGTTGAAGCATCACAACGAACACTTCCTCATTGATGCGGGATTTGGTGTGAATTTACCTCTTCAGCCTGTGCCTTTTACAGGAGATTGGGTGGAAGGAGCGTCAATGCGGTTTCGCGTCAAAGCTGAGGAAACCGAAAAAGGGACACATCTGCTCCAATTAGATAAGGGAGATGGCGCTGAAACAGGCTATGCTTTCACATTGAACGAGGTGGACGAGGCTGTATTGGCCCAAATGAGACACGAGATTTATGAAAATGAATCCTCTCCATTTAACAAAAGACCGCTTGCGTCAAAGCTCACGCCAACAGGACGTGTGATCGTTACTGAGGATCATGTCACCACACATGAACACGAAGAAGTGTCGAAAAAGCCGCTGCCGATTCCTTTTGAGGATTACGTGAAAAACCTCATACCGTAAACCACCATACGAAAAGACAGCCCCAGATCAAATAGGGCTGTCTTTTTTGATTATCGAATACGGGTGAAAGTCGCATAATGGTCTGTTGTTTTGTAAATGAGCCAGTCGCTTGAATACACAAGACGGTCTGCATTGCGGAAGCCTGAAACGTAGTTGATGTCTGCCTCACGCCATGTTCGGCCGCTTGCTGAAGGAAGACGTCCCTCCCGGTTTGAGAAAATATCTCCACCAATGCTTTTACCTGGCGCCACCTCGGCTAGATTTCCCTTAGATGCCACCCATCCGAGAGCACTTGCTTGTGATTTCGTAATGTAGTTATCAGGCAGTCGTTTGTAGCGAATTAAATAATCTGCTACACCATCAAACGTATTAATGACGGCAAGGGTGCGCACATCTGGCGTGAGCTGAATAGAAGCAGTTTCAGTTGTGGCTGTTGGTGTAAGAGGTGTTTCTGCATGAGCTTGCTGCGGGACAAATCCAGAAAACAGAATAGCAGCGATCAGAGCGAACATAGTAAAAACCGAACTCAATCTTTTCATCTTCATCCTCCTATTAAGGAAATCGGATGCCGTCCTCTTGATGCTTGTCTAGCTCATATTATAGCACCCGAACATGAAGGAAATGTAAAGAATGAGGATCTTTGCTAAAATGAGTCTTTTATCCTGATGTCTCCTAAAGAAATAAATAAAAAGACGCAGTTTCGCGTCTTTCAGCGTGTAGACAAACCCTCGCATTCTTTGTCAGTCCTGCGCGCTGGTGCTCACGAATGTCAAATTCGCTCCGCAAAAGTAGCCGTCCTTCCTAGACTGCAAAGGTTTTCTATCACGCTGAAAAGAAGACAAAGAGCTAAAATAAAGATCATTTTAGCCCTTTGTCAACAATTTAAAAGACGCAGTTTCTGCGTCTTTGCTGTTCAAGATGAAGTAAGCTCCTTCACAACATCAACAGGCGCCTTCCCATCTATTCCATGAATCACATTATGAATGGCTCGTTTCAGCATGAGATCCCTTGTTGTTTCAGTAGCGGAACCGATGTGAGGGGCTAGGGTGACATTGTTCATCTCTTTGAAAGGATGATCTTCTTGAAGCGGTTCCTGCTCATACACATCAAGACCAGCGCCTTTAATCCATCCCTCCTGAAGGGCTTGAATGAGGCTTTTTTCATTCACTGTTTTCCCGCGGGAAATGTTTACAAATAAAGCCGTTTGCTTCATTAACTTCAATTCTCGTTCCCCAATCATATGATACGTTTCCTCGGTCAGCGGTGTAATCAACACGATGATATCAGCTTGTTTTAAAAGATCATCAAGTGCACAATAGACAGCGCCATACGCCGATTCAGCCTTTTCATTTCGGCTTCGGTTATGATAAAGAACGTTCATATCAAACCCAAGTGCCGCCCGTTTTGCTACTTGCTCGCCGATACGTCCCATGCCAATTATGCCAAGTGTTTGATGATGAACATCAATGCCAAAGATCTCTTCCTCCTGTACGAATTTCGTCCATTTTCCTTCACGGATAAAACGATCAAGCTCGGCGATTCTTCTCGCAGAGGAGAGTATGAGTGAAAAGGCAAGGTCAGCCACGGTATGATCGAGCGTATAAGGGGTGTGCGTACCAATCACGCCTCTTTGTCTCATCACTTCTATATCGAAATTGTCATAGCCGACAGAGTTATTACTCACTACCTTGAGTTTTGGTGCGTGATCTAACAGCTCTTGATCGATTTTCGTTCCAGATGTTAAAAGACCATCAGCGTGCTGCAGCTTTTCAAACAAAATGTCTCTTGGAATAGGGTCTTTGGATTGCCAAACCTCGTATGTACAATGTTCCTTTAGCATTTCCTCAAAAGAAGCAGGTAAGGGTTTGGCGACAAAAATGTGTGGTGTCACAGTCAATTCGCTCCTTTCACATGGTCATCTTACTCCTTTTATTATAAAGCAACCATTTCGGCAGAACACGTTTGAATGTTAGCAGCTCAATATTTAATATACTGAAATAACGGTAAAGAAAGACATTTTCTTAGTGAAAAAGTAGATTCTTATGCCATCTGATGCATTTTTTATCTATATAAAAATAAGCTGATAGTAGATGAGACATGTGAAATTGCAAAAATTTACGAGAGATTATCTGACAAACTGGAAAATAGATCGAGACTTTTTGATAGAAAATTTATTATATTTGAAATGTATTAAACGGGATGGTCATTTTCTACTAAACCATTTTATTGTCTTTTGGTGTGATGAGAACAATAGATTGAAAGCAAACCCGCGAAGCCGTTGGGATGCAGCGTAAAATAGAGAAAATGATGATATTTCTTCTCATCGTTTTCTCATTTTTTTCTTTTTTTTCTATCATTTTTCTTCTCTATTCTTGAGAACACAAGAAAGAAAAGGAGGACAGGCACGAGCTTACGTTACTTAAAAAAAGATGGGAGATGGCAAAATGGAGTCAAAATTAGAACAGATTCTTCAGCACAATTCAGAGTTTGTGAATGAGAGACATTATGAGCCTTACAAAGCGGGGAAATTTCCTGAGAAAAAACTGGTTATTTTAACGTGCATGGATACCCGTCTTTTGGAATTATTGCCGCAATCTATGGGTCTGCGCAACGGTGATGCAAAAATCATTAAGAATGCAGGCGCCATCGTGACACATCCGTTCGGCAGTGTGATGCGGAGTATCCTGCTAGCTATCTATGAGCTAAAGGCAGAGGAAGTATGCATTGTAGGGCATCATGAATGCGGAATGGCAGGTCTTGCGGCGGACCCTTTACTTGAAAAGGCGAAAGCACGCGGAATCGAAGAGAAATGCTTAAGCATTGTGAAAAACTCAGGAGTTGATTTAAAGGGCTGGCTGACAGGCTTTGATTCAGTTGAAGAAAGCGTGGCCCAAAGTGTGAAATTAGTGAAAGAGCATCCACTGATGCCAAGTGATGTGGCAGTTCATGGACTGGTGATTCACCCAGCGACAGGAAAGCTGGATGTCGTAGTGAAAGACAAACAAATTGACCCACAGTATACCTAAATCATCTACACATACTTGAAGGAGGCCAACACATACCATGCGTTTTTATGGAAGATTTGAAGGGTACAATTCATCAAAGTTTAGACGCGATTTAATCGCTGGGCTTGTCGTGGGCGTTGTGGCAATTCCTTTAGGCATGGCATTTGCCATTGCATCTGGTGTCGGACCAGAATATGGATTATACACAGTCATCGTTGCCGGCATTTTGATTTCATTGTTTGGTGGTTCAAAGTATCAGATCGGCGGGCCGACCGGGGCGTTTGTTCCAATTTTATTCGGGATCGTCAGCCAGTACGGTATTGAAAACTTGCTCATTGCCGGTTTTATGGCAGGCTGTATGCTTGTATTATTCGGAATATTCAAACTAGGAAAGCTCATGAAATTTATTCCTCGTCCGGTTATCATCGGTTTTACTGCTGGCATTGCTGTCATTATTTTTTCAGGACAGATTGCCAACTTCCTCGGATTAAAGGGTGTTGAAAAACATGAAAGCTTTTTCCTCAATATGAGAGAAATCGTGGTCCATCTTGGTACTACAAACAGTCTCGCCATTATCACAGCCGTCATCGGGCTCATCGTGATTTTGGCGGCACAAAAATACATTCCCAAAATACCTGGTGCTCTATTAGGTTTATTGGCTTCTACGTTTCTAGCCGTTCTCTTTTTTCAAGGACAAGTTGAAACGATTGGCTCTGCATATGGTGAAATCCCTCGTCAGCTGCCAACCTTCGCTTTTCCTGAATTAACGATTGAAAAAATGATATACCTCCTGCCTCCAGCAATTGTCATTGCGCTTTTAGGCGGCGTGGAATCGATTTTGTCCGCAATGGTCGCTGATAATATGAAAGGCTCTAAGCATGACAGCAATAAAGAGCTTGTGGGGCAAGGAATTGCCAATATGGCGGCACCGCTTTTCGGAGGAATTCCAGCGACGGGAGCTATTGCCCGAACGGCCACGAATATAAAAAATGGCGGGGCAAGTCCGATTTCTGGTGTTGTGCATGGCGTTGTCGTCTTGCTGATCTTAATGGTATTTGCGCCGTATGCGTCGATGATTCCACTTGCTGCAATGGCACCGATTTTAATGTTTGTTGCTTGGAATATGAGTGAGAGAAAAGAGTTTATCAATATTTTGAAAGTGAAAAATGCTGATTCGCTTGTACTCGTCGTGACCTTCCTGCTCACAGTGATCGGTGATTTGATTATTGGCGTCACTGCTGGTCTCATTTTAGCATTTATCGCCTTTATCAAAAAAATGAGCCAGACGACCAATATTCATACAAATGTCGCCGTTCCTCAAATGGAAACAGCAGCTGCTTTAGAAAAACAGACAGAGGAGAAAGGGATCAGTATGTATTCCATTGAAGGGCCGCTCTTTTTCGGAACAACAGATTCATTAGAAAATTCGATATTGGATCATGTTCAAACAAAACCGAAAACGCTCATTCTGCTTATGAATAAAGTCAATTACATGGACACATCGGCAGAAGCGGTTCTCATGAATATCTCCAATCGGTTAAAGCATCATAATGGAAAGCTGATGATCGTTGGACTTCAATCACAGCCTAAGGAGCTTTTGCATCGAACAGGTCTATTCCATCATATCGGAAAACAGCATTTCTTTGAACGAACGGATGACATTTCACCACAGCATCTTTAAGGCGTAAAAAACACGTGACAGCTTGGTCACGTGTTTTTTACTGGCTCTTTTTCTCCAGAAAAACGCTTTGTGAGTTTTTGTTGATGAGCGCTGAAGATCTCTTCTACTGTGACATCATATTGATCCGCTAAAATGAGGAGATTTGCTAAAACATCTCCCATTTCTTCAATGAGTTCTTTCTTCAGCTCAGATGATTCCTGTCTCTGCTCATCAGGCCGGTCTCGTCCGATTTCTATTGCTCTAACAGCTCGAGCGAGTTCTCCCGTTTCTTCCATTAAGAAGCCTAACCGGATAAACGGTCCGTATTCTGTCCAATTTCTCGTTTGATAAAAATCCTTGATCCACTTCTCCATCTCAGTTGTTTGCATTCTCTCTTTACAGCTCCTTATATGGTGTTCACTCTTTTGATTTTACACTATATATAGAAGAAACGGCTGTTTCTTTACAAATCATTATAGTAGAATGAGTGGGTGAAGAAATCATAGAGAGAGATGGGGCTGTTTTGATGAAAACGATTTGTGTGTTTGCTGGTTCGAATCCAGGTGTAAATGATGTCTATAAACAAAAGGCTGTAGAGCTGGGTGCTTATATGGCGAAGCAGGGCATTCGTCTTGTTTACGGCGGATCGCGTATTGGGTTAATGGGCGCGATTGCCGATGAGGTCATGAGACATGGCGGGCAAGTGATCGGGGTCATGCCTAAGGGACTTTTTAGAGGAGAAGTCGTGCATCAAGAGCTGACAGAGCTAATTGAGGTAACAGGCATGCATGAACGAAAAGCAAAAATGAGCGAGCTGGCCGATGGGTTTATTGCGATGCCAGGCGGCTTTGGTACATATGAAGAATTATTTGAGGTGCTGTGCTGGGCACAAATCGGCATCCATCAAAAGCCGATTGGATTGTATCAAGTGAATGACTACTTCAATCCGCTCATAGACATGGTGAAATTTAGTATACAAGAAGGTTTTTCGAATGAATCACATCTTCAATTGTTACATGCTTCGAGTGAACCGGAGGAATTAATCACGCAGATGGCTTCTTATCAAACACCGTCTCTTCAGCAGAAATGGACGGAGCTGTCTTAAAGTATATGTCAATCACAAAAAACCGTCTGTTCAAGGAACAGACGGTTTGTGTTGTGATCATTTTTTTTGGTCTTCTGTATTACGGGTCAAGACTTTGTCAATGAGTCCGTATTGAAGTGCTTCTTCCGCTGTTTTGAAGTTGTCACGATCTGTATCGCGCTCAATGACTTCAATTGGCTGACCAGTACGTTCAGCAAGTACTTGGTTCAGTTTATCGCGTAAAGAAAGGATTCGTTTTGCCGCAATTTCAATTTCTGTTGCTTGACCTTGGGCACCGCCGAGTGGTTGGTGAATCATGACTTCACTGTTTGGAAGAGCATAACGCTTACCTTTTTCACCAGCAGCAAGCAGGAACGCACCCATAGATGCAGCCATACCAATACAAATAGTTGATACCTTTGGTTTAATAAATTGCATCGTATCGTAAATGGCCATACCAGCTGTGATTGAACCGCCAGGGCTGTTAATGTAGATAGAAATATCTTTTTCTGGATCTTCAGCTTCTAAGAAAAGCAGCTGTGACACGATGGAGTTGGCAACATTGTCATCGATCGCAGAACCAAGCATGATAATACGGTCTTTTAAAAGACGAGAATAAATGTCGTAAGCTCTTTCCCCACGATTTGTTTGCTCAATGACTGTAGGTATTAAATTCATAATGTTCCTCCTTCACCTTTTAGGTAAGTATGTAATTCAATGATACATTTTTGGTCAATAAAGGTCAAACAAAACGCTGACCTAAATTCAAATACCCCTATCCATTTTCCCCAAAATCATTCCACTTCAAACCATCATATTAGTGTATGAATACAAAGTAATAAAATACATCATCATGACGAATGATTAATCATTGCTTTCTCGCAGCATTTCCCTTATAATTTGATATGCTGACGTTCAAAAAACATATCGTGCGCTCGTAGCTCAGTTGGATAGAGCGGTGGTTTCCGGTACCACGTCTGCCGGGGGTTCGAATCCCTCCGAGCGCGTACTTGACCTTGCTTACGATGATAAAGGTCTTTCATGAACCCCTCTTCATATGGAGAGGGGTTTTTGTGTGCTCAATCGGATTGATCGTTCTCTTCTAATAAAGCTAGGGTAAGCAAGTGAAAAAATGATCTGGTTGCAACACAGCAACATCTATCAGAATATAATAAAATAACCCCCACTCTTAACATAAGAGTGGGGGTTACTGCTTTAGAATAAAGGGTTATCTGCCTTTCTGGCCTTTCCTGTAAATAGCCGCAGGTATAATTGTAAGAAGAACAATGATAAATCCAATCACGGATACAGTATTTTTTATTGTATTGTCATTCACAGTGAAGTTTGTCACGATCATTGCCGCTAGACAAAGAATGATAATTAAATAACTGTATTTCTCCAAGACTTTCACAAAATATCCCCTCCAATATGAAGCTGAAAATAATATTATGACTAATTATACAAAAATATTGGATGTTTGCTCGTGAGAAGGTGTTATGTTCATGTCCCTCCATGAAATACTGGACGTAAGACTCATTTCTTCCCTTTTCAGGCGTATTTGTTGAGCCAGCTTGCTGTATATGATTAACATGGAAGGGAATTGACAATGAGGAGGAATTTCTTGTGGCGAAGATTTTATTGATTACGTTTCCAGCTGAAGGACATGTGAACCCTATGTTAGGAATGATTAAATCATGGGCGGATCGAGGCGATGAAGTGCATGCGGTCACAACTGTACATTATGAGGAACGAATCAAACGCTTAGGCGCTCACGTACATATACATCCAGACTATATTCGGACATTACATGTGGAAGAAGGAGATTTAGATTCCATGCAGCCGTTCTTTCATGCCATGCTGCAAACATCATATGATATTTTAGAGGTGGTGGAAACACTTTCCGAGAAGCATTCATTTGATTTGGTTTACTTTGATATGTTTGGGGCAGGGGAGCTTGTTCGAGATTACTTGCACATTCCGAGCATTGGTTCCAACCCATCTTTTGTGCTGCAAGAGGCGCATTTTGATACACCGCTATACAGAAAGGATGAGAAAGCCGATCATCTGTTAGAAAAAATACAAGAGCGTTTTGGCGTTCAGCCAACGCGTTTGATGCAATTTATGAAAAACCGTGGAGAACTGAATATCGTCTATACAAGTGAATATTTCCAGCCTTCAGTTGATTCATTAAACGATTCGTTTGTTTTCATTGGACCGAGCTTTCTAAAAAGAGCCGACCAGCATGATTTCCCGCTGGAAGCACTTGAGCAAGAAAAAGTCGTTTTTATTTCCATGGGCACCGTTCTTGGTGATACAGAAGCATTTTTTAATATGTGTATAGATGCTTTCGAAGACTTTGACGGAAAAGTGATTATCGCAACAGGTGAAAAAGTAGATCGTTCTCTCTTAAAAGAGCCGCCTGCTCATTTTCTGATCGAACCTTATGTGCCGCAGCTTGAAGTGCTCGAACTGACAGATGTGTTTATAACGCACGGCGGGATGAATAGTGTCAATGAAGGTATTCATTACCACGTTCCGATGGTCGTCATTCCAGTCGACAAAGATCAGCCGATGGTGGCACAAAGACTGACCGAATTATCTGCTGCCTGTGCACTTGATAAAGATCAGCTGACAGCAAAGCAGCTAAGAGAAACTGTTGAGACCGTTTTAGGCAGTGACACGTACCGTGCCGGTATTGAGAAAATTGAAGAAAGCTTCCAAGCGGCAGGTGGAACAGAAAAAGCATTAAAGGTGATCGACCAATTTATACAAGCGAAACAGACTCAAACATGAGTCTGTTTTTTTATGAAAAGACGTTGTATTTCCCGTTTCTGTATGCTAATATTCAATTCGTAATCATTTCGATTAATAATCGTAATGATTACGATAATGTTGAATTGGGGGAAGTACATATGAGTGATCAACCTGTTTACATAAAGAAGAAATATGAGAAAAGGCATCCCTACGTGACATACACCTTGATGCTGTTTTCAGTGATGGCTTGTTTTTTATTGGCCTCATGCTCTGAAAACAAAGCATCCTCCAGCAATGATAGAGAAGAAGATGAGCTCGTGTATGCAAGTACAAAAGATATCAGGGACATCAATCCCCATCTATACGGTGGAGAGATGGCTGCTCAAAATATGGTGTTTGAATCGCTTGTCGTCAATACAGAGAAGGGCGTTCAGCCTGCCTTAGCGAAAAGTTGGGACATATCAAAGGATGGAAGGACCTACACCTTTCATCTTCGAAAAGGTGTGACTTTTTCAGATGGTGAGCCTTTTAATGCAAAGGCAGTGAAATTGAATATTGATGCTGTCGTCAAAAATATTGAAAAGAACGCTTGGCTTAATCTCGTATCCGAAATCAAATCCACAAAGGCGTTAGATGACGATACATTTGTTCTCACGTTGAAAGAGCCTTATTATCCTACGTTAGAAGAGCTGGGCTTAACACGCCCCTTCCGTTTTATTTCTCCAAAAAGTTTCATTGATGGAACGACTGCAAAAGGAGTCAAAAGCTATGCAGGTACAGGTCCTTATGTGCTAAAGGAACATAAGAAAAATCAATATGCCGTTTTTGAAATGAATGCCCACTATTGGGGGGAAAAGCCGAAGATTTCAACTGTGAAATGGAAAGTCATGCCGGATCACCAAACCATCTTACTTGCGCTTCAAAAAGGAGAGATTGATCTTTTATTTGGAGCAGATGGTGACATGATTGATGGAGACTCATTCCAGGCTTTAAAAGAAGCAGGTCAATATGGGGTAACCGTGAGCCCTCCTGTTGGTTCAAGATCGATTGTCATTAATTCAAACCAGCCAATCACAAAAGATCCGAAAGTAAGAGAAGCGTTTCAATACGCCATTCAAAAGGACATGATCACAGAAGGTATTTTAAATGGAACGGAAAAGGTGGCACACACATTGCTTGCTCCTTCTGTCCCTTACGCAGATATTCCACTGAAAAAGAAAACTTATCAAAAGAAGAAAGCAGAGGCATTATTGGATGAGGCAGGCTGGAAGATGAAAGAAGACGGGTATCGCTATCAAAATGGCAAACTGCTGAGTGTGGCTATTTACTATAATTCCGATAATGCAGGGGAAAGAACGATCAGTGAATCGATTCAACAAGATTTCAAGCAGGTGGGGATCAAGCTGGATATTAGAGGAGAAGAAAAACAGGCATTCTTAGATCGCCAAAAAACAGGAAAGTTCGATCTGATGTACTCGCTGTCTTGGGGGCTTCCTTATGATCCACAAACTTATGTCTCTTCATTCCGTGTAGCATCCCATGCTGATTATCAAGCCCAATTAGGACTGAAAAAGAAAAAGTGGCTGGACGAGACGATTACAGAAGTATTAGTAGAACCAGATGAGCAAAAGCGGAAACAAATGTATCAAGAAATATTGACGTATATTCATGATGAAAATGTCTACCTCCCAATCTCTTATTCTGTGACAAAGGCCGTTTATAATAAGCGACTGAAAGGCGTAGGTTTTCATGTGTCTCAGTATGAAATTCCATTTGACCGTATGTATTTTGCGTCATAAACGGAGGTAGAGACATGACTCGCTATCTCTTAAAACGAATATTGATGCTTTTTCCGCTTATGATCTTCATCACCTTCTTTGCTTTTGTACTGCTGACGATGCGGGCAAGTGATCCAGCAGAGGTCGCTTTGCGGGTGAATCAAGTCACTCCAACAGAAGAAATGATTGAATCGATGCGGCAGGAGTTAGGCTTAGACCAGCCATTTTTCATCCGCTATGCCACATGGCTTAAAAATGGATTAACAGGTGATTTTGGCAGAAGCTATGTCAATCAGGAGCCCGTTTTTGCTCTTATCATGGAGGCGCTGCCTGCGACATTGCAGCTTGCAGGAGCAGCGCTTTTTTTCATCATTGTGTTGAGTTTATTATTTGGAGTGATTTGTGCATATGCTGCTCATTCCTGGGTGGATCGGGTTCTGAGAGCCTTTGTGTTTATCGCAGCTTCTATGCCTAGTTTTTGGCTGGGGATTTTGTTGATTTGGCTTTTTTCTGTCAAATTCAATTGGGTCAATACGAGTGGAATGGAAGGATTCAAATCGATTCTTCTTCCAGCTGTCACATTATCATTAGGCTACTTATCGACCTATGTGAGACTAATACGTAATCAAATTCTAAAATTTCAGCACGAGCCCTTTGTTTTTTATGCAAGAGCACGTGGTTTAAAGGAACGAACCGTTCAACTGAAAATCTTGAGGCATGCCCTGCAATTAGCGGTAACAGCACTTGGCATGTCTATTCCAAAGCTCATTGCGGGAACTGTTATTATTGAAAACCTTTTTGCTTGGCCAGGGGTTGGCCGGTTGTGTGTAACGGCTATTTTCCATGCGGACTTCCCTATTATTCAAGCCTATTTGTTTGTGATGGGGTTCCTGTTTGTTATGTGCAATCTCATCGCTGATATGATGCAAATGACCATGAATCCGCAATTGCGAAAGGAGGTATGACAACAATGATAGGGTGGCATCAATTAAGAAAAGACCGTATGGCGATTCTTTCAATCTGGCTGTTAGCGCTTGTCGCATTAGCTGGACTGTTTGCTCCAATGTTAGCACCACATGATCCAACAAATACGAACATTCTCCAAAAATATGCCGGTATCAGTCTTACTTACCCACTCGGAACGGATCATCTAGGGAGATGTGTATTATCGCGGCTTTTATATGGCATTCGGACAACAATGCTTGCAGCTATGCTGACCATGTGTATCACGATGCTCATTGGCAGCGCACTTGGACTCATGGCAGGCTTCTTTCGAGGAAAGGTGGATGGGGTTTTGATGAGGCTGTGTGATGTCATGCTGTCCTTTCCAGCAGAGGTGATGATTCTTGCGGTTGTTGGAATACTCGGACCTGGACTATTCAATATTATTTTGGCGAATGTCCTAGCGAAATGGGCCTGGTATACAAGAATGATTCGGTCGTCTGTCCTTCAATATGCGAATGAACCTTCTGTTCAATTTGCAAAGGTGACTGGCGGCAAACCCTTTTACATATTGAGGAGACATCTATTTCCTCGCATCTCAGGAGAAATTGCTGTTTTTGCGACACTTGATGCGGGCTGGGTGATCTTAAATATATCAGCACTGTCTTTTCTAGGATTAGGTGTGAGTGCACCTACACCAGAATGGGGCATGATGCTCAACGAGGCGAAGAATGTCATGGTGACACATCCAGCCCATATGCTTGCGCCTGGACTTGCCATCTTGTTTGTGGTCATGGCGTTGAGCTTTTTAGGAGACAGCCTTCAGCATGCCGCGAATCCTGCCATGCATCATACCAGAAAGAAAGGGGTGAGGCCATTTGCCTTTAATCGACGTAAAAAATCTGTCCGTACATGATCCACAGCAGCAAAAGAATATAGTGTCGAATATCACATTTTCTTTACATCAACAACGCTGTTTAGCCGTCATTGGAGAAAGTGGCAGTGGAAAATCAACTGTCGCCAAAGCGTTAATTGATCTTGTCGCCCCTTCGCTAGAAGTGGAAGGAACGATCATTTTTGACGGCAAAACATTAACAAATCAAGAAGCGCATCAATGGCGGGGGAAACGAATAGGTTTCATCTCACAGGATGTCATGAATGCATTCAACCCTATCGAAACGATAGGTCATCAAATGGTGGAAACATTTCAGCAGCATTTGGGCTTACGAGGGAAAGAAGGGAAAGCACATGCTATGGCTGGGCTTACACGTGTCCATTTAAAAAATCCATATGATTTGATGAAAAAGTATCCGTATGAACTGTCTGGAGGAATGCTTCAGCGTGTGATGATTGGCATCACGATGATGCTTTCTCCAGACGTGATCATTGCAGACGAGCCAACTGCATCACTTGATGCCTTTAATGGGCGTGAAGTCATCAGACAATTACACAGTCTAAAGGAAGAAACTGGTGTTACCTTGATCGTCATAACGCATGATTTAGGCGTCGTTCAGGCAATTGCTGATGAGTTGATGGTCATGCACCAAGGAGTAATGCTTGAGCATGGGTCAGCCAAGGAAGTGTTCACATCACCCGAGCATCCCCAAACAAAGCATTTACTTGAGACGAGGCTTCGATTATCTGCCCCTACTGAAGCACTGCGGCAGCAGAAGAGAGTGGAGGCGTTTCCATGTTGATCACAGCTTTCGATCTAGTCAAACACGGTGAGAAGAAAGGTCTTTTTTCAAATCAAAAGAAACCAAAAGACCGCCTATCAAATGTTTCGTTTCAAATCGAAAAAGGACAATGTGCCGGATTAGTCGGTGAGAGCGGAAGTGGCAAAAGTACATTGGCACGTATCCTGCTCGGTTTAGAAAAAATAGATGGAGGCGAGGTACAGATTGATGGTATGACAGCTGACAAATGGCGAAGGATGAACCGGGGGAAAATGAGTGTTGTCTTTCAGGATTATCTATCTTCTGTTCATCCCTCTTTTAAGGTGAAAGAGATCATAGCAGAACCGATGCGTTTGTTAAAGCAGAATCAGAATCTGGATCAGAAGGTTTTGTCATTACTTGAGCAAGTCAGACTGCCCTCGTCTGTGCTGAATCAATATGCTCATCAGCTAAGCGGCGGTCAGCTCCAGCGAGTGTGCATCGCACGAGCGATATCGACGCATCCAGCCATTCTTATACTAGATGAAGTCTTGAGCTCACTGGATGTCTCTGTTCAAGTACAAATATTGGAGCTGCTTGAGACATTAAAACAAGAGCTAGACATGACCATGCTTCTCATTACTCATGATGTAGAAGCAGCGGTGTATCTATGTGACCGCCTCCTATTTTTACATGAAGGAAGCCTAGTGGAAGAATGCAAAAAGGACGAACTGTTTGAAGTGTCCCATCCATTTACACTCCAGTTAATCGACTCACTTATGCCATTTCAGCTTGACAAAAAATAACCAATCTTTTATCGTATACGTAACAAACGACGGAAGGGTGACCCAATGCAATGAAGTACTAATCCTATGACCTGTAAGCAAAATGAACGAACGAAGGCAGTGAGCAAACGATCCGTTTGCCATGTTTGCTGCGTTTTCATTTTTTAGCTTCGGAATAGGATGGTACAGCTTGGGAATCAAAAAATGAAGTGATTGATACGTGGAGTGTGTGTTCAAATAGGAACAGCACACCATACTGGATCAATCCGCTTATTTTTGTACACCATTTTGCCTCCTATTCTGAGAATGGGAGGCTTTTTCATGTCTCCTGATACGAAAGGAGAGGATTGGATGTTATTAAAAGCCAATCAGTTAAAGGTATTTCGAAAAGATCGCTTGTTATTTGATATTGAGGAGCTCGCCATCCATCAAGGTGACCGCATTGGTCTTGTAGGGACAAATGGCAGCGGAAAAACGACTTTATTGCATGTGCTGGCAGGACAGGAAACACCAGACAGCGGCACGGTTGCCGCCACAGCGGTCTGTACGCTGCTTCCTCAATTGAAACAAGGAGACGGCAGACAGAGTGGCGGTGAAATGACCCAGACTTATATTGAAAGAGCATTAAGCCGGCCGTCTGCCCTTTTATTAGCAGATGAACCGACCACTCATTTGGATACGGAGCACATTGAGTGGCTGGAAGAAAAGCTGCGTCATTATCAAGGAGCTCTCATTGTTGTTTCGCATGATCGTGCTTTTTTAGATGCAATATGTACGGAGATTTGGGAGCTGGATCATGGGAAGCTACATCATTACAAAGGCAACTACACGCATTTTGCACAGCAAAAAGAGCTGGCACATCGTCAGCAGGTGGAAGCGTATGAAGCTTATACACAAAAGAAAAAACAGTTAGAGCATGCACTGGAAAAGAAAAAGAAAAAGGCGGACAAAGCGACAAAGCCATCCCAAAAGGTGAAATCCTCAGGACCTAAAATTGCAAAGCCCTACTATGCAAATAAGCAAAAAAAGTTGCAAAAAACAGCCAAATCCATTGAAACAAGGATGGAGAAATTAGAAAAGGTGGAGAAGGTAAAGGACATTCAGCCCATTCAAATGACTCAGCATACGATGAAGGAAACAGCAAGCCGTACCATTTTGCGAGTGGAAAATGTAGTTGGCAAGGCGGGCGATAAAGTGCTTTGGAAGCAGTCGAATGTGGAAGTGAGGGGCGGAGACAAAGTTGCCATTATCGGAAAGAACGGGAGCGGCAAAACGACATTTCTCCGTATGTTAGTGAATGGACATCCCGGAGTTACTCGTTCAGAGGCTGTCAAGCTAGCCTATTTTCGTCAGGATCTGTCAGGATTGAAGGTAGATGAATCGATTTTACAAAATGCGCTGAAAGAGGCGGTTCAAGATGAAACAGTGGTTCGAACGGTTTTGGCGAGACTAGGATTTAGAGGGGATGATGTGCACAAGCCTGTTGAGGTATTAAGCGGGGGAGAACGGGTGAAGACGATGCTTGCGTCCTTACTCGTCAGTGATGCCAATGTTCTCATGCTGGATGAACCGACGAACTTTTTAGATCTGGCGGCAGTTGAAGCACTTGAAGGTCTATTGAAGGATTACCCAGGTACCGTTGTGTTTGTTTCCCACGATCGCAGGCTGATTGAAGAAGTTGCCACTCGTATTTTTCATATTCACGAGGAACGTATTGAAGCTTTTGAAGGCACATATGAAGCCTATAAACAAAAGGAAGAAAAACCAGCTGTGACAAATAGAGAAGAGGAGCTTCTGTTAATTGATATGCAGCTGTCTGAAGTGCTCAGCCGTTTAAGTATTGAGCCGTCGCAAGAGCTTGAAGAGACATTTCAAGCATTATTGAAACAAAAAAAGTCTTTGGAGTCATAAAAGAAAACCCCTGTTTACTCTACAGGGGTTTCAGCGCGCGGACAAACCCTCGCATTCTTTGTCAGTCCTGCGTGCCGGTGCTCACGAATGTACAATTCGCTCCGCTCCAGTACTCGTCCTTCCTAGACTTCAAAGGTTTTCCATCACGCTGAAAAGAAGACAAAGGGCTAAAATAAAGATCATTTTAGCCCTTTGTCAACAATCTGAGACCCCTGTTTACTCTACAGGGGTTTGTTCATGTCGTTCTTTTTTTAATTGTTCAAGTTCACTCACTGTGACGAGCTGGTAGCCTTGTTTGGTGAGTTCATGGATGATCTTTACTGCTGCTTGGGCTGAGCTTTCATAAATATCGTGCATTAACACTGTTCTGCCATCTGCTGCATGTGAGAGTACGCGGTTTGTGATTTGCTGGCTGTTGCGGATCTTCCAATCCTCAGGATCAACATCCCACAAAGTGACCTTCATCCCAATTGCATGATTGATATCTTGATTTGTACCGCCATATGGCGGTCTAAAGTGCGTAGGTGTATATCCGCTTGCTTTCTCAATCAGCTGCTGGGTGTCCTTCACTTGTTTCACCGCTTCTTCTAAAGGCAGTCTTGTTAATAAAGGGTGATTGTAGGAATGGTTTCCGATCTCATTCCCGCCTTTTAAAATATCGGCAAGCATTCCAGGGTAATATTGCACCCTGCTGCCTAATACGAAAAAGGTGGCATGACCTTTATTTGCCTTCAGCGCATCTAAAATTTTTGAGGTTGTCGCTGGATTCGGACCATCGTCAAATGTGAGTGCGATGGCTTTTTTATTCGGGTCAAGCTTTGATTTTTGCGGCAGCTTGACGGCTTTTCTTTTTGGATTCGGTTCTTTCATTTCATTTTTATTTTTGAGTTTATCCATATAATCTGGCTTTAATATGTCCTTCAGCAATGTCTTTTTGATTGCGAGTGTTTGCGGCCCAAGATCCTCTGCTGCTACTTGAGATGCAGGGAAATAAAATTCTACATATTTGTCTTTCAAGGCAAATTGACTGAAGTTTTGAGCATCAGGGGCTGTTCCCTTCTGAAGGAGAGGCTGATCCTTAGATAAGGTTTTATCCTTTCGAAGCTCTGTATATGTAATATAGGATAATTTCTTTAAATAATTGGTTTTAGGCAGAAATAAATCTTTGGTGTCAAGAAAGGTTTTTTTCTGAAAATCAAAGTTAATCGTGAGATGATTGGTGGTTCCACTTTGCTGGCCAGTATACGTATAGGTCGTAAAGCGGATGGCAGCAGACTGCTTCGCATAATGCACCATTTCATAATCAATATTCAGTTCATAGCGTTTATTTTCATCAATATCCTTTGCTTCACTGAATGTTTTTTTGAAATGCTCTAATGCTGAATTGGCATAGCTTTGAATCTTGTCATCTAGCTCTTTTTGATGAAAAAGAGGATAGTTGACTGCATATCTCATAAATTTCCCGTCATTTACGAGAGTGACAATTTCTACGTTTTTATAGTTCGTATCCTGCTTTACATTTTTCTTCTCTGTACCGCTTGCTTGTTGATTTTGAAAGAAAGCAACTGCTCCAATGACGACTGCAAGCGCAAATAGGACGATACTCCATTTTCCCTTTACTGACACAACTTTCAAATCTCCTCTCATGACGGGTCATTCTTTATTAGTTTGACATCTGTTTGTAATATTTTTATAACATTTGACTTACTTTTGTAATTTTAGGGGATATTCATGTGAACTGTCAACTATTTTCCTATTAAACTAGGAGAAAAAATGATAGGCCGTACTGAGCGGCAAAAAGAACCTCCCACCCCGATGCTCCGCATATACCTTCATTAATTAAAAAAAGGGGTGTACATTGATTTTTTAGAGGCTGACGGCTATAATTTTGTTGATTATGATTCTCATTTTCAAACTGACTTTTAATGAAGAAAAGGATGACACCGATTTTGCAGGATAAGCGAAAACCGCAACAAAAACGATCATCACATATTCTGTTCTTTTTGATATTTTTTCTCGCCGTCATTGGTTTAGCGGCTGCCATGTTTTTTGCTGTGTCATACGGTGCAAAAACATTGTCTCTGCAAACGGTTTGGACAGCTGTATTTGACTACCAGTCAAATGTCACAGAGCAGCAGATCATCCATGAATTAAGACTTCCACGTGTTTTAGGGGCAGCTCTAGTGGGAGCGGCGTTTGCCGTAGCGGGTGCTCTTATGCAGGGCATCACAAGAAATCCACTGGCAGATGCGGGGATTTTGGGCATTAATGGCGGTGCGATGTTTGTGGTCGCTCTCTGTTTTGCTTTTTTCCCGGGAATACCTTATTCAGCACTGATGTTTTTTTCCTTTATTGGTGCTGTGCTCAGTACGCTGCTGATCTTTGCGATTGGAGCGGCTGGCGGTGTATTGACACCGCTGCGCCTCACTGTGGCAGGAGCGGTTGTAGCCGCATTGCTTCATGCGCTCAGCTCTGGGATCGCGATTTATTTTGATCTGAGTCAGGATTTGGCTTTTTGGTATGCAGGCGGGGTAGCTGGTGTGAAATGGCCGCAGCTGACGATTCTCGCCCCGGTTATTCTGATTGTGATCGTATGGGCCATGCTATTAGGCCGGTCACTTTCCTTACTATCGCTCGGTGAAGATACAGCGGCAAATTTAGGGGTGAAAACACGGCAAGTGCGAATACTAGGAATGACTGCTGCTGTGTTATTAGCAGGGGTTTCTGTTTCAGCAGTCGGATCGATTGGGTTTGTCGGTCTCGTCATCCCGCATATCGCACGAAAGCTTGTTGGTGTAGACTATCGTTTCGTCATTCCGATGTCAGCGATACTAGGCGCAATGCTGCTTGTCTTTGCAGACCTTGCCAGCCGTACAGTCAATCCGCCAAGAGAACTTGCCATTGGCGTGATGGTGGCACTTGTTGGTGTTCCTTTCTTCTTATACATTGCCAGAAAAGAAGGGAGGAACCTGTCATGAGAGAGAAACAGCGTGCTCTTGTCGTGACACTCGTTTTGCTTTGCCTGAGTGCGGCTGTGGTGCTGTATAGTTTAAATACCGGTACGCTGAAACTAAGCCCTGTCATGGTCGTCAAGACGTTATTTGGCTTTGGAGATTTCCAAAGTGAAACGGTGCTGTTTGACTATCGTCTGCCTCGAATTGTGGTGACGATGTTAGCTGGTATTGGTCTTGGCATTGCTGGCGGCATTTTGCAGAGCTTATCCCGTAACCCGCTGGCCGATCCTGGGATTATTGGATTGAATGCAGGGGCAGCCTTTGGCTTAATTGTGTTTGTGACATATTTTCACGCACTTGAAGGCAATCCGTCTCTTCTTATTCCGCTCTTTACGTTTGGCGGCGGACTGCTTGCGGCAGCTGTCATCGTGCTTCTTGCATATGACCGGCATGAAGGGCTTGTTCCTATCCGGCTGATCTTAGTTGGCATTGCGGTTGCTGCGGGATTTAGTGCACTCACCTTATATTTGTCATTGAAGCTGGATGAAGATACATACACGTTTGCTTCAAGGTGGCTTGTGGGCAATGTATGGGGGAGAGACTGGATTCATGTGCTGGCGCTTCTGCCTTGGATTGTATGCCTTGTGCCGCTTACGCTGATGCAGACGAACACGCTCAATGCATTGACATTAGGAGATGCTGTCGCCTCAAGTGTAGGTGTACGTGTCCAGCGTAAACGTCTTCTCCTCTTGACTTTAGTGGTAGGCCTCGCGAGTGCAAGTGTTTCAATGACAGGTGGTATTGGCTTTATTGGCCTCGTCGCCCCGCATTTGGCTAGGAGGCTTGTCGGTTCACTGCATCAGTATTTTTTACCAGTTAGTGCGCTGCTTGGCTTGTTGATTTTGGTCAGTGCCGATACAATCGGACGTTCCATCTTTGCTCCAAATGCCATACCGGCGGGTGTGGTCGTGGCCTTTATCGGTGCCCCGTATTTTCTCTATTTATTAACTAAAACGAAATAAATATGAAAGAGGAACTCATCATGAAAAAACTACTAGTAATTGGATTAACGCTCTGTTTCTTGCTGCTTGCCGCTTGCGGACAACAGGAAACAAAAAATACAACAAATGAAAAGACCAATGGCACACCAAAGATTGCTTCCTTGTCTATTCATTTAACAAATGACTTGTTAGCACTCGGTATCAAACCGGCGGGCTCTGTTGTAGGAGGAGACTTAAAAGATTTCCTTCCACATGCGAAAAAGCAGCTGAGTCAGACGAAGAAGCTCGGCATTGCATCTGATCCAGATATGGAATCACTGCTTGCGTTACAACCAGATGTCATTTATGTTGATGAAGAATTAGCCGGTCAAGACTTATCGAAATATAAGAAGATCGCCAAAACAGAAGTGTTTAATTTAAATGATGGCACATGGCGGGATCATTTGAAAAAAATCGCCAAACACGTCAATAAAGAAAAAGAAGCGGATCAATATATTAAGAATTACAATCAAGAAGCAAAAGAGGTCAAATCGCTCATCAAGAAAAAGATTGGAAACGGAAAAGTCATGGCGATCCGTGTGACAGCAAAGGAGCTTCGCGTATTTAGCATGAAGCGCCCAATGGGTCCTATTTTATACGAGGATTTAGGCCTGACACCTGTCGATGGTGTGAAAAAGCTGGACAGCAAGCGCCCATTTGAAGTGATTTCTCAAGAGGTTCTTCCTGATTATGATGCTGATGCAATCTTTGTCGTTGTCAACCGTGATGATAAAGCGCAGCAGGCATTCAAGCAATTAGAAAAGACTCCGATTTGGAAGGGTCTAAAAGCAGTGAAGAAAAACCAAGTCTATCCGATTGCCGATCAGCCTTGGCTCGATTACTCAGCTCTAGGCAATAAAATGGCATTGGATGAAGCAAAAGAGATGTTTTCTAAATAAATAGCTAATGAAATCAGGCATCATTCCGCATATAGGAATGATGTCTCTTTTTTTGATTCGTTCTTCTATTCATTCGGCTGATGCATACATATGAGAGAGAACGAGCAATACCGCCCGTGAGAAGAGGAAAGGGAGGGGTTACAGTTGGAGGTTCAAAAAATTAGTGCAGGTACGATTGCAAGGCTTGTGCTGCTTTTACTGGCGCTTGTTAACAGTGCGCTAACTGCTGCGGGAAAAAGCCCAATTCCTATTGATGAAGAAGGCGTTCAGCAATTCATCACACTGGCCTTTCTGGGAATTACATCACTATGGGCCTATTGGAAAAACAATGATATAACGAAAAAAGCACGAACAAAAAAAGAAGAATAACAGAAAAAAGAGCCTTTCATGAATCAAAGGCTCTTTTTCATCGAAGCGTCAAACGCCTCTCCCCGCAATCATTCTTCCTGAAAGGCTTACGCCCGGCGTTCTCCCATGTTGTTGAGGAAAGCTTTTACTTCCTCAATGCTTAAGCCAATTGCCTTTGCTTCACTCATTAGACGCTTCCACTCTGCGATATTTGAATCAGTCAGCTTTCTATGGGTGACATGTAACGACTTCTCTTCCTGCTCCTTTCGGTACGTTTGGAGCAGCTGATAGAGCTCTTCTTTAGGCATGCCTGATTGGACGGCACTTACGATATGCTCCCGCCATTCGTGTTCACCACCCTCAGCGTAATGAAACATCATCGTCTCTGCATCAAACAGCTCTTGTAAATCAATCTCTAGTGAAGAGGATACCTTTTTTAAGAACTGGACAGATGGATTTCTGTGGACACCACGCTCAATTTTGCTCAAATATGACTTAGAGACATGAGCATCCTCAGCCAGCTGCTGAATCGAGTATCCTTTTCTCTTTCGGTAAATGCGTATCACCTTGCCTATCATTCGATCAATGATCTCCCTTCTCACCGGCGAATAGTTCTGCGACCTTTTCGTTCATTATAAGAAATAAATTGTTCTTTATAAAATTCAAAAACGTAAGAATCAGGAAGTAAACAAAAGAAAACGAACGATTTCGTTCTTTAAAAAGAACTATAAGACCTATTATGACATTTTTCTTTGCGGGTATTATCTTTTATAATCCAATCATTAACAAAAAGAAACCATATATAACCTTTTTATGATGAAATCGGGAGGTATCTATGAATGAGAATATAGGTTTTAAGCAGCTGTTTTCTGTCATTAAAGAGAAAATGGCCCTTCTGATCCTGATTGTCCTGATCGTAACGGGCATTTCAGCCTATTATCAGTTCTATGTCTCGACTCCTGTATATCAGGCAACCACTCAAATTCTTGTTCATAAACGCAGCAATGACGCACAAGCAGATTTAAACGATATTCAGATGAACCTTCAATATACACGTACCTTTCAAGTTTTATTAAAAAGCCCAATCGTCATTGAAAAAGTAAAAGAAACACTCCATCTCACAGAATCAGCAGAAGGACTAAAACACAAAATTGCCACAAGTACAGAAAATGAGTCTGAGGTCATCAATATTTCTGTACAAGATGAGGATCGCGCGAAGGCAGTCGCCATTGCGAATACCGCAACAGAGGTGCTGCAAGAAGAAATCAAAAAAACAATGAATATGGATCGCATTAATGTTTTGTCTGAAGCCAAGCTGTCCAACACGATTCTGATGAATTCAAGGAAGTTCGTTCATATCGTTCTGGCACTAGGCGCCTCTTTATTAGGGGGCATGACACTCATTTTCTTAATGAATTTACTCGATGATACTGTAAAACGAACACATCAAATAAGAGAAGAGATCGGATTGCCGTCGCTTGGCAGTGTCTATCAGATGCAGGCAGACAGGAGGGCCAAAAAAGACAAGCAGTCCGTCATAACGGGAGGACAGAACATTGATCTTTAAGAGGAAGAAAAGAGAAAAGAGAGATTTATCCTGTATTTCTGTATTAAATCCTCACTCTGTCATTGCGGAACAATTCCGTACGATCCGAACAAACATCGAATTCACATCGATCCAAACAAGGCTGAAATCGATATTAGTGACCTCCTCCTTACCGAAGGAAGGGAAATCATTTACGGCTGCAAACTTAGCAGCTGTTTTTGCACAGCAGAACAAGCGGGTGCTGCTCATGGATGCTGATTTGCGAAAGCCGGCCGTCCATGAATATTTTGACTTGAGTCATCATACCGGTTTGACGAATGTGCTATTAAATAATTGCAGCTTGGAAGAAGCCATTTTACCGACACCGATTGAGCATTTAGAGCTGCTTCCGAGCGGAACCATTCCGCCGAATCCAGCTGAGCTGCTCTCCTCTTCTGTAATGAAGCAGTTATTTTATGAGATTGAACAGCAATATGACATGGTGATTGTTGATTCCACGCCGCTTCTGCCAGTTGCAGATGCAAAGATCTTGGCGAACCGGACGGATGGGAGCATTCTCGTTGTCTTAAGCGGCAAAACAAAGATTGCTGCTGTGAAGAAATCAAAAGAAGTATTAGAAGGAACAACAAGTAAACTGCTTGGAGCTATGCTAAATGGCAAGAAAGAGAAAAAGGGCAGGCTGTATATGTATTAAAAAGATTGATAGGTGATGTCTCCTAATCTTTAACAATGGAGGCACTCGATCCTGCTGTGGGCATAACCGGTGCCTTAGATGCTCGTCATCAGTAGTGGGATGTGAGGACGGGTTTGATGCCCATGTTACGTAAGAATAGTGATGCTTTAAAAAGGGGGAGGAGCGTTGACTTACGCCCAAAGATTATCAATCATCGTAGCACTAGATTCATATCTCATCTTAGTTGCCGTCTTTTTTGGTTTTCAATTTGTCCAAGAGGCGGCTTTAACCGTTTATACATTTGAAATGCTCGCCATTTCTTCACTCAGTCTGCTCATTGGGCACCATATATTTGCCTGCATGTTTCATGTGTACAAGCAAGTATGGGCTTATACAGGAGTAAGAGAGTTATTTTCTTTAATGAAGACCTTTGTGTGTTCTTTTTTATTTTCGATGACGATGCTGTACCTTTTCGTGCAGACATGGCCATTTCGGTTTTTATTCATCGTGTGGCTTTTTCATATCTTATTCATCGGTGCATCTCGTATGGCTTCTAGGCTATTTCATGATGGGGCAAAACGGCTTCAAGCAGAAAAAGAGCGGGCATTAATTATTGGCGCCGGATCAGCGGGGACCATGCTCGTTCGTCAGCTTCAGCAATCGAGTGATGTACATATTGAGCCAGTCGCCTTCATCGATGATGACAAGACGAAACATCGGCTTGAAATTATGGGTCTGCCTGTCATAGGAGGAAAAGAACAAATTCAAACAGCTGTCGTCATGATGGATATTCAGAAGATCATCATCGCCATTCCGTCCAAAAGCAGCCACACCTTAAAAGGGCTGTATAAGGAATGTGTCGCGACCGGAGTCAAAACACAGATCATGCCGGAAATGGAGCAGATTTTAAAAGGAACCCATGCGCTGAATCAATTACGGGATGTACAGCCAGAGGATTTACTAGGGAGAGAACCGATTCAATTAGATACGAGCCGTCTATCTGCTCATTTAAAGGGAAAAACAATCATGGTCACAGGGGCAGGCGGATCAATTGGATCAGAAATCTGCCGTCAAATTTGTGTGTTTGCTCCTCAAGCGATTGTACTTGTGGGACATGGAGAATTTAGCATTCATTCTATTTTACTAGAGCTGAAAGAATTATATGGAGGCAGCATCAGACTCTATCCACAAATTGCGGATATTCAAGATAAACAGAAAATGAGTGAAATCGTTGGTCAATTTCAGCCGGATATGATTTATCATGCTGCGGCACATAAGCATGTCCCGCTCATGGAGATCAGTCCGAAAGAAGCTGTGAAAAACAATATTATCGGGACAAAAAATGTCGCAGAAGCCGCACACGAGCACGGCATTGAAACATTCGTCCTCATCTCATCTGACAAAGCGGTCAACCCTGCCAATGTGATGGGAGCCACAAAGCGGTTTGCTGAGATGCTGATCATGCAAATGGGGGCAAGCAGCGAAACAAAATTTGTTGCCGTTCGATTTGGAAATGTACTCGGAAGCAGAGGGAGCGTCATCCCTATTTTTAAGAAACAAATCGAGCAAGGCGGGCCGGTGACGGTCACGCACCCAGCCATGACAAGATATTTTATGACCATCCCAGAAGCATCAAGGCTTGTGATTCAGGCAGGTGCACTGGCAGAAGGAAGACAGATTTTTGTTTTAGATATGGGGGAGCCAGTGAAAATCGTGGACCTCGCAGAAAACCTCATTCACCTCTCAGGCTACACCACAGACCAGATTCCGATCACTTTCACAGGCATTCGTCCTGGAGAGAAAATGTACGAGGAATTACTCAACCAGCATGAAAAAGCACAGGAGCAAATCTTCCCGAAAATTCATATCGGCCATGCGCTGGATGGTGACCCATATGTGCTGAACCGCTTTATCCATGAATTTGACATGATGAGCGAAGAGCAGATGAGACAAGCATTATTTGCTGCCATTGAGTCACATGATATGTTGTCCGAACAGATGAAACGAGAGGAGGAGCCGCTTGTCAATGAAGAAAAAAGTCTTGTTTTGCGCAACGGTTGATTATCACTTTAAAGCCTTTCATCTTCCGTATTTCCGGTGGTTTCAGGAACAAGGATGGGAAGTGCATACAGCGGCAAACGGCCAGCTGAAGCTGCCCTATGTGAATCAAGCTCACTCAATTCCGATTCAGCGCTCTCCTTTTCATGTACGCAACCGGCTTGCGTATGTAGAACTGAAGAACCTGTTAGCAAAAGAGCACTATGATTTCATCCATTGCCACACACCAATGGGAAGTGTCATTGGCAGGCTCGCAGCCAAAGGTACGCGCAAAAAAGGAACGAAGGTTCTCTACACGGCACATGGCTTTCACTTTTGGCAGGGGGCGCCGCTTCAAAACTGGCTGCTCTATTATCCAATAGAGAGATTTCTAGCCCGCTATACAGACGCTCTGATCACCATTAATGGAGAAGATTTTAAAAGAGCCGACCGTCTATCCAAAGAGCGGACATCTGTTTATTATGTGCCCGGTATGGGTGTGGATATGAAGCGGTTCGCACCTGTCGATGAAAAAGAGAAGCAGAGCCTTCGCGCAGCCTATGGCTTTTCCTCGGAAGATTTTATCGTGCTGTGTGCTGGTGAATTAAATACGAATAAAAATCAAGGGATGCTCATCAAAGCATGTGCGCAGCTGTCTAGGAAAATACCAAATATAAAAATCGTGTTTGCGGGGGAAGGGACAATGAGGCCGAACTATGAAAAGCTTACCCGCCAGCTCCATCTTGAAAATCATGTCCACTTTGCTGGGTTCTGCAAACAAATAGAGGAATGGATGCATATGAGCGATGTATGTGTTTCCACCAGCTTGAGAGAAGGGCTCGGCATGAACCTGCTTGAAGCGATGTCGGCAGAAAAACCTGTGATTGCAACGGAGAATAGAGGACATTGTGAGCTTGTCAAACATGGCGTCAATGGTTTTTTAGTTAAACCGCAAGATGTGAATAGTTTAGCTGATTACTTGCAGCAGCTCTACGACAAAAAAGATCAGCTGCCCCTCATGGGGAAAGCGGGACGTTCTATGGCTCATGCATTTGCACAGGAGCAGACGGTCAGTGCAATGGAAGAAATTTATACAATCTATATGGATCAAGCAGAGAAGGTGATACAGCATGCATAAACCAAAGGTGTCTATGATCATGGGCGTCTACAATTGCCAAGAGACAGTAGAAGAAAGCATTGAATCCATTCTTCATCAAACATATGAAAACTGGGAGCTCATCATATGTGATGACGCATCAACAGATGGCACTTATGAGAAAGTGCTGTCTTATACAAAACGACATCCTGAAAGAATTCGCCTGATCCGTAATCAACAAAATCAAAGACTCGCTGCCAGTCTCAATCGCTGCCTGGCTGAAGCGAGGGGAGAGTTGATTGCAAGGCAGGATGGCGACGATCTATCAGTGCCTGTTCGTTTAGAAAAACAGGTTCATTTCCTCGATACATATCCTGAATATGATGTGGTCGGTACGGCAATGACGGTTTTTGATGAAACGGGAACAAAGGGTGTGCGGGCACTTGTTTCAGAGCCTGATCGGAAGGTGTTGGCAAGAGGGACTCCTTTTTGTCATGGAACCATTATGATGAGGGCTTCTGCTTACAAGGCTTTACAAGGCTATCGTTCTGTAAAAACAACAAGGCGGATGGAAGATATCGATCTTTGGATCCGCTTTTTTGCTGCTGGGAGGAAAGGTTTTAATTTACAAGAGCCGTTATATCTGGTGAGAGAGGATGAAGCGGCCTTTCAGCGGCGAAAGTTTCGATATTCGATGGATAATGCCTGGCTCGTTTTGAAAGCATGCTGGCTATTAAAGCTGTCGCCGCTTGACTATTTATTTGCTCTAAAGCCGGTGGTCCGTGCCTGCTTGTCACCGAAGATCATGAAGCTTTATCATCGCCGGAAGCTGTCGGCGTCTATGCTGAAGAGGAGGGCGGTTCAAGATGAGTGAGCCAAAGCGCGTGCTTCATATTGTGGGCGGAATGAACCGAGGCGGAGCTGAAACGATGATTATGAACATCTATCGTGCACTCGACAGGAATGTCCTTCAATTTGATTTCATTACTCACCGGCAGGACGTCTGTGATTATGATGAGGAAATTCGCCGGCTTGGGGGACGCATCTTTTACGTCCCAAGTATTGGGGCGTCCTCTCCGGTTGCTTTTGTGAAAACATTGACCAAGACAATTAGGCAAACAGGGCCCTATCAGGCAGTGCATGCACATACGGATTTTCAGACGGGTTTTTCCGCACTTGCTGCCAAACTAGCGGGTGTAAAGGTGCGCATTTGCCATTCACATAATACAGCGTGGAAGCAGTCGCCAAACTGGCTGGATCATATGATGCTCAAAGGATTTCGCCAGCTGATCTTTGCATTCTCTACACAGCTAGTTGCATGCGGCGAGGATGCCGGTGTCTTTTTATTTGGACAGAAAAAAATGCAGAACGGGCAAGTTGAGGTGCTTCCAAATGGGATAGACTTATCCCTTTTTTTTCAGCCTGATCCAGACGAAAAGGCAGAGATGAAAAAGCAGCTCCATCTTCGCGAAAAAAACATGGTCATCGGTCATATTGGGCGGTTCCATGAGCAAAAAAATCATGTTTTTTTTATGGAGCTGGCACAGACCTTAAAGAAGCAAGGGGTTTCATTTCAGCTTGTCCTCGTAGGAGATGGACCGCTGAAGCAAGTAGTCGAATCGTATGCAGAGAAGGCAGGCTTGATGGAGGACATTGTCTTTACAGGCGTCGTATCAGACGTTCCACAGTATATGAAAGCATTTGATGTATTTGTGATGCCTTCCTTGTTTGAAGGTCTTCCGCTTGTATTAGTGGAAGCACAGGCGTCTGGTCTGCCTTGTGTGATTTCAGATCATATTACAGAGGAAGTAGATTTAGGCTGCGGGCTTGTGAAAAGGATGTCCCTGCGAGATTCCGCGCATGAATGGATGCAGGCGGTGCTTGAAGCATATCATGCAGAACCTCCTCTTCAAGAGATCATTACCTCTCAGCTTGAACAAAGAGGATTTGATGTGAAACAGAATATTACACGTGTGATGAATCTATATGGACTGTAAGGAAGGAAGGGCAGATGGCAGTTTATTTGGTGAACATGATCATGGTCTATTTATGGTCGAGCTTTGCCGCATTTTACGGCAGGCGTGATGATACCATTCAAAGCGGATGGCGGCCTAATAAGCTTCTGGTGTTTTTTCCGTTTCTGTTTCTTTGTATCGTAGCTGGTATTCGGTATAAAGTAGGAACCGATTTTGTCACATATGGCCAGATGTATGAGTTCTCCATCAACTACGAAAAGCCTTGGCATATATTCGGATTCGGTGTGGATAAGGCCGCAACGGATCCGGGGTTTACATTTATTTTATGGATGCTTAATCAACTGTCTCATGATCCGCAAATCATGTATATCTCAGTCGGAGCCATTACTTATTTTTTTATCATCAAAACGCTTATTCAATATGGCCGTCCATTTGAGCTGAGTATGCTGCTTTTTCTTGGGACCTTTCATTATTATGCGTCGTTTAATGGCATGCGTCAGTATATGGTGGCAGCGATTCTTTTTTATGCCATCCGGTTGGTGATCAATGGCCAGTTGAAATTGTATTTTCCGCTCGTCCTTGTATGTTCATTGTTTCATTCATCCGCTCTCATTATGATTCCTGTGTATTTTATTGTGAGAACAAAAGCTTGGTCTTGGATGATGCTGGTCTTATGCCTGGTGTTCTTAGGCTTAACCGCTCTTTATGATCGTTTTGTCTCGGTGTTTGTCGTGATGCTGCAAGGCAGTTCATATGGTCATTACGAGGAATGGCTCACAACGAATACGAATGGAATGAATGTGACAAAAATCGGTGTCTTGATTTTGCCGCTTCTGCTTGCTTTCTTTTATCGAAAACGACTTCGTGAGCTGACACCTGAGAGTGATTACATTGTGAATTTTTGTTTGCTTGGTTTCTTGTTTGGCATCCTTGCAACGAAGGATGTCATTTATGCAAGATTTCATATTTATTTTGGCTTGTATCAGCTCATTTTACTGCCATATTTCACACGCATTTTTGATCAGCGGTCTAATGTGTTTATGTATGTAGGGATTGCTGTTTGCTATATTCTGTACAGCATCATGCTGATGCCGTTCGATTCCTCGGTTTTGCCGTATAGAACGATATTTAATAAGTAGATTTGAAGAAAGGTGGGGCATGCTGTAATGCCAGCTATCAGTCTATTGGTCGCAGTTTACAATACGAGTCAATATGTGGAGCAATGTCTTCAATCAATTGCAGATCAAAGTTTTTCCGATATAGAAGTCATTCTTATCAATGATGGATCGACCGACCGCAGCGGTGAATGGCTTGAAGCATTTGCTGAGCGTGATGAGCGATTCCGGGTAATCCATCAATCCAATCAAGGGTTAGGCGCTGTGAGAAACCGGGGCATCGAGGAAGCGAAAGGGACGTATCTCGCCTTTGTGGATTCAGATGATATTCTCGCTCCTCATTACTGTGAAGCTATGTATGAAAAAGCCGAAATGACCGGGGCAGATCTTGTTGTGAGCGAGTATTGGATTCAATTTGAACAGTCAAAGCGAACGATAGCAACGACGCTGTTAGACAAGCGCTCAGCCGAAAAAACGGATGTAATCAAAGCGTTATTACACGGAGACTTGACTGGATTCTCATGGAATAAGCTGTATCGGCGTGCCTTTATGGAAAATCACCACATTCGATTTCCGCTGCGGGGTGAGCTAGAGAACATTGAAGATCAATATGTGACGCTGCGCTGTTTTTCTTTAGCACGCAGTATCGCTTTTGTTCATGAGCCTCTTTATTATTACAGGGTTCATCTGTCATCTATTGTACAGCGATATCAGAAGCAGTATTTTCATCATGGACTGACCTTTTATCATGCACAGCGCTCTTTTTTAAAAGAGCATGATGACATCTCTCTGTATGAGAAGGCATTAGACTTTTTTATCGTCAATCATACGCTTCATTGTATGCTCAACGAATGGAAGAGCCAAAATGATCTCTCTATTAAGGAAAAGCTTGATCACATGCGTGAAATGGTCACACATGATGCTTTTCAGCATGCCGTCAAACAAGTGGAACCATCGAAGCTCACAGTACGAAAGCGAATGATTTTATTTCTTGCGAAGTGCCGATTGGTTTATCCGCTTTCTGCCGCGGCTTCTAGCTATCAAAAATGGATCGAATATCAGACAAGGAAATAGGGGTGATGGGATTGACAGTGCAGCAATTGAAGGCAAAAACCGCAGAGTGGCTGCTCTTAAAGGTCAAATATCCGCTTGAGTATAAACTGAGCCGCCAAAGGCTGCCAGAGCTGAGTCATCAGAAGAAAATCATTCTCACGCTGCTGCCGGGCCATGATAATTTAGGGGATCATGCGATTGCCTATGCGAGTTTTTGTTTTTTAAAGAAACACTTTCCAGCCTATGACATCATAGAAGTGGACATGAAAGAGATCTATCGCCTTGCCCGTCCGCTAAAGCGCAGCCGGCATCCAGAAGACATCGTCTGTATGATCGGTGGGGGCAATATGGGGGATTTATACCGGTACGAAGAATGGACGAGACAATTTATCATCAAGACCTTCAAGTCCTATCCCATGATCCAGCTGCCTGCTACTGTACATTTTACAGAAACAAAGAGAGGGAAACGAGAGGAACGCCGTGCCATTCACACGTATAGTCAGCATCCAAGACTGCTCCTCATGGCAAGAGATCAAACAACCTATGAATGGATGAAGCAGCATTTTCCTGATCAAAATGTGTGGAAACAGCCTGATATGGTGCTGTCATTAGATGAATCATCAAAGGATGAAACACGTGAAGGGGTTCTGCTTTGTCTGCGTGAGGATCAAGAAGCATATCTCACAAAGGAGGAGCGCCAGCAGCTGCAGCAGCATATCCAAGAGACATATGATCAAGTCGGTTTGATCACAACGACAATTGGCAGACGAGTCGATCGAACAACTCGCTTAGAGGAGTTAACGTCTTTGTGGACGGAGTTAAAACAAGCGCAGGTCGTCGTGACAGATCGTCTGCATGGCATGATCTTTTGTGCGATCACTCATACACCGTGTGTTGTCCTTAGATCGTTTGATCATAAGGTGATGGAGGGATTTGAGTGGGTGGCTCACCTTCCGTTTATGACCCTTTTAAAAGAACCAAATGAGGCCGCTGTGAAAGAGGCTATTCATCAGCTGATGAAAACAAGCGGTCAAAAGGGAGAGGAAGCTGGATGAGGGCTCTTAAACGCTGCGTGAAAGCACAATGAATCGAGCGTTTCTTTATAATGCCAGTGCGAACTTAATCACGTTTGTCCTGATGATGCTTATGTCTGTTTGTTTAACACCTTATATTGTTCATACACTTGGAGTGGAAGCATTCGGCTTAATCCATCTGACGCAAAATATGATCAACTATTTATCGGTCATTACGGCTTCGTTAAGTGCGGTTGTTGTGCGATTTTTTTCTGTGGCGGCTCATAAAGGAGAGATGGAGAAGGCGCAGCGCTATCTCGCTTCCTATTTCGTCAGTTCGTTTTTACTATCTATTAGTCTCTTTTTGCTTTGTCTTTTCGTGTCTCATCAGCTGGTTGAATGGCTTCATGTACCTGTTCAACTCGCAAAAGACACACAGACCGCCTTTATTTTAGGGGGTCTTTTATTTATGCTCAATTTCGTCATGTCTGGCATTGGGGCTGCTCCGTTTTATGCGAATAAGCTCTATGTATCAAGTATTGGACAGGCGATTCAAATGTTTTTGAGGGCGCTGATGATTGTCATCCTGTTTACATGGACGACACCAGCCATTTGGCATATCCCGCTTGCGGCCGTCATAGGAAGCTTAGCGGCTATGGGAATCGGTATCTATTATTTTAAGAAACTCATCCCTTGGTTTTCGTTTAAGTGGCGGCACGTCTCATTATCGTCTAGTCTCACTCTTGTTCGATCAGGGGTCTGGCATTCATTTGAGCAAATGGGGATATTGCTGTTTTTACAAATTGATTTATTGATGACCAACTTGCTCATTGGAGCGGAAGCGACGGGCCAATATGCGGCAATTTTACAGTTTCCATTATTATTACGCACACTGGCAGGGACATTGGCCGTTGTGTTTGCACCAACGATCACGAAATTTTATTCGAATCAGGACAAAGAGGGACTCATTCAATATGCTGCAAACGCCATTAAGTGGAGCGGCTTATTTGTTGCGTTCCCAGCCGCACTTCTAGGAGGTCTCGCTGGTCCGCTCATGCTTTTATGGCTTGGGCCTGCTTTTGAGGAGCTGAAATGGCTTCTCATGATTCATGCGGCTTATTTATGTTTGACCTTGATGTTTTTACCGCTCACATATGTGCCGACCGTGTTTAATCGATTGAAAGTTCCTGCAGTTGTCACCCTTATATTAGGTGTGTCTAATGTGCTTTTTGCCTATGGATTGACTCATCTGCTACAGCTTGGTTTATATGGCATTGCATCAGCGGGGGCAATGGTTTTATTGATTAAAAATATTGTGTTTCTGCCATTTTATACGGCCAGGATCACGAATCAGAAACGCACTATCTTTTACAAGCATACACTGGTTCCACTTGCTGGAGGGCTATTTATTTGGGGCATCTGTGCGGGGATTCAGGCGGTATATAACGTGACTTCATGGTGGGAGCTGTTTTGTATTGGAGGGCTTTGTTTCATTCTCTATATGGGCTACTTGTATCTGTTTGCAGGAACGAAACGAGAGCGGATGCAGCTGATGCGTAAGGTAAAACATGCGGTCTCCCGCTAATATGAAAAGGAGATGCAATGATGAAAAGAATGATAGATGTGATGGTGGCATTGACGCTGCTCATCGCAGGCAGTCTTCTTTTTCTTCTCATCTATGGACTGATTAGATGGAAAATTGGAACGCCTGTGGTGTTTCGGCAGAAGCGGCCTGGTTTGTATGGCCGGCCTTTTATGCTATATAAATTTCGGACGATGACCGATGAACGCGATGAACATGGGGTGCTGCTGCCAGATCATCTGCGATTAACAAAAACCGGTGCCTTGATTCGAAAGCTTAGTCTTGATGAATTGCCGCAGCTTGTCAATGTACTCAAAGGAGAGCTTAGTCTTGTCGGGCCAAGACCGCTTTTAATGGAGTATTTGCCTATGTATACAGAAGAACAAGCAAGGCGTCATCTTGTGAAGCCCGGCATAACAGGATGGGCACAGGTGAACGGCCGGAACACGCTTTCCTGGGAGGAGAAATTCACCTATGACCTTTGGTATGTCGAGCATCAATCGTTTTGGCTCGATATGAAAATTTTATGGATGACCTTGCTGAAAGTCATGAAAACAGAGGGGGTGCAGCAGCCGGATCATGCCACAGCTGAAAAATTTAAAGGAACCGATATGTAAGAAGCAAACCATTGGTTTAATTGGGGCTGGAGGACATAGCAAAGTCATTCAAGATCTCATTTTTGCACATGCCGATTACTCATTATGTGCAGTATTAGATGATCAATTTGAAGAGACGGTCACTCAAAGCGGGATTTTGTATGGACCGATCTCCATGAGCGAGCAGCTGAGAGAGACAATGCCTCATATGAAATGGCTGATTGCGATCGGACAAAATGAGATCAGACAGCTCATCAAGGAACGCCTCTCATTTGAAGACACAGCATATGCCACACTCATTCACCCAGAGGCGGTCATGAGTCCGTCATCTGTCATTGGAAGGGGGACTGTTGTGATGGCAAGGGCAGTGGTTCAAGCAGATGCAGCCATCGGTGAGCATACGATTATAAATACAGGATCTATCGCCGAGCATGACTGTATACTCGAATCGTTTGTGCACCTGTCACCAGGCGCGGTGCTGACTGGTGGTGTATCCGTGCGGGAAGGTGCCCATATTGGGGCTGGTGCCGTGGTGACACCGGGTATAACGATTGGAAGCTGGTCCGTCATTGGTGCTGGAGCAACAGTGACAAGAGATATACATGATCAGAAGGTCGCTGTAGGAATTCCTGCAATAGAAATCAAAGATCGGAGAGAAGGTGGGAAGTGATGAAAGAAAGGAAGCGAATTTACTTATCTCCTCCGCATATGAGCGGAAAAGAGTCTTTCAAAATAGAGGAAGCCTTCAAGAGCAACTGGATTGCGCCGCTTGGACCGCTTGTGAATGAATTTGAACAGGCGGTGGCGGACTATGCAGGAGTGAAGACAGGAGCGGCTTTATCTTCAGGAACAGCAGCGATTCACCTTGCTTTAAAGCTGATAGATGTGCAAAAAGGAGACATTGTCTTTTGTTCCACCCTCACGTTTGTTGCAACGGCAAATCCGATTTTATATGAACAAGCGGAACCTGTTTTTATTGATTCTGAAAGGGAGACATGGAATATGTGCCCGCTTGCTTTAGAGAAAGCCTTGCTTGAATCAAAACGTCTTGGGAAAAAACCTCGTGCGGTCATCGTTGTCCATTTATATGGACAAAGCGCAAAAATGGACGAGATCATGGCTCTGTGTGAAGCATATAATGTACCAGTCATTGAGGATGCCGCTGAATCGTTAGGGGCGCTTTATAAAGGAAGAAAAAGCGGCTCAATGGGCAGGTTCGGTATCTATTCTTTTAATGGAAATAAAATCATTACAACATCAGGGGGCGGAATGCTTGTGAGTGATGATGAAGCTGCGATTGAACGATGCCGCTTTCTTGCTTCACAGGCCAGAGAACAAGCGATGCACTATGAGCATCAAGAGAGGGGATACAATTATCGCATGAGCAACCTCTTAGCAGGAGTCGGGATTGCTCAAATGGAAGTGCTGGACGAGCGTGTTGAACAAAAGCGCCGCATTTTTCAGCGTTATCAGGACGCTTTATCAGAAGTAGAGGGTGTTCATTTGATGCCAGAATATCAAGAAACGAAATCCAACCGCTGGCTGACGGCATTGACCATTGATCGTGACACACAATTGTCTCCAGCAGATATCATTGGTGCTTTAGAAAAAGAACAAATCGAAGCAAGGCGTGTATGGAAGCCGCTGCACCAGCAGCCGCTCTTTCGCCATTGCCCTTTTTATACTGCGGAAAAAGGCACTCCTGTATCTGAGCTGTTATTTGAGCGGGGGCTTTGTCTTCCGTCTGGAACGAGCATGACAGATACAGATCAGGAGCGTATCATCCATATACTCCATGACATGCTGCGAGAAAAAACATTTACCTCTTCACAGGCTGCTCATTCGTAAGCAGCCTGCCTCTCTTTCTATCAAATTCCTCAATTTATGGAATAAATAGGAATAAGTATTGTCATTTCGTTTCAAATATGATATTGACAACGGCTTCCTTCCTCCTTAAAATGAAAATGATTATCAGCATCAATTAGGGGGAACAACTTATGTCTATTTGGAGAAATTTTCCGAAAATTAAAATAAATTCAGTGTTACCATTCCTGCTTATTTTCTTTTTACTAGTAGGATGCTCTCAAACAAACAATGGAGCAGAAGGCAATAAGGATCATCCTGATATGATCACAATGGCGTGGCCAAGAGATATTGGTGAAATGAATCCACACGTATACAACCCGTCACAATTATTTGCGCAATCAATGATTTATGAGCCATTGGTCAGCTATCAAAAGAATGGTAAGCTGAAACCTGAATTAGCGAAATCATGGGATGTTTCAAAGGATGGCAAGGTGTATACGTTCCATTTAAGAGACGGAGTGACTTTCTCAGACGGCTCTGAATTTAATGCGGACATTGTCAAAAAGAACTTCGATACAATATTAAAAAATAAAGATTTACATAGCTGGTTAGGTGTCATTAAGAAAATCAAAAAGACAGAAGCCGTTGATAAAAAGACATTTAAACTCACATTAACAGCACCATATTATCCAACTGTGCAAGAATTAGCCGTTGTTCGTCCAGTTCGTTTCTTAGGTGAAGCAGGTTTCCCTAAAAACGGAGATACGTCAAAAGGAATTAAAAAACCAGTGGGGACAGGCCCTTGGGTTTTAAAAACATATAAGAAAGATGATTATGCCATTTTCGAACGAAACGATCATTATTGGGGAGAAAAACCAAAGGTAAAAGAAATCAAGGTAAAGGTCATCCCAGATGCGGAAACGAGAGTCATGGCTTTTGAAAAAGGTGATGTGGATTTACTTTACGGAGAAGGAACCATTAGCCTTGATTCTTACAAACAGCTGGAAGCAAGCGGCAAGTATGAAACGAAAATGTCAGAGCCTGTTGCAACGAGACAGCTTGTTATGAACACAAAAGTGGATCAGCTGTCAGATGAGAAAGTGCGTCATGCCCTTCAATATGCCTTCAATAAAAAATCAATGGTAGAAGGGGTCACCTCAGGTTTAGAGGATGAAGCAGATCACATCCTGCCGACTAACATGCCGTATACGTCACACATTCAAGTGAAGTCTTTCAAATATGATGTGGACAAAGCCAAAGCATTGCTGGATGAAGCGGGCTGGACACTTCCAAAAGGAAAATCCGTTCGTGAAAAAGATGGGAAAAAGCTTGAGTTTAGTATGATGTATGACTCAGCGGAATCGATTCAAAAAGCGATGGCGGAAACGCTGCAAGCAGAATGGGCAGCCGTTGGTGTCGGCGTCAAGCTTGAGGGTGTGGATTTGGCCACACAGGTTCAACGCTTTAAAGCCAATAAGTTTGATATGAACTTCTTTAGCAACTACGGAGCGCCGTATGATCCGCATACATTTATGAACGTTCTTTCATCAGATGGTTTTGGATTCAAAGAAGCCATTTCAGCCTATCCAAATAAGGAAAAGCTGATCAAAGAAATGACGGAAATTCCATCCACAACAAATGAAAAGAAACGCAAAGCACTGTATTCGTCTGTCTTATCCTCTTTACAGGATCAAGGGGCAATTGTGCCAATCTCTTATTTTAAAAAGACAGCCGTTTATCAAAAAGCTGTGAAGGACTTTGAATTCCCTGCAAATCGTGATGAACATCCTTTCACAGGCATTAAGCTGAAGTAACAGAAGGAAGGTAAGGAAATGGGCCGCTATATCGTCAAACGAGTGCTATCAATTATTCCTGTATTTTTATTAGCCACACTGCTCACAACTGGTATGATTCACCTCTCGCCAGTTGACCCGGCTGAGGCATATTTAGCAGCGGCTCATATCCAGCCTACAGATGAAATATTAGCGCAAAAACGAAGTGAATTCGGCTTAGACGAGCCGTTTTATATGCAGTATCTTCATACCATTGAAAAAGTCATTCACCTTGATTTCGGCCGGTCGTATATGTCCAATCAGCCTGTCGTTGATGAGGTGATTTATCGAATACCGGCGACAATTCAATTGGCGCTTACCAGTCTGCTGATCGCTATATGCGTCAGCATTCCGCTCGGCTTTTTCAGCGGCATGAGGAAAAATGGTGCCGTGGATCATGTGAGCCGGCTCATTTCTTTCTTAGGAGCATCTATCCCGACGTTTGTCTTGGGGTATTTGCTCATCTTCTTTTTTTCAGTGAAACTTGACCTCTTACCAGTTGAAGGGATTGGAACATGGGAGCATCTCATTCTGCCCTCGATCACACTTGCAGTCCCTTTAATTGCTACTTATACAAGGCTGTTACGGTCAAGTGTGAGTGAGGCGCTTCAAGAGCCTTTCGTTCAATATGCGAGAATCAGAGGTTTGAAGGAACAATCGATCATGTTCAAGCATGTGTTCAGAATTGCGATATCGCCGATGCTGACCGGACTAGGGGTGAACCTTGGCAAGCTGTTAACCGGAACCATTATTGTAGAGGCCGTTTTCTCATGGCCAGGGTTTGGCCGCTTTTTTATTGAAGCGATCTTTAACAGAGATCTGCCTGTCATTCAATTTTATGTCCTCATGTCAGCCTGTATTTTTATCGTGAGCAGCTTGATCGTTGACTTAGTTCAGCTGATCATAGACCCCCGTATTTCTAGAAAGGAAGGCCGCCAGCAATGATGACAAAAGTAAAACATCTCTTCGTTCATCAAAAGATGATCTCGATCTGCGCTTTGCTGCTCGGTCTCCTGCTCATTGTCACAATATGTGCACCATGGATCGCTCCACATGATCCGGCTGCTGTCAATCTAGCAATGAAGCTAAAGGGATCTTCGTGGGAGTATCCTCTTGGAACAGATCAATTAGGGCGGTGCAATTTATCTCGTATTTTATATGGTGCGCGTGTTTCGCTCGGCTGTGCGTTATTAATCTTTCTTTCTTCGTTATTCATTGGTTTAATTGTCGGCCTCTTTTCAGGATACAAAGGCGGCTGGATCGATCATGTTTTGATGAGAATCTGTGACGGCGTCATGGCATTTCCCAACCTGGTGCTGATCCTTGGATTAGTCGGCATCTTCGGTCCGGGACTTCCTCAAGTCGTACTTGCTTTGATGCTTGTGCAATGGGTATATTATGCCCGCGTCTTCCGAGGAATGGTGCTCAGTTTAAAAGAACAGAACTTTATTGCAGCTGCAAAAATCAGTGGGACCTCGCATTGGAACATTATGAGAAAGCATATGATTCCCAATGTCCTGCCGCCATTAGCAGTCATTGGAACACTTGAAATGGGCTGGGCGATTATGGACATTTCTGCGATGTCTTTCCTCGGATTAGGGGTTCAGCCTCCTATGCCTGAATGGGGAGCGATGATTCATGAAGGGAAATCTTACATTCAAACGAATCCTCAGTTAATGCTGTACCCAGGTCTTATGATCATGGCTGTGGTGGTTCTGTTTAATTTACTAGGAGAAGCCCTTTCAGAGAAATATGGCATCAAACGCCGTGTGTAAAGGAATGATCAATGTGCAAGAGTCCATTTTACAAGTAGAGAACCTGCATGTGCAGACGAAAACACCTCAAGGGACAACCCCTCTTATTCAAGAAGTATCGTTTGAAGTAGGGCGCGGTCAAATCCTTGGATTAATTGGTGAGAGCGGCTGCGGGAAAACAGTGACAAGTATGTCGATCTTGCGTATGCTTGATCGAAAAACAGCGGAAGTCACTGGCAGTATCACATTACAGGGACGAGAATTGATCGGTATAAGTGAAAAGGATATGCGTTCCATTCGGGGCAAAGACATCTCGTATATTATGCAAAATCCAATGAACAGCTTTACGCCGGTATGGACAATCGGCCATCAGCTGGTTGAAACGATCCGCCGGCATACGGCTGTCAGTAAAAGGCAGGCACGATCACAGGCAATAGATGCGTTAGCGAAAATGAATCTGCCGCAGCCAGACCAGCTGTTCAATAAGTATCCTTTTGAATTAAGCGGAGGGATGCTACAACGTGTCATGATCGCCATGGCTGCCTGTATGCACCCGCCCCTCATCATTGCAGATGAGCCGACAACTGCATTAGATGTACACAATCAGAAACGGGTCCTTCAGCATCTGAACCAAATTCGTCATGACTATGGAACGGCCATTTTACTGATTACCCACGATCTTGGTGTCATTGCTGAAATGGCAGATCAAGTTGTCGTCATGAAACAAGGAGAAATTGTTGAAAAGGCAGGAGTTCTTGAGATTTTTGAACAACCAAAACATGATTATACAAAAAAACTATTAGCAGCTCGTCCATCGATTCCAGCTGTTTGCCCGATTTGAGGTGAGAAGGCCCTTGCATTTATTAGAAGTGAAAGCAGTCAGTCATGCATACAACAGCCGGTCGTTTCTAATGAGAAAAAAAGGCGCAGCCCCTGTCCTGAAAAGCGTCGATTTAACTATTGAAGAAGGCACCTGCCTTGGGCTGCTAGGGCAAAGCGGCGCAGGGAAAAGTACACTTGGCCGCATCATACTTGGTCTAGAGAAACCAAGAGCTGGGCAGGTGCTTTTTGAAGGTCAGGATGTCTATCATGCAGATCAGCAAACACGTAAGCATTTTCGCCGGCATGTGCAAGCGGTGTTTCAGGATTCCTATTCGGCGGTAAATCCAAGATGGACAGTCGAACAAATTTTATCTGAGCCGCTTGAAAACTACGAATCCATAAGCCGAAAGGAACGTAAAAATGTATTGATTCACTGGCTGGAAAGAGTCGGGCTCGGTGAAAAGGATTTGTCTAAATATCCACACCAATTCAGCGGCGGCCAGCTGCAAAGGATCAACATCGCTAGAGCCTTATTGCTCCAGCCAAAGCTCATTGTATTGGATGAATCTGTCAGCAGCTTAGACATGGTGACGCAGGCTGTCATTTTAGATTTATTAGTAGAATTAAAGAAGGAGCTGGGTGTGGCTTACTTATTTATTACACATGATATAACAGCAGCCTATCACTTATGTGATCAATTGGCGATTCTTGATCAAGGAGAGCTTGCTGCCCAATTTCAATCAAAGGATGACTTCTTTTCATCAGAAGAGGAAGCGGTGCGGAAAATGAGAGATGCAATGCTCGCAGACCATCCTTTGTCACGAACGATTGGCAGACCGGTTCGGTAAAACTTCATTTTATCAATGCCTCAGCGTGCAGCCAAAGCGTCGCATTCGGTAAAAAGCAAAGAGCGAAAGCCCCAGTTTAGCCCCTTTGCAGACAATCTGCGCCTCTTTTAGGAAAGAGGCTATTTTTCATGAAAGGCAGGTGGCATCGTGAACCATCGAGCGTATTTAGCTTTGGCCATTCCATTAACGATTTCAACGATGACCACCCCATTACTTGGAGCTGTTGATACAGCGGTCGTCGGTCAGCTCGCAAACCCCGCTTATATTGGAGGCGTTGCGGTCGGCAGTCTCATTTTCAGTACATTATATTGGCTGTTTGGTTTTTTGCGGGTAAGTACATCTGCTTTTGCCGCCCAGGCAAACGGTGCACAGAATGAGGAGCAGGGCGTTCTTGCTTTTCTAAGACCTTTTTTCGTCGCCATCATCGTCGGACTTTGTTTTATTGCCCTGCAATGGCCGATCATTCAATCTGCTTTTCTAGTGATCTCTCCTGATGCTGATGTCCGTCAATTTGCCGCAGACTATTTTCATATTCGCATTTGGGGAGCGCCATTTACTTTAATGAATTATGTTATATTGGGCTGGCTGATGGGGATGGCTAAAATGAAAGAAGCTCTTTCATTACAAATCTTGATCAATGTTATGAATATGGCGCTCGCATTTCTGCTTGTTCATGTGTTTTCGTTTGCGGTCAAAGGAGTTGCGGCGGCAACATTGATATCTGAACTAACCGCTTTTGTGTTAGGGGCATGGATTATCCTGAAGCATTCGTCAAACGGATTCCAGATGCCTTCCATCAAGAAAATCATGGATACTCAGGCAGTGAAGAAAATGTTTCATGTGAATAAAGATTTGTTCATTAGGACGATCTGTCTGCTAGTGGTCATCAATATGTTTACGGCAAAAGGTGCTTCTTTTGGTACAGAGCTGCTGGCAGCCAATGCCATCTTATTTCAAATTCACTACATCATGGCTTATTTGTTCGATGGTTTTGCCAATGCGTCCAGCATCCTTGTTGGCAGGTCGGTTGGTGCAAATGACCGCACCCTTTATGAAAAAACCTTAACCCTTTCGAGGCAGTGGGCACTTGTGATGGCATGTGTCATTGCGGCGGTTTATTTTTTATTAAAAGAGCCGATATTGAGCTTGTTTACAAATCTCCCTCAGCTGCTTGATGTGACATTACACTATGCAGACTGGCTTGTTCTTTATCCATTTGCAGCTTGTTTCGGATTGGTCATTTACGGCGTATTTACAGGTGCAACAGAAATTGCCCCTGTTAGAAATTCGATGCTGTTTGCGATGATTTTGTTTATCGTCGTTCAAACCGCAGTCACGCCCATTTGGCACAATCATGGCCTATGGTTTGCCTTTATCATCTATACTGTAGGGCGGTCTGGCTTTTTAATGATGTATAAATCGAGGCTGGATCAGAAGCTTTTTGCATATGATAAACACCCTTTGCCATCTTGACAAAAGGGTGTTCTTTTTCGTTCATTCGCTTTCTTTTTTCACCTTTTGATAGGCTTCATCAAGATGCTGAATTCGCTTCAATACAACCGCATTTTTGGTCAGCTGGTCTTGAACAAGCGTTGACACTACTGAGCGGTAATAGGCATTCATCGCATGAACCTTGTCTTCATTTTGGTTCATGGCGATGTGCTGCTTCAAGTTGTCGACAAAGTATGGAACGGAAAAAAGTTCAGACATAGAAATCACTCCTATTTCGTATATACGGTCCGTCAATCTTCATGTAAAATGATGAGAGGGAGGGGAGACAATGAGCCTTAAACTGCAACAAGAACAGGTATTAAAGCAGGTGCTCACACAAGAACTTAGGCAGGCCATTACGCTGCTGCAGCTGAATTGCGCAGAGCTCGGCGAGTATCTTGACCAGTTAGCGCTTGAGAACCCTCTGATTGAGCGGAAAGACACGGACAGCTATCAACCAGTTTATCATAAAAAATCACAAGATCGAATGACAGAGCCGTATCGAACGCATCAAAAAGAAAGCCTGCAAATGTTTTTAAAAAGACAGGCGATTGATTTGAATTTAAGTGAAAAGAATCAAAGAATCTTTTACTTTATGATTGAGTCCATTGATTCCAATGGCTATCTAAATGAACCGATTGACGCAATGGCAGCTGTCTTAGAGGTGCCAGCTGAAGAAGTAGAAGCTGTCCTTCATCAGCTGCAATCGCTGGAGCCTGCCGGGATTGGCGCAAGATCATTGCAGGAATGCATCCTCCTTCAGCTGAGAAGGAAAAAGAAGCGCTGGTATGAAGCCGAGCTGATCATCGAAGAGCATTTCTTTCTTTTTGCGAGAAAGGCTTGGAAGGAAATTGCGGCCAAAACAGGTGTTTCAATGAAAACACTCCAGGCGGTACAAGATGAAGTGTCTCAGCTTGAACCAAGACCAGGCCTTCATTTCTCATATGATGAAGAGCATGTGTATATAGAGCCTGATGTGACAATTACTGTGGTGCAGGATCACATCACATTTGAGCTGAATCAGCGCGCTTTTCCAGACGTAGAAATGAATGAAGGCTACTTCGCCATGATTCAAGACCAAAAGCGGCATGAAGCATATGCGTATTTAAAGGAAAAAGAGCAGCAGTACAATTGGCTTGTCCAAGCGCTGAAGCAAAGAAAGCAAACGATGACTCATGTCGTTCGTGAGATTATCTCACATCAGACCGATTTTTTTCTAACAGGGAAACATAAAATGAAACCGCTTACGATGAAGCGGATCGCAGATATACTGCAAGTCCATGAGTCAACAGTCAGCCGGACTGTAAAAGGGAAAATGGTGCAAACCCCTTATGGTCTTATGGAAATGAAACAATTTTTCCAAGCGAAATTAGAAGGGCATTCGCTAGAAGAGGCGTCCAGCTACACAGTCAAAACGCACATTGCAGAGCTCATCCAAACGGAAAATAAGAAAAAACCGTATTCAGATCAGCAAATTATGACGCTGCTTCAGCAAACCTTTGGCATCCGCGCGTCGCGCAGAACCATTGCAAAATATCGTGAACAAATGAATCTTCCGTCCTCTACGCTGCGGAAGCGATACGATTAAAAAGAAGTACTTGCCAGAACATGGCACGTGCTTCTTTTTTGTTGAAAGCAAGGCAGCTCGAAGATTTCTTGAAAATTAAAGAGGGGAGACGTGTGATCGGAAATTTTGGGGTAAAGTATAAGATAGGGCATGAGCCGATAGGGATAGACAACAGTGATGAGGTGAGACCAATTGAAATATAAACAAATCAAAACGAAAAAAATATATGAAGAAATTGCGGATGCATTAATTGAATCCATTCGTACAGGTGAGCTTCTTCCAGGGGAAAAATTAGATTCGGTTCAAGCGCTTTCAGAAAGCTTTCAAGTCAGCCGTTCCGCTGTAAGAGAGGCACTGTCTGCTCTCAAAGCGATCGGATTAATAGAGATTAAGCAAGGGGAAGGCACATATGTGAAGCAGTTTGATCCTGAGCAGCTCACATTTAGCCTGTCTCCTGCATTTTTGATGAAGCAGCATGATGTCACACAGCTCCTTGAATTAAGAAACATAATTGAGACGGGTGCTGTTAAAAAGGCAGCGCTCATGCGAACGGACGATGACCTTCATCAGCTGCGTGAGGCACTCGAACAAATGAAACTCGCAGAAGCACATAAAGAAACTGGTGAAGAGGCAGACCTCGCATTCCATCTCGCTTTAGCCAAAGCCTCAAAGAATGATTTATTAAAAGCGTTAATGAATCAGGTCTCCACCTTGCTGGTAGAAACGATGCGGGAGACGAGAAAAGTCGTCTTATTTTCAAGAAAAGCCTCCATTCGGCAGCTTTACAAAGAACATGAACATATTTACAAAGCCGTCATGGCAAGACAGCCAGAAGAAGCAGAAAGAGCGATGCTCACGCATTTAAAAAATGTAGAAAGACTGCTGAGTGATGTGAGTCAAGAACCGGCAGGACAGTCAGAACCACAGTAAGCTGTGCCGAATGAGGGCACAGCTCTATTATTAACGAGAAATATGCAGTTTTTTCATGCGATATTGCAGACTTTGCCTGCTCATGCCCAATAACTTTGCAGTCTGTGAAATATTATCGTCCATTTTTTCTAAGTAATGGACGATGTATTGTTTTTCGAATCGTTCCATTTGGGTTTGAAAATCAGTCGTATGTTCTGGGCTTGTATAAATAAACGTGTCAGCTGCGGTATGCTGCAAAGGGTTCGTCTGTAATTGCGCTGCAGGACGGCTTTCCCTATGTTTAAATCTAAAATGATATGGAAGGTGATGCATGCATAAGTAATCCTCATCCATCATCATATTCATCCCCGCTTCAATCACATGCTCCAGTTCTCGTACATTACCCGGCCAATCATACGCTTGAAAAAGGGCTAGTACCTCTTCATCAGCCGCCTTCACCTTCATTTGAAACAGCTCATTATATTTTTGAATAAAATGACTGACAAATGTAGGAATGTCTTCTTTTCGTTCAGAAAGCGGCGGAATAAATAGGGTGACAATACCCAGCCGGTAAAATAAATCCTTGCGCATGCGTCCGCCTGCGATTGCATCTACAGGATCCTCATTCATATTGGCAATGACTCTTACATCAACAGCGATTTCTTTTGTGCTGCCAAGTCTTCTCACACGTTTCTCCTGTAATACACGCAGCAGTTTTGCTTGAAGACTAGGATTTAATGAGTTGATCTCATCAAGCAGCAGTGTACCTCCCTGCGCCTGTTCAAATAAGCCGGGCTGATCAGTTGCGCCTGTAAAAGCCCCTTTTTGTGTACCAAAAAGCAGACTTTCAATGAGATTATCAGGCAGTGCCGCGCAATTTTGGGTAATAAATGGTCCAGATGACCGGCTGCTGCCGTTATGAATACTTTGTGCAAATAGTTCTTTTCCTGTCCCTGTTTCTCCAACAATGAGCACATAGGAAGAGGTGCGTGTCGCTCGTTTTGCATGCTCAATCACCTCTAAAAACGCAGGGCTTTGTCCAATAATGGATTCAAAGGTAAAGCGCGTGCTTCCTTTTTTCTTCATATTGTGATGAATCAGCCGTTCCAGCTTGGTCACATCATTCGAAATTTCAACCGCTCCTTGGATGAGGCCGTCTCGAACGAGCGGGTATGTATGATTAATCGTTGTGATTTCTTTTCCGTTGTAATTATGATACGTCTGCTTTGCATGAACGGTTTGTTTCCCGGTACGCAGCGCTTGGACAAGCGTACTGTGCATTTCGTCTTGGAAGACGAAGAGATCTAATACATTTTTATGGAGAACATCAGAGCGTTTCAAAGACTCAATCTCCATCATTTTTTTATTATAAACAACAGTATTGCCATTCTCGTCAATTGCATGAACCCCGACATCTATTAAATCAAGCATTTGTTTATATAGATCAATCTCATTTTCCAGCTTTGCAGTATACTGATCTTCTTTCATTGAAGCACCTCCAGACGTTACCTCTATTTTACATGAAAAATTTTGCGGTTTCCTCTAAAAAATTTGGCAGGTGCAAAAATATTTTGCACAAAGAACCAGATCAATCACTGCCACAATGCGGGCAGAAAGTTGGCACGATCCTTGCATATCATATGTGTGAAGATAAAAAGAGGCTAGCTTATAGAAGGAGGAATAGACGATGACACAGACAAATGAATTGATTCAACAAACCGAACAATACGGTGCGGCAAACTATCATCCGCTGCCAATTGTGATTTCAGAGGCTGAAGGAGTTTGGGTGACAGACCCTGAAGGCAATCGATATATGGATATGCTGAGTGCGTATTCCGCGGTGAACCAAGGCCATCGCCATCCCCGCATTATTGAGGCGCTCAAAAAACAGGCAGACCGTGTGACATTGACTTCAAGAGCTTTTCACAATGATCAGCTTGGCCCTTGGTATGAGAAAATTTGTCAACTGACGAATAAAGAGATGGCACTCCCGATGAATACTGGCGCTGAGGCTGTAGAAACAGCTGTAAAAGCAGCAAGACGCTGGGGCTATGACGTCAAGGGAATCGAAGACAATCGCGCAGAAATCATTGCGTGCGTTGGAAACTTCCATGGCAGAACGATGACAGCTGTTTCCCTTTCTTCTGAAGCAGAATATCAAAGAGGTTTCGGTCCAATGCTTCCAGGCATTAAACTGATTCCTTACGGAGATATTGAAGCGTTACGTGAAGCCATCACACCACAAACAGCGGCTTTTCTGATCGAACCTATTCAAGGAGAAGCGGGAATTGTCATGCCGCCAGAAGGCTTCTTGAAGGAAGCGAAAGCGCTTTGTGAAAAAGAACATGTGCTGTTCATTGCGGATGAAATTCAGGTCGGATTAGCGCGAACAGGCAAGATGTTTGCATGTGACTGGGAAGACATTGAGCCAGATATGCTGATTCTTGGAAAAGCTTTAGGCGGCGGTGTATTCCCAATCTCGTGTGTGGTCGCAAACCGCGATATATTAGGTGTGTTTAACCCTGGATCTCATGGCTCTACCTTCGGCGGAAATCCTCTTGCGTGTGCGGTGTCGCTGGCTGCACTGGATGTCTTAATCGACGAAAACCTTGCAGCGCGTTCTATGGAGCTTGGCGAATACTTAAAAGACAAACTCACGCGCATTCAAAGTCCTGTCATCAAGGAAGTGCGCGGCCGCGGATTATTTATCGGCATGGAGCTGACAGAGGCAGCGAGACCTTATTGTGAGAAGCTGAAACAAGCAGGGCTGTTATGTAAGGAAACCCATGAGACCGTCATCCGCTTTGCACCGCCTCTCACGATATCTAAAGAAGATTTAGACTGGGCGATTGGTCATATTGAAGCATTATTTCAAGCATAAATGTCAAAGGGGGAGAAACCTTCACTTTCTCCCTTTCTCTTTCAACGAACAGCGAATTTTGTCAAAGGATGATGAATAGAAGAGTGAAAGTGGGGAAGCGGATTTGAACCAAGAACAGCATAACGAACTAGAACGTTCCATGAAAAGCAGGCATCTCTTTATGATTGCCTTAGGCGGCGTCATTGGTACTGGTCTTTTCCTTGGGTCAGGACTCATTATCCATCAGGCTGGACCCGGGGGAGCCATTCTATCCTTTATCATTGGCGGATTGTTAATGTATTTGGTGATGCTCTGTCTTGGAGAATTAGCGGTGGCGATGCCTACAGCGGGTTCCTTTCAGGAGTATGCAACCAAATATATAGGTCCGTCCACAGGCTTTATGATCGGCTGGCTTTATTGGTTTAGCTGGGCATGTACAATAGGACTGGAGTTTACGTCAGCAGGCATTTTGCTCCAAAGGTGGTTCCCAGATATCCCTGTTTGGCTTTGGTGTCTTGCATTTAGCGTGATTTTATTTGCCGTGAATGCCATCTCAGCTCGCAGCTTTGCTGAAACCGAGTTTTGGTTTTCAGCCATTAAGGTCGCTGCCATCCTATTATTTATTATCATTGGAATTGGCGCAATTTTCGGAATGATTCATCTGAAAGATGGAGAACCAGCCCCTCTATTTCGTCATTTGACGGATCATGGCGGACTATTTCCTAACGGCGTTTTTGCTATTTTATTAACCATGGTCACGGTCAATTTCTCCTTCCAAGGAACAGAACTTGTAGGGATTGCAGCAGGAGAGAGTGAAAGCCCTGAAAAAACATTGCCTCGTTCTATACGAAATATTATTTGGAGAACGATGGTCTTTTTCGTTTTATCCATTGCGGTTCTGGCCGCGCTTCTTCCGTGGCAGACAGCAGGCACTGTCGACAGCCCGTTTGTCGTCGTGCTGGACAAGGTCGGTATACCATATGCGGCAGATATCATGAATTTTATCATCATCACAGCCGTCTTATCTGTAGCAAACTCTGGATTATATGCATCATCACGTATGCTTTGGTCGCTTTCGAAAGACGGGAAAGGACCTGAATTTACGAAAAAGCTGTCCAAGCGTAAAATTCCGATCAATGCACTATTGGTGACAATGGGCGTATCTGCCCTATCTCTGCTGACAAGTGTTGTGGCACCAAAAACGGTGTATGTGTGGCTCATTTCTATTTCTGGTATGGTTCTTGTTGTGGTATGGATGTCTATTTGCTTGTCTCAGTATTTCTTTAGAAAACAATTCATAAAGGCGGGCGGAGATGTAAAGGATCTTGTCTTCCGAACACCGCTCTATCCATTTGTTCCACTAGCAGGCTTTATCGCATTTGGCATTGTCCTCATCAGCTTATTTTTTATCGAGGATCAGCGGATCGGCCTTTATTGCGGAATCCCGTTCATGGCTGCCTGCTACATTATTTATTATCTCAAAATCAAACCGAAGGAAGAGGCCAAACAGTTTGGAACCATCACAAAAACATAAGCAGGTCCTGAAAAAAATGTGCATGCTCATATCACCAGCATGCACATTTTCCATCGTGAATACATTCTATATAAAAGAAAATAAATATTTTGAAAAGAAATATCATCGCAAGAACCTTGATGACAAGCAGGCTATCGGTGAAAATGTGTCTATTTTTTGTCTAAATGTGTTTGTAAGAGTTGAAAATGCAAGATTATCCTGTTAAAATAATTAAAGAAAGCAGGGATTGATTTTTTTTGGCTGTGGCGGGACGTTTTTTGTCACAGTGGGACGTTTTTAGTCCAACGTGAAAAGGAAGGGTCGTTAGCCATGAATCGTTTATTGGAAGCTCAAAAAAAATTATTGCCAGATCTTCTCATTGTTATGCAAAAACGCTACGACATTTTGCAGTACATCAGATTAGCTGAACCGATTGGCCGCAGAAGTCTTGCGACAAGTCTTGGTCTCAGTGAGCGCATCTTACGTGCTGAAGTTCAGTTTTTAAAAGAACAAAATCTGCTGGATGTGAAAACGAGCGGTATGATGCTGACGAGTGAGGGTCACGCTTTGCTTGAAATGCTTGAAGGAATGATGAAGGACGTTTTAGGTTTAACCTTTTTGGAAAATACATTAAAGAGAAAGTTAGGCCTGGAAGAAGTCATGATCGTTTCTGGAGACAGTGACGAATCCCCGTGGGTGAAGCAAGAAATGGGAAGAGCTGCTGTCCAATGCATGAAAAAAAGGTTTACTGGAAATAATATCGTCGCCGTCACTGGCGGAACGACGATGGAAGCCGTTGCCGAAATGATGACCCCTGATGCCAAAAACCGCGATACGATGTTTGTCCCTGCGAGAGGCGGTCTTGGGGAGAATGTAAAAAATCAGGCAAACACCATTTGTGCCCACATGGCTGAAAAAGCTTCCGGTACTTACAAACTGCTGTTTGTTCCAGGGCAGCTGTCAGAAGGTGCTTACTCTTCCATTATTGAAGAGCCGTCCGTCAAAGAAGTGCTTCAAACGATTAAATCGTCCACAATGCTTATTCATGGTATTGGTGAAGCAAAAACAATGGCGATGAGACGAAATACACCAGCTGAAGATTTAAAGAAGATTGATGAGCATGACGCAGTGACAGAGGCCTTTGGCTATTACTTTAATCGTGATGGTGAGGTCGTACACAAAGTGCACTCCGTCGGCATGCAGCTAGATGATCTAGAAAGCATTCCACACATCATTGCTGTTGCAGGTGGATCATCAAAGGCGGGGGCGATTGAAGCTTATTTCAAAAAACCGCGCCGAACGGTTCTCGTCACAGACGAAGGAGCCGCAAAAGAGTTATTAAGGGAGTCAATTGATCCCTCAATATAAAACATTGTGACCTATAAAAGGAGGAAACATCATGGCAGTAAAAGTCGGTATTAACGGATTTGGACGTATTGGACGTAACGTATTTCGTGCAGCATTAAATAATCCTGAAGTTGAGGTAGTAGCGGTTAACGATCTAACAGATGCTAACATGCTTGCACACCTTTTACAATATGACTCTGTTCACGGAAAACTAGATGCAGAGGTTTCTGTAGACGGTACAAACTTAGTAGTGAACGGTAAAACAATCGAAGTATCAGCTGAGCGTGACCCTGCGAAATTAAGCTGGGGTAAACAAGGCGTAGAAATCGTTGTTGAATCTACTGGATTCTTCACAAAACGTGCAGACGCTGCGAAACACTTAGAAGCTGGCGCTAAAAAAGTCATCATCTCTGCTCCTGCTAACGAAGAAGATATCACAATCGTTATGGGTGTAAACGAAGACAAATACGATGCAGCTAGCCACGATGTCATCTCTAATGCATCTTGTACGACAAACTGCTTAGCTCCATTTGCAAAAGTACTTAACGATAAATTTGGTATCAAACGCGGTATGATGACAACTGTTCACTCATACACAAATGACCAGCAAATTCTTGATCTTCCGCACAAAGACTACCGTCGTGCTCGTGCAGCTGCGGAAAACATCATCCCAACTTCTACAGGTGCTGCGAAAGCTGTTTCACTTGTATTGCCTGAACTTAAAGGTAAATTAAACGGTGGCGCTATGCGTGTTCCAACACCTAACGTTTCTTTAGTTGACCTTGTTGCTGAATTAAACCAAGATGTAACAGCTGAAGACGTAAATGCAGCACTTAAAGAAGCAGCTGAAGGAGAACTTAAAGGAATCCTTGGCTACAGCGAAGAGCCATTAGTATCTGGTGACTACAATGGTAATCCAAACTCTTCAACAATCGATGCTCTTTCTACAATGGTAATGGAAGGCAGCATGGTGAAAGTAATCTCTTGGTACGATAACGAGAGCGGATATTCTCACCGCGTTGTTGACCTTGCAGCTTACATTGCAAAACAAGGTCTTTAATTTCTCACACTGAAGGAACTCACTTGGTTCTTTCCTAGAGACACGATATAATGAAGACGGACAAGGGAAGGGGAAGCATCCCTTTCCCTTTTTCTCTGTTTTTATCCGTTCTGCACGATTTCTCGTTTTGATGAGGGCAAAATGGGAAAAGGATAAAGAGAGTCTTGTCCAATGCTAAGGAAACCAGAATAAAGGAGGATCTCCTGACGAGCATGAATAAGAAATCAGTAAAAGACATTGACGTAAAAGGTAAAGTTGTGTTCTGCCGCGTAGATTTTAACGTTCCGATGAAGGACGGAGAAGTGACGGATGATACTCGTATCCGCGCAGCATTACCAACAATTGAGTATTTAACAGGACAAGGCGCAAAGGTACTGCTAGCTAGTCATTTGGGTCGTCCGAAGGGTCAAGTTACTGAAGAACTGCGTCTGACACCTGTGGCAAAACGTCTGCAAGAGCTTCTTGGAAAAGAAGTGAAAAAAGCAGATGAAGCTTACGGCGACAACGTGAAAAAGCAAATCTCTGACTTAAAAGATGGAGATGTGCTAGTGCTTGAAAACGTTCGTTTCTATCCTGGTGAAGAAAAGAACGATCCTGAATTATCAAAAGCATTTGCTGATTTAGCCGATGTGTATGTCAATGATGCGTTCGGTGCTGCACACCGTGCACATGCATCGACAGCTGGTATTGCAGCTTATCTTCCGGCTGTTTCAGGCTTCCTCATGCAAAAAGAGCTTGAGGTTCTAGGAAAAGCCATTTCAAATCCTGATCGCCCATTTACAGCGATTATCGGCGGCGCAAAGGTAAAGGATAAAATCGGTGTAATTGAAAGTCTTCTTGATAAAGTGGACAACCTCATCATCGGCGGCGGACTTGCTTACACATTTGTGAAAGCACTTGGCCACGAAGTAGGGAAATCTCTATTAGAAGAAGATAAAGTAGATTTAGCGAAATCGTTTATGGACCGTGCAAAAGAAAAAGGCGTGAACTTCCTGATTCCAACAGATGTTCTGGTAGCCGACGACTTTTCAAATGATGCAAATACAAGCATTGTGCCAATCTCTGAAATTCCAAGTGATCTAGAAGCACTTGATATTGGAACAGAGACAAGAGAAAAGTATGCTGACGTTATTAAAAACAGCAAACTTGTTGTCTGGAACGGACCAATGGGTGTATTTGAAATCGATGCATTCGCTAAAGGAACAAAAGCTATCGCAGAAGCACTGGCAGAAGCAAAAGATACATATTCTGTCATTGGTGGTGGAGATTCAGCAGCAGCAGTTGAGAAATTTGGTCTTGCCGATCAGATGAGCCATATTTCTACAGGCGGCGGCGCTTCACTTGAATTTATGGAAGGCAAAGAACTTCCTGGTGTTACTGCATTAAACGATAAATAAGACCAAAACTGCTATAAGGAAGTGTCAATCATGAGAAAACCAATTATAGCTGGGAACTGGAAAATGAACAAAACACTTGGCGAAGCAGTCAGCTTCGTTGAAGAAGTCAAGTCATCTATTCCATCTCCTGACAAAGTGGAATCCATTGTCTGTGCGCCAGCTCTTTTCCTTGAAAAGCTAAACAGCCTATCAAACGGAACAGACCTTAAAATTGGTGCACAAAACATGCACTTTGAAGAAAATGGTGCATTCACTGGGGAAATCAGCCCTGCTGCTCTAAAAGATTTAGGCATCGGCTATTCAGTGATTGGGCATTCAGAGCGCCGTGAATTTTTTGCTGAAACAGATGAAACAGTGAACAAAAAAGCACATGCTGCATTCAAGCATGGCATCGTTCCAATCATTTGTGTAGGTGAAACGCTTGAAGAGCGTGAAGCTGGCAAAACAAATGAACTTGTCGCTGATCAAGTGAAAAAAGCACTAGCTGGTTTAACGAAGCAGCAAGTTGCTGAATCTGTGATTGCATATGAGCCAATCTGGGCTATCGGTACAGGAAAATCTTCTACAGCGAAAGATGCAAACGACGTTTGCGCACACATCCGCCAAACCGTTGCAAGCGAATTTGGTCAAGAAGCGGCAGACAGCCTTCGCATTCAATATGGCGGAAGCGTGAAGCCGGCAAATATTAAAGAATATATGGCAGAATCCGATATTGACGGTGCTTTGGTAGGCGGCGCAAGCTTAGAACCTCAGTCTTTCGTTCAATTATTGGAGGAAGGTCAATATGAGTAAGAAACCAGCTGCATTAATCATCTTAGACGGGTTCGGTTTAAGAGGCGAAACAGTCGGTAACGCTGTCGCACAAGCAAAAAAGCCGAACTTTGACCGCTACTGGAACGAATTTCCGCATCAAACCTTAACGGCTTCAGGTGAGGCAGTAGGTCTACCGGAAGGTCAAATGGGGAACTCTGAAGTTGGGCATTTGAACATCGGTGCAGGACGCATTGTGTATCAAAGCTTAACAAGGGTGAATGTTGCCATTCGTGAAGGGGAATTTGAGAAAAACGAAACGTTCCTAGATGCAATGACGTATGCAAAAGAGAATGACAAGGCGCTTCATTTATTTGGACTCTTGTCAGACGGCGGTGTGCACAGTCACATCCAGCATCTTTTTGCCCTGCTGAAGCTGGCGAAAAAAGAAGGCTTAACAAAGGTATACATTCATGGTTTCTTGGACGGACGTGATGTTGGTCAGAAGACAGCCAAAGTGTACTTAAAACAGCTGGAAGAACAAATCAAAGAAATCGGTGTCGGTGAAGTGGCAACACTTTCAGGACGCTATTACTCAATGGACCGTGACAAACGCTGGGATCGTGTGGAGAAAGCGTACCGCGCGATGGCATATGGTGAAGGGCCAAGCTATCAAAACATCTATGATGTCGTTGATGACTCCTATGAAAATGGAATCTACGATGAATTCGTTATTCCATCTGTCATTACGAGAGAAAATGGTGAGCCGGTTGCCAAAGTAAACGACGGAGACTCTGTGATTTTCTATAACTTCCGTCCAGACCGTGCCATCCAAATCTCGAACACTTTCACAAATGCAGATTTCCGCTCGTTTGACCGCGGAGAAGCTCATCCGAAGAATTTACACTTCGTCTGCTTCACACACTTCAGTGAAACGGTTGATGGCTATGTTGCCTTCAAACCAGTGAATTTGGATAACACAGTAGGAGAAGTGCTTTCTCAAAACGGATTGAAACAGCTGCGGATTGCTGAAACAGAGAAATATCCTCATGTCACGTTCTTTATGAGCGGTGGACGTGAAGAAGAATTTCCTGGTGAAGACCGCATCTTAATCAATTCACCAGATGTAGCAACCTATGACCTCAAGCCGGAAATGAGTGCTTATGAGGTAAAGGATGCACTTGTTGCAGACATCAATGCTGACAAGCATGATGCGATCATTCTGAACTTTGCTAACCCGGATATGGTTGGTCATTCAGGTATGCTCGAGCCAACAATCAAAGCCATTGAAGCAGTAGATGAGTGCTTAGGAGCTGTAGTCGACGCAATCCTGGCAAAAGGCGGACATGCCATCATCACGGCAGACCACGGTAACGCAGACGTGCTGATTACCGAAGAAGGAAAGCCGCATACTGCACATACAACGAATCCTGTACCAGTCATCGTGACGAAAAAAGGTGCGACGCTTAGAGAAGGCGGCATTTTAGCTGATCTATCTCCAACGCTTTTAGACTTACTTGGTCTTGAAAAACCAAAAGAGATGACAGGAACATCATTAATTCAGAAATAAAAAAATTGATTCAAAAGGAGAGAAATAACGATGCCATACATTGTTGACGTATATGCACGCGAAGTATTAGACTCTCGCGGTAACCCAACAGTTGAAGTAGAAGTTTACACAGAATCTGGCGGCTTTGGCCGTGCGCTTGTTCCAAGTGGTGCTTCTACTGGTGAATATGAAGCAGTAGAACTACGTGACGGAGACAAAGACCGTTACCTTGGAAAAGGTGTTCTGACAGCTGTAAACAACGTAAACGAAATCATTGCACCAGAGCTTTTAGGCTTTGATGTAACAGAACAAGTAGCAATTGACAAAATGTTAATCGAACTTGACGGAACAGAAAACAAAGGGAAATTAGGCGCAAACGCAATCCTTGGCGTATCTATCGCTGTAGCGCGTGCGGCTGCTGATTTCTTACAAATTCCACTTTATCAATACCTTGGTGGATTCAACTCCAAAACGCTTCCAGTACCAATGATGAACATCGTCAACGGCGGAGAGCATGCGGATAACAACGTAGACATTCAAGAATTCATGATTATGCCTGTAGGTGCACCGAACTTCCGTGAAGCACTTCGCATGGGCGCTCAAATCTTCCATAGCCTGAAATCTGTATTAAGCGCAAAAGGCTTAAACACAGCTGTAGGTGATGAAGGTGGATTCGCTCCAAACCTTGGTTCTAACGAAGAAGCACTTCAAACAATCGTTGAAGCGATCGAAAAAGCTGGCTTCAAACCAGGTGAAGAAGTGAAGCTTGCTATGGATGCTGCATCTTCTGAGTTCTACAACAAAGAAGACGGTAAATATCATTTATCAGGTGAAGGTGTTGTGAAAACATCTGCTGAAATGGTTGACTGGTATGAAGATATGGTATCAAAATACCCAATCATCTCTATCGAAGACGGCCTTGATGAAAACGACTGGGAAGGTCACAAACTATTAACTGAGCGCCTTGGCAGCAAGGTTCAGCTAGTAGGAGACGACTTGTTCGTTACAAATACGAAGAAGCTATCTGAAGGAATCAAAAACGGCGTTGGTAACTCAATCCTGATCAAAGTAAACCAAATCGGTACATTAACTGAAACATTTGATGCAATCGAAATGGCAAAACGCGCAGGATATACAGCTGTTATCTCTCACCGTTCTGGTGAAACTGAAGACAGCACGATTGCAGACATCGCTGTTGCAACAAACGCTGGACAAATCAAAACAGGTGCTCCGTCTCGTACGGACCGTGTGGCGAAATACAACCAATTACTTCGCATCGAAGATCAATTGGCTGAAACAGCACAATATCACGGCATTGCAACATTCTATAACTTGAATAAATAATGTCAGCTATGCGCTGCGTTCCGCTCTTTCATGAGAGCGGGGCGCAGCGTTTTTTTGTGTTAAGCGAAATCCGCTGGCTGATTCATTTGGCTTATCCTATTTCTGTAAAAAATCCTTCTTCAGTTAGAGAAGAAGGCAAAATCCCCTCCATTTATAAGCACTAAATCATGAAAAATCGACTAAAAATATGATCTGAAATGAACTTATGCTTTCTGTAAGGGGGTGGTATCATTTTACATATATTAGGGGGTGATGAGATGCTGAATCCTTTTAGCCTTCGTTTTCCAGTAGGTGTATATATGTATGTTCTTCACCTATTGGCGGCATATGATGAAAGGAAGCAACGAATTCTAACTTCTAAGAATGTACAGAAAAACGCATTTTGGATTTATGTCCTTGCCGCTATATTGGGCATTATTTCACTTGGAGCATTGATCTGGGCATGCAAGACCTTTGGACGAGGCTCCAAATTTTTAGGTGAGTTCAAATTATTAGGCATGTACGTTAAAATCCAGTGCGGTTTTTAACAGGGATGAGAACAGATGCAAGGGCATCTGTTCTATCTGAAACAAACGGAGGGATATGATGCTGACATTACGATTAAAAGAAAAAACATATAGCCGCACCTTCTCTCTCCGCAATATTCAAATGAATGTCGAGAAAGGGCAGATGCTGCTGCTTTTGGGGCATAATGGTGCGGGAAAGACGACGATAATCCAATCCATGTTTGGGCTGACGCCATTTAAAGGATGCGTCACTTTACATGGTAAACAGCTGAACCTTCAATCCTCAGAACATATCTCCTTATTGAAAAAACATGTTTCCTATATTCCTGACGAGCATTCATTGTTCGATTATTTATCACCGAGGGAATACTTTCAATTACTTCAGCTGCCAAATGAGCAAGATGTCACACGGGAAGAGACGTTCATCGATCTGTTTGAGCTGGGTTCTTATATGGATCAGCCTATCGCTCAGCTGTCTCATGGCAATCAAAAGAAAACGCAGATCATTTCACAGCTCCTCAGGCCATGTGATTATTATGTGTTTGATGAGCCAACGAACGGACTTGATCCAGATATGATGATCATCTTAAAAAAGGTGCTCATGAAGCTGAGAGATCAAGGCGCTGGCATTCTCATTTCAACCCATCATTTGAGCTTTGGTGATACGCTTTATGATCATCTCATGATCTTAAGAAATGGGGACGTCAAGCTGGATATGTCCCGCCAAGAAACGACTCAGACATTTCCTCATCAGGCACTTGAAGAGATTTATAAAGAAATGAATCGAGATTACTATATGCAGGTGGAGAGGTTACTCAATGATTTGGACACGACACGTTCTTCATAAAATAGAATGGGGGATGCTGACAACGAAAGGAAAGCAGCTTGCCAAAAAGTACCCTATACAGCTTCTCGCAGCCGCGGTTTTTTTCTTGCTCATGTATGCGATATACGTCGTCATCAGCCTGCGCTTTTTTATGCAGGCAGGAGAAACTGAGCCGGCTGCTATTTATCTTCAATTGATGAAAATGACGCTTTTACTTTTAGGCGCAGGTATTGTGTTATCCCGCAATAAATTAAAGCGCCAAGAATATCAATTCTACTTTTTGAATAGTGCGATACAAAGTGTGCCATTTGTCCTTTGTGTGTATTTCTTTCCGATGCTCTTTTGTTTTCTCATGGTAGGACTGCTTTTTTTACCGATTGTCTTAGGCCTTTTGATCAGCGGTGTTACGCCATCTTTGTATTGGATAACGGCTGTATGCATGACTTGCTGTGTACTCGCGCTGCTTGCACTTGCTTCTTGGATGGTGATGCGGATTGCTGTGAGCCGTTTCGTCTCAAAAACAAAAGAGCATTTACTGCTGCAAACGCTCGGCTTTGCGGTGCTGAATCTATTGGTGTTTCTCCTTTTGAAAAAAGCAATGGAAATGATCCGAGTATGGCCATCAGTCTATCTCATATTTCTCGTGCTCCTTCTAAGCGCTGGCTGGCTATGGCTGAAGGGGTTAGCGGCTTCTTATGTCCATCAGATGTTTTTGCAGCTGAAAACAGAGGTAAAGTCGTTTTCTTACAAGAAAATTAGAACGGAATCTTCCTTTCTGACGCACCTGCGGCAGGAATTGGTCTATTTCAGCCGGTCAGCTGTTTTTAAAGAACAGGGCATTTTGTTTTTATTTCTCGTTTGTTTGACTGCGGGGTTGCCTATTGTTTTTACACCTGTAGAAACCGGCTGGATGTATGCCTTTATTGTGCAGTATGCATTAAAGGAAATATTGATCATGCTTCCACTGATGATTGGCAGAGAATATCATATGAATCAAAGGGCCATCTTTATGTTAAATACATCAAAGGGTGCTTATTTATTGTCGAGAATTTTATTTTATTACGCTATTAATTTGTTGATATATTTTGTGTTTATTGGGTTTGCATCTATGGTGATAGGTATTGAAAGTGAAGGTCATGGCCTCGCAAGTTTGTCCATTTTGTTGATCACTGCCATGGCGGCCTGTACAGGGTTTATCGTGAAGATCAGTGAGTTTAATAAACTGTTTGTCATCGTGATGATGATTGCTGTATTCAGCTTCATCGATATGCTTTTATTGAAGTGGCTTTCAGCAGATGTGTATCTTCTCGCCACCGCCTATCTGTTAGGTTCACTTGCATTTTATAGCTGTATATATACGGTCATGTTAAAGAGGCCTGTCTTGCGATGATAGAACTTGTGTGTAGTTTCCTAGCGGTTGTGATGATACATGAACTCGGTCATATGCTGATGATCATGTTGTGTAACAAGATCGAAAAAAGGCCGCTCTTTGATTTTGTGATCACGATTGATTGGAAGCATGTGGCGGTCGTCCATGAGAAATTTGTCCGGCCGAGCTTCAATATGATAGTGGCACTTGCAGGCCCGCTCTTTCCAGTGCTTTGTTCGCTTGTGCTTTTTATGATATGGAAGCATCCTGTAAGTCATCAGCTGCTGTTTTTTTCTTTACTGAATACGGTGATGCTGCATCCAGCTTGCCCTGACGGAAAAAATATCACAGCCAGTTTAAAAGAGATGAAGGAGAGAAAGAGATGATCAAAGTATTTCATTCGTTTTCCAGCGGTATAACACTTGCGATGCTGTATGTATTTGCTGTGTTTATGACCCCTGTTTTTTTACTGCTGCTAGAGGTCAATCATGTTGAATCAAGCCCAACATTGTTTGGCATGCCATTTTATATCATGAAAATTGAAGAGTATCAATTCAGCTCAGAGGCGACGCTCTTTGGATGTGTGGTCTGCTTTTTAGCTGGCGCCGTGCTTTATTTCTTCATTCAATATGTGAAGCATGTGGTAAAAAAGCGCAGAACATAAAAAAAGCAGACGGAACAAAACATCAGTCTGCTTACAAAGTGAGTGACAGCCGTACCATATCCATACACTGAATGCCATTTTCAAAAATCGGTTCATCATAATGCTTAAGAAAGAAATCGTGGTCGATAGATATCATGCGGAAGCCGCATTTCTGATAAAGTGCGAGTTGCTGAATGCTCGAGTTGCCTGTGCCGATTTCAACCGTGTGAAAACCTGCGGCTTTCGCTTCAGCAATGGCATGGCGGATCAGCTGCTTCCCAATTCCTTTTCCTTGCCATGATTCCTTCACGGCGACATTGATGATTTCGACTGTCTGCTGAGACAGAGATAAAAGCACATAGACACCAATCACGTCCCGATCATGATACGCGGCATAACAAGAGCCGGATTGCACATAAGTAAGAACCTTTTCCTTTGAAGGATCAGCTAAGAGTAAAAGATCCATAGGGACGGATTGATCACCTGACAATGGCCGAATGTGTATCATGTTTTTTCATCCTTTCTATTCTTTAATATATCCTTGTTTCACACCCCAATCATATTGATCCTGTACCCATTGTGAGGGCGGATTGTGAGTGACATTTGGGTCTTTTTTAACAGTTGGTTGCCTTGTAGCCTGTGCGCTCTGTTTATTCGCTTGAGCAGTGGCTTTCGCTGCTGTCAGCTCTTTTTGAAGCTGGTCAATTTTTGCCTCAAGTATTTTACGCTGCTTGACTTCTTTTTGATAGGCTTTCTTTTCGTTTTTGAGCTTTTTGGTGATGGTAGACAGTTTCTTTTTTTGATCTTCGTTTTCATGCTTCATATCCGCTTGATCTGATGTTAACTTCGAAAGCTGCTCGTCGTTCGTTTTGCTTTCTTGCTGATGTTTTTCCTCAGCTGCTTTGATGGTCTGCTGCTGCCAAACCATCCAGCCGGCTGCTCCTAAAACCGCAACAGATAGAAGGATGATGGTGATCGTCTTCTTCATGTGTCATTCCCCTTTCTATAAAACCTTTATTATCATCGGTTAAATATAGACAGGTTTTAACATCACAAGGGAATATTCACATCAGATTGGCAGACACTATGAAAAAAGGAGGGTGTCTGTTGATTTCCTTTATGATTCATGTCGTGGTCTCATTATTTGCTGTATCAAACCCTATTGGAAACGTGCCTCTTTTCATCACTTTAACAGAGGGATATACAGAGAAAGAACGCTCCCAGACAGCCAAAAAAGCCATTGTGGTCTCTTTCATTATTCTGGTTGCCTTTCTATTGGCTGGGAGGCTCATTTTCAAATTGTTTGGGATCGATATTCATGCACTCCGTATCGCCGGAGGTATTTTTATTTTTGGTATCGCTTACAATTTACTGAATGCCAAGGAGTCACATGTCCAAAATCCTCATTCTGAGGAAAAGGCAGAAAGCATAGAAAAGGCGGATGTTTCCGTTACGCCGCTGGCGATTCCGATCATCGCTGGTCCCGGTACAATCGCTACAGTGATGAGTTTAACCCCGGGAAGTCAAGGGATGCTTCACATGTTTACGATTTTAATCGGCATTGTCATCGTTCTGGCAATGACCTTTTATGCCTTTCATTATTCAAGTTTCATTATGCGGAAAATGGGGAAAACAGAGATGAATGTCGTGACGCGGTTAATGGGATTAATTCTTGCTGTAGTGGCAGTTGAGATGATCGGCGCAGGCTTAAAAGGGATGTTTCCAATGTTTATGTCATAAGTGTATATAAAAAAGCTGTTTTTTTCTACAATGATGTAAAATAAAACAGCTTTTTTTAAGGTTTCGGCACATGCTTAAACACTTCTTCACTTTCAAAGAATTCAATTAAGCGGCTAATCCAATCATAATAATCAAGACTTTCCTTGATTTCTGAAAGAAGCAGATTGATTTTATTCTCTGTCTCTTCTGGCAGGTCGTCCTGTTCAAGCAGCTCCAGCAATTCCTTGCACGTTTTCTTATGTGCCTTGCGGTTTTTGCTGACAACTCGGGACCAATTGGCTGCAAACAAGGAAATAAACGTTTGGTATTGATCTTGCTCAACGTCATATAGATCTTTACGTATTCCTTTTTCATAAACCTTTTCCGCAATATTCAAATCAAGCATTTCTCGAACGACTTGACTCATTCTCGTTTTGCTCATGCCTGTCGCCTCTGATAGCTCTCCAAGCGTCATTGGTTTACGGTTCATGTGAATGATACCAAGCACTCTACCCACTGTAGAAGAAAGACCAAAGGCATTCATGTTCTCGGCAGCTTTTTCAATATAATGATCCTGTGCTTTTTGAATGGCACCTAACGCTTGCTTGTCCACTCCCCGATTCATCCCTTCACGACTGACAATTTGTAACACAATATATCATATACCTGTTTGTTGATGAAAACAATAAATATTGAGTATTTGCTCGTAATTTGGAGGAAAAAGGAGAGATCTCTATCTAGCAGGCCGTTAACTGAAAATTTTAAATAAATGTTATGCAATACAAACACATCATAAACTTTTTATTTTATAAAGTTTGCACTATAATAAATAAGGTGTAAATTTTCTGAAAATATTGATCCGACTAATGGAGGTGTCTCATTTGCTGAAACTAGAGAATGTATCTAAGACGTATAAAGGCGGAAAAAAAGCTGTCAAAAATATTGATTTAGAAATAGCAAAAGGAGAATTTATTTGTTTTATTGGACCGAGTGGCTGTGGTAAGACAACAACCATGAAGATGATCAACCGACTCATCGAACCTTCCTCAGGAAAAATCTTCATCGAGGGAGAAAACATTATGAAAAAAGACCCAGTTCAATTAAGAAGAGAAATTGGCTATGTGATTCAGCAAATTGGACTGTTCCCCCATATGACCATCGCACAAAACATTTCACTTGTTCCGAAGCTGTTAAAATGGCCGGAAGAAAAACGAAAAGAACGGGCACGTGAACTGCTGAAGCTTGTCGACATGGGACCGGAATATTTAGAGCGCTACCCTCATGAACTCAGCGGAGGACAGCAGCAGCGCATCGGTGTTCTTCGCGCACTAGCAGCGGAACCCCCTCTGATCCTAATGGATGAACCGTTTGGCGCACTTGATCCAATCACACGAGATTCATTGCAGGAAGAATTTAAGAAACTGCAAAAAACGTTAAATAAAACCATCGTATTCGTCACACATGACATGGACGAAGCTATTAAACTAGCTGATCGAATTGTGATTTTAAAAGATGGAGAGATTGTCCAAGTAGGTACGCCTGACGATATTCTGCGGAACCCAGCCAATGAATTCGTAGAAGAATTCATCGGCAAAGAACGTCTGCTTCAATCAAATCCGAATATGGAACGTGTAGAACAAATGATGAACACGTCACCAGTCACCGTTACAGTTGAAAAAACATTAACAGATGCCATCTACATCATGAGAGAAAAGCGGGTCGATTCCTTGCTTGTAGTAGATGAACATCATGTGCTAAAAGGCTATATCGATATTGAAACAATCGATGCGAACCGCAGAAAAGCAGCTTTCGTTGGTGATATTTTAAATACAGAGTTCTATACCGTACAAGAAGGTGCACTTCTAAGAGACACTGTCCGGAAAATCTTAATACGCGGCATTAAATATGTACCGGTTGTGGATGCAGAAGGGCACTTAAAAGGCATTGTGACACGTGCAAGTCTTGTAGATGTTGTGTACGACTCCATTTGGGGAGACGATACGCCGGCGGCTGTCACTGAAATGAAGTAAGGGAGGTGTACACATGGATCAAATCATCGACTTTCTAGAGAAAAATGGTGGGGAACTCCTCACAAAAATGTGGGAGCATTTATATATTTCCTTAATTGCTGTTGTGCTTGGTATTATCGTTGCCGTTCCTTTAGGTGTGGTACTCACACGAATGAAGCGAGGCGCAGGTTTTATCATCGGTGTTGTGAATATCTTTCAAACACTCCCTAGTTTAGCGATTCTTGCCTTTTTTATTCCTATTTTGGGGGTTGGGAAAATACCTGCAATCGTTGCTCTCTTTTTCTATTCGGTTTTACCTATTTTAAGAAATACGTATGCCGGGGTCCAGGGTGTGAACAAAAACTTGCTTGAATCCGGTAAAGGAATCGGGATGACAACTTGGGAACAAATTCGTCTTGTTGAACTCCCGCTTGCTGTACCGGTCATTATGGCAGGTGTCAGAACGTCAACGATATATTTGATTGGCTGGACAACACTTGCAGCCTTTATCGGTGGAGGCGGTCTAGGTGACTACATTTTGATTGGACTTCAGCTGTATCAGCCGGAATTTATTATTGCGGGTGCGATACCAGTCACAATTTTAGCAGTCATCATCGACCTATCATTAATGAAGCTGGAGAAAAAAGTAACACCAGAAGGCTTAAAAGGATTGAAGGAAGTTTCATAAGGAGTTGGCTTATGTGAAGAATCGAAAAACAACATGGATCAGTGCACTGCTTGCCGGATGCTTGCTATTGATAAGCGGCTGTTCACTTCCTGGACTAGCCGGCTCCTCAGGGGGCACGCTGCGAATTGGAGCACAAAACTTTACCGAATCAGAAATTATGGCCTATATGGTTGGCGATATGATCGAACATTACACAGATAAAAAGACGACTATTGTGAAAAACCTAGGCTCCAACACTGTGCAGCAGAAAGCAATGGAAAACGGAGATGTCGACATTTCTGCGACAAGATATTCAGGCACGGATTTAACAAGCACGCTTGGAATGGATGCGGAAAAAGACCCGGAGCGTGCCATGGAGATCGTCCAAAAAGAATTTAAAAAGCGATATGATTACAAATGGTTTGATTCTTATGGATTTGATAATACGTATGCCTTTGCTGTGACGCAGAAGATGGCGAAGGAAAACAAGTTAGAAAAGGTCTCTGATTTGAAAAAGAATGCGAACAATTACCGATTTGGTGTCGATAATATTTGGCTCAAAAAGAAAGGCGACGGCTATGACGGGTTCGTGAAAACATACGGAATCAAATTTGGCAGCACATATCCGATGCAGATTGGTTTAGTCTATGATGCATTAAAAAATGAAAAAATGGATATTGTGCTTGCCTATTCAACAGATGGACGAATCAAGGCCTATAACCTTAAAATCTTAAAAGATGATAAACGGTTCTTCCCGCCGTATGATGCATCACCAGTAGTCCCGGAGAAAGTCTTAAAAGAAAATCCAGGGCTTGATAAGGTGATCAACAGGCTGATCGGAAAAATCGATACAGAACAAATGCAAGAGCTGAACTATCAAGTCGACGGGGAGCTTCAAGAACCAGCAACCGTTGCGAAGAATTTCCTGAAAAAACACAATTACTTTGAGTAAGATGGGGAGGTGTCACGGCTGATGGACACACTGCAGCAATTATGGACGTATTATCAGCAGAACGGGTCATATGTGTTAGAAGAATTTTATCGCCATTTTCTCATGTCGGCGTATGGGGTGTTGTTTGCGGCAATTGTCGGGATTCCAGTAGGCATCTTTGTCGCGCATTACCGCAAGCTGAGCAATTGGATCTTCGCCGTTACCAACGTCATTCAAACGATACCGGCATTAGCGATGCTTTCCGTATTGATGCTTGTATTAGGACTTGGCGCAAATACAGTCATCCTATCACTCTTTCTGTATTCGCTTCTGCCGATCATCAGAAACACGTATACGGGCATTGTCAGCATTGAACATGCTTATTTAGAATCAGGTAAAGCGATGGGCATGACGAAATGGCAAGTGCTGAGAATGGTTGAATTACCGCTTGCTTTATCAGTCATTATGGCTGGTTTAAGAACCGCACTGGTCATTGCCATCGGTATTACAGCGATTGGAACATTTGTGGGCGCGGGAGGACTTGGTGATATCATCATCAGAGGATCAAACGCCACAAACGGAACAGCTATCATTTTAGCAGGTGCGATTCCAACTGCGCTTATGGCTATTATGGCTGACCTCGTCATGGGCTGGCTCGAACGCTATTTAAGCCCGACAAACAAGAAAAAGGAAAGAAAAGCGTTAGCTGAAAAAAACATCACATCTGCTTAAGCGGTTGAAAAGACAAAACCTCCCTTACATCTGTAAGGGAGGTTGTTTTATGATGATCAGGTGGTCCGCATGCTGGTATTTTATGATTCAAGCGTGATCCATTCAGAGGACCACTTCGCAATTTCCTCAAAAACGGGTGCAAGTGAACGCCCCATATCTGTTAAAGAATACTCAATGCGCACGGGTGTTTCAGCAAAAACCTCCCGTTTTACAATACCTGCTGCCTCCAGCTCTTTTAATCTCTCAGATAAAACTCTTCCACTTAAATTTGTCAGAGCCGCCTCAATTTCACTAAAGCGCTGCTGACCTGAGAGAAGCTGAAAAACAATCAGTGCCACCCAGCGTTTACTCAATAACTCAACTGCTTTTTCAAACCGCGGGCACATATCAGATTGATTCATCTTTCTTCACTCCAATCTGAACCCATTATACCGTAAATCTGTCATAAATCGGCGCAAAAAGCTTAAACATTTATGAGGACGAACGGCTGTTTAACATAAATAACAAATAGCGGTTGAGGTCCTCTATTTCTTTTTTCGAAAGGGTTGACCATATGTTACCATCAAATATTTCGAGATCATCAAGTTCATATTGCGCTGCGGCTTCCTTTATTTTGGATAAAGAAAGATCATCTTCCTCGTGCTGATGGACAGAAGAGGCCTCCTCAATATAGCCCGCAGCCTGCATCATGTCTTCATAAGGTACCTTTAACGCACCAGCTAGCTTTTTAATCGTAGGAGGTTTCGGAATGCCGCGTTTCCCGTTTTCAATACGAGATATACCGGCAGCGCTGACCTCAGAATACATCGCTAATTGGTTCACCGACAGCTTCTTTTCCTCACGTAATGCTCTTAAATATGCACCAAAGTTCATCAACGCAAAACCTCACATGGTTATAGATTCGATATGTCTATTTTACTTGATTTGTTGACTATTGGCAATAAGCACACCATGAAAATATTGACATTAGTTAATGGTGGATGTACATTAGGTTTATGCCCCGCTATTTGTTCGCCTTTTTTTGGTCGATGAGCGTGAGAAAGTATTCATTCAGCTGGCTGATGTCTTGTGCGGAGAGCCTTTCCCATTTGTCTCCGTCAAAAATGGGGAGATGTTCTACATCCTTTTGAAGCGCCGTTTGATAGATTTTTAACATGGACTCATATTTCGGTTTCATTTCATGAACTTGTTCCTGTTCAATATGACCGGCAAGCAGCATTAAATCCTCATAAGGCACCTTCAAGGCGTGTGCTAATTTTTTTATGGTTAAAGGCTTTGGCACACCGCGCTTTCCATTTTCAATACGAGAAATACCAGCAGCGCTTACACCTGAATACATGGCAAGTTGATTGACCGACATTTTTCTATTTTCTCTTAAAATGCGTAATTGTTCACCAAAGTGATTCATGACATCGAACCTCACATTTCAGTATATGACTTATTTTAGTATGATCATTGACCAAAGGAAATAGCAGAGGGGTAAAAGTGTTGACATAAGTTAATGAATCTGCTTGATGTGAGAGCCTTACATGTTGTACATAATGATTCCATAGGAGGTTGTAATGATGGTCGAAAAGATTCAGATCAGGCGGGCTTTTGTCATGCAGTATATGATCGAGAACGATATGTCGTTAAATCAGCTCGCTGATGAAATTGGCATCTCTCCTGCCACACTTAGCAGGGTATTAAATGGTCACCGAAAACCAGGACAGCTTGTCATTGGCAAAATGATTCATTACTTTGATAAAAAATTTGAAGATCTATTTTACTATGAAGATATTGACAAAAGTCAATAAATGATATCATCATCAAGGAGGAAATGTCATTGAAAAGGACTGGGATGGTCAGACACATTGATTCTCTCGGCAGAATTGTTCTGCCCTCAGAAATGCGCAAGGTACTCAATATTAAAGAAGAGCAGCTGTTAGAAATTTTCATTGAAGATCAAACCATTATGCTGAAAAAATATGATGCAGATAAGAGCTGCCTGTTAACGGGACAAGTGACGAAGTACAACAAAAGCTATGGAAATGGGAGCGTGATGCTGAGTCCTGAAGGAGCTGAACGTTTGTTAGTAGAATTAAAACAGCTATTGAAGGAAGAAGCAACTCATTAAAATGTGTTTTTAACCGATAAATTTCATATAAAAATGCTGCAATCAGCACTTTGGAACGAAATTGTATCAAAATAACGAATCAAGTCGACAATATATAGGAAATCTTTATTTTGATGTTTCGTGACATGCACCTTGTTTTCATGTAAAATAAAGTTATGTGTACCAGTTTGTCTGGAGGTGTTTTCATGCACGCATTTGTTATCACATTACTCGTAATTGTCAGTATCGCACTTATCATCGTTGTATTACTACAATCAAGTAAAAGTGCTGGACTGTCAGGCGCTATTTCAGGTGGAGCCGAGCAGCTTTTCGGTAAGCAAAAAGCGAGAGGCCTTGACTTGATTCTTCACCGATTAACGGTTATTTTGTCAGTGCTTTTCTTCATCTTAACACTTGCATTGGCATATTTAGGCGTGTAAAGCGCGAGTAACAGAAGGTCTGATCTTTTTTCAGACCTTTTTTTATTATCAGCACTCTTTTGTGTTTGTTTCATACATACAAGTGGAAAATATAAACCATATCAGAAGGAAAGGAAGTCACATCATGAAAGTTGTTACACCAAAACCATTTACGTTTAAAGGTGGAGAAAAGGCGGTGCTTCTTCTTCACGGTTTTACTGGGAATACAGCCGATGTTCGAATGCTTGGCCGTTATTTGAACGAAAGAGGATATACATGCCATGCACCTCAATATAAAGGACACGGTGTGCCGCCAGAAGAGCTTGTCCATACAGGCCCGGCTGACTGGTGGAAAGATGTAGAAGAAGGCTATCAATTCTTAAAAGATGAGGGCTATGAGGAGATTGCAGTTTGCGGACTATCCCTCGGAGGAGTTTTTTCATTGAAATTAGGTTACACTGTACCTGTAAAGGGAATTGTACCTATGTGTGCACCTATGTACATAAAAAGTGAAGAAGTCATGTACCAGGGTGTACTAGATTATGCCCGTAACTATAAGAAATTTGAGGGTAAGTCAGAGGACCAAATTGAACAAGAAATGGAAGCGTTCAAGAAAACACCAATGGATACACTGAGGAGCCTGCAAGAACTGATTGCAGATGTCAGAAACAATGTCGACATGATCTATTCACCTACTTTTGTTGTGCAGGCACGTCACGATCATATGATTAATACAGACAGTGCGAATATCATTTATAACGAAGTAGAGACAGATGATAAGCATTTGAAATGGTATGAAGAATCAGGCCATGTCATCACGCTTGATAAAGAGCGGGAGAAGGTTCATCAGGATGTCTATGCATTCTTAGAATCACTTGATTGGTCAATTTAAATATATAGGGGGTTAGAGTGTGCAAAAAGAAGAATTTATGGATGAATTACTCGCTTTTATGAAAGAAGAAGCGTATAAACCGTTAACTGTTCAAGAGCTGGAAGTCATGATGGAGATTACCAATCCTGATGATTATAAAGAGCTCGTCAAAGCACTTGTGACGCTGGAGGATCAAGGACTCATCGTTCGCACGCGCAGCGACCGTTACGGTGTACCAGAAAAAATGAATTTGGTAAAAGGAAAGCTGTCTGCTCATGCAAAAGGATTTGCATTTGTAACGCCTGAAGAGTTTGGACAGGATGATATTTTCATTCCGCCAAATGAGTTAGGCACAGCGATGAATGGCGATACCGTCATGGTTCGTGTCAGCCACAAATCAAACGGCACGAAAAAAGAAGGAACGGTCATCCGCATTCTGGAGCGCAATACTCAGACGGTTGTCGGTACCTATACAGAAACGAAAAGCTTTGGCTTTGTCATTCCTGATGATAAAAAAATCACAAACGATATCTTCATTCCGAAATCCGCTAAAAACGGTGCGGTCGAAGGTCATAAAGTCGTTGTGACGCTGACAAGCTACCCTGAAGGAAGAATGAGTGCAGAGGGTGAAGTGACTGAAATCCTCGGTCATAAAAATGACCCTGGCATTGATATTTTGTCGATCATTCATAAACACGGTCTGCCAGGTGAGTTCCCAGAAGAAGCACTTCAGCAGGCAGTAGACACACCGGAAACGATTGATGAAAAAGACCTTGAAGGCAGACGCGACTTGCGCAATGAAACGATTGTGACGATTGACGGTGCAGATGCAAAGGACTTAGATGATGCCGTAACCGTGCAAAAGCTGGATGATGGCAAATATAAGCTTGGCGTGCACATTGCAGACGTTTCTCATTATGTCACAGAGAATTCTCCGATTGATCAGGAAGCTTATGAACGTGGAACGAGTGTGTATCTCGTCGACCGCGTCATTCCGATGATTCCGCATCGTTTGTCAAACGGTATTTGTTCATTAAATCCAAAGGTCGATCGTCTCACCCTGTCTTGTGAAATGGTTATTGATCGTAACGGGAAAGTCGTCAAACATGAGATTTTCCAAAGTGTGATCAAAACGACAGAGAGAATGACCTATTCCGATGTGAATAAGATTTTAGTCGACCAAGATGAAGAGCTTCTAAACAAATATGAGCCGCTAGTGCCGATGTTCCAAGAGATGGAGAAGCTTGCAGAGATTCTTCGTGACAAACGAATGGAGCGCGGAGCTGTAGACTTTGACTTCAAGGAAGCAAAAGTACTTGTAGATGATGAAGGCGCTGCGAAAGATGTTGTCATTCGTGAGCGTTCCGTTGCAGAGAAATTAATTGAAGAATTCATGCTTGTTGCAAACGAAACGGTTGCAGAGCATTTCCACTGGATGAATGTTCCGTTCATTTACCGAATTCACGAAGAACCAAATCCTGAGAAACTTCAGCGCTTTTTAGAGTTCGTGACGACGTTTGGTTACATTGTGAAAGGGACGTCAACGAACATTCACCCGCGCGCACTTCAAAGTGTCCTCGATGCTGTCAGGGATCAACCAGAAGAAGTCGTCATTCAAACTGTGATGCTTCGCTCTATGAAACAGGCGAAGTATGATCCAGAAAGCATTGGCCATTTTGGATTATCAACGGAATTCTATACACACTTCACATCACCGATCCGCCGTTACCCGGATTTAATCGTGCATAGATTGATTAGAACCTATTTGATTCAGAAAAAGACAGATGAAGCGACCTTAGAAAAGTGGGGCCAGCTGCTGCCTGAAATCGCAGATCATGCATCTACAATGGAGCGCCGCTCAGTCGATGCAGAGCGTGAAACAGATGACCTGAAAAAGGCAGAGTTTATGCTAGATAAAATCGGTGAAGAGTTCGATGGTATGATTAGTTCCGTGACGAACTTCGGACTATTCGTTGAACTGCCGAATACGATAGAAGGTCTTGTCCATGTCAGCTACATGACTGACGACTACTATCGCTTTGATGAACAGCACTTTGCCATGATCGGTGAACGTACAGGGAATGTCTACCGTATCGGTGATGAAATCACTGTCAAAGTCGTGAATGTCAATAAAGATGAGCACTCAATTGATTTTGAAATCGTCGGTATGAAGGGCACTCGCCGTAAATCACCAAAAGATTTCAAGTTCAAAAAACGAACAGATCCACCAGCGAAAAAAGGGCGTGGAGGTCAAAAAGCCTCTGGGGAAAAAGGCAAAGAGGATAAAAGCGGAAGTGACTGGTTCACAAGCCGTAAAAAGAAGAAAAAGAAAAAACGCGTATTTGAAAACGCACCGAAACAAAAACGCAAAAAGAAAAAGTAACGTGCCAAAAAGCAAATAGGGCATCACGCTCTATTTGCTTTTTGACCACATAGCGTCAGCATTGTCGAAAGCCGGATTGTTTGATAAAATAATCCGTACGATTTGGACCGTGTTTGTTTCAAAAGGAGGGTGTACGCCAATGCCAAAGGGAGAGGGAAAGGTTGTTTCCCAAAACAAAAAAGCAAATCATGATTACTTTATAGAAGAAACATACGAAGCCGGCCTAGTATTACAAGGAACTGAAATCAAATCGATTCGTGCTGGAAAAGTGAATTTAAAAGATTCCTTTGCCAAAATTGAGCGAGGAGAAGTGTTCCTTCATAACATGCATGTGAGCCCATACGAGCAGGGGAACCGTTATAACCATGATCCGCTGAGAACGAGAAAGCTGCTTCTTCATCGAAAGCAAATCAGCAAATTGATTGGTGCGACGAAGGAAGAAGGCTATTCACTTGTGCCTTTGAAACTCTATTTGAAAAATGGCTTTGCCAAAGTGCTGATCGGAATCGGAAAAGGGAAGAAGAAATACGATAAGCGTGAAGATCTGAAGAAAAAAGATGCAAAACGTGAAATCGAACGTGCCTTCCGCGATCGTCAAAAGCAATTCTAGCCTGATGCTGATGGCTTGCTGAGAGCGGAAGCATTATGCTACAATATGTTATGCAGTAAACAATCAGCGCTGTTTTGACAGAAACCACCAGTTGTTTCGAGCAGTGAGATTGTTATAATAGTTATATACGGAAGCAGTGAAGCTGAACTTCCATCCCGTATATCCCTTTTACAAGGGGACGTTACGGATTCGACAGGGATGGTTCGAGCTTAGGCTGCGAGCCGAGAGGCGATCTCGTTAACACGCACTTAAATGTAACTGGCAAAACTAAAAGTTTTAACCAAAACTTAGCACTAGCTGCCTAATAAGCGCAGCGAGCTCTTCCTGACATCGCCTATGTGTCTGTGAGGAGCCCAATGAAGTAGGCTACGCTTACGTTTCCGTCTGAGGACGTAAGAAGAGATCCATCAGACTAGCTCTCCAAGCGCCCGTCAGCAGGCATGAGGATGAGTGAACACAAAATATGTTGACTACGCTCGTAGACGCTTAAGTAATCGATGTCTCTGGACGTGGGTTCGACTCCCACCGTCTCCATCAAAACTTTTAGAATGCAGCCGTATCAAGAGTTTGAAAGCCCTTGATGCGGGTCTGGCAACATTTTAGCAACATTTTAAAAAACTTTTTCTTTCATAAAAGCTACAACTTCCTTTTGTGTGGAAGGGTATATATGGCTATAATTGTTTAGTGTTTCTGAGAACTCCTCCATTTTTTTGGAGGGGTTTTTTGTGTTAATTCAGTTACTTCAAATACAACAACTATCTATCATCCGTATTTTTGGAAAATCAAAAAACAAGTAGAGAAAGGAGGGATACATCTATCTTGTGTAATGCTTCTTATTACTTATTTTTACATAAATGTTGGAAGGCGAAAAGGAAATTTGAGATAATAAATTGAAATTACCTTGGATATACATGAAAAGTAGATGTGTAGAATGTTTGATTTTTCTCTAATTTGGGAGGTGAACTATAATGAATGGTATAGATATATTAGAGAACGCTTCAAGACTTGGTCAATTAATTCTTTTCTTCTCTGGATACGCTCTTTATTGGAAACTAGTCAAAACAAAAAAAGAGCGCCCTCTCACAAAGTACGAAAATTTCCTTAAATTTTTTGTAATGTTGGGCATGGTCATTTATTTTCTCTCGTTTTTATGTTTAAACTTGTGGGCGTAATATGTCGTTTTATGTATGATTGTGTCTAATGGGTTTAACTCTCTCTTAAAACCCTTTATTTTACATAAATGTATGATAAAGTAATTTTAAGTTAAAAGGGGGAGTTAATATGAAAAGATTGGTTTTTTTAATGTTAGCATTAGTTCTGGCTGTGACTGCCTTTGTTCCAGCTGCTGCTGCAAAGACACAAAGCACAAAGGGATTAGAAGGTTTGACAGAAGAGCAAATTGAGAAGTCTTTAAAAGAAATTGAATACATCTTCACAAAGATTATCATTTCTGATAAAGAAAAAGGCTACACCATTAATGAAGAAGAACTTGCAAAATCACATTATACAGATGCAGAGAAAAATGGCATGATCGCTTTCGCAAAATTAATGAATCAAGAAGCGACCACGAAAAGTAACACGGTAACTCGCTGTGTCGAGGATGCAGTTGGTATCGCTAAAGGTACTTTAAAGCATCTGCAAAAAGCAATAGATAAGGGAGATTGGATGACAGTGGCAGTATACTTAGGCGGTATGGGCCTTGCAATTAAGCCAAGCGTGTTATTCGTATTCATGCTATTTTGTGGTGCGCCAGTAGCCAAAATTGCTCCTGCTCAATATGAATAAGAGTAATATGTAAAATTGTCCGTCCATCTGGGCGGCTTTTTTACATTACTTGAACTTTCACTCATGCTTCTCTTTATCCCATTCTATTTCATTTCTAGACATCAGGTTTTTAACAGCCTTACGGATCGCGAGTTCATCTTTACCCGTTTTCTTTTTAAGGTCATCCATCGAAGGGTTGTTGCGAAATCGGCTCATATTATAAATGCTTCGGTATAACTTCCTTTCAAGATCCGTCACGTCATACCCTCCTACAAAAAGAATGTACGTTCGATTATAAATGTTAATAAAAAACCCTTCAACTTGAAGGGTCATTTTAAAGAAGATACTTTATCAGTAATTTTCATTTGTTCTCCAGAACGTTCATACGAGAATTTAGCCACTGTTTCATCTTCATCTATATAAGGAACTTTCCAAAATACAGCTATTTGATTGACTGTATCATTATCTTTGCCAATGTTTGCAGCTAAGTCATCACTATACATTTCAACCATGTTATAAGCGGTTTTACTTGTGTTCAACGCGTCAAATGACAAGTAAACAAGAGCTATTAATTTATTATTCTCATTTGAACCCATATCTTCGTTAATTTCAATTTTTTCAATCGATGTGGTTTTATAGTTCTCTTCGATAATTGTTTTGATTTCTATTTTTGCATCATCTTTTACCATATCTAACTCATCTTCTTCACTGTTATCTTCAACTTCTTCTAAGGTATAATCTTCATTTTTCTCTTCCTCTGCATCTGTATCTTTAGGCAAAGTTTCCTCCTCAGATATAACTTCAGAATTGTTTATTTTTAAATTTATTTCAGCAGTAGCTTTTAGTTCTGATTCACCGCTAATCTGTGAACCACTGAGGTTAGATCCATTATCTCCAAAAAGTTCTTGAACAACTTCAGTTTGTTCAAGAACCGGTAGTGTTTCGACATATATAATATATTTCCCATCATCAAATACTGTGTCACCTTCATTAAAGAATTTATACTCGAAAGATCCATCCTTTTGAACAGCTGTATTAACTATGGAGTTTTTATGGGAATTTTTTTGTTCAAGACGAATCCTTAGTTTCGTATCTTTAGGTAAGTTGCTTTTCCCGCTAAGGATAATAATTTTATTGTTTGTGATTTCATTATCCAAAGTGATCTTTACGTTTAATTTTTTTTTAGTTTCAATGCTTTCTTCTTTTTTACTGGAGTTACTTGTGGATGTGTTTTCTGCTTTGCCACAAGCAGATAAGAATAAGGCACATAAAATCATAAAGAGAAAAGTTTTAAGGTAATTCAATATTAACCCTCCGTATCAAATAATTTCCATAACAGTTTATCATATTAACAGGGGATAATGTTAAAGTGAGGGTTTTGTGGCATCATTCTGGCATTAAAAGTTTAAAAACGCTCAACTAATAATAAACAAAACATTGAATAGTAAACGTATCTAATGAATATTACAAACATACGAACCCCATCTAATAGACTCCCACCGTCTCCATCAAAACTTTTAGATTCCAGTCGCATCAAGGGTTTTAAAGCCCTTGATGCGGGTCTGGCAACATGAAATATTTAGATTAAATAAAAGAAGACGCTATTGATAGCGTTTTTTTTATGCTTTTTTAATTTTTTAACAGAAAAGCCAAATGCGAATTTTTTTACAATTTGAATGAATAGCTAAATATAACCATCTTTTAACCGATGAAATGTAGGGATGTTACACCATATATTAGTGGGTGAATTTATTAAACTTAAAGCCTGAAAATAACAGCAGGAATGCAGAAGGAGTTTATCTCAGTGAACAAAGTAAAGACTAAATCACTATTCGCCACGATGATTATGCTTGCCGTGCTGATGGTATTCGGTACAGCGTGCAGCAATCAAAAGGCAGAAAAAGAATACGCCGAGTGGTATGAGAATTACAGAAGTGATATTGAAGACACAATGTTTGCGTTTGCTAAAAAGATGGTGGCAATTGATGCAGGTAATGATGAATGGCTTGGATCTGTCGAGAAGTCACTTTTTGATGTACAAAAAGTCATTGATGAGGGTAATGAAAAGAAAAACGTTCCTGGTGCTTATAAAAAAGCACATGAGTATTTGCTAAAAGCAAACAAAGGATATCAATATGCCGTAGAAGAAACACCGAAAGCACTTGAAAATCTTGATCTTGAATCACTGGATAACATTTCGAAAAGACTCGACAAAGCATACGATCAAACAGCCAAAGCCGATGACGAAGTAGAAAAAGTCTCAAAGGATAAGGAGTAATTCACACATGAAGACAAACAAAAGGACAATGCTTTCAATATTTCTTCTAGTATTTACATTGATGCTGAGCACAGCATGCGGTAAAAATGAAGCAGCAAACGGTTCATCGTCAAATAAAACGCCGGTAAAACAAGAAAAAATTGAAAAGATGACCGATAAAGAATATGCTGCATGGTATAAGGGGTATTTAAAACGTTTTGAAGATAGAATTATGCCTTTCTTTTTTTCATTAGTTCCAATGGATGATGTTTATGATAAAGAATGGGCTAGTGAACTTGAGAAGAAAATTGATAGTCTGCGAGAATTACTTAACGAAGCCAAAGAAAATGAAAACAAAGTTCCAGATACGTATAAAAAGGTAAATAGTTACTTAGTGAAAACAGATGACAACTTAGAGCCGATTTTCAAAGATATTTTAAAGGTTGCCAAGCAAGATAAGGTAGACGGTGATGATTTAAATTTCATAGATTCTAGGATGAAGAAAGCATTAGAAGAGATGGTTCTTGCAAAAACAGAAGTTAGTAAAATTGAAGATGAGAAAGCTAAAAATGCAACAAAGGATAAATCAAAACCTTGATTTAGAAAAATAATGCTGGAACCTTTTAAAGGATCATAAACCGAACTTGGTTCACAGCAGAAAAAGAGATGCCAGATCTGGCATCTTTTTTCTTATGTACGGTTTCTCAAAGAAGACACCAACCGAACAAACAAAGGAAAAACGACAACCACTGCAATGATCATCAAAAATCCATCCGGCACAAGTTCCACAAACGTTGTCTGAATCACATAAACCGCAATCAGTAGTAAATAACTGATCAAAAATAACAATCCAGAACTTCTCTTTTCAAACGGTTTCTTCAACAGAATCAGTATAAACAGCCCCGTCATGATCATCCAAAAAGTCATATTCCTTTCGAGTCTCCTCTCCATTCATCCCCACATTGTACAGATATTTCTCCGAACGCAACATACTTCTCCCTCAAATTAAGCAAAAAGTAGTGAAAATATAAGGAATCACGAACCGATGACGCCTGAAATTTTACAAAAAACCTCCAACCAATTCAAAATCACATCTTCCCATTTGAGACGTCCTCATATATAGTAAGATTAGACTAGTTCTAAATAACTGAAATTGGGGCGTTTACATGGATTCGATTGTTTTACATTTTATTGTGATCATGAGTGTTTCTGGCATTCTGTCCGTGATATTATCAATCATTGCTCATGCAAACCGCCATCGATATATTGGCTGTCAATTGTTTATGTACATGTCTGGAGCAACTGCGATTTATATCTTTGGGCATACGTTTGAATTATTGGCTCGTACTCCTGGAGAAATCATGTTCTGGGTTTGTTTTCAATACATAGGTCTTCCGTTTATCGCACCGCTCAGTCTGCTGATTGTGCTGCAATTTACGGGGTTCCATCAATATTTAACAAAGCGCCGCGTGCTTCTCATCTTATTGATTCCAACTCTCACAACCATTATGGTGTTCACCAACTCTTTACATTCACTCTTTTATCGAAGCATCACGATGAATCCAGTAGATGGGTTTTTATTGGCTGATTTTACGATTGGCTATTGGTATATCATTCATGGCGTTTATACGTTTGGCTGTTCGATGCTTGCTATCTTTATGCTGCTTTGGTTTTTACGTGTCACAAAAAAAGAATATTTAAAGCAGATTCTGATACTGTTAGTGGGAATGTCATTACCAATTTTGACTTCTTTTATTTATTTATTAGGTGTTACACCCCTACATATTGATCCGGTTCCTGTGGTGATGTTTATCACCAATGCACTCTATTTATGGGCAATTATGTCATTCCAGCTCTTTAAGCTCTCTCCCATTGCAATGGAGCGTGTGTTTGAGCATATGTCTGAAGGGGTTCTGATTTTAGATCGATATCGGACACTCATTGATTACAATCCCGCTGCTGCATCGATCATACCAGCACTTGCGAATAAAAAGGGAATTGGCTATAAAATCGACGATATTTTCTCAGCAATCATCAAAGATTCAGCGTTCATTCAATGGCTGCGCTCTCCGCAGGATCATTCGCAATATGATTTAATGTGGAAAAAGGAAAAAGACCAGTCCTGCTATTATCATTTGACCGCTTCGTCTCTATTTAATAGAAGAGGAGAGATCGAAGGCAGGCAAATCGTGATCAGTGATGTAACAGAGCAGCGTTTGCTGCAGGAAGAGCTGGAGCGTCGTGCGTATATCGATGGTTTGACGAATATTTTCAATCGTTCTTCTTTCATCGAACGAACGCAGATGATCTTGGAAGAGGATGCACAGGATACGGCTGTTATGCTGTTTGATATTGATTTTTTTAAACAAATCAATGACACACACGGACATCATATCGGGGATGAAGCGCTGCGTCATGTTGTCTCTATTTGTCAGGAGCATTTACAAATGGATGATTTATTTGGACGATATGGGGGAGAAGAGTTTGCCATTTGTCTGCCTCATCAGTCATTTAAAGAGGCATGTCATATCGCGGAAAAAATAAGACATTCGTTTGAAGCAAGTTTCTTTACGAATGATGAGGAAAAAGTGCGAGTGACAGCGAGCTTTGGAATTGCTCACACAGCCAATGATCCTTGTGTATTAGAGACACTTCTATTTGAAGCGGATCAGGCCTTGTATATGTCAAAACGCCAAGGACGGAACCGGATTTATGCATCCACTGGTAAGGGCCATGTGCTGTATCAAGAGCAGGATCTTCCGAATTGACTGTTGTCCTGACATTCGATATGATAAACATAACATTTGAACGGTTTCCTAAAGGGGAGTAGCTTTTACGGTTTGGTCGTCATTACAGAAACATCCGTTGTTTCTCGGCTATTCCGGCATGAACAATGTTAGCCAGACCTTTGCCTATCACACATGAGGCAAAGGTCTGGCTATTTTTAAGGTCTTTTTGCATCTGTGTGATAGAGAAGCGGAACAAATGATGCTTTTAATCCTACAGATGAAAGGATGATCGATCTTGAAAAAATATGTGATGGCTTTCCTATTTTCCGGAACGCTTGTATTAAGCGGGTGCTCCGGCTTGCTTGATCAGGTCAACGATACAACGACGTATGTCACTGAGGCAAATGACTATGTGACGGACATTCAGCAATTTACAGAGGAATTTCCAAAGCTCGCTGAAGAAGCTGTGCAAAACGCCGCCAAAAAGGCAGAATTAACGCAGCAGCTTGAATCGTTGAAGGCAGACATACAAGATTTTAATGAAGTCACAGCGCCAAAAATGGCAGAAGACCTTCATGCACAAATCATTGAAAAAAATAAAGTGCTGTCAGAGGAGATTCAAACATATATACAGCAATTGAAAGCAGGCGATATCGATGTTGCCGCCATACTGGAGGATCAGCAGGGATTGATGAAACAGCTTCAGCAATCCGTCAATCTTTTGCAGGATATCGAACAATTAACAAATTAGGACAAACAGCTTTATATGCGGTGCTCAGCATATCTTTGCCTTTTTCGGTGGAGATATGCTTTAATTTAGGTAAAGACAAGTCATAATGAAAAAAAGGTGATCACATGACAGAACATGAAGAAAGACATATGGCTTCGCCTAGAGCCGAAAAGGAAAAGGACCAATTGATCAATCGCTTGAAACGAGTGGAAGGACAAGTTCGCGGGATTCAGCAAATGATTGAAAACGATCGTTACTGTATAGATGTTGTGAATCAAATCTCTGCAGTCAATGCGGCTTTGAAAAAAGTCAGTCTTCATTTGATGGAAAAGCATACACATCATTGTGTTGCAGATGCTATCAAGAGCGGCAATGGGGATGAAGCCATTGAAGAGTTAATGACAGTCTTTACGAAACTGACAAAATCGTAGCATTTATGTTTACATCTATACCCTACTAGGGTATAGTAAATTGTAGAAAATGATTGATGGAGGCGATGAGAAGTGGAACAAGCAACACTTCAAGTGCAGGGCATGTCTTGCGGACATTGCGTGAAAGCAGTCGAAGGAAATGTAGGAGAATTAGCAGGTGTGGAATCTGTGAAAGTCCATTTAGACAAAGGACAGGTGGAGGTTTCATTTCATCCGGATCAAGTCACGTTACACCGTATTTCTGATGTGATTGAAGAACAGGGATATGATGTCGTATAAATAAGTATACGTGCTGCAGTACAGCACGTATTTTTTTCAAAAAATAATACCCCCATGGAGTATATGGAGAGGTGAGATCAATGAAAAAGGAAATTGACTTTCAAATTACGGGGATGACCTGTGCTGCTTGTGCAGGCCGTATCGAAAAGGGATTGAACAGGCTGGAAGGTGTGGAGGATGCCAGTGTGAATTTGGCGCTTGACACTTCCCATATCGTCTATGAAACAGAGAAGATAACACCAGATGATTTAAAGCGAAAAGTTCAATCGCTTGGCTATGATGTGGTGATGGAGCAAGCAGAATTTGATATAGAGGGAATGACGTGTGCGGCTTGTGCAAACCGAATCGAGAAAAAAATTAACCGAATGGACGGTGTCGATCACGGGTCTGTAAATTTTGCGCTTGAGACACTTCAGGTCACATATCATCCGGGCCAAACGTCTACAAATGACATAAAAGATGCGGTGCAGTCTATTGGGTATTCTTTAATTGAACCAGCTGCAGATCAAGCAGAGGAAGGAAAGAAAGATCACCGCCAAGCAGCAATAGAGAAGCAAACGGCACGCTTTTTATTCTCGATGATTTTGTCACTGCCGCTTCTTTGGGCAATGGTCAGCCATTTTTCTTTTACGTCCTTTATTTGGCTGCCTGAAGCGTTTATGAATCCATGGGTACAGCTGGCGTTGGCAGCGCCTGTGCAGTTCATTGTCGGCTGGCCCTTTTATGTAGGGGCGTATAAGGCTTTAAGAAATAAAAGTGCCAATATGGATGTTCTTGTCGCTCTTGGGACATCTGCCGCGTTTTTCTATAGTTTATATGAAAGCATTCAGTCAGCGATTAGAGGCACACATGAGGCAGCCCTCTATTATGAAACAAGTGCTGTCCTCATTACGTTAATCGTGCTCGGAAAATTAATGGAAGCTAGAGCTAAAGGAAGATCATCAGAAGCGATTCAAAAGCTCATGGGCTTACAAGCGAAAGAAGCGGTTATCGAGCGAGATGGAAAACAGATGACTGTGCCTATTTCAGACGTGAAAGTGAATGACCTTGTGTTTGTCAAACCCGGGGAAAAAGTGCCGGTAGATGGGGAGATCATAGAGGGGACAACCGCAATAGATGAGTCCATGATTACAGGAGAAAGTCTGCCTGTTGATAAAACAGCAGGAGATATGGTCATCGGGGCAACGATCAATAAAAATGGATTCATCAAAATAAAAGCGACTAAAGTCGGGAAAGAGACCGCTCTTTCACAGATTATCCGAGTCGTAGAACAAGCGCAGGGCTCAAAAGCACCAATTCAAAGAATGGCAGATCAAATATCAGGAATGTTTGTTCCCATTGTTGTTGGAATTGCTGTGCTCACATTCCTCATATGGTTTTTCTTTGTTGACCCAGGAAATGTGACGTCAGCACTTGAAACCTTTATAGCCGTCATTGTCATTGCATGTCCGTGTGCGCTCGGCCTTGCGACACCAACCTCTATTATGGCTGGCAGCGGCCGTGCGGCTGAATCAGGCATTCTGTTTAAAGGCGGAGAGCATTTAGAAGTGACTCAATCACTCGACACGGTCGTGTTAGATAAAACAGGGACTGTAACAAAAGGAGAGCCTAGTCTGACAGATGTACTGGCATATGCCAACTGGACAGAAGATACGCTGCTTCAGCTAGCAGGATCGGCAGAACAGCAGTCGGAACACCCGCTTGCCCGGGCGATCACAGACGGTATGAAAGAACAAGGTCTTGAAGCAGTCGAAATTGAAGCCTTCCAAGCAGATCCAGGTCATGGAATTGAAGCAAAGGCAGCAGGACACAAGCTTTTGATTGGAACGCGAAAGCTATTACAGAAACATCATATCCAATATGAGCAAATAGAAGCATCTGTCACAACGCTGGAGGAGCAAGGAAAAACGGCTATGCTTGTTGCGATTGACGGCGAAGTCGCCGGCATTGTCGCGGTCGCAGATACAATCAAATCATCCTCTCCTCAAGCCATCGCTCGTCTGAAAGAGCAGGGGATTCACGTTGTGATGATGACAGGTGATAATAAACTTACAGCAGAGGCGATTGCGAAACAGGCGGGCATTGATCATGTCATTGCTGAAGTGCTTCCTGAAGAAAAAGCGGCTCACATTGCAGCACTTCAGGAACAGGGAAAGAAAGTCGCCATGGTCGGAGACGGTATCAATGATGCCCCAGCTCTTGCAACAGCGAATATTGGGATGGCTGTGGGGACAGGGACAGATGTTGCCATGGAAGCAGCAGATATTACGCTCATGACGGGAGATCTCCATGCCATTGCAGATGCGCTGGAATTTAGTAAAAAAACAATGAGAAACATTAAACAAAACCTATTTTGGGCGCTTGCCTATAACTGTATTGGGATACCGATCGCTGCATTTGGTTTCCTTGCACCATGGCTTGCAGGAGCAGCAATGGCCTTTAGCTCCGTGTCCGTTGTGCTGAATGCGCTCAGATTGCAGCGATTGAAGCCAGTCAGAGAGGGAGTGGCAGAATGAAGATGAATGTCAAATGGGTTTGGACCGTTAGTGCATTGCTTTATGTTGCTCTTGTGCTCATTGGATATACGATTTATGATGAATTTTTTTCAAATCAACTTACACCAAGTGAACAGATGCAAAATCATTAAGACTTCGCCAAAAGCAAAGTCTCAGCGTGTAGACAAACCCTCGCATTCGCCCGCAGGTCTTTGCGCCAGTGCTCACGAATGTCAAATTCGCTCCGCGCCAGTGCTCGTTCTTCCTAGACTGCAAAGGTTTTCTATCACGCTGAAAAGAAGACAAAGGGCTAAAATAAACATCATTTTAGCCCTTTGTCAACAATCTGAGACTTCGCCAAAAGGCGAAGTCTTTTTTTACAATATTGTGGAAAAACCCACCTTTTTAAAGATTTTTCATAAAAAATTCACTTCTTTTTGTTCTTTTTTGTCGTTTTTTGTAGGTTCGTCGTTAAGATGCGATTAAGCAACAAAGAAAGCGTTATCAATAAAAGGGGGTTCACGTATGAAAAAGTTAGGGTTAGCTTCTCAAATACTCATTGCACTTGTTCTGGGTGTTGTCGTGGGAGCGCTGTTTTATCAAAATGAAACCGTTATTAATGTGTTAACGCCGATTGGCGATATATTCATCCATTTAATTAAAATGATCGTTCTTCCAATTGTTATTGCTGCATTGATTGTAGCAGTTGCAGGTGTTGGAGATATGAAAACGATCGGAAGACTCGGCGGAAAAACCATTCTTTACTTCGAGATTGTGACAACGATTGCATTAGCAGTTGGACTGCTTGCAGCAAACTTGTTCCATCCTGGTACAGGAATTGATATGAGCAACATGGAGAAAGGCGATATCTCTAAATATGAAGAGACATCTAAGGCTTCTTCTGAAAAAGCGACTTTCTCAGAAACGTTGGTGCATCTTGTACCGACAAACGTTTTCCAATCCATTGCAGAAGGTGATCTATTACCAACCATCTTCTTTACAGTCTTATTCGGATTAGGAATTGCCGCAGTTGGAGACAAAGGAAAACCAGTATTAGGATTCTTTGAGGGTATACTCGAAGCCATGTTCTGGGTAACCAATAAAGTGATGAAGTTTGCACCATTTGGTGTATTCGCGCTCATCAGTGTGACGGTGATCAAATTCGGGGTCGGAGCGCTTCTCCCGCTAGGCAAACTGGTACTTGTCGTTTACGGTACAATGGCATTCTTCGTCATTGTTGTACTTGGCATTATTGCGAAAATGGCTGGAACAAGCGTCTTTACACTATTTAAAGTATTAAAAGAAGAAATCATTCTTGCATTCTCAACAGCAAGTTCAGAAGCTGTACTGCCTAGATTAATGGACAAAATGGAGAAGTTCGGCTGCCCGAAAGCGATCACGTCGTTCGTTATTCCAACAGGCTACACCTTTAACTTAGATGGAAGTGCCATCTATCAATCCATTGCTGCGATATTTGTTGCACAAATGTACGGCATGCCGCTTTCCATCTATGAGCAAATTACGTTACTATTAATCTTAATGCTGACATCTAAAGGAATGGCTGGTGTACCAGGTGCATCGATCGTTGTTGTCATCACAACTCTTGGTGCTATGGGACTGCCGCTTGAAGGACTAGCCTTCATCGTTGGGATCGACCGTCTTCTTGACATGGTTCGTACAACAGTCAACGTATTTGGTAACTCACTTGCAGCCATTGTCATGTCTAAGTGGGAAAAAGTATTTGATCAAGAGAAATCGAAGAAGTATATTGAGGAATTAAAACAACAAACAAAAGCAGCGTAAAAAAGGAGATCTTTTCAAATGACGAAGCTACAGGACAAGCAAGTTCGAATCGAACGAGACTTTCTAGGTGAAAAGGAAGTAGACACACAAGCATATTATGGAATTCAAACATTACGTGCAGTGGAGAACTTTCCAATTACAGGCTACCGTATTCATGAGGAACTCATCAAAGCATTAGGGATTGTCAAAAAGGCAGCCGCACTTGCAAATATGGATACACAGCGACTATATTCTGGTCTTGGAGAAAAAATTGTTCAAGCCGCAGATGAGGTCATCGAAGGAAAATGGAACAATCAATTTATTGTCGATCCAATTCAAGGCGGGGCTGGCACTTCAATGAATATGAATGCCAATGAAGTCATTGCAAACAGAGCGCTTGAACTACTAGGAAAGGAAAAAGGCGCTTATACTGAGCTAAGTCCAAACACGCATGTGAACATGTCGCAGTCAACAAACGACGTTTTCCCAACAGCGATTCATATTTCAACATTGAATATGATTGAAAAACTACTTTATACGATGGAAAACATGCATCAAGTCATGACCGAAAAAGCGCAGGAATTCGATCATGTCATCAAAATGGGACGCACGCATCTTCAGGACGCTGTTCCAATCAGACTTGGACAAGAGTTTAGTGCTTATGCAAAAGTTCTTGCTCGTGATATTAAACGTATCAAGCAGTCTAGACAGCATTTATATGAAGTCAATATGGGTGCAACAGCAGTCGGAACTGGATTGAATGCAGATCCTAAGTATATTCGCCAAGTGGTTGGCTACCTATCTGACATTAGCGGATTACCGTTAGTTGGTGCTGAAGACTTAGTCGATGCAACGCAAAATACGGATGCTTATACAGAAGTATCGGCTGCGCTTAAAGTATGTATGATGAACATGTCCAAAATGGCGAACGATATTCGTCTGATGGCTTCAGGTCCAAGAGCGGGCTTTGGTGAGCTGCACCTGCCGCCGAGACAGCCAGGTTCATCCATCATGCCAGGAAAAGTCAACCCAGTTATGCCTGAGGTCATGAACCAAGTGGCATTCCAAGTTATTGGGAACGATCACACAATCTGTCTTGCTTCAGAGGCTGGCCAGCTTGAACTAAACGTTATGGAACCAGTGTTAGTGTTCAACCTGCTTCAATCTCTCAGCATGATGAAAAATGTATTCGAGTCCTTCGTGGACAACTGCTTGCGTGACCTAAAAGCAGATGAATCTAGATTAAAAGAATATGTAGAAAAGAGTGCCGGTGTCATGACGGCGGTGAACCCGCACATTGGTTATGAAGCGGCTGCACGAATTGCAAGAGAAGCCATCCTTACAGGTGCATCTGTACGTGAGCTTTGTCTGCAAAATGATGTGTTAACAGAGGAAGAGCTTGATGTCATCTTAAATCCTTTTGAAATGACAAAACCAGGTATTGCTGGTGCATCACTTTTAGAAAAGGATCGTTTAGAAGATTAAGCGGCATCATGAGAAGCGCACACCGGCAAAGTTCCGGTGTGCGCTTTTTCATGGAGGTTTGTTTTTCTTTAGCTCACATAGTATACTATCGTCAATTATTAGGGATGTGACTGCGTTTGAATCTACTGAAAAAATGGCTGAATACAGAGCCTTATTTAATTGTGCTGCTCATTGTACTGACGCCGATTGGCGGAGAGTTTAAATTTTATCCGTTTGAGGACAGCTTTCGGGTCAGCTTTGGAACCGTTGTCTTTTTCTTTATCCTGCTTCAAATGAAAAGATTACCGGCATGGGCAAGCGGCATCATCGCTGGGATATCTGTTTTTGTGTTTCGCGTGCTGCTTGATACAGCTGTGACAGGGCATCTTCCGCTTGAAGAGGCAGTTTCATTAAGATTTCCTTCCCTGCTTTATTATGTTGTCTATGGCACACTCTTTTATTTATTGAAGGTCAGACGTTTCCGCGATCAGCCATGGCTGATTGGAGCAACAGGCATCGTCATGGAGCTGTGCGCAAGCGTTGTTGAAATCATCGCACTTCGAGGCACGATGGATGAAATGTTAACGGTGAGAACGCTGTTCCAATTATTTGTTTTGGCGATATTCAGAAGCTTTTTCGTGTTGGCTTGTTATACAATGATTCGCTTATATGAAGAGCAGGCGAGAGAGCGTCAGATGAAAAAGGAAAAGGAACATCTGCTGATGCTTCTGTCTAACCTTTACACAGAATCTACATATTTTCATAAAACACTCGCACATGCTGAGCATATTACGGCTACATCCTATCAATTGTATCAATCCCTTCACCACGCAAAGGATGCGGAATCATTGGATTTGAAAAAGCTCGGTAAAACCGCCTTGCAGATTGCAGGAGAGGTGCATGAAATCAAAAAGGATAACCAGCGGATTTTTTCTGCCTTATCAAAGCTGATTCATGAGGAAAACTTCCAGGCTTATGAGAGTCCTTCTCATATCGCTGGGCTTGTCATTCGCATTCATGAAAATTATGCAGAATCTCTTAAAAAAAACATCGTCTTTCATTATGATGAAGATGGAAAGCATCCCGCCTATCACGTGTATACCATTCTATCTTTGTTAAATAACATCGTATCCAACGCTGTTGAAGCCATTCCTGTAGATGGAGAGGTGTCACTTTCTATTTCACAGAAAGAAAACCACGTGATTTTTCAGATCAGCGACAACGGGCCTGGCATAAAAGAACGTAATCATCATGTGATTTTTAAACCGGGCTTCACTTTGAAATACGACCAGGCTGGGAATCCATCTAGCGGTATCGGGCTTGCCTATGTAAAGGATACAGCGGAGAAGCTTGGCGGAAGTGTTGAGATGAAGAGTATCCCAAATAAACAAACGATTTTCACATTAACGATACCAGTAGATCAAGTCAGTAGAAAAGAGGGGATTGGGAGATGAGATTTTTTATAGTTGATGATGATGAAGCCGTTCGTTCTTCACTGGCTCAGCTCATTGAAGATGAAGAGCTTGGCATTGTGGCCGGGGAAGCAGAGGATGGCGCAGAGTTAACAGCCAGCTACTTAAATGATTTGCACATTGATATCTTATGTATTGATCTATTGATGCCGGAAAGGGACGGGCTTGAAACGATTCGAGCGATCAAGGATGAGTTTCATGGGAAATACTTAATGCTGTCACAGGTTGAAACAAAGGAATTAATCGGACAGGCGTATACGCTTGGCGTCGAATATTATGTGACAAAGCCGATCAATCGTGTAGAGGTCTTAAGTGTCCTCCATCTGATGATTGAACGTCTTCATTTAGAGCATTCAATTGAAAATATTCAGCACTCACTCAAATCGGTCATGCAATTTCAGCAGCGCGGTCAGACGAAAACGAAGCAGCGGGGGAAAAGTCTTGCAGAGGCAGGTCAGTTTTTGCTGGCGGAGCTTGGTATTGTTGGTGAGAAGGGGTCTAAAGATTTATTAGATATGATTCTGTTTACAGACCAGTATTTAGCGCTGCATGCTGATCATCATGATTCCTTTCCTTCTTTAAAAATCATTTTCACTGGGATTACGGAGGATAAGTTAAGTGAGCCCTACACATCGGCAGACATCGCAAGAGAAGCAAAGGCAGCCGAACAGCGGGTAAGGCGTGCGATCAATCAATCATTGAAACACATCGCATCACTTGGGCTAACCGATTTTTCCCATCCAACGTTTGAAAATTACGCATCTAAATTTTTCGATTTCACCATCGTACGAAAGAAAATGAGCGAATTGACGAAAGAGATGAGCGGAAGAGAAGAACACACCCGTATCAATGTGAAGAAATTTGTGCAGGTGCTTTACTACGAAGCGAAACGTATTTTTATGGAAGATTAAAAAAAGACATGCTCTCCAATTAAGGAGACATGTCTTTTTTTGTGATGGATTGCAGGTGCATCTGCAGTACGGAGCGTATGAGCTGAGGCGGTATACGTTCGGGCTGCACGATTCCATTCAATGCAAGCCCATTGATGACCGCATAAAGCCGTTCGGTTTCTAATAAAGGATCGATATCATTTAGCAGCAGCCCATCCTCTTTCAATTTCATTAAACAATATTGGACCGTTTGGAAAAGCTCGTCATACATCTTTGCATTGAGCGGCTGTAGATCTGGTTCAGTCAGCGCCTTGACTGCAAAAGCCTGCCACACCTCCATTTCAAATTTTCTTTCTTCATCAAGTGGAAGAAGCTGCTCCAATAAAGTGAGGACATTTTCCTCCGTTGAACCGTTTAATGAAAGCCCTGTAATCCGCTCCTTGACTCTTTCTTGAATTAAATTCATAGAGAATAGAAATAACTCTTGCTGTGTGGAAAAATAATGACGCATAGAGCCGGCTGAAATTCCAGCTTCGACTGCTATTTTTCGTACAGAAGCGTTTTCCAATCCCTCTTGTTTAATCACTCTCATTGCAGCTTGAGCGACCTTTTGTTTTTGTTTATGGTGATCGACGATTTTTGGCATACATTGATTTTAGCATAGCTGTTGTTTTTTTAACACAGATGTGTTATTTTTTATTTAATACAATCGTATTAAAAAGGATGTGGAGAAATTGGTCGGGTTATTGATTGTGGCATGTGAAATTGGTTTTTGGCTGTTTATTCTAATGGGCTTAACGCTGCGTTATGTGTTTAAACAGAAAAAGTGGGGTGCTTTCTTTCTTGTCTGTACGCCGATTTTGGATATCATACTTCTTGCGGCTACTTATATAGATTTAAGGCAAGGGGCTGTGGCGAGTGTCATCCACGGGCTTGCGGCTGTTTATATTGGTGTGAGCCTTGCCTTCGGACATCAAATGGTGAAATGGGCAGATGCTAGGTTTGCCTATCGATTTGCAGGAGGTCCTAAGCCAAAGGGAAAACCAAAGTACGGGAAAGAGCGGTCTGTGTATGAAATGGTCGGCTGGGCGCGGCATTTCATTTCTTATGTTATTGGAGCGGGGCTGTTATATGGATTAACCTATCTCATCCAAGCACCAGAGCGGACGGAAGCACTGATGCAGCTTGTCAATACATGGGGGATGATCTTAACTATTGATTTCATCATTAGCATCAGCTACGTCATTTGGCCGAAAAAACATCCAGAAAATATAACAGGCTGACAAAAAAGACAGGCGGATTCACTCCACCTGTCTTTTCTTATGATGACAGCCCTTTGTAAATGGTGTCGATATTCCATTTCATCATCTTATAGTAGCTGTCTCCATCTTCACCTTCTTTTCCAATAGAGTCAGTGAAGACTTTTCCTTTGATCGGAACCCCGGTTTCCTCAGAGAGGCTTTCAAGGCTGCGTTTATCAACACTTGTTTCAAGAAAGAGCGCAGGAACTTGATGATCTTTGACAAAATGAATAATGCGCTTCATTTGTCCTGGTGTTCCTTCACTTTCTGTGTTGATCTCCCAAATATAGCCGGCTTTCAATCCATACGCCTCTGCAAAATACTTGAATGCCCCTTCACTTGTGACAAGGAGCTTTTTATCTTTTGGCAGCTGATCAAACTTGTCTTTTGCTTCATCGTGAAGCGCTTGAAGCTTTTTGATGTAGACTTCTGCATTTTTTTCGTAATCCTCTTTATGCTCAGGGTCTGCTTGAATGAGCGCATCTCGGGCATTTTGGGCATAAATGATCCCGTTCTCGACATTCAGCCATGCGTGCGGATCCTGCTGGCTTTCAAGGCCTTTTGATGACAAATGCTTCACTTTGACGCCTTTACTCAGCTCGGCTACAGGTGCATCATCCCCGTCCTTGCCGCTCGATTCAAGCAGCTTTTGAAACCAGCCGTTTCCTGTTTCAAGGTTCAAGCCATTATATAGAACAAGGTCTGCATCCGTCGTATACTGAACATCCTTTGGCAGCGGGTCAAATTCGTGTGGATCTGTACCAATGGGAACAATGCTGTGAATAGAGACATGCTGCCCGCCTACTTCCTTCACAATGTCATAAAGAATGGAGTAGGTCGTGACAACTTTTAATGTGCCGTCATCTTTACCGGAATTACTTTGCTGGGTTGAACAGCCTGCGATGATCATAAGGGCAATGAATACTGCGGTCAAACGGATAGCAAATACCTTCTTCATATATGTCCTCCTTTTACATAGACGCTTCCTTTTTTAAGTGCGTTCGTTTTCGTTTAGATTTTAATGATCTCCATAGAATGCCTTGCTTTGGTGAAAAGATAAAGGCACTGCCGAATAAAATAGTCGCGACCAGCACGATGGAAGCGCCTGATGACAAGTTATACGTAAAACTAAGCCCTAGACCTACGACAGCAGAAACAGCACCGAAAAAAGCAGATAAATAAATCATGATCCATAGCCGGTCCGTTAAGAGATAAGCGGTGGCTGCCGGCGTAATCAACATGGCAACAACAAGAATAATCCCAACGGTTTGCAGTGATGCAACGGTCACAAGGGTCAATAAGGTCATGAGAAAATAATGAATCATACGATTCGGCAAACCGTAAACCGAAGAAATCACCGGATCAAATGAACTAATGAGCAGTTCCTTGTAGAAAACAATGACGGCTAGCAAAATAAAAATACCGATTCCCAGTGTAATCCACATATCAGATGATCGAACAGCTAGAACGTTTCCAAATAGAATATGATATAGATCACTTGAACTTTTCAAAAATGTGATCAAAATAATTCCGATTGAGAAAAAGGCTGTGAAGACAATGCCGATGGCAGAATCATTTTTTATGCGGCTGTTTTGACTCACATAACCGATCCCAATCGCTGTTAACACCCCAGTTAAAACGGCCCCGAAGAAAAAGTTAATTCCCAGCATATAAGAGATGGCGACACCTGGCAGTACGGCGTGTGAAATGGCGTCTCCCATCAGGGCCATGCCGCGTAAAATGATAAAGCAGCCGATAACGCCGCAAATGATGCCTACCATGACAGATGTAAATAGCGCTTTTTGTAAAAAAGCATATTCAAAGAGTCCGGTTAAAAATTCCATTACACGTCTCCTCCTGCTGATTTTAAGAATGGCAGCTGTGTTTCATATGCTTCCAGCATGATTTCTGGGCGAAGGATGTCGTGTACAGGCCCTGCTTTGATGAGTTTTTTATTTAACAGAACAAGATGGCTGAAATAATCATCTGCCTTACTCAAATCATGATGGACAACCAAAATGGTTTTCCCTTCATCTCGTAATTCCTTCAAAATGCGAACCATCGTTTCTTCACTTGCCATATCAATCCCGACAAATGGTTCATCCAAACAGAAAAGCTGTGCGTTTTGAGCAAGTGCCCTTGCAAGGAAGACACGCTGCTGCTGTCCGCCGGATAACTCACCGATTTGTCTTTTGGCAAAGTCCTGCATCCCGACTTTTTCTAAACAGTGATACGCATATGCCCGGTCTTCTTTTTTTGGACGTTTGATTAGTCCGAGCTTCGGATATGTTCCAAGTAGTACGGTATCCAGTACATGAATCGGAAACGTCCAATCTAAATCATTTCTCTGCGGTACATAGGCGATTTGTTTTCTGACTTGTTTAAAGGGCTGCTCAAAAAAACGAATATCCCCTTGGTCTTTTTCAATGAGATCCAAACATGCCTTGAGTAACGTCGATTTACCAGCACCATTTGGACCGATGATTCCTGTCATTGTCCCTTCCTGTATGGAAAGAGAGACATTCTCTAATGCATCCTGTCCGTGATATGAGACATGAAGACGGTCGATTGTTAAAGCATTTGACATCTCTTGCGGCCCCTTTCAATCATCATTGCACTTCCTAAAGATATATGCATACATTAAATAATTTTGACTAAAGGATGAAATGATTCACTAACGCTAATTTGTTTCCTTAGGGAAACTTTTATTTTATTCTAAGCTTATGTCCTTCTTTTGTAAAGAGAAAAACTGCAAATGATCGTTTTTATGTTATGCGGGGAGCGGGGGACATGAGCTTGGTTTATTGAAAATCCGTGTGACAGAATTGGACACAAAAAACCAATGATTTCTTCAGAAATGATTGACAGAAGACAAGAACTCCTCATATAATAAAGGTAATCTAATATATGAATATATGCTCATATATAAAGTTTTTGATTTTTAATAGGTTTCATCGATCCAGGGAACGTTACTTATCATATAGAAAAAAGGTGAGAACATGAAAAAAATGAAGGATGAATACGTATTAAGCGGTCTTGATTGTGGAAACTGTGCACGTAAAATTGAAACAGGTGTCAGCAAAATGGATGGCGTTGAAGCTTGTTCCGTTAATTTTGCGACAGGGACATTGACTGTCACACATGCAGATAAGCAAGAAACGATGTCAAAGCGTATTGAAAAAACAGTTCAGTCCATCGAACCTCATGTGAGTGTATCACCAAAAGAAGAGGGACATCACCACGATCATGATCATGGGACAAAGAATTTAAAAGCGATTGTGCTGAAATTAATTGGCGGTGCAGTTATAGGAACAGCAGCTTATTTTATACCAGAGGATGGCTTACTGAAATTTATCATGTTTTTCGCAGCGTATTTACTAGTCGGCGGTGATGTGGTTTTTAAAGCGCTGAAAAATATCGTGCGCGGCCAAGTATTTGATGAGAACTTCTTAATGACCATTGCAACTGCTGGCGCTTTTGTGATTCAGCAATATCCAGAGGCACTGGCAGTGATGCTGTTTTACCAAATTGGAGAGCTGTTCCAAGGGGCAGCAGTGAATCGTTCAAGACGATCCATTAGTGAATTAATGAATATTCGCCCTGAATATGCAAATCTCAAAGTAGGAAATGAAACAAAAAAAGTGAAGCCGGAAGAAGTAAAAGTCGGTGACCGTATCGTCGTAAAACCGGGCGAAAAAATTCCACTTGATGGTCTTGTCATTGAAGGATTTTCACTTGTGGATACCTCTGCATTAACAGGTGAGTCTGTGCCGCGGGATGTAGAAGCAGGGAAAGAAGTTCTTGCAGGATTTGTGAATCAAAACGGTATTCTTGAAATTGAAGTGCAAAAAGGGCTAAGCGAATCGGCAGTGACGAAAATTTTAGATTTGGTTGAAAATGCGAGCAGCCGAAAAGCACAGACAGAAAACTTTATCACAAAGTTTGCAAAATACTATACACCGGCTGTCGTTGTATTGGCATTGCTGCTTGCCTTTGTGCCGCCGCTTCTCATTCCATCAGCTCAATTGTCTGACTGGGTTTACCGGGCACTCGTTTTCCTTGTGATTTCTTGTCCTTGTGCGCTTGTCGTGTCCATCCCATTAGGGTTCTTCGGAGGAATTGGGGCAGCTTCTAAACGAGGCATCCTTGTAAAAGGCAGTAACTATCTAGAAGCACTAAACTCTGTGAGCTATGCTGTATTTGATAAGACGGGCACACTCACAAAAGGGAACTTTACAGTGACCAATATCGTGACAACGAGCGATAAGTGGTCAGAAGAAGAGCTGCTTTCTTTTGCAGCTTTAGCAGAAGCCCACTCCTCACATCCGATTGCTGAATCAATTAAAGCGGCATATGGTTCGCCGCTTGATGAAAGCAAGATCGAAGCATATGAAGATATTGCGGGACATGGAATTAAAGCAACCATCAGTGGTTCCAAAGTGTTAGCGGGTAATCATCGCTTGATGGAACGAGAAGGCATTTCATATGAAAAAGAAAAACGAAGCGGAACGGTTGTGTACATGGCCATTAACGGTGAGTTCGCCGGATCGATCTTGATTGCAGATGAATTAAAGGATGATGCAATTGAAGCCGTCTCAGCTCTAAAAGCATCTGGCATTCAAACAGTCATGCTGACTGGTGATGCCAAGCAAGTTGGAACAGCGGTCGCCCAGCAAATTGGCATTGATGAAGTACATGCCGAATTATTACCGCAGGATAAAGTAACGAAATTAGAAGAAATTGATCAGAAAAAAGCGCCTCAAGAAAAATTATTATTTGTTGGGGACGGCATTAATGATACACCGGTATTAGCAAGAGCAGACATAGGAATTGCGATGGGCGGACTTGGTTCAGATGCAGCGGTAGAAGCGGCTGATATCGTCATTATGACAGACCAGCCGTCAAAAGTAGCAGAAGCCATCGCTGTCGCTAAACGAACAAGAAGAATTGTATGGCAGAACATTGCATTTGCTCTTGGAGTTAAAGGGGTTTTCCTATTACTCGGAGCATTTGGTATTGCGACCATGTGGGAAGCCGTCTTCTCGGATGTCGGTGTGACTGTACTCGCTGTTTTAAATGCCATGAGGGTAATGAAATAAAATTGTTAGGAAAAATTCATGAATACCATCTTTCATAATGAATCCCCTCTTGTTAAAATAGAAGAAGTTGGATAATGGCATTATTCTAAGCTATTATCCTTTTTCTTTTGAAGGAATGAAAAAGATAAGGTAGGTGCTTATGTGAGTAAAAAAAATAATCAATCATCATCCATTAAATTTGCTGTCATTTTAACCATTATCGCAGCTCTTCTCATCGGATTATTCGTCGTCATTGGAAATAACAACAGCAAAGAAGCACAAACGGTTGACAGTAAGCCTTCTATTAAAGGACAGCCTGTCATGGGAGATAAAAACGCAGCCGTACAAATTGTCGAGTTTGGGGATTATAAATGTCCATCATGTAAATCATTTGAAACAGACATTTTCCCAAAGCTGAAAGCGGACTACATAGATAAAGGCGATGTATCATTTTCGTTTATTAACTTGCCACTTCCTGTTCATGGAGATGGCGCAGTGCTGGCAGCACTAGCTTCTGAAGAAGTGTGGAAAGAAGATCCGAAAAACTTTTGGGCATTTCATGAAGCTGTCTATCAAGCACAGCCAGATAGTGAAGCAGAATGGGTCACGCCTGCTAAGCTGACAGAGCTAGCGAAAAAGACAACAAAAATAGACACGGACAAGCTTAAAGATCATCTATCAAAGAAAACATATCAGCCGCAGCTGAACACAGACGATCAGCTTGTGAACCAATATAAAGTGAATGCAACACCAACTCTTTTCATTAACAATAAACAAGTCGAAAACTTTTATGACTATGATGAAATCAAAGAATTAATTGATCAAGAGCTCAAAGGGAAAAAATCATGAAGAATAAGCTTGTTTACTTATACAGTGCTTGGATCGTTTCTATCGTTGCGACGATGAGCAGCCTGTATTTAAGTGAAGTAAAGAAGTTTATCCCATGTGATATGTGCTGGTTTCAGCGCATTTTCATGTACCCGCTCGTGCTTTTACTTGGAATTGCGACATTCAGAGGCGATGTGAAAGTGAAATATTACGTTCTGCCTCTGGCTGTGATTGGCGCTTGTTTTTCTATCTATCATTATATGGAACAAAAGATACCTGGCTTTGCATCGATCCGCCCTTGCCTGAGCGGTATTCCTTGTTCTGTTGATTATTTGAACTGGTTTGGTTTTATCACCATTCCACTACTAGCCCTTATTGCATTTATTCTCATCATCATTAGTATGCTGCTGTTAAATGCAAAAGAAGATTGAAAGAGATAGCCTGCTTATAAGCGGGCTATTTTTTATTTTTGCAAAAAGATAAAATTTAAAGAAAATTTGTATTGCTTTTCACCTGTGTCAGATATACATTAAGGGAGTAGTGTTAGATGATCAGATAAAGGTAAGGAGATAAGCGGAAAATGGCATGGGAAGTCTTAAGTATCATTGGCATTGTCGCATTCGCTATTAGTGGTGCGATTGTGGCAATGGAGGAAGAGTACGATATTCTTGGTGTGTACATTTTAGGGATTGTGACAGCATTTGGCGGTGGAGCGATTCGGAATCTATTAATTGGTCTTCCGGTGTCTGCTTTATGGTCACAGGGTAAAATGTTTACGATTGCCCTTGTATCCATTACGATTGTGTTTCTTTTTCCAAAGCTTTTGCTCAAGCACTGGAGCACATGGGGAAATTTCTCGGATGCGATCGGTTTAGCAGCGTTTGCGATTCAAGGCGCATTATTTGCTGTGCAAAGAGAACTCCCGCTCAGTGCAGTCATTGTGGCAGCCATATTGACTGGAAGCGGCGGCGGAATTGTGCGTGATTTATTAGCAGGGCGAAAGCCGCTTGTGCTAAAAGCAGAGATTTACGCCGTATGGGCAGCCCTTGGCGGCTTATTCGTTGGACTCGGCTTAGCGCAAGGAGAGCTTGCTTTATATTTGCTGTTTGTCATCCTCGTCGTATGCAGGGTTTGTTCCTACTTATTCAAATGGCGCCTTCCCGCCAGGTCTTATTTTTTAAATAAAGGGTAAAACGAAAAAGGGCGATTCCGCTCTTTTTTTGTGTTTAATAAGAGCTGAATATCAGCAGATGATGGAGTTTTCGTGTAAAATAAAAGCAGGGTCTTTTGTTCATCATTTGAACAATACATATGATGAAAATTTTGTCAGCAGGCTGAATATCTGGATTCAGTCTTTTTTTGCCTAGATGGATTGTTATGTGTTGGTTTCACTTTTTGCGGAATACTAAAGAAGCACTTCTGAGCGGACGGATGTAATGAACACATCTTTGCATGTAAGCAAAACTTGACGAAAAATATACATAGGAGGGACATGTACTAGTGGAGATTTTTTTGGCAGTGCTCGTACTACTGGCACTCATTGCAGCATCTAATATTATCAATCGTTTTGTCCCCTTTATTCCCGTTCCGTTAATTCAAGTGGGCTTAGGAATATTGGTGGCAGCTTTTCCTTCAGGTTTACATATTTCTTTAAATCCTGAACTCTTCTTCGTTCTATTTATTGCGCCGCTGTTATTTAATGACGGGAAGCGTACCCCAAGGGACGAGCTATGGAAATTAAGAGCACCGATTCTTCTTTTAGCGCTTGGTTTAGTGTTTGCGACCGTCATTGTAGCGGGATATACCATTCATTGGATGATTCCAAGCATACCGCTTCCAGCCGCATTTGCGCTTGCAGCAATTTTATCACCGACAGATGTGGTGGCAGTAAGTGCTTTATCCAGCCGTGTGAATATGCCAAAGGGCATCATGAGACTGCTGGAAGGCGAAGGGCTGATGAACGATGCATCAGGACTTGTCGCCTTTAAATTTGCCATTGCTGCAACGGTGACGGGAGCTTTTTCAATTGCTCAGGCATCCTTTAGTTTTGTACTGATTGCCGCAGGCGGGTTATTGACTGGATTTATTCTATCCTTTTTTATCATTCGTTTTCGCTATTTCCTCCGCCGTTTAGGAATGGACGATGTCACAATGCATATCATCCTGCAAATCCTTACACCATTTGTGATTTATTTAGCAGCGGAAGAAATCGGTGTATCCGGCATTTTAGCTGTTGTGGCTGGCGGTGTGACACATGCCATTGAGCAAGACCGAATGGAAGCGAATTTAGCCAAGCTGCAAATTGCTTCATCAAACACCTGGAATATTATTTTATTTATTTTAAACGGCCTTGTTTTCGTCATACTTGGACTGCAGATTCCGGATGTTTCCACAGTTATTTTCCAGGATGAAGCCTTTAACAACATGCAGGTGATTGGCTACATCTTAATTATTACACTATGTCTCATGGTGCTGCGGTTCTTATGGGTATGGCTGTTCTGGGCAGGAAAATGGAGTGCAACGAAAAAGCAAAATGTGAAAAAGCCGAAGCTTCGCGCCTCGATGCTTATGACATTCTCTGGTGTCCGCGGGGCTGTGACATTGGCCGGTGCCTTCTCTATTCCATTTACGCTTGCGGACGGATCACCATTTCCAGAGCGGCACTTGATTATTTTCCTCGCAGCTGGTGTGATTTTATGTACGCTCATTTTAGCCAGTGTGTTACTGCCTCTTTTATCAGAGAAAAAAGACAAGCAAGTCGACGTGGACTTGGATACAAAGATTCAGCATGCAAAACGAAAGCTGCTGAGAAGTGCCATTAAAACCTTAAAAGAAGGAATGAATGAGGACAACAGGGAAGTGTCTCTTTCACTCATCAATGATTATAGAATGAAGCTGAGAAATATCCAGCGTGAACCATACCAATTTGGGATGAGAAGACAAGAGCGAAAAATCAGACTGCACGGTATCAAAGCAGAACAGATGAAACTTCAACAATTAATTGAGGAAGAGAAAATTGACAAGGAAGAAGCCTATGAGCTGCAAGAAAGATTTCATGAGCTGGAAATGCTGTATTCAAACTCCTTCAAAATTCGCTTTTCAAAGGTGAAGTTTCTGCGCTTGCTTCAATGGCTGCAATTATGGCGGCCGAATCAGCACATTTCAAGCGGCATTTTAGAAAACGAGGAATCGTACAAACAAATCCGTAAGAAAACCGCTGAAGCTGCAGTAGATTCGATCAAACATCATATGACAGATGAAAACCAACAAACGTGCCACCAAGTCATTGGTTTTTACAATCAAGTGATTTTCCGCTGTGAACACGGTCCAAGCTTCTTCCAGCAAAAAGACCGTTCATTTGACCGGAAGAAAAAAGAGCTGAACTTCCAAGCTGTACAGACGATTCGAAATGAAATTCAAACCTTATATGAAGACGGTGAGATCAATCGTGATATTGCCCATCATTTAAGGGAGTATATCAATGACATGGAAGCTGTTCTGCTCACCAATACGTGATGTTGTCATCTTCTACCCCATGTTTTATGATGAAGAAAGAGAACAAGCAGGGGGGATCAATGATGGCGTATTATGGGGCAATTGAAGCTGGGGGTACAAAATTTTGTTGTGCAATCGGCAATGAGCATGGAGACATCTTAGAGGAAATGACGATTCCGACAGAGCACCCGGAGAAAACAATACAAAAACTCATTCCATTTTTTGAGCAGCATGACATTGCAGCATTAGGGGTTGGCTCCTTTGGACCCATTTGTGTTCAAAAGGATGATCCTTCATACGGTTATATCATGAACACGCCAAAAGTGGAGTGGAAGCATTATCCGTTCATTCCTGAGCTTGAGAAGCAATTAGGTGTCCCAGTATCTTTTACAACCGATGTCAATGCCGCAGCACTAGGTGAATTAACAAAGGGGGCAGCCAAAGGGCTAAGCAGCTGTTTGTATATCACGGTCGGTACAGGCATTGGTGCGGGAGCTGTTGTGAAAAATGAGCTTCTACACGGCCATTCACATCCTGAGATGGGACATATCCTTATCAGACAGGATGAATCGGATTCGTTTGCAGGTATCTGTCCGGCACATGGAAATTGTTTAGAAGGACTGGCAGCTGGACCAGCGATTGAGAAAAGGTGGGGGAAACCTGCCAAAGAGCTTACGAAGGAAGAAGCGGTTTGGTCACTTGAGGCGGATTATTTAGCGCAGGCGCTTATGCAGTACTCGCTCATTTTAAGCCCAGAGCGCATCATCATGGGCGGAGGCGTCATGAAGCAAAAGCAGTTATTCCCACTAATTCGTGAGAAGCTGGCTGCTTATGTCAATGATTATGTGGACCTGCCGCCGCTTGATACATACATTGTCTCCCCTGGACTTGAGGACAAGGCTGGCATGACAGGTGCGCTGCTCTTAGCCATCGAAGCGAAGAGAAACGCCTGATAATAGAGTTTTGAAGTACAACATGAGATAATGAAAGAGATGGAATCTATAAAAAAGGTGGTTGTTAAAATGGTCAAAAGCTTGAATGATACCGTAACATTGAATAACGGAGTTGAAATGCCTTGGTTTGGTTTAGGTGTATTCAAAGTGGAGGACGGCAATCAAGTGGTAGATGCCGTAAAAGCAGCCATACGAAACGGATATCGCAGCATTGATACGGCAGCTGTTTATAAAAATGAGACAGGCGTAGGAAAAGCGATTAAAGAATCTGGCGTGAAACGAGAAGACTTATTTATCACATCTAAAGTATGGAACACAGATCAAGGCTATGACAAAGCGCTTGAAGCGTTTGACGCAAGCTTAAACCGATTAGGTCTTGATTACTTAGACCTCTATTTGATTCATTGGCCTGGACCAAATGCAGATACATTTAAAGACACATGGCGCGCACTTGAGAAGCTTTATAAAGACGGGAAAGTCAGAGCCATTGGAGTCAGCAATTTCTACATTCAGCATTTAGAAGAGCTGTTAAAAGATGCTGAGGTTGTTCCAGCTGTGAACCAAGTTGAATTTCATCCGAAACTGACACTTGTTGAACTGCGTCAATATGCAAAGGAAAAAGGCATTCAAATTGAGGCATGGTCTCCGCTGATGCAAGGGAAGCTATTAGATCATGAAGTATTGAAGGACATTGCTGCACGCTACAACAAATCTGTTGCTCAAGTCATCTTGCGCTGGGATCTGCAAAGCGGTGTTGTGACAATTCCTAAATCAATCAATGAAGAACGCATTAAACAAAATGCAGACATCTTTGACTTCGAGCTTTCCAAAGAAGACATGGAAAAAATCGATGCATTAAACAATAACGAACGCGTCGGCTCAAATCCAGAGACAATGACGGTTGGGTTTGAATAAATAATAAAATCCTCTTTCTTATATGAGAAAGAGGATTTTTTACGTACTGCTTCGGCGCACAGCCAAGAGCATGATAAAAGATAAGATCACAATACAAATCGTCCAGGCCCAAGCGAGCTCCATTCGTCCAGAATCAATCGCCACATAGATAGCAGTTGGGAGAGTTTGCGTTTTTCCTGGGATGTTGCCGGCAAACATTAAGGTCGCCCCGAATTCCCCAAGGGCTCTGGCAAAGCTGAGGACGCTGCCTGACAAGAGGGAAGGCAGGGCAAGTGGTACTGTAATATAGGCAAAGACTTGGAATGAATGAGCACCATCTACTTTTGCAGCCCCTTCAATATCTGACTCAATCGTAGAAAATCCAGCTTTTGCTGATTGATACATAAGCGGGAATGCCACAACCGTTGATGCAATTACCGCCGCCCACCATGTGAAAATGACCGGCTGGTGGAAGATCCATTCAATCACGCCTCCGATCATGCTATGCCTTCCGAATATGACGAGCAATAAAAACCCTACAACCGTTGGCGGGAGGACAAGCGGCATCATCAAGAGTGTTTCTACGATCATTTTCCCCTTAAATGATGTTCGCGCCATCCAATAGCCAATCATTGTACCAAAAACAGTTGCCAGCAGCCCGCTCACAACGGCAACTTGCACGGACAGCCAGATGGGAGATAGAAATTCTTCAGTCAGCATGGGCATTATGTCACTTGAAAGCCGTACTTTTTAAAAATGGATTTGGCTGCTTTTGATTGTAGAAATTGAAAAAAGGACTTGGCTTCCTCTAAATGTTCTGTCCCTTTTACGATCCCTACCGGGTAAATGATCGGGGAATGCATGTCCTGATTGGCTTCAGCCGCAATCTTTACTTTTTTGGAAACGAGGGCATCTGTCTTATACACAACACCTGCTTCCACATTTCCTGTTTCTACGTAGCTTAAAACCTGCCGTACATCCTTGCCGTACACAGTATTCTTTTTCACTTGATCCCAGATGTTCAGTTTTGTAAAAATCTCTTTGCCGTATGTACCAGCAGGAACGGATTCAGGGGTGCCAAGAGCAACCTTTCCTTTTATGTGCTCGACATCTTGAAAGCTTTTAATAGAGGAAGAGTGATCTTTTGGCACAATGAGCACAAGCTCATTTTGGATGGCATCCTTGATAAAATGTTGATCGATGTCTCCAGATTTCACAAGCTCATCAAAGGGCGCTTCAGCTGCAGAGAAAAAGAGATCCGCCTTTGCCCCTTGCGCAATTTGCTGCTTCAATGCGCCGGATGACCCGAAATTATTTGTTAATGTCACATTCGGATGCTCATCGTTAAAGGCAGATTCAATTTCTTTAAGTGCATCCTGAAGACTTGCCGCAGCTGAAATGACAAGCTCTGTTTTTTTGGTTGTTGTATCCGATGACTTCATCTCTGTTTGACACCCGCTCAGGAGCAAACAGATGGCGATGAAGGCGAAGAACGTATACTTCATGTTCACACCTCTTATTATTCAATATCATCTGTATCCTTTATTATAAGCAAACTTATTTGACCATTCATAGGCTTTCAGTAAAAAGAGAAAAGAAAAAGCCGCCAGAAGGCGGCTTTTATTGCTGATAAAAACGGAGCAAATTCCCATTGATCACTTTGTCTGATAAGGAAAGCTCTTTATTGGCTTTTTCGATATAAGGCTGACACACCTCATCCTGTTCAACAGGTTCTTTTGTTTTTTGATCATAGCAGGTGTTCTTTGTATAGAGATAATCATCTGTAATAAAGTTCCCGTTTCTCAAAACAGCAAAAGGCGTCCGTTCGTTTGAAAATAAATCATTGCCAAATTGAATGGCATCCTTCGTTTCAATACCGAGTAAGTGCAGGAGTGTCGGCTTCACGTCGATTTGCCCAGCTGTTTCAGAGATTGTCTGCGGTGCTTGATCTGTGACTCCCGGAATGTAAATCAAAAAGGGAACACGCTGCAATTTCACAGCATCATACGGTGTAATCTCATCTTTTTTGAGCAGCTCTGCCATTGCCTGATGATGTGCCTCGGAGATGCCATAGTGATCTCCCATGAGAACAAACATTGTATTGTCATACAGTCCTTCTTCTTTCATACGGTCAAAAAAGTTCTTAATGGCTTCATCCTGATAGCGGACGGTCGTCACATAGCGGTTTAAAATGGCGCTGGACGAATCATATTCATCAATCAATTGATCCTTTGGATCAATTTCAAATGGAAAGTGATTGGTCAAGGTAATGAACGTGCTGTAATAAGGCGCCTTCAACTTTTTTAAATAATCAATGGATTGGTCAAAGAAGTCGATATCCTTTAAGCCCCAGCCAGTTGAATTCTGTTCATTGACCTGATACGAATCGACATCATAAAAGCGGTCAATCCCAAACGATTCATACATCACATCACGATTCCAAAACGTTTTATTATTCGCATGAAATTGGACGGATTGATAGTTCTCTTTTTTCAACTGCTTGTATAACGTGTCGTATTCGTTGTCACTAGCTGTGAAAAAGACAGCGCCGCTGCTAGATGGATAGAGGGAATTTGCGACAATAAACTCTGAATCCGACGTCTTTCCTTGCTCAGTCTGCTGATAAAATTCATCAAAATAAAAACTCTTTTTAGCGAGTTGATTTAAAAAGGGGGTGATGTATTGTCCATTCACCTTTTGATCAACGACAAATTGCTGGGTTGATTCGAGTGAAATGAACACAACGTTCTTGCCTTTAGCAAGTCCAAAATACTCTTCGTTTGGTGCACTGTAATCAGCCTTTGTGTAGTTTGCTACGGTTGAAAGTGTATCTTCATCTGCAAAGGCTTTTTGTCCAATACGCGCTGTTTGGGCAGCGCCGTCATACAGGTGGAACTGGAACAGCCCAAGGTTTCGTACAATCACTTCTCGATCATAGGAGCTTGTCAGAAAGCGAGGGTGATCCAGCATGGCTGAACTGACATGAAACAATAGAAAGCTGCAGCACACGGCATAATATGTTTTGATCGTCTTGAAGGAGGCCTTTGGCGCTAAAGGTTTGCGCTTTAACAGCCAAGCCAGCACCACGAAATCAATGAGCATCAGCAAGAACAGCGGGTGGAATAATTCTGTCATACTGCTGCCCATATCTCCCATGTTTTTCGCTTGGAATAATACAGGGATCGTAATGAAATCAATATAAAATCCATAAAAAATCGTATTCGATATGAGAATCGCCGTCAAAATCAAATTTGCGGTCAATAAAAAAACCTTTTGCTTAGTTTCATTTAAAAAAAGAGCAATCCCAAACAAGGGGAGCAAAAAGCTAAGTGGATTGATCAAAAGCAGCCATTCATGAAACAGATTGGCTGTTCGTATGTGAAATCCGAATTGATAAATGATGTATGTTTTCATCCACATGAAGAGGATGGAGTACACTAAAAACCAGTGATCTTTGAAAAACGCTTTCATTTATGTAGCTCCTCACCATTCTGTATTCAGCTGCAAGGCAAAAACACTTATCTTAAACCTACTAAAAAAATGAGGAATGATCAATTCATATCCTGTGTTTTTCGGAAATCTCTTTTTGATTCATTAGAATGGGATGGATATGCCGCAGATAACAGCGATGTAATAGCAGATAACGACGGTAAGAGCAGCCAGTACGACTTGTTCTCCTGCGCTGCCTGTTTTGACATAGAAGGGAAGACGCACTTTAATGGAAGCTGGAAATAAAAATTTAATCCCGTTCACTGTTCCTGCATCCAGGATGAGATGGCTTGCCATCCCGACTAGTAAACCGATACTTAGGCTGTCATTTGGAATGTATGTGGTCGCTAGAAAATAAATGATCAGCAAAAATAATAAACTGTGTGTAAACGTGCGATGACCGAACACACTGCTGATCAGTGCCGAGAGCAGCGGGAATTTTCTGCCGATTTTACTTTTTGTATGGCAAAGGTCAGGGATCAGGGCACCTGCTGATCCAGCAGCAGCCATTGTCACTGGGTCGAATCCATAATAGTAGGCAACGGCTGTGGAGGCGGCAATTCCGCCCATGATGTGTGTTTTTCCTGTCATGATGCGTACTCCTGTTCTATCTTAGTTCAAGTACTCACTATATCAAGGGTGAATTCATTCAGCAAGGCTTATTTTCTAAAGAAAAAGAGGCCAAAAGGGTTGGCTGAATGGAAAAACATTCTATAATAAGGGGGAAGTCATGTTGATACTAACGATAAGGATGCGATTCGGATGGGTAATGCAGACATTTTAAAAGAAATTGTTCTTGTACATTATGAAGTCAGCCGTAAATTAAACCGCAAGTTACTTGAGTTAGAGAAAGACATCACGCCCCCGCAGATATATGCTCTTTCTATTTTGATACAAGGAAAAGTATCACATGCTGAAGAGCTGAAGCAAAGACTCTCCTTAAACCCTGGTGCAGCCTCTATTGCGCTCAATAAATTATGTGAGCAGGGTTATATTCAGAGAGAACGGGACAAGGACGATTCATCACTTGTTCGTTTAGAAGTCACGGAAAAAGGGATGGCGATTTATGAAAAGCATACACGTCTTTTCGGAAAAGTGATTCAGCATATGATGTCAGACTTCACAAAGGAAGATTTAAAAACCTTTCTGTCGTACTTGCAAAAAATGAGACAGACCTTTCATGATGATTGAGCCTCTTCCCTTGAATAAGTCTGAGCGCTGTAGCACAAATTAAACAGGCAATCGCATTTTATGAAAAGGGAGGAAACAGCGATGTCATTTTTCCAAAAGGATAAAAAGGCGAAAAGTGAGAAAAACCATCAGCAGGTAGATCAGCTGTTAGAGGAAGCAAGTAAAGAGCTAGCAGGCGACCCGCTTCAGGAAGCTGTACAAAAGAAGAAAAACAACCAACAATAAGCAGGTAAAGGGCAGAGAAACAGTTCTCTGCCTCAGCGCGCGGACAAACCCTCGCATTCGGTGTCAGGTCTGCGCTCCGGTGCTCACGAATGTCAAATTCGCTCCGCTCCGGTGCTCGTCCTTCCTAGGGCTGCAAAGGTTTTCTATCACGCTGAAAGAAGGAAGACAAAGAACTAAAATAAAGATTATTTTAGCCCTTTGTCAACAATCAGGGGCAGAGAAACACTTCTCTGCCTTTTTTCTATGTTTTTCCCTTTGACAGATGTGAGAATGTTTGATAACCTTCGTGTAGTAAAAATGAATAGAAATCCTCACGCTATGTCTCAGTGAGGTAGAGGTTGCGCGGATGATGAGTCACTCATAGGAGAGATGGAATCGTAGATCATGAGAAAAAAGGCATCAGCGCCGAAGTGTAAAGAGAGCTCCAACTTTCTTTATGCTGGGTCTGCATTGAATAAATGCAGGACTGCCACGTCTTTAAAGCGTGGAGGGCTATCCGGAGATCAAGGTGTATGTTTTGAAAAGCATGGACTTTTGTTCAGGCTTTTTTTTATGTTCTGAGTAACAAAAATAAGGGTATGCTGTTAAAAAGGTAATCCATGATGAACATAAAGAATGCAAGTCATTGCTTCACAAATATATCAATGAAGATACTGCCGGGTCTGGTCCAAAGTGAATAAAACGGAGGTACGGAAATGGAACAGACAAAAAAATGGGGTTTTTGGTTATTGACGGCCTTTGTCGTCGGAAATATGGTAGGTTCAGGCATCTTTATGCTGCCAAGTACGCTTGCCCAGCACGCCAGTCCTTTAGGTGTGACGATGGCATGGCTTGTCACAGGCGGCGGTGTGCTGATGATTGCGCTTGTATTTGGGCATTTGTCCATTCATAAGCCGCAGCTGACGGCTGGACCACAAAGTTATGCAAGGGCGCTTTTTAAAGATCCGAAAAAAGGGAAAGCGGCCGGTTTTACAATGGTTTGGGGATATTGGGTGGCAAGCTGGATTAGTAATGTCGCGATTATTACAAGCCTTGCTGGTTATTTAACGACTTTTTTCCCTATTCTCACCGTGAAGACTGAGGTTTTTACCTTTGGAAAAGAAGCGGTCACACTTGGCCAGCTCATGACGTTTATCGTATGTACTCTTCTTCTATGGGGAACACATACCATTTTAATCACAAGCTTAAGTGCTGCGAGTAAATTGAATTTTATTACGACCTTTTCGAAGGTGCTTGGATTTGTCCTTTTTATTGTTGCGGGATTATTTGCTTTTCAAACGGCATTATTTGAACATTATTACTTCCCGGTTGAAACAGGCGGGGAAGGAGTGCTCGGACTTGGAGGCCAAATTCATCATGCGGCTATTTCCACACTATGGGCATTTATTGGGATTGAATCAGCTGTCATTTTATCAGGAAGAGCATCCTCACAGCGTGATGTGAAACGTGCGACGATTACAGGTCTTTTAATCGCACTTTCGATCTACATGATTATCACATTGATTACAATGGGCGTTCTGCCGCATGATCAATTGCAAGGCTCTGACAAACCATTCGTGGATGTGCTTCAGCTTATTATTGGGCCGGCTGGCGGAATTGTCATGGCACTGCTGGCGATTATTTGTTTGTTTGGTTCGATGCTTGGCTGGATTTTACTTGGTTCAGAAGTACCGTATCAAGCAGCAAAGGCTGGTGATTTTCCAGCAGTATTTGCAAAAACAAACAAAAAAGGAAGCCCTGCTTTCGCTTTGACTGTTACAAATATTATGTCACAGCTGTTTATCTTCTCTGTGATGTCACGTACGATTAATGAAGCTTTTACCTTTTTAACCACATCAGCGACACTTGCGTATCTTATTCCGTATATTGTGTCTTCCATCTACAGCTTTAAGGTCATCATGCAAGGTGACACATATGAGCTTCAAAAAGGAAATCGAACAAGAGACGGCATCATTGCACTTGTTGCGATGGGGTATTCGGCTTGGGTCATTATTTCAGGAACAGCCGACTTGAAAACTTTTGGTCTTGGAATCGGTCTATTCTTAGTGGGTATTTTGCTTTATCCATTCATGTCAAAAGGATTTGCCAAAGAAACGGTATAAGATAAGGAAGACGTTTCTCCAGAGATGGAGAAACGTTTTTTTATGACGCAGATGTCAATCGGTCCACAATGAACTCTAGCTGACCTTCTAGTGACACTGGGTCATTAAAGAAGTAACCGACGGGATCTATTTCAAATACACGTTTATTTTTGACGGCAGGAAGTGATGTCCAAATGCTGCTTTGATAGACTTGGTCACCATTACTTTTTGAACCGCTCCATGGACCTGTGAAAATATAGTCGCCTGCGAATTCTGGCAGCTTCTCAAGAGAAATGTTTGCATAGCCGACACCGCTGTCGATCGCTTCTTTTTTGACGGCTTTCGGTGCTTTTAATTTCAGCTCGTCATAAATGATTTCTCCCCCGCGGCCAAAGGTGTTTCCAAAGATATAAATACCTTTATCAAATGGCGATACGATCGAAACCGTTTTGCTGCCGACAGCTTTTGTTACCTTTGGTTTCACCTCAGCAATTTTAGTATCCCATTTCGTGATCCATTCTGTTGCTTTTTTTGGTGTACCTGTCATTTTACCGAATTCTTTTAGCTGGTCTTTGAAGGAATATTGGTTGTATTTAACCGCTACAGTTGGGGCGATTTTTTTGTATTGATCAAACTTCTCGTCTTCTCCCCATGCAATAATCATATCTGGCTTCAAAGCGGCTACCTTTTCGACTGATGGGTTCCTTCCGAGATTCTTCACTCCATCTGTTTTCCCTTTATAAAAAGGGTTTTTAAAGATGGGTGATGTCGTAGCAACCGGCGTCTTGCCGAGTGTGACGAGGTCCCCGTAATAGCTTTCTGCAAGAAGCACTATTCGCTTCGGATTTTTCGGAAGCTTCACTTCTCCTTTGGCATCCTGATATGTGATCATGTCATTCTTTTTCGCTGCAGATTGTTTATTTGAAGTGCTGCCGCAAGCGGCTGTAAAGATCATAAGGATGGATAAAGAAATCAAAAGAAATCCAGTTCGTTTTTTCACAAAAATTCTCTCCTATTCACTTTTCCTTGATAATGATTCTCATTTTCAATTTTATCGTACCATGATAGGAATAAAAATGCATCGGCTAATTTAGAACCAAAAGAAAAATGATGAAATTCTCACAGTTTTTTGCGGAAAATAAAGAAATTTATCAGAACAGTGATTTCAAAAAGAAAAGAAAGTGATATACTAGACTTCGAGATTGATAATCATTATCACTAATAGAGAATAGACATGAACGGAAAGGAAGAGACTGGTTTTGGGCTCACAATCGAATAAACAGCTGCCAGCCAGAGATGATACGATCGATATTGTCACGAAGCCTTTTGGAACAGCAGCTGTTATCATCATAGGAATGATCGCTTTAGCATTTGGTCTTTTTTTATCAGTATCATTAGGAGCGGCAAACATTCATCTACAGACTGTATGGGAAGCCGTTTTTCATTTTGATCCACATCAAACTTCACATCAAATCATTCGGGAATTGAGGCTGCCGCGTACAGTTGGAGCTGCTCTCGTCGGTGCCTTTTTAGCCGTATCAGGTGCCATTATGCAAGGAATGACGAGAAATGCGCTTGCGTCACCTGAGATTATGGGTGTGACAAATGGTTCCGCATTTGCGATTGCCATTGCACTAGCATTTTTCCCTGGCCAATCTTCTTTTACATTAATTCTTTGGTCATTTGTTGGAGCCGCACTCGGTGCCTCTATTGTATTTGGTGTTGGTACTATGTCAAAAGGGGGGCTGACTCCTGTAAAGCTCGCACTAGCTGGTACAGCGGTTGGAGCACTTTTGAGCTCCATCTCCTCAGCCATTGCCATCCGTTTTGACGTCGCTCAAGATATGAGCTTTTGGTATGCTGGCGGAGTGGCAGGTGTGAATTGGAGTAACATTCATATCATCATTCCAGTTGCCATTGCAGGACTAATCATTGCAATGATCCTTGCCCGTTCGATCACGGTTTTAAGCTTAGGTGAAGAACTGGCGAAAGGGCTTGGACAGTATACGAAAACGGTCAAGGTGCTTGGTATAGTGGTTGTTATTCTTTTAACGGGTGCTGCCGTGTCGGTAGCAGGCTCTATTGGTTTTATTGGGCTTGTGATCCCTCATGTCACTCGGTTCTTGGTCGGAGTGGACTATCGCTGGATTATCCCATGCTCCGCTATCTTAGGGGCCACATTGTTAATTTATGCAGACATTGCTGCAAGGCTGGTCAATGCTCCGTTTGAAACGCCAGTCGGTGCCATTACGGCGATTATAGGCGTTCCTTTCTTCTTATACTTAGCTAGACGTGAAAGGAGCGGGATTTAAATGGAAATGGTGCAGCAAGCAAAGAAAAAGAAATATCAACGAACGATGCTCATGATTTTTTTCGCGATCGTAGCTGTGTTTCTCATTAGTTTAAATACCGGAGAAATTCGGATCTCTCCGATGGATACATTGAAAACACTTTTTGGATTCGGAAGTGAAATGGATGAACTCGTATTATTCGAGTTCAGGCTTCCAAGAATGGTCATCGCTTTACTTGTCGGCGCTTCTATCGCTGTATCAGGAGCGATTTGGCAAGGTGTTTCTCAAAATGGTTTAGCTGACCCAGGTATTCTTGGTGTCAATGCCGGTGCAGGCTTTGCCGTTGTGCTATTTATCTTTGCATTTCAAGGCACGATGACAAATTTAGGTGATCTTACAATTTTTATACTGCCGCTTTTCGCGTTCGTAGGTGCAGGCTTTGCTGCATTTCTCATCTATGTGTTAGCGTGGAAAAAAGGCATCACACCTGTTCGATTGATTTTAACTGGTATTGGTGTGAATGCTGCGTTTTCAGCAGCAATTGTGGTCATCCAGTTGAAAATGAGCCCAAATGATTTTAACCAAGCTATCGTGTGGTTATCTGGAAGCATTTATGGCTCGAGCTGGACGTATGTCCTATCTGTTCTGCCATGGATGCTGATTTTCCTTATATTAGCGCTTGTCAGATCACGCTACTTAAACATTATGAATTTAGGTGATCAGCTGTCCTATGGATTGGGCATTTCTGTTCATAAAGAAAGAAGTCTTCTCATGCTGATTGCCGTTGCATTAGCAGGTGCGAGTGTTGCTGTTGCAGGAAGTATCTCTTTCCTAGGATTAGCCGCACCGCACTTAGCTAGAAAGCTTGTTGGGCCAAAGCATCAAGGAATGATACCGGCCTCCGCGCTGGTTGGCGCGCTGTTATTATTACTGGCAGATACAATTGGCCGCGTCATCCTTGCACCATCAGAAGTGCCAGTTGGCCTTGTCGTTTCTGCTTTAGGCGCACCTTACTTCATTTACTTATTGATGAAATCGAACTAATGAGGAAGGAGAGACAACATATGAAATCGCTCGAAACAGAAAAGCTTTGTATCGGTTATCAAGACCGTTTGATTGTAGAAGATTTGAATGTCAGCATCCCAAAAGGCAAGGTGACAACACTGATTGGACCGAATGGCTGCGGGAAATCAACCATTTTAAAAACGATGTCTCGTATTATGAAGTCCAATCGAGGAGCTGTTTACTTAAATGGCAAGGCTATCCATGAGACGCCGACAAAAGAAATTTCAAAACAAATGGCGATCTTACCGCAAACGCCCGAAGCACCAAGTGGATTGACAGTGTATGAGCTCGTGTCATATGGACGTTTCCCGCATCAAAATGGGTTTGGCCGTTTATCAAATGAAGATAAACGAATCATTAGGTGGGCACTTGAGGAAACGGGAATGATTGCTTTTCATGATCGGCCAGTTGAAGCACTTTCCGGCGGACAGCGTCAGCGTGTATGGATTGCGATGGCACTTGCCCAGGAAACAGAGCTGCTCCTATTAGATGAACCTACGACGTATTTGGATCTTGCACATCAGCTCGAGATTCTTCAGCTGTTAGAACGCTTAAATAGAGAGCAGGGCCGAACTGTGTTGATGGTCATCCATGATTTGAATCATGCGGCGCGTTTTTCACATTACATGATTGCCCTCAATCAAGGGAAAGTCATAAAAGATGGTACGCCTCATGAGGTCATGACCAAAGATGTACTCAGTCGGGTATTCCATATTGATGCAGAAATTGTGCTTGATCCAAGAACGAATAAGCCGATCTGTTTAACCTATGACTTAATGAATCATGAACGAAAGCTAGAAGCTGTGAATGGATAATAGATGTAAAGGAACCCGGTGCAGCTGCCGGGTTTTTTTGCATGTTTGAAACTTCCTCGTGCTGCCATTTTCTCCAGTTGATATTTTTTCGCTTTTATGCGGAAAAGAGGTACTTTTTTACTTTAGACAATGGTAATATACGGTTAGAGATCATAGCTAGAAAGGAAAGAGATGCGTGGAAACAGCAAAAATATTGATTGCAGATGACGAAGAAGCAATTGTGAAAATGGTTGAACGCGTATTAAAAAAAGAAGGATTTAAGCATATTTATAAAGCCTACCATGCAGATGAAGCATTAGATATTGTCAAAAACGAGGACATCCACCTCTTACTTCTAGATGTAATGATGCCCGGTAAGTCTGGTTTTGACGTTCTGCCTGAAATCAGAAAGTTAACGAAAGTGCCTATTTTCTATTTAACTGCAAGAACTTCAGATGTCGATAAACTGACGGGCTTTGCACAGGGGGCAGATGATTACATCACAAAGCCATTTAACCCGCTTGAGCTAGTGGCTAGAATTAAGGCTCACCTAAACCGAACTTATATCTCCTTACAGGAGGAGCAAGAAGACACTCAAAGCCAATATCATTATGCCCATTTCTCCTATCATCCTCATGCAGCCGAATTGAAAGTAAGAGGAGAGGTGACGGCATGTTCTGCTCAGCTTCTTTCTTTGCTGAAGTACTTTTGTGACCATCCGAATGTGGTTCTCTCAAAAGATCAAATCTATGAGAAAGTATGGGGCGTCCCATCATATGGTGATAACAACACTGTCATGGTTCATATTCGAAAGCTGAGAGAAAAGATTGAATTAGATCCGAGTCAGCCAGAATATATTGTGACGATCCGTGGTATGGGATATAAATTTATACCGCACCCTGCAAAGGTCCTTCAATAATTTATGAATTTACGAGCAAAACTTTTCTTTCACTTTGTCGGACAAATGTTTATTGTGATTGCCATTCTGACGATCGGCAATACGTTCTCTGAGAACTTATATTTAAATAAATACTATGAGAACATGACCGAAACTGGTTTAACAAAAGCTGATGGAGATACACTCATGAGCTGGCTTTATTTTAACGAGGATGGAAAAATGGAAGCCGACGATCAGCTCAAGCAAGCAGTGGAAAAAAGAGACGGCTGGCTGCAAGTGATTGATTCAAAGAAGAATACCGTTTATAGCTATCACCGCCCTAAATCAATTCCAACGTCTTATCAAAAGGATGAAATGATCAAGATCTTTGAAAAAAGAGAATTTAAAGATTACAAGATGTACTTCTGGCCAATTGAGATTGATCAAGAAAGTTTTACTGTGTTATATGGGTTCAAAACGAACAGCACAAAGGTAGCCAATTATCTGAAACAGCACGAGAAGAATTTGGCTGCATTATCTCAATATTCGGTTGAAACAAAAGAATTCTTGAAGAGAATGAATGGATCGGTTCATTTGTTCAATGAAGAAGGAAAATATTTAAAAGGCATTCGGGCCAACACTAGTTTGAAACATAATGTAACAGATGTTGAATTGCTCAAGTATCAATCGAAGCCTTGGGAGTTTAGAAGTGACCTCACTTATATGAAGGTGAATAAAAACCTGTATATCATCGTCTCGGTACCAAATAAAGTATACAGCCCAGACGAGCTTTACGATAAAGAGAGGGACGCTTTAAATCAATATACAACCATCTTAATTGCAGGTCTTGCACTCACTATTATTATTGTCATGACATTGTGGTATTCGTATCGTTATGGGCTGCCAATTTATCACATTATTCGCTGGCTGATTTTCTTATCAAAAAATAAATTGCAGGAACCAACAAATAGAAAGGGAATTCCAGTCAGTAAAAATAAAAAAGGCCGTATTAAGCGGGAATACCGATTATTTGAGGATATCCTAAAAACAATGGATCAGCTCACGCTTACATTAAAAGAGAATGAAGCAAACCGAAGAAAAATTCAAACCACAAGGGAAGAATGGATTGCAGGATTGTCTCATGATTTGAAAACGCCTCTAAGTACGATTTACGGCTATGGACTCATGCTTGAATCCGATCAATATCAATGGTCCAAAGAAGAAGTCATGGAAATGGGACAGGTGATTCGTGAGAAATCAGAATACATGTCGACACTGATTGAGGATTTAAACCTCACGTACCGATTGAAGAATGGTGCCCTGCCTATTAATCGGAAACCGGTTGAACTCAGTGAATTTTTAACTTCCATTATGGACGAGTTTTCAAGAAGCTCTTCATCTGAGGATTATCCATGCTCCTTTGAAGATCAAACAGATGGTGTCATATTTGAGATCGATAAAGCATGGTTCAGACGAGTGATTGAGAACCTGCTGGCGAATGCAGTGAAGCATAACGAAAAAGGCACTCATATTACAGCAGTTTTATCTGAAACAGAGGAAGAAGTTCGGATCGAAATGAAAGACAATGGCCGCGGAATGGCACAGGAAACGGTGGATCACCTATTTAACCGCTATTACAGAGGAACAAATACAAATGATCCAACGAACGGAACAGGTCTCGGGCTTGCGATAGCAAAAGAGCTCGTCTTGCTGCATGACGGTGATATTCAAGTTGAAAGTGAACTAGGCACTGGAACAACTATTGCGATTATCCTAAAAAAATCATCACCTGTAAAATAGCCAAAAAACGATTTTCTTTTCTAAAGGAGATCGTTTTTTCCTGTTTTAGGATTGAAATTAATTTTGTAAACGATTACAATAAAATTGTTAACGTGAACAAATTATTTTTATCTTTAAGAGAAATGGGGGAGTTTGATGAAAGCCTTTTTAGATGAACAGTTTTTACTCAACAGTCAGACGGCGGAAAAGCTATACCATGAGTTTGCAAAGGACCTTCCAATTATAGATTACCATTGTCATTTAAGCCCCAAAGAAATCTATGAAAATAAAACCTTCCATAATATCACCGAAGCATGGCTTTACGGAGATCATTACAAATGGCGTGCCATGAGAGCAAATGGCATACCCGAATCGCACGTCACAGGGGATGCCTCAGACTATGAGAAATTTCTGGCGTGGGCGAAGACCGTTCCCATGACCATTGGAAACCCGCTCTATCACTGGACTCATTTAGAGCTGAGACGATATTTTGGAGTTGAAGAACTTTTAAACGAAAAAACCGCACACATCATCTGGCAAAAAGTAAATGAAAAGCTGCAAGGAGAGGGTTTTGGTGCAAGAGACTTCATTGTGAAATCGAACGTTGAAACAGTCGTGACAACAGATGATCCAGTCGACTCGCTTTGCTATCATCAAAAACTGCGGGAAGAAGGATTCACTGTGCAAGTACTGCCCGGATTTCGGCCTGATAAGGCACTTGATATAACGAATCACCTATTTACAGCGTATGTTCACGAACTGGCAGAGGCTTCATCTACTCCAATCCAATCCTACCAAGACTTTTTGAAAGCACTCCGTACAAGAATTGATTTTTTCCATGAACAGGGCTGCCTGATCTCAGATCATGCCATTAACGAAATGACGTTTGAAGAAACGACGGAAGAAGAAGTGGAAGCCATCTTTTATAAAAAAATGTCGGGGCATTCATTGACGGAAAAAGAGAAGATCAAATTTAAAACACAAACATTCATAAAGCTAGGTCAGGCTTACTATGAGCGGGGCTGGGTGATGCAGCTTCATATCAATGCGCTTAGGAACAACAATACGAAAATGTTTGAGCGGCTTGGGCCAGATACAGGGTATGATGCGATGAATGATGAAGACATTGCCAAGCCGCTTTGCAGAATATTGGACCGTTTAGAACAAGAACAGGCACTGCCAAAAACCATTCTCTATTCCTTGAATCCTCGGGACAATGTTGTGATTTCCACATTGGCTGGAAGCTTTCAAGACGGGACGACACCTGGGAAGATCCAGCACGGCACAGCTTGGTGGTTTAATGATACGAAACAAGGGATGACAGAGCAGATGATGGCTCTATCCAGTATTGGACTGATCAGCCGTTTCATTGGGATGCTGACAGATTCACGAAGCTTTTTGTCGTATACAAGGCATGAATATTTTCGAAGACTGCTATGCGATATCATCGGAGATTGGGTAGAAAAAGGAGAAGCCCCTTATGATCTTGAACTGTTAGGGGGAATTGTGAAAGGAATCAGCTATGAAAATGCCAGGCAGTATTTCCAATTTGACCGGGCAAAGCAGCTCCAGCATCCAAACTGAATGACATGAAGAAAATGAAAGCGGTTTTATGATAAGATGGTAAAAAATCATAAAAGGCGGAATAGCATGACAGTCACAATTAAAGACATAGCAAAATTGGCAAACGTCTCTCATACCACGGTATCAAGGGCTTTGAATAACAGTCCTTTTATTAAAGAGAAGACAAAACAAAAGATTTTGTCGATTGCAAAACAGCTGAATTATTCACCGAATGTCCATGCGAGAGGCCTAGTATCACAAAAATCATTCACAATTGGTCTGTTTTTTACGAGTTTAACAGAAGGCACATCTTCAAGCTTCTTTGTGGATGCGTTAAAAGGTGTCAACAGCGTCATGACAGAGTATTATAATCTCTTTGTAAGAGGAATTGACGACTTTCACGATTACACAACCATTCATAAACAACGCTACGATGGCATTTTGCTCATGAGTCAAAGCGAACACGATGAAGCATTTATCCATCATGTGAAGAAACAGGGCATTCCCATCATTGTGCTGAATCGCCGTGTAGAAAGTCATGAGGTCATGAATATATTAGCAGATGATAGTCAAGGAGCTTACCAGGCTGCACACCATTTCATTCAGCAAGGTCATGAACAAATCGCCATCATTGAAGGGAAAGAAGGCTTTAAATCAACTCAAGAAAGAAAAGCTGGTTTCCTGCAAGCGTTAATTGATCACCAAATACCTATGAAGAAAGAATATATGATGAAAGGCGACTATCATATGAAAAGCGGCTATGAATCAATGGAATCGCTGCTGGCCCTTGATGATCCGCCAACAGCGCTCTTTTGCTCAAACGATGACATGGCGATTGGTGCAATGAATGCATTATTTGCAAAAGGCAAAACGTGTCCAGGTGATATTTCTATTATTGGTTTTGATGATATTGCCTTTTCATCCTATACCACACCTGCATTGACAACGGTGAAAAAACCGATTGAAAAAATGTGTGCACTTGGAGCAGAAGCTATCCTTTCAGTGATAAACGGTGAAGAGCAAGAAGAAGATCATATGGAAAAAGTGTATGTCCACACAGAGCTGATGATCAGAGATTCAGTCAAAAAGGTGCAGTAATCTGCACCTTCTTAGAAAAATGTTCACGTGTGCATAATGCTTGGAGAGGGGAATCCATTTGAAACGATTATCAAAAGCCATATACCCAGCACCTGAGTATCCGGAAACGATTTTGCAGATTGGTGAAGGAAATTTTATGCGAGGATTTATCAATTGGCACATCCAGAAGCTGAACGACTGCACAGATTTTAAAGGAAGAGCGGTTGTTGTTCCTCCTCGAAAAGGATCAGTAGCAGCATTAAATGAACAAGATGGCTTGTACACATTATGTATTCAGGGATATCATGACCAGCAAGAAATGAATGAACGTATGATCATCCAATCGATTAGCAGAGGAATTAGTACGTATACGGATTACGAGGAATTTTTACACGTAGCGGAAAACCCGGATCTCCGCTTTGTTTTCTCAAACACGACAGAGGCAGGACTTGTGCTCAGAAAGGAGGATCGTTTGGAGGATCGGCCGCAAGCCAGTTTTCCAGGAAAGCTGACAGCGTTCTTGTATCACCGGTTTAAAGCATTTGCTGGAGATGAGCAGAAAGGACTGATCATTCTGCCTTGTGAATTGGTTGAACAAAATGGTGATCGATTGAAGGAATATGTGATCAGTATGGCAGCTGAGTGGGAACTGCCGCCTGCGTTTTTTACATGGATTAAGGAAGCCAACACGTTTTGTAATACGCTTGTGGACCGGATTGTCCCTGGATTCTCTAAGAAAGCGGCTGACATCGTACGAAAGGAAGAAGGGTATATCGACGAATTGCTTGTCACGGCAGAATATTATCATCTTTTTGTCATTGAAGCGCCCGCTTTTGTGAAAAAGGAGCTCCCCTTTCAAGAAGCAGGATTAAATGTACTTTTTGTAGAGGATATTGCGCCTTATCGTATGAGCAAGGTACGAATTTTAAATGGTGCACATACGGCGATGGTGCCGATTGCCTATTCTTGCGGTTTAGAAACTGTAAAGGAAGCTGTGGATGATGAGCATGTTGGTCCGTTCATCCGGCGTATGCTGGAGGAGGAAGTATTGCCAGGGCTTGAACTCCCTGAAGATGAGCTTCTTCTTTATACACAATCCGTTTGGGATCGTTTTTGCAATCCATTTGTAAAGCATCAATTGCTGGATATTGCGCTGAATGGGGTATCCAAATTCCGAACCCGTAATCTTCCGTCATTGCTTGATTATGTCGAGCGAAAGAAACAGCTGCCAATGAAACTTGTGTTTTCACTTAGCAGTCTCATTTATTTCTACAGAGCACATGCAGGAAGGGTAAAGGATGATGAAACTGTGCTAACGCTCATGAAGGAAGCATGGGACGAGGAAAACCATTCTAATGAAGGAGTTGCAGCGAAAATTCTTTCATGCGAGTCATTATGGGGCAGAGATTTAACAGATATAAATGGATTGAGTCAAGCTGTAGCTGATCAGCTTACCCTCATACAGACGCATGGGATGAGAGCAGCTGTTCATCGAATGATGCTTCATCAATATGAAAGTCAGGGGGAGAAAGCATGAAAGACTTTATTGTCATCCACCCTTCAGATAATGTCGGTATTGCTTTAAAAGGACTTGAGCAAGGGGAGGAGCTGCAGCATCAAGGACATACGATTATCTTAAAAGAGACCGTCGCCAAAGGTCATAAGTTTGCATTGGCTGAAATCAAGCAAAGAGAGAATATTATCAAATATGGCTATCCCATTGGTCATGCAGTGACTGCCATTTCTGCTGGAGAATGGGTGCATACGCATAATATCAAAACCAATCTATCTGGCAAGCTGGAATACGAATACCAGCCTTCATTATCAGAAAACCCCTATGAAAAAACGAATCTTACATTTAAAGGGTATAAACGAAAAAATGGCGGAAGCGGAATTCGCAATGAGCTTTGGATTGTTCCTACCGTTGGATGCGTGAATGGCATCGCCGATCAAATGATCCAAATATTCACCGCTGAAATGGGTGGAAACATCCATCCTTTTGAAACAGCCCTTGTATTAAAGCACAATTATGGCTGCTCACAGCTTGGGGACGATCATGAAAATACCAAAACCATTTTACAAAATGCGGTGAAGCACCCTAATGCTGGAGGAGTACTCGTTCTTGGACTTGGCTGTGAAAACAATGACATTGAAGATTTTCAGTCCACATTAGGTGAATATGACCGTACGAGAGTGAAATTTTTAAGAAGCCAAGAAGTAGGAGATGAGATTGAGACGGGAGTCGCTTTACTCAAGGAAATTTATGATGCGGCGAAAGAAGATCATCGTGAAGACATTCCGTTATCTGAGCTGAAAATTGGCTTGAAGTGCGGAGGATCAGATGGATTCTCTGGTATTACCGCAAATCCGCTTTTAGGCAGACTGTCCGATTTTCTTGTCGCGCAAGGCGGAACAACTGTGCTGACAGAAGTGCCCGAAATGTTTGGTGCTGAAACGATTTTAATGGAGAGAGCAGCATCAGAAGCGACTTTCGACAATATTGTGCAAATGATCAATGACTTTAAACAATACTTCATGGATCATCGACAGCCGGTATATGAAAATCCTTCCCCGGGAAATAAAGCAGGTGGAATTTCGACATTAGAGGATAAATCTCTTGGCTGTACACAAAAAGCAGGTACTTCTGATATTAAAGATGTATTGAAATATGGAGAGCTGCTGAAACAAAAGGGATTGAACCTATTAAGTGCACCTGGTAATGATTTGGTTGCTTCATCTGCACTTGCTGCTTCTGGCTGTCAAATGGTGCTTTTTACAACAGGCAGGGGGACACCCTTTGGTACGTTTGTGCCAACAATGAAAATCTCGACCAACACAGCCTTATATGAAACAAAAAAGCACTGGATTGACTTTAATGCCGGAGAACTGCTTGAAGATGTACCGGAAGATGTTGTATTAGAAAAATTCATTTCAACTGTCATTGATGTGGCGAGCGGGAAGCTGTTAAATCATGAAAAAAACAATTTTAGAGAGCTGGCTATTTTCAAAACAGGTGTCACACTTTAAGGCGACTGGGGGATGAGTACGTGTCTAAAAAACGGGATTTGATGTATATCGCAGCAGGAACGGTACTAACTGGAGTTGGAATTGCTCGTTTAGCAAAGCAAGGGAAGAAAGATAAAAAAGTAAACGGAATTGATCAAGTGCTAAAGCAGATAAAAGCACCGCAGTTCCCAGATCGTGAATTGAATGTGGTGCATTATGGAGCAGATGCGGAAGGGCAAGAGCTTTCTACAAATGCTATTCAGTCTGCCATTGATGATGCCCACCGGTTGAAAGGGGGACGGGTGCTGATCCCAGCAGGGACATTTATGACAGGTGCTTTAGAATTGAAAAGCAATGTAGAACTTCATCTGCATGAGAAAGCCTATGTGACATTCAGCCAAGACCCAAAGGATTACTTGCCTCTTGTACTGACAAGATATGAAGGGGTTGAACTTTATAATTATTCACCTCTCATTTATGCACACCATGCAGAAAACATCGCTATAACTGGAGCCGGAACCCTTGATGGCAGAGGGGATGAGCATCATTGGTGGCCTTGGAAGTATGGGACAAATGGCCAGCCCTCTCAGGATCGGGATCGCCAGCTTTTGTTTGAAATGGCGGAAAAGAGAATACCGGTAGAAGAAAGGGTATTTGGAGAAGGTCATTATTTAAGGTCGAGCTTTATTCAGCCATACCAATGTCAGCATGTGCTAATCGAAGGAGTGACAGTGAAGGATTCACCGATGTGGCAAATTCATCCTGTGTTAAGTGATAACGTCATCGTCCGCGGCGTTAAAATCATTGGGCATGGACCAAACACAGATGGTGTCAATCCGGAATCTTGCCGGAATGTGCTCATTGAAGATTGTTATTTTGATAACGGAGATGATTGTATTGCCATCAAATCGGGCAGAAACGAGGATGGACGGAGAATAGGGATTCCATCTGAAAACATTGTCATTCGTAGAAATGAGATGCGGGATGGACACGGCGGTGTGACGATCGGGAGCGAGATCTCTGGCGGGGTAAAGTATGTTTATGCAGAAAATAATGTCATGGACAGTCCGAACCTTGACCGGGCACTGCGTATTAAAACCAACTCTGTCAGAGGCGGCACCATTGAACATATTTATTTTAAAAACAATACAGTCAAAAGTCTAAAGCATGAAGTGGTCTGTATCGACATGATGTATGAGGAAGGAGATGCTGGTCCGCATCGTCCTGTTGTACGTCATATTGAAGTGGAAGGACTCAAAAGCAGCGGCGGACGATATGGTGTGAAAATAGCCGCATATGCACATTCTCCTGTGACTCACTTTAAAATGAAAGATTGTGTCATAGATGATGTGGCGTATCCATTATCTTTAGAGCATGCCGTTTCTCCTGCTTTTGAGAAAGTCGCCATCAATGGAGAACAAATCAATTCATTGAAGAGTGAAAAACAGTCTTTTTAGAGGCTGTTTTTTTGTTTTATGAACAGAAAAGACGCTTTTAGAAATCACATATACAACCTATCTGCACTGTAGTATAATATTCCCGAAATTAGAAAAGAATTGACGAAAGAGATTTCGTTAAGCAGTACATAAACCAGGGGGTTACTCATGAAAAAGTTAACAGCTATTTGGCTATCGTTATTGCTTGTGATGGGTGTTTTAGCAGGATGTGCAGGCGCTGAGACAGATCACAAAGCAAAAGGGTCACAAAATAAAGAAACGGCCACTGCGGCATTTCCCGTATTGATAAAAGATGCAGCTGGCAAAACAGTCGAAATCAAAGAACAGCCTAAACGAATTGTTTCGTTAATTCCAAGTAATACGGAGATTGCTTATGCACTCGGTCTTGGAGATAAAATGGTTGGACGATCAGACTTTGACAATTATCCAAAGGAAGTCGAAAAGGTAGAGAAGATTGGCGGACTTGAATTCAATGTCGAGAAGGTCATTTCCTTAAAGCCAGATCTTGTCTTAGCACATGCATCTCAGATGGGATCAAAAAATGGATTTAAACAGCTTGAAAATGCAGGGATCCAAGTACTGACTGTAAATGATGCAACATCCTTTAAGGATGTGTACAAATCAATCAATATGATCGGTGAAGCAGCCGGCGTGAAAGAAGCATCAACAAAGCTTGTAGACGAAATGAAAACAAAGCTGAATGACATCAAGAAACAAGCAGAGGGGATTTCGAAAGACAAGCAAAAAACAGTCTTTGTCGAAGTATCAGGTGCACCTGAAATCTATACAACTGGTAAAAATACATTTATGGATGAAATGCTTTCTGTTATCCATGCCAAAAATGCTGCAGGTGATCAAACTGGCTGGGTGCAAATGACGGAAGAATCGATCATCAAGCGAAATCCTGATGTCATCGTTACAATTGATGGATCAGGCTTAGCTGATTTGAAAAAAAGAGACGGCTGGAATGCAATGAAAGCAGTGAAAGAAAAACAAGTCTTTCAATTGAATACGGATCTCGCATCAAGACCGGGACCGCGATTGGTTGAAGGAGTCGAGGCTCTTGCGAAAAACGTCTATCCTGACACGTTCAAATAAATTGATCATCGCATATACACTAAGTGTTTTACTTCTTGTGATGAGCATTGGAATGGGAATCTCCTTTGGAAGCTTAGGGATTCCCATTCCTTCTATTCTTCGTATATTTGTTCATGAACTATTCGGAGTGCAGTTTGGAACCATTGATTCCATCGATCGCAATATTATGATGAACATTCGGCTGCCAAGAGTCATATTAGCGGCATTAGTCGGAGCAGCACTTGCGTTATCTGGTGCAGCTTTTCAAGGTTTATTAAAAAATCCTCTCGCTGACCCTTATACGCTGGGGGTATCTCAAGGGGCATCAGTTGGAGCCGTAGCGACCCTGTTTTTCAGCTTGCAGCCCCCGCTTTTTGGCAGCTTCACACTGCCATTATTCAGTATGACAACAGCGCTTGTGACCCTCTGTCTCGTTCTCTTTTTTGCGCGTCTTGTTCATCGGGGGATGAGCATCTCTTCTTTGATTTTGACAGGAGTGATTTTCAGCTCTTTTTTGGGTGCGCTCATTTCATTGATGATTGCTTTAACAGGTGATGATCTAAAAGAGATCATTCATTGGCTGCTTGGCAGTGTGTCCATGAGGGGCTGGCGTTATATTGTGCTTTTTCTTCCTTTCTTTCTTATTGGGACCTTTGCGTTAATGTTGATGGGGCGGGATTTGAATGTGATGACGTATGGCGAGGAGAAGGCAAAGCTATTAGGTGTTCATGTGAAAAGGAGCAAATATATTGTGCTGCTGGCGGGCTCGATCCTGACCGGAAGTGCAGTAGCGGTATCAGGGACGATCGGTTTTGTAGGACTTGTGATTCCGCATTTTATCCGCCTCTTAACTATCACAGATCATCGGCATCTGCTGCCTTTATCTATGCTGAACGGTGCTTCCTTTCTTGTATTAGCAGATGTGTTATCCCGTACCATCATTGAGCCGACTGAATTACCGATTGGCATCATTACTGCGTTAATTGGTGCACCTGTATTTGGCATCATCCTCATTCGTAAATATAGAGGTGGGACGCACGTATGATTCAAGTGAAGGAAATCAGAGGTGGATATGGAGAGAAAGAGGTCATTCGAGGCATTAATCTTGAAGTAAAGCAAGGAGAATTTCTCGGTATACTCGGTCCAAACGGGAGCGGTAAGACGACCCTTCTTAAAATGATGGCAGGGATTTTAGCACCTAAGAGCGGAGAGGTGCGTCTCGGCGGTCACCTTATTCAATCCTATCAGCCAAAGGCGCTTGCGCAAAAGATGGCCGTTCTGCCGCAGAAAACGGACCAAGCTTTTTCATTTACGGTGGAAGAAACCGTCCAATTCGGTCGTTATCCATATCAAAAAGGGTGGCTGCAATCTGTCACGCGAGAAGATGTGCAGGTCGTCAGCAAAGTAATGGAACAAACGGGTGTTGCACAGTTTAAGAATCAATCCATCCATGAGTTAAGCGGAGGAGAACAGCAGCGTGTATATTTAGCACAGGCATTGGCGCAGCAGCCTGAATATTTATTGCTGGATGAACCAACGAGTTTCCTTGATTTAGCCTATCAAAAAGATTTGCTTGATTTAATTAAAGAAGAAACTGATTCCTCTAGGTTAACGGTCATTGGTGTATTCCATGATGTGAACATCGCTAGTTTATATTGTGATCGGCTGCTTCTGCTTCATGAAGGAAAGACAGACATGTTAGGACTGCCGCATCACGTCTTGACCACTGAACGAATCAACCGTGTGTATGAAACAAATGTGACACCGCTCCAGCATCCATTTAGGGCTAACCCCCAGCTGATGGTTGAGCCTGCAGCCCCTTCAAAAGCATCAATTGTAAACATAGCCGATGGCTGGAGGACTTATAGCTCAGAAGGAATGACGTTTTCCATTAATCAGCCTCTTCGCATCCTTTCCTCACATAAGAAAAACGGCGGGTTCTTTTGGAAAAGGTCTATTGGAACGGGAACGAAGACGCTTCATGAGCAGCTAGAGTCATCTGAAGATATGCTGTTTTTCGAGCAAGCTAACGGATTAGCACAATTTGCCGCAGAAGACGCCGAAGACGATATGATCCTTTGCGGCATGCTTCAGCAAGAAGAGTTGGCCATTTGGCTTATCCTGAAACGATCTTTATCAGACGGAGCAGCTGTTCAGCTCATGGGGCAGCTTATGCACATCATGAAGCAAGAAACAAGCATTCCAATCCATCATCTTTGTATTGCTACACCCAATACGCATGAAACGGAAGATGCTGACCTTTTACACGAAAGATTAGGACAAAAGGTGCATGGGCTTCTTCAAAAGTTGAATGCCATTCAAAAGTGAACCAAAATGGTTCGCTTTTTTTGTTGAAAACATCAACAGCTGCATAAGAAATGAACTTAATATAACGAAAAATCAAAAAAGTGTTGCTAATTAAATCACAATCCTTTTATAATAAAAAATATGAAAGCGCTTAAAATATGACATGTTTAAAAATGCAACACATAAGAAAGGGAGGATTATTTGGACATTCAAGGGATTATACCAGCTATTTTGACACCGCTTACTGAGGAAGAACATTTTCATCCCGAAGTGGCAACGCAATTAGTGAATCGTTTGATCGAGTCAGGTGTACACGGCATCTTTGCTTTAGGCACAAATGGAGAGTTTCATTTGTTTTCAGAGGAAGAAAAGCTTCAAATTGCTGAAACTGTCGTGAAGGCTGTTGGCAGACGAGTGCCGGTATTCATTGGAGCAGGTGAAAATAGTACGGAGGCAACCATCAGGCTGTCAAACAAACTGGCAGATCGAGGGGTAGATGTTCTGTCTATCATTACACCTTACTTTGTTGCACCAACCCAAGAAGAGCTGTATGAGCACTTTCGTCACATATCTGAGAATGTGAATATTCCGATTCTGCTTTATAACATTCCATCTAGAACAGGAGTATCTCTAGCACCAGAGACGGTTGCTCGGCTCAGTGCACTGCCGAATGTGCTAGGCATTAAAGATAGCAGTGGAAACATTGAAAATATCAAGGCATATCTGGATGTCACAAAAGATGAAGATTTTGTTGTCCTTGCAGGTACGGACTCACTCATTTTGGATACCTTGAAACTCGGCGGAGCAGGGGCGGTCGCAGCAACTGCAAATGTACTTCCTGAAACTGTCGTTGGACTCTATGAATCTTTTCGAAAAGGGAAGCTTGACGAAAGTGAGCACTTCCAGAAGCAGCTGCAGCCATTAAGAGCAACATTCGGTTTAGGGACATTACCAGCGCCTTTGAAAAAGGCAGCAGAGCTTTATGGAATTCCGGTTGGCCCGCCCAAAAGCCCTGTAAAAGAGCTGTCAGGTGAGGCATTGGAAGCTGTGGCACAAATGGTTGAAGACTATCGCAAACAAGGAAAAGCGGCAAAGGAGTAGTGAAGAGATGACGATCACGCATTATCACTTTCAGACGGCATCACACATTGTATCTGGCGCAGGTTCTTTAGACCTTCTTGGGGAGAAATTAGATAGTTTAGGGCTTAGCAGACTCACATCCATTTTTATATTAACGCAGCCATCTATCGTATCACTTGGTTATGCAGATCACATCAAAAGAGAACTTGCGAAAAAGGGGATAGCAAGTGAGATAAGTACAGAAATCAAACCTGAACCAACAGAAGAAAATATCGAGGATGTATTCCACACATTTTTAAGAGGAGCGCATGACGCCATTATTGGAATTGGTGGCGGGAGTGTCCTTGATGCTGCAAAAATTTTAGCTGTTCTTAAGACAAACGATCAGCCGATTTCTGCTCTCGTTGGCACAAATCTTGTGGAAAAAAGGGGAGTGCCAACGATTCTCATTCCGACAACATCTGGTACGGGATCTGAGGTGACACCAAATGCAATTGTGACTTTTCCAGAAAAGGAATTGAAAATTGGAATGGTTAGTCCGCATCTTTTGCCAGACCTTGTCATCTTAGATCCAGCACTTACTCTCAACTTGCCGAAATCTATTACCGCAGCTACAGGTATGGATGCTTTTACGCATGCGCTTGAATCTTATATTTCAAATAAAGCCAATCCATTCAGTGATATGTTTGCACTGGAATCGATGCGGCTGATTTCAGGAAGTATTCAGGAGGCATATCATCACGGGGAGAACATGAAGGCAAGAGAAAATATGCTTGTTGGTGCAATGTATGGAGGAATGGCGCTTACAAGTGCCGGAACTGCTGCTGTTCACGCTATGGCTTATCCATTAGGGGGGAAATACAAGATTTCTCATGGTGTTGCTAATTCCATGCTGCTTCCGCATGTCACTGCTTTTAATGCAGATCATATCATTGATCGGCTTGAACATGTGGCAAGAGCAATAGGACTAGCGGGAGCTCACACAAAGCAGGAGCTTGCAGAGCGTGTGATTCATCAAATTGAAGATTGGACAGCGGATTTACACATTCCACAGCAGCTCAAAGCTTTTGGCGTGTCCAAGGAGGATGTACCGGCACTTGCTCAAGCAGCTTCAGAGGTGAAGAGATTAATGGACAACAATCCAAAGCCAATGTCTGTTTCTGATATTGAACAGGTATACATGAAACTGCTTGACGCTTAATGCTTTATTGGGATGGGACATGAGAAGTTGCTTCACACGGCTTGCACACAAAGGGGGATTTTAAATGAATGTCTTAAGCAGTTCTGTCATCACATTTATTTTGATCGTCATTATTCTCTATATACTATTTACGACTTGGCTGACGATGCGTTTCCGTAGTAAATCCAATTCAGAATTTAACAATGCTGCTAAGTCACTTCCAGCCATTGTAGTCGGTATTTTGCTCATGAGTGAATTCATTGGAACGAAATCCACTGTTGGAACTGCAGAATCTGCCTTTACGCATGGGCTTTCTGCTTCATGGTCTATTGTGACTGTCGCTATCGCCTTTTTTATCTTTTCCTTTTTCTTAGTAGGCAAGTTTTATCGAACAGGACAGTACACCATTTCAGGTATTATCGATCAGAAGTTTGGAAAATCAACGAAGCTAGTTGTTTCTGTTATTATGATTGCCGCATTGCTGCTTGTGAATCTAGGAAACTATTTAAGTGGTTCAGCTGCCATTGCATCCATTTTGGGGCTTCCTTTAATGACCTGTGCGATCATTACAGCTGTTGTGAGTACATTTTATTTTACATTCGGAGGAATGAAAGGGGTCGCATGGGTCACGATCCTTCATTCGATCGTGAAGTATGCGGGAATTTTAATTACACTAGGGGTAGCTCTTTACTTAACAAAAGGCTTTGAACCAATGAAACAAACGATGCCTGATCATTTCTTTACATGGGACGGGACAATTGGATGGGGGACGATAGGAGCTTGGTTTATAGGAAACATGGGTGCCATCTTTGCTACGCAGTTTATCATTCAAGCAATCACTTCGTCGAAAAGTGAGCGTGAGGCAAAGAAATCAACACTTTATGCGGCTCTGCTTTGTTTGCCGCTCGCCATTGCAATCGGTGTGATCGGCGTAGCTGCACATTATTTGTATCCAGACATTGATCCTATTTATGCCTTCCCTGTCTTTTTACAGCATATGAATCCAATTTTGAGTGCCATTGTGGCAACATCGCTTGTGGCATCCATCTTTGTCGGTGTGTCGACGGTTGCGCTTGCGACAACAACCTTAATTATGGATGATTTTTATGTACCGAAAATGAAACCAACACCGGAGCAGAGAATGAAAGTCACGAGGTATGTGGCTGTACTCGTTGGAATTGTGCCTCTTGTAGGAGTAGCACTTGCGCCGGAGCTGCTGTCCCTTTCCTTTTTTACAAGGGCGCTTCGAACATCAATCGCTGTTGTAGCAGCGATGGGCTTTTACTTGCCGTACTTTAATTCAAATAGAGGGGCGACCATTGGCCTTACTGCTTCAGGTGTTACCACGACGGTTTGGTATTTACTCGATAATCCATTCGGAATCGATAATATGTATATTGCCATTATCATTCCTTTCCTTGTGCTGGTAATCGACCGACTTTTCAGTCCGCCTGCTAAAAAGGATCAACCATTGAAAGGAGAATTGTCATGAAAAATGAAGAGACTGTGATAAAAATAGATGGAATTTTGCGACAAAATGAACAAGATACAGAGAGAAAAGAAGCCTTTCTGCCAACAGACTGCGTGCAGAATCATGCGGCCAATCTACTTGAGCTGGATAATGGAGATGTATTATGTGTTTGGTTTGGCGGAACGCAGGAGGGAATACCTGATATCTCAATCTATATGTCGAGACTCAAACGAGGAAGTAACAAGTGGACAGAGGCAGTGAAGTTATCTAACGATCCTGCACGCTCTGAACAAAATCCAGTTCTGTTTCAAGAGGAAAATGGCAGGCTATGGCTGCTGTATACCGCACAGCTATCTGGGAATCAAGATACGGCCATCGTGAGATACCGGCTATCAGAGGATAGAGGTGAGACATGGGGTGAGATTGATACTTTGTTTGAACAGCCGGGTACGTTTATACGTCAGCCGATTGTTGTACTGGATAATCAAGATTGGCTGCTGCCGGTCTTCTATTGTAAGACCATTCCAGGCGTCAAATGGACGGGGAACCGGGATGTCAGTGCTGTGAAGATTTCATCCGACCAAGGAAAGACATGGGGTGAGGTCATTGTACCAAACAGCACGGGCTGTGTTCATATGAATATTGGAAAGTGTGCAGACGGCTCCCTCATAGCCCTCTTTAGAAGCCGGTTTGCTGATTCGATTTATATCAGCCGTTCCGTCGATCATGGGCGGACATGGTCTGAGCCAAAGGCGACAGAGCTGCCCAATAATAATTCATCCATTCAATTTACCGTGCTCCAAAATGGGCATCTTGCCCTCGTCTATAATCATATCAATGCGGATGAGCAAACAGAACGAAGAGCTTCTTTATATGATGAAATTGAGGATGAAGGCGATACGCGCACAGCGGTTGATACAGAAGCACGTCCAGCCTTTTGGGGAACACCGCGTGCACCGATGACTTTGGCGCTCTCTGAGGATAATGGTGATACATGGCCTATCAGACGTAACCTTGAAGTGGGTGATGGATATGCGATGACAAACAATTCAAAGGATAAACTAAATCGAGAGTTTTCTTATCCATCCATCACGGAAGGAAAAGACGGGAAGCTGCATATTGCGTTTACGTATTATCGGCAGGCGATCAAATATGTGTGTGTGACAGAAGAATGGGTCAATCGCACTTCTTAACTGCAAGAGGGCCCTGCTTCTGGTGAATTGTAACCCTCATTTGCTTCATTTATAATTGATGTTTGGAGGGTTGTCCCCATTTTCTATCGGCTGGACTCCCTCAAGCTATGTCTCGTGATGAAGAGATAAAAAATGGGGGTCCTTTTCATGAATATCAAAGTGTTAGGTGTTGCGCCGTATAAAGGGTTGGGCGATGTGTTAATCGACCTTGCCAAAGAAGAAGAAAATATGACATTCCAGCTTGTAGTCGGAGATCTCCGGTCTGGTGTTGCTCTTGCAGAACAAGCAGAAGCTCAAGGAATGGATATCATTATGAGCCGGGGCGGAACAGCTGCGCTCATTCAAAAACATGTGAACATCCCAGTAGTGGATATCCCTGTGTCAGGGTATGACTTGCTTCGTGCCTTAACACTGATAAAAGATTATCAAGGTAAAAAAGCGGTCGTGGGTTTTGAAAATATTACACAAGGTGTACGCACCATTGGGGAATTATACGCGATTAAAATTGATATTTACACAGTGCAGCAAGAGGAAGAGGTATGGGATCTCTTAAAACAATTACAAGAACAAGGGACTCAGGTCGTGCTTGGAGATGTCATTACTGATAAAGCGGCTAAAGAGCTGGGAATGCAGAGTATGCTCATTACATCAGGTCGTGAATCGGTCAAAGAAGCATTTCATCAAGCAAAACAAATGTATCGTTTATATAAAGAGGCGACAGCTGAACAGCGTCTCTTTCGTGAAATGATTGATCAAGAGCCGAAAGGGATGCTCATCATTGATCCGCACAACCAGCTACATTTTATGAATCAACAAATGAAACAATGGACAGAAAAAGGATTATTTGCACCGTCTACTTCTCATGCTGATGTGATTGCGTGGTGTCCAGCACTTGAACCGGCACTAAAGGCGATTCGAGAAGGGAAACAAAATGGCTATTCTCAAATATCCCATCAGCAGCAAGTGTGGCATGTCAAAGGAAGCATGCTATCGAAAGGCGAGTTGCTTGTCACGATTGAAAAGCCTTCGGCTGTGATGAATCAAGAAGGTCATCGTATTTGGACGCTTGCGTCGCCTATTCATTCAGAACATCCATTTGCTCTTTTTACAGATCAAAGCCCAAAAATGAAAGATGTGATCAATAGGGCAAAAGCGTTTAGTCAAACGGAGCGCTCGATTTGCCTGTATGGTGAACAAGGAACGGGTAAATCATGCCTTGCATTTGCTATCCATCAAATGAGCGAGAGGAAAAATGAGAGCTTTACGACAGTACATTGCAGACGTTTGACAGAACCGGAAGATATAAAATCAATCCCTCTGCATCAAAAAGGGACGATGTTTCTAAAGGATATTGAGAGCGTTCCAATGGATATACAGCAGCTCATTGCCGAGCAGCTGCATCATCATCAGAATATTCGCTGGATGGCTGCGTCTCAAGTGGATTTGTTCAAATTGATGCAATCTGGAGCGTTTAGTGAGGAATTATATACAGGCTTACAGGAGCTCACAATTCATGTCCCTGCGTTGTCTGAACGGCCGGAAGATATTGAGGACATGAGCAGGTTATTTATTGCGGAACTGAATTCTCTTTACGGGACGCAGGTGGTTGGGCTGTCAGCAGATGTGATTGAAGCCTTTCAACACCAGAAATTCAGAGAAAATGTCAGGCAGTTCAAGCGGATCATTGAGGAACTGGTACTGACAACAAAAAGTGGATATATCACGTTGAATAGGGCAAAGGCAGCAATTGATCAGCTTGCCTTTGAAAATGAAGAAAAACAGCTGTCCAGCTATTTGAATGGAACGCTTGATGAGATTGAAAGACGGATTATCAAAACGGTGCTGGAAGAAGAAAATATGAATCAATCAAAGGCGGCAAAGCGGTTGAATATCAACCGTACGACGCTATGGAGAAAGCTAAAGGAATAATATGTAATGAGGCCGAGGTGTCTAAATGACAAACGATCTATTAAAAAAAGGAGCGAAATTAGAGCAAAAGGTAATCATTGTGGCGGATGATTTGACAGGTGCCAACGATACAGGTGTTCAATTTGTCAAAGCGGGCTTAACAGCCTCTGTTCTGTTTCAGCCGTCATTTGAAGGCATTGACAGGTATAAAGAGGATGTGCTGATTGTGGATACCGATTCACGAAGTATGTCTTCAGTGAACGCCTACCATGAGGTCAGCCAAATGGTGCAGCCATTTCTCCAAGATGAATCGCACCTTTTCTTAAAAAAAATAGATTCAACGTTAAGAGGCAATATAGGAATTGAACTGCAAGCACTAATGGATATTGGCCCATTTGATGCGGCGGTTATCGCACCTGCCTACCCAGATGCACAAAGAGCAACCAATAATGGCATACATTATGTGGAAGGAGTGCCTGTTCATCTGTCAGAGGCAGCAAAGGATCCGAAAACACCAGTTTTGACATCCAGCATATCAGGTTTAATTGAGGAGCAGACGAACGTCAGACCAAAAAACCTTTCTCAACAAACAATCGGCGAAGAGCTCAAAGGAATGAATGATGAGGTATCATCGTTATTGAAGCATGGTCATCAATGGTTTGTGTGTGATGCAGAAACAAGTGATGATTTAGGGCGGATTGTGGAAGTGTTTATGAAGATGGATAAAAGAATACTATGGGTCGGTTCAGCGGGACTAGCTGGTGCATTATCTGCATATGTCGCTAAAAATAGAAATACTTCTCGTCTTAAAAAACAGAGACCTGTCCTCATCGTATCTGGAAGTGCCTCTCAAAAAACAAATGAGCAGTTTGCTTATTTAAGAGAAACTCACGATTGTTTTGAGATAAAAGTGAACCCGCTGAATGTATTAAACGGCCGTGAAGCATGGGAACGAAAATCAGTTCTCGATCAACTGCGTAAGCGTCAGAACGAAGATATTCTCCTTTACACAGATGCACGGCCAGAGATGGTTGAAAAGATGCTGATTTACGGAGAAAAGAAAGGGCTGTCAAGACAAGAGGTTGGAAGTGCTTTGTCCGTCTTTCTTGGAATGATCACAAAAGACATTGTCACATTATCAGGAATGAGACGACTTTTCCTAACTGGCGGAGATACAGCGCGGGCGATTTGCCAGGAGCTTGGAGCAGGAGGTATTCGGCTGCTGAAAGAAATTGAACCTGGCATCCCGCTCGGCCAGCTCGTTGATACGAATTTATATGCGGTTACGAAAGCAGGAGCTTACGGTCAAAAAAATTCAGTACTCCACGCGGTAGAAGTGCTGAAAAAGATAGAGGGGGAAGTCGAATGTCAAAACCAATCATTGCTGTAACGATGGGAGATGCGGCTGGCGTTGGTCCTGAAATTATTTTAAAAGCTTTTCAGCAAACGCGTTTACATGAAGAAGCCGTTCTATTTGTGATCGGAGACACCAGTATATTAAATAAGGCGAAAGACTTTGTGAATACAGATGTGGAGATTGTAAGTATCATAGAACCAGAGGAAGCGGAGCAGGTTAAAGCCGGAGCTGTTCCCTGCTTAGACCTCAAGCTCTTAACGAACGAGATGCCGATTGGGGACATATCAAAAGAAGCAGGAAATGCTGCTTTCCGATATCTTGAAAAAGCCATTAGTCTTGCAAATGACCGTAGAATTGACGGCATTTGCACAGCGCCGCTAAACAAAGAGGCACTTCATAAGGCAGGTCATATGTATCCAGGACATACAGAAATTTTAGCTGACCTGACGGGTACAGAAGATTATGCGATGATGCTGGCGGCCCCTAACTTAAAGGTAGTTCATGTCACCACACATATTGGATTAATGGATGCCATTTTAAAAATTAATCCCGAGCGTGTATACACGACGATTAAGCTGGCACATGATACACTCGTCCGTTCTGGAATCTCTGCCCCTAAAATTGCTGTATGCGGGATTAACCCGCATGCTGGGGAGAATGGGTTGTTTGGGAACGGAGAAGAAGAGGAGAAGATCATCCCAGCGGTTGAACTAGCGCAGGAAGAAGGGATTCAAGTATTTGGGCCGCTGCCTGCTGATACCTTGTTCTTTAGGGCAGCAAGAGGTGACTTTGATATCGTTGTGGCGATGTATCATGATCAAGGGCACGGACCGATTAAGGTGCTTGGCTTAGAATCGGGTGTAAACATTACAGTTGGGCTGCCGATTATTCGTACAAGTGTCGATCATGGGACGGCATTTGATATCGCAGGAACAGGAAAAGCCGATTCTGCGAGCATGGAAGAAGCTATTAGACAGGCCATCATGCTTTCTGGTACGAGAGAAAATCAATATGAGAAGAAAAAGAGCCTTTAAGAAGAGGCTCTTTTTTTCTAGTTCATATACGTTCCGCCATTCATATTGATGGTTTCTCCTGTGATAAAATCCGACTGGTCAGAAGCTAAAAATGTCACAACATTTGCGACTTGTTCTGGTGTTCCAATCGTTTTCAAAGGAATTCTATCTAAAACCGAACGCCGGTATTCATCGCTCCACTGTTTGCTCATGTCTGTTTCAATTGGACCAGGGCAGACAGCATTCACATGAATGTGGTGCTCTGCTAATTCTTTGGCAAGATGCATGGTTAAATAATTGATGCCTGCCTTTGATGCACCGTATGCAGGTGATGCATTGTGGTGAGGGGTTTTGCCAGTTGTAGAACTCATATTGATAATCTTTCCGCCTTGTTGTTTGATCATGTCAGGAATGACCGCTTGGCACATGAGGAATGTGCCGGTCAAATTAATATCAATCAATCGTTTCCACTCATCAAGGGATGTCTCGACTGTGGATTTTCGTAAATTGATCCCAGCATTGTTGACCAGCAGATCAATCTGTCCAAAATGTGTTTTCGCTTGCTCCACGAGTGAAGAGGCTGTCTCTGGTAAACTAGCATCACCAGCAACATAAACGGCTCGTTTCTCTTTTTTATTCAGTGAGGAGCAAACCTCTTGCAGCAGCATGTCGTTCGTTCCATTGAGAACGACGTGCGCTCCTTCGCAGACAAGTGCCTCCGCAATGGCGCGGCCAATCCCTCTGCTTGCACCTGTAATGATCGCTACTTTATTTTGTAAACTCACGTACATCCCACCCATCTCTCATTTTAAAAAGCGCTTTCATTCATTATAAAACGGTATGTTTCATCATTCAACATATATAAGGGGATTAGGGTAATTTTCAGTTAATGTGTTTCATAATTAAACAAATACTTCCTTTCAACTTCAGGTTATACTAAAAGGACAAAGCAGTAGAAAAGGGGGCAAACCGTTGAAACTTTATACGAAAACCGGGGATCAGGGTCAAACAGGTTTGATCGGCGGAAGAGCTGATAAAGATGATGTGAGAGTAGAGGCGTATGGAACGCTAGATGAGGCGAATAGCTTTATTGGACTCGCGCATGCAAATTTACGGCAGCATGGCGAATTGTTTCAGGATCTTTTGTCAGAGCTGATTGTTATTCAGCACGAGCTGTTTGACTGCGGCGGTGATTTGGCAGCAGTCAAACCACGTAAAGAAGGCAAATTAACAGAAGCCTCTGTGACAGCCCTTGAGAAAAGGATGGATGTCTATGTAGAAGAGGCCGCGCCGCTCACCAAGTTTATTTTACCAGGCGGTCAGGAAGGCGCTGCTCTCTTACATGTGGCGCGGACAGTCGTCAGAAGAGCCGAGAGGCATATTGTGACGCTTGCAAAACAGGAGGAGATTCCCGCCGTTGCGCTCTCATACGTAAACCGTCTATCCGATTATTTATTTGCAGCCGCTCGAATCGTGAATTATCGGCTTGGTGAAGCTGATGTTGAATATGAACGAAGTGCCGATGTGTTTCGTTCTAAATAAGGAAAGCACTCTTCATAGAAGAGTGCTTTTTTATTAGGTTCTGCCGCTCAGTCTGAGCATTGTTACGACTCTAGTCGCAATCAAAGATCAATCTGTGACACGTTTTGCCGGCTTTCTTTTTTGACTATAGTTAAAGCAAGGAGCAAGAAAGGAGGCATGAAGATGAAAATAACAAGTAAAACCATTATCGGTTCAATTTTATTGTTTGTCGGTTTATCCATCTTCTTTGGTGGTTCATTTGGTGGACTGATCCCGGTTTTGATTGGGGCAGGCCTCATCTATGTAGGTGTTAAAAAATACGAAAAAGGCAGTAAAACCTTAGGTGTCATTCTAGCAGTCATTGGTGTATTGATCGTCGTGCAATTTTTGCCGTTTATACTTGGCATCGCATTTGCAGGGGTACTTCTTTATTTTGGCTGGTCGATGATCAATGGTGAATCTACCAAAAAATCATCAAGCAGAGCATATATGGAGCCAAACACGGCACCTAATACGGAAGAACCGCTTCACACGTCTTTTGATCAAGAATGGGAAGACTTTTTAAAGAAAAAATAAAAGGAGGAACATCAAATGGTATTAAGAAGAGTAAGAGATATGTTTGTTGCAACTGTCAATGAAGGCTTAGATAAATTGGAGAATCCGCGTGTCATGCTGAATCAATACGTTCGTGATATGGAGGATGATGTTGCGAAAGCGAAACATGCCATCATCAAACAGCAAACGATTCAGCAAGGCTTCCTGCGCAAAGCAGAAGAGACGGAAGCATTTGCTGAAAAGCGAAAGAAGCAGGCCGAGCTGGCATATCATGCGGGAGAAGAGGAGCTTGCACGAAAAGCGCTCACAGAAATGAAGTATTTTGAAGAAAAGCACAACGAATATCAGGAAGCCTACCAGCAATCTGTGAAACAATTGAAAGAGCTGAAAGAGCAATTGCAGCACTTAGAAACGAAGCTGCGTGATATAAAAGACAAGAAGCAGGCACTGATTGCAAGAGCCAATGCCGCACAGGCAAAGCAGCATATGAATGATTCCATCAATAAAGTAGACAGTGAAAGTGCATATAAAGAGTTTCTCCGAATGGAGAACCGTATTGAAGAAATGGAAACAAAAGCAGGCAGCTATGCACAATTTGCGGATCAAGGTGCATATGCTCATTTAGATTATGCCGACGAGGTTGAAAAAGAATGGCAGAAGCTGAAGCTCGAGAAAAAGCCTGAACAACAGCAAGCAAACGTATAGAGGTCAAATCGGAAGAAAAGCAGGCTTTTTCTTCCGATATTTGATTTCTTTCTGTTTCGCTTTTCCTTATAATGAAAAGGTCAGAAGATAAAGGGATGGTATAAATGAAGCGATTAATCGGTCTAATTTGTATACTTGTAGGTATCTTTTTAATGATTGGCATGCTTTTCAAAAATGAAAATCTCTTTCATTTAAGTTTTTCCCGTGAAAAACCAGTGACAAAAGCTTCAGCGAAAAAAGAGGAGATTGATCAATTAGATATTTCTCTTTCTGGGTTTCGCGTGAAGGTAAAACCTGAAAATCGTTCCGATATTTCCGTGACTGCTCTCAATGGAAAAGGGAAAATGTATGCGGAGCAAACAGGCGGTACCTTTAAAATTCGCGCTGAAAATAAAAGCTTCTTGTTTTTCACTCAATTTGAAAAAGGAGAGCTTTTAGTTAAAATTCCAACAGATTATCATAAAAATGTGAAGATTACGGGTGGAAGCGGAGTCAGCGAGATGAACGGAGAAGGAAAGCTGTCCCTTCAAGATGTGATACTCAAATCAACGAGCGGAAACCTCACAGCTCAGAATTTCTCAGCCAAAAATGTGGAAATCAAAGCAACCTCTGGCAGGCTGGCAGTGTCGCACATCGATGCGAAGGATAGTGATATTGGGGCAACTTCAGGGCGTGCTGATATTAATGATGTCAAAGGCGAGCTGCAATTGGGCATGACAAGCGGCCGATTGACAGCAAGTTTTGATACAATTGAGTCACCTGTCTCCTTTCATATGACATCAGGGAGCGCGAAATTTAATTTGCCAGATGACGGAGATTTCAACGTTCAGGTGAAAAAAACAAGTGGAAGCGTCGATCACTCGTATGACTTTGATCAAGTGGATAGTGAAGGTCGAGGCTTTACAGGTACGCGGGGGAAAGGGACACATTTAGTCGATATTGAAATGACAAGTGGTAACCTCAAGCTGCGGTAATGATTGAAAGAAAGGAAGGAGGCGAGTCAACTGCGTTTTACAAGGAATCAAATTTTAGGCATCATTGTCGTGATATTTGGTATTAATTTATTTCTCAAAATTATTGGGATCGGAGCAGATTTGTTTTGGCCTGTGTTTTTTGCGCTGGCGGGTTATTGGCTGCACTCACGATCCAAACGTTGGCTCGGTTCAGTTTCCTATATTTTTGCCGGCTTTCTCTTCTTAAAATTTCTGCTCAATATTACATTTAGTTTAACAGGTTACTTATTTGCGGCCTTTTTGATTTATGCCGGCTATCGCTTATTGAAAAATAAACCTGTTTTTGATGTCGATAAAAAGGAAACATCAGACGACGGGAAGCCTTCACTGAAAGTCAATCTTGAAAAAAAGGACGATCAGAAGAAAACAAAAAGCCAGACAAAGCCGCGCAAAGAGCATGACTTTTTTATCGGTGAAGTCAGGCTGATGAAAAAGCCGTTTCAATTAAGTGATTTGACGATTTCAGGTTTTATTGGCGATGTGAAAATCGATTTATCAAAGGCGATCATCGCAGAAGAAGAGAGTACGATCGTGATTAGCGGGCTGATCGGAGATGTGGATATTTACGTACCGCAGGATATTGAAGTATGTGTGAGTGCTTCCGCCGCGATTGGTGATATGAAAATCATAGATGAAAAAAGGAGCGGGTTCGGCAGTAAAGTGTACGTGATGACCAACGATTACGATGAGAGCAAACGAAAAGTGAAAATCTCCATCTCTCTATTGATCGGAGATGTGGATGTGAGATACTTATGAGGAAATTCCATTTAGGCCTCCAGTGGCAATCTGTTCGTCTTGGCGTCGGTATCTCGCTCGGTGTTGTGACGATGACGACACTGCCGATGTTTTTTTATTATCAGCTTGATCCGATGATCCTGCTTTCTACCCGCTGGTTTGGCATACCGTTTTTTTGTATTTTACTCATCGTTAGTCTTGCGATTGGGATTTCTGCCGGGAGTGTATTTGGCTATCAGCATAAGAAGCGCCTCGATCAGCTTGTAGAGTCGATTTTGAAATTTGAAAATGGAAACTTTGCATACAGACTGCCGTCTCTTGGCGACGATGAAATTGGCTTAGCCGCCGATCAATTAAATGAAATGGCGAAGCGGGTGGAAGGGCAAGTAGCCTCTTTGCAAAAGCTTTCAAATGAACGGGCTGAATGGCAGGTTCAAATGAAGAAATCGGTCGTCTCAGAAGAGCGGCAGCGGCTTGCACGAGAGCTCCATGATGCGGTCAGCCAGCAGTTATTTGCGATTTCGATGATGACTTCAGCTATTCTTGAAGGCATGAAGGAAAAGGACGAAAAGATATTAAAGCAAATGCAGCTTGTCGAACGAATGGCTGGCGATGCACAAAATGAGATGCGTGCTCTTCTGCTTCACCTAAGACCGATCACGCTAGAAGGAAAAGACCTGAAAAAAGGCTTAATTGAGCTGCTAAATGAATTTCAAGCAAAGCAGCCGATTGATATTGATTGGGAAATCGAAGATGACGTTCCGTTATCTAAAGGAGTAGAGGACCACCTCTTCCGAATTGTGCAAGAAGCCCTGTCTAATGTATTTAGGCATGCAAAGGCGACAAAGGTAACTGTGCGCCTGCTCATAAGAAACCGGCAAGTGCAGCTAAAGATTATTGATAATGGTATCGGCTTTCAAACAGACCATGTGAAGACAGCCTCCTACGGACTTGAATCGATTCGAGAGAGAACAAGTGAAGTAGGCGGTGTCGCAGAGATTATGTCATTTGAGGGAAAAGGCACACAAATTGATGTGAAGGTTCCCATTTTTGATGAAGGAAAAGGAGAGAACGTTCGATGATTCGAGTGCTTTTAATCGACGATCACGAAATGGTGAGAATGGGTCTTGCGGCCTTTTTAGAGGCGCAGGCTGATATTGAAGTCATTGGTGAAGCGTCAGATGGACAAAAAGGTGTAGAGCTAGCCGTTGAATTAAAGCCAGATGTGATTTTAATGGATCTTGTCATGGAGGGGATGGATGGCATCGAAGCAACGAAAAGAATTTGTCAGGAAATTGAAGATGCCAAGATTATCGTTCTGACGAGCTTTATTGACGATGATAAAGTCTATCCAGTGATTGAGGCGGGTGCTTTAAGCTATTTATTAAAAACATCCAAGGCAGGAGAAATTGCTGATGCCATCAGATCTGCAAGTATCGGCGAACCAAGACTTGAATCAAAAGTGGCTGGAAAGGTCATGAATAAGCTCCGTCATTCATCAAATGGGTCCATCCTTCACGATTCATTAACGGCAAGAGAAATGGAGATCTTGAAGCTGATTGCGGATGGGAAATCGAATAAGGTCATTGCCGAGGAATTATTTATTACAATTAAAACGGTGAAGACCCATATTACCAACATTCTTTCCAAACTTGATGTGGAAGATCGAACGCAGGCGGCTGTGTATGCGCACCGTCATAAGCTGATTCAATAAAAAAACAGCTTTCAAGTGAAAGCTGCTAGAACATGCGTAAAATTAGTCCTTCTGTCCTGTGATCGGACGTTCGGATAGTTGATGGAGCTCAGGAACTGGAAAAGCCTCCTGCTCCTTGGCCGATTTTTCTTCCAGGGTTTTCTTCATTTCGGATAAAAGCTTTACGCTCTCCGTTGCTGCTGCCGCTTTTTTTTCCTGCAAATCAATGATCTGTGAAAGTCCGACGAATAATCCGCCTCCCAACAGAAGGAGCGCAGGGGTTTGTCCATAATAAACCACGATCAAAAATGTGCTTGAAAAGCTGTCGGCTTCAATGAAGAAATCTTCTTTTGATTGCGTGAATACAACGATTAACAGAAGTATCCCTAGAATCAAAAATAGAATGCCGGCCGAAAGTAAAGCTCGTTTCATGATTGACACCCTTTTTTTCTTACCATTTTAACATACTCTATAAAGATTGTGTTGCGCCCTTAGTCCCGAAGTCACGGATTTTCACATTTGCCTTGTAACGAATGTCCGATTCACTAAAAATTTCATCCCAATGCTTCGCTTCTTTTCGAAAGTCCTTCGGATACGCAATACTCGCTTTTTGAGAAAACCCGCAAATATCTGCTTTGATCTCATGCTGTAATTCCCCAATGAAATCTTTTACGTTTTTCTCTAATCGACGCTCCACAACACCTTCAATCTCTTGGAGATACTTTTCATTAAATGCATTTTCCCGCTCATTCCAATCCTCAGATAATCTTCCTTCAAGCGCCACTGACACATTAAATTGATATTTTCCGCTGGCTGTTTTATTCGTTTCAATGTTGTGTTTCAGTTTAAAAATCTCAAAAGAATAGATGCTGTGATCATATTCAAATTCAATGACTCCGCCTTCTCCGTCTCCGGTCAACAGGTTATACGACTGCACGGCTAACGGAGAGATGTTGGTGAGAAATCGTCTGTTCTTTATAATAGAGGCTCCGTCCAGCATTAATTTCCCTTGATCCACACCGACTTTCGGAACAGCAAAAGATACGTTGTTTTGCATAGCAGAAGAAATATCTCCTAATGAAGCGGGCTTGAGCATACGTATAGTCGATTTAGTATTCCTAGAAATATCATATAATGTAGAAGAAGCTGGCTGTCCATCGTCATTGATTTTCAGCAAGTCCCCAGGCTTCTCAGAAGTCATAAAGACAAGGCTTCCTCTCCGTGTTTCATTGTCGCGAATAAATTGATTAATGACGAGGTCGAAATTATTCTCATTGATGAGCTCCTCAGAAAATAAATACACCCTCAGCTGCTGGGCGAAAATCCGGTGACTCTTGAGCGTTGTTGTTCGGAATATTTGATGTACGGAATCACCACTAGTTTCAATAATCTTTGTTGGGTCTTTTACGCTGGATTCTTGCTCAATTTTTTGAGGAACAAGGACTTGCATAGATATTTTAAGCTTATGACCGTCATCTCCTTTATCTAAGCCAAAACCAATCGCCATGTTGAGCTCCTCAATATTGGTACTATCCCAGCATCCACTTAATAGAACAAGGGCCAGGTATGCAAAGGCCGCCTTTTTTTTCATGCTGCTTTCCGCCTCCTTTTAAAAAACACGATGATAAATAAGAGAAACGGGAGGATGCCGAATAAAAGGAAAAATAAATGGTTCACATAGGTTAAATAATCGCGCACTGTATCAACATCCTTTGGGAAAACGGCGGCAAAGTAGATGACAATTCCCATCAACGCGAGCACGATCTTTTTTGGTAATTTTGTTAGTTTGGATACCCCCATTGCAGCAAAAAACGTATATCCTACAAAGCTCGTATAAAGCTGAACAAGCCAAACGATAAGCAAAAAAGATTCAATTCGCTCAATAAAAATCCCCTGTATATCGAACGATTGAAATAAAGCAATCGTCGGCCAAGTCAACGTCGCAGTTTCTTTCACGGTGAACGCACCAACGACAAGAATATAGGTGAAAATATAGATGATCGCAGGAATCAAAAAGCCGATTGCGCCATAAGCAAAGGTGTGTTTTTGCGTGTTCATATAGACAGGCATAAACAGCATCATTTCAATGCCGACAAACGAAATGGCTGATGCGTTAAGGGATTTGAAGACAGGGGAGAATCCCTCTCCTAAAACAGGCCGGAGGTTATCTAACTTAAATTCTTGAACACTGAGTCCATATGCAACAAATAAGATAATCAAGGTCACAATGAGGAAAAAAGGGCAGAGTCTGGCAAAATCACCAATCCCGCCGACTACGAGATAAAGACCAACCAAAATAAAGCTGATCATTGTCACCGCTACAGGTGTGTTTTGAAGCAGAAAGAACTTCACCATTTCTGACATAGCCCGTACTTCATAGCTGGCAACGCCAAGAAAATAAACAATAATGAGCAGGTTAGCAAGAGCACCAATCCACTTTCCAAGCCCCTCATTTGTATAATCATAGTAAGAGGAGAAGGGGACTTTTTTCATCATAAGGACATTCACAAAAATAAATACAATGTAAATGACGCTCATGAGTAAGAGTGCAATCCAGCCATCAGGTGTAGTTGCAGCCTGTGCCATTGCTCTGGGCAGAATCATCATACTTGCACCTAATGTTGTATTGGCAATAATGGCACTTGCCTGATAGCTGGAAATCGACTCTTTATGATTGACCATATCGTTCTCCTTTCTTTTGATTTTTCAAAGGCAATCGAATGATGGAATTGTCTTCATTTTTATAGCTGAACACAAAGTCTGGCGAAAAATAAGGCGTACCAAAACTTTTTTGCCGTGTTAAATGGGTAAGGAGAACGAGCATGAACAGCACAATCCCATATAAACCCAAAGTAGCTGCCGTAAACATGGACACAAAGCGGAGCACGCGGAACGACATGCCCATCCCGTATTGAGGCACAGTAAAGGAAGCAAGGGCAATCACACTGACGATAATCACCATAATCGAGCTCACAATATGAGCCTGAACGGCCGCCTGCCCAATGACGACTCCGCCTACAAGTCCAATCGTTTGACCGAGCGGATTTGGCAGCCTTAAACCAGCTTCCCGCAGCAGCTCAATCGTTATCTCCATGATGAGTGCCTCCACAATAGGCGGAAAGGGGACATTTTCTCTTGTACTTGAGATCGAAATAGCCAGTGTTGTTGGTAAAAGTCCTTGATGGAAGGACACAAGCGCAATATAAATGGCTGATAAAAATAATGTCAGAAAGATAGAGGTAAACCGCAGCATACGAATGAGAGAGGCGGCGATCCACCTTTCATAATAATCATCAGGTGATTGCATAATCGTCGCGAGAGAAGCAGGTACAATTAACACAAAAGGTGAATGATCAACAAAAATGGCGACACGTCCATTATTTAAAGCAGAGGCCACTTTATCCGGCCGTTCTGTGTTTTGGATTTGCGGGAAAGGCGAGTACACATTGTCCTCAATCAGTTCCTCAAGAACACCGGAGTCTTGTATATCATCAATCGTGACTTGTTTGAGCCTTTTTTTCACTTCTTTTAAAACAGACGATTGAGCCATACCGTCAATGTACATGATGGTCACTTGGGTGTACTTTTTTTGACCAATTTTCATGTCGACGGTTTTAAGATTGGGGTTTTTCAAGCGCTGCCTCACAAGAGCTAAGTTCGTATCTAAGTCTTCAATAAAGCCAATTTTCGGGCCTCTCACAATTGTTTCAGAGGTAGCATCACCTATACTGCGTTTCTTCGTTCCATGCGTTTCTAAAATATACGCATGCTGAAATCCGTTAATCAGAACAACACAATGCCCATCAAAAATCGCATCGACCAATTCTTCGGTGGTCTTCACCGAACGGGTGGTCATCATCGATAAATTGGATTCCAGCTTCTCTTTTGTGAGTGACGTATGATCTTGGAGAAGCAGCTTTAAAAAGGTTTGAATCTCCATCTTTTCGTTCATTTCTTTTATGTATAAATAGTAAACCACCTGTCCGTGAGGCAGCGTTTTTTTCTCATGGACCAAATCGTCCATTTCCTTTAATTGTGGAAGGAGGACGGAGAGATTATCGTATAAGTGCTCTTTTAATGGAGTTTGATTCATTCGGATCACCCGCCTCAAATCTTTTTCTTAGCATTACCTGCTTGAAAAAACAATATTCTGTGTTACATTATTTTGTGGTAAAAGAAAGAATGAGGGTTTTGGAGGAAACAAGATGGCACAGATTCGTTTAGCAGGAACAAAAGAGGAGATCGACCGTATTCTACAGTCGTTTGACAAGCATTATGAGGTGACATATACATCAAAGGATTACGGAAAAACGAACCCAAAATACAAATATTCGAAGGATGTTCGCGTTTATATTGAACTAAAATTAAAATAAAGATAAAATTTTAATTGAAAACGCTTAAAGGATTTTCGTTTTTTGTATAGAATAGAGTTGAGTGATGAGAAGCTATGGAGGGATACATAATGACGGAATTTAGAATCGAAAAAGACACAATGGGCGAAATCAAAGTGCCGAAGGACAAGTTCTGGGGTGCACAAACACAACGAAGCAAAGAAAATTTCAAAATCGGTTCTGAGAAAATGCCAAAGGAAGTTGTGAATGCGTTTGCAATTTTGAAACGTAGCACAGCGATTGCGAACGAACGTCTTGGCAACCTTGAAAGCGAAAAAGCAGAAGCTATTGCTGCTGTATGTGATGACATCATCAGCGGAAAGTATGACGAGCATTTCCCGCTTGTTGTTTGGCAGACAGGCAGTGGAACACAAAGTAACATGAACATGAACGAAGTCGTTGCAAACAGAGCAACTGCTTACTTGAAAGATAAAAATAGCGAGTTCAGCATTCACCCGAATGATGACGTTAACCGCAGCCAAAGCTCAAATGATACATTCCCAACGGCTATGCACGTGGCAGCTGTTTTAGCTGTGTACAAAAAATTGCTGCCTGCTATTGACCAGTTAAGAACAACTCTTGATGAGAAAGCAAAAGCGTATCAAGAGATTGTGAAAATCGGCCGTACGCACTTGCAGGATGCAACACCGCTGACAGTTGGTCAAGAGATTAGCGGCTGGGTATACATGCTGGATCGTTCAAAAGAAATGATTCTAGAATCAACTGAAAAAATGAGAGAATTAGCCATTGGCGGAACTGCTGTTGGTACAGGAATTAACGCACATCCTGAGTTCGGTCAATATGTTGCTGAGGAAATCAGCCAGCTGACAGGTCAAACTTTCAATTCTTCACCAAACAAATTCCATGCGCTGACAAGCCATGATGAAATTACGTATGCACACGGTGCCTTAAAAGCACTTGCAGCTGATTTAATGAAAATTGCCAATGATGTAAGATGGCTTGCAAGTGGTCCTCGCTGCGGAATTGGCGAATTGATCATTCCTGAAAATGAGCCGGGAAGCTCCATTATGCCAGGAAAAGTTAACCCAACCCAAAGTGAAGCATTAACTATGATTGCAGCGCAAATCATGGGTAATGATGCCACAATCGGTTTTGCGGCAAGCCAAGGAAACTTTGAGCTGAACGTATTTAAGCCAGTCATCATTTATAACTTCCTGCAATCAGTTGAACTACTTGCTGACGGCATGAACTCATTCCATGACAAGTGTGCAGTTGGAATCGAACCAAACCTTGAAACGATTGAGAAAAACTTGAACAATTCATTGATGCTTGTGACGGCACTAAACCCGCACATCGGATATGAAAATGCAGCGAAAATTGCGAAGCTTGCGCACAAAGAAGGATTAACACTAAAAGAAGCAGCACTTCAATTAGAGCTGTTAACTGAAGAGCAGTTCGAGCAATTTGTGAAACCAGAGGAAATGGTGACACCGAAAGCAAAATAAAAAACCAGGGGCAGCTGCCCCTGGTTTTTATGTGGGAAGATATATTTGAGGTAAATAGTTGTGAGAACAATAAAGACAAGATTTATTAGATGGCTGCGGACACGTGATGTTGAATTCTTTCAAGTAATGTCCCCAGATACGGAGGAGTCAGCTTTTTTGTTATATATTGATCAAAGACGGCCCGAGGGTGGGAATCATATTGATATATTTTTGATCTCTCATTTTGAGCTGTCAGAAGAGTCGTATGAAGATGTTCTAAGTTTCAATAACGATATGCTAGGCTTTAAACCAACCTGTTCGTATTGTATGGACACACTGTCGATAGAGGAAGAATTTGAATTTGATTTTCCTTGTGACATGCTTGCTGTTCAAAAATATGTAGATGACTTACTAAATAGAGTTCAAGCCAGCAAACTTCCTGAACTGACACATAAGGATTTTGATTTTTTATCACAACAATAAACCCAGGGCATCCCCTGGGTTTTACAAATGATCCTCTTTCAAAATGCGCAAAAGAGATTCGGAGTTGGTTTGAAGCGGTGCGTATAATTTCAATTGGTACAGCATGCCTTTCACGATGACTTGTCTTGGTTTTTGTTTGTTTAATTCATTTTCTAGGATGCCAAGCGCTTCAAATAATTCAGGCTCGTCTTTCACTTCATAGTGTGCTTCAGCCATCTCTCTTAATTCCTGTAAAAGAGATTCTGTGAGCGGATCGAATGACCGTTCATAAATCGGACCAAACCAATCGCTCGCTTGATCTACAGAAATGAGAGGAAGATCATTTCGCTTCATCATACCGCCCATCAAATCATCGATTCGGTGAATCATGGTTGTGGCAAGCTCTTCTGCTTCCAGCTGAAAATCATATAAAATCGCAAGCTCGAAATAAACGTGGCTCATGCCCTCAATCGTCAAACATAAATCAGCCATATAAGGAATGGCAGCGTCTCCATACACTTGTTTAATATTATCGATATGAAGCTGAATCGTCGCAAGCCTAATTTGTTTTGCGAGCTGCTGCGTTTCTTGAGTCATAGGAAGCGCTCGATCGCTCAGCTGCATTTTAATAAAATCCTTTTGCTGCAAAATATTATCGTAATAGACAGTGAGCTGTTTGCGGTAGGCTTCTTTTGGTGTGCCGCCCTCTGTTTGAACCTCATGAATCCGGGTAAATACCTTATCGTAATAGTAATGAAGGATCGAAATGAGCAATGCTTCCTTTGATTTAAAATAAAGATAAAAAGCACCCTTTGACATGTGGCATTCATCCGCAATTTCCTGAACAGACGTTGTGTTGTAGCCTTTGCTGGCAAATAATTTCATGCCAGCCTCAATGATCATTTTTTCTTTCTTTTTCAATATGAATGTCATCCTTTCTTACCAAGAGACAAATGTCTTAGGAAACGTGCGCAAAGAGATGTGACTTATTGGTCATAAACGACGAAAGTTTTCAAAAATTAATCAGATTGTAACTTGTTTTTTACAGTGTAATTCTTTATATTATAAAGTAAGGTGACCAACTGGTCAAAATATGTGAAAGGATGATGTTCCATGAGAGAAATCGATGATATGATTAGACGCTTGCGAACAAAAGGGATTCAAGTAGAAAAAGTCAAAATGCCGAAAGAGACAACCATTGAAAAGAAATGGATGTATCAAGCTGGCAAAAAGATCAAAGCCACATACCGTGATTTCAATGGGTATTCATTCATTTAAAAAAGACTGCGGTCAAAAACCTACAGTCTCTTCTTAGGAACCATGATTGTATAACGTACACCTAGATCATCATTTTCAATAGATATGGACGCTTGATGCATTGAAAGAATTCTTTTGACAATGCTTAATCCAATACCGAATTCGCCCTTTTTTCCCTTACTAAAAGGTTCGTATAGGTTGGACAGCATATGTTCTTCAATTGGAGGACCGTCATTACGAATGATAATGCGGATTTGATCCTCTTCTTGTTTCATCTGAATATCAATCTTACTTTTTGCGTAGCGAAGTTGATTTTCTAGTACATTCTCAAATAATTTGCTCCATTGTTCTGGATCGCCTTCAAGAGCAGCCTCATCATCTAAGTCCACGTTCCACTGCAATTCATTTTTCGACCAGCGTATTCGGTCGACCACTTCCAGCATCGTATTACTGAGTAGGAAGGAAGAATGTGCGGGATGTTGTTTAGATAAATAATCAAGCTTTGTTAAGTACAGCAGATCCTTGATTTTCTTCTCAAGCTTTTCCGCTTCACCTTCAATGACTTCCACCGTTTGTTCAAGATCTCCTTTAGGAAAAATACCATCTTTAATGGACTGCGTGTAGCCGCGGATGACCATGACAGGTGTTTTTAAGTCATGTGAAATATTCTGCAAAAGTGTCCGTTCTGTTTCATCTTTTTGAATGAGTTTTTTTCTCATTTCTTCAATGGTATGACCAAGTTTGCCAATTTCATCTTGCCGGTCAACGATGACAGGATCGTCCCAGTCCTCTTGTGCAATGCGTTTGACGTGCTTTTCAAACGCAACGATTGGTCGGGATAGATAGCGGGCAAGCCAAATCGATGGAATCCAGCTTAGTAAAATAACAGTGCCTAAGATAAAGATCAGCTGTTTAAACAGCGTAAAGGACAGGTCATCTCGATAAGAGTCTGGTGCATAGGACAGAAGAATATATTGTGTATTGCCTGATGATACTTTTTTGATGACAAAAAAGATATGCTGGCCGTTCACCTCTTCAGAATACCGTTTCGTTGCGCTTTTTTGTTTTTTCACAAACGATTGGATTTTCTCAATAAAAGCATGCGGAAAAAACTGCGCCATTTGATCTAATTCATCTGACGGGATCAAAATGTGCTGCACGGAGCGGTTTTCCGGTGTCGACTTTGGCGAGCCGTCTCGGTTCAATGGATATTCTGTCAGCACTTGCTGTTCATTTTCGATATTTTTATAAATTTCATTTGTAAAGAAGTCACGTAATGTATTGGAAAATAGAATAATCAGGACAATGGAAATGGTGAGCAAAATGCCAGAGATCACAGCCCAAATTTGAAAAGCGAGCGGTTTGTTCTTCATCCTTTCAGCATCCTATAGCCAAATCCATAGATGGTCTCGACCTTTAAGTCGGGCATTTTTTTACGCAGCCGTCTAACAAGGTCATCCACCACACGATCTGTCCCGAAGTAATCGTGTCCCCAAATCTTGACGAGGATATCTTCACGAGAAAAAGCATGTCCCTGGTGATGTGTAAATAAAAGCAGCAAGTCAAATTCCTTAGAAGTTAAGTTAATGAGCTGCCCCTCTTCATAGACCTCTCTTACATCCTCATGAATGACATAAGAAGAAACTGAAGTGACGCTTTGCTGCTGCGGGGTATCGCTGTTTTTATACACAAGCTCCAGCAGCTTTTGAACCCGAATGATCAGCTCACGAGGAAGAAACGGCTTCGCAATATAATCACTGCTTCCCAGCTCTAAACCGAGGACACGGTCGATATCTGCATCACGTGCTGAAATGAAAATGACCGGTACGTCAGGTGATGCGGCTTTAATTTCTTTTATGAGGGTATAGCCGTCTGTATCAGGCAGCATGATATCTAAAATCCATAGATGCGGCGGCTTGTTTATGGCCTCGCGTGCCGCTTCTCCGGTTAAAAAAGAGGAGACATTCCAATCTTCACTCTCTAAATATTTGGTTAACAGTTCATTTAAATTTTGTTCATCTTCAACTAAATAAATGGTGTACGACAAAGTCTTCCACATCCTCTCAACGTCATTATAACGGGATACGAAGGCGGCATGTCAACAATCACACGCTTTTTTCACAATTTCACATATTCTTCTCATCATTATCCCATAATGTTTGATTATGATAAGGTCAAGGGAAAAAAGGGCATAGACAAAAGGCGGATGAATAGGTGCTTTTCATCAATGTGCGCACCTTGCTTTTTTTCTATGAATAAGTATTATATAATTTGACATATTGCCATAAAGTATTTTTCAATGATCTTTCCATTAAGAGGACCTGAGTCCTATCTAGACATATGAATGAAACATGATGTAAAGGAGTGCAAGCGATGGATTTCCGAAGAGAAGATGAAGAGAATAAGATGAATCATCCAGAAAATCAAGACAATGAAATGAATCATCAAAAAGATACCCAACAAGAGAATGAGAAACAAATAGACGCACCAGAAAAAGAGAAGGAACTCGTTTTTCACCAGCATGAAAACGAAGCATCTGCCTCGCAGGAGAGTGTGACAAAGCATTCTCCTCAAATGGTGGATGACCGTGCGTCGAAAAAAGAGAAAAAGCGGAAGGCGGCATGGCTCAGTCCAATTCTTGGAGGGATTATTGGCGGGGGTCTTGTACTTGGCATTACACCGCTTTTGCCGCAGTCACAGGATACAGCTGCCAACACGCAAACGCAGACCGCATCAAGCGAGCCGGCAGCCTCAGATAATTTCTCGACAAAACAAATCACCAATGCCACAAATGTGGCTGATATGGTAGAAGATTTAGAGCCCACTATTGTAGGGGTCTCAAACTATCAATCTACACAAAATTCGTTTGGCTTGAGCGGTGATCAAACAGAAGCTGAAGCTGGAACAGGCTCTGGTGTCATCTTCAAAAAAGATGGCAAAAAAGCGTACATTATTACAAATAACCACGTTGTCGAAGGGGCCAATAAAATCAAGGTCACCCTTTATGATGGAAAAACAAAAGACGCAAAGCTTGTCGGCAGTGATGTCATGACCGACTTGGCCGTTGTTGAAATGAACGCAGACGGCATTGATAAAGTGGCAAGCTTTGGTGATTCTTCTAAGCTTCGTGCTGGAGATAAAGTCATTGCCATTGGGAATCCGCTCGGTGCACAGTTCTCAGGTACTGTGACAGAAGGAATCATTAGTGGTCTTGATCGTACCGTAGAAGCAAATACGTCATCTGGTACGGTGGAGATGAATGTACTGCAAACAGATGCAGCCATTAACCCAGGAAACAGCGGGGGGCCACTGATCAATACAGATGGTCAAGTCATTGGCATTAACAGCTTGAAAATCAGCGAAAGCGGTGTGGAATCACTCGGATTTGCGATCCCAAGTAACGATGTCAAACCGATTGTAGATGAGCTGTTGAAAAATGGAAAAGTCGAACGTCCATACCTTGGCGTACAAATGATTGACCTTGAGCAAGTGCCTGAGACGTATCAGGAAAATACGCTCGGCTTATTTGATAAACAAATCGGCAAAGGCATTTATGTAAAGGATGTTTCAAAAGGTTCACCTGCTCAAAAAGCAGGCTTGAAATCTGGAGATGTCATCATTAAGTTCAAAGGAAAAGACGTAGTGAACAGCTCTCAGCTGAAAGAAATTCTTTACAAAGAAACAAAAGTCGGCGATAAAACCACAATGACTGTCATCCGTGAAGGAAAGAATAAAAATCTAGATATTACCCTTGGACAGTCAGATAGCGAATAAATGAAAAAACAGGTGGATGTCAACATGTCCGCCTGTTTTTTTGTGCTTATTTTTTTGAAAGTGTACGTAGTATGATCTGTTCCCACATGTTCCACGGCAGAAGCTGCTTTGCTGTGAATGAAAGTCGTACACCTTTTCCAACAAGATATCTCAGCCGTTTCAGCCGTCTCTTTTCTGCTAAACGTACAACAAGCTCTGCTACTTCACGAGGATCTCCATAGTTGGATTTCTGGGCATCAATATGGGCCATCATCTTTTGATAGAGTTTTGTGTATTTCGATCCTTCTGCTGGCTGAATCATTTGTTCGTTCATGGAAGTGTTCCAAATATTCGTCTGGAAAGAGCCCGGCTCGATCAAGGCCGCCTGTATACCGAACGAAGCCAGTTCAATCCGCAAGCTTTCTGTATAGCCTTCCAACGCAAACTTAGATGATACATATGGAGAAAGTGCAGGCATTCCCATTAATCCGCTGATACTGCTCATATTGAAAATCTTTGCACCACTCGTCATAAACGGCAGCACGGCTTGGGTCATTTCCATCACACCGAAGACATTCACTTCAAATTGCTGGCGGTATGTATCGACAGGAACCTCCTCCGCAAAACCAGCAAAGGCTGTTCCCGCATTGTTCACAAGCAGTGTAATGGGTGCATAAGCATGAAGCTTCTTCTGAAATGCTTGAATCGACTGCGTATCGGTCACATCTAACGCTTCAATATGTATCATGCCAGATAAAGAGTCTTGATCAATTTCTTCAGCGAGCTTTTTGGCATTGGTTTCCTGTCTGACGCCGGCAATCACTGTATAGCCCCGCTTGGCGAGACGCATCGTGATGAGCTTGCCAAAGCCGCTATTGGCACCAGTTACAATGGCTGTTCTTTTCATCATCCCATTCTCCTTTTTGTTTCAATTTATCATAGTGCGATGTTTTATTGAATAACGAAAAGGAGCTTGGAGAAGAATAAAAAGCGATGCTGTGAAATAGGAGGAAACACATGATGTGTTGGAAGAAGGCGGGACGAATAGGAGTGCTGCTCTTTATGCTGTCCGGCTGTCAATCAGTTGAACCGTTACAACAAACACATGAAGCAGAAGCAGAAAGTCTGTCAGCTGTTCAAATGAAGGAACTGCCATTTCAGCATGTGCATCTGCATGTACAATATGGACAGAAAAACGAATTATACGAAGCGACTTATCGTCAGGCAAGAGGCAAAGAGGAAGCGATCATCCGTGATCATATGAATGGGGTCCGCTATGAAGGAGAAGAAGCCTTGCGCGAAATGAAGATGAAGCTGAATGATATGTCGATTCCTAGTGAAAAGATCAATGAAGTGTATGTAAAGGAACTATTAGCTGCTTTTAATTTAGATGATGATTATCAGCGGATACAGATCGATCTGAAGCTAGAAGATGGGACCAAACGTACATTCCAAAGGAAGAAATAAACGAGAGTTTCTCATTTTTTAATTGAAAATGATTTTCAAGATCACTTAAATCTGATACACTAAATTGAGATAAGTGATCTTTTACGTCTGTACATAGACGATATTTCATATAAAAATTTGGATGAGAAAAGGAGCGTTTGAGCGGAATGAGTGCCATTTCTACTGAAGGTTTAAGCTTAGGCTACGGAGAAACAATGATCATCGATGAACTAAATGTATCAATCCCTAAGGGTGAAATCACAGTATTTATTGGCAGTAATGGATGCGGTAAATCCACGCTACTTCGCTCTTTGGCCCGTCTCATGAAGCCAATGGGTGGTTCTGTCCTGCTTGAAGGTCATTCCATTGCAAAATTACCTACAAAAGAAGTAGCAAAACAACTCGCCATTCTTCCACAAGGACCAGAAGCGCCAGAAGGATTAACCGTGCATCAGTTAGTGAAGCAAGGCAGATATCCTTATCAAAATTGGCTGAAGCAGTGGTCGAAGCAAGATGAAGAAGCAGTGAACCGCGCATTAAAGTCAACAAAGATGGAAGACCTTGCTGATCGGACCGTTGATTCATTATCAGGTGGACAAAGGCAGCGTGCATGGATTGCGATGACGCTGGCCCAAGAGACCGATATTATTTTGTTAGATGAGCCGACGACATATTTAGACATGACACATCAAATCGAAATTTTGGACCTTCTGTTTGATTTAAATGAGAAAGAGCAGCGCACAATTGTGATGGTTCTTCATGACCTCAATCTTGCATGCAGATATGCTCATCATCTTGTGGCGATTAAAGACAAGTCAATCTATGCAGAAGGCAGACCAGAAACAGTGATTAATTGTGATCTCGTGAAAAATGTCTTTGATATGAATTGCCAAGTGACAACAGATCCTTTATTTGGAACACCATTATGTATTCCGCACGGTAGAGGACGCTGTATTGTGCAGCAAGCGCAAGCTGAAACATTTCTTGCTGCAAGATAATCGTATGTCAAAAGCCTGACATCTGTATCTCACAGAGTCAGGCTTTTTTCTGAAAAAGGAGCGGAATATCAATGGGAAATGAATTAGATGAAAAGCTGGAAGGCTTGCTTGATAAATATACAGAGCTGCTGCTCGGTGAATCAACAGACGAGCTGAAACAAGATGTGAAACAGTGGGTGATCTACTCTCATATTGCAAAAAGCATGCCGCCGCTAGCAAAGCATTTCAATGAAACGTATCCAGAAGCAAAAGAAGAAATCAAACACACGATTCAACGGATCAAACAGTTGAACGAAGCTCATCGCGCCAATAAAGACCGTTAAAAAACTGCCAGCACTAGACTGGCAGTTTTTTTCTTATGACATTTGTGATGAACCGTACGGCGATTGATCTGTCAGTGTTTGCTGGAATTTCTGGTGTGCCTGCTGGAGCTTTTGCTGATCAGCGGCTTCAACAGAATACCAGCCATATCGGAACATGACATCATATAAATGTCTTTGTGTTTTCTGTGTTTCCAGTGCAATTCGCTGAATATCCTGATAAAGAGATTCATGACTGAATTCATTGAGCGCTGTGTTGTATCCGTTTGTCATATATTTTTCAGTCGACAAGAGATCTGTGACAAAATCACGATCGTTCATGTTGGTTGTTGTGGGAACCGGAGTTTGTGGATTCCCGATTTTTTGTTGGTTTTGCTGTTCCATGTTTTTTCCTCCTATTGCATAAAGCCAGTAGACTGGCCTTGCCCTGAGCTGCCTAAATGCTGAAGAATTTGTGTGTAATGCTGATGATGCATTTGGCCAACTTGATTTAATTCTTGTTTCAATGTTTGGTCCTGGCAATGCTCGGCCATAAAATGAGCCTTTTTCATGGCGATCAAGTTCCAGTTGAGCATATCCTCTAAGTACAAGGAATCCTTCACTGAAATGACTTCTGGGGGCATATTCATTTGCTGATTATTCAACATGTGTTCCTCCTTACGAATTTGTTTCCTTACTGATTCTTTTTATATTGCTGATTTTGACTGGTTTTTTTCCCGCCAAGGTCTGCTTCCTGTGATGGACCTGCGTTTCCTTTTACACTTGCAGCACTTACGCCTGCTTTCGATGGGTTTTTCTTCAAACGAGACATGTGGACATCACCTCCATTCTTACAATTCCCTCTCATCTGTAATTCATACGCCGCAAACGGAGGCACACGAGAATGTGTAAATTTTTGAAATCTGCTATTGAACTGTTTCGGAAAATCTTTTAAGATAAAGAAAGAGGCATTGCTTTTTTTTGGACAAAAAATGAATGACTGTTCATTCAAAATGTTTAGGGGGATATTTATGGGCAAACATATTCGCAAGGCGGCTGTCATTGGTTCAGGTGTCATGGGCTCAGGCATTGCTGCACATTTAGCCAATATTGGGATACCAGTTACACTGCTAGATATTGTGCCAAATGAACTGACAAAGGAAGAAACGGCGAAAAAGCGGACGCTTGATCACCCTAGTGTTCGGAATCGATTAAGTCAAGAAGCGATGAAAAAATTATTAAAGCAAAAGCCAGCACCTCTTACTTCAGCAAAAAACCTATCATACATCACACCGGGAAATCTCACAGACCACCTTTCCTTATTACACGATGCTGACTGGATCATTGAAGTCGTCACTGAAAAGCTCAGCATCAAACAACACGTATTCTCTCTCATCGACGAACACCGCAAAGAAGGAAGCATCGTATCAAGCAATACATCCGGTATTTCAGTTGAAAAAATGGCAGAAGGCCGATCAGATGATTTTAAACGCCATTTTTTAGGCACACATTTTTTTAACCCAGCTCGTTATTTAAAGCTCTTAGAAATCATTCCTATTCAAGAAACCGATCCAGAAGTACTGTCATTTATGAAAACATTTGGCGAGGATGTACTCGGCAAAGGTGTGGTTGAAGCAAAGGACACACCGAACTTTATTGCAAACCGCATTGGCACTTATGGACTTCTTGTCACAGTGCGTGAAATGCTTGAGAACAAATACACCATCGGAGAAGTGGATTCTGTCACAGGACCTCTCATTGGAAGACCGAAAAGTGCGACCTTCCGTACACTGGATGTAGTGGGACTCGACACGTTTTCTCATGTGGCACGAAACGTATATGAACAGGTAGAAGGAAAGGAAAAAGAGATTTTTCAGCTGCCTGAGTTTATTGAAAGAATGCTCGAAAAAGGATGGATTGGCAGCAAGGCAGGCCAAGGTTTTTATCAAAAAAATGGGAAGGTCATTTTAGAGCTTGACCCAGTGACGCTCACATATGGTGAACGCACAAAGCTAAAAGATCCAGGCATTGAAATGGCGAAACAGCAAAAGGGTGCAAAAGCAAAGTTGAAAGCGCTTATTTATCAGGATGGCCGTGCAGGGCAACTACTTTGGAATATGACAGCGCCCGTACTTCTTTATTCAGCTCATCTAAAAGGTGAAATTGCGGATGATATTCAGTCTATCGATAACGCCATGAAATGGGGATTCGGCTGGCAGCATGGCCCATTTGAGCTGTGGGATGCAATAGGTGTCAAAAAAGCTGCCGAACGCATGGAAGCAGAAGGCCACAGTATTCCAGCATGGGTGCAAGACATGCTGTCAAAAGGACACGAGACATTCTATCAAGAGAATGCTGATGGAGAGCGTGCGTTTTATCATAACGGGGCTTATGAACAGGAAAAAGGAAACGACAAACATATATCTTTAGCTAGATTGAAAAAGAAACACGACGTCATCTTCAAAAATTCTGGTGCGAGCCTGATCGATATTGGTGATGATGTCGCCTTGCTCGAATTTCATTCTAAAAGTAATGCCATTGGACTAGATGTCATTGATATGATCAATCGCGCTGTTGATGAGACGGAAAAGAATTATAAAGGGCTTGTCATCGGAAACCAAGGGAAGAACTTCTGTGTTGGCGCAAACCTTGCCCTGATTTTAATGGAAGCACAGGACGACAATTTCTTTGAAATTGACTTTGTGATCAGACGCTTCCAGCAGGCAATGATGAAGGTGAAATATAGCAATCGCCCAGTCGTAGCCGCCCCATTTGGGATGACATTAGGAGGCGGAACAGAAGTTTGTCTGCCGGCAGCAGCTATTCAGGCGTCCAGCGAAACTTACATGGGGCTTGTGGAAGCGGGAGTTGGACTGATTCCAGGAGGCGGCGGAAACAAAGAGTTATATCTTCGTCACCTGCAAGGATCAGCGAAGCCGTCGCAGACGGCTATACAGGATGCCACGCTGAAAACATTTGAAACAATTGCAATGGCAAAAGTATCGACTTCAGCTGAGGATGCGCGGGATATGAACATGCTCCGCGTGAGTGACCGGATCAGTATGAACGGGGATCACCTGATCTATGATGCAAAACAACTGGTGCTCTCTCTTGATGAAGCCGGTTATCGTGCGCCGCTCAAGCAAAAGGTGCCGGTCATGGGAGAAACAGGCTATGCAGCGATGATTTTGGCTGCTGAAAATATGAGACTGTCAGGATACATTTCAGAGCATGACATGACCATTGTAAAAAAATTAGCTCATGTCATTTCCGGCGGGAAACTGCCATTTGGAACCGAGGTAGAGGAGCAATACTTATTAGAGCTTGAAAGAGAAGCCTTTTTAAGTCTTGTAGGAGAAGTGAAATCACAGGCACGTATGCAGCACATGCTCGTCAAAGGAAAACCTTTACGTAACTAAGGGGGAGTCAAAATGAGAGAAGCAGTCATTGTCGCTGGCGCAAGAACACCAGTAGGGAAGGCGAAAAAAGGATCGTTAAAACATGTCCGGCCTGATGATATGGGCGCATTATGTGTAAAAGAAACGTTAAAGCGTGCCGGTGAATACGACGGTCAAATAGATGATTTGATCATTGGCTGTGCAACGCCGGAAGCAGAGCAGGGGTTAAATGTGGCCCGGAATATTGGAGCATTAGCGGGACTGCCTTATGCAGTACCTGCCATCACCATAAACCGTTACTGCTCGTCTGGTCTTCAATCTATCGCTTATGCGGGTGAACGTATTATGCTCGGGCAGGCAGACACGATTTTAGCCGGAGGAGTCGAATCGATGTCGCAGGTGCCGATGATGGGGCATTCCATTCGTCCAAATGCTCTCTTGGCAGAGCAAGCACCTGAATACTACATGAGCATGGGGCACACGGCAGAGCAAGTGGCGCAAAAGTATCAGGTCACACGTCAAGATCAAGACGCCTTTGCGGTGAGGAGTCATCAAAAGGCAGCAAAGGCACTTCAAGAAGGGAAATTTTCAGATGAAATTGTGCCTGTTGATGTAACAGAGCGACGGGTAGGAGAGCAATATCAATTAGAAGAGCATCAATTCACGTTCTCACAGGATGAAGGTGTGAGAGCAGGCACAACGGAGGAGATTCTTTCCACATTGCGTCCAGCCTTCTCAACAAAAGGCACGGTGACCGCAGGGAACTCGTCTCAAACAAGTGACGGGGCTGCATGTGTGATGATGATGGACCGCGAGAAAGCATCCTCACTTTCTCTTCAGCCGCTCGCTAAATTCAGAGCATTTGCTGTTGGCGGTGTACCGCCTGAAGTGATGGGGATCGGTCCGGTTGAAGCCATTCCGCGTGCGCTGAAAATCGCTGGACTTGAGCTGAAGGATATTGGCCTGTTTGAATTGAATGAAGCGTTTGCTTCTCAGGCAATTCAAGTCATTCGTCATTTAGGAATTGATGAGGAAAAGGTGAATGTCAATGGCGGGGCAATTGCGCTCGGACATCCGCTCGGCTGTACAGGAACGAAACTAACGCTGTCACTGATTCATGAAATGAAACGGCGAAACGAGCAATTTGGCATTGTCACAATGTGTATCGGCGGGGGCATGGGAGCAGCAGGCATTTTTGAATTGATCTAAAGGGGGAAATCAGGATGAAAGCATTGGAAGATGTAAAAAAGGGTGGAAGCTTTTTAATTGATGAGACGAATTATGAGCATATTTTTACACCGGAGGATTTCTCTGATGAACATCAAATGATTGGAAAAACAACAGAGGATTATATTTTACAAGATGTGGTTCCGCATATTGATCAAATTGAAAACCATGAGTTCGAGCATTCGGTCAGGCTTCTCAAAAAAGCTGGTGAGCTTGGGCTGCTTGGAGCTGATGTGCCTGAGGAATTCGGCGGGCTTGGATTAGATAAAATCAGTTCAGCTATCATTACTGAAAAATTCGCTAGAGCAGGAAGTTTCTCACTTTCCTATGGTGCTCATGTCGGTATTGGTTCTCTGCCGATCGTGCTCTTCGGGAATCAAGCGCAAAAGGAAGCGTACCTGCCTGGACTCGCCTCTGGTGAAACCATTGCAGCGTACGCACTCACTGAGCCGGGATCAGGTTCTGACGCTCTTGGAGCAAAAACAACGGCAGTTCTGAATGAAGCAGGTACCCATTATGTCCTCAATGGAGAAAAGCAGTGGATCACAAACTCCGCATTTGCCGATGTCTTTGTTGTGTATGCGAAGATTGATGGTGAACACTTCTCTGCTTTTATCGTCGAAAAGGATTTTCCAGGTGTCAAAACGGGGCCTGAAGAGAAAAAGATGGGTATTAAAGGATCATCGACAAGAACATTGATTCTTGAAGATGCCCAAGTACCGAAGGAGAATTTGCTCGGTGAAGCTGGCAGAGGTCATGTGATTGCGTTTAACATTTTGAATATTGGGCGCTATAAGCTGGCAGTCGGCACAATCGGTGCATCAAAGCGCGTCATTCAATTGTCGGCAGAATATGCGAACCAGCGTAAGCAGTTCAAAACACCAATTTCTCGATTCAGCTTAATTGGTGAAAAAGCAGCCAATATGTCAGCAAAGCTCTATGCGATGGAAAGTGCTGTTTACCGTACGGTTGGATTATTTGAACAGCGGATGGGGCTCTTAAGTGATGAAGAGCAAAAAGACGGCAAACAAATTGCCCAATCCATTGCGGAATATGCGATTGAATGTTCTCTCTGTAAAGTGCTTGGCTCTGAAACGTTAGATTATATTGTGGATGAAGGCGTGCAGATTCACGGCGGATATGGATTCATGCAAGAATACGAGGTCGAAAGAGCCTATCGCGACTCGCGGATTAACCGGATTTTTGAAGGGACAAACGAAATCAACCGTTTGCTTGTACCAGGTACATTCTTGAAGAAAGCGATGAAAGGAGAGCTTCCGCTACTTCAAAAAGCGCAAACCTTACAGGAAGAGCTAATGATGATGATGCCGGAAGAGCCAGGCGATCAGCCGCTCGATCAAGAAAAATATTTGCTCGCCCATGCGAAAAAGATCGCCTTAATGGTGGCTGGTATGGCAGCGATGAAATACGGGAAAGCCTTAGACAAAGAGCAAGAAATTCTTGTGAACATAGCCGATATCGTCAATGAAATTTTTGCTGCTGAATCAGCGATTCTGCGTACAGAAAAGGCAATCGCTGCAACAGGGGCAGAAAAGAATGAACAAAAGCTTGCTTACACACAAATTTTCACGCAGGAAGCTTTCTTAAAGATTGAAGCCCATGCAAAAGAATCCTTGATTGCGATGGAGGAAGGAGATTCACTCCGTATGAGCCTGTCAGCCCTTCGCAAGCTGACACGATTTACGCCGATCAATGTCATCGCCAAAAAGCGCGAAGTGGCAAAACGAATCTTTGAAGCAGAGAAATATATCGTATAAGGACGGCTTAAAAGGTGCGGATACTACTCCGCACCTTTTTGTAAGCATACATTTAGGTTTTTAAAATATTTTGTGATAAAATGTTGTCACAATTTGCAGGAGGTGAAAATGGTGGCTTTAGATTTTTACGAATACCCATCTTGCGGTACATGCCGAAAAGCAAAAAAGTGGCTGGAAGCACACAATAAAGACATCAACAGCATACATATCGTCGAAGAGACGCCTGATAAAGAAACATTAAAAGCCCTTTACGAAAAAAGCGGTTTAGAGCTGAAGAAATTCTTTAATACAAGCGGACAAAAATACCGGGAGCTGCAGCTAAAAGATCAACTTCCTGCAATGTCAGAGGACGAGCAGCTAGAATTACTCGCGTCTAACGGAATGCTGATTAAGCGCCCGATTACAACAGACGGAAAACGAGTCACGGTAGGATTTAATGAAGATACATTTAAAAGCGTCTGGAAATGATGTAACTTTCATTCAGATTGTGGTATCTTCAATATAGATTGTAAGAAAAGACTGGAGGGGTATTGAATGAGCACACCAAAAGATTTACGTTATTCAGAAGAACATGAATGGGTCAAAGTAGAAGGAGATAAGGTGCGTATCGGTATTACGCATTTTGCTCAATCTGAGCTGGGCGATATCGTGTTCGTTGAGCTTCCTGAAGTAGGAGACAAAATCACAGCGGACGAGCCTTTCGGAAGTGTAGAATCAGTGAAAACCGTTTCTGAACTTTATGCACCGATCAATGGCACAATCGTTGAAGTGAACGATGAGCTGGATGACAGCCCAGAATTCGTCAACGACTCTCCATACGAAAAAGCATGGATGATCGTTGTAGAACCAGCTGATGCTTCTGAAATTGAGAACTTAATGACGGCTGAGCAATATGAAGAAATGACAAAAGAAGACTAATTCATGAGAAATTGGACACTCTACCTTTATGGGGGGTGTCCAATTTGTCTTTTCAAAAAGAACACGTGGATATAACAGAGCATGTCACTGGACGATTCAAAGAAAGCGGCATGGTGCTTTATCATCAAAATGAAGAGATTGGCACGATGATTAGTGAAAACCAATATGAGCTGAAATCGGGATATTCCTATGATCAAAATCGTTTTTATCGTTTAACGGACACATTAACCGATGGGACAGAAAAATATGTTGACTGTGACGATGAAAATGGCTGGTGCTAATCACAGATGAGACTGCAGTGAACAGAAGCTGCAGTCTTTTTGATGACGAGGCGCTCAATCTTTACAACCTGAATGAAAGATTGTAATCTAAGGAAGAAGTGAATCAACGTCAAAAGGGCCGGGTGATCGTGATGAATGTCGAGATAGAAAAGGTCATCATTGTAGAAGGTAAAACAGACAAACAAAAGCTAAAAGAAGTCATAAGTGAACCTGTTACCATCATTTGCACCAATGGCACGATCAGTACATCGAAGCTGGATCAGCTTGTGGACGATTTAGTGGGGAAAGACGTTTACATATTAGCTGACAGTGACGATGCAGGCGACAAACTGCGGAAGCAATTTCGAAAAGAATTCCCTGAAGCACTTCATCTTTTTGTCGACAGAACGTACCGCGAAGTGGCCGCTTCACCGTCAGCCCACATTGCATCTATCCTATTAGCTGCAAACATTGATGTTCATTCGAAATATTTATGAGGGTGGACGTATATGAAAGAGATTGAAGAACACGAATTCAAGGAGATAGAGGACGATTTATTTCTTTTATACTTATATACACCGTTTTGCGGAACATGCCAGCTGGCTAAGAAAATGCTGGCAGTTGTAGACGCCATGCAGCCGGATGTACCATTTTACGAAAACAATTTAAACTATTCACCAGGCTTTGCGAAAGCATTTGAAATTGAGAGTGTTCCTTGCTTTCTCCTGTTTAAAAAAGGTGAATTGGTGCAAAAAGGCTATGCCTTTCACTCAGTTCCATATCTTCATGAAATGATCGAAACCGCTAAATAAAGCGGTTTTTTGTCATATTTCAAGAAATTCATTTGAAAATTTGTCGAGTTATTTATAAAGGACAAGCCGATGTTTGTAGAGAAATGTTATGTATAACCAAATGACAGGGAGGTTATACATGTGGAAAATGTGAAAGCCCATGGTAACACAGGGCAGCGTTTATTATTAAAGCCGCTGCTCTCATCATCATCCTTGAAGATTACATTTGAGGCGGAAACTGACTCTTGTACATTGATTGTGGATGAACGTGGTGAAGTGAAGAAACTACCTGCAATTGAGTTATCGGATCTCATCTTTTATGGTGAGAGGAAAGAAATTCTTCAATTATTAGATGGAGATATGTCCTTACAGCAGTTAATCAGCAGAGGACAAGTCAAAGTGAAAGGGTCATTCCGTGCGCTCCTTAGACTAGAGGCAGTGCTTTGGCTGACGAACGGTTTTTTTCGAAAAATGATAACGTAGTTGTTTACTTGGAAATTAGCGATTTACAGCGTTGACATATCTCGGGTAGCATGATATTCTACGTTAGTAAAAACATGAACATCACATAAAACAACATATTTTCTCTTATTAAGAGAGGTGGAGGGACGTGCCCTATGAAACCCGGCAACCGTCAGCATAGCTGAAATTGGTGCCAATTCACTCAAAGCCGCAGCGCTTTGAAAGATGAGAGAAAGGCGTAATTGACATAAAAGGCCTTTCTGCTTGCGTTGCAGTTAGGTCTTTTTTACTGACCTGGCGCCAGGCTAGAGTCATGACAGAAAGAAGAATAAATAACGTATGTGATGGAAACCTATAGTTCAGCAAGAAAGCAGGTGATCAGACTGTGATCCATTTACAGAATGTATCAAAAACGTACCATTCAAAAAGCGGAAATGTTGATGCCGTGAAAGACGTCAACTTGGATATTGATAAAGGTGAAATATTCGGAATTATCGGGTATAGCGGTGCAGGGAAAAGCTCGCTTATTCGCCTATTAAACGGTCTGGAGCTGCCAACAGAAGGAATTGTTGAAGTGGCAGGCAACCGGATCAATGAAGTATCAAATGCGAAACTTCGGAAAGCAAGACAAGAAATCAGCATGATCTTCCAGCACTTTAACTTGCTTTGGTCAAGAACGGTGAGACAAAACATTATGTTCCCGCTTGAGATCGCAGGTGTACCGACATCGAAACGGAGAGAGCGTGCGAATGAACTGATTAAATTGGTCGGTTTAGAAGGAAAAGAAAATGCATACCCGTCTCAGCTGAGCGGCGGGCAAAAACAGCGTGTCGGCATTGCGAGAGCATTAGCGAATGATCCAAAGGTTCTTCTATGTGACGAAGCGACATCTGCGCTAGATCCGCAAACGACTGATTCGATCCTTGAGCTTTTGGCGGATATCAATAAACGGTTAGGGCTCACGATTGTGCTCATTACACATGAAATGCACGTCATTCGCAAAATTTGTCATCGCGTCGCGGTCATGGAAAATGGACGCATTGTCGAAGAAGGCGAAGTATTACGCGTCTTCAGACAGCCAAAGGAAGAAATGACGAAACGATTTGTGAAACAGCTTGCAGAACCAGAGGAAGCAAAAGAAACAATCGAGCACGTCTTAGAACGTGTAAAAGAAGGTCAGGTCGTACGGTTGTCCTTTATTGGAGACTCTGCCGAGCAGCCGCTGATCACTGAAATCATTCGATCCTTCAATGTCGATGTGAATATCCTTCAAGGGAAGATTTCTCAAACGCAGGAAGGCGCGTTTGGAACACTCTTTATCCACATTAATGGAGAAGAGACTGAGGTAGAAAAAGCCATCGCCTATATCCAAAGCAAACAGGTTGAAATCGAGGTGATGACACATGTTTGAGAAATGGTTTCCGAACGTTGATTTAGACGTCATCTGGAGTGCAACAGGTGAAACGGTGTATATGACACTGATTTCATTGGCATTTGCCTTTGCAATCGGGATTATCTTAGGGCTCCTGCTCTTCCTTACAGGAAAAGGCGGTCTTTGGGAAAATAAACCGATAAATGCTGTCATCGGCGCTGTCGTCAATATTTTCAGATCGATTCCTTTTATCATTTTAATTATTTTATTACTAGGGTTTACGAAATTCTTAATGCATACGATTCTTGGCCCAAATGCAGCACTCCCTGCCCTTGTCATAGGGTCAGCTCCATTCTATGCACGTCTTGTCGAAATTGCACTGCGTGAGGTAGACAAAGGAGTCATTGAAGCAGCACGATCAATGGGAGCAAAAACGTCGACAATCATTTTCAAAGTATTGCTGCCAGAATCATTGCCAGCCCTTATTTCAGGTATTACCGTAACAGCGATTGCTCTAATTGGCTCTACTGCGATTGCAGGTGCAATTGGAGCAGGCGGACTTGGTGACCTCGCCTATGTGGAAGGATACCAATCTGGTAATACAGATGTCACACTTGTAGCTACTGTGTTTATTCTGATCATCGTCTTTATTATTCAAATAATCGGTGATTTGATTACAAATAAAATTGATAAACGTTAAGGGAGGATTTATTGATGAAGAAATTGATTTTAAGTGCACTCTTTCTAGCATTTGCAGGTATTTTAGCTGCGTGCGGTTCATCTAATAACGCAAGTGAAAGCAAAACCATTACGGTTGCCGCTTCAAAAACGCCGCATGCCGAAATTCTTGAAGAAGCAAAACCACTTCTAAAAGAAAAAGGCTACGATTTAAAAGTGAAAGTGCTTAGCGATTATAAAATGTACAACAAAGCGTTAGCTGAAAAAGAAGTGGATGCGAACTTTTTCCAACATATCCCTTACTTAAACGAAGAAAATAAATCAAACAAAGATTATAACCTAGTGAGTGCTGGTGCGGTTCACCTTGAGCCTTTCGGTATCTACTCTAAGAAATACAAATCAGTAAAAGATATTCCAAACGGCGGCACAATCATCATGACAAACAACGTAGCTGAACAAGGCCGTATGCTTGCCCTGCTGCAAAATGCTGGTGTCATCAAGCTTGATCCGAAGGTTGATACAATTAACGCAACAGTAAAGAACATTAAAGAAAACCCAAAGAACCTAAAATTCAAAAAAATCGCGCCTGAATTAACTGCGAAAGCTTATGAAAACAGTGAAGGCGATGCTGTATTTATCAACGTCAACTATGCGATCCAAAATAAATTGAATCCTAAAAAAGATTCAATTGAACTTGAGCAAACAAAGAACAACCCATATGCAAACATCGTTGCGGTTCGCAAAGGTGACGAAAAATCAGATAAGATCAAGGCATTAATGGAAGTTCTTCACTCTGATAAAATCAAAGAATTCATCGACAAAAAATATGACGGTGCAGTATTGCCTGTATCTGAGTAACAACATTTCAACCTCGCTTTCATCAAAGCGAGGTTTCAGCATGTAGACAAACCCTCGCATTCTTTGTCAGTTCTGCGCTCCGGTGCTCACGAATGTCAAATTCGCTCCGCTCCGGCCTAGGGCTGCAAAGGTTTTCTATCACGCTGAAAGGAAGATGAAGGGCTAAAATAAAGATCATTTTAGCCCTTAATCAACAATCTGCAACCTCGCTTCTATCAAAGCGAGGTTTTTTGTGTATTTTTTCAAATCTCGCTCATAATAAAAACGTACAAAAGACCTGAAGGGATGGAATCAAGATGAATGAACAGCATATGAGCGGATCCATGCAGCAATCACTGACTGATTATAAAACCGCAATGGGTGAATTCCAGAAGAAAATGCCGGTGTTTGGAAAGAAATTCAATGAATTTACGGAGCAGTGCTTCCAAAGCGATTCATTAACGCAAAAGGAAAAACAAATGATTGCCCTCGGTATCAGTATTCATGCGCAGGATGAATACTGCATGATTTATCATACAAAAGGAGCGCTCGATCAAGGGGCGACAGAAGAGAATTTGCTGGAGGTTGTCAGCGTGGCGGCAGCTTTTGGCGGCGGGGCAGCACTAAGCCAAGGAATCACTGTCGTTCAGCAATGTATTGATGAATTTGGAGGACAGACGCATTAAGGGAAGCAAAACACGGTATTTTTCCATCTCAGGGAGTTGAACGCTTCTCATCCGATTGTGTGAGAAAATATGCCAGCATAAGGTGTCATATCCCTTTTGAGTGAAGCCGCATACGTTTGCTACAATAAAGCTACACTCAAGGAAGGGAATGGTTTATTATTTGTTCGGACCATAGTACACTGGGATTGGATTATACCGCCGAGATGGAAAAGGCCATGCATCAAGCTCATGGCATGAGCTATGCAGAGTACGAAAGAGACCATGACTTAAGGATGAAAGTGGAATATAAACGAGAGCAGTCCTATCGAGATGAGAAAAGACAGCTCGCAAAAATGAATATACGAGGCTAATAATAGCTGAGGGGCGGGGAGAACAGTTTCCCGCCCCTTCTTTATGAAAACAGTCTTTTCGACATAAATCCTTTTATCTACCTGCTTTTTTTGTTAGAATTTTGAGAGCATCCTCTCACGCTTATCGTGAATGTGTTGTATTCAGTTTTAATTTGTTATAAAATTAGAATGAGAATAAATTGAGAATAATGATTATTTTGGAGGTATCGATATATGACTGCTTCGACATTAACAATTAAGGACTTGCACGTTGAGATTGAAGGGAAAGAAATCTTAAAGGGTGTAAACCTCGAGATAAAAGGTGGAGAATTCCACGCAGTAATGGGACCAAACGGAACAGGTAAATCTACTTTATCTGCTGCCATTATGGGTCACCCTAAATATGAAGTAACAAAAGGCAGCATCTTGCTTGATGGCGAAGATGTCCTTGAAATGGAAGTAGATGAGCGCGCTCAAGCTGGTCTTTTCCTTGCGATGCAATACCCATCTGAAATCAGCGGTGTTACAAATGCTGACTTCCTTCGTTCTGCAATTAACGCACGCAGAGAAGAAGGCGATGAAATCTCTCTTATGAAATTCATCCGCAAAATGGACGAAAACATGGAGTTCCTTGAAATGGACCCAGATATGGCACAGCGCTACCTAAACGAAGGTTTCTCAGGCGGGGAGAAAAAACGCAACGAAATTCTTCAATTAATGATGATTGAACCAAAGATCGCCATCCTTGACGAAATCGATTCTGGTCTTGATATCGATGCCTTGAAAGTTGTTTCTAAAGGAATTAACAAAATGCGCGGCGAAAGCTTCGGCTGCTTAATGATCACTCACTATCAGCGTCTGCTGAACTACATCACACCAGATCACGTTCATGTCATGATGCAAGGCCGTATCGTGAAATCTGGCGGACCAGAACTCGCGCAGCGTCTAGAAGCAGAAGGCTATGACTGGATTAAAAAAGAGTTAGGAATTGAAGACGAAACTGTTGGTCAAGAAGCGTAAGCGTTAGGAGGATTATTGATGACATTAGAAACGAAATTATCAGTAGATCAAGATTATGTCAAAAGCTTCTCCGAGAAGCATCAGGAACCGGCATGGATGAGCTCCCTTCGCTTACAGGCTCTTGAAAAAGCAGAAGACCTCCCAATGCCAAAGCCTGACAAAACGAATATTTCAAAATGGAATTTAACGAATTTCAAACAGCATACAGTCGAAAGTGCGCCATTTGGATCATTAGAAGAGCTTCCAGAAGAAGTGAAATCTCTGATTGATTTAGAGGACACAGATAAGACAGTTTACATTCAGCGTGATCAAACGCCGGCCTATTTGTCTCTTTCAGCTGAAGCAAAAGACAAAGGTGTGATCTTCACTGATCTTCATACAGCGATTCGTGAGCATGGAGATTTAGTGAAACAATACTTCATGACAGATGCAGTGAAAGTGGATGAGCATAAACTAACAGCTTTACATGCTGCTTTAGTGAATGGCGGAGCTTTCCTCTATGTACCGAAAAACGTAGAGCTTGAAGCACCAATTCAAGCTGTTTATCTTCATGAAAATGACGAAACGACTTTGTTCAACCATGTCATCGTTGTAGCAGACGATCATAGTGCTGTGACATATGTAGAAAACTACATCAGTACAGCAAAACCGGAAGAAGCGATCTTCAATATCGTTTCTGAAGTGTTCACAGGCGCTAACGCCCGCGTCACATACGGTGCTGTAGATAACCTTGCAGAAGGAGTCACAGTATATGTAAACAGACGCGGTATGGCAAATGGCCGTGACAGTAAAATCGAATGGGCGCTTGGCCTGATGAATGATGGAGACGTCGTATCTGAAAACATCACAAAACTGATGGGCGACGGTACATTCGGTGATACGAAATCAGTTGTTGTCGGCCGAGGAAACCAAACAGAAAACTTCACAACAAGCATCATTCACTTCGGTAAAAATTCTGAAGGATATATCTTGAAGCATGGTGTGATGAAGGATCAAGCATCCTCTATCTTTAACGGAATTGGCAAAATCGAGCATGGCGCAACGAAGTCAAATGCAGAGCAGGAATCACGTGTCCTCATGCTGAGTGAGAAAGCACGCGGTGACGCAAACCCAATTCTTTTAATTGATGAAGATGATGTGACAGCAGGGCACGCCGCTTCTGTTGGACGTGTCGATCCAATTCAATTGTACTACCTCATGAGCCGCGGGATTTCCAAAGAAGATGCAGAAAGACTTGTGATTTACGGCTTCTTAAATCCAGTTGTAAAAGAACTGCCGATTGAAGGAGTTAAAAAGCAGCTTGTTTCTGTGATTGAAAGGAAAGTAAAATAATGAATATCAAAGACGTTCGTGAGCAATTTCCAATCCTTCATCAGCAAGTGAACGGACATGATTTGGTGTATTTGGACAGTGCAGCGACTTCTCAAAAACCAAGAGTGGTCATTGATGCAATGAATGAGTATTACCGGTCTTACAACTCGAACGTCCACAGGGGTGTTCATACCCTTGGCACAAGAGCAACGGACGCATACGAGGGTGCGAGAGAGAAAGTTCGTGCATTCATCCGTGCTTCATCTGTTCAGGAGATTATTTTTACTAGAGGTACAACAACTGCGCTAAACACAGTGGCGATCAGCTATGCTAGAGCCAACCTCAAAGAAGGCGATGAGATTGTCATTACGCATATGGAGCATCATGCGAATATCATCCCTTGGCAGCAAGCAGCAAAAGCAACTGGCGCCACATTGAAATACATTCCGTTACAGGAAGACGGCACGCTATCGCTTGAAGATGTGAAGCAAACGATCACACATCAAACGAAAATCGTCGCTGTCACACATGTCTCAAACGTATTAGGAACCATCAACCCGATTAAAGAAATCGCCAAAATCGCCCACGATCATGGGGCAATCATTGTCGTCGACGGTGCGCAAAGCACTCCGCACATGCAAATTGATGTTCAGGATCTAGATTGTGACTTTTTCGCATTCTCTGGGCATAAAATGTGTGGACCGACTGGCATCGGTGTGCTTTACGGGAAGAAGGACCTTTTGAATAATATGGAGCCTGCTGAGTTTGGCGGTGAAATGATCGACTTTGTGGATCTATATGATTCTACATGGAAAGAGCTGCCGTGGAAATTTGAAGCGGGAACACCGATTATTGCTGGAGCAGTTGGACTAGGAAAAGCAATTGACTTCTTGAATGACATTGGTATGGAGGAAGTCAGCCGTTACGAGCATCAGCTTGCGACTTACGCGCTTGAGCGCTTTAAGGAGCTTGACGGTGCGACTGTTTATGGACCGCAGCACCGAGCTGGGCTTGTGACGTTTAACTTAGACGATGTCCATCCGCATGATGCATCAACTGTTCTGGATACGGAAGGTGTCGCCATTCGTGCTGGACACCACTGTGCACAGCCGCTCATGAAATGGCTTGGTGTATCAGCGACTGCAAGAGCAAGCTTTTATCTGTATAATACAGAAGAAGAGATTGACCGGCTCATTGCAGCGCTCCGTAAGACAAAGGAGTATTTTACGAATGTCTTTTAATGTAAACTTAGACACACTGTACAGACAAGTGATTATGGATCATTATAAAAATCCGAGAAACAAAGGTGTGCTAAACGACAGCATTGTCGTCGATATGAACAACCCAACGTGTGGTGACCGCATTCGTCTTACGATGAAAATCGAAGACGATAAAGTCACGGATGCGAAATTTGAAGGAGAAGGATGCTCGATTTCGATGGCATCTGCCTCGATGATGACGCAGGCGATTAAAGGGAAAGATATTGAAACAGCTTTGAAAATGTCTCAGATTTTCTCCGATATGATGCTAGGAAAAGAATACGACGATTCCATTGATCTTGGTGACATTGAGGCGCTACAGGGAGTGGCAAAATTCCCTGCCCGCATCAAATGTGCAACATTATCATGGAAGGCGCTTGAAAAAGGCGCATCTGCCGAAGATAACGGCAAATCATAAGATTGGAGTGAAAATGGATGGCTAAAAAAATGCCAGATGTTGGTGAATATAAATACGGCTTTTCTGATAAAGACGTTTCCATTTTCCGTTCAGAGCGCGGACTGACAAAAGAGATCGTTGAAGAAATTTCTCGTATGAAAGAAGAGCCTCAGTGGATGCTCGACTTCCGTTTGAAATCTCTTGAGCACTTTTACAACATGCCGATGCCACAATGGGGCGGAGATTTAAATGCATTAAACTTTGATGAAATTACGTACTACGTAAAGCCATCAGAGCGCTCTGAGCGTTCTTGGGATGAAGTACCAGAAGAAATCAAACAAACCTTTGATAAGCTTGGTATCCCAGAAGCAGAGCAAAAATATTTAGCTGGTGTATCTGCTCAGTATGAATCTGAAGTTGTGTATCACAACATGAAGCAGGATCTTGAAGATCTAGGAATTGTGTTTAAAGATACAGACAGCGCATTAAAAGAGAACGAAGACATCTTCCGTGAGCACTGGGCAAAAGTCATTCCTCCGACTGACAACAAATTTGCTGCGCTTAACTCGGCTGTATGGTCTGGTGGTTCATTTATCTACGTACCAAAAGGCGTAAAAGTAGATACTCCACTTCAAGCATACTTCCGTATCAACTCTGAAAACATGGGTCAGTTCGAGCGTACACTGATCATCGTTGATGAAGGCGCACATGTGCATTACGTAGAAGGCTGTACAGCTCCAGTTTACACAACAAACTCACTTCACAGTGCGGTTGTTGAAATCATCGTCAAAAAAGGCGGCTACTGCCGTTATACAACGATTCAAAACTGGGCAAACAACGTCTTCAACCTTGTGACAAAACGTACAGTATGTGAAGAGAATGCAACAATGGAATGGATTGATGGAAACATCGGTTCTAAGCTGACAATGAAATACCCAGCAGTCATCCTAAAAGGTGAAGGCGCTCGTGGTATGACATTAAGTATTGCTCTAGCAGGTAAAGGTCAGCACCAAGATGCAGGTGCGAAGATGATTCACCTTGCACCAAACACATCTTCAACAATCGTATCGAAATCGATTTCCAAACAAGGCGGTAAAGTCACATACCGCGGAATCGTTCACTTCGGACGCAAAGCAGAGGGTGCACGCTCAAACATCGAGTGTGATACACTTATCATGGATAACAAATCAACATCTGATACGATCCCTTACAATGAAATCTTAAACGACAACATTTCATTAGAGCACGAAGCAAAAGTATCAAAAGTATCAGAAGAACAGCTCTTCTACTTGATGAGCCGCGGAATTTCTGAAGAAGAAGCAACAGAAATGATCGTCATGGGCTTCATCGAGCCATTCACAAAAGAACTGCCAATGGAATACGCCGTTGAAATGAACCGCTTGATTAAATTCGAGATGGAAGGTTCTATTGGTTAATAAAAAACATTGATACACAACGCTTTTTGAAGGCATTTAATTTCGAGTGATACCACTTGTTAATTAAGCCTTCATGGCGTTGTGTTTTTTTATGTGAATGTGGAGAAGTATACAGTGTTCATCATCCTCAACAAATAGCTCTTACTCACATTCATGATGAAACGACAGATGTATTTAATTCGTGAAGCCAGGTCCACCCCTCCAATATCATCATCATTAAAGCCATCATATTTTTCTGTGGAATTAACTTTTCTCTAAAAGAACATAAATACTTGCAACATTAAAATTAGTACTGTATAGTTCTAATTATGACAAAGGCAAAATTAATGAATCAAAAACGTGTACTTGAAGTAGCTGCAACATTATTTTTGGAAAAAGGGTTTGCTTATACAAGTATGGATGAATTGGTACGTGTAAGCAAAGTATCAAAGTCGAATGTGTATTATCACTTTTCTAATAAGGAGGAATTATTAGAAGGGGTCGTTGATTATTGGATTGATATGTATCAAGCTGCAATAGACGACGTAATGTCTCAGACCCAATTTTCAGTTGAAGATCGTATCCAAATGTTTTTAAAGCAATTATCACAAGGCGTTCAGTCGAGAGAGTATCAGGGAGGCTGTCCATTTATTACTCTTTATATTCAAAGTCCTGCACAGGCCACGCAAATAAAAGAAAAAATAGGTCTTTTTTTTACAGGATTACAAAAGAAAGTTTCTCTATTACTGAAACAAGGTGTAGAGAACGGGGAATTCAGAAATACGATTCAGATTGATGAGGTGGCATCACTTTTTATTACAAATCTTGAAGGAGCGTTATTTATTTCAGAAACATTGAAGGATGCCACTGTCATCACAAAAACAGCAGATCATTTATTTAACTTGCTTCGATAAAGAAGCAATTTTTTTACATTAAATTAGTACTGAATAGTACTAAAAGGAGATTTTATATGAAAACAGTATTTTTAACAGGTGGAACAGGCTTTATTGGAAAGCAATTAGTCGAAGAATTAGCCAAAGAGGATGTGAACATTCTTCTTTTAGTGAGGTCGAAAAGTAAAGCGACACGCATTTTTCAAGAAAGAGGTATTTTAAAAGAGTCAGTGATGCACTTTGTTGAAGGTGATTTGACGAAAATAGATTTAGGTCTAAGTCCTGAAGATAAAGAGAGCGTATTGAAGACGGATGTGATGATTCACGCAGGAGGCCCTATGGATATTCAAGCGACAAGTAAAGAGGCAGCTTCCGTCTTTTTAAATGGCGCCAAATATATTGGTGAATTAGCTAAAAATATTCATCAATTGAAGGGCTTGCAGCATTTTATTCATGTTGTCGGTTATATGAGCCCCTTTGATGATCAAAATAGCAAGATTGCAATTGATGTGTTTAAAGAAGGAAATGATTACCTGAAAATAAAGAATCCTTATGAGAGAACAAAATTTTTAGCAGATCTTTATATCCGTCAACAAGCATCAGCTGTCGGTTATCCGCTGTCTGTCATTAATCCGCCAACTGTGGTCGGCAGTAGTAAAACAGGGAGTACAGAGCAGTTAGCAGGATTAGGATTGCTTGTGACAAGTATGCGAAGAGGGCTTATGCCAGTGATTCCTGGAGGTAAAGGATATAGGCTGCCACTGATTTCAAACGATGAGTTTGCGAAGTTTATTGTGCAGGTTTTCAGGATGGAGCAGCCGGCTATTCAAACATATACACTTGTTGAAGACAAAGAGCATGATCAGAACATTGCTGAATTATTAAGTGTGATGTCGGAAAGTATGAATATGAGGGCACCAAAAATCTCTGTCCCAATGCCGTTTATGAAAGCAATAATGAAAAGTGGAGTAAGTAAAATAACAAACATTCCTTCTGATGGACTCAATTTTATGACAAAACGAACATTTTCAAATGCTTCAGTGAAAAACATAATGGGAGGGGATTGGTTTAAGAAGACGAGTGTCATGAACTTTTTCCCTGCTGTAGTAGCTGATCTGGATTATCGCATGATGGATCAACATGGTGAGCATTATCATGTATTTGAGCGAACATTATGTGATAACAACAGCCTTTACCAATTACAAGGAGAAGGGAAACCGTTTATTTTATTACATGGTTTATTGAGTGATGGAAAGGATTTATTTCCTTTAGCACAAGAGCTTCATGAAAAAACGGGTCAGCCTGTATGGATCTTGGATCTTCCAGGTTTGGGGCGTTCCCCATTTAAACGAGAGAAACATCTTCTAGATATCTATTTGAATGTAGTGAAAAAGGTATTGGAGAAAGCGGCTCATGGTGCACATCTAATTGGCCATTCATTCGGTGCGTTTATTCTATTGAAAGCATTGGGACAAGGGTACATAGATAAGAAGTATTCAATCACTTTACTTCAGCCGCCTGTTGCTAAAAAAAATGCTAAATCGCTAAATGTTCCTCAATGGATGAACAAATGGTCTTTAAAATTAGCAACTCCTAAAATGATAAAGCGTTATTTATTAAGTAATGGTTTGTTTGAAAGGGCGGAGAGCATCCCTGAACATTATATTGAAAAAACCAGAAACAGTTTTACGTCTCCTAGAATTTTAAATACGACGGTTCAGCTTAATCATTTACTACTGAAAACCGATCAAGGTGAATTCAATGAATTAACAAAGGATAATCCTCATATTATCTGGGGGGAGTATGACAAAGGCTATTCTGCTCCGTTGCATCTTGGAAATGTTGATGTTGTTCCATACGGCCATCATTTTCCTCTTAGCCATCCGAGTGAAACGGCAGCATTGGTTATAAAAAATAGTCTTACTAGCAGTTGAGAATGTGGGATAAATAAAGAATGTCGTAATTGAAATGAAATCGCAGTGCTTGTGATCCCGCCGATGCACACCAACTGAAAGATTTTATAGCACCCTAAAACGAAAAAGGTGATTTTTATTAAAAAAAGCACGATTTTTCGTTTTGGGTCTTTTTGATTAAATAGAGATTAATTCGGTTCATAAAACTCCTCTAAGGTTTTCGTCATATCATCAGATGCAGATTGTAAGATCGCATCTTGTTCTAAAATCGCTGTTCCTTGTGCTCGGACAATATGAAATTGATGAAATCCCATCAAGTTTTGGAATATTTCTTTTAGGTAATGATGTGAGAATTCCAGAGGTGTGTAGCGATCGTTATTTGTGAAAATTGAGCCGCTTGCTTGAAGCAAAAGTACACGATAATCATCAGTCATCAGACCAACAGAACCATTTTCTGTATATTTGAACGTTTCTCTCGCAATAAAGATATTATCTATATAATCTTTCATTCGTGAAGTCACATTGAAATTATGAACAGGTGACACGATCACAATTCGATGATGTGCTTTGAATTGAGCCAATAAAGCAGATGAAGCAGCGGCGATTTTTTCCTCGGCAGCCGTTAATGCTTGTTTGGATGCTTGCTTATCCCAAATTCCTAGCAGCTGTTCTTTTTCGATACGAGGAATTTCAGTTCCATATAAATGTAAAATGGTTGGTTCCTCATGAGGAAACCTTTCTTTAAATTGTGTTAAAAATAGTGTTTGCAGTTTGTTTGAATAACTTTCTCGAGTGAAATCTGGGTGCGCGTTAATGATTAATGTTTGCATGTACATGCTCCTTTTCTTTTGATAAGCTGAGTATAAATGATAAAGGTGACAAAAGAAGGCACCTTTTTAAGAGGGAAAACAAATGAAAAAATCAGAACGATTAAACCAAGAACTTATTTTTTTAAGCGATAAACACTCTTTTCAGTTAAAGGACTTACAATCCGAATTTGACATTTCTAAAAGGACGGCTTTAAGAGATATAGAAGAGCTAGAGTCCATGGGCTTAGCTTTTTACGTTGAACCTGGCAGACACGGAGGATATCGACTGGTGAAACAATCTCCATTGGTTCCTATTTATTTCAATATAGAAGAAGTCCAAGCTATTTTTTTTGCTCTTAAAGCGCTAGACCTGGTGTCAGCAACACCATTTAAAAAATCTTACTCACAAATTCGGCAAAAGTTGTTTGCCACAATGTCTGATGAGAAAAAGCAAATGATTACGGAGACTTTGGATGTGATTCATTACTATAATGTCGCACCAGTTAGTGAACAAAATCATTTGGAATTGATTTTACAGGCAATGATGAAAGATCAAATCGTGAAGATGACGTACACTCAATATGAAAATAAATGGATCAGGCTGCAATTTCTTGAGTTGTTTTATCGAAATGGCATTTGGTTTTCTCAAGCATATGATGTTCAAAATAAAAAGTGGGGCATCTATAGATGTGACTTTATGAAGGACATGGTGATTGAAGAAGAAATCAGAGACACATTTACAAAGGAAGAATTAAAAGAACTGCAGCTCGAATACGAAAAAACTTATCATGATATCTCATTTAAATGTCGATTAACGGAACAAGGAAAAGAAAAGTTTTTAAAGCATCATTACCCAAATATGAGATTGGAGATCATTGATCAGATCCCTTATATTGTGGGTGGATACAACCAAGAAGAATTATCGTATATGACTCATTATTTGATGTCATTTGGGAAACATGTGAAAATTGAATACCCAGATGAATTGAAAGAAAGTTATTTGAATCAATTACGAGAAGTGATTGACAAGTATTGAATCAAAAAAAATGAATATACTACAGAAAAGGCGAACCACTAAAGTTCGCCTTTTCCCACTCTTTTTAACTACTATTATTTCAGTTACTTCGCCATATCCATTGTATTTGTTTTCGGTTGATCATCAACCTTCCCATATGTCAGCTGACGCCAAATAAACTCCATCGGGCCATATTTGAACCGCTTTAACCATAATGTACTAAAGAGCACGAGGAAGACATAAACCCCGAGTCCAATCATGAACGTGCCAGCAGGCTGAAGATAATCAGCAAGTCCGGCTCCGTATTTCAGAAATAGCATTGTGCCAATGATGGAGTGAAGCAAATAGCAGGTCAGTGACATGCGTCCGACTTTGGTAAAGACCATCAAAGCACCTCGCAGCTGAGGGACGTGAAGAAACAGCATCGCAAGTGTACTCATATAAAACATACTGCCAGTTAATCCCCCGTTTTGTTCCAGAGCAGTGGCAATGTTCATCCAGAGTGTATTTTCAAAAGGATTGACCGCTGCTATGATCGTACTGCCTTGGGTGATGAGAAAAGCGATGGCAAAAATGATCCAAATGCGATTCCAAATCGTTTTTTTCGTCTCCATGTTTTTGAAAAACTCCATTTTCACAAAATACACGCCAAGTAAAAACATGAAGAACATGGAGTAGACAGTAGAAAAAGAGCCGGAAGCCATTGTCACCATATCTGTCCACCGATCACCAATAGATGCTAAATAAGTCAGACTGTTGTGGCTGATTAATTCAAAATCAGCAAAGTCCGGCTTGCCTGATGATCCTGAACTGAAGGTATTGAGCAGCATCGTGAAAAAAGGCGTGAGCAATTGAATCACAAAAAGTGTGATGAGCCAGTATCCGATGGTTTTGGCTGTGCGTTTGTAAAAGAAAAGCAATAAAAAGCCAGCGACTGCATAATAGGCCAAAATGTCACCAATCCAAACAAAAGTTAAATGCAGAAGGCCAAATCCTAAGAGAATGGTTAATCTGCGGGTAAACAGCTTGTTCGGACTGTCCACCTTCTGAGCAGCTCGATCCATAAAAATCATAAAACCAACCCCGAATAGAAAGGAGAACAACGTAATGAATTTCCCTGAGGCAAACCAATTCACCACATTGTGAAAGACATCATTTGACTCCATGTCAAATCCCTTGGCCGAATCCACGATCAAAAAGTAATTGACTAGAATAATCCCCATTAAGGCGAACCCTCGTACAATGTCCAAGAAATGAACCCGTTCCCGCAGACTCATCGGTTGTCCGTGTGCTACTTTGTTTGCATTCATATCCATGCTCCTTTTCTTGTTATGATAATGTGATTCGGATCAATTCATCGATCCTTACAATGAATCAATATACGGCCCAATTCTTAACAATTTATGAAGATCCATTTTTTTGAAAATAAATGTGACAAATTGATGGCAGATGGTCAAATTCATAAACTGTTAAGGTTTATGCTGTATCTTTTCACATAACTAGATGATATATAGTAAAGACATAAAAGAAAGAGCAACACATTACATGAGGTGAGAGGCATGACCCATCGAATATTAGTCGTAGAAGATGATCAGGATATTGGGGACCTTCTGCAGGAATCCCTTTCACGTGCAGGATATGAGGTGCTAAAAGCGATGAATGGCGAGCAAGCATTGAAGTTTGTGGACGATTCGCTCGATTTGGTGATTTTGGATGTGATGATGCCGGGGCTCTCAGGCATCGAAACGTGCCAGCAGATAAGAGCCTCTTCCAATGTCCCGATTCTATTTCTAACAGCCAAATCAAGTACATTCGATAAAACCGAAGGCTTACTTGCCGGCGGGGATGATTATATGACAAAACCTTTTTCACAAGAGGAGCTTCATGCTAGAGTGATTGCACAATTACGCAGGTATACTGTCTATCAGGAAAAGAAGGAACAGGAAGAGACCTTTCTTGTTGGGGGCAAACTGAAGGTAAGTGAAGAATTTAATGAAGTATGGAAAGAAAACCAGCAAATTAAGCTGTCTGATCTAGAATATCGGATGTTAAAACTGCTTATGAGCAGGCGAAACAAAATCTTTTCAGCCCAAAATATTTATGAAAGCGTGTGGGGACAGCCTTATTTCTATTGTTCCAACAATACGGTGATGGTGCATATTCGAAAGCTGCGTGCCAAAATTGAGGATGATCCGGCGCGTCCTGTATATATCAAAACTGAATGGGGAAGAGGATATCGATTTGGCACATCCACATCGTAAATATACACTGGCCAAAAAGCTTGCACTGCTGATTTTGGCGGCTGCAATTGTGAGTGGTCTTGTCTTTTTGACGCTGCAAAAGATCACCAATGATTTGATCGATGGATATTTGAGTTCGGACGAGTATTACGATCAGGAGTCAGCCAAGTACATTCAAAAATTCAGCCGCTATGTGTCTGAGAATGAGCTGTCTTCAACGGATCGAAAAGCGTTTGGCGAGTGGGTGAAAAAAGAGAATTACATTAATTTGACTATCTTCAAGGATGAGGTGCTGCAATATGACTCCATCTATTCGGCTGCGGATGAATCGGCGTACGGAAAAGAAAGGATGACTCAGTACGCTGAGCAACATTCGTATCCGGTTCAGTTTAGCGACGGTAAAGGCCGCGTCATGGTGGACGGGTTCTATTCATCTCGCTACCACGATCTTGCCTTTACACTCGAGCTGCTCGGAGCAACGCTTATTTTTCTCCTCATGGTTCTTCTCGGGATTCGCAAAAGTCTGCGCTACCTGCAAACGATTCACCAAGAGATACATATTCTTGAAGGCGGAGAGCTGGACTATGAGATGACGGTGAAAGGGCATGACGAATTAGCGATGATTGCCAAAAGTATTGAGGATCTTCGTAAAGCTTTTTTGGACAAGCTTCAAGCCATTGATGAGCTGCAAGAAGAGAGCCGCAGCTTGGTCACCGAAATGTCCCATGATATGAGGACACCGCTGACATCGCTGATGATGAATTTGGAGTTTGCGAAAAAAGAGGAGGCTGGAGCGGATACCCGTAAGGATCAATATATAGCAAGTGCTTATGAAAAAGCACTGCAATTGAAAAATCTATCTGATAATCTGTTCGCCTATTTTCTACTTGATAAAGAACATGAACCTGAGCTTGAGACAGTTGCAGTCAAAGAGGTCATTTACGATCTCTTATCAGATCAGGTGGCGATTTTGCAGCAAGAGACATTTAAGGTTCATCTTTTAGGAGAGCTGCCAGACAGCTATATCAATGTGAATGTCGAGGAGCTTGGCCGAGTGTTTGATAATCTGATGTCGAACATACTGAAATACGCTGACCCGAAAAAAGATATCAATCTCACGTTTCTATCCGACCAAGAAATCTTTGAGATCCATATCAGCAATGCGATAAACGAGACAAATGACACCCAGGAAAGCACTGGACTTGGTGAACGAAGCATAAAACGAATGATGTCCCGCATGCACGGGCAGTTTGAAAGGATGGAAAAGAACGGCGTTTACTACATCGTGCTGCGATTCTGGCACATCAAAATATAGGTAGCAAATGAATAACATGGAATGGAGAGACAATCTAATGAAACGATTCAACAACTTCCAAAAGGTACCGGATCTCTTGCAAGGCCTTCTGAATATTTGTTTATTCTTTCTGGCCATTGCTTTAAGCGTCCTCTTAATTAGTGAAACTTGGTATATTGTCCAATTCGTTTACAAGAATTTGCTCAGCAAAGAAGACAGTTATTATGAAATGCTTGGTGAGTTGCTGATCTTCTTTATGTACTTTGAGTTTATTGCCTTAATTATTAAGTACTTTAAATCAAACTTTCATTTTCCGCTTCGCTATTTTATTTATATTGGCATCACGGCCGTCATCCGTTTGATTATTATCGATCATAAGGAGGCTGTATCGACGTTCTGGTGGGCGTTGACTATCTTAGCCATGACGGTTGCACTCTTTATCGCTAGTAAACGACATGCGGTTCAGGAGCATGAAGAAGTGAAGTGAGGGAAGAAGACGAACGATGACCGTTCGTCTATTTTTTTATATGTTGATTCATGAAACGCCTTGTGACGTACCTGTAACAAGTGCCTTTATGTGTGATGACAAACAACATGTTCCTGGCTTATTTACTTTCTGGCATTTACACATATACAATTTTCATAGTGTTTGTTCAGCTAAGGAATTGGAGGAAGAACATGATTAAATTAATTATTACGGATTTAGACGGCACTTTTTTAAATCGCCAAGGATCATTTGATCAAGCTTTATTTCAGAAAATAAAAGCATTAATGGAAGAGAAAAATGTAGCGTTCGCTCCTTGTACGGGAAAGCAGTGTGAACGAGTGGAGGCATTGTTTGGTGAGCATGCAAAGGATTTTTGGATTTTAGGGGATAGCGCAACGCGGATTAAAAAGAATGGACAATTTGTTTATGAATCTTTAATAAAAAATGATCTGGGTTTATCGATCATCCATAAGCTGGAGGAGATAAGTAAAGTGCAGACGATCATTGCATGTACGAAAGATGGTGCAGTGGTCAATGAGCATTTATCTGAGAGTGAAATGAGATTTGTGACGGGCTCTTATACAAATGTCCTCAAGGTTTCAAACTTTGCTGACATACAAGATGACTTTGTGAAAATCACCGTTCATGATCCTGAGGCAAATTGCGTACAGACGAGAGAAATGTTAAGTGAATTCTTTGAACAAGTATATGTTGTCGCTTCAGAAGATACGTGGATTGATATTTCCAATATTGGTGTTCATAAAGGAACCACCGTGAAGCAGCTGCAGAACATTTTGGGGGTAACAGAAGAGGAAACGATGGTATTTGGTGATGGACGTAATGATCTAGAACTGATGGAATCCGCTCAGTACAGCTTTGCTGTAAGAAATGCCGTCCAAGAGGTAAAAGATGCTGCGCATTTTATTACGCTCTCAAATGAAGAGAGCGGGGTCATGCATACGATTCAAAAAATCCTAAGCTTGCAGCCTTAATCGTAATCAATCAAAAAGACGAACTTGTCCAGTTCGTCTTTTTTCATGTCTGGACATTGACGAGATGAACACTTAGTCGATATCTGTCTATTAATGAACGGTTAGGGTCAGATTGACAATTGATTGTCATGCATCTAAAAAGTAGAATATGAGTAACAGTAAATAAACAGTTGTTCATTAATGGATAGGTGTTTGTTGTGGTGAGTGATCAGCTGGATAAAAAGGTTTTTTCCTGATGTACGTCTTCATATGGTATGCTTTAGAAGCCTTATCTTTCCATCGAAATCGATCATGATTCTATGAGTAGGGGTTGATCATATGCGAAGTATTCAAAGTTTTTTAGTAGAACAGCTACTTGCTTTGACGAAAAAGAAACTCAATGTAAATGATTATCTAGAAGAACGAAGAAAGGCAAATCAACTACCTTATGAATTACCTGAAAAAATCAAGAATAAGTACAAAATTACTAAAAATGACTCGTTTCCAGTCGATACGTATATGCTGAAATCAAATGACCAGCCAGATGACCATCAGGTGTTGTTTATACCAGGTGGTGGCTATATCGAACAGCCTTTAACTTGGCATTGGCGTTTTTTAGATCGATTGACGAAGCAATTAAATAGTACGGTGTATGTGCCGGTGTATCCAAAAGCACCGAACCATCAGTATATGGATGCGATCGAGAGTGTCCTCCCTGTGTACCAAGGTCTTTTAGAGAAAGGAACACCTGAAAATATCGTCATCATGGGCGATTCTGCTGGCGGCGGTTTATCGTTAGCTTTTGCTCAATACTTGGCAGAAAAGGGCTTGCCGCAGCCAGGAAATATCATTCTTTTATCACCATGGCTAGATGTCACATTAAGCAACCCAGATATCGCTGCTATGGTTCCAAAAGAGCCAATGCTCAATCTAGCCTTATTAATTGAATCAGGAAAAAGATATGCGGGTGAAATGGATGAAACACACCACTTAGTCAGTCCAATTTATGGAGAGATCAAATCATTGGGACGAATTTCTGTTTTTATAGGCACTCACGAATTCTTTCTCCCAGATGCTCGTAAATTCAAAGAGATGGCAGATAAGCAGGGGGTTCCAATAAACTATATAGAATATCCTAAAATGAATCACGTGTTTCCTGTCTTCCCTATACCAGAAGCAAAAAAAGCGTTAAATCAAATTGTCGCGATTATTGAAAGTAATACCTTCCCTTTGAAAGAATTCAATGAATAAGATATAAGAATGAGGATGACTAGCGCGGCTGGCCATTCTCGTTTCTGTTTGAAGGAGCAAAAAAACAATCAGTCTATCAAGTGCTTGAAGGACATACCCATTTGTCAGTTTTACTAGAAGCAGGAAAACAGATTGGCAGGACCATCCAGATGTGGAATCCTTCTATTTAGTATGAATAACTAGTCAATACTCTCCCATTTTCTTAAAAATTTACATTGACACCATCCTTTTCTATGATAAAATCATAGTGTGATAATGAGAATCGTTATCAAACGATATGACTACATATAGAATGGATAGGTGAGGTACATGTTCAAGAAATCTTTTTGGTCGCTATTAGTTGTGCTCTCCATCGTTTTACTTGCAGCTTGCGGCAGCAATAGCAGTAACGGCAAGTCAGATAGTAAAGAGAAAACAAGAAACGTTGAAAGCGCTATCGGTTCAACTGAAATTAAAGGATCGCCTAAACGTGTGGTGACACTGTACCAAGGAGCAACGGATGCAGCAGTCGCTATGGGCATTAAACCAGTAGGTGTTGTTGAATCATGGCTTGAAGCACCTACGTATAAATATTTAAGCAACGACTTAAAGGATGTTAAAATTGTTGGGCAGGAAACACAGCCAAACTTAGAGGAAATTGAAAAGCTCAAGCCTGATTTGATCATTGCATCGAAAATCCGTCACGAGCAAATTTTTGATCAGCTGAAAGAAATCGCTCCAACTGTTGCAACTGAAACTGTGTTCACATTTAAAGATACAGTGAAGTTGATGGGTGAAGCGTTAAACCAGGAAGACAAATCAAAAGAATTGCTGACAAAGTGGGATGACCGCGTCGCTGATTTCAAAGAAAAAGCGAAAAAAGACATCAAAAACTGGCCAATGAGTGTATCTGTGGTGAACTTCCGTGCAGATCATGCTAGAATCTATCAAACTGGTTTCGCAGGGTCCATTTTAACAGAGCTGGGCTTTGAAGGACCTAAGAATGTCAAAGATAAAAAGCAAGACATCATTACACTGACAGACAAAGAGAGCATTCCGCAAATGGATGCAGATGTGATCTATTACTTTATGGATGAAAAGGATAAAGCGGTTGAAAAAGCATATAAAGAGTGGACAAGTCATCCTTTATGGAAGCAGCTTGACGCAGTGAAAGCGAAACAGGTGCATAAAGTAGATGAAATCACTTGGAACATGGGCGGCGGTATTATCGCTGCAAACATGATGCTTGATGATATTTACGATCGTTTAGGAATTGATAAATAAGTCGTAACAGAGGAGAAAATGTGAATATACCATTTTCTCCTTTTTTCCATAACAGATTGAAAGCGGGAATCAGATGAGAAGTTTAATAAAAAAGGATTCAAGCAAGGCACTGCTTTTTGCTGGATTCATTGTGTTGATGTTGGTCTTTTTTATGCTCAGTATTTCCCTTGGGCAAACCTCCATTTCCCTCAAAGCCACCATCCATGCTTTTCTTCAATTTGATGAATCGGATCCAAACAGTGTCATTGTCATGACATCCAGATTATCAAGAGCTTTAATTGCAACGGTCGTTGGCTCAAGCCTGGCGATTTCAGGTGCACTCATGCAGGCATTGACGAGAAATCCGCTTGCGGCGCCTGATTTATTAGGAATTAATGCAGGTGGACTATTTTTTATCGTGATTTCGATTGTTTTCTTTTCAACAGAGTCGTTAACAAGCTATATGTGGACAGCCTTTCTAGGCGCAGCGATTGCAGGGATGCTCGTTTTTCTATTAGGTTCTATTGGAAGAGATGGATTGACGCCGGTCAAAATAGTCCTTGCAGGTGCGGCGATATCTGCACTGTTTGCGTCTTTTACACAAGGTCTTTTAATCGTGAATGAACAGTCGATTCAAAGCATTTTGTTCTGGATGGCTGGGTCAGTGTCTGGAAGAAGCATTGATATGTTAATCCCTGTTTTGCCTTATATTTTAGGTGCGACTGTAGTGGCGCTGCTTCTTGGACGTTCTATTAATGTTCTTTTGTCGGGAGATGATATTGCCAAAGGACTTGGCCAGCGTACACTGCTGCTGAAAATCACGATGGGTGTCCTCGTTGTCTTTTTAGCAGGTGGTTCCGTCGCTGTTGCTGGTTCAATTGGTTTTGTTGGTTTTCTTGTGCCGCATATTGTGAAAAAGCTCGTCGGGCCTGACCACCGCTGGGTACTGCCGTATTGTGCCGTTGTGGGGGCGTCGCTTTTACTTGCCGCGGATCTGGCGGCTCGTTTTCTGATCATGCCGCAGGAAGTGCCGATTGGTGTCATGACGGCGGTAGCAGGAGCGCCTCTATTTGTTTATCTCGTGCGCAAGGGGTTGAAGACAGGTGGCTAAAACATATACAGTGCGTTCTAAAGGCGGGCGCATTTCATTTCAATTTTCAAAGCGGACGTTTTTGATTTTACTTTTATTGACGGCCATTGCCTTTGGCTTATTTATTCTCAGTCTCAGTATGGGAAGCCGGTTCATTCAGCCGGTCGATGTGCTGCTTCATTTAATCGGTCAGGGAGAGGGGAATTCCTTTGTGTTAAATACACTGAGGATTCCACGAACGCTGCTGGCTGTTTTAGTTGGATCTGCACTTGCGGTATCAGGGCTTATTTTGCAAGGGTTGATCCGCAACCCGCTGGCATCACCTGATATCATTGGAATTACAAGTGGTGCTTCGTTTGGTGCGATTATGTTTATCGTCTTTTGGATGGGCACTGTGCCTATTGCTTATCAATCCTTATGGGCGATTGCAGGTGCTTTTGCGGTATCGAGTCTGATCTATTTGCTTTCATGGAAAAAAGGGGTCAAGCCGATCACACTTGTTCTAATGGGAATTGGGATTTCTGCCATTATGAAGGCATGTGTGACGTTTACGCTTGTTCTTAGTGATACGATGACAACGACCAAGTCTTACATCTGGCTGACGGGGAGCTTATATGGTTCTACGATGAAAGACGTCACTGCGATGCTTCCTTGGGTGATGATCATTTTACCGATTGTCATGGTGTTAGCAAGAACGATGAATGTAAAAGAACTTGGCGATGATCTTGCAACAGGTCTCGGGGTAAAAGTGCAGGCGAAACGATTATTCTTTCTCCTGATGAGTGTGACATTGGCTGGTGTTGCAGTCGCATTTGCAGGCGGCATTGAATTTGTTGGACTCATGGCGCCGCACGTTGCGCGGATGATCATTGGACGTTCATTCATAGCGCTTGTCCCAGCATCTGCGCTAGTTGGAAGTATTCTCGTGATGCTTGCTGATCTTGTGGCTAGAACCGCATTTCTACCGTTAGATGTTCCAGCAGGTGTATTTACGGCAGCTATTGGTGCACCGTTCTTTATTTATTTGTTATATCAACAGCGTAATCGATAAACAGAAGATGGGGGTTTTGATATGAGGCCGGAGTGGGTTGAGAGAGAATTACTTGATTTCGGGGTACACATCACAAATGGACCTATGACATCTGATCGCACACTTGCTGCGCTTTTTTCAGAAGCAGCCGTCATACGTTTATTAGAAGCTGAAAAGGAAGCGATGCATGCACCGAATCTTGCGGTAGCAGCCTCTATGTTTTCAAAGCGGTACGGCTACTTAGCTGTCAGTTCCTCTTTATACTTGATGACGCTGTATGAGGGTGTCTATCAGTTTCCACCAGCAGCATGTGCATTTAGAGAGGATCGAAAAATTGAAATAGATGAGGCGTCGTGTTCGTTTGTTCCACTAGAAGGAGACAGGCATGAATGGAGAGAGAAGGTCGTGCGTGAATTGTTTACGGAGTGTGTCACGCCTCTTTTAGACGTGCTGAACCGCACATCAAAACTCTCTTATCGTATTTTATGGGAAAATGTAGCGGTTCGAATTAACTCTCTTTATCGAAGCATGATGCGGGAAGCGGAAGAGCCTGCGGTGAAGCAGCGCATGCGGGGGGATTATCTGTATCTGAAGCAGGCGGCTGGAGATGTTTTTGGAGCTCAGCAAAATCCATTTCAGCACAGCCTAAACCTAGACGACAGTTTACTTGAAACATCCAACCGGAAAACCTGCTGTATGTATTATAAGCTTGAGAAAAAATCGGAGAGTCTCGATTATTGTCTTGTTTGTCCTCTTGAAAAAAAGAAAGGCACTGCTTGCTCGTAGCAGTGCCCTTTTTTTATTCCCAAATCTCACTTGCCCATTCAGGGTGATCAATAAAAGGGTTGCGGTTGTGCTGATACGTTTGATATATGATCTCATTGCGGTTCCGTTCGATTTGATCGACTGGGTCTTGCTTGTGCCATTTGAGAAGTACAGACATTTTTCCGTGAAGAGGGGAGCTTCCATTATTTACTTTGTCGTTTAATTCTAAATCTGGAAAGCGGTCATCACCCTCGTAGCGAACCGCCATATAAAAGAGCATTCTCGCAACATCTCCTTTGACCCGGCTGTGAGGTTCGAATGAGTCGCTGTCGTAGAAATTGCCCGGCGCCCCTTTGTATTCATTACCGCCTGTATCAAAATCTAAATTTCCGCGTGTGCTGTTCGTTTGCACATCTGTCGCACGAAGGTGGTGGAGATCTGTCCCAGGCCCCTGGCTTGTCCCAAAATTGCCATGAGACTTGGCCCAGACATGCTCTCTGTTCCACTGGCCCACATTCCCGCCATTCGCTTGCTTTGAACGGGAGGCACCACTATAAAGCAGCAGCACATTGTTTGGGTTATTGGGGTCTTCATCTGTTTTCTTTAATGCATCCCACACCTGGCTGTAGGATAGCTGCGTATGATCATCAATGATATCGTGTAAAGCCTTTTTAAGAGCGGGTCCTGATTTGCCAGCAGCAGATTGGTAATAGGAATCGATTTGACTTGTGGCGGCAGTTTGCGTTTGTTGTGCAGATGTTTCGTTTTGAAGCTGTAACGGGGAAAAGGTGATCGTTTGACTAGGTTCACTCAGATTGAAACCTTGAGCATTTGCAGCTGGAGGCAGCGGGGCGGCGAATGTGCCGAATATCATGATTCCGGCGGCCACAGTTCCAAATAAAGTTCTTTTCATTCGATTTCCTCCTTGATAGGGAATGTATTCTCTTTATTTCTATCATATTGCCATGGAGAAATAAATGGATTTCTCGTAAATTTTATGTAATAAGTTCATAGGAAAAGAGATTGCTATTTTAGGCGCATTCCTGTATAAGTGGGCTTATAAGGATGGACAGCAAGGGAGAGGATGGATCACGTGAAAGAACTGCAAACACCTTCAAGAACGATTATGACACCGGGACCCGTTGAAGTAGATCCGAGAGTGCTCCGTGTGATGAGCACGCCAATTCTCGGTCAATTTGATCCAGCATTTACACACATTATGAATGAAACAATGACCTTATTGCGGTCACTTTTTCAAACAGAAAACAGATGGGCTTATCCAATTGACGGTACGTCCCGTTCAGGGCTTGAAGCTGTGCTCGCCAGTGTGATTGAGCCGGGAGATTCAATGCTTGTGCCTGTCTTTGGCCGCTTCGGTCACCTGCTCATTGAAATAGGACAGCGCTACGGTGCTGAGGTACATACAATGGAGTGTGAATGGGGGACGGTTTTTGATCCTGACGACATCATCAAAGAAATAAAGCAGGTCAAGCCTAAAATCGTTGCCATGGTTCATGGTGAAACATCCACCGGACGATTACAGCCGCTCAAGCAAATCGGGCAAGCATGCCGGGCTCTTGATGCGCTGTTTATTGTAGACGCTGTGGCAACCATTGGCGGTGTCGAGGTAAAAGTGGACGAATGGAAAATAGATGCGGCGATTGGCGGCACGCAGAAATGTTTATCTGTTCCATCAGGTATGTCACCTATTACGTATAATGACCGAGTCGCAGCTGTCATTGAATCGAGAAAGAAAGTAGAAAAAGGCATTGCGACACAGGATGAATTACAAAAACAAATTGACATTTCTCCAATCAAAAGCAATTATTTTGATTTAAGCCAGCTTCAGGATTATTGGAGCCCAAGACGATTAAATCATCATACAGAAGCGACAACGATGCTTTATGCACTGCGAGAAGGGGTTCGTCTTGTGCTGGAAGAAGGGTTGTCTGAACGTTTTCAAAGGCACTCATATCATGAGAAAGCCTTGATGAAAGGTCTTGAAGCAATGGGGCTTGAATTGTTTGGTGATCCAGATTGTAAAATGCCGGTTGTGACCTGTATTGTCATTCCAAGTGGTATTGACGGAGAAGCGGTCCGTGCCGACCTGCTTCATCATTTTGGGATTGAGATTGCAAGCTCCTTTGGACCGCTTGCCGGCCGTATTTGGAGAATTGGGACAATGGGCTACAGCTGCCGAAAGGAAAATGTGCTGTTTGTGTTAGCAGGGCTGGAAGCGATTCTCATCAAACACGGTGCGTCTATCCATTGCGGAGCAGGACTTCAGGCGGCTCTTTCTATCTATGAATAAGCTGAATAACGAGCTCCAACATACTCGCCATTGGCGGGTATTTTTTATTTGGAAAAGAACGCTAATTTTTGAAAAACTAGACTTATAGACGAGGTTATCGCTATACTGGAGAGGTTCTCATCATTTTTTGTCATCATTTTCATTTATATGCAGAAAGAGGTTTTTATATGAAGAAGATGGGCAGATTATACATTTTGATGCTCAATATTTTTATTGCCATGCTTGGTTTTGGCCTCATTGTACCTGTTATGCCGAGTTATATTGAAGCCTTTGGTGCAACAGGAAAAACACTCGGTTTTCTTGTCGCTGCAACAGGTTTTACACAATTTGCGTTATCGCCGGTTGCCGGGGCACTGACCGATCGATTTGGACGAAGAAAATTGATCATTGCCGGGATTGCCGGCTTTACGATTGCTCAGTTTATTTTTGCTTTTGCTGATCAGCTTTGGATGCTATTTGTGTCACGGTTTTTAGGCGGTGCTGCCGGGGCTTTGCTTATGCCGGCCATGTTTGCATACATCGCTGATATTACAAGTGAAAAGGACCGAGGGAAAGGAATGGGTCTATTCAGTGCAGCGATGACACTAGGTTTTGTCATCGGGCCGGGCGTAGGCGGCTATTTGGTTGAGTACGGGATCGCATTTCCATTTCTTATGGCCGGTTCCTTTGCTGCTCTTTCTACTTTGTTATCCATCCTCTTCTTACCTGAAACATTAACAAAGGAAAAACAGGAAGAGGCACGGCTCAACAAGGATATTCATTTCAATCCTTTTGTACAAATGATCAAGGCTCTAAAGACATCGTACGGCTTTTTGTTTATATTGGCCTTTGTCCTCAATTTCGGAATCATTCATTTTGAATCGATTTTCGGCTTATATGTAGACCAAAAACACGGATTTTCACCGAAGGATATTGCGTTTGTGATTACGGTTGCGGGTCTTGCCGGGGTGCTTGTTCAAGGGGCGTTAGTGAATGCCTGCGTGAAACGATTTGGAGAGATGAGGGTCGTCCGTTATGCGCTGTTAGGTGCGGCTTTCATGCTGATCGCCTGCCGTTATGCGCCGTCCTTTTGGTTAATTTTTACGGGTTCGATTTTATTTTTATCGGCTACGTCATTTGTCCGACCAGCCCTCAATACATTGCTGTCCAAGATGGCAGGCAATCAGCAAGGGGTAGCAGGCGGTCTCAATACATCCTTTATGAGCCTTGCCAATATCGTCGGACCGAGTCTTGCGGGTATATTATTTGATGTGAATATTGAGTTTCCTTTTATGTTTGGAACACTAGTGCTTTGCGTAAGCTTCGCTGCATCCATCGTGTGGGGGAAAAAAGTGCAGCATGCTCATGCAGCGCAAGGAAGATTGTAGTTGATCTACAGTCTTTTTTTATTGAATGAAATGTATTTAGAAAAATTTCAATTAGAAATAGTCTATGTTTTATATTTTATCTAAATGAATAGTAGAGTTTATCAATATTTAAATCTTTTTCTGAGAGGGAATCCATTAATAAAATACTAAATTATACATTTTATGTAAAAAGTGATTGATTGGTTTTTTCCGCAATGGTAACATCAATCTCGACAGCATGAGGTAACTGAGATAATCAAGAGAAAAGGGGATAGAAAATGAAGAAGTTTATTTTTGCCATTCTATTTTTTATCGTCACCATGTTTAGTACAGCAGTGCCTTCAGCAGTTCATGCGGCAGAAATTGATCATGACAAGGTAGTTGGTTTTAGAGAAGTCAACCCAACAACTGTTACACAAAAAGCGGCGAAAAAATTTCAGCCTTATTTGAAAGTATGGCATGGATGTGTACCATTCCCAGCTGTAGATGCTGCTGGAAACACAAGCAGAGGGTTAAAAACGAGCGGTTCACATAATGGTGGATGCAGCAGTAATATCGGTCAAGTATATTCACGTTCAGATTGGTACAATGGCAGCTGGGCGATTATGTATGCTTGGTATTTCCCAAAAGATAATCCTTCACCAGGCTTAGGTCATCGTCATGATTGGGAATCCATTGTCGTTTGGATTGACAATCCAGCTGTAGTCAATCCGCGTGTTCAATCGATTGCTTACTCAGGTCATGGACAATATAAGAAAGTAGCACCGAGTGCAGCAAGTATTTTAGGGACAAATCCTTTAGTAGGTTATGATAGCAACTGGCCATTAAATCATGAGTTGAATGTAAGCGGCAATGTGAGCGGAAAAGGAATGCAGCCTTTAATTGGCTGGGATGATCTAACGCCGGCTGCAAGACATGCACTGAATACAACAGACTTTGGTAGTGCAAACGTACCTTTCAAAGATAGTAACTTTAAAAACAATTTAGCAAAAGCGTGGTATCGATAAGGGTTAACCATGATTAAAAACCGATCATCTAAAAATGATCGGTTTTTTTATAAACAAAATCGCATCATCTCTCATATTTCACGACAGGTGACTTTTCTTTATGAAGCGCACGAATCATCGCTTCATCTACGTGTAAATGCTCTTTCACTAATTGAGGCGGGGTTAAGGCCATCCACTGATTCAACGAAATATCTGCAAACCGGTCACTTTTAAAAATCTCTAAAAACCAAAGGCTCGTTTGGCCGATATTTTGGATGTAATGCCCCATGCCAAAAGGAACATATCCAACATCACCTGCTCTGTAATTAAAGGTGCGGGCAGTACCCCCTGCTCCAAAGACCGTCATTTTAGCTGTACCTGTTAAATAGTATTGCCACTCATCATTATTAGGGTGCCAGTGCATTTCTCTCATGCCGCCAGGTTTTACTTCAACAAGTGCAGCCGCAATAGTTTTTGAAATCGGGAAATTCCGTGAATCGACAATTCGGACGGTTCCGCCAGAGGTCGTTATCGGTTTTTGACGAAGAAGCTGGTGCGTAAATGGCGGCTTAATGCTGCCGTATGGGTCAGATACCATTTGGCTTTCTAAGGATGACGGCGGCGAGCCTAGAAACATATAGCGCTGCTTTTTCGGAATATGGTCAAACAATTTCTTAGGAACACCAAAATTGGCGGAGAGAATCTCTTTCGGTGTATGGGCAAACCAGTCTGTGATCGTGAATGTATCAAATTCAGAAAAATCGCCATCATCAAATACAAGAAGGAACTCACAACCATCCTCAAGTCCTTGAATAGAGTGCGGGATACCAGGTGGAAAATACCACAAATCACCTTCTTCTATATCAGCGATCATATTTCGCCCTTCTGCATCTACAGATGTGATGCGGGCTTTGCCTAAAATCATATACGCCCATTCCGCCTGCTTATGCCAATGAAGCTCACGAACACCTCCGCGTGTGAGCCGCATGTTGACACCTGCAATCGTTGTTGAAACCGGCAGCTCCCGCTTTGTAATTTCCCTCGACCAGCCGCCGTGATTCAAATGCATGTGTGTATCAGAAAATGAAAATTTTAAATTGGGGATTGTTCCGGCATCGGTTTTAGGGGGAACGAGCATATCTGGGTTCTCAATATCTCGAAGGACATCGCGCGGGCCTAAGTCGGTGGCACCCGCGCCATCCTTTCGAATGGGCTGCGGGATGTGACGGAGCTCATCATCCATTTATCATCCCTCCTTGAGTCTCATTTTTCTCCTCCAAACTATATGAAGTTTCAGAAGAAAAAATTCAATCAGGATGGGATGAGAGAAACATTTGAATACGGAATGCTAAGCGCAGCCGCAATGTTGCGTCAGAATCTTTTAAGCTGATTCGAAGCAATTCTTCACACTTCTCGAGGCGATAAATGACCGTGTTGCGATGAATGGACAATCGTTTGGCTGTTTCTGAAATGTGGCAATGGGTTTCTAAATAGACAGATAAGGTGTGAAGAAGGCTTTGATCGACTTGTGATGGTTCAGATAACGGGTGAAGGTGCAGCTGGTGAAACGTGATCATATCCTTTCTTGGAATGAGCCTTAGTAAATCTGGCACATCCTTCGCTTGATAAAATTGAATATATTCAGTACGCGATGAGAGATATCCTGTTTGAAGAGCCTCTAATGCTTCATTGTAGCCTTCAGACAGATGGGAGATGAGGCAGCCCGTCAAGCTCACCCCAAAAGAAATAGTATGATTCACTTGCAGTTTAACAAGCATCTGCAACTGTTTTAAAAAAGAGCTGAGCCTGCCGCTAACCTCTGGCCAACTGCCAGTCTCCTCCATCAATACAACACCCATATCACCTTTGACAAACAGAAAGGCAGGAAATGGGCAGCTTGGAAGTGCACTTTCGAGCAGATCAGCCACTTGATCCAAAACCATTTGCTGCTTCATAAAACATGTGGTATCACTGCGCTCGTCAAGCTGACAGATCATACATAGATAGAGGCATTCGGCGTTTAATCCAAACGCCTGAGCGAAATGTAAGGAATCTTGCTGGGAAGACGATGCCCTCTCTATCCATTTGCGAAAGCCCTCATTTCTAGCACGCTTGGCCGTTTGCAGGGCGGCATATTGTCTCATGCGTGCAATCGACATTTCGTTTACTGCTTTTGCAATGATCCCATGCAAAGTTTTATTCTGCGGGTGAATGAAAGCAAGGATGACCAGATAATCACATGTTTGTTCGTTTAGATCAATTGGAAAGATGGAAAAGGTTTGTTTTGCATGTATCATTGAAAAAGAATGAGTTGTCCTGCTTTGAAAAAAGGGGAGAATGTGTATCCATTCTGAGCTTGTGATCATGGGGTGCGAGGTAAAGAGAATACGTCCATGCTGGTTAAACAAATAGATGGGCTTGTGAATCTTTTTGGCCATTTTTTGTAAAATTTCAAACTGGTTATCGTCTATGTTCATATCCACTGGGTCTCCTTTATTGGTGAAGATGAATAAAAAAATGGACAATCACTGTCAGCATCTCTGATATGCATTTTATGTTATCAGCTAAAATCATTTTAGATAGAAAGTTGTCAATTAATATAACAAACAAACAGAGCGCCAGGACAAAATCACGTGCCGCCAGTCATCTTCATTCAGAATTACGAGCAAATATGATATGTTGTAGACAGAAGAATTTCTTTCAGAAAATATGGTATCACAAGAAACAAAGGCTTCGAATGAGGAAGCCGTCTATACATGAGAGTGGCAAGAGGTGAGAAACATGATTTATATCGGATTAACTGGCTGGGGAGATCATGACAGTCTTTATCCGCCGAGAATCGGCAGCGCGCAAAAGCTGTTTCACTACGCGTCAACGTTTCCGATTGTGGAACTGGATGCCAGCTTTTATGCGGTTCAGCCTGAGCGTAATCATGAAAAGTGGATAAAGGATACGCCAGATGACTTTCAATTTGTTGTGAAAGCATACCAAGGAATGACTGGACATCAAAGGGGCGAGATTCCGTTTGCTTCAAAGGAAGAAATGTTTGATGCATTTATTCTTTCGCTGACTCCGCTTATTCGTGAAGGGAAACTAGCCATGGTGCTCTTTCAATTTCCACCTTGGTTTGATTGCAAAAAAGAGCACGTCCACTATTTAAGATGGTGTAAGGAGAAGATGGGGGACATTCCATGTGCCCTCGAATTCCGAAACCGTACATGGTTTTCAGATGAATTTTATGAGCAGACTTTGTCCTTTATGGAAAAGGAAGGATGGATTCATTCCGTCTGTGATGAACCGCAAGTCGGAGAAGGCTCCATTCCGCCGGTCATACAAGCTACAAACCGTGATAAAACATTGGTACGATTTCATGGAAGGAATAAACAGGGCTGGCTTCACCCGGCAGACCATGAGAATTGGCGTGAAGTGAGATACTTATATTTATATAATGAAGCTGAATTAAAAGAGTGGAAAAAGAATCTCGACATCCTGCATCAGCAATCGAAAGATGTCTATGTCGTGTTTAATAATAACTCCGGCGGAGATGCAGCAGCAAATGGCCAGCAGATGATTGATTTGCTGGATATCACCTATTCAAACCTGTCTCCGAAGCAGTTAGATTTATTTAGTTAACCGAGAGCTGACTGAAGCTTTCAACCTGAATGAGACGGTCAGTGACAACTTGAGGGAGAGATCAACATGCTGCAGAAGCTATGGTTATATCATACAAACGACTTGCACAGCCACTTTGAGAACTGGCCAAAAATTGCAGCTTATATTGAAGAAAAGCGTCAAGTTCACGATCAGATGCTCTTGTTTGATATTGGCGACCATATGGATCGAGTGAATCTCGTATCCGAAGCGGATTATGGAAAGGTAAACGTCAAGCTCCTCAATCAGCTTGGCTATGATGGAGTCACAATCGGGAATAATGAAGGCATTACGCTGCCCCATGATCAGCTGGATCACTTGTATGAGAATGCACAATTTCCAGTGGTGCTGTCTAATTTATTTGAGAAAGGCAAAAGGCCTTCGTGGGCAAAGCCCTATCATATGATCACAATGGAAAACGGACTGAAGCTCTGTCTCTTAGGTGTGACCATTGCGTATACACCCGTATATGAAAAGCTGGGCTGGAACATTACTGATCCGTTTGACAGCATACGGGACATGCTGCAGGAAGTGAAGGGACAGGCAGATGTCATTGTGCTTTTATCCCATCTCGGAATCATCCATGATCGAGAGGTCGCCCGTGATTTCCCTGAAATTGACATCATCCTAGGTTCACACACGCATCATCTGTTAGAAGAAGGTGAAATGGACAATGGTGTGCTGCTTGCATGCGCTGAAAAGTACGGGCATTATATTGGCTGCGTTGAGCTGACGATCGATACAGCGCGCAAAGAGCTGATAGAGAAAAAAGCGACAGTACAGTCAGTGGATCAGCTCATTAGTGAATCAGATGAAGCCATCACCACCTTGCAGCAGGCAGAAAGAAGAGCGAAAGCACTCATGCAGGAAAAAGTGACAACGATTGAGTCGAAGCTAGAAACGAAGTGGTTCGACGATTCTCCGCTTCCGCAGCTCTTAACAGATGCCATTAAAGATTGGTGCGGAGCAGATATTGGCATGATGAATGCAGGTATGGTGCTTGATTCATTAGAGGCAGGGATCGTCACAAGAGAAGAAATCCACCGGATATGTCCGCATCCCATTAATCCTATTCGGGTGACGCTTACCGGTCAACAGCTCATCGAAACAGTTCAGCGAGGCTGTGAAGAAAAAATGGAACAGCTGCGCATTAAAGGCTTCGGCTTTAGAGGTGAGCTGATGGGGAAAATGCTATATAGCGGCCTCAGCTATACATTAGAAGAAGGCGAGGCAAAACGGGTGAAGGATGTCTTTGTACATGGTCAATTGATCAAAAAAGACGCCTCCTATACTGTTGGCACAGTCGATATGTATACATTAGGCTCTCTTTTTCCTCATATCCGTGATCACGAACACATTGAATATTTTATGCCTGAATTTTTACGTGATGTTTTGACATGGCGCTTGAAGGAAGCAACATGAAATCCGCTTCAGCCTAACAACACGCGCCCTCTTTTCACATAGATTGTGATGAGAGGAGTGAAGGGATTTGGTGAATTTAACACCTATTACAATTGATGGCCATTCCTTTACAGCGGTCACCGTCAAGCTGCCGAAGACAAATTTCATGGCAGTAACAAATGAACACGGGTATATCATGTGCGGTGCACTGGATGTCGGGCTCTTGAATGAAAAGCTTGCAGATAGAGGAATTATTGCAGGAAGAGCAGTTGGTGTAAGAACCATTGAGCAATTGCTCGATGCTCCTTTAGAATCTGTGACATACGCCGCAGAAGCGCTGGGCATCTCAGCTGGAACAATTGGAAGAGATGCATTATTAAAAATGGTGAAATAAAATAGAGAGTTGATTCCTATCCCCCCGCCTGTCTGCATACACATGTAATGGAGAAGGGGGGATTTTTTATTGAGAATGAACCGCCGTTATCGCCCCTACAAGAAGGGCCCTTTGCCATTTCGTTACGTTATGCTGCTTGCGATTTTATTCTTTGTGCTCTCAACCGTAATTAGTTTATTTTTTATCAACCGATCCATTAAACCAACCCTTATTCACATTGCTGAACTAGAAACAGAGCGCATCGCCAATCACCTCATACAATATTCAGTTCAAGACTTTGCAGATGATCAGGAGAATATGAAGGATATGGTGGTCATGAATACAAGTGAGAACGGAAAAGTGACGACCATCGATTTTAATGCGCAAGCAACATCGAAAGCAATGGCTGACCTCTCGCGTCATCTTCAAAAAAATTTAGAGGACATTGAAAAGGGGAACTTTCAAAAAGAGGCAAAAGAAGCATTAAAGGATCAAACAGATGGACATGACGGCATTATATATAACATTCCGCTTGGGCAAGCATCCGGAAATGCACTCATTGCCAACCTCGGACCCAAAGTGCCTGTACGTTTTAGTGTGATTGGTGATCCGCATACGGACGTTGAAAAAAATATTAAGCCTTATGGCATCAACAATGCCTTGATTGATATTAGTGTTCTGATCGAGGTCAAGGTAAGAGTCATTATCCCATTTGCTTCTGAAACAATCGTAGTGAAAAACTCTGTTCCTGTCTCCATACAAGCCGTTCAAGGAGACGTGCCAGATTATTATAATGGCAGCGGAACAAACTCAGGTGCTCCATCAATTGTTCTTCCAGAAAAAAAGAAGAAAAAGGAATAACAGCCCAACAATGATTGGGCTGTTCTTTACTTTCGTTTCCGTTCAGCTCTTTCCCACGCCCTCAAATGAGGATATGGATCAAATGACCATTCCGTTCTGCCGTTGTCTTTGTACATGCCATAGTGAAGATGCGGCGGAAACTTTCCTGCGGTGCCTGGAGGACCGTAACCGGAGCTTCCGACAGATCCAATCACCTGGCCAGGTTCAACAATTTGACCTGTCTTGAGTCCTTTCGCAAAGCCATTTAAGTGAGCAAAGTAATGATAATGATTATGAATATCTCGAATGCCTATCCGCCAGCCGCCAAAGCGGTTCCAGCCTTTCATTTCAATCACGCCATACGATGTCGCACGAACGGGAAGTCCATAATGGGCAAATAAATCGGTTCCCTCATGAATTCTCCTTCCTCCAAACCCTCTCGCATCTCCCCATGTACTTCGGTAGCTGTAGTCAGCTCCAACCGGAAGAGGAAAAGCATGCTTTCCAAGATCAAGATGGCCGTAGTGCTTATATAGCTTCATAAAAGATGAAATGATTCCAACGGTTTGATCACGTCCATAATAGTCCCATAAGCCAATTTTTAATTGATCAATATTGCTGCCGTAGTGAAGCAAGTATTGTGCAAAAGTGAATAATACATCCTCATCGTCATCGCTGCTTGCTTTGCCATCCCCATTCCCATCAAGACCAATTCCATCAAACACTTTAATGCTTAAAGGAGAGGTATCCTGTTTATTCGGGTTTTCTGGTCCAATCCACATTTCCCGGGGAATGTAGATGCCAATGACGCCTTTTTGTTTCGGTAAATCTCTTCTGCTTTTTCGAATATTGTGTTCATACTGATCAACTGCAGCAAGTACATACCATGGAACTTGAGTTGTGATGGAGACTTTTTCATATAGGGCCATTCTTTGCTTCAATTCATCTGGCTGCTTGCCCGTCCCTTTTGCATGAACAGGTAAAGGGAGCATTGAAAGAGCAATCATGATGGCTAAAACCACTTTCACAAACGTCCATCTCCTTTCATCGAGCATCATCTTCTACCGTTTAGTGTGGTTAGAACACTCTATTTCATAAGAAGAAAATGTTAGTAATTTTCTTCTGTTTTTTTAGGAGGCTTTTGGGTATTTTTGCAGCTCATTCCCTTGTTGTTCAATCTGTACTATGTTAAAGTGTCTAAAGAAAAGGCTTTAGGCCGAAGATTCAATTTTTTGCAGCTTCTTGGCTGCATCCATCGTATATAGCAGGAAGATTTTTGTAGATGCACCTTTAACGAATTCATATGGAGATGATGGAATTGGCAAAGAAGGAAGAGCACGTAAGAAAACCGGACTGGCTTAAAATTAAGCTGAATACGAATGAAAACTATACCGGTTTAAAGAAAATGATGCGGGAAAACAACCTGCATACCGTTTGTGAGGAAGCAAAATGTCCGAATATTCATGAATGCTGGGCAGTGAGAAGAACCGCTACATTTATGATCCTTGGATCTGTTTGTACGCGCGCATGCCGTTTCTGTGCGGTGAAAACTGGACTTCCAACTGAGCTTGATCTGCAAGAGCCAGAACGCGTGGCAGATTCAGTAGCCTTAATGAACTTAAAGCACGCTGTTATAACAGCGGTTGCAAGGGATGATCAAAAGGATGGCGGCGCAGGTGTGTTCGCTGAAACCGTTCGTGCGATTAGAAGAAAAAGCCCATTCACGACCATTGAAGTTCTCCCTTCAGACATGGGCGGCAATTATGATAACTTGAAGACGTTAATGGACACTCGTCCTGACATTTTAAATCACAACATTGAAACAGTTCGCAGATTAACGCCAAGAGTTCGTGCGCGTGCTACATATGATCGTTCATTAGAATTCTTGCGTCGTGCAAAAGAAATGCAGCCCGATATTCCAACAAAATCAAGCATTATGATTGGACTTGGTGAAACGAAGGAAGAAATCATTGAAGTCATGGATGATCTTCTTGCCAATAACGTGGATATTATGGCGATTGGCCAGTACTTACAGCCTTCGAAAAAGCATTTGAAAGTTCAAAAATACTACCATCCGGATGAGTTTGCAGAGCTGAAGGAAATTGCGATGTCAAAAGGCTTTAGCCACTGTGAAGCTGGGCCGCTTGTGCGCTCTTCCTACCATGCAGATGAACAAGTAAACGAAGCGTCTAAAAAGCGTCAGGCGCAAGCGTAACAAAGAAAACGCCAGAGCTCTCTGGCGTTTTTTCTCGTATTAATTTTGGCCGTAAGGGGCGTTTCTTCTCATTGTACGGTCTGAATTCGTCATCCCATTTGCATCTTCTTGATTCGATATGTTCCCGCCTTGAGGGGAATACTTCATTTGCTGAATCGTTTTGGTTAAAATTTGGTCAAAATCACGTGAATTGGTTTGAAGACGTGAAAAATTGGCAATGGATTGAAAGTGCTCTGGATTATCAGAGACGTATACATGATAATAACGAGGGAGAACAGAAACTGCCGTTTTCTTTACTTGATCGGCAGATTCATCACGGTTTTTGTTTCCTGTTCGATACACGATGAGTGCATCCTCATCTGTCACAAGTGTGGCTGCATCTTTGATGTTTGGCAGCTGCACCGTTAGACTTGTAATCACGTGGGCAAGATGCTCACGATTTAAAGCAGGGGTTCTTTCTTTCTGATCCGTTACTTGCTGGCGCTGATAACGAACATATCCTGCTCTGTTTGTATCTGCTTCTGGCATATTGGAATTATTTCCTTCATGACGATCCGACAGACGGATGGTTTTACTTGAAGAATCTTCATCCACTTGCCGGTTCATACCTGATTGAAAGCCGCACCCGCCTAAAAGCATGCTGAGGAGAATCGCGGCTGTCAGTTTTTTCTTCATAAATGTGACCTCCTTTTTCCTTTAGCTTCGGCTAAATCGGAAAAAACATGCTTTAGCAATTGATGGAGTTCTTCCAATGAATTATCATTAAAGATGGATCGTTTAAAAAGAGGTGAGAAGATGATCGTCGTTCAGAATGCTACCTTTGATCTTGTAAGAGATATCAAAGACGGCTTTAATGAAGAAGCGTTTAAAGCAAGGTACTCAGATATTTTAAATAAGTATGATTATATTGTGGGGGACTGGGGCTATAATCAGCTCAGGCTGAAAGGGTTCTTTGATGACCAAAACCAAAAGGCCACATTTGATACTAAAATCAGCACACTCGATGAATACATTTATGAATACTGTAATTTTGGCTGTGCCTATTTTGTCTTAAAGCGAATTAGAAAATAACGCAAAGGGGAGCGTCATAATGTATTTCGTAGACAGAAAAAAGATTGAAGAGACATTACGTTTTTTCGAGGAGCAATATGAGTTGATGCAGAGTCATCAAACATGGACAAGTCCTCTAGAGAAAAAAGCGCTGGAACGAATTGTTCATTTGCTCGTCGAATGTATTCTTGATACCGGAAATGACATGATTGATGGCTTTATTATGCGTGACCCAGGAAGCTATGATGACATCATGGATATACTTGTTGATGAAAAGGTTGTACCAGAAGGAGAAGGGAGTCAGCTGAAAAAGCTTGTCTCATCCCGCAAAACACTTGTGCAGCAATATCAGGAAGTAAATCATCATGACTTATTGCAGGTGATCAGCGAAGTAGAGCAGGCGCTAGAGGTCTTTCCAAGCCGCATCCGTACCTACTTGGAACAGGAGCTTGGCCCAGTATCAGCGTTTAAATAAACCATTGGAGTTGTGAGCATCATGAAATACAAAGGCTATTTAATTGATTTAGACGGGACAATGTATAAAGGAACAGAAAAGATCGAAGAAGCAGGTCAATTTGTTCAAAAGTTAAATGAGTTGGACATCCCTTACTTGTTTGTCACGAATAACTCATCACGTACGCCAAAGCAGGTAGCGGAAAAACTCGTTTCATTTGATATCCCAGCAACAGAAGAACAAGTTTTTACAACAAGTATGGCGACGGCCAATTATATTGCTGAGCAAAAGAAAGATGCGTCAGTTTACGTGATCGGTGAAGAAGGAATCAAGCAGGCCATTGAAGAAAAAGGGCTGACGTTTGGTCAGGAAGACGCTGATTTCGTTGTTGTTGGAATTGATCGGGGCATTACATATGAAAAATTAGCAGTAGGTGCGATTGCCATCCGTCAAGGCGCACAATTTGTCTCAACAAATGGAGATATTGCCATTCCAACAGAAAGAGGGCTTTTGCCAGGGAACGGCTCGTTAACATCTGTACTGACCGTGACGACAACGGTTCAGCCGACATTTATCGGAAAGCCGGAATCCATTATTATGGAACAAGCGATGCGTGTACTTGGGACAGATGTGTCTGAGACGCTCATGGTGGGGGATAACTATGATACGGATATTATGGCAGGAATGAATGCAGGAATGGACACATTACTCGTCCATACAGGTGTGACAACAAAAGAGCTGCTTCAGAAGTACGAAAAGCAGCCAACCTATGTCATTGATTCATTATCCGAGTGGATTGAGCAATTATCATAAAAAAAAGAGGACAAGCGTTACGCGCGCGTCCTCTTTTTCTTTATTCCGCATTTCTTGCACTATGTGCCAGCCTGCTTGATGCGGCGGCAGCAATAGCGCCGACAATGTCATCTAAAAAGGTGTGGCATTCGCCCGTGGATTTATCGTTGAGTTTCCCGAGAATTCCTGGTTTTTCTTTATCGATATATCCGTAATTCGTAAAGCCGATCGAACCATAAATATTGACGATTGCAAAGGATAAAATTTCATCAACGCCATACAGGCTCTCGTCCGTTTCAAGTATTGATTGAAGCGGCTCAGTCAGCTTCTTTTGCTCGGCGAGTACGTCTAATTCGACGCCCGTTAAAATCGCATTTTGGACTTCACGTTTTGCGATGACACGCTCCACATTGTGGATGCACTCTGTCATGTCTAAGCCAGGATGATATTTTTCCTGTAAAAAGTAGACAAGGTCTGCTATATCTTGAATGGTTACGCCTCGTTCTTGTAAACGGCGTCTTGCTGTTTTTTCTACTTCGTTCATCTCATGATGATGCGGCATGTATTCCTCACCCAATCCTCGTAATTTGTCCACGACGTGTAAAAAGCTTCGGATAGTAAATAGTATTCATAAATCCCTCAACCTGCGACTACGATATGATAAGAGATTGATCATAGGAACGCAGGTGAAAACATGAAAGAAACCATTTATCACACATTTGGTATTGATGTTCGTCAATTTACGCCATATGGCAGTTATCAGAGCTTTCAAACGGCGGAGGCTCTCTTCCTCATTGTTCCTGTGTCTCATTTGCGAGAAGAAGAACTCTCGGAGTTGTATCATATCAGTCAGTATTTACTGAATGCTGGAGACCCATACGTCGCTGTGTTTGAATTAACAAATGAAGAGAAACCCACCTTTACTCATGGGAAGGAGCAGTATGCTTTATTAAAAGCAGCGCCTCCGCTCTCAAGCCGCTCGTTTCAGCAAGCGTCAGAGCTGGCATCCTTCCATGTCAGGGGAAGAGGATTTCCATATGAAGTATCCGAAACAAAACGTGTCGGTGCCTGGAAGGAATTATGGGCAAAACGATTAGATCAGCTCGAAGGCTTTTGGATGCAGCAAATGCATCAAAAACCGCTGGAACGGTTTGAACAAAAATTCATTGAATCGTTTCCGTATTATCTTGGATTAACGGAGAATGCCATTCAATATTTAGTCGATACTGAACTTGATGATGAACCGAAAGAAGGTGACTCAGGCACTGTCTGTCATCAGCGCTTTTCACGTATGACATGGCCGCATGAGCAGCCGCTGCGTTTACCTGTGGATTGGGTCTTTGATCATCCAACCCGTGATATTGCCGAATACTTAAGAGAGACCTTTGTACAGCATAAGGAAGATTTAATTGAAGAGGGCTTTTCCTTTCTTCAGCAATATGAACAGGTGACACCTCTTTCCTCCTTTTCAAAGCGTTTGTTATACAGCCGCCTGCTGTTCCCGCTTCATTATTTTGAAATTGTGGAAGGCTACTACATGTCGGGAGAAAATGAAAAAGCATATTATGAAGAGCGGTTAGATTACGTCTTAAATGATGCCAATCGTTATGAATACTTTCTGAAGGTCTTTCAAGAAATGAGTGCCATGCGAAGCGGCGGGAGCCCCATTCCGGCTGTTGGCTGGCTTCAGCCTGTAGCTGATTTGAAGTTTCAGTGAACAGACGAAACGTCTCTTTTCTCTTGAGACGTTTTTCGTTATGCTTAAAGAAATCGATAAAAGGAGTGTTCTTCTTGACGAAACCTTACGTCTATATCACAAGAAAACTGGATGAAGCATCACTTACACCATTAAAAGAAGTCGCTCATGTTGAGATGTGGCCAAGAGAGGATGAGCCGTGTCCAAGAGAAGAGTTAGAAACACAAGCTGCTAAAGCGGATGCGCTTCTCACCATGCTGTCAGATCAAATAGATGAGCCGCTTTTATCAAAGGCTCCGAATATCAAGGTGGTTGCAAACCTTGCTGTTGGCTATGACAATATTGATCTTGAAGCAGCCAAAAAGCACGGAATCACCGTATGTCATACACCAGACGTCTTAACAGAATCGACGGCGGATTTAGCCTTTGCTCTTCTGATGGCGTCAGCTAGACGCATTGTCGAGGCGAGTGATTGGATTAAGGATGGAAACTGGACAGGCTGGGGGCCGCTTCTTCTTGCCGGTGCTGATGTTCATCACAAAACACTCGGGATTGTCGGAATGGGCAGCATTGGAACAGCACTAGCCAAGCGGGCCAAAGGCTTTAATATGAATGTCCTTTATCATAATCGTTCAAGAAAACCCGAAGCAGAAGCGCAGCTTGGCGTGACCTATGCGGCTTTTGAGGAACTGCTTAAGCAGTCTGATTTCATCGTCTGTTTGACGCCGTTAACCCCGGAAACGAAAGACATGTTTAATGAAAAAGCATTTGATCTGATGAAGAACTCTGCTTATTTCATTAACGTATCAAGAGGACAGACTGTGGATGAGGATGCTTTATACGAAGCTGTCACAACAGGAAAAATTGCCGGCGCTGGTCTGGATGTATTTAGACAGGAACCTGTCAGCCCGTCTCATCCGTTAACGACATTACCTAATGTCACAGTCCTTCCTCATATTGGAAGTGCTAGTGTTGAAACGAGAAAAACGATGATGCGTTTATGTGCTGAAAATATTGCGCTTGTCTTACAAGACGAGCCAGCCAAAACGCCGGTTCGTTTATAATATAAGGCTTCCCGGTGTTCGGGAGCTTTTCTGACAAAAATATTTTGAAAATATAGAATCTTGATATAAATAGCTGTTAAGCGGTTTCATTCTGACAATCTCTTATTTTATTACCTTGTCAAAATGAGGATACCCCTTTATAATGTGTGTACATTGAATGTCTGTGTAAGGTTAACAAATGTCTTTTTAGAGAGGACATTTACGGAGAAAGGTGGAATTTCAGGTGAAGGCAATTCGAGTTGGGCTATTAGGATTAGGAACAGTGGGAAGCGGTGTCGTAAAAATTATCCAAGACCATCAGGATAAATTAATGCACCAAATCGGCTGTCCGGTATTAATACAAAAAGTGCTTGTGAGCAATCCCGATAAAAAAAGAGATGTGGATGTCGCAAGAGAGGTCTTCACAACTGAAGTATACGATGTGATTAGAGATCCAGAGGTCGATGTTATCATTGAAGTGATGGGCGGCATTGAAGAGACAAAACAATATTTAATAGATGCGTTAAATGAGAAGAAGCATGTCATTACAGCCAATAAAGATTTAATGGCGCTTTACGGTACGGAGCTTTTACATGTAGCGAAAGAAAATAGCTGTGATCTTTATTATGAAGCAAGTGTCGCCGGAGGAATTCCGATTCTGCGCACACTGGAGGAAGGCCTGGCCTCTGACCGAATCACTAAGATGATGGGGATTGTGAACGGTACAACGAATTTTATTTTAACGAAAATGAATGTCGATAAAAGCGCATATGAGGATGTCTTAAAAGAAGCACAGGATCTAGGCTTTGCAGAAGCAGACCCGACAGCCGATGTAGAAGGACTGGATGCAGCAAGGAAAATGGCGATTCTTGCAAGACTCGGCTTTTCTATGAATGTAGATTTAGAGGACGTCAAGGTGAAAGGTATTTCTGATATCTCTGATGAGGATATTAATTTCAGTAAGCGGTTTGGCTATACAATGAAGCTGATTGGAATTGCTCAGAGGGACGGAGAGAAAGTAGAGGTCAGCGTTCAGCCAACTTTACTTCCTGATCATCATCCATTATCATCCGTCAACAATGAATTTAATGCGGTGTATGTCTACGGAAGTGCTGTAGGAGAAACGATGTTTTACGGACCTGGAGCAGGAAGTCTGCCGACAGCAACAGCTGTTGTATCAGACTTAGTGGCAGTAATGAAAAACATGCGCCTTGGCGTGAACGGAAGCGGATTTATCGCACCGCAGTTTGAGAAGAAGATCAAATCCTCATCAGAAATATTTGCTCAGCAATTTTTAAGAATTCATGTTAGAGATCAAGTCGGGGCATTCTCCCGCATTACATCTATTTTTTCTGAAAGAGGCATCAGCTTTGAAAAGATCCTTCAGCTTCCTGTGAAAGGACATGATGAGCTGGCTGAAATTGTGATTATTACACATCAGACCTCAGAAGAAGATTTCTCAAATATCCTGCAAAAATTAAACGACCTCGACGTGGTGGTTCAAGTGAAGAGCACGTACCGAGTAGAAGGGAACGGTTTAAGCTGATGAAATGGAATGGACTCATTGAAGAATTTCAAGAATTCTTACCAGTAAACGAATCTACACCTAAACTAACATTAAATGAAGGGAATACACCGCTGATCCATCTCGCCAAGCTTTCAGAAAAGCTGGGAATCGAGCTTCATGTGAAAACAGAAGGCGTTAATCCAACAGGTTCTTTCAAGGATCGAGGAATGGTCATGGCTGTTGCAAAGGCTAAAGAAGAAGGCAACGATACAATTATGTGCGCTTCAACAGGGAATACCTCTGCAGCAGCAGCGGCTTATGCAGCCCGTGCGGATATGAAATGTATTGTCATCATTCCAGACGGGAAAATTGCCTTCGGTAAGCTTGCACAGGCGGTCATGTACGGAGCAGAGATCATTGCCATTGACGGCAACTTTGATGATGCACTGAAAATCGTCCGCAGCATCTGTGAAAAAGCACCGATTGCCCTTGTTAACTCTGTCAATCCTTATCGAATTGAAGGACAAAAGACAGCAGCATTTGAAATCTGTGAGCAGCTAGGCTCTGCCCCGGACGTACTGGCGATTCCTGTTGGTAATGCCGGGAACATCACGGCCTACTGGAAAGGCTTCAAGGAATATCACGAGAAAAAAGGAACTGGACTGCCTGTCATGCGTGGTTTTGAAGCAGAAGGTGCAGCGGCAATCGTTCGAAATGAAGTGATTGAGCAGCCAGAAACAGTGGCAACGGCTATCCGTATCGGAAATCCAGCGAGCTGGAAACAAGCTGTGGCAGCCGCAGATGAATCAAACGGTAAGATTGATGAAGTAACTGATGAAGAAATTCTTCATGCATATCAATTGATTGCACGTGAGGAAGGTGTGTTTGCAGAGCCGGGGTCATGTGCGTCGATTGCAGGCGTTTTAAAGCAGGTGAAATCTGGAGAAATCAAGCCAGGCAGTAAAGTTGTTGCAGTACTAACAGGCAACGGACTGAAAGATCCAAATACGGCTATCGATATTTCACAAATCAAGCCGGTTACACTTGATGCAGATGAAGATCAAATTCTTGAACACTTAGAAAAGGCCGCACGCGTATGAGTGAAGCCTCCATGCTTTTTTCAATCACAGTACCGGGAAGCACTGCCAATTTAGGACCAGGCTTTGATTCAGTTGGAATGGCGCTCAGCCGCTATTTAAAGCTATCGGTCTATGACCATGATAGCTGGTTGTTTGAAGCAGAAACAGATGTTGTGTCTGGAATTCCATCAGGCACCGACAACCTGATTTATCAAACAGCCAAAAAGGTCGCAGATGACTTTGGAAAAACACTCCCGCCTGTTCATGTCAAAGTGTGGAGTGATATTCCATTGGCACGGGGGCTTGGCAGCAGTGCTGCTGCCATCGTAGCCGCCATTGAACTCGCCAATCAGCTTCTTGAATTAAACATGACAGATGATCAGAAGCTCTTTTATGCAAGTGAGGTAGAAGGTCATCCAGATAATGCGGGAGCCTCTTTATTTGGTGGTTTACTGATTGGTCTCCATGAAGAAGACAAAACACATGCCGTTAAAGTGCAGCATGTGGATGTAGATGTCGTCGTGGTGATTCCTTTTTATGAAGTGCTCACAAAGGATGCCCGTGATGTCCTGCCAGAGGATTTCTCTTATAAACATGCCGTCAGTGCGAGTGCTGTGAGCAACGTCCTAGTTGCCGCCTTAATGACGCAAAACTGGCCGCTTGTTGGAGAAATGATGAATAAGGATTTATTTCATCAGCCTTACCGCACAATGCTCGTGCCAGAGCTGTCGAAGGTAGAGCATGTCGCTTCGCTCAAAGGAGCGTATGGAACGGCTTTGAGCGGTGCTGGGCCGACGATCCTTACCTTAGTGGAAAAAGGGAAGGGAGAAGCGCTGAAAGAGCAGCTAGCCCAAAATTTCCCGCATTGCGAAGTTGATTTGCTGACGGTGCCAGTAGAAGGTGTTGTCGTGCAGCATCATCCTGTTAATCAAGTAAAGAACGTGCTGTGAATCTGCACGTTCTTTTTTAAGCTTGTTTTTATGGGAAGAAGCAGGGATTATTATTTAGAGGATCGAACTATTTTTTAAGCATAAAAGGGGGAGGTACGTTCATGAAGAAATTGATGACGGCAGAAGATTTAACGAAGATTGTTTCTGTTTCTCATCCGGTTTATTCACCAGATGGAAAAAAGGCAGTCTTTACAAAAGTCTCTGTGAATGAGAAAAAGGACGATTACAACATCCATTTATGGGTTCGAGATGAAGAGACAGAGGAGCTGGCACAATGGACATTTGAGGATGGAAAGCATCATCAGCCAGTTTGGTCAAAAGATGGCAGGCAGCTTGCTTTTATTTTACAAAAGCCAAAGGAAGTCCCTCAGCTGGCGCTCATGAAGAGCGAAGGAGGCGGCGTGCGAACCTTAACGACGATTCCTTACGGAGTATCTCATCCTGTTTTTTCCCCAGATGGCGCTTTTCTTTATACGGCTGTGTCATTGAAACAATCAGAATCTGTTCATGATGAAAAAAAGGAAGAGCAAGATGACTTTTCTCCAGCGGTATATGATGATTTGACCTATAAAGCAGATGGAAGAGGCTTTTTAGATGGACGTGTCACGCAGATTGTGAAGGTGGATATCGATTCAGGAAAGATAGAGCCTGTCACGAGCGAGCAGGTTCATCATATGAATCATACGGTTTCTCCTTGCGGCAAATGGCTTGCCTTTATTCAATTAAATCCGCAGATACCTTACATAAGTGACGTGTGTCTTCTGTCATTAGAAGATGGTCAGACAAAAAAGATCACACAAGCAAACGGCGCTTATTCGACCGTATCTTTTTCTCCAAATGGAGAGAGTCTTTTGTATATTGGACATGAGTACGAATTTCAAAATGCCACCTTCCCATCAATATGGCTGTATGATCTGAAGGAAGAAAAGGCGGTTCAACTGTCAGAAATGCTCGATATGTATGTTGGGAACTGTATGGCAGGAGATAGCGTGATGGGAGAGGTCTATCAGCTTCCGCAGTGGACAAAGGATAGCCAAGGGTTTTATGCGCTTGTTTCTGATCAAGGCAGTACAGGGATTTATTATTTCTCTATTGAAGGTTTAGCCTATCCTGTTCGACTAGAGGCGGAACATATCACCAATTTCAGCCTTCATCCAGATGAATCCAAACTGCTGCTCAGCCGGCTTACACCTGTTTCACCAAGCGAGCTGTATGAGATGACATTAGGGGAGACAGAACTAAAGCAAATCACGTTTGAGCATCATGATTTTCTAAAGGAGCATATCGTATCCGAACCTGAACCATTTTCTTTTCAGTCAAAAGATGGCGACGAAGTGCATGGCTGGTTTATGAAGCCTTCCAAGATGGAAGAGGGGAAAAAATATCCGCTCATTCTAGAGGTTCATGGCGGACCGCATGCGATGTATGGTCATACGTATTTTCATGAATTTCAAATGCTCGCTTCTGAAGGCTATGCCATCGTGTATATCAACCCGCATGGCAGTCATGGATATGGACAGATGTTTACTGACCGTGTGAGAGGAAACTATGGTGACGTTGATTATGACGATGTCATGCAGGCTGTTGATCATGTGCTCAAAGCCTATGATTTCCTTGATGAAACAAGACTTGGCGTGACAGGCGGCAGCTATGGGGGTTTTATGACCAACTGGATTGTCGGTCAGACCGACCGCTTTCGCGCAGCTGTCACACAGCGCTCCATTTCAAACTGGATTAGCTTTTATGGCATCAGTGATATCGGTTATTTCTTTACAAGGTGGCAGATTGATGGGGATATTTATGACTCTGTCGATAAGCTATGGGATCGCTCTCCGCTAAAATATGTGAAGCAGATGAACACACCGCTTCTCATCTTGCACAGCGATGAAGATTATCGCTGCCCAGTTGATCAAGCAGAGCAGCTTTTTGTGGCATTGAAGGAGCTTGGGAAAGACACAAGATTGGTCAAATTCCCGAAGGCATCTCATGATTTATCCAGAAGCGGCCACCCGGGACAGCGTATTCAAAGACTGACTTTTATAAAGGAATGGTTTAGAGAAAAGCTAGCCTAATAAAAAGCGACCCAAATCGGGCCGATTCAGCGTGCTGACAAACCCCTCGCATTCGGTGTCAGTCCTGCGTGCTGGTGCTCACGAATAGAAAATTCGCTCCGCGCCAGTACTCGTCCTTCCTAGACTTCAAGGGTTTTCATATCACGCAGAAAAGAAGACAAAGGGCTAAAGCCTTTGTCAATCATGAAAAAAACGACCCTAATCGGGTCGTTTTCATGTCATATATGAATTAGAAAACCTGTTCAACTTCTACAACGCCAGGCACTTCTTCTAATAATGCGCGCTCAATACCGGCTTTCAATGTAATGGTTGAACTTGGGCAGCTGCCGCATGCACCAAGAAGACGTAATTTTACAATGCCATCTTCAATGTCTACAAGCTCACAGTCTCCACCATCACGTAATAGAAATGGACGAAGTTTGTCCAGTACTTCCTGTACTTGGTCTTTCATTTCGACTTCAGTCATTAGATATAATCGCTCCTTTCACAACATATCACCATTATATTCATCTGGACGATAAAAATCTATTGATTGGTTTCAAAGTTTCCTTCTCATTATAGCACAATCTCATCTTGAAACAAAAAGTGATTTTGACTTTTTTCATCCATAAAATTCAGCTAAAATGAAGAAAGAATAGGGGGCTTGTCAAATGAACAAAACCGTCGATCTTTATGTATATGGAAGAGATGTCTTGTGCGCTAGCTGCGTGAATCTGCCTTCTTCAAAAGATACGTTTGAATGGTTAGATGCAGCATTAAAACGAAAATATCCGAATCAGCCATTTCGCATCACATATATTGATATTGAGCACCCGCCAGAAAATGAACAACAAAAGGAATTGTCTGAACGAATTCTTGATGATGAATTCTTTTATCCGCTTGTTTTAGTAGAGGATCAAATCGTTGGAGAGGGCAATCCGAAATTAAAAGACATTTATCAAGAAATGGAGAAGTACGGGTACAAGGAGAGCAGTGAATAAGCTGTTCTTTTTTTGAGAAATATAAACGAACAAGTGTTCCTTTTCGGGTTGAAAAAGAACGTTTGTTCGTTTATAATGAAATGAAAGGAGTGTGAGCATCATGAATTATTTACTAAAACAATCTCTTCATCAGCAAATACCGATTGAGATGATTTATATGAAGAAAAATGGAGACTGCACAAAGAGAAAAATCATTGTACACCGTCAAACGGATCAGCTTATCCAAGCGTATTGTTTATCGAAGAAAACGATGAGAACCTTTCGTAAAGACTGCATTCTTGCTCTTGCTCCGATCAAATGGACCAACTCATCGGCACATGCCGTTTCATAGAAAAAAGCTCCCTCGTCACGAAGGAGCTTTGAGAAAAAATTCACATGATTTTAGCCATTGTGATGCTTGTACATCCAAAGGAGTCCAGATTTCAGGAGTCTTGGCACCCGTCCAACAAGTGGACGATCAGCCACTAAGCCAAAGCCGGCTTTTTTCCCTAAAGAACCTAAAACACCTTTTAGCTTAAACTGTGGATAAGCCTCAGGAAGCGGCTCATTTTTCCAGCGTTTTTGCAGAGATTGGACAATTTGTTCTGCCTGCGCTTCGGCAAGCTGTGCACTTGGGGCATGCGGCAGACTTGCGCAGTCACCTACAACATATACATGCTCATCCCCTGGGAGATTGTGATGAGGAGTTAATATGACGCGGCCTTGTGCGTCTTTTTCAACATCCATTTCTCGTACCACTTTGCTTGGCTGTATTCCTGCTGTCCACACGATGACATCAGCTTCAATTGCGTCCTCATGGTTATAAACAAGACCTTCTTCAACCTTTGTAATATTGGCACAGTTAATGATCTTTACGTCATTTTCTTCAAACCACTTTTGCACATACAAACTTAATCTTTTAGGGAAGCTTGATAGAATCAGCTCTCCGCGGTCAAAAAGAATAATGTTTAAATCAGCACGGCTTTCTCTTAGTTCACTGGCCAGCTCTACCCCGCTAAGTCCAGCACCGACGATGCCAACCGTTGCACCTGCGCTCAAATTGTTTAATTTGTTATACGCATGTCTTGACTGATCAATGGTTTGAATGCTGTATGTATGTTCTTTCGCACCAGGGACATTATGATACTTGTCCTCGCAGCCGAGTCCAATTACCGTATCATCATACGGAATCGGTTCACGGTCGCTGAATAAGATCTGTTTGTTTTCAATATCAATTTTTTCTACTTCCCCGTATTGAATATCCAGCTTCGGATGCTCTGGAAAAGATACTCGAATGTGATGATCAGAGATCGTTCCAGCAGCAAGTGCATAATATTCTGTTTTTAAACAGTGGTAAGGATTTCGATCAATTAATGTGATAGTGACATCATCAGGTAATTGATTTGGCAATAAGCGGTGGAGAACCCGCATATTCCCGTAACCTCCGCCGATCAAGACTAAATTTTTCATGACGATTCTCCTTTTCCCCGTAGACATTGAAAAACACTTATACTAAAAAACTTTAAGTTAAAATACCAAATAAAATTATATCGAATTTACTGTGAAACCACAATAATTGTTTCAAAATAACCTACATATTCATCAGTTAGTCCTAAATAGTAAAACATTTTACGAGGAATAGGCGTAACGATACAGGCGAAGCTCATATTTTGACTAATACAAGGAATTTCGGTAGGATGGTAAGGCAATGTGAGGTGAAGCACAGTGTATCCACTGATCGAATTTTGTGTAAGTAATCTTGCACAAGGGTCTCAAGAAGCAAAAGAGAAGCTTGAAAAAGACCCAAACCTAGACGTAATGGAATACGGCTGTTTAAGCTATTGCGGCAAATGTATGGACTCCCCATTTGCGCTTGTGAATGGAGAATTTGTTTCAGGAGAAAATGCAGAGCAGCTAGTCGAGCGTATTTATGCATTTATAGAGGAAAACGACATGTTTTAAATGCACCACATGGGTCATGAGGTGCATTTTTTTCACATTTTCAGCTTCCATTTTTAAGGAGAATCAATAGAAAGCGCATCCAATATGTTATGCTAATAAAATATCATCAATATGAAGCATCACACGAGAGAAAAAGAGGCATATGCATAATAAAAGCCCTTTGCCATGGCAGCAAAGAGCTTCTATGTATGAAAAACGGGGGATGATAAGATTGTCTCCTGAATCGACTCCTTTTATACTATAAAGAAACAACATTTTTGGAGGAAGCTCATGACATCATTTCAATTCACGAAAATGCACGGATTAGGAAATAATTATATTTACGTCAATCAGATGAAGGAACAGCTTCCGGAAGAGCAGCTATCAGAGATAGCGATTCGCGTTTCTTCTGTTTATACAGGAATCGGTTCTGACGGGATGATCCTGATTTGCCCATCAGATGTTGCAGCTGTGAAGATGCGCATTTTCAACAATGATGGATCAGAGGGCAAAAACTGCGGGAATGGGCTGCGCTGCGTTGCAAAGTATGTGTATGAGCATCAAATTGTGACGGACACAACGTTCCAGATTGAGACATTGTCAGGACTCGTTGAAGCGACCGTTCACGCTCAGGATGGTCACGTTCAGCTAGTCACAGTAGATATGGGAAAACCACGTTTTGAAAAAGAAGCAATGCCGATGCTTGGTGAACCGGCTAGCACAACGGTTAATGAGCCACTTGATTTTGGCACTGCGAAATTAAATGGAACGGCCGTTTCGATGGGAAACCCGCACATCGTTTTTTATTTAGAGGACATTGAAAAAGCACCGCTTCATACACTTGGACCAATCATCGAAAAACACGACATGTTCCCAGAAGGCGTCAATGTAGAATTTGTTGAAGTTGTCAGTGAAACAGAACTGCATTTTCGCGTGTGGGAAAGAGGTTCAGGGATTACTCAGGCTTGCGGAACTGGGGCCTGTGCTGCGGCTGTATCCACAATTATGAATGGTCAGGCAAAAAAAGAAACAGACATGACCGTTCATTTAGCAGGCGGAGACCTCATCATTCGCTGGAAAGACAATGACCACGTGCTTATGACAGGACCTGCTGAAACGATTTGTGACGGCACATTTTATCTCTAAACCATTTATTTGAGAAAAGGCATCATCACGTTTATAATTGAAAAGAAACATCCAGTCAAAAGGAGGGATGATCATGAGTACACCAGTAACCATTACAGAAGCTGCTGCACTGCAGATTAAAGATATGATGAAAGAGCATGAAGAAGAAAATGCGTTCCTTCGAGTGGGCGTAAAAGGCGGCGGCTGCAGCGGTCTCTCATACGGCATGGGCTTTGACCATGAAGTCTCAGAGAAAGACACGCAGTTCGAACAGCACGGCATCAATGTCCTTGTCGATTCCGAAAGCCTTGATATCATGAACGGAACCATCATTGATTTCAAACAATCACTCATGGGCGGCGGTTTCACGATTGACAATCCAAACGCCATCGCGTCATGCGGGTGCGGTTCTTCTTTCAGAACAGCGAAAGTGGCTGGAACACCTGAGGAGTGTTAAGGGTGTAAAAGAAATGTTAAGGGTTATGAATTACAGTGCAATTTTGAGTGTACACAAGCATGAAAATGTATAATAACAAACCTAAAAGAGTCAAATCAGGGTTGTTAATTACATGCCTTTTCGATAGTTAATGTTGAAAAACAAAAACTATTTGAGGAGGCTTTTTTATGTCTTTGAACAAGCGAATTAGGGAAAATCCAGTTGGGAAAATGTCAAATCAAAAGAAATATCCAAAATTAACAAAGGAACGTACTGAGGCTCTTTTTTGATTCTGGTGATAATATAAAGAAATTCTGGAAAGGATAGAGGAGTGATGAGGAAGAAAAGAGAATAATGTTAGTAGATATAATAATTATTATCCTTTATATTCACTTAAATATGATAAATTAGGTTTAGCTATATAATAAACTAATTAAAGTATTCTAACACTATACCTTGAATAGGAAAGAGGATTAATATGAGTGAATTGAAAGTCTCGTTAAGTGAATTACAGCAGATTGCTAAAGAAAGAACTGTGAAAACACAGAATATTGAATATGATTTAGAAACCCTAGTGAAGAAAATTGATAAAAAAGTGATAAAGCTAGATCCAGAATATCAAAGAAAACACCGTTGGTCTGATGAGATGTCATCTAAATTAATAGAAAGCTTAATATTAAATATTCCTGTTCCTACAGTTTATCTTTCTCAAGATTTAGATGTGGATGAAGATGACTATGATGGTGTATCACGCTACTCAGTTATTGATGGACAACAGCGTTTAACAGCAATCTATAATTTTATGAGAAATAATTTGGCTTTAGAAGAGATGGATGTCTTAAATCATCTAAATGGTTGTTATTATCGAGATTTGCCTCCTTTCTTAACTAGAAGATTGGAAGAAAGAACCATTAAGTGCTTGAGAATAGATTCAACTTTAGATCCTCAAGTAAAATATGATATTTTCGAAAGGTTGAATTCTGGTGCAGTTCGTTTAGAAGCTCAAGAGCTTAGAAATGCTATTTATAGAGGACCTTTTAATGATCTGATTAAGATATTGGCAAAGAATCATAGTTTTATGATTCTAAATCAAATTGATCCACTAAAAGTTAAACATAATAAGAAAGTACAGAAGATGGAAGATATAGAGTTGGTTTTGCGTTTTTTTGCATTGCAGAATAATTCTTATAAAAAACTAAAAAAAGGTTTTAAACACTTTTTATCTGAAAGAATGGATGAATTGAATGGAAGTACAATAGAAGAGCTTGAAAACTACGAATACAAGTTTAAAAAAATAATGGCATTAATTATTGAAAATTTTGGTGATGAGGCATTCGCAAAATATAAACCAAATAATCAAACGCTTATTCGCATGTCCAAATTTAATGCTGCAGTCTACGATGCTTTATCTATTGCACTTGCGGATGAACTTAATTTTAATGATCCTAAGTTGCCTACAGATTTTAAAGAAAAGTTTTTATCTCTGTTTCATGATAGTGATTTTTTTGATGCAATTTCAGGTAGTGTTAATGATAGAAAGAAGGTTATCTATAGAATTGATGCTGTTAAGGGGCTGCTTCACAATGAATCGAAATAAGCTTTTGAAATCTATAGAAAATGAAAATGATGAGTTTGAATCAAAATCACATTTTAAAAATTTGACTGAAGCTAAAGTAATAGAGGAAGAGATAAATGAACAAGGCTATGAGGAAGAAGAAGAAGAAGAAGAAGAAGAAGAAGAAGAAGAAGAAGAAGAAGAAGAAGAAGAAGAGGAAGAAGAAGAGGAAGAGGAAATTGAGTCAGCTGCTTTAGAATTCTTAAATCTGTCTGAAGAACGCTGGAACGAAATTGATTTATTAATAGGGCAAATAATAATAAATAAAGAAAATGAGGAAATTTACAATGTGTTATGTAGATCTACTGTTGTTCTCTTAGTAGCTCACCTTGAAGGATATATTAAGGAGGCTGCTTCAGCATTAATAGATGATTTAAATTACAATGTTCATTTTGAAGATTTACCTACCTCCATAAAGAAAACCTATGTATCTTCCTTTCTTAATACTGATGGACTATCTAAATCAGCTCAAAATAATAAAATAAAAAAATTGATGGATGAGTTTGAAAAACTGGATGCTGAAATTACTGTTAATCCTTTTTTATTTGATCAGAATAAGAATCCGTCTCCAAATATAGTAGAAAAGATTATGGTGAATTTTGGAGTTAATAACTTCTTTGGAAACATTCATGAATCTAGGTTAGATGATGTATTTAAGAATGACTTAAGTGAAACAACAAAATTGATTGATGAGTTAAGGGAATATACTTTGAATGTAGTTAAATATTATCCATATACTACTAATCTTGAATTGTTTAAAATTCGTGATAGAAGAGAAAAGTTAAAGAAGAATGATTCTATGTGGATTACCTTTTTAGATGAGCTATTACAAAAAAGACACAGTATTGCTCATGGTTCTATTTTTACAAATGAATTAAGTGATGTTTTGTTAGGTGATTTTAGGAATAAGGCACAAATTTTAAGGTATGCTATTGCGTTAGTGCTTTTTGACTCAGGTATAAAAAAAGATAAAGAACAGTCATGATAATGGCTGTTTTTATATACAGTAACAACGTAAATTAATCTTATTAAAAAAGATGAATCTTCGTTTCAAAAGGTAATATAGTGAAGAATCATAAACAGATACATTTTAATCTCAAACTATACTCATTATGCCATTAGTGAGAGTCCATGATACTAGTCCCTTGATATACCAACATTCTTAAACAATCACTCATGGGCGGCGGTTTCACCATCGACAATCCAAACGCCATCGCGTCATGCGGGTGCGGTTCTTCTTTCAGAACAGCAACGAATACCGGTACGCCGGAAGAGTGTTAAGGGTTAAAACGATTCATTCTGTAAAACCATTTGTATAATGAAGACCTCCTCATATTAATCATTTTCTTGAGGAGGTTTTTTGTGTTGTTTTTAAAGATGCAAAAAAAAGGACATGACTTCAACACTCAGCACGTCCTCTTTATAAAGATATTTAATTAGAAAAAAGCTCGCAGTTTCTTAGTATTTCCTCTGTTCTTCTTCCACATCTTTTCAAAAGGTTTCATCATGGTGTGTCGGGAAAAATGTTCTTTGTTGTGTTTCGTTGAGAATAACGTTTCGTATTAATCGATTGTATTCTCAATCATCATTTTCAAAGCTGTTCCCTCTTTTATGAAGAGTAGTAAAGACTTTCATCGCTTCGCTCATAAATGATGCCAAGCCCTCACCATAACGATCTATATTCTTTGTGAAACGTTCATCTTGAATATAGAGTTGGCCTAAACCGTAAAAAGCATCAAGAGAGTAATAACGAAAGTTTTCGTTTAAAAAGTCGTACCATTGTTTGATGACGATTTGCACCTCTTTGGATTTAGGGGATTGGCTGCGAAGAGAGGCTAGTTTATTCAATATGCTATCCCAGCTATCAGATAATTCAATTTGTTCATCTTTAGACAAATGATTTAGTTTTGAGCTGACTTCATCAACAGCTTGATTTCCCCAACGGTGACGAGCTTCTTCTTCATATTGGCTAAAATTCATATTCATATTCTCAAACCTTTCTTTATAGGTGTATTGAGTTTCTCCCGTTAAATGCTGTAGCGTCTTATCAATATTTCCGATCATTTTATCGAGATTATTTCGTTTCTCTATTAACATTTTTCTTTGTAGCATAAATGCTTCTTTCTTATTAAATGAAGGATTGTGCATCATCTTTTGGATTTCCTTCAATGGAAATCCAAGTTCCCTGAAAAATAATATTTGCTGCAATGTTTCAAGGTTTTCTTCTGAATAGAGCCGATAACGATTATCTGTGACTTCACTTGGGGTCAATAAACCAATCTTGTCGTAATGATGAAGTGTACGAATGCTAATACCAAATAATTCAGCCACTTCTTTTACTTTCATTTCAATTCACCTCTCTTGATATCCACTATAAAATATGACGTTGCGTTAGGGTCAATCATCTTTTTAAAAATTTATATCATTGTTGATCTTGTTTGAAGCAGCGGATTCAAGGAGCTATGTTTTTTTTCGCAAATCGCTCAATTTTGTTACAGCTGGTCCGAACAACTGGCTATTTCCACTCGAAAAGAGTATCATGAGAACCAAACATAAACTGTAGTGAGAAAAGAGGTTGCTGAGGTTTGAGTGAACAAATCAATTGCAGGAACTGTCATGAACTGATTCCGTATCGTTCCAAAACGTGTCCATCTTGCGGGATTGAGAAGCCGCTTCCGAAAAAGGAACGTGTGAAGGATCGGGTGATTTTGGTTGTGGCAGGGATTGTTGTGGTGCTGCTTGCTGCAATGGTACTTGGGATGGCAAATGCCTATATTGGGATTTTTAAATAAACGAAAAAGGAGTTCCGCAAGTGGGAACTCCTTTTTTGATCCGATCTTATTTGTTTTCAAATAAGCTTGTGGAATGGAGAGGCTGTACACGGGCTTTCGGGTCCATGTAAGCTTTCGCATTGTTGACAGCAGTTGGTGCTTCACCAAATCCGCTTGCAATCAATTTGACTTTTCCTTCATACGTACAGATGTCTCCTGCCGCATAGAAGCCTTCAATGTTTGTTTCCATTGTAGATTTCACCACGATGGAGTTCTTTTCGATTTCAAGGCCCCATTGTTTGATTGGTCCAAGGGAGGAAACAAAACCGAAGTTGACGATCACGTCGTCCACATCAAGCACTTGTTTTTTGTCGCCTTTGACTTCTTCGAGCACGATTTGTTCAATGCGGTCTTCACCAATGAGCTCAGTTGGTACAAATGGTGTCAGTACATTGACTTTCGAGTTGTGCAGGTTTTCTACACTGTGCTCATGTGCGCGGAATTTATCGCGGCGGTGAATAATGGATACTTCTTTTGCGATTGGTTCAAGCATAAGTGCCCAGTCCACTGCAGAGTCCCCGCCCCCAAGAACGGCAACACGTCTGCCGGCAAATTGGTTCAAGTCATTAATGAAGTAATGCAAGTTGCTTCCTTCAAATGATTCTGCTGAATCAAGTTCAAGCTTTCTCGGTTGGAATGCACCGTTACCAGCTGTGATGATGATTGTTTTAGAATAATGAATCTCTTGATTTGTCACAAGTTTAAAGATCCCATCTGCTTGCTTCTCAACCGTTTCAACTGCCTGCTCTAAGCAAATGGTTTGATCAAATTTATCCATTTGTTCCTTTAAGTTATCAACTAATTCTTGTGCGCGGATTTTTGGAAATCCAGCCACATCATAAATATATTTTTCAGGGTAAAGAGCGGATAGTTGACCGCCGAGCTGAGGAAGGCTTTCAATGATTTTCACACTTGCCTGTCTCATGCCTCCGTAAAACGCAGTAAACAATCCAACTGGGCCGCCCCCGATAACGGTAATGTCATATACCTTAGAATCTTCTTGCATTCCTTTAATCCTCCCAAATGAAAATTGTTATCACTATATCATATCATACCACATATCGTCGTTTGACTTGTTTTGAAAAACTTGTCGTTTTTTGATGCCGAAGCTTTGAAAAGGAGGAAAAAGTGAGAAAGACCGTTTATCATAAGGATTTTCAGTTTAAAGCCTTGAAAATTGGAGCAGAACTCGCTATTATTGTTAAGGGAACTAAATATTAATTTTTTATGAATTTTTGTCGGATACGGTCAAATGCTTTCGTTTTATGTAGGTGAAAGTTCAGATTTTCACATACTTATTTTTTTGTTTAAATTTCATAAAATGCCGCAAAGCGGTTGAGAATAACGATATGTAATTCTTTATCCGTTTTACAGCAAATTTAAAAAAGGTGGATGTGATTCCAGTGAATAAACCGAAAATCGTTGTATTAGGTGCAGGTTATGGCGGATTAATGACTGTAACAAGATTAACAAAACAGCTTGGCACAAATGATGCGGACATTACTCTTGTGAACAAGCATAATTATCATTACGAAACAACATGGCTTCATGAAGCAAGTGCAGGTACTCTTCATCATGACCGCTGTCGTTATCAAATCAAAGATGTGATTAACAGTTCCCGTGTCAACTTTGTACAAGCAACAGTTGAAAGCATTGATAAGGAAGCGAAGAAAGTTGTGACATCAGATGGCGAACTTTCTTATGACTACCTTGTTGTTGCACTTGGTGCTGTTCCTGAAACATTTGGTATTGCAGGACTGAAAGAATACGCATTCTCAATCTCTAACATCAACTCTGCTCGTCAGCTTCGTGAGCACATTGAGCTTCAATTTGCGACGTATAATACGGATGCTGAAAAACGTCCAGAGCGTTTGACAATCGTTGTCGGCGGCGCAGGATTCACAGGTATTGAGTTCCTTGGTGAGCTTGGAAACCGTGTGCCTGAGCTTTGCAAAGAGTATGACATTGATCAAAAAGACGTGCGTATCATCTGTGTAGAAGCTGCGCCAACAGCTCTTCCTGGATTCGATCCAGAATTGATCGACTATGCGATGAACTACCTTCAAGGTAAAGGTGTTGAGTTCAAAATCGGTACAGCGATCAAAGAATGTACACCTGAGGGGATCATTGTTGGAAAAGACGATGATACAGAAGAAATCAAAGCTGCAACTGTTGTTTGGGCAGCAGGTGTACGCGGTAACCCAATCGTTGAAGAAGCTGGTTTTGAAAACATGCGCGGCCGCGTAAAAGTTTCTCCAGATCTTCGTGTACCAGAAAATGATGATGTCTTCATCATTGGTGACTGTTCATTGATTATCAATGAAGAAATCAACCGTCCATACCCACCAACTGCACAAATCGCTATGCAGCAAGGTGAAACAGTAGCGAAAAACCTTGCAGCACTAGTAAAAGGCGGTTCTCTTGAAAGCTTTAAGCCAGACATCAAAGGAACAGTTGCTTCTCTTGGTGAACACGACGCTGTAGGTGTTGCGTTTGGTAAAAAACTTCAAGGAACAAAAGCTTCTGCAATGAAGAAAATCATCGACAACCGTTCTTTATTCATGGTTGGCGGACCAGGACTTGTTCTGAAAAAAGGAAAATTCAAGTTCTTCTAAACCATCATAGACAAAAACGTGTATCCTCGTGATACACGTTTTTTTATAAGTTGTGGTATATTTTCTCACTTGGTCATTGACGGCAAAATATGTTATGATAAATTATCAGAAAATTTAGATTAAGGAGTGAGCAATATGAATGCACAAACAAAGGAAAAAACATCAATCTGTCAATATTGTTCAGGAAAAGGGTATTTTCAGCTATTGCTCGGCGGATCTGAAACGTGTGAGGAATGTAAAGGGACAGGAAAGAAGCGTTAATCGATCTGCTTTTTCCATTGATTGACTTCATCTCTATTTCCAAGTTAAACTAATGATGGGATATTTGGGGGTGGAGATGAAGTGATCAGTTTACCAGTCGTTATCATTTCAGTTATTTTATTTTTCGTGTTATTCTTCGGCATTGGCTTTTTGCTCAATATGCTACTGAGAATGTCATGGATTATGGCTATTTTATATCCAATTGTATGCCTTTTCATTATTAACAATCAAAAGATGATCGCTTATGTAAGAGAGCCTGGCACTGCTTTTTCAGGAATAGGAGACCGGATCGTCTCACTCGCTGCGGCAGATATCATCATCTTATTAAGCGGCCTGATCGGTGCAATCACATCAGGTTTTGTCATTAATGCACTTCGAAAAAGAGGGTATCAAATGTTTTAACTCACTTGTGGACACGCAAGTGGGTTTTTTTGTTTCTCCTTTGCATAGTTTCCATTTTGTTTGGAAACAAATAGATGGGTAGAGGAGTGACAAATAGAGATGAAAACATGGATGAAACGATTGTTCATGACCGCCCTATTCATGCTTGCACTTTTGACAAGCTTTACGGGCATATCTGGAGTCGAACCAAGTGATTTAGCTGTATGGGTGAAAAAAACCGATGCGGGCAAGCAAGTATCTTCTTTTTTTCAGCAGCAAAAAAGGGAAACGATCGCACTCAAAAGTGAAGATTCGCGGGCTGTTTCTCTCGAAGAAGCCTTTAATTGGAACGATTACCCGAAACAGAAAGTTGTTGCAACCGGCTATACAGCAGGTGTGGAATCAACAGGCAAAACGAAGGAACATCATGCATATGGCATTACATATTCAGGCGTCAAAGTGAAACGTGATTTATACTCAACAGTGGCAGCCGACCCATCTGTTTTTCCGATTGGAACGGTGCTGTTTATCCCAAACTATGGCTACGGTGTGGTTGCAGATACCGGGAAAGCCATTAAAGGTCATAAGCTTGATTTATACTATGAAACCGTTGATGATGTGTATAGAGAATGGGGTAAAAAAGTGCTCGATGTGTATATCATCAAAAAGGGTGAAGGGACGTTAACGGAAAAAGACTTAAATCAGCTTAATGAAGCAGAATCGATGCAAGTATTCCGTCAGCAGTTTCAAGCCAATAAAGAATAAAAAAGCTTTGGGCCGTTTAAGGTCCAAAGCTTTTTCGCTTCTACATGAAGTAATAATCTAAGATGAGTGTCAGCAAGATCCCTGTTAAGCCGCCGAAGAAGACTTCAATCGGCTTATGACCAAGAAGCTCTTTTAATTTCTTTTGCTTTTCTTTTTCTTCCGCATTCGGGAAATTCTTTGCTTCGGAAACAAATCGGTTAAAATCTGTTACGAGCTTGTTGAGAACAGTCGCCTGTTCTCCTGCCTGTCTGCGAACGCCTGTCGCATCAAACATCGTAATAATGGCAAAGATGGCGGAAATGGCAAAGATAGATGTATCTAGCCCGTGCTCTAAAGCCACTGCTGTTGAGAGTGCTGTTACTGCTGCGGAGTGTGAACTTGGCATTCCGCCTGTGCTTGTAATGAGCGACCAATCTAGTCGTCTAGAAATGATAAATTGAATCGGTACTTTTACAAATTGAGCAAAAAAGATGGCTGCAAGGCTGGCAAGCAGCGGAAAATTCGTCAGTACGCTCATGAACAAGAAACATCCTCTCTTTAAGAAAAAATATCGTGCGAAATGGTGGACTAAAAATCCTAGTATGATGAAAAAATGATAGCAGTAAAAAATGCTGCCAAGTCCATGTTCATTATAACATTAAAGAAAGTAGATGTGGAACGAGGAGAACAAGGACAGGCTGCTCTTACAATTGTGGGGAATGTGGTAGTTTTAAAAAAAGAGGGCGGGAATGTTTAGGCTATAGGTGCAGTAGTCGGTATTATGTTTTGTCTAATCTAATCTAATTATTCCCTTCTATGGGTAGGATAAGGGGGGAGTGTGGTGTTAGAGATCAATGAGATTGACGGTAAAACTTGCGGGTATTTTCAAACTTAACTTGGATATACAAAACGAAGAGACGGAAACCGCAGAAGGAATTGGTATCACTCTCAATCCAGGCGTGGAAGCGACAATAGGTATGTATCTTCAAATGATGTATGAGCCCGCGTAAAATATGAGTCAAGCGAGATTTGAAGAGATCAGCAAATATCTAGAAGAATGGGCTTTCCTGAAAAGAATAGGTTGCTGTAGCTACCCTCTAAGTATAAGGTTTAATGTTAATTAAAGCCAATGAGGAACGAAAACGAAAAAGAAGGAGCTAGGCTGCTTTTTCTATTAAATATTTACAAATTATGTTTATCATGGTCAGAAAAAATCCCTTTCCAATTGGATAGGGATTTTTTTGTGAGATTATCTTTAGATTATGTGTTATTTTATTTCCGCAAAAAACAAACCCTAAAGGTCTGTTTGATTCATCAAGTAGATAACCTAGAATCACGTGTTCCAAAACGAATGGCACTTACAGAATCATCAAAAGTCATCGCCCTTGAATCAGTAACATTAAATTCATCGTTGGAAGTTAAGAGAGGAAAATCCTGATTTGATAAAGTGATAAGACGGAAATCATAAGTTGTAAAACTATTCCCTGTAGCATTCCTTACAGTCAGATCAGTGGATTCTGGAGAAGTAGCATTTCTTGAATTCACATCAAAATCGACAGATGATAATGAGATCACACCTAGCAATGCTGAAGCACTCAAAAAGCCAGTAAGAACCGTTTTAAAATTCATATGAACAGTCGCCCCTTTGGATTTGTTTTCGGACGTACATCACTTTTTCATACATTTTTACAGATTCATCCATACGCCCATTCTCATTATAGTACCGAGCCGCTTCGAGCGCTAGGTCTTCCATGTATGGATAACCCCTCTCATTCTCTAATTTTTCCAACGAGCTCAAGACCTCACTTAGGTTTGCTGTTTTTAAAAATTGGAAAAGCATTTAAATCCCGTATAAGTGTTTTTGAGGCAATCCCCTATGAGAGAAACACACGAACATAAATAAAAGTACTCTGAGTCGAATCTGAACGCTCTAGATAGCATTTTGAAATAGACGCCATGTTTTTTATACGTGAAATTAAGAAATAAAAAACAGGCTCTTTAGCCTGTTCATTGTTTCAATATTTTGTTGATGTCCTTGATTTAAAACCACTTCAACACTAAAGTTATTACAACACTTTGAATTACTACTAACAGCGCTAACAATTTCCATTCCTTTTTATTGATGTTTCTTTTTGATAGATATGTCCAAGATATAAGATTAATAATTAATACTATTATTAATACTATAAAAAAAGTAAAAATAAAGGGTGATGTTACTACTACCATATATTCTCCTCCAATTAAAAATTTTAGGTTTTTAAACAAGGAGGTTGAGCATAAAATGCTCAACCTCAACCTTCTTCTTTAGAAACCTATAGTTGCTCTTTCTATTCTGTAATCCCCGCTGCCTAATAATTTAACAGTTAGATAAGTATTGTATTCAAAAAGAAATTTAAAAGCTCTAAATGTACCATGACTTTGTACAACCCAAACACTAGGATCAAGTTTATCTATCCAAGTATTGTGAGATTCACTATACATAGCTCCTGTCAAATTAACATCTTTTGTTGCTCCAGTTACTTTTCCGCCTTTAAATTGAAATTCACCAGCTAGTCTGTGTTGAAAATGAAATCCAGCAGTATTTTTTACATACGCTTTATAAATTTTTTTACCTGAAGGATACTTACTTTTACTTGAAGATGCATCATAAACATTTTCACTTTTGAAAAACAATGATACTGTTTCATTAGTTTTACCAATTTCTTTTTTAAGAGAAATTTCAGTTTGGCCAGTTTCGAGTTTTTTATTTGCTTCAACGACCAATTCATCAAGGGCTTCATTTATTTCTGCAATTTTTTTAGCAGTAGGATATCCCTTTTCTTGGTCTACAGATGACGTTGATTTTGCTGAAGCAAAACTTGGAATTAACAAAAAACACATCAAAGATAAAATCAGAATTTTTTTCAACTGTTCATTCCCCTTTATAGTTTTTTTCAAAGCAGCTTGTAAGAATCTTACCCTTATATCATAAAGGAATTTTTGGTATTTTTGTATATAATCAGGTAATTTTAAGAGGATTTTAAGGAGAAGAACAAGTTGCTAAATCGAATCCAAAGACTATGTGATACCCATTTTCACATAGTCTTTTCATTGATCTTATATTTGATTTCCAGCTTTTTTACCACCTACACTTGATGTAATCACTTTGTCAGCCATTTCATGTGAGACGGTAGCAGAATGAAAAATTGGTAATGCTAATGCTACAGTTACAAGCATGATGGGAACAAAAATTTTACTCTTCAACATATAACAATTCCCCTCCTTGAATTAATGACTTTGCTTCAAGTGCTCTTTCATAAAAAACGACAGCAATTTCCAACTGCCCACTTTTATTATAGTATCGCGCAGCTTCAAAAGCTAGTTGGTACACATCTTCGTAAAGATTTTTGCTTTGTAGATTGTCAAGACAACGTTTTAACTCTGTGACTGTATTTGGTGTCTTAGATTGAAAATAAAGGCAATGTAAAAATTTCATTTCTTCTTCATAAATTTTGTCATTCAGTTGTTGGGCCGCCGAGACACCTTTCTCAAATGTTTCAGCTGCTGGAACAACCTGTCCTAACTTCAAGAGAGTGTATAGCTTGTTAAAATAGGATTTTGGAGCATGTGATGTTTCATTCTTTTCAAAAAGTTCACAAGAAGTATCAAAATGGGACAAGGCTTCTGTATATTTTTCTAAGTGGAAATAGCACTTGCCTAAGTTAAAGATCGTAGAGGATATAAGATATTCGTTTTTCGTCTGCTGTGCAAAAGAATGAGATTTTTCAAAGTAAGTAAGTGCATCAGCGTATTGTAGTTTAGACAGATAATTTCCAGCGATGACTGAATAACACCAGGCTATTTTTTCTTGCATTAATGGTTGCTCTGTAAATAGACTCAATGCTTTATGTGCATACATTACAGAAATTTGATACTGATCTATGTGGTAGTACACTTCTGATAACTTGTAGTAAAATTCAGCCTTTTCAGTAGGGTCTTCAATATCCAGGAGAACTTTTTCAGCAGATTTATAAGAACTGATCGCCTCGTCAAATTGCTTTTTCCTAAATTCGTGCATTCCTTTAAAAAACCAAAAATAAAAATCTAACATCTTTTCAATTTGATCTTTGTCTTCATGAAGCGATTGATCAATCTTATGTTTCTGCTCATTGATCTGAACCATATATTCATCTAACTCTCGGCTAGATAACTTAGGTTTGAGGTAACTTAGCATTAAGTCATGTCGAAAATCCAGCAGACTAAAATATAATAATACGGTTTGATTTTCTTCCATACTGTCAAAGAGTCGTTTAACATCTGCTTTTAAAAATTCTGCATCAGTTATTTGATCTTTTTTGATGGCTGAATACCATTCATTCAGTTTGATCGCCACTTCGTCGTAAGTGATAGAAGCACCCATATATAATCCTCCTTCAAATTCCTATAAAACCATTTTATACAATATTTTAACATGTCTAACTATTCTAAAATCGAACAGATGCGCTCTATATGTAAATTTTCGGTATACCGCAAAATTAAGCCTACTTTAAGAGGAAAATGAGCGATTATTATCACATAAGACATGCTACATATTACTTATTTTTACATAAATGTTGGAAAATGAATTTGCCGTCTGCGATAATAAGTCTAAATTGTGGTGAATAGAAGAGGGGGGGAATTGATGAATCACTTTAAAGTTATGATATTGAGCCTTACTTTATTAATGGGTATCACAACCGTAGTACATATATATTCCTTTCAAACCGCAGAAAACGGATAATTTGGGTAATGTTAAAAAAGTAGACTCTCTACAAGTCTACTTTTTTATTTTCTATAGTGAGGTGAACTATAATGAATGGTATAGATATATTAGAGAACGCTTCAAGACTTGGTCAATTAATTCTTTTCTTCTCTGGATACGCTCTTTATTGGAAACTAGTCAAAACAAAAAAAGAGCGCCCTCTCACAAAGTACGAGAAATTCCTTAAATTTTTTGTAATGTTGGGCATGTTAATTTATTTTCTCTCGTTTTTATCTTTAAACTTGTGGGCGTAATATGTCGATTTATGTCTGATGGGATTAACCTTCTTTTAAAAGTCTTTGTTTTACATAAATGTATGATAAAGTAATTTTTGAATTTGGAAACAGGGGAGTTATTATGAAAAGATTGTTTTTTTAATGTTGCATTAGTTTTAGCTGTGACTGACTTTTCTCCAGCTGCTGCTGCAAAGACGCAAAGCACAAAGGGATTAGAAGGTTTGACAGAAAAGCAAATCGAGAAGTCTTTAAAAGAAGTTGAATATATCTTCACAAAGATTATTGTTTCTGATAAAAAAGCTTCGTCATTAATGAGGAAAGTTTGCAATATCTCCTTATTCGGCTGAGGTGAAAGATGGAATGGTCGCTTTTGCAAAAAAAATGAATCAAGAAGTGGTCACTCAAAGCAACACTGTCACGCGCTGTATTGAAGATGCAGTTGGTATCACTAGAGTGCTTTAAAACATCTGCAAAACGCAATAGATCAGTGAGATTGGATGACAGTGTTAGTATATCTAGGCGGGGCTGGCTTAGCAATTAAGCCTTCCACTTTATTCATATTCATGCTGTTTTGACGTTTAATATAATCCATAAATCGAATGTAATTGGTATCGCCACGATCATCCTTAATCCTGAATTCTTTTCTTAAATGATCCACGTATACAAACTTTCCATTGATCTCACTAGTTAACCCTTGATCAAACAGCTCGAAATGAAACGACAAGTCCTCACTCGTTGCGGTTGCAATGATATATTCAAACTCTTCAAATTGTTCCTGGCTTAATGTAGGTCGTTATATTTTGTGCTTGTTCAGGTGCAACTGTCTTAATGCCTCGTTATGTTCAGGCAAGATAAATTTCATCTGCCATCTATTCTGATCTTTTCTTTCATCCCACACATTATCACCTCAATTTAGATTATATTACTTGTTCGATGTCTAAGTGATAATAATTCCTTGATTCAAAATTTAGTTGATCAGTTGATTAGTTGTCCAGTTGAATAATAAAATGTAATTACCAAGAATATGAAAGATTGTTTTGTTTAATAACTAATGTTACTTCAATTGGTTGATCGTGAGAGTTACTATATCGGGGCAGGAGGAAATTTTATGGCTAGGTTTGCTTTACACCCTAAAACAAATGAAAAAATATCTATTGGGGATTGGGAGTTATATCATAAAGAAGAGACACCTATATGCATTATTTGTGAACACAATTTATATATTAGAGCAAACAGTTCTCCTGGTTCTTCAGCTCACTTTGCTCACTATCCTGGATCTAATTGTCCATCAATTCAATACAATCGAGAAAAATATGATGGTCTCCAGCCGGTTGAAAAAGACTATCAGAATGCTGAAAAGTTAAAAAAGCATTTGATCAATAACATGTGGCAGATATATCAAAAATGCAAGAGCATATTTGGTGAAGGGTTTAGACAAAAAGATTTTAAAAAAATGATTTTCAAAGCATCTGAAAGAAATGTTTGGTTCTATAAAGGTATGACACTAAAATATTTACCGTATGTTCTGTTAGTAAACTATGGTGTTTTTCAAAAAGAGGAACATCGAAAAAATAAAGTCTATTTTGTATTTGATTCTAAACTATCAAACTATGAAGATTTGTGGATTAAGCCTAAAATAAAACAAAAAATGTGGAAGGTATACCCAGATGAAGGTCAAATTCAGGAAGTCGAGATTGATTTTGATACTTCTTCTTTGTCACCTGATTATTTTATTTTTTGGGCCACAGGTTTACAAGGAAAAAAAGAAAATGAATTTTTAGATTGGTAGTTAGATTGAACTAATTGCAGCTTCATTATATGATTCTCTGTTGCTGGTCTTATTTTTGCCAACTATTATCGAGGACTATTGTCCATTTTTGCAAAGGGTGCCTATTTAATAGTAAAATGCAATAATGCTGGTAGTGGTTCCAGAGGTGAAATATATTGAATGAATGACACTTCATGTTCATTAAGATTAAATCAAAAGACCGTTACAATATAACGAAATGAAATATTGCAGGTAGGAAAATAAAAAGAGCGCCCAAAAGTAAACGAACATTCTCACAGAATAAATAAAAAAATGCACGCTTCAGCCTTCTTAAACTGCTGCAAAATAATATTTTCTTGGTTAACGAAAATCTTCATAGGGTCTGACTCGTGAATGTTTAAGTTATCTCTTAATTCTTTAGGAAGAACAACACTTCCAAGCTGACCAATGAGCTTGAAAGTGCATACTCAAATTCTTGGTTTCCGATAATCAACATATAAATAGGGCTGTACCTTTCAAGATTTAGAGCCGTTGGGTGAGCAAATTCGCATACTAACGTCTCTTTTTTGTTGCCGAAATGGAAGTGCAAGCCATGATTGCTGATAGATTGCGGTTTTCGCCGCTTTTTCATGATGCCCTTCCGCATGTGAAAATATAAATGTTCATCAAGTAAAGACAGACTGGCAATGATCGTATAGGCACGCAAATTTTGATATAATAGAAGTTCCAATGTGAAAAATGGAGTTCATTAAGGAGCGTGTGATAAATATGTTTTTCTCGACAAATGAATTGCAGCATAAAGATACACTGGCGATCGGACTTTTTCAAAAGAGCCAATTATCAGGAAAAGCAAAAGAAATGGATGAATTACTTGAAGGAAGAATCACTGAATTATTAAAAGAAGGCGACATTTCATCCAAACGAAATCAGCTTTCGAAATTTTTCCCATCCCCTGAAACAGGCATCAAACGCATTTATTTTGTCGGGCTTGGGAAGGAATCAGATTACACGTTTGAAGAGGCAAAAGAAGTGTTTGCCCATTTATTCAAAAAGCTTCATCAAGATAAAAAGCAAGCGGTTTCTGTCTTGCTGGATACGTTTATTGGAAAGGATCTGCCTGCTCAAGATGCAGCCCATGCCCTTTCTGAAAGCTGCCTTTTAGCTACATATGAATTACAGGATTTTAAACATAAAACAAATGAACCGGATCGTTTTATCGAGTTTGTTTATGCAACGACAGAGCATGATCAAGCTGAAATTCAGGCGAGTTTGAAAGTCGGCGAAGTGTACGGACAGTCAGTTAATTCGGCTCGTACCCTTGTGAATATGCCGCCAAACATGCTCACATCCTCTGATCTGGCTTCGTATGCGGCAGAGCTTGCATATAAATATGAATTTGAGATTGAAATTTTAGATAAAGAACAAATGGAAGAGCTCGGAATGGGCGGTATTTTAGCCGTCAATAGAGGCTCAACAGAACCGCCAAAACTCATCGTATTGAAATATCAAGGCAAGGAAGAATGGACAGACGTCATCGGCCTTGTCGGTAAAGGCATCACGTATGATACTGGCGGCTATTCTTTAAAGCCAAGAGCGAGTATGGTTGGCATGAAAACAGATATGGGCGGCTCAGCCTCTGTTCTAGGCGCAATGGAAATCATCGGCGAACTTCGCCCAGAGCAAAATGTCATTGCGGTCATCGCCTCAACCGATAATATGATCTCGGCAGACGCTATGAAGCCGGACGACGTGATTGTGTCACTAAGCGGTAAAACAATCGAAGTGCTCAATACGGATGCAGAAGGCCGTCTTGTTTTAGCAGATGGGGTGACATATGCGAAGCAGCATGGTGCCTCTGTCCTTGTAGATGTGGCCACATTAACAGGCGGTGTCATTGTGGCGCTTGGAAATGAGACAACAGGCGCGATGACCAATAACGATGAGCTGTACGCTCAGTTTAAAGAAGCATCAGAAGAATGCGGTGAAATGATCTGGCAGCTGCCAATCACGGAAAAAGATAAGAAACGAGTACGAAACAGCAAAATGGCGGATCTCAATAACTCACCAGGCCGTGATGGTCATGCGATCATGGCAGGTGCTTTCATTGGCGAATTCGCAGAGGAGACGCCTTGGGTTCACTTAGATATTGCAGGAACTGCAACAACAGAAAAACCTTCATGCTTTGGACCAACAGGGGCAACAGGTGTGATGGTGAGATCACTCGCAACATTTGTGGAACGATTTGAAGGAACAAAATAAAGGAGAAGGCTCTGCCGAGTGGCAGGGCTTCAGATTGTTGACAAAGAGCTAAAATGAACTTTATTTTAGCTCTTTGTCTTTTTCTTTTCAGCGTGATAGAAAACCTTTGAAGTCTAGGAAGGACGAGTACTGGAGCGGAGCGAATTTGACATTCGTGAGCACCAGCACGCAGGACTGACAAAGAATGCGAGGGTTTGTCTACACGCTGGGCTCTGCCAAGTGGCAGAGCTTTTTTATGTAGGACATACGCCATTTGACGAAGTTTTTTTTCTATGGTAACATACGTTGGTACTTTAATTATCTACTACATTAGTAAACTAAAGGATTTCGGGGGTTTCACCATGAATGCAGTTGTTTTAGCGGTTGTTTTAATGTTGATATTAAGCTTGCTGCGGGTCAATGTCGTGATTGCGCTGGCAATAGGCGCTTTAGCTGGCGGACTTGCAGGTGGATTAGGCTTGGGAGGAACAGTGGACGCCTTTACGGACGGACTCGGAGGAAATGCAACAGTGGCGATTAGTTATGCGTTATTAGGAGCATTTGCTGCGGCACTGACGAAAACAGGTCTGCCAGATGCTATGGTTGAAGGAGCAGTGAAGCTTCTAGGAAAAGAAGGCGATTCAAGACGGAAAACACTATCAAAAGTGCTCATCGTTCTTGTCATTTTGATCGTGTCCTGTTTTTCACAGAACGTCGTTCCTGTTCACATTGCCTTTATCCCAGTCCTCATTCCGCCGTTATTAAAGGTGTTTAACGAGCTTCAGATTGACCGCAGACTGCTAGCGTGTGTCATTACCTTCGGACTCACTGCACCATATATATTACTTCCAGTCGGTTTTGGACAGATTTTCCACGGAATGCTTCGTGACAATATGAAGGAAGCGGGTCTGACTGTAAACTTAGCAGATATTCCATATGCCATGCTGATTCCTGTAGCAGGCATGGTTCTTGGCTTGATCGTTTCCATTTTTGTATATCGAAAGCCGAAGGTATATGAGAATCGTGAAATTACAGATGTAGAGAAATCGGCTTATACGAAAAAAAGCTTATTCTTTGCCGGTCTTGCTATTCTCGTTTCGTTGATTGTCCAGCTTTATCTATCACAAAGCCTTGGTGTGGAAGGAATGATCTTCGGTGCACTCGCAGGACTGCTTGTCTTGTTTGTGACTGGAATGATGAAACGGGATGAAGCAGATGAACTGATTACATCTGGAATGAATATGATGGCATTTATCGGTTTTGTCATGCTTGTTGCGGCTGGGTTTGCCAACGTTTTAACAAAAACAGGAGACATTGAATCTCTTGTCAAAGCATCTTCCCAATTTATCGGAAACAGCCAGAGTCTTGCGGCGATTTTAATGCTGCTCGTTGGTCTGCTTGTGACAATGGGAATCGGATCATCATTTGCAACGATTCCGATTATTACAACCATCTTTGTTCCACTTTGCTTACACTTAGGTTTTAGTCCAATGGCTACCATTGCCATTATTGGCTCTGCTGCGGCTGTTGGAGATGCAGGTTCACCTGCAAGTGACAGTACGCTTGGACCAACATCTGGATTGAATATGGATGGACAGCATCACCACATTTGGGGAACTTGTGTCCCGACTTTTATCTATTATAATATTCCGCTTGTTCTGTTCGGCTGGCTGGCGGCGATTATTCTGTAAAATGAAAAGCTTGTAGAGAAAACGATGATGTTTTTTCTATAAGCTTTTTTGTTGTTCGCAGATGAAAAAATAATTAGGACAAAAGTATGATTTAAATGAATCTTTCTTTCTCTATCTTACGTATATATGCTGATAAAAATGAAAAGGGGAAGATGGGACATGTCATTTTTTAAAAAGCTAGCGGCAAGTGCAGGAATTGGTGCGGCAAAAGTAGATACCATTTTAGAGAAAAACGCTTATTATCCAGGACAAGAAGTAACGGGAACTGTCCATGTAAAGGGCGGAAAAATTGCTCAGGAAATCCGCCATATCAATGTTAAAATTGAAACACAGTATGTGATTGTAAAAGATGATGAAGAGCGTAGAAAATATGCAAACATCCATTCTGTACGGGTGGCGGATTCTTTTACCATCCAGCCTGGAGAAAAGCATGAATTTCCGTTTTCTTTTATTCTTCCTATCGATACCCCGATGACGATCGGAAAAGTTGAAATTGCAGTGGAGACAGACCTTGATATCCAAGGCGGAATCGATAAAACTGACTATGACCGCATTTTCGTTGAAGCGCATCCTTGGGTGAAAAATGTGCTGGAGGTCACTAGAAATCTAGGCTTCCACCTAAATGAAGCAGACTGTGAGCAAGCACCTTACTTTCAGCGGCGCCTGCCATTCGTCCAAGAATTCGAGTTCATTCCGACATCAGACTACTATCGCTATATGCTTGATGAGTTAGAGCTGATTTTTCTGATAGATGAAGGCGGATTAGACATTGTTTTCGAAGTCGACCGTAGAGCAAGAGGCCTGAGAGGCTGGCTTGAGGAGATGTATAATGATGGGGAACAGCTTGTGCGCTACCGCTTCAGTCCATCAGATCTTGAAAATGTAGAAGTGCTTGAAGGAATGCTGGAAGAAATCATAGATCAATACGCTGAGTAATGATGAAAAAGAGCCTGAATGAAGACAGGCTCTTTTTTCTATGATACAGCTTCTTGTTTTCGAAAGGATGTGGCTTTGGATACAGAGCGATAAATTTTAGGTGCCAGCATCGCAAGTAGTATAGTCAATGCGTAGTCTTTTACCATAAACCAGATCATAAAGAACCATGTGGTTTGATAGGAAATCGGTGCATTGAGCCATACATTTAATGCGAGGTATGTATAGGTCGTTCCGATCACATACATCACGGTCGTACCAGCAATGGCTGCAAGCAAAAAGCGCCCAAAACCAGGGTTTTTTCTTTTTTCTAGAATGAATCCGGCAAGCCAGGCAGCAGGGATGTATGATAATACAAAGCCGCCGCTTTTGCCTAAAATGACCCCAAAGCCCGCAGAGAACTGGGCGAATACAGGTGCACCAGCAATTCCAACCAAGGCATAGACAATCATAGCTAATGCGCCAAGCCGTCTGCCGAGTAAGAGACCAGCAAGCACACAAAAAAATGGCTGCATCGTAAGTGGAATTCCGCCAACCTGTAAAAATGGCACAATGGATGTGATATTGGCTCCGATAGCCATGAGTGCAGCAAACATTCCCACTAGAACAAAGTCAGCAGTTCTTGTCTTCTTTTGCATGATGTTTCCCCCTGTCTTATCTGTACAAATAGATTAAGGGGAAGAAGGATTTTTGTCAACTTGTTTTTATTTTAGGTTAACAATAAAACCCGCCCATCAATAGGGCGGGTAGCTGATTAAGCTTCGGTCATAAAAGTGGCATCGATGGCTTTGCTGACAGGTACGTAATCATAGCCGAGATCACGAGCGACCGCTTCGTACGTGATATGTCCGTTCATCACATTGACACCTTCTGCGATGGCATTGTTTTCTCTAATAGCTTTTGCAGCGCCTTTATTCGCAATTTGCAGCGCATATGGAACAGTGACATTCGTTAGAGCAACAGTTGATGTCCGCGGAACCGCGCCTGGCATATTAGCGACAGCATAATGTAAAATGCCGTGTTTTTCATAAGTAGGCTGATCATGGGTTGTGATGTGATCAATGGTTTCGACAATGCCGCCTTGATCAATCGCTACATCCACAATGACAGAACCAGGCTTCATTTGTTTCACCATTTCTTCTGTCACAAGCGTCGGTGCTTTGGCACCAGGAATCAGCACCGCACAAATGAGAAGGTCTGCCTCACTGACTGAATCTGCAATGTTGACAGGATTGGACATTAACGTTTTCATTTGATGGCCAAATTGGTCGTCCAGCTGACGCAGGCGTTCTGCGTTTACATCAATCAGGGTGACATCTGCGCCAAGTCCGATCGCCATTTTCGCTGCGTTTGTTCCAACCACACCGCCCCCAATAATGGTGACCTTTCCTCTTGATACCCCTGGTACACCTGCAAGTAAAATACCCTTTCCGCCTTTTGGCTTTTCTAAAAATTGAGCCCCAATTTGAGCGGCCATTCTGCCTGCTACTTCAGACATTGGTGTGAGAAGAGGGAGTGATTTTCCGTCCGTTACTGTTTCGTAAGCAATGGCTGTAACGCCTTTTTGTTTTAATGCTTCAGCCAAGGAGGGCTCTGCGGCTAGATGCAGGTACGTAAATAAGATGAGTCCTTCTCTGAAATAAGGATATTCCTCAGGTAATGGTTCTTTTACTTTCATGATCATATCAGAAGATGCCCATACATCTTTCGCCTGATCAAGAATCTCTGCACCAACAGATACATAATCGTCATCAGTGAATCCGCTTCCAAAACCAGCGTTTGTTTCAATTAAAATCTGATGTCCAGCTGAAAGCAATTGAGAAGCTGCTCCTGGTGTTAAAGCCACTCGGTTTTCATTGTTCTTAATTTCTTTCGGAATGCCGATGATCATGTTTATTCCTCCTATGCTTATCTATTGATATTGTATGTCTAGTGTATCCGGAAAGTTTAGAAAATTCTTCGGTTGAAATAAAAAATAAAAAAACGCCTCTTTGTGAAATTTCACAAATGGACGTTTTTTAGCTTCATATCAAGGTAGATGGTCATTTTCTCATTCATGTTTTTTAAATCAATTTCTGCGATGTCTGTAATCCGTTTTAATCGATAATTTAAGGTATTGATGTGGATGTTTAATTGCTTTGCGGCAATATTGGCATTGCTGTCACAGTCAATAAACCGCTCAAGGGTTTCGACAAGGTTGGAATGATGCCTCAGGTCGTAATCCTCCAGCTTTGATAAAGAGTAACTGGAGTAAGAAGAGCCCTTTCGCTTCTCAGCAAGCACATCAAGATATTGATAAATGCCTAGTTCAGAAAAGCTGTTTAAACGTTCAGTTTCAACTGGAAAGCGTTCTTTCGTCTTTAATACAGCCAGTGCTTCTTTATAGGAAGGCTGAATTTGAGAGATGTTATCGTAAATTCCTCCAATTGCTGCCTGAACATGCTGAATATGATACCGGTCCGCAAGCTGCTGCAGCATGCCGCTTGTGAATTGCTTAATATCTTGAAGCGGATGTTCTGTTTTTGGTGAGACGAGAATAATGAATTCGTGAAAATCAACAGTCGTTAACAGTACCTGTACTTGCTGTGTTGTTTCAAGCAGATAGGACAGCTTTTTTTCTGTCTCCTCTGTGAGTTCGTCACGAAGACGGAAGATGATGATGGCATATGTGTCTGGACATCTGATGCCAAGCCTTAAAAATAGGTCAAGCATCTCATCCTTTTCATGAATATGACCTGTGAGCATCTTCCAGAAAAGCTCCTGATTACGTTCTTCTGTTTTCGTTTTTCGAATTTGTAAATTGAGTAATTTGTTTTTCACGGCATGCGCTGCCATTTTGAGAAGGTCCATTTCTTCTTCTGAAAAAGGCTGTGCGGATTCAATCGCCCAAATAAATCCGAGCACTTCTTTGTCCTTCCAGATCGAAATGGCGACCCTACTAGATAAACCCACCTCTGCAATTTGAGGGACACGAAGCGGTTCGTCTGTTTTAAGGAGTGTAGGAATGATGCCGTCCTTCCAAAGCCGATTAATGACTTTTTCCGGTACCCGGCGGGAGATAATGGTTGAAGTTCTGGCGGGATCAGTAAAATCATTGTGTGTGCTATATGCCAATAATCGATGATGAGTATCTTCTATAGTAATAGGGCAATTGAGCACATCACTAATTTGGTCTGCCACATCCTCTAAACGATCAAGACTATACTTAAACGGATCTGTCTTTTTTGTCATAAAAAACCCCTGCTTTTTCGAATATTTCACGTACTTACATTATGAAGAGAATGAGGTACGTAAATCAACAAAAAACTGCCATAAACTTAAAAAAACAAAAAGTGTGAGAAGCAAGTAAATGCATGTTGAAGCACGCTGAAAAAGAAATAGTACAATAATAACGTAGTAAAAAATCAATAGGCGGAAAGATCCACCGAAGCAGGTGGATACTTATTATGAATATATGACCAAAAAACTGTTAAATACTAGATAAAAAGCGAAAAAACAGTAATTCTATAGACTCATTTTGTAAAATAAAAACAGATTTGTTTGACTGTGTATCATTTCTGTTTTTATAATAATAACGTCAAAAAATAAGTGGATTAGCCCATTATATGGCGGCTATGCACGGGAGGTAATGAGGAATATGTCAGGAATTATTCGCGTAACCCCAGAAGAACTAAGAGCGACCGCTAAGCAATATGGTGTTGAAAGTCAAGAAGTGTTAAATCAAGTTGATCGTCTAAATAGAATGATCTCTGATTTAAAAGGAATGTGGGAAGGTGCTTCTAGTGAAGCATTTGCTGATCAATACGAACAGCTTAAGCCTTCATTTATCAAAATGTCTGATCTATTAACAGATGTCAGCAATCAGCTTGATCAAACGGCAAATACACTTGAAAGCACTGACCAAGACATCGCAAGCCAAATCCGCGGCTAATCAAAGGGATTTCCTTTCTAAGTGTGAAAAGCAGAAACAGCGCCGAGTCTGTCAATGGATGCCGGCGCTCTTTCTATTTTGTGAGGTGGAAATTTGTGTATATCGATATTACCATCGACTTAAAAAATTATGATGGCAGTGTGTTTGATTTGAGACTATCAAATTATTTACATATTAAACAAGTCATCCATATCGCCTGGCAGGCAAAACAAATCTCACTTCCAAAGCGAGAAGGCGGATGGGTGCGGGTAGTCAATAAGAAAGCTGTGTTTTCAGGCGAATATAAGCTGTCAGACTGTGGAATTACCACAGGAGACAGGCTGGAAATACTATGAAAGGACTTTTGTAAATGGCAGATAAAAAGAGTTCCTATTTAGAAGAACAATTAGAAGCAGTCATGAAAAAAGAGGGAGGCACCTATACCTTTATTTTTCAAAAAGAGACGATTAAACTCTTAGACGGTTTAGAAGCGGCACCGATCAAAGACATCAATCCTTCATTTCAGAAAGAGATTCAATTAACTGAAGATGAGGTCATCATTTCTATACAACCGCCTCCTGCCTATCAGGAATTTCGTTTCATCCATGCAAAGGATGAAAAAAGCAAATGGATTTTTTCATACCAGCTTGTCGATGCAGTTCTTAAACACGACGTGAAGCGGCTGCATCCTATTGTTTCTCCTGAAAACATTGTTTTTCATCAAGGCTTAGCTCCTGCATTTTTGCATTATGGAGTCAAAGAAAGCATCCCGCCATATGAAACCGATGAGCATCGCCTGTTAAAAGAGGTCAAGGCTGTCGTTCTTCGAGTGGTTGACCATGAATATCAATTTCAAGAATATGTGGCTTACAATGAAACGTTGAAATTATCGGAGCTGGCAAAAGAAATTAGTGAAACGAAGTCGCTGGAAGAATTGTTAGCTTTGATTGAGCAAAAGATCAAAGCAATCGATGCAAAAGAAAAAACGCTCTTAACCATTCCTAAAAAGAAATGGAAGATCGAGCGATACATCGGATTAGGTCTGCTTGTCCTGTTAATCCCTGCATTGGTGTACACCATTTACACCTTCTTTTTTGCCATGCCAAAACAAGAAGCGTACGTCGAGGCAAACAAATATTATCTCAACAAACAGTACAGTCAAGTGGTGGATACGTTAGAGAAATATCCAGCCAATCAAATGCCAGTCTCTCTACAATATGAACTGGCCATTTCGTATGTACAAACGAACCAAGGCAGTTTGTTGCTTGATCAGCATAAAAAAGAAATCACAGAAACGTACACATTGCAGACAGATCCGCAATACTTCCTATTCTGGATTCATATTGGACAAGGCAATAGCAAGGAAGCACTTGATATTGCACGGGTGCTTGGAGACGACAGGTACATATTTACGGCACTCGTCGCCTATCGCAATGAAATTCAAAACGATGACAGCCTTTCTGCTGAAGAAAAACAAAAACAGCTAGATCCGATCATTAAGGAAATGGCGAAATATGAAGAAAAAGAAACAACCGAGACAAGCACAGGTGACTCCTCAGACGCAAGCCAAACAGATGAAACAGCTGAACAAAAAGAGCAGTCAAAAGCCGATCAAGAGAAAAAAGAGAAAGAATCTGAAGCGAAAAAGAAAGCCTCTCAGACAAAAAAAGATGAGAAAAAATAATTCTTTCGATACAACTGACAGTTGGTGCTGTCCCATGAGGAGGTGGAGCGTTTGAGTCTTCTTTGGGTTTTTTATGAGGAGGATTATCAAACTGTCCGTTTAGATGAGCAGTTCAATCGAGAAGCTCTGATTGGACCTGAAATAGAGCATACAGTGACAATCCCTTCACTTTCGTTTGATGAAGGGGTCATTCGTTTATCTCCTGATGAACCGAATGATGGTTTTACTATTTATCAGGGAGATGAGAAGAAAGGCAAATTACTTCCACATGAACCATATCAGCTTGGTTCACTCACACTTATTTTAATGGATGCACATCATGATCAACATATTTATTACCTAGGAAATAGAGTGGAGCTGTCTTTTTCACGTGAAGAGAAAGATGAGATTGATGTGTGGAAAGAACAAGCTCATTCCATGTTTCAAGATGCCAGCCAGTTCACTTTAGAGAAAATCGAAGGAACATGGTATGTCATGCCTCAGGACGAGATGATTTACGTGAACGGAAAGAAAATCCATGGTCCAGAGAAGATTTATGCAGGAGATGAGCTGTTCTGGAACTTTCTGACGGTGACATTTAAAGATGATGATCTATTACAGGTGACAGCTTACGAACCCTTTCATACACGTTTGGAAAAAACAAGACCGCCAAGTACAGAAACAAAACAAAAATACCCTTCATACAGACGTACACCGCGTTTGATTTATGATTTGCCAGATGACCGGGTATCCTTTAGCTTTCCTTCGCAGGAGAGTGAAAATAACAGCAGAGGGCTTTGGCTTGTTGTCCTTCCGCCGCTTGTGATGCTCCTTGTGATGGGGATTGTTGCCCTTATCCAGCCGCGTGGAATCTTTATTATCGTGTCAATGGCGATGTTTATCATGACGTTAATTACATCGTCCGTTCAATACTTTAAGGAAAAATCACAGCGCAAAAGACGAGAAGAGAAGCGGCAGCGTGTCTATTCTCTTTATTTAGAAAATAAGCGGAAAGAGCTGCAGGAGCTGTATGACCGCCAGCAATATATTTTAACGTATCATTATCCGTCATTTGAAAAAATGAAGTATTTAACATCAGAAATCAGCGGACGCATTTGGGAAAAGACGCTTGTGAGTGACGATTTCTTGCACCTGCGTCTTGGAACAGGCGCAGTCCCATCAAGCTATGAATTATCGATGAGCGGCGGCGATATGGCCAATCGGGATGTTGATGACTTAATGGAACAAACGCAGCACATGCAAAAAGTATATCGTGAAGTGAAGAATGTCCCGATTACATTCGGTCTTGCGGATGGTCCAACAGGATTAATAGGGAAGCCTGCGATTGTGAAAAATGAGCTTCATCAGCTAGTTGGACAGCTTGCTTTCTCTCACAGCTATCACGATTTGAGATTTGTCTTTATCTTTCATGAGCAGGAGTATGAGAATTGGGAATGGATGAAATGGCTTCCGCACTTCCAGCTGCCTCATACATATGGCAAAGGGTTTATTTACAACGAACAAACACGCGATCAGCTATTGTCCTCTATTTATGAAATTTTACGCGAGCGTGATTTAGAAGAAGAAAAAGAGAAGAAAATCTTTACGCCTCATTTTGTGTTCATCGTGACAAATCATGAGCTCATTGCCGAGCATGTGATTTTAGAATACCTAGAAGGCAGCCGGACAGATCTTGGTATCTCCATCATCTTTGCAGCAGAAACAAAGGAAAGCTTAGCTGAAAATATTTCGACGCTTGTCCGTTATATTAACGAAGAAGAAGGAGATATTCTCATTCAGCACAAGAAGGCAGTACGAATTCCGTTTCAGCTTGATACACATCAGCGCGGGGACAATGAACTGTTTGCCAGAACACTGAGAACATTAGATCATCAAGTCGGTATGACCAATTCGATTCCTGAGACGGTCTCATTCCTTGATCTTTTCCATGCCAAACAGGTAGATGACATTGGCATTCGTGAAAAATGGCTGACTTCAGAAACGGCCAAATCATTATCAGTTCCAATTGGTTATAAAGGGAAAAACGACATTGTCGATCTGAACCTGCATGAAAAAGCACATGGCCCGCACGGACTGTTGGCGGGAACAACGGGATCAGGGAAAAGTGAATTTTTACAGACGTATATTTTATCGCTCGCTGTACATTTTCACCCGCATGAAGTTGCTTTTCTGTTGATTGACTATAAAGGCGGCGGAATGGCGCAGCCGTTTCGAAATATTCCTCATTTACTTGGAACGATCACCAATATTGAAGGCAGCAAGAACTTTAGTGAAAGAGCGCTTGCCTCAATTAAAAGTGAATTGAAGAAAAGGCAGCGGCTGTTTGATCAGTATCATGTGAATCACATCAATGATTATACGAAGCTCTACAAGGAGAAAAAGGCTGAGCAGGCAATGCCTCACTTGTTCTTAATCTCTGATGAGTTTGCTGAATTAAAAAGTGAAGAGCCAGACTTTATTAGGGAGCTTGTCAGCGCTGCACGTATTGGCCGAAGCCTTGGGGTCCATCTCATTTTGGCTACCCAAAAGCCAGGCGGGGTCATTGATGATCAGATTTGGAGTAACTCCCGTTTTAAGGTCGCACTAAAAGTACAAGATGCGTCAGACAGTAAGGAAATTTTGAAAAATAGTGATGCAGCGTCCATTACCGTCACAGGCCGCGGTTATTTACAAGTGGGCAACAATGAAATTTATGAATTGTTCCAATCGGCTTGGAGCGGTGCACCATATATGGAAGATGGCTACGGCTCAGAAGATGACATTGCCATTGTGACAGATACTGGTCTTATTCCGTTATCAGGGGTAAGCACAGAGCCAGCAGTGAAAAAAGAGACAGTGACGGAGATTTCCGCTGTTGTGGATGAAATTGAACGTATGCAGCAAGAGCTTGGAATTGAGAAGCTGCCAAGTCCATGGCTTCCACCGCTTGAGGAACGTATTCCAAAAACACGTTATGCGTCGAGTGAAGAGCATGTCTTCCATTTTGCGCTTGTCGATGAACCAGATCAGCAAAGCCAGCATCCACTTTCTTATCAAATGATGGAAGATGGGAACATTGGCATCTTCGGTTCCTCCGGCTACGGCAAATCACTTGCTGCCACAACACTGCTGATGAGCTTTGCGGAGAGGTATTCACCTGAAGAATGGCACGCATATATTTATGATTTCGGAAACGGAACATTGCTTCCGTTAGCTAAACTGCCGCATACGGCGGATTATTTCTTAATGGATCAGATGAGAAAGATTCAAAAATCAATGAAGCGTCTGCGGGAAGAGGTTGAATATCGCAAGCGCTTATTCAGACAGCAAGAAATGAGTCATATCAAAATGTACAACGCCTTAAATGAGAAAAAGCTTCCATTCATTTTTATCGTGATTGACAACTTTGACATTGTCAAAGACGAAATGCATGAGCTCGAATCTGAATTTATTCAGCTGAGCCGTGACGGACAATCACTAGGTATATACTTCTTGATTACAGCAACCCGGGTAAATGCAGTGCGTCAATCGCTGATGAACAATCTGAAAACAAAGATTGTCCATTACTTAATGGATCAAGGAGAGGCGTACTCGATTATTGGCAGACCGAAATTCAGCTTAGAGCCGATCCCAGGCCGAGTTATTATCAACAAAGAAGAGCTTTATTTTGCTCAAATGTTTCTGCCAGTTGAAGGAGAGAACGATCTCGAATTGTTTGAGCATTTGAAACAAGAGATACAACTTCTTCATGACCGCTTTGAAGCATCCGAAAAACCAAAGCCTGTGCCAATGCTTCCTGATAAGCTGACAGTTTGGGAGCTTGAGAGTCGTTTAGATGAACAAAAACTGACTTATGACATTCCAGTCGGATTAGATGAGGAATCTGTGGCACCTGTTTATTTTGACTTGAAAAAGAATAAACATTGCCTCATTATCGGTCAAACGCAGCGCGGGAAAACAAATGTGACAAAACTGATGCTCGATCAGCTTTTAGTGGCAAAGCCTGAAAAGCTGGCTGTCTTTGATTCAATTGATCGAGGTCTATCCCATTATGCAAAAGAAGAGAACATTGCTTACCTTGAAACAAAAGATGATATCACCGAATGGGCAGAAGAAATGGACCGCATATTTAAGGTGCGGGAAGAAATGTATGTCGAAGCTGTGCGCCAAGGGGAGACCGATCAGTTGTCATTTCCTCAAATTGTGCTTGTGATTGATGGCATTACGCGTTTTCAGCAGACGATCGATCCGCGTCTTCAAGATCAATTGGCTGATTTCATGAAGTCATATGCACACTTAGGCTTCAGCCTGATTGCATCAGGGAATCATACCGAGTTCAGTAAGGGCTATGATGCACTCACAAACGAAATCAAACAAGTTCGTCATGCTATGTTACTCATGAAAAAATCAGAGCAAAACATCATACCGCTTCCGTATGCAAGACAAGAACCAGAGATTCAGCCAGGCTTCGGGTATTTGGTTGAAAACGGAAAAGAGAAGAAAATCCAGGTTCCTTTATGTGCGGTAGAAAGGAAGAGTGTTCAATGACAGAGCAGCAAAAAAGCTCCATCAAAATCGTATCCACCATGATATTGATTCTTGTGCTGCCGGTTTTATTTTTCCACCTGATTGGAGATGACCCGGCAAAACAGAAGAAGAATGCGACACGAAATATTGCGGTGGTCAATGAGGATATGGGAGCGAGCGAGAGTGAAAACACGGCTCGTTTCGGACAGGATGTTGTGGCAGCATTGTCAGAACGTCCTGATTATACATGGACTGTAGTGAATCGCAGTGCGGCGGAAAATGGACTGAAAAACAGAAAATATGACGCTGTCCTTTATATTCCGTCTGATTTCTCTAAAAATGTGCTGAGCTATGATAAAGACCATCCTGAAAAGGCGTCCATTCAATTTTCGATTCAAGACCAGCTCAATGCAGTCAATAAAGAGAAAGTGCAGAGAGAGCTGGAAAATGCACAAAAGAAAATGAATGAACAGATGTCGACGTTATACTGGAGTTTTGTATCACAGGAAATTGGCAATGTGAGAGAAGAATTTGAGCATATTGTCGGCAAAGAAGTCGAATTCCAAAACACGATGTACAACTTCTATAAACCGAACTCAAACAAACTATCAGATGCCGTCCAGCAGCAGAAGAAACAAATAGAAGAATTAAAAAATGCGATGGCCGATTCACAGAAACAATATAAAGACGGCTTGAGTACAACAGAAGAAGCAAAGAACCAATTAAAGGACTTTGTGAAAGCAGTCGATCAATACCAGCAGTATCAAGATAAACAAAAGGATCTCTTGATCAAAGCGCAATCAGCAAGCCAAAAGCAAATCCAGCAAGGGCTCAAACAACTCGCTGACATTCAAAACCAAAATGCCCGCAGTTTTAGTGATCAAATGGGCGGACTCAAAACAGACATCAACGGGGTACAAAGTCAGCTGAAAACAACGGACAGCGCCATCCAATCTGTTCAAAAGTCGAGAGAAGACGTTATTCCTAAGCAATCAACGGGATTAAAGGAACTTGTGATAGCGTCTCAGAAGGAACTGATTAAAAACTATGAAGATCGTTACTTAGAAGATTATCGAAATAAAATATCAGACTTGCAGACAAAGCTATTGGCAAAAAGGCAAGAGTTAATGGACGAGCCTGAACCGCCAGCTGACTCTGATGAAGACGATTCATCAGATCAAGATAATGAAAACCCAGAAGAGATTGGGATTAACCTAGAGGAAGAAACTAATGAGCTCTCACAAATTTCAACAGAAATGAATGATCTTGCGGATCAATTAGCAGATCAGGAGACACCGCCTACTGGAGATAGCAATGATGATAAAACCGGTGATGATCCTGCTCAGCCAGATACCGGCAGCACGAATTCATCGAAGGATGATCTAAAAGCACTCGCTACTCGTCTAGATGAAGTGAAAAAGAAAATTCAAGAAAAAGCGGCCGCTCATAATGACGAATTGAAAGATAAAGTGAGTCAAATGAGTAAAGAGCTTGAGACCCTTACGAAAAAAGTAGATAAACTTGAAAAGATGATTCTACGGTTACAAGATCGATATAACGTCATTCCGAATGAAATCAAAAATCAAGAATCATCCATTGTAAGCAAAGTAAAAGAGCTGAAGCGCAGGAACTCACCGATTAGTAATGCCTTTAGCGATCATCTTTTTGAGAAAAAGTTCGAAACAAAATCAACAAGAACTAAAAAATTAATGGACTATTCAAATCAACTCTCTCAGCTAGAGCTGATGATCGCAAATGTCTATCAACCATCTAATAACTCTTCTCTATATGACGCAAAAGAAGAGAATATCCAATCCATCCTCTCCATCAAAAAAGAAGAAACAGAAAACTGGGATAAGCTCAAAAACCAGATGCTGACATCAAATGATGATGTGTCTACTTTTATTGATGAGATGCAGAAGTTTTCAGATGGTTATGCGGAGTACATTACGACTCAGCAGGCAAGCATGGAACAGGAATTACAGACAATTTCTGAAAGTGCGGACAATGTAGCTGAGCAAATGGCTGATCAAGGAGATGCGGTGTATACAGCAGACCTTGCAGGCAGTTCAATTGTTGTCAGTGCACAGGATTCAATTGGTCAGGAAGTGCTTCGTCTTTCTGAAAATATGAGTTCGTTAACCGACCGCCAAAAAGGGGTGGCGGATTATACGAATAACATTGAAGAGAGTGTCACAACAGTTCAAGAAAAAGCAGATACGCTGAATGAAAACTGGAGCAAGAATGTCGACTCTACAAAGCTTGTTCAGCAAGATTTAAAGGGTATTTTAGGAAATACATTAAGTGATCAAGGCAACAGTAACTATGTGTATAACCATTTAGCCAATCCGCTGAAAATCAGCGGCGATGTGCCGGAAGAAAAAACGCAGACCGTACCGCCGGTCGTCATTTTGGTCATTGTGATGATCAGCAGTTTGTTAATTGGCTTTTTCAGCTCGTATTATGCGTCAGCTCCGATGCTGGTCAAAGGTGCGCTGTTTGGCATCTTGAATCTATTAGTCGGACTCATGATCAGCTTGTTTGGACTGAACATTTACAAACTTGCAGATGATCAAGCCATTCAATGGTCGATCTTCACCATTTTGTTATTAGTGGCGTGCTCTGCCTTTATTCGCACGGCCTTCCTATTCGGTTCTATTGCCGGATGGATGGCAGCAACAGCGCTGATTTTCTTCTTTGTCGCACCGTTAATTGATTTGGTGATGCCGAATTTCCACTTTACCAATCCAGTGACAGACGTGTACCTGTCGATTCAATATGGAAATGGAGACACCTTTGGAATGGGCGTCACAGGGTTAGTGATTTTAACTGTTCTTTTCATGGTCGTACCGCTTGTGAAAAAGCTATGGAAAGATAAAACAGAGGAACGTGATGTGACTCATGAAGCTTAATCTATTCGTGAAAGGGACGGCACTCGCTGCCGTTTCCCTTTTTCTCCTCATCCCTGCTGCTTTCGCTGCTGGTGAAGATACGGATACGAATGTCAAGCCGAATGAATATCAGGAAAAGGAACTCAATATTAACTCGAGTATATTGAGGGATCAAACGAAATACGAACAAAGCAAAACGACATCAAAAATCAAAACAGACATTCATTTTGCTAAACCGCCTAAAGCCCGGGGGGGATCTCTTTCTCCGCAGTTATTTAGTGATTTAAAGGAGAACCCGCCCAAAACACCAGCTCGTATGATGAAAGAGATGAATATCTCTTTTAGTGATTCGGCTGTATCAGCACCTTCTGAGGATGAACATGAGAAGCAGACATCGGCACTGCTTCCGATTATCTTTGGTTTCTTGATAGCCCTTGGTCTCGTTGTGATGATCATCCTGATTCCAAAGGTGAATGTGAAGGCTGAAAAGAAATAGTCTGTCTCTTTTAATAGAGGCAGGCTTTTCTTTATGCAGATTGCTTGCTGTCATACCGTTTCACTACGTAAAATAGTGTTATCAAGGGAGGAGATTGTCATTCGAATTTCAATCGTTACAGGCGGATCAAAAGGTTTTGGCTTAGCACTTGTGAACAGGCTGCTTTCACGCGGGGATCATGTGTACACGGCAGCAAGAAGTGCATCGCCGATATCCCATCCGAAGCTCACACATACCCAGGTTGATCTGACAGATGAAGAAGCAGCGGCCAAATGGCTTCAACATAGTCTCACGCCGCAAACTCTGGCAGATGCTGATGACATCTTACTTGTCAACAATGCAGGAATGGTCACACCTATCAAGCGCGTTGGACAAGGCGGACAGGATACACTTCATCAGCATTACAAGCTGAATCTTGTCATTCCTGTTTTGCTGAGCCATGTGTTTGCCAAGCAGACTCAATCATTTAACGGAAAGAAAACGATCGTTCATCTCTCTTCTGGAGCGGCGAAAAACCCATACAAAGGCTGGAGTGCGTATTGCAGTTCAAAGGCAGGACTCGATATGTTTATGAGGACTTTTCATGAGGAACAACAGGACGAGGCGCATCCGATCAACACGTTTTCCTTTTCACCCGGCACGATCGATACAGATATGCAGGGGGAAATTCGGAAATCATCAAAACAAGACTTTGAACAAATAGACCGTTTTCAGCAATTATATGAAACAGGCACGTTAAAGAGCCCAGATGAAGTCGCACGTATTTTGCTCGATCTTTTAGCGGGTGATCCAGCTGGCGGATGTGTCTACGATGCACGTGAGTATGTGAAAAAGCAGTCATAACGACTGCTGCAGCGTGAAGAAAAACCCTCGCATTCTGTGTCAGGCCTCGGTGCCGGTGCTCACGAATCTCAAATTCGCTCCGCGCCAGTACTCGGTCTTCCTAGACTTCAAGGGTTTTCATATCACGCTAAAAAGGAGAAAAAAAGCAGTCATAGTGACTGCTTTTTTCGTATTGTACAAGCAAAAACAGCTCATTTGACATAAGCTGTTCTTGAGACTCATAGAAAATATAACAGAACATTTGAGTTTCTTTTCAGAATATGTTAGGATGCTAAAAATATAGATAAGGAGGGGTTTCCATGAGAAAGGTTACATTAATGGATGTTTACACCCATCCAGTCGCTCAAAAATATTTAAATCGTTCAGGAAAAGCCCATGCGATTGCTTGTGCTTATCACGCATTCAAACTGGCGGTGCAGGCTGGGATTAATCCAGATCTCGCTGTGAAAGCAGCCCTCTTGCATGACATCGGCCACTATGAATGGTATACAGCTGGCGGAGAATGGGATTACGAGACATATAGACGGAATGATATTCATGCCATTAAAGGCGCAGAGCGGGCTCACAAACTGCTCATACGCCTCGGTGAGGAACCAAAGGCAGCCAAAGATATTGCGCTTGCGATTCTGCTTCATACAGATTCATATTTGCCAGAGGGCGACCTTCATAAGGACACACTTCAGCAAATCGTCAAGAAGGCAGATGAAATGGATGAAGAGCCTGGCGGACATCACCATTACAGACAAATAGACGAATCACTTGCAATGAAAAAAATCACGGAATTGGATCAGAAAGTGCAGCAGGCACTTCAGCCCATGAAACGCTCTGTTTAGTATGGAATGTCTCCATGAATATTTCCATGCTGATCGACATACAATGTGCGAATAACGGTACGGTTAAATGCTGATGTACCTGATGCAGTGAGTCCGGTGTAATGAACCGTGACAGAATAAGCACCTTCTTTTTTCAATTGAACAGCGGATGAAGCAGTTGTTTTGAGTGGATGATCTTTTTGGGCATCCTTAAAGTAAAAGGTTTCGACTTTCTTGCTTAATCGTTTAATCAGACCGCTTGAATGGGTCGATGCATCATCCCCTGATTTCGCTGCCTCTGCTTTGATTTCGTCATTTAATGGTGAATCAAAGGATACGAGCAGCAAATAAGGAGCCTTTTTTCCTGAATTTGATCGAATCGTCCATTTTCCAGGAACGGGTTTATTGATTTGCACATGGTGCGAAAATGCGCCTTCATATGGGAAAGATGCTTCCGATGTCTTCAGATTTGTTAAGACGTCTCCATTTGGGGCGATGATTTCTGGCCGCGCCTCATGCCTTTCATTTAACCACTGAATCGATAAGCCATTCGTTCCTTCCTCTACATAGAACGCTTCTGTTTTATCCTTTTCACTTTCCCCGCCTTTCACATAAACATCTGTATTCAGCTCAGTAGAGTTCGGGCTCTCTATATTTTCTTTTTCAGCGCTTGCGGCATTTGCCAGTAGCTGATGCTGAAACACAGGGAACATGCTTGTGCCGTTTTTAATGGAGTTGTGATCCCATTTCCCTGTTAAAATATTGTTTGCATATGATAGTCTTGTGCTGCTTACCGTGACGGCGCCATCATTTGCACCAAAGCTCTTTAAATACATGCCGCCTAAATACAGCATCCCGCCAAATGTTCCCCATTCCGATCCCGAATACGTGATGTATTTTTGAGGAAACTTCTCCAGCTTGTCGGTTTCACTTCGAAAAGCCGCCATGAGCCCCGTTTGCAAAGAATAGAGCGCGTCGCTTTTTTGTCCAAGAATTTCTGCGAGCCAGCTTCCGCCCTTGCTATACGCTAAATCTGCCAGCGGCGTCCCGTAATGAGGGGAGCCGAGTGTGATGACCTTCTCTACATATGGATGGGCATCGTGATACACGAGTGCGGACTGTGTATCCACCCCGCCTTTACTATGACCAATCACAATAAGTTTTCGACCGAACACATCATAGATTTCTTTTAACTTTTCTGCTAATAGTTTGCCATTCTTTTTCGTATCCTGATCTGGATACAAATCTATGAATGCGCTTTCGTATCCGTTCAGAACAGCTTGCTTTGCCATGTCGTTTCGGTCGAACCATGTGGAGGAGGAGCTGTTAATGCCGTGAACAAAAACAAGTGGTGGTTTTGACTCGTCTTTTTGAACCGGCTCTTCTCCTTTAAACCACTTTCCTGGTGTCCCAGGTTCATCTCCAATTGATCCTGCATACGCATAACTTGCAAAGGAAAAAAAGAGCATGACAGCAGCGAGACAGATGAGTTTTTTCAAGATCATTCACCTCTTCAAATGATTTAAGTTGTTGGCAGCACCAATCTATTATACTTCCAAAAGACGTAAGATTAAATAAAATGTTAAAATATGGTATTTGAGTTGTAGGTTTGCCCTGAGTGACATTCACATGGGTCATTGCATACGATGTGGGTAAATACACAAGTAAAGGGGCAGGTAGGATGGCACAACAAGGAAGTCCGCAGCTTGTTTCATTAGTTGATCCATATGTTTATCAAACATTGCAGAAAGTGATCGGTATGAGATTGATTGTTCAAACAGTGAAAGATACAGTGCGCGGAAAATTGAAGGAAGTCATGCCGGATCATATTGTCATTGAGGCGGGGACAAAATCAGTTTTTTATGTGCGGATCCAGCAAATTGTATCGGTGATGCCTGATCACAGTGAAAGAGTGTAACAAGCAGACGCAAAGGTGTCTGCTTTTTTCACGCTTATAGAATGTATATCTGGAAAAAGTGCATGATATACCAATTGTTCTTTTTTTTACAAAAAATAAGGTTCTAAAACAAGAAGCAGTTGACAGAAGGTGGGTGGAATAGTAGTTTTTTAATAAGATCAATACGTAACAGGAGGAGCATCTTTGTTAAAATCTAAAGTTCATTTTTGGACATTCCAAATATTACTTGTTTTACTCATTGTTTATGTATCAACAAAGGTTTCGTTTTTATTTCAGCCGATTATTTTATTTGCATCCACCTTGTTTGTTCCCATCTTGCTGGCTGGAATTCTCTTTTTCATCTTTAATCCAATTGTTCGATTTTTGTCCAAGAAAATTCCTAGGACACTTGCTATCCTGATCATTTATCTTTTGTTCATCGGACTCATCACGTTCATTGTGAATGCTGCGGGACCGGTTATTGTCACGCAGGTCGGTGGACTTGTCAAAAGCTTCCCTGGTTATGTGACGGATATGCAGAAATTTATCAACGACTTCTCGCATTCTAAAACATTCACTTGGATGATGAACCAAGATTATGTCTCCGTCTCGAAGTTTGAACAGACAATTGTTTCAACATTAAAAGGTTTGCCGGAAAATATTGCTTCAAGTATGTCTGCTGTGTTTGGTGTGATTGCCAATATTGCTTTAGCTGTGATCACAGTTCCGTTCATTTTGTTTTATATGTTGAAAGACGGACATAAGTTTCCGGACAAGCTCGTTCAATTTTTGCCAATGCCTTACCGTAAGGAAGGATTGAAAATCTTTAAAGAATTAAACGATACGCTTGCAGCTTACATACAAGGGCAGATTGTTGTCTGTTTATTTGTTGGAGTGGCTTGTTTTATCGGATACTTATTAATCGGTGTGAAATATGCGCTCATTCTCGGCATTATCATTGCGGTCACAAATGTGATTCCGTACCTTGGGCCATATCTTGGCGCGGCACCAGCTGTGCTTATTGCGTTTCTTGATTCGCCTGGAAAAGCGGTGGTGACAGTCATTGTCATTCTTGTCGTTCAGCAAATTGACGGAAATGTCATTTCTCCATTGATCATTGGGAAACGCCTCAACACACATCCTTTGACCATCATCCTGCTATTAATTGGGGCAGGAAGCTTTGGCGGAATCCTTGGCATGATTTTTGCGGTCCCTGTCTATGCACTGCTCAAAGCCATCACCTTGAATATTGTCAGATTGGTGCAGCTGCGTCAGCGATCTCGCAAAGAACAGCATTTAAACGTCTAGGACAGATGCACACTTTTTCCCTTCTTGCATAAGATGATTGAGATAAGCAGATAGGGGGAGATTCTGATGCCTGCAATCGTTGGACCTATTCATATCGAGTCGTTAGGAGGAAACGGTGCAGCTACTTTCGGTGATGTCCTGGCCATTGCCCCTTTGGCTGTAGACCACTCTACTGGCGGTGCGGGAGCCTTTAATTCAGGTGATTATATGTCACTTACAAGTGATCCGAATGCCACGATGCTTTGGGACTTTACATTGTTTGGCCAGCCTCAATCATTTAACGCATAGAAAGGCAGCTGATGGTCACAGATCAGCTGTCTTTTTTATTTTTCATACACGTATTTTTGAGCTGGGCATATGATGTGGGGAGAAAAGGTGGTGGAAAGATGCCAGCGATTGTTGGGCCTATTCATATTGACCGTGTGATTGGAAATGGTTCTGCACATTTCGGTGATGTTTTTGCCATTTCGCCAAAAAGTGTCGATCACTCCGCCGGTGGATCAGGTACCTATAATGCAGGGGACTTTGTCCAATTTTTTAGCAGTCCAAACGTTACGTTTATGTGGGATATAGACCTGATCAGCCAGCAAAAGAGCTTTAATGCATAGCCAGCTTTGAAAGGGAATTCCTTTTCAGAAGCTGTCTTTTTTTATGGTACAATGGTTATTGATGTAAGAAGAAAAAAGAGGTGTGAACTGAGTCAAATGAAAATTAGAAAAGCACACATCACAAGCGGACAACCAAAGACCTACAATGTATATTTACATGAAAATAAAAAAGAATATAAAACGCTTGTAGCCGTACCTGACATTGAATGGAGTATTTCCATTGCGTATGAGGACGAAAAGGAGCAGCTCATCCATACGCTCGAACAATCCTTAATGGAAAGAGTAGAAACAGACGAAGCCCGTGACCTCGCACTCAAGATTGTGCACTGGGTCACAGAAATGTAAATTTAGAAACCAGGAGTGAACACAGCGATGAAAGAAGAATCCGTAGACTTTTATTTGCAGCAAGGGATATTTGGACATGCTGAAACAAAACCCGATGAACGAAGAATGTTTCTTGGCTCATTAAGGGAACGAGCGCTTCTCGCCCTGACAAAGGGACAGGTATCAAGAAATAAACCGTATCAAGAAGTCGAACAAATATTGAAGGCCAATCGCCAGGCCACAGTTCTATTAAATGGTGAACTTTCCTATGCTTCTTATTCTCAATATGTCAAAATGGCAAATGCCGCTGGATGTTCCTTTAAAGTGGTGAATCATCACGAAGCGCACTCTCCTTTTGGTCTTGTCATAGAGATGCCTGATGCGGTCAATCAGGAGCATATCTATATAGAGGATGAGCTGTTTCAAAAAGCTTTTTCTCATGAATCTGTTGAATAGGTTTCCCTAGTGAAATGAATAAGCTATAATGATTCAAAAGAGCATATGGGAGAGATGCGGATGGGCAAAGCATTGATTTGTATAGATTATACAGTTGATTTTGTTGCAGACGATGGAAAACTGACATGCGGAAAGCCTGGGCAGGCGATTGAGTCTAAGATCACAGAAATCACTTCTTCATTTATTGATGAAGGCCACTTTGTCGTCTTTGCTGTCGATCATCATGAAGAAGAGGACCCTTATCATCCAGAAACAAAGTTATTTCCGCCCCATAATATTCGCGGAACAGAGGGTATTGAACTTTATGGACAACTAAGTTCACTATTTCACACGTCAAAACATTTAAAACATGTCTACTATATGGAAAAAACAAGATACTCTGCTTTTGCAGGCACTCAATTAGAAATGAAACTGCGCGAGCGCGGCATCAAGGAACTTCACTTAGCCGGCGTATGTACCGATATTTGTGTACTTCATACAGCTGTTGATGCGTACAATAAAGGCTTCGAACTTGTGATTCACCAAAATGCTGTGGCGAGTTTTAATGAAGCGGGGCACGAGTGGGCACTTTCTCACTTTGAGCAGTCGCTTGGTGCGAAAGTGGTTAAGTAAGGGAAGGAGAATGGAAGTTGGAGCATCGGTTTAATGACGACAGTTTATCACTACATACAGATCTTTATCAAATTAACATGGCAGAAACGTATTGGAGAGACGGCATTCATGAGAAGAAGGCAGTCTTTGAACTCTTCTTTAGAAAGCTTCCATTTGACAATGGCTTCGCTGTATTTGCTGGCTTAGAGAAAGCGATTGAATATTTATCGGACTTTTCCTTCACCGAAAGCGATCTGGCGTATTTAAAAGATGAACTCGGTTATAAAAGCGATTTCATTGACTATTTAAGCGGATTGTCCTTTACAGGTACACTTCATTCAATGCGAGAAGGGGAAATTGTCTTTGCGAATGAACCGATTATGCGCATCGAAGCAACGCTTGTTGAAGCTCAGTTAATCGAAACGGCATTGCTCAATATCGTGAATTTCCAGACGCTGATTGCAACAAAAGCGGCCCGGATTAAAGGAATCATAGAAGATGAGACAGCATTAGAATTCGGAACAAGACGTGCGCATGAAATGGATGCAGCGATGTGGGGAGCAAGAGCGGCACTCATCGGCGGCTTTCAGGCGACAAGTAATGTTCGTGCTGGGAAACGCTTCAACATACCAGTATCAGGAACACATGCCCACGCACTTGTACAAGCATACCGCGATGAATATACGGCATTTAAAAAATATGCTGAAACACATACAGACTGCGTCTTTTTAGTCGATACGTATGATACCGTCAGATCAGGTATTCCGAATGCGATTAAGGTAGCGAAAGAATTTGGAGATAAAATCAACTTCATTGGTGTCAGACTTGATAGCGGAGACCTTGCATACTTGTCTAAAAAAGCTAGAACAATGCTTGATGAAGCAGGTTTCCATGATGCTAAAGTCATTGCATCAAGCGATCTTGATGAACACACCATTATGAATTTAAAGGCACAGGGCGCCAAAATTGATGTGTGGGGTGTTGGGACAAAACTGATCACAGCATTCGATCAGCCAGCCCTCGGTGCAGTATATAAGCTGGTGTCCATTGAAGAAAACGGCAAAATGAATGATACCATCAAAATTTCATCCAACCCAGAGAAAGTGACAACACCAGGCCGTAAACGTGTGTACCGGATTATCAATCAATTGAATCATCATTCTGAGGGCGACTACATTGCACTTGAAGAGGAAGATGTTCATAGTGAGGACAAACTAAAAATGTTCCATCCTGTGCATACGTTTATTAGTAAATTCGTGACAAACTTTGTGGCGAAAGATCTTCACGTCCCGATTTTTGATCAAGGAAAACTTGTCTATGACAATCCAGATATTCAAACGATTCAAGCCTACGTGCAGGACAGTCTTGGACTCTTCTGGGAGGAATACAAACGAATCAGCAAACCAGAAGAATATCCAGTCGATTTGAGTCAAAAATGCTGGGATAATAAAATGCAGTTTATCCATGATGTGAAAAATAAAATCAAAAAAGAGCTTTATGAAAGCGAATGATTTAAAGAAAGGGAGACCATCAAGCCAGGTGGTCTCTTTTTTTTATTTTGACCGATTGAAATTGAACTAAAAGTGCAATCATTTGGTATACTGAAAGCACATCTTGTTTGTCATGGCATAAAGGAGGATTGGAGCAGTTGAGGGTGTTTGTTGCGAGACAGCCTATTTTTAACAGAAAAGAACAAGTCGTATCATATGAGCTGCTTTATAGAGATAGTGAAACCAATACATATAGCGCTGAAGACGGTGATCAAGCGACAACGGACCTCATTATCAACAGTTTTCTAAATATCGGCATCGAAACACTGACAGAAGGAAAACGATGCTACATTAATTTCACCGAAAGCTTGCTTTCATCTGATCTGCTCACCTATTTTGATCCGCATCAGCTTGTGATCGAGATATTAGAAAATGTACCGATTACCCCGGCACTTATTATGAGATGTAAGCAGTTAAAGAAATGGGGATATACGATTGCACTCGATGATTTCTTCCTAAACGGAACACATTATAGTGACAAGCTGCTTGAGGAACTCCTCTACTGCATAGATATTTTAAAAATTGACTTTCTGAAAACCACAACGCAAGAACGAAGAGATATTCTGCATTCGTATAAAAAGTATCGCCTTCGATTCCTAGCAGAAAAGGTAGAAACGAGAAGAGAATATGAAGAGGCGCTTGAAGCGGGCTTCCACTTGTTTCAAGGGTATTTCTTTAGTGAGCCGCATGTGATATCGGGACGAGCATTATCGACCAGCTTCCATGCGTACCATCAGCTTTTAAATGAGTTAAGCAAGGACCAGCCGAATATCCAGACCGTGACCCATTTTATTGAAAGTGACCTTTCGCTATCATATCAATTATTAAAAATGCTGAATTCAGGCGGCATGAGACGTCTTTATCAAATTAAAAGTATCCGGCAGGCGATTATCCTGCTTGGGTTTAATGAAATTCGGCGCTGGATCTTTATCCTTTCATTTAAAGAACTGAATGTCCAAGCTAATTCAAGCCAAAAAGAAATCATCAAAATGTCATTCATTCGTGCCAAAACGTGTGAACTGATTGCTTCTCGTACTGAACGAGAGCACCCCGCCTCTTATATGCTGACAGGTATGTTTTCTCTGATTGATACGCTTGTCAGGGCAGATATCACAGAACTTGTGAAGGAACTGCCGCTTTCTGATGAAGTTGGTGAGGCACTGCTTGGCTATGAAAATGATTATTCTTTTGTACTAGGTGTGGCCAAACGTATTGAACGAAATGAATGGGATGATGAGATGTTAGATGGAAATCTCCCGAAACAGGAAGCCTATGGCTGTTATATAGAAGCCATTGAATGGTGCCATAAAATGTTTGAATCTTAAGAAAAGCCGCTCGCGTGAGAGCGGCTTTTTCTTTGTCATGCCCACTTTAAAAGAAGGAAAAGTCTGCTGGAGGCAAGAGACAAGTAGATTCGAATCCCTTCTGGACTAAAGCGGATATCAATGCCGCTTTTCACACCGATTTGCTTCAGCATTCGGATGACACTTGTTGAATCAGAGCGCTCAGCAGCCTCCATGATGCGCTGCGCAAACGGAAGGGAGCTGGAAATTTGCTGTGTGATGAGTGAAGCATCAGCAACGAGGCGGGCTGATTCTTTTGCGGCTCGTTGAAATGAGTGGGCATCTACTGGAGGAAAAGTCATTGGCGTGCGCGGCGGGTATGCGCGGCTCATTGCGGGAACCTGCAAAGCAGGATAAGGAACATAGTAAAACACATGGTCACCTCTTCTCTCATTGACGTGAAATTGGACGGATATCTGTTCTAAATGTATGTAGAAAATCAGAATAAAGAATCAAAATGATCTTTCTATCTTTGTAATTCCAGCATAAAAATAGGTACTTTTGCGGTCAATTTCGGTGAATGTCGCCAAAAAATTGCGGTGTCCACAATAGCATCTGTCGTCTGACCTATGACACGCAAAACCGAAGATACAGAGGGGATCGTACGTTCTACCGGGAGAGAAGTGTGACGAATGATGCCTATTCCTGTCGCAAAAATGACGCAATTCCTTTGAAATTGAGATAAAAGTATGATTTGAAAAGTCAGAAAATGATGAAAAAAGACCTATTGAATTTTGCGGTATCGCGCACACGTTTTGTGCATACTTTTCGGTGAAAAAATACTCAATTACATTTACACTGTTAGTAACAGATCAAATACTTATGACCCAATCACCATACACAAATACATTGATCTTCCAAAAAAGGAGAGTGGAATCGATGGAAAAGTATGAAATCGAAGAACTTAAACAATTATTATGGAAACTTGAAAACGAAATCAGAGAAACAACGGCTTCTCTTCATAACATTAACAAAAGCATTGATCAATACGACAAATATGAATATGTGAAAATTTCTTAAAGACTTGATAATCATCAAGTCTTTTTTTTATCCAAATACATACAAAAAAAGGATATATTATTATATAATTGTTAAATAGTGATGTCAGTGGACATTTGCTCATGTCTTTTTAGTAAAATAAAAGGCGGAAGGGTGAGGTACAAGATCGAGTATGCTAAACTATCTAGAGAATACAAAAATCAAGCAGAATATGTCTGATTTTATTCAACATGCAGTCAGGCAGAATGATTTACAAAAGCTGCTTTTGAAATTTACAGATAGAAAAAAAGAATTTCCTCTTGGTCAATTAGCTTATCAGCATTATGAGGCATTTGACGGACAAGACAAGCAAGCGATTACAAAACTGGCAGCAGGGATTGAACTTCTCATCTTATCTGCCGATATATTAGATGATATTGAAGATCAGGACAATGATTCGTATCCTTGGATGAACGTCGACCAAGGAGTGGCCATCAATGCTTCTACGTATTTGTATACGGTGAGTATTCAATTCATCACGTCAATATGTGAAAATAATTCTCAACTAGTAGAGAAACTGTTCCATTTCATCAAAATGTCAATGGAAGGTCAGCACGAGGATTTGCGACATTTGCATGGAACAGAAGAAGAGTGTGTAGAGGTTTTAAGGAAAAAATCAGGATCTTTAACAGCTCTTTCTAGCGTACTGGGTGTTTATTTAGCGACAGGAAAAATAAACGCTACTGTGGAATCTTATTCGATATATTATGGTGTTGCTGAACAGATCAGTAACGATTTTTTTGCGTTATTTTCAAAATCAAACGGAGATTTTCAAAAAAAACAAACACTGGCATTCAGTTATTTACAAAGACGTTTTAACGATGCCAGTCAAGAGCTTCTTTCCTTCTTTTCTAACCGGCTGGAAGAGTCAGAGCAAAAGCCGTTTCAATTGAAGCAGAAGTTACTTGAAGCTGGTTTGACTCAGTACATGGTATCGATGAGAGAGATTATGCTGTTAAAAATGAAGCGTGGAATGGAACAACTTGATTTACCTGGGAAGAAGAAGGAACAATTATGTGCATTTATGACAAAGGAGGGCAATGATTGAACATTCAAAATGTTATTGCATATTTAGTCAAAAATCCTGGTGTTGTGAATGAATTGGACTTAGGGAATGCAAGTTTAATTCACACAGATGAGCAAACCATGCAAGCAATCATTCAGGGGATTAAAAAAGGGCAAATGTCTGCAGATTATATATGGTACTATAAATGATACTATTCATTTAAAAATGATTTAAAAGTTCTCCAGTTAAGGATGTTTTATACATGAAGATAACTTATACGAAACTATCTGCTTTTTTGGTTTTTCTGTCTTTTTTATTTGTGATCTATGTTTCATATATTTATGTATTTGATATTTTTAATGGAGCACGTGTAGCGGAGAACAAGAACGGTCAAGCAGAAGTTGTCAAAGTTGAATATCTTTCTTTAGCCTACACATCAGGATTAGAAGAAGGAGATATTATACTTAAAATCAATGGGGAACCTGCTAACAACAAAGATCATTTGATCAATGGTGAGCTTAGGAATGTGCAAAGAATTGATATTCAAAGAGGCAACCAAATGATCACCCTAAAAAATAAGACATTGATTGGTCAAGAGAGTTTATTTGTCTATATAATTCCTCTCATCCTGTATTCAATTTGTTTATTTTGTATCTTCTTTATCATTCGAATTAACAAAGAGGCTCAACGAAAATCAGCATTTCTTTTAGTTGTATTTTTATTAACGATTTGTATCGGATATCTTAGTGCAGGTACTTCAGGTATTGGTGAGAGATTTAGCCATTATGTGATCGTATTTTGTTTATCAAGTGTATTTATCTTTTATATTCACTTCATTTATCAATATTTCAAAGAGTTTGACCTGCATATTACGACTCAAAAAACGATTCGCTTTTTATATAGTCTTCCTATAATTAATCTAGTAATAGAGTTATTTGTTCCAATTGATTCGGCGTTAGCCAGATACATGCCAAGTTTAAATCTTTTATTCTTTTTCGCTTCTATTATCATGTCATTCAAAGTGATTATCAATGGAATGCGGAAATATAAAGAGACAGAGCAGGGGTCTGTTTTAAAGTTTTTTGTCATGATAAACATCATAGCATTTTGTCCATTTATCTTTTTGTTTGCAATTCCATATGTTTTGTTTCGTATTTATGTGGTAGATCCCTTTTTCTTAACTTCTTTTGTCTTGCTCATTCCTTTTTCACTCGTGTATCAATTTATGACGAACAAGCTTTACAATATGGATTTTTTGATAAGCAGACTGAAATACTATGGGTTTCTTGCCATTACACCGACCGTTTTTGTTGTTGTCACGTTTTACATTCTGCAAAAGCCAGAAGATTTGAAGTACACACTGAAACTCGCATTAATCACCTATACACTCATGCTGGCTGTATTCTATTTCAAAGAAATTCTAGATTTCCGCTTCCGTCTGAAGCGTTTTTCAGAAAAGTATAATTACCAAGACAGCGTGTTTAAATTTACACAGCTTATTCGTGAGGCGTCATCACTTCATCAAGTGCTGTATCATTTGAAATACACCATTTTAGAAGTGCTAGTTGTGAATAAAGCCTTTGTGCTTGAGGTGAAGGCTGATGGACAAATTATTGAAATTGATGAGTCAACAAATGATAGTAAGCTATGGAAAGAATACGTGGATCAATTTCAAGATATTTTAGGTGAAGTTGGTAAAATCATCGAGCTTGATAAAGGGTTTATGATGAAAATTGGCGAGCGGGGCGGTCACTCGTTTATGATTTGCTGCTTATCCAATATACAGACACCGAAATTGACCCGCGATGAAATCTCATGGCTGAAAACATTGGCCTTTTATACAAGTGTCAGTTTAGAAAATGTCGTCAAGATCGAAGAATTGATGGAGCATCTTGACGATTTGAAACAGCGCGAGGCCAATCCTGCCTGGCTGAAGAAAATCATGTTTGCTATGGAAGAAAAGCAGCGCTCAGATTTAGCGAGGGATCTTCATGATTCCGTACTGCAGGACTTGATATCACTAAAAAGGCAGTCGGAGATGTTTTTAACGAATTTCCAAAACAACCAATGCCCGACATCTATTGAAAATTCGCTTATCTCATGGAATGATCAAATGTCCAAAGTGATTCAAACGACGAGAGAAACGTGTCATGAGCTTCGGCCGCAGCTGCTGTATGATTTAGGGTTAGTAAAGGCGATATCGAAGCTGACTTCTCAAATTCAGGAGGAAGCGCCGTTTCATATTAGGCTGAATACGACACGCTTTGATAAAGAATTGGACATTGATATTGATTCACAGCTGAATATTTACCGAATTGTTCAGGAACTGTTATCCAATGCCCTGAAGCATTCAAAAGCCACTCAAGTGTTAGTGATGCTGATTTGTATTAAAGATCAGGTTGTTCTTCACTATGAGGATGATGGAGTCGGTTTTGATGCAAGTCATCTTGATCAGCACACAATGAGCATGGGGCTATCGGGAATTAGAGAACGAGTGAAAGCGTTAAATGGAAAGCTTCAAATTCACACAGCCCCGGAAAAAGGGCTTAAGGTGAAAATTGAAATGGAATTGTAACGATTTATTAAGGATTAAGACTTGGCATCAGCCAAGTCTTTTATATAAAATGGAAGTGAGTGATTTAAAGGGAGGAAGACATGAAGAAGATATTGGTCATTGATGATCATCCGGCTGTCATGGAAGGGACAAAAAGCATATTAGAATCAGACCAGCAGCTATCAGTCGATTGTTTAAGTCCTGATGCAGAAGCCGCCTTTTTAAAGACGCATGACTTTTCCATCTATGATGTGATTTTAATGGATTTAAATCTCGGGGATATCAATGGAATGGACATTGCGAAACAAATTTTAGAAACCAACCATCAAGTGAAAATTATCATTTATACAGGGTATGAAGTAGATGATTATTTTGAAGAGGCTATTCGGGCTGGATTACACGGTGCAATTAGCAAAACAGAGACGAAAGACAAAATTATTGAGTACATACACCGGACATTGCAAGGGGAAGTTGTCATTCAGCTGTCCTATTTAAAGAAATTAATTTCACAGCAGCAAGAAAAGCCAGAACAGGCGCAGCAGACTGATCACGAGCTCTTAACCGAACGGGAGTGTTTGATTCTTAGAGAAGTGGAAAAAGGATACACGAACCAGGAGATTGCCGATGTGCTTCATTTGAGCAAACGGTCAATTGAGTACAGTTTGACATCCATCTTTAATAAACTGAATGTTGGATCTCGTACAGAAGCGGTGTTAATTGCCAAGTCTGAAAGTGTGCTGTAAACGTGTGAAGGGAGAGGGCCTTAATGGATGTGAGCGGATCAAATACACTGCTTGAGGCACTAGGCATTGAGATTGTAGAGTGCAATAAATCACGATGCGTTGCAACAATGCCAGTCGATCACAGAACAAAACAGCCATTTGGACTGCTGCACGGAGGAGCATCTGCTGCTCTAGCAGAAACAGTGGCGAGCATGGGGGCTGCTGCTCATTTGGACTTAACGCAGCAAGTTTGCTCAGGTATTGAAATCAATGCCAATCATTTAAAATCTGTACGCGATGGAGTGGTGACAGCGACAGCTGTTCCAGTACATGTAGGACGGCGTACAATGGTATTTCAAATCGATATAAAAGATGATCGAGACCGGCACATCTGTACGTCAAGATGCACACTTGCTGTCATTGATCGCATATAAAAAAGCTCCCGGTGCAGCGGAAGCTTTTTTTGTATGCTGTTGCGCGATAAAAAAAGAATGGCCCAACATGGCAGGCCATTCTTTTTTGCTTTTTATAAATAAGAATCTTCTTTTCGCTTAATCACAAAGTTACGGAAACCGCCATAATCATCTTGGACACTGCGCTTGTCGAGCTTAACACCAGTATTGTACGCGGCTCTTCCGATCAAGTGCGCGCCGACTGGTGCTGTCAGGAAGATGAATACGATCCCGAGAAGGATTTTTGCAGAAATAACGCCTGCAAGAAACCATTCGTGAAAAAACACACCTACTAAAATCAGAACAACGCCAAGGGTCGATGCTTTTGATGCAGCATGCATACGTGTGTAAACATCCGGCAGGCGAAGGACACCAATGGCTGAAATTAAACAGAGGATAGCGCCTAGCAGGATAAAGAAAATCACGATGGCTTTAGCGATGACGATCATTTTCAATCACTTCCCCTTTCTCAAGGAATTTGGAAAAAGCGACAGTACCGATAAAGGCAAGGATGCCGAGCAGTAAAATAATCTCAAAGAATGCAGTGGTTTTCAGTAAAATTGAAACGATGGCTGTCATCCCAATTAAATTGATTCCTATCGCATCAAGTGCACTCACGCGATCAGGAATAGAGGGACCTTTGATCACTCGTATCACAAAAAGCAAAGTAGACAGCGCAAGAATGCCAAGTGACATTTGCAAAATGAGTTCCATTACTTACCGCTCACCTCCTGAATCGCTTTTTCAAATGAAACCCGGATATCGTGAATGGCTTTTTCAGCATCTTCAATATCCATCGCATGAATGTATAAAATGGACCGATCATCGGAAATATCAATCACTAGTGTACCTGGTGTCAATGTAATCATATTTGCCAGTATGGTGATTTCCCAATCTGTTTTCAAGTCCGTACGAAAGGCGAAAATACCGGGCTTAATCGTGAGCTTTGGAGATAATACGGTCTTTAATACACTTAAATTGGCAAGAAGCAGCTCGCGAATAAAAATGATGATCAGCTTGAAAATCGCATAAAGGGCATAGCCGTAAAAACGCTGCGGGAAAAATCGACGCAGCATAAAAATGGCGATCATCCCTAATGCAAAACCTGATACAAAGTCTGCGGCTCTGTATGTATCATTCATAAACATCCATGTAAAGGCGAGGAGTGCGTTTAGTAATATTTGAAAGGCCATGTTCATCTACTCCTTCAGCACAGCTTGAATATATTTTTCTGGTGTAGAGAGCATTTCCGCTGCTTGATTGATATAAGGGGCAATGAACTCTGTCCCTAACCCAATGGCAAGCGATAAGACGACAAGCAGTACGCCAGGGTACACCATTCCTTTAATTGACGGCTTTCTTCTTCGCATATCCTGTTCCTCGCCCCAAAATGCGGACATGAAAATCTTCATAATAGAGTAGAGGACAAGAAGACTGGACAGTAAGATCAGGATAGAAAACGTCATGTGTCCAGCAGAAAATCCACCTTCCACAATTTTTAGTTTTCCAACAAAGCCACTCAGCGGCGGAATTCCTGCAAGCGATAAAGCCGATATGAAGAACATCCATCCTAATAGAGGCTGGGATTGAATCAGTCCGCCCATTTTTTTCAGTTGATTTGTACCAGCATACACAAAGAGGGCACCTGCCAGCATAAATAAAGCCCCTTTGATCACCATGTCGTGAATGAGATAATAAATGGCACCTTGGAGTGATGCAGGTGTGTTGGCTGCAAATCCAAACAAAATGACCCCAACAGCTGTGACAATGTTATAAATCACGATCTTCTGCACATCAGAATAGGCGATCGAGCCTATCACACCGAATATCACCGTCAGTGCGGCAAGCCACGCCATGAGTGTATGGGTGAAGCCTGTATCGTGTATAAAAATTAATGTAAAGACTCTGGCAATCGCATATAAGCCAACCTTTGTCAGCAAAGCCCCAAATAGAGCTGAAATCGCTGCTGGCGGCGCGTGATACGACCCTGGCAGCCAGAAATAAAGCGGGAAGATCCCAGCTTTTAAGCCGAATACAATGAGGAACAGGATGGAAATAACAGTGATTAGCCCTGTTTGCCCTGATTCAGCTATTTTCACACTTAAATCAGCCATATTGAGCGTACCCGTCACTGCATATAAACAGGCGACTCCGACAATAAATAATGCCGACGAGATGATATTAAACACAATATATTTGAGTGATTCACGAAGCTGAGGCTTTGATCCGCCTAATACAATAAGCATATAAGATGCCATCAGCAGTAATTCAAAGAATACAAACAGGTTGAAAATATCTCCCGTTAAAAAGGCTCCGCTCACGCCAGCTAACAAAAACTGCACGCCAGAATAATAGAAGAGACGCTCTCTTTCTTTCCCAATCGTTTGAAAGGAGAAGAGGACTGTCACAAGCCCGACAACGGAAGCGGTCAGTACAAGGAGTGCAGCAAATTGATCGGCCACAAGGGCAATCCCAAATGGCGCTTTCCAGCCGCCCAAATAAAGGGTTTGTATCCCATTTGTGAAAATCGTTTGAACCAAATATGCATTACATATAATGGCTGAAAGAGATGCCAAAACACTAAAGACTCTTGACAGCATGATGTTTTTATTCATAAAGATCAACAGTGTAGCAGCTAGTAATGGAATTAAAATAGGCAGGATCACGAGATTATTCATGCTGATCATTTCCTCTCATTTGATCCATGTCATCTGTTCGCAGCTCTTGGAAGGCACGGAAGGCCATGACAAGTAATAAGGATGTCACACCAAAAGCAATGACAATGGCTGTTAAAATTAATGCTTGTGGTAATGGATCTACATAGGATGTGAGCCCCTCTTTTAGAACGGGAGGCGCTCCTTTTTTTAAACCGCCCATTGTTAAAAGAAGCAAGTGGACGCCGTGACTCAAAACAGCAGTACCGACGATGACCCGCAGAAGGCTCTTTGACAGCATCAAATAGGTCGCCGCCATAAAAATAATTCCGACGATAATAGACATTAGAAATTCCATTATTCCTTCTCTCCAATCATTTGAATAATGGTCATGGTGACACCGACAACAACCAAATACACACCGATATCAAACAGGACGGCTGTCGCCAGTTCTGTTTTTCCTAAAAACGGTAATTGGAAATAATCAAATGCATGGGATAGAAAAGGTGCACCGAATAGAAAGGATCCCATACCTGTCAGGATCGCAACGAGCAAACCGGCTCCAGTTACATAAATAAAGTCAAATGGCAAAATGCGTCTTACTGTTTTCAGATCATAGGCTAAAAGCAGAAGAACGACAGCCGCAGCACTCATCAGGCCGCCAATGAATCCGCCGCCAGGATTGTTATGTCCTGCAAGAAATAGGTGAAGGGAGAAAAGCAAGATGATGAATGCTGTGATTTTTGTTGTGACTTGCAAAAGCATATCATTCGTATCAATCTTTCTCATCGCCGCACACCTCTCTTCCGTTTTACTTGTGTTTTTAATAACCCATAAATACCAAGTGCCGCAATGGCGAGCACGGTAATTTCAAAAAGGGTATCAAAGCCCCTGAAATCTACAAGAATGACATTGACAATATTGTCACCGCCAGCAAGTTTGTAGCTGTTTTCAATAAAGTAAGTTGAGATGGTGTCAAGTGACTGCTGACTTGTGGAAGCGAAGGCTAGACAAGTGACAACAACCCCAACACCTAAAGAAATGATGAAATTGGTCATTTTGAATCTTCTCGTTTTTTGCTTTAAGCTCAGCTTCGGCAAATGATAGAAGCAAAGCAAAAACAGTGCGACTGAAATCGTTTCAATAATTAACTGCGTCAGCGCAAGGTCAGGTGCTCTGAAAATCACGAAGAATAGTGACAGCGTGTAGCCCATGACACCTAGAGCAATAATAGCTGTTAATCGTGAGCTTGCGAATACTGTGGCAATCGTCGCCGCCACCATCACAAGTGAAAGAATCACCTCATACGTGCCAATTGAGGCAGCCTGATCTGTTTGAAATGAAAAGGCCTGCTGATAAAACATCACGCCGCCAATGACGATAATCATGAACCCAAACACATAGACAAGATAGTCACGAAGAAAACCAGTCATATAACTGTTTGTCAGGCGGTATGAACCTTTTTCCAAACCGATAAGAGAGCGGTCGTATAAAGCGTTAAATGACCATTTTTCCTTAAAGATGTTGTATATTGGACGCCATTTTGAAAGCGTCAAGTAGCCGATTGTGCCGAGTACAACAACACCTATTGTCATATAGAGTTCTGGCTGGAAGCCATGCCATGCTTCAATTTTCACAGAAAACCGGCTTCCTGTTTCAATCGCTTCAGGAATGATCGCCGCAATTGCGGGTTCAATGACAGAATAGGCAAGAATATTAGGGAAAAAGAAGAAGGTGACCACAAGTGCAGCTAGAATGATGGGCGGAATGAGCATGCCGATCGGTGCTTCATGCGGTTTTTTCTCCAATTGGTCTATATTCAGACGGCCTCTAAAAGTTTTAAAGAGGAGCATCATACTATAAATGAACGTAAAGACACTAGCGAGCCAAGCGAGTGCTGGGAAGATGGCACCCCATGTTGAAACGTCCGTAAAGCTGATATCGGAAATCCGTATCATACTTGTGAAAAATAGCTCTTTACTTAAGAAACCGTTAAATGGCGGTAATCCGGCCATTGAAAATGTACCGATTAACGTAATGGTGAAGGTAATCGGCATGATCGTCATTAATCCGCCTAATTTCCGAATGTCACGAGTTCCTGTTTCATGATCGATAATACCAGCTGCCATAAAGAGACTGCCTTTAAACGTAGCATGGTTAATGAGGTGAAAAATAGCTGCAAGAACGGCTGCGCCAAAAAAGGCAGGATTGTTTTCATGAATCGCAGCTGCGCCGACGCCAAGCATGAGCATAATCATGCCGAGCTGACTCACTGTCGAATAGGCCAGAATGGCTTTCAAATCGTTTTGCCGGACGGCGTGGAATGATCCCCAGAATAATGTGACAAGTCCCACGATGGAAATGGTCCAGAACCATACCTCTGATATAGCAAAGATTGGACTGAAGCGGGCAACAAGATAAATACCGGCTTTCACCATCGTAGCAGAATGCAGATAACTGCTCACAGGGGTCGGTGCTTCCATTGCATCAGGCAGCCAGATATAGAATGGGAACTGCGCTGATTTCGTAAAGGCACCTAGTAAGATTAGGATCATGGCAGGGATAAAATAAGGTGATGCCATAATGAGCTGAAGCTGATTCACTGCTTCACGAATACTGAATGAATCAGTAATCAGGTAAATGAGGATGAAGCCACCAAGCATAGCTAATCCGCCAAAAACAGTAATAAGCAGTGATTTAGTTGCTCCATATCTAGAGCGCTCCCGCTTATACCAATACCCAATTAAGAGGAAGGAAGAGATACTCGTTAACTCCCAAAACAAGTATAAAACCACCATGTTGTCAGAAAGAACGACACCCAGCATTGCGGTCATAAACATGAGCAAATACGTGTAGAAAGAGCCAAGCTGTTCTTTTTCCTTTGATAAGTAGAAAATACTGTACAGCACCACTAGTGAGCCGATACCTGTAATTAATAAAGCAAATAACAGGCTGAGACCATCGACATACACAGTGAAATTCATCCCTAAAGATGGAATCCATTCAGCCTGTGAGAAAAGCGTTCGTCCATTCGAAGTGATGTGTAACATTTGGATGAAATAGGTAAATAAAAGAATCGGCAAGATGAGAACAAACCATCCTGTATGTATACGCCTCACATATTTGTAAAGGAAAGGTACAACAAAAGCGAGTAAAAAAGGTGATAGGATGGCGAAGTGAATAAGCTGCAAGAAAATGAACCTCCTTTGATCAATATAAATTCACGTTCTAAAGAACTGGTAATTAAAATTATAGCGTAAATACAGCCATAGTGCATTGGTTTGAAACGATTTCAAGCAAACTGTATTTGTTTTAGGTTCTTTTGACCACAAAAATAATTTTATCAAAAATGATACTCATTGTATATTGTTTTGTTTTTCGTACATGCTTTTCTTAAAGGAGCTGATCAAATGAAACGAAAGATCGTCATCAGCTTAAGCCTATTCTGCACGATTTTGGGAGGAGCATTCTTGATTGACCGAAATGATCAAAAAAGGTGGCAGGCCGGGAGTGAATGGCCGCTGTTTTCTGAGCATCTTCTTCACATGAGCTATCAAGAAACCAAGCTGTATCCTTTTCAGCCCAGGGAATATTTACGAATTGTATTAGCTGATGAATAAGATCCTATAGGAGAAAAGAAATATAAAAAAAGCATGGGCCCATGTGAGAGCCCATGCTTTTTATGTGTGGTAGTTTAACTAAACACTCTGAGTAAGATCGTTGCACAGATAACAGTTGCTGCTCCGCCAAGTCGTGTAGATACTTGTGCGAAAGGCATAAGACCCATTCTTCCAGAAGCTGAAAGAATCGCAACGTCGCCAGTACCGCCAAGTCCGCTGTGACAGCCAGTGACAATAGCAGATTCTACTGGATACATGTTCATTAGTTTTCCAACGAAGTAACCAGAACCAACCATTGCGAGTACAACAGCGATACATACGCATACGAATGGAATGGAGATGACAGTTGCTACATCATCAAGTGGAATGTATAGAATACCAAGACCAACCATTAGCGGCCATGTAAAGCTTTTAGATACAAACTTGTAGAACTGCTGTGAGCCGTTTTGAAGATGCTGAGGCATCACGTTTAAGTATTTGATTAAAGCGGCAAGAACAATCATTAAAATTGGACCTGGAATATGAACAAAGCTTTCTAACAAACCACCAAAGATGAAGGTTGTACAAGCAACGAGTACACCAGCACCCATTAACCCGAAGTCAACTTTTGCATCCAAATCTGGCTGCTCGAAAATTTCGTTTGCTTCTTTAGATTTCACAAGACGGCCATTTCCGTTTAGTTCTGGACGTTTCTCACCAAGCTTCTTCAATGCGCCAGCACAGATAATGGCAATGACGTTCCCGATGACAGCCGCAGGAATTAATTGAGAAATTAATGACTCTGCTGATACATCAAGAATTTGTGAATAAGCGATAGATAATGGCAGAATCCCTTCTCCAACACCACCGGCAATAATCGGTACAATAATAAAGAAGAATGAATGATGCGGTGTGAAGCCAACTAAAAGGCCAACAAGGATACCAGCACTCACAGCTGCAATTGTACCTGCAACGAGAGGAACAAACATACGAATAAGGCCTTGTACTAAAACAGTTCGCTGCATCCCAAGAATACTACCTACTACAAGAGCAGAGATATAGAAGTAAAGGAAGTTCGACGTTTTCATAAGAGACGTAACCGCTTCCAATGAGTTCGGATTCAGAACATTAAAAAAGACCAGGAACGATGGTACGAATAAAGAAAGAATCGCCGGTCCACCAATATCTTTTAAGATTGGAATACGTTGTCCTACATCTCCAAGGAAAATCCCCAAAATCATAATAACAGCGAAACCACCAAGCATATTTGCTGGAATTTTATTAAAATAAGCGGCAGTTAAAATAATCGCTGCAAGTACTAAATACACAGGTAGATCAATAACACCAATTTTCCAAGACATGATCTTACGGAAAACGCTTTTATTATTGTCAGAATCGTCTGTAATCGATTTCAATTGTTGTGCATTAGCCACATAAACACCCCCAAATGCTATTTGTCTCAATTGTAGAAGATTCTGTGACACTCATCTATTTATTAAACTAAAATAAGTGTAATAAAAGTAAAATAAACAGGAGTTTTTGAGTTTTTTATCATACAAAAATCCCCTGAAAGTAGTTTGTCCTTCAGGGGATTGATCATACATCGTATTTATCGTTTTCCTTTTAGATAAGGCGTACCAAGTGCTTTCGGTGCATCGGCACGTCCGATGAAGCCAGTAAGTGCTAAAATGGTGAGCACATATGGTGCTATGAGCATATACACATTCGGTATATCTTGGAACAGCGGCAGGAGAGAGCCAATGATGCTTAAACTTTGAGCAAATCCAAAGAATAAAGCAGCGCCCATTGCGCCAAATGGATGCCATTTACCGAATACAAGCGCAGCTAGTGCGATGAAGCCTTGTCCAGTAATGGTGGCATGTGAGAAATCAAGCGCGATCGTTGAGGCATAAACAGCTCCGCCAAGACCGCCAAACAGTCCACTAATGAAAACAGCAATGTAACGCATCCGGTACACTTTGATACCCATTGTATCAGCTGCCATTGGATGCTCTCCGACTGCACGAAGACGAAGACCAAACGGCATTTTAAATAAAACAAACCAAGCAACAACCGCAAGAGCTAAGGCGAGTATAGACGTATAATAAACATCTTTAAAGAAAATATCACCAATGATCGGAATGTCACTTAAAAGGGGGATATCTCCTTTATAGAAAGGCTCTGTAATTTTATCAGTTTGTGCTTTCCCATAAATCAGTTTGACGACAAACAATGTAGCGCCAAGTGCCAGCATGTTAATCGCCACACCACTGACCGTTTGATCAGCTCGGAAGGTAATGGTCGCCACTGCATGAATCAGTGAGAACAATCCGCCAACGGCCATTCCGACGAGAAGCCCAAGCCACGGGGTCAAGGCTCCAAACGTATCAGCAAAAAATAAGTTAAAGATAATACTGGAAAATGCTCCGACGACCATCAACCCTTCAAGACCGATATTGACAACACCTGATCTTTCTGAAAAGACGCCTCCAAGAGCGGTTAAAATAAGTGGTGCAGCATAAACAAGTGTAGCTGGGACGATGATTTCAAGTATTTGCAGAAATCCCACTTATTTTCCCCCCTTTTTCTTCATTTGTTGAATCACAAGACGGATAATATAGCTTGAGGCGACGAAAAGAATGATGATCGCAATGACAATATCAACAACCTCAGTCGGTACGCCTGATTCAAGCGGCATATTTAATGCACCGACCTTCAATCCACCAAGCAATAATGCAGCAAGGACAACACCAACAGCCGTATTTCCACCTAATAAAGCGACGGCAATTCCATCAAAACCTACGCCTGTAAACGAGCCTTTAATAGAGGCATATTCAAATGTACCAAGACCTTCCATAGCGCCTGCAAGACCTGCAAAAGCACCTGAAATAAGCATCGCATAAATGATATTGCGGCGAACGTTCATACCAGCATAATGTGATGCCTGCTGGTTCATTCCAACTGCTCGTAATTCAAACCCTTTAGACGTTTTTTGAATAATGATCCACATCACGACCGCAGCAATAATGGCAACAAAAATACCGTTATGCATTCGGGAAAAATCAGTGATCTGTTCAAAAAATCCAGAGCGGAGCGAGGCAGTGGCATCGATTTTATCTGTTTTATCTTTATTATCTGTTAAGACATTTGAGATTAAATAGTTTGTGACATGAAGGGCAATGTAGTTCATCATGATAGTAACGATGACCTCATGCACATAAAAACGAGCTTTTAAAAAACCAGGAATAAAGCCCCATAAAGCACCTGCAGCAGCTGCGGTGATGAGTGCAAGCGGCAGATGAATATACATAGGAGCATGGACAGTTGTTCCAATCCATACAGCAGCTACCCAGCCAACAAGCATTTGACCTTCTACACCGATATTAAACAGGCCTGTCCGAAATGCAAAGGCAACAGCAAGACCTGATAATATATAAGGCGTCACTTGCCTGATGGTTTCTCCCATATAATAAGTTTCACCGAAAACGCCATTCCAAAGGGCGCTATAGCCTTCGATGACACTATAACCGCTTGCCAGCATAATAATGGCCCCAACCAAAAGACCAAGTACAATGGCTATAAGCGGAATCAGCAGATTTGTTAAGCGATTAGACATTTGCTTCTTTCCCCACTTCCTGTTGCGTACTTCCAGCCATTAATAGACCAAGCTCTTGCTCTGTTGTTTCTTTTGGATCAACAATGGCGACAATGCTGCCTTCGAAAATAACAGCGATCTTATCACTGACATTGATAATTTCATCAAGCTCAAAGGAGATGAGCAAAACGGCTTTGCCTGCGTCTCTTTGCTCGATTAGACGTTTATGAACAAATTCAATCGCACCAACATCAAGTCCTCGTGTCGGCTGAGCGGCAATTAATAAATCAGGATTGCGGTCAACTTCACGGCCGATAATGGCTTTTTGCTGGTTACCGCCTGACAGAGCGCGCGCTTCTGTATATTCACTCGGTGTTCTGACGTCATATTCCGCAATGATTCGTTTTGCTTTTTGATAAATATTTTTCATATTCAATAAGCCGAATTTTGAATAAGGACGCTGATAATACGTTTGTAAGGAAATGTTTTCTCCAATTGAAAAATCGAGTACAAGTCCATGTTTATGACGATCCTGAGGAATATGTCCAATCCCAGATTCGGTCACTTTACGAGGCGGGAGATTTTGAATGGCTTTCCCGTTTAGCATGATTGTGCCAGATTCTGATTTCTTTAGACCGGTAATGGCTTCAATTAATTCAGACTGGCCATTGCCATCTACCCCAGCAATTCCGACAATTTCGCCAGCCTTCACTGAGAGGTTCAACTGTTTGACCGCTTCAATTCCTCTGGCGTCTTTTACTGTGAGGTCTTGAATTTGAAGAACTTCCTCAGCTGGAGAAGCAGCTTTTTTATCTGTTTTAAATGACACTTCACGACCAACCATGAGGCTTGCAAGTTCATCTTTATTTGTGCTTGCCACATCAAGTGTACGAATGCCTTGGCCTTTTCGGATAATGGTCACGCGATGACAGGCATCCATAATTTCTTTCAGCTTATGGGTGATTAAAATAATGGATTTTCCTTCATTGATTAAGTTTTTCATAATTTGTATGAGTTCTTTGATTTCTTGAGGTGTTAAAACGGCCGTTGGTTCGTCGAAGATCAAAATGTCAGCGCCGCGGTAAAGTGTTTTTAAGATTTCTGCACGCTGCTGCATGCCGACAGAGATGTCAGATACTTTTGCGGCAGGATCTATTTTCAAACCATAGCGGTCAGAAAGCTCTTGTACTTGCTGTATGGCTTGTTCTTTGTCAATCTTTCCAAACTTCTTGGGCTCTTTACCTAAAATGATGTTTTCAGCGACAGTGAAGGTATCGACCAGCATAAAGTGCTGATGCACCATTCCGATGCCTAAATCACTAGCATCATTTGGACTAGAGATGGTCACAGGTTTTCCGTGTACCTTGATTTCACCTTTTTCAGGCTGGTACAGTCCGAAAAGCACGTTCATGAGCGTTGATTTTCCAGCGCCGTTTTCACCAAGCAGCGCATGAATTTCGCCCTTTTTTAGCTGCAGCGTAATGTTGTCGTTTGCTACAATGCCAGGGAATTCTTTGCGTATATTCAACATTTCAATGACATAATCCACAGGTTTAACCGCTCCTTTTTTAGGGTGCTGATGAAGATAAAAACTAGCAAAAGAAAAGCTGCAAAACGAGGCTGCAGCTTTTCTTTTACCACCTTTTACGAATAAAGAGGAGGTAAAGGAGAGGCAGGGGATAAGGCGCGCTTATCCCGCTGCTCAAATTAAGCTTTAAAATCTTTTAGTTCATCACGTGTTGCAGGGATTTTCACTTCACCCTTGATGATTTTTTGTTTCCATTCTTCAACTTTCTTTAATACATCTTTATCAAGGTTTTCCTTAGATGGAGAGATGTCAAGAGCGCCTTCTTTCAGACCGTATGTGATCACTTCGCCGCCAGGGAACTTACCTTCTTTTGCTTTCGTTGTTAAGTCTTGTACCGCTGTGTCTACTTTCTTAACCATAGAAGTGAGGGTGACACTTTGTTTTGTTCCTGGTACTTTTCCTTCGTCATACTGGTCTTTATCTACACCGATAACCCAAACTTTACGGTTAGGATCTGCTTTTTTCAGGTTTTTCGCTTCTGTGAAGACACCAGTTCCAGTGCCGCCAGCAGCATGATAGATGATGTCGACGCCAGATTTGTACATGCTTTCAGCTGTTGCTTTCCCGATGTCAGCCTTATCGAATGCACCGGCATATTTCACTTCAACTTTTGCTTTCGGGTTAGCTGCTTCAACACCTGCGCGGAAGCCAACTTCGAATTTTCTGACTAATTCAGAATCAACGCCGCCGACGAATCCAATTTTGTTTGATTTTGTAGAAAGAGCAGCCGCAACACCCACAAGGAATGATCCTTCGTTTTCGTTAAACACAATGCTGGCCACGTTGTCTTTTTTCACGACTGCATCAACGATCGCAAAGTGGTTTTTCTTACGTTGATCCGCAATTTCAGAAATAGCATCTTCCATTAAGAAACCAATTCCGTAAATCAAGTCGAATTTCTCACGAGCAAGTGTGTTTAAGTTTGTTGTATAGTCAGCATCTGATTTAGATTGTAAGTAATCAAAGCCGTTTTTACCTTTTTTTAGATTGTTGTCTTTCCCAAATGCTTGTAAACCTTCCCAAGCTGATTGGTTAAACGATTTGTCATCGACACCACCGACATCAGTTACCATTGCAACAGTGAATTGATCTTTATCTTTTTTGCTTTCACCGCTGTTTGAGCCAGAGTTGCCGCATGCTCCAAGGATGGTTCCTGCTGCTACGACTAAGGACAATGCTAGTCCAATTTTGCGCTTCTTCAAAACATAACCCCCTATAAAATTTAAAAGTTTCAGAAAAGTCTCGCGAAAAAAGACCGTTCTATCTCTTCTCACCCTTCTGAAGAGGGTATTTTATCCTGCTTTCTCATGAAACTTATGGAGGGCAGGAGAGAAGATGTAAGACATCAGACTTATATCTCGTTGAACTAATCAATCATAATTTATCATTTCCGATCGAATAAATAAATAGAAATTTGTTTTATTTTTAAAAAAATGTTAAATGGCTTTATTTGATGTCTTTTTATCTGCTGAAATATGATATAATGCCGCTTTTGTGATGTGCTCCGCTACAGCAGAACTACTGATATCAAGGGGTTTGTTACATCGTATGCCATAAAAAAACATCTGGCCTTTGTGAAAGGTCAGATGTAGTATTTTAAAGATATTGCTGAATCAAATTCATATTGCTCGTGTTCAGTTTATATTGGAAAACAGGACGTCCAATTGTCCCATATGCCATTTCAACATCCACCACTTCGATATCCTCAAGGAACTTCAAGTATTTTCTAATGGAGACTTGAGAGATTTCTGTATGATTGGCTAGGTCTTCAGTTGTGAAAGCCTGCTGGCCAAATGATTGAATGCTTGTCCAGATGAGTTTAAGTGTGCTTTTGGTCAGTCCTTTTGGCAAGAGGACTTTTTCCGCCTCTGCTTTTTTATGAAAAAGCTTCGCATCTAAATCATTTTGCGAAATGCTGTTCATGGATTGATACAGGGCGTGTTTCCGTTTGTACTCTGCCAGTGCTGATTGGAATCGTTCGAACTCAAAAGGCTTAATTAAATAATCAACTGCTCCGTTTCGCATCGTTTGCTGTACAACATCGACTTCATTTGCAGCCGAAATGACAATGACATCAACGGCATGATTTTGCTGGCGAATTTCTGTTAGTAATGCCAGTCCATTTTGACCAGGCATATAAATATCGAGCAGGACGAGGTGTATGACTTCTGTTTTTAACACTTCAAGTGCCTGCTGAAAGGAGGTGGCAATCCCCTTTAACTCAAAACCGTCGATTTGGGTCAGGTAGCGTTTGTTCAGCTCCCCAACCATTGGATCATCTTCTACTATTAACACATTAATCATGTGAATCCTCCTTTTGTTTATATGGAATGCGGAGACTAAAGGTCGTTCCTTCTCCTTTTTCACTCGTGACAATCATATGTCCGTTCAATTTCTTGATACTTTGGTCAACGAAGTAGAGTCCGAACCCTCGGTCTTCTCCTTTAGTTGAAAAGCCTTGATCAAACATGATGTCTTGTTCTTCTTTCGTGAGACCAACACCTGTGTCCGTGATTTCAATGTGAAGCTGCTCATGGACATATCTGAAGGAGATCGAGATGTTTTTCGTGTCAGTATGTGAAACAGCATCGAGTGCGTTATTTAACAAGTTGCCAATCACGGTAATGAGATCATGCGTCACTGCCGGGTCCTCTGTATTTGGCACTTGTGTGCTGCAAATAACCTCCAAGGCAGCGCCTTGTTCCCTGATATAGCTTTGTTTTCCTAGTAAAAATCCTGCTAAAACAGAGTTTTTCACATGGTTGATGATTTCATTTGTTTCCGTTTGCTGATAGATCGCAATATCTTTGATATAGGTGCCAAGATCATCGTAGTTTTTGAGCTGAACCAATCCTAAAATGACATGCAGCTTGTTCATAAATTCATGTGACTGGGCACGGAGCGCATTCGCATACATTTTGACCCCGCTAAGCTGTTCAGCCAGATGTTTCACTTCTGTTTTGTCACGGAAGGTGGCGATGGCTCCGACAATTTCACCTTTTACCGTAATTGGCACTTCATTAAAGACGAGCTCCAGTCCATTCATTCTCACGTCACGATCAAGCAGCGGCTTGCGTGTTTCAATGACCTGTTTTAAGCCGCTTGAAGGGAGGAGAGTTTGAACATCTTGTTCTCTAGGATCAACCATAATGCCCATATTATGAAAGAGCCGTTTTGCCTCTGCATTGGCCAGTTTGATTTTACCGTGCTGATCGACGGCAAGAATCCCTTCTTTTGTTGATTCTAGCATGGCGCTTCGTTCTTTTAACAATGTGGCGATCTCATCCGGCTCAAGTCCAAACATAATCTTCTTCACTTTTCTTGCCACAATGAGTGCCCCGATGATGCCAGATAGAAGGCTGAGTGATGTGACGAAGTAGAGTGGAAGTAAGCTTTGATGAATAATCAAGTCAATTTCCTTTAACGTAATCCCGACGGCCACAGCCCCAAGCTGCTTTCCATTTTGATCATAAACAGGAACAAAAGCACGCATGGATCTGCCGAGTGTTCCAGAAGCCGTACTAATATGTTCTTTTCCCTGTAATGCTGCTTTTTCATCACCGCCGGCAAACCGCTTTCCAATCTTCTGCGGATTCGGGTGTGTTTTGCGGATACCGTTCATATCCATGACGACAACGAATTCGGTTTTGGTGATTTGCTGAACACTTGTTGTATATTTTCGTAATGCGGAATATGAATGATTTTCTAATGATTGTGCGGTGATCGGTGCCTCTGCGACCATTTTGGCAGTAGAGAGAGCAATGTCACGTTCCTGCTGATGGATGTTCTTGGCTGTTTCCGACCATATCGTAAAGAATGTGATACAAAGGGAGATCAGGACAACGATGCACACAAAGATCGTCAGCCGTGTTTGCAGTCTTAAAGTTTTTTTCACGAGTATACCCCTAACGCACGATTTTTTTCGTAACAGTAATACTTTAACGGGAAAATGTAAGTTTGTGAAGGAATGTACGTGCAAAATCATAAATTTGATTTTGCTGTCAGTTTACTTTGAAAGCATCTTGTCAATCCGTTTTAAGTGAGCCATAATAAATGTGAGCTTATGAGAAAGGATCTATTTATGAAAAATACATATTTGACTGGATATTTTCCGCTGATTTCAATTTTACTATTCAGCTCTGCTTTTTCGATTTTCACAGTAGGTATCACGACTGATTTCTTGACTCAAGCAGGCATTTTAAAAGGAATGCTGGAATTTTTCTCTGAACAGGGCATTCGTCTTGCTCTCTTTGCTGCTTTTGCACTTGTTTATTTTATGATCTTATCTGCCTTAAAACTGATTGCAGATACGGTATTAGAGCTGGCGCTGCTTTTTTTCGCTAAGGACCCTGAAGGGGAGAACTTAAAGAAAATTCGGATTGCATCCGTTGTTTATTTATTTGCCAGCTTGCTAGCATTTCTGTTGACGCAGCAGCTCATTCTGCTTGTTGGACTTTTTGCATTAGCAAGTCTTGTCTATTTTATCTGGGTTGTGGTTCGCATTTATCAATCGCTTTCTATGCTGAATTTGATTGGATTTATGATGTTTATTCTGCTGTTTTGGGCGACGTTTTTGATCGGTATTTTGTACTTATTTATTAAGCTTTATAACAGTGTGATGGCAAGTCTGCCTTCATAACCAGACAAAGAAAGCATCCTCCAATGATGGAGGATGCTTTTTTATGAAAGAAACCGCTTTTGAATATCGGGTGTAGGCATCATACAAGATGTTTTTTGACCAAACCATTTATAGCGATTTTTTGCCATCAGCTGATAAAACCAATCACGGATTGGGCGAGGTATGGCAAGGAGTAAAAAGCTCCATCTGTAGATTCCTTTTAAATGCCGCGCGGCTTTTAAGATGCCTGTCGATTTCGTATAAAGGGTCCCTTTTTCGATATAAATGAATGAATTGAACTCATCTAAAGGCAAACCGTTTTCCTTTAAAATACGCTGCCCTGTATCTGATTGTAATGAAGCGAACATCATCCGTTCATTCGGATCGCGCTTAATCACAAACTGAACAGCGCCGCTGCACACGTTGCAGACACCGTCAAATAAAATTAAATGGGGTGGATGTGTTGAATGCATCGCAATCAAACCTCCTGTTTATCTGGCGTATTGCATCGTATTTTTCCAAATACGTAAGTGCGGGCTTGAATTGTAAATCGATTCGACCGTTCCTCTATCTCTTCCGACCCAGACACCCATTGTGTACTGATCTGTCAGTCCCACAAACCAAATATCTTTGTAGTCATTGGATGTCCCTGTTTTACCACCGATGTAAGGGGAATTGAAATTCGCTTTTTTCCCTGTCCCACTTTTCACAACGGAGGTAAGCAGCTTACGCATCGTTTCATTTGTACGCTGAGAATATACTTGCTTTGGCGACTCTTTCCACTTGTAAAGGGTCTTACCGTTTAAGTCTGTCACTTTTGTGATCGAATGACTTTGTGTGTAGGCTCCTTGGTTGCCAAAGACGGTATATGCATCTGTTATTTCTAGCGGTGAGAAGCCTTTCGTAAATCCGCCAAGTGCAGAAGGAAGGCGGTAATCATCCGCTACAATATGCTCAAATGAGAACTTCTCTAAATAGCTGAAGCCTTTTTTGACACCTACTGTATCCAGCATTCGGATCGCAGGGGTATTGTAAGAATGTTTAAAGGCTGTTTCAAGTGTAACTGTTCCATACGTTTTATGATTATAGTTCTGCGGACAGTATCCGCTGCTGCAAAACTTGCCGGCACTGATGGTGCTTGAAGCCGTTGCGCCGGTTTGATCAATATAAGGTGCATAGTCTAAAAGCGGTTTAATTGCAGAACCAGGCTGTCTTTGCGCTTGATAAGCGTAGTTAAAATCAAATTTCTTATAGTTTTTCCCGCCAGCAAGTGCAACAATTTGATGCGTTTCATGATTAATGACGGCTGATCCGCCTTCCACACCTTGGTAAGGCAATTGAGCATTGAGCTGATAGACGGCTCTTTGCTGTAAGGAAGGATCAAGCGCCGTATAAATTTTCACACCATCCTGGAGCAGGGCACTGACCTTTTCAGATAATTCTTTTTGAATCGCCTTTTTCGCTTCAGTTGTTTTGGCTTTCTTCAATCGTTTTGTAAAGCCCTCCTGATCAGACACAAGATCGGTAAACTCTTCATTGGCATATGTCACATAATCAGGGTATAGGTTTTTCTTTTCACTTAAAGAAAGGCTGATTTTTTCTTTGACGGCTTTTTTGTATTGCTTTTTGGTGATGACGCCATCTTTCTTCAAAATACCAAGCAGTCGTTCTTGGCGTTTCTTTGTGTGCTTGAACTGCTTTAATGGGTCATACAGTGTTGGGTTGTTTGGAATAGCAGAGATAAATGCCATTTGTGCAAGTGTTAAAGAACTAAGCGGCTTATCAAAATAGTAATTAGCCGCAGAACCGACACCGTAAACACCATTACTGAAATAAATCGTATTTAAATAGCTTTCGAGAATTTCATCCTTCGAGAATTTCCGCTCAAGTTCATAGGAATAGAGCAGCTCTGTAAACTTTCGGCTGAATGAACGTTCATGGCTTAAATATAAGTTGCGGGACAGCTGCTGTGTGATCGTACTCGCTCCTTGGCTGATGCCATGGTTTTTGACATTTGCAGCAAGGGCACGAACAACCCCCATAAAGTCAATTCCCTTATGGTCATAAAAGTTGCGGTCCTCTGAACGAAGGAACAGCTCCTTCACAGGTTCAGGGATTTTATCGTATTTCACGAACACCCGGTTCTCATCATTTGAGACGATCTCGGAGATAAGAGAACCATCCCGGTCATACATATAACTGTTTTGGGAAAAATCTATCTTTTCCAGCTTGATTTTTTGATCAAGCACTTCGTTAACAGGCTTTACACTTGCAGCTTCTTCCTTTGATAGATAAAAAGTCAGAACAAATAATGGGATGAGGGCAGCAAGTAATAACCAACCAATAATTGCACGAAACATGAGGTCACTCACTTTCTTCAATTTTCTAGCCATATCGTACCATTCTTTTGCGAATACGAGAAGGTTATTTTTAGAAAAGAATGGGCGTGAAGTCTAGTGAATAAGGCTTTTACGCAAGAAAAAAGAGTATCTGAAGATGATCAGACACTCCTTTCATTCGTCTTCGCATGCGAGCGGACCGCCCATAAAAATAACGCACCAAACAGAAAAATGCCGGCAGTGACATAAAAGACAGCTGGAATCCCGTAATGACTCGCCACAATGCCGCCGATCACCGGACCGACGACATTCCCAAGAAAACGGAAGCTGACATTGTATCCGAGCACTTCTCCTTGCATAGAAGCAGGTGCTTTGATCCGGATATACGCCGTCGTACACGGAATAATTCCGCCAAGTGCCATCCCGTATAGGAAACGGAAAATGACTAACATGACGTATGAATCCGCCATCGCTTGCGGGATGAATAAAATAGAGGAGAGGATGAGAAGGGCAAGCAGCACCTTGTCGTGACCAATTCGATCTCCGAGATCCCCCCATTTTCGCGTGAACAGCAAATTGCCAAGTCCAGTTGCAGAAAAAGCAAGCCCCGCATAAAAAGCGAGATTGACAGGACCATGTAAATCATGAATGTATAAAGCCAAAAGCGGCTGTATGCTAAAGTTCCCTACCTGCGTAATAAACGTTAAAAGCATCGTGACCACAAGCAAAGGCTGTTTGAAAATGTGAATGAGTACATCCTTCCGTGAGTAAGAAACTCGCTTTGCTTCTTTTGACCGGATCGGCTGTTCCTTTACTCCGAAGATAATCACAATAGCTGACACATAAATGACAGCCGCTGTGAGGAAAAACGTATAAATAAATCCGACGCTGTCTGCCATGAATCCGCCCATTAACGGACCAAACAATCCTCCGGCGACATTACTCATCTGCATCGTTCCAAGGGTTTTACCAGCAGTTGCCTTTTCAGTCTGTGCAGAAATCAGTGCCATTGAAGTCGAGATAAAGCCTGTGACAAGCCCCATGAAGAGCCTTAGTGCAAATAGCTGATACACGGTGTGCACAAGCCCCATTAATAGAATACTTGTGGCGATGCCAATACCGTTAATTAATAATATCTTTTTATAGCCATGCCGGTCGCCAATCCGCCCCCAAATCGGAGAAATCAGGAAGGCTGTTAAAAACGTGACCCCAAAGACATATCCGCTCCATCTTTGAACAAATTCATTTGAATAGCTGCTATCAAGAGATTCTATGTAAAGTGATAAAAAAGGGACGATCATTGTAATACTCGCAGATACAAAAAAGTTCACAAACCACATGATGTACAAGTTTTTCTTCCTGTTTGTGATAGAGACCACCTTCTTTATTTATTTCGTGTTCCTTAATAATTATAAAGGAAAATAAACGATCTTTCATCAGATGAATAGGTTGGGCATAGTGAATCTGCATTATTTTCACGAAAATGAAGTGATTTCAAGGTCCGTCTTAATATAATGGTATGAGAATGAAAAGCTGACGAAAAAGTGAGGTGAAACTGGTGGAACAGAAGACGGTGCTTGTGGTCGATTTTGAATTTACGATGCCTGATGGAAAATATCATCCACAAAACTTTTTTCCTGAAATTATTGAAGCTGGGGCAGTGAAAGCAGCAGATGAAACGATCATAGACACATTCTCTAGCTACGTCAAACCGAAAAAGTTCCCGAAGCTGACGAAGCGCTGTAAATCTTTCCTCGGAATTACGCAGGAGGATGTAGAGAGCGGGATTTCATTTGAGGCGTTTATCGAGAAGCTCGCGTCACTTGATGGGGGAGAGAATTGTGAGATTATTACGTGGGGCAACATGGACATGAAGGTACTGAAGCAAAATTGTATGCTCAATCATATTACCTTTCCTTTTAAGGGGAAGCTGAGGGATCTGGCTTTTGAATATAAAACCTTTTTTGGTGACCGCACACTGACAGGGCTTCGAAAAGCGGCAAAGGAATACGGCAGTGAAGGAGCTGGTAAGCATCATAAAGCACTCGATGATGCCATGACGACTTATCAGCTGTTCACCCTTTTTGAAAAAGACAGAGCCTATGTGGAAAATCCGCAAACAACCAAAATTGGTGAGCTGATCGATTTCTCACATTTTTTTGATTCGGCTGATTAGCGGACGTCTTCGGGAAAATAATCTTTTTCAAGAGAAGATAGGCACGCACTTGATTTTTCAGCCCATTTAGAATCATCCGCACGGAGTGCTTGTTTCAATTTATCTACAGCTTCTTTCAGTGACTCTTCATAATCAGGTATATCGCCATCATAAGGCTTCACCATATGATGAGGAATATTTGTTTGTTCTCTATAGGCCAAAGCCCGCCTCTCTTGAAAAAAAGGCACGTCTGCTTCTTTCGGATGATGCAGGTCGCCTTGAGTGGGATGTGTCAGAACGGCTTTTACTTGAACGAGAAAGGTCGATGGTTTCACTGCTGTCACTTCCCCAACGTATACACCTGTTTTATAAAAACCTTTCACAACTTGTCCAATTTGAATGTCTGTCATGTGAAATTCCTCCATTTCCTTCTCATCGGAAGGTATTTCATTTCTTTTAGCCAATATAGTGAAGTAAACGAGCAAAAGGGGGGGAATGGCGAATGATGTCGTTCATCGTACTTTTTCTACTGTATTTTCCTGAAGATAAAAGGGAGTACATCCCAGCGGCTATCACCACGGTGATTTTCTTTATTGCTGCGTTTATTTGTTTTCGGCTCATCGTTCGTGCATCTAAGAAGCAGGAGCGCATAGATGAAAAAAGAACAAAAAAAATGGATTAATCATTTTCTTCTTGTATCTTCAGGAAATTTCACGGTGACGGTTGTTCCAGATTGCAGCGAGCTTTTGAAACGAATGGTTCCATGGTGATTTTCAATAATAGAAAAAGTCACTGTCAGCCCAAGCCCAGTCCCTTTATTTTTCAAGGTGTAATAGGGTTCGCCAAGCTTTTTCATTTGGCTTTCTGTCATACCTACGCCGTTATCAACGAAATAAAGGCAGATCTTATGATTTTCTTTTGAAGCAAAAAGTTCTATTTTCCCTTCATGTTCAGGAGCCGCTTCTATCGCATTTTTGATTAAATTAATCATGACTTGCTTGATCTTCGTTACATCCCCTTGAATGTATAAGTCAGGTTCAATGGATTGATGAATTGTGACCGATTTAAAATTCGCATAGGATGTCATCAGTGATGCACATTCCTCAAGTAATTTAGAGAGATTAAGAGATTCAATTTGATAATAGTTTTGTTTTGCAATGTCAAGATAGCTCGTGATAATGTCCTGCGCACGGTCTAACTCGGACAGAACGAGATTCTTATAATCTTTATTGGCAGGTGGTTCTTTTGTATTATCACTCGAAAAGAGCAATTGAATAAAGCCTCTCACAACTGTCAGCGGATTGCGTACTTCATGGGCAACGCTTGCAGCAAGTTCACTTACAATGGTCAGTTTTTCTGACTGGACAAGCTGTGATCTCATTTCCGCATTTTCTTTCACGAATTCAATGGAATAGATACTGAGCACAAGAAAGAATATGTAGTAAAGAGTTGAGAAAAATAACTCAAGGAGCTTTTGCTGCATAATAAAAGCTGGGCTGTATGCCATTAAGCTGACCGCAAGCAGGCCAATGTAAATAAAGAATCCTTTGGATAAACCGATAAGCACTCCGTAAAACAGCTTATTTGGCTTCGAATATTGATGCCATTTTCGGTAGAACAGGAATGGGATGAAAAAGTAAATTGGGACAACGATGAGCCCAATCCATAAGAAAGAGCCGTACATCACGAATTTGACTATGATGCTTATCAAGATGGCAACGATCCCCGCCATGTATCCTCCGTATAAAATAGCAAGCACAAGGGGAATGGATTGAAGCCCAGTCTGCAAATCTAAAATCGAACCAACTGGATACATAATACATAGTGCTGAAGAGATGGATGCGAATACTGTGATGAGCAGTTTATTCGTTTTTGGGAAATGAGCAGGGGTCCGGCTTAGCCATAGCGCATGATATAAAAAGATTGGAAATAGAATAAAAGATACATGGAGCAGAAAATCCTTGAACATTTCCATTTAAATGCTCTCCTCGTAAATAATTGTAATTCCTCTCATTATATCATTTCATGTACAAAGTAGATATGATAAAAGGAGGGTTTTTTTCTTTAAAAAGAACACCCGTTAGGATGTTCTCAGATTGCTGACAAAGGTCTAAAATGATCTTGATTTTAGCCCTTTGTCTTCTTTTCAGCGTGATAGAAAACCTTTGAAGTCTAGGAAGGACGAGTACTGGCGCGGAGCGAATTTGACATTCGTGAGCATCAGCACGCAGGACTGACAAAGAATGCGAGGGTTTGTCTACACGCTGAGAACACCCGTTAGGATGTTCTTTCTATCGTATAGGTCTTATTCAGCTGATAGCGTGAACGCTTGGTGGAGACGTTTCAGTCCTTCTCTGACTGTTTCAGCAGGACAGCCGAGATTCATCCGAATAAAGCCGTCTCCTTCGTGTCCGTACACGTGGCCAAGCTCTAGGATCACTTTCCCTTTTTTCAGCAGATTCCGTTTCAATTCCGCTTGACTGAATTGATAATCCCGAATGTCCAGCCATAATAAATAAGAAGCATCTGGTTTCATATAACGCATATTTGGAAGATTTTCGTCGATATAGTCCATCGCCGTCTTCATATTGCCTTCGAGATAAAGAACAAGGGCATCAAGCCACTCATCCCCGTGTCGGTATGCTGCTTCCATCGCTGGAATCGCAAAGGCATTCAGTTTGGACAGTCCGTTTCTTTGCACTTCATTGTTGAAAAGGGTTCTTTTTTCTTTATCTGAAATGATAATAGCAGATGCCTGGAGCCCTGCTAGATTAAAGGTTTTACTCGGCGCAATACACGTTACCGTGATATGTGCAATGTCGTCAGAAAGGCTGGCGAAGGGCACATGCTGCTTCCCGTAAAGCATCAAATCCGAGTGAATCTCATCTGAAACGACTGTGACTCCATGCTTTACACATAGGTCTCCGACTCGCTTTAATTCCTCTTTTGACCATGCTCTTCCGGACGGATTATGCGGATGGCAAAGGAACATGAGCTTTGCTTGTGGTCTGCTCAGTTTTTTCTCTAAATCATCAAAATCCATCATATAGCGGTTGTTTTCTATTTTTAAAGGATTGGTTGAGACTGTACGTCCATTTCGCTCAATCATTTGATAAAAAGGTGTATACACTGGTGACTGTATAACTACTTCGTCGTGCGGTGCTGTAAAGGCTTGAACAGCAAAACTAAGTGCCGTTACGATTCCTGGTGTGAAGGTGACGGCATCTGTCTGGATTGTCCATCCATGTCTTCTTTTGAGCCAGCCAGCGACTGCCTGCTGCGTATCCTGATCCTGAAATGCATAGCCAAATACACCGTGATCTAATCGCTCTTTCAATGCATCAAGGACGACCTGCGGTGCTTTAAAATCCATATCGGCCACCCACATCGGAAGGGCATCTGTTGTCAGGAACAAAGACTCTGCCTGATCCCATTTCACTGATTTTGAACCTTTACGTATGATCTGTTCGTCGAAATTCATGAAACCCACCTCTAGCTGTTTTTCAACCATTCTTGGTTGTGCTAAAATAAACATCACAAAATTTATTATAAGCGGTGATACCGATGAAAGATAGTCAAGCTGTAGAAGAGATGATTCAATTCATTAAGGCATGGGACCCTTTTCATTATGGAGAGGATTTTTATGAAACGGAGCCTGCTGACGTCATCAGTGCATTATACGACGCAGAAGACCCGTTATCTTTAGCAAAAGAGATTCAAGCCATCTACCATCACTCATTTGAACAGCTTCTTCCGATAGAGAGCTGTCAGCATATAGCGAATCAGCTTTTTGTCATACGAGACAGCAGCTCCTGTTCACGCTAAGACAGGCTGAAATGTCCGATTTGATCAGACACAAAGACCGGATTTTCCTCAGGGATGAGGTGCCCGGTTTTTTTTAATGCATGTAAGGTCGAATTCGGCAGATCTTTGTGCAGTCTTTCGCCTATTTGAATGGGAACGATTCGATCTTCCTCGCCCCAAATGAGCAGCACGGGTGTTTCCATTTTCTTTAAAACGTCCGAGGTTAAATCTCCTTCCCGGTGCCGAATCAAACGAAATATCCCCCGAAAGATTTGATCATCTGAAAATGGCTTTAAATATCCGTCGACCATCTCTTGATCAATGATGGAATGATCATGTACAACAGCCGTTAAATTTTTCATAATGCCCTGCTTTAAAAGTTTTCTTTTTAGATACAGATAAAAATAAGGAATATAAGTGCTGTAAACAAGTGATCTTTTTGACTTATTCAAATAGCCTGAACTGCACAATAGAACCGCCTTTTCAAATAGATCCGGCCTTTCAGTAGCAGCGTATAAGGCGATTTGTCCGCCCATTGAATGGCCCACTAGAATTGCATGCTGAATCTGTAAATAACCAGCTAGCTCTATAATAATTTTTCCCATGTTGCGATAGCTGTAAATAAACGTATTCGACTTCTCGGACTGTCCAAATGGCGGTAGATCAATCGCAATTAAATTGAAGTCCTGTTTCAGAAGCGGGATGAGCTTTCGATAGCTGAAGGTAGAAGAGAAGAGACCGTGAATTAAGATCAATGTCTTCTTGCCTTCATTTGGATAGTGCTCGTAATAGATATCTAAACCGAATGTACTTTTCATATAAGCTGGCTGAACAATGTCCACATTCTTCACTCCGATACTTGATACTCTCTCTGTTAGGTGACTGTATTGTACCCTAAAAAGTGGATTTTAAGCTATCATTAGAATCTTTTCCCTGCTTAGCATAATGGGAAAAACGTGCTATAATGTTCAGAAGATTTTTTAAAACTAGCTTTTATAATCTGAGGTGTGAAATCAAATGAAACTAACAGAAAAAGAAACTGAAATATTAGAGATTTTAGATGAAAACAGCCGCGCCGATTTAAATACAATTGCAAAAATGGCAGGCGTGACAACAGAAGAAGCCGAAGCCATCATTCAAAAACTTGAAGATCAAAAAGTTATTATTGATTATTCAACCATGATTGACTGGCGAAAAGTGGATGGTCATGAAGGCGTTACAGCAATGATTGATGTAAAAGTGACACCAAAAAGAGGCGTCGGATTTGATGAAATTGCTGAACGGATTTATCGGTTTCAGGAAGTGGAGTCTGTCTATCTCATGTCAGGTGTTTACGATCTTTCCGTTGTGATCCGCGGAAGATCAATGTCTGATATTGCCCGCTTCGTATCTGAAAAATTATCGACACTTGATTCCGTTGTTTCAACAACTACCCACTTTATTTTGAAAAGATATAAACATGATGGGAAAGTGTTTGAAACAGGAGACGATGACAAAAGAATCGTGGTGTCTCCTTAAATGAAAAAGTCTTATTTATCTGAAACGGTACAAAGCATTCAGCCGTCAGGTATTCGGAAATTTTTTGATTTGGCAGCCACAATGGAAGGGGTTATCTCCCTTGGTGTCGGTGAGCCGGATTTCGTGACAGCTTGGAATGTCAGAGAAGCAAGTATTATGTCATTAGAACAGGGACTGACCTCTTATACGGCGAATGCCGGTTTAATTTCTTTGCGAAAAGAACTGAGCCACTATTTATATAAGCGGTTTCACATTGATTACAGTCCAGAAGAAGAACTCATTATCACAGTTGGCGGAAGCCAGGCACTTGATTTGGCCTTTCGTGCGATTTTAAACAGCGGGGATGAAGTAATCATTCCAGAGCCTTGTTTCGTAGCATACGGGGCACTTACGACACTAGCAGGCGGAGTGCCTGTCTATTTAAGTACAACCGCTGAAAAAGATTTCAAAGCAGATTCTGCTGATCTTCGCACAAAGCTGACGCCGAAGACAAAAGCCATTTTGCTTTGCTCGCCATCAAATCCGACTGGGTCTGTTTATTCAAAGGAAGAGCTTGAAGATATTGCTCAATTTGCGAAAGAGCATGACCTGCTCATTATTACGGATGAGATTTATGCAGAGCTGACGTACGATGAAGCTTTTACAAGCGTCGCGGCTATTCAAGATATGAAGGAAAGAACGATCTTGATTTCAGGCTTTTCTAAAGGGTTTGCCATGACGGGCTGGCGTTTAGGATATGTGGCAGCACCACCTGTACTGCGGGATGCCATGCTGAAAATACATCAATATTCTATGATGTGTGCACCGGCGATGGCACAATATGCGGCAGAAGAAGCATTAAAAAATGGGCTTGAAGATGTAGAGAAAATGAAGAAAAGCTACAGAAGACGCCGTAATTTGTTTGTCGGCTCCTTAAACGAACTAGGACTGACATGCCATCAGCCAAACGGAGCGTTTTACGCGTTCCCATCGATTAAAAGCACAGGCATGACTTCAGAACAATTTGCTGAGGAGCTGCTCCTAAGTGAAAAAGTCGCTGTTGTTCCTGGGAATGTATTCGGACCGAGCGGTGAAGGTCATATCCGCTGTTCATATGCTTCGTCACTTGATCATCTTCAGGAATCACTTTCAAGAATTCAGCGCTTTTTGCAGGCTCGACAAGTGAAGGAAGAAGCATCAGCCATTTTAAAATAAAAAAAGGCATCAATCCAAACGGACTCATGCCTCACAAATTAGGGGGGAATACTAGAAAGCATTCTTGTTTTCAGGTATTCCCCCTTTTGTTCTCATCTAAACCCATTTAAAAAATATTTTGCGTAACTGCCCGTTCTGTGATATAGTTTTTAATTGCGTATAAACGAATATTAAAACATTTATTTAGGAGTTGTTATCATGGCGACAAAGTTTGAAGTAGGCAGTGTTTACACTGGTAAAGTAACAGGATTACAAGCGTATGGTGCGTTTGTTGCATTAGATGAAGAAACTCAAGGACTTGTGCATATTTCTGAAGTAACACATGGCTTTGTAAAAGACATCAACGAGCACCTTTCAATTGGTGACGAAGTACAAGTAAAAGTTCTTTCTGTTGATGAAAATGCAGGTAAAATCAGCCTTTCTATCCGTGCGACACAAGAAGCACCTGAAAGAAAAGAAAGCAAACCAAAGAAACAAAGACCACAGCAAGTGAAAGAAGAAGCTGCTGCACCACAAGGTTTCAATACGCTTAAAGATAAACTTGAAGAGTGGATTGAGCAATCAAACCGTAAAGACCTTATCAAGAAATAATAAAAAAGCACCGCTTCAAACGGTGCCTTAGATTGTAGACAAAGGGCTAAAATGATCTTGATTTTAGCCCTTTGTCTTTTTTTTTTCAGCGTGATAGAAAACCTTTGAAGTCAAGGAAGAGCGGCTACTTTTGCGGACGAATTTAGAATTCGTGAGCACCAGCGCGCAGACCTGACAAAGAATGCGAGGGTTTGTCTACATGCTGAGGCTGCCTCATGTAGGCAGCCTTTTTTATGTCTTTTTATTTAACGAACTTCTGGGTTCGGCTCGTCACGGCGAACAGCTTCTTCGCTTGGTTTGAACAACAGACCAAGGTTGACAAGACCTGCAATTCCAACAAGACCATAAATAATACGTGATAATGCAGAACCTTGTCCGCCAAAGATCGCTGCTACTAAGTCAAATTGAAAAAAGCCGATTAGTCCCCAGTTAATAGCACCGATAATCGTGAGCACGAGGGCAATACGCTGAATAGCACTCATCGTGATTCCTCCTTTCGCTACAGCATCAATACATTTATATTTTGCAGATTTTTAGCCAAACTATGCGTAAGAAAATGGATGAAAGCAAATTACTTTACTTTTGGAATGAATGAGGCGCATAATGTAGCGCGAGGAGGAGATCACATGGATCGATTTACTTATTGGAACCCAACGAAATTAATTTTTGGAAAGGGAGAAGTATCAGCCCTTTCAGATGAACTCAAACACTACGGAAAAAACGTATTACTTGTATATGGTGGAGGCAGTATTAAACGAAACGGCCTTTATGACCAAGTTGTCAGCATCCTAAAAGAATCAGGAGCTGCAATCACTGAACTTGCTGGTGTGGAGCCTAACCCGCGCTTAACAACAGTAAGAAAAGGGGTCGAACTTTGCAAAGAGAACGACATTGATTTTATTTTGGCAGTTGGCGGCGGCAGTGTCATTGATGCGACGAAAGCAATCGCAGCTGGTGCGAAGTACGATGGAGATGCTTGGGATATCGTGACACGCAAGCACGTCCCAATGGAAGCTATTCCGTTCGGTACTGTGTTAACACTTGCCGCAACAGGCTCTGAAATGAACTCTGGATCAGTCATCACAAACTGGGAAACAAATGAGAAGTATGGCTGGGGAAGTCCAGCAGTTTTCCCGAAATTCTCTATTCTTGATCCAGTCAACACATTCACTGTGCCTAAAAATCATACGATTTATGGCATGGTTGACATGATGTCACATGTGTTCGAACAATATTTCCATCACACAGAAAATACACCTTACCAAGATCGTATGTGTGAAGGACTTCTTCGCACTGTCATTGAAACGGCACCGAAGTTGATCAACGATCTAGAGAACTATGAGCTCCGTGAAACGATTTTATTCACTGGCACAATTGCGCTTAATGGCATGCTTTCAATGGGGGCACGTGGTGACTGGGCTTCTCATAACATTGAGCATGCAGTATCAGCTGTTTATGATATCCCCCATGCAGGCGGTCTTGCAATCTTGTTCCCGAACTGGATGAAACATGTGATTCAAGAAAACCCAGGCCGTTTTAAACAATTAGCGGTCCGTGTATTCGATGTAGATCCTGCGGGCAAAACAGATGAAGAAGTCGGCTTAGAAGGAATTGACAAGCTGTCAGCTTTCTGGACAAGTCTTGGTGCACCAAGTCGTTTAGCGGATTATGACATCAACGATGAGAAAATTGATTTAATTGCAGACCGTGCAATGGCACGCGGTGAATTTGGTCAATTTAAAAAGCTGAACAAAGAAGATGTTTTAGCCATTTTGAACGCTTCTTTATAATTGAACAATAAAGGGATAGCTGCTTGCGGGCAGTTATCTTTTTTTGAGTTCATCGTGTACATATGTTACAGTAGTCTTTCATGTTTTTGGATATATTCGTTGTAAGGAGATGTTTCAACAGATGGAGAATTTTATTTACTATAATCCAACAAAATTGATGTTTGGAAAAGGACAGCTAGAAGGACTCAAAAGCGAACTCGCTCGTTATGGAAAACGAGTGTTACTTGTATATGGCGGAGGGAGCATTAAGAAAAATGGTCTTTATGACAATGTCATCAGAGCGTTAAATGAAGCAGATGCAGAAGTGTTTGAGCTGTCTGGCGTTGAACCAAACCCGCGCCTCACAACAGTGAAAAAGGGAATCGATATCTGCCAAAAGGAGAACATTGATTTCTTATTAGCCGTTGGCGGCGGAAGTGTGATCGACTGTACAAAAGCAATTGCAGCCGGAGCAGAGTATGACGGTGATGTGTGGGATATTATTTCAAAGAAAACAACCGCTCAAAAAGCACTGCCGTTTGGCACAGTGCTGACACTTGCAGCAACTGGTTCAGAAATGAATCCAGACTCTGTCATCACAAACTGGGAAACGAATGAAAAATATGTGTGGGGCAGCTCTGTCACTCACCCTGCTTTTTCAATTCTAGACCCTGAGCATACGTATTCTGTGCCAGAAAACCAGACGGTGTATGGTATGGTCGATATGATGAGCCACGTTTTTGAGCAATACTTCCATAATGTGAAAAACACGCCTTTACAGGACCGGATGTGTTTTGCTGTTCTTCAAACAGTCATCGAGACAGCACCAAAACTGCTGGAAGACTTACAAAACTATGAGCATCGTGAAACGATTCTATATGCAGGAACGATTGCTTTAAATGGCACGCTGCAAATGGGTTACTTTGGCGACTGGGCGTCCCATACGATTGAGCATGCTGTATCGGCTGTCTATGACATTCCGCATGCAGGCGGGCTTGCTATCCTCTTCCCAAACTGGATGCGCCACACGCTCGATCATAATGTAGAACGTTTTAAAAACCTTATGCTGAACATGTTTGACATCGAAACAGACGGAAAGTCAGATCGTGACATCGCATTAGAAGGGATCGACAAACTGTCAGCGTTCTGGACAAGTCTCGGTGCACCAAGCCGTTTAGCGGATTATGATATTGGTGAAGATCAGCTGGACAAAATTGCCGACATTGCAGCAAAAGAAATGGAATACGGTGGTTTTGGTAACTTTATGAAACTTAACCGTGATGATATTCTATCCATTTTGAAAGCTTCTTTATAATTCAGATTGCCGCTTCTCATCAAGAGAAGCGGCTTTTTGCCATGCCAGTGACGATCACTTGATTTCAAAAGCTAGTTCCGCTAAAGTGAAAGGGACAGAACTAACGTAATGGAGGGCTTACAAGCGATGACACATATTCAATTTGACTACTCGAAAGCGTTACCTTTCTTTCAAGAACATGAGCTTACATATTTAAAAGATTTTGTGAAGGTAGCCCATCATAATATTCATGAACAAACGGGTGCAGGCAGTGACTATTTAGGCTGGGTGGACTTGCCGAAGCAATATGACCGCGAAGAATTTGCCCGCATTAAAAAAAGTGCAGACAAAATTAAATCTGACTCTGACGTCCTGCTCGTTGTCGGAATCGGCGGGTCATATCTAGGGGCACGTGCCGCGATTGAATTTTTGAACCATTCTTTCTATAACACTTTGCCAAAAGGCAAGCGCAAGACACCGCAAATCATTTTTATTGGAAACAACATCAGTTCTTCTTATTTAACAGATGTAATGGATCTATTGGAAGATGCAGATTTCTCCATTAACGTGATTTCAAAATCTGGTACAACAACAGAGCCAGCCATTGCGTTCCGCATCTTTAAAAAGCTCCTCATTGAAAAATACGGTGCTGAAGAAGCGAAAAAACGTATTTATGCGACAACTGACAAGGCACGCGGTGCACTTAAAACATTAGCAACTGAAGAAGGCTACGAATCATTTATCATCCCGGATGATGTTGGTGGACGCTATTCAGTATTAACAGCAGTCGGTCTTTTGCCAATCGCTGTGAGCGGTGCAGATATTGATCAGATGATGGAAGGTGCAGCAAAAGCAAGCGAAGACTTCGCTTCATCGGAGCTTTCTGAAAATGCGGCTTACCAATATGCTGTCGTCCGCAATGTCCTTTACAATAAAGGCAGAACGATTGAAATGCTGATTAACTATGAGCCAGGTCTGCAATATTTCGCAGAATGGTGGAAGCAATTATTCGGTGAAAGTGAAGGGAAAGATGAAAAAGGAATCTATCCTTCATCTGCTAACTTCTCAACAGATCTTCATTCACTTGGTCAATATGTTCAAGAAGGAAGAAGAGACTTGTTTGAAACAATCGTGAGTGTAGACAAGCCTCGACATGAGCTTGTAATTGAAGCAGAAGAACAAGACCTTGATGGCTTGAACTATCTGGCAGGAAAAACGGTTGATTTCGTCAATAAAAAAGCATTTGAAGGAACGATGCTTGCCCATACAGATGGAAAAGTACCGAACCTTATCGTGACAATTCCTGAGATGGATGCTTATACATTCGGATACCTCGTGTACTTCTTTGAGAAAGCATGTGCGATGTCAGGATATTTACTAGGCGTCAATCCATTTGATCAGCCTGGAGTAGAAGCTTATAAAGTGAATATGTTTGCTTTACTAGGAAAACCAGGCTTCGAAGAGAAAAAAGCTGAGCTTGAAAGCCGTTTAAAACAATCATAAGAACAAAAAGCACACCTTTTCATAAAGGTGTGCCTTTTTTGTTTTCTTCAGGTTCCTGTGCAAGCTTTCCTGTGTGCTGTACATAGAATAATGAATGGAGGAGGGTGAAAAATGAGGACGAATCATATATATATTCATGATATTTCTGGGCAGGCGATCGTTAACTTTGGCAATGTCGGACGCATTTGTTCTAAGAGTGCTACGAAGGAAACAGCGGGTTCCGGCAGTGATAACGAGACGAATCAATCATCCAATCAAAGCCTGTTTGATGCCGCGTTTACAAACAATGTACAAATCACGAGGGGGAAATGTATGAATTCCTCTCTTTAACGAACCCTATACAAAAAGGAGGGTTTCGTATGATTCATGTACCATCCAGGCTGCCTGGTGAAAGCTTTTCACTTTACCATTTAGAAGAAACGATGAAGCCGCTCGGTTATGTCATTAATGGCAACTGGGATTATGATCACGGGTATTTTGATTATAAAATTGATAACCGTGATGGCTATACCTTTCTCAGAGTTCCTTTTACAGCCGAGAAAGGCCAGCTCGATCAGCCAGGTGTTGTGGTGAAAATGGGACATCCATTTCTCTTAAAGCATGTCTATCAAGATAAGTTAGATGATCATGCGATGGTTGGAAATGTGGGTGCATCCTTTAATCAATTCCAAGAACCAAAAGAGAAAGATGGGGATGTATCAAAGGCTTATGCTGAGATTGGCTTTTCGCTCGTCAAGGAATTAGAAGACGCACTGCTTTAAAGGCTGATCAATTCATCCTCTGGATGAAGCTCATAGCCAAAGGGAGGATTCATCATGGGTCCTTCTTTTTTTTGTACGCCAACGATAATTACATGATGCTCTAGAAAGTGATGGAGCGCCGTTAAGAATGTTTCTCCAGCCAATGAAGCCGGTACAGGTATGATGGTGACGTGTTTATGCAGCGTCATATGTCGTTTTTTCTTAAACGCCGTAAGCTGTTCCTTTATCAGAAAATGTTCAACCATTAAATGATTGACAGCATCAGAGGTATGAATGACTTGGTTGGCGCCAGCACGCTCGGCATTCTTCACGTAACGATCTGTTAAGATTTCAATTAAACAATATAGAGAAGGGTTTAATCCTTTTGCTGCAAGTAAGGTTAAAACACTCTGCATATCGGCTGTCACTTCATTTTCATGCTGATCCGCGGTAATCATGATTGCATCTGCACCGGTAATGTTGGCTTTACGAAGTGTGACATCTTCGGTCCCATGTCCTTTAATAAAATGAACATTTTCCAAAAGAGGCCCTTCTTTCAAGGAGTCATCAATCAGCACAATCGGCATGGCTGGATCAATCGTTTGAAACGACTGAAGCAGTTTGTTTGTCTTCTCATTCCAGCCGACGATAATGAGGTGTCCATTCCCCTTAAAGGCTACCTTGCCCTCAACATAATGGTGCTGCTTGCTGAATACAGCGGCGGCAAGTGTGGCGAAATAAGCGGTGACAAAGCTGGCTCCGATAAAAATGAGCGCCATACCTGCCACCTGCCCTGGCATGGTTTGCGGCACAAAATCACCGTAACCAACCGTAGAGACTGTAATAAGCGCCCACCAGATCCCATCAAAGATCGTATGATATTGCTTCGGTTCAAGTAAAACGATTAATTGTCCAAAAAAGAGAAGCAAGAAACAGATGATAATGGCAATTCGAAGATAAAGTGGCCACCTTAGCCAAGCGATAAAGATACGGTTTGATTTCATCGGACTCTTCCTTTCAGGAGGCTGCTAATGTCAGTATGCCCGATTGAGGAAACATTTTTTCATCTTCGTCATGTATTGAAATAGAACCCATATCTTAAAATAAGGGAGAAGAAGGAGGGAATTCGAATGTCGTTTGTTCAAAAGACCGTACTTCTTTTTATTGGTGTGCACTTTTTATCATCAGCTGTCATCTTACTCGTGTTTGATTTAAATGCTGTGAATCATTTTATGAATGATTTTTCATGGCTGCACTTTTTTCAAGACCTTTATGGTACGGGAACCTTTTATACAGCTTGCTTAGGTGTGTTCTTCTTTTTCGTTGGTGCGGTTATCCCCCTGAAAAAGACCTAGTGCTTTTTGCTGTACATGGTACATAAAAGTCATTAAAATTGTAAATAAATATATAAAATAAAAGGAAGCTGATGAGCATGCTGTTTTTTTATTTTTTAACATTTTCCGCATTGGGATTATCATTTTGGGCACAATTTAAAGTGAAGAATAATTTTGAAAAGTATTCAAAGGTGGAAGCATCCAGTATGAAAACAGGTGCTGAAACCGCTCGATATATTTTAGATCGCAACGGGTTATATGACGTGCCCGTTGAACCGGTAAGAGGAACTTTGACTGATCATTACGACCCGACGCAGCGTGTGGTTCGTTTATCTGAACCTGTGTACTACGGCCACTCCATTTCGGCCATTTCAGTCGCATCACACGAGGTTGGACATGCCTTGCAGCATCAGGAATCCTATGGTGCGCTTGTTTTGAGACATAAGATCTTTCCTGTCGTGAACTTTGCATCTGGTGTTGCTCCGCTTCTTTTCCTTGGTGGAATTTTGCTCAGCAGCCTTAACTTAATCGGGCTTGGGATCATTTTGTTCTCAGCAGCTGTATTCTTTCAGCTTGTGACATTGCCTGTCGAGTTTAATGCAAGTTCTCGTGCAAAAGATATCATTGTTTCAGAAGGAATCATTAGAAGCAGTGAAGAAAGAGGCGTGAACAAGGTGTTAAATGCTGCAGCTCTGACATACGTAGCAGCGGCCCTTGTCTCCCTGTTTGAATTGCTCCGTTTTGTAATGATCTTCCTAAATGGCCGTAATGATTAATTGATGCCAGAGGAGGTGAGCCCTTACCATTGTTAGGTAAGGGTTTTTTTGTACATTTTAAACGTATTTTTAGTCATATTACTCATTGCTGCGACAGCATTTTTTGTTGTCACTGAATTTGCGATTGTGAAAATTAGAGGCTCTAAAATCAACCAGCTGATCGAAAGCGGGGATAAGAGAGCCATTCATGTTCAAAAGCTGATATCAAATCTTGACGAGTATTTATCCGCCTGCCAACTTGGCATTACCATCACGGCTTTAGGTCTAGGGTGGCTGGGTGAGCCGACGGTGGAGCATTTTCTGCATCCGCTGTTTGAAAAAATCGGGCTTCATTCTGCATTGACTGACATCCTTTCGTTTATCATCGCATTTGTGATCATTACATTTTTACATGTCGTTGTGGGAGAACTCGCGCCTAAAACAATTGCCATTCAAAAGGCAGAGGCGGTCAGCCTTGTGACAGCAAAACCACTCATCTTTTTCTATAAAGTCATGTACCCGTTTATTAAGGCATTAAATGGGGCTGCACGAAGCATCGTGAAATTATTTGGTTATCATTCTGTCAAAGAACATGAAGTGGCGATCAGTGAGGAAGAATTGCGTCTCATTTTATCTGAAAGCTATGAGAAGGGTGAGATTAACCAATCTGAGTACAAATATGTGAATAAAATCTTTGAATTTGATAACCGAGTGGCAAGAGAGATCATGATTCCGCGTACAGAAATTTCAGCTATAGAGATTGAACAGACATTAGAAGACGTGACCCATTATATGCTGAACGAAAGGTACACACGCTACCCTGTTATTAAAGAAGACAAAGATCATGTGATTGGTGTTATTAACAGCAAAGATGTATTTAAGGCCAGCTTTCTAAATCAAGATGTATCGATTGAAGACTTAATGCGTCCGGTGATCCGAGTGATTGAAAGCACCCCTGTTCAAGAATTGCTCATTTTGATGCAAAAGGAACGGATTCATATGTCAGTGCTCGTAGACGAATACGGAGGTACAGCGGGACTTGTCACAGTGGAGGACATATTAGAGGAAATTGTCGGAGAGATTCGAGATGAATATGATCAGGATGAAACACCTCACATCGTTAAAAAAGGTGATTTTCATTATGTGATGGATGGGAAAGCATTGATTGATGAAGTAAATGATTTATTGGATTTAGCCATTGAGAATGATGATGTTGATACAATTGCTGGCTGGATGATGACGCATAAATTTGATTTTGACATTGGGGATACGATTGAAGCAGAAGGCTGTGAATTTACGATCATTGATGCTGAAGACCACCATATTCGAACCATTGAAGTCAAAAAGGTTCACTTTTCTTAAAAACCTCGCATTGCTTGACGAGGTTTTTTTGCTTGGTAAACTTTAGATAAGAAGATTTGTTTCACATAAAAAGGGTAAGGTTTTTATAGAAACGTGAAAAAGGAGCAGCTCATATGAAAAAAATCAATCTACAAACAGACAGACGCGATGATATGATCGACGTCACACATGAGGTTCTCCAATATGTCAGGGAAACAGGCATACAAAACGGAACTGTCATCGTCTATTGTCCACATACGACAGCAGGGATCACCATTAATGAAAATGCGGATCCAGATGTGAAACGAGATATGCTTCGCCGGCTTGATGAAGTTTTTCCGTGGGAACATCCAAAGGATCGCCATATGGAAGGAAATACGGCTGCACATATGAAAGCGAGTTATATGGGGGCGTCTCAGCATGTTCTCATTCATGATGGAGATCTTGTGCTTGGCACGTGGCAGGGAATCTATTTCTGTGAGTTTGACGGGCCGAGGCATCGTCATTTTTATGTACAAGTGTCGTCAAACGAGTAAGAGATGGGGGAAATAAATGGGGGACATCAAAAAGTTACTGCAAATCGAACATGGAATCATCCAAGCACCAATGGCAGGAGGAGCTGTGACACCGCAGCTGGCAGCCGCTGTTTCAAATTACGGAGGGCTTGGCAGCTTGGCAAGTGGATATGTGCAGCCTGACGATTTGAGACAGCAGATTAGACAGGTCAAACAGCTGACATCTCGCCTGTTTCAGGTCAATGTGTTTGTACCAGAGCCAATTCCAGATGTGAAAAAAGAGGATGTGGCGTTTTGGGAGAAGAGACTGCCTGTATGGCCCGAAGCTCATAGGATGCCAAGCGAAGAAGAGTTGTGGGATGATTTTGAACGGAAAATCAACATTCTTCTGGAAGAAGACGTTCCGATCGTTTCCTTTACATTCGCCTGTCCAAATGAACAAACGATTCACCACCTAAAACAAAAGGGAATCTTTTTAATCGGAACGGCGACAACAAAAGAGGAAGCACTGCTTCTAGAGGAAAAAGGAATGGATGCCATTGTGCTGCAAGGAAGTGAAGCAGGGGGACATCGCGGCACATTTTTACATGCAAAAGGAGACGCCTTGGTGGGGCTGATCAGTCTGATCTCTGACGTCAAACCGCTCTGCCGTGTGCCTTTGATAGCAGCAGGAGGCATCACGGACCGATTAGGTATGAAAGCAGCGCTAGCGCTTGGAGCGGATGCGGTTCAAATCGGCACACGATTTTTAGCCAGCCAGGAAAGTGCTGCGGCAGAGGTATACAAGAAAGCCATTTTACAGGCAGAAGGCAGTGAAACGAGGGTGACAAGGCTTTTTTCTGGGAAAAGAGCGAGAGGTATTGTGAATCAGTGGATGGAGGATGAAAGTCTGCATGAAGATAGGGTTCTTCCTTACCCAGTTCAGCATGTATGCACAACACCGATGCGAAAAGCAGCTGCTGCCGGAGGTAACCCTGATCAAATGGCTCTGTGGGCAGGACAGGGCGTTGGACGTATTCACTCGATTTTAAGCGTTGAAGACATCATGCACGAACTGACGCAGACATAAAATCATGATGGGTGGTGTGACAGGATGGACATCTTAAAACATTCCTACCGAAAAAAAGGCCAGATTGAATTTTGGTTTGATGATTTCCCTCATTCTCCTGCTGTCCTTACGCCCATTCGTCATTACTATTTTGTTCGATACGTGAAATGGAGCCGGCACGACTCGCCGGTCACAAGAAAAGATTTAGAAGAAATGGAGGTCCTTGCGAACACGATGCTTGGCACACTCCAAAATTATCGTAAACGCAAGGCATACAGAAGCCCCTTGTCATAACCAATAGACAAGAGGCTTTTTTTAGCTGCCAAACATTTGCCTGAGATAAATTACATCCATCCGGGTAGTCTGCGGTAATAAATAAGCGGATTGAACCGCACCTGGCCGTCTTCTCTTATTCAGTTTGTCGATAATTTCTGCTGCTGTTAAAATTCCAAGTCCATGACCGTAATATTGATCTTCTCCTAAGTAAATCACATTTTCCCCGCGCCATTGCGACTGCTGATAGCTAAACTCTGGATTTTCGAAATATAAACAATCCCCATAGATAAAATCATTCCCGCGCTCTGTATAAATCGACAAAGTATCATAGTGCCAGTCATACAGTGTTAAACTGCGAAGTCTTCGATTAAACTTCTCCTCTCCTACTGTTTGCAAAACTCCCATATAAAACACAATGACAATCGCTGTTGCGCATTCAAATGCATATTTTGAACCATTTTCAAAAATGTCTTGAATGCCTCTTGATGGCTCCACTTGATAGCGCAGCTCTAGTGCTCCTGCTTCCGACACACGCCAAAACGCATCATTTGCACGCGACCTTTGAAAGATGGCGAATGAGGCACCGCTTTTATTCAAATCTCTTGCAGCATTCATAATGTTCGATCTTAAAGTGACCTCAAATAACAAATCAGATGCTTGCCTATAGCGGAACGTATCATTCGAGGCCTGTAACTGCATCAAAATGATCCGCTTTTGTCCCTCTAGCTGAAACGATGCCAGCTGCTCATTTGTCACTGGCTGTCCTGAAAGGATAATCATATGAAAAGCGCCCCCTTTTGTATTAGCGTATGCAGGGTGCTTGGGCAAGGAATCAATTTGTGAAAATAAACAAAATAGCATCCTTTTTATTTGAAAAACATGAAAATACTATGAAGATGTCCGATATAAAACATATCGTTTAAAAGGAGGAAAAACATGAAAAGTGCAATAAAATGGTTGAAAAAACCATCGATTTCCAAAAGACTGATTATTTCATTCACACTTGTTCTCATCTTGCCAATCATTACACTCAGTACGATTTCATATCAGATTGCCAAAGAAGAATTAGATCATGAAATCATGTACGGAGCAAAAGCAAGAGTCAATGATATGAATGACATGATCGAGCAAAAGCTTTTGAATAAAGAAAACGCGGTGAAACTTTTTACTCAAACAACTACTGCTGCAGACTTTAAAAAGAAAAACCAGGACGAACTGTATGAGCATTTTGAAATATACAGCAAAATCAACGAAGATGATGTAGTTGGATTTTATGCAGCAAGTAAAAATCGTGATTTCATTCAGTTTCCTAAAGTAGACATGCCAAAAGGCTATGACCCAACAACACGCGATTGGTATCAGCAAGCGATGCAGGATGAAAAAGGTGAGCCAGTTGTCACCAATCCATACATTTCTGCTACAACAAACGGCATGGTGGTCACGATTGCCCAGCGCCTGAAGGACGGGTCGGGAGCGATCGGAATCGACATTGATGTGCAAGACATTGTTGATAAAATCAAAGAAATTAAAATTGGACGAGAAGGATATCCAATTATTGCAAATAAAGACAAACAAATTGTAGCCCATCCAGAAGAAAAGTCAGGATCTGAGGTCACAGGAAATATTTCATCAATCCTTTACAGCGGCAAAGAAGGAACATCAACTTATGAGAATAAAGGAGAACAAAAACGTATCGTTTTTGTCACAAATGATTTAACAGGTTGGAAAATTGCTGGAACGATGTTTGTATCAGAAACAGAAGAAGCAGCACAGCCAGTTTGGAATTCTGCCATTATTCTTTTAATTTCTTCATTTATCCTTGGCGGTGTCGCTATCTTCTTCATTGTTCGCTCGATTACCATTGGACTGAGAAGGCTTGTTGATTTCTCAGAAAAGGTGAGTGAAGGGGATTTAACAGAAACCCTCGAAACCAAATCGAAGGATGAAATAGGAGATCTCACAAGAAGCTTCAGCAAGATGAGTGAATCTCTTCGTGACGTCATTCGCGCTGTACAGCAATCTGTCGACAACGTGGCTTCGGCTTCAGAGGAGCTGACGGCAAGTGCCAGCCAAACGAGTCAAGCAACAGAGCATATCACGATGTCAATTGAACAATTTTCAAATGGAAATGAAGCACAAAACGAGAAAGTCGAATCTAGTACGAATCAGCTTGTGGCAATGAACGAAGGATTACAAGATATGTCACAAACCTCATCTGAAGTGGCTGCTGTCTCTATTCAATCAACAGAAGCTGCTAGTCAAGGCGGCCGAATTGTTGAAAGCACAGCAAGCCAAATGAAACATATTGATACATCTGTACAAGAAGCAGAGCAGGTCATGAAAGAATTAGAATACAAGTCTAAAGATATTACGAGTATTTTAAATGTCATTAATGGCATCGCGGATCAAACGAATTTACTTGCGCTTAATGCAGCAATTGAAGCAGCAAGAGCAGGTGAATCAGGACGCGGATTCTCCGTCGTTGCAGAAGAAGTGAGAAAACTAGCAGTCCAATCCGCAGATTCAGCGAAAGAAATTGAGAAGCTCATCCAAGAAATTGTGCTAGAAATTGCTAAATCTCAAGATATGTTCAAAGCAGTCAATCGAGAAGTAAACGCAGGACTCGGTATGACAGAGGAAGCAAAAGAAAGTTTCCGGCACATTTATGAGGCGGCAGAAGGAATGTCGAAAAAACTGACGCAATTAAACGATACAGCCATTGACCTATCGAGCGGTTCAAAGCTTGTTTCACAAGCGATGCAGGAGATGCGCCAAGTCTCTAGAGAAAGCGCAGCAAACATTCAGGACATTGCGGCTTCCGCAGAAGAGCAGCTAGCATCTATGGAAGAAATCACATCTTCATCTGTGACACTTGCCAACATGGCAGAGGAACTAAAAGAGCTCACAAGTCAATTTAAAATTAATTAAATGATGATGAAAAGATATCCAGAATTGTCTGGATATTTTTTTTATTTTTAAACCTCCCTTCCAGCCTCTAAAAATACACCTTTCATCCGATAATAACTTTAGAGAAGTAAAGGGGGAAAGTTAAAATGGGAAAAATGATCCAATGGTTCAAAAAACCATCCATTTCAAAGAAATTAATCATTGCCTTTTTGGTAGTCCTTATTCTGCCAACTGTGGCACTGACAATTAGTGCGTTTTTTACATCAAAGACAGAGCTAGACAAACAGATTATGGGCAGTGCGATGAGTCAGGTTAATGCATTTGATACCTTAATCAATGAGAATATTGGCAACAAATCAGATGCTGTGACACTGTTTTCAGACTCGCTCAAAGCGTCTAATCTTCAAGAAAAAAATAGAAATGCGACCATTAAAGAATTACAGCAATTTGGAAAAATTAATGAAAAAGATGTATCCGCAATCTATGCAGGCTCTGAAAAGGGATTGTTTATGCAATATCCAGTTCAAAAGATGCCAGATGGCTACGATCCAAGAGAACGTCCATGGTATCAAGAGGCATTGAAAGCAGAAAACGGCAAACAAGTCATCACAAAACCATATGTAGCAGCATCCACAGGCAAAATGGTTATCACAATTGCCCAAAAAATGAAAGATGGTTCAGGTGTCATTGGTCTTGATATGGAAATTGACAGCCTGCTCCAAAAACTAAAAGAAATCAAAATTGGGCAAAAAGGCTATGCTTTCATCATGGAGAAAGATAAAACAGTTTTAGCAGATCCAACCCAAAAGCCAGGAAGTCAAGTCAATGAAAATCTAGCCAGTATTATTTTTAAAAATAAAGAAGGAAGCGGCAGCTATACCCTCAAAGGAACAGATAAAAAGGTTGCATATGTCACCAATGAATTAACTGGCTGGAAAATTGGTGGAACGATGCTCGTATCTGAAGTAGAAGAAGCGGCAAAGCCCGTTTTCAATACAGCCATTATCGTATTCAGTGTCACACTCATTGTTGCAGGAACCCTCATTTTCTTTATCGTCCGCTCTATTTCAAAAAGATTATCCAATCTTGCCCGCTTCTCGAAAAAAGTCAGCGAAGGTGATTTACGCGATAAGCTTCAGATCCAGTCAGATGACGAAATTGGACAAGTTGGTAAAGGCTTTAATACGATGATTGACTCATTGCGATCTCTCATTGGAGCCGTTCAAACTTCAGTCGAGAATGTCGCATCTTCATCAGAAGAACTGACTGCCAGCGCAGGACAAACAAGTAAAGCAACAGAGCATATTACACTAGCCATTGAACAATTCTCCAGCGGAAATGAAAGCCAAAATGATAAAGTCGAATTGAGCTCAGAAGAGTTAGAGGAAATGAACCGCGGTCTTCAGAATATGAATGAATCGGCTGAATCCATTACTGCTTCATCGATCAAATCAACAGATATCGCAGGGGAAGGCGGCCAGCTTGTTGAAAAAACCGCTTCTCAAATGAATGTCATTGATCAGTCCGTGAAAAAAGCAGAAAATGTCATCAGTGCACTTGAAAGTAAATCGAAAGACATTACCCAAATTCTGGGTGTCATCAATGGAATTGCCGATCAAACGAATTTACTTGCGCTAAATGCAGCGATTGAGGCAGCAAGAGCTGGTGAATCTGGCAGAGGCTTCTCCGTTGTAGCAGAAGAAGTAAGAAAACTGGCGGTTCAATCTGCCAACTCGGCAAAAGAAATTGAGAATTTGATTAAAGAAATCGTGCAAGACATCGACGTATCACAGGAAGTATTCACTGCGGTGAATCGAGAAGTTCAATCAGGCCTAAGCTTCACTGAACAAACGAAAGTAAGCTTCCACAATATTTTCGAAATGACAAAAGAAATTTCTGACCAGCTTCAAACAATGAATCAAACCGTTGTTCAGCTTTCAAAAGGCTCGGCACATGTGTCAGAGGCTGTTCGTGAGATCGCAGACGTATCACGTGAAAGCTCGGCAAATATTCAAGACATTGCTGCTTCAGCAGAAGAACAGCTGGCATCAATGGAAGAAATCAGCTCGTCCTCTGCCACACTCTCTTCTATGGCAGAAGAATTACGCGATTTAATTAGCAAATTTAAGGTTGAATAGACAGGAAGAAAAGAGCCTCCAGATAGAGGCTCTTTTTCATTGAGTAAATCAAAAGAAATGGGTAATTATACTTATTTTTTGGATTTTTTGAACATTATTCCTTGAAAAATAATTCATATTACCTAAGAATAGAAGAGGAAGACCACAAATCATAAATCAAAAGGAGTAGAGTCATGAAAAAAATCAACTTTTTTAAGCACTTTACGATGTCGAAGAAATTAATTACTGCATTCTTAGCGATTCTCCTAGTGCCAATTCTCGTATTGGCTGCATTTTCTTATGAAGTGGCATCAAAGTCTCTTAATGATGAGATTATGTCTAGTGCTGCAAATGGTGTTCAACAATTAAACGAACTCATTAATAAAGATATACAGCCTAAAATTGACATGGTTTCATACTTATCTAAATCGATCAAAAAGGGTGAATTGACTGCTAAAAACAAAGATTTACTCAAAGTGAAATTAGAGCAATTATCGGAAACAGATGACGATGTAGTAGAAGTATTTGTTGCAGATCAAAATGGTAAACTAACTGAATATTCGGAGATTCACAAAGGTAATGCAAAGAGCGCAAAAAATGAAACTTGGTTTCAGAAATCGATGGAAGAGAAGAAACTCATCATTTCAGATCCTTTTGCCGATAAGTCATCAGATGACCTGCTCATCACAATATCAGAACAGCTAGCAGATGGATCTGGTGTGATCGGGGTGAATGTACGCTTAAATACGGTTGTAAAAGATACAAACAGCATCAAAATTGGCCAAGAAGGCTATGCGTTTATCGCCACATCAGATCAGCGTTATGTGGCCCATAAAACCGATAAGGCGGGGACAAAGCTGACTGGTGACTTCATCTCAAAACTATATGATAAAAAAGAAGGCAGCTTTGAATATGAATACAATGGCCAGCCGAAGCAAATGTTTTTTGCCACAAATGAAGCAACCGGCTGGAAGCTAGCTGGAACGATGTATGTGAATGAAGTAAAAGAAGCCGCACAGCCAGTGCTCGACTTAACAATGATTATCCTTGCGGCTGCGATTGCCATTGGCGGAATCGCGATTTATTTTATTATTAAATCGATTCGAAAGCCACTGATAGAGCTCTCTGAATCGGCTGAGAAAATCAGTCAAGGTGATTTGACCCAGCATATTGAAGTTCGTACGCACGATGAAATTGGTAAGCTAGCGCAGAGCTTTAACGACATGTCAGCAAAGCTGAAGCAAGTCATTCAAGCTGTCCAAAATTCCATTGAAAATGTGGCTGCTTCGTCTGAAGAGTTAACGGCAAGTGCAGGACAGACAGCTCAAGCGACTGAGCATATCACATCATCTATTGAACAGTTCTCAAACAGCACTGAACATCAAAATGATATGATCGAAAAAAGCTCAGTCCAGTTAAACGAAATGGATCGGAGCTTATCGCATATGGTCGACACAACCTCTCATATGATGGAATCGTCGATCGAATCGAGCAGAACCGCTCAGGCTGGAGGAGAACTCGTTCAAAAAACAGCAGGTCAAATGCAAACCATAGAGCAGGCAGTAAAAGAAGCAGAGCTTGTCATTGCAGGCTTGGAGCAGAAATCAAAGGATATTACAAACATTCTTGGGGTCATCAACGGTATTGCGGATCAAACGAATCTCCTTGCTTTAAACGCTGCGATCGAAGCCGCACGAGCAGGTGAAGCAGGCAGAGGTTTCTCTGTTGTCGCAGAAGAAGTCCGCAAATTGGCAGAGCAGTCAGGAAGCTCTTCAAAAGAAATTGAAAGCCTGACGAACGAAATTGTGGAGGAAATAGAAAAATCGCAGAAAATGTTTAAACAAGTAGCAGGTGAAGTACAATCTGGATTAAACATTACAGATGAAACGAAAGTGAGTTTTGAGAAAATCACTGATAAAACATCAGAAATGACAGAACAAATGAAACAAATGAACAGATCAGCCGAAGAGCTATCGCATGGCTCAAATGATATTTCTCATGCGGTGAATCAAATCAAAGAGCTCTCAAGAGAAAGCTCAGCAGGCTTCCAAGATATCGCGGCATCAGCAGAAGAACAGCTTGCATCTATGGAAGAGATCAGCTCATCCTCTGCCACTTTATCTCAGATGGCAGAAGAACTAAGGGAGCTTATTAAACAATTTAAAATGTAAGAGAGTAGCGAAACACCTGACGGCAAAACGTCAGGTGTTTCAGCGTGTAGACAAACCTTCAAATTTGGTGTCAGGTCTGCGCGCCGGTGCTCACGAATCTTTTATTCGCTCTGGTACTCGTTCTTCCTAGACTGCAAAGGTTTTCTATCACACTGAAAAAGAAGACAAAGGGCTAAAATCAAGAACATTTTAGCCCTTTGTCAACAATCTTAAGCACCTGACGCCAAAACGTCAGGTGTTTTTCCATTCGATGCATATAAATTGGGTAATTTGGACTTATTTAGACTTTAATAAGTTAAAAAAGTAAAGAACCTAGTAGTACTTCCGATATATATACTATCTTACTAAAAGGAGTTTTCTTTTTTATGAAATTCATACAGTATTTCAGAAAGCCATCTATTTCAAAAAAGCTCGTATTCTCTTTCTTATTTATTCTTTTATGTCCAATCATTGTATTGGCATTCTCTTCATACCATACGGCAAGCACCTCTTTAAATGATCAAATTATGCAAAGTGCAAAGGAAAACGTAGAGCAGCTAGATAAAAATATTACGAAGGTTGTCAAAGTGAAAACAGACGCAGCCGATTTCTTTAGCAAATGGATCACGGAGAAAAAGCTCAAGCAAAAAGGAACGACCGATATTCAAGGACGCTTTGAGCAGTTCATGAGTATGAATGATGACACAGAAGGCATTTTTGTCGCTTCAAGTGACGGCAAAGTGTTTTCAAGATATCCTAATCAAAAAATGCCTGCAGGTTATGTCGCAACTGAGCGGGATTGGTACAAAGACGGCTGGGCGAAAAACGGTGAGCTGTCTGTTTCAGCCCCATATGCAACGGCTTCAACCGGTACACTTGTGGTAACCATTTCTAAAAAACTAGAGGATGGATCAGGCGTCATCGCGATGAACCTAGACATTGCGAATCTAGTTAAAGAGTCCAATAGCATTAACATTGGGAAACAAGGCTATGCCTTTATTGGAAGTCCAGACCGTACATATGTGGCACATCCAACGAAAAAAGCAGGAACAAAATTATCTGGTGAATGGTTAGAAAAAATGTATTCACAAGATAACGGATCTATGAGCTATATGTTTGAAGGAAAAGAAAAGCAAATGGAGTTCACCACAAACAAGGCGACTGGCTGGAAAATTGTCGGGACGATGTTTGTCAGTGAAGTAGAAGAAGCTGCACAGCCAGTCTTTAACATGGCCGCCATCATTTTAGCCGGCGCGCTTATCATTGGCGGGATTCTGATCTTCTTTATCATCCGTTCCATTACAAAACCACTTTCCACTCTTGTCTCTTCTTCGAAGAAGATCAGTCAGGGAGATTTAACAGAAAAAATTGATGTCCGCTCAAAAGATGAAATTGGACAGCTTGGCACAAGCTTTAATGAAATGAGTGAGTCCCTAAGAGATGTCATTCAAGCAGTACAAACATCTGTTGAGAATGTTGCTTCATCATCTGAAGAACTGACGGCAAGCGCAGGTCAAACAACTAAAGCAACCGAACATATCACATCATCTATTGAAACATTCTCAAACGGCAACGAAAATCAAAGCGAAATGGTGGAACAAAGCGCGGTTCATTTAAAACAAATGAATGAAGGACTGAACGAAGTTGCCGAAACGTCTGATGTCATCACAGCGTCATCTGTTCAATCAAAAACAGTCGCAGAAACAGGCGGACAGCTTGTGGAGCAGACTGTTGGCCAAATGAAGACGATTGACCATTCAGTGAAAGAAGCTGAAGGCGTGATCAACGGGCTAGAGCATAAATCAAAAGATATCACAAACATCCTCGGCGTGATTAACGGCATTGCGGATCAAACGAATTTACTTGCACTAAATGCTGCCATAGAAGCAGCACGTGCAGGTGAATCAGGCAGAGGCTTCTCTGTTGTTGCGGAAGAAGTGCGTAAACTAGCGGTTCAATCATCGGATTCAGCAAAAGAGATTGAAAAGCTTGTGAATGAAATCGTTACTGAAATCGAAACATCTCAAAATATGTTCAAAGCAGTGAATGAAGAAGTGAAAAATGGTCTTACTATTACAGATCAAACGAAAGAAAGCTTCTCACAAATAAATGAGCAAACAGCGGAAATCGCAGCAAGAATGAATGAAATGAATACAACGGTGCGCGAGCTGTCGAAAGGATCTGAGCAAATTTCTAAAGCAGTAAATGAAATTGCAGATGTATCAAGAGAGAGTTCAGCAAGCATCCAAGATATCGCAGCATCTGCTGAAGAGCAGCTTGCTTCTATGGAAGAGATTAGTTCTTCATCCACAACTCTTTCCCAAATGGCGGAAGAATTACGTGATTTAATTAAAAAATTCAAGATCAGCGAATAAGGTCAAGTGGTTCTCCTCAAGGGGAACCGCTTTTCTTTTTAACAGGACATCTCGTACAATAGAGGAAATCGAAAGAAGAGGAGAGATAGTATGCGTTTATCAGATAAGAAGGTCATTGCGTTTGTCAGCGATGATTTTGAAGATTTAGAGCTATGGTATCCGGTTCTGCGTTTAAGAGAAGAAGGGGCGACTGTCCATCTTGTAGGTGAAAAAGCAAATCATGAGTACATCGGGAAGTATGGTGTGCCGGCGGTATCTGATGCAGATTTTTATTCCATTCAAGCTGATGATTATGATGCTGTGCTAGTCCCTGGCGGATGGGCGCCTGATAAACTGCGCCGTTATCCAGAAGTATTAGACATCGTCCGTACATTTGATGCGAAGTCAAAACCAATCGGTCAGATTTGTCATGCCGGCTGGGTGCTGATATCAGCAGGAATCCTGAAAGGCAGACAAGTGACAAGTACACCAGGTATTAAAGACGATATGACAAATGCTGGTGCGGATTGGTTCGATGAGGCAGTCGTCACAGATGGCCACCTCATCTCCAGCAGACGCCCGCCGGACCTTCCGCCGTATGTGAAAGCATTTGCGGATGTGTTAGCGGCAAAATAAATGACTGACACGAAACATAAAAAACAAAGGGCGAACAAATCAATCATTCGCCCTTTGTTCACATTTCATGCCCTATACATTTTGTCTGTCGGCAGGATACATCACGCCCATTTGTCTTCTCGCTTCGTCCATGACGGACATGGTTTGAACAGATAGGGCAAATGTATTAACGGGAGACTGCCCCATTCCCTGCTGAATACACTCAATAAAATGATTGATTTCATAAGACATAGCTGGCTGATCATCTTTGAGAGAGATGTCAGTTTGATGTCCGTCACGGTCGTGTATCGTGATTCGTGAAGGACGGTGGAATTGATCAATCACCATGGTGGCATCCTCGCCTTGAATTTCAGCCGATAAATGAGACGTTGAAATTTTAGAATGAAAAAGAAGTGCTTGATGCCCGTCATACTGTAAAAGGACTGAACCGTTCCCATCCACACCAGAAGAAAGCTTATAGCCTCTTGCGGTGATTTGATTCGGCAAACCAAATAAGTATATGACTGGGTAAACGAGGTACACCCCGATATCCATTAAAGAACCGTTGGATAGCTCAGGCTTAAAGGCATTTGGAAGCTCGCCGCTTCGATAGGCATCGTATCTTGAAGAATATTTACAGTAATGCGCGACCACTTGCCTGATAGGTCCAAGCTGATCAAGATGCTGTTTGATTTGAAGGAAATTAGGCAGAAATGTCGTTTTCATCGCTTCCATCAAACACACTTGATGTTTTTTCGCTGCGGCAATCATTTCTTCCACTTCTTTTCGATGAGAGGCGAATGGTTTTTCGCATAAAACATGCTTTTGATGCCCCATCATCAACATGGCTTGCTCTTTATGAAGGGCATTTGGACTCGCAATATACACGGCATCAAACGTATCACTTTCCGCCATTTGTTGTAAGTTCGTAAAAAACGTATCAATCCCATATTTTTCGGCAAAGGCCTGTCCTTTTTCAGCGGACCGTGAATAGACGGCTGTACATGTAAAATCAGCTAGTTCTTCACCAGCTTGTAAGAACCGATCTGTAATCCAGTTCGTTCCGATGACAGCAAATCGAATCATGTGATTCCCTCCTTCTGCTTTTCTCTGATTATACATGCTTTGAAAGCGTTTGTATGAAAGAATATTCTTTTTATTGCAAAGCGGATGAAACCTTTATATAGGCTGATGCGTCTTACATAAAGGATATAAATGTACGAAAAGTGGGTAGTTTCTTCCTTCTTCGGGTAATACTCAGGATAGAAGGGAGAGGAGGAAACATGAAGCGCGTCCTGCATATAGGAAGTACATACATCTTTGCGCTTTTATTCATAGCGGCTGGTATTTTTCATGTGATAGAGCCGAGCGGCTTTGCCCGCATGATGCCAGGCTGGCCATTTCCATATGTAATGGTCTATGCGACTGCATGTCTTGAATGGCTGCTGGCCGTGCTGCTGCTTTTGCCAAATGTCAGGATTGCAGCGGCAAAATCCATTGCTGTTTATCTTGTACTCATTTTCCCTGCAAACTTATTTGCTGCTCGTGAGGGAATACCATTTCCAGGTCAAGAAAATACAGAACAAGCCTTGCTATGGATAAGGCTTATTGGACAGCCGATTCTCATTGTATGGGCAATGTCCATTGCAAAATGGGAAAAAAAGCTCAAACAATGACGACCATAATCATGATCAAGTAGTGTACAATTTACTCATAAAATAGCCCGTGTTTGGAGGAACAATATGAATTCTATGCAAATGTGGAGCAGTCGATTTAGAAAATTTTTTCTTGATAACAAGTTTGTTCTCTTTTTACTCGTCCTGTTATTAATTGGATTGAATATCCTTGTTTTCATGAAAACATCATTTATTTTCACACCGCTCATTGTACTCGTCAAAACCATTGCCTTACCGATTATTTTAACGGGAGTCGTGTATTATTTATTAAATCCAATTGTTAACTTGTTAGAGAAAGCAAGAATCAAGCGGATCTATTCCATTTTGCTTTTATATATTGTCATTATTGGGATTATTACAGTGACCATCGTGTCCATTATTCCTTTTTTACAAGCTCAAACCATGAGTCTATTTCATAATCTTCCGAAATACGTCGATACGGTAGAAGATCAAATTAGACAATTAACAGGAAGTAACTTTATTAATCAAGTGCAAAACTCGATGAACTTTAACGTGTCTGAATTGGTAAGTAAAGCATCCAGTCAAGCGACGAAGATTTTGGAAAGCACCTTTACCGGTGTAGGAACATTCTTAGGGGCACTCACAGAAGTCATCATCTCGATCGTGACTGTGCCGTTTATTCTGTTTTATCTATTAAAAGACGGCAAAAAGCTGCCTGACTATCTATTGAAATTTTTCCCAAGTAAAATGAGGGAACATACACATATCATGCTTCACGAAATGAACCACCGTCTAAGCTCGTATATTCGCGGACAGATCATTGTCAGCTTCTGTATCGGTGTTCTTCTGTTAATCGGTTATATGATTATTGGACTTGACTATGCGCTGCTGCTCGCTATCATTGCAGCATGTACAAGCATAGTGCCTTACCTTGGTCCAACAATTGCGATTACACCAGCGATTGTGATTGCACTTGTGACGTCACCAGTAATGCTGCTAAAACTCATTATAGTCTGGACAGTGGTTCAGCTCGTTGAAGGGAAATTCATTTCTCCTCAGGTGATGGGGAAAAACCTTCATATTCATCCCATTACGATTATTTTTGTTATATTAACAGCTGGTAAATTGTTCAACGTGGTCGGCATCATTGTCGCTATTCCGACGTATGCCGTTCTGAAGGTCATCACGACTCACTTATTTGATTGGTTCAAAATGCGGTCTAATTTGTATAAAGAAGAAAAGGTTTGATGTCATAATCTTTTTTTGAAAAAAATATAGTATCATAAAGACGAGCTTTCGATGAAGGAAGCTTGTCTTTATGTGGACATAGATGTTTGGCGTGTTCAAAAGATCAGAATTGAAAGGAAAGAAAATCATGAATCTATGGGATTTATTCGTGGCACTGGTTTTAGGAATTGTCGAAGGATTAACAGAGTACGCACCTGTTTCATCTACAGGTCACATGATCATTGTCGATGATCTTTGGTTAAAATCAAAGGAAATTATTACGCCAGAAGCGGCCAACACATTTAAAGTCGTGATTCAGTTAGGCTCAATTTTAGCTGTCATGATCGTGTTTAAAGATCGTATTTTAAACTTATTGGGCTTAAAGAAAAATATCACCGAAGAGCAAAAGCGCAGCGGGCATAAACTGACCATCGCCCAAATTGCAGTTGGACTTGTTCCAGCCGTCATTTTAGGATTTCTATTTGAAGATTATATTGATAAATACTTATTTGACGTCAGAACAGTCGCTGTCGGTTTGATTTTAGGGGCAGTTCTGATGCTTGTCGCTGACTGGATCAATAAACGGAAAACAGAAACAAGCTCTGTCGATAACATGACTTACAGACAGGCGCTTTATATTGGACTGTTTCAATGTTTAGCATTATGGCCAGGATTTTCGCGCTCAGGTTCGACGATCGCAGGCGGGGTTATTCTTGGTTTGAATCACCGTGCTGCGGCAGACTTTACATTTATCATGGCGATGCCGATTATGGCAGGAGCAAGCTTGTTAACCCTTGTGAAAAATGCCGAATATTTAACACCGGATATGCTGCCATTCTTTATCGTCGGCTTTGTGAGTGCGTTTGTTGTGGCTCTCTTTGTTGTTCGATTCTTCCTAAAACTGATCAATAAAATCAAACTGGTGCCTTTTGCGATATACCGAATTATCCTAGGTGTGATTTTATTTATCCTGTTCATGTAATACTGTAAACTACTCTTTTATAAGAGTAGTTTTTTTGTTATTCCGCCTAATTAAACAGTAAAAATACCCTCTTAATTGGTAGAATAAGAATTTTTTTCATAAATTAGTGTTTAAGAGACAGATGAAGGGGTAGTACATAAACATACCAATTAAAGGAGGAGTTAGAAATAATGAGAAAAACAAGCAAAATGTTTGTTGGTTCTGTCATCGCTACGTCAATGATTGCTGCCCCTCTATCTCTTACGACTTTTGGTCAAACGGCTGAAGCTGCTACAACAACAGGTGTTGATGGAAGTGTCTCAATTGATCCAGTAGCCATTGCCGATAAAATTGAACAAGCAGTAAAATCATCTCAAAATCGTGATGGATTCGTAAAAAATGCGGCATACAGTGCGTTCTATGAAGCAGGTCAAAACTACAACGTAGTTGTCCAAAACTTAAGCCAAGACCACGACTTTAGCGGTCTGAACAATGTTGTCTACTATGATAGTGTTGAATATGACGGTATTACGTTTGGTATTTGGGTATTTGAAGATGGTACGTTTGTCAACAATGGTGACGGTGGATATATTAACTGGACGTTTGTTGGCAGCTTTGACCGAGAAGATGGAAGCGGAACTGTCGATTTTCATAAAAGATTCTAATCTTAAAAGTCTGCCGGTGAATCGGCAGACTTTTTTTATAACGCACATTCTTCTATTTCAAACCCTAAATCCTCAATGATGTGATGATCCGTTTGGACTTGCTGGCCTTTTGTTGTTAAATAATCACCAACAAAAATGGAATTTGCGGCATACAGTGCGAGCGGCTGGAGTGTCCGTAAATTAAACTCTCTGCCTCCGGATACCCGAATTTCCTTTGTCGGGTTGACAAATCTCATCATTGCCAGCACTTTCAATGCTTTGATCGGGTGTGTTCGTTTTTGATGCTCAAGCGGTGTTCCTTCGATGGCATGAAGAAAGTTGACTGGAATTGAATCCGCATCAAGTGCTCTGAGCGCAAAAGCCATTTCAACAATTTGCTGATTGGTTTCACCCATTCCAATAATGACCCCTGAGCAAGGTGACATGCCAGATTGTTTGACCTGCTCAATGGTCGACACGCGGTCATCGTATGTATGAGTTGTCGTAATGTGAGCATGGTGATCATGATGTGTATTGATATTGTGATTATACCGATGAACACCCGCTTCCTTCAGCCGCTTCGCTTTTTCTTCATTTAATAACCCAAGACAGGCACACACTTTCAAAGGCATCGTTTCAGTGATTTCCTTGACTGCTGCTGTGACTTCATCTAATTCCCTATGAGAAGGCGCTCTCCCGCTTGCCACAATACAATAAGTCCCGGCTTTTCTTTTGAGAGCCTCACGCGCACCAGCTACAATGGTCTTTTGATTCAGCATTGTATATCTTTCAACTGGTGCTTTTGAAATCATCGACTGTGAACAATATCCACAGTTCTCAGGGCAATATCCACTTTTTGCGTTAAAAATCATATTTAATTTCACCTTTTTTTGAAAAAAATGAAATCGCACTTGATAGGCTGCATGCATAATAGGTAACAATTCTCTATCGTCAGCTTCAAGAATGTCTAGACCCTCTTGCACCGTGATCGGTTCATTTTTCATCGCCTTCTCCGCTATTGCTTCCCAAGACAAAGACAGCTGCTCTCTCATCATTAATGCCTCCTTAATATGTTAACTTATTTTTATTAAAAGTTAACATATTGTACGGATGTTGGCAATCATGATTCAGATGAAACCAACACTAAACACCAAAAGGCGATGACTTCATGTCATCGCCTTTAGATATGTAAAGCTAGATTGCTTATCGAACAGTAATATAGTTAATCACAAGCTCGCCTAGTGAATTATAGTAGGAAACTGTCACAGAACCGCGTTGTACAGCGCGAATCCAAGTAAAGTTTGGAGCTGTTTGATCTAATTGAATCGCATACGTTGCACCCGACACAGAAATTTGGCTTGCTGGAAGAGAGACGGCGATTGAAGAACCTACAGAAAGCGTACGGTTCACCGTAATTACTTTATTCATAATAGGAGCTTTTGCTATGACTGGTTCTTTTGGCTGTGCAGCTGCATGAGCACCTTCAGTTTGAGAGAATGTAAGAGCACCTACAGCAGCTAAAGACAATGTACAGATTTTCATGAATTTTTTCATCGGTAACACTCCTTTTTTTGGTATATACATATATTAATAATAATAGAATTATTTGTCAATTAAAATATATGAAAAAAAGAGTAATCATGGCGAAAATTGTCACATATTATGTTGGAAAAGACATGATTTTTTATTCATATGCTATTTCTTTTTTAAGGGAAAAAGAGGTATAAAAAAAAGCTGGGTTCGTCCCAGCGTAAAGCAGATGAAAAGAGATGATCAATGTTCGTCTCGCTTTTTTGGCTGACGACCTTTTTGCTTCTCTTTCTCTCTAATGTAGTTAATAAAATCGATGGTTTGTCTTCGTGCTTCTTCGGAAAAATCTGATGCTGCTTTAAACGCAATTTGCAAATCAGGATCGTCTGCAAGATCGTCATCGGGCCTGCCTTTGTCCTTACCTGTGAGAAGATAATCGGTTGAGACCCCATATAACTCGGCAATTTTCACAATCATTTCACCGTCGGGTTTTCTCAAGCCGTATTCCCAGTTTGCATAAGTGGACATCGCCTTTAATCCGAGTTTTTTAGCAACTGTTGACTTGCTCCATCCATGCTTCTCTCTTAATTCAGTTAGAATCTTCCCAGTCAAATTATCCATCAGAAACACCTTTTTTCATGTTATGAGTAAATTTTATCATGAATTACACGGAAAAGATAAATAAATACACAAAAAGAATAAAAATGTGATTGACTTACTCGTTTTGTGTATATTATCATAATGAATATAACTTACACATATTGAGTAAGAGGTGGGAAGATGAAACTTGAAAATTTACGAGAAGAGCGCATATTGCAAGGAAAAACACAAACCTATATGGCGAAAAAATTGGGATATAAGTACACAAGCGGCTATGCGAATATCGAAATGGGCAGAACGAAGCCTAGCTTAGAAATAGCAAAGCATATTGCAGATCTGCTGAATACCGGGGTTCAAGAGCTTTTTTTTGGCCAAAAGTTACACGAAAAGAGTAATTGTTTAAGAGAAGATCGGTTCTTAGAAAAGGGGAGACGAACAGAATGAATATTGAACATCCAATGGTGACTCAGATGAGTGACTTTGGTTATCCAAAAGGTTATTGGTTATATGACATGAAACGATATGGATACCAAACAGAAATTGAGGACAGCTTGGAGGGAGCTGAAGAAGATGAGACATCAGCTGACGTTTGATGCTAGAAAAGAAGCGCAGCTTTGTTTAGACCAAGCTGGCGGCTGGATCGCCTTTCATCATCAGACACCGATGTTTGTTTTTGCCACATCAGAAGAGAAAGAGACATATATGACCCTCCTGGAAGCTAAGGTTGATGATACAAAAAAGGAGGAATCAGGTCAACGTGAAACGATGGAAGCAAATCATGACATTTTTGAAATGCTTGCTCAAAGCGAGTAAAAACGAACAAGACATCCGCCAGTGGGCAAAGGATGACGGGAGATCATAACATGGTCATCCATTTAATCATTGAACATGAGCATTTGTTAACAAAAGAGACATTGATGAAAAGAATACGATCAGCTGCAAAAGGGCAATGCCCGCAAAAATTAAAAGGCGCATTATCACTTGAAATTCGTTTATTTGATCACATGCCGTTTGATATAGCTGACTGCCAAAAAAAGCGTACATACGCAGAAAAAGGGTTGATACGCCCAGTACACGTCAGCATCTTTCAGCCGAATCTACAGCATATTCAAGAAGCACTTCATTCTATAGCCGATGAAGTCCCTCTGCAGATGGTCGATTTAAGAGTTTCTCAGTTTTATAGTATGTGTCCAAGAGTTGAAATCATTATCAATACGGTAGGTGGTGGCACGAGGCCAACACCAAAAAAGGAGACAAGCAGATGAACGAGCCAAAACAACTATTCATTCAAGAAAACCAAACATTTGTCGGTGAGATGGAAAAAGGAAAAATTCAAGTCATCGTGTTAGATGGGAATGTAGGAACGGCTTATAAAATGGATGTACCTGAACATGGAAAAACCATTATTCAAACGGCAAAAGGTCATTTTGCAAGAGTAGATCACGAGATTGGTTTTAAAATCAGCTAACTGACTGAACACATCAAAGCACAATATGTCCAAGACGGAAAGCCTGCGGACACTGATCAAGACCCTGCTAAAAGGGGACTTGATTGGTGTCCGTTTTTTATTTTCTTAAAAAAGGGAGAGAGCCAATATGCAAGATTTACTCATTGAATATAAAAGAGCTTTAAAGAATGCTAGAAAACAATATGAACCATTTAAAGAAAAAGAAGAACATCAGCTGTCCGTTCAAGACAAGCATGATAAAAAAATGATTGCCAGTATGGTAAGCGATCTGGAATACGTAGTAGAATGGCTTCAAATCGGAAGAGAGCCAGGCGCGCGCAGAGGATTAGACAGACGTTCAGTCTATCAGCGTACCATTCTCGCAAATCCAGAAGTGTTAGAGGCTTTATCACATGAATATACCCTTATTCAAGAGAAAGAAAGAGAAGTCAGTGAGAGAGACAAAAAAAGAATTGATGACGCTTTGTCTGTTTTAACAGATCGAGAAAAGGACGTATTCTTTATGCACACAACACAAGGGTTATCGTTTAGCGAGATTGCGGACATGCTGGATGTCAAAAAAGGAACTGTGCAAAAACATATGGAAAGAGCGCGGACGAAAATGTCCAAAAAAGTACAAGAACGCCTATTCAGAGCTGCTGAATAGGTGTTTTTTCTGTTCAAAAATAAATCAGCTAAAGCTTGTCTTACAGTTGCCACCTATAGTTAGAAAGACCAAACGAATGTTTGCTAGCCCTACACAAATGATTCCTTCAGAGGGAATCTTTCGAATTAAAAGGAGGCGGCAGGTGAATGTAAATGAAAGATAAACGGATAGAGGCCAAGCAGGATTATATGAAGGGGATGACGTACCAGCAAATTGCTGATCATTACAATGTCTCGATCCATACCGTCAAATCGTGGAAAAGACGATACGGATGGCAAAGACAAAAAACTTCGTCAAAGCAAGCACACTCGATTTTCAATCAATTTCTTTCAGATGAAACGATTGAAATCATGGAGAAATTGGATGGACGCACATCGCTTGATTTAATCTGGGACCAAATTCAAATTCAATATGCAGCCATTATTCGGGCGCAGCGAATCATGTATGTAGCAGATCAAGAGGACATGATCAAAGAGCTGAAAAAGGCGGCATACTTGCCTTCTTCATTAGAAGAAACAGGCGAAGGCATTCAGCCAGAACTAGACATCACCTCAGAAGAATACTCGTTTCAGTTTTCATGGGATCGGCATGCCACGTTTTTAAATGCACAATCCCGTGCAATGGGTGAACTCAGGCGTCTAATAAAACAGTTTGAAGAGCTCGCACATGCAAAGGATGAACGAAGATTAAGGCTGAAGCAAATTGAACTGACGATCGAAAAAACAAAAAAGGCAGTGCGTGAAGAAAAAGAGGAAGATCTTCAAATCATGATCAAGCGAAAAGAGGAAGACTCATGACGCCATTGATTGAAAAAGAAGTCAATCCTCACTTTGAACACTTTCTATTCGATTGGAATCAAAAGTTTCAATTTTTAGTAGGAGGCTATGGCTCCTCCAAAAGCTATCACATTGCTTTAAAGCTTGTCTTAAAACTGCTGGAAGAAAAGCGGACAGCACTTGTCATTCGAGAGGTGTATGATACGCACCGCGAATCAACCTTTTCTTTATTACAAGAAATCGTTAGCGACCTCGGCATCGACCACGTGGTGAAGTGCCGAAGTTCGCCGCTTGCACTAACGTTTCGAAACGGCAGCAGCATCTTATTTAAAGGACTGGACAAGCCTGAAAAATTGAAATCGATCAACAACATCTCGATCATTTGGATTGAGGAATGTTCAGAGGTTTCTTATGAAGGTTTTAAAGAGCTGCTTGGAAGGCTGAGGCATCCATCCTTACCGCTTTATATGATGTTATCGACGAATCCCGTTGGTCAGGATAATTGGACGTACAGACATTTTTTTCGAGATGAACAGCTGAAGCGATTTGTTTTAGATGACGAAACATTATACAAAAAGCGAACCGTTGTCATCAAGGATACGTATTACCATCACTCCACGGCGGAAGATAACCTATTCCTTCCTAAAAGCTACGTGAAGCAGCTGGATGAGCTGAAAGAGTATGACCCAGATCTCTATCGTATTGCGAGGAAGGGGTATTTCGGCATTAATGGCACAAAGGTTTTTCCTCAATTTGAGGTGAGAAGCCATTCTGATGTATTAGAAGCCATTCAGCAGATTGACAGACCGCTGAAACGAGCAGGCATGGATTTTGGATTTGTTGAATCATACAATGCGCTCATTCGGTTAGCTGTCGATCATGAAAAAAAGTACTTATATATTTATTGGGAATATTACGACCGCGGGAAAACAGATGATGAAACAGCCACTGACTTGAAAGAGTTCATTGAATCACAGGAACTGATTAAAGCCGATGCAGCCGAACCTAAAACCATTCACTATTTTCGGCAGCGCGGCTTTCAAATGGTAGCGGCACATAAGTTCCAAGGCTCACGTTTGCAGTATACAAAAAAAATCAAACGGTTTAAGAAAATTATTTGTTCTGATGCTTGTCCATATACCATCTATGAACTTCAATCACTAACCTATAAGGCAGATAAGGATGGACGTCTAGAGGAAGATGAATTTCAAATCGATCCGCACACTTTATCAGCCATCTGGTATGCGCTGGATGATTATGAAGTGACAGATTTGAAACAGACCGCCTTAGGGCGTGTCCGTCCAAACAGAGAGAGGAGGTCCATACAATGAAACAATTGAAAGCAACCATTATGAAGGCAAACATGTCTGATCATACAAAACAAATGTATGCAGATGAATTTTCCTACGAAAAAGATGACATTGTTCCCCCGCCTTACAATATCAATGAATTAAAAAGCATGGCAGAATATTCAACCATTCTTCAGCAATGTATTGATGCGTATAAGACCAATATTTTAGGCTTTGGTTTTGGTGTAGAATATGCCTTTGACTTTAATGCAGAAGGTGTGAAACCGGCAAAAAAGAAAGCAGCAGAGAAGGAATGGACAAGACTTGAAGAGTTTACGAAATACATGAACTATGATGAGTCTGCTGATGTGGTGCTTGGCTATGTCATCGAAGACCGGGAGAAAACGGGAAATGGTTTTTTAGAGGTTCTCCGAGATGGTCAGGGAAAGCCGGCAGGAATCGAGTATTTAGATGCGCTCCATATCCGTATTTGCAAGCTTAGTGAGCCAGTTGATGTTGAATTCCGGTATACAGAAAACGGCGAATTGAAAACAATGAATCGAAAGAAACGATTCCGTAAATATGTGCAGGTGATCAATGAAAAGAAAGTCTTCTTCAAGGAGTATGGTGATCCGCGCATTTTACATTGTGAAACAGGCAAATACGATGACACCACCCCAGAACCGCTGCGCGCAACAGAAGTGATTCATTTTAAAATCGGCAGTGGAACGTATGGGATTCCCCGCTGGATTGGCAACATCGTCAATATGTATGGGGCACGCAAGGCAGAAGAGTTGAACTATCTTTATTTTAAACAAGGGCGGCATGTACCTGGTGCCATCATTGTCGAAAATGGAATGCTGTCTGAGTCTTCCTATCAGCAGCTTCAGGATTATATGGACGATATCGAAGGCTCTGATCATGCACATAAATTTCTATTGCTTGAAGTCGAGGGTCTCCCGACGGAAAAAGGATTAACTGGAGAAGAAGATGTCTCAAATGTCAAAGTGAACTTCAAATCTCTAGCAGAGATCTTGCAAGAAGATGCACTCTTTTTAGAATACGATGAAAAAACAAGAAACAAAATCCGCTCTGCTTTTCGCCTGCCGCCTATTTACACAGGTGAGTCTCAAGACTATAACAAAGCGACAGCCGATACGGCGCGAAAAACAACAGAAGAACAGGTATTTCAGCCTGAACGGCATCTCATCACAGGAAAGCTCAATACCCTTTTCTTGCCGGATCTTGATATTTGGCATGTTCGTTTCCTATTAAATGGTCCTGACTTTAGAGATCCATTAGAGATTGCCAAGGTTCTGACACCGTTTATTCAGGCTGGGGCAGTGTCACCAAACGATTTGCGAGATCTAGCAGGACGTATCCTTGGGAAAACGTTAGAGGAATGGCCGGAGGATCTCTATCACAGACCTTTAGAAAGCCGCATGACATCAGCCGAACAAGAGCCTCAACGAGAGGCGAATCAGCTGAAGAAATAAACCGAAGCGCATGCGCTTTTTTGAAAGGGGGTGAACATATGCCAAGAGAATTAAAAAACGCAAAAATTACGCATGTTTCCTATGTGGACAGAGCCGCAAACAAAAAGAAATTCTTTTTGATGAAGGCAAAGAAAAGCCAGCCTGACTTTCAAAAGGAGGTTAGTGTGCTGACAAAGGCAGAAGATGCTCATCGTCTTGTGTATGGTGTCGTGTATGAACCGAATACACCTGATGCACACCAAGACTTTATGTCTGCCAAAGAAATTGAAAGAGCGGCACATGGTTTTATGAAGGATGCCCGCCACATTGACAAGCAGCATGATTTTCAACATGGTGTGGGCGAGGTTGTTGAATCATACATTGCCCCCGCTGATTTTGAGGTAGGCGGTGAGCTGATTCGAAAAGGATCTTGGGTACTTGTAACAAAGGCTTCCCAAGAGATTTGGGATCAAATTCAGAAAGGCCACATTACAGGGTATTCAATGGCTGGAACGGCGGACATCGTAGCAATAGAAGAACAAGATCAGCTCCTATCTCAAAGCACAAATGAGAGAGGGCTTTTTTCTTTGCTGAAAAATTTCTTTTTGAAAGAGGAAGGTGCAAACATGTCACAACAATTTTGGAGCGTTTTAGACCATCTGCTGGAAGCCTTACAGTCAAGTGATGGTGATGAGGCGGGTGTAAGATCAGCGCTTGAGCAATTGCTGCCAATCGTGCAGGACATTTTGAAGACAGAGGATGTGCTTCAAACGATTGGTGAAAGGCCAGCCTCCGTACAAAAACAAGATGCCGCTCTGACAACGGAGCAAGTACAAGAGCTTGAAAAAGCAAAAATGGCCATTGAAAACGTCTTACAGCAGGCAGAACAGCTAGAAACAGATCAAACAGAGGAAGAACCTGTCCAAAAGGTGCTTGAGCAAGTCGTTGCACCGATTCGTCATCAGCTTTCTTCCTTAGAGAAATCAGCCAGCAGAGAAAAAGCAGCGCTTGAGCAAGTGCTTCAGCAGCAGCTTTTGCCTATTTCAGAGCGGATTCACATGCTTGAAAAAGCGCGCGGTATGTCAAAACAAACAATCCACGATACACAAAACGACAGTACAAAGCCCATATGGGATGGCTTACTATAAGCCTAAATAAGGAGGAACCAGTGTGAGAAATCAAGAGTTGATTCGCAAGGCCGAAATGACACTTGCCAGCTTAAAAACCGGCGGTCTCATGAACGCAACCCAATCCAACACATTCATTAGAATGATGCAAAATACACCAACCGTTTTAAATGATGCACGTATCATTCCAATGGAAAGTGATTCACAAAAAATCGAAAAAATCGGCTTTGGCCAGCGTATTTTGCGCCCAGCAGAAGAAGGCAAAGCACTTGATGCGAAAGACCGTGTTGTCCCAGCGACAAGCACTGTCCAGCTAAATGCGAAAGAGGTCATCGCAGAGATTCATATGACCTATGACAGCATTGAAAACAATATTGAGAAAGACGGCATTCAGCAGACGATTATGCAAATGCTAGCTGAACGAGCAGCCGTTGACATTGAAGAGCTCATCGTCAATGGCGATACGACTTCAGCAGATCCATTTTTAGCTCAAATGGATGGCGTGAGAAAACAAGCAGTTTCTCATATCGTAGATGCAAACGGAGCGGAAATCAGCCGCCAAATGTTTAAGCAAGCCTATAAAGCGATGCCGTCAAAATATTTACGTGTACCTCAGGATTTCCGTTTCTACACATCCCCAAGCTTAGAGGTTGAGTGGAAGGATCAAGTAGCAAACCGTCAGACAGGCCTTGGAGATGCGGCCATTCAAGGCGGACTTTCTTCTGCATTTGGTGTGCCGGTCAAAGGTCTTGCCAATATGCAGGCATATGACGAAGCGGGAACAGACGTATCAGATATTTTGCTGACACACCCTAAAAATATTATCGTAGGTTTCTCTCGTAATATTCGAATTGAAGTAGAAAAAGATATTCGCAGCCGTAAATTTATTATTGTCCTCACAGCGAAGCTAGACAGCAAATTTGAGGAAGAGGATGCTGTAGCAAAAGTGATGAAAGTGAAAGAGTAGGTGACGGCAGGCCATGATCATTTCTGCTGAAGAACTGCAAGCCTATTCTGTCTTTGATCGTGTGAAAAATCGATCTGTGGAAAGACTGACAGCAGATATTATCGAAGCAGAAGCTGCGGTATTTCAGATCGTAGGTCACGATTTCTCAAGCGAAAAATATCAGCCCCTCCCTGAAAAAGCAAGAATCGCATTATTAAAAATGGCCCAATATTTTGCCATGCTGAATGATGACGAATCTATGATGAAAGGCTTTACGTCAGAGAAAATGGGCGATTATTCATATGCGAAGGCAGCTGATCAAGTGAAAGGCAGACCCTATGTATATGCCCTGCTTGTAGATTACATTGAACCAACATTGACCGGCGGTAGTGCCAAGTTAAAGGTGAGGTCATTATGAGCTATCAATCTCTATTAACAGATCGCTGTGATCTTTTTCACCTTGAGCATAAGGAGTCTGCCCGCGGGAAATTTGGAATTCCAGCTGATGATTTACAAATAACACTTTCCTATCCCGATGCTCCCAGCCTGACCGATCTTGCTTGTTATGTCATAGAAAAAAACCAGTCACTTGTGCAAGAAGAGCCGAATACAGTCATTTATCAATCCTATCTTGTCCATTTTCCTTTAGCAACTGATATTCGTTTGCATGACAAAATGGTGTGGAATGGCGTGTCACTCAAATTACAGCAGCCTAAAAAAGTGAAAAATCATCACATCGAAGTGATGGCAGTCAGGAAGGAAAATCTATGAAAATTGATGGACTTGACCGGCTGATTTCACAGCTGCAGACAGCGGGTGATGGCGGCTTAAAGGCAGAATATCAAGATTGGCTGAAGGACATGGGCCTGCAGTTTTTAGACATCATTCAGGATGAATTAATCAAGGAGAATGCTGTTGATACAGGCCGGCTTCTTAGATCCTTTACACAAGGCGATAAGGAGAATCATTTTCTCATTTCAAAAGGCGGCCTCACACTTGAAGTGGGAACGCAGCTTGAATATGCCTCCTATGTCAATGACGGACATGCCACTTCTTCAAGTGGAGAGCGAAGATGGGTGCCTGGCAGATGGACTGGCAGCCGCTTTGAATATGATCCGAATGCAAGTACAGGAATGATGCTTGCCTCTCAATGGATTGATGGCAATGGCTACTGGGATCATGCTGTCATGCTCTATGAGCAAATGTTTGACCAGTCGCTGGATCGAAAGCTGCAAAGCTGGTTCGATCGACATTTTGGGAGGTGATGGAATGAATCAAGAAGTCGGGGCAATCATGCATTATATCTACACACACTTTCCTGTGAGAATGTATGATCGTCTTTTGCCAGAACGCTTTCAAGTGCCATCCGTTTACGTGCCGCCTGTGACAGTGATCAGTGGTCCAGATACGGTCTCTACCTTTATGAAATCTTATTCGCTGCAAGTGAAAGTCTTTCATATTGATACAGAAAAAGCACATGATGCGGCAGAATCAATCGTTGATGCATTGCTTGCTGATCGTCAAATCATTCAGATGATGAGTGAAGACGGAGAGGTGCTTGATGATTATGTCCGCATAAAAAGAGTGGAAACAAGAATGATAGATCAAGGCGTAGCAGCGATTGTCCTGACGTGGGATAGCAGCTATTGGTATAACCGTGACAAACAGGCAAGCCTTGAAGATATCAACTTTTCAGATGGGGTGATCAAACGTGAGCAAGACTAAACATGCTCAGCCCGCTCAAACAGCCGGCGAAGAAAAAGAATTTGGCTTTTCATTTGAAGCCTTAAAGGAGCACAGTAAGGATCTTTTTGGGGTCAAACCAGAAATCCTTGAAGGGGCTCTTTTTTATATCAAACATCAACCAATTACAAAAACAGAAGCGAAAAAGCACATTGATGCTTTTTTGTCCAAGGAGGTTTAAAGGATGAACGGAGGCACTTTTACACCAGGTACAGAGAAAAAGCGTCCTGGTATTTACTTTAATTTTAAAACAACAGCAGAGCAGCGAATTACTTTAGGCGATCGAGGTACAGTGGCACTTCCCCTTGTGATGAGCTGGGGAGAACCCAAAACCTTTATTTCCGTTTCAAACATGGAAGATTTAAATAAAAAGGTTGGACTCAACATTGATGATAAGTCACTTCTTCTTTTCCGTGAAGCAAAGAAAAAAGCCCAAACGGTCTTGCTTTACCGCCTAAATGAAGGAGAGCCGGCCAAAGCCGAAATTGCTGAAAATTTTGTCGTCACAGCAAATTATGGCGGCCTAAAAGGAAATGAGATCACAGTACAAGTCGCAGAAAATGTACTTGATAGCACAAAACGCGATGTGATCACTTATCTTGGAACAGATATTGTGGATAAACAGGTCGTCACTGATGTCAAAGACCTTGTGAAAAACAAATACGTTCAATTTTCTGGTGAAGGTGAAGCCGTCATCACAGCAGGTGTGGCACTAAGCGGCGGGAAAAACGGCGTGGCAAGTGTCGCAGATTATACAGCTTTCCTAGAAGCAGCAGAAACAGAATACTTCGATGTCATTGCCCTTCCAGTCGATAATAGTGAGCAATTAAAAGCAACCTTCGCTTCATTTATCGAGCGTCTACGTGATAAGCAAGGACGTAAGGTGCAAGGGGTTGTGGCGAATTATGCAGCGGACCAAGAAGGAATCATCAATGTGACAAGCGGCGTTGTCCTCGAAGATGGAACAGAACTAACACCTGCCCAAACAACAGCATGGGTCGCAGGTGCAAGTGCCGGAGCAAATTTCAATCAGTCATTGACCTTTGTTGAATACGAAGGAGCAGTCGATACATTAGAACGCCTTGACAATGATCAAGTAGAATACCGATTATCACAAGGGGAGTTCCTTTTCACCTTTGATGCGAGAGATCGTACCGTGAGTGTTGAAAAAGATATTAACTCCTTGACTAGCTTTACAGCTGAAAAGAACCAGCAATTGGCGAAAAATAAAATCATTCGTGTGCTTGATGCGATCAACAATGATTTAACATTCGAATTAAAAAATCTGATTAAATTACGTAAAGCCAATGGCAATGACATTCCAGCATCAGATGATGGTGTGCAGCTTGTGAAAACACTGATTACTCAGTATCTTACACAGCTTCAAGATGGCAGCGGCATTACAGGCTTTAATTCAGAAACAGATATCGTGATCGGTCTCAATGAAGATCGTGATGGATTTATCATCGATTTAGCGGTTCAACCAGTAGATGCAGCAGAAAAATTCTATTTCAATGTGGAGGTGAAGTAAGATGGCTTTTAAAGCGCAAAATACAATTTCAGGTAAAGAAGGTCGTCTTTTCTTAGAAGGTGAGGAGCTTGCATTTATCAAAACCTTCGAAGCAAACGTGGAGAAAAACAAATCAGAAGTCAACGTCATGGGCCGCCGAATGACTGGACATAAAACAACTGGAGCAAACGGAACAGGAACGGCAACATTCTATAAAGTTACGTCCCGTTTCGTTCAATTAATGCTCAATTATGTGAAAAAAGGAGAAGATCCATATTTCACTCTTCAAGCTGTCATTGACGATAAATCATCAGGCCGTGGCACTGAGCGTGTGACATTATTTGATGTCAACTTTGATTCTGCTAAAATCGCTGGATTGGATGTTGATTCAGAGGCGCTTGAAGAAGAAGTTCCTTTCACATTCGAGGACTTTGATCTGCCTGAAAAGCTGAAGAATACATTCTAAGAAAAGTGGAGGAAATTAGCTAATTAATTAGCAAAATAATAACTGAATATGCTATAATGCAGTTGTAATACAACCGTCTTGAAGCCGTCTTCATTTCTTCTGGTGACGTCTTGTATTCGATTCATTAAAATATGTTTACATGCAAAGCGATTTGCATAAAATAAAAAGAAGCCAGGATGCTCTAACATCCCGGCAATGTACAATGAGGCCCTTCAAGGGGCTGGCTTTTCGAATAGGTTCTTTAGGTAGACTTCCCTTTAACCTTCCACAGCTCAAGGGGAGTCTATTTTTTGTCTATATACGTCAACAAAGTAAAGATAAACATCCCGAATAAAAGCATAAGGGAAATCGCTTCAAATGTTGACATATGCATCACCCCCTTCCTATCGGGGATGAGCCAGACGCCCTTGAGCAAGCCGTTCAATTGTACAATTTAAATTATACATGAAAAGATTGGAAAGCACATTCAAAAAATGGATGTGCTTTTTTGCATTCAAAAAAACATAACAAAGGGAGTTTTTAAACATGAGTGAAAAACAAACATTTGATCTTTCATTTTTTATGCCAGGACAAACAGTAGAAGCGGAAGAAGTCAAAGTACCGATTTCTAAGCGTTTTGTTGATAAAAAAGGGAATGTCATTCCTTTTGTCTTTAAAGCCATTACAACTGAACGTATTGATGAATTGGAAAAAGAAAACACAACCTTCAAAAATGTCAAAGGCAGAGGACGTGTGAAAGACTTAGACAGCCAGCGCTTCTACGCACGTATTGCGATTGAATCGACGATTTACCCAGATTTCCGCTCAAAGGAATTAAGAGAAGCCTACAGCACACAAGATCCAGTTGAAGTAGCAAAACGGGTCCTGTCAGTCGGCGGTGAATATGCGAACTGGTTAAACAAAGCGATCGAAATCAACGGATTCGAAGATGAAATTGAAGATTTAGAAGAAGCAGCAAAAAACTAATAAAAGATGGGGATAAAGAAGCGGTGTTTTTATATTACGCAATGCACGAGCTTCACTACTCCCCATCTGAACTCCTGGAATTATACGAATCCCCAAGACCGTTCAAAGCATTCCTTTTCGGACTCATCAGCTACAAGCTAGACATGCTAGAAAAAGAAGCAAAGAAAGGAGGTAAATAATTGGCGAAACTTACAGCACGATTTGAATTAGAAGACCGGGTGTCGAAGAAGTTATTACGCATTCAAAAACGATTTCAAACGTTTGAGAAGCAGCTCAAACCATTTAGAAAACCAGTGAAAATAAGTCTGGAAATGGATGAAAAGAAATTAAGAAACCTCACTTTATCGCTGCGGAAAGTTTCAGTATTTTCTATGAGGCTGGATCAAGGAATCTATCGGGATCTAAAAGCATTGAACAATCAGTTAAATATGATTCCAAATCATCTGGTCATATCCTTTCAAGCGAAGGGGCTGAATGTCATTAAATCCAACATAGATCGTTTGAAACAAATGGGGACAAGTTCCATTATGCTGACGTTTAAACTAAACGATCAATTGTCAGCGAAAATGTCATCGATCAAAAAATCAATCCTTCAGCTCATCAACAGAACGTACTATATGAGATTAAACATGGTTGACCAAGCCACGGCTGCAATTCAACGAATCAAAAAGACACTCAAAAGCTTGACGATGTCCAAACACGAAATCAGAGTGTCTGTTCAAGACAATGCAAAAAGTAAGCTGAAAAAACGAGATCAGGCAGAGTCTGTTGTGAAAGAAAAGAAAGTAAAAAAGCAACCTAATGCAACTGCTGCTACAAAAACGAATGAAAACAAACAGAGCTGGTTGGGTAATTTGGGAAATAAGGCACTAAAAGAAATTGAAAAATATGCAGGTGACGTTACCGATAAGCTGAAGGAAAAATTGAGTCCTAGAAAATTTTGGGATGAGAAGGCGCTACCTTGGATTGAAACAAAAATCGACGAATACAAGCAAGAAGTGATCGGACGAATTAGTGAGAAGATTAAAATCAATCCTGAGGATTATTTAGATAAATGGGTTAACAAAGGATTAGATTGGATCCTTGGTCCGAAAAATCAAACGAATGACTCGGGTGGATCTAATAATAATGCTTCATCAGGGCAACCGGGTAACCAGAACTCAGACCAAACGCAAAATGAAAAAGGTTTATTTAGAGTAAGCTGCTGTTCTTGTTGTGCAAAAGGTTTAAATCCAACGGGAACTGCCCGAACAGATAATAGAAATGGACCCAAAAACCAACCGAATAATCCAACGGGAACTTCAAGGGTGGAAAAGAATAGAAAGCTCCCAACTAAATTAGGTGGTCTAACCAAAAAAATACCAGGTGTTATGGCTATCGCAGGGCTCGCTGGGATGCTCAAAGATACCGATAAGCTAAAAGGCTTAGGAGATACATTTAAAAATTTAGGTAAAGGAGCAGGTAAGCTATTAAAAAAGGTACCAATTCTTGGGCCCTTGCTTAGTGCAACAGAATTAATCGGCACAACAAAAGAAAATGTAGGCGAAAAAGTAGGAGGATTCGGCGGGGGCGTCGCTGGTGGTATGGGTGGTGCCGCGATAGGAACAATGATTGCACCAGGTATTGGCACAGCAATTGGCGGAATCTTAGGTAGTATTTTAGGCGAAAGCTTAGGAAAATGGATCGGTAAAATGTTTGATGATGGAACCTTGAAGAAAAAATGGGATGACATTGTCAAAGGTGCTGAAAATGCAGTTAAGTGGATTAAAGAAATCTGGAACAAAGTTTCGAGCTGGATCAATAATAATGTTTTAATTCCTATTACAACGTTCTTCGGTGAGACATGGAATTGGATCACTGAAAAATGGGGACAGCTTTCTTCTTGGTTCATGGAAAAAGTTTGGCTGCCTATTTATAATTTTTCAGTCCCGATTATCAATTTTGTAGTTGGTGTATTTGATGTTGCTTGGACAATTATCAAAAATATTTGGGCAGTAGCATCTAAATGGTTCATGGATTATGTTTGGGAACCATTTGGCCAATATGCGATAGAAGCAATTGGCTGGGTATGGAATAAACTTGTTGACACATGGAATTGGATTCAGGAAACATGGGGTGTATTCTCTGAATGGTTTTTAACAAATGTTTGGGACCCATTTGGTCAATATGCGATAGAAGCAATTGGCTGGGTATGGAATAAACTTGTTGAAACGTGGAACTGGATTCAGGAGACATGGAGTGTATTCGCTGAATGGTTTAATGAATACGTTTGGACGCCTTTTAAAACATATGCAATACCTGCAATTATGTTTATATGGAATCTGTTTCAAAATACATGGAACTGGATTCAAGAAAAATGGGGTGCATTCTCTGAGTGGTTTAATGAATACGTTTGGACACCGTTTAAAACTTATGCCCTGCCAGCCATTACTTTTGTGTGGAATTTGTTTCAAAATACATGGAGCTGGATTAAAACTACCTGGGAGAAAGTTTCAACTTGGTTTGATGAAAATGTATGGCAACCCTATCAAAAATATGCCAAGCCAGCAATTGAATTCGTGTGGGAAAAATTTAATGAAGCATGGGAAACGATCAAGGGTATCTGGAAAAAAGTGAGTTCATGGTTCGAAGAGAAAGTATTTAATCCTTTGAAAGAGCATGCTGAAACTTTAAAGAAAACATGGGAAGGTATCTTTGGCGTTGTAGGAAATGTATTTGATACGGCTAAAAAAATTGGTGGGAAATTTCTTAATATCTTTATTAAAAAAGGTGAAGAAAAAACAGGTTTGAAACCGTCTGAGAAAGCAGCAAATAACGCCACAGGCGGCTATATCACCCAGCCAACCTTATCATGGGTCGGTGAAGCTGGTAACGAATTTGTCATTCCAACTCAAAATAACCGAGGGCGCGGTAAGATGCTGCTTGCACAGGCTGCTTCTCAACTTGGAATGTCTGTTGTCCCGAGCGGAGCGGCAGGAAATCCAGTGTCAAGCTCCCCAGCACCTACAACTCTAACATCTTCTGTAGGTTCAATGAGCGGAGGCGGATCAGTCTCGATGAATGCGAACATTCAAGCCTCTAGCATTGGCGAGCAATTTAATAACGATTTTGAACAAGGGTTAAACCGTAAAGTCATCTCTCTTGATCAATGGAAACAAAAGAATATTCAGCAGCCTTTTGGTCAATTGACATCAGACTCAGGTAAGTATGGTCAGCAAACGGTTTCTGCCTTTGCAAATGGTCAGCAGATGACACCAACAGGAACAGATAGCTTCTTGCAAAGTCGTGTAAAAGCACCATACCAACAAGTGATGACGGCATCACCAACTTGGGGTTCTGGAACGGTTAGTGGTTTTGCGGCAGGGCAAAATGCCACATCAGTTGGTACTAGCCAATACGTAGATCAGCACATCAAACAACCATTCCTGCAAGCAAAACAAGAATCACCAGGCTGGGGTTCTGGAATGATTGACGCCTTTAACAGCGGCATTCGTTCCAAAGGAAGCGAAGTCACGCAAGCAGCCAAAGAAATGGCGAAGAAAGTAGAGCAGGCGTTTAGAGAGGAATTAGACATTCATTCCCCTTCACGCGTCATGATGAGTCTTGGGAAATTTGCGTCAATCGGTGTTGTCAAAGGGCTTGACTCAGTTGATGTGAAAAAATTTGCTGAAAATCAGGCTGGTTCATTAATCGGTGCCTTCAGCGGTATGGGAGCTTCAGGGCTTAATATTAAACAATGGCTCATGGCGGCTATCATGGCAACTGGTACATCAATGAGCTGGCTTCCAGGTCTGATGACCATCGCGCAGCATGAGTCACGTGGAAATCCGAGAGCGATCAACTTATGGGATTCCAACGCCAAAAAGGGAACCCCTTCTAAAGGCTTAATGCAAACCATTGGAACGACGTTTAACGCCAATAAAGGCAAAGGCATGAATGACATTTGGAACCCAATTCATAATGCCGTAGCAGCTATTAACTACATTAAGGGAAGATATGGAACAGTCTTCAACACGCCGGGATTACGAAGTATGAGAAGAGGCGGACCTTATAAAGGCTATGCAAATGGCGGATTGATTACTCAAGAGCAGGTGGCTAGAGTCGGTGAAGGAAATAAACGCGAATGGATCATTCCAGAGGAAAGAGGCATTCGCGGAAGGTATTTATTGACGCAGGCAGCCAAGGCACTTGGGATGCAAGTATATGATCCATCAAATGCATCTGCTCCTTTACCGGAAGCACAGATGCAGCAAGTTACCTCAGCTCAGTCTACTGGCAGTACAACTTCGCCAGGTAATAAACAGATTACGATTCAATTCAATGGAGATCAGCATTTCCATAATGGACAAGATCAGCAATCGCTAGTCGAAAAAATTAAACAAATGCTTGTAGATGAACTAGAAGTAGAGATTCATACAGGAACGAAGGGGGTCGTAATTGATGGGTAAATCAGTGTATCAATTGTGGATTTCCCAAGGAAAGGACAAGTTGCGATTCCCTGTCCTTCCATCCGAACTCGAAATCACAAATAACGTACAAAATGAAACGGTAAAGGTCGCCTCTTTTGGAGAACTGACCTTTATTGACGTACCATCGGCTAAACAAGTATCATTCACCTCATTATTTCCTAAGAAATATTCGCCGATTGCTGAATATAAAAGCATTCCATCACCAGAGAATGCTATCGCGAAAATTGAACGAATGATGCGTTCAAAGAAATCCGTGCGGTTGATTGTAACTGGAACAAAAATCAATATGACGTGCAGCATTGAAAGCTTCACCCACAAGGAAGGGTCATATGATATTGGAGATCGTGAATTTACGATCGAGTTAAAGGAATACAAAACTGCATCTCCTAGGAAAATAAAACGTAAGAAAAAAGCAAAACAAACGAAAAAGAAACGACCTTCAAAAACACCACCAAAAATGTACACCGTCAAAAAAGGGGATACGCTATGGGCCATTTCTGGCAGGTTTTATGGCGACAGTACAAAATGGCGGCGTATTTGGAATGCCAATAAATTAGCGATGATTAAACGTAGCAGACGCAATATTAAGCAGCCGGGGCATTGGATTTTCCCTGGACAAAGGTTGAAAATACCACAATAGGGGGGCTGGCATTGATCGAGCTTTTTGCCATCAGAAGCGGCACCATGTATGAGCTTGTCACAGAGAGTGTGACACTTCAGGGGCAAAGGTATCAAGCCCCTCGCTCAATTCAGGCAAATATTATCACAAAACAAGGCAGTCAAACATATTACCGTGTCTCGGAAGGGGACACGGTTCTTTTTAAATGGAAAGGAAAAGAGCTGTTTAGAGGCATTGTTTTTTCGCGGACGCCGGTTGAAGGAAAGCTGACGTTTACTGCATACGATATGCTCCAATATTTGGTGAAAAACCAAGATGTCTATGTTTTTTCAAATCAAAGAGCAGATCAAATCTTAAGGCGGATTGGAGCCGACTTTCAAATTCCAATGACTTCTATCTCCAATACAGGACATGTCATAAAATCACTAGTCTTTAAAAATGACACGAGCCTGTATGACATGATATTGAAAGCATTGAAAGAAACGAAGCGGCAAACAGGAAGAAACTATCAAATCTTTTCTGCTAAAGGCAAGATGGGGCTGAGAGCCTGGCCTGATCCAGAGGACGTCTGGGTCATTGAATCAGGCGTCAATCTCATCAGTTATCAATACAGCACCTCGATTGAAGAGACAGCCACTCGAGTCAAGATGCGTACGTCTGCTGATGAACAGGGGAAGAATAAGAAAAAAGGCAGTAAATCCGAGATTGTGGTGATTGAACAGGATAAAGCCGGTCAGAATAAATACGGTATTTTACAGCATGTTGAGACAGTCACAGGGCAAATCAACCAGCCGCAGCTGCAAAAAAGAGCCAAAGTACGGCTGGCAGAGAAAAAAGGCGTCAAACAAGAAGTCAAAAGCATACAAGCGTTAGGAATTCCAGAGCTGCAAAGCGGTCTCCCAATCTATTTGAAAATTCCTGAAATCAACGTGAAAAAAACTTACTGGATCGATCAAGACAAACATGAATTCAGTGGGGTGAAACACACCATGACCATTGATGTTGTTGAGAAAAATTCCATGCCAAAGGGTGATCAAGCGTGAGATTAAGTGAAGCGATTAAACGATTGGCAGTGAATGCAGTAGACGCAGAATCTCCAATTGATCTTGTCATCGGAGAAGTCACGGCAGTTTCCCCTCTGAGCATCCGATTAAATGAAAATCATAAGCTGATCATTCCAGAAGAATTACTGATTTGGCCGAAGCGCTTAAATAAGGGTGAGGATGATGAGCTGAAAAGGGGAGACAGTATTATGGTGCTTGCAATGGCAGGAGGCCAGTCCTTTTACATCATCGACAAATTGTAAGGGAGGTGATGAACGTGGCACTTTCACCAGAGGAAGAAATCGAGGAAACAGAAGAAGATGAAGAAGTCGAAACCTCGACGACGTATCGAATAGATTTTGAAACTGGCAGGCTGACAGGCGAAACCATTTCAGGCATCGAGGCAATTCGGCAATTCGTTTATATGACACTTAGGACAGAGCGGTATGCACATCCTATCTACAGCCACGACATTGGTACTGAAATTCAGGAGCTGTTGACGGATACAGAAGCCACGGATGAATACAAAGAAATGGAAATTCCAAGGCTGCTAGAGGAAGCACTGCTCGTTGACGAGCGGATTGACCATATTGAAGAGTTAGAGGTCACAAAGCAAAATGACTCATTTCATGTCAAACTAGCAATTGTCACAGATGAGGGCACATTAGAAATAGAGGAGGTGATGGAGGGCGATGTTTGAGGAACAAACGTACGAAGCATTAATGGAAAGAATGCTGGATAGACTGCCAGATGATATAGATAAAAGAGAAAACAGCGTCATTTGGAATGCCTTGGCACCTGCTGCCGCTGAATTGGCCCAGTCCTATATTTGGCTTGATCAAGTGTTTGAGCTGGTCTTTGCAGATACAGCACAAGGAGAGTTTCTAGATCGGCGGGCTGCTGAAGTAGGAATTGAAAGAAAACCAGCCACTAAAGCAGTTTGGTCAGCGGCCATTCAGCCAGAAAATATCAACATTCCAGCTGGTTCACGTTTTTTTATTGAAGACGTTTATTTCCAGTATTCGAAGGATGGCACGCTAGAATGCGAGACACCTGGTAAAGCCGGCAATGTTCAGTTAACAGATCAGCCGCTGCTGTCACTTGATACAATTCCAGGACTTGAATCGATTAAGATGAAAGAACTGGTGATACCAGGTCAAGAGGAGGAAGATGACGCTTCTTTATATGATCGATATTTAATACGTGCGAGGCGGGAGGCTGTCAGTGCCAACAGGGCGCATTATAAAAAATGGGCTGAAGAAGTGCCCGGTGTTGGCAGAGCGAAAGTGTTCCCGCTTTGGAACGGAGAAGGGACGGTCAAAATTGTCATCACAGATGGCAATCTAGATGTTGCATCAGACCTTCTTGTCAAAAGAGTACAGGAATATATCGACCCAGTGCCGGGTGAAGGAGAAGGACAAGCGCCTATAGGCTCAAAAGCAATCGTTGAAAGCGCCAAATGGCTGGATATCGACATAGAAGTGACTGTCGAACTTCAAATGGACTGGACCCTTGAAGGAGCTCAGAAAGAAATAGAAGAAAAGGTCAAGACGCTGTTAAAATCAATCGCATTTGAAAAGAGTACCATTCGAATGTCTGCCTTAAATGATATTCTGTACCATTCAGAAAGTGTGTCAGATTATGCAGATGTGTTATTGAATGGGGAGTCGAAAAACTTAGTATTACAGGACATTGAGATTCCGCGTCTTAGGCAGGTGAAGGTTATTGAGCAAACAGGATGAAATGAAAAACTACTTGCCGCCATATTTTACAAAGATTTATGAAGTGGATCACCTGCTCAAGACAGAGGCACCGGAATTTGAGCAATTGGACGAATCCATTTTCGACTTAACGGATCAGTTCTTTCCTTTAACTGCGACATGGGGATTAAACAGATGGGAAAGAATGCTGAAGGTGCAGCGGGAATCAGATGATTCAATTGAACTGCGAAGGGCACGCTTACTCAATATGATGTCAAATATTCCGCCAATCACGTATCTTTCATTAGAGAAATCAGTCAATCGCTTTCTCAAGAATCCAAGTGCTGTCATCCGTCTCACAACCAATCGGTATCATTTCGCCTTACGTGTGAACTTAGATGATCTGCAAAACACGAGATATATTGTAGAAATACTTGAAACGTTAAAACCTGCACACTTGGCTTATACGTTCACAGCTTTTCATCATACCGACGTACATGAAAAAAATGATCATCACGGGAGGCTCACACTGCGCAGCAGAGTGGGTTTTTTCGATCATATCCCGATTTTACTCAATGGTGAATTTGTCTTAAATGGTACGTTTTATCTCAGCGGAACACGAGGTACAACGGATGTGCCTGCTCGTTTTCGGCATTCATTAAACATGAGAATGCGGCTTCAACATCAGTCAGAAACAGCATATCGCATGAACTATGTCATGACTGGAGCGGTACATGAAACGAAGCAAGGAGCGGCATTGACTTTACGCACAAAAAATCAGCTCCAGCATCAAACCAAGAAGAAGATGACGTTCCGTCTGCCAGTACATGTCCAAACTGAGCAGGGTGGAAGCTTACTGATCAAAGATCATTACTGGATTCTCGATGGATCTGTTCCGCTGGATGGATCAAAAATGCTAGCAGCAACTTCTAAAAAAATAGATTTATAAGGAGGATCACAATGGCTGATCAATTAACCGTAACAACACTGTATGCACGTCAACAAATGGCAAAGGCAAGAGCTGAAGGAACAAAACTCACAAAAGTCGTCAAAATGGCCTTTGGAAATGGGGGAACGAAGGATGGAAAACCGATCTCACTAGACGGCACTGAACAAAAACTCAAAAAAGAACTAGTCCAAAAAAATATTGATTCGTTTACCTTCATGGAACCAGCAAAAATCCGCTACACCTGCACGATCGCCGAAGGAGAACTGGCAGGAGAAGTGATCAACGAACTAGCACTTGTCGACGAAGACGGCAAATTCACCGCCATTCGCACCATGACAGACAAACAAAAAGACGGCGACATCGAATTTGTTTTTGAGATTGATGATATTTATTAATGGAGGGATTTAAATGGAAATAAATTCACCAAAAACATTTGAAACTAGTGACAAAGCTCATGCTGATTTATTCAATGAAATGGTCCAAACCTTGCTTGAAAACGACAATGGACTGTTAGAACAGCTTACGAGTCACACTCAGGATATGAACCTCCATGCATCTGAAGAAGAAAAGAAAAAATGGAATGACTCACAAATTTATAAAATAACTGCAGACAACGGTATGCAGCTTATCAATGTCTCAGCAGATTCAAAAATATTTGATGCGATTAAGGATAAAGGAACATGTACATTTTACGCAGCTCCTGGAGTAGAAGATTCTCCATCATCGTCAAATATATCACTGAGAGGCATGCAAATAGTAGGCCAAAATAACATAGGGGCAGGCTTTGCGGTAGATATAGCAGGGAAGGCATACAGCTTTTATTACAATCATGGGCATACGACTATTACTTGGACACCTCTTCCGAGTATAAACGATTTAAATAAATGGAATGAAGGGCAACTATCTAAGATAACTGCGGATAATGGAGGGGTGATTCTATCTGTTTCTGATGGTGAAGATTTACTCGAAAAGGTAGTTTCTTTAGGTCCAAGGCATGGAACATTTTATGTTACAGGTAAAGCATTAAACAGCCCAACAACAAGATCGTGTCGTGGTATGTATCATTTTACTTCTCAAGATAGTAATGGAAAAGGTACATTTGGATGGGTCATAGCAATAGATTATAACAATTACATGTATACAAACTATCTTGATTTAAATTTGGGGTGGCAAGGCTGGAAACGTGTTTTAACAAAGGAGGATATGGATAATACTTCTTTTATTGATACGTATGATCTCGATAATTCTTCTGTATCAGCCGTTGAAAACGTTCCAACAAAACTGAATTTTGGTGATACAAGATCAGACGATCTAGGAGAGTATAATCGTTCGCGCGCTGAAATTACACTGAAAAACAATGGTCTGTATTTAATTAGGCTTTATCTTAATAGCAATAACATTCCTGTTGGATCAGATAGTATTTTGTCATGTTATGTGAATGGTACAGAATTTCAACGATTAGGTAACTGGAATCCTGTGGTCTCATCAAGTGTATGTGTATTATACCTTCAACAAAAGTTTAAAGCAGGAGACAAATTAACATTTTATATTACACCCAAAAACACTGGGAGAACCATTACGGTAAATAGAGCTTATGTTACCTTGTCACAGCTAAGATAGGATTATTTGAAAAAGAAAGTGTGTGAACAAATCGGAGGTAGCTGTCGTTCAAGATTTAGTGACACAAGGCCTATTTGCCGTTCACTTTTGCTGGATTCTGTTTTATGTGCTTAATACAACAAAGGAACGAGAACATAAGTTCAATGCATAACATCGCCTAATAATAATGGTTTTTTGAAAGGAGAAAAAGATCATAAAAACACCTCAACCTTTTAGTACGAGCGATAAGGCTCATGCAGATCTTTTTAACAATCTAGTGAAGATTTTGATTGAAAATGACCAAGAACTATTAGAACAATTCAATCTTCATACAGGAGATACAAATCCTCACGTCTCTGATTCAGAAAAGAAGAAATGGAATAAATCGCAGCTATATAAAATGACAAATGATAACGGGTCCCAATTGATTAATATCCCTGCTGGTGGCAGTATCTATGAGGAAATTAAAGCGCTAGGTGCCTGCTCATTCTATGCCCCAGGAGGTTCTGGAGTAGTTGATTCTCCTGCTGTTGGAAATGCTGCATTAAGAGGCTTTCAATTTGTAGGACAAAATAATATTGGAGTAGGAATTGCAATTGACACATCAGGCAATTCATTTTGTTTTTCTTATCATGTGAAAGACATTGGAATTAACTGGGTGCAGATGCCGACTCAAAATGAAAAAAACAAATGGGATGCAGGACAATTATCTAAAATCACTGCTGATGATGGAAAAGCTTTTGAAAGAATTAATGCAGATGATCCTAGCATTTTAGATAAGCTGTTAAAATTGCCGGGAGTTCACTCATGGTACATCCATGAAGCACATCCAGATCTTCCGACAAGAAGTTCCATGAGGGCTTTGTCTGTTTTTAGTGAAAATACCTACGGCTGGGTCATCGGTGCAAACAATACAGGAGATGTCTATATTAACCGTTCAACAACTGATGTAACAGGCACCCAACAAGAGTGGAGCGGTTGGAAGCGTCTCAATGACCATCACCTATTAAACTCAAAGGGATTAAGACTTTCAATGCCAATAGGTACTGATATCTTAACGCTACCATCCGGATTTTACTTTGCTGTTGGATCTAATGTTTTAAATATGCCTGTCGATAATGATTCTTCTTGGTTTAATATCGATATCTTAGAAACTGTAAATGGTAGAAAGACCATTCATGTCATCAGAAGTTTCGACAACACTCATTGGTTCGGGACTGTTCATACTGATGGAGTCTTTAAAGGATGGAAAAAATTAGTCACTGATGCTGATTTTGAAAATGTTAAGTGGCTAAATGTTACCTTAGGCAGCGGTTCTTCTATTGGAGATAGACCAGTTGAATATACTAGATGGGGAAATTTATTATTGTTGAGAGGTCACCTAAAAGCAAATAGAGAAGTTATCTGTGGAAGTATTCCAAGTACGGGCTTACCAGAGAAAGGTCTTGTGGTGTCAGTTCCCGTATCAGGTACAACGGGTCATAGTAAATTACTTATATATAAGACAGGAGAGCTAAAGCTAACTGGTTTACTGGCAGCGAATGAAAGTGCAGTAACTGGCTACTATTTAGACACGGTCGTCCCATTAAATTAAGGAAGAAGTGATAGTATGATACAAGTTTATGAGTACAACCATCAAAATGAATTGGTCAGACCTATCGAAGTGTTTGAGAGGGATGATGAAGGAAATTATATCATTCCAGATCAATGCACAACAATTGCTCCACCCAATAATCCTTCTTTTTATAAAGCAGCTTTTGATGTGGAAAAACAACAATGGTATGAATCAGCGACACAGGAATATATAGATAGCTTAAAACCAGCCCCACTCCCGCCAAGTGTTATAGATATTTTAAAGAAACAAAATGCCTTGTTATCTAAACAATTAACGCAGTTATTGGCTATGCAAGAAGGGGGGACTTCAAAATGATGTTTCCAACTGTAGCAGATATCAAACAATTTTGGGATTGGCAGTGTTACGGCCCAGAGGACATTGCATTTTATGTAAGCATCGGCTGGATCTCGGCAGATGACTATCGAGACATAACAGGAGACAAATACGAAGCCTAATGGCTTTATTTTTTTGTCGGAAAGAAGGTGATTCCAATGGAAGTAGATGTTGTTCAAAACTTAATGACACAAGGCCCATTTGCCGTTCTTTTTTGCTGGATTCTGTTCTATGTTCTCAACACAACAAAGGAAAGAGAAAACAAGCTCAATGAACAAATCGAAGCGCAAAATGAAGTGTTAGCAAAGTTTAGTGAAAAGTATGATGTCGTGATCGACAAGCTCGATAAAATTGAACGGAATTTAAAATAGGAGGGAACATTTATGAAAAACTTCGACAAAGGCACGGTGATCCGCACGGTGCTTCTATTTATGGCATTGATCAACCAAGCGTTAATTCTATTTGGCAAGCCAATATTGCCGATCAGTGAGGATCAAGTCACTTCATTGGCTGAGACATTGTATCTTGCTTTCTCAATGATCTTCACAATCGTAACAACCCTTGTTGCATGGTTCAAAAACAACTATGTGACTGACAAAGGCAAGTTACAAAAAGAAGTCCTGAAACAAAAAGGATTAACAAAATAAAAGCTGCCTTCGGGTGGCTTTTTAAATTCCATTAAACGAATGGGGAGAACACAAATGAATTTTAGACAATTAAGCAAGCTTGTTGATCTTCGAGGAAAAACAAAAAGAAACGGGAGCTATTCAAATGTGGGTGTCAATGCAAAAACGGACATCGCGGTACATCATAGCTTAACAACATCGGGAAACAGCGCAGCTTTTGCAAACTATCATGTAAGCACTAATGGTTGGCCGGGTGTAGCTTATCATTTTGTCATTCTCAAAGACGGTACAATTGAATGGAATCATGATCTAGGAATCAAATCTTATCATGTAGGTAACTCAAACCGCTTTGCTATCGGCATTTGTCTTGTGGGCGATTTCAGAAGTGAAAAGCCGACAGCAGCACAGGAAACGAGTTTCCGAGCTTTAGTAACGGCATTGAAGAAAGATATGCCGAACTACAAAAGAACAAGAGGTCATAATGAGTTTCCGGGCTATTCTTGGAAAGCGTGTCCTGTCTTTGATTATAAGGCAGTTTTAGCTGGTACAGTAAAGCAAACAATTACAAAACCAACGAAGGCATCACCAGCACCATCCAAAAAACCAGCTTCCAAGCCTTCTAAAAAGACATACAACCTGCCTTCTGGCATTTTAAAAGTGACAAAGCCTCTTACAAAGGGATCAGCAGTAAAAGCCGTACAGCAAGCCCTAGCGGCGGTTTACTACTACCCGGACAAAGGAGCGAAAAACAACGGTGTTGATGGCTATTACGGACCGAAAACAGCGGATGCGGTCAAACGGTTCCAATTGATGCATGGACTTGCTGCCGATGGCATCTATGGTCCAAAGACTAAAGCGAAGCTCGAAAAGTTATTAAAATAAAAAGGGCAGGCGGTTATGCCTGCTCATTTCCAAAAAGTTTTATATCTTTTTTACCATTACTTTCTCGCCGTTAAAGTCCAGTTCACCATTAAATTGAAATCCGAATTTTAAATATAGATTTTTAGCAGGTTTATTTTCTTCATATATACTTAAGTAAATTTTATTGCATTTATAAATTTTAGTAAGGTGTCGAATCAGGGCATCAAGCATTTTCTTACCCAAACCTCTTCCTTGAAAACGTTCATCAATAAAGAACCGATCAAGCCAAACTCTCCCATCTTCGTTTGTTTTTGAATCCCCTGGAAATAAACCATACATCGCAAAACCGATTAGATCACCTTGATAGTAAAGTGCTGCTGGTTGATAATATTCACATTTTACAGCATCTTCTAAACAAACTTTTGATGACTCGACATAAGATTTTTGTTGTTCACTTACTTTTAAATCCAATACTGCCGCACGATTATGATCAGTTACTGGCTTTATTTCTATATTCATTACATATTCCTCCAATGTTGTTGTGTTTAGTATCGACTAGCGACTCTTAAAATTTTCTTATCCAAGTACATAAATCATAAAGTATACTGTTACCATATAGTCAAGGAGGGTGTTATTTTTGAATAAAGATTTTAAGAAGTATTTCACAACAGGAGAGTTTTCAAAGCTTTGCGGCATAAAAAAGCAAACTCTTTTTCATTATGATGAGATAGGCTTATTCTCACCAGAAATTAAAAGGGAAAACGGTTACAGATATTATTCATATCATCAATTTGAAATTTTTCAAGTCATTAGTCTATTCAAAGAACTTGGTGTTCCATTAAAAGAAATAAAACGATTAATAAAGCAAAGAACACCAGCTAAGATATTGGAAGTTCTTAAAGAAAAGTCTCTTGATATTGAAAAGAAAATTCATAAATTTAATCAGTTGCAAAAAATTCTAAAAACTAAAATGCAATTAATTGAACAGGCACTTGAAACTGATTTTTCATCGATTTCTTTAAAATTTTTACCCGAAGAAGAATTTATGTTAAGTAGAAAAACATTAAATTTATCTGAAAGAAAATACGTGGCAGCAATTTCAGAGCTCATCCATCTTGCTCAACACTATGAGTTAGATGAAGGATATCCGATAGGAGGTATCCTTTCGCAAGATCAAATTCTAGGACAAGACTTTTATAATTACAGCCATTTCTATATGAAAATAAAGGGTGATTCAGAGAAAATAAATTATTTTATACGCCCAAAAGGTATGTATGCTGTAGGTTATGAGATTGGTGGTGAAATTGAAGATGCGTACCGTAGAATAATGGAATTCGTTGAAAATAAGGGATTAAAGATCGGTAAGAATGCATATGAAGAATATATGTTAGATGAGATGACAGTAGATGGTTACGAAAATACTTATGTTAAAATTCTTCTTCAAATTGAAGAGAGATAAACAAATGCAATTCAAACTCAATACGTCAAACAGATTAATAAATAAGAATTATGCAATGTGAAGTGCATGAAAATATTAAACCCCTTTCCTTAGTGGATTGGGGCTTTTTTATTTGTCTTAAATTACATACTTTACTACTAATACACCATTTGACATTCGGTCATTTGTAACTATGGAAATTACTGTATATTTTAAGTTATGCTTGATGGGATTAAAAAGGGGAGGGTTTGATTTGAATAAAAAATGGATAACAAGAGTTTCATTATCCATTGTAGCTGCGTTGGGTATCTCCTGTACGCTTGGAGAGTTTGCAGATGCAAAAGCTAATCAGCCACAATATGAACAAAAAACACCGTCTGAATCATTTACAAAAAACGATGCTGAATTATATCAAGGCGCGTTAGATCTTGGTCTAACTGACAATGACATCTTCAAAATCGACAGTCTTTTCGACAAAGAAGATAAAGCCACAGTACATAATCCTATACTTGTTGTGATCGGTATAATTACTGGGATGACCGCAATTGTGGGGAGTGGATATGCTGCCGGTCGCTATATCGCCAATCAACTTTATAAGCGCAAGCAGTTAACGAAATCAACTTACAAAAAACACAGATGGGGTTTCAGAGCTGCATTAGTACCGGCAATAGGTATTGCTGCGACATTTGGCTTTGATGACTACTATATGGATATTTAACATGTTTGAGTATATTTTGATTTTACTTATAGTTGCAACTTTGTTATTTACAGTCGTTGAGGTTTCAAAAATAAAGAAAGAAAATAAAATCCTCAAAAATGAAATTGAGGATTTAAAGAAAAACATTAACAAATGAAATTTATTGGCCGCCTAGAAGGACGGCCTTTTTATTTAAAGTATTTTTACATTAAGTATATCTGCAAATTTTATTAAATTTGTATCAGAACGGCTATCTTTTACATGAAACAGTTTCTTTATGTGGTCCACGTATACAACCCGCCCCGATACCTCTCGAACAAACCCATCATCAAATAGCTCGAAATTCAGAGCCAAATCTTCGCTCATAGCAGTCGCTATTGTATACTCTAATTCTTCAATTTGTTCCGGGCTTAAGGCTGGCCGCTCGATCTTATGTTTTGCAAGATGAAGTTGCCTTAATGCTTCGTTGTGCTCAGGCAAGATGAATTTCATCTTCCATCGATTTTGATCTTTTTCCTCATTCCACATTTCATACACCTCATTAGAGATTATAACCGAATATTTGTTCGGTGTCTAAATGTGATGTATAATTAGAGTATACGGTTTTACCCGCGGAAACGGGATTATAAAAATTCGTATATTTCAATGATTAACTTCTTCTTATATTACTCACACTTTTGCTGTCCTTTACGGACAGTTTTTTATTTTGTTTGAGTGTTTTTAATCAAATGGCCCCAAGATGGCCCCAACTTGAAAAAAAGACGCAAAATAAAAATGTTGAAAATAAGAAAAACCCTTACAGCAGTAAGGGTTTTGTGTATGGAGCATAGCGGGATCGAACCGCTGACCTCTACGCTGCCAGCGTAGCGCTCTCCCAGCTGAGCTAATGCCCCGAGGTATGACGACATAATTTATTATAATCAATCCTCCTCTGAAATTCAAGCTGTAAAACGTAAACACATCGTCTATTTTTCCTTCTGCTCAATCGGAATATAGTCAAAAATTTCGCCAGAATGAACAGAATGCGCTAATCGTCTCAGCCAGTCATAATAGGCCTTTGAGCTTTCAAGCTGCTCAATGAGCTGCTGCGCTTCTTCTCTTACATGTTCCTCCAGCTGATCATCACGCGACACCTCTTGAAGCCGCTCTTGCGCTTCTTCAATTGCCGCTAAATTGACCTCGACCTCACGTTCCCATTTTTGCGGAAAGAAGTTCGTGAAAAACTTAAAAAAGTCTTTTTCCGCAACAAAGCTGTGTTTTCTTCGGCCACGGTGAAACGTCTTTTTGACAATATTCATGTCTTGCAGCTTTTTCACACCCGTGCTCATACTCGGTTTACTCATTTGCAGCTCTTCACGCATTTCATCCAGTGTCATTTCCTCATTTAAATACATCGTTCCATATAGAATACCTGCACTTCGTGTAATGCCATAGAGATCCATCGTTTCAGCTATGGAATCAATGACTAGATCTTTAGCAGCTAAAATACGATCTTCTGCTTGCGGTTTTTCCTGCTTTTTCATTTTGTCCCTGCTTTCTATTAAGAAAATTCAATCCGTTCAAAAAAATCTTTATGGACTATATGTTAACGAAAGAATACAAAATGTCAAAATAAATGAAGCATATCTCCCTTTGACAGAAAAATTTGAACATGATAAGTTAATTATGTTCAAAATGTTAAATTTTTATTTAACAAACTTACCAAAGAGAATCAGAGGAGGTCCCTTCTATGAGTCAAACACTATTTATAGACGGACAATGGGTTGGCGCTAAAAGTAGCGACACACGGGATATCATCAATCCGTTCAATCAAGAAGTGATCGCGACAGTCAGCGAAGGATCTAGAAATGACGCGCAGCTAGCCATTAAAGCAGCGAGAAAAGCCTTCGATCAAGGGGACTGGGCAAACCTGCCTGGACTTGAAAGAGGAAATATTGTGTTTAAGATAGCTGAATTGATTAGACGTGATCTTGATGAACTAGCCAAATTGGAATCGCTTGATACAGGCAAAACATTAGAGGAAAGCAAAGCAGATATGGACGATATTGCGAATGTGTTCCAATATTACGCAGGTCTGGCTGATAAAGATGGCGGGGAAATCATTGCATCGCCAATTCCAAACTCGAAAAGTGAATTAGTCAGAGAGCCTGTCGGTGTATGCGGACAAATCACTCCTTGGAACTATCCATTGCTTCAAGCAAGCTGGAAAATCGCACCTGCTCTTGCAGCGGGAAATACAATTGTTCTAAAGCCAAGTGAAATCACACCACTCACCACAATAAAAGTATTTAAACTCATGGAAGAAGCGGGCGTTCCAGCAGGCGTTGCAAACCTAGTGCTTGGACCTGGGGCAACCGTTGGGGATGAGCTTGCTGTAAATGATCAAGTAGATCTGATTTCATTTACAGGCGGTATTGAAACAGGGAAGAAAATTATGCAGGGAGCCAGCGGGAATGTGAAAAAAATAGCCCTTGAGCTTGGCGGAAAGAATCCGAATATTGTGTTTCAAGATGCTGATTTAGACGTAGCGGTTGACCAGGCAATGAATGCTGTGTTTTTCCATGCAGGGCAAGTGTGTTCAGCAGGTTCACGTTTGCTGGTGGAAGAATCCATTCATGATGAATTTTTAGAAGAACTGGTGAAGCGTACGAAAAAAATCAAGCTAGGCAACGGCTTTGATGAAGATACCCAGAGCGGGCCGCTCATCTCAGCTGAGCATCGAGAAAAAGTAGAAAAATACGTCAGCATCGGTTTAGAAGAAGGCGCTAAGTTAGAGACAGGCGGAAAAAGACCTGACGCAGAGGCGCTGCAAAATGGGTTCTTCTACTTGCCGACCATTTTCTCAGGCTGCACGTCAGATATGCGGATTGTACAGGAAGAAGTCTTTGGACCTGTCCTGACAGTCGAATCCTTCCGTACAGAGGAAGAAGTCATCAAGCTGGCAAATGATACGATTTATGGATTAGCAGGAGCTGTGTGGTCTTCTGATATCAGCAAGGCCGAAAGAGTGGCTCGACAATTAAGATTGGGCACGGTTTGGATCAATGACTTCCATCCTTATTTCGCTCAAGCACCTTGGGGTGGCTACAAGCAATCAGGCATTGGGCGCGAATTAGGACGCACGGGGCTTGAAGAATATACCGAACTGAAGCATTTATATCGAAATACAAAACCTGAAGCGGTTCATTGGTTTAAATAAAAATTAAGCATTTGGAGGAGATTCTTTATGACACTAAATATGAAAATTGAAAGCATGCAGAAATTCCACACATTTGAAATTCCAACTGTTATCAAACACGGCATTGGTGCAGTGAAACATGTTGGGGAAGAAGTAAAAGCATACGGCGTTTCAAAGGTATTGCTTGTAACAGACCCTGGTATTTATCAAGCCGGCGTGGTGGACCCAGTAATTGCTTCATTAAAAGAAGCACAAATCGATGTCGTTCTATTTGATAAAGTAGAGCCAAATCCGCCAGTCCGTCTAGTGAACGAAGGATCTGCTTTATATGAAAAAGAAGGCTGTAATGGATTAGTCGCAGTAGGCGGCGGCAGTTCAATGGATACAGCAAAGGCAATCGGAGTAGAGGCGACTCATGAAGGCTCAGTCCTTGATTACGAAGCGGCAGAGGGAAAAAAACCGCTAGAAAACAGAATCCCTCCTTTAACCACTATTCCGACAACAGCTGGTACAGGTTCAGAGGTAACGCAGTGGGCGGTCATTACTGATGAAGAAAGAGAATTCAAATTCAATACTGGTGGACCTCTCATTGCAGCTCATCTAACAGTAATTGATCCAGAGCTTCATGTGTCCATGCCGCCTCATGTGACAGCAATGACTGGAATTGACGCGCTTGCTCACGCGATTGAATGCTATACGATGAAATTTGCTCAGCCGATTACAGATGCGGTAGCGCTCATGGCAATTGAATATGCAGCTCATTATATTCGCCGTGCCTTTGCTGATGGCGAGGACTTAGAAGCCAGATATGGAATGGCACAAGCTGCGATGCTTGCCGGGCTTTCTTATGGAAGTGAATCAGCTGGAGCTGCACATGCGATGAGTCAAACACTCGGAGGTATTATTCCTGTCGCTCACGGTCAGTGTGTTGCAGCGATGATGGGACCAGTGATGGAGTATAACTGGAAAGGGTATCCGGAAAAATTCGCTCGAATTGCGCAAGCGTTTGGGATTGATACAAGCAGAATGACAACAGAGGAAGCAGCCAAAGCAGCTGTGAACTGGATGTATGATTTAGTAGAGGATTTAGAAGTTCCTTCATTAGAAGAACAAGGTGTATCAAAAGATATGATTGATCGTTTATCTAAAGAAGCAATGAAAGATCCGCAAACAGTTGGAAACCCAAGAGATTTAAACGAAAAAGCGTACAAATGGATTTATGCTCGCTGCTTTGAGTTAACACCTAAAACGGTGTAGCAATGAAAAAAGGCTCCCAAAAGGGAGTCTTTTTTATGCCTATAGTTGTTCTTTAATTTCTTTGATTTGATGAATATGGCGTTTTTCGTGTGCGCCGATAAAATCAAGGTATTGCTTAAGGGATAGCTCTTTAAACACAGGGTGTGCAATGACGCGTTTGAAATCTTCCTCAGTAAATGTTGATAAAATTTGATTGAGCTGCTCACGTGCAGTATCGAGCTCATCCTTTAAATGTGTAGGTGTTACATGCTTGCGTTCAGGCTCAACAATACTAGGCGCAGTGGCTTTTTTCGAACGGTCCTCTGCCATTTCTACCGGCTTTGGTTCATATTCTTTAATCGGTGCTTTTTTACCCTCAGCAGCTAGATGTTTTGCTGCAACTAAGTCCATTTTCTTTAAATGATCTGCTACCTCTTGAATACTCCAAGTATCATCAGATAATTTTTGGTTCAATTGCTCTTCGCTCAAACCTTGCAGCTCGTGCCACAATTCTTGTCTCGCTTCATGTAATATACTCATTTTCTCATCACCTCAAGATCAAATTTTAACATAATGGTACATGACAATCATTCTTGAGCTATCCGAAAATCCCTTTGAAGAATTGTGATGAAATATGAAACCTTTACAAAAGTGGTTCGTATTACCTGTTAGAAGGAATACATTGGAGGTGGGTGTGGTCTAAATGAAACAAAAGATGTTCATTTCATGAAGAAAGGATGAGGAAGATGGATGTGTTCGGGCTGCCTCTTCAGACGCTGTATTTATACATATTAATGATATCAGGAATCCTGACACTTGTTTTCGTCTTTTTCGGCGATGTATTTGATGGATTATTTGAAGCGATCCCTGTTCCATTCCTTCAACCAACATTGATCCTCGCATTTCTTACCTTTTTCTCGGCTGGAGGGTTTATCTCTGAAAAAACAGCAATTGTAGGAAGTGGACTTGGCGCAGGATTATCTGCCATCCTCGCAGTGATCCTTGTGACCTGTTTGAATGTATTTGTATTAGTCCCGCTTTCCTCTGCTGAAGAATCTCTCTCTTATACGGAAGCCGATTTAAAAGGAAGAACTGGGGAGATCATTGTATCTGTTCCAAAAGACGGATTTGGAGAAGTGCTGTTAATCAGTAATAGTGGGAAAATCTCAAAGCCAGCTGTCAGTTTCGACCAAGAGGAGATTCCATATGGAACCCGTGTGCTAGTTGTCGAAGTGAACAAAGGCGTCTTATCTGTTATACCAAATGAAGAAATCTAGGAGGGAATGCTATGCCAGGAACAACTATTTTAGTGATCATTGGAATTGTGCTTGTGATTCTTATTGCACTTATTGGTGTATTTGTTTCTAAATACCGGACAGCAGGTCCAGATGAAGCATTAATCGTTACAGGAAGTTACCTAGGAAGTAAAAATGTCCACGTGGATGAAGGTGGAAACAAGATTAAGATTGTAAGAGGCGGCGGTACCTTTGTACTTCCAGTCTTTCAACAAGCAGAGCCGCTCAGCTTACTATCTAGCAAGCTAGACGTTTCAACACCTGAAGTCTATACCGAACAAGGTGTACCAGTCATGGCCGATGGAACGGCCATCATTAAAATTGGCGGATCGATTGAAGAAATCGCGACTGCTGCAGAGCAATTTTTAGGGAAAACAAAAGAAGACCGCGAAAACGAAGCAAGAGAAGTATTAGAAGGCCATCTTCGTTCCATCTTAGGATCAATGACAGTTGAAGAGATTTATAAAAACAGAGAGAAATTCTCTCAAGAAGTACAACGTGTCGCTTCTCAAGATTTAGCGAAAATGGGTCTTGTCATTGTATCGTTTACGATTAAAGATGTTCGTGATAAAAATGGCTATTTAGAATCTCTAGGTAAACCAAGAATTGCCCAAGTAAAACGCGATGCAGATATTGCAACAGCTGAAGCAGATAAAGAAACACGTATCAAACGTGCCGAAGCAGATAAAGATGCGAAGAAATCTGAGCTTGAGCGTGCTACTGAAATCGCTGAAGCAGAAAAGATCAATGAGCTGAAAAGAGCAGAATTTAGACGTGAACAGGATACGGCGAAAGCAAGTGCTGACCAAGCGTACGATCTAGAAACAGCTCGTAACCGTCAGCACGTAACTGAACAAGAAATGCAAGTCAAAATCATTGAGCGTCAGAAACAAATTGAATTAGAAGAAAAAGAGATTCAGCGTCGTGAACGTCAATACGATTCTGAAGTGAAAAAGAAAGCAGATGCGGACCGTTATGCTGTTGAGCAGTCGGCTGCGGCGGAAAAAGCGAAACGCCTTGCTGAAGCAGATGCGAAGAAATACAGCATTGAAGCAATGGCCAAAGCAGAAGCTGAGAAAGTTCGTATTGACGGACTTGCCAAAGCGGAAGCGGATCGTGCAAAAGGGGAAACAGAAGCGGAAGTCATTAGACTAAAAGGACTTGCAGAAGCGGAAGCGAAAGAGAAAATCGCTGAAGCATTCGAACAGTATGGTCAGGCAGCGATCCTTGATATGATTGTGAAAATGCTACCTGAATATGCGAAGCAAGTATCTGCACCACTTTCTAACATTGATAAAATTACTGTTGTGGATACGGGCGGTAACGGGGAAGGCAGCGGTGCCAATAAAGTTACAGGCTATGCCACAAACCTCATGTCCAGTCTGCAAGAAAGCCTGAAAGCATCCTCTGGAATAGATGTGAAAGAAATAATTGAGAACTTTTCCGGCAAAGGAAATGTGAAGCAAAGCATTCAAGAGCTGACAAACGAAATCAAACAGCCAAGAAAAAAAGAGATCGCTGATACTCAAATAGAAGAATAAAATCAATAGACACCTTCCAGCAGAAGGTGTCTATTTTTTATAGAAGAAGTTTTAACCATTGAAATACAGACCATTGAATTCTACGTAATAGGAATTTATGATAATGAAGATAGGGTGTAAAAAACTAAAAGGAGTGGTGCGGATGAAGGTGAGACATGCTGTACATCAAGATATTCCTAAAATCGCCGAAATACATGTGAAGAGCTGGCAAACGACTTATCAAGGCATTATTAATCAGGATTATTTGGATGGTTTAAATATAAAAGGTCGGAAAGAGAGCTGGAGAAAAAGATCGCTTGAAGGCACGTTTGTCGCAGAAGATGCGGATGGCGTATTTGGTTTTGCTTCTTTCGGAAAACAACGTGACGAACGTTATTCTACATATGATGGAGAGCTGTATGCCATCTATTTATTACAACAGAAACAGAAATCAGGTGCGGGTATTGCTTTAATTGCTAAAGGTGTCGATTATTTAATAGAAAAAGGGTATCAGAGGTTGATGCTATGGGTGTTTGAACAAAATTCGGCAAAACAATTTTATCAAAAACTTCAACCTAGTTTTGTCGTTACCAGCCAGTTCGAGCTGGCTGGCGAGAACCATAATGAAATAGGGTATGGATGGGAGCTGTCTATATTGAATAACCGTGTACAGCGGATTAAATCGTCAGCTTCCAGTAATAATGAGAGAAAAAAGTGAAGAGCACAGCAAGCAGCATGTAAGAAATAAACGGTGAAGCTTCTACTTTTCCTTTTACGCCTGCTATTTTTAAAGCTTCATAGAAACCTGCCAAAAAATAAGCAAGACTGAGAATATAGCAGCACAGCATAATGGAGTAAGGGCTCATTGTCGTACCTCCAGCATGAAATCTTCTATTATTAATAGATTCCATAGAGCAGCAAATTATGCATAAAAAAATAACCAGCTGAAATCAGCCGGTTATTTTTGACGAGGGAAAACCAAACGAGATGCACTTGGGATGAGTATACAAAGAACGATACTGCAAATAATAAATGAAGGAACCATATATGTGCTGTTATAAATTAAAGAGTAGACCCATCCTGGTGTTCCTTTCGGTGCATATTGAGAGAAGAAAACGACGCCAGAAATAAAGAACGTCAGCAGCCTGAATAAACTAGCAACAAAAACAGCTAAGGTAATATAGAAGAATTGCTGTTTTCGCTTTTGATCCTGAATGGCTTTTTTGATCAGTCCAGAAAACAGGCCGCTTAAAGAAATGACAACAGATGCAACGAAGTAATCGAGGAATCCTTGAACAGGTGTAGCGATGATCGGGCTATTCATCAGCTGAAGACCTGCGATTAACACACCGATGATAAATCCGGTAGATATCCCCCATCTAATAGACATGAGAATAACGGGAATCATAATCAGCGCAAGAGAACCGCCATTGGGCATTCTTAAAAAGAGACCTGATAAGTAATCTAATACAAGAGCAAGTGAAGTCATAATCGCGATTTCCATCAGTCGTACCAATTGATTTGATTGCTGCATAAAAAAATCTCCTTTTTCATGAATTGAGCAAGGAGAGACCGTGTAAGGATGAGTATGTTATTCATAGAAAAACATATCGATTTGAATACACCGTATGTATTCAAGTGATGCCACATTCCTACTTCAGTATTAACTGACAGGTTCAAAGGGTCAGAACAACGAATGTTCACTCTCAGCACAAAGCTCCCCCTGCGGTTATTTAGTTTCAATCTATTATAAATATACTAAAGACCTGCAGGATCAACAATAGACAATTCCCGAGATAAGCAGCATTTGTATCAATATATAGGAAGAGATAAGGAAAAATAAATTATTTAGAAAAAATACTTGTTTCTTCTTTCAAAAGGTGTTATATTTGTATTCGCCGCTGAAACAGCGCGGTTGATAAATAACATTAAGAAAAAAGTTGTTGACTTTATCTTGATAGAATGTTATATTAATAAAGTCGCCTCTGAGAGACGACGAAGATGATCTTTGAAAACTAAACAAGACAAAACGTACCTGTTAATTCGAGTTTTAAAAAAAATCCTATGATACTTCATAGGTAGTCAGTCAAACTGGCGAGGCAGGAAATGATCACATGCTAAGTTCGCTACATCGTGTAGCAACGCATGTGTGATATGCATCCTGCATACCTCGGAGAGTTTGATCCTGGCTCAGGACGAACGCTGGCGGCGTGCCTAATACATGCAAGTCGAGCGGACAGAAGGGAGCTTGCTCCCGGATGTTAGCGGCGGACGGGTGAGTAACACGTGGGTAACCTGCCTGTAAGACTGGGATAACTCCGGGAAACCGGAGCTAATACCGGATAGTTCCTTGAACCGCATGGTTCAAGGATGAAAGACGGTTTCGGCTGTCACTTACAGATGGACCCGCGGCGCATTAGCTAGTTGGTGGGGTAATGGCTCACCAAGGCGACGATGCGTAGCCGACCTGAGAGGGTGATCGGCCACACTGGGACTGAGACACGGCCCAGACTCCTACGGGAGGCAGCAGTAGGGAATCTTCCGCAATGGACGAAAGTCTGACGGAGCAACGCCGCGTGAGTGATGAAGGTTTTCGGATCGTAAAGCTCTGTTGTTAGGGAAGAACAAGTGCGAGAGTAACTGCTCGCACCTTGACGGTACCTAACCAGAAAGCCACGGCTAACTACGTGCCAGCAGCCGCGGTAATACGTAGGTGGCAAGCGTTGTCCGGAATTATTGGGCGTAAAGGGCTCGCAGGCGGTTTCTTAAGTCTGATGTGAAAGCCCCCGGCTCAACCGGGGAGGGTCATTGGAAACTGGGAAACTTGAGTGCAGAAGAGGAGAGTGGAATTCCACGTGTAGCGGTGAAATGCGTAGAGATGTGGAGGAACACCAGTGGCGAAGGCGACTCTCTGGTCTGTAACTGACGCTGAGGAGCGAAAGCGTGGGGAGCGAACAGGATTAGATACCCTGGTAGTCCACGCCGTAAACGATGAGTGCTAAGTGTTAGGGGGTTTCCGCCCCTTAGTGCTGCAGCTAACGCATTAAGCACTCCGCCTGGGGAGTACGGTCGCAAGACTGAAACTCAAAGGAATTGACGGGGGCCCGCACAAGCGGTGGAGCATGTGGTTTAATTCGAAGCAACGCGAAGAACCTTACCAGGTCTTGACATCCTCTGACAACCCTAGAGATAGGGCTTTCCCTTCGGGGACAGAGTGACAGGTGGTGCATGGTTGTCGTCAGCTCGTGTCGTGAGATGTTGGGTTAAGTCCCGCAACGAGCGCAACCCTTGATCTTAGTTGCCAGCATTCAGTTGGGCACTCTAAGGTGACTGCCGGTGACAAACCGGAGGAAGGTGGGGATGACGTCAAATCATCATGCCCCTTATGACCTGGGCTACACACGTGCTACAATGGACAGAACAAAGGGCTGCAAGACCGCAAGGTTTAGCCAATCCCATAAATCTGTTCTCAGTTCGGATCGCAGTCTGCAACTCGACTGCGTGAAGCTGGAATCGCTAGTAATCGCGGATCAGCATGCCGCGGTGAATACGTTCCCGGGCCTTGTACACACCGCCCGTCACACCACGAGAGTTTGCAACACCCGAAGTCGGTGAGGTAACCTTTATGGAGCCAGCCGCCGAAGGTGGGGCAGATGATTGGGGTGAAGTCGTAACAAGGTAGCCGTATCGGAAGGTGCGGCTGGATCACCTCCTTTCTAAGGATATATGGAGCAGCGTACGTTTTCGTCTTGTTTAGTTTTGAAGGATCATTCCTTCAAAACATGTCTCTAGCGAGACAGGATTGTTCTTTGAAAACTAGATAACAATAAGTAATACATTCACATTGAATGCAATGCAAAGTTCATCACACATAGTGATTCTTTCTAAAGTAAGAAATGGTTAAGTTAGAAAGGGCGCACGGTGGATGCCTTGGCACTAGGAGCCGATGAAGGACGGGACGAACACCGATATGCTTCGGGGAGCTGTAAGCAAGCTTTGATCCGGAGATTTCCGAATGGGGAAACCCACTGCTCGTAATGGAGTAGTATCCATACTTGAATACATAGAGTATGAGAAGGCATACCCGGGGAACTGAAACATCTAAGTACCCGGAGGAAGAGAAAGCAAATGCGATTCCCTGAGTAGCGGCGAGCGAAACGGGAACAGCCCAAACCAAGAGGCTTGCCTCTTGGGGTTGTAGGACACTCTATACGGAGTTACAAAGGAATGATATAAGCGAAGAGGTCTGGAAAGGCCCGCCAAAGAAGGTAACAGCCCTGTAACTGAAATGTTGTTCTCTCCAGAGTGGATCCTGAGTACGGCGGAACACGTGAAATTCCGTCGGAATCCGGGAGGACCATCTCCCAAGGCTAAATACTCCCTAGTGACCGATAGTGAACCAGTACCGTGAGGGAAAGGTGAAAAGCACCCCGGAAGGGGAGTGAAATAGATCCTGAAACCGTGTGCCTACAAGTAGTCAGAGCCCGTTAACGGGTGATGGCGTGCCTTTTGTAGAATGAACCGGCGAGTTACGATCCCGTGCAAGGTTAAGCAGAAGATGCGGAGCCGCAGCGAAAGCGAGTCTGAATAGGGCGCATGAGTACGTGGTCGTAGACCCGAAACCAGGTGATCTACCCATGTCCAGGGTGAAGTTCAGGTAACACTGAATGGAGGCCCGAACCCACGCACGTTGAAAAGTGCGGGGATGAGGTGTGGGTAGGGGTGAAATGCCAATCGAACCTGGAGATAGCTGGTTCTCTCCGAAATAGCTTTAGGGCTAGCCTCAAGGTAAGAGTCTCGGAGGTAGAGCACTGATTGGACTAGGGGCCCCTACCGGGTTACCGAATTCAGTCAAACTCCGAATGCCGATGACTTATCCTTGGGAGTCAGACTGCGAGTGATAAGATCCGTAGTCGAAAGGGAAACAGCCCAGACCGCCAGCTAAGGTCCCAAAGTATACGTTAAGTGGAAAAGGATGTGGAGTTGCTTAGACAACCAGGATGTTGGCTTAGAAGCAGCCACCATTTAAAGAGTGCGTAATAGCTCACTGGTCGAGTGACTCTGCGCCGAAAATGTACCGGGGCTAAACGTATCACCGAAGCTGCGGACTGTTCTTACGAACAGTGGTAGGAGAGCGTTCTAAGGGCTGTGAAGCCAGACCGGAAGGACTGGTGGAGCGCTTAGAAGTGAGAATGCCGGTATGAGTAGCGAAAGACGGGTGAGAATCCCGTCCACCGAATGCCTAAGGTTTCCTGAGGAAGGCTCGTCCGCTCAGGGTTAGTCGGGACCTAAGCCGAGGCCGAAAGGCGTAGGCGATGGACAACAGGTTGATATTCCTGTACCACCTCCTCACCATTTGAGCAATGGGGGGACGCAGGAGGATAGGGTAAGCGCGGTATTGGATATCCGCGTCCAAGCAGTTAGGCTGGGAAATAGGCAAATCCGTTTCCCGTAAAGGCTGAGCTGTGATGGCGAGCGAAATTTAGTAGCGAAGTTCCTGATTCCACACTGCCAAGAAAAGCCTCTAGCGAGGTGAGAGGTGCCCGTACCGCAAACCGACACAGGTAGGCGAGGAGAGAATCCTAAGGTGATCGAGAGAACTCTCGTTAAGGAACTCGGCAAAATGACCCCGTAACTTCGGGAGAAGGGGTGCTTCTTAGGGTGTTAAAGCCCCGAGAAGCCGCAGTGAATAGGCCCAGGCGACTGTTTAGCAAAAACACAGGTCTCTGCGAAGCCGTAAGGCGAAGTATAGGGGCTGACGCCTGCCCGGTGCTGGAAGGTTAAGAGGAGCGCTTAGCGTAAGCGAAGGTGCGAATTGAAGCCCCAGTAAACGGCGGCCGTAACTATAACGGTCCTAAGGTAGCGAAATTCCTTGTCGGGTAAGTTCCGACCCGCACGAAAGGCGCAACGATCTGGGCACTGTCTCAACGAGAGACTCGGTGAAATTATAGTACCTGTGAAGATGCAGGTTACCCGCGACAGGACGGAAAGACCCCGTGGAGCTTTACTGCAGCCTGATATTGAATGTTGGTACAGCTTGTACAGGATAGGTAGGAGCCTTGGAAACCGGAGCGCTAGCTTCGGTGGAGGCATCGGTGGGATACTACCCTGGCTGTATTGACCTTCTAACCCGCTGCCCTTATCGGGCAGGGAGACAGTGTCAGGTGGGCAGTTTGACTGGGGCGGTCGCCTCCTAAAATGTAACGGAGGCGCCCAAAGGTTCCCTCAGAATGGTTGGAAATCATTCGCAGAGTGTAAAGGCACAAGGGAGCTTGACTGCGAGACCTACAAGTCGAGCAGGGACGAAAGTCGGGCTTAGTGATCCGGTGGTTCCGCATGGAAGGGCCATCGCTCAACGGATAAAAGCTACCCCGGGGATAACAGGCTTATCTCCCCCAAGAGTCCACATCGACGGGGAGGTTTGGCACCTCGATGTCGGCTCATCGCATCCTGGGGCTGTAGTCGGTCCCAAGGGTTGGGCTGTTCGCCCATTAAAGCGGTACGCGAGCTGGGTTCAGAACGTCGTGAGACAGTTCGGTCCCTATCCGTCGCGGGCGCAGGAAATTTGAGAGGAGCTGTCCTTAGTACGAGAGGACCGGGATGGACGCACCGCTGGTGTACCAGTTGTTCTGCCAAGGGCATCGCTGGGTAGCTATGTGCGGACGGGATAAGTGCTGAAAGCATCTAAGCATGAAGCCCCCCTCAAGATGAGATTTCCCATTCCGCAAGGAAGTAAGATCCCTGAAAGATGATCAGGTTGATAGGTCTGAGGTGGAAGCGTGGTGACACGTGGAGCTGACAGATACTAATAGATCGAGGACTTAACCTATATTCTAATGTGAAGCATGAACATTGTTATCTAGTTTTGAGAGAACATTCTCTCCATCAGGTTTGGTGGCGATAGCGAAGAGGTCACACCCGTTCCCATACCGAACACGGAAGTTAAGCTCTTCAGCGCCGATGGTAGTTGGGGGTTTCCCCCTGTGAGAGTAGGACGCCGCCAAGCTTCTATTAGGATCAGTTCCAGTCGGAACTGGTCTTTTTTGTGCAAGTTGAGGGTACATACATTCACTTGTTTGATAAAAGATCATGGCTTCATTTTATGTCCACAAGCAGCGTGTAAAATACTTGGATATAAAGAGAAAATGAGCCTATCGCATAAAACATATCTATAAAAAACAATAGAGAGACAGAGTATCAGCTTATATAGGGAAATTAAAGATGTGTAAGCCACTATGATTTTTATAAATGCTTACGGCTAAAGAGATACATATATCATTAAAGTATAAAAATGAGGGACTGCTAATATTTCTGAAGGAATCGAACGTTTTAAAAGAGAATATAGAAGAGAGAAGTTCAGCTGCTGAACGTGGAACAGCAGCTGTTTGAATAGGAGAAATGACGATCATTTGTTAAAAGAAATACGCAATGAAAATTGAAATAAAATTTTTTTAATATAGCCTTTACAAATGATTAAAACCTGTATATAATAATCTTTGTCGGATCGAGAGATTCCTACATAGTGGAGGATTAGCTCAGCTGGGAGAGCATCTGCCTTACAAGCAGAGGGTCGGCGGTTCGAGCCCGTCATCCTCCACCATATTTATTCTTACATAATGTTAGGATAGATAAAGCCGGTGTAGCTCAACTGGTAGAGCAACTGACTTGTAATCAGTAGGTTGGGGGTTCAAGTCCTCTTGCCGGCACCACTTTCATATGGTAAGATAGACAAGTCGCTTTTAAAGCGAGCCATTAGCTCAGTTGGTAGAGCATCTGACTTTTAATCAGAGGGTCGAAGGTTCGAGTCCTTCATGGCTCACCATGTTTCATGCGGGTGTGGCGGAATTGGCAGACGCGCTAGACTTAGGATCTAGTGTCTTTATGACGTGGGGGTTCAAGTCCCTTCACCCGCATTGCCAAATAAAATAAAGAAATCCTGTAATGCGGAAGTAGTTCAGTGGTAGAACACCACCTTGCCAAGGTGGGGGTCGCGGGTTCGAATCCCGTCTTCCGCTTATACCATCCACGCCGGGGTGGTGGAATTGGCAGACACACAGGACTTAAAATCCTGCGGTAGGTGACTACCGTGCCGGTTCAAGTCCGGCCCTCGGCATTATAAATAAGCGCCCGTAGCTCAATTGGATAGAGCGTTTGACTACGGATCAAAAGGTTAGGGGTTCGACTCCTCTCGGGCGCGCCATTAAGATCGGGAAGTAGCTCAGCTTGGTAGAGCACTTGGTTTGGGACCAAGGGGTCGCAGGTTCGAATCCTGTCTTCCCGACCATCTTTTATGGGGCCTTAGCTCAGCTGGGAGAGCGCCTGCCTTGCACGCAGGAGGTCAGCGGTTCGATCCCGCTAGGCTCCACTTTTTAAAAGATTATTTTGATCATGGCGGTGTAGCTCAGCTGGCTAGAGCGTACGGTTCATACCCGTGAGGTCGGGGGTTCGATCCCCTCCGCCGCTATAAAGGACCTTTAGCTCAGTTGGTTAGAGCAGACGGCTCATAACCGTCCGGTCGTAGGTTCGAGTCCTACAAGGTCCACCATCTATACGGAGGAATACCCAAGTCCGGCTGAAGGGATCGGTCTTGAAAACCGACAGGGGTGTCAAAGCCCGCGGGGGTTCGAATCCCTCTTCCTCCGCCATATTTTTTAAAACCCATATCATCGCGGGGTGGAGCAGTTCGGTAGCTCGTCGGGCTCATAACCCGAAGGTCGCAGGTTCAAATCCTGCCCCCGCAACCAAAATGGTCCGGTAGTTCAGTTGGTTAGAATGCCTGCCTGTCACGCAGGAGGTCGCGGGTTCGAGTCCCGTCCGGACCGCCATTTTTCAAAAGAATACTTGGCTCGGTAGCTCAGTTGGTAGAGCAACGGACTGAAAATCCGTGTGTCGGCGGTTCGATTCCGTCCCGAGCCACTTTTATCAAAATATTCATAGTATGGCGGTTGTGGCGAAGTGGTTAACGCACCAGATTGTGGCTCTGGCACTCGTGGGTTCGATTCCCATCAATCGCCCCATACATATTTTTGCGGGTGTAGTTTAGTGGTAAAACCTCAGCCTTCCAAGCTGATGTCGTGGGTTCGATTCCCATCACCCGCTCCATTTGTATATCTGTTCATGGGCCTGTAGCTCAGCTGGTTAGAGCGCACGCCTGATAAGCGTGAGGTCGGTGGTTCGAGTCCACTCAGGCCCACCATGATCTTCCGCAGTAGCTCAGTGGTAGAGCTATCGGCTGTTAACCGATCGGTCGTAGGTTCGAATCCTACCTGCGGAGCCAAATGGAGAAGTACTCAAGTGGCTGAAGAGGCGCCCCTGCTAAGGGTGTAGGTCGCGTAAGCGGCGCGAGGGTTCAAATCCCTCCTTCTCCGCCATTGATCTGGCCCGTTGGTCAAGCGGTTAAGACACCGCCCTTTCACGGCGGTAACACGGGTTCGAATCCCGTACGGGTCATTTTTAAAAGAGATCTTGTCAAAGATCTCTTTTTTATTTTCTCCAAAACGAAAGACCGCATCATGGCGGTCTTTTTTTACATATTCATGGAATAGATCGTATAAGACAAGTATGTGGCAAAGAAGCCCCATAAGACATAAGGAATCAGTAAAATTGGAATGACTTTGCTTAGTTTACGTGAGACGATGACAAGTGCAAGTGCTGTCAGTGCGACGAGCAGGCAGTCGATTGTAGCTGCAAACAAATCCTTTTGTGTAAATTGAAAAAAGCTAAAGGCTTGATTGAAAACATAATTTAAAAGGAAAAGAATCCAAAATGGTAAAGTGATTTTTTGGAACCCATATTTTCCATAAATGATCGCTGCGGACAATGAGATGAGTGCAAATAAGACAGCCCACACAGCAGCAATGACACCGCCACCAGGCGTCCATTCTGGTTTATTCAATGCGTCATACCATTCTCTGTCGATCGGGAACAAGAATCCGGCAATAGAGAATAGTGCGTATGTAATAAAGAAGACGACAATCGCCCAAATGATACTTTTTCTAGCCATCAAGAATCTCCTCCAATCAAATTCACTCTTAAAATGATTTCCCAATAATTACATGATATAAACATAAAGCCCCCAATATGAGGGGACTAATGATTTTCTTCTGTATAAGGTTCTTCCTCGTACGGTTTCAAGTCACCAAATACCGTCATGACACCTTCTTCGTCTAATGCTTCTTCATAGGCCTCGTGTGCTTTGTTCGGATACACCTTGCTGGCTTTTCCTTCAATATCAGCAGCTGCGAATCCTTCGTAGTCCTCCACATAATCTTCATCTTCTGATTGTGTATACACATCATCGTATGTTAGAGGAGGGAATTCCATATCAGACGGGGTCTCAGAGTTTCCGTAGCGTTCTACGTCTTGGTAGGCATCCTCTCCATCGTACGCAGCACTTTCTTCATTTTCAAATTGTCCCGCGGGAGGACTTAATAAATCCTCTTCAATCGGACGGTTTTGTGAAACGGTCTGTCCTTTTGAATGCTCTGTGCATGTGACGGCAGTAGGCAGGGCTTCTAAGCGTTCCTTTGGAATAGGGGCTTTACAGACCTTGCACAGACCATAAGAGCCGTCTGCAATGGCTTGGAGTGCTTCATTGATGTCTAACATATGTTCATGTTCCAAGCTGTTTAAAGCAATATCTTTCCCCCGCTCGAACAGCTCTGTCCCTTGATCACCCGGGTGGTTATCATAGGCAGACAATTCACCGATCGAATCGTAAGGAAAGGATACTTTCTGTTCATCGTCATGGCTTTTGGCTTCAAGTTCTTTCTTTTCATCGAGAAGGCGCTGCTTCAAATGATGTAATTCGTCTTTAGACAACAAAGCGATCATCCTTTCATATCAAACATATTGTTAGTATGAGCAATTTTGTATGTAAGACTAGTTCCAATTTGAAGCAATTCCTTATTAAAAAAACGCCTGCGGCTGCAGGCGTTCTTTGTTACGCGATATAGTATTGTAAGATCAAAGCGATCGTCAGCAGAAAACCAAAAAATGTATTGGTTTGAGCTGTAGATTTCATGGCATTCATTAATTCAATCGGTTTTTCTTTTTGTTTAAACTCTTTAATGGCTGTATAGGCTTTTGGCACACTGAGTAAAACAAGAAGACTCCAAAGGCCGACGATATCTGTGAAGATATAAACAAAAATGAGTACATATGATACCAAAAACATGGAAAGTAAAATGTTCACTGCAGCTTTGCGTCCAGCAAGAATGGCAAGTGTTCTTCGTCCATTTTCCTTGTCCCCGTCTAAATCACGGATATTGTTCGACAGTAAGATGGCACCAACTAAAATAGAAATTGGTAGTGAGACGAGAACAGCTTTAGACGTCAGTGTGCCTGTTTGGATATAGAAACTAATCAGGATGATTCCTAATCCCATAAAAGCACCTGAAACAAGTTCTCCAAACGGTGTATATGCAATTGGTACAGGGCCGCCAGTATAGAAATAGCCTGCTGCCATACAAATAAGACCTATTAGTGCAATCCACCAGCTAGACATCATGCAAATATATACCCCAAGTAATAAAGAAACCGCAAATAGTGCATAAGCGAGGGTGAGGACTGTCTTTGGCTTCACACCGTTTCTTACAATGGCTCCGCCGATGCCGACAGATTTCTCGTTGTCCAGCCCGCGAACATAATCAAAGTACTCATTAAACATGTTTGTTGCGATTTGGATAAACATAGATGCAAACAGCATGGCTAAAAATAGCCCAACATGTATTTGACCACTTGGAAGTGCTAAAACAGTTCCTAAAGTAACGGGAATAAATGCCGCTGTTAGTGTATGCGGTCGTAGTAAATTCCACCAAATTCGCCAGTTTTTATCAGGCTTTATTGGTGAAAGCTGATCTGATATCGATTGATGCTGCATAAAATATACTCCTTTAAATAAAAAAATACGTACACGTCCAAATTCCAGTTTAGCAAAGTTCAAAAAGGTGTCAATATATTGATGCGATGAATCGGGAAAAAGATGTTTGCTAATCGTTGCCATATCGAAGGAAAGCTTGATTTTAGAAACAGGTCCTGCCATTTTACCTTAGATGCTCTCGTTTCAATAAGCAGGAGCGAAAAAATCTTGAAAGCGTGATATAATAAGGATTCGAGGTTTTAAAAGCTGTTTTCTTTACTAAGTTCATCTGTTAAGGTTTATAATAGAAAAGCAGGTCATTCGACATATTCGAATGTTCATGTATTTTTTCATTATGGGTTTTATTTTTTTATGTTATTTCATGGATTTTGGAGGAATGTATCATGGTGACAACAGTGCAAAGTACTTTCCGGCAGGAAGCGCTCGCGACATTAGAAGAAGCGAATAACGTCAACCATGCTGTTTTGATAAGCTACTCCAGAAGAGTTGACGATCTGGATCCTCTTGCCTTTTTCCAAAGCGGCGAAGCGGATTTTTTAGGCGAGCGGTTTTTTTGGTCTGATCCAGAAAGCCAAATGATATTTTCTGGACTTGGCAGAGCGGCCGTCATTAAATCATCTGAGCAAGACAAGGAACGATTCGATATAGTCCATCAAGAATGGGAACAGCTAAAGCAGCACATGTTCCATTTTCATGATGAGAAGGAGTTAAAGCAAGCGGCTGTTGGTCCGCTTTTATTTGGAGGATTCTCGTTTGATCCGCACGAAGAGAAGGCGCGTCATTGGGAAGCATTTGGCGAGGCTCATTTTTTTGTGCCATCGATCATGCTGACTGTTTCAAAAGAAGGCAGCTTTCTTACGATCAATGAGTGGAAGCAGGTGGACGGGAATGTTCATCAGCTTATTCAAGAATTAGAACAAAAGGCCTCTCGTTTCGAGACATTACCAGTACGGACTGGTGGACAAGCTGAACTTGTTCATATGGAAGAGCTGGATGTGAACGAATGGATGAAGGCGATCCAAGAAGCGACAGACCACATTCGTGCAAACGAATATGAAAAGGTTGTTTTAGCAAGAGAAGTCTTGCTTCACTATAAAAATCAAATTGAACTTGCTCCACTATTAGCAGAATTATTAAAGCATCAAACAACAAGTTATGTATTTGCGGTTGAACAGGGAAGACAAGCATTTGTCGGAGCAACGCCGGAACGCTTAGTGAAAAAAAGCGGCGGAGAGGTCTTTTCATCCTGTTTAGCAGGTTCCATTGTTCGCGGAAAAGATGAAGCGGAGGATCACGCATTAGGCGAGGAACTGCTGCATGATGAGAAGAATTTGATTGAACATCAAATTGTCGTCAATATGATTGAGCAAGCATTTAAAGCGAATTGCCTTCATGTGCATAAACCAAATCAACCAATTCTTTATAAAACAAAAAACATTCAGCATTTGTTTACACCGATTGTGGGAGAAATTAAAAGCAGCTGTTCCCTTTTTTCATTAATTGAGCAGCTTCATCCGACGCCGGCACTAGGCGGATATCCGAAGGAAAAGGCTATAGAAGTGATTCGTGAAATCGAACCGCTTAAGCGCGGCTGGTATGCAGCGCCGGTAGGCTGGATTGATTCTCAGGATAATGGAGAATTTGCTGTAGCCATTCGGTCAGGTCTTATTGAGGAAGATCATGTTCGTTTATTCGCTGGCTGCGGAATTGTAGAGGATTCCCTTGCAAAGCAGGAGTATGAGGAAACACAAGTGAAGTTAAGACCAATGCTGTCTGCTCTTGGAGGTCATCCTATTGAATAATCACATCATGACAACATATATAGGCAGATTGATGGATGAATTCGTCCAAGGTGGTGTGAAAGAGGCAGTTGTCTGTCCAGGTTCTCGTTCAACTCCGCTTGCGATGCTGGCTCTTGCTCATCAAGACATCCATGTCCATGTTTTAGTGGACGAACGGTCTGCTGCTTTTTATGCGCTTGGTCTTGCAAAAGCAAGTCAATCACCAGTGCTGCTTATTTGTACATCAGGTACAGCAGCTGCTAATTTTTATCCAGCCATTGTAGAGGCGCATTATTCTCGTGTACCTCTTATTGTTTTAACTGCTGATCGGCCGCACGAATTGAGGGAAGTTGGAGCACCTCAAGCGATTGATCAGCAATTCTTATTCGGTAAGTTTGTTAAATGGTTCACAGACTTAGCTCTGCCAGAGGAAAGTCAAACAATGCTGCGATATGTTCAGACAGCAGCTGCGAGAGCAAATCACATGTCGATGCAGGAACCAAAGGGGCCTGTACAGATTAATGTACCTCTGAGAGAACCATTGCTTCCTGATCTGTCTATTGATCCTTTCGCGAGAGAAGAATCAGACACGAAAAAGGTATTAGCATCAGGTCAGACTTTCCCAAATGATCGAGTGATGTCTGAAATCGTAACCGTCATGAACCATTCCAAAAAGGGACTGATTGTGGCTGGTGAACTTCATACACAGGAAGAAAAAGAGGCAGTTTTACGCCTTTCGAAAGCTCTGCATTTACCTATTTTAGCTGACCCGCTGTCTCTTTTGCGCAACGGACATGAAAATGAAGATCTGATTATCGATGCGTATGATTCTTTATTAAAAGATGAAGCATTACAGCAGCACCTCTTGCCGGATATGGTCATTCGCTTTGGACCGATGCCTGTATCTAAGCCCTTATTCAAGTGGCTGGAAAACCATGCGGAAGTGAAGCAGATTGTTGTAGATGCAGCCGGAGGTTTTCGTGATCCTGGGTTAAGTGCTTCATACGTCATTGAAAGTACTGTGTCTGCTTTTGTAGAAGCAGCATTAAATCAAGCAGTACAACGTAAAGAGACAAGCTTCTTAAACTGCTGGCAGAATGCTAATTCTTCATTCAGAACGCATGCAGCCCGCTATTCAGATGAGGATTTGTCCTTTGAAGGGAATGTGTACCGTCAGCTTCAGCACCTCTTGCCAAAGGAGAGTGTCCTTTTTATCGGAAATAGTATGCCGATTCGTGATGTAGATACATTTTTTGAAACTCAGTCCAAGCCTTTTCGAATGATGGCCAATCGCGGAGCAAATGGCATTGACGGCGTTGTGTCCACAGCACTTGGCACGTATGCAGCATTGAAGCAGCCAGTCACTTTAGTCATTGGAGATTTATCATTTTACCATGATATGAACGGTCTGCTTGCAGCTAAGCTGATGGACATTCCGCTGACAGTTGTTTTGATAAACAATGATGGGGGAGGTATCTTTTCTTTCCTTCCGCAGGCGTCTGATGAACCGTATTATGAAAAGCTCTTCGGTACGCCGACAGGACTGAATTTTGAGTATGCATCGAAGTTATATGGGGGAACCTATTCGAAACCGGCAACGAAACAAGAGTTACATGATGTGTACAAGGCGCATATCGATGAACCTGGTCTTCATTTAATTGAAATTGAAACAGATCGTCATTCCCGTGTAGACAAGCATCGTCAAATGATGGATGACATATTGGAAGAAGTGAAAAAAGAATGCCTTCTCTCATCATAAGAATGCGTGATGGGGTAGCGTACGAAGTGGTGGACCAGAACCCTTCGGCAGCAAATGCTACACTATGCTTACACGGATTCACTGGAAGTGCAGCGTCTTGGACGTTCTTGAATGCTTATTTGGAGAATACAAGACTGATTCAGGTCAGCTTGCTCGGACATGGGCGTACGGACTCGCCAGAAAGTGTGAGAAGATATGCAATGTCTCAGCAGCTGGCAGATCTTGTAGAGATTTTAAACCAATTAAAGCTTCACAAAGTGAATATTCTCGGATATTCTATGGGAGGACGTATTGCTTTATCATTTGCCGCTCGTTATCCAGATCGTGTCAATAAATTGATCCTTGAGAGTACGTCTCCTGGGCTTCGCACTTTTAAAGAGCGGATGGCAAGACTAAAGCATGATCATCAGCTTGCTCAAAAGATTAGACATGAAGGCTTAGTGAAGTTTGTGGATTTTTGGGAAAGCATTCCTTTGTTTGCGTCTCAGAAAACTTTATCAGCTGAAAGGCAGACTGAGCTGAGAGAGGGAAGACTCAAAGCCAATCCTCTTGGACTGGCTCGCAGCTTAGAAGGAATTGGAACAGGTTCACAGCCGTCTGTTTGGAAGGCGTTAAAGCATATTCATTTGCCTGCTTTGTTCATTTGCGGAACGCTTGATGAAAAGTTCTGCCATATCGGCAAACGTATGCAGCAGGAGCTGAAAGGAAGTCAATTCATTTTGGCTGAGCATGCCGGGCATACAGTTCATGTGGAACAACCACATTTTTTTGGTAAAATAGTAAGTGAGTTTATTTTAGAGCAAGATTAGAGGAGGAAATATTGATGGCTATTGAATGGCAAACAGAGCGTCAGTATGACGAAATTTTATATGAAACGTACAATGGGATCGCAAAGATTACGATTAATCGTCCACACGTACATAACGCGTTTACCCCAAAGACTGTTAGTGAATTAATTGATGCATTTTCACGGGCTCGTGATAATTCAGAAGTTGGTGTAATTGTTCTTGCAGGTGCTGGCGGAAAAGCATTCTGTTCTGGTGGAGACCAAAAAGTTCGCGGCCATGGCGGTTATGTAGGAGACGATCAAATTCCACGTCTAAATGTATTAGACTTGCAGCGTTTGATTCGTGTCATTCCAAAACCAGTTATCGCAATGGTAGCAGGTTACGCGATTGGCGGAGGACACGTTCTTCACGTTGTGTGTGACCTGACGATTGCAGCAGATAATGCGATTTTTGGACAAACAGGTCCAAAAGTAGGCAGCTTTGATGCTGGTTATGGTTCAGGCTACCTTGCACGTATTGTTGGTCATAAGAAAGCAAGAGAAATCTGGTACTTATGCCGTCAATACAATGCACAAGAAGCGCTTGATATGGGACTTGTTAACACAGTTGTCCCATTAGATCAGCTTGAAGAGGAAACGGTGAAGTGGTGTGAGGAGATGCTAGAAAAGAGCCCGACTGCTCTACGATTCTTGAAGGCTGCATTTAACGCAGATACGGATGGATTAGCTGGAATTCAACAATTTGCAGGAGATGCGACACTTCTTTATTACACAACAGATGAAGCAAAAGAAGGACGCGATTCCTTTAAGGAAAAACGCAAGCCGGACTTCGGCCAGTTCCCGCGTTTCCCTTGATTCAATGATATCAATGAACAACAGCTTAGTGCATCAGACTAAGCTGTTTTCTTTTACAAAAAGGAGGTGTCATGATGAAGCAACCTAATTGGCTGCTGCACCGTGCCTATTTAACGCCAGATCGAGTCGCACTCATTTATCAAGAGAAAGAGTGGACATTTCACGAATTAGCTCAAGAAGCGGAAGTGCTTTCAAATAGACTTGCTCAGGCATCATTGAAAAAAGGGGAAACGGTTGCGCTTTTGATGAACAATCATCCTCATATGGTGATGCTTGTACATGCCTGTTTTTTATTAGGGTTAAAAATTGTGCTATTAAATAATAAGCTGACAAAAGCTGAAAGGCGCTATCAGCTAGAAGATGCAAAAGCCGCGGCGTTATTAACAGAATCTAGTTATGCAAGCGATCATGAGGGTGATTTACCCGTTTATACAATGGAAACTTTACCTGAACCAGGGCAAGGCCATATCAACAAGATCGAGAGTGAATTTGATTTGAATGAAACAGCGACCATCATGTATACATCTGGGACAACAGGACGTCCAAAAGGGGTAGAGCAAACGTATGGCAATCATTTTCATAGTGCTGTTTCCTCTGCACTGAATCTGGGTCTCAGAGAGGATGACCGCTGGCTCATTGCCCTGCCTCTTTTTCATATTAGCGGCTTATCTGCTTTATTTAAGTCTGTGATATATGGAATGACAGTCGTGCTTCATCAGAAGTTTGACGTCGATGAAGTAAAGGATTCTATTGAAAGGCATCGTGTGACGATGATTTCCGTTGTGCAGACGATGTTATCTCGTTTATTAAGCAGATTGGCAGAATGTCCATCTTCTTTGCGCTGTCTTTTATTAGGAGGAGGACCTGCGCCATATGCGATGCTCCAAGAAAGCAAAGCGAAGGGCTTTCCTGTCTTTCAATCGTACGGGATGACGGAAACCTGTTCACAAATTGTGACGCTTGCACCTGAATTTAGTGTAGAGAAGCTTGGGTCAGCGGGAAAACCTCTTTTTGGGTGTGAGCTGAAAATTCAAGATGATGATCGCATTTGCCGTCCTTTTGAGCATGGCGAAATTATGGTGAAAGGTGCAAATGTGATGAAAGGATACCTTTACCGTGAAGAAGCGACCGCGGCTGCCTTTCATGAGGGCTGGCTGAAGACGGGTGATATTGGCTATGTGGATGAGGAAGGGTTCTTATTTGTGCTTGACCGCCGTTCAGATTTGATTATTTCTGGCGGAGAAAATATTTATCCTGCGGAAATTGAAGCGGTGCTGCTAACACATCCGCATGTAAAGGAAGCCGGAGTAACGGGTATGTATGATGATAGATGGGGAGAGGTACCGGCTGCTTTCCTTGTAACAGATGATAAGATACCGGAGAATGAGCTCTATGCTTTATGTGAGTCGCATTTAGCCAAATATAAATGGCCCGCCGCTTTTCACTTTGTGAACGAGCTGCCAAGAAATGCGTCGAATAAATTGCAAAGGCACAGACTCAGATCAAAGGGGTTTTCAAATGATTCAAATTGAACGAGTAATTTTATATCATGTCACGATGAAGCTTAAACAACCATTCACAACAAGTCTTGGAACCATTTCAGAGCGTGAGTTTATTATTGTTGAAGTAAAAGACCAAACAGGACTAACTGGATGGGGAGAGGTATCTGCTTTTTCTTCTCCGTGGTATACAGAAGAAACAATTGAGACTTGCTATCATATGCTGAGGGCTTTCTTTATCCCGAACGTGCTGACACGCACCTTTACACATCCTTCAGAAATACCTGACAGTCTGTATCAATTTAAAGGCAATAGGATGGCCAAAGCAGGCATTGAAGCGGCTGTTTGGGATATTTATGCGAAGCGTGAGAATAAGTCTTTACGCGATGTATTAGGCGGCACAAAAGATAGAATACCATCTGGTGTTGTGGCGGGGTTAGGCCCTATTGACGATATGCTTGAGCAAATTCAGCAATTTGTTGATCAAGGCTATCAGCGGGTGAAGGTAAAAATTAAACCAGGACAAGATATTGGACTTCTTCAAAAGATAAGAGAGTCTTTTCCTGAGCTGCCATTAATGGCAGATGCAAACTCTGCTTATGAATTAAAAGATATTAGCAAGCTTAAGCAGCTCGACGATATTCGTTTATTAATGATTGAACAGCCTTTAGCTGCAGATGATATTGTGGACCATCGCCATTTGCAAAAGCATTTAAAAACGCCGATTTGTTTAGATGAAAGTATTTGTTCTTTAGATGATGCCAGAAAAGCTGTAGAGCTTGGCAGCTGTCAAATTATTAATGTGAAGCCTTCACGAGTTGGCGGACTGACAGAGGCGCTTAAAATTCATACGTTCAGTAAGGAGCATCAAATTCCGTTATGGTGCGGGGGGATGATTGAAACAGGTATTTCCCGCGCGCAGAACGTGGCACTTGCTTCACTTCCTCAATTTACAATTCCCGGTGATATTTCAGCTTCGTCAAAATTTTGGGAGCAGGATATCATTTTTCCTGAAATTAAGGTTGAAAATGGATTTATTGAGGTGCCTCGCTCGCCAGGAATGGGCGTGGAAGTTGATTACCAAGCGCTCCGTTCGTTTTCAGATAAAATCGACGTGTTTACAAAACATGATTTTGTGAGATAAAAACGAAGGAATCACCTTTTGCATCCACAATAGAATCTAGGTATAGTGAGAGAAAGTTTTTCCTTCCTGTCTGAACAAAAAAGAAAGAGCGGTGATCCGCTCTTTCTTACTCTTCAACCAGCTCGCTGTCATAAGCAAGCTGTCCGATATACTGATGAATTTCATTTGGCATGTTTGATGCATGTCCATATTCATAATCCCAAAGATTTAAAAAGGAGTGAGCGGCTTGGTGGAATGCGTCTTCATCCGCGTCATGAATTTCGTCAAAAAACGTTTGAAGCAGCCGATCATGTTTCAAAATGAAGCGCCTCCTTTAATGAGACTTAAAGGTCTTGTGGTTTAAACGTTTTACAATCCGTTTCTTCGCTTTTCTCAGCCGTATTTCCTGTGTGGCTGACGACATAGATTGCATCTGCACCACAGCGGTTTCCAGCATTCCAATAGGAACAGTTATTGACTTCACAAAGGATTTTTTGACTCATACAGATGACCTCCTTTTGAGTATGTCTTTCATCTATAATGTAACCGAAATGAAGCTCGTCCATTCATGTTAATCTTCCTGACGAATATAGCGCTTATCCTTCATAAATAATTTCCAGAAGAAATAAAATCCGGGAAACAAGATGATAAAACCTACAATATAGGTGATAAATAATGCCCTAAATGTGACAGGGTCTGTAAATCCAGACATGATTGTAATATCTGGATAAGCCATGTAAGGCAAATGGGCACGTCCATACACATAGCTTGCTAAGAAATATTGAATGGTAATCGCAATGACGGCAAGGCGTGGTCTTCCTTTCCGGTGCTTAAACCGGCTGTTTGGTAAAAATAGAGCCAGTCCTGCGAGCAGAAACATTAGGAGAGATACAAGAAGAATAGGGATGTTCTGCATCATTTTTGTGAACAGCCAATTGGCCTCGCTTCGTAATGTCAGCATGATAAAAAAGGCCATCATAAGTGAAAGTGGACCCGTAATGAGCGCTCCTCTTCTATAAATGCTGTAAGCTTCATCTTCATCAGCTACATTAGAGAAATCAGCTAAAAGCAAGGACGAAAGGAAAAGGGTGCTGAAAATGGCAAAGCCGACAAAAGAATAGACATTTGCACTTGTAAAGACCAGTCCAAGATCTAATGAGTAGGCGTTGTTCTCCTGAAAGATAAAGCCACCATGGGTGATTGGGAGAACCATGATCAGGATGGACGGAATGATAAAGCCGCTGATCCCTGAAATATACGTCACCGCTTTTCGGTATTTCTTAGGCAGTGAATGAGAAAACACGAGAAACCCGCTTCGCAGTGCAAGAAGTAATAATATGATGCTGCCGGGTATTAATAAAACGGTGCCAAGTACAAAGGTCGCACCTGGAAACAGGCTGAACAATGCGACAACGATGGCGACAATAAAGACGTTTGTCACTTCCCATGTTGGAGAAAGGTACTTATTTGCGATATTAGCGGCTTTTGTTTGTTCTCTATTCATATAAATCATCGACCAAAATCCTGCTCCGAAATCCATTGATGCCATCACTGCATAGATAAAAACGAATCCCCATAAGATGGTGATTGCAATGAGCGCATCAGTTGTAACATCCATTTGCATCAAGATCGCTCCTTTTTTAAGATTCTGTTAACCGTAGGTCTTCTTCAATCGTATTTTTTCTAAAGTAGTACGTCAGCACAATAACGGTTGCTATGCCTAAGATGAGATAGACAATGGCAAAAAGGATAAAAAGTGTTCCGATCGAGCCAGATGATGTGACAACCTCGGAGGTTTTGAGCATTCGATAAATGACCCATGGCTGGCGGCCTGTACAAGCAAAGATCCAGCCAAATTCAATAGCCAAAAGACTAAGAGGCCCGCCGAATAAGTAAAGAAAAAGAAGCCACTTCGGAAATTTGTCCCGTTTTAAAATTTTACGGTAAAGCAGGGCTAATACCGCAAATAGAATGAGCACCGATCCAATAATGACCATGCCGTTAAATAATGTGTGTATAAATAAAGGCGGCCACTCGTCACGAGGAAAATCATTTAAGCCTTTGACCACTGTATCAAAGCTATTTCCTGCCAGAAAACTGAGCGCCCAAGGAATTTCGATCGCACCTTTAATTTCCTGCGAATCAGCATCCGTAAAACCACCTATTGCAAGAGGCGCATGTGATTGCGTTTCAAATAAACCTTCAGCTCCAGCCAGCTTTTCAGGCTGATATTCATACAGAAGCTGAGCGGATTCGTGGCCATTTAAGGCTGTTAGAAAGGAGAAAAGTCCTCCTACAATGAGTCCAAGAAAAAGGGCTTTTCGATGAAATGTATAGAGCTTCTCATTTTTTCTCGTTTTGAGCATTTTAAAAGCTGCAACTGAAGCAATCACAAAAGCACCTGTTGTAAAAGCAGACAGCACAACATGTGTAGCAGTTACAGCAAAGCTTGGATTGAAAAAGGCCTTCCAAGGCTCGATATTTGTGATTTCTCCATTCACCATCTGAAAGCCAGCAGGTGTCCCTTCAAAAGCATGTACGTTTGTAATTAGAATCGCTGATGCAGCTGCACCAATGACGATAAAAATAACGGTAATGATGCGCATTGCATTTGATAGGCGATCCGCTGCGTACACATAAATAGACATAAATAATGCTTCTATAAAGAACGCATAAATTTCAATCTGGAATGGCAGTGACATGACCTTTCCGATAACCTCCATAAAACCTGGCCATAAAAGGGCAAGCTGCGTACCAGCAATTGTACCTGTTGGAATGGCGACCCCTAACAGAACAGCCTGTGCTTTTGTCCACCGCTTGGCCATGATGGCATAATGAGGGTCCTTCGTTTTTTGAAAGATGAGTTCAGCTAACAAAATCATTAGCGGGATGCCAACGCCAAGCGAGGCATAAATAATATGAAAGCCCATGGTTGTGCCGAACAGGCTTCTAGCTAAAACGAGATCAGTCAATTTTTTCTCCGCCTTTCTTATCGCTTCTCTTTTTCATGATGCTTATTATTCTCCACCATTTTTAGATTATTCTTCCTGACTAAGAAAGCTTGTTTTTTGACAAGTTGTAAAAGAGGGAGTAGAATATAAATATAAAACGTAACCATTACGTTTTATTAACGAAAGGAGTTTTGACATTGAAAAGAGATATTCATCCAACCTCACATGAAGTTGTATTTATGGACGTAAACAGCGGTTACCGCTTCTTGAGTAGATCAACAAAGACATCAAACGAGACAGTAGAGTGGGAAGATGGGAAAACGTATCCTGTCATTAAAGTAGAAACAAGCTCTGATACGCATCCTTTTTATACAGGGCGCCAAAAATTCGGAGAAAAAGGTGGAAGAGCCGAGCAGTTTAAGAAAAAATATCAAATGTAATCAAAAAAGCACGCCTGATAACGGTGTGCTTTTTTTGACAGTAAAAAACCCCGGGTGATCAGCCGGGGTTCAAAGCATTAATCATTTAAAGCGGTGTTTAAGGTCTTTAAGTTTTGTTTCATTAAGCTGACGTAGCTTTCGCCGTTTTTGGCATCATCTTCAGTAATGGATTCTAGATTTTTAAGGGTCAAGCTTTTTGCCCCAATTTCACTGCGGATTGTATCTGATACTTTGCTGCTGACGTTGTTTTCAAAAATAACGTATTGAATGTGATGCTTTTCCGCTTTTTGTACAATGTTTTCGAGCTGTTTTTGTGATGGCTCTTCAGAAGCGGATAACCCTAAAACACTGATTTGCTCAATGCCATAGCGCTTTTCCCAATAACCATAAGCTGCGTGAGAAACTAGGATTTCTTTATGTTTCGCTTTAGATAACGTTGTTTTGAATTCTTGATCTAATGATTGTAAATCTTTTTTTAGATGTTCATAGTTTTTTGTGTATTCATCTTTATGATCTGGATCTAATGAGACGAGTGTGTCTTTAATGTTTTTCGCCATTTGCTGCGCATAAACCGGGTCTAACCATGCATGAGGGTCCTTATCTCCGTGATCGTGCCCGTCATGATCATGGTCTTCAGCTTCATGGTCATGATCTTCGCCTTCTTCATGTGCATGTTCTTCATTTGTCGATAACAATTTGATACCTTCGGCTGCTTTGACTGTTTTCACACCTTGGTCTTTTAAAGTGGCAGCAGTTTTGTCTGCGAATGCTTCAGCCCCTGTGCCGCTGTAGATAAAGGCATCACCTTCAGCCATTTCAACCATTGTTTTTGAACTTGGTTCAAAGCTGTGAGCATCTGCATTTGCAGGATACACGCTTTGAGCATGAACGTGAGAGCCGCCAATTTTTTCAGTAAAATCTTGGATTGGGAAGATCGTGGTGTAAATGATTAGTTTCCCGTCTGCCTTACCTTTTGAAGCATTCGTGCCCGCACTGCTTGAGCAAGCGGCAAGACCGATCGCGAATAAAGCAGCTGTTAAAATAAAAAAGATTTTTTTCATGTAGAAAATGTCTCCTCTCAATCTAATAGATAGAAATGATTACGATTTAATGTCCTGAGTTATTGTATCGTAATAATTACGATTTGAAAAGAGGAAAATAAAAAATTTTCGTCAGCAGATGTTTCCTCTAAAAAAAATAAGCTGCAAAACGTGACGAAATTTCTTACATTGTGCTATATTTATTTTTAAAAAAAGATAAAGGAATGGACAAACGTATGAAACTTTTAGATGAAATCATCGAATATAATCAACAATTTATTGAAGAAAAGAAATACGAAGAATTTACAACAACAAAGTTTCCACAGAAAAAAGCTGTCATTCTATCGTGTATGGATACAAGACTTGTTGAACTGCTTCCGCGTGCCATGAACATGAAAAATGGTGATATTAAGATTGTCAAAAGTGCTGGGGCGCTTGTTTCTCATCCATTTGGAAGTATTATGCGAAGCATTTTAGTTGCTGTTTACGAATTAAATGCTGACGAGGTATATGTCATTGGGCATCATGATTGCGGGATGAGTAAAATAGACAGCCAGACACTTTTAAATAAAGCCGTTGAGCGCGGTATTCCAGAAAAACGTATTGAAGTACTGGAATACTCAGGAATTGATTTTAAACAGTGGCTCAAAAGCTTTAGTTCAGTCGAAGAGAGCGTGAAGGACAGTGTGTCTGTAGTGAAAAATCACCCGCTTCTTCCATCAGATGTACCTGTACACGGGCTTGTCATTGATCCTGGAACAGGGAAGCTTGACTTAGTTGTCAACGGATATGAAGAAAAGTAAGTTATTTTTCCTTTTTAGGCGGAACAGGATCGATGCCGCCAGGATGAAGCGGATGACATTTCAAAATCCGTTTTATGGTGAGCCAGCCGCCCTTGACCGCGCCATGCGTTTTGATCGCCTCTAGTCCATAGTTTGAGCATGTTGGATAAAACCGGCAGCTTGGCGGTGTAAGAGGGGAAATACATTTTTGATAAAAGCGTATTATGCCGATAAAAATTTGTTTCATAGAGGTTCCTCCTTGTCTGTCTTCCACAGTATAAGAAAAAAGAACAAGGAAGGAAAGTTTTATAAACTAAACTGGTCGGAGAAATATGTTATAATATAGGAAATTGCAATTATAGGAGTGGTGATTATGCCTTCAGTCGAAAGCTTTGAACTTGATCATAATGCTGTAAAAGCGCCATATGTTCGTCATTGCGGCGTTCATAAAGTGGGATCAGATGGGGAAGTAAATAAATTCGATATTCGTTTTTGTCAGCCCAACAAGCAGGCGATGAAACCTGATACGATTCATACATTAGAGCATTTGCTTGCGTTTAATATTAGAACACACTCAGAGAAATATGATCATTTTGATATCATTGATATTTCTCCAATGGGCTGCCAGACAGGCTACTATTTAGTTGTCAGTGGTGCACCAACTCCAAAAGAGATCGTTGAACTTCTTGATGCAACATTCAAGGATGCGGTTGAAGTAACAGAAATTCCTGCTGCAAACGAAGAGCAATGCGGACAAGCGAAGCTTCATGATCTTGAAGGGGCAAAACGTTTAATGCGTTTCTGGCTTTCTCAGGATCAAGAAGAGCTTTTAAAAGTATTTGGTTAATAGAATGATGAACCGGACATTTAGATGTCCGGTTTTTTATTTGAATTTAAACAGAGATGTCAAAATAGGGGATATTTGTTAAAATGGACATGTCAGTAAAAGAAGGGGGAAACGCAGGATGCGAAAAATGTTGGGAATGATTCTGATGCTCACGTTATTGAGTGCATGTGGAAACTCTGCAGCAAATAGCGGCAAAGGGGAAGTGCCTGAGCTATTAGAAGTAAAGCTCACAGGACCTGAGCAAGTGGAGAAAAATGAAAGCGTTATAGTAAAAGCAGCTGTCACATATGGTGATACGCCTGTTGATGATGCAGATGATGTTCAATTTGAAGTGTGGAAAGATGGCGACAAGGATAACAGCAAGATGATTCAGCCAAAGAAAGAAAACAAGGGTGTATACGAATTGCACACAGCCTTCAAAAAAGATGGCCTTTATATCATACAAGTCCATGTGACAGCTAAACAGCAGCATAATATGCCGAAAACGAACATCCACGTAGGTGAGGTGAAAAAAGAGAGTTCATCTACTGAAGAAGAAGAAACCTCACATCATTAAAAGCGGATTTATTTTGGATTAGGACGTTGATTTGGTTCTGCATCCTGTGGTGAATCGACTTTATGCTTATATTCATAAGCCTTCGATGTCGTCCACAATGATAAAAAGACAACGATTGAGATAATGATAAAGCTGATAATCCCAAGTAACAGCATCTAACTCCCTCCTTATTTCCATATTAACATATATTTCATGCAGTCAAAATAGAAGAAATTGACGGCAGGTTTCAGTATAATAAGAAAAGGGTATTCTCATACTAAACGCAATTACATAAGGAGGAATAAATATGTCTGAACAATTATTAAACGTCGTCAATAAACAAGTAGCTGATTGGACTGTGCTTTACGTGAAATTACATAACTATCATTGGTATGTAAAGGGGAAAGATTTCTTTACACTCCATGAGAAATTTGAGGAACTATATACAGAAACAGCTACATATATTGATGATTTGGCTGAGCGTATGCTTGCTTTAAATGGACAGCCTGTTGCGACAATGAAAGAGTGCTTAGAAATTTCCAGCATTCAAGAAGCAGAGGGCAAAGAATCAGCGGAGCAAATGGTGAAAAATCTATATGATGATTTCTCCAATATCGCTGAGGAATTAAAGCAAGGAATGGAGCTGGCTGCAGAGGTTGGCGATGAAACTACAGGTGATATGCTGCTTGCGATTCATCAATCCATTGAAAAACACAACTGGATGCTTAAAGCATATTTAGGATAATACACGTATGTGAAAAGAATGTCGGTCATAAATAGACCGACATTCTTTTTTATTGGAATCGGGACAGACAGCCCATTGAAATCATAGGGCTTTCAGCCGAAGAGAAAAGAGAAGGGAGGGAAGAAGATGTCTTCTATTGCAGGAATGATGAGTCAGCAAGTAGCGAGCATTCAAAAGACACTCAATATTAGTTTGTTGAATTCACAGCTTGCTACGAATACAGCACAAGCTATGGTGATGCTGGATCAAGTGCAGCAGCAGCCTCAAGCTGTTCAGCCAAAGGATTCAGATGCTTCATTTATTGATGTCAGAGTCTAAAAAGAGAAGCCGCCTCATGGGGCGGCTTTTTTTGGTTTCATTCGTCTCCCTGAGGACATAACAGCGCCTTTATTTTTTGTCGTCCAAGCTATTGCGAGAATTCGGCATATACTATTGAGGTAAGGAGTTCCACTTTGAAAGGATGTTGATGCCAAGTGAGCAAGGATTTAGGCATCTTTTCGTTGGTTACAGTGAGTTTGTCGGCGATGGGCTTTCTGTTTGGTGGAGCAGGATATTTACTGATGATTTTAGTGACGTTGATGGCTATTGAATTAATTTGTTCAAGCCTAAGAGAATCTTTGACTGGGCAGCTCACAATGAAGCGGTTTTTTACGCGGCTTGTTCGAAAGATCGTGACAGTTTCCTTAATATCGATGGCGCATTTCTTCGATGTCATGCTGAAGACAAATGGGACGATTAAGGATTTAGCGATCATCTTTTATATTATTTATGAATCTTACCAAATCGTCTCGACAGCCAGAGCCCTTGGAGTTCCCATTCCACAGTTGTTTATTGATGTATTGGACATGTTGAAAAATAAATTGCGCAAAAAGCCGTAATTTCCTCATATCTGGTCATACTAAAGGAAAAAGGATGATTCAGATGGCGAGACACACGTACTATGTATCCGTACAAGATGGATCGATATCGCAGCATAGAGATGCAGCGGCTTGGCAATTTCAAATAGAAGCAGATGATGATCAAATTTTGCAGCTGAGAGACTATTTCGATGAACAGTATATGACAGATTGGAAAGGCTTCTTTCGGGCGCATGTTCCGTTTCTTGAATATCATTATGATAGTCCAAATGATGAAATGGATAGAAAAAGAAAAGAGATTTACACAATGATTTATGAGCTCGGCAATGAAGAGACAAGGAGCTTTATTGAGACAAATGGTTTGATGAATTGAAAAAGCATGTAGAGAATCTCTACATGCTTTATTTTCGCGGTTGTAAAATGCCTCCGATCAAATCGCTGATCCCGCCGCCTCTATTTTCCTGCTGTGAATTGGTGAACTCATGAGAGGAGCTCTGGCTCTGAGGTTTGTAGCGATTATCATCTAAGCCCACCCGTAACCCAGATGTGCGCTCAGATGGCTGGATAATGACGATTTGATCTTGTTCCTGGAACTCAAATAAGTAGGATTCGCCAGATGTTTGTCCAATGAAAGTCTTCCAGTTCACATCTAGTTTGACCTTCGGTGCTTTGCCTGTCCAAGCAACAATTGCGTCAGGGTCTACACGGCAGGGGGCTTTTAAAATGAGCGGATTTCCATTCGTTTTAATGGCGACCTGCGCTCCGTGCCCTTGATAAGAGAGTTTTGATGTAAACAGTCCTTTCTGTGATAAAATACCAACGCCTACTGGTGTGACGCCGTAATGGCATTCCTCAGTAAAGGCAAGTAAATCTTCACTTTCTACACTTACATGCTGCCAAGGACCGCTTGGCTCAAGGTTAATCACTGTTACATGCTCGCTTGCATCCGCCAAGTAGCAAGTACCTTGTCCACTCACTTCCATCATCTCAAGGTTTTCACCTGTGAATTTCCTGCTGATATGGTTAAATACTTGGCTGACCATATTTCCTTTATTCGTTCCAAGTAATCGCTTGCGGTATTGGAAACTTCCTTGATCCGCAATCATGGCGCCTTTTTTGGCAAAAAAGATTCCGCTGCCTTCTGCTTGTAAGGTAAGTTCTTCTATTGTGTTGAAATGAAATCCCATAGGTGCCGGCTCCTTTCCTGCGTCAAGATGTAAATTTGTAGATGCGGCATAAATCATTTAAATCTAGAGTAGTCCCTTGCCCGGTCGCGGTGATTTTCCATTCCTCCTGATCTCTCGTGAGTTCAGCGCATATAATGGATGTACAATACGAATAATCCTCTGTTAACTGAAAGGTACAAATTTCTTGCTGCGAGATTTGATCCGTAAGTCGCACGTAGGCATTGGTGACTTGTCCAAAATGATGCTGGCGTTCGTGTGCATCATGTATCGTGGCTGTGACGACAATTTTATGAATGTCAGGTGAGACTCTGCTTAATTGCATAATAATCATTTCATTGTCTCGATACCCTCCGCCAAATTGATGATCACCAAGATGACGCACAGCTCCATCTAAGCTTTGCTGCTGGTGATAATAGATCAGATGCTTAGGAGACAACAGCTTGTCCTCTTCATTTAAAAGAAACACTTGCGTATCTAAATCAATTGGCTGACCAGCCAGGTCCCAGCCAAGCCCGATATGAATTTGGTCGACCGCTGGATTGTCTTTTGTTAAATCTAACTTTTGCCCTTTCACGAGGTGTTTCTTGATCACCTCATGGGGTGCGTTTTGTTTTGACCCATTTTTTATACTCATGCTGATTTCCTCCTCGTTGTCATAGGACAAACACTGATTCATTTACGTCATATAGGGATAAAAGGTTTCATGATTAAAATTGGGTGAAGTTGGAGATGATAAAAAGGTTTTAGAAACAATACCTCATTTTAGATAAAGACGAGTTGGAACCACTCGTTTGTTTCACTTTTGATAAAAATTCTTCAGATAAATGTGATCTGTGGTATGATGTTTTACAAGAAGCAAGGACAGGATATGAGGGATTTCACATGCATGTATTTAAAGACTATTATCATAATACGGTCAAGCTCTCTTTTGAGGAGAAGCCTTTTTCAAGTCATCCTAAGCATGTTTGGGCCATCTGCCGCTACCAAGGGAAATGGCTGCTCACTGAACATGAGGATCGGGGCTATGAGTTTCCAGGGGGGAAAGTTGAGCCGGATGAAGAAGCAGATCAAGCCGCTATACGGGAGATTCAAGAAGAGACGGGTGCTGTTGTTCGTGAATTAACGTATATTGGTCAATATCAGGTGCTGGGCAGAGAAAAGGTCATTGTCAAGAATATTTATTTCGCTGATATTGAAAAGCTAGTGAAGCAAGACACGTATTTTGAAACGAAAGGACCCGTTCTTTTCGCAGACTTGCCAAGATCCATCGCAAAAAATAAGAATTTCAGTTTTATTATGAAAGATGATGTGTTAAGACAAAGTCTTGCTTATTTAGAAAAGAACGGTTTGATTCGTTAAAAAAAGCGCAGGGTGACAATCCCTGTGCTTTTTATTTTTGAAGAAAACGGCGTTCGAGCCATTCCACAAGCTGGTACATGATGGTCGCAAATACGGCAATAATGAAAAGACTTAAGAACACGAGTGTAAAGTTGAAGACTTGAAAACCGTAAATGATCATGTAGCCGAGCCCTTTTGAGGAAACAAGAAATTCCCCTACAATAACCCCAACCCAAGAAAGGCCGACATTGACTTTGATCGCAGAAATCATCGTTGGAATACTAGCTGGCAAAATGACCTCGCGAAAGACGACGCTTTTTTTCGCACCAAAGGTTTTCATCACCTTTAAATAATTCTCATCGACCTCTTGAAAGGCTGTATAAATGACGATTGTCGTAATGATCACACTAATGATTGCGCCCATGGCAACGATGCTGATCATGCCAGGCCCAAGGGCAACAATTAAAATCGGGGCGAGGGCAACTTTTGGCATGGCATTTAAAATGACTAAATAAGGATCAAGAACGTTTGCCAGGCGGGTGGACCACCATAAGGCGGCAGCAAGCAAAATGCCGCAAAAGGTACCAAGTAGAAATCCGAGCACCGTTTCAAATAATGTAATACTCATATGATTCACTAAAGACCCATCGGATATTTTTTGTACAAACAATTGGCAGACTGCTGATGGTGAACTAAATATCAGTGGATCGATAAGGCGAAAATGACTGGCAAGCTCCCAAAGCGAAAAGAAGCTGGCGAAAATAATGAACTGATAGATTCGGGTCATGCGTTTTTCCATTCGGTATTTTTTGCGATAGGCTTCATGTAAAAGGTCACTGTGTTTCAACTGTTTTCAGCTCCTTCCAAATCGTTTGAAAGAGCTCTTGGAAACTCTGGGTCTGTCTCGCTTTGAAAGGAGAAAGAGTCTTCAGATCATTTGGAACGGTAAAGATTCGCTGTATCGAGCCAGGATGCTTTGAGAATAAGAAAATGCGATCACTCATCGCAATGGCTTCGCCGATGTCATGTGTCACAAGAACCGCTGTTTTTTGATAGTTTTTGAGTGTATGAAAGACGAGATCCTCTAAAGTGAGTTTGGTTTGGTAGTCTAGAGCTGAAAAGGGCTCATCTAGTAAAAGCAGACCGGGATTCACTGCAAGCGTTCGGGCGAGAGCCGCACGCTGCCTCATACCGCCTGACAGCTCCTTCGGGTATTTTTCCTCTACATCATGAAGGCCAAGCTTAGGCAGTAAGCCAAGAGCGGCGGAGGTGGCTTCATGTGAATCTTGCTTAGTAATTTTTAACCCGAGAATGATATTTTCCTTGATGGTTTTCCAAGGGAACAAATAATCTTGCTGGAGCATGTAGCCGATTTGATGCTCCTTTTGATTCGGCTCTTTTCCTTCGATTAAAATTCGGCCTTCAGAGGGCGGCGTTATTCCTGCAATGATAGACAGCAGGGTGGTTTTTCCGCAGCCGCTGGGACCAATAAATGAGATAAATTCTCCTTGGTCTATCTCCATATTGATATGCTGTATGGCCGTTGTTTTTTCTTTTAAAGAGAAGTACGTGTGGGTCACATGGTCAATTTGAAGGAAAGACATGTGCTACCTCCTATTCTATTTGTGTTCTGTGACCTTCTTTGCAATGGATGAATCGACAAGTTGTTTGTACGGGATAAATTTCGGCAATTCATCGCTCTCCTTCATGATTTCCTGCAATTTGTTCCATTCCTCTTCATTCAGAAGGGGATCTGCTGCATAGGAGTCCTGCTGTTTGTAGCGTTTAATGGCAGTTGATAAAACATCAAGTTCTGTGTCAGGAAAATGAGATTGAATGGTTTTGGCAATCTCCTCAGGCTGCTTGGATTCTACCCATTTCTGCGCTTTGTAAATGGCGCGAGTGAAGGCTTCAGCTGTCTCTTTGTTTTCCTCTAAGTAACTCTTCTTTGCCATGAAGGTGGTATACGGCACCTTTCCGGAAGCCTCTCCAAAGGAGGCGGTAATGTACCCTTTGCCTTCTTTTTCAATTAAGGATGCTGTCGGTTCGAATAACTGCACAAAATCGCCAGTTCCAGAGGAGAAAGCACCTGAAATGTTGGCAAAATCAATATTTTGAATCATGCGGAGATCCTTTTTTACATCAATGCCTTCCTTTTTCAGGACATATTCACCGACCATTTGCGGCATGCCGCCTTTCCGCTGTCCAAGAAAGTCTTTTCCTTTTAATTGATCCCAAGAGAATTCGCTCACTTTCTCCCTTGAAATAAGAAATGTACCGTCTGTTTGTGTCAGCTGTGCAAAGTTGATGACAGAGTCTTTTGTGTCTTGAGCCTCTACATAGATAGAGGATTCAGATCCGGTCAGGGCGATATCTGCACCGCCGGATAAGAGAGCTGTCATCGTTTTATCGCCGCCCCAGGTCGTTTTTAATTCAACCTCTAGCCCTTCTTCTTTGAAGAAATCCTCAGATAAGGCAACATAGAGCGGAGCATAAAAAACCGAATGGGTCACCTCGGCTACTTGTACGGTCTGCTCTTGTTCTTTTTTACAGGCGACAAATGGAATAAAGAGCAGGACAACGACGATGAATGCCAGTCTGACTTTGATGGAACGATTCAAGAGTAATTCGCCTCCTTTGTTCTAGATCACTAATTAAAGTATGTCAAAAGGGATTTTTGGTGAGTGCCTAGATGAAAATAAGAAGCGCATTGTTTATTTATAGAACGTGTCTTTTTTTCTATACTAGAAGCATGAATACTTTCTTGAATTTGGAAGAAATAAAGGGGCGGTTTCGTGTATAGAGTGAGTTGGGTATTTCTTGGATGGTATTTAGTAGGGCTCATATTAATGGTCTCTTTTGAAGTGCCAGCATGGCTTCAGTTTGCAAATGGCATTTTCCTTGTGCTGTATGCCTGCTGTGTGATAGAGATTGGGCGAAATATTTATGGGGCATGGGTTGGTGTGATCAAAAGGGCAGCCATTGTCGGTGTGCTGACATTTACGGTTGAATGGATAGGGATCACAACTGGTTTTCCTTTCGGGGCCTATGACTATTATCCGACGTTAGGTTTTCTAGTGGCAGGAGTGCCTTTAACCATTGCTTTTGCATGGGTTGGTGTGTTTTTAAACAGCCTTTTTTTATCCACTCAGCAGTCGAAATGGAAACGAGCTGTCGAAACGGGGATATGGATTGTCTTGCTTGACCTCATATTAGACCCAGTAGCGGCTGAACGGAAATTTTGGGTGTGGTATGACGGCGGTGGTTTTTATGGTATTCCTTTTGAGAATTTTGTGAGCTGGGGTATGATTGGAGCAGGACTTTCCTTTCTCTTCCCGCTTGTTCATGTTGGTCAAAAGGCCCTCAGCTGGACGAGCCGTATTTATCAGGCAATGGTGTTCTTTTTTGGTGTGCTGGCATTAAAGGGCGGGCTCGATGTCATTTTTTATTTAGCGCTAATCATTGTTATTTTATGTGAAGGAAGGGTTCAATTTGAAAGAAAGCGACAAAAGCCGATCGTTTAGACGTATATTTTCTCTTTATCTTGAGCGGTATTTACTTCATAAACATTTCCGCTGCGTGATGATGAAAGGCGCTGTGGACCCAAACGAGAAGCTGCCTGTTCTTTATCTCGCTAATCATAGCTCCTGGTGGGATGGACTGATCATCTTTCTTTTAACAGAAAAAGCGTCCGAACTCGATCACTATATGATGATGGAGGAGAAACAGCTGAAGCAATATGCCTTTTTCCGAAAGCTTGGTGCCTTTCCGGTTCAGAAAGAGAATCTGAAAAGTGTGAAGCAAGCATTAATGATGGCAAAAGAGAACATGCAGGCTGGCAGGGCTGTATGGCTTTTTCCACAGGGGAAAATCATGCATCAGGATGTGCGGCCGCTTGAATTGGAGGGCGGGGCTTCTTTTTTAGTGAGACAATTTGAGCAAGTCGTGGTGAAGCCTGTGACCTTGCATTATACATTTAATCAATTTCAAAAGCCGACAGTATCTGCTGTGTTTGGTGAAGATACCTTTGTATCTGGCGGAGAACTTCGAAGCAAGGACGTGACGCATCTGCTTAGGGATCTCCTTGAAACGCAGTTAAACGCACATCAAGCACAGGTCATCGCTGACCCTGATTTTTCAACCAATCAAGAATTTAGACAGATGACAAGGACAAGTCAATCAACAAGTGATGCGTTTGATTCCTTTAAAAAGTGGGTGAAAACATGGCGGTCTTCTTAATCGTGATCAGTGTACTCTTGCTCTGTCAGTTTATTTTCACCATATGGAATATGAGGCAGCTTCCTGTTTTAAAGCCAGCATCCTTTTCGCCGGGTGAACCTATTTCGTTATCGATTCTGATTCCAGCGAGAAATGAGGAAAAAAGGATAAAAGCCTGTCTTCAGTCGATCGTTGATCAACGTCTTTACCCGAAAGAGCTTATCGTACTTGATGACCATTCGACAGATCAGACAAGAGCGATGGTGGAGCGGTTCGCAGAAACATATCCGTGGATCCGTGTCCAGTCAGGTCAGCCATTACAGCGGGGCTGGCTTGGTAAATCATATGCCTGCTCTCAGCTCGCAGAGGCAGCAGCTTCTGACTGGCTGCTATTTTTAGATGCGGATGTCCGGTTAAAAAAAGGGGCAGTTGAATCAGTATACAAGCAGTTATGTATGCAAAAAACGGGCCTGCTGTCAGGTTTTCCAGAACAAAAAACAGGCACATTGTTTGAGCATCTTGTGGTTCCTATGATGATGTTTACCATTGGCTGTCATCTGCCAGTGAAATGGATAAGAAAATCTAAGAACCCCGCTTTTGCCGCAGCACATGGCGGTTTTATTGCCATTGAAAAGAATTGTTATCACGACATTGGCGGGCATAAAGCGATCAAGGATTCACTCGTTGATGATATGGCTTTGGCTAAACGGGTGAAGGAAAAAGGTTTTCCGTTCACACTTGCAAGCATTCATCCATTTGTGTATATGAGAATGTATGAAAGTGGACAAGAGGTTTGGGAAGGTTACCGGAAAAATTTGTTCCCGGGTGTGAATCGAAGCATTCCTCTGTTAAGCACTGTCTTTTGTTTATACACCCTCCTTTATTTGGTTCCTGTCATTTGTTTCATGATCGCATTGTTTCAGCTGGATGTTTTGAGCATATGCTTAGCCATTCTTTGCTATGGGCTGGGTGTGTCGATTAAAGCGGCAATTGATATTGAAAACGGGCGGACATCTGCGATGGCTTTTTTATTGCCGGTCAGTATTTTAAGTCTGATCGCCATTGGCTTTGCTTCTATGAAAATCGGGCTGAAAAAAGAAGGGTATGAATGGAAAGGGAGAAGGTACGAATGAAAAAAGTGATCATCATCGGCGGCGGATTTGGCGGATTATCAGCCGCGATCCGTCTACAGTCACGCGGGGTTCAGGTCACCATTTTAGAAAAAGAAGCGACTTTAGGCGGGAAATTGCAGCGCCATCACGGAGCAGGCTACTCTTTTGATTTAGGACCGAGTACCATTACAATGAAGACATATTTTGAAGAAGTGTTTACAGCCTGTCATAGACGGATGGAGGATTATGTGACCTTTTATCCGATTTCTCCGCTTACCAAAAATTTTTTTCCAGATGGACATACGGTCGAGTTTACGCCGAATATGGAGCAAATGGAATCACAAATTGCTGCATTCAGTCCTGAAGATGCGAAGCAATACCGTGCATTTTTGCAGGAATCAAAGGCGCTTTTTCAAAAGGCAGAGGAGCAGTTTTTAAATCGTCTGTTATTGAGCTGGAAGGATAAGGCGGATTTAAAGCTGATGAAAGCACTTCTCGCTGTCAAACCGTTCACATCCGTTCAGCGCCTGCTGCGTCAATATTTCCGTCACCCCCATACATTGGCGATGTTTGGACGGTATGCTACTTATATTGGCTCCTCTCCCTACGAGGCACCGGCTATTTTTAATATGATGGCGTATTTAGAAGGGGAGAAAGGGATTTATGGAATACAGGGCGGTACATATCGTTTAGTTGAGGCATTTGAGATACTGGCAAAAGAATTAGGTGTTCAGATTCACCTCAATGAACAAGTGAACAAGATTCATGTGAAGGATCGGCAGGTCAAAGGAGTGGAAACGGATCAGCAGATGTATGAGGCAGATCAAGTCATTGCAGGAGCAGATGCGCTGACTGTATACCGTCATCTCATAGATGAAAAAAACCGTCCTCGTTATTTAAATCAAAAACTGTCTGGCATTGAACCGTCGTTGTCGGGCTTTGTTCTCTTATTAGGTGTACCTAAAGTCTATGAACAGCTGGCCCATCACAATGTGTTTTTCCCTGAGGATTATGAGCAAGAATTCAAGGATATTTTTCAGAAAAAACAGCTGCCTCAAGACCCAGCGCTTTACATATGCTATTCAGGTTATTCAGAACCAGCTTTAAGCGGAGGACCGGGAAGAAGCAACCTGTTTGTACTGGCCAATGCACCTTATATGACAAAAGAGCAAGATTGGGACATGCTAAAGGAGACATATCGTCAGCATGTAAAAAACAAATTAATGGAAAAAGGTCTTTTTGATTTGGATGAGCTTATCGAATATGAAGCGGTTCAAACCCCGCTCGATCTGCAGCAGAAAACGGGGGCATATCGTGGAGCCATTTATGGCATGTCTTCAAACTCGTTCAAACAGGCGTTCTTTCGCATCAATAATCAGTCAAAGGATATTGAAGGACTTTGGTTTGTTGGGGGAACAAGTCATCCTGGCGGCGGCACGCCGATGGTGACAAAATCAGGCCAGCTTGTCGCAGAAGCGATGCTGAAGCAATGGACGTAATCAAAGATGAAAAGGAGAGAAATCGAGTGATTGTGGAAAAAAGAAGGTTTCCGTCGCCCCATCCGCATATTCACTTATATACAGTGACCTATGAGGCAGATGGACTTCGGATGAAAGGGCTGCTCGCTGAACCGGCCGGAGAAGGTTTCTACGACGGCTTTTTGTATTTACGAGGCGGCATTAAAAATGTGGGGATGGTCAGACCAGGCCGGATTGTGCAATTTGCCGCGCAGGGCTTTGTCGTCTTTGCTCCCTTTTACCGGGGAAACCAAGGAGGCGAAGGGAACGAAGATTTTGCCGGAGAAGATCGAAAAGATGCGTTCGCTGCCTTTCAGCTTTTAAAACAGCACAAAAAAGTGAAGAAGGACCGCATTCATATCTTTGGTTTTTCGCGAGGCGGTATTATGGGCATCTGGACCGCTGTTGAAATGAAACAAGAGGCAGCTTCCTTTGTCACATGGGGAGGCGTCAGTGATATGAAACTGACTTATGAAGAGCGTGTGGATATGAGACGGATGATGAAGCGTGTGATTGGCGGCCCGCCGCATAAGGTGCCAGAGGCATATGAGAACAGAACCCCTTTAAATGATGTGGACAAAATTGAAGCACCTGTCCTTATCATCCACGGAGAAGAGGATCAAAATGTATCGATTGAGCATGCGTATTTGTTAGAAGATGCGCTGCGCCAGCACGGGAAATCCGTGGAAACATGGTATTTCCACGGATACAACCACTATTTCCCGCCGCAGCATAATCGAGAAATTGTGAGAAGGCTGACCACATGGATGCACAGCCGAAAAAGCGGAAATGTGGTAAAATAAGCAGTATAACGAAATATAGAAAGTAGGGGGATTTTCATTATGGGAATGCCTGTTGAATTTAATACAATGATTGTCACAAAGGGAAAAGAGACAAGAATTGAAGAAAATGTATTTGAACTCATGAAGGATGGATACCGCATTTATCCATTAAATATTCCACTTGAGGTGCGCAAAACGAAAGACGGAGAAAAAACAGGGACTGCACATGTTGAAAAGCTGGAGCTGACAGACAATGTCACGAAGGTGACGTACCGTCTTGTGTCCCTGCATTCAACAAACTAAAAAAGCTGAGGGATTTTATTCTCCTCAGCTTTTTTCATTTGGTTATACGAGTGGACCGCCTTTGGCTTCAATGTCACTTGCCGCGTGGCTGAATTTTTGGAAGTTCTTTTTAAATTCATTGGCAAGGAAGTGTGCTTTTTCTTGATAAGCCTCTTGGTCATCCCATGTTTTAGCAGGTTGAAGCACTTCATCTGGTACACCAGGAATATGAAGCGGGATGTGTAAGCCAAAGATGTCATCAGTAATCATCTCGGCATTGTCAAGGTCACCTTCGATTGCTGCCTGCACCATTGCTCTTGTATGAGCGAGATTCATTCGTTTGCCTGTACCGTAGCCTCCGCCAGTCCAGCCTGTATTCACAAGGAATACTTTTGCACCGTGCTCATCAATCTTTTTGCCAAGCATTTCAGCATAGACGTGAGCTGGAAGCGGAAGGAATGGTGAACCGAAGCAAGTAGAGAATGTCGTTTCTGGTGATGTGACACCGCGCTCAGTTCCAGCTAATTTACTTGTGTACCCGCTCAAGAAATGGTACATTGCCTGCTCTTTTGTTAAACGGCTGATTGGAGGTAAGACGCCAAACGCATCCGCTGTTAAAAAGACAATGGCAGATGGATGTCCTGCGATACTTGGTTTCACGATGTTATCAATCATTTCGATTGGGTAAGCAGCGCGTGTATTTTCAGTAAAGAAAGTATCATCATAATCCGCTTCACGTGTTTCTTCATCAAGCACAACGTTCTCAAGAACTGATCCGAAGCTGATCGCTTTGTAGATCTGAGGTTCTTTTTCTTCACTTAAGTTCACACATTTCGCATAGCATCCGCCCTCGATATTGAAGACCCCTGTGCCAGACCAGCCGTGTTCATCGTCTCCGATCAGCTTGCGGCTTGCGCTTGCAGAAAGCGTCGTTTTCCCCGTACCTGAAAGTCCGAAGAATAGGGCCACATCGCCTTCTTGACCTACGTTTGCTGAGCAGTGCATGGATAAAATATCTTGCTCAGGAAGCAGGTAGTTCATCACAGAGAAAATGGACTTTTTCATTTCTCCTGCATATTCTGTTCCACCGATAAGAATCGTGCGTTTTTCAAAAGAAACGATGATAAACGTTTCAGAGTTTGTGCCATCTGTTGCAGGATCTGCTTTAAAGTGCGGTGCAGATAAGATGGTGAAAGGTTTTTCGTTTGAAGAAGGTGTTGACCCGTCAGGTCTGATAAATAGCTGCTTGGCAAAAAGATTGTGCCATGCGAATTCGTTTACAACTGTAATCGGCATACGATATCTTTCGTCAGCGCCTGCAAACCCTTCAAAGACGAATAGTTCATCACGTTCTTTTAAGTATGACACAACCTTTGTATATAAACGGTCAAATGCTTCTTTGGAGATCGGCTGGTTTACTTGACCCCAATCGATTTTATGTTCAGAGCTTTCTTCTTTGACGATAAATTTATCTTTAGGCGAACGTCCTGTGTAGGCTCCAGTTGTAGCGCGGACAGCTCCAGTTGATGTTAAAACGCCTTCATTACGTGCCAAAATCTTTTCAACAAGTTTCGGAACAGATAAATTTTGGTGCGTATTTTCTAATGAGAGCAATGACTGCAAATCTTCTTTTAAATCCACTGAGTTCATAAAAAAACCCTTCCTTTACCGTTGAATTTGTTTGTTTCGATTAGTATAACACATTAATAATAATAGTCTATACTATTTAAAAATTTTTGTGTGTGTTTTTTCATTTCTGCTATGAAAATATGCTTTTTGGTGATGCTAATGGTGAGGAGAAAAAAGAGGGAGATAATTCTTATGAAGCATTGACATGACGCAAGGGTTTAAGATAAGATATCTTATTGAACGGATACTCTTATCCCGAGTTGGTGGAGGGACAGGCCCGATGAAGCCCAGCAACCGGTTTCTTATTTAAAAGGCATGAAAATGCTGAGAAACCAAGGTGCTAACCTGATGCAAGGTACAAGAACACCTTGAGCGATAAGAGTGAAAGGCATGCGATCTCAGACCCTTTCCTCGCAATGAAGGAAATGGTTTTTTTATTTTTGGGATATCATATGAACAAATTGCCAATAACATCTCTAATATAAACGTTTTCAAATATAAGAGGGAACGAGTTCCGTATCATATTGGAGGCCTCATCTTGGGATGATGTGGTCTTGTACAGGAGGAAATAGCCATTATGAGTCAAAATCGTCGTTTATTTACTTCAGAATCAGTGACAGAAGGACATCCGGATAAAATCTGTGATCAAATTTCAGACAGCATTTTGGATGAAATTTTAAAGAAAGATCCAAATGCACGTGTTGCCTGTGAAACTTCTGTTACAACCGGTCTCGTATTAGTAAGCGGTGAAATTACAACGTCTACTTATGTCGATATTCCAAAGACGGTGCGTGACACAATTAAGGAAATTGGCTACACACGTGCGAAATATGGTTTTGATGCGGAAACATGTGCTGTACTTACATCAATTGATGAACAGTCTGCTGATATTGCGCAAGGTGTAGACAAAGCGCTTGAAGCACGTGAAGGAACAATGACGGAAGAAGAAATTGATGCGATTGGTGCAGGTGACCAAGGATTGATGTTTGGTTTTGCCAACAACGAAACCGAAGAGCTCATGCCGCTGCCGATTTCACTAGCGCATAAATTATCTCGCCGTTTAACAGAAGTACGTAAAGATGAAACACTTGCATACCTTCGTCCAGACGGAAAAACACAAGTCACAGTTGAATATGATGAGCAAAACAAACCAGTTCGTATTGACACAGTGGTTATTTCTACGCAGCATGCACCAGAAGTGACGCTTGAACAAATTCAAAGTGACTTAAAAGAGCATGTCATCAGTCCTGTCGTTCCAAGTGAACTGATTGATGAACAGACAAAATACTTCATTAACCCAACTGGCCGTTTCGTGATCGGAGGACCTCAAGGGGATGCTGGTTTAACTGGACGTAAAATCATCGTTGATACGTATGGCGGATACGCTCGTCATGGAGGCGGTGCTTTCTCAGGTAAGGATGCAACGAAGGTTGACCGTTCTGCGGCATACGCTGCTCGTTACGTAGCGAAAAACATCGTAGCTGCCGGCCTTGCAGATTCTTGTGAAGTACAGCTTGCTTATGCAATTGGGGTTGCACAGCCTGTATCGATTTCAATTGATACATTCGGGACAGGAAAAGCTTCAGAAGAAAAATTAATTGAAGTGGTTCGTGCAAACTTTGATCTTCGTCCAGCTGGCATTATTAAAATGCTAGACCTGCGCCGTCCGATCTACAAACAAACAGCTGCATACGGACATTTCGGCCGTCACGACTTAGATCTTCCGTGGGAAAAAACGGATAAAGCCGATACACTTCGCAAAGAAGCATTGGGACAATAACAACATAAAAAACCGCTTATTTTAAGCGGTTTTCCTTTTGATTAAAAAAAAATCTTCAAAAAGCGAAAAAATGTGAAACAAAATCGGACAAAATACTGTCTAATTATAGGTCTACTTTTAAGAAATAACATAACGTGGAGGCAATAATATGTGTGGGTTTGTTGGTGTATTTAATCACCGTCCATTGTCCGAAACTACTGAACAGGAAGAGCTAATTAAACAAATGAATCGTCTCATCGTTCATCGTGGTCCGGATGATGAGGGTTACTTTCATGATGAGCATGTAGGATTTGGATTTAGACGTTTAAGTATTATAGATGTTGAGCACGGAAAGCAGCCGCTTTCTTATGAAGATGAAAAGTATTGGATTATTTTCAACGGAGAAATTTATAACTATGTGGAGCTGAAGGAAGAGCTTGTGAAAAAAGGCTATACGTTCAGCACAGATTCTGATACGGAAGTACTTCTTGCTACATACCGTCATTATAAAGAAGAAGCGGCTTCTAAGCTTCGCGGCATGTTTGCATTTTTAATTTGGGATAAAGAAGCGCAATTATTATATGGCGCAAGAGATCCTTTCGGCATCAAACCGCTTTATTTTACACAAATGGATGAGCAAGTGTACTTTGCATCTGAACGCAAAAGCTTGATGGCAGTGAACGAGAACATTTTATTTGATGAGACTGCTTTGCAGCAATACATGTCATTCCAGTTCGTACCTGAGCCAAATACACTTGATCAAAAGGTGCACAAAGTAGAGCCAGGTCATCAGTTTACTTTACGCCCAGGACAGGAGATTGAATTTAAGACTTACTGGAAAGTTCAATTCAAGCCTGAGCAAACACAAGAACAAAAGCTGATTGAAGAAGTCCGCGATGCAATCTATGATTCTGTGAAAGTTCATATGAGAAGTGATGTTCCTGTTGGTTCATTCCTATCAGGTGGTATCGATTCTTCTTTCATCGTATCTGTCGCAAAGGAATTTCATCCTGAGCTGAAGACGTTTTCTGTTGGTTTCCAGCAGGATGGCTTTAGTGAAGTTGATGTAGCGAAGGAAACGGCTGATAAGCTGGGCTTACAAAACTTCAGCGCGGTAATTTCTCCTGAAGAATATATGAATGAGCTTCCGAAAATTGTTTGGCATTTAGATGATCCTTTAGCTGATCCGGCGGCGATTCCATTGTATTTCGTGGCAAAGGAAGCGAAGAAACAAGTGACGGTCGTTCTTTCTGGTGAGGGAGCAGACGAGCTGTTCGGTGGATATAATATTTACCGTGAGCCGCTTTCTCTTAAACCATTTGAATCTGTTCCATCTATGCTGAAAAAGCTTCTTCTTCGTCTGGCGCGCTTAATGCCAGAAGGAATGAAAGGAAAAAGCTTTATCGTCCGCGGCTGTACACCATTAGAGGAACGTTATATCGGTAATGCGAAAATCTTTGAAGAGCCAGTAAAGAAAAACCTCTTAAAGCAGTATGATCCGAACATTACGTATCGTGATGTGACGAAGACATACTTCGAGGAAAGTGCAGGCTACAGTGATATTAACAAAATGCAATATGTTGATATTCATACGTGGATGCGCGGGGACATCTTACTGAAAGCAGATAAGATGACAATGGCGAATTCTCTTGAGCTTCGCGTTCCTTTCCTTGATAAGGTCGTATTTGAAGCGGCTTCTAAAATTCCAGAAGAGCTGAAAACAAAAGATGGCACAACGAAATATTTATTGCGTAAAGCAGCAGAAGGCATTGTGCCTGATCATGTGTTAAACCGCAAGAAGCTTGGCTTCCCTGTTCCAATTCGTCATTGGCTGAAAAATGAGATGAACGCTTGGGCGAAAGACATCATTAAAAACAGTCAAACTGACGAATATATTAACAAAGCGTATGTGCTTGATTTATTAAATGAACATTGTGCTGGTAAAGCAGATCATAGCCGTAAGATTTGGACCGTCCTGATTTTTATGATTTGGCACAGCATTTATGTCGAGCGCAGTATTGATCCAGAGCAATTGAATCATCAACCGAAAGAAGTCATCTTCAGTTAATGAAAAAAGGTTTTCAGCTTTGTGCTGAAAACCTTTTTTGTCATGATAGAAAGTGGCGGAAAAGGGTAAAATAACAAGCGGTTCATAGTTATTGCTTAATATCCTGAAAAAAACATGATAAAGTGAAGATACACGTATGATGTTAACGAGATAAAAGGGAACGATAGTATTGTCCTTTTTCTACATATTCTCTGCGGATTCGGTCCATGTCTTGGATATCTTCATCTGTTAACAGCCGAACGACTTTGGCTGGACGGCCAAAAGCGAGTGATCCTTTTGGGATGACCTTTCCTTGAGGGACAAGACTTCCTGCACCGATAAAGGCGCCTTCGCCAATCTCCGCACCATCGAGAATGATAGACCCCATGCCAATGAGGGCATTTTTTCGAATGATTGAGCTATGTAATGTGACTTGGTGTCCAATGGTAGCACCATCTTCAATAAGAAGTGTTTTTCCAGGACTTTGATGCAGGCACGATAAATCTTGAATGTTGACGTTCTTTCCAATTCTCACAGGTGCAACATCGCCTCTGATGACGGTTTGGAACCACACGCTCGAATATTCTCCAATTGTGACATCACCGGTAATGGTGGCGTTATCTGCGACAAAGACCGATTCATGAATCTCAGGTGTAAACTGATGATATGGATAAATCACTTTTTCGACTTCCTTTCTTAATACAACATTTGTGAGGTGTTTACTTTGTGGACTTGGCATGCTGAAAGACCAGTTGGTACAATTGTCATTGTACATGGTGCGAGTGAATATCACGGCCGATATAAATGGCTGATTGAAATGTGGCGGAATGCAGGCTATCACGTCGTTATGGGTGATTTGCCTGGGCAAGGCACATCGACACGTGCGCGAGGCCACATTCGTTCGTTTCAAGAATACATTGATACAGTCGATGAATGGATCGAGCATGCGAAATCATTCAGGCTTCCTACTTTTTTACTTGGACACAGTATGGGTGGACTCATTTCAATTGAGTGGATGAAGCAGTATACCCATACGAAGTTGAATGGCCTTATTTTATCATCACCTTGTTTAGGTCTGCAATTTAAACCGAAGAAGCTGATGGATTTTGCGTCAAAAGGTCTAAATGTGCTGGCACCGTCTTTTAAAGTGGAGTCAGGGCTGTCGATTGAACTAGCCACACGAAATCAGGCGGTCATTGAGGCAGATTCAAATGATTCTCTTTACGTGACAAAGGTGTCGGTTCGCTGGTATCGAGAGCTGATCAAAAATATCGATGCGGCGATGCAGCCGACGAATGTCTTTAAATCGATCCCGCTCCTTTTAATGCAGGCGGGAGATGATAAGATCGTCGATAAAACGAGGGTGATTAAATGGTTCAATGGCATAGAATCAACCAATAAATCATACCGTGAATGGGAAGAGCTGTATCACGAAATTTTTAATGAACCAGAAAGAGAAGATGTGTTTAAGGCGGCAAGAGCCTTTACAGATCAATATATTTGATTGTGAGCTTTAAGTTGGGGGTGGAGTGATTTGTCAGTACCAGAGCGTCCTTTTGCACTGATGACAAAAGTGTATAAAGATATTTTTCCGCTTGTTCATCAGGAGCTGAAAAAGTGGCGGGCTCATGCCGAAATGATTGAAAATGAAGAACTGAGAACGCAGGCACTAGCGAGCATATCGAGTAAAACGTTTCACTGTGAAGGCGGAGGTATTTTATCTCTTCTGGCAGGTGAAGAGAAAGAAACGTGCATTGAATTCATTGTGGCGTATCAAACCATCAGTGATTACTTAGATAACCTTTGTGACCGCAGCACGTCGCTTGATCCAAAGGATTTCCATATGCTGCATCAAGCGATGAGAGATGCGCTTGATATTCATGCTGAGCTCAAGCCATACTATCAATTCCGTGATGATCAAGAGGATCATGGATATTTACATGCGCTTGTCCGCACATGTCAAGACGTGCTTACACGCGTTCGGCATTATCCGATCATTCAGCCATATTTACACACGCTGTGTGATTACTATAGTGACCTGCAAGTACATAAGCACGTTGTTCCCCATGAGCGTGTACCACGGCTAGAGTCATGGTTCCGCCAGTATGAAAAAGATTTGCCGAAGATGGAATGGTATGAGTTTTCAGCTTGTGCGGGATCAACGTTAGGGATATTCTGTCTTGTGGCGTATGCGCTGCAGCCTGATTTTACAGAAAAGCAGGCGAAGCAAATTTACGAAAGCTATTTCCCTTATATTCAAGGTCTGCACATTTTACTCGATTATTTAATAGACCAAGAAGAGGACAGGCTTGGGGGAGATCTGAACTTTTGCTCATACTATGATTCTCATCATGAGATGATGGATAGACTTCAGCATTTTATTGAAAAAGCGGATGAGCAGCTGAAAGGCATTCCGCATGAAAACTTTCACAAATTGATTAACAGAGGATTACTGGCGGTCTATTTGTCCGATGAAAAAGTGACAGCCCAAAAAGAGATGAACAAGCTGGCAAAAAGGCTGATCAAATCAAGCGGGAAAACATCGTTCTTTTTCTATATTAACGGAAGAGCCTATCGGACTTATCAGAAAATGCCTTGGATGAAATCATCATAAAAAAGCTCAAATCCATTAGGATTTGAGCTTCAGCGTGTAGACAAACCCTCGCATTCGGTGTCAGGTCTGCGCGCCGGTACTCACGAATGTCGAATTCGCTCCGTTCCGGTGCTCGCCCGTTCCTAGACTGCAAAGGTTTTCTATCACGCTGAAAAGAAGAAAAAAGCTAAAATGCACATCATTTTAGCTTTTTTTCAATGGCGACCACAAAAGGCGGGTCGTTTTGAATATTCATGTATTGATATGATAAAACTTGTACCTCTTCATGAGGGAGTGATCTGCAATAGTCGAGAAGCACTTCTTTTTCTCTTTTACCTTCGGGATGTCCATGGTAGATCACAAGGACGATCAGTCCTCCGGGTTTGAGCCATTCGAGGAGCTGCTTGATGGCTTCAATGGTTGTATGAGCCTGAGTGGTGACGGCTTTATCGCCTCCTGGCAGATACCCAAGGTTAAACACTGCACCAGATATATGTCCATAAACATCCTTCGGAAGATGATCCGCCAGTTTTTCATGTCCATCATGGATCAGGTGAACGTAAGGATATTGACCGCCAAGCCTTTTGCTTGTCTGCTGCAAGGCTTCCTCTTGCACGTCGAATGCAAACACTTGTCCTTCAGTTCCTACAAGGTCCGCTAAATAGAGTGTATCATGGCCGTTTCCCATTGTTGCATCTATGACGATGTCGCCTTTTTGACAAGCGCGTTCTAACAGCTCTTTACTAAAAGGAAGCATGCGTTTCAAAATCATTTAGCTGCTTCTTCCAATCTGACGAAACGTTTCCCTTGGTAGCTGTTACGTCTTTCGAGCTCAGCATTAATGGCATTGAGCACTTCCCACTTGTTAACACTCCACATTGGACCAACCATTAATTCAATTGGGCCGTCCCCTGTAATACGGTGAATAATCATTTCTGGCGGCAGAATCTCCAGCTGATCACAAACAAGCTGAACATATTCCTCCTGGCTTAAAAACTCAAGCTTTCCTTTTTCATATTGCTTGACCATTGGAGTCCCTTTTAAAAGGTGAAGCAAATGAATTTTAATTCCCTGCACATCTAAATCCGCAACAGCTTTTGCTGTTTCCATCATCATGTCTCGGTTTTCAAGAGGCAATCCATTGATGATATGTGAGCAGACACGAATTCCGTGTTTTCTCAGTTTTTCTACACCTTCAACGTAGCATTCATAATCATGAGCACGGTTAATGAGCATAGCTGTCCGTTCGTGTACCGTTTGAAGACCAAGCTCTACCCATAGGTAAGTGCGTTCGTTTAATTCGGCTAAATACTCCACTACGTCATCCGGCAGACAGTCAGGTCTTGTTGCAATGGATAGACCTACGACACCATCCAGATTCATGACGGTTTCATATTTTTCTTTTAGGACAGGAAGCGGCGCGTGTGTGTTTGTATACGCCTGGAAATACGCCATGTATTTTCCGTCTTTCCATTTTGTATGCATCCGGTCTTTGATTTCGTTAAATTGAGTGATGAGATCATCAGCCCGGTTTCCTGCAAAATCACCAGATCCAGCGGCACTGCAAAATGTACAGCCGCCGTGGGCTACAGTACCATCACGGTTTGGGCAGTCAAAGCCGCCGTCTAAGGCTACTTTAAATACTTTATGACCAAAGTGTTCACGCAAATGGTAGTTCCATGTGTGATAACGTTTTTCGCTGTTTGAATATAAAAAAGGGTTATGCTGATCCAAGTCAGTAACCTCCTTGCATAATAATAGGCATCCTTAAAGTTTAACAAAAATCACGAAGGAGGACAATTGAATCTGTCCAACATTTTCTTTAGTGAAAAAGCTTTACATGGGCAAAATAGGCGGGAGCGATGATGAAATGGAGGGAATGTAAGATGGCAACAAGGCAGTCGATCGATGAATTTATTCAAAAAAGTACGGAAACCCTTGAGTTTGCAAGTGAACAATTTGATTTGAGCTCACGTCAGGAACATTATAATGAGGAAGAGTTTTCTAAAGCACAGCTCATGCTTGAGAATACGGTCAACGAATTAGAAAAATTAAAAGATGTCGCCAATGACCAGCAAAGAGAACGATTAGACAGGGCGCGTGTTCAAATTCAGAGCTTACAAAATCAAATGATTTTAGGGATTTCCTACGATAATGAATGATGAACAGATCCTTCTTTTAAGGGTCTGTTTTTTATTTTCTTAATTAGTTATTGACTTTTATGCTGGGTGTCTATATTGTATTAAGTGTACTATATCAACTAATACACTATAGACACTTAAAGTGAAGAAAGGTGTTCAACCATGAAAAAAGAAAAAAACCCAATTAATTTGAAGTGGATGGTGCTGGCTGTTGCGTTAGCATGTACATTTTTTTTCGTTCTTGTTTTCATTGGTTTTGAAGTTCAAAAAGATTTGATACCCAATTCAGTTCCTTTAATGCAAGGACATGAACAAGCGATAGGACTGCAAAAGCATGAATGAGGAAAGAGGGAGTCATCATGATTCAAATAGATCCAAGAAGCGCTGCGCCAATATATGAACAAATCATTGAGCAGCTCAAAATTTTATGTTTAAAAGGCGTGATGAAGCCAGGTGACAAACTGCCCTCTGTCAGAGAGCTCGCCACCATTATCATTGCCAACCCAAACACCGTCAGTAAAGCGTATAAAGAGCTAGAGCGGGAAGGGATTATTGAAACTCTGCGGGGCCGCGGTACGTATGTAACAGAAGGTGCTCAGTTAAAGCTGAATGAAGGGAAGGTGCTCCAGATGAAAGAACAGTTAAGACAACTCATCATAGAAGCTCATCATGCTGGTATTGATATTCATCAGCTCAAGGAATGGCTGGAAGAGATCGGCTCAAGTCTAAAAGGAGGAAAACAAGTTGATTGAGGTTAGAAATGTATCAAAGAAATTAAATGGACGCGAAGTACTCAGCGACGTTTCCTTCAAAATAGGCGAAGGTGAGATCTTCGGTCTGCTTGGCCGGAATGGCTCTGGGAAAACAACACTTCTCAGGTTGATTCAGCAAATTCTTCTTCCAGATGAAGGAGAGATTTATTTTAAAGACGTACTGGTGAAAGACCACCCTTTAGTAAAGCAAAATATTGTATTCATGCCGGTCGTGAATCCCTACTTTGACAGATACAATTACGGACAGCTTGTCCAGCTGTTAAAGCATATATATCCAAAGTTTGATGTGACCTATGCCAATGAGCTTGTGAACCGCTATGAAATTCCGGAAAAAGTAAAGTATCGTGAATTGTCGACAGGGTTAAAGAAACAGCTGTCATTAATTTTAAGCTTTGCCATCAAACCAGCTGTCATTTTATTAGATGAGCCGACTGATGGAATTGATGCCGTCACAAGAAATGACGTTCTTCAGCTGATGATTGACGAGGTGGCAGAACGACAAACAACGATTTTAATTACATCTCACCGCTTAGAGGACATTGAACGCATGTGTAATCGAATTGGATTTTTAGAAGGAAATCAGCTCACAAGTGTCATGGATTTAGATGAATTAAAGAATGACTATGTCAAAATCCAAATGGCCTTTGAAGAAGATATGAACTTAAGTATTCGAAAAAATGGCGTGGCGATTTTGGATCAAGCGGGCGTTTTCTATACAGCGCTTGTTCTAAAAACCGACGAAGAAGCTAAAGAGTACTTGAAGTCACTGAAGCCAAAAGTATGGCATGAACTGCCTGTGAATTTAGAAGAAGTATTCATTGCAAAGTTTGGAGGGAAACGCAGATGGTAAAGCGGCAATTATTATATAAGGAGTGGAAGCAATCTGAGCTGACATTCATTTTAGTGATGCTTGTTGCTGCGCTTGCGACGCCCTTCGCATTCTTAATGGAATATTCGTCTTTTCAAACGTGCCTAAACGATACAGAGTGTATTACGGATGCACCACGTTTTTCTTATATCTTTAAGACGGATCCATTCCTCTCTCTTTCATGGCTAATGGGAATTTTCTTTGCTGTCATGCAGCTTGGATTTGAGAGAAATAAAGGGCAGATGGATTTTACCTTATCCTTACCATTTAGCAGGAGTACAATCTATCACACAAAGTTTTTCTTAGGTGCTGGAATCATTGCAGTCGCTCATGCCGTTTCTTATGTTCTTACTTATTTACTTATTTTAGGACTTAACCCACTAGAGACACCTGGCTTTCATAGCGTTTATATCATTTCGCTTGTGTCCTCCTTGATGTTTTATAGTTTATTTTTTGCAGCGGGTACTTTAACCGGAAGTTCCATTGCGCAAGCAATCGTTGGGTTCAGCACAGCTATTTTACCCTTTTTAGTGATCGGATTACCGCTTGTTCATGTAGATTTTATCATCAAGACAAGTGGGAGTTGGTTAGATAAGAGCTTCGCTTATTTGATATCGCCTATATCTCCAATCAACTATATTATAGATGAACCTTTCCGATCTGATTATCCTCTTTGGTTCTCAGGCGAAAAAATCATTATACCTATTGTCATGGTGGTTCTGTTTTATCTAATTGGCTTAATTAGCTTTATAAAACATCCAATTGAAAGAAATGGCCGCTTCTTCCTTTACTCAAGTATGGATAGACCTATTCAGATTATGGTCATTGTCTTCGGTGTTCTAGGGTTTGGATGGTTTGGTTTTTCTTCAGATAATTCCATATTTGGTTATATCGTTGGCATGCTCATCGGTGGAGTCGTAGGCGCCTTAACGAGTTATTTCTTAATCTATAGAAAAAGATAAACAGAGAGCAGGGGAGTAGAGATGATTCAGATTCAAGCATTAGATCATGTATTTAAAATTGGTAAAAAGGGCAGGGAAAATGAAATTCCTGTGCTGAAAGGGATTGACCTGTCCATCAAAAGAGGCGATATTGCTTGTATTGTTGGACGAAGTGGTTCGGGGAAATCGACTTTATTGAACTTAATATCAGGCTATATTACGCCAACGAGCGGAAAAATTGTCATTGATGGCACCGATGTGACCGGCTTTAATGAAAAAGAATGGGCAGACTTTCGCTTAGATCACTTTGGCTTTATCTTTCAAAGCTTTCAGTTGATCGGGAGCTTAACAACGTATGAGAATGTTGAACTTCCGCTTACTTTAAAAGGGGTGAAGCCGTCTGAACGAAAGGCGAAAGTAAAAGAAATGCTGAAGCGAGTAGGACTCGAACATCATGCAGGACATTACCCAAATGAGCTGTCAGGCGGACAGCAGCAGCGTGTGAGTATTGCAAGAGCCTTGATTTTAAATCCATCTATTATTTTAGCGGATGAACCAACAGGTAGTCTGGATTCAGAAACTGAAGGAGAAATTTTAGCCTTTATCCAGCAGCTCAATCGCGAAAAAGGAATTACATTTGTCATCATTACACATGACGATGAAGTCGCTTCAATCGCAGACACAACGTTCCAGCTTCACGATGGTGTATTAAAGAAAGGGGAACAATCCATTGAAATTTAGAGATCAGGTCAAATTCATTAGAAGAAATATGAAGAAAAATAGATTGCGTGTGTTTATGACCATTCTTGCGACGACAATGGCATGCTCTTTCTTAATCGTTCTAGCGTCTGTCGGTTTTGGTTTGCAAAAATCAGCTCAAGATGAAATTATGAAACAGCAAATCATCACAGAAATTAAAGTGTTAGGAAAAGAAAAAGGAGACGTTAAGATTGATGATTTAAAGAAATATGATCATGTGAAATCTGTCGTCTCAAGAACGGCGATCAATCCATCGGTTAACGTCGAGCTCGATAACCGTTCAAGTGAAACGCAGGCTGCTTTGACTGATATGAAAGAAGAAAAAGAAGCAGGACTTGAGCTAGACCGAGGAAAAGTCCCAACATCAGCGAACGAAATTGTGGTTGGGTATCATATGGCGCAGCAACTGTGGACAAAAAAAGAACGCGAAGACTATGAAAAAGAATTAAACCAGACGTCAAATGGGGAAGAAACACCGAAGGAGCCAAAAGGCTACACGAAGGATATTTTAAATAAAGTGATTCAAATCAAAGTGCCAAAACTAAATGAAGAAGGGGAAGTCGTTAAAGAAAAAACATTTGATTTCCGTGTAGTAGGTGTTTTGAAAAAGCCGAATTTAGAGTGGCAGGAGGATCATAAAATTCTGATACCGAATGCTTATGAAAAAGAATTTGGTCAAATACTCGACCTGTCTCCTGAAGCAGGAAATGTCGAGAAAATGACTTCTGTTTATGCAGATAAATTCGACAATGTCGGTACGCTCACGAATAAACTGACAGATGAGGGCTATCAAGTCATCTCTGTAACGAACCAGCTTGAAGGAATGGATATGTTCTTTACGGTCTTCAAAATTGGACTCATTTTTGTCGGATGTATTGCAGTCATTATTTCTGCCATCGGAATTTTCAATACGATGACCATGGCGGTAACAGAGCGAACACAAGAGATTGGGATTATGAAAGCCATTGGCGCGAATCCATCCATTATCAAGCGGATGTTCCTAATGGAAAGTGCTTATATTGGAGTCATCGGATCAATCATCGGTATTATCATCTCATATTTGATTAGTTTCGCCGTTAATTTAATCATCCCAGCCATTTTGTCGTCCATGTCTGAGGGAGGATCAAGCGATCAATTCTCGATTACTTTTTCCTATATTCCACTCAGCCTTGTCATTACAGCGACTGTGATCAGCGCAGGGGTAGCGATCATTTCAGGGCTTAACCCGGCACGTAAGGCAACAAAAACGAATGTATTAGCAGCTTTAAGAAGAGAAATCTAAAAAAGAACCTCCTGTAAACCCGATTGGGCGCTCAGGAGGTTCTTTTTTATCTTAATTAAACATCGCTATTGCTTAGGTGCCCTGTATCCGGCACGCTCTGCTTCTTCTACTGAGCAGAACATTTTGGTTACATTCTTTGTTCTAGAGTAGTATCTGCTGCTTGGTGTGTGGTAAATACCATTGACACTCCCTTTAATGTTACAGGCAGCCGATTCTTTTTTTGTTTCCTTTTGTGATTCATGACCGCCTGTGCTTTTTCCTTCATCTTTAGGTGCGGAGCGCTGGACGGTGGAAGACTTCGTATCGCTGCTGCTATTCTTGATTTCTTGTTTGAGTGTTTCATTGCTGGAGGTGAGCTTGTCTATTTTCTCTTCAAGCGATTGAATGGTCTTCTCTTGCTGCTTGACCGTTTCTTTTTCTGAGGTGATGGTTTCTAGCTTCTTTTCCAGCTTTTCTTTTTCCTTCTCCGCATCTTCTAAAGAGGAGGTAAGCGACTCTTTATCAGCTTTTAAGCGCGAAATGTCAGATGAGAGTTCCTTTTGATCCTTTAACAGCTGTTCGGAAGATGGATCGGCTTGTGCCTTTGGCGCATTTCCAGCAGTAAGCGGTAATGACATAATGGAAAAGAAGAGACCAATGATCAAAAATGGATAAAAAAGTTTCTTTGAAAAAATCAGCTCGTTCTTGCGTTTGAGTAAGAAGAAATTGACAGCATACCCGATGGCAAAACAAACACATAAAAGACCTAATATGAGTAAAAACATATCTAACAGCCCCCCCTAAATTGCTATTTACACCTATCATACCTCATTTTTCCATTTTGGGGAGCGGTTCAATTAAAAAAAACCTGTTTACACAGGGTTTTCCAGCGTGTAGACAAACCCTCGCATTGGTTGTCAGGTCTGCGCTCCGGTGCTCACGAATGTCGAATTCGCTCCGCTCCGGTGCTCGCCCTTCCTAGACTGCAAAGGTTTTCTATCACGCTGAATAGAAGACAAAGGGCTAAAATAAAGATCATTTTAGCCCTTTGTCAACCATCTGAAAAACCCTGTTTACACAGGGTTTTCAGCTAATGGTAATCCTTTTATGGCTTCTTTTACTGTCAAATAAGTGATTGTATTCTGGAAATCTGTATCGAGGTCTTTCATTTTCAGCGCAAGCTGCGGCTTAATCCCAGTGATGATCAGTTCGGTTCCAGTTAGATTGAGAAGATGATGCAGTTTGAAAATACGTGCTGCGACGGAATCATCGACCTCGATTAAACCAGAAAGGTCGACAATTAAATAATCATCCTTTGAATCATCTAATATACAGGTTAACTTAGCGACAATGGCATCAAAGCGTTCTTCAGATAATTTTCCGATAAGCGGAAGAGCAGATACACCATTTTTGATTGGGACGATTGGCGTCGAAAGAGAGGTGACTTCCTGTAAGGAATCTTCTAGGAGCTGTTCATATTCTTTCTGTTTCGTAATATCCTTTTGAAAACCAATGAAAAATGTTTTGTCATCTTGTTCAATGTATAGAGGATCTATATTGAGTTCATTCCAAAAAAAAGTGCCGTCTTTTTTATAATTTTTTAGCTGTGTGGTAATAGGTGTTTTGTTTTGAATTCCATGACGAATTAAAGCTAGCTGCTTTTGATCCGTGTCTTTTCCTTGAAGGAATCGACAATTACGACCAAGAATCTCATCTGGTTTGTATCCAGTCATTTGTGTAAAGCCGTGATTCACATAAACGATAGGGTTATCCTCTAAGGAAGGGTCTGTAATGACAACACCGATCCGCGCATGATCCAGCGCTTTTTTGATGAGTTCAAGCTGTTTTTGCAAGCCGAAAATGTTCGAGCTGACCATATTACCCTCCTTTGCTGCTATAAGACATATCAAATGGTTGTCTTTTCAACCAAATGAATCCTTTTAAACGTAACATAACATATGTTCTGTTTCAACGATTGCAAACGCTTTGTTAAATTTGTCATCATAGTTTGTCCTCCATTAGAATAGAGTAAGTAAGGAGACTTTTCATTAGAAAAAGAAGGAATCAATTACTCATCATTCATAAAATGACAAAAATAGTTAATATGGATTAGGTAAAAATGATTCCAATGCATCAAGATTGTTTTTGGGTCATTCACATATAATGGAAGAAACAAGCTTTTTTTCTTCGTTAGAGAGAATAGACCTTTTACATGGATTATGACGGAACAGCAGAATGGCATTACAGGGGGCTGGACAGCCTGAAGTCGCTTTACTATTCTAAGGGCTTTAGGAAGGTGATGAAAATGCTGCAACAAGTCATTATTGCTTGCGCCATTGGAGGGGTCATGGGCATTCTCGGTCACGTAAAGAAAAAAGGCAGGCTAGAGAAGCCCAGAATGACAAAAAAGTTTATTTACTTAGGGTTTATTGAAGATTGGCTCGTTGGGATGATTGCCGCTACACTGCTTGTCTTATCCTCAAATCCCGAATCTAGTCTGCACTTGATCATCTTATCCATTATTTCAGGTTACGGAGGAGAAGCAGTTCTGCGAAGCTTCGATTTTGTGAGAGAAGAACGTTCACAGGATGCAGGCTCCAACCGTCATAACCGATCTCCACACGAATAATATCCTCTACTTTACCCTAGTCTAGGGTACATTCCCATTGTATACAAACCTGCTTGCACTTATGATCATAATTCTATAAAATACTACTTAGATGACGGTTACGATAAGAACAGTGAAGAGGAGTAGTAGGAAAGCAGTATTTGTCTTTAGAGAATTGACGGCTGGTGAAAGTCAATCAAATCTGCTTCTGAACTCGCCTCAGAGTTGCAGTTGCGTTAAAGCTTCTGTCGCATGTCTGCGTTAAAGATATTAAGTGAGCGTACGAACAGCATGTTACGCTAACAAGGGTGGTACCGCGGGAACCAAAAAATCTCTCGTCCCTTTCCAGGGATGAGGGTTTTTTGTTGATTTTAGAAAAATCTGAATTCTTGCAGTGGTCATCTAAGCAGATAAAGCCGTACATATTAAAGGAGGTTTTCACATTGAGTTTTCAGCATCGGGAAATTGAAAAGAAGTGGCAGGATTATTGGCTGACACATAAAACATTCGCCACATCTGACTCGGAAGATAAACCGAAGTTTTATGCACTTGATATGTTTCCATATCCATCAGGAGCAGGGCTTCATGTCGGGCACCCTGAGGGCTATACAGCAACGGATATTCTATCACGCATGAAACGTATGCAGGGATATGATGTTCTTCATCCAATGGGGTGGGACGCATTTGGGCTCCCGGCAGAACAGTATGCACTTGATACAGGAAATGATCCGGCGGCCTTTACAGAAGAGAACATCAATAACTTCCGCCGCCAAATTCAATCACTAGGGTTCTCGTATGATTGGGATCGAGAAATCAACACGACAGATCCGAATTACTACAAATGGACACAATGGATTTTCTTAAAATTGTACGAAAAAGGATTGGCCTATATCGATGAAGTACCAGTGAACTGGTGCCCAGCGCTTGGCACAGTGCTTGCAAATGAAGAAGTCATTGATGGAAAAAGTGAACGCGGAGGCCATCCTGTTGAAAGACGTCCTATGAAGCAGTGGATGCTAAAGATTACAGCATATGCGGACAGGCTGTTAGAAGATTTAGAGGACATTGATTGGCCTGAAAGCATCAAAGATATGCAGCGTAACTGGATCGGACGCTCTGAAGGAGCGCACGTTCATTTTGAAGTAGAAGGACATGACGAACAGTTTACGGTTTTCACAACGCGTCCTGATACACTATTTGGCGCAACATATGCAGTGCTTGCACCAGAGCATGCACTTGTTGAAAAAATTACATCAGATGCTCAAAAAGAAGTTGTTAAAGCGTATATCAAAGAGATTCAATCAAAGAGTGACTTAGAGCGGACAGATCTTGCTAAAACGAAGACAGGTATTTTCACAGGAGCGTATGCCATCAATCCTTTAAATGGTGAAAAGATGCCGATCTGGATTGCCGATTACGTGCTGGCGACTTATGGAACTGGAGCCATTATGGCAGTTCCTGCCCATGATGAACGTGACTATGAATTCGCCAAAACCTTTGATCTTCCAATTAAAGAAGTTGTAGAAGGCGGAGACATTGAAAAAGAAGCCTACACAGGTGATGGAAAGCACATTAACTCTGATTTCCTAAATGGGTTAGGAAAAGAAGAAGCGATTGAAAAAGCGATTGCATGGCTTGAAGAACATCAAAAAGGTGAAAAGAAAGTCACATATCGTTTAAGAGACTGGCTGTTCAGCCGTCAGCGCTACTGGGGTGAGCCGATTCCAATCATTCATTGGGAGGACGGAACATCTTCAGCTGTTTCAGAAGAAGAGCTTCCACTGATCTTGCCTAAGACGACAGAGATTAAGCCAAGTGGTACAGGTGAATCACCATTAGCCAATATTAAAGACTGGGTTGAGGTTGTAGATCCTGTTACAGGTAAAAAAGGCCGCCGCGAAACGAATACAATGCCGCAATGGGCAGGCAGCTGCTGGTATTTCTTACGTTATATTGATCCTCATAACACAGAAGAGCTTGCCTCTCCTGAAAAGCTGAAGAAATGGCTTCCAGTTGATGTGTATATCGGCGGAGCAGAACACGCTGTACTGCATCTTCTATATGCACGCTTCTGGCATAAATTCTTGTATGATATCGGTGTTGTTCCAACAAAAGAACCTTTCATGAAATTGTTCAACCAAGGTATGATTCTTGGGGAAAACAATGAAAAAATGAGTAAGTCAAAAGGAAATGTGGTCAACCCAGATGATATCGTAGAATCTCATGGTGCGGATACATTACGACTTTATGAAATGTTCATGGGACCTTTAGATGCATCAATTGCTTGGTCTGAAACAGGACTTGATGGCGCTCGTCGTTTCCTTGATCGTGTATGGCGTCTCTTTACAAATGAAGATGGTTCACTCAGTGATAAAGTGACAGAGCAATCTGGCGGCGCATTAGAACGCAGCTATCATGAAACAGTTATGAAGGTAACGGATCATTATGAAGGCTTGCGTTTCAATACAGGAATTTCACAATTAATGGTGTTTATCAACGATGCCTATAAGGCGGATACACTGCCGAAAGAATATGCAGAAGGCTTTGTAAAGCTTCTTTCTCCAATTGCACCGCATTTAGCAGAAGAGCTTTGGAATAAACTTGGTCATGAAGGATCTATTTCTTATGAAGCATGGCCTCAATATGATGAGTCAAAGCTTGTCGACGATGAAGTAGAAATTGTTGTACAGCTTAACGGTAAAGTAAAAGCAAAATTAACCGTTCCTGCTGATGCAACAAGGGAGCAGTTAGAAGAGCTTGCGAAAAATGATGCACGTGTAAAAGAACAGCTTGAAGGGAAAACCATTCGTAAAGTGATTGCAGTTCCTGGGAAGCTTGTCAATATTGTTGCGAACTAATGATGACACCCATCGGTATGAACCGGTGGGTGTTCTTTATTTCCCGGGACATAATTTTGTCGAAAACAAGGTGATTCCCGCATTGGTCTCGTATTTTAACAGGTGATCAAGAAAATGAGGAGTGACGTCAATGGAAAAGGAAAGCAAACGTGAACAACTGCTCAGTCTGTTAGGAGAAATGCCAGAACGTCATCGCGTGGAGGCTTATACGTTAAAAATGGAAGAACGTGAATCATATGTAGTGGAAACTCTCATTCTCTCTATGAATGGTGTAGAGGAAGTCCCTGCTTATTTTGTGAAACCGAAAGATACGGTGAAAAAAAGACCCGTTGTGCTGTTCCAGCATTCACATGGCGGGAATTACGTGAATGGGAAGGAAGAGCTGTTAAAAGGTGCTCATTATTTGCAAACGCCTTCATATGCAAAAGAGTTTACGTCTAAAGGATATAGTGTACTGGCCATTGATCATGCAGGGTTTGGTGAGAGAAGAGGAAGAACAGAAAGTGAAATTTTTAAGGAAATGCTTTTAACAGGAAAAGTGATGTGGGGCATGATGCTGTATGAAAGTATGTGTGCGATTGATTATTTGCTGTCTCGATCTGATGTGCTGGCGGACAGGTTAGCTGTCTTTGGGATGTCAATGGGCGGTCTTCTTTCCTGGTGGACGGCTGCACTTGATGAGAGGGTCAGTGTGTGTATTGATCTTTGTGCACAGGTGGACCATCATACATTAATTGAAACGAACAATTTGGACAGACATGGCTTTTATTACTATGTACCGAGCTTGGCGAAGCATTTTACAGCAGCGGACATTCAAGAAATGATTTTTCCAAGACCGCATTTAAGCTTAGTTGGAAAACTTGATCAGCTCACGCCTGCTGAAGGCGTTGGAAGGATTCAAAAGGTATTGAGTCAAACCTATGAAGCTGCTTCATTGAAAGAACGATATCAGCTTACCCGTCTTCATGCAGGTCATTTTGAAACAGCCACTATGCGTCACGAGGCGACACGATTTTTGAAAAAGTGGCTGTAATCAAGAAACGCTTGGACATACTACGTCAAAAGAAAGGAGGAGACAGATGAAAAAAATCACCATCATTGGCGGATGCGGTGTGATTGGACGTCTTTTAACAAAAGCGCTCTCTGATGAGTACAGCGTCACGATTATTGATCTAACAAGCTGTGTAGAAGGAGTCATTTTAGCCGATGCAGCGAATGAACAGAATGTATATGAGGCAATTCCGCGGGATACAGATGTCATCTTGCATCTTCTAAACATGGACATGACGCATGATGTGATGGATCATGAAGAATTTGCAAAAATGACTGATATTTTTTGGAGGAGTACCTATTATATGTTTCGTTCAGCCGCGCGGCTTGGAATTCGAAAAGTCATTTTTGCAAGCAGCAACCATGTGACAGATCGTTATGAAGAGGATGGACGCTCCTTACTTGGGCGGCAGATTACAACTGACGATGTGCCTGCGACTAAAAATGTCTATGGCATTTTAAAATTTGCTTCCGAACAGCTAGGGCGTTTGTTCCACGATCAAACGGGAATGTCTGTCATCAATTTAAGAATTGGAACAGTGGTGACAGATGAGATGACGGCATTACACAAAAAACAAAGAACAAAAAGAACACTGCTGTCACATGAAGATCTTGCAGGTATGATAAAGGCAGCGATTGAAACGAATATCTCCTTTGGGACCTATTATGCTGTATCAGAGAATGAAGAAAAGCCGTGGTCTATTGAGAAAACGAAGCAGGAGTTAGGCTATGAACCAGATGTCAATACGACGGAAATCCTCGAAGAAAATGATCGAGCATAAGGCATAATCATGTCATGAGCTAATGATCTTATTCTTTTGTTTCATGAGCATAAAAGCACGGCTGATATGATCTATCCAGTTGGTCTGTCAAAATGATTATAGACGCTTTCTTACCCCGTTTGTTACATTTTAATCACGATATCGTCACAGGCTGCAGCTTACTTTCAGATGAAATGATAACGCTTTCAAAGAAAGGGCGTGATGAACATAGATCGTTCTATTAAAGGCCGATTGTTCAATTTATTTAATTACTCTTTTCTACTCATGTTCGCATTAATATGTGTGCTTCCGTTCATCCATGTCATTGCCGCCTCTTTTGCAACAGTAGAAGAGGTCATCACCAAGAAGTTTATCTTGTTCCCGACGACGTTTTCTCTAGAGGCATATCGATATATTTTTTCTACAGATATTGTGTATCGCAGCCTCATTGTGTCCATTCTTGTGACGCTCGTTGGAACAGCTGTCAGTATGTTTTTGTCCTCGCTTATGGCATACGGGCTGTCTCGTCAGGAGCTAAAAGGCCGGAGAACACTGATGTTTCTCGTTGTTTTCACGATGCTGTTTAGCGGAGGGATGATTCCGACGTTTATTGTGGTGAAAACACTTGGTCTGCTTGATACGTATTGGTCACTTATTCTACCGGTTGCAATCAATGCGTTCAATTTAATCATTTTGAAAAACTTTTTTCAAAACATACCGGCAAGTCTTGAGGAATCAGCGAAGATGGACGGCTGTAACGATTTAGGGATTTTCTTTAAAATTGTGCTGCCACTTTCTTTGCCAGCCATTGCAACCATTTCACTTTTTTATGCCGTGACGTATTGGAATACGTATATGACTGCCATTCTGTATTTAAATGATTCAGTGAAGTGGCCGATTCAGGTGCTGCTGAGACAGATTGTCATTGTCTCAAGCGGAATGCAGGGAGATATGTCGGATATGGGCTCATCCACACCACCGCCAGACCAGACGATTAAAATGGCTGTGATCGTTGTGGCAACCATTCCGGTTCTGCTTGTCTATCCATTTATTCAAAAGCATTTCAACAAAGGGGCATTACTAGGTTCTGTAAAGGGTTAAAAAGATGGAACAACGGAGGGATTTTATGGGGAGAAAGAAATTATGGCTGCTTGCGTTTGTCCTGTTATTTGCAGCAAGCGGTATTCTGTCAGCGTGTTCAAGTAAAGGGGCAAACTCATCAGATGAGAAGGTTGATTTAGACAAAAAGGTAAAGCTGACATGGATGGCGATTTTATATCATCAGCAGCCGCCGAAGGATTCCGTTTTAAAAGAGATTGAGAAGCTCACAAATACAGAGCTTGATATTACATGGGTGCCTGATGCTGTGAAGGAAGATCGTTTAAATTCCGCACTTGCAGCAGGGAATTTGCCGCAAATTGTGACGATTCAAGACATTAAAAATTCGTCTGCGATTAATGCGTTCAGATCAGGCATGTTTTGGGAAGTCGGTCCGTATTTAAAGGATTATCCAAATTTAAGTAAGATGAACGAACTGATTAATAAAAACGCTTCTATAGACGGCAAGCTTTATGGCATCTATAGAGAAAGACCACTTTCAAGACAAGGGATTGTCATTCGAAAGGATTGGCTTGAAAATTTAAATTTGGATACACCAAAAACATTGGATGATCTATATGAAGTAGCCAAAGCCTTTACTGAAAAAGACCCGAATCAAAATGGAAAAGCGGATACAATTGGCTTTACGGATCGGAACGATTTAATTTATGGCGCATTTAAAACACTTGGTTCATATGAAGGAATGCCCACAGACTGGAAAGAAGAAAACGGGAAATTCACGCCAGACTTTATGACAGATGAGTACATGAATACAATGAAATACATGAAAAAGCTGCGCGACAATGGCTATATTAACAAAGACTTCCCAGTGACAAGCAAAACACAGCAGCAGGAATTATTCTCACAAGGAAAAGCAGGCATCTATGTTGGAAATATGGTAGATGCCGTGAACCTGAGAGATGATGCGACAGATAAAAACATGAAAGTAGATATTATCAACCGAATCAAAGGCCCAGATGGCAAAGAACGTGTGTGGGCATCAGGGGGGCATAATGGCATCTTCGCATTCCCTAAAACAAGCGTGAAATCAGAGGCAGAATTAAAGCGGATTTTGGCCTTCTTTGACCGCATTGCCGAAGAAGATGTATATGGTCTCATGACGTACGGTATAGATGGCCAGCATTATAAGAAAGAAGAAGGAAATACATTTGTCAGGGAAGAAAGCCAAGTGAAAAGCTGGCAGACAGATGTACAGCCGCTTGTCAGTCTTGTAGGAATTGATAAACGTTACTTGAAAAATAAAGGGGATGCAGTTCGTTCTAAATATGAAGAGCTAGAAGAAGACAATCAAAACATCATCGTTGCCAATCCTGCTGAAAGCCTGTATTCAGAAACAGCATCAGAGCGTGGAAACGAATTGAAGAAAATCATCGATGATGCGACGTATAAGTTCATTCTTGGAGATATCAGTGAAGATCAATTTCAGAAGGATGTAGAGAAGTGGAAATCCAATGGTGGGAATAAAATCATAGAAGAATATGAAGCTTCCTTTAAAAAATCAAAATGACCAATAGGAACACCCCCGCAAAGCAAAAAAGCGGGGGTGTTTTCATTAAAAGTCGAAGTTATCTGGATCTGGACCTATACGTTTGTTTTCATTTAAGTCAGAAAGACGTTTCATATCTTCATCAGATAAGACAAAATCAAATATATCAGCGTTTTCCTTTAAACGATGTGCTTTCGTTGATTTTGGGATGGTGATGACACCTTTTTGTACATCCCAGCGCAAAATAATTTGAGCAGGTGTTTTACCGTATGTGTCTGCGAGCTCTGTGATCAGCGGGTGATGCAGCAGTTCACCCTGCATCAGCGGTGACCAAGCTTCCATTTGAATGCCATGAGAGTTCAAATACGTAGAGAGTGTTTCCTGCGTTAGTTTTGGATGAAATTCTACTTGGTTGATCGCTGGTTTGATGTCTGCATCTTTTAATAGTTCGTCTAGGTGATGCGGCTGGAAGTTGCTCACTCCGATGGCTCTGACCTTTCCTTCACGATACAAGGTTTCCAGTGCACGCCAAGCTTCTTTGTATTTTCCTTCAACCGGCCAATGGATTAAATACAGATCAAGGTAGTCAAGCTGAAGCTTTTTTAAGCTTTCTTCGTATGCATTTAGGGTAGATTCATATCCTAAATCGGCATTCCACACTTTTGATGTGACAAAGATATCCTCGCGGCGCAGTCCTGTTTCTGCTAAACCAAGCTGTATGCCTCGTCCAACACCTTCTTCATTTCCATAAATAGCCGCTGTATCAATACTGCGATAGCCTAATTGAATGGCTGTTTTGACAGCATCAACTAATTCTGCTCCATCTTCCACCTTGAATACACCAAGGCCAAAGCCTGGCATGAGGACCCCATTGTTTAATGTTTTTGTACTTTGTAAATGTTCCATCATAAAAACTCCTTTAAATGGTTTGTGTTTGTTCTTTTTGTTCCATTTGATAACTGATCATCGTAAGAATGGCTGCGATGAGGACCATGATGCCGCCGACCCAGCCTGTATGCACAAGACCAAGTGTATCTGTCACGATGCCTCCTAAAAATGAGCCGATGGCAATACCGGCATTAAAGGCAGCGATATTCATAGCAGATGCGACGTCGACCGCTCCGGGTGTGTATCTTTCTGCAAAGTCAACGACGGCTACTTGCAGCCCAGGTACATTCATGAAAGCAAACAGTCCCATCAGAATGACGGTTCCAATGCCTAACACTGTGAATCCAGCAGTGAAGCTAAGGATAAACAAGATAATGCTTTGGATGATAAACATATAGATCAGTGCTTTCATTGGCTGTTCATTAGCAGCTTTTCCGCCAATGACATTTCCGGCTGCGATCGTGATTCCGTATAAAAGCAGGATTAAGGCCACAGCCCCAGGCGCAAGACCTGTCACATGCTGCAAGAGAGGAGATAAATACGTGAAGACGACAAAGGTTCCTCCATACCCTGTGGCTGTAATGACGAATAAAAGCAAAATTCTTTTTGTTTTTAATAGGACAGCTTGATCTTTAAAAGATGTTTTCACCCCCTGCTTTAATTGAGACGGCACAAGAAAATAGTTGGATATCAGTGCGATCAGACCAATGATCACAATCACACCAAATGATGTCCGCCAGCCGAGCTCATGACCAAGAAATGTCCCGAATGGCACACCTGTCACAGTCGCTACTGTTAAACCAGTGAACATAAAGGCAATGGCGCTTGCCCGTTTTTCTTTAACGACAAGGCTTGCAGCAATCGTAGAGCCGATGGACATGAAGATTCCATGGGACAAGGCTGAAATCACCCGGCCGATTAACAGCACTGAAAAAGTCGGGGCAATGGTGGCAAGTGTATTACCAATCAAAAAGACGAGCATAATGAGCAAAAGCAATGTCTTTCTTTTCATCGTGGAAGTAAGGGAAGTCAATATAGGCGCGCCAAATGTCACACCAAGTGCATATAAAGAGACAGTCCAGCCTGCCTGACTGACGCTCACTCCAAAGTCCTCTGAGATCATTGGCAAAAGACCGACACTAATGAACTCAGTTGTTCCTATAGCAAAAGCACTAATCGCTAGTGCGAGAAGAGCAAAATGGTTTTGCTTTTTCTTCATAAGTAAGTTCACATCCTTCTGTGATGACATTTTGATAGACGAAGCCGATCGGCAAGAGTTATTATCTAACATAGATGACGAAAAAAAAAGTACGTACTTTTTTGTAATATAGGTACTAAAAAGTGCCTGTTCGTACAAAGAGGAGTGAACATTCGATGGAAAAGAAAAAATATAATATCTCTGTAGAAGCAACGCTTGAGGTCATAGGCGGAAAGTGGAAGTGTGTGATTTTATGTCATTTGACACACGGGAAAAAACGGACGAGCGAATTGAAGCGGCTCATGCCAAACATCACACAAAAAATGCTCACGCAGCAGCTGAGAGAGCTTGAAAGTGATGGGGTCATTAACCGGATCGTCTATGAACAGGTGCCGCCTAAAGTGGAATATGAATTAAGTGAATACGGACAGTCGCTCGAAAGAATTCTCAATGCGCTATGCGATTGGGGAGCAGCTCATATTGAACGTGTGTATGGAGAGCCGCTTTCCGTGCTGGAAGACAGCATCTTAAATGAACAGTTTAAATAAAAGAGTCCCGCTTTCTTGTGAGAGCGGGACTCTTTGTCTTACATGCCTTTTTTCTGGTCGCGGTATTTCCCAGGAGTTGTACCTTCCAGCTTTTTAAAGGATCGGATGAAATTTTGCGGGTTTTTATATTTCAGTTTTTCCGAAATTTCTTTGACGGACATATCGGTTTCTACAAGCCAGTTTTTAGCGACATGGTGTCTGTAGGAAGAGAGATATTCACTAAAGGAGATATCCATTTCCTTTCTGAAAATGCTGCTTAAATAATTGGGATTGTAATGCAGGCGTGTGGCGATTTCATCCAATGTGAGATCTGAGTCGAATTCTTGATGAATGATATGAATGATTTTTTCTGAGATGTTTTTGTATTGTGAGTCTTCACGTGCAGCAAGCTGGTCAATAATTGGCCGAATGATTTCATGTTTCAGCCATGCTTCCGTATCTTCAAAGGTTTTAAATTCAAAAATCGTATCATAGAGCATTTTGTTATCTTCAACCTCAAATAATTCAATGCCCAGCAAATGCATCAGCTCAATTAAATTGTTTAAGAAACGAGCGAGGGCGATATGGTATTCGTGCGGTCCTGCATTTTTAGAAAAAATGGATTGCAGGAGCACATGTAAATAGTGATCCGCTTTGCCTTGATCGCCAGCTTTCATCGCATCAAATAAATCATGCTGCAGCTGCTTTGGAAAATGGGTTTTGAACGTCTTTCCTTGCTGGATATGCTCATATAAGATAATGGACTTTTTCTCTGCTTTGAGTCTGTATTTTAAGGCTTCTTTTCCTTCAATGTAAGCATGTTTTGCCATCGTGAGTTCCTTAAACTGGCGGCTGATCCCAATGCTGATCGATAAACCGAGCTCTTCTTCAATACGCTGCTGTATGCTTTCTGCTAATTGATTTAAATATTCAGTAAACTCTTCATCTGACTTTGAGTGGTTGAGGATAATCGTTGTTTGATGCTGATTGACAACGGTTGGCTGAAGGTGCTCCTCTTGCGGAATAATCTGCTCGATCAGTCCATTGATCGCAAATAAAAGCAAGTCAGCATCTTTTTTTTCATAAGGTGTTCCTTTTAACGTATCGATTTGGGTCACAAGCATAGACAAATGAGACCAGCCCTGAGGAAAGCCTAAGCTTTGGAACCGGTTGTTAACTTCTTCATCTGTCAGCTTTCCAAGCAGCAGCCGTACCATAAAGTATTGCTGTAAGTGTGTCACTTGCTGCTCAATCCGTTCCTCTAAATCATTGTTTTGATCCTTCATTTGTTTAATACTCGATTCAATCAACTCAAATTCATTTTGAAAAGGCTGTTTTTGCAAAAATGATTCATTACGTGCAAATGACTCGTATAATAAGCGGATTGGTTTATAAAAGTGTCTGGAACCAAACCATGAAAATAGTAATGAAAGCGCTAACAAAATGGTGCAGATAATAAAGGTAATCCACCCAATTGATTTCGTTTGCTGTTTAAGCTCTGGAATAGAAACGAAGGATAGGTACGTCCATTCATTATAATCTGATTTTTGAAATGTGATTTGATAGTTGAGTTCGTCGATCTTCATATCAAATTGCCCTGATCGTTTTTCAAGTGAGAGCACATGCTTGACGAAATCCTGATGTTTCAGCGATTCACCAATTTGTTCTTTGCGATTATGTAGCAGCACTTTTCCGTTTGTATCGATCACAAACATACTATCCGATTGAGAGAAGTCAGGCATGTTATCAGCAATGACGCAGCTTGGAATGCTGGCGACAGCGATTCCCTTTTTTTGAACGCTGTTCATAGGCAGTTGTTTGATTAAATTCACATTGTACTTACAAAAGGATGCTTTTCCTTCTTTTGTCGCAACAAGTGGATTATTCTCTTCAAGTGCCCAGCTTGAGTGACTTGGTATATTGAGGTAAGAGGTCAGCGCTTTTTCTTGGTCTTCGCTTGTGACATGATAAAGCCCCGAATTGTTCATGTACCAGTCTTCCATTTTACTGACGAGTGTAATATTGGAAAGATCGGTGTCAAAGGTTTGCAGGTAGTTCAGTTCCTGCTGTACTTGATTATAAAGCTGGAATTGGTCTGGATTTAAAGGTTCTGCCAGTGTTTGAAGGAGAGGCGGCGAACTGACATAGTGAGTGAGAGAATGATCAACAGTTTTTAAAATATGCTCAATATTGGATTGCGTTTGTTTAACGCTGTCGAGCTTTTCATTTGAGATATTTTCAAGTGCTGTTTTTTGTGAATGCTGATAAGAAAAAATGCCGACAATGATAACAGGAATCGTACTAAGTATGAAAAAAAACGTCACTAGCTTGTAATAAAATTTGTACTGCCTTCTTTTCATAAAACCCCCCATTTCAAACAAAACAATCTTTTCCCCTTAATTTATTAATCCAAAAATCTGGTAGGTTTGTCAATAATCATTTTCTGAGATTAGGATCATTTTCTTATGTTTTATGTAACGTTTTGAGTAGCATCACCTATGAAAATATGATCTGTTGATATGATTGTAGACGGATTTTTCATCCTTAAGATACAGTTAACACATGCATTAGCATGAGGGGAGGCTTTATCAATGAAAACAGAGGATGTCACTGCCAAGGGTGTGCCTGCGGCAGCTTTGAAAAGCGAAAAAAGAAAGCGCTTACTTAATCAATTGCTTAGTCAAAAGTTTTTGTATTTAATGATTTTGCCGGGGCTCATTTATTTTATTGTTTTTAAATATGTGCCAATGTGGGGGCTCATCATTGCCTTTCAAGATTACCAGCCGTTTCTCGGCATTCTTGGCAGTGAATGGGTTGGATTCAAACACTTTATTCGATTGTTTACAGAACCAACATTTTTCATCTTATTAAAAAATACACTGATTTTATTTGCCATGAATGTCGTGATTTTCTTTCCAATTCCGATCTTATTAGCCCTTCTTTTAAATGAAGTGAGATTGGCATTGTTTAAGAAATTTGTACAGACGATGATTTATATCCCTCACTTCATGTCATGGGTGATTGTCGTGTCCTTATCTTTTGTTTTGTTAACAGTAGATGGCGGGTTAATGAATGAATTGATTGCTTTCTTTGGAGGAGAAAAGATTAACTTCCTTCTTAGTCAGGAATGGTTTAGACCGATGTACATTTTACAGGTCATCTGGCGGGAAGCAGGATGGTCAACAATCATTTACCTTGCGGCGATTACAGCGGTAGATCCGCAGCTATATGAAGCAGCAAAAATGGATGGGGCCGGGAGACTGAGACAAATGTGGCACATCACACTCCCTGCCATTAAAAGTGTTATTGTGGTTCTGCTTATTTTAAAAATCGGTGATACGCTTGAGCTTGGCTTTGAGCATGTCTATCTATTACTGAACGCAACGAACCGGGAAGTAGCAGAGATTTTTGATACGTACGTTTATACAGCAGGTCTTAAGCAAGGACAATTCAGCTATAGTACCGCTGTTGGTTTATTTAAAGCAGCCGTTGGACTTATTTTGGTCATGCTGGCAAACCGTTTAGCGAAGAAATTCGGGGAAGAAGGTATTTATTAAAAAGGGAGATGAGGAAGAATGACTTTATCGATTGAAAAGGGATCACCGCTTGAGCATGCAGAGAAATTAGCACAAACCATTATGAGAGCGTATACACCGATTGAGCTGCCTCCAGCTGGAAGATGGCATTATCATCAAGGGGTTTTCCTTTGCGGCGTCATGAAGCTATATGAGGCAACTGGGAACGAGGCGTATTTCGATTATGTGAAAAACTATGCGGACTCACTCATTGATGAGTACGGAAATTTATTATTTCGCAGGGATGAGCTTGATGCCATTCAAGCAGGACTCATTTTATTCCCTCTTTATGAACGAACGAAAGAGAAGCGGTATGTGCTGGCGGCGGAGAAGCTGCGCGGACTTTATCGTACGCTAAACCGCACGTCTGAGGGCGGATTTTGGCATAAAGACAATTATGCTTATCAAATGTGGCTCGATGGTCTCTACATGGGCGGTCCTTTTGCCTTAAAATATGCTCAGCTTAAAGGTGAAGAGTCACTAGTGGATATGGTCATCCATCAAGAGCATCTCATGAGAAAGCATACGAAAGATGAACAAACAGGTCTGTATTATCACGCGTGGGATGAACGGAAAACGATGCCATGGGCTGATCAAAAGACCGGCTGTTCCCCAGAATTTTGGGCAAGATCGTTTGGCTGGTATGTCCTTGCATTAGCAGATATGATCGAGGATCTGCCCAAGCATCATGAAAGGCGGAAGGTGTGGAAGGAAACGCTGACAGACATGCTGGAAAGTGTGGCAAAGTACCAGGATCAAAAGACAGGTCTCTGGCATCAAATCATTGATAAAGGAAATCACAGTGACAATTGGCTTGAAAGCTCAGGGTCGTGTTTATTCATGTACGCCATGGCAAAGGCCATGAATGAAGGGTATGTAGGTCTCAGTTATATTGATCATGTGGTCAGAGCATATCAAGGCTTGATTCAGCATAAGACGGCTGAGAAAGAAAATGGTGATTTTACCATCAATGATATTTGTATCGGAACATCTGCGGGATTTTATGATTACTACGTTGGAAGAGAGCGGAGCACAAATGACTTGCACGGGGCAGGCGCTTTTATTATGGCGTTAACTGAGCTAGAAAAGCTGTCTGTTTTTCAAAAGGCATGAGGAGGCGAAAAAGAGCCGCTGTATGGCTCATCAGTTTTATCGCTGCCATTTGTTTATCTGCCTGTCAGGGGAAAACAAACGGGATCGATGTCCTGATTTTTTCTGATATGTCAAAGGGAATGAAGGATCAACTAGTGGAGAAGGCTTTTCAGCCGGAACAAGAGACTTATAGCGTCCACATCTTTCCGGCGATTCCTGAAAAGCTTCTTGTTGAAATTACCTCAAAAGAGGGGGACGTGATGCTTGTTCCAGAAGAAATGTTTAGAACGTATGATGATCCTGAAAGCTTTCAGCTGCTGGAAGAGATGAAAATAGGCGATCAAGCAGCAGGACCATATACGGTCGAGGACAAAAAGACAGGGAAAACGGTCGATTATGCGGTTCAAATTAATAAAGGAAAGAAAAAACTCAACGGCTATACCTTTCAATTACACCGAGATATGGTCGCCTTCATTCCCGTGTATGCTGATAAGTCGGAAGAGGCGCTGTCTCTTATGAAACAGCTTCGTGAAAACCAATAGAAAATGGGGTGGGGAATGTGAAACGGGTCGTGATTTGCGGGCTGAGCCATCGTGCGTTCAATATGTTTATTAAACCACTCACAGAGGATTTCAATGAGCATTATCGGATTACAGGGCTCCTCGATATAGATCATCAGCGGTATATACTTTGTCAGGAGCGTTTTCCGTCACTCCGGGGCGTTTCGTTTTTTCATGAAGATGCATTTGATCAGATGGTCAAAGAAACAAAACCAGATATCGTCATTGTGGCAGGCAGGGATGACACACATGTCACATATATCATGCAGGCACTTGACCATGATCTAGATGTCATCACCGAAAAGCCGATGGTGACAACAGCAAAAGACGCCAAAAAAGTGATGGAAAAAGAGGCGGAAAGTAAAGGGAAGGTCACGGTCACCTTTAATTATCGCTACAATCCTTTCCATCGAAAGGTAAAAGAACTGATTCTAGACGGGAAAATTGGAAGGGTCACTTCTGTTGAACTGAGCTGGCTTATTGATACGTATCATGGTGCTAGTTATTTCAAAAGGTGGAACCGTACACGTCAATTTTCTGGCGGACTGTCCATTCATAAGTCGACACATCATTTTGATCTGGTCAACTGGTGGATTGATCAAAAGCCGAAGCAAGTATTTGCCTACGGGGCGCTGAACTATTACGGCAGCAAAAGCCCTTGGAATCCCTTGCAGGGGGAGGAAAATAGATTTTGCGGAACATGTCATGTGAAGGATATATGTCACTATGAAGCAAGGTGGAATCCGCGGGTTGAGCGCTCGAAGGTGGAGGACGACCATATTGAATCCGGTCAGGAGCAAACGCAGCAGTACTCAAACTATCGCCCGGATGCGTGCATTTTTGATCAGGAAATTGATATTGAGGATACATATGTGGCGTCAGTCGCTTATGATCAAGGGGCTCTGCTTAGTTATTCGATTCAATTCTCAGCCCCATATGAAGGCTATCGTCTGGCTATTAATGGGACGAAGGGGCGTATTGAAACAAATGAGTTTCATGTGCCATCAAGAATTCCATTTCAATTTCCAGAACAAACAATTTCTTATTACCCGATGTTTGGATCAAAGGAGACGATTGAAGTCGTAAAGCAGCCAGGCGGACATGGCGGAGGAGATCCTCTGCTTTTGGCTGATTTATTTATAGGAAAAGATCCCTTGATTCACTATGACATCTTAGCAGGAGCAGAGGCTGGTGCTTATTCGATTGCTCTTGGGGAAGGCATGTGGCGCTCTGTCGCAGAAAAGCGCCCAATTGAAATCGATGAATTGTTTCATAAAGAGACGGTGTAAAGAGAAAGAGAGGAGGGGAAAGAGATGGATCATGATGGTTCAATGAGCAGAATGCTGAGGATGTGTGAGTGGGTGATGAGGCTCGCCTATACGAATTTGTTATGGCTTTTGTTCACCATCCTGGGGCTTGGCGTATTTGGCTTGATGCCTGCGACCACTGCGTTATTTTCCGTGATGAGAAAGTGGATTCAAGGGCATGAGCAGGTCAATGTATTCCGCACTTTTTGGAAGGTATTCAGGGAGGAGTTTATACGCTCTAACATCATTGGAGTGGTGCTATGCATCATTGGAACGATTATTTATGTCGACCTTGCTTATATCTATCCGGCGAGCTGGCTCTTACATGTGCTTCGCTTTGCTATATATATTTTCGGTTTTCTGTTTATTGTGAGCTTATTTTATATTTTTCCGCTGCTTGCGCATTACGATTGGAAAAAACGTCTCTATCTGAAATTCTCTCTTCTGCTTGGTATCTCATATTTGCAATATACACTCTCTATGCTTGTTTTCTCGGCTGTGCTGTTTGTTCTGTTTGCTTATTTACCGGGAATCGTGCCGTTTTTTAGTGTGAGCATAATCGCCTATGGTCATATGTGGCTGGCCTATCAAGTCTTTAAAAAGGTAGAGTTTGAAATTGAGTACGAGACAGCCGAAGTAAAGAAGCGGCTGCCGTCTTTCCTTCAATCAAAGCGGGTGAATACGCAGTGAAGTGAATCATTTGCTATAATGGTGTCACCGTAATGAAAAGGAGAGATGAGAGTCGTGTCAGTGAAAGAAATTTCAATAGAAGAATTAAAACAAAAGCTGGAGCAGGAAGACGCCATTCAGCTTATCGATGTACGTGAGGATGAAGAGGTAGCAGAAGGGATGATCCCGGAAGCCATCCACATTCGAATGGGCGATATCCCTGAGAAGCTGGATGCATTCAATCAAACGCAGGAATATTATATTATTTGCCGTTCTGGTAAACGTAGTGAAAATGTCTGCTATTACCTAGAAGATCAAGGCTACCAAGCGACAAATGTCGTTGGCGGGATGCTTGCTTGGACAGGAGAAACAAAACCGAAGCTGTAAATAGAAGGCCTTTCATCTTAACGATGAAAGGTTTTTTTGTTCATATGCCTCTTTCTATTTGCATAAAGATAGAGTAGCGAGAGAAGGGAGAGTGGCATAGGTGCTAAAGGTAGCTGTATTTGATGAAGAGCATGAGAAAGATTTGCAGAGTGAAATCAATCATTTTTTAAAAGGAATGGATGACGACCAAATCATTGACATCAAGTACAATGTAGCGGTGATCTGTGAGCAGGGAGGGGAACAGCTCTACTGTTTTTCTGCACTCATTTTATATAAAAAATAGACGGCTTCAAAAAAGGACCTGCTTGAAGGGTCCTTTTTCTTTGGTTAGCTGGCGTCTCTTTCTTTCTCACAAACAGGACATGTTGTATGCTCTTTTTTGATCACGTTTAACGAAACTGGATCTGGGTTGTACTTGAACGTAGGTAACGTCATATAAACCTCCATTATGTAGAAAGTGATGATTCATCACTATTTTAAAGGAAGCCTCAAGCTCGCGACAATCTTAAATTGTATATATAGAAAAAAGCCGTTCGGATAAGGAACGGCTTTTTCTCGCTTGCGATTATGCTTTTTTTACTCTTGGACTTCTTGGTTTATTGACTTGATTGGTTTGTTTGATGATTCTTCGTTCATCATTTAGTGATTTATACAGCGAGACAATCATCAATATGATGACAACGGAGAACGGCAAGGCTGCGAGCTTGGCTGTATTTTGCAGGGCTTCAAGTCCCCCTGAAAATAAAAGCACAGCAGCAACAGCCGATTGGATAATGCCCCAGCTGACTTTGACACTGCCAGAAGGGTTCAATGATCCGTAGGTTGTCTGCATTCCAAGCACAAATGTAGCTGAATCAGCCGATGTAATAAAGAATACGGCGATTAAAATGAGTGCCAGTATCGATGTAATCATCGCCAGCGGATATTCATTCAGTACACCGAAGAGCATCGTTTCAGTTGAAAGACCTGCAACATCGACAATATTCTTTTGCTGTAAGTCCATTGCAGATACACCGAAAATCGAGAACCATAGGAAGACTAGGATGGAAGGTGCGACTAAGACACCCACTAAAAATTCGCGAATTGTTCGCCCGCGTGACACTCTAGCGATAAAGATCCCGACAAATGGAGCCCAAGAAATCCACCATGCCCAATAAAAGATTGTCCATCCATTAATCCATTCTCTCTTTTCAGGATCATTTGGAGATAGACGGAAGCTCATTTGAACGATATTTGATAAGTATTGTCCAATCGAGTCAGTAAATGAATTTAAGATAAAAACAGTTGGACCTACCAAAAGTAAGAAAAACATCAGAACAGCTGCTAATACCATATTGATATTACTTAAGTATTTAATGCCTTTTCCAATCCCGCTTAAAGCAGATGCAAGGAAAAGCACCGTCACAATGATAATAATGATCAATTGTGTGCTAAAGGCAATTGGAATATGAAAAAGATAATTCAATCCACCATTTATTTGTGCCGCACCTAATCCTAGGCTTGTTGCAACACCAACCACAGTTGCAAATACCGCAATACAATCGATGGTTTTACCGATCCATCCGTGAATTTTATTTCCTAAAACGGGCTGGAGTGTTGCACTGATTAAACCAGGTGCATCTTTTCTAAATTTAAAGTAAGCAATGCAAAGTGCAACAATGGCATAAATAGCCCATGCATGAAGCCCCCAGTGGAAAAAAGTATAGCGAAGGGAATCGCGGAAGGCCTGCGCAGTTTCAGTCTCCCCTGTTGGTGACTGAATAGCATAGTGGCTGATCGGTTCAGCTGCTCCGTAAAAAACAAGACCAATTCCCATACCGGCACTAAATAGCATAGCAAACCAAGAAAATAAACCAAATTCAGGCTCTTCCCCGGGTTTTCCTAGCGTAATCTTACCGATTGGGCTAAAGATAAAGAATAGACAAAAGCCGACAAGCAGTGATACCACTAACAAGTAATACCAGCCAAAGTCATTTGTAATGTATGTTTGAATTTGATCTGTGACATTTTGCAATGTGTCTGGAGAAAACGCTCCCCACATCACGGCAACAAATGTGATCGCAATCACAATCCAAAATACACTTGATACGTTTTTCACACCATCTCACTCTCCTGTTGTTCTACACGTTTAAGCAGAGGACTTCGCTTAATATCCCCTAACTCAACTTATTTCAAACAAAAAGAGGCGAGCTTCTCACTCGACCTCTACTTTACCGTAACATGTTTTGCTTTCATTTATCAACTATCGATATGGGAAGACGATTTTTCCTCAATTCGTTTACGAAGACGGTAGACATATTCTTTTAAACATACTGCGAAAATGGTAAACGCCAAAACAATGGCGACTTTTAACGGGGTAATGGACAGCTTCAAGAAAACAGCAGCTGTCAAACTGATAACGACCGCAAGAACAATCGGTAATGCACGTCTGATCATTGATCTCTCTCCTTTGCTTCTAGTGCAGCATTCATGCCGGCAAGCCTGCCTGTCACAAGTGCTGATGTGATATTGTAGCCGCCTGTGTAGCCATGGATGTCTAAAATTTCTCCGCAGAAATAAAGACCGGGCATTTTTTTAGACGCCATTTTCTTCGGTTCAATTTCCTTCACAGAAACGCCGCCTCCTGTCACAAACGCTTTGTCCAAGGATAGCGTACCATTTGCATGCACAATAAAATGTTTACAATCATGGGCAAATGCACGCAGTTTATCCTTGGCTAGACCAGAGAATGTGTCTTGTGGATCAATCCCGTTCCGTTCTAACAGAAACAATAAATAGCGTTCTTGCATCCAAGACTTGAGGACATTTTTAATGGCTTTCTTCGGTTCATCTTTAAGGTCACGATGAAGCTTCTGGAACAGCTCCTCGTCATTCAGCTTCGGATATAAGTCTATTTGCAGGCGGACTGTCGGTTGTTTTTTCAATTCCTTCACAACAAATCCGCTGCATCTAAGAACAGCTGGACCTGATAAACCAAAGTGAGTAAAAATCATATCCATGACATGTGTGACGACGGGTTTTCCTTTTTTATTTAAAACACTGACAGCCACACTTCTTAAAGAAAGACCTTGAAGCACTTTTTCTTTAATAAATCGTTCATCGGATGTGACCGGTACCTCTGTTGGGAAGAGCTCTGTAATGGTATGACCGGCTGCTTCTGCCCATGCATAGCCGTCACCAGTAGAGCCGGTATGCGGCACACTTTTTCCGCCGACAGCAATGACGACAGACTTACTTGAAATTTTTTCATCATTATTTGTAACAATTCCAGCTGCTTGTCCGTCTTGATACAGAACTGTTTTAATTTTTTCGTTCGTTCGAATGGTGACATTGAGGGCTCGGAGCCTGTCTAGAAGGGCATCCACAACAGATTGTGCTTTGTTTGAGACAGGGAACATACGTCCATGGTCTTCTTCTTTTAGTTCAATGCCAAGGTTTTCAAAAAACGAAATAATATCCTCGTTGTTGAACTCAGAAAATGCACTATATAGAAAACGGCCGTTTCCGGGAATATGTTTGATGATTTCTTCTACTGGAAGGCGATTGGTGACGTTACAGCGTCCGCCGCCAGAAATGGCCAGCTTTCTGCCAAGTTTGTTTCCTTTGTCAATTAACAGAACAGTCGCACCGTGCTCTGCTGATGCAATCGCGGCCATCAGCCCAGAAGGTCCGCCGCCAATGACAATGACATCATAATGTTTCATGTTACATTCCTCTTTCTACTTTCAGTCATTTTTCTATTATAACGAAGATTAGGGAAGGCTGAAATATGAATTGATTGGTTTTGTGACTTCCGTATTGGATTTGTTACCTGTGTATTGAATTGATGTGGTAAAATAGTTAAGTTGAATATTCATTAGAAAAATGGTGGTTAAGCGCATGTCTAATAAACTGCTTCGTGGTACGTTGGTTTTAACGATAGGGACGTATCTCTCTCGTATTCTTGGTATGATTTATTTAATTCCATTTAGCGCAATGGTTGGAGCTACTGGTGGTGCGCTATTCCAATATGGATACAATCAGTATACGATCTTTTTAAGTATCGCTACGCTTGGTTTTCCAACAGCGGTATCAAAATTTGTTTCCAAATATAATGCGATCGGCGATTATGAGACAACAAGAAAAATGTTCAGGGCGGGTATGTCGGTCATGCTTGTCACCGGGATGATCGCCTTTTCTATTTTATATTTGTCCGCACCGATTTTTGCCAAGATTCAGCTTGGCGGATCAAATGAAACAGGCGGTTTGACTGTCGATCAAGTAGTATATGTGATTCGAATGGTCAGCTTAGGTCTTTTGGTTGTACCGATCATGAGTCTTGTACGCGGGTTCTTCCAAGGACACTCCATGATGGGACCGACAGCTGTTTCCCAAGTGATTGAACAGCTTGTCAGAATCATCTTCCTATTAACGGCGACGTTTATTATTTTAAAGGTGCTTGACGGCGGGCTTGTCATTGCTGTCGGATATGCAACATTTGCGGCTCTGATCGGTGCATTTGGCGGTTTATTCACGCTTTATTTATATTGGCTGAAGCGGAAGGACAGGCTCTTAGCCATGCAGCCGAATACAGGCGCTCACTCTGATTTATCTTATAAGCAAATGTTTACAGAGCTGTTTAGCTATGCGGCGCCGTATGTGTTTGTTGGACTTGCGATTCCAATTTATTCTTATATCGATACAAACACAATTAACAGAGCCATGATTGCATCCGGACATCAGGATATTAGTACAGCGGTATTGTCCATTGTGACGTTATATTTACCGAAGGTCGTGATGATTCCTGTGTCACTTGCCACAGCGTTTGGCTTAACATTGATTCCGACGATTACAGAATTATTTACAGCACGTAATTACAAGCTGCTCAATAGACAAATTGATCAGACGATGCAAGTCATTTTATTTTTCGTGCTGCCTGCTTCATTTGGTATCTCGGCATTGGCTGGACCGGCTTATTGGTTTTTCTATCCGTCTGTTCATCCTGAGATTGGGATTTCCATTTTGTTCTGGTATGCACCTGTTGCATTATTGTTTTCTTTATTCACCATTAATGCAGCGATTCTGCAAGGGATCAACAAACAAAAATTTGCGATCGTCAGTCTTTTGTTAGGGATCATTATTAAAACGGTTCTGAACATCCCGCTAATCAGCTGGCTGCAAGGAAATGGTTCTGTATTGGCAACAGCATTAGGCTACAGTGCGTCCATCTTGTATATGTTTATCATGATTAAACGCCATGCCGGCTATTCGTTCCGCAGAATTTTCAAACGTTTTATTCTCATTGGTATTTTAACGGCGATCATGGCTGTCGTGGCATATTTGACAAGTCAGCTTGTGAGCCAAGTGATTTCTTATGAAGGCGGAATTGTACAAGCGGGTATCGTCATTTTGATTTCCATGATCACTGGCGGCGGTGTGTATATGTTCTTGTCTTATAAGGTGGGATTACTAGAGCGTGTACTTGGCAGCCGTATGCCGAAATTTTTAAGAAAAAAGAGTTAAGAAGAGGTAGATATTCATGAGGCTTGATAAATTACTTGCTAACAGCGGCTTTGGTTCAAGAAAAGATGTGAAAAAGCTTGTCAAGGCCCGGGCGGTCACAGTGAATGGAGAAGTGGCAAAGCAGGTGAAAGATCATGTTGATCCATCAAATGATGAAGTGCTCGTACACGGAGAGCGTGTAGAATATAAAGAATTCATTTACTTAATGATGAACAAGCCAGACGGGGTGATCTCAGCAACTGAAGATCTGCGGGATGAAACGGTTGTCGATTTACTTGAGCCGGAGGATATCGCAAGGGAGCCATTCCCTGTGGGGAGACTGGATAAGGATACGGTCGGTCTCCTTCTCCTCACAAATGATGGACAGCTTGCTCATCAATTACTTTCTCCAAAAAAGCATGTGCCAAAAACGTATGAGGTTCATTTGAAATATCCTTTAGGAGATCAAGACATTAAGCGTCTTGAAGAGGGCGTTGTCATCTTAGATGATTATCACACGAAGCCGGCGAAGGTGGAAGTAGATGCGAATGAAGACGAAGATACACGCATCCGTTTAACGATTACTGAAGGGAAGTACCATCAAGTGAAGCTGATGGCGCAAGCGGTGGGAAATGAAGTGATCTTTTTAAAAAGGCTCTCGATGGGGGCTGTCTCTTTAGATGAAGATCTAGCACCTGGAGAGTACCGTGAATTGACGGATGAAGAATTAGACAGCTTAATGAATCGCGAATAACATAAGAACAAAAGAAAAGAACCGGCATATCGCCGGTTCTTCAGCGTGTAGACAAACCCTCGCATTCTTTGTCAGTCCTGCGCGCTGGTGCTCACGAATGTTAAATTCGCTCCGCGCCAGTGCTCGTTCTTCCTAGACTTCAAAGGTTTTCTATCACGCTGTAAAGAAGACAAAGGGCTAAAATAAAAATCATTTTAGCCCTTCGTCAACAATTTGTAAAAGAAAAGAACCGGCATATCGCCGGTTCTTTTTGTTATATGGACAATTCATTATACGCTTAAGATGATATTTTTACTTTTTTTCTCGTTGTTTCCCATTTGCCTCTGCTTGGACTATGAACAAGATCGTTATAGGCAAGCACGTTTAAGTCTCTTTGAATGGTTCTAGGTGTGATCCCGAATTCATCAACCAGCTCTTGTGTCGTCACAAGACCTTTCTCTTGAATGAACATATAGACTGATTTGATTCGAGTCATCATACGGTTTGTTGAAGGTTTCAAAAAACCACTCCCTATCAATAAGATCGGATGGACTTGACTAACCACAACTTACTACACTAAAACTGCGAAATAAGGACATGCAACAATGGTAAATGTTCGTGTTTGTTAATGTTTTATTCTATTATACACGTTATTATGCATCTAGTTCCACCAAAAAGTCAACTTTACGTGTTTTTAAACTTGTCTTCATGAAATGAAATATGGTATATATCATGATTTGAATCCGGTTACAACCCAATAATGATAAGGGATGCGATTGGAGCTGACATTTTCAAATGTCCAAAAAATAAACACAGAAAATTTACAAAATAAAAAATTCAGTGAAAAGCAAAAAGACACATTCCATGTGAGGATGTGCCTTTTTTGTTTCTGTTATCCTTCTAAGAAAAAGAGCTGAATGAAAAATAAGACCGCAAAGATGAGAACAAGCACATGTACTTCTCTCCATTTCCCTTTCGCCAATTTCACAAGCGGATATGAAATAAATCCAAGTGAAATCCCTGTAGAAATACTAGAAGTCAGCGGCATCGAAAGAATGACAAGAAAAGCAGGGAATGCTTCGTCTAGTTCGTTCCAGCGAATGCGTGACACTGAGTTCATCATCAAACAGCCAACAATGATTAAAACAGGTGATGTGATGGATGGTAAAGAAGAAATCGCTTGAACGAGCGGGCCAAAAAATAATGCCACAATAAACAGTGCAGCGACCGTTAGAGACGTCAGCCCAGTTCTTCCGCCAGCAGCAACACCTGATGATGATTCAATATAAGCAGTGGTTGGGCTTGTACCAAACATAGAACCAACCGTCGTTGCAGCCGAGTCAGCGAGCAGGGCTCTGCGCACTTTTGGCAGCTGGCCATTTTTCATTAATCCGGCTTGTTCTGCAACGCCGATCATCGTGCCTGTTGTATCAAAAATCGTCACCAGTAAGAAGGAGAAGACGACGGCATACAAATGATGAGAGAACACGTCACCAAAGGCAGAGATTGGATTTGTAATCAGCATGCCTTCAGGCAGTGCAGGGATGTCCATCAGTGTTTTAGGGAAATGAAGCTGGCCAGTTGCGAGCGCAATCAATGTGGTCGCTAACATACCGATAAACAGTGCACCATTTATTTGCAGAACCATTAAAATAACCGAAATCATTAAGCCGACAAGCGTTAAAATGACAACAGGCGAGCTTAAATTGCCAAGCTTCACAAGGTTTTCTGGATCAGCAGCGATGATCCCAGACTGACGGAGGCCGATGAATGCAATGAAAAGCCCAATTCCTGCTGTAATGCCGTACTTTAAATTGTCTGGAATGGCTTGAATCAGTTGTTTTCTAAGGGATGTTAACGATAAAATAATAAAGAGTATACCAGCAACAAATACCGCACTAAACGCTGTTTGATAGCTGATGCCGCCACCGCCGACAACGGTAAAGGTGAAATAGACATTCAGTCCCATGCCTGGTGCAATGGCAATCGGATAGTTTGCAAATAGTGCCATCCAGAGCGTACCGACAACAGCAGCGATGATTGTTGCAGTAAAGACTTGGTCAAAAGGAATACCTGCTTTTGAAAGAATTCCCGGGTTGACGGCAACAATATAGACCATAGTAAAGAATGTCGTCATACCAGCGATTATTTCTTTCTTTATGTTGGTTTGATTTTCTTTTAACTGAAACATAAAATCCTCCATTTACGAACATTATTACAAAACAATTAATATAATATTCGTTTTAAGGGTGGATTGCAACCTTTTTTCAAGGAGGAATGGAAAAATGAATTGGGAAGCTGAAGTAATACGAAAAAAAGACGATTTGATCAAGGACACACAATCTTTTTTACAAATTGAAAGTGTCCTTGATGAAGAAGGCGGCAAAGAAGGAAAGCCATTTGGTGAAAAAGTCGATGATGCCCTGCAGTATATGCTGAAAAAAGGGGAAAACGAAGGTTTCACAGTCAAGAATGTCGACGGCTATGCGGGTCATATTGAATATGGGGAAGGCGATGACATTGTAGGTGTGCTTTGCCATGTGGACGTGGTGCCTGCTGGTGACGGCTGGACAACCCCGCCATTTTCAGCTGACATCAGAGAAAATAAAATCTTTGCACGCGGGGCTATTGATGACAAAGGCCCAACCATGGCGGCATTTTATGCGCTGAAGATCTTAAAAGATTCTGGTCTGCAGCTGTCGAAAAAAATCCGCATGATCATTGGAACAGATGAAGAAAGTGATTGGCGCTGTGTGGATCATTATTTCAAGCATGAGCCAATGCCGCAAATTGGATTTGCACCAGATGCCGATTTTCCGATTATTCATGCGGAAAAAGGGATCATTGATGCGGTTGTGTCATTTACATATCAACAAACAGCGAATCATCAGCGCTATACGCTGAAGCAATTTACATCGGGTATGAGGCTCAATATGGTACCGGATGAGGCAGCTGCTACTGTGACTGCTGCACAGGAACACGATGCTGAATCATTAAAAACAGCCTTCGAAGCCTATCTTGCTGATCATCAATTATCTGGCGAGGTAAAAAGCGCAGCAGATGGACTGCATTTTACATTAAAAGGGGTGTCCGTTCATGCCATGGAGCCGGCGCATGGGACAAATGCGGGCATTTATATGGCGAATTTCTTATGCGGACACGATTTAGATGAGCAGGGACTTGCCTTTACTTCCCAAATCAACGCTTTATTTGATCAAGATACAAGAGGACAAAAGCTGGGAATTGCTTGCAAAGATGAGATTAGTGGAGATTTGACGTTGAATGTTGGGACAATCCGCTTTAAACAGAATGAGGAAGCAAAGCTAGGGTTAAATGTCCGCTATCCAGTAACAGCAGACGGCAAGGACGTCAAAAAAGGAATTGAAAGCATCAAAGGGGCAGCCCTGCTAAAATTCGAAGACAGCCCTCCGCATCACGTCTCAAAAGATCATCCGCTTGTGAAAACCTTGCAGCGGGTATATGAGGAACAAACGGGAGATCCTGCAACCCTTATTGCCATTGGGGGAGGAACGTATGCGAGATCTTTAGAAGCAGGCGTTGCCTTTGGACCTTTATTTCCTGGCAGACCAGACTGCGCCCATCAAAAGGATGAATATATTGAAATTGATGACTTACTGAGAGCAGCTGCTCTTTACGCACAAGCTATGTATGAATTAGCAAAATAGAAATGGAAAAGAGAAGAGGGGATTCATAGTGAAAAAAATGTTCTTATGCTCTTCATTCAAAGACAGCTATTCTCTCTTATCTGACTTTGCGGGGGAATCATTAAAAGGAAAGCACGTGACTTTCTTTCCAACGGCAAGTGCTGTAGAAGAAGTCACGCACTATGTAGAGGCAGCGAAGGAAGCCTTTCAGCGATTAGGGATGCAGCTTGAGACTGTGCAGATAGATGAACAGTCCGCTGAAGAGATCTCGCAGATGATCAAACAAAATGATGTGATCTACGTGTCAGGAGGCAACACGTTTTATTTATTGCAGGAGTTAAGAAAGCATCGTCTCGATGACGTGTTGAAAGAAGAAATCAACAACGGCAAGCTGTACATCGGAGAATCTGCGGGGAGTATCATCATGGCGCCAAGCATTGAATATATCTCTCTGATGGATGATCAAAAGAAGGCGCCGGAGCTTTCATCATATCAAGGTGTCAATGAAATAAGCTGCTATCCAGTACCTCATATGCATAATGCCTATTTAGGCGAGGCTGCGCAGCAAATCACAGAGAAGCATCAGCAGACGCTTGATTTATGTCCGCTTACTGATGAACAGGCTTTACTTATCAGAGGGGAACAGGCTGAAGTAAAATCTGTCAAAACATCTTAACCGTGAAATGAAGAAAAAGGAACAGGGATTCATCGCCCTGTTCCTTTTTTAATCTTGAAAAACATCACTTGATAAGTATCGTTCGCCCGTATCTGCTGTCATACAGATCACAATTTGATCTGCCGGCAATTGCTTGGCTGTTTCAATGGCTGCATAGCAAGCCGCCCCAGAGGATGGGCCCACTAAAATTCCTTCAAGCTGAGCGAGCTGCCGTGTGATGTGATAAGCATCTTCGTCACTTACCTGAACGATGTCATCATAGACGTGCTCGTTTAAAATATGGGGGATAAATCCTGGGCTTGTGCCAACGAGTTTATGCTTCCCAGGTTTCCCGCCAGATAAGACAGGGGAACCCTTAGGCTCTGCCACACGGATGGTTAAATGAGGGAATGCCTTTTTTAATTCCTCTCCAGTTCCTGTAATAGTACCGCCAGTTCCAGCTGTTGCGACAAAGGCTCCAAGTGGCTGTCCAAGTTGTTTCACAGCTTCCATAATTTCGACTGCTGTTGTGCCTCTATGTGCATCTGGGTTCGCTCTGTTGTCAAATTGCATGGGAATAAAGCTGTGAGGAATTTGAGCAGCCAGTTCCTCAGCCTTGCGGATGCAGCCTGGCATTTTTTCTTCTCCTGGGGTTAAGACGACCTGCGCCCCGTATGCCTTCAAAATATTGATTCTTTCCTTTGTCATCGTATCAGGCATGACAAGGATGGCTTTGTAGCCTCTTGCGGCGGCATTCATGGCTAAACCAATCCCTGTATTCCCGCTCGTAGGCTCAATAATGGTTGCTCCTTTTGTGAGCTTCCCTTGTTTTTCTGCCTCGACGATCATATTGTAAGCCGCGCGGTCTTTTACACTTCCGCTCGGATTAAATGATTCCAGCTTTAAGTAAACAGCCGCCGCATTTTCTGGCTGGAGCCGCTGTAATTTGACAAGTGGTGTATCGCCAATCAGCTCAGCTATATTTTGTGCAACTTTCATCAGATGACACCCTTTCTTCTCATTCCGCATTTCTTTAGTTATACTATCATCAATGGGGATTCGTAAAGTTTGTTAAAAAAGGACAGGTGATATTGTGTCAGAAAGCCGTCATTATTTTATAGGGATTCACATCCCTGAACAACTTGCGCATCAAATCAAACAAGACATTGATCAAAGGAGCGGACTGTTCTTTCAAAAATGGACAGCACCACATGATTATCATGTGACCCTTATCTTTTTAGGCGCCATTCCAGAAGAGCGTTTAAAAAAGATCATCCAGCTGCTTGACATCCTTTCAAATGAAGCGTCTGCATTTCCACTAGAGCTGAATGAGGTAGGGCAGTTTGGTACGAAGGAACGCCCAAGAGTCTTTTTTGCAAAGCCTCATGAAAGTGAGCCGCTCATGCACTTAAGAGAAAAGGTAAAGGAGGCTGTCTTGTCAGCAGGACACCCTGTTGAAAAGAGACCGTTTCATCCGCATATGACGATTGCACGCAAATGGAATGCGGATGACCTTTATGAAGAACAAGCGCCTTTACGCAAAGAGCCATATGTGATGGAGGTTTCGCGTATCACTTTATTTGAAATACGTCCGAAGGAAACCCCTCGTTATCACGCAATCAAACAATTTACATTACATAAATGATTCTAGAAGTTGGAGTGAGCAGCAGATGGCGCAAATTATCAAAATTCAAGATTATATATCACGATATGAACAAGACCCGCATCACTACATCAATCAATTCAATCGGTTGAAAAAACAAAGATGGGACGAGTTGAAAAAGGCTTCAAAAGAGGAGGCGCAGCAACCATTTGACCAAATTCCTCAACAAGCGCCAGAACAAGAGGAAGAAAAGAGAAAGAAATTCTCCTTAAAGAGAAAGCAAAAAGAAGCCGATATGAAAAAGGAACGGGACCTGAGTCTTTTTAACGAGCCGACAGATATAGAGCAAGGGGTTTTCAGAAACGTTCCTACCGATGAAACGAAGCTGATTCACTTTTTTAAGGATCATCTCTTTGAAGTGCAATTAAAATGGGCGAGTTCGACGATTTCCCATATTTCAACCGTTTCCCATCATATTCGGTATGATGAAAAGCTGCGGATGCTTGCAAGGCAGCTTCCGGATTCTTATTTTGTGATGTACAAGCCGGTGCTGCTCATTCAAAAAGCTGAGATGGAATTATGTCCGATACTCATCACGCCGCTCGAAGTGATCTGTTTATCTTTCTTAGAGGCTGAGCCAGACAGCGTCTATATCGGAACGAAGGAACGTTTTTGGGAAAAACGGGCGACTGGGAAAGCTGTTCAGTCCGTCTTGAATCCTTGTGCAAGCCTTTTGCGATCTGGCACCGTCGTGTCAAAGATCTTACAGCAAAGTGGTGTAGACCTTCCTGTGAAAAAAATCCTCATCAGCCGAACCTCTTATATTGATTTACCTGAAGTTCCATATGGGATGGAGGTTATCGATAAGAAGAAGGCAGAAGAGTGGTTTGAAAAGCAGCGGAAAAATACGGCGCCGACAAAGCATCAGCAATTTAAGGCGACAAAGGCATTGCTTGCTTATGGTGAATCAGACAGCAAAAGAAGACAGGAATGGCTCGATTAAAGGCATGATGGAAGGTCACGAAAAATGAGACCTGAGTGGAGCTAATATATGAATGAATGGTACTTTATCGTTAATCCAGAAGCAGGACATGGAAAAGGACTCCGCACATGGAGGAGCATAGAGAAAGAATTACAAAAGGTGGAGGTCTCTTATCGATCATTTCTCACCCAGCATGAAGGCCATGCAGAAGTTTTGGCAAGACAAATCAGTGCCATGCAGGATGACAGGCTGAAGCGCTTGATTGTTATTGGCGGTGACGGCACCATTCATGAAGTACTGAATGGCTTAAAGGAAATCGATCATGTGCAGCTTAGTTTTGTCCCTGCTGGTCATTGGAATGATGCTGCGAAGGGTCTCGGTATCCATCGTCATGATGTCCTAAAAGAAGTGAGAAAGCAAAAGAGAATGCTCACCAAAACATTTTCTCTCGGCTCCTTTCAAGATCATGCCGAAAGTCCGCAATCTGTTCTCTTTCTCAATCATATCGGTGCGGGGTTTGACGCACATGTACTGAGGAAAACGGTGCATTTTAGAGGGAAAAAGTGGCTGAAACGGCTGGGGCTTGGCTTTATCATCTACCCTCTGTCATTTCTCCATTCTTTATGGTCGTTTAAGCCGTTTGATCTTGCGTTATTTATTGAAAATGAGAAGAAAGTCTTTCGCCAAGTGTGGTTTGTGATCGTCTGCAATCACCCGTATTACGGGGGAGGGCTGGAAGCGGCACCGGAAGTGAGTGCGAGGCAGCCAGGTTTTCAAACGTTGGTTGTCACAGATTTGAATCCATTCAAAGTCCTCTTGTTTCTAAGCGCGATGGTGTTCCGAAAGCACCTTGGGATGAAGGGGGTTACCCTGTTTCAGCATGAGGAAGCGTTTTTAGAAGCAGATGAAAAAATCTTATTTCACGCAGATGGAGAAGTGATCGGCGCAACGCCTGTCTTTGTAAAGGCAAGTGAACGATCCTTAAAATTACGTGCTTAAATAACTTGCGGTATATCCTTAGTCAAAGAACCATGAAAAAAGCCTTCTTTTTCGTAAGGTTCTTGTCCTGATTTTTTAGTTTTGCTTGACGAGTATAAGAAGGTAACGATAAAATCTATAGGACGGCTATTGTTTAGCATCTCATTCTCAATAGCTGTCCTTTTTGTTTTTATGATCATATAAATAAAAAAAGAAACAGCCAATTGATCCTCAATCGGCTGAATTTTGTCGACTAAAAAAGCAAGATTTAAAATATTTTAAGAAATGATGGGTTGAAAATTGATATGAACTGGTTGGGACAAATATTAGGTAGCGAATGGCACATCTCTCCGGCTGGAGGCGCTACGGGAGATGCGTACTTCGCAACACACAATGACCAAAAGCTATTTTTAAAACGCAATACGTCACCGTTTCTTGCGGTTTTGTCAGCTGAAGGCATTGTGCCGAAGCTTGTCTGGACAAAACGGATGGAAAATGGAGATGTGATTACTGCACAGCACTGGCTGAGCGGCAGAGAGCTGAAGCCAAAGGACATGAATGATCGTCCTGTAGCAGAGCAGCTAAGAAAAATTCATACATCAAAAGAATTGCTCGATATGCTGAAACGATTAGAGAAGCACTCTCTAGACCCAGAATCCATTCTGATGCATCTGAAACAGTCCATATTAAACGAGCAAATTGATTCACAAGACATTTCGCGTGCCATCCAGTATTTAGAGAAGCATGTGGAGGCTGTCCATTTTGAGGACAAGGTCGTCTGTCATTGCGATCTCAATCATAATAATTGGCTGCTGACAGATGAAAACCAGCTCTATTTGATCGATTGGGATGGGGCGATGATTGCAGACCCAGCGATTGATCTTGGACCGCTTTTATACCATTATGTTGAGGAAGAGAACTGGGAAAGCTGGCTCTCTATGTACGGCGCCCCGCTGACGGACAATTTGCGAAAGCGCATGGCGTGGTACGTGCTCGCTGAAACCGTATCGTTTGTCGTTTGGCATAAACGAAAAGGGAATGAAAAGGCGCAAAAAGAAGTGCAAGCGGAGCTAAATGCACTCTTAAAACGGTTAAACATCCATTAAGACAGTGGAATGTTCTCGACCCACTCAGACAGATGTGATTGATGCTCCTCAATATGTGCATCAATTGAACTGACAGAGGTGCCCTTTTGGCTGTAATCATAAATATCTGTTAACAGCTGACGAATGTCGGCATCCAGATCTTCTTTTGCCAGCATTAATTGAATCACGCGTCCCACCTGTTCATATTCTGCAACAGTCCCGCAGCAATCCAGCTGGTGATCGGTTAAAATATCTTTGATTAATTGAAGCTGATGTTGACGGTTTAAACCCATACAAATGCTCCTTTCCTGCGTGTCATTTATGAGGTTAAACTGTGCATTCAGCGTCCAATTTATACATGCGGCAGACCAGCTCAAGCGAAGGGCTGGTCTTTTTATATGGACATAGAAGATGCTGTCTTGCGGGTCTTTATGTTTCATGGTATCTTGATAAAATGTAAAGAAAATAGAGGTGTATCAAATTGAGAATGCGACATAAACCATGGGCGGATGATTACTTAGCTGAGAATGCTCATATTGCTTTAGCAAGTCCCGAGCAATATAAAGGGAAATGGCATGAGCTGTTTGGAAATGATCATCCAATCCATATTGAAGTTGGGACAGGAAAAGGGAGCTTTATTGCTGGAATGGGCAAGCTTCATCCTGATATCAACTATATTGGCATTGAATTATTTAAAAGTGTTATTGTGACGGCAGTAGATAAAATCAAAGAGACAGATGTTGAAAATGTAAAGCTTTTGAACTTCAATGCTGAGACGCTGACAGATGTGTTTGCGGAAAATGAGATTGACCGGGTGTATTTGAATTTCTCTGATCCGTGGCCAAAAGCAAGACACGAAAAGCGCAGATTGACGTTTAAAACCTTTTTAGAGCGATATGAACATATACTCCGTCCAGGCGGTGAGTTACATTTCAAAACAGATAACCGCGGGTTATTTGAATATTCCTTAAAAAGTTTTTCTGCATATGGCCTTCTTTTAACGTATGTCAGCCTAGATTTACATGAGGACGGCTTAGAAGGAAACGTGATGACTGAATATGAAGAGAAATTCTCGTCTATGGGACAACCGATCTATCGATCAGAAGTCAAATTCCCAGAATAACAAGTGATATCAAGCTGGCTGCAATAGAAAAATGGCAGTCAGCTTTTTTTATGAAAAGATTGGTGCATGCGATTTTTGGCTGTATTTGCTACGATAGAAAAAGGAGGGATGACAGCAATGGAGACAATGAAAATAGGTGAAATGGAACTGTTTTGGTTAAACGGGGGAGATACGCACATGGACGGCGGAGCGATGTTTGGTGTCGTGCCAAAGCCATTATGGTCAAAAAAATACCCGGTAAATGACCGCAATCAAATTGAATTACGATGTGATCCAATTCTCATTCGGTGGAAGGGTCTTCACCTGTTAGTGGATTCCGGCATCGGATCAGGGAAGCTGACAGATAAACAAAAACGCAATTACGGCGTGACAGAGGAAACCAAATTGGAAGAATCTCTAGCGGCGCTTGGCCTGCGCCCATCAGATATTGATTACGTATTGATGACACATCTGCACTTTGATCATGCCAGCGGATTAACAAAACGTGAAGGCGATAAGCTCGTGTCTGTTTTTCAGCAGGCAAAAATCATCACATCGAAAATCGAATGGGATGAAATGAGAGCGCCAAACATTCGCTCAAGAAATACATATTGGAAAGAAAACTGGGAGCCTGTGGCAGATCAAGTCGTCACATTTGAAGAAAGCATCGAAGTGACAGAAGGAATCGAGCTGCATCATACAGGCGGCCATAGCAATGGTCATAGCATTTTAACGCTCACAAGTGAGGGCGAAACAGCGATTCATTTAGCTGATATCATGCCAACACATGCTCATAAAAATCCACTTTGGGTTTTGGCATATGATGATTACCCAATGACCTCGATTCCAGCCAAGCAAAAGTGGCAGGCATTTGCAGAAGAAAAAAATGCGTGGTACTTGTTTTATCATGATGCCATTTATCGTGCTGTAAAATGGGACGAAGACGGGCAGATCACACACGAAATCAAAAGAGAAACAGGAAGATAAAAGATCATCTGTATGTTTTTTTCGCCTTTCACACAAAATAACGACAAAATGAACTTGTGAAAGGAAGAGTGCAGGTGAACCAATTTTATCGTGTGCATGGTGATGTGATCGAAACACCATTAAGAGGAATGGAAGTCATGTCAGTCCCTTATTTAAACAAAGGGGTTGCATTTACAAAGGAAGAGCGGGAGGAGCTCGGTTTAAAGGGATTCCTTCCGCCTAAGGTCTTAACCTTAGAGGATCAGGCAAAGCGTGCATATGAACAGTTTAAGGCACAGCCTGATGAACTGGGGAAAAATGTGTATTTAACAGCGCTTCATGACAGAAATGAAGTGCTTTTTTACAAACTGCTAAATGAGCACTTGGCGGAAATGCTTCCGATTGTCTACACGCCGACTGTAGGAACGGCTATTCAGCGTTATAGCCATGAGTATCGAAAGCCGAGAGGGCTGTATTTATCGATTGATGATCTGGAAGGCATGGAAGAGATTTTTGCCTCTTATGGTGTCGATGAATCAATCGACTTAATCGTTGCAACGGATGCAGAAGGCATTTTAGGCATTGGAGACTGGGGCGTTGGCGGGATTGCCATTTCAGTTGGAAAACTTGCTGTTTATACAGCTGCAGCAGGCATTGATCCCAGCCGCGTGCTGGCAGTAGTGCTTGATGCCGGAACGAACCAAGAAAGTCTCTTGAATGATCCGCTTTATGTTGGAAACCAGCACTCCCGCGTTCGAGGAGAGCGCTATGATCAGTTCATTGATCAATATGTCGAGCTTGCCCGCGCTACTTTCCCAAATGCACTCCTTCACTGGGAAGACTTTGGGACAAAGAATGCCCGTGCGATATTGGAAAAATATAAGGACCGTATTTGTACATTTAACGATGACATTCAAGGGACTGGCGCCGTTTCACTTGCTGCAGTTCTGGCATGTGCAAAAGCTTCGAAGGTTCCGCTGAAAGATCACCGTATTGTCATTTTTGGAGCGGGTACGGCAGGTATTGGCATAGCCGAGCAAATCCGTGATGCCATTGTCAGAGATGGAGTCAAAGAAGAGGAGTCCTATGATCATTTCTGGTGTATTGATAAAACGGGGCTGCTCACAGATGATTCACCTGACATTCAGCCATTTCAAAAGCCGTATGCAAGGCGCTCTGACGAAGTAAAGAATTATGCCCGTAATGGTCCAAAGCATTCGATTGATCTATTAGAGGTCGTCAAGCAGGCGAAACCAACAATCTTAATTGGCACTTCGACGGTCGGAGGAGCATTTACAGAGGAAATTGTAAAAGAAATGGCGTCACACGTGGAGCGTCCTGCGATTTTACCGATGTCGAATCCGACACCTCTTTCAGAAGCAAAGCCGCAAGATCTGATCGAGTGGACTGAAGGACGTGCCCTTGTGACAACGGGAAGTCCATTTGATCCTGTCGAATATGGCGGCGTCACATATGAAATTGGACAAGCGAATAATGCCCTTGTCTTCCCAGGCCTTGGTCTAGGCACAATTGTGTCAAAAGCACGCCTCATGACAGATAGTATGTTTGTTGCGAGTGCTGAAGCCATTGCAAGCATGGTCAATGTTGGGAAGCCGGGTGCAGCGATGCTGCCAAGTGTCGATCAGCTTCGAACCGTTTCAGCGACAGTAGCCGTCCGTGTGGCGCAGGCAGCAATTGATGAAGGAATTGCAGAAGAAACGCCTGATGATCTCATTCAGGCTGTGCAGGACGCTATGTGGCATCCTGTCTACAAAAAAATCAAAGCCATATAAAAAAAGCTTCGCAAGGACATGTCTTTGCGAAGCTTTCTTGATCAAGCAACAGAATCAATTACATCCACGATCATGCCAGTTTTGGCATCAATCATCACTTCATACTGTTCAAGCTCACCAAATGCAGAGCGGGTAATGCCAGATTTGTATACATCAATCGTTTCGCCATTTACGGTATACGGTTCTGGTACAGTATAAATCCAAGAGCCATCAATCGGGCCGCGCTGTTTAAAAGCAGATTTCACAATTTTTAATGCTTTTTCAGATGAGATATACGTAGGGAAAAATACTTTCTTTGCAACAATTGCAGCGGCTACGCCAATACTCGCACCAATCAGAACATGTTTTAACTTCAACGTGCTGCACCTCCGTATTGCTGTTTTTTCCATTATACAAAACTTGTCCAACGATGTTAAGGAATCCGAGTACTTGAAAGCATATTCAAAATTTCTGGAGAGATACTTGGAAAACCGAAAGAATTCTTATAGTATAAAGTGAGTGTTATTTTTATAGGAATATATATGGTCATTACATAGAAACGAGGTAAACTGTAGAATGAACGAAGAAACATTGTCGCTTTTCCGAAATTTAACAGAATTACAGGGAACTCCAGGAAATGAGCACCATGTGCGTGCTTTTATGAAAAAGGAACTTGAGAAATATTCTGATGAACTCATTCAAGACCGTCTTGGCGGAGTGTTTGGCGTACGCAAGGGACCGGAAAACGCACCGAAAATTATGGTAGCGGGTCATATGGATGAAGTCGGATTCATGGTCTCATCGATTACGAAAAACGGGATGATTCGTTTTCAAACACTTGGCGGCTGGTGGAGTCAAGTCATGCTGGCGCAGCGTGTGGACGTCCATACCGATCACGGGCCAATTCCTGGTGTCGTCTCTAGTACACCTCCTCACCTTCTTACGCCAGAACAAAAAAGCAAACCTGTGAAGCCGTCAGATATGCTTATTGATATTGGTGCAGACAGTGAAGAAGAGGCAAAAGAGCTTGGCGTTCGTCCAGGACAGCAAATCGTTCCTGCAACGGTTTTTACCCCAATGGCGAATCCAAAAAAGATTTTAGCGAAGGCTTGGGATAACCGCTATGGCTGTGGCCTTGCAATTGAATTATTAAAAGAATTAAAAGACGAATCACTTTCATGTCAGCTGTACTCAGGAGCAACTGTTCAAGAGGAAGTTGGGCTTAGAGGAGCTGAGGTAGCTGCGAATATGATTCAGCCAGATCTTTTCTTCGCTTTAGATGCGAGTCCTGCAAACGATGTGACAGGTGACAAAACACAGTTCGGCCAGCTTGGAAAAGGTGCACTTCTGCGTATTTTTGATCGGACAATGATTACGCACCGCGGAATGAGAGACTTTGTGCTTGATACTGCTGAGACAAACAACATTCCATATCAATATTTCGTATCACCGGGTGGTACGGACGCTGGACGTGTTCATATTTCAAACCAAGGTGTGCCTTCTGCTGTGATTGGAGTTTGTGCACGCTACATTCATACAAGTCATTCTGTTTTGCATGTGGACGATTACGCAGCGGCAAAAGAGTTAATTGTCCGCCTTGTCAAAAATTGTGATCAAAGTACAGTTGATTCTATTTACCAACAAGTATAAATAGAATAGAAAAAGGCTGCTTCTTCAATGAGAGCAGCCTTTTTTCTTATTGCTGTTCAAACACATAAGATAACGCCTTGATCGCTTGGTTTACGGTTTCCACAGTGATATTCGCTTTGTTTGATAGTTCCTTTAACGGATGGTGCAGCTCTTTTGGACGGATTAAAATAAGAGGTTTACCTTTTGCAATCGCAGCAGATGCATCCATGGCTGTGTTCCACTGCTTATATTTCTCACCAAAGCGCGCAATGACGACATCTGCTTTGTTTAATAAAATTTCAGTGCGGAAATTGTTCAAATCAGAAGCAGCATCATCTTTGAAAATGGCATTCGGCTGCTCACCTAAAATATCCTCACCGATGTTATCTGAGCGGTCATGATTTTCCATTGGACCGACAAATGTCACCGGCAGCTTCAAAGATTGGCTTTTCTCCTTGATTTCATCACGCCACTGACTATGAATTTCTCCAGCTAAATAGACAGTTAATTGCATAACGATCTCCTCCTTTTGTACAAACTTAGTAAAGGTTTGTCCTGTTTCACTTCATGTTACACAAGAAGTGCTTGATAAAGCAAAAAAAATATGATTATGATATTCATGGTAGAGACTATTTTTCATCGCAAGAATACTACATATAATGGGAAGGACAGGCCTCTTCGTCTTTCCTATGAGAAAGCAGGAAGACGACGTTGATGACTTATTTAAAAAGAAAGGGGATCTCCCTTTCGCCAAAGGTGTATTTCATTGATGCACTTTCTTATATGGCTTTAGGTCTATTTGCTACATTAGTGGTAGGACTGATTTTAAAAACAGCAGGCGGTCTGTTATCACTTCCACTCATCATTAAAATGGGAACCCTTTCCATGGGGCTCATGGGACCGGCGATCGGCGTAGCGGTTGCGTACCGTTTACATGCATCTCCTTTGATCATTTTTGCAAGTGTTGTCTCAGGCGCTGCAGGAGCAGAGCTTGGGGGGCCTGCTGGAAGCTTTGCCGCAGCATTAATTGGTGTGGAACTAGGCAAGCTGGTCAGTGGTGAGACAAAAATTGATATTATTTTAACGCCGCTTGTCACCATTATCACTGGCTTTTTCACCGCTGCCCTAATCGGACCTGGAATTGAAGCCATGATGACAGGGCTCGGCAGGCTCATCATGTGGGGGACAGATCAAAGCCCGCTGCTCATGGGCATGCTGGTAGCGACCATTGTTGGACTTGCTCTCAGTTCTCCGATCTCAAGTGCTGCACTTGCGCTCATGCTTGACTTAAGCGGGACAGCTGCTGGTGCTGCAACGATTGGCTGCTGTGCTCAAATGGTCGGCTTTGCTGCTGCAGGCTTTAGAGAAAATCGCTTTGGCGGTCTTGCGGCTGTCGGCATTGGAACGTCAAAGTTGCAGCTTTCGAACATTGTGAAAAACCCCCTCATCCTGATTCCGCCGACGATTGCTGGTCTGATTCTCGCGCCAATTGGTATTATTGGCTTTGGGATGGTCAATAATGCGGCAGGAGCGGGAATGGGAACGAGCGGCCTTGTTGGACAGCTCATGACCCTGACCGTCATGGGATTTCATCCATCTGTATTTCTGGCGATCGCTCTCTTGCATATCGTTGGCCCGGCAGTGATTAGTTTGGTAGTATCAGAATGGATGAGAAAGAAAGGCTATATACAATTCGGAGATTTAACCATACAAACTGGAGGAATGAAACATGAAAAAAATTGAATCAAACGAAGAATTACAAAAAGTGATTCAAGAAGACTTAACGGTATTGCTATTTTCAGCTGACTGGTGCCCGGACTGCACATTTATTGAGCCATTCTTGCCAGAGCTTGAAGCAAACTACCCAGAATTTGAGTACTTCTATGTCGATAGAGACAAGTTCATTGACACTTGTGCAGAGTGGGAAATTTACGGTATTCCAAGCTTTTTAGTCTTTAAAAACGGACAAGAGATTAACCGCTTTGTCAGCAAAGATCGTAAGACAAAGGAAGAGATTGAAGCATTTTTAACAGATTCTCTTTCTAAATAACGAAAGGAGAGTCTAAAACGATGGCAAAAATGACATCAAGACAGCTTGCGAATGAACTCAAAAGCCGTCTGACGAACGACAGCTGGTCACACGAGTTTGACCGGGAAAAAGATACGCTTCGTATTGAAGATAAACAAACAGGCAAAGGCATCACACTAGAGCTCCCGCCAATTATTGCAAAGTGGGAAGTAAAGCCTGATGAAACCATCGATGAGATCGTCTATTATGTGAAAGAAGCGCTGAGTGCCATGAAAGGCGAAGCGCAGCACATCTCAGGAAAAGAAAAGCAGATCTATCCGGTCATTCGTTCCACTTCCTTTCCTGAGGCATCAAGTGATGGGATTCCGCTTGTGTTTGATGAGCATACAGCAGAAACGAGAATCTACTATGCGCTTGACCTTGGAAGCACCTACCGATTAATTGATGAAAAGATGCTCCAAAAGGAAAACTGGACAAAAGAGCGAATCAGAGAAACTGCAAGCTTCAACGTCCGTTCTCTAGAAACAGTAGTGAAAATGGATGAAGTGGCAGGCAACCGGTTTTATTTCTTCCGTGCAAATGACGGGTATGACGCCAGCAGACTTTTAAATGAATCGTTATTACAAGAATACGCGCAAAAAATAGAAGGGCAGATGGCAATTTCTGTTCCCCATCAAGATGTATTCATCATTGCTGATGTTCGCAATGATTCAGGCTATGATATTTTAGGACAGATGTCGATGAGCTTCTTCGCCAGCGGCACGGTTCCGATTACCGCATTGTCATTTTTATATGACGAGGGTAAGCTTGAACCGATCTTTATACTTGCAAAAAGCAGACCAAAACAGCAGTAGAAGGGAATTTTGAAGAATGAACGTTTTTTATAATGCAGAAGGTGTAGGCGACACACTCCTTATTTCATTGAAAGATGTGACGAGAGAAGAAGTAGGTCATGAGACGTTTGGAGATGTTGTACGAATCTTCAATCAAGAAACAAAAGAAACAACAGGCTTTAATATCTTCAATGCATCCACTTACATGAAAATTGAAGAAAACGGATCTGTTCCGCTTTCTGAAACCATTGTTCAAGATATCAATGAAATTTTAAACCGTAACGGTGTCAGTGAAACGTTGACTGTGGATCTATCACCAAAATTTGTTGTCGGCTATGTAAAGGAAAAAGAAAAGCATCCGAATGCAGATAAATTAAACATTTGCCAAGTTGATGTGGGCGATGAAACCTTACAAATCGTGTGCGGTGCACCAAACGTTGACCAAGGTCAATATGTTGTGGTGGCGAAGGTCGGTGCAGTGATGCCAAGCGGTATGGTCATCAAAGATGCTGAGCTAAGAGGCGTTCCATCAAGCGGTATGATTTGTTCTGCAAAAGAGTTAGATCTTCCAGACGCACCTGCTGAAAAAGGGATTCTTGTTTTAGATGGAAGCCATCAAGCTGGCGAACCCTTTAAAGCGTAACCTCCCATAAACGGGCACATAGGAGCGAAGAATGTGTTATACCAAAAGTCACTAAGTACGTACTTAGTGACTTTTTTTCATCTACAACAGCATGAACAGCATAAAGCGGCACTTTTCTCGCTTTTCTGCATGAAAAAGCAATGGTATACTAAAAATCGCCCAAGAAAACGTAAGGGGAGTTAAAGTGAGTGATAAATGATGAGTTGGTTAGATAAATTTTTCAGTGTATTTTTAGGAGAAGAAAAGAAAGAAGAAAAAGCTGCAAGACCTGAAGAAGATCTAGCTGCACCAAAGCAGCCAGCTTTTGAACCGCATAAAGAATATAAAAAAATCGAAGATACGAAAGTGTATTATGAATATCCAAAAGGGAACTTTCGCTTTCCGCTCGTTCCAGATGAACCCCAGCGTGATGGAGTGAAGCAGGAGAGAAGACGCGTGAAACCAAGCCAGCCAAAGGCAAAGCAGAAAACCTATCAGCCTAAACAAACGCTTCAGCCTGATATAAATAAAAAGCCATTCAAGCCAGAGCAAATTCCATCACCGATCTATGGCTATCATCAGGATATGCGTCCAAAACGGGCAGATGCAAAAGAAGGAACAGCTTCAGTTCAAAGGAAATCAGCAGAAGAAACGGCGCAGCGTGTCACACTGTTATCAGAAGAGGCAGAGCGTGAACGGAATGTCAGACAGCAAATGAACATCCCGTCTATACAGAAAGAAAAACGTATCGAGGAAATGGCTTCAGCGTCAGCAGAAGAGAGAACGGACAAAGAGCCAGCAGTAACCCCGCATACATTGCAAGAAGAACTCGCTTATCAAGATCATGTTCAAACGACGATGGAACGTTTAACTGACGAGCCGTTCGTCCAGCAAGAAGAAAACGAGCCAGAAGATCATCATGAAGCTGATGTACATAAGCAGCAAGCAGAAGTCTATCAGAAGCAGCCCGTTGAGTCTGAGCCGGAACAGACTGTCTCCGGTGATGAAGAAGAAATAAAGGACGAGCCTGTCCATCAGTTTGAAGATCATACTGAGGAAATAGACATGTTGACCTTCGAAACACCGGAACCTTCGCAGCCAGCGATTGAAATGGAAGTAGACATGCCATCAGAAGAAGCGGCGTTAACAGAAAACATTTCAGCAGAACCGGTGGAAGAACTAGCGGCTGATCCAATAGAAGACAAACAAGAAGAAGCGCCTGCGGCAGCATTTGAAGAAGCTGAGCCAGTCAAACATGACCTGCAGGAAGATCAGCTGGTCCAAGAAGCTGAAATTGAAGAAGATCAAGTGATGCCAGTAGAACAAGTAACAGAGGAACAAACTGCATCTGAAGCGGCAGAAACGGTTATAGAGCAGACAGAGCAGCAAGAACAAACGCATGAAGTCAAGAAAGAAGAACCAAAACAGACATCCCCGCAGCCACAACGCACAAGCGGGCAAACCTCTACGGTTCCGTTTAATGTCATGATGTTAAAAAGCGATCAGCGCGTGCAAGGACAAAAGAAAGCAGCCGATACACAAGGGTATGTTTTTCCAAGTCTCGCCCTTTTAGACGTACCGCCAGCTCAAAAAGAAGAGGACGGCACATGGGTGAAAGAGCGGGCTGAGCTGCTCAATGCGACACTTAAAAATTTCAACGTAAGAGCTAGTGTTGTTCACGTCACACAGGGACCTTCTGTGACAAGGTTTGAAGTACATCCAGAACCAGGTGTCAAAGTGAACAAAATCACGAACCTGTCAGATGATATTAAACTTAGTTTGTCCGCAAAGGATATTCGAATTGAAGCCCCGATTCCAGGGAAAAACACGATCGGGATCGAAGTGCCAAATCTGCATAGTAAAATGGTGTTCTTAAGAGAAATGATCAGAAGCAGTGCGTTTAGAGACAATCCATCTCCTTTAACAGCGGCACTCGGATTAGATATTTCAGGCCAGCCTGTCGTGGTTGATCTGCAAAAAATGCCGCATGGCTTAATTGCCGGAGCCACTGGTTCAGGAAAAAGCGTCTGCATTAATACGATTTTAGTGAGCCTCATGTTTAAAGCATCACCAGATGAAGTGAAAATGCTCTTAATTGATCCTAAAATGGTTGAATTAGCGCCGTATAACCACATTCCGCATCTTGTGAGTCCAGTCATCACCGATGCCAAGACAGCAACTGCTGCTCTGAAATGGGTAGTGGATGAAATGGAAAGACGCTATGAACTATTTGCACACTCTGGCGTGAGAGAAATTAAACGATTCAATGAGCTTGTGAAAGAAAAACAAATGGGAGAAAAACTGCCTTATCTCGTCGTGGTGATCGATGAGCTGGCTGATTTAATGATGGTCGCACCAAATGAAGTCGAAGAAAGCATCTGCCGAATTGCACAGAAAGCAAGAGCATGCGGCATTCACTTATTGATTGCGACACAAAGACCTTCTGTTGATGTCATTACAGGTCTCATTAAAGCTAATATTCCAACAAGAATTGCGTTTTCTGTTTCAAGTCAGGTGGATTCAAGAACGATCATTGACATGGCAGGTGCAGAAAAGCTTCTCGGAAAAGGAGACATGCTCTTCTTAGAAAATGGCTCCGGCAAACCGACAAGGCTGCAAGGGAACTTTGTATCAGACCGTGAGATTGATCAAGTGGTGGCACATGTGAGAAAGCAGCGCAAGCCAGTGTTCCTTTTTGAACAGGAGGAACTCATGCTGCAGGGCTCTGCGATTACAGACGAAGATGAATTGTTTATGGATGCCTGCCGTTTTGCCATCGAGCAGAATAGCGCTAGTACATCAAGTTTGCAGCGAAGATTTAGAATTGGCTACAACCGTGCAGCCAGGTTGATTGACATGATGGAGCGCGAGGGGATGATCTCTGGTGCGAAAGGCAGTAAGCCAAGAGAAGTGCTCATGACACTGAGTGACTTAGAACAGTTGATCTAAACAAACCACTTCATTTTTTTCATAAACATGGTATGATAGCACATAGGTGCAATTTTGTAATTGGACGCTTTTCGCATGTCTGTCAGAGCGCTTTTTTATGTAAAATAAGCGGAAACAGGTGTTAGAAATGGGAAAGTTGTCGGATACTAATCATAGTTAATATTGATTAGAATAGGAAGATCGGAAAAAATCTTTATTTGGAGCTGCGATCTGTGATCAGCTAGAGGCAAAATCACAAGTTGCAAATTGAAATGAGCGTCATATACTGTAAGTCAGATAGACGTTTGTTGGAGGTACAATTATGACTGTTTATCATTTTGTTGGAATAAAAGGGACAGGTATGAGTCCACTGGCCCAAATTCTTCATGATACTGGGTATACTGTCCAAGGATCGGATATCGAAAAACATATCTTTACACAAAAAGCATTAGAAGAACGAAATATTAAAATTCTACCATTTGACCCAGATAATATTCAGCCAGGGATGACGGTCATCGCAGGAAATGCATTCCCTGATACACACCCTGAGATTGAACGCGCCCTTTCTGAAGGGATTCCTGTCATTCGTTACCATAAATTCCTTGGAGAATACATGGATTCATTCACAAACGTTGCGATTACTGGTGCTCATGGCAAAACATCGACAACAGGACTGCTTGCTCACGTCATGCAGGCAGCCAAACCTACTTCGTACTTAATCGGTGATGGATCTGGAATGGGGAAAGAAAACAGCGAGTATTTTGTTTTTGAAGCATGCGAATACCGCAGACACTTCCTCAGCTATCATCCAGATTATGCGATCATGACCAATATTGATTTTGATCATCCTGATTATTTCTCGGATATTGATGACGTGTTTGATGCGTTTCAAAACATGGCGCTTCAAGTGAAAAAAGCCATTATTGCCTGCGGTGATGATGAGCATCTGCCAAAGATTCAAGCGAAGGTACCTGTTGTGTACTACGGTTTCAACGAAGAAAATGATTTCCAAGCACGCAATGTTGTGAAAAATACGGAAGGTACCACATTTGATGTATTTGTACGCAATACGTTTTATGATACCTTCTACATTCCTGCCTACGGAAATCATAATGTCCTCAACTCGTTAGCTGTCATTGCATTATGTCACTATGAGTCCATTGATGTAGAGCTTATCAAAGGCGCATTAACGACATTTGGCGGTGTGAAACGACGCTTTAATGAAAAAGTGGTCGGTGAGCAGGTCTTAATTGACGATTATGCACATCATCCAACTGAAATTGAAGTCACGATTGAAGCAGCTCGCCAAAAATATCCGGACCGTGATATTGTGGCTGTCTTCCAGCCGCATACGTTCACACGTACACAGCAATTCTTAAGTGAATTTGCTGACAGTCTAAAGAAAGCCGACTATGTCTACCTTTGTGATATTTTCGGTTCAGCCCGCGAAAACATTGGGAAGCTGAGCATTGAAGATTTACGAGAAAAAATCCCGCAGGCCCAATTAATTGAGGAAGAAGATACATCTGTGCTGAAAACGCACGAAGATGCGATTCTGATCTTTATGGGAGCAGGAGACATTCAGAAGTATTTGCGTGCTTATGAAAAAGTCGCTGTATAAATGCTTTAAAAAAGTGCCGTTTCACACGGCACTTTTTTTATTTTGAATAAAATGTGACAAAAGGGCTAAATGTGTCAACATGCGGCGCTTTTTTTCGTTCGCTGTGGACAGGAATTAGCGAATAAGTGTAGAATTATTATTCAATCGGTCATTCTAGGCGATGTTTGAATGATACAACGAGAGGGTAATGAATTGAATATGCCCGCAGCAAAGGAGGTATCAGATGATTATTATTCTATATCTAAGCGTTGCACTGATCGCAATTGCTTTCCTCATTCTTGTCATCTATTTGTCCAAAACATTAAAATCCTTACAGCTGACATTAAAGAATGTTGCATCAACTTTAGAAGGTCTTGAAGGTCAGATGCAAGGCATCACCACAGAGACAGCACAGTTGCTACATAAGACGAATCAGCTTGCTGAAGATATTCAAGACAAATCAGCAAAACTTAACACAGTTGTGGATGCGGTGCAGGGAATTGGCGGCTCGATCAACCAATTTAATACAAGCATAAAGCAGGCAGCTGGTGCGGTTTCTTCATCCGTTGAAAGAAATCAAGAAAAAGTGACGGATGTGGTAAGCTGGAGTAACGCAGCACTTGAAATTTATAAAAAATGGAAACAGCGTAAACATCAAAAATAAACCATATTCGCATAGGAGGAATAATCATGAGCAAAGACGGAATCAATAGCAAAGACTTTTTGATCGGAACACTTATTGGTGGAATTGTTGGTGCAACAACAGCATTATTTTTAGCACCGAAGTCAGGGAAAGAGCTTCGCGATGATTTGAACACCCAAGCGAATGCGTTAAAAGAAAAAACAGACCGGCTCACAACAGATGCAAAAGAAAAAGGCACTGAATATGTGACGATTGCAAAAGATAAAACGTCTGAATTGTCTCAGCTTGTAGCAGAGCAGTCAAACCAGATTTTAGACAAAGTGAAAGACATAAAAGAGCGTGCGGCTGGAAAAGCTAATCATGTGAAAAATGAAGCAGAAGATGCGGCAGCGGATTTGGCAAGCGAAGCATCTGATGTAGCAGATGAAGCAAAAGTAAGAGCACAAGAAGCAAAATCAGAAATTGAAGACGGCATCAAAGATGTCAAAGAAAAAGTAGAACAATCTACTAAAGGCTAACTCTCACTGCTCGAAGTGAAGAAGGAGAACATCATGTCAAAACAACTCATTGAAACAGAAGAACAGTTTGATCAACTAACGAATCAAGATGGGACCTTTGTCTTTTTTAAGCACAGTTTGACATGTCCAATCAGCCAAGCGGCTTTTCAAGAGTTTGAAGCATTTGCGTCTGAACATGAAGACGTGCCAACGTATTTCTTGCAAATTCAAAACACGAGAGAGCTTTCATCCTACGTGGCTGAAAAATCAGGTGTAAAGCACGAAAGTCCGCAGGCACTCGTCTTTAGCGGTGGAAAAGTAAAATGGCATGCTTCTCACTCAAGTATTACAAAAGAAGCGCTTGAACATAATCTGTAAAAGAAAGAAACGTCAGCAGCGGCTGACGTTTTTTTTATAAAAAAGGTTTACTTGAACGAAAAGTATGCTATAATCTTACATACAATACTTTATCGCTTAAAAGCGTTTGGGTAATAAAGAAAATTTTCGTGACAATTCCGAAATCTTTGTTTATAATAAACCCTATCATGCAAGAATGAAAAAATAAAAAGCGAGAGCAGGCAGAGGAAAGGATGACAAAAATGAGCAACAATGAACTAGAAAAATTGAGGCAGCAAGCAGATGAACTAAATCTTCAAATTCTAAAACTGATCAATGAAAGAGGAAACATTGTCAAAGAAATTGGAAAAGCAAAAGAAGCGCAAGGTGTCAACCGTTATGATCCTGTCAGAGAGCGCACAATGCTGAACCAAATTCTTGAAGAAAATGATGGGCCATTTGAAAACTCAACGATTCAGCATATTTTCAAAGAGATTTTCAAAGCAGGTCTAGAGCTTCAAGAAGATGACCACAGCAAAGCACTTCTTGTTTCTCGTAAGAAAAAGCCAGAAAACACAATCGTGAATATCAATGGGGAAGCGATCGGTGATGGAAAGCAGCGTTTCATCGTAGGACCATGTGCCGTTGAAAGCTACGAGCAAGTCGCAGAAGTAGCGGCAGCAGCGAAACAGCAGGGATTAAAACTACTTCGAGGTGGCGCATTTAAACCTCGCACAAGTCCATACGATTTCCAAGGACTTGGTGTAGACGGTCTAAAGATTCTAAAGCGTGTAGCGGATGAATACGGTCTTGCTGTCATTAGTGAAATTGTCAATCCTGCTCATATTGAAGAAGCGATTGAGCATATCGATGTCATCCAAATTGGGGCACGTAACATGCAAAACTTCGAGCTATTAAAAGAAGCCGGTTCCGTGAAGAAACCAGTTCTTTTAAAACGCGGTCTTGCAGCGACCATTTCAGAATTCATCAATGCAGCTGAATACATCATCGCCCAAGGAAATGATCAAATCATCCTTTGCGAGCGCGGTATCCGCACATACGAAACAGCGACAAGAAATACACTAGATATCTCGGCAGTGCCAATCTTAAAACAAGAGACACATTTACCAGTCTTCGTTGATGTGACGCACTCAACTGGACGTAGAGATCTTCTCCTTCCAACAGCAAAAGCAGCTCTTGCGATTGGAGCAGACGGTGTCATGGCAGAAGTACATCCAGATCCATCTGTTGCACTGTCTGACTCAGCGCAGCAAATGGACATTCCACAATTCGAAAAATGGTTAGATGCGTTAAGACCACTTGTGAATATTCACGCGTAATCATAGATAGAAATAGCCGCCGGATAACTGCCCGGCGGTTTTTTGATGGAGAAATACCATGAAGTTTGGGAATGAAAGGAAGAAAGCACATTGCAACCCTAAAAAGTGCTTGTTCACAATGTTTTCATTTTTAAAATTCGATAGAATCTGCTAAGATCATTGTCATAGCTGGCGTTCTCAATGTTTTTTTATGAAATATGATTCAATTTACAGGTAACAAGCTGATTAAAGTTTGTTTAATTTAGTTATAAAAAGAAAGGGAACGTTTTCATATGACAAAAAAACGTGTATAATTTCATAAAAGAATGTCATTTTGATGTAGATTGAAAAATTATGTGTCTCTTTTCATCGTTTTAATGACAAATAGGATATTATTTTCCTCGTATCTGACATGTCTCTATCCAATTGGTGAATGCTATAGATATGAAGTGTATTTGAAGGAGTGATTTATGTGAATAATGTTACAATATATGATGTAGCAAGAGAAGCAAATGTAAGTATGGCAACGGTATCACGCGTAGTTAATGGTAATCCAAACGTAAAACCAACAACAAGAAAAAAGGTGCTTGAAGCGATTGACCGCCTTGGCTATCGTCCGAATGCAGTGGCTCGAGGCCTAGCAAGTAAAAAAACAACGACAGTCGGGGTCATCATCCCTGATATTTCTAGTATCTTCTATTCGGAATTAGCACGCGGTATTGAAGACATCGCTACGATGTATAAATACAACATTATTTTGAGCAACTCAGACCAAAATACAGATAAAGAGCTTCATTTGTTAAATACGATGCTCGGCAAACAAGTAGACGGAATTGTCTTTATGGGCGGAAATATCACAGATGTGCATGTGGAAGAATTTAAGCGCTCTCCTGTACCGATTGTTCTTGCAGCATCTGTTGAAGAGCAGGCTCAAACACCATCCGTCAACATCAACTATGAGCAGGCCATTTATGACTCAGTTCAGCTGTTAGTTGAAAAAGGGCATAAACGAATTGCATTTGTTTCTGGTCCAATGTCAGAACCAATTAATTCCGTGAGAAAGCTTGCAGGTTATAAGCGAGCACTTGAAGAAGCGGGCATAGCGTTTGACGATACGCTCGTTGCTGAAGGCGATTACTCGTATGATTCTGGAATTGAAGCACTTGCTCATCTGCTTGAGCAGTCTGACAAGCCGACAGCTGTTATCGCAGCTACAGATGAAATGGCTCTAGGTGTCATTCATGGAGCACAAGACAGAGGGGTATCTATTCCTGAAGACTTAGAAGTGATTGGCTTTGATAACACAAGACTTTCTCTCATGGTGCGTCCTCAGCTGACAACAGTTGTACAGCCGACATATGATATTGGTGCTGTTGCGATGAGATTGCTCACAAAGCTGATGAACAAAGAACAAGTGGACGATCAAATTGTTGAGCTTCCGCACAGAATTGAAGAAAGACAATCAACAAAATAAAACAAAAAAAGCAGGCTTACCTCATGAGGGAAAGCCTGCTTTTCTTATGCCTTTTTCTTTTCTCTTCTAACAGGCATGAGTGCTTTTTCTACTGTTTGAGCATTCTTTTCTGTGATTTCTGCTTTTCTTGGGATCGGTGGATATAAATCGTCAGGATCTTTCCATGTAGGTGGAAGGGTAACAGGCGATTGCTTATTCCATGCCTGAATCCAGTCCTGAGGGAGCTCATCTGGCGGTGTAATGCCTTTCATCTCAAGCCAAATGCGGCTCCACGCTCTTGGAACGACGCGCCAAATATCATATCCCCCTCCGCCAACAGCGATCCACTTGCCGTCACAATATTGATGTGCAAGCTCATGAGCAAGTCTAGGAATTTCTTCATATATTTTCATGGTGGCAGATAAATGAGTTAACGGGTCATAGTAATGTGCATCTGCCCCGTTTTGCGTCAAAATCACATCTGGTTTAAAAAAAGCAGCAATCTCAGTCACTGCTGTTCGGTATGCTTCGAGAAACGATTCATCTTCCGTAAATGCATCTAGTGGAATATTATAAGCATAGCCATAGCCTTTATCGTGGCCTCTTTCCTGTACTTGTCCGGTTCCAGGGAATAAGTAGCGTCCCGTTTCATGAATGGACACCGTACATACCTCTGGGTCGTCATAGAAGCTGAACTGGACACCATCGCCGTGATGAGCATCCGTATCAATATATAAAATTCTAGCGCCATATGTCTTTTGAATATATTGAATCGCCACAGAGCTGTCATTATAAATACAAAAGCCAGATGCACGCCCTTTGAATCCGTGGTGAAGCCCGCCGCCGAGATTGAGGGCATGCTGCGAATGACCGAGCATCACTTGGTCAACCGCTGTTAATGTTCCGCCAACAAGGAGAGATGCCGCCTCATGCATGCCTGCGAACATCGGTGTATCTTCAGTGCCAAGACCGTACCGTTCACCCTCTGCCGTAGACAGCTTTCCTTCACTTGCCCGCTGCACAGCCTGGATATAATCTGCTGTATGGACGAGCTTTAATTCCTCCAGAGTAGCCATACGCGGTGCAACGATTTCATCCTCTGTTAACGCCTTCATTTTTTGAAGTAGATCATAAGTTAAGTAGACACGAAGCTGATTGAAGGGATGATCTTGGTTAAATTGGTACGTTTGAAAAGATGGTGAAAAAACAAAGGTCGCTTCCTTCATTTGATCGTCTGCTCCATAGGCCAGAGCACTTTATAGCCTTTTGCGCGAATCAGCTTCGTCACATGATCTGCATGAATGGTTTGAAGGCGGAATACGAGCACTTTAGATGCCTCATTGGCATGCGGGTACACGAGCACACTCAGCATTTGAATATGCTGCTCCTTTAAAATGGCTGTAATATCTGCGAGGCTTTCTGTCATCTGCTCCACTTCAACCTCTAAGTGCGACCCAGGCTGATCTGCACCTGTCAGTCTTACAAACGTACGAAGCAGATCTGTTTTTGTGATAATGCCTACAAGCTTGCCGCGTCTCACCACTGGAAGACAGCCAATTCCGTGCTCAAAAAAGACACTTGATATCTCCTCAACGAAATCAAGCGGGTGAGCAGTGATCGTCTCTAATACCATGATCTCTTCTACTGGCCGCTGAATAAAGAGCTTCCTTTTCTCTGTTTCAAAAATACTTGGACTGGCATTTTTAATATCCCGATCTGTCACCATCCCAATGACAGACCCTTGATCAGATACGATCGGGATATGCCGGATGTGGTGTGCACTCATTTTTTGAATGGCTTCTTCAATCGTATCGGTTTTTCGCAGCGTGATCACATCACGCTCCATAATTTGTTCAATCATCATTGTTTACCAATCCCCTTTGCCAAAAAAACGAATTGAACGTTAATACATAAAACGCTGATGGAAGCGAAGACGATCGAAACGCTCGATCGAATCAGGACTCACATGTTTCCCAATTCTGGCCATTAAACAATTGGCTGGATGTGAGCTGATTTCTGGCTCGTCTGTTGCAAACCAGACAAGACCGCCTGCGTTCATCATTTTCTCCATCATTTTGCGGTACTCCCAAACGTTTTTCTTTGTCCCCTTTAAATCCCAATGCCAGTAATATTCAGTTGTAATGATTATGTAATTCTCCATTTGCTCATCCATCATGCTCACATCAAGCAAATGCTTGCCAAGTGAGCATCCTCTAAATGGAGGAGCGACCTCAATCGCGCCAAGCTCAATTAAATTGTCCATTTTGCCCTCTGACCAGCGCTCAAGTGGATCAGGATACAAATACGTGACATAGCCTACGACAAGCTCATTCGCTCTTGCAATGATAATACGTCCTTCTGGAAGATCTGCTATTTCAACAAGTGCTTGTTTCTGTTCCTCAGGCGTGCGAAATGCCGTTAGTCCTTCATGAAACGTATAGTTCGCAAGCTCTGATGCAGGTACCGGTCCTTCAACCAGGATGGAACCTGTTTCGCGCTCAATGGTTTTTGAATAATAAGTTTTAGGATGCTCCACGTATCCACCGCCCCTAATTCTAGTGAGTCGTCTCTATTCTATCTTAAAACTTGCAATAATTAAAACGGTTTCATCAGAAGTTTTTTAAAAATTGAGAAAAAAAGTCATCTATACTATAATGGTCATTGTAAACGTATGCAAAGGGGGACTGTTTGATGAAATTGGAAACGCTACCATCAGTAAAAGGGGATTATCATTTAAATGATTATGAGCAGGCATACAAAGATTTTTCATGGGAGGAAGCTAGAAAAAACTTCTCCTGGTATGAAACAGGAAAAATAAATGCAGCCTATGAAGCGATTGACAGACATGCGGACTCGTTTCGTCACAACAAGGTGGCGCTTCACTACAAAGATTCACAGCGGGATGAAAAGTATACGTTCAGGGATATGAAAATCAACACAAACAAAGCGGGGAATCTATTCAGAGAAAAGGCACATGTAGAAAAAGGGGATCGCGTGTTTATCTTTATGCCAAGATCACCTGAGCTCTATTTTCTTTTGCTTGGTGCAGTTAAAATTGGAGCGATCGTTGGCCCATTATTTGAGGCATTTATGGAAGGTGCCGTCAAAGACCGTTTAGAAAATAGTGAGGCAAAGGTGATCGTGACAACACCAGATTTGCTTGAGCGAATTCCATTTGCAGAGCTTCCGAAGCTTGAATCTGTCATCATTGTCGGCGGTGAAAACGAAGACGTCGATGGCGTGCGGACAATTCACTATGAAAAGGCGTTTGAGGAGGCAGCAAAGGAGCTTGAGATTGAATGGATGGATGAAAAAGACGGCTTCCTGCTTCATTACACATCAGGATCTACTGGGACGCCAAAAGGTGTGCTTCATGTCCATGGTGCAATGGTCCAGCAAGGCCAGACTGGTAAATGGGTGCTTGACTTGAAAGAGGATGACGTTTACTGGTGTACAGCTGATCCAGGCTGGGTTACAGGCACAGTGTACGGTATTTTTTCACCGTGGTTAAATGGGGCGACGAATGTGATTTTAGGCGGCCGGTTTAATCCTGATACGTGGTATGAAACCATTGAATCACTCGGTGTAACCGTTTGGTACAGTGCCCCGACCGCCTTTAGAATGCTCATGGGGGCAGGGGATGATCTCATTCAAAAATATGACCTCAGCTCGCTCCGCCATGTCTTAAGTGTGGGAGAGCCGCTTAATCCAGAAGTCATCCGCTGGGGAGATGCTGTTTTTGGCAAGCGAATTCACGACACTTGGTGGATGACAGAAACGGGTGCACAGCTGATTTGTAATTATCCATGCATGGACATCAAGCCAGGTTCGATGGGAAAACCGATTCCAGGCGTAGAAGCAGCGATTGTTGATAATGCAGGAAATGAACTTCCGCCATACCGGATGGGCAACCTTGCGATTAAAAAAGGCTGGCCTTCTATGATGCATACGATCTGGAACAATCCTGAAAAATATGAATCTTACTTTATGCCGGGAGATTGGTATGTTTCAGGAGATTCAGCTTATATGGACGAAGACGGATACTTTTGGTTCCAGGGACGTGTCGATGATGTCATCATGACGTCAGGAGAGCGGGTCGGTCCATTTGAGGTGGAAAGTAAACTGGTCGAACATCCAGCTATTGCGGAGGCTGGTGTCATTGGAAAGCCAGATCCGGTCCGCGGTGAAATTATTAAAGCATTTATAGCGCTTAGAAGCGGATATGAACCGACAGATGAGCTGAAAGAAGAGATTCGTACATTTGTGAAAAAAGGACTCGCAGCACATGCGGCACCGCGAGAAATTGAGTTCAAAGACAAACTGCCGAAAACGAGAAGCGGAAAAATTATGAGACGTGTGCTAAAGGCGTGGGAGCTGAATTTACCTGCTGGCGACCTTTCGACAATGGAAGATTAAATTTTTTCATCAGTTGACTTGATATCAAAAGTGTGTTAAAAATGACATTAGTTGAATATGAAAAGGTTTTGACTGAGATTCAGTAGAATGATCTTTCCCTGTTGAAGAGAGCTGACGGCTGGTGCGAGTCAGTACAAAGAGATATTCGAATTACCCTCACGAACCGCTTTTACGAAAAGGAGCATGCCCTGATTAGTGAAAGAACGGATCTGTCCGTTATCAGTGTAAGTGAAAAGACGAGATTTTTTGTCTTTTAAGCAGGGTGGTACCGCGATATATATCGTCCCTTCGTTCATTCGAAGGGGCGTTTTTTTGTTGAATTGTAAAAAAAGGAGATTTGGAAATGAGTCAATTGATGGAAGAGCTATCGTTCAGAGGATTAATCCAGCAGCAAACAGATGAAGAAGGTTTAACAAAATTATTAGCAGAAGAAAAAATCAAACTATACTCCGGCTTTGATCCGACAGCTGACAGCTTACACATTGGTCATCTATTGCCAATTTTAACATTACGCAGATTCCAAGAAGCAGGTCATCATCCGATTGCTCTTGTTGGCGGCGCAACTGGACTAATCGGCGACCCTAGCTTCAAAAAAGCGGAACGTTCACTAAATCCAGCAGAAATCGTCGAACAGTGGTCAGAAAAAATCAAAGGACAGCTGTCTCAATTTCTTGATTTTGAAGCAGGCGAGAATCCAGCCGTCATCGTGAATAACTACGACTGGATCAGCCAAATGAATGTCATCACGTTCCTTCGTGATATTGGAAAGAACTTCGGTGTAAACTTCATGCTGGCAAAAGATATCGTGAGCTCACGTATCGAAACAGGGATTTCTTACACAGAATTCAGCTACGTAATCCTGCAGTCTTTAGACTTCTTAAACCTTTACAGAAATGAAAATTGTAAGCTGCAAATCGGCGGAAGTGACCAGTGGGGAAATATCACATCTGGACTTGAGCTGATCCGTAAGTCTGAAGCAGAAGGGGCAAAAGCATTTGGTCTGACGATGCCGCTTGTCACAAAAGCAGACGGCACAAAGTTTGGTAAAACAGAAGGCGGCGCCATCTGGTTAGATAAAGAAAAAACGTCTCCATATGAGTTCTACCAATTCTGGATCAACACAGATGACCGTGATGTCGTGAAATACTTAAAATACTTTACGTTCTTATCAAAAGAAGAGATCGCATCGTACGAAGAAAAAGTGAAAACAGCACCTGAAAAGCGTGAAGCGCAGCGCCGTCTAGCAGAGGAAGTGACAACACTTGTACATGGCCGTGAATCACTAGAACAGGCTGTTAACATCTCAAATGCACTATTCAAAGGTGAGATCAAATCTCTTACAGCTGAAGAAGTGAAAGTAGGCTTTAAGGATGTTCCATCAATGGAGACAAGCAGCACAGAAGAATTAACACTAGTCGATATCCTTGTGGAATCAAAGCTGTCTCCATCAAAGCGTCAAGCACGTGAAGATATCACAAATGGTGCTGTCTCCATCAACGGAGAGAGACAAACAGATAAAGATTATGTTCTTTCCGCTGACGACCGAATTGAAAACCAATTTACCGTTTTAAGAAGAGGGAAAAAGAAATACTTCCTCGTGACGTATAAATAAAGTATGAAACAGTAAGCATCATGGAAAAGCACCTCAAATGTTCGTATACATTGAAGTGCTTTTCTTTTTTATGTAGAAGTAGCTCATTCGTCTGCTTCTTGTTCAAGGAGAGAATCTTTGTTTGTATAAGCATGTTCTACCTTACAAATTCGGGTTGTATAGGATTCATACCAATCTTTTTTCCCCTTTTTTTGAACACGCTGATGTGCTGTATGTGCTTTCCATTCTTTGATGGCTTCTAATGAATCCCAGTAAGAGACAGTGATTCCAACACCATATTCATCTCGTACACTTTCCATTCCAAGAAACCCATCTAGATCTTTCGCTAATTCTTCCATTTTTTGAGCAGCAGCGTATTCTTTCTGCTCGACATTTGTTCGTTTTGATGTAAAAATCGCGGCATAGTAGGGTGGTGCAGGTGTTTGAGTAAATAGCATCTAGTAGAACCTCCTTAGTCTATTGATATTATATATGAAAGAAAGAAGGTCTCGTAGTCTTTTTGTTTTAATTTAAAAAAGTCCAAGGTGCTTTTTGATTATTTATATTTTTGTAAAATCATCTCATAAACATTACCTTGTTCACTTTTCTGACATATTTTTCTTGTATAAAATAGAGTCGTATAAGATGAATAAGGGGGAATGAAAGTGATTTTTGTTAAGAAAAGGAGTTTGCAAATTCTCATTGCGCTTGCATTGGTGATTGGTTCAATGGCGTTTATCCAGCCGAAAGAGGCGAAGGCGGCTGAGCATAATCCGGTTGTGATGGTGCACGGCATTGGCGGTGCCTCTTATAACTTTTTTTCTATTAAAAGTTATTTGGCCACACAAGGCTGGGATCGAAACCAATTATATGCTATTGATTTCATAGACAAAACAGGAAATAACCGCAACAATGGTCCGCGTCTATCGAGATTCGTCAAAGATGTGTTAGACAAAACGGGTGCCAAAAAAGTAGATATTGTGGCTCATAGTATGGGCGGAGCGAACACGCTATACTATATCAAGAATCTAGATGGCGGCGATAAAATTGAGAACGTTGTCACAATTGGTGGAGCAAACGGACTCGTTTCAAGCAGAGCATTACCAGGCACAGATCCAAATCAAAAAATTCTTTACACATCCGTCTACAGCTCAGCAGATCTTATTGTCGTCAACAGCCTCTCTCGTTTAATTGGCGCAAGAAACATCCTGATCCATGGCGTTGGTCATATCGGTCTATTAACCTCAAGCCAAGTGAAAGGGTATATTAAAGAAGGACTGAACGGCGGAGGACAAAATACGAATTAAAAAACGAAAAAAGACAGCGGCATATGCTGTCTTTTTTGATGTCAGCTGGCATATGGCAGCTAGAGATATTGAAAAGGGTGGCAAAATGATGATACAGAAACAGACCATCGTACATAGCTGAATAAAAACATGTACAAAACGATCGCCATTCCTTACACTACATGTAGTGAATGTGAATATTCGGAGGTGGGCGTTTGTGAAAACGAATCAAAAGGCTTTCATCATTGTAGATGTACAAAAAGCGTTCGAGCATGAAAAATGGGGAGAACGCAATAACCTAGAGGCAGAGGTGAATATTAGCCGGCTATTAACGTTTTGGCGAGAGAAAGGCTGGAAAGTGATTCATATTCAGCATACATCCAACAATCCGGACTCTGTATTTCATCCAGCAAATGAAGGGCACCTTTTCAAAGATTTGGCTAAACCGCTAGAGGAAGAAATGGTGATACAAAAGAAAGTCAACAGCAGCTTTATTGGTACTAACTTAGAGGAACATCTAAGATCAAACCAGGTTGACACGGTCGTGATCGCAGGATTAACAACCCCTCACTGCGTATCAACAACCACAAGAATGAGCGGAAATCTTGGCTTTGATACGTATCTGATCTCAGATGCAACAGCCGCCTTTGGACTAACAGATCAAAATGGTACATATTTTGACCCAGAAACGATCCACCGGCTCTCACTTGCAACCCTGCATGATGAATTTGCGACTGTCATGACAACAGAGCAGCTCATCGCAAAATGGACAAGTCAAGAATAAAAGTTTGAAAGCTCCTAGAAAGAGATCTAGGAGCTTTTTTCATGCTAATGATATGTGTCCAGCGATTGTTTTCGTTGTTTCTTACGTGAGTAAACGAGATCAATCTCAATAATTAAAAAACTGACAAAGAATGATAAAATCAATACGCCGGAATCCCCTATCGATACATTCATTAAATTTAAGTAAAGGACATACTTGATAGAGAGATGTAAAACGATCCAAGAACTCACCCATTCCAAAGTATAAGTGAGCCATACAGGAAGCTTAAGGAGATAAGCCAGTCCTTTTCCTATGAATAGAAGGACAGGTGACCAAAAAACGACGATAACACTTACTAACAAAGAGAAAGAGATCAAAGAAAAAAACGAATCATACGTGATGGTTTCTCCAAAAAGAAAATTCACGCCTAGAACAGTGATGTATAGCAATAGACTTGGAACCGCGATCACAAAGCAGATAGAAAAAAAGAGCAGAAAGATAAACAGACTTGCAGCAAATCTATTGGGCGGCTCATCGATAATCTGTTTTTTTCTTAGAAGAGAATAGGCAATCATTGCCAAGATTAAAAGTAAGAATAGAATGATTGTAATACTATACATGGAACTCCTCCATCTGCGTACTATAGAAGACCAAACGACTGATATGTCATCTATCATGATTGTACCAATAGATAAAAGGCACTTCAATGAAATGTTTCCTATATTTGTATATAAAAATAGAGACAGGTTTGATTGAAGTAAGAATGGAGCAGGCAGCCGGGGAAAATAAGTATTGAAAATGGAAGATGACTTCAAATGATTTCATGTATAATTGAGAACATACAAAAAACCCTAGAAATCCTTGAACAATCAAGGGATCTAGGGTTTGTTTGCTCTCTCTTAGAGAAGTAATGAAATTAACGAGAGTAGAACTCAACGATTAGTTGTTCGCTGATTTCAGGCGCTAATTCAGAACGCTCTGGAAGACGAGTGAAAGTTCCTTCAAGCTTTTCAGCATCGAAAGAAAGGTATTCAGGAACGAAGTTGTTTACTTCAACTGATTCTTTCACTACTGCAAGGTTTTGAGATTTCTCACGAAGAGCAATCGTTTGACCTGGTTTCACAGAGAAAGATGGGATGTCTACACGGCTTCCATCAACAAGGATGTGACCATGGTTTACTAGCTGACGAGCTTGGCGGCGAGTACGAGCAAGGCCAAGACGGTATACTAGGTTGTCAAGGCGAGTTTCAAGAAGGATCATGAAGTTTTCACCTTGTTTACCAGGAAGTTTAGCAGCTTTGTCATATAGTGTACGGAATTGACGTTCGTTGACACCGTACATGTGACGAAGCTTTTGCTTCTCTTGTAATTGTAAACCGTATTCAGATAGTTTTTTGCGTTGTCCTGGACCATGTGGGCCTGGAGCGTAAGGGCGTTTTTCAAGTTCCTTACCTGTTCCGCTTAATGAAATGCCTAAACGGCGGGAAATCTTCCAACTTGGACCTGTATAGCGAGCCATAATGTGACTCCTCCTTATTGTTTTTATTTGTGAAAAATAAAAACCGTCTGTTCTTCCTCTTTTTCGTCATTATGTTTTCATGCATCCTCGCTCCAGCAGCAGGGAGTTACAAGATGCACCTTCATAATATAGAAGGAACAAAATGATACAAAAAAGCCGAACAAAAAGGCTGCCATATTTCACACAAACTCTATTATATGACGCTGGATAGGAGAAGTCAACCTATTTAGAGGCAGAGGTGACGTTCTCCATTATATAAAGAAACATAAAAAAGCAGACAATGTGCCTGCTTTTTCTGCATGATTACGCATCCGTAGAGACGGATAACGCCTGTTGGAGAATTTCTGTAAATTGAATAAGGTAGGACTCATCTACTTCACTGAAGCGGTCTTTCACAGGGCTGTCAATATCGAGGACCCCAATGATCTGTCCATTGACCTTGAGCGGAATGACTATTTCAGATTGCGATGCGGCATCACAGGCAATATGTCCAGGGAATGCATGGACATCAGCGATACGCTGCACTTCACCTGTCGCAAACGCTGTACCGCAAACGCCTTTTCCAGAAGGGATGCGCACACATGCAGGCAGTCCGTTAAACGGTCCAAGCACAAGCTCGCCGCCCTTTGCTAAATAAAACCCGGCCCAATTGACTTCAGGAAGTGAGTGATAGAGCAGCGCAGCTGCATTTGCCAAGTTGGCAATCAGATCAGGTTCACCATCTGTAATGGCTTCTACCTGTTTGACAAGCAATTGATAGTCTTTTGAAGGATCGCCAGACTGTTTTTCGACATGAAACATGAAAATCTCCTACTTTCTATCTTAAAAATACATAACTTGCGTCTCGCATGTGGGATTTGTCGAGCAATTGTAAAAGGAACTTCCGCCTTCATCTTGAAGTATGTACACATGAAGAGGGGTGAGCGGATGAAAACATCAACAACCGTGCAAACAAAAGACCGTATTATGGATGCTGCCATCAGACTTTTTAACCAAAAAGGATTTTCTGGAACCTCTGTCCGTGAGATTGCGAAGGAAGCAAACGTCAACGTTGCCCACATTTCTTATTACTTTCAAGGAAAAGGAGGGCTGCTTGAGCAGCTCGTATCCGATTTTTATGAAGGTTACATTCACATGATTGAATCACATCTCCATCACATGGAAACCCGTCATGCAAAAGAATGCTTACTACATGTGGTTTTTGATATTTTATCTTATCAGCACAAGCACCGTCAATTAACCCGTTTCGTTTATCGGGAGGTGACGATTGATTCGACACTCATCAGAGAAATCATGTCGACATATTTAACAAAAGAAAAATATTTGTTTCAGCTCATCATTGAAAAAGGAAAAAGCACCCATGTTATTTGTGAGCAGCTTTCACTCGCATCCTTTATGATTCAGCTTAAATCACTTCTCATGATGCCATATTTACAGCCGCAATATTTAACAGAGGTGCTTTATTTGAACCCAAGTGAGCCGTATTTCTATCAAATGTACTTTAAGGAGCTGAGCCGCTCGCTTCATTATTTGTTAGAACCAAAAGAGCCGGCACTAGATTCTCATCTGAACCTCATGATGTCCTCGAATTGATCATACGCATATCCGAGATCTTCCGCTTGATGGGCATCAGAGCCGAATATGAGCGGAATTTTTTTCTTTTTTGCAAGGTCTATCATCCATTGATCTAAATAGATACTTCTGGCATATGTTTTACGAAGACCTGATGTATTAAAATCTAAGGACATGCCTTTTTTTGCCGTTTCTTCAAGGCAAAGGGTGACCTTTTGACAAAGTTCAGGTGACATTTCATATGGAAAAAGCTGTTTGAATTTCTGGACAAGGGTGATATGACCGATTCTCTTTGGCTTATATTGGCCTAAAGATGATAGAATAGAAGAATGAATTTGGTCATAGTAGCTTTGATAGACCTGTTCGATGCTGCCATAGATGCTTATTAGCTGCTGGAAGGCATGCTCGTCAAAATCAAGGCAAATATAATCATCGCCAGCAGGAAGAAAGTGAACAGATAAAATGGCGTCGTCTAGTTCTGGACCGTAGCAGTCTAAAAAGGTTCTTGTTTCCTCTTCATACGCTTTGATAAAGTCAACCTCAAGCCCAGTTTTTACTATTAATTGTCCTTTGTATTCTTGTTTCAGCTGAGCCAGTTTCGTTATATACGCTTCAAGGTCTTGGAGCTTCATGGCACTATCCTGCTCAGGTGTTGGATCTTGAAACGATGGAGGCAGCGGGGCATGCTCGGTAAAGGTTATGGAATCAAATCCCTTTTTAATGGCTTTTTCAATATAAGAATGAAAAGAATCAAGCGAACCGTGCGGGCAAAACGGTGTATGTAGATGTGCATCTTGTTTCAGCATGTCGTCACCTCTTGTCGATATTTTGAAAAACGTGATGTTTATCAGCGAAAATAATGAAAAATCATGACCAAAAATGCTGGTTACATGGTATCATAATAACAATGAAAACGACAGCTTCCGCATACATAAAAGCAGGTCACATTGATACGTGTGATCAAATGATAGAAAGCGCACAAATACTTTCTTGAAAAAACATACATAAAACCGTGAATGGATGGTATTGGAAAACATACGATCCTGCTTATAAAAAAACAAATGCAAAGCGGACACGAAAGGGTTCTCAGGTCTACTCGGGACACTTTTACCCTGACATCACTTAGATCACAACAAGGGGGCTCATTATGGAGTTAATCATCGGTTTAATTGTCATTTTGCTTGCTTTGTTTTCAGTCGGTTATTTCCTGCGAAAAAATATATATAAAGAGATTGACCGATTGGAAGCATGGAAAATTGAAATTTTAAACAGATCAATTGTAGAAGAAATTTCAAAGATCAAACATTTAAAAATGACCGGAGAAACAGAGCAATTTTTTGAAAGATGGCGTGCAGAGTGGGACGATATCGTCACAGCCCATCTTCCAAAGGTAGAGGAGCTATTATATGATGCAGAAGAGTATTCTGATAAATATCGATTCTCCAAAGCCAAGCAGGTTCTTACGCACATTGAGGACTTGCTGAGTGCTGCTGATTCGAACATTGAAGACATTTTAAATGAAATTGCAGACCTTGTCACAAGCGAGGAGCAAAATCGCAAGGACATTGAAAAGGTCAAAGAACAATATCAAACAGTTCGAAAAAATCTGCTTGCGTACAGCCATTTATACGGCACCCTTTATGACAAAATGGAGCAGGACTTAGATGAAGCCTGGGAAGGGATCAAGCAGTACGAAGAAGAGACAGAAAACGGCAACTATATGAAAGCAAGAAAGATTTTGCTTGAGCAAGACCGCAGACTCGATCAGCTTCAGCTGTATATCAATGATGTACCGAAGCTCATTGCAGACTGTAAACAAACCGTACCAGGCCAGCTGACGAAGCTGAAAGACGGATATAAAGAAATGACAGACAAAGGCTACAAGCTCGAGCACATCCAGATCACTAAAGAGCTTGAGAACTTAAACAAACAGCTGACCCGTGCGGAAAAACTACTGATTGATGAACTCAATCTGGAAGAAGCATCAAGCATTTTGCAAATGATTGATGATGCCATTCAGACGCTGTATGATCAGCTGGAAGCGGAAGTAGAAGCAGGTCAGGAAATCAAAAGTAAAATGCCTGAGCTGACGGAAGCATTTGAAAAGCTCGAGCAGGATCACACCCAAACCAAGGCAGAAACAGCTCTTGTAAAAGAAAGCTACAAACTGACAGCCGGAGAGCTTGATCAACAGAAGGCGTTCGAAAAACGCTTAGAAGAAATTGAAAAGCTCATGAAACAAATTCGCGAGAAGCTTGATCGTGATCATGTCGCATATTCACTATTAATGGATGAAATCAATCAGCTTGAGACCTTTATCGATGATGCAAAAGCATTGCACGATGCGTTTAAAGATCATCTTCAATCATTAAGAAAAGAAGAGCTGCAAGCGAGAGAAACGCTGGCTGAGCTCAAAACGATGCTGACAGATACAGTGCGTCAGCTGCAAAAAAGCAATATTCCAGGTATACCTGCTGACATGAAAGAGCAGGCTGAAAAAGCGCAGGAGATGATTCAGCAAGTGCACGAACAGCTGGAGAACCTGCCGCTCAACATGCCAGCTGTGAATGAGCAATTAAAAGAAGCCTCTGACACAGTGAGACATGCTGTGAATGAGACGGAAGAAATGCTCACTAAAGTGGATCAAATTGAACGAATCATTCAATATGGCAATCGTTTTAGAAGCCAAAATCATATTCTTTCAGAACAACTAAAAGAGGCAGAGCGAAGATTTTATGCGTACGATTATAATGGTTCATTTGATGTAGCAGCATCAGCTGTTGAAAAAGCATCACCTGGAGCCGTTCAGAAGCTATTAGCTCAGCACGAAAAAGAATATCAGCATCAATAAAAAAGCTGAAGTCCATTGATAGGACTTCAGCTTTTTTTGTATTATGATGCCTGTTTCTGGCGTTCTGCTGAAGCAGAAGAAGTGAAAAGTGAGATCACGAACCCAATGGCGACCCCAAGTATCGCAGGGACAAGCCAGCCAATGCCAAGGTCATAAAAAGGCAGCACTGTTTGGAAAATGTCTTTTACTGGACCGATTGGAAGCTTTGCTGCTGCTAAGCCGTCAAATAAGCTGACGCACCCTGTTAAAATTAACGAGAGGACATACACAGGTCTTCTATGTCCAAGCCATTTATCAGCAAGTGATAGAACGATGATCACAATCGCCAGCGGATAAATCGCTGTTAAGACTGGAACAGAGAAAGCAACAATATGAGCAAGTCCAAAGTTAGAAATAATGAAACTAAATAATGTAACAAGTGTCACGACCATTTTATAAGAAAGCTTAGGAAGTAACTTTGAGAAATACTCTCCGCATGATGTGACAAGACCGATACTTGTTGTTAAACAAGCCACTGTGATAGCAGCACCTAACACAATATTTCCTAGACTGCCGAAAAGGAACTGAGAAGACTGAGCTAAGATTTTGCTTCCATCTCCAACGAATCCAATGGCATGTGTACTAGAAGCACCTAGATACGCAAGTGACAGGTAAACGAAGGTTAATCCAGCAGCTGCAATCAAACCCGCTTTGATACAAGCAGAAGCCAGTGCCTTTTTACTTGTCACACCGCGTCCTTTAATCGCGTTGATGACAACAATTCCAAATACAATAGAAGCAAGAGCATCCATCGTTTTATAGCCCTCTAAAAATCCTTTGAAAAACGATCCGTTGCTATAAGATACATCTGGTGTACCAATCACGCCCATCGGCGTCAAAATGGCTTTGACAATGATAATAAAAATAATCGTAAATTTAATCGGTGTTAATATTTTACCTACACGATCCACGATTTTCGTTGGATTTAAAGCAAGGTAATACGTAATACCGAAAAAGACGAGTGTAAATAAAAGAAGGGACAGCCAAGCTGGTACGCTTGATAAAAATGGTAATGCGCCAATCTCATACGAAACCGTTCCTGTACGCGGAATAGCGAAAAGCGGCCCAATGGATAAATATAAAATAACGGTAAATGCTGTTCCAAACACTGGGTGAGCCTTATCTGCAAGTCCTTTTGCATCACGCCCTGTTAAAGCAATTGCAATAATCCCGAGTAGAGGTAAACCGACACCTGTTAATAAAAATCCGCCCATTGCTTTCCATACATTTGTTCCGGCATATTGCCCAAGCTCTGGTGGATAAATCATATTTCCGGCGCCGAAGAATAAAGCAAATAACATAAAACCTATAATAATCGTATCTTTCGTCGACAATGTTGCCTTCATTGAATATAAAGCCTCCAATATTATGTTGAAATATTCTGTTAATTAGCTGCTAAAACGGTTCTTCATTAACATTCACTAATTATAAAGGATGTACGCCTGATGTCAACATGTGTTTTCATACAAAAGTCATGAATTTTTCTATTTTAGTATATGAAGAACATAAAAAAACATCCCCTTCTCTTATGGAAAGGGATGTTTTCTGTTTTGATGCTAGATTAAGCAAGCTGTTTAGGTGGACTCGTAAATAAAGAAATAAGAAGTCCAATAATAGCTCCAAGAACGGCAGGGATGGCCCAGCCGATCCCAAGTTTGTATAAAGGAACAACAGCTTCTAAAAATTCAGGTAATCCGCCAAGAGGGATTTCCGCTGCAACTAACCCATCAATCACAGCAAAGACACCTGTGAAAAGGAGTGAAGCGATATAAATAATCCGTCTTCCGTTGATATAGCGATCAAGAAAAGATAAGAGAATGATCACGATGGCTAACGGATAAATCGCAACAAGAACCGGAACAGAGAGCGAAATAATTTGTGCCAGTCCAAGGTTTGCTACAAATGTACTGAATAAAGATACAACTAAAACTACTGTGCGATAAGAAAAGCGTGGAAATAGCGAAGAAAAATATTCCCCACAGGATGAAACAAGTCCAATACTTGTGGTCAAACATGCAAATAAAATCGCAGCTCCTAACACAATATTTCCAGCAGAACCAAATAAAAAGTTTGCCGCAAGCGAAAGGAGTTTCCCTCCGTCATTTGCCCCGACCATGCCTGTAGCCTCAGGACTTGACGCCCCGACATAAGCGAGTGATATGTACACAAGAGCTAGTCCAGCAGCTGCGACAAGCCCTGCTTTAATACAGGCTGCTGCAATCGATTTTCGTTCTGTAATACCGCGTTCTTTCACAGCCGTGACAACGACAATTCCGAAAACGATTGAAGCAAGAGCATCCATCGTTTTGTAGCCTTCTAAAAACCCGGTAAAGAGCGGGCTTCCTTCATAGGTTGGATGCGGACTGCCAATTCCACCCATTGGTGTCGCAATCGCTTTGATCACAATTAAAGCAATGACAGCGAGTAAAATTGGTGTTAAAATTTTACCGATTCGGTCAACGAGTTTCGATGGATTTAAAGCAAGAGCATAAGTAATGCCGAAAAAAGCAATCGAAAACAAGAATAATGGAATCCATGATTCAGACTGCGCTTCAGTCAGAAACGGCGCCAGCCCAATTTCATAAGAAACCGTTCCAGTACGAGGGATCGCAAAGAAAGGCCCAATGGATAAATATAAAATGACGGTGAAAATGGTACCGAATGTAGGATGAGCTTTGTCAGCAAGCCCTTTTGCTCCAGTTCCTGTCAGGGCAACGGCGATGACACCTAAGAGCGGAAGTCCAACTCCTGTCAGTAAAAATCCACCGATCGCAAGCCATACGTTTTCACCTGCGTACTGTCCAAGTACAGGAGGGAATATCATATTGCCTGCGCCGAAAAAGAGTGCAAACAACATTAAGCCGATGGCTAATGTGTCTGTTTGACTTAACTTATTATTCATAAGGTTATCCCCCTATTATTTTATTTTTCCGCCATGTTTAAATATTCTGTCAATTTAGAAAAAAATATGACAATGGCACTATGCATGATATAGTGAATTGATGAGGTTGTCAATATACCGCTTTATATTGAAATAAAAGGAATTCGGATCATATTAGTTAAACGCAAGAGGATAAGGAGTTTCGCCATGATGTATCTTGATAATAGTGCAACCACAAAACCGTACCCTGAGGTTTTACAAGTATATCAGCAAGTGAGTGAACGTTATTTTGGAAATCCATCTTCGCTTCATCAGCTCGGAATTGATGCAAGCCGGCTGTTAAATGAAACGAGAAAACAAATGCTTCACTACACGGGCTTGAAACAATATAAGATTATTTTTACTTCTGGTGCAACAGAAGCGAATAACATTGCCATTAAAGGGGCAGCACTTGCCAAAATGAACCGGGGCAAGCATATTGTGACCACAGAAATAGAGCATCCTTCTGTTATTGAATCGTTTGAACAGCTGAAGGCGTTATTTGGCTTTGACATCTCCTATATTCAAGTAAATGAGCATGGCCATGCAGATATGACTCATTTAAAAGAAGTGCTTCGCCCTGATACAGTGCTTGTCAGCATGATGCACGTCAATAACGAAACCGGTGCCATCCAGCCAATTGAAGAAGCTGCTGGCATTATTCGCGAGCATGCCGAAAACGCACTTTTTCATGTCGACGGGGTGCAGGGAATGTGCAAGGTAGCACTCAATAAACAGCTGGATGTAGACCTTTTGACGATGTCAGGCCATAAAATTCATGGTTTAAAAGGCACTGGAGCACTCTTTTTAAAGAAAGATGTCACTCTCGCCCCTTTCATTACTGGGGGAGAGCAGGAATTAGGGCTTCGTTCAGGTACTGAAAACCCTGCTGGAGCTGTCAGCTTAGCAAAAGCCATGAAACAATCATTTGAACAGCTTGACAAGTATCATGATGAGATGCTGAACTTAAAAACGCAGCTGCAAAAACAGCTTGGAGACATAGAAGGTATTGTGATGAACACACCGCAGGCGCTAAGTGCGCCGCACATTGTGAATTTTTCAGTGCCGGGTATTCAAATTGAGGTCCTCCTCCATATGCTTGAAAAAGAAGGCATATATGTTTCTACAACCTCTGCCTGCTCAGCTAAGAAAAAAGAGCCAAGCCGTGTCCTGCTGGCAATGGGAAAACCAGAGGAAGTAGCCAAAAGCAGTATGAGAATCAGCTTAACGTATGGACAAGGACCAGAGCTAACGCCGCAAATCATCACATCGATCGCACAAAGTGTGAAAAAATTAAAAGGAATGAGATAACAGCATGAAATATGATCATATTTTAGTCCGTTTTGGTGAGATCTCAACAAAAGGGAAGAATAGAAAGAAATTTATTGAAAAACTAAGACAGCACATTCGATTCGTCTTAAAGGATTTTGGAGCATTAAAGGTTGCATCTGATAGAGACCGCATCACGATTATGCTGAACGGAGAAGACCCTGAACCAATTTCAGAACAGCTCAAAAGTGTATTTGGCATTCAGAGTTTTAGTCTTGCGGTTAAATGTGAGACGAATCTAGATGCGATTAAAGAAGCGGCACTAACAGCGGTACAGGAAGTGTATGAACAAGGAAATACATTTAAAGTCTCAACGAAACGCTCTTATAAACAATTTGAACTTGATTCAAATGAAATGAACCGTGAAATTGGCGGACATGTTCTAAGGAATACGGAAAACTTAACGGTCAATGTGAAACAGCCGGATGTGCATTTACGCATAGAAATCAGAGAGAACGCAACGTACATTACATTTAAAGATGTTAAAGGTGCAGGCGGCCTGCCGGTCGGTTCTAGCGGAAGAGCGATGCTCATGCTTTCCGGCGGCTTTGACAGCCCGGTTGCCGGCTATCAAGCAATGAAACGCGGAATTGAAATTGAAGCTGTGCATTTCTTTAGTCCGCCGTATACAAGTGAACGTGCCAAACAAAAGGTCATTGATCTTGCAGAATGCCTGGCAGCATATGGAGGCGAAGTGAAGCTTCACATCGTACCTTTTACAAAAATTCAAGAGCTGATTCACAAACAAGTACCTGAAAACTATACGATGACATCAACAAGAAGAATGATGCTGAAAATAGCTGACAAAATAAGAGAAAAGCGCGATGCCCTTGCGATTATTACCGGAGAAAGCCTTGGTCAAGTGGCAAGTCAGACACTTGAAAGCATGTATGCCATTAACCATGTGACCAATACACCAATCATCCGCCCGCTCATTGCTGTCGATAAAAATGACATTATTGATGAAGCGAGAAGAATTGGCACATACGATACAAGCATTCAGCCTTTCGAGGATTGCTGTACGATCTTTACGCCGCCGTCCCCTAAAACAAAACCAAAGCTTGAGAAGGTAGAACGCTACGAAAGCTTTGCTGATTTCGAGCCGATGCTGGACGAGGCAGTAGAGCAAATTGAAACAATTATTGTGACAAATGAAAAGAAAGCGGCAGACGAATTCGCTGATTTATTCTAAAACGAAAATTTCATAATAATTACCATAAAATCAATCGCATGAAGTCATGTGTTTCTACACATTCTATATTCACAAGGAGGTGAGAACACATGGCTCAACAAAACAGACAAAGCAGTTCTAACCAATTACTAGTACCAGGCGCTGCACAAGCTATCGACCAAATGAAGTACGAAATCGCTTCTGAATTTGGTGTAAACCTTGGTGCAGAAACTACATCTCGCGCTAACGGATCAGTTGGTGGAGAAATCACTAAGCGTCTTGTATCTTACGCTCAACAACATATGGGTGGCGGATCTTTCTAAGACACACAATTTAAAAGCTATGGCTTATGAGCGGGATCCTTCCCGCTCTTTTCTTTTTGTACATATAAATAGTTAGAATATTTTTAAAAAAGGAGACGGATGAAAAAAATTATGGCATAATACTAGGAGTAGGTCCTAATTCAAGCATTTTTCAGTTATGAGTGTTAAAATAGGTAAATTGAAACATGTTTCGTTTCATAAGAAAGAGGCTAAAAGGAGCTGTACCATGAAAAGAGAAGACTTAATTGCACCAGAACAATATAACTTAGTCAGCGAGATTGAAGCGTTCAGTCATGACAAGGAGAAAATGGCCCTGCACTGGCAGGACGGCAATGGCCACGAAGCACATGTGACGTATGCAGCATTAGTGGAAGAGGCAAATAAAATTGGACATGTTTTATTAAAAGCAGGCTTCAAAAAAGGCGATAAAATCATTGTGATGGTGCCGCGCATGCTCGAGGCATACAGCATTTATTTAGCGATTTTGAAAACAGGAATGGTCGTGATTCCTTGTTCAGAAATGCTGCGTGCAAAAGATATAGATTATCGAATTGAACATGCAGAAGCAAAGGGAGCGATCGTTTACTCTTCATTCATTCAATCGTTCGACGGAACCAAACAGCCAAACGATTTTAAAACATTCTCAATCGGTGAAAACGATCATGGCTGGAGAAACATTCTAGCGCAAAAAGAAGAGCAATCAAACGAACTTGAATTGGCAGATACAAAGCGCACAGACATGGCGTTTTTATCCTACACATCAGGTACAACAGGGAACCCAAAAGGGGTTGTTCATACACACGGATGGGCGTATGCACATTTACGCACAGCTGCCAAAGCATGGCTCTCCATTAGTGAAGGAGATAAAGTATGGGCAACAGCAGGACCAGGCTGGCAAAAATGGGTGTGGAGCCCCCTCTTATCTGTGTTAGGAAGTGGAGCAGAAGGCTTTGTGTATGGAGGGAAATTCAATCCAAATACATACTTAGAGCTGCTTCAAAAAAATGAAATCAATGTCCTATGCTGTACACCGACAGAATATCGCTTTATGGCAAAAGTAGATGATTTAAGTCAGTACGAGCTGCCGAAGCTGCATAGTGCTGTTTCTGCGGGAGAGCCGCTGAACCGTGAAGTCATTGATACATTCAAAAAGCATTTCGATATAGAAGTACGAGACGGCTATGGCCAAACTGAAAGCACACTGCTCGTAGGGGTGCTAAAAGGAATGGACATCAAGCCAGGCAGTATGGGAAAACCAACCCCTGGCAACGAAGTAGATATCATTGATGAGGATGGAAACGTCTGCGCACCTGGAGAAATTGGTGACATTGCGGTCCATCTTGAAACGCCGGCTTTATTTAAGGAATACTATAAAGACGAAGAGCGTACAAAGGCGCAGCGCCGCGGCAATTACTTTATTACGGGTGACCGCGCGAAAAAAGACGAAGATGGGTACTTCTGGTTTGAAAGCCGCAGAGATGACATCATTGTCAGCTCAGGCTATACGATTGGACCGTTTGAAGTAGAGGATGCGCTGATCAAGCATCCAGCAGTGAAGGAATGTGCAGTTGTGGCAAGCCCGGATGAAATCAGAGGATCAATCGTGAAAGCATACGTCGTCCTTCGTGATGGAACTGTGCAAAGTGATGAATTGATCAAAGAGCTGCAAACACATGTGAAAAACACAACAGCACCATACAAATACCCAAGAGAAATCGAATTCATTGACGAACTGCCAAAAACACCGTCAGCGAAAATTCGCCGTGTAGAGCTGAGAGAAAGAGAGCTTGCACGAAAAGGTCAATCATAAAGAAGTGAGAAGCGTATGGATGGAAGCATCCAGCGCTTTTTTGTATGGAAAATCAAATTCGTTGAAAGTGAGCATAATGTTTTATGTTAAAATGTGTAGGAATTGCTGAAAAAGGAGAATGTTAGTAGATGTCCATTGCGATCATTCATGGAATTGTACTTGCCTTTGGTCTCATTTTACCTTTGGGCGCACAAAATGTATTTGTATTTCAACAAGGAGCGCTGCAGCCTCGATTATATCGAGCATTGCCTGTCGTCATCACGGCTGCTCTTTGTGACACACTTTTAATTGCTTTAGCTGTCATAGGTGTTTCTGTTGTGGTGTTTACCATTCCAGTGCTGCAAATCGGTCTTTATATCATTGGTTTTTGTTTTTTAGTTTATATGGGATGGACCGTATGGAACACAAGCTCATCATCAGGTGATCAAGAGAAGCAGAAATTAATGCCTGCAAGAAAACAAATCGTATTCGCCTGTTCAGTTTCTCTTTTAAATCCCCATGCGATTCTCGATACAATTGGTGTCATTGGTACGAATTCGCTGCAATATAGCGGCGCAGAAAAGCTGGCGTTTACACTTGCCTGTATCATCGTGTCCTGGTTATGGTTTATTGGACTCGCCCTTCTAGGGAAGATGTTAGGAAAGTTAGATACAAACGGCAAATGGATGAACCGTATTAATAAGGCTTCGGCGGTCATGATCTGGCTGGTTGCGTTATACATTGCGTATCAATTGATTGTGTAAGGTACATAGAGAATCAAACAAAGAAGCGTTTGGACGTAATGATCCTGCGCTTTTTTTATGTTGGAAGTGTAGCAGCCTTACAATATATCGGAATAAAACCTATGAAATTCTTTGAGTTTGGGATGATCGAAAGAACTATTTCAGAAACGTCTGCTTTTCATATATTGGGATAAGTCACTTTTCTTCTATTTTGATCCTGTTCTGTTTTAAAATGACATTGAGGCGGGGTCACTCATCCTCGTCATTTGAAAAGGGGGATATGGATGAAGAAAACATTGTTTAAAGATGCAGCTCTTTTAACACTGGATCCATCTTTAGGTTTTCTTGAAAAGGGAGATTTATTAATTGAAGGGAAACATATTTTAGAAGTTGGACCTTCAATTGAAGTAAGTGATGCTGACATTGTTGATGCATCTGATATGGTCATCATGCCAGGTCTTGTAGATACACATCGGCATGTGTGGCAGTCTGTCATCCGGGGCATAGGAACAGATTGGTCTTTGCAGACATATTTGAGCAAAATCTATTATGGCAACTATGGATCGATGAGACGCCCATCCGACGATCGAATCGCCAATTATTTAGGGGCATTAGAGGCTTTAGATGCAGGTGTGACCACGTTTTTAGACTGGACGATGATCAATTCAATGGATCATACAGAAGAGCTCATTGAAGGATTAAAAGATGCGGGCATACGAGCTGTTTTTGCTTTTGGGTCCTCTGGAGATGCTGAATATTGGGATAGAGAGAGTACGCTCACCAATATGGAGGACGCAGCACGTGTGAAAAAAGCGCATTTTCAATCATCAGATCAGCTTTTAACAATGGGACTTGCGATTCGTGGACCAGAGTTTTCTTCATGGGAGACGTCGGTATTTGAAATTGAAACAGCCCGGTCTCTAGATGCTCTATGCAGTATGCACATCGGCTTTGGGAATTGGGGAGCGGAGGATCGATCGATTGAGCGGCTTCATAAAGCAGGGTTACTCGGACCGGATTTGAACATGGTGCATATTAATGCAATTGATGCGGATCAAATGAAGATGCTGGCAGACAGCGGAAGCTCCATATCCATTACCCCTGAAATTGAAATGATGATGGGTCACGGTTATCCTGTCACAGGACTTGCGATTGCACAAGGTGTTCTTCCAACGCTCGGTGTAGACGTAGTGACAGCGACAGGAGGAGATTTGTTTGCCCAAATGAAATTCGGACTTCAAGCAGAGCGCGCGATCCAAAATCAATCGTTGTTAATGGATGGGATCATGCCGGGGCCTGAACTTGGGCTGTCTGCTCATCAAATGCTTGAGGCTGCGACGATCAATGGCGCTCGTGCATTACAGCTCGATCATAAAATTGGGTCGCTTACACCTGGGAAAGAAGCTGATTTCATCCTAATCGACCGGACAAGCATGAATCTTCTGCCGATGACAGATCCGGCTGGCGCGGTTGTCCAAACGGCACACCCTTCAAATGTTGATTCTGTTTATGTGGCTGGAAAAGCCGTGAAACAAAACGGAAAGCTTGTCGGTGTGAATCTAGAAGAGGTCAAACGAAAAGCTTATGCAGCAAGAGACCATATTTTATCACACAAGTTTGAATCAACACCTTCGTAAATAAAATAACCCCATAGGCGATGCCTATGGGGAATTGATTACAAGGATTCTTTAATGACCTTTTTATAATATTGGACAGACAGGAATCCGAAGACAGAATAGAGGGCAGTGTAAATCGACATGACGATAAGCATTGGAGTCCACAATTCTCCGCCGAACAAAAACCAGCCTGATTGTACAGCAAAGTAGCTGTGCAGCAATCCGATGATGAGCGGAATCCCAAAGTTAAACAGCTGTTTAAGCCGGATGCCTTTTAATAGATCCTTCTCAGTAAAACCAAGCTTACGCAAGATCGTGTAGGAGCTTTGTTCCTCTTCACTTTCATTCATTTGTTTAAAGTATAAAATGCAGCCTGATGTGACAAGGAAGCTGAGACCTAAAAATCCGACCACAAACATCATTAGTCCTATTGTTTGTTTTTGCTGCTGAGCTGAAGCTAATTGAGACATGCTTTTGTCACTTAGTTTTAAAGATGTAAACACGCTATTTGCTTGTTCAAGATTTTTATCATCTTTTATATTAACTGCGTTATATTGGCTATTCTCAAGCTGCAGCTTTGGATCTTTCTGCTTGTCGAGCTCCTCAAAAACATTTTGACTCACGACGGCAACAGGCAGACCGCCAAAAGTGAAGTTGTAAGAAATGAGATAATCTTTCTTCATATCCATGACTTTCAAATCAACAGGCTCCTTGATGAGAAGCTTCACATCGCCTGAGCTTTGAATCGGCATGAATTTCTTTAATAGATCACTGTAGCCGCTTAAGATCACTTCGTTGTTCTCCACATGAATATTTGGTGCGTTTTTCTCACTGATCACAGGCAGTGTCAATACGCCTGGATCATTATTCATATTTTTCAACTCTGAATCCATGATTTTTTTCGCATCAAATTTTGCTTGAATCACTTTGACCTGCTTTTGATCATAAGCAATATGTTTGTCAGAAAGTGCACGAGTGAAAGTTGCTGCTTCTTTTTCTGAGCCCATGACGAAATGAGCTGGAATTTGCTGCTCAGCGGTTTTTTCTGCTGAGTAATAGGAAATGTAGCTTAGAGCCAGCAAACCGATGGCAAGTGCAGATACGGTTGTAATAATCGTTAAAAGCAGTGCATTTGATTTTAGCCGGAACATAATGGATGACAAAGATAACACTTCGTGAATGGCGAGATAGCCATTTTTTCTTTTGCGTACGATATTGGCAATGAAAGAAACAGAGCCTTTGTAAAAAAGAAAGGTACCGATGATGACAGAGGCTAAAATATAAATCATAGCTAAAAGTAACTCAAGCATCGACGTATATGACCCGGTAAAAAGCTTAGAAGAAATATAATAGCCTGAGCTGATCAAGACAATACCGAAAACCCCAATGATGATTTCAAACACAGAGATCTTTTTCACACGCTGTTCTGTCGAAGATGTTGTTCTAAACAAAGATAAAATGGTCTGTCTATTAATAAACCATCTATTTCTTAACATGATTAATCCATAGATGATGAAAAAGACGATAAGTGTCTGTAAAAGGGCCATGCCTGAAAAGTGCAGGTTGGCGATGGCGCTGACGCCGGTTACTTTAAATAGCACCATCAGCATGAGTTTTGAACCGATAAATCCAGCTATGATGCCAACACCCATGGAGAATGCGTATAGAATAAAATTTTCTGCATTAAGCAGTTTAGCAATTTTTTGTTTCGTCATGCCGATGAGCTGAAGGAGGCCTATTTCTCTCCCTCTGCGTTTAATAAAAATGCTGTTCGCATATAACAGGAAGATCCCAACAATGGCAATGAGTAGTACAGAAGCGGCTTTGATCGCCGCACCGCCCTTAATGGAGCCTTTTACATCATCAAGTGCTGGTGAGTACTGCAAGGTGACAAAGGAAAAATAGAGCGCGACACTAAACACGAGAGCAAACACATACAAATAGTAATTCTTCAAATTTTTCTTCAGGTTACGGAAGATGAGCTGATTAATGTTCATGCTTCACACCGCCTAAGACACCTTGCGTTTTCATAATATCCTCGAAAAACATTTTTCTTTCTAAAGCGCCTTTATTCAACTGTGTATAAATCTGTCCATCCTTGATAAAAATGACGCGGCTTGAATAGCTGGCTGCGACAGGATCATGTGTCACCATCACAATGGTCGCTTTTCGTTTACGATTGAAATCTTGCAGCTTGTTGAGCAGGTCAGATGCAGATTTGGAATCAAGTGCCCCTGTAGGTTCATCAGCGAAAATAAGACTTGGTTCATGAATGAAGGCACGAACCGCCGATGTCCGCTGCTTTTGTCCGCCAGAGAGTTCATTCGGGTATTTGTCTCTTAGTTCATAAATCCCCATGTCTTCCGCGAGCTGCTGAAAACGTTCAAAAGCTTCTTTTTTTGGTGTTTTGGAGATGGATAAAGGCAAAAGAATATTTTCTTTGACCGTGAGTGTATCAAGTAAATTATAATCTTGAAAAACAAAGCCAAGCTGCTTTTTTCTAAATTCCGCAAGCTGCTGATCCTTCATTTGCGTCATCTCAGCATCTGCAATACGAATGGATCCGCTGGACACATGATCGATTGATGACAATACGTTCAGAAGGGTTGTTTTCCCCGAGCCTGATGGCCCCATAATACTGACAAATTCCCCGGCTTCAATGGTCAAATCAATGCCGCTCAGCACCTCTTGTTTGTTGAATTTATTTCCATAGCTTTTATAAATTTTGCGAGCTTCTAAAATGTTCATTTGCTGAACCCCTTTTTCTTTTAATTGATATCTCTAGTATAAAAAGAAGCCTGCTAGACGTCCTTCGATTTGGCGAACAAAATAGACGAGCATGTGACATTGTTGTCACATGCTTGCAATATAAACAAAATCATTCTTTTTCGGAAAGATGAAGGTGAAGGTTGTACCTTCATCTATCGTGGAGTTAACCTCGATCGTGATATGAAGAGCGTCTGCTCCTTTTTTCGTTAAATAGAGCCCCATTCCCGTTGAGGCGGTGTCATTGTGATGTCTTGTTGAGGTAAAGCCTTTTTCAAAAATACGAGAGATGTCTCTTGGATCAATTCCTCTGCCTTGATCTGTGATCGTCAGCATGACTTTTTCATCTATTTGCTTGCTTTCAATGACAATATCGGAAGAATGGCTGTATTTGACTGCATTTGTGAGTACCTGTCTGATCATAAAGGATAACCATTTTATATCACTTAATACGGTACGTTCCTCCAGCGTCAGCTCAAAGCCGATTCCTTTTTGCATACACCAGGATTGGAGCGCTTTGATTTCTTTCGCTATGATGCTTTGCAGGTCCAGCTTTTCAATGAATAAATCATTTTCGATATGACGTACTCTGCTTTGGTGCAGCTGGGCATCAAGTAATAAATGGATTCTGAGCCACTCATACGTCATATTTGATTTCAGCTGCTGATCTGTTAAGCGGTCAATCATTAAGCGCATCGCTGTAAGCGGTGTTTTGACCTCATGTATCCAAGAGAGCAATTCATCTTTTTCTTCTTCAAGAGCGATTTTCTGCTCTGCTGCCATCCGCCGGTAGCGTGCAATTTGCTCTGACGTCGCATCATGGATGAGCTGCTCAAATGGGGAAGAGGGGATTAACCGCATTTGATGTTCAATGTCATCATCCCATTCTTTGAGCCTCTCATAATAAGCCGTTTCTTTTCGATATCGAAAAAAGAGAAAGACAATCATGAGAAATGTAGACAATAGCACAATATAAAAAAGAGAAGCGATTGGAATGGTCGTATCCAAATAAGCAACAAACAGAATGAGGAGCTGCAAACTAAGAAAGAAAAGAATCCAGCTTCTTCGTTCTTTTAAAAATGCTTGCAGCATCATTGATCATCCTTTTCCTTTGCAAGATAGCCTTGACCCACTTTTGTCTCAATGAAGGCGCCAAGGGAGATCTCGTCTAGTTTTTTTCTGAGGCGGTTGACGTTTACAGTCAGTGTATTATCACTGACAAACCGTTCATCCTCCCACAATGCTTGAATGAGTGATTCACGGCTGACGATATGATTTTTATGCTGAATCAATTCCTTGAGAATAAATAACTCATTTTTCGTTAATTCAACCTCACCGTGATCATTTGTTACGGTGTTTTTTTTTAGGTCAATCGTAGCGCCGCACCATACCTTTAGGCTGGCCGGTTCTGCATTATAATCATGCACACGGCGAAGAACAGCACTAATTTTGGCAATGAGTACGTCAAAGTGGAAGGGCTTTTGCACAAAATCATCGGCTCCGAGCTGCATCGACATGACCATATCAGCAGGGTGGTCTCTTGAGGAGAGGAAGATAATCGGAACATTTGAATGATGCCGAATCATCCGGCACCAGTGAAAGCCATCGTATTTTGGCAGCTGTATATCAATAATGACGAGATCAGGCTGGACAGACGTGAATTCCTGCAGCACCTGATGAAAATCTTGAATCCCATAGACATCATAGGACCAGTTGACTAGACGTTCTTTGATTTCTTGGAAGAGGGTTGTATCATCTTCAATCAGTAGAATCTTAAACAAAATCAGCACCACACTTTTTGTATTCGCTTGTTGTCATTGTAGCGGAAAAAAGTCCCTGCCGCTAGAAGCAGACAAGAAAAAAGCAAGGGAAGAGGTCCCTTGCTTCAGCTTATTTACCTAAAAAGTGCTTTTTAAAGAATGATAGTTGGAATTCAAGTGTGAGTGGGTCATTAAAATAGAATTCCTCTGCATTGGCTTCATACACACGATGTTTTTTGACAGCCGGGATGGACTTGTAAATTTCACTGTTTTGATAGGAATTGTCCATTTCGCTGTTTTTACTAATGATCATATAGTCTCCTGCAAATTCAGGGATGACCTCCTGTGAAACTGCGTAGTAGCCGGCTTTTAATGCTTTTTCTTTCACTTTCTCAGGCATTTTCAGTTTCATGGCTTGATAGAGAATTTCTGTTCCGCGGCCCCATGCATCTCCAAAGACGTAAAGATCTTTTGTGCCACTTTCAAAGACAGAAACGGTTGCATCTTCGCCGATTTTTGCTTTGATTTCTTTTCCAGCTTCAGCTGCGCGTTTTTTGAAATCTTTTACCCAAGCTTTTGCTTCTTTTTCTTTGTTTAAAACTTTTCCAATTTCAATGTGCTGCTGAAGGTAATCAACTTTGTTATACGTAAATAAAACGGTTGGTGCGATTTTTTTGAGCTTTTCTACATTTTTAGTATTGCTTAAGCCAATGATGACATCAGGCTTTAGCTTCATGATTTTCTCTACATTTGCATCAGATACTTCTTCCACATTTTTTAATTTCTTTTGGAAACGCGGATTCTTTTTGGACCAAGAGTCAACGCCGACAAGGTTCACACCAAGTGACATGACATTCCCTGTGTAAGAACCGAGCACAACAACACGTTTTGGATGCGCTGGCAGCTTCACAGGCCCATTTTCAGATTGATATGTAATTTTGTCTGATGATGTGGATTGATTTCCTTTATTTGAGGAAGAGCTGCTGCTATTGCCACATGCGCTCAATGCAAGTACAAAGATGAGCATCAGAGGGAACAATATTTTCTTCATGAATGTAGACTCCTTTGAAATCGGCACATAAGCCGGATATTGGTTGTATTAGTGATAATGATAATTATTATCACTTGGATATCATATCATAGAACTGTGGGCTGTTGTCAATGACATTTTGATAGCTGGTGATAAAAAATAAAGAGGGGATTTTCGATAAAAAAAAGATCAAGGCAGCATGTGTCCTGATCTTTTTTCTATTTAAACCAGCCTTTTTCTTTTGATCGTGTAATGGCTTCGATGCGGTTTTTCACTTCCAGCTTATCTAAAATAATGGAAATGTAGTTCCGGACAGTGCCGCTTTTAATGCTGAGTTCTTTTGCAATTTCTTTTGTGTTTTTACCATCTGCGACGAGTTCAAGAACCGATTTCTCTCGCTCCGTTAAAGGGTTTTCGTCACTATATAAGTCTTCCATCAATTCAGGTGCGTACACCTTTTTCCCTTTCATCACACTGCGAATGGCACTTGCCAGCTCCTCGCTTGGGCTGTCTTTCAGCATGTAGCCGCTGACGCCAGCTTTTAGCGCCCTTTGGAAATAACCGGAGCGGGCAAAGGTCGTTAAAATGATGATTTTCACATCTGATCCTTTAAGCTCTTCCGCTGCATCAAGCCCGGTTTTTCCCGGCATTTCAATATCCATTAAGCAAATATCAACAGGGTGTGTTTTGGCAAAATCGATGGCATCTTGGCCGTTCGTACCTTTCCCAACAACCGTCATATCGTCTTCTAAATCGAGAAGTGAACCGAGTGCACCAAGCAGCATTTGCTGATCTTCTGCGATAAAGATGTTGATCATTTCATCCCCTCCTTTTCTTTTGCTGCTGAATCATTTGGAATGCTCATAATGAGCTTTGTCCCGTCTTTTGTTTCAATACGCAGGCGGCCATTTGCAAATTCCAATCTTTCTCTTATTCCTAAAAGGCCGTGACCCTTCGTTTGAGAGGGCGGATAGTCGCCTTTAAATGTTCCGTCGTCCTCAACGGTGATGATGGCTTCCTTTGATTTTTGGTGAATGGTGATTTTACAAACAGTCGCGTCACTATGTTTGACGACATTTGTCACCGCCTCTTTGATGCACATGCTCACAATGTTTTCGTTCAGAAGTGAGATGTGTTTCGGTGCTTCCTTTTCATCATAGATCAATTCAATTCCGGCTGCATCGAGAATTTGCTCGATGTTCGACATTTCCTCTTTGATTCGGATCCCCTTCATGGAGGAAACAATCTTCCGTACTTCATTGAGAGACGTTCTGGCGGTCTGCTGGACGCTTTTGAGTTCGGCACGGGCCTGTTCAGGGTCTTTATACACGAGTTTACGGGCAAGATCACTTTTTAACCCGATCAAAGAAAGCTTTTGTCCAAGGGTGTCATGCAGGTCGCGTGCAATGCGCTGCCTTTCTTCAAGCTTCACAAGATCAGCAATCCGTTCATTGGCATATTCTAATTTCTCCTCAAGCCGTTCACGTTCCTTCCTGCTCCGAATGCTGAGAGGAAGAAGAATGGCACTAATCAGGGTGATCACGACAAAAGGAATTTGTGTGAGAAACCAGCCCTTTTTTAAGATCAAACTAAAGTTCACCGCTATAGCAGCGCTCCCTAGATGAATATAGTATAAGATATAAAAAGGTACTTTTCTTTTAATATGCCCATTGAAATAGGCGATGCAAAAAGCGAAATAAATATAGCTGTAGAGCATCACATAACCAGTTGAAATACCGATCAATAAAAGACCGAAGACATATAAAGACCAGCCTTTTGCGACAAAGGCAAAACGATACACAGCGAAAAAGACGACGTTCAAAATAATGCCGATCACAATACCTAAAGTCGAAGGTGTCTTAAAGATAAAATAGAAGGGCAGGATGAAAAAAATGGCCCATATATAGGGAGAAATCCCATGCAACTTTTGAATTTTAAACTGTTTTTTCATCCGTGTGCCACCTTTTCCGTTTTCGTTCTTTTTCCTTACTTTATCAAATTCAACTTATGGTTGCATCCTGTAAATGACAACAAGCTCCTTCTAGTGTAAGAAAGAGCTTGCACCAATTATGCATTTTTCTTTAGAATGTCTCCTTTAATGACAGGTGCGGGCATCTTCTTAGATTGCCGTGCTTCTTTAAAGGTAACGAATGCTTTCGTTTCTTCATCCCAAAGTCTAAATTTCATTGATTCAATACTTGTTTTTAAAGTGATGGTTGGAACATTTTGAAGCGGCTCACTATGATCATGTGCATGCTCCAAGTGATAATTCGGTACCCTCGGACTTAAATGATGGACATGGTGATAACCGATATTGCCTGTTAACCACTGAAGAAGCTTTGGCAATTTGTAAAAAGAACTGCCTTCTACCGCTGCCTGCACATAATTCCAATGTTCATCTGCTTCAAAGTAAGAATCCTCAAACGTATGCTGTACATAAAACAACCATACACCGATAGATCCTGAGATCAGGAAGATTGGACCTTGAACAAGCAGGAATTCCTGCCAGCCAAAAAGGAGACATGTTGCGGCTGCTAACGCAATGATGCTCACGTTTGTGAAATACGTGTTCCAACGCTCTTTTTTACGAGCATTTTTGACGTTGAAACGGTTTTTTAAGAGAAAAACAAAGATCGGTCCTAAAATAAACATCACAAAAGGGTTACGATAAAATCTGTAGCGAAATTTCGTCCATGCTGATGCTTCTTGATATTCTTTGACTGTTAGGAGCCAAATGTCGCCAGTACCTCGTTTGTCTAAATTACTGCTAGTGGCATGGTGAATTGAATGATCTCGTTGCCATTGAAGATAAGGGAAAAGGGTGAGTACGCCCGTTAAAAAACCGAACAGGTGATTTAGCGGCTTCTGTTTAAAAAAGGATTGATGGCAGCAGTCGTGAAAAATAATAAAGACACGCACTAAAAAACCAGCTGCAATAACCGCAAAAAAGAGGGTTAAAAGGTAGGAGATATTCAGGCTATAATAGGCAAGAAACCAAAGCCCTAAAAATGGAATGAATGTATTAAAGAGTTGAATGATACTTTTTTTCGAATCAGCACCAGAGAATTGCCCCACTTGTTTTCTTAAAGTAGCTTGCTGCTGTGTGTTTGTTGAAGTCGTCATGAACGTTCAAGTCCTTTCCGTTTCTTTCTACTTCAAAGTATAGAAGGAAAGGTGTCATGCTCATAGTAGCACCCATCATGTATTCAATATGACATTTGTCATGTTTGTCATCAAAAAGGCTGATGGGATACGGTTTTGAGCTTATTTCAATATAAATAAAAAAAAGTAAAGGCGCTGGGCCCTCACTTTTTATGAACGTGCTTCATGTACTTTTAACTGCTTGCCTTTAATGGTTGTGTGGCGCATGGCATTCAGCACAAGAGGGCCTTTGCCGTTTAAAATATCTACATATGTTTTTGTGTCTTGGATCGTAATAATCCCAATGTCATCGAATGCAACGCCTTCTATTTTGGCAATGGTCCCAACGAAATCAACAGCCCGCAGCTTCTTTTTCTTTCCGCCGTTAAAATAAAGCTTCATAATATCCTTCTCAACGCCTGCCTGTTTATTTTCCTTTTGAATAGGCGTTTCAATCTTTTCTTCAAAGCTTTCTACATGCTTTTCTGCTTCTTCCTTTGTCGGATAAGGCTGAGTTTGAAAGTCTATGCCGGCATCCTGCTTTAATTCATCAATGAGCGGTTTTGCATTCTTTGTCATAAACGCAATCGTTTTCCCGCTTTTTCCCGCTCTGCCTGTTCTGCCAGTCCGGTGAATATAGCGCTCTTTTTCATAAGGAAGATCATAATGAATGACATGTGTCATATCACTGACATCAATTCCCCGGGCTGCTATATCTGTTGCGATCAGGTAACGGAATTCACCTTTTTTAAATTCATCCATCACATCAAAGCGGTCTTCCTGTCTCATACCGCCATGAATTTTGTCACAGGGCACATCCCATTCGTCCAGCTTCAGCGTGAGTTCATTCACCCTGTCTTGTGTATTACAGAAAATAATGCAGCTATCTGGATTTTCAATGACGATCGTACGCTGAAGAAGGGAGAATTTCGATTCTTCTTCCGTTTCAATGACGGTGTGGGTGATTTGCTGTACAGACGTTTCTTCACGTGCAATCTCAATGACTTTGGGAGATTGTAAAAACTGTTCGCTCAATTTCTTCATGTCATCAGACATTGTCGCTGAAAACAGCATCGACATGCGCTTTGGCGGCAGATACTGAATAATAGAAGACACTTGATCGATAAATCCCATGTTCAGCATCTCATCCGCTTCATCTAACACGAAAAATTTGAGATTTTCTAAAGAAAGGGTGCCTTTCTCAAGGTGATCCAAAATGCGGCCTGGTGTTCCGCACACAATATGGTTTTTCTGTGAAAGCTCTACTTTCTGCGCTTGAAAAGAGGCTTTTCCATAAATGGCTGCGGCTTTGATTCGTTTGAATCGCCCAAGGCTTGTGAGGTCTTGTTTGACCTGCATGGCGAGTTCTCGTGTCGGAACGAGGATGAGGGCTTGAGGTTTATTTTCAGCCCAATCAACCATTTCACAAATCGGCAGACCATAGGCTGCAGTCTTGCCGCTGCCAGTCTGAGATTTGACGATTAAATCCTGCTTTGAAAAAGCAACGGATAATGTCTCGTGCTGAACGGGTGTAGGTGTATGGAAGTGAAGCGCTTCTAACGCTTGTTTCAATTCATCACTTAATGGATATTGATCAAAATGTTGTAATGTCATCGTGTTCTCCTTTTCGTACATACATACTTGTGACATCATACCATAACCAGGACTGTGAATGAAAAGACATAAAAAAAGCCCCGTAAAGGAGCTTTCAGCGTGCGGACAAATTCTCAAAGGAATCTGCGTTTTACTTTTTCCCAGTAAGAGTTGTCTTTTAATTTCACCGTTTTAATGACTTTTCCTGAAAGGCCAATGTCAATTTGTTTGACGTGTTTTGTGCCGAGCGCTTCGTTATCAAGCCCGATAATTGGATGATCATTTCCATCCTGCACTACCTTCAGCGTCAGCTTGCGGTCACTGCTCAAGAGGAAAGGAGCGCCTAATGTACGGTACGAGTTGTTATTCAGCGATGCAAGCTCTGTGACTTGCATACAAGGAAGCATCGGATCAACCACGGCGCCGCTCACGGATTTATTGTAAGCCGTTGAACCAGTCGGAGTGGAAATAATCATGCCGTCGCCTCTAAAAGTTTCAAAGTGGAAATCATCTATATACACATCGATCACAAATGTTTTAATAATGCTGGAGCGGATCGACAGTTCATTTAAGCAATGGAACTGGTTTGTGCTGTCAACGCTTACATCGATGATCGGGTATTTTCTCACTTCAAGCTGTTCAGTGTTCATGGCATCAATCATTTTATCAAAATGCTCTAATGAGAAATCGCAGTATAAGTGCGTATTTTCTGATTTTGATACCCCTACATACAAGCAGTCATCCCGGAAGTTTGTTTTACGTACTGCTTGAAGAAATGTGCCATCCCCGCCAATTGAAGCAATAATATGGGCATCCTCTGCACGCTTGACGACGTGAAAGCCCTGATCGGTAGCGAGCTTCTCGAGAGAAGAAATGTGTCCATCCAATTCATGATCTTTTTTGTAAAAGAAAAATACATTGCGACGATTGTCTGTCATTGACGTTCTCCCCTTTGCTGTCAAAAATAATTTTCAATGATAAAGGGCTTACATGAAAACCCTTGCTCACATTTTACACTTTTTTCATATGAAAGTAAAAACTTTAGAAAGAACCGTCTGATGACCGGAATGCTTTATGAGAAATGAGTCGATGTGAGTGATTTGAAATGACTGAATACTGAGCATAATTGAATAGTCGTTTTCTCATGAAAGAATGGTTTAGGTGTTTCGTTGCGGTGAAGATATAGCCTATTAGGTGCAGGGAGAGGATAAAAAAGCCAATTTTTCGTCATGCGCATGTCTAAGTAGACGATGTAAAGTTGATCGTTATTTAAGAGAGGTGCTATCATATGCCTACATGAAATGTAAAAAAACCACAATTCCTGTGAAACATTTCTTGTGGGCATTCGTATGAATGAAGTGAGATAAAAAGGAGGAGAAAAAGATGAATGCGAAAAGATGGGTAGCGCTAATTATTGCACTTGGTGTTTTCGGATTTTCAATTGTGATTAGTGTCACGATGGCCTTGTTCGATAGCTTCAATGACAATAAAATGAGCTATCAATTCGGGGATGAAATAGAAGAGAAGGTACTAGAGAATGGCAGCGGTGCAGGCAAGATTGCTGTTCTTGAGATTAATGGAACCATTCAAGATAATGGCGGCGCATCGAGCCTATTAGGCGGAGAAGGTTATGATCATCGTGCATTCCTCAAGGAACTAGATAAGGCGAAAGAGGATGCTTCTGTAAAAGGTGTACTTCTGCGCGTAAACTCTCCTGGCGGCGGTGTCTATGAAAGTGCTGAAATACATAAAAAATTAGAAGAAGTGAAAAAAGCGAAGAAGCCGATTTACGTATCTATGGGATCCATGGCAGCTTCAGGCGGCTACTACGTGTCAACTCCAGCGAAGAAAATCTTTGCTTCACCTGAAACATTAACAGGATCGTTAGGTGTCATCATGCAAAGCTTGAATTATTCAAAGCTCGCAGATAATCTGGGTATTAAATATGAAACGATTAAGAGCGGGAAATTCAAAGATATCATGTCTCCAAACCGTGATATGACAAAAGATGAGCGCAACATCATGCAAAGCATGGTCGACAACTCTTATGAAGGATTTGTCAAAGTGATCTCTGAAGGACGCGGCATGTCAAAACAGGAAGTCAAGAAAATTGCTGACGGCCGGGTATATGACGGGACACAGGCAAAATCGAACGGATTAGTCGATGAGCTTGGGTATTATGAAGATGCATTAAAAGCGATGAAGAAAAATGAAAAAGGCTTAAAAGGAGCAACAGTGGTCAGCTATTCTCAAAGCTTTGGCTGGAACTCTCTTTTCAACATGAGTGCAAGCAAGCTCTTTAAAAGCGAAATTGATTTTCTGAATTTAAAAGAAACACTGGCTGGCTCAAATGGGTCTAAACCGATGTATCTCTATTCAAAATAAAGGAGGGATCATAGATGGATTCTACATTCGATGAAGTAAGCGAAAGCCGCAGCCAAGAGGAAGAATCGAAGCCGGCCTTTGTGAAGCGCGCTTCAATTGAAGCACAGGCGTTTGCAGGTTTTTGGATTAGATTTTGGGCATTTATTCTTGATTGGCTCGTCGTCTGGGGTGTAAACCATTTGACGGTTTCTCCAATCTTTAGTCTGTTTGGCTGGTCCAAAGGAGGGGGATGGTTTTCTCCATTTTCCGTCACAACGACGATTGTATTCCTCCTTTATTTCGCCATCATGACGAAAATCTTTCAACAAACACTTGGCAAGATGGTGTTTGGGATTAAAGTGGTCTCACTTCAGCCTGAGAAGAAGCTGGCATGGGATGTTATTTTCTTTAGAGAGATTGTGGGACGCTACATTAATACGATCTTTATTCTCTATGCTATCGTTGGGTTCTCACCGAAAAAGCAAGGGGTTCATGATTACTTTGCCGATACGGTGGTCGTCCATGAACATTTATATGAAAAAACAGAATCAAACGTATAATCAGAGGGAGTTTGGCCGTAACGGTCAAACTCTTTTTTGTTGATTGGGTATAAAATCCAGAATGAGAGCCATAATCGTAGGGGAAGCATCATTTGTTATGGAGGAAGTGAGCACAGTGCTTTACGTTTGGATCGCAGCGTTTTTGTTTCTTGTGATCTTGTTAATTTTCATGAAAGTAACCATTTCGCTGGACTATTCGCATACAAACGACAATGACCACATTGCACTGAAGGTCATCACCTTATATGGATTGGTCAGACTCAAAAAAGAGATTCCGATGGTGAGGATCAATCCAGAAGACCAAACGATTGATATTCGTGAGAAGAAAATGAAGAGCGCCAAAACGCCTGATCACGAAAAAGAATCGATGCATAAAAAAGTAGGAAAACGTGATATGAAGCAGATCCTTCATCAAATGGAGCGCATCACAAAAGAGATTGTCGATTTAAACCGGATCATGCGCAAGTTCTTCATCCACGTAAAGATTGTCTCGTTTCACTGGTCGACATGGATCGGCTTTCAAGACGCCGCTTTAACAGGTGTAGCAGCCGGCGGTGTGTGGTCAGTTAAAGGAGCACTGCTTGCCTTTATGCAGGAGCATCTCACCTTTAAGCATAAACCGATATATGAAGTCATTCCGGCCTTTCAGCACAATGTGTCACAGACTCAGTTTGCATGTATAGCTTATTTCCGTATTGGACATGCTATGCTTGCAGCCATTCGTTTACTTGTCCATTGGTTAAAAGGAAGAAAGGCGAGAAAAAGTGCCTCTCTTCAAGCAACGAAGAATGAATCATCTGTTTAAGGAGGAACCCGAAAATGGCAGATCATCCAATCCAAGGTCTCATGAAGACAGCGATGGAAAACTTAAAAGAAATGATAGATGTGAATACAATCATCGGCGATCCAGTCGAAACCCCTGACGGCAGTGTCATTCTCACTGTGTCAAAGGTTGGTTTTGGATTTGCAGCCGGCGGCAGTGAATTTAACGGGAACCAAAAGAAAGAAAAGCGTTCTGATGAACAGGAACGAAAAGAGCCGAGACTCCCATTTGGCGGCGGAAGCGGCGGCGGGGTGTCGATTACACCAATCGCCTTCTTAATTGTAGGAACAAACGGAGTTCGAATGCTTCATTTGGATGAACACACCCATCTGCTCGATAAAATATTGGATTCTGCTCCTCAAGCAATTGAACGTCTTCAGCACATGTTTAAGAAGGATGAGCGGGAGCACCGTCACAAAGAACGAAAACTAGATGACATAGACCTTTAAAAAGTTAGCTGCGCTGCAGTTAACTTTTTTTGCAAAATGGACGATTAGGCTTTGCAGTTTTTTGCTTTCTCTACTATGATAGAACCATACATTTGAAAAGGGAGGAATTGTTTTGGCATCGATCACATTTAAAGGAAGTCCTGTCACGCTTGTAGGAAATGAAGTAAAAGTAGGCGAGCAGGCTCCTGATTTTACGGTATTAACGAACTCACTTGGAGAAGTTTCACTTTCTGATTTAGCAGGAAAAGTGACGATCATCTCAGTGATTCCTTCTATTGATACAGGTGTGTGTGACGCACAAACAAGACGTTTCAATGAAGAGGCAGCGGGTTTAGGTCCTGTCAATATTTATACGATTAGTGCAGACCTTCCATTTGCACAAGCACGCTGGTGCGGAGCAAACGGAATTGAAAATGTCGAAACATTATCTGATCACAGAGATATGTCATTTGGTGAAGCATTCGGAGTGTATATGAAAGAATTGCGTTTATTGGCGCGCGCAGTCTTCGTATTAGACCCTAACGGAAAAGTGGTTTACACTGAATACGTAAGTGAAGCAACGAATCACCCAAATTATGAAAAAGCCATTGAAGCTGCAAAATCACTGTTATAAAAGCAGCATCGACAAGAGCTCCGGCTTCATCCTGGGGCTCTTTTCAATGAGAACATATAGCTTTTAACAAAGCGAGGAGAGAAAAGCATTGCAGAAAGATCAAGTAAGTACGATTTTTGAACTGCTCGATACAGCTTCTATTCGATTAAAAAAGGAACAGAGCATTTCTTATATTGAAGCATTGGCAGAAGCAGGAGAAGCCTTTTTCCAAGCAAATGATCGAAACGGTTTATTAAAGGATTTAATAGAGAAAGCAGATTTTGCTTCTTATGATCATGAGCAGATTCGTAAAGCGTTTCAGCTCGCCGTATTGAAAGGTCAAAAGGATATTTCTCATCCAAATCGCCAGATGACACCAGATACGATTGGACTGTTTGTCAGCTATTTGGTGAACAAATTTTTAGATGGTCAAAAAGAGCTTGTAGTCTTTGATCCAGCAGCGGGAACAGGAAACTTACTTCTTGCAGTTTTAAATAATCTCACTGCAGAAACAAAACGCGGCTTTGCATCTGAAATTGATGATGTGCTCATTAAAATTGCTTGGGCGCAGGCGAATTTAGAGGAGAAAGAAGTTGAGCTTTTCCACCAGGACAGTCTTGAGCCGCTTCTGATCTCACCGGCAGATGTCACTGTATGCAGTCTCCCAGTGGGCTATTATCCAAATGATGAGCGTGCAGCAGACTTTGAATTAAAGGCAAAAGAAGGACATGCCTTTGCCCATTATTTATTCATTGAACAAAGCCTGCGATACACAAAAGAAGGCGGCTTCTTATTCTTCATCATTCCAAATGATTTGTTTGAAGGAAAAGAGAGCGTACAATTAAAGGATTTCATCAAAGATCATGCGTATATGAATGCGTTAATTCAACTGCCAGTGTCCATGTTTAAGGATAAAAAACACGCCAAAAGCTTATTTGTGATGCAAAAGAAAAAAGAAGGGCTGGAAGCACCAAAACGAATGCTGTTTGCCAATCTTCCATCTTTCTCACAGAAGGAAGCAATGGTCGGTGTGATGAGAAAACTAGACCAGTGGTTTATAGAAGAAAAAGAAACGAAAGAATAGCCAGAGTGATTTCTGGCTATTTTACTATTCAGAAAATAACGACTTATTGATGTAAGCGATAACAGTTTGAAGGTGCACTTGAAATGCAAAGTTTTCAATGTTTAAATGAAAAAGTCAGATATTTTTCGGACTTATCGTTAAACTATAAAAGACCCGTCAAACAGGTTGAATATAGCACCGGAAAAAACGTGAAACCTTATATAACAACTGAGTAAAAGGAGCGACAGTAATGTCCAAAATTATTGCAATCAACGCAGGAAGCTCATCTCTTAAATTCCAATTGTTCGACATGCCAGAAGAAACCGTTTTAACAAAAGGGCTTGTTGAAAGAATCGGAATGGACAACAGTATCTTCACGATTTCTGTAGATGGAGAAAAGAAAACAGAAGTGACAGATATTCCAGATCACGCAGTAGCGGTCAAAATGCTGCTTGAAAAACTAACTGAATTTCACATCATCAAAGACTTTAATGAAATTGATGGCGTAGGACACCGCGTTGTTCACGGCGGAGAGAAATTCAGCGATTCTGTTCTTTTAACTGATGAAGTGATCAATGACATTGATCAGCTTTCAGAGCTTGCACCACTTCACAACCCTGCAAACGTTGTAGGAATCAAAGCATTCAAACAAATTCTGCCTGACGTACCAGCGGTTGCTGTGTTCGATACAGCATTCCACCAAACTATGCCAGAGCAGTCTTACCTATACAGCCTTCCGTACGACTACTACAAAAACTTTGGTATTCGTAAATACGGATTCCACGGGACAAGCCACAAGTTCGTTACAGAGCGTGCAGCAGAGCTATTAGGCCGTCCACTAGAAGAGCTTCGTCTGATTTCTTGCCACCTTGGAAATGGTGCGAGTATCGCAGCAGTTGAAGGCGGAAAATCAATCGATACATCTATGGGCTTTACACCACTTGCTGGTGTTGCAATGGGTACACGTTCTGGTAACATTGACCCTGCCCTTATTCCATTTATTATGGAAAAAACAGGACATACTGCTGAAGAAGTGCTTTCTACTTTGAATAAGAAGAGTGGTCTTTTAGGTGTGTCTGGTCTGTCAAGTGACCTTCGTGATATCGAAGAAGCAACAGAAGAAGGAAACGACCGTGCAGAAGTTGCTCTTGATATTTTTGCGAGCCGTATTCATAAATACATCGGCTCTTATGCAGCTAGAATGAATGGCGTAGATGCGATCATCTTCACAGCTGGAATCGGTGAAAACAGTTCAGAAGTAAGAGCACGTGTACTTCGTGGTCTAGAATTCATGGGCGTTTACTGGGATCCATCCCTAAACAACATGAGAGGCGAAGAAGCATTCATCAGCTACCCGCACTCACCTGTAAAAGTAATCGTCATCCCAACAAACGAAGAAGTAATGATTGCAAGAGACGTTATGCGTTTAGCGTAATCAAGTTTGAGAAGCTCTTTTCCAATAAGGAAAAGAGCTTTTTTCTGTTAAAAGCAGCATGCTATAATGTTGTCCAATACGAAGCAAAAGGGAGCGGTGCGAAAGATGAGCGTGACAGAACATAAACGTGAGGCGAAAGAAAGGCTTTATGTAAAAGTCATTACGGTCAGTGATACAAGAACGAAAGATACAGATAAAAGCGGCCGTCTGATGATTGATTTGCTCAAAGAACAGGGACATCTTGTTCTTGCATACGATATTGTAAAAGATGATATAGGATCGATTCAAGACGCTGTGCTGGAGGGAACAAGCGAACCGAAAATAGATGCCGTCTTGTTAAATGGCGGCACAGGAATTGCTGCAAGGGATGTGACCATTGAAGCGATCACCCCTCTTTTTTCCAAGGAACTGCCTGGCTTTGGGGAAATCTTCCGCATGCTCAGTTATACAGAAGACATAGGTTCAGCTGCTATTTTATCCAGGGCAACGGCAGGGGTCGTCAATCAAAAGGCTGTCTTTGCCACGCCGGGATCTACCGGAGCCGTTCGTTTAGCCATGACCAAACTCGTGATTCCAGAGCTTCCTCATGTCTTACGAGAGCTTGAAAAGGATCAAAAATAGCCCAAAATGACTCTGCCAAGAAAATTTGGCAGAGTTTTTTTCATAAAGGGGTTGAAAAAACAATTTTTCCTTGTTAAAGTGTATACATACTAAATGCATGTTTATAAATTAAAACTTATTTTTATGCAAAAACATTCACAGAATCAAAACAAGCGAGAGGAGCTTTTCAATCATGTCACAAAATAAAAAAGTCGTATTAGCATATTCCGGAGGTCTTGATACCTCTGTTGCAGTTAAATGGTTACAAGAGCAAGGATACGAAGTCGTTGCTTGCTGCCTGGACGTAGGTGAAGGAAAAGATTTAGCATTCGTTCAACAAAAAGCACTTCAAGTCGGAGCTGTTCAATCATACATGATTGACGCAAAAGAAGAATTTGCTGAAGAGTTTGCGCTCACTGCATTACAAGCACACACAATGTATGAAGGGAAATATCCACTAGTATCTGCACTATCCCGCCCGCTTATTGCAAAAAAATTAGTGGAAGTGGCAGAAAAAGAAAATGCAGTAGCAGTTGCTCATGGATGTACTGGAAAAGGGAACGACCAAGTTCGTTTCGAAGTATCCATTAAAGCATTGAACCCAGACCTAGAAGTTCTTGCACCAGTGCGTGAATGGAAATGGTCTCGTGATGAAGAAATCGATTATGCACAAAAACACGGTATTCCAATCCCGATTAACTTAGACAGCCCATATTCAATCGACCAAAACCTTTGGGGCAGAAGTAACGAATGTGGCATTTTAGAAGATCCTTGGGCTGCGCCGCCAGAGGGTGCATACGATCTGACAAATCCACTTGAAAAAACGCCTGACACACCTGAAATCATTGAGATCACGTTTGAAAAAGGAAAACCGACAGCGATTGATGGCATCCAATATTCATTATCTGATCTCATCCTTCATTTAAATGAAGTCGCTGGTCAGCATGGTGTAGGCAGAATCGATCACGTTGAAAACCGTCTTGTTGGCATCAAATCTCGTGAAGTGTACGAATGCCCAGGTGCTGTCACACTTCTAAAAGCGCATAAAGAGCTTGAAGACTTAACGCTAGTCAAAGAAGTCGCTCACTTTAAACCAATCGTTGAACAAAAAATGGCTGAATTAATATACAACGGCTTATGGTTCTCACCGCTTAAAGAAGCACTAGATGCATTCTTACAAGAAACACAGCAGAACGTAACAGGTGTTGTACGTGTGAAACTATTTAAAGGTCATGCCATTGTAGAAGGACGTAAATCACCATATTCACTTTATGATGAAAATCTAGCAACATATACAAAAGCAGACGAATTCGATCATGATGCAGCTGTAGGATTTATTAATCTTTGGGGCTTACCGACAAAAGTAAACAGCATCGTGAATAAAAAGGAGCAGGTTAAAGCATGAAAAAGCTTTGGGGAGGCCGATTTCAAAAAACACCAGAAAAATGGGTCGATGAGTTTGGCGCGTCCATTCATTTCGACAAACAATTAGTCAAAGAAGATTTGACCGGCTCCCTTGCTCATGCAAGTATGCTGAATAAATGTGGTATCCTCGGCGATGAGGAGGCCGCTGCCATCAAAGACGGACTAAATACGCTCATGAAAAAGGCAGAGGCGGATGAACTGGAATTCTCAGTAGATTATGAAGACATTCATTTAAACCTTGAAAAAATGCTCATTGATGAGATTGGTCCGCTTGGCGGCAAATTGCACACAGCGAGAAGCCGGAATGATCAGGTTGCAACCGATATGCACTTATATTTGAATAACCAAGTCGAGCATATTATTGAGCTGATCTCTTCCTTTCAAACGGTGCTTGTAGAAAAGGCAGAACAGCACGTTGAAACGATTTTTCCAGGATATACGCACCTGCAGCGTGCACAGCCTATTTCGTTTGCCCATCATATGCTCGCCTATTTTTGGATGCTTGAGCGTGACAAAGCGCGCTTTCAAGATTCATTGAAGCGAATTAACGTGTCTCCACTTGGATGCGGAGCGTTAGCAGGAACGACATTCCCGATTGATCGTGAATATACAGCAGAGCAGCTTGGCTTTGACCACATTTACGAAAACAGCCTCGATGGTGTGAGTGACCGGGACTTCATTTTAGAGTTTTTATCTAATAGCAGCCTTGTGATGATGCATCTCTCACGTTTTTGTGAGGAAATCATTTTATGGTGCTCGCAAGAATTTAAATTCATTGAACTTGATGACACGTATGCAACAGGCAGCAGCATGATGCCGCAGAAGAAAAACCCGGATATGGCTGAATTAATCCGCGGGAAAACAGGCCGCGTGTATGGCAACCTGATGGGGCTTCTCACGATTATGAAAGGCTTGCCGCTTACGTATAACAAAGACCTGCAAGAAGATAAAGAAGGCATGTTTGATACAGTGAAAACCATCGCTGGCAGCCTGCAAATTTTCACAGGCATGATTCAAACGATGACAGTGAACGAAGATGTCATGAAAAAGGCAACAAAAGAAGATTTCTCAAACGCGACAGAAGTGGCAGACTACCTTGCGAAAAAAGGCATGCCATTCCGTGAAGCACACGAAATCGTTGGCAAGCTTGTGTATACATGTATTCAAAAAGGCATCTATCTAAGTGATCTTCCTTTTGAAACATTTACAGAAGCAAGCGAACTTTTTGAACAAGACATTTACACAGTTCTTGACCCATATGTTGCTGTTGAAAAAAGAACAAGTGCAGGCGGAACTGGATTCAAACAAATTCAGCTCGCTTTAGAAAAAGCAAAAGCCTGCCTGGCATAACTTATCAAAACCATTCGTTTATACGGATGGTTTTTTTGTCATGGAAAAAGGAGATTGATGATCATTGGAGAAATGAAAGCATACCTGCGTCAAGCAGAAGAGGGAGTGACAGCAGATCATGAAGAAAATGCTTGAGGCTTTGTTTCATCAACCAATCGTATCAGTGAAAACGTTAGGAGAACAATATGGCGGACGGGTTAATGATGTGTGGCTGATCTCCTTACAAGATAAAACGGAATATGTAGTCAAATCTCCTAAAACTGCAAGAGAAAAAAGTGAATTTGTATTTGGGATCAAGATGATCTATGGAGTAGATTACCTTACTGTACAAGAGCATATCGATCAAATCAATCAAAAGCTGTCTCATATGAATTCCTTTCATATTCCAGAAGTTGTTCGTAAAGTGAAGAAGGCAGGGAGACATTTTTATGTAATGGAAAAAGTAGAAGGAACAACTTGTACATCTTTTGAGGGACGTTCATCAGACTTTTATAAGGATTATGGGAGGAAACTAGCACAACTTCATTCATACTGACTTTTTTGGTGCAGTCTACGGAGCTGAAAAGAAGCATTTGAGAGAATTCCATGCTGTATTAAAAAAGGCTGTATCCAAACTCATAGACCGCTATTACGCTGATCAGCCTGAATTTCACTGTTATGCAGAAATTGTGCTGCAAAAGATCGAAAAGCTAAGGACGCCTGATTCAGCCAGTCTTATTTTAATTGATTTAGATCCGTCTCAATATATTGAAAATGATGATCAAGTGACGAGTTTAGTTGATACAGAATATGTCGTATATGGACCAGCTGCGTTTGATTTTATTGCATTGGAATACCTTTTGACGAAAGAAGCTGCCCGCAATGTTCAATTGGGTTATGAAGAGATTTGCCCGCTTCCTCGTGATCTTCATGAGGTGAGAGAGTGCTATCGTTTTGTTTCTCTGCTTCTCGATATCCATGGCTCATGGGATTTGAAAAAGTGGATGAATCACCCTATACTGTTTGACTCATATCGATAAAGGGTTCATAAGTGCGCCAGATGCCGGTTTATAGTAAAGTAAAGATAACAAAAGAAACACGTGAACTTGCAACCTTTGCTTTAGGAGGAGATTGTGTGCGACACGCATTAATAACAGCGGGTTCTAAAGGACTTGGCCGGAAAGTCACCGAGTCTTTACTGAATATGGGGTATTCTGTGACAGTGAATTATCGAAGTGATGATGAAGCTGTCCGGCAGATGAAAGAAGAATTACAGCAGTACGAAGATAAGCTTCAATTTGTCCAAGGTGATGTGACAAAAAAAGAAGATTTAAAAAACATGGTAGAGCTGGCAGCAGAGCGATTTGGGCGGATTGATGCCCTGATTAACAATGCTGGCCCTTATATTTTTGAACGAAAAAAACTGGCGGATTATTCTGAGGATGAATGGTATCAAATGATGGAAGGCAACCTATCAGCAGTATTCCATTTGTTCCGAATGGTCATCCCAATGATGAGAAAACAAGGCTTTGGCCGCATTATCACTTATGGCTTCCAAGGTGCAGACCATGCGCCAGGCTGGATGCACAGATCAGCCTTTGGAGCGGCAAAAGTGGGTCTTGCGTCATTGACGAAAACCATTGCGATTGAAGAAGCCGAAAATGGCATCACGGCCAATATGGTGTGTCCAGGCAAAATCGTTGGAGACATGAAAGAATCAACAATAGAGGAAGCCCGTCAAATCAAAGACGATGAAACGCCGATAGGCAGGTCTGGCACTGGAGAGGATATAGGACGTATCATCTCATTTCTATGCGATGACCGTTCAGATCTTATTACAGGGACCGTCATTGAAGCAACAGGTGGTCTTAACGTGATTCACAGGCATTAAGTTTTTCAGCTTTTTATAGAGGGAATAAATGATATGAGATCAAAAATTGAAAGGTGGATATACTCACATGAAAGCTACATATCATGGACATTCAGTTGTACACATTGAAACAAACGGATACCATATTTGGATTGATCCATTTTTAAATGGAAATAAGCACACAGATATCAAACCGCAAGATGTGAAAGCGGATGTCATTTTACTGACACATGGGCATGGAGATCACATCGGCGACACCATTGAAATGGCTAAAAACAATGATGCACTTGTTGTCGCGCCTTTCGAACTTGCCACGTATTTAAGCTGGCAAGGGGTGAAAACGCACCCGCTTTCTATTGGAGGCGGCCGTGAGTTTGAATTTGGTAAAGTGAAGCTCACGCAAGCGTTCCATGGTTCAGCTGTCATTGATGAAGAGGCACAGACAATTACGTATACAGGGATGCCATCAGGTATTTTATTTACCGCAGAGGGTAAAACAATTTATCATGCAGGAGACACTGCACTCTTTTCAGATATGAAACTGATCGGTGAACTGAATCATATTGAGCTCGCATTCCTTCCAATTGGTGATAACTTCACGATGGGACCGGAAGATGCAAGAATCGCAGCAGAATGGCTGCGGGCAAAACAGGTCGTTCCGATTCACTACAGCACATTCCCGCCAATTGAACAGGATCCGCATGCATTTGCAGACAGCCTGCATGGCGGCGTCGGTCATGTGTTAAACAGCGGGGAATCAATCGACATTTAATCCTCATATGAAAAAAGCTGGCACACAAATGCCGGCTTTTTTATTTGCCTTCATCTGCCGAAAGAAAAGACAAATTGCTATTAAAAGCCTCCTGCCCTTATAATGAAACATAGATGAAAACGCTGAAAACAAAAAGGGTGAACGGGATTGGCGACAAAGCATGAGCAAATTTTATCGTATATTGATTCATTAGATGTCGGGGAGAAAATCTCTGTCCGGCGCATAGCGAAAGAAATGAAAGTGAGTGAAGGCACCGCTTACCGGGCCATCAAAGATGCTGAAAATAAAGGATTCGTCAGTACCATTGAACGAGTCGGCACCATTCGAATTGAACAAAAGAAAAAAGAAAATATTGAAAAACTCACATATGCAGAAGTAGTCAATGTTATTGATGGTCAGGTCCTTGGAGGACGCGCCGGCTTACATAAAACGTTAAATAAATTTGTTATCGGAGCGATGGAGCTGGACGCAATGATGCGCTATACGGCTGCTGGCAACCTGCTCATCGTCGGAAACCGGATCAATGCCCATAGGCAGGCATTAGAGGCAGGGGCGGCTGTGCTGGTCACAGGCGGATTCTCAACAGATGATGAAATCATTCAGCTCGCAGATGAGCTGGAGCTGCCGATTTTATCGACAAGCTACGATACATTTACCGTCGCGGCTCTCATTAACAGAGCCATTTATGACCAATTAATTAAAAAAGAAATTGTGCTTGTAGAAGATATTTTAACGCCGATTGAACGCACCGTGTATTTATCACCAGAGGATAAGCTTGAAAAATGGTATGAAAAGAATTATGAAACTGGCCACGGCCGTTTCCCGGTCGCAGATGATCAAATGAAGATTCACGGAATCCTCACCTCAAAGGATATTGCGGGGCATGATCGCTCCACACCGATTGAAAAAGTGATGACGAAAAATCCGCTGACGGTCATTGGCAAGACATCTGTCGCCTCAGCTGCACAAATGATGGTGTGGGAAGGCATTGAGGTGCTGCCAGTTGTGGATGATCATGCGAAGTTGATCGGTATGATCAGCCGTCAGGATGTGCTCAAGGCGCTCCAAATGATTCAAAAGCAGCCGCAGGTCGGAGAAAAGCTGGATGATGTTGTCTCAAGAGGATTTAAAGAAGCCGATACAGAGAAACCAAAAGCGGATGCGGTTTATCAATACGAGGTTACCCCGCAAATGACGAACCAGCTTGGAAACATTTCATATGGGGTGTTCACACAAATTTTAATCGAATCTGCCAACCGCTTCTTAAAATCTCATAAAAAGGGCGAACTGATCGTCGAGAGTCTCTCTGTCTATTTCTTAAAACCGGTCCAAATGGAATCCACAATCCAGATTAAGCCGAATATTTTAGAAGTAGGACGCAAGTTTGGAAAGCTGGAAGTGGAGGTTTATCACCAATCGAATATCGTAGGCAAAGCGATGCTGATGGTGCAGCTGATGGAAAGAGGATAATGATAAAAAGGGCGAACTCATGTCGCCCCTTTCCTTATTACGCGTGATCTTTTTCGCCTTCCTTTAAAAAGAGCGGAAGGTAATGCTTGTAGGCTTTATACCCAGCCCATGTACTGCCGATACCAACAGCAACAAAAATAAATCCGATGACAAATGCGAGTGACGAGCGGTTTAAAAATAATTGATTCACACCGAAGAGCAGGACAAAGCAGCCAAGGGCCATACTAGATTTCGCCGACCAGAATTTTTTCTCGACTGGCCGGTTCGTACGGACATTTTTTGCTTTGTAGTATAAATAAAACATGGCAGAACAAATAATAAACACAATCAAAACAAGCATGTGCCAAGCCTCCATTGTAAGTGGTTACAACCCTATTTTAAACGTAAATAGGCTTGCTTACTAGAATAAATTGTCTATTCCTCACTTTTCCGTCACGATAGATTATGATTTAATAATAAAAAGAGTATCGCATGAGAAGGAGTTTTTATGAAAAAAGAACTGATTAGAACCATATCATTATATGACACCATCATCATCCATAGACATGTAAGACCAGATCCTGATGCGTATGGATCGCAGTGCGGCCTTACGGAAATCTTGCGTGCCACCTATCCAGAAAAAAATATTTATGCGACAGGAACGCCTGAGCCATCCCTTTCATTTTTATATGAACTCGATGAGGTACCAGATGACGTGTATAAAGGGGCCCTTGTCATTGTCTGTGATACGGCCAATCAAGCAAGAATTGATGATCAGCGCTATTTAATGGGCGATAAGCTGATGAAAATCGACCATCACCCGAATGAAGATCCTTATGGTGATTTGCTTTGGGTGGATACAGAGGCAAGCTCTGTGAGCGAGATGATTTATGAATTGTACTTAGAGGGGAAAGAAGAAGGATATCAGCTGAATACAAAGGCGGCTGAATTGATCTATGCCGGCATTGTAGGAGACACAGGCCGCTTCCTTTTCCCAAACACAACGAAAAAGACACTCAAATATGCAGGTGAACTCATCGAATATCCATTTTCATCTTCAGATCTTTTCAATCAATTGTATGAGACAGATTTGAATGTCGTGAAATTAAATGGTTATATTTTTCAACATATTTCTTTGTCAGAGAACGGGGTTGCATCTGTTTTCATTAAGCGTGAAATTTTGGAATCGTTCCAAACAACAGCGCAGCAAGCCTCACAGCTTGTTGGGACACTAGGAAATATTGCAGGCATTAAGGCATGGGTCTTTTTTGTGGAAGAAAACGATCAGATTCGTGTTAGATTCCGCTCTAAAGGCGTCGTCATTAACACCATTGCGAAAAAATATCATGGCGGCGGCCACCCGCTTGCAGCCGGTGCGTCCATTTATGATTGGGCAGTAGCAGATGAGATTTTGCGTGATTTAGAGGAAGTATGTAAATCATCATCATAAGAGAGGAGGGATACTTAAGTCCCTTCTCTCTTTTTTGTCATGGAGAAAAGGGTTACTTGCATACAGGGATAAACCAGCAGCCGATGTCTGTTGAATCTTCATAGGCTTGGAGATTTTGATGCTTTAATTCTTTTTTAATTAAATGAGCCATCATTTCTGTCTCAGCATAGGCGCACATGCCGTCTTTGATCCGGCTTGCTTTGTCTCGTGCCATTTGACGATAGCTGTAAACCTCCATTGTCCTCACCTCTTTCTATTTAAGATTTCGTTCTACTTTTAGTGTATAAAAATGAAGCATGAAAAGCGATCTTTGAGGGCAGAAATTCATAAAAATTCCACAACCTCCTTATTCAGCAAATGAAATACGTACTTCAAGTGAAAGCTTCGTATAAATTGTCAGCTCTGTCACTTTCGCGCGATATGCCTTTTCCCGAATGGTATATTCTTTATTTTCCACTGTCCGTTTTAGTAATTCCTTTGTTTTATAGACACTTTCAATATCCTTTGTAATGACTTCTGAGATATCCTCCTTGACCTGATCTTCAAACTTTAGCGTATCTGGCTCTGGGATTTTATACTGCTCACGATTCACGAGATGAACATCTACGCTTTGAATCAGCAGCCGCTTCTTATTATCCTCATTTAACTTATGCAAATCTTCCCGATAGAGTGTGATTTGTTCTTTCAGACTGTCCATATGATGCTGCTGGCTTCTCAGCAGTGTCACTTGCTTTTCCTGAAAGGTTCCGTATGTAAAGAGAAAAATGAGCCAGCTTACAATCGCACCAAACATCATTCCTGCAAAAAAACGCTGCCAGCCTGGGCGTTTATACAGCTCCGGCACCCTCATGATGACACATGCTCCTGGGTGAGCCACGTAATAATGAGATACCCCGTTTGTGCACCGCCCATGGCAGAGATAATTAATAAAATCTGCTTGAAAATATCACGCGTGTTTCCTTCGAAAATGCCTCGTTCAAAGCTATAAACAGCATCAAATGTTCCACCGATAGCGGCGACAAGCGCCCAAATCTTTAAACGGTTGGCAAGACTAGTAATAATGGATAAAGGCGGCTGACCAGATAAATACGCACCAACACCGCCTATGATAGCACCACCCAAAATGACCCCAAGGGCGATAAAATAACAGCTGATAAAATTCGGAATAAAAGCTTCCTTCACATCCATTTTGTCCACCTCACTCTATTCAATATATGGCGTGTGCTGGACAAGTATGAACGGTCAGAAAAGAAAGAACATTTGTTTCTCATCGCATCGCGTTTTATAATGAAAGAATGACTTTAGACGAAAGGAGTGGATTAAGCATGTCTTATGTTCATCTTCAGGTCCACAGTGGATACAGCTTGTTAAGCAGTGCAGCTAAAGTAAAGGAGCTTGTGCTGAAAGCAAAAGAACTTGGCTGCAAGGCGCTTGCTCTTACCGATGACCATGTGATGTATGGCACGGTTGAATTTTATAAGGAATGTAAAAAACATGGCATCAAGCCGGTTATCGGTTTAACAGCTTCTGTCTTCATAGATGAACAAGAGACAGAGGCTTATCCCTTGGTACTCCTTGCAAAAAACAATGAAGGCTATCAAAACCTGATCAAAATCAGCAGTGTGCTGAAATCAAAATCAAAAGCCGGATTGAAAGAAAAATGGCTCAAAAGCTATCACCGCGGGCTCATTGCCATCACACCAGGCGCATCTGGGTATATTGAAACGCTTTTGCAGCATGATCAGTTAGAAGAAGCGCGTGAAGCCGCCAAACAATTGAAGCATATATTCGGCGAGGGACATGTGTATATCGCACTTCAGCCATTTCAGCAGGACGAATCGCTCGCCGGCAAACTGCGGGACGTCTCACAAAGTGCAGACATTCCTCTTGTTGCGACGGGTGATGTTCACTATATCAATCGAGAAGACAAAATGGCTTATACGTGCTTAAAGGCGATTAAAGCAGGTAAGCAGCTTTCAGAGATAGAGGAAGACCGAGGAGAAAAGCATTTCAAATCCTTTGAAGAAATGTTGGAATGGTATAGAGATGATCGAGAGCTGCTGACAAGAACGGTGGAGATTGCAGACCGCTGTGAAGTCGATTTAAATCTTGGGCAGACAAAACTTCCATCCTATCCAACTCCTGATCAATCAACAGCAGATCAGTTTTTACGCAGAGTGTGCGCAGAAGGGATGAAGCAAAGAAAGATTGCTTCAAATGACATGTATGTTAAAAGGCTTGAATATGAGCTGAGCATTATCCAAAAAATGAATTTCAGTGATTATTTTCTCATTGTGTGGGATTTTATGAAGTATGCGCATGACAAAGGGATTGTCACAGGCCCTGGACGGGGATCAGCAGCGGGTTCACTTGTTGCGTATGTTCTGTTTATAACGGATGTCGATCCGATCCGTCACGGTCTTTTATTTGAGCGTTTCTTAAATCCAGAGCGGATCAGTATGCCAGATATAGATATTGATTTCCCCGATACGAGAAGAGATGAAATCATTTCTTATGTAAAAGACAAATACGGAGACATGCATGTGGCGCAAATTGTCACGTTTGGAACACTTGCAGCAAAAGCTGCTTTAAGGGATGTTGGACGTGTGATGGGAATTGATTCAAAAGCAGCGGACCGTCTTGCCAAGCTGATTCCATCAAAGCCAGGAACGACGCTGAAAGAAGCGGTGACTGCATCTTCTGAATTAAAAACGATGCTTCAGCAATCCGAAGAGCTTCGAAAGGTCTTCCAAACTGCTTTAAAAGTAGAAGGCTTGCCAAGACACACCTCGACACATGCAGCTGGCGTTGTGCTGAGCGAAGAGCCGCTGACAGAGGTCGTTCCGATTCAAGACGGCCATGAAGGTGTGTATTTAACGCAGTACGCCATGAATTATTTAGAAGACCTTGGACTTTTAAAGATGGATTTCTTAGGGCTCAGAAACTTAACATTAATTGAATCCATTAAAAACCAGATTGAAAGACAGGAAAACGTCCACATTAACTTTAGTGAGATTTCATACGAGGATCAGAAAACGTTTGAATTGTTATCCGCCGGAGATACAACTGGAATATTCCAGCTTGAATCACAGGGAATGCGACAGGTGCTGAGACGCCTGAAGCCGTCTAGTTTAGAAGATATCGTGGCGGTCAATGCCCTCTATCGTCCAGGTCCAATGGAAAATATCCCGCTTTTTATCGACCGAAAGCATGGCAGAGTCAAGGTCTCCTATCCTCATCCTGATTTGTATGACATATTAAAGGATACATATGGGGTCATCGTCTATCAGGAGCAAATCATGCTGATTGCAGCGAAGATGGCTGGTTTTCAGCTGGGCGAGGCAGATCTATTAAGAAGAGCTGTTTCGAAGAAGGATAAAAAGGTCCTTGATGAAGAGCGAAGCCATTTTGTTGAAGGATGCCTAAAAAAGGAGTATCCTGTTAACATTGCAAATGACGTTTATGACTTAATCGTCAAATTTGCAAACTATGGTTTTAATAGAAGCCATGCTGTTGCATATAGCATGATTGGCTTTCAGCTTGCTTATTTAAAAGCGCATTATCCGTTATATTTTATGTGCGGTCTTTTAACGAGTGTAATTGGAAATGAAGACAAAGTTGCTCAATATTTCTATGAGGCGAAGGAAAAAGGGATATCTGTGTTGAAGCCTTCTATTAATAAGAGTGAGTTTCCATTTACGGTTGAAAAAGGGGAGATCCGCTACAGCTTAAGAGCGATCAAAAATGTCGGAGTGTCAGCTGTAAAGGATATATACAGAGCAAGACAGGAAAAGCCGTTTGAAGATTTATTTGATTTTTGCGCAAGAGTATCACCAAAGAGTGTCAACCGAAAAACGATTGAAGCGCTCATTTTTTCAGGGGCGATGGATGAATTTTATCCCAATCGTGCTTCGTTATTAGCATCGATAGATATTGCGTTAGACCACGTGTCATTTTTAAATCCAGAGGATCAGCTGGACTTTCTTGGGGATACAACCTTCTCCATTAAGCCAAAATATGCGGAGATAGAAGAAATGCCGCTTGTTGACCTCCTGCAATTTGAAAAAGAGGCACTCGGGTTATATTTATCAAATCATCCAGTACAAGCGTACCGAGACCGCTTAAGAGAGAATGGTGCAGTGGAAATCATCAGACTTTCTTCCTATATAAAGCGTAAAATCTCAATGGGTGGTCTTTTGACAAAAGTGAAATCGATTCGGACAAAAAATGGACAATCGATGGCATTTGTTACATTTGGGGATGAAACGGGAGAAATGGAAGGCGTCGTCTTTCCAGAGCAATTTAGAAAGCTGTCCCCCTTACTTGAGGAGGGCACCATGCTTTATGTTGAAGGCAGAGTAGAGGTCAGAAATGACAGCAGTCAAATCATCGTGCAAGAAGCTGCTTTGCTGGAAGAGATGGACGCAAAAAGAAAAGAGTCTGTCTACATTCGGGTCAAAGAAGAGAATCATACGCAGGAGCTGCTAAAGCAAGTAAAACGAGTCCTCTCGATGCACAGCGGAGAAGCAGATGTCTATTTGTATTATGAGAAGCAAAAAAAGACGATGAGACTTCCAGATGCATACAAAGTTCATGCAAATCATGCTGTGATTTTCCAGTTAAAAGAGCTGCTCGGTGAACAAAACGTTGTGATTAAATGATGACAAATCGCCTGAATATGTTTTACAAATTCACCTATTGTGTTATCATTTTAAAGATTCTGTGTATTTAAAACTGCCAGTATGTGCTTATCAACTTAGCAAATCATTAAATCATTTTCCACTTGAAGGAGTGTTCATCACATGTCATTAAGAGAAGAAGCATTACATATGCACAAAGAGAATCAAGGCAAACTCGAATCAAAATCAAAAGTACAAGTGAAAAATGCGAAAGACTTGAGCTTGGCTTATTCACCTGGTGTTGCAGAACCATGTAAAGATATTTATGACGACACAAGCAAAGTGTATGATTATACAATGAAAGGCAATATGGTCGCTGTTGTCACAGACGGAAGCGCTGTTTTAGGGCTTGGAAATATTGGCGCAGAAGCATCTCTTCCAGTAATGGAAGGGAAAGCTGTATTATTCAAAAGTTTTGCAGGCGTAGATGCTTTCCCAATCGCGCTTGCAACGAATGATGTTGACAAAATCGTTGAAACAGTGAAGCTTCTTGAGCCGACTTTTGGCGGTGTGAACCTTGAAGATATTGCAGCACCTAACTGCTTTATCATCGAAGAGCGCTTGAAAAAAGAGACAAACATTCCAGTTTTCCACGATGATCAGCACGGAACAGCCATTGTGACAGTAGCAGGACTTGTGAATGCACTGAAGCTATCTGGAAAATCCATGTCTTCAATCAAAGTAGTGGCAAACGGCGCTGGGGCAGCAGGAATTGCGATTATCAAGCTTCTTTATCATTTCGGTGTACGTGATATCATTATGTGTGATACGAAAGGTGCTATTTACGAAGGCCGCCCGAACGGTATGAATGCAGTGAAAAACGAAGTAGCTAAATTCACGAACCAAGACCGCAAAGAAGGTTCATTAGAAGAAGTCATTGAAGGTGCAGACGTCTTTATCGGGGTTTCTGTAGCAGGCGCTTTAACAAAAGAAATGGTTGGAAAAATGGCAAAAGATCCTGTCATCTTTGCTATGGCTAATCCAAATCCAGAGATCATGCCAGAAGATGCACATGCAGCAGGTGCAAGTGTTGTAGGAACTGGCCGTTCTGACTTCCCGAACCAAGTGAACAACGTACTGGCATTCCCAGGAATTTTCCGCGGAGCATTAGATGTACGTGCAACTCACATTAACGAAGAAATGAAAATCGCAGCTGTTGAAGCGATTGCGTCTCTTGTCTCAGATGAAGAATTGTCAGCTGAATATGTCATCCCTGCACCATTTGATGCACGCGTAGCACCAGCGGTAGCAAAAGCGGTGGCAAAAGCAGCAATGGAAACTGGCGTTGCAAGAATCAAGGTCGACCCAGAAGCTGTCGCTGAAAAAACAAGAAAATTAACGATTATCGGCGAATAATCAACTGGAAAAGTGTGCACGTTCTTTCTGAAACTGGAGGAAAAACGTGCACCATTTCCTCTCTTATGCGAAAAATTTTTCATCCGGAATGAGATTTTTTTGTAGACGTTCACAATTCAAACATATCAACTGCTCAGCGCCCCAAACACATACTCATTTCTCATCAATTCCCCACTGAAAAAATTGAATGAAGGATGACAGCGTTTGACAAAAAAAGTACAATAGTTTCGGTACAGTTATGACATGTCCTATAATAGTGGATGTGCGTGTAAAGAAAAAACCCTTCAAAAAGGGAGGTAGTCATTTGTCAATCAAGAATATTTTCAGTAAAAAGAAAAAATATGCATCTGTACCCTCTGAACAGGCAAGTCAAGATGTGCCTGAAGGCATCATGACCAAATGTCCGCAATGTAAAAAAATAATGCTCACCAAAGAACTAGATAAAAATTTACGTGTTTGTATGAATTGCGGCAGACATTTGCAAATGAATGCAAAACAGCGTATTGAAAGCCTTGTAGATGAAGGCACATTTGAAGAATTTAACGGGCACCTCATTTCAGCAAACCCGCTCGGTTTCCCAGGCTACGAAGAAAAGCTTGAGAAAGACAGAGAAAAGACATCTTTGAATGAAGCCATTGTCACAGGTAAAGGTGAAATTGAAGGCCAAAGTGCTGTGATTGCTGTCATGGATGCCACGTTCCGTATGGGCAGTATGGGATCCGTTGTTGGTGAAAAGATCACGCTGGCGATCGAGAAAGCAAAAGCGGACAAGGTGCCATTTATTATCTTTACTGCTTCTGGCGGAGCGAGAATGCAAGAGGGAATTCTTAGTCTCATGCAGATGGCAAAAACAAGTTCAGCATTAAAACTGTTCAGCGAGGATCAAGGTTTGATTATCTCTGTGATGACGAACCCAACAACTGGCGGTGTATCAGCTAGTTTTGCGTCTCTCGGTGATTACAATTTTGCAGAACCTGGTGCTTTAATTGGTTTTGCAGGACGAAGAATCATTGAACAAACGATTCGTGAAGACCTACCAGAGGACTTCCAGACGGCTGAGTTTTTAATGAAGCATGGACAGCTTGATGCTGTCATCCATCGTGCAGAAATGAAAGAAACACTAGGCCGAATCTTAGCACTACACAGCACAGGAGGTGAACGAGAGTGGCTGGAGAACTAGAATTTGAAAAACCTGTCATTGAACTTCGAGCGAAAATTGATGAACTGAAAAAGTTCACACAAAACTCAGAAATGGATTTAAGTGCAGAAATTGAGCGCCTTGAAACACGTCTGAGCAAGCTTGAAGCAGACATTTATACAAATTTAAAGCCGTGGGACAGAGTGCAGATTGCTCGGCATGCGATGCGCCCAACAACTCTCGATTACATTCAAGAGCTGTTTGACAACTTTTTCGAATGTCACGGTGACCGTTTTTATGGTGATGATGAAGCGATCGTTGGAGGAATTGCCACGTTTAAAGGGCTTCCTGTCACTGTTATTGGCCATCAGCGCGGTAAAGATACAAAAGAAAACTTGCGCCGTAATTTCGGAATGCCTCATCCAGAAGGCTATCGTAAAGCGCTGCGCTTGATGAAACAAGCAGATAAATTTAATCGCCCGATCATTTGCTTTATTGATACAAAAGGAGCTTATCCTGGTAAAGCAGCTGAAGAGCGCGGACAAAGTGAAGCAATTGCGAAAAACCTATTCGAAATGGCAGGACTTCGTGTACCAGTTGTCTGTATTGTCATTGGAGAAGGCGGAAGCGGCGGCGCACTAGGCTTAGGCGTAGGAAACCACCTATTCATGCTAGAAAACTCAACGTATTCAGTGATTTCACCTGAAGGTGCAGCAGCGCTGCTCTGGAAGGACTCATCACTTGCGAAAAAAGCTGCAGAATCAATGAAAATTACCGCTCCAGACCTAAAAGAATTAGATATTATAGATGATGTTATTAAAGAAGTGCAAGGTGGAGCACATCGAGACGTGAAACAACAAGCAGCTTACATGGAAAAAACATTAAAACAGTCACTTACATCTTTGCTCAAACTAACACCTGAAGAACTAGTCGAACAAAGATATGAAAAATATAAAGCAATCGGGAAAGTATCGATTGAAAATCAATATATTGGGGTAAACTAAATAAACGTACAGCCATTTTGGCTGGCGTTTATTTTTTTCATCTTTTTTCATGAAAACCGACTTCATGTAAGCGCTATTTGAAAATAATTTTCTTTTGTTTTCATAAAATTTGAAACGTCTGAAAACCTTGATATGATAAGGTTTATAGCACCTCCCTTCACAGATTTCAGAGAGATTTGCTTTCATGACGTTCTTAACTTTTGTTTAAAAACGGTTTATTTAATTGTATAATAAGTACGGTTTTAGAAATTCGTATTGAAAACATCCAAATTTGCTCATGATTGTTTTCAAGCAGTGGAAATGGTATGTTTAATTCATATATGGTCTCTGAGGTGAAAAAGATGAAGCGTATAGGAGTTTTAACAAGCGGTGGGGATTCCCCAGGAATGAATGCAGCTGTGCGCGCAGTTGTAAGGAAAGCAATTTACCATAATGTTGAAGTTTACGGTATTTATAATGGATACTCAGGTCTAATTAACGGTAAAATTGAGAAACTCGAAATAGGTTCAGTAGGCGATATCATTCATCGTGGAGGAACAAAACTTTACACGGCAAGATGTCCTGAATTCAAGACAGTTGAAGGTCGTGAAAAAGGAATTGAAAACTTAAAAAAATTCGGTATTGAAGGACTTGTAGTCATTGGTGGAGACGGGTCATTTATGGGAGCGAAGAAATTAACAGAGCTCGGTTTTCCATGTGTAGGTGTTCCAGGCACGATTGACAACGATATTCCAGGTACTGATTTCACTATTGGCTTTGATACAGCACTGAATACTGTCATTGATGCCATTGATAAAATTCGTGATACAGCCACATCTCATGAACGTACATACGTAGTGGAAGTAATGGGAAGACATGCTGGTGATATTGCTCTTTGGTCAGGTCTTGCGGGCGGAGCCGAATCTATTTTGATTCCTGAAGCAGACTATGACATGGACGAAATTATTGCTAGGTTAAGAAGAGGTCACGAACGCGGCAAGAAGCATAGTATCATCATCGTTGCAGAAGGCGTAGGCAGCGGTGTTGAATTTGGTAAGCGGATTGAAGAGGAGACAAGCCTTGAAACACGTGTATCTGTCTTAGGGCATATTCAGCGCGGAGGTTCTCCGAGTGCGTTTGACCGTGTACTGGCAAGCCGTTTAGGAGCATATGCAGTCGAGCTTCTTCTCGAAGGACAAGGCGGACGCTGTGTAGGCATTCAAAGCAATGAACTCGTTCATCACGATATTTTAGAAATCTTAGATAAAAAACATACAGTCGATAAAAATATGTACCGACTTTCACAAGAGCTCTCTATATAAAACGAGAAGACCTTAGGAGGAACAGTAATGAGAAAGACAAAAATCGTTTGTACAATCGGTCCAGCAAGTGAAAGCATTGAAAAGCTGACTGAATTGATTGAAGCAGGAATGAATGTAGCCAGACTCAACTTCTCCCATGGAGATTTTGAAGAGCATGGTGCACGCATTGAAAACATACGTAAAGCAGGTAAAACATTAGGCAAGGACATTGCGATCCTTCTAGATACAAAAGGTCCAGAGATCCGTACACGTACAGTTGAAAACGGCTCAATTGAGCTAGTCGCTGGTGCTGATCTTATCGTGAGTATGGAAGACATTGTTGGAAATACGGAAAAAATTAGTGTGACATACGAAGATTTAATTCATGATGTAGAAGTAGGCTCAACGATTCTATTAGATGATGGTCTGATTGGTTTAGAAGTAAAAGAAATTAACAAGGACCGCAAAGAAATCGTCACTAAAGTCATGAACACAGGCACGCTCAAAAACAAAAAAGGCGTCAACATACCTGGCGTCAGTGTGAACCTGCCAGGTATTACAGAAAAGGATGCCAATGATATCCTGTTTGGAATTGAACAAGGCGTCGATTTCATCGCAGCTTCTTTTGTGAGACGAGCTTCTGATGTTCTTGAAATTCGTGAGCTTCTTGAAAAGAACAATGCGACTGATATTCAAATCATCCCTAAGATTGAAAACCAAGAGGGTGTTGATAACATCGACGAGATCCTTGAGGTATCTGACGGTTTAATGGTTGCGCGTGGAGATCTTGGTGTAGAGATCCCGGCAGAAGAAGTACCGCTTGTTCAAAAAATGCTGATCAAAAAATGCAATCGTTTAGGCAAGCCTGTCATCACAGCGACTCAAATGCTGGACAGCATGCAGCGTAACCCACGTCCTACCCGTGCGGAAGCAAGTGACGTGGCAAATGCTATTTTTGACGGCACAGATGCGATTATGCTTTCTGGTGAAACAGCAGCAGGAACATATCCAGTAGAAGCCGTACAAACAATGCATAACATTGCATCACGTTCAGAAGAAGCACTAAACTATAAAGCCATTCTTTCTCGCAGAAGCGAAGAAGTAGAAGTCAGCATTACAGACGCGATTGGTCAATCTGTTGCACATACAGCAATGAAGCTTGATGTAGCAGCCATTGTGACACCGACAGAAAGCGGACACACAGCAAGAATGATTTCAAAATATAGACCAAAAGCACCAATCGTAGCAGTTACTGCAAACGAATCAGTGGCGAGAAAGCTTTCACTCGTATTCGGTGTATTTGCAAAGAGCGGATCAAAAACGACGTCTACTGATGAAATGCTTGAGAATGCAGTAGAAAAGTCAATTGAAACAGGCTATGTAAGACACGGCGATTTAATCGTGATTACAGCTGGTGTGCCAGTTGGTGAAACAGGTACGACGAACTTAATGAAAGTATATGTTGTCGGTGACATCATTGCGAAAGGTCAAGGTATTGGCCGTAAATCTGCATTTGGACCGGTTGTCATTGCACAAAGCGGAAAAGAAGCAGAAGAAAAAATGTACGATGGTGCGATCCTGGTTGCAAACTGCACAGATCGTGATATGATGGGAGCTTTAGAAAAAGCATCTGCCCTTATCACAGAAGAAGGCGGTTTAACAAGCCATGCAGCAGTTGTTGGACTAAGCCTCGGCATTCCAGTGATTGTTGGTCTTGACAGCGCAACGACACTATTAAAAGAAGGCGAAGAGATTACAGTAGATCCAGCACGCGGAGCGATCTACAAAGGCCGTGCGAGCGTTCTTTAAATCATCCAAGAGGGGAGTTGTCTGACTCCTCTCTTTTTTTATGTTACACTAAAAAAAGTAAACAGCTTTCGATGAAAGATACCCCATGAGGTGATATGGTTGAAGAAATATTTTCTACTATTATTAATTCTGTTCCCTGCGGTGGAAATTAGTTTATTTTTAATCTCAAGTAAAATCATTGGCATTTTGCCAACCATGCTGCTCATCGTGCTGACAAGTGCCTTAGGTGCTTATTTTGCAAGAAAACAAGGTATAGAAGCCTTCCAAAAAGTGCAGCGAGATTTACAATATGGCAAGATGCCAGGGGGAGCGATTGTCGATGGTTTTTGTATTCTAATTGGCGGTCTGCTGCTGCTCATTCCAGGCTTCTTATCGGATCTCATTGGGGCTTTGCTGCTCATTCCGGTGACGAGAAAGGGAATCAAGCCGCTCTTTGAACGCTGGCTTAGAAACATGTCTAATCGCAACCGCTACACGATCATTCGTTAAAGAGACCTTCAGCTGAAGGTCTCTTTTATTTTTGCATGCCATACCGAATGTACTCATAAATATCTCTGAAAACTCCTGCATTACGGAATGCCTGCCACACGACAAGGGAAGCAGGGCCAATCACAAGTCCTAGAAAACCAAACCATTTTAACCCTACAAATAGCGCCACAAGCGTTGCTAAAGGATTAAGTCCGATGGATTTGCTTAAGACTTTTGGCTCTGATATTTGTCTTTGAATGAGGACGACAATATACAAAATGCCCAGTCCAATGGCGAGGGAAAGATTTCCTGTCATAGCAGAATAAATGATCCACGGTAGAAAAACAGTGCCGCTCCCGATATATGGAAGTAAATCGACGAGCCCGATACATAGAGCGATGACGAAGGCATGCTTGACCTTTAAAATGATGAGTCCAATCAATACAATACCAATCGTCATGGCAACAAGCAGAAGCTGAGCCTTCATAAAGCCGGTAATGGCTTTTTTGATTTCAGATAAAATAGCGCGTGTATGCTGCATCCATTTTGCGGGAAAGATACGTGAGCCATATGTTTTTAACGTAAACCAATCTTTCGTGATAAAAAAAGTCGCCAGAGCAGAAAATAACAGTGTGGCTGCTGCATCAGGCAAAAGACCTAAAAAAGCCGGAATAAGCTCGAATGTTTTTGAAAGAAAAGACCCGATTTTTGCGGCCGCTTCATCACCAAGTGCTTGAATTTGTCCCAAAATCGATTCCTTTTGACCTGCTTGAAGCGTATTAAATTGGGCCGTCACATCATGATATAAAGGCAGAATCTTGTCTGTGAAAAATTGCTCTACAATCCCAATCATTTGATCAAGATGACGGGGCAGCACCTTTGCCAAATAAGCACTTCCTGAAATGATTTCCGCAACTAGAAGCGTCATTAAGCCGGCGGCTGCGACTAAAAAGAGCAAGAGCACAATGACCACAACAAATCCTCTTGGCATCCCGGTGATCTCTTCGATTTTGCAGACGGCAGGATGAATTAAACAAGACACGATAAGGGCGATCCAAAAAGGATATAAAAACGGAAAAGACTGATATAAAAAGACAACCGCAAAAACAGCAATGCTGATCATCATCAAACTTCGAAGAAAAATGGCCACATAGGCGTGATTCACACAATCCCCTCCAAAAAACAAGCATGTCCGATACTTCATTTTATTCAAAAAGATTAGTAATATGAAAAGGTCGCAATAAAAAGAAAGAAAGGAGCGGCGTATGTTTACTCAAGCAAATTTGTTTTTGGTTCTTTTACTCGTTATTGCACTTATTGCAAAAAACAATTCGTTAATTGTAGCAGTCTCTGTGCTGATCGCGATTAAGCTGATTGGCCTGGATCAAAAAATTTTCCCGGTTCTCCAATCTAAAGGCATTAATTGGGGGGTCACCGTTATTACCATTGCAGTTCTGGTCCCGATTGCAACAGGTGACATTGGATTTAAGCAGCTTGGAGAAGCGATGAAATCTTCCTATGCTTGGATAGCTCTTGGAGCGGGTATATTAGTAGCATTAATTGCAAAAAACGGGATTGTGCTACTCGAAAATGATCCGCATATTACGGCAGCGCTTGTGTTCGGTACCATTTTGGCAGTCAGCTTATTTAAAGGTGTGGCAGTTGGACCGCTTATCGGGGCTGGAATTGCTTATTTGGCGATGCAGGCTGTGAAATTTTTCAGCGGGTGAAAAGAGAGTGGTTCCTGCCACTTTCTTTTTTAAATTTTTTCTTGCGTGAGCTTTTGCAAAAAAACATAATTAAATATATTAAAAGAAGCAAAATCCCTTTATTCCATGCCTGATATGGGAGACTGGAAAAAAAAATATCAAAAAAAATTATAGTTAAACATTTAACAAATGTCTGATTATTGTTTATAATGGGAATAGGCTTAATTTTGAACTCATTGATCACACAAGAGATATGAGGCTAAAAGCGCTCTAACCGTATAGGTAAATGTAAGCATTTTCTTTTCTGAGCCTGCTATCTTATCCGGATTGGATAGCGCTTTCAAAAAGTGAGAATTCTGCAACGAAGGGGAATCTTTTTAAAAAGGGGAGATTGAACATGACAGCAACAAGAGGTCTTGAAGGTATCGTGGCAACAACTTCATCCGTAAGCTCAATTATTGATGATACTCTTACTTATGTAGGGTACAATATCGATGATTTAACTGAAAAAGCTACATTCGAAGAAATTGTCTACCTGTTATGGCACTTAAAGCTGCCGAATGAGCAGGAGCTGAGTGATTTAAAACAGCAGCTCAATGAAAATGCTCAGATTCCGCAAGAAATCATTGAGCATTTTAAATCTTATTCGCTTGATGGGGTTCATCCAATGTCTGCGATTCGTACAGCAGTATCTTTACTAGGTTTACTTGATGACGAATCAGAGATTATGGACAAAGAAGCGAATTACAGAAAGGCGATTCGCTTACAGGCGAAAATTTCTGGACTAGTCGCTGCGTTTTCACGCATCCGCAAAGGGCTTGAGCCTGTACAGCCAAAAGAAGAATACAGCTATGCTGCAAACTTCTTGTATATGCTAAATGGCGAAGAGCCGTCACCAGTAGAAATTGAAGCCATTGATAAGGCACTTATTCTCCATGCGGATCATGAATTAAACGCATCGACATTTACAGCACGTGTATGTGTTGCTACACTATCAGATATCTACTCTGGTGTGACAGCGGCTATCGGTGCGCTGAAGGGACCGCTTCATGGCGGCGCTAATGAAGGCGTGATGAAGATGCTTTCAGAAATTGGCGAAGTTGAAAACGTAGATTCCTATATTCATGGTAAGCTAGAGAAGAAAGAAAAAATTATGGGCTTTGGCCACCGTGTATACCGTCAAGGTGACCCGCGTGCAAAGCATCTAAAAGAAATGAGCCAGCGTTTAACAAACCTCACTGGCGAGCCGAAATGGTATGAAATGTCTGTTCGCGCAGAGGAAATCGTGACATCAGAGAAAAATCTTCCACCAAATGTTGATTTTTATTCTGCATCTGTATATCACAGTCTTGGGATTGATCATGACTTGTTTACACCAATTTTCGTGATCAGCCGATTCTCTGGATGGATTGCTCACATTCTAGAGCAATATGACAACAACCGTCTTATCCGTCCAAGAGCTGACTACATTGGACCTGATCTTCAAACCTTTGTTCCGATCAGTGAAAGAGACTAATGTTTATAGAATAAGCGGGGGCTGATTTCAAAAGGCCAATCAGCCTCCATATCAACAAAAAAACGAATCACGTGAAAAACTTCTTTGTTTGCAGACATCAAGCCAAGAAGTTTCAAATATTCACTACATAACCTGGGAGGTAATATCATTGTCACAAGGCGAAAAAATTACAGTTACTGGCGGCGTATTGAATGTACCAAATAATCCAATTATCCCGTTTATTGAAGGGGACGGAATCGGTCCTGACATTTGGAAAGCAGCATCAAGAGTACTTGAAGCAGCTGTAGAAAAAGCATATAAGGGTGAAAAGCAAATCACTTGGAAAGAAGTATATGCAGGTGAGAAAGCTTACAATAAAACTGGAGAGTGGCTTCCTGAGCAAACGCTTGAAGACATTCGCGAATACTTAATTGCGATTAAAGGGCCACTAACAACACCAATTGGCGGAGGAATCCGTTCATTAAACGTGGCACTTAGACAAGAGCTTGATTTATTCACATGCTTACGTCCTGTTCGCTGGTTCAAAGGGGTACCTTCTCCTGTGAAACGTCCAGAAGACACAGATATGGTGATCTTCCGTGAGAACACAGAAGATATCTATGCTGGTATCGAGTATGCAAAAGGTTCAGACGAAGTGAAGAAATTAATTGACTTCTTGAAAAACGAATTAGGTGTTAATAAAATCCGTTTCCCAGAAACGTCAGGTATCGGAATCAAGCCAGTTTCTGAAGAGGGAACATCCCGTCTTGTCAGAGCGGCTATCCAATATGCAATTGACCAAGGCCGTAAATCTGTGACGCTTGTTCACAAAGGAAACATCATGAAATTTACAGAAGGTGCCTTCAAAAACTGGGGCTACGAAGTGGCTGAAAAAGAGTTTGGCGACAAAGTCTTTACATGGGCACAATATGATCGTATTGTAGAACAAGATGGAAAAGATGCGGCAAACAAAGCGCAGAGTGAAGCAGAAGCTGCTGGCAAAATCATTGTCAAAGACAGCATTGCAGATATTTTCCTTCAACAAATCCTAACTCGTCCAGCTGAGTTCGATGTTGTGGCTACAATGAACTTAAATGGAGATTACATCTCTGATGCACTTGCAGCACAAGTTGGTGGAATTGGTATCGCACCAGGTGCAAACATCAACTACGAAACAGGACACGCTATTTTTGAAGCGACTCACGGAACAGCACCAAAATATGCTGGTCTTGATAAAGTGAATCCATCTTCTGTTCTTCTATCAGGCGTGCTTTTACTTGAGCACCTTGGCTGGCAGGAAGCAGCTGATCTAGTGATTCAATCTGTTGAAAAAACAATTGCATCTAAAGTCGTCACATACGATTTTGCTAGATTAATGGATGGCGCAACAGAAGTGAAATGTTCTGAGTTTGCTGACGAGCTCATCAAAAACTTGTCTTGATTCTTAAACTTTAAAGTTAAAGGGGAAAAAGGAAATGGCAAACAAGCGTAAAAAAGTATCTGTCATCGGAGCAGGTTTTACAGGAGCAACTACAGCATTTCTAACGGCTCAAAAAGAATTAGCGGATGTCGTATTAGTTGATATCCCGCAGCTTGAGAACCCAACAAAAGGGAAAGCTCTTGATATGCTGGAAGCAAGCCCTGTTCAAGGCTTCGATGCGAACATTACAGGCACTTCTAACTACGAAGATACAGCCGGTTCTGATGTCGTGGTCATTACGGCAGGAATTGCAAGAAAGCCGGGAATGAGCCGTGACGATCTCGTGTCAACAAATGAAAAAATCATGCGCAGCGTGACACGCGAAATCGTTAAATATTCTCCAGAAGCCATTATTGTTGTGTTAACAAACCCTGTTGATGCAATGACATATGCCGTTTATAAAGAATCAGGATTACCAAAAGAAAAAGTCATTGGACAATCGGGCATTCTTGATACCGCACGCTTCCGTACGTTTGTTGCTCAAGAATTAAACCTATCTGTCAAAGATGTGACGGGCTTTGTGCTTGGTGGACATGGCGATGACATGGTTCCGCTTGTTCGTTACTCTTACGCAGGCGGTATCCCGCTAGAAACATTGATTCCAAAAGATCGTATTGATGCGATTGTTGAAAGAACAAGAAAAGGCGGCGGCGAAATCGTAAACCTATTAGGTAACGGTAGTGCCTATTATGCACCTGCTGCTTCACTAGTAGAAATGGTTGAGGCGATTCTAAAAGATCAGCGCCGCGTGATTCCAACGATTGCATACCTTGAAGGTGAATATGGCTACGAAGGCATTTACCTTGGTGTACCAACAATCGTAGGTGGAAACGGCCTTGAGCAGATCATTGAGCTTGAGCTGACAGAAGAAGAAAGAAGTCAGCTTGACCGTTCTGTTGAATCTGTTAAGAACGTCATGAAAGTATTGTCTTAATATGAAAAAAAGAAGGCTTCTCTTATGAGGGGCCTTCTTTTTGTTTACAAAACCAATCTTGTCGAAATTTTAAATTGTCCTCTTGTTAAGCTTTCGTTAAAATGAAAGAGAAAGCATGACTTCTCGCTTTTCACATAAGATACAAAAAAACGGATGCAGGGGAAATCACTAATTGGAGGCACAACATGAATAAAAAAATATTAGTTGTGGATGATGAAGAATCGATTGTAACACTTCTAAGCTATAACCTTGAAAGGGCGGGCTATGATGTCGTCACAGCAAGAGATGGGGAAGAAGCGCTTGAAAAAGCAGCAAGTGAACAGCCTGATCTCATTGTATTAGATTTAATGCTTCCGAAAATGGACGGTATTGAAGTGTGCAAACAACTGAGAATTCAAAAAATGATGTTCCCTATTTTAATGCTGACAGCAAAGGACGATGAATTTGATAAGGTGCTCGGTCTTGAACTTGGAGCCGATGATTACATGACAAAGCCATTCAGTCCTAGAGAAGTGGGTGCTCGGGTAAAAGCCATCTTGAGAAGAGCGCAGCAATCTCAGCCTGTCCCCGCGCAAGAGGAGAAGGAAGAGGTCATTGCAGACCAAATCAAAATTGGTGAACTGCGCATTTTACCAGAACACTATGAAGTCTACTTCCAAGAAGAACGCCTAGAGCTTACGCCGAAGGAATTTGAACTGCTGCTTTATTTGGCCAAGCATAAAGGACGTGTCCTCACACGTGATCTGCTGCTAAGTGCCGTTTGGAATTATGACTTTGCGGGTGATACTCGTATTGTGGATGTACATATCAGCCACTTGCGGGACAAAATTGAAAAGAATACGAAAAAACCAACATACATTATAACCATTCGCGGCTTAGGCTACAAATTGGAGGAGCCAAAGCCAAATGAGTAAAATTCGAACCCGTCTGTTTTCGGGCCTTATTTTTCTCCTTTTTATTGTGTTTGTTGCACTTGGCCTTTTTTTGGATCACATGTTCCATGTTTTTTATGAAACAAAATTAACGGAACGAATGGAAAATGAATCGAGCTTTCTCCTTTCTTCCATGGATGGTGATGATCTGCAGGCGAAGCAAAACAAGGAGATCCTCAATCAGGCAAAGCAGCATCTCGATATGAATGCGTCAATTGTGGACCTGAAGGGGAATATCATACATACAACAGGTCAAGCGGAGCAAAGGGGCATCATTCAAAACACACTGAACAATGAACGCCTTCAAACAAAAGGAGTCGTCATTGAGGATGAAAAGGATGCGCTGTTTCATTACGCAGTCCCTATCCTGAAACAAAATGAACCGGCAGGCTATTTATTTCTCCATGCGTCATTCCAGCCTTTAAATGAAATTGACGGCCAGCTTTGGCTCGCATTAGCGGTTTGTCTTGGCTCGGCGATTATTATTATCGTTTTCTTTGGATACCGCATGTCGATGAAATATGTAAAACCGATAGATTATGCCACAAAGGTAGCCAAACAGCTGGAACGCGGGAACTATGATACCAATCATTATGAAGAGCTCATCATTGAAACAAGTGAGCTTAATACATCAATGAAGCGCCTGGCAGAAAGCCTTCAAGAAATGACAAGCACTGGGGAGATGCAGCGAGACCGTCTGCAAACAGTCATTGAAAACATCGGAGCAGGGATTATTTTGATTGATAAGATGGGGTATATTAACCTAGTCAATCGAACTTTCCGCAAGCAGTTTAAGGTGCAAAAGCACATTTACATGCACAAGCTGTATCATGAAGCATTTACACATGAAGAAATTATTGAGCTGATTGACGAAATTTTCATGACAGAAACGAAGGTGCGGAAGTTTTTACGCCTGGCCGTTGACATTGAACGGCGCTACTTCCAGGTGGATGGTGTTCCCATTTTAAGTACAGACGATGAATGGAAAGGAATAGTCCTTGTGTTTCATGACGTGACAGAAACAAAGCAGCTGGAGCAGATGCGAAAAGATTTTGTCGCCAATGTGTCTCACGAGTTAAAGACACCGATTACGTCGATTAAAGGATTCTCCGAAACTCTTCTTGATGGAGCGATTGATGACAAAGAAGCGCTGACACAATTCCTTTCCATCATTCTAAAAGAGAGTGTCCGTCTCGAAACACTCATTCAAGATTTACTCGATCTTTCCAAAATCGAGCAGCAGCATTTCAAACTGAATATTCAAGACGCCAATGCGACAGAAATCATTCAAGAGATTGAAGTCCTTTTAAAACAAAAGGCCGCAGAAAAAGGCATTCAATTACAAGTGCGAATCCCGAAAGAGCCTGTCTATGTGATGGCAGATCCTCTGAGGTTAAAGCAAATCTTCCTCAATCTCGTGAACAATGCCCTTACCTATACACCAGAGGGAGGGAGTGTCACCATTTCGGCAAGACCGCGGAAAGGCGCCTATGAATTTGATGTAGCAGATACAGGAATCGGCATGAAGAAAAGCGAGATTCCAAGAATATTTGAGAGATTTTATCGAATTGATAAAGATAGAAGTAGAAATTCAGGCGGTACAGGACTTGGTCTTGCCATCGTCAAACACCTTGTGGAGGCGCATGAAGGGACGATTTCGGTCCATAGCAAACAAGGTAAAGGAACGACTTTTACAGTGAGCCTGAAATCAAAATAGGGAAAAAAGGAAAGTCGCGTTAAAATTTACATGATCTTTACAATGGATTCATGTTTAGTTAAACAATCATTGGTAGGATGAATAGGAACCCCTTCATCCAAGGAGCCAATTTTGTAAGGACGAAAACACTTGTTGTTTTCGTCCCTTTTTTTATGCAGGTTCGACTATTTTCTTTTCAAAATAAACTTTGATAAAATGATGATACAATGTGTGAAAGAGACGGCTGAAATGGCTCAGCTGATGGAGGATTAAAACATGACAGACAAAAAGAAATTAGTACTAGTGGATGGAAACAGTCTCGCTTATCGAGCCTTTTTTGCTTTGCCGCTATTATCAAATGATAAAGGCGTCCACACAAATGCCATTTACGGCTTTGCGATGATCTTAATGAAGATGCTCGAGGACGAGAAGCCAACCCATATGCTTGTCGCATTTGATGCGGGAAAAACAACGTTCCGCCACGAGACATTTAAAGAATATAAAGGCGGAAGACAAAAAACGCCGCCAGAGCTATCAGAACAAATGCCGTTCATCCGTGAACTATTAGATGCCTATCAGGTGAAAAGGTACGAGCTTCCTCAATACGAGGCAGACGATATTATCGGGACATTGGCTGTGGAGGCAGAAAAAGACGGCTTTGAAGTCAAAATTTTCTCAGGAGATAAGGACTTAACGCAGCTCTCAACAGACCATACGACGGTAGCAATTACGAAAAAAGGCATTACAGAAGTAGAATATTACACACCGGCTCATATTGAAGAGAAATATGGCCTGCGCCCAGATCAAATCATCGATATGAAAGGTTTGATGGGAGATTCCTCAGATAATATCCCAGGGGTGCCAGGTGTAGGTGAAAAAACAGCGATTAAATTGTTAAAGCAGTTTGAAACGGTTGAAAACCTGCTTGAACATATTGACGAAGTCAGCGGTAAAAAACTCAAAGAAAAGCTTGAAGAATATAAAGAGCAGGCGGTGATGAGTAAAAAACTCGCAACGATTCTTGTAGAAGCGCCAATTGATGTATCAAGCAAGGATCTCGCATATGAAGGTCCTCATATGGATCAAGTGATCTCTCTTTATAAAGAACTAGGCTTTCAAACGCTGCTAGAGCGTCTAGGAGAAGCACCAGAAACAGGTGAACAGGTCGAAGTAGAAGCATTAGAAGTGAAAAAAATGACCGAAGTAACGGATGAGATGCTGACAGATCAAGCTGCTCTTGTGGTAGAGCAGCTTGGAGATAATTATCATGAAGCAGATTTGATTGGTTTTGCGATCCATAATGAAAATGGTGCGTTTTTTATCACGAAAGAAGATGCGCTTCAATCAGACGCATTTAAACAATGGGTACAGGATGAAACGAAGAAGAAATGGGTCTTTGATTCAAAAAGAGCAGTTGTCGCCCTCAGATGGCATGATGTCGATCTAAAAGGTGTCGATAACGATGTCCTGCTCGCTTCCTATGTCGTCAACCCTCAGAAATCGTATGAGGACGTCGCAAGTGTGGCGAAGGAATATGGTCTTAACATCGCTCTTTCTGATGAAAAAGTGTACGGAAAAGGAGCAAAGCAGGCGATTCCACCTGAAGATGAACTGAAGGAACATCTTGGACGAAAAGCAGCGGCGATCTCTGCTCTGCATGATTTAACACTTGAAGCGTTAGAAAAAAATGATCAGCATGAACTATATGAAGACTTAGAGCTGCCGCTTGCCCTCATCCTAGGTGAAATGGAATCCCTTGGGGTAAAGGTAGATATTGAGCGCCTAGAGAAGATGGGTGAAGAGTTAACGAAAAAGCTGAAAGAATATGAAGAAACCATTCACCGCTTAGCAGGTGAAACATTTAACATCAATTCTCCTAAACAGCTTGGCGTGATTCTTTTTGAAAAATTAGGACTGCCGATTATTAAAAAGACAAAGACGGGCTACTCGACATCTGCGGATGTTCTTGAAAAGCTTGAAGATAAGCACGAGATCATTCGGTCCATTCTGCATTACCGCCAAATTGGAAAGCTCCAATCGACCTATGTGGAAGGCTTAATGAAAGTAACGCGCAAGGATACCCATAAAGTGCATACACGATTTAATCAAGCGCTCACGCAAACAGGAAGACTAAGCTCAACAGACCCAAACCTGCAAAACATCCCAATTCGTTTAGAAGAAGGACGAAAGATTCGACAAGCATTCGTTCCATCAAAAGAAGGCTGGCTCATGTTTGCTGCTGACTATTCACAAATTGAGCTGCGTGTACTCGCTCATATTTCTCAGGATGAGAATTTGATCGAAGCGTTTACGCAAGATATGGATATTCACACGAAGACAGCGATGGACGTGTTCCATGTCTCAGAAGAAGAAGTGACTTCCTCTATGAGAAGACAAGCCAAGGCTGTCAACTTCGGTATTGTATATGGGATCAGTGATTATGGGTTATCTCAAAACCTTGGGATCACAAGAAAAGAAGCAGCTGCCTTTATCGAACGCTATTTAACAAGCTTTAAAGGCGTGAAAACCTATATGGAAGAGATCGTGCAGGAAGCGAAACAAAAAGGATATGTCACGACGCTTCTCAAACGCAGACGGTATATCCCGGATATCACAAGCCGTAATTTTAATATCAAAAGCTTTGCCGAACGAACAGCCATGAACACACCGATCCAAGGAAGTGCAGCTGATATTATTAAAAAGGCCATGATTGATATGGCGCGTAAATTAAAAGAAGAAAACTTGCAGGCAAATCTTTTATTACAGGTGCACGATGAATTGATTTTCGAAGCGCCGAAAGAAGAAATTGCCATACTCGAAAAAATTGTTCCTGAAGTCATGGAAAATGCACTTCAGCTAGATGTGCCGCTAAAAGTTGATTTTGCTTCAGGGCCATCTTGGTACGACGCAAAATAATAGAGAGAGAAAAAGGAGCGAGGAGCATGCCGGAATTACCAGAAGTTGAAACCGTCCGGCGCACACTCAAGCGGTTAGTCGAAGGAAAGACGATTGAAACGGTCAATATCAAATGGCCAAATATCATCAAACGTCCTGGGGAGCCGGAAGAGTTCGCAAGAAGGATGGTAGGAGAAACGATACAAACCATTGAAAGAAGAGGAAAGTTCCTGCTCTTTCATTTAGACCACTACGTAATGGTCTCCCATTTAAGGATGGAAGGGAAATACCGTGTACATGAAGCGCATGAGCCATACGATAAACATGTACACGTCGTCTTTACGTTTACAGACGGTACTGAGCTTCGGTATCATGATGTGCGTAAATTTGGCACGATGCATTTATTTCATCCGGGTGAAGAAGAAAAGGAACTCCCGCTCTCGCAGTTGGGGTATGAGCCTTTTGATGATCAATTCACTCCGGAATATTTATGGGAGCAATTGAAAAAAACTTCCCGTGTGGTCAAAACAGCGCTGCTTGATCAAAAGATTGTCGTGGGACTAGGTAATATTTATGTAGATGAGGTTTTGTTTAAAGCAGGCATTCATCCAGAAACAAAAGCGAATCAGCTCAGCCTTGATTCGTGCAAAGTGCTTCACAGGCATATTATCGATACACTTCAAGTAGCGGTAGATGCAGGAGGAAGCACGATTCGCTCATATATCAATTCACAAGGTGATATTGGCACATTTCAGCTGCAGCTTCTTGTGTATGACCGGCGGGGAGAGCCTTGTCAAACATGCGGAAGCATCATTGAGAAAACAGTAGTCGGAGGGCGCGGCACTCATTTTTGTGTGACCTGCCAAAAGCGTCCTCAATAAAAATCAGCCATCAGCATGCTTCCTTTTTGCTGTGCATACGATAAAAAACATTCATTTTTCAGCAAGGTGTAGACTGACACACAGCCCACCTGCTCTTCATATAGTGAAGAAGAGTCTAAGGACGCCTAGAGACTCTTGATCATCGTTGCATGAACAGAAAGGAAGAGTTCAGGTATGATTTCGATTTCGCTCCTGTTTTTAGCTATTGCAGTCAGCATTGACAGCTTTTCTGTAGGATTTACGTATGGACTTCGTAAAATGAAGATTCCATTTAAAGCGATTGTCATTATTGCGTGCTGTTCAGGGATTGTGCTGCTCATTTCCATGCTGATTGGCAGCCTGCTGACGACATTCCTCCCTGTCTCAGTGACAGATAAACTTGGTGGAGGCATTTTAATCGCCATTGGACTTTGGGTCCTTTATCAATTTTACAAACCAGCGAAAGAGCGTGATTTGCTCCTTCATGAAAAGACATTGCTCAATGTGGAAGTGCAATCGCTTGGTCTTGTCATTCAAATTTTGCGAAAGCCGACAAGTGCAGATATTGACCGTTCTGGGACGATCAATGGAATAGAAGCGGTGCTTCTTGGGATTGCTTTATCCATTGATGCATTTGGCGCAGGGATTGGCGCTGCGATTCTAGGCTTTTCTCCAATTGTCATGAGTATCACTGTGGCCGTGATGAGCTCACTTTTTGTGTGTATCGGGCTCCGTTCCGGTCATTACTTGGCCAATTGGCGCTGGCTCGATAAACTTGCATGCTTACCAGGGCTTCTGCTCATTTTAATTGGGGTGTGGAAGCTGTAAAGGAGGAAATCAATTGACGCTTGTCATTGGATTAACAGGCGGGATTGCTAGTGGAAAAAGCACCGTCTCGCAAATGATAAAAGAGCAGGGCATCCGGGTCGTGGACGCAGATGTCATTGCAAAAGAAGCAGTTGCCAAAGGAACACCAGCTCTTCAACAAATCGTTCAAACCTTTGGTGAGGATGTTCTCCTGCCAAATGGGGAGCTGAACCGGCAGCAGCTTGGAGCCGTCATTTTTTCTGATGAAGAGAAAAGAAAGCAGCTGAATGCCATTGTTCATCCTGAAGTGAGAAAAGAAATGCTCAAACAGAGAGATGAAGGGGTTAGTCAGAAGGAAACCTTCGTTGTCCTCGATATCCCGCTTTTATTTGAAAGTCAGCTTGAAAGTCTCGTCGACCGCATCATTGTGGTGTATACAACGCCCGAATTGCAGCTGTCGCGGCTCATGAATCGAAATGACCTCAGCGAGGAAGAAGCGCTGAATCGTATTCACTCTCAGCAGCCTCTTGAGGAGAAATGTAAAAAAGCAGACCGCGTGATAGAGAACACACAAGATCTCGCGTTTATTAGAAAGCAATTGCAGAACATATTAAATGAATGGGAACATACAGATAAGTAAGAGTACATACACGTACTCTTCTTTTTTTATGCTTTATTCTGATTTCCTTTGAAAAGAACAGCCCTTTTTAGAAAATATACGTTTATATACTGGCAATTACATTCTAATGTGATATACTAATTTCATAAATAAATTTATTGAGTATAACACATAATAGAGGAGTGACCTGTTCATGAAGGTAAAAGCAGCGATCAATGGGTTTGGCAGAATTGGACGCATGGTCTTCAGAAAAGCAATGCTTGATGATCAAATTCAAATTGTAGCGGTGAACGCAAGCTATCCTGCCGAAACGCTAGCACATTTAATTAAATATGACACAAATCATGGACGTTACGAATGTGATGTGACAGCAGAAGATGACGCCTTGATTGTGAATGGCAAAAGAGTTCTTTTGCTTAATAATAGAGACCCGAAGCAGCTTCCATGGGGAGAGCTTGGGATTGATATCGTCATTGAAGCAACAGGTAAATTTAATTCAAAAGATCAAGCGATGGGCCATATAGATGCCGGAGCGAAAAAAGTCGTTCTAACAGCTCCAGGTAAAAATGAAGACATTACGATTGTGATGGGTGTCAATGAGGATGATCTTGATCCTGAAAAGCACGTCATTATTTCAAACGCATCTTGTACAACAAACTGTTTAGCACCAGTTGTGAAACTGTTAGATGATGAATTTGGCATCGACAATGGTTTAATGACAACGGTTCATGCTTATACAAATGATCAAAAAAATATCGATAACCCGCATAAGGATCTGCGCCGGGCAAGAGCATGTGCTCAGTCCATTATTCCAACTACGACGGGTGCCGCTAAAGCGCTTTCTTTAGTGCTTCCGCACATGAAAGGGAAATTACACGGACTTGCACTCCGCGTACCAGTTTCCAATGTGTCGATGGTTGATCTTGTCGTTGACTTGAAAAAAGATGTCACAGCAGAAGAAGTCAATGCAGCCTTCTCGAATGCATCTAAAACATCTCTTGCCGGTATTTTAGATTACACAGATGAGCCGCTTGTCTCTACGGACTTTAACACAAACCCTTATTCAGCAGTCGTTGATGGACTGACAACGATGGTAATGGAAGGGAGAAAAGTGAAAGTTCTTGCATGGTATGACAATGAATGGGGTTATTCATGCCGAGTGGTTGACCTTGTAAAGTTTGTCGGCGCACAGATGAAAGAGCTGTCTGCTGTTTGAAATGAAGAAGACGATCGTCCCTTTTCAAGAAATGAGAGAAAATCCCACTAAAAACACAGCTTGCAAAATGGGTCTAAACAAAGTATACTATTTTTCGTGAACTTCTTGTTCGCAGACTCATTCGGGTATACTTAAAGGGTTAGGACCTCTTAGGACTAACTTTCCCCCGTGGTATATGTCCGGTCCGGCTGCTTAGAACTTCACTCTTTCATTCTTGTTTAAAGGGGGGTCCATGATGGAAACAATCGGACGTCACGTTATCTCCGAGCTATGGGGATGCGACTGTGATAAACTGAACGACATGGATTTTATTGAAAAAACGTTTGTAAATGCAGCTTTGAAATCAGGAGCTGAGGTAAGAGAGGTTGCTTTTCACAAATTTGCACCTCAAGGAGTAAGTGGAGTTGTCATTATTTCTGAATCTCATCTGACAATTCACAGCTTTCCTGAACATGGTTATGCGAGCATAGATGTTTATACTTGCGGTGACCTAGATCCGAATATTGCAGCAGATCATATCGGAGATGAATTAGGTGCTGAAACAAGAGAAAACATCGAAATTCCTCGAGGCATGGGACCTGTACAAGTAAAACAGGCACAAGCCAAAGCACTGTAAACATAAAAAAGATTGCAATGGGAGCTGGCCAAAAGCATTGAATGCCTTTGTGTTATGCTCCTTTTTATATTTTTTTGATAAAAAATCCAACATTCCCCAGCTTGTCTATACTTTTGTTCTAGGAAAACAAAGGTTTTTTTTATAAAATAAAGAAAGAGGCATTATGGCAAAGGGGATACGTGTATGACTTTAAGACAAAAGTTTAAACGGTTCATGTCAAACCATACAGAAACATCTGACGAGCATCCAGTGTCAGAACTGAAAAGCCATTACTACAAATCGACGAATGCACAAGTTTTTCAAGCGGTGGAAACCATTCTTTCCCAAAGCGATTCCTATCAAGTGACATCTGTTTCAGCAGAACGAGGTGAAATCAGCGCAAACATACGATTGCCGAAAAAAGCCTTTCTCGTGGCGACTGTCATTTCAATTCGTCCTTTTGAAACAGCTGTCGATTTTAATGTAACAACAGAAACGGCCCTGCCAACAGATTTCGGCTATAGTCAAAAGACCGTTCTGTCCCTTTATGATGAACTAGACAAACAACTTCCAAGAATAGATCGGAGCTGATGAAATGAAATGTCCCACATGTCAGCACCTTGGCACAAGGGTGCTTGATTCAAGACCAGTAGATGAAGGGAAATCCATCCGTCGTAGAAGAGAGTGCGAAAGCTGCCAATATCGCTTTACGACGTTTGAAAAATTAGAAGAATTACCGCTGATTGTGGTGAAAAAAGAAGGGATTCGAGAAGAATTCAGCCGCGAAAAAATGCTGAGAGGACTCATCAAAGCGTGTGAAAAGCGTCCTGTCGCTTTAAAGCAGCTGGAGGATGTCTGCTTTAATATTGAAAAAGAACTGCGCAATCAAGGCATGTCAGAAGTGAAAAGCGAGCTTGTAGGTGAAATGGTCATGGACGAGCTGGCGAAAATTGATGAAGTGTCTTACGTCAGGTTTGCCTCGGTTTACCGGCAGTTTAAAGACATTAATGTCTTTATTGATGAATTAAAAGACCTATTAAAGAAAGAACGCTAAAAAGAGCTGGAGATTCTTCATGCTCTTTTTCCTGCGTAAAGCGTAAAACGCAAAAAGAGTGTACAATGGAAACAATCGCAATTCATGGGGAGGATCAGCATATGACAGAGCATTGGAAGGAAGTGCTAGCCGTCGATCCGTATGTCGTCAAAAGCGCTTCATTGCTCGGTGACATCGATAGACAGCTCATCACTCTTTTATATCAGCCGCTTATTGGCATGTCCGCTTTCAGCTTATACATGACGCTGTGGGGAGAGCTGGAACAAAATCGTATGTGGGGGAAACCTGCACCTCATCGGCAGCTCATGGTCATGCTGCAAACGAATTTAAATGATATTTTTGAGGAACGTTTAAAGCTTGAAGCGATCGGCTTACTCCGCACATATGAACAGGAAACGGAAGAAGGCAGACTGTTTACATATGAGCTTGTACCGCCGCTAAGACCAGATGAATTTTTCCAAGATGGTATGCTGAATGTCCTGCTGTACCATCGTGTAGAGAAAGCAAAATATATGCAGCTGCGTAATTATTTCTCTTATCCGGGTGTTCCTGCAGAAGCAAAGAATATTTCACGGTCGTTTGAAGAAGTGTTTCACGTATTGCAGCCAGGCGAGCGCAAGATGACAGAAGAAATTCATCAGGCGTCATCGCTAGATGAAGGCTATGAATATGTGACCGTTGGATCGAGTCAGCCGGCACCGCTCTCGGACGAATCCTTTGATTTCGATCTATTATTAGCGGGTATGTCTGACATGATGATTCCAAGAAAGGCTTTGACAAAGCAGGTAAAAGAAACAATTAAGAAGTTAGCTGTTGTATACGGCATCACCCCGCTTCAAATGCAAAATATTGTAGCAGGTGCATGCGGTTCGGATCAAATGATCTCAACAGAAGAGCTGAGAAAAGCAGCAAGAGACTGGTACCAAATTGAATACAGAGGCGAACAGCCAAAGCTGATTGATCAAAAACAGCCAAGACACTTGCGCCAAGATGCTTCAAAGACGCAGGCGGCAGATACTCCAGATGCAAAATTGATTGAAAAGCTGGATCATATTTCGCCTAGGGAGCTGCTAAAAGACATGGCAGATGGTATTGAGCCAACGTATGCCGACTTAAGAATTGTCGAAGATATCATGCTCGAGCAGCAGCTAGAGCCAGGTGTCATGAATGTTCTCATCTACTATACATTACTCAAAACAGATATGAAGCTGTCAAAAACATATATGCAAAAAATCGCCGCTCATTGGGTGAGAAAGAAAATCAAAACCGTAGCAGCGGCCATGAAAATTGCCAAAGAAGAGAACAGACAAATGACAGAGTGGGCGCAGCAGAAAAAGCAGCGCAGCCCATATGGTACAGGAAAAGTTGTCCGGGAAGAGAAACTGCCTGACTGGATGAAAGAAACCGAAACAAAAGAACAGCCGGCAAAAGAGCAAACGGACAATCTGTCTACAGAAGACCTCGAACGAGAAAAAGAAAAACTGTTAGATCAGTTTAAAAATATGAAAAAGTACAATGCACATTAAGGTGAGGTGAGATGGGATGAAACCGATCGGTCGTTCATTTGAACAGCTAAAAGGACGAGTAGATTTTCGCGTGAGATACAATCAGATTAAAGAAAGTGTGTTATCTGATGAAGATGTGAAGGCTTTTTTACAGAAGCATCAAGAAGAGATACATGAAGACATGATCAATCGCAGCTTGAACCGGCTCTTTGAATATGTGCAGCAGTCGAAGGGCTGCTCTTACTGCTTAGATGACGAAAACGTTAATGCGATTTTAGATGGGTATCACCCGAAGCTTGTGATCAAAGGTCAGAGTATTGATATTGAATATTCTCCTTGCCCAGTCAAGCTGCGGCTCGATAGACAGAAGAAACAGCAAGAGCTGATGAAAAGCATGTATATTCCGCAAAATGTCCTTCAAGCGACGTTCGCTGATCTGAACGTTGTGGGGAGACAAGAGGTCATTCAAAAAGTAGGTCAATTCCTCCAAAGCTATGATGAGACTGGAAAAGGAAAAGGCTTGTATTTACACGGAAAGTTTGGAGTAGGAAAAACGTATATACTGGCAGCTATTGCGCAGCAGCTAGCGGAGAAAGAATACCCATCTCTCCTTGTTTACGTGCCTGAATTTGTAAGAGAGTTAAAAAATTCATTAGCCGATCATACGCTAGAAGAAAAGCTGAATATGGTCAAGTCCACTCCTATTTTAATGCTTGATGATATTGGGGCAGAATCGATGACAAGCTGGGTGCGGGATGAACTGCTCGGTACGATCTTACAATACCGTATGGCAGAGCAGCTGCCGACATTTTTCTCTTCTAATTTCTCACCAAACGAGCTGAAGCATCACTTTACGTACTCACAGCGGGGAGAAAAAGAAGAGGTCAAAGCCGCTCGTTTAATGGAACGGATTCTCTATTTAGCAGAGCCAGTGTTGCTCGAAGGAGAAAACCGCCGTCATTTATAAAAGCGTATGTCACCTGAAGGAGGAGCAAATGAAATGAACAAAAGAAAATGGCTGCTTTTTCTTGGGATTGGCATTCTTGCTGCTGCGCTGTGGTGGCTGAATAAACAGCATCTTCAGCTGGCGCCGAAAGATGTGAAGAATTGGGTGCTTCAATTTGGGATGCTGGCTCCCTTTGTTTTTCTTTTCTTATCTCTTTTCCGCCCGTTTGTTCTCGTCCCAATTACGGTCTTTTCTTTGGCGGCAGGTTTGGCATTCGGCAGTGTCCTTGGGACGATTTATGCCCTCATTGGAGCGACAGCCGGGGCAACAGGCTCTTTCATGATTGCTTCAACCTTTCGTGCGAAAAAGAAGGAAACGGAATCAAACAGCCGAAAGCTGAAAGCGGTGACGTCCCGCATTCAGGAGCATGGATTTCTTTATATTTTGTTATTGCGTATTGCACCTATTCACTTTGATTTTGTCAGCTATGCGGCAGCTGCTTCACGTGCAAATTATCGTGCATTTGTGACAGCCACCTTTTTAGGCTTAATACCGGGTACAATTGCGTTAAATGTTCTCGGCTCAAGCTTTGTCAGCGGCAATTATGCCGCCTTAGTGGTTGTTTGTTTGATTTATTTGATCTTTATCTCTGTTCCACTCATTTTAAAAAGAAAGATGCCTGATTTATTTTAGGCGTCTATTTTTTATGTTCCCCCCATATATATGTAACAGATGTCGTTAGGGGGGACAAACATGCTTGAAATAATCTTTGAAGATGAATATGATACCGCCGCTTTTTTACATCTTGCTGAACACTTAGACAGTCGGCATCACATGTCAATTCAACAAGGGAAAGACCGGCTTCTCATAGAGGCGAAGGAATCCGAAGAAGCACTTGAGCACATTGTGCGGCCATTATTGGTTCACTTTTTTTTGGAATGCAAAGAAAATGAGCGCATGCGCAGCATCCTTGAAAACACCTATTTGTTTAAAGATCCTGAAGAGCAGCACCAAATTCTTTCCATCGCTCACAGTATCATGAACGGGGATTTAGATGATATTCCCGGCATTCAGCGAGACCCGTCAAGAGAAGCCCTTTTAAAAAAGGAGCTTGAAGCGATTTCTTTACAGCAAGGCGTTTTTTCAATTGGTTCATTTATGACATTTAGGTTGTCAGAGTATGACCGAAGGCTGAAGAACTATGTTGAAGTGTCCATTGAAGAATACAAAATGGAGCAGGAGTATCAAAATTTCATTCAATCGCTTCGAGACTATGTGATGGCAAGAGAGCCTAGGCTCGAAAAAGTACATGTTGTGCATCAGGACCGCCTGGTGATTTGGGAATTTCGCTACGCTTCTGAGCGTGATCAAAAACAATACATAGACAGACAATTTGTAAGAGAGCATCCAATGTATATTGATTCGCAGCTGATTGCACCGCTTGTCTCCATTGCACCGCAAAAAATTGACCTATTTACAAATGATACAGGTCACTCGATGGTGCAAACCATTCAAAATATTTTTCAAGAAAGGGTCGAGGTGTTCCCGTCTCATTCATTCCAAGAGCAGAATGTTCAATTTGTACATGCTCATTTCAACAAGAAAAGTGAAAAGCTTTCTTGATTTTCACGAAAAAACGTTTTATAATACGGTGTAACTTCATACAGAGACCGTATTGATAAGGACATGAACAAATGAACACCCGCTTAAAGAGAGGGAAGCCGCGGCTGAAAGCTTCCTAGCAGAGGACCATTTGCTTTACCACCTTTGAACATCAGCTGTGAAATTTTAGTAATGGCTGACGGGAATTCCCGTTATCGAACCGCAAGCCGTATTTGCTTATGAAAAAGCAAGCTGCAAATACGGGAAAAAGGGTGGAACCACGATTCCGTTTATTCAACCTCGTCCCTTTCCAGGGGGGCGGGGTTTTTATATTGCCAAAAAAAGGAGTGACCAGAGATGTCAGAACAAATTCAACTTACATTTCCAGATGGAGCAGTCAAGGAGTTTGACAAAACAGCTACAACAGAAGACATCGCGGCATCAATTAGCCCGGGCCTAAAGAAAAAAGCACTTGCCGGTAAATTGAACGGTAAAGAAATAGATCTGCGTACGCCGCTATTAGAAAGTGGAACAATCGAGATCATCACAGATAAAAGTGAAGAAGCACTCGACATTATGCGCCACAGCACAGCTCATTTGCTAGCGCAGGCGATCAAACGTCTGTATGGAAAAGAGCATCACGTTCAGTTTGGCGTAGGTCCTGTCATCGAAAATGGCTTCTACTACGATGTAGACATCGATGTTGCCATCACACCTGAAGACTTACCAAAGATTGAAAAAGAAATGAAGAAAATCATTAACAGCAATTTGCCAATTGAGCGAATTGAAGTATCAAGAGAAGAAGCGAAAAAGCGCTTTGAAGCGATTGGTGATGAATTGAAGCTTGAGCTGTTAGAGGCGATTCCAGAAGGTGAAGCTGTGACGATTTATGAGCAGGGTGAATTCTTTGACCTCTGCCGCGGGATTCACTTGCCGTCTACAGGGAAAATCAAAGAATTTAAACTGTTAAGCCTTGCCGGTGCATACTGGAGAGGTGACAGTAACAACCAAATGCTTCAGCGTATTTACGGAACAGCTTTCTTCAGCAAAGAAGATTTAAATGAACACTTACGTCTGCTGGAAGAAGCGAAAGAACGCGATCACCGTAAGCTTGGAAAAGAGCTGAAACTGTTTGCGAATTCCCAAAAGGTTGGTCAAGGACTTCCGCTTTGGCTGCCAAAAGGCGCTACAATCCGCCGCGTCATTGAGCGTTACATTGTCGATAAAGAAGTGCGTCTTGGCTATGAACATGTGTACACACCAGTTCTTGCAAGTGTTGAATTGTATAAAACATCAGGACACTGGGCGCATTATCAAGAAGACATGTTCCCGGTAATGGAAATGGACAACGAAGATCTTGTTCTTCGTCCGATGAACTGTCCGCACCATATGATGATTTACAAAAACGAGCCGCACAGCTATCGCGAATTGCCAATTCGTATTGCAGAGCTTGGTACAATGCACCGCTATGAAATGTCAGGTGCCTTATCCGGCCTTCAGCGTGTTCGCGGTATGACATTAAACGATGCACACATCTTTGTTCGTCCAGATCAAATCAAAGACGAGTTCATCCGTACAGTTCGTTTAATTGAAGAAGTGTATCAAGACTTTGGCTTGAATGACTACACATTCCGCTTGTCTTATCGTGATCCAGAAGATACTGAGAAGTATTTCGATGACGATGCGATGTGGAATAAAGCACAATCGATGCTGAAAGATGCAATGGACGAGCTTGGTCACGACTACTATGAAGCAGAAGGCGAAGCGGCATTTTATGGGCCGAAGCTTGATGTACAAGTGAAGACAGCTCTTGGAAAAGAAGAGACATTATCCACTGTACAGCTTGATTTCTTACTTCCAGAACGCTTTGATCTCACATATATCGGAGAAGATGGAAAGCACCATCGTCCAGTCGTGATTCATAGAGGCGTTGTTTCTACAATGGAACGCTTCGTTGCCTTCTTAATTGAAGAATACAAAGGAGCCCTTCCAACATGGCTGGCACCTGTACAATTCCAAGTCATCCCAGTTTCACCGTCTGTTCATTTAGACTATGCGAAAAAAGTACAAGAACGTTTGCAGCTTGAAGGTCTTCGTGTAGAGCTTGACAGCCGCGATGAAAAAATTGGTTACAAAATTAGAGAAGCGCAAATGCAAAAGATTCCGTACATGCTTGTCGTCGGAGATCAAGAAGCAGAAAATGGCGCTGTCAATGTAAGAAAATACGGGGAACAAGATTCAGAAACAATGGATCTTGAAGCCTTTGTGAAACATGCAGTAGCAGAAGCAAAGAAATAATAAGCACAGCCAGTGATTCTCTTTAGATCACTGGCTTTTTCTTTTTGGAGAACACCTCCACTAGTGATCCAATTCCTAAAAAGAGACGTTTAGATAGTACAAAAGTAAGGGTAAGTATGTACTATTGGTTCGAGACAAATTGGGGGAATGAAAGCGATGATGCAAACAACAAACAATTTATCGTCACATGTATTGGAGCAATCAGCTGTTCTTCGTGCATTAGAGCACTCGCTGGCAATGATTGAATTTAATGTGACAGGTGAAGTTCTATGGGTGAACGATATTTTTGCAAAAGCCATGGGATATTCTAAAGAAGAGATGATCGGTCTTAAACATAGACAGTTCGGTCCTCCACATATTATAGAACACACGAGCTATCACATGTTTTGGAAGCGTTTGAGAGAAGGTCAAGTCTTTCAGGAAAAAGTGCAGCGGATCACAAAAAACGGCAGCAGCTTATGGCTTGAAGCGACATATTCACCTGTTCAAGATGAAGAAGGAACTGTAGTGGGTATTGTGAAAGTGGCAACAGATATTACGGAGAGAGAACATACAATGAAGCAAGTCGTAGAAGACCTAAAGGAGATGTCTGCGAAATTAATGGAACGAGCAGAAATTGGCATTCAGCATAGTCAAAGTGTCAATGCCTCCTTTGATCATATAGCAAACGAAACCGATCAAAATATGAGCTTGTTAAAAGGATTAACGGAGCAGGTAGAGTCCATCAGCTCCATTGCGGCAACCATCAACAGCATTTCTTCACAAACCCAGCTGCTCGCCTTAAATGCAGCAATAGAAGCGGCACATGCGGGTTCCTATGGAAATGGCTTTAGTGTAGTGGCAGCAGAGATTCGAAAGCTTGCGACAAATTCAAAAGAAGCGATCGTCAAGGTAGATCAATATGTGAAGGCGATCCATTCAGAAGTAGAGAAAGTCAGCAGCGGAACAAGCCGGGCAAAGACAACCGTGTTTACAAACCGGGATCTTGTAAAGCAGGCAAGTGAGGAATTCATCGTTGTAGGAGAAGCAGCACGCGGCTTAGACCGGCAAGCGCAAAGTCTAGCGGCAATCATATAGCTCTAAAAATACAAAAACACCCAATCTCGTCAGGAGAAGGGTGTTTTTTTGTTCTATTTTAATATATCAAACAATTCATGTAAGTCTTTGATTTCATAATCAGGCGTCACATCTGTTTCATTTTTCTTGCCATGGCGATTGATCCAAACGGTTTGGATGCCAACGCGAGATGCGCCGAGAATATCTGTTTTCGGATTATCTCCAACCATGATCACTTCGTCTTTTGTTAAGTTTAACAGCTGAAGGCAGTGCTCAAAGATACCCGGGTCAGGTTTGCCTTTCCCGTAATCTCCTGAAATCACGATTTCGTTAAAATAAGGTGCAAGCTCAGGAACACCTGCCAGTTTCTCCTTTTGAAGGCTAGGATCTCCGTTTGTTAAAAGGAGCAATTCGTAGCTGCCTTTCAGGCGGTTTAAAACAGGGTATGTTTCTTCATAGACATATGGGCGTTTTCTGCGTTCTGCTGCAAAGAAATCAGCCAAATATTGTCCAAATGCCTCATCGTCAATTCCCGCTGTCTTTAAGCCGTTGGTCCAAGCGTTTTTACGATACTCTGGTGCAATGGCGTTCAGCTTTTGAAAGCCTTCGCTAATCGGTTCACTAAAATTGGACCACAGTCCTTCGAAAGGATTAATGCCGATCATGACAGTATAATCATATGTTTCATAGGAAGAGTACAGCTTTCTTGCTTCTTCACGTACAATCTGTTCAAACGATTCTGGATCAAGTCCATATTTCTTTTCCGCTTCCCGGCAAGTTTCTTGAAAAGTTGTATGAATGCTTTTTTCGTCCCAAAGCAAAGTATCATCTAAATCGAAAAATACGGCTTTCATGATCTTCTCCCTTGTTATGTATGTGTTACCTTCAACTGCAAGTGACAGGCTCAAGTTCATTTTACAATAGAAGAAGGGGCCAATAAAGAAAAGATTTGAGAGATCTTTGATCATTGACCGCACATGATAGAATAGAAAGACAGTAGATATGACATACATCATTTGAGGTGGCCGGTTTGCTTCATTTAATTATCATGATGATCGAGCGTGTGGGGATCATCGTTATTTTAGGATTTGTGCTTGCCCATGTGAAGGGCTTTCGCAATCTATTGCTACATAATCAAGGATTTAGGAAAAAGGCAATCCTAGTCTTCATTTTTGCTTCTTTTAGTATTATCAGCAATTACACAGGAATTGAAATCCAGCAGCAAATTGTCATGAATCATGAGTTTTCTTATCATCTTGGCTCGTCCAGCTCTATCGCCAATACGAGAATTATGGGGATCGAAATGGGTGGCTTGATCGGGGGGCCGTTTGTAGGGATTGGTGCAGGGCTTTTAGCTGGAATCCATCGCTATACCCTAGGAGGAAGCACCGCGCTCAGCTGTGCGATTTCTTCCATTTTAGCGGGTGTCATTGCAGGCTATGTCGGCAGCAGATTTAAGCGGAGAAATCGAATGGTCACACCTCGCCAAGCAGCTCTTTTTGGTGTAGCGATGGAATCATTACAGATGATCATTATCCTTCTGTTTGCAAGGCCATTTGCGGATGCATGGGGGCTTGTCAGTATCATCGCTTTGCCGATGATCTTCGTAAATGGAATCGGCAGCTTTATCTTTTTATCTATTTTACAGTCAGTCATTCGGCAAGAAGAGCAGGCAAAAGCGATGCAGACACATCGAGTATTTTCGATCGCCGATCAAACACTGCCTTTTTTCCGCCAAGGGTTAAATGAACAGTCATGTAAAAGTGTGGCGGAGATCATTCATCGGTTGACTGAAACAGATGCAGTCTCCTTAACAGACACAGAAAAGATTTTAGCGCATGTCGGAGATGGAAAAGATCATCATATTCCATCTAAGAGCCTGATTACAGGGCTGTCCAAACAAGTCTTGATGAGCGGCAAAATTATGAAGGCACATTCGAAGGGCGAGATCAATTGTTCAGTTGCCCATTGCCCTCTTGAAGCGGCAATCGTGCTGCCGCTCACTTCTAACGGTCAAACGATTGGAACGTTAAAAATGTATTTCAATTCTCCGGTCGGATTAAGCAGGGTGGAAGAGGAGCTTGCAGAAGGTTTGGCGATGCTGTTTTCCACACAGCTTGAGCTGGGGGAGGCGGAAACTCAAAGCCGCCTCTTAAAAGATGCAGAGATCAAAGCACTTCAAGCACAAGTGAACCCGCACTTTTTATTTAACGCTATTAATACCATCTCTGTTTTATGCAGAACCAATGTGGAGATGGCAAGGAAGCTGCTGCTTCAGCTAAGTATTTATTTCCGTTCAAATATGCAAGGCGCCCGCCAGCTGCTGATTCCAATGCAGAAGGAGATTCAGCATGTGGAGGCATATTTATCACTCGAACAAGCAAGGTTTCCAAATAGATACCATGTGACCTTTCAAATCGAAAAGGAGCTGGAGCAGGTGATGATTCCGCCCTTTGTGCTTCAGGTGCTTGTTGAAAACGCAGTGAGACATGCTTTTCCTAAACATCAAAAGAATTGTGAAGTCATCGTATCTGCTTTGATGAAAGATGGGCATGTTTATATGAAAGTGACAGATAATGGACAAGGGATCGATGATGACAAGATGGCTCAGCTATTAAAAGCGCCTGTCGAATCACTAGAAGGAACAGGGACAGCCCTTTTTAATTTAGATCAGCGGTTAAGAGGGATTTTTGGCAGACAAGCCGCTTTATCCATTCATAGTGACAAAGGCACTGACATCTCATTTCGCATTCCGATGGACTATGTAAAAAAGGATGATTCTCGTTGATGAAAGTATTAATCGTAGATGATGAAGTGTTAGCAAGAGATGAATTAAAATACTTATTACGAAGAACGAAAGAGGATGTTCAAATACAGGAAGCAGAAAATATAGAATCTGCTTTTGACCGGATGGTCGATCATAAGCCGGATCTGCTCTTTTTAGACATTGATTTATCTGGTGAGAACGGATTTGATATTGCCAAAAGGCTCAACCGGATGTCTGATCCGCCAGCGGTTGTATTTGCGACAGCCTTTGATCAATATGCGCTGAAGGCGTTTGAGGTAAGTGCCCTTGATTACTTAACAAAACCATTTGATGAAGAGCGGCTGCTCCAGACCATTCAAAAGTTTAAAAAGTGGAAATCTGTTGAGACGCAAGAGCACCAGCTGTCAGATGAGAAAGCGCCCCGCCAGCAAAAATTAGCCATCTCAGTCGATGACTCAATTGTGATCCTGCAAGTTGAAGAGATCATGTATGTTGGACTCAGCGAGGGGAAAAAGGTCGTGAAAACAAAGGATCACATGTATGAGGTCACAGAACCGCTTGTGGTCATAGAAAAGAAACTTCCTGAGGCTTACTTTATGAGGGTTCATCGCAGCTATATCGTGAATATCTCTCATATGAAAGAAGTACAGCCGTGGTTTAATTCGACGTATAATCTGCATATGACAGACGGGTCTATCATTCCTGTCAGCCGCACATATGCCAAAGAATTAAAGAAGTCACTCCTGCTAGAGTAGGAGGGCTTTTTTTGTTTGTATTTCAATACTCGTTTTTTGCATTTCAGTCATTGAATCCAGCGAGTTTTATTGTAAACGCTTCATTCGTTTATTTCATGCCTTATACTGAGGGCAGTCGAAGAAAGAGGTGAAGCGGCATGAGTGCCACGAAAGTATATGGATTTCTATCTCAAGCATTTATTTTTGCAACCGTAATGTTTGTTTCTAATCTCATTTCAATGTATTTACCGATTCCGATGCCCGCATCCGTCATTGGTTTGGTTCTATTATTTGTTTTGTTAACAACGAAAATCGTTAAACTGGAGCAGGTGGAGCAATTAGGAACATCATTGACAGGACTCATTAGCTTTCTATTTGTTCCCTCTGGAATCTCAGTCATTCAATCACTAGGTGTCATGCAAGAAGTAGGTGTGCAAGTAGTCGGCGTCATTATCATTGCAACCATTATGTTACTTGCAGCGACAGGGCTGTTTTCGCAGCTTCTCATGCAATTATCAGAAAGACCGCAGAAACGTAAAGAGACAAAGGAGAGTAAATCTGCTCCTTCTCATTCAAATAAACCAGCTTCAAGTACGCATTAAAGGAGAGATGCAAAATGGGTACAAGTACAATGAGTCCTTATTTTGGCATTGTCGTCTCATTAGTCGCCTTTGGGATAGGGACATTCTTATTTAAAAAATCAAAAGGTTTCTTCTTGTTCACCCCGCTGTTTGTGGCGATGGTACTGGGCATTTTATTTTTGAAAGTTGGCGGTTTTTCCTACGCAGATTATAATGAGGGCGGCAAGATTATCAAATTTTTCTTAGAGCCTGCCACGATTGCTTTCGCTATCCCGCTTTATAAGCAGAGAGCCTTGCTTAAAAAATATTGGTGGCAAATTTTATCCGCTATTTTTGTAGGTTCACTTTGTTCCATTACGATCGTATATCTCGTAGCGAAAGGGATTCATTTAGATGCGGCTGTGATGAAAAGCATGCTTCCACAAGCAGCGACAACAGCGATTGCTCTTCCGATTGCAAAGGATATTGGCGGAATCGCAGATATCACAGCCTTTGCGGTCATATTTAACGCAGTCATTGTCTATGCACTAGGTGCCTTCTTCTTAAAATTATTTCGCATTAAAAACCCAGTGGCAAAAGGTCTTGCACTTGGTACATCAGGACATGCGCTTGGGGTTTCTGTTGGAATTGAGATGGGAGAAGTAGAAGCAGCGATGGCAAGTATCGCCGTTGTGGTCGTAGGAGTTGTGACCGTTATCGTCATCCCAATCTTTATGCAGTTGATTCTTTGATGGCGTCATTGTGTGAAAAAGTCTTGCCCAATTCGTCTCATCATGTTAAACTGAAAAAGTTGTTTCAAGAGTTCGGTTACTTGACGGACGAATGAAAATTGTGTAGAATAATTAACGAATTGAATAGATATCACAAGCAGAAGCACCCGCTTCTCACCTGATTGACACATGTTTGTAGTTGACAGGTTGACCGTACATTTATTTTTTCATGCAAATGTTCGCAGTGTGGGTGTTTTATATGCCCACACTTTTTGTTTGCCTGTAAAACATACAACGAAATGGTCAAATGAATTGTGAACTCAATTCAAAATCTCATGGAGGTGGCTCACTATTAGCAAAGATCAATTAGTTAATGAAGGTATTCGTGCGCGTGAAGTTCGTTTGATCGGACAAAATGGCGATCAGCTTGGGATTAAAACCCGCCAGGAAGCTCTGGAAATTGCTACGAAAGCCAATCTTGACCTTGTGTTAGTTGCTGCAAATGCAAAACCACCTGTTTGCCGAATCATGGACTATGGTAAGTTCCGATTCGAACAGCAGAAGAAGGAAAAAGAGGCACGTAAGAATCAAAAAATCATTAGCTTAAAAGAAGTTCGGTTGAGCCCGACAATCGATGAACATGATTTTAACACGAAGCTCCGTAATGCTATCAAATTCCTTGAAAAGGGAGATAAAGTGAAAGCTTCTATCCGCTTTAAAGGCCGTGCGATTACGCATAAAGAAATCGGACAGCGCGTGTTAGACCGTTTCTCTGAAGCTTGCGCTGAAGTAGCAACAGTAGAAACAAAACCTAAGATGGACGGACGCAGCATGTTCCTCATGCTTGCACCAAAAGTCGAAAAGTAAAGTAACAGAGGGAGGAAACATCCAATGCCAAAAATGAAAACTCACCGCGGATCTGCTAAACGTTTCAAAAAAACAGGTTCTGGTAAACTTAAACGTTCTCATGCGTACACAAGTCACTTGTTCGCTAACAAATCTACAAAGCAAAAACGTAAATTGCGTAAGAGTGCAATCGTAAGTGCTGGAGATTTCAAACGTATCAAACAACAACTTGCAAACATTAAGTAATTTGGAATAGGAATCATAGGAGGGAATTACAATGCCAAGAGTAAAAGGCGGAACTGTGTCGCGTCAGCGTCGTAAAAAGGTTCTTAAATTAGCAAAAGGTTATTTCGGTTCAAAACATAGATTATACAAAGTAGCAAACCAACAGGTGATGAAATCTGGAAACTACGCTTTCCGTGACCGTCGTCAGAAAAAACGTGACTTCCGTAAACTATGGATCACTCGTATCAACGCTGCAGCTCGTATGAACGGTCTTTCTTACAGCCGTTTAATGCATGGCTTAAAGCTTTCTGGTATCGAAGTAAACCGCAAAATGCTTGCTGACCTTGCTGTGAATGACCTAAATGCATTCAATCAGCTTGCTGATGCTGCAAAAGCACAACTAGACAAGTAAGTTTTATAAAAGATCATTCCTTCGAGGGGTGATCTTTTTTTCTCATCATGTGAGGTGAAATGAATGAATATGGCTTTGATCCTGCTGCTTATTTTAGTGAATGGCTACGGCTTTTTTCTCATGGGTGAGGACAAACGCCGGGCCAAAGCACATAAATGGAGAATTTCAGAGGCGCATTTATGGAGTGCTGCGGTTCTTTTTGGCGCTGCCGGATCGTATCTAGGAATGCAGTATTTCCGGCATAAAACAAAGCATCCCGCCTTTCAAATCGGCATGCCTGTATTAATTATTTTGCAGTTGATTCTATTGGGATATATCCAAGTTATTTGAAAAAGGAGCAGACGCCATTAGGACGGCGTGTCTGCTCCTTTTTTTTGTTTGATTTTTTTAATAGGCTGATCCCAATCAATTTTTGTTTGAGGATAACGCTCGATTATGTTTTCCTCCAGTTTTTCAAAGTCTTCTAATGTAAATTCACTCAGCTTCTCAGGTGACTCCGTCCAAACGTAAATGGAGTGGACAAACAGAGGATGATCCTTAGAAGGAACATGCTTCTCCCCTTCAAACAAGACACCTTTATAGACGAAATTAAAATTTTTGCGCGCATTTTGCTGTTCGTCCATAAAATAAAAGCCTTCTTTTAATTGTGCTTGTTTCAGCTTTCTTCTCGGATTTGAGAAGAATTTTACCGCCATGTAGAAGATGTAGACAAGCAGTGCAACAAGAGCTAGTCTCATGAGGATTACAAACATGACAGGATGCACCTCCAATACCGTTATCTGATGTACTACGAATGAAAACGCCAAAAGGTTTCAACTTTTTTAAAAAAATATTTCGTAAAACGAAAAAATATTCATAAAAAGATCGTATTGAACGAAAGAGGTTTTGTATAATAAGAATGCACCATGAAGATAAAGGAGGATAAATGGAATGACAAAGCTCGATCAAACATTAACTATGCTCAAAGACCTAACGGATGCAAAAGGGATTCCAGGAAATGAACGTGATGTCAAAAAAGTCATGCAGACATACATAGAATCATATGCAGATGAAGTCTCTACAGACCGCCTTGGCAGCTTGATCGCTAAAAAGGAAGGAAACGCTAACGGACCTAAAATTATGCTCGCTGGTCACCTAGATGAAGTAGGATTCATGGTGACAAAAATTGATGACAAAGGCTACATTCGTTTTCAAACAGTCGGCGGCTGGTGGTCACAAGTCATGCTCGCCCAGCGTGTCACCATTGTGACGAAAAAGGGAGAGATCACAGGGGTAATTGGTTCAAAGCCACCACACGTCTTGTCACCTGAAGCTCGTAAAAAGTCAATTGAGATTACGGATATGTTTATTGATATTGGGGCGTCAAGCAAAGAACAGGCAATGGAGTGGGGCGTGCTGCCTGGAGATCAAATCGTTCCTTACTTTGAGTTTACAGTCATGAATGATGAAAAAATGCTCCTTGCAAAAGCATGGGACAACCGCATTGGCTGTGCAGTCGCCATTGATGTCATGAAAAATTTGCACAATGCTCAGCATGAGAATATTGCTTACAGCGTCGCAACTGTCCAAGAGGAAGTAGGCCTGCGCGGAGCTAAAACAGCAGCGGCTACGATTCAGCCTGATATTGGATTTGCCATTGATGTAGGTGTAGCAGGAGATACACCGGGCATCACTGAGAAAGAAGCAACTAGCAAACTTGGCAAAGGCCCAACGATTGTTGTATTTGATGCTTCAATGGTCTCTCATAAAGGACTTCGTGATTTTGTTGTCCAAACAGCTGATGAACTGAACATTCCTTATCAATATGACTCAATGCCTGGCGGCGGGACAGATGCTGGCGGTATTCATTTAACAGGCCATGGTGTTCCATCACTATCTATCGGAATTCCGAGCAGATATATTCATACCCATGCCGCAATGATTCACCGAGATGATTATGAAAATGCAGTGAAGCTTTTAACAGAAGTGATCAAAAGACTTGATCAAAAAACCGTTGAACAGATTACGTACGGTTCTTAAGTAAGAAAGCCTTTCCTCAGTACAGGGGAAAGGCTTTTTTATTGAATTTCCCAGGAAATGAACGGTGTGTTCAAAGTGAGTCAAAAGAACTATTTTCAGTAAAAAAGGAGAATATTTCCTAGTGAATAAGGCACATGTGATCGAGCGTTTATTTTTGTAAGATGAAAGCAATAAAAAGGACAGAGCCATAGAATGCCCTGTCAAAAGAGAGTTTATGGAAGTAGGTGAAGCTACCTTAAGAATAAACATATTATTCTTATTTGTCAACTTGGTTTTAAAAGAAAGAAAAATCAATCAATTTATGTTATATTTGTAACAAATTGTTTATACAAAGGGGATGGTTAAATGAATGCGGTTACAATTGTAATAGGATCTATGTGTATTTTAGCGATTGCCTATCGTCTTTATGGCACATTTATGATGGTCAAGGTATTAAAGGTCACAGATGATCATCCTACACCGGCTCACACGCTAGAGGACGGGAAAGATTATGTGCCGACAAATAAATGGGTCACATTTGGGCATCACTTTGCTGCCATTGCAGCTGCTGGTCCGTTAGTGGGTCCGATTTTAGCCGCTCAATTTGGGTATTTACCTGGTCTCCTTTGGCTTTTAATTGGAGCAGTCATAGGCGGAGCTGTACATGATCTAGTCGTCTTATTTGCATCGATGCGAAAAAAGGGGAAATCATTATCAGAGGTAGCGAAGGAAGAGCTGGGACCTGTTGCCGGGTTTTGTACAGGGCTTGCGATGCTGTTTATTATTACAATCACAATGGCAGGTTTGTCTATGGTTGTGCTTCATGCTTTAGAACGTAACCCTTGGGGGACATTTGCAGTTGGAATCACGATTCCGATTGCGATGGGGGTTGGTCTGTATTATAAAAAAACAGGCAATTTAAAGCTGGCGACATCTGCGGGATTTATTTTGCTGATGTTTGGGGTATTCCTTGGTCCAAATATTCAAGGAACGGCACTAGGTGATTTTTTAACACTTGATACAAAAACGCTTGCTCTTGCCCTGCCGATCTATGCCTTTTTTGCTGCGGCTCTGCCAGTTTGGCTGCTGCTTGCACCGAGGGACTATTTAAGTAGTTTTATGAAAATTGGTGTATTCATTGCGCTGATTGCTGGTATCTTTGTCGTGAATCCGTCCATTCAATTCCCCGCGTTTACAGAGTTTGTGAATGGAGGAGGACCTGTATTAGCTGGTCCTGTCTGGCCATTTATTTCGATTACCATTGCTTGCGGTGCCATTTCTGGTTTCCACGCATTTGTTGGTTCAGGGACAACACCTAAGATGCTGGACCGATGGAGTGATATGAAGCCTGTTGCGTTTGGCGCAATGCTTGTGGAATGCTTAGTTGGGATTATGGCTTTAATTGCAGCTACTGCTCTGCATCCAGGAGATTATTTTGCGATAAACAGTACACCCGAAGTGTTCCGTACACTCGGTATGAGTGTCGAAAACCTTCCGCAGCTGAGTAAGGAAATCGGCCTTGACTTAGAAGGAAGAACGGGTGGTGCCGTAACATTAGCGGTAGGGATGGCGTATATCTTTACGGGGATTCCGTTCTTTAGTCATTTGGCTTCTTACTTCTTCCAGTTCGTCATTATGTTTGAGGCTGTCTTTATTTTAACTGCTATTGATGCGGGGACACGTGTGGCACGCTATTTGATTCAAGACTTCTTAGGTGAAGCATATAAACCGCTTAAACGAACTGACTGGATACCTGGTTCGGTGTTTGCAAGTGCGCTTGCTTGTTTTATGTGGGGATACTTACTTTACTCAGGGGACATCGGGTCTATTTGGGCGCTGTTTGGGGTTTCAAATCAGTTAATGGCCTCGGTTGGGTTGATCATCGGGGCAACCGTTGTATTAAAAATTGCAGATAAAAGACGATATATGCTGACTTGTTTAATTCCGCTTGCTTACTTATATGTGACGGTGAATTATGCAGGCTATTGGATGGTAGCAAATGTATATCTCAATCCTGAAGCATCCGGTTACAGCGTGCTGAATGCGGTGCTGTCGATCATCATGCTGATCTTAGGTTTTGTGATTATTGTGTTTGCGATAAAAAAATGGGTCGAAATCTGGCGTGATCCAGCGCTTCGAATGGAAACGCCTATCACTGGCTAAATGAAAAAGGCCGGCTTGCTTTTATAAGCAAACCGGCTTTTTTTATTGCTGCTGTTGAGGCTTTAAGCCTTGCTCTAATGTTTCAAGGATCTCATTTTTCTCGTTTTCTGATGCTTCTTGCCAAAGCACCTCGAACAACACGCCAAGGCCTGGCAGCATTTTTTCCTCGCCGCTTTGAATCGCATCTAAAATCGTATGTTCAAGCTGTTCTTGATTATGGCCAGTAATGTTTTGAATGACTGCGCCTCTTAAATTAAAATCCATTGCCCACACTCCTTTTTTGATGGTAATAGCCCTATTCTGTCTCAAAGACAGGTTTATTATGTAGTGTGCATGAGATATAATAAATTCATGATAATTAAAGGAGTTAACGTCGCTTGAAATATATAGAATCAGCTAAAAACACAAACATTAAACAGTGGAAGAAGCTCCATACGAAAAAAGAACGAACGAAAACGGGGCTATTTCTCGTTGAGGGAATACATTTAGTCGAAGAAGCATTAAAGAGCGGGATCGTGAAGGAATTAATGGTCACCTCGCCCGATATGCTTCCTTCTCATATCCAGCCTGACATTGAGCTTTATGAACTGAGCGAAGAGGCCTTTTCTGCCATGACAGAAACAGAAACGCCTCAGCACATTGCCGCAGTCTGTACAGTTCCTGTTTTTGAAGAAAAGAAGGTTGAACGAATTCTTCTATTAGACGCAGTGCAGGACCCGGGGAATTTAGGCACACTCATTCGAACAGCAGATGCCGCTGGTCTTGATGCTGTGATCTTAGGAGAAGGAACAGTTGATGCGTTTAACGGAAAAACGCTCCGTTCGGCACAAGGGTCTCATTTTCACCTGCCTATCTTAAAGCAAACCCTTCAACAGGCGATCACCGAACTGAAAGAACGAGGCATACCTGTATACGGGAGTGCCTTAAAAGATGCGAAAGAGTATAGAAGCGTAACGGCAGAAGGTCCGTTTGCATTAATTGTTGGAAATGAGGGAGCAGGTATTGATCCAGCGATTCTGCAAATGACAGATCAAAATTTATATGTGCCAATGTATGGGCAGGCAGAATCATTAAATGTCGCTGTTGCAGCAGCTGTTCTAGTCTATCATTTGCGCGGATAGTGTTGCATCAAGTGCTCATTTTCACTATAATGAAACTAATATTTAAAAACCATGATAGAGGAAGATTGTTTCAAGAAGCGGCCTTTTAGGGAGAATGCATCGTAGACTGAAAGTGCATTTAAGGAATGCTGAAACAAGAATTCACCTCTGGAGTTGTCACCGGGACCGCAGGTTTTGCGTAAAGGTGAACCGGATTCGTTTGATTCCGTTATGTCAATGAAGCTTATTCGCACATGCATTTGTGCTTAACAAGGGTGGTACCGCGACCACAACTCGTCCCTTCTTTTATGGAGGAACGAGTTTTTTTATTGTCTTCAAACGATCAAACAGCCGTTTATCCGAGCGGTTTTGTATATCAAAAGGAGGATCACACTCATGCAAGAAACGTTAAAACAGCTTGAAACAGAGGCGATAGCAAAGGTTGAAGCAGCCAGCTCGCTCAAAGAGGTTAATGACATTCGTGTTCAATACTTAGGGAAAAAAGGGCCGATTACAGAAGTACTTCGCGGAATGGGCAAGCTTTCCGCAGAAGAAAGACCGAAAATGGGGGCACTCGCAAACGAAGTAAGAGAGCAGATTGCTAGTGCCATTGCTGAAAAAAATGAACAGCTCGAAGCAGAAGAAGTGAAGAAAAAACTTGCCTCTCAAACGATCGATGTTACTTTGCCGGCAAGTCCAATCAAAATGGGAGCAAGACATCCATTAACGATAGTTGTCGAAGACATTGAAGATTTATTTATCGGAATGGGCTATACCGTTGAGGAAGGTCCTGAAGTGGAAACGGATTATTATAACTTTGAAGCGCTGAATCTTCCAAAGGAGCATCCGGCACGTGATATGCAGGACAGTTTCTATATTACCGAAGATACACTGATGAGAACACAAACATCACCAGTACAAGCACGTACACTTGAGAAATATAAAGGACAAGGTCCTGTGAAGATCATCTGTCCTGGGAAAGTATATAGACGTGACAGTGATGACGCGACTCATTCACATCAATTTATGCAAATTGAAGGGCTTGTCGTCGATCACAATATTAGCATGAGTGATCTAAAAGGAACGCTGGAGACAGTCGCAAGAAAAATGTTTGGGGAAGATCGTGAAATTAGACTACGTCCAAGCTTTTTCCCATTCACAGAACCATCTGTCGAAGTCGATGTGTCTTGCTTTAAATGCGGCGGGAAGGGCTGCTCTGTATGTAAAGGAACAGGCTGGATTGAGATTTTAGGTGCAGGAATGGTTCATCCGAATGTCCTGAAAATGAGCGGATTTGATCCAGAAACTTATCAAGGCTTTGCTTTTGGAATGGGTGTGGAACGGATTGCAATGCTGAAATACGGCATTGATGATATTCGCCATTTCTACACAAATGACATTAGATTCACAAAGCAATTCAAGCAGGACTAAGAGGAGGAAATCAACATGTTTGTTTCATATAAATGGTTAGAAGACTATGTCGATTTAGAAGGCATCAAGCCGGCTGAATTAGCAGAAAAAATCACAAGAAGCGGCATTGAAGTGGAAGCCGTTGAATATAAAGGCGAAGGCATCAAAGGAGTTGTCGTTGGACACGTTATTGAGCGTGAACAGCATCCGAATGCGGATAAATTAAACAAATGTCTTGTTGATATCGGCGAAGACGCACCGGTGCAAATTATTTGCGGGGCGCCGAATGTGGAGAAAGGACAGTATGTGGCCGTTGCAACGGTTGGCGCAGTCCTTCCTGGCAACTTTAAAATTAAAAAAGCAAAACTGCGCGGTGAAGAGTCTCATGGCATGATTTGTTCTCTGCAAGAATTAGGCGTAGAGAGCAAGCTCGTACCAAAGGAATATGCAGAAGGGATTTTTGTTTTCCCGAATGACGTGAAACCAGGGGATGATGCCCTCCAAGCACTTCAATTAGATGATGCGGTGCTTGAGCTTGGCTTAACACCAAACCGTGCCGATGCCCTGAATATGCTGGGTGTCGCTTATGAGGTTGCCGCCATTTTAGGAAGAGACATCAAGCTTCCTGATACAGCACATGACACTTCTTCCGAAAAAGCAGCAGACTATATTTCTGTTAAAATTGAGGATCAAGAAGCGAATCCACTTTATGCAGCGAAGATCATTAAAAATGTAAAGATTGGACCAGCACCGCTTTGGATGCAAACAAGATTGATGAATGCAGGCATCCGTCCAATTAACAACGTCGTGGATATTACAAACTTTGTACTGCTTGAATACGGCCAGCCGCTTCATGCCTTTGATTATGACCGCTTTGGTTCAAAGCAGGTGGTTGTACGTAAAGCGTCTGACAGCGAAATCATTCAAACACTCGATGAGCAAGAGCGTACATTATCATCAAAGCATCTTGTCATCACGAATGGAACGAAAGCGCACGCGGTAGCTGGCGTCATGGGCGGCTTTGAATCAGAGGTGCGTGATGAGACAACGACGATTCTTTTAGAAGCGGCATATTTCAACGGTCAAACAGTCCGTCAAGCATCTAGAGACTTAGGGCTTCGCAGTGAATCAAGCACACGATTTGAAAAAGGCCTCGATCCGCAGCGTACGAAGCCGGCAGCAGAAAGAGCAGCTCAATTGATCAGCTTGTATGCAGGCGGTGAAGTACTAAGCGGTACAGTTGAGGAAAATCACCTTGAAGCAAGTATGAATGTCATCCACGTATCAACTGAGCGTGTGAACAAGGTGCTTGGAATGAGCATTTCAAAAGAAGATATGATTCAGATTTTCAACAAACTAGGCTTCACAGTGGGCGAATCAAATGATGTTCTTGTCGTAACGGTTCCTTCCCGCAGAATGGATATTACGATTGAAGAAGACCTCATTGAAGAAGTCGCAAGATTATATGGCTACGATAATATTCCATCTACACTGCCTGCGACAGCTGGTACCGTTGGTGGTCTCACGCCATACCAAGTGAAGCGCAGAAAGGTAAGACGTTTCTTAGAGGGTGCAGGACTTTCTCAAGCGATTACGTATTCATTGACGAATGAGCATAAGTCCACAGCTTTTGCACTGCATCCAGCTTATAAAACGAGGCTTTCTCTACCAATGAGTGAGGAACGCAGTGTGCTAAGACAAAGTCTTCTGCCAAACTTACTTGATTCTGTAGCATATAACTTGGCAAGACAAGCTGATTCATTTGGATTTTATGAAACGGGCTCTGTTTTCTTAGCAGAAGCTGAAGGGGCAAAACCAGTCGAAAAAGAACATGTCGCTGGTGCGCTGACAGGCTTATGGCATAAAAATCTTTGGCAGGGCGAGAAAAAAGCCGTCGATTTTTATGTAGCGAAAGGAATTGCTGAAGGATTGTTCGAAAAGCTTGGTGTGTCAGACCAAATCACATATGTTCAAGCAGAGCGTGAGGGCCTTCACCCAGGGCGAACAGCAGATGTTCACTTAAATGGTCAAGTCATTGGCTTTGTTGCCGCACTGCATCCAGTCGTTGAAAAAGAATTGGATTTAAAAGAAACGTATGTGTTCGAGTTTGATTTAACAGATGTGATGACATCTGAAACGAAGGATATGAAATATACAGCGATTCCGAGATTCCCTGCTGTGACAAGAGATATCGCACTTGTTGTCGATCAGCATATCTCAAGCGGACAGCTGGAGCGTGTGATCTATGAAGCAGGCGGTCAATTACTCACAGACCTATCTGTATTTGATGTATACGAAGGGGAACATATGGAAGAAGGCAAAAAATCTGTTGCATTCTCACTTCAATATTTAAACCCTGAACAAACATTGACCGAGGAAGAAGTCACAGCTGTTCATACAAAAGTATTGAAAGCACTAGAAGATACGTATCAAGCCGTCTTACGCGGTTAAAGAAAAAAAGCTAAGGCCTCATGGCCCTAGCTTTTTTTATAGCATTTTTTTCGCTTTTTGTGTGTTGGCAAAATGCAGCTTTGTAAATTGACGTAAAGCATCTTCACCGTGCAGCTTGATGAGCTTGGCGGCGGCCTTGTCTACATGAGGACCGGCTCCTTTTGGGATGTCAAAGCCTGCAGCCTGTGATAATTTGTCCATTTCAATTAAAAAGGCGTACCTTGCGATAATGGAAGCTGCAGCGACTGACAAATGGATGCCTTCTGCTTTTGTACTAAAATACGTCCGCTCCCGGATGATTTTTTTCCCGGCAAGATGCTTGAAATAAATCCCTGGTTCTGCAAATTGGTCAATCAAAATGGCTTCAGGCTGCTGTCCGTCCAGTTTTTCTAGCACAGAGGTGATGACTTGGTTATGAAGCAGTGCCTTCATTTTTCCTTGACTCATGCCCTTTTCCTGCATCGTATTGTACTTTTCATTTCGGAGAACGAGAAGGCTGAACGGAATGGTTTTGATGAGATCCTTGGCAATGTTGAGAATTTGCGGGTCCTTTAGCCCTTTTGAGTCTTTTACGCCAAGCTCTTTCATTAAAGCAAGCTGGCTAGCATCAACATAGGCCGCACAGACTGTGATCGGTCCGAAATAATCACCTGTACCTACTTCATCTGAACCGATGACCGACATGGAAGCAATGCCGGGCGGCGGACTGTATTTTGTAACAGCAGGTGATTTTTGACTTTTCGTATCAGCTGCTTGCAAGTGGCTGAATTGACTGGCTTCAGCTTCTGCCTTTTGTCCTTGAAACAATACTTTTCCAGATCGATAGGCTGTAATCGTACAGCCAGGGACTTTTGCTTGAAAGAGGGCGCCTGGCGGCAAATTGTCTGTTAAATGGTGCGCATACGCGCTCTTCATCTTTTTGAGGTCTTCTGATGTTGCTTTTAAAACGGATTGGGGCACAGTGGATAACTCCTTTTTACCTTGATATCATTGATTTCTAAAGTGTACCATAACAGGGAAGGGCTCGTCTTTCCATTCAATGTCTAAACATGTTATGATAGAGACTAGGATTCTCGTGGAATGGAGGAGAAACGTTGTCTGACGGCGGTAAAACGAAAACAACAGTTGAGATTTACGGACAGTCCTATACGATCATCGGACAAGAAACGAAGATGCATATGCGACATGTTGCGTCAATTGTTGATGATAAAATGAGAGAAATAAATGAAAAAAATCCATATCTTGATATAAACAAATTAGCTGTACTGACAGCAGTCAATGTCGTCCACGACTACTTGAAATTAAAAGAGCAATACGAAAAATTAGAGATTCAGCTAAAAGAAAAGGAATGAAATTACCGTGATCGATATCATCATTTTGTTTTTGCTTCTTATGGGAACGCTTGTCGGTCTAAAACGCGGGTTTATTCTTCAATTTATTAAATTGATCAGCTTTGTTGTTTCTATCTTAGTGGCTTCCATGTTTTATCAGTCACTTGCACCACAGCTTACGTGGATTCCGTCACCTAATTTTAGCGGCGGTCAACCGCAGCTCGCTTTCTTTAGCGGGAATCTAGAAACAGCTTATTATAATACCATTGCGTTTATCATTCTGTTTATCTTGACCAAAATCCTGCTCGCCATCATTGGCGGATTGCTCACAACCATTGCAAGTATACCTGTGATTAAACAGGTGAACAAACTGCTTGGCGGTGTTTTAGGATTTCTTGAAACCTATTTATTTGTGTTTATTCTATTGTTTGTCGCTGCATTACTTCCAGTAGATGCGCTCCAAACAATGATGAGCAAATCAATGTTAGCAGATGTGATCGTAAACAACACCCCTTACCTGTCCGGTCTTGTCAAAGACCTATGGTCGACGTATGGAGTTTAAAAACTTCTCCTTTTCTGGAGAAGTTTTTTCTCATTCCATGACAGAAAGTTGTAGGATGAAGGGAAAGTTTGTATATTTATATAGGAAGATGCGAAAGCGGCTGGAGGATGAGAGATGAATAAAAAAGATATTATCAAACTTCTTGAAACAATTGCAGTATATATGGAACTAAAAGGAGATAATCCTTTTAAAATTTCTGCCTTTCGTAAAGCAGCAGCGGCACTGGAACAAGACGACCGCAGCCTTTCTCAAATAGATGATCTATTAGCATTACCCGGCATTGGAAAAGGAACCTTTGCTGTGATCACAGAGTATATCGAAAAAGGAAAATCAGAAACACTCGAACAATTAAAAAAGGAAGTGCCTGAAGGACTTGTCCCGCTCTTGAAATTGCAAGGGCTTGGCGGGAAGAAGATTGCGAAGCTTTACCAAGAGCTTGGTGTCCATGATGCCCAGTCATTAAAAGAAGCATGTGAAGCGGAAAAAGTACAAGCGCTTGCAGGCTTCGGTAAAAAAACAGAAGAGAAGATTCTCGCTGCTCTTGAGGAGGCCGGAAAGCAGCCAGAACGACTGCCAATTGGCTTTGCATTAGATGTGGCAGAGCGGATTGATCATGCGCTAGAACAGATGAAGGGGATTATTCGTTTTTCTAGAGCTGGCAGTCTAAGACGTGCACGAGAAACTGTCAAAGATTTAGATTATATCATTGCGACCAGCGATCCTGAACAAGTCAGAGAGCAGCTCGTTGCACTTGATGATGTCAAAGACGTCATTGCAAGCGGTGATACGAAGGTATCTGTCATTCTTGCCCTTGATTTTGAGATCAGTGTAGACTTCCGGCTTGTGACAACAGATCAATTTGCAACAACGCTGCACCATTTCACTGGCTCAAAAGATCACAATATTCGCATGCGTCAGCTGGCGAAGGAACGCGGAGAGCGTATTAGTGAATATGGTGTGGAAACAATTGAAACTGGAGAAGTCAAAACGTTTGAAGACGAGGCCGCTTTTTATGCGCATTTTCAACTTCCGCTCATTCCGCCAGAAATTCGTGAAACCGGAGCGGAGATTGATACGTATAAAGAAAGTATGCAATTTGTAGAGTTAAAAGATATCAAAGGCGACCTTCATATGCACTCAACATGGAGTGACGGCGCATTTTCTATTCGCGAAATGGCAGAGGCATGTATCGCAAAAGGCTATGAATACATGGCGATTACAGACCACTCGCAATATTTAAAAGTAGCAAACGGTTTAACAAAAGAACGTTTACGTCTGCAAGCAAAAGAAATTGACAAGCTGAATCAAGAATTCGAGCATTTTCACATTTTCAAAGGGGTCGAAATGGATATTCTCCCGGATGGATCATTAGATTATGATGATGACTTTTTAGCAGACATGGATTTTGTCATTGCGTCTATCCACTCGAGCTTTTCTCAGCCGGAAGAAGTCATTATGGAGCGCCTTGAAAATGCCCTGCGGAATCAGCATGTGGATTTAATTGCACATCCAACAGGCCGTTTGATCGGCAGACGGGACGGCTATGCCTTAAATATAGATCAGCTCATAGAGCTTGCGAAGAAAACGGGAACTGCACTAGAGCTCAACAGCAACCCGTCAAGACTGGATTTAAAAACAGAGCATTTAATGAAAGCAAACGAAGCAGGTGTGAACATCATGATCAATACAGATGCGCACAATATCGCCATGCTGGATCATATGGAAGTTGGTGTAACAGCTGCAAGAAAAGGCTGGACACCAAAAGCAAATGTCGTGAATACTTTTTCTCTAAGCGAGATCAAAAAGTTTTTAACGCGTGACAGGTAGTCGTTAGGAGGCTGGACCATGCTGCAACAAAAAGTGTTAGCATCATTAGAATTTCATAAAGTAAAAGAAAAAGTCATGTCCTATACCGCATCCTCATTAGGAAAAGAAAGAGCGCAGGATTTAACGCCGCTGACGGATATAGAAACCATTCAGCATTTGCTGGAAGAGGTAGCAGAAGCACAGGATGTCATCCGCTTAAAGGGATCGGCGCCATTTGGCGGGCTGACGGATATTAGACGCGGGGTCAAACGGGCAGAAATCGGCAGTACATTAAGCCCATCTGAGCTCATGGAAATTGCAGCGCTGTTATACACTGCGAAAAATATGAAGCACTTTCTCACGTCCCTGTATGAAGATGGTGTAGACATACCTCGCCTTCATACATATGCAGAGACGCTGATATTACTGCCTGAAGTCAGAAAAGAAATCGAAAGCTGTATTGGTGATAATGGAGAAGTGCTTGATCACGCAACTCCGGCGCTACGAACAATACGTACGCAATTACGTTCATTAGAATCAAAAGTTCGAGATAAATTAGAATCCATGATTCGCTCACAATCTGCTTCAAAAATGCTGTCAGACACGATTGTCACCATTCGTAATGATCGGTTTGTGATTCCGGTAAAGCAGGAGTACCGCTCGAATTACGGCGGAATTGTTCACGATCAATCATCATCTGGGGCAACCCTTTTTATTGAGCCGCAAGTGGTCGTGGATTTAAATAACACCTTGCAGCAAACCCGTTTAAAAGAAAAACAAGAGGTCGAAAAGATCCTGCAAATGCTGACAGCGAGCGTGTCAGAACACATTGAGAAACTGCTTCACAATGTAAAAGAGCTTCAGACGTTAGATTTTATTTTTGCTAAAGCCAAATATGCAAAGGCAGAAAAAGCCACAAAGCCTGCTGTGAATGATCAAGGGGAGATTTATTTAAAGCGGGCAAGACATCCTCTATTGCCTAGGGATCAGGTTGTGGCAAATGACATTGAGCTCGGCAAAGATTTTTCAACCATTGTTATTACTGGCCCAAATACAGGGGGTAAGACAGTTACCTTGAAAACGCTTGGTCTTCTTACGCTGATGACGCAGGCAGGCCTTCATATTCCAGTTGAAGAAGGCTCGGAAGTGGCTGTATTCGACCAAGTCTTTGCTGATATTGGAGATGAACAGTCTATTGAGCAAAGCTTGAGTACGTTCTCATCTCATATGGTCAATATTGTAGATATCTTAAAGAATTTGACATCTAACTCACTCGTGTTATTTGATGAATTAGGGGCAGGAACAGACCCTGCAGAAGGTGCCGCGCTGGCCATGAGTATCTTAGATGAAGTGCATCAAACAAATGCACGCGTCATCGCAACGACCCATTATCCTGAGCTGAAGGCTTACGGATATAACCGGGAAGGTGTCACAAATGCGAGCGTGGAGTTTGACATTGAAACCTTATCACCAACGTACCGCTTGCTCATCGGTGTGCCCGGACGAAGTAATGCATTTGAAATTTCTAAACGTCTTGGGTTGCCAGATCACCTCATTGACCGTGCAAAAGCGGATATGCATGCCGAGCATAATGAAGTAGACCAAATGATTGCTTCATTAGAAGACAGCAAGAAACAAGCAGAAGAAGAGCTGCATGAGACAGAAGTCTATAGAAAAGAAGCAGAAAAGCTTCATAAAGAATTGCAGAGACAAATTCTTGAATGGAATGAGCAAAAGGACAAACTGCTTGAAGAAGCTGAAAAAAAAGCGGCAGAAAAAATTGAACAAGCCTCAAAAGAAGCAGAAGACATCATTCAAGAGCTTCGTTCGATAAAAAATGAGCATCGATCATTTAAAGAACATGAACTCATCGATGCGAGAAAGCGTCTTGAAGAAGCAGTCCCTGAGTTTGACCGGAAGAAAAAGCCAGAGCCGGTGAAAAAAGCAGCAAGACAGCTAAAATCAGGCGACGAAGTGAAAGTGCTCACCTTCGGGCAAAAAGGAACGCTGCTTGAACAAACAGGTGACAAAGAATGGAGTGTCCAAATGGGCATTCTGAAAATGAAAGTAAAAGAAAAAGACATGGAATTTATCAAATCAGCACCTGAATTTAAGCAGGAGAAAGCCATTACGGCAGTCAAAGGAAAAGACTATCATGTATCGCTTGAGCTTGACTTAAGGGGAGAGCGTTATGAAAATGCTTTAAGCAGAGTCGAGAAATATTTAGATGATGCTGTCTTAGCTGGTTATCCGCGTGTGTCAATCATTCACGGAAAAGGAACTGGCGCCCTTAGAAAAGGGGTTCAGGAATTACTGAAACAGCACCGAAGTGTGAAAAATGCTCGTTTTGGGGAACAAGGCGAGGGAGGATCAGGCGTTACCATCGTCGAATTAAAGTAAAAAGGAGAAAACGCATGAAAGCCTTTTGGGAAAATGAACTTGTGGAAATTGCCGCCTATTACAGCGTGGCCGTCCTATGTCTTGTCTTATTTCTAACCATTTTTGAACTCGTTACCTCCTATAAAAACTGGGAAGAGATCCAGCGGGGGAACTTAGCTGTTGCCATGGCAACAGGCGGAAAGATTTTTGGGATTGCGAATGTGTTTCAGCATTCTATCGCACAGCACAATTCCCTTCTGCAAATGATTGGATGGGGCGTATACGGCTTTGTGATGCTGCTTGTCAGCTATTTCATTTTTGAATTTTTAACACCACGATTTAAAGTAGACAAAGAAATTGAGAATGATAATAGAGCGGTCGGGTTTATTTCACTCATTATTTCAGTTGGGCTGTCTTATGTAGTAGCAGCCGGCATTTAAGGAGACGACATGGAAAAGCTAGCAAAAGTATTAATCGTAGTTGCCTGCACTTTTGCGGTCATTGGTGCCGTTTACATGTTCCTGTGAAATGAAGAAGACAAAGTGAGAAAGCTGTCAGGGATTCCTTGGCAGCTTTTATCTCACCAGAAGGCGGTGAATCACATGAAGCAAATTCTGCAAAAAGACGAACTCATAAAGCGAATTGATACTTGTCTCCAAATGACTTCCCTGCCAAGAGACATATACGAACCGTATATTGCACGTCCATTTCAAACGACTGGATTTTTTGATGATTTGAGCCCTTATATTCAAATCGATCCGAGTGGCTATATTCTTATTCAATATGAACGAGGAATCCAAATGCTGCATAAAAGAACAAAAGCGGCGGATGAAGTCATTTACTGGATTTTAGAAGACACAATCTTTCTTACAGTCTACATAGATATGATGAGGCAGTATCAAGTCGACAACATCCAGACGCATTTACCTAATGACCCGAGTATCCATCAACAGATCGTGGAGAGAGTAAATGAGTCATTTCGTGCAATCGGTGGATTATATGAACAGTGGCATCATGAAGGAAAAAGAGCATCGATCGAAACACCGGCAAAGAAGTAAAGATGCCATGGAACCAAGCTCTATTTGAAAAAAGAAAACTGCCTTAAGGAAAAGTTTGCTATAATAAAATAGTACGAAAGTTCAGGAAGGAGGGTTTTTATGCAGTCAGATAAACGTTGGCTTCTGCATTACCCGAATCAAATTCCCCACGAACTCACCATTCCAAATGAGACGTTACAATCTTACTTATTCAGCTCCGCAGAGGCTGCACCTGAGCATACAGCCATTCATTTTCTAGGAAAAAACATCACCTATGAACAGCTCCAGGAAGAAGCATTGAAACTAGCTGGTTACCTGATGAAAATTGGCGTGAAAAAAGGCGACAGAGTAGCAATCATGCTGCCAAATTGTCCTCAATCTGTCATTTCTTATTATGCTGTTTTAATTGCAGGCGGCATCGTTGTTCAAACGAACCCGCTTTATACGGAGAAAGAACTGGCATATCAAATGGAGGACAGCGGCTCAAAAGTGCTGATTACACTGGATTTATTGTATCCAAAGGCCTATAAAATGAAAGCGCTGACAAGTATGGAGCACTTGATCATCACCAAACTGCAGGATTATTTACCATTTCCGAAAAACATTCTGTTTCCTATCGTCCAAAAAAGAAAAAATAAAATGGTCATCCAAGTAGAGAAAAGCGAGACCATTCATCACTTCTCACAAATTATGAAAGAATCGTCAGAAGAACAGATTCCGGCGCTTGCCTTTGAACCGAAAGAGGATGTCGCTGTTTTGCAATATACAGGCGGAACGACTGGTTTACCAAAAGGGGTCATGCTGACGCATGAAAATATTTTAGCGAATACTGAAATGTGCGCTTCTTGGATGTATAAAACGACAAGAGGAAAAGAACGAATCCTTGGCATCATTCCGTTTTTTCATGTATACGGAATGACGACCGTATTAAACCTTGCTGTGAAAGAAGGGCATTCAATGATTCTCCTTCCGCGATTTGACGCAGCTGATACCCTCAAAACGATTGAAAAACAGAAACCGACACTCTTTCCAGGTGCACCCACCATGTATATTGCCTTGCTGCATCATCCGAACATTGAAAAGTATGATCTGTCGTCCATCACTGCATGTTTAAGCGGCTCGGCGGCTCTTCCTGTTGAAGTCAAACAGAGCTTTGAGAAATTAACAGGAGGGCGTTTAGTTGAGGGGTATGGTCTTTCAGAAACTTCGCCAGTGACCCATTCTAACTTTTTATGGGGAGCGAACAAAACAGGCAGCATTGGCTGTCCGTGGCCTGGGACAGACGCAGGCATTTATTGCGAGGAAACGGGTGGCCTTAAAGAGCCGTATGAGCACGGAGAAATTATCGTCAAAGGGCCGCAAATTATGAAAGGCTATTGGAATCAGCCAGAGGAGACAGCAGCTGTATTAAGGGACGGATGGTTTTTCACTGGAGATATTGGGTATATGGATGAGGACGGTTTTTTCTATATCGTTGACCGGAAAAAAGATGTCATTATTGCGAGCGGTTATAATATTTACCCAAGAGAGGTCGAAGAAGCCCTTTACGAGCATGAGCTTGTACAAGAAGTCGTTGTCGCAGGCATACCAGATCCTTATAGAGGAGAGACAGTAAAAGCGTTTGTTGTGCCGAAAAAGGATGCTTATATAACAGAGGATGAACTCGATCGCTTTGTGAGAACGAGAATTGCTTCATTTAAAGTACCGCGCGTGTATGAATTTAAAGAATCACTGCCTAAAACGGCCGTCGGAAAAATTTTGCGCAGAGTATTAATTGAAGAAGAAAAAAGAAAGCACGCTTCATCATCTGAGACACCTGTCGATCAATCGAAGAACTAACGACCTTCATCATCCGGTCAAGCGGCCGGATGATTTGAATGATGACTGTCTGCTCTGGTATGATAAAGGTTGAAAAGAAAGAAGAAGAGCTCTTGACAAATCACCCGTTTCTTTTTAACATAAAGTTATGAATGAATGCTCATTCAATTTAGAAAGGGACGAAGCACATTGAAGCAGAAAAGACCGAAGTACATGCAAATTATTGATGCAGCAGTTGTGGTGATTGCAGAGAACGGCTATCATCAATCACAAGTTTCAAAGATTGCGAAACAAGCAGGGGTTGCAGACGGAACCATTTATCTCTACTTCAAAAACAAAGAGGATATTCTCATCTCATTGTTCAAAGAAAAAATGGGACAATTCATCGAACGGATGGAGACAGATATTCAAAAGAAGCCGTCTGCCAAAGAAAAGCTTCTACTGTTGATTGAGGAGCATTTTCGCATGCTGGCGCAAAATCATCATTTGGCTCTTGTGACACAGCTTGAACTCAGGCAGTCAAACCTTGAGCTGCGGCAAAAAATCAATGAGGTGCTAAAAGGGTATTTAAATATGCTCGAGTCGATTTTAACAGAAGGAAAGAAAACAGGAGAATTTAGACAAAATTTAGATGTCCGCTTAGCGAGACAAATGGTATTTGGGACGATTGATGAAACCGCAACAACATGGGTCATGAATGATCAAAAGTATGATCTGCCTGCACTCGCAGAAAATGTACATGATCTACTGTTAAACGGAATACATCAATCCTAAAGACAATGTGAAAAAGGATGATTGACATGGAAAAAATACTCAGCTTACATCATGAAGGACAGACAGCGCTCATCACGATTCAGAACCCACCTGCAAATGCCTTATCCTCTCAGCTGCTCACAGAGCTTAATGACATGTTCGATGAGCTCGAACAGAATGAAGAAGTAAGAGCGATTGTGATCCACGGAGAAGGCAGATTCTTCTCAGCAGGTGCTGATATTAAAGAATTTACGACTTTACAGGAAGAGTCTGATTATGCAAGCCTCGCTGATAGAGGACAGCAAGTCTTTGAACGGATTGAACAGTGTCCAAAGCCAGTCATTGCCTCGATTCACGGAGCAGCATTAGGCGGAGGCCTTGAGCTTGCCATGTCTTGTGATATCCGAATCGCAACAAAAGATGCGAAGCTTGGACTGCCAGAACTAAACCTTGGCATTATTCCAGGATTCGGCGGCACGCAGCGCCTACCGCGCTACGTTGGTTCTGCTAAAGCGCTTGAAATGATGGGAACAGCTGAACCGATTACAGGTGAAGAAGCATTTGCCTGTGGACTTGTTACAAAGCTGGCAGAAACAGAGGAAGAAGCGCTCGAAGCGGCTAAAACACTTGCAGGGAAATTTGCAGCGAAAAGCCCAAAATCACTTGAATATGTGCTTGATTTATTGAACGCAACAAAATTGTATTCATATGACGGCGGAATGAAGCTGGAAGCCAAGAAATTTGGTGAGGTTTTCCAATCAAATGACGCCAAAGAAGGCATCCAGGCCTTTATCGAAAAGCGCAAACCGAACTTTAAAGGGGAATAAATAAGGGATAAGTACGACACAAGGGGGAGAAATAGATGAATATATTTGTTTTGATGAAGCGTACGTTTGACACGGAAGAGAAAATTTCTATTCAGTCTGGTGCAATTCAAGAAGATGGAGCAGAGTTCATTATTAATCCTTATGACGAGTATGCCATTGAAGAAGCCATTCAGCTTCGCGATGAGCACGGGGGAGAAGTGACCGTTGTGACAGTTGGCGGTGAGGATGCTGAGAAACAGCTGAGAACAGCACTTGCTATGGGCTGTGACAGGGCCGTCTTATTAAACGTCGAAGATGACTTAGAAGAGTGGGACCAATATTCAGCTTCTACCATTCTTTATCACTATTTAAAAGACAAAGAGGCTTCCTTAATCTTAGCAGGGAATGTAGCAATTGACGGCGGCTCTGGACAGGTAGCCCCGCGTCTTGCTGAATTACTTGGCTTTTCATATGTAACAACCATAACAAGTATTCAAATTGACGGCAGCTCTGCGTCGATTGAACGAGATGCAGAGGGTGATGTGGAAGTCATTTCTGCCGAACTCCCGCTTGTCGTCACAGCGCAGCAAGGACTCAATGAGCCTCGCTATCCATCATTACCAGGCATTATGAAGGCAAAGAAAAAGCCTTTAGAAGAATTGGAACTTGATGATTTAGATCTAGATGAAGACGATGTACCATATAAAATCAAAACAATTGAACGTTTCTTACCGGAGAAAAAAGAGGGTGGCAAGGTGCTGAGCGGCGAGCTTCAGGATCAAGTCAAAGAACTGACAGATCTACTCAGAAATGAAGCAAAAGTCATCTAAACATCCACTTTACGATATCACGAGAACAAGGGGGAGCTTGAAGATGAGTAAAAAAGTTGTTGTACTTGGAGAAAGTCGTGACGGTAAATTAAGAAATGTGACATTTGAAGCCATTGCTGCCGCTCACAAAGTGGCAGATGGCGGTGAGGTCATTGGCGTGTTAATAGGGGATGACGTCAAAGGCCTAGCGGATGAACTGCTTTACTATGGAGCAGATCATGTGATGATTGTGGAGCATCCACACCTTTCATATTATACGTCAGATGGTTTTGCGCAGGCGCTTCAAGCCATATTAGATCAGGTTGATCCCGATGCTGTGCTATTTGGCCATACATCGATCGGAAAAGACTTGTCGCCGAAAATAGCCGCACGTCTCCAGACTGGCTTGATCTCAGATGCGATCGATGTAAGCGTTACCGGCGAACATCTTGTTTTCACTAGACCAATTTACTCTGGAAAAGCCTTTGAAAAAGTCATTTCGACAGACCGTCTGCTTCTAGCGACCATCCGGCCAAACAACGTGGCACCACTTGAACGGGATGCGTCACGAGGCGGAGAAGTCACACCGGTTTCTGTCGATATTCAGAACTTGCGTACAATCGTGAAGGAAGTCATTAAAAAAACGTCAGAAGGTGTAGATTTATCTGAAGCAAAGGTCATTGTTGCTGGAGGGCGCGGGGTTAAGAGCAAGGAAGGCTTTGAACCGCTGAATGAACTCGCTGAGACGCTGGGGGCAGCAGTCGGAGCCTCGCGCGGAGCCTGTGATGCTGACTACTGTGATTATGCCCTGCAAATTGGTCAAACGGGAAAAGTCGTCACACCTGATCTTTATATTGCATGCGGAATATCAGGAGCGATTCAGCATTTAGCGGGAATGTCTAACAGTAAAGTCATTGTCGCAATCAACAAGGACCCAGAAGCGGAAATCTTCAAAATCGCCGATTACGGAATCGTTGGGGACTTGTTTGAGGTGGTACCGCTTTTGAATGAAGAGTTAAAAAAGATGAATATCCACTCGTAACGCTCATACACTCAGAATGCCTAGGTATTCTGGGTTTTTTTGTATGTGATCAAGAAGAAAAGGAGCGGTTGACAAGTGAAGGGGACAGTAAAAGTCAATGACGTGATCGGACGCATTTCTAAACACATTTATGGGCACTTTCAGGAGCATTTAGGGAGAGGGATTTATGACGGGATTTGGGTAGGAAAAGACTCAGAGATTGATCATATTGAAGGGATTCGTACCGATGTGCTGAAGGCTCTTCAAGCATTACATATTCCGGTGCTGAGGTGGCCGGGGGGCTGCTTCGCAGACGAGTATCACTGGGCAAATGGTGTAGGTGATTTGAGTGAACGAAAGCCGATGGTAAACACCCATTGGGGTGGTACGGTTGAATCCAATGCATTTGGTACGCATGAATTTATGGCATTGTGTGAGCTGCTTGAATGTGAGCCTTACATTTGCGGCAATGTGGGAAGCGGGTCTGTTCAAGAATTAGCCGATTGGGTCGAATACATGACATTTCCAAAAGGGACACCTATGTCAGACTGGCGCATTAAAAACGGAAAACAAGAACCTTGGAAGCTGACCTATGTTGGTGTAGGCAATGAAAGCTGGGGCTGCGGCGGGAATATGACGCCTGAATACTATGCAGATTTATATAAACGCTATCAAACATACGTAAGAGAGTTTGCAGGGCAGCGTATTTACAAAATCGCCTGCGGCGCGAACTCTAATGATGTGAATTGGACGAAAGTATTGATGGAGCGGGCTGCACCGTGGATGGATGGGCTCAGTTTACATTATTACACCGTACCTGGTACATGGGAGAAGAAAGGATCAGCGACTGAATTCGATGAGGATGAATGGTTTATCACGCTGAAAAAGGCCTATGAGATGGAACGGCTTGTCGAAGACCATGGAGAAATCATGGATCGTTATGACCCAGACAAGCGAATCGGGATGATTATTGATGAATGGGGGACATGGTATGATCCAGAGCCTGGTACAAATCCTGGGTTTTTGTACCAGCAAAACACATTAAGAGATGCCCTTGTGTCCGCCCTCCATTTTCATATTTTTCATCGCCATTGCGAGCGGATTCACATGGCAAATATCGCTCAGACAGTCAATGTGTTGCAAGCGATGGTACTAACAAAGGACGAAAAGATGCTTCTGACGCCTACGTATCATGTATTTCACATGTTTCAAGTGCATCAAGAGGAAGAAGCGCTTGAAGTGGAGTTCGTTTCACCGCCGTATGAACGAAGAGGTGAAAAAATTCCTCAGGTTAGTGTGTCAGCCTCGCGTTCATCAGATAAGATGCATATCAGCTACTGTCATCTGAATCCGCATGAACAAAGAGAGATATCCCTTGCCATTGAAGGGATTGATGAACAAACGAAAGTCACTGGACGTGTGCTGACGGCTGATCGCATGAATGCGCATAATACATTCGATGATCCTCATTCTGTTCAGCCAAAAGACTTTCAGCAAATGACTGTAAAGCCCGGCGAATTAACGGTAGAGCTGCCGCCAATGTCAGTGGTCATGATAACTGTCGACCTCGCTTAATTGCATATTTCGATGTTTGATGAGAAGAATGTTGGGGCATCATACATTGTAAATGAAGCGGAAAGGGTGTCATGTCATATGCTTAGAACCATTCTAATGATCATCGGTGCGATTGTTGTTATTGGTGCGATTATACGGTTTGTTTTTTAATTCATTTCCTAAAAAATGATTCGTAAGCATTTCATTCGCAAGTCACATTGGTAGATGCTATACTAAAAAGCATAATTTACATTGGAGGAATGAATAATGGCAATCGTAAAAGCTACTGACGCAACATTTTCACAAGAAACTGCAGAGGGTGTTGTTCTTGCAGACTTTTGGGCACCATGGTGTGGACCTTGTAAAATGATTGCTCCAGTTCTTGAAGAACTTGATCAAGAAATGGGCGACAAAATGAAAATTGTAAAAATTGATGTAGACGATAACCAAGAAACTGCTGGTAAATACGGCGTTATGAGTATCCCAACACTTCTTGTTTTAAAAGACGGTGAAGTTGTAGAAACTTCTGTTGGTTTCAAACCAAAAGAAGCACTTGCTGAACTTGTCAACAAACATCTATAAATCCATCCATGCCCAAGCGGCATAATCATTGAAGCGGTTCTCGTAAAGACGAGAGCCGCTTTTCTTTCAACATGGTATAAAACAAATGTTCGTGATACACTAGAAGGAGTGAAAGAGGAAAACAAGGACGGATGAAAATATGAACAAATTAATTAAAGAAAAGCTGTCAGTCCTGCCGGATCAACCAGGCTGTTACTTAATGAAAGATAGACAAAATACGATCATTTATGTAGGTAAGGCAAAGGTTTTAAAAAACAGGGTGCGCTCTTATTTCACTGGATCACATGACGCCAAAACGCAGCGGCTTGTCAGTGAAATTGAAGACTTTGAATACATTGTCACCTCTTCTAATATCGAGGCGCTCATTTTAGAGCTGAATTTAATCAAAAAATATGACCCAAAATACAATGTCATGCTCAAGGATGACAAGACGTATCCTTTTATAAAAATTACGAATGAACGCCATCCTAAGCTGATCGTCACCCGCAATGTAAAAAAGGACAAAGGAAAATATTTCGGTCCATATCCAAACGTACAAGCGGCTCGAGAAACGAAAAAGCTGCTCGACCGCTTATATCCACTGAGAAAATGCGCCACCCTGCCTGACCGCGTCTGTCTTTATTATCATCTTGGACAATGTCTTGCGCCATGTGTGTATGATATTTCCGAGGAAACGAATAAGCAGCTCGTGGACGAAATCACAAGGTTTCTAAACGGAGGACATCAGCAAATCAAAAAAGAACTCACCGAAAAGATGCAGGAATCTGCTGAGAATTTAGAGTTTGAACGGGCAAAAGAACTGAGAGACCAAATCGCTTATATCGACTCAACGATGGAAAAACAGAAAATGACGATGAGTGATTTATCAGATCGAGATGTCTTTGCCTATGCCTATGATAAAGGCTGGATGTGTGTTCAAGTTTTCTTTATCAGACAGGGGAAATTGATTGAACGTGATGTCAGCCTGTTCCCAATGTATCAGGACCCTGAGGAAGAGTTCCTCACGTTTATGGGGCAATTTTATGAAAAGAACAACCATTTTCTGCCGAAGGAAATTTTGGTGCCGGACAGTGTCGATCAAGAGATGATTGAGCAATTGCTTGAGACGAACGTTCACCAGCCGAAAAAAGGAAAGAAAAAGGATTTACTTTTACTTGCCCATCAAAATGCCAAAATCGCCTTAAAAGAAAAATTTTCGCTCATTGAGCGTGATGAAGAGCGGACAATTGGTGCGGTGAAACAGCTCGGGGATGCGCTTAATATTTATATGCCATACAGAATCGAGGCATTTGATAACTCAAATATTCAAGGGGCAGACCCGGTTTCTGCCATGGTCGTCTTTCAGGACGGGAAGCCCTATAAAAAGGAGTACCGAAAATACAAAATTAAAACCGTCTCAGGGCCAGATGACTATGCATCCATGCGTGAAGTCATTAGAAGACGATATACCCGCGTGTTAAAGGATGAACTGCCGCTGCCAGATTTAATTTTAATTGACGGAGGAAAAGGACAGATCAACGCAGCCATCGATGTGCTTGAAAATGAATTGAATCTGTCTGTCCCAGTCGCAGGTCTTGTAAAAGATGAAAAACACCGGACATCGAATCTCATGATGGGAGATACACTTGAAATTGTTGCGCTGGAGCGGAATAGCCAGGCCTTTTACTTATTGCAGCGCATTCAAGATGAAGTGCACCGGTTCGCCATTAGCTTTCACCGGCAGCTGCGCGGGAAAAATGCATTCCAGTCTATTTTAGACGATGTACCTGGTATCGGAGAGAAGCGTAAAAAGCAGCTCCTCAAACATTTTGGCTCTGTGAAAAAGATGAAAGAAGCCTCTATCCAAGACTTTCAGGAGGCTGGCATTCCGAAACAGACGGCTGAACTTTTAATGGAAGCATTAAAAAAATAGATTGTACTTTTATTAAAAGTCTGTTAAGATGTGACTAATTTAATAAATGAACGTGTTGTTTGTTGAAGATAGAGGTGCGAACTTCAAGAGTAAGCCTTCGGAGATCGATGGGATCTAAGAAGAGGGCTGAAAGGGGAGCGTCGCCGAAGTGAATAAAATCCACTCATTTTATTCGCTGGCTGTACATTGAAGAAATGTAGGGCTGTCAAGAATTCATTTCTTGGAGGGCTATCTCATTGTTTGCATCGTTTAATGATGATTTTAAAGCAATGGGAGATTTGTTCTCTCATTGCTTTTTTATTTGCAGTGAGCGGACAGTCTCCAAAGCTGCCTCTTCTCTCACACGTGAACTTTTGAAAAAGGGTGGTAGACATGGGACTAATTGTACAAAAATTTGGCGGAACTTCCGTTGGGTCGACAGAAAAAATTCGCAATGCCGCAGAGAGAGTGATCGATGAACGCGAGGCAGGACATGATGTGGTTGTGGTTGTATCAGCGATGGGCAAATCAACGGATGTTCTAGTAGACCTAGCGAAAGAACTCACAGACGATCCAAGCAAAAGAGAAATGGATATGCTGCTCGCAACTGGTGAGCAGGTGACCATTTCATTATTATCGATGGCGCTACAAGCAAGAGGTTATGATGCCATTTCCTTTACAGGCTGGCAGGCTGGTATGAAAACAGAGCATGTACACGGAAATGCAAGAATTGTGGACATTGATGAATCAAGAATAAAAGAGGAATTAAGTGCGGGGAAAGTCGTTGTTGTGGCAGGCTTCCAAGGAATTGCAGATGACTTACATATCACAACTCTTGGCCGCGGCGGATCAGATACAACAGCTGTGGCACTGGCTGCCGCACTAAAAGCTGATAAATGTGATATATACACAGATGTACCAGGAGTGTTTACGACAGATCCGCGTTATGTATCATCTGCGCGGAAACTTGCAGGCATTTCATACGATGAGATGCTTGAGCTGGCTAATTTAGGAGCTGGGGTTCTGCATCCAAGAGCTGTTGAATTTGCGAAAAATTATCAAGTCCCGCTAGAAGTCCGTTCTAGTATTGAAAATGAATCGGGTACGTTAATTGAGGAGGAATCATCCATGGAACAAAACTTAGTCGTCAGAGGCATCGCATTTGAAGATCAGATTACACGTGTGACAGTGTGCGGGCTTTCAAGCGGTTTAACAACATTATCGACCATTTTTACGACGCTTGCGAAACAGAATATCAATGTCGATATCATCATTCAGTCTGCCACAAGCACCAATCAGACGTCGATCTCTTTCTCTGTCAAAACGGATGATTTGTCCAAAACAGTTGAAGTATTAGAAGAATATAAAGGGGCGCTTGGCTACGAACAGATTGAGACAGAAAGCAAATTAGCAAAAGTATCCATCGTGGGATCTGGAATGGTCTCAAATCCAGGGGTAGCTGCTGAAATGTTTGCTGTGTTAGCGCAAAAAGACATTCAAGTGAAAATGGTCAGTACGTCTGAAATCAAAGTCTCAACGGTCGTTGGCCGTGATGATATGGTCAAAGCGGTTGAAGCGCTGCATGACGCGTTTGATTTATCAAAGGTGAGCGCCGCTGCTCACTCTTAAAAAGGTAAAGAGGTGATCTCACGAAAGAGGGTCGCCTCTTTTTTCTATATGGAAACGGCTGAAACGGGCGTAAACCCATTCATTAAGTATGCTATGATAGATGTAGACATATAAAAAAGGCGTGACCTGAAGTCCGCGCCTTTTATCAAGAGTATTAGCTAGGGTCTCTTAAATCCCATTTAACGGTTAAAATGACTTTCTCAGCACGCTTTTTCACTTGTTCGTAGGATTCAGCCACGTGCTCATTTAGAAGCTGAATTTGTTCAGCAATAAAACCCGCTTCCATCTGAAAGCATGGCTCCTTTTGATAGGTGAGTCGATTTGATACTAGTGGACCTTCGAGCTCAAACTCAATTTCCTGTTTTTTCGAATGGACCATTGTGAGAGTCCCCCATCCGGCATCATGGAAAAATTCGGGGATCTTCTCCCATGACTCTTGAGGAAATTTACGAGCAAGCAGTTTACCCGCAAAATACATCATAGATGAATGGTCCTGACCAAGAATATCAGGCAGCAGAACTTCGCGTATCAGCTCGTAGGCAAATCCATTGACTTCAATTTCTTTTAGCTGTTCTAAGTTAGATTCGAATTTATTCATTGTACGGCTCCCCTCTTTCAACAATTTATTATAGCTTATGTGGGCATATGATGACAGAGTTTTCCCTGAAGTCTAAGAAATTCTTATTGTAGTAAAACGAATTTTGATTTAAAACTTTTAAATTTCGGAAAATTTTAATTTATGTACGCGGTTTCTTGACGCTTTTTTGACATAGGAGTAAAATGAAATTGTCAATAAATTTGAATAAAGTGCTTACAATTGAAAGAAGCGGGGGTAAGACAATTTTCAAGCAATTGCACTTTTTTTACTAGGGGGTAAAGTAATGTCGGGGAACAAAGAATTTTTTTATCGGAGATTGCATTCTTTGCTTGGCGTCATTCCGGTCGGTCTATTTTTAATACAGCACTTAGTGGTTAACCACTTTGCGACAAATGGACCAGAGGCGTTTAACAAAGCTGCACACTTTATGGAACAGCTTCCTTTCAGATATGCACTTGAGCTGTTCGTGATTTTCTTACCACTGATCTATCATGCTGTTTATGGGGTGTACATAGCCTTTACGGCACAAAACAACACGTCTCGCTTCAGTTACTTAAGAAACTGGCTGTTCAGATTGCAAAGAATTTCAGGTATTATCACATTGATTTTTGTCTCTTGGCACGTATGGGAAACACGAATTCAAGCTCAGCTTGGAGCTGAAGTCAACTATGACATGATGGCGAATATTTTAAGCTCTCCATTTATGCTAGGCTTCTATATTGTCGGCGTTTTATCTACTATTTTCCACTTTGCTAATGGCTTGTGGTCATTTGCTGTCAGCTGGGGAATTACTGTTTCACCACGCTCACAACGAATCTCCACATATGTGACATTAGGTATATTTATAGCGCTTTCATATGTAGGGCTAAGAGCAATTTTCGCTTTTGTTTAAGAGGAAATAGATTAGTAGAAGAGGGAGAGGGGCTACAATGAGTAATTCTAGCATCATCGTTGTCGGAGGCGGCTTAGCTGGTCTCATGGCAACTATTAAAGCAGCAGAAGCGGGAACAGCTGTTCAACTATTTTCAATCGTACCTGTGAAACGTTCGCATTCTGTATGTGCACAGGGCGGAATCAACGGAGCGGTCAATACAAAAGGTGAAGGGGATTCACCTTATGAGCATTTTGATGACACGGTATACGGCGGAGATTTCTTAGCCAACCAGCCGCCAGTAAAGGCAATGTGTGAAGCAGCGCCGTCCATTATCCACTTACTTGATCGTATGGGTGTTATGTTTAATAGAACACCAGAGGGATTATTGGACTTCCGCCGCTTCGGGGGAACACAGCACCACCGTACCGCGTTTGCTGGAGCTACAACAGGCCAGCAGCTATTATACGCACTGGATGAGCAGGTTCGCCGCTATGAAGTAGCAGGACTTGTCACGAAATATGAAGGCTGGGAATTCCTTGGCGCTGTTTTAGATGACGAGGAAGTATGCCGCGGGATTGTCGCGCAAAACTTGACGACAATGGAAATTGAATCCTTCCGATCAGATGCAGTTATCATGGCAACAGGCGGTCCTGGAATCGTGTTCGGTAAATCAACAAACTCTATGATTAACACTGGATCTGCAGCATCTATCGTCTATCAGCAAGGTGCGCATTATGCAAATGGAGAATTTATTCAAATTCACCCGACAGCGATCCCAGGAGATGACAAGCTTCGTCTTATGAGTGAATCAGCTCGTGGTGAGGGCGGACGTGTTTGGACATATAAAGACGGGAAGCCTTGGTACTTCCTTGAAGAAAAATACCCAGCATACGGGAACCTTGTACCACGTGACATTGCAACGCGTGAAATCTTTGACGTATGTGTCGAGCAAAAGCTTGGCATCAACGGAGAGAACATGGTATATCTTGATCTTTCTCACAAAGATCCAAAAGAGCTTGATATTAAGCTTGGCGGAATCATTGAAATCTATGAAAAATTCATGGGTGACGACCCGCGTAAGCTGCCGATGAAAATCTTCCCGGCTGTTCATTACTCTATGGGCGGATTATGGGTCGATTATGATCAAATGACGAATATCAAAGGTCTATTCGCTGCCGGAGAATGTGATTACTCAATGCACGGCGGAAACAGACTTGGTGCAAACTCACTTCTTTCTGCGATTTACGGCGGAATGGTCGCTGGACCAAATGCGGTGAAGTACATTAACGGTCTTGAAAAATCTGCGGAAGACCTTTCTTCTGCACTATTTGACAGCGCCGTGAAGAAAGAGCAGGAGAAATGGGACAACATCCTCAGCATGGATGGTACTGAAAATGCGTACGTGCTTCATAAAGAGCTTGGAGAATGGATGACGGATAACGTTACAGTGGTTCGTTACAATGACAAACTCTTAAAAACAGATCAGAAGATCGAAGAACTAATGGAACGCTACAAGAAGATCAACATCAATGATACCGCATCATGGAGCAACCAAGGCGCTGCCTTCACGCGTCAGCTTGACAATATGCTTCAGCTGGCAAGAGTCATTACGATCGGGGCATATAACCGGAATGAAAGCCGAGGCGCACACTATAAACCGGAATTCCCAGAAAGAAACGATGAAGAATTCCTTAAAACAACGATGGCTACGTTCAAAGGGAAAAATCAAAAGCCTGCATTCCACTATGAGGACGTCGATGTATCGTTAATTGCACCTCGTAAACGAGATTACTCGAAGAAAAAGGTGGAGAAATAAGATGAGTGAAAAAAACACAATTCAATTCATTATCACACGTCAAGATACAGCAGATGGAAAGCCTTATGATGAGGAATTCGAAATCCCTTACCGTCCGAATATGAACGTCATTTCTGCACTCATGGAAATTAGACGTAACCCGGTCAATAAACAAGGTGAAAAAACAACAGCGATCAACTGGGACATGAACTGTCTTGAAGAGGTGTGCGGAGCTTGTTCCATGGTTATTAATGGAACACCGCGCCAGTCATGTACAGCACTAATTGATCAATTAGATCAGCCGATTCGTCTCCAGCCGATGAAGACATTCCCGGTCGTGAGAGACTTGCAGGTTGATAGAAGCCGCATGTTCAACTCCTTGAAAAAAGTAAAAGCATGGGTGCCGATCGATGGCACATATGATCTTGGACCTGGACCAAGAATGCCTGAGAAAAAACGTCAATGGGCGTATGAGCTTTCTAAATGTATGACATGTGGTGTCTGCCTTGAAGCTTGTCCAAACGTAAATGATAAGTCTTCCTTTATGGGCCCTGCTCCGCTTTCGCAAGTTCGTCTATTTAACGCACATCCGACAGGTGCGATGAATAAGTCTGACCGTCTAGAAGAAATTATGGGAGACGGCGGTCTTGCGAACTGCGGGAACTCTCAAAACTGTGTGCAGGCTTGTCCGAAAGGAATCCCGCTGACAACGTCAATTGCAGCACTTAACCGAGATACAACATTACAAGCTTTCCGTAACTTCTTCGGAAGCGATCACGCAGAATAACATCACATTCAGTCCTCTTTGCCAATCATGATGAGTGTTTACAAGAGGCTGGATGGAACACAAAATAAACGCCTCTTCCAATATGGGAGAGGCGTTTATTGATGAATAAGGAGATGATGAAGTGAGACTTCCATCATATATTGAGGAACCATTTGAAGAATGGAGAGCATCCTTTCGATTTTATGTCGAAACGACTGTCCGTTTTTCAGAAACGGATATGTTCGGCCATATGAACAATGTCACCCCTTTTGTGTATTTTGAAGAAGCACGGATTGCCTTTTTTCAAAAAACAGGAATTGTGGATAAACGAATGAAACGTGTGAAAGAGACGATTACAGTCGTGGCAAACCTGCAATGTGATTACATCAAACAGGTGGAGATTGGGGAGCGGCTTCGTGTGTATGTAAAGCCGGAAAAAGTCGGATCAAGCTCACTTATCCTTCATTATTTAGGAGAAAACGAGCAGCAGGAACCATGCTTTACAGGCTCAGTCACCATGGTGCAAATTAATAAAGAAACAGGCGCATCTGTCCCATTTACAGAGGAAGAAAAAGAGACATTTCAAGCTCAGCGAAATGGGTAGCATGCAGCCTCAGCAACGTGTAAGCTTCATTTTGTTATAATAAAAAGACCATATTAAGAAGAACAAAAGGAGAACACATGAAGATTTTTCAATATGACACCATTGATAGTACAAATAATGAAGCGAAAAGGCTCATTCAGCAAGGAGTAAAACCTTCATTTGCTGTCTATGCACATCAGCAGACAGAAGGGAGAGGCAGGCTAGGCAGACCGTGGGAAACGCCAGCAGGGAATGTCGCTTTGACCATGACGGTTTTGCCGCCAGAAGAACTCTCCACCCAGTCAACGATTGCTCCGCTGACGGCACTAGCAATCTACGATGTACTCAAACCTCTCATAAGGGCTGAGGATCAGCTGGCGATCAAATGGCCAAATGATATTCTCATCAATGAAGCAAAGGTATCAGGCACATTGATTGAAGCGGACCGTAACGCCATTTATATCGGAGTTGGCATCAATGTGAAGACAAAGCCGGAGCACGTTCCGTACAAAACCATTTGTCTATCAGAGCTTACAGAGGTAAAAGCCGATCAGCTTGTGAAGGAACTTGCCGCCGCTTTTGAAAAATATCATACACGCTGGAAGAATGAAGGGTTTGAAGCACTCACTTCCCTCTATAACAAACGGTTATATCGTCTTCATAAACCGCTGCGGATCTCGTTAGACCGTGAAAAACAAACATGGGAAGAGGGCATTTGCTGCGGAGTCAACCGCTACGGTCATCTCCAGCTCAAAGATGAGAAAGGGCAAATAAAAGCTCATTCTGCCGGAGATATCGATGCACCGCTTCAGCATTAAAAAAAGCAGACGAGAACATCGTCTGCTTTAAGCTTCTCTTTTAATATGAGGCTGAATCACATAGTCTTGTTTTGTGAAAACAACTCCGTCTAGAATTTCTCTTGCAGTTCGAATGACTTTGACTCTGTTTTGAGAGATGTCAATTTCCGTTTGCATAATCCCGGCAGGATGCCCAATACGAAGGGTGTCATCTTGACCTTGGAACAGCTGAGAAGGAAGCGTTTCATCCAAGAAACAGCTGGCCGTTACACAGACAGAACCAGTAATGGCAAGTGCTTGGTGTGGCCTTTGCATCGATAGCATACGAACGATGATGTCCATATCTTCTGCTCGTCTCAAGATTCCATTTGTATCTACATAATCAGCAGGCTCGCTGATGAGCGCAAGCTTTGGAACAGCTGGAGACTGTAATGTGGCCATTTCTTTTGGTGCAAAGTGACACATTTCAGCAGCGAGAGAACGAATTTCTTCTAAATCATCCAGTAATTCGTCTGTAAACTCTTCAGGTAATTCAGTTCCTTTTAATTGAATATCTTTCGCGCGAATAAAGGCAATTGGATTTGCAATGTCAACGATCGAGATTGGAATCTCCCCAAACTTTGTTTGAATCGTATCAATTTTGTTTCCAGTCGGATAGGTTTTACCTGTGACAGCTCCTTCAGGTTTCTCAAAGGATAAATAAATGGGAGAACCAGTTCCTTTTACGCCTGGAATTTCTGCCTGTCCTTCAAATTTTACTTCCCCATTTTCAACTTCGACCTCTGCCGTAATGACTTTATTTGTATTGGTATTGAGGATACGTACAGTCGTAATGGGCTCAACTGCTTGAACAAGTCCTTTAATGATCGCATATGGTCCAACGGCTGATGAGATGTTCCCGCAGTTTCCTTTAAAGTCGACATATCTCTCATTAATACTGACCTGTGCAAATGTATAGTTCACATCCACATCCGGGCGTGTGGCTTTATCGATAATGGCCACTTTACTTGTTAAAGAATTACCGCCGCCGATCCCATCGACCTGCAGCCGGTCAGGACTGCCCATAATGTCTAATAGAAATGCCTCGAGCTCATCGTGTTCATATGGTGCATTGTCAGCGTGAATGAATACTCCTTTGCTTGTACCGCCTCGCATGATTGTGATTGGAACTTTTCTCATGACTCTCACCCTCAATTTTTAATTAACTGTTTATCTAACCAAAATGGTAAAGTATAATAAGAAATAAGTTAAATACATTATTTTAAGAGAAATCAATAAAAATATTTTATAATTAGTAAAAAAGGAGGGCATACAATGGATGAAAAAGATTGGCGGTTTTTAAAGGTACTTTATGAAGAAAAGAACATCACAAAAGCGGCAGAAAAATTATTTGTCTCTCAGCCTGCCTTAAGCTATCGATTGAAACAGCTTGAAGAGGAGTTTGATATGAAACTTTTCTTTAAAAGAAAACGAGGAATTGAATTTACATCAGAGGGCGAATACTTGGCTAAATACGCAAATGACATGCTCAAACAGCTGCAGCAAACGAAAGATGGCATGCTCAATATGCAAAAAAAGGTCAAAGGAACGATCCGGTTAGGGGTCTCAAGTAACTTTGCCCAGTATAAACTGCCAGAAATATTAAAAGAATTTTCTAAGCAGTATCCACATGTTCAATTTATGGTCAACACAGGCTGGAGCACAAAGGTAATGGATTTATTAGGAACATCAAGTGTGCATTTAGGAATTTTAAGAGGTGATTATGACTGGAATGGAGAGCGTTTTTTGCTCGATAAAGAGCGTCTTTGCATTATTTCAAAATCAGAAATTCAGCTAAAGGATCTCCCGAATCTGCCGCTCATTGACTATCATACAGACAGTTCATTAAAACGGCTGATTAACAGATGGTGGCAGGAAACATTCACAATGCCTCCGCTTGTCACGATGGAGACAGACCGTCAGGATACATCAAAAGAGATGGTGAAGCATGGTTTAGGCTATGCCATTGTCCCAGAAATTTGCCTCAGACCAAGTGATGAGTTATTTGTAAAAGGACTTTCGTATAAAGATGGACAGCCTGTTTTAAGAGATACATGGCTCATGTACCAGCCAGACTCACTTCATTTGTCTGTGGTGAAAGCGTTCATTGAGTTTTTAAGAAATCAGCAAGGTTGATTATAAAAGAAATTTATTGAATATACGAAAAAATCAATATTTTCATTATAAAAAAAGCTATTATATCCTTGAAATAGAAAGCGCTAACATATAGATCGCAAGTGCAAGGGGGCGCTTGCAGATCATGTAAAGAAGAGGATGGAGGGATATAAAGTGCTAGCTATTTTAGGGATCTTGATGGTCTTGACATTTACATTTCTCATTATGACAAAACGTATGCATCCGGTGGTGGCTCTAACCGTTGTACCTATCATATTTGCATTGATCGGCGGCTTTAACAAAGGGTTAGGGGACATGATGCTTGATGGACTGAAAACTGTTGCACCATCAGCTGCTTTATTGTTATTTGCGATTTTATTCTTCGGTGTCATGCTGGATGCTGGATTGTTTGATCCTCTGATTAAACTCATTCTACGTATTGTAAAAGGTGATCCTGTCAAAATTGCTTTTGGGGTAGCGATTTTGTCTATGCTTGTTGCATTAGATGGTGATGGAACAACAACGTACATGATTACCGTATCAGCTATGCTGCCACTTTTCTTAAGAATTGGGATGAACCCATTAATTTTAGGAACAATTTCATTATTATCATTAGGAATTATGAGCGGAATGACGCCATGGGGCGGTCCAGCTACTCGTGCAATCGCGGCGCTTGGATTAGATGCAGGCGAATTTTTCATTCCATTACTCCCAACGATGGTTGGAGGCGGTCTTTTTATACTTTTTACTGCTTATGTACTTGGGAAAAAAGAAAGAAAACGGATTGGGATTGCAGAGATTCAGTACAAAGAAGAGCCGTCTATTTCTCCTGAATTGGCTGCGTCAATTGAAGATGGAGTAGCCGATATCAAGAGACCGAATCTGATTTGGATTAACTTCTTCCTTACAGTTGCTGTCATGGTCACACTCGTCATGGATATCATCCCAATTCCTGTACTCTTCTTAATTGGATTTGTCATCGCTCTGATGATCAACTATCCAAAGGTTGAAGATCAGCGCGAGCGAATTTTATCTCATGCAGGAAACGCATTAACGGTTATCACACTTGTATTTGCCGCAGGGATTTTCACAGGGATTTTTTCTGGAACAAAAATGGTTGAGTCCATTGCCAATTTGGTCATTTACATGATTCCGGATTCCTACAGCTCATTTTTCCCGCTGATTGTTGCTTTGACGAGTATGCCATTTACATTTGTGCTCTCAAACGATGCTTACTATTTCGGAGTGCTGCCAATCCTGGCTGAAGCCGGCGCAGCTTATGGGATTGATCCGGTGGAAATTGCACGTGCCTCTATCATAGGGCAGCCTGTTCACTTACTGAGTCCGCTTGTAGCTTCAACACTGCTGCTTGTCAGTATGCTGAACAAAGATATTGGTGATTTGCAAAAATATGCACTGCTATGGACCGTGTTAACTGCCCTTTTTACAACACTTATTGCATTGTTAACAGGCGCCATTTCAATCTTTTAAATACCACGCAAAAAAGGACGATGTCTCGGGGAGGAGACTCGTCCTTTTTTGCGTGGATGAAAGCGCAGAATTTGGACGCTGATATGCGGGATTTCTTGATTTTAACGTCACCTACCTCAGGCACCCGGCATATGATATCTCGACTATACAGAATCCCATTCTATAGAGACTAGAGCTCTCACCTTAGCAAGGAGGGTTACAATACTTGAAGGAGAAAGAGTTTCAATCCAAGCCGCTATTAACCAAAAGAGAAAGAGAAGTATTCGAATTGCTCGTCCAAGATAAAACAACAAAAGAAATTGCAAGCGAGCTTTTTATTAGCGAAAAGACTGTTCGAAATCATATTTCGAATGCCATGCAAAAGCTAGGAGTCAAAGGCCGTTCACAGGCCGTAGTCGAGCTTCTGCGTATGGGTGAGCTAGAGCTCTAAAGTCAGCCGGTTTTCCTTCCATATTGGGGAGGAACCGGTTATTTCTATATGGTTTCCATGAGTCTCTTCTTGCATTTTCTTTAAAAAACGAGGAAAATAGACATATACGTTTTAATCAAAGTGAGATGCTATAGTGAGGTATCAATAAAATGGAAACGAATGAATCAGGCCATGTTGCAGAGATTGAAAAATCATTACGCCACATTGCCGCAATTATTAAGCAAAAAGGCAGAGAAATCCTCAATCAATATACGATTACACCTCCACAATTCATCGGGCTTCAGTGGCTTTATGAATTCGGAGATATGACAATAGGTGAGCTGTCACAAAAGATGTACTTGGCTTGCAGCACAACCACTGATTTAATTGATAGAATGGAAAAAAGTGAACTTGTCGAACGGGTGAAAGATCCATCTGACCGCCGCGTGGTTCGCATTCATTTATTGCCTGAAGGCGAGCGGATCATTCAAGAAGTGATTGCTAAACGCCAAGAATACGTCAGTGAACTTCTAGGGGCTTTCTCAGAAGAAGAAGCCATCGTTTTCAACCAATCCTTAACGAAACTACAGCAGCAAATGAAAAGAAAATGAGGCGATTTTGTTGGATCAACCAATCGGCGTCATTGATTCCGGCGTCGGCGGTTTAACCGTTGCAAAGGAAATCATGAGACAACTGCCAAAAGAAAAAATCATTTATGTAGGCGATACAAAACGATGTCCATATGGCCCGCGGAAAGAAGAAGAAGTTCTTCAATATACGTGGGAAATGGCACACTACTTACTAAAACACCACCATATTAAAATGCTCGTCATTGCATGCAACACAGCAACGGCGATCGCACTGGATGAAATTAAAGCAACGCTTGATATTCCGGTTATTGGCGTCATTCAGCCTGGTGCCCGTACAGCGATCAAGGTGACAAACAACCAGCATATTGGCGTTATTGGCACTATCAATACGATCAAAAGCGAGGCATACAAAGAAGCGCTGCTGTCACTAAAAGCAGGTCTAACGGTTCAAAGTTTGGCGTGTCCGCTCCTTGTCCCATTTGTGGAAAGCGGTACGTTTTTAGATCAGACAGCAGAGGCAGTGGTGAAAGATTCCCTTGAACCGATGAAGGAAACAGGAATTGATACACTTATACTTGGCTGTACACACTATCCGATTTTAAAAGAGCCGATTCAGCGCTTTATGGGCAGTGATGTCAGCATCATTTCATCAGGGGATGAGACAGCGAGAGAAGCGAGTACGATTCTTTCATATAAAGGGCTGTTAAATACCTCTAAAGAAGCACCTGTCCATACATTTTACACAACAGGGCAGAAGCAAAATTTTCAAAACATCGCTCGTGACTGGTTTGGCTACCTGCCAGGGAAGGTCGAAACTGTGTCACTTGAACACATCTACCAGCAATAACCCCCTTCTATTTTGAAGTGGGTTATTTTTTTATGAAAAGGGTCTAATCCTCTGGGGGAGCTCGTATACATAGTAGTACAAACTACTAGAGGAGGGTGAAGTATGCTGAAAAAAGGATCTACAGCAGCTGTTACGTGTATCGCGTCAGCCATGCTTTTGTCAGGATGCGGATTGTTTCAAACAGACCAAGCGAAAACAGAGATTGACCCACCACAAAACGTCACATATGTGAAAGAAAATAAAGAAGATAAACAAACAGCCAAAGAAGGAAAAGAAGAGAAGCAGGCAGATACGGTCATGAGAGAATTATATTTAATAGATAAAAACGGGTATGTCGTATCTCAATCCATTCCATTGCCGAAAAATGAAGGGAGTGCCAAACAAACCCTTGAATATCTCGTGGATGGGGGACCTATTTCGAACTTAATGCCGAATGGATTCAGAGCAGTTTTGCCAGCGGATACGAGCGTATCTGTTGATATTAAAGACGGAACGGCGGTTGTCGATTTTTCAAATGAATTTAAAAACTATAAAAAAGAAGACGAGCAGCGCATTTTGCAATCTGTTACTTGGACGTTAACACAGTTTGATTCCATAGCCAAAGTCAAATTGAAGATGAATGGACATGAACTAAAAGAAATGCCTGTGAACGGTACACCTATCTCAGATGATTTAAGCAGAGAAGACGGTATTAATATCCAGCACGAGGCTGCTGCTGATATGACAGCGACAAAGCCAGTGACGGTTTACTATTTAGCTGAATCTGATGAACAGACGTACTATGTTCCGGTGACCAAAAGAGCGCCAAAAGACGAGGATGATCCGATTACAGCAGCGATTGATGAGCTCGTCTCTGGACCAAGCAAAAAAAGCCATCTACTTACAGACTTCGATCAAGATGTGAAGCTGAATGATGTACCAAAAGTAAAAGATGGCCATGTGACACTTGATTTCAACGAATCCATTTTTGGCAGTGCAGATGAAAAGAAAAAGGTCATTTCACAAAAAGTTCTTGATAGCATTGTGCTCACATTAACCGAGCTGCCGGACGTCAAAAGCGTATCTGTCAAGGTGAACGGCAAGGCTGAGCTTGGGAACGAAAAAGGAGCAGAGCTCACAAAGCCGGTTTCACGACCAGAACAAGTGAATACAGGTAGTTTTTAACGTCACACATTGATATAATGGAGAAAAAGAGGCATGCATATTCGCTGCCTCTTTTTTATTCCAAGCGATTAGAACGAGCTGAGGTTGTCAAAGTTAGTAGGAGAACCCCGCTGGCACTCGCGAGGAATGTATATCGTAACGGAGGTAAAACATGAGATTAGATGAAAGACAATATGACGAATTGAGAAAAATTGAAATAGAGGCAGGCTACATCACGCACCCAGAAGGCTCTGTCTTAATCTCAGCGGGAAATACGAAGGTGATTTGTAACGCATCGATCGAAGACCGCGTACCTCCTTTTTTAAGAGGAGAAGGAAAAGGCTGGATCACAGCAGAATATAGCATGCTTCCAAGAGCAACTGCACAAAGAACGATAAGAGAATCATCTAAAGGAAAAGTCACAGGACGCACTATGGAGATTCAGCGTTTAATTGGACGAGCACTCCGCGCAGTCGTTGACTTAGAAAAGCTTGGCGAACGCACCATTTGGATTGATTGTGATGTCATTCAAGCAGACGGCGGCACACGGACAGCGTCGATCACAGGTGCTTTTGTTGCCATGACACTTGCGATTCAAAAGCTACGAGCTGAAAGAGTTATCAAAGAAAACCCGATTACTGATTATTTAGCGGCGATATCCGTCGGAATTGATTCCCAGCAAGGACTTCTGTTAGATTTAAACTATGAAGAAGATTCGTCTGCTGAAGTAGATATGAATGTCATCATGACAGGCGCTGGTCGCTTTGTTGAACTTCAAGGAACAGGCGAAGAAGCGACATTCTCAAGAGAACAGCTAAACGGACTGCTTGATTTAGCCGAAAAGGGCATCAAAGAATTAATCGAAAAGCAAAAAGCAGTAACAGGAGAAGTCATCGAATAAAGAGAAGGGTTTGATCAGGATGAAAACAGCCATCATTGCAACGCACAATGCGGGCAAAGCGAAAGAATTCAAAGCCATTCTTGAGCCAAAAGGATTCACGGTCAAAACACTAGCAGACATTGGCTTTACTGAAGAAATTGAAGAAACAGGACAAACCTTCGAAGAAAATGCCATCATCAAAGCGGAGGCCATTCAAGCCAAAGCAGGTGAAATGGTCATTGCAGACGATTCCGGTCTGTCGATTGATTATCTGGGCGGAAAACCTGGCGTGTATTCAGCGAGATACGCAGGTGAGCATAAAGACGATGCGGAGAATGTGGAAAAAGTGCTGAGCGAACTTCAAGGCATTGAAAAAGAAGACCGCACAGCCAGATTCAGATGTGCCCTTGCTGTCAGCATACCGGGAAAAGAAACAAAGACGGTAGAAGGATCAGTAGAAGGCTTCATCGCTGAAAAACCTATCGGCGAACATGGCTTCGGATACGACCCAATTTTCATCGTTAAAGACAAAGACCAGACGATGGCCGAGTTAACACCAGAGGAGAAAAACAAGATCAGCCATCGAGCGGTCGCGCTTCAAAAGCTTTCATCACTGCTAGACGCAAATGAATAAGGGGGAATGAAGCCATGAAGATACTCATCATTAGTGACAGTCATGGACTCACAGACGAACTTCAAACCATTGCCAAACGGCATGCGGCTGAAGTTGACATGATGATTCACTGCGGAGATTCAGAACTCGAAACAAACCACCCAGCACTCGAAGGATACAAAGTCGTCAAAGGAAATTGTGACTTTATGGGCGATTTTGAAGAAGAGCTCCTGCTCCCACTTGATGGAGGCGGAAAACTATTTCTCACTCACGGACATCTGCATGGCATCAAACAATCCTTGCTTCAAGTCTACTACCGTGCAGAAGAGCTGGGCGCAGACATTATCTGCTTTGGCCACTCGCACATCCCAGGCAGTGAACTGCTCAGAGGAAAACTGCTCATTAACCCAGGCAGCGTGCACCTGCCAAGAGTGCGAAAAGAGCGCAGCTATGCTATACTGACACTAGATGGAAGCGAAGCAAACGTACAGTTTTTCACGGACGAAGGTCAGGTCATACAAGACCTCGAAAACACTGTCACATTGGAAGGTATTTCATAAGGGTGCAGCATTTGCCCCTTATGAAAAAACTTTCGAAAAACCGTTGACTTTAAAGAACAATAGTAATATAATAAATCTTGTCGCTGAGGTAATACACCACAGCACACTACATAACAACATGTCCCAGTAGCTCAGCAGGATAGAGCAACGGCCTTCTAAGCCGTCGGTCGGGAGTTCGAATCTCTCCTGGGACGTACTAAATTAAAAGCCTGAAACCCTTTATTATCAAGGATTTCAGGCTTTTTTGTTTTTTAGAACATAAGTTCGTAACTCACTTCAAAATAGGGTTTTGGGAGCGGATTTATTTTTAGGTATTTCTGTTCTCTGTTTTTGTATCAAAGAAGCTATCAAAATGGGTGACTGATTTCTGATCAGCTTCTTCAATGACTATGAACGTAAATGGATCAAAATCAAAAATGTATAAATTGAAAAATAGAATTATATTTGAAGGTTAGCGACTAGATATATTTAAAACAGAAATAAATGAAAAGCCCTTCTAATTTGAAGGGGCTTTTCTTAGTTATTCATCACTGTCCAATTCCCATATTTTTGGGCCATCTGCTATATAAACTGCACTTGGTGTATCTTCATAAAGAGAAATCTCAAACAAAGTGTTTCCCTCAATTAACCAAGTATATAAACTGTCTTTTTCATGATTAAGGGGAGGAGATAAAATCTTATTTACTTGAAAGACTGTAGCGTAATAATCTTTATAATTGATGTCATTATCTTCTAGACCGTTATCAGTTTCAAAAAATGTATCAGTTCTCCCGATTAGCCTTAATCCATTTTCATATTCCAATTTAAGGTCTCTATTTTTGTATTTTGATAATGTTTTAAATAAAGAATCAGGTTCCATGTCAATCCTCTTTTCTCATATTTAGGATGGTTGTGAAGGCACGATGTGAGCGCCGTTTTTACTATAATGTATAATGCCCCTTGTAGTCTCTTCATACTTATTGGTCTCTGTATTGTAATGCTTTCCTATGACTTGACCAAAATCCACTCTTTCTTTATTTTTTGTTTTTAACATATCACCAGTACCTGCATGTTTATCAAGCAATTTTTGTGCTTTTTTATTATCTCCAAAGAAGATACTCTTTGTTTTACCATTAGCTATCTCCTGTTTATAGTTAGGTGCATCAGGAATATGTTTCTCTTGAGCACCTGGTTTTACTTTTGCCGGGAAACCATTTACTTCACGATACGGACCTTTTGGTACGGAATGTTTGCCGAAGGAAGGTGTTTTGACAATCTTCTTGGCTGCTTTATCTCCTTTCATTATTTTAAATGCGTATTTTCCAACTTTAGCGATTTTAGCTCCTGGTATCATGTACAAGCTTGATACTAGACGGTCCATGTCAGCAACTTTGTCACCTGTGACAGGGTCTCTCCCTGTGATGACTCGAATGGCATCATTTATTCCTGTAAATTCAACCGCTGTATTTAAGATGTTTGAGGTTTGTTCACCCGTTTTCACATCAGAAATTTTTGTGATGCTTTCAATATTCACTTTGTTTTGATCCGATATTCGTAACCGATATAGCATTCCATCTCGAATAACTTCAACTGTTTTGTCTTTTTTAGCGCACTGCTGTACTCTTCAATGACAATCTGAAAGAATTGCAAAAAGGGAATGTGACACTCCATATAAAAATCTTTTATCGCAAAGCCATGGGTTTTTTAAAATTGTTCTCTGATTATAGTCTCAGGCAGTTTCTGATTGAACTTGCTATTTTAAGAGGCTCTCTTTAGTAAGGCCCTTTCTAATGCTTTTTTACTATTAATTTCTCCTTAAAAAGATCAATTATTCTATAAAAATTTAAAAACACTCCGATAATGAAGAAGTAAGATAATGAAAAGGGAGTGTTATTTTTGAAAAAATGGATCGTCATGATGTTACTAGTAATTCTTTCATTCACGCAGTCAATTCAAATGGTACATGCGGCTAAGGATGAGTGGAATCAATTAGCTGATTTGCCAACAGCAAGAGTGGGAGCTGTAGCTAATGCTGTAGATGGGAAAATTTATGTAATTGGTGGGTTTAATGCGGACAAAGAAACGTTAGAATATGATCCATCTATAAATAAATGGACTAAAAAAAATAATATACCAACTGGAAGAGGGGGAGCAGCATCAGTAGTAGTAGGTTCAAAAATTTATGTCCTTGCTGGAAAACATACGGGTTTTACTTATAATAAGTTCGAAGTGTATGATACAAAAAAAGATGAATGGGAAAAACTACCTGATATTCCCTTTATCAGCAAATCAAAAGGCTCTTATAACGTTCAAGCGGGTGTTATTGGAAATAAAATTTATGTACTAGGCGGTAAAGAATTTTTTAGTTATGATCTAACCAGTCAAACATGGAAAGAGGAAGCTCCTCTAAATGTAAAAACAGAGGGTGCAACAGGTTTAGTTTTAAAAGAGAAGTTTTATATCATTGGACAGAACGATAATCGCCAAGTTTTTGAGTATGACACAAACAAAGGAGTTTGGTCATTTAAGAAAAAAAATCTTTCAGGTTATTTAACTGGCGTTACTTATAAAGGAAATATGATATTTCCTGCCTCTTCAACTAGAAAATTAAATATTTATGATGCTAATAAAGAAGAAATTATAGGTGTTGATGTACCTTATCACAATCCTCGTATAGGTGCTTCCTCTGTTATTATTGACGATACTTTATACGTTATTGGCGGTCGAGATTATAATGTGAATTATACAGAGATTGCAGATCAAAACTACAAATCCGTCATCTCTTTATCTTTAAAAGACCTGCAATTCCCAAACAACACAGAAACACCTGGTGACAAAGATCCAGAACCAACCACACCGCCTAAAGACGATGCAACAAATGAAGACGGCGATGCCCTTCTCATCATCACCATGGTCAATGGCTTACAGAAAGAGTATGACCTTTCCATGAAAGAAGTCAACGCCTTCCTATCCTGGTACAAAAAGCGTGATGCCGGAGAAGGACCAGGTTTTTATGAAATTGACGAGCATGACAATAACAAAGGTCCTTTTGAAAGTAAAAAGGATTATGTTGTGTTCAAAAACATTCTCATGTACGAAGTCAATAAATATAAGAAGTAATTAAAATCAAAGCCATCTAGTCCAACTAGGTGGCTTTTGCGTTAGTTCGACAGCTTTCAGCAATTTTAAGGCAAATTTAAGATCGAATTTCATTTCAAATACATTAAATCTTTGTTACAATAAGACAGCTTTGCTCAAAAGAGACGTTCCAAGGTTCGACATTTTTTTAGTATTTCTTAAAAATTTTATGGTTTGATATGAAACTCTTTGAATGAGTCATGCGTCTCTATAAGTGTCAAAAGAAAAGAGGTTATTAATATGCTATTCAAAAAGCTATCAGAAAATAAGTCTGTAAAATGGATAGGATATACAAGCTTTTACTTACTTATTTTGCTATTATTGTTCTTTATTTACGGATTCCACACAGCAAATACGGGATCATTCATTTACAACGATTTTTAATTGGAGATTAAATTATGAAACTATTACAAACGATTCATGAATACCAGCAAACGAAACCAACACAGCCAGCATTTGTTTCTCAACATGCATCGATCACATATGATGAGCTTTGGCATTTATCAGACCAAATGGCTGGTGCGATCGATGCAGTCGCAGCTGGCAGTGAACCTGTCATTGTATACGGTCATATGGAGCCAGAGATGCTGATTTCTTTCTTAGGTAGTGTGAAATCAGGCAGACCATATATTCCGGTCGACATCTCAATACCTGTCGAGCGCATCGTCTCAATTATTGAAAGCTCAAAAGCCAGTCTATTGATTTGTGCAAATGAGCAGAATGTATTAGATGTAGAAGAACACATTGAAGTGAAGAGTGCGGCATCGCTTTTAGCACTTGAAAAAGAAGCACCGCCATCCACGCAGTGGGTTCAACAAGATGATGTTTTCTACATTATTTATACCTCTGGCAGTACAGGAAAACCGAAAGGCGTTCAGGTAACTGCCAATAATTTAGAAAGCTTTACAGATTGGATGTGCCGTGACTTCCCAATTGGTGAGGGACGCACATTCTTAAATCAAGCACCATTTTCTTTTGACTTATCAGTGATGGATCTCTATCCAGCGCTTCAATCAGGCGGCACGCTTTACTGTTTAGTAAAAGATCTCGTCAATAAGCCAAAGGATATGTTTGCAGCACTTGGTCAATCTGACGTTGAAGTGTGGACATCAACACCTTCTTTTGTGCAAATGTGCTTAATGGACCCTTCCTTTACAGGGGAGCTTTTACCTGAGCTAAAAGTTTTCTTGTTCTGCGGTGAGGCGCTTCCTGTAGCTGTAGCAAGTGCACTTCTGGAGCGTTTTCCAAAGGCGCAGGTCTTTAATACGTATGGTCCAACTGAAGCAACTGTTGCGATCACATCGATTGAAGTGACGCAGGCGATTCTTGATCAGCACGATTCTTTACCAGTAGGCTATGCCAAACAGGATACAGACATCGTCATTTTAGATGAAGAAGGCAAGACACTTCCTGATGGTGAAAAAGGCGAAATTGTCATTGTGGGGCCAAGCGTCACAAAAGGCTACTTAGGTGAACAAGCCTTGACAGATAAAGTGTTCTTTGAATACGAAGGACGTCCTGCTTACCGTACAGGTGACGCAGGTGTGGCGCAGGATGGATTAATTACGTGCCATGGCCGTCTCGACTATCAAATTAAACTTCATGGATATCGGATGGAGCTTGAAGAAATTGAGTATCATGTGAGCGAGACAACCTATGTCAATGCTTGTGTGATTGTGCCATTCCAGCCAAACGGTCATGTCGAGTACTTGATTGCAGCGATTGTTCCAGCAGCTCATTCATTTGAAAAAGAGTATCAGCTGACAAGTGCGATTAAGAAGGAAATGGCGGATTCACTTCCAGCGTACATGATTCCAAGAAAATTTGTTTATCTTGAGCAGCTGTACATGACGCCAAACGGGAAGGTTGACCGTAAGAGAATCGCGAAAGAGGTTCTTCTATGATTCCGTTTAGTTCATTCTTTTTCTTCATTCTAATTGGTATTCTTCTTTTGCCGACGATCATTCTTGGTCTTCGCGGCAAAAGAATGCAGGGCTACAACATGTTTGCAACGGTGGTGGCGCTGGCACTTATTTTCTCAAAGGATGCTCATGGCGCGTTGCTGCTCTTCTTGTTCACGGTGTGGCAAGTCTTCATCATCCGCCTGTACCTTGCATATCGGTTAAAGGCGAATCAGGCATCTGTTTTCTATGCAGCAGTGGTGGCATCTATTTTGCCGCTTGTGCTGTCAAAGATTTTACCGTTCTTTTTAACTCATCAGCCGCACCAGCCGGCGCCAATGAACTGGCTGAGCTTTTTGGGGATCTCATACTTAACATTTAAAGGTGTTCAGTTAATTATTGAGACAAGAGACGGCTTGATTAAGAAGAAAATTCCGATTCACCGTTTGGTCTATTTCATTGTCTTTTTCCCGACGATTTCATCAGGTCCGATTGACCGTTACCGCCGATTTGAAAAGGATATGGATACGCCGCCTGAAAAGGAAGCATACAGTGATCTTCTATATGCCGGTATTCATAAAATTTTTATTGGCTTCTTATATAAGTTCATTATTGGCTATCTGATTCACACATATATTCTGATGAATATCCATCACATTAGCAGCAGTCACTTTGTTCAGCAGTTAACATATATGTATGCTTACAGCATGTATTTGTTCTTTGACTTTGCTGGATATACAGCATTTGCTGTAGGTGTGAGTTATATAATGGGCATTAAATCACCAGAGAACTTTAATAAACCGTTTATCAGCCGAAACATTAAAGACTTCTGGAATCGCTGGCACATGTCCCTGTCCTTCTGGTTCAGAGACTACGTGTTTATGAGATTTGTGTTCTTTATGACTAAAAAGAAGTGGATCAAGAACCGAATGGCTGTATCAAATATTGGGTACTTTGTCCTCTTTCTATTGATGGGTGCTTGGCATGGTCTTGCCCTTCAATATATTATTTACGGACTATATCATGCAGTTGTCATGTCCGGTTACAATTTATTTGAGAAATGGAATAAAAAGCACAAGTGGTGGCCGGATAATAAGGTCACAATGGTTGTGTCGATCATTATTACATTCCATGTGATTTGTTTCGGATTTTATATTTTTTCAGGAAAACCATTTCATCATTAATGATTAAGGGAGTAGAAAATTATGGAATTTAAAAATCAAGTATACGGTATTATTGCAGAGGTTTGTCAGGATGACGTTGTGAAAGAAAATCCAGAGATTGCGATTTTTGAAGAAGGTCTTCTTGATTCATTTGGTACAGTAGAACTGCTTATGGCAATTGAAAGTCAACTCGGAATCACTGTTCCGATTACAGAATTCGATCGTGATGTGTGGGATACGCCGAATCATATTGCTGAGCAGCTGGCAGAGATGAAGTAATGAAAAAGCGTTTTTTTGGGCCGCTTATTTTAGCGGCTGTTCTATTCATTGGTGTTCTTCTTGTACCAAATGCATGGCTCTCACACCTGATCCCAAAAGACAAATTACCAAAGTCAGCCACAGAATTAGATCCAGGGATGTTTCAAGGGCTCTATTTACAAGATGAAATGCTAAAAGATCCAACTTATTTGCCGATCTATGGATCTTCTGAACTATCACGTTTTGATCCATATCACCCTTCGAATTTCTTTCATGAGAATCCTCAAGGGTTTACACCTTATCTTATTGGAAAAGGTGGATCGCAATCATTAATTCATGCGATGAACTTCGCAGCGCATATGGATGAATTAAAAGGGAAGAAGCTTGTATTTATCGTGTCTCCGCAGTGGTTTGTGAAATGGGGATCTGACGAGAATCACTTTGCACCTAACTATTCAGCGCTTCAAGCGCTTAATCTCGCCTATAATAAAGAAATTGATCCAACTGTGAAAAAAGAACTGATTAAAAGAATCATGAAGTTTAAAGCAGTCAAAAACGACATGGTGATTACAGAGCTTTTTAAAGCAGAGCTATCTGGGAACAAGTTCGCTTATGGCGCGATTTCTCCTATTGCGAAAATGTATTATGGTATGCTTCAAAAGAAAGACATGTACTATACGATTGGATCGGGGCATGAGCGCAAGCTTCAACCGTCTCCTTCAGTCAAAGGAAAAACATGGGCTGAGCTTGAAAAAGAAGCGAGCATTTTTGGTGCGAAAAGAGCAGGGGACAACCCGTTTTATATTAACCAAAAACTGTTTGACCACAAGCTGAAACCGATCATGAAAAAGATGAAGGATTCTCGTGAAGGTCATTCTTATGCCGAATCACCAGAATACAAAGATTTTCAAATCATGCTGGATATTTTAAAACAGGCAGGGGCGAAGCCTTTGTTTGTGACGATTCCTGTCAACGGAAAGTGGTATGATTACACCGGTTTTCCGAAAGAAGGCCGTACAGGTTATTATGAAAAAATCAATCGTCAAATTCGAGATAATGGGTATGAAGTCGCGGATTTGACTAAGCATGAGTACGATCCATATTTCTTTAAAGATACGATTCATGTGTCTTATAAAGGATGGGTGTACATCGATAAGGCAATTGAAAAGTTTTACAAAGAGCAGTAGAATGCAGCAGCTTTCTGCTGCTTTTTGTTTGTCGAATCAGCGGATATCTTGTATAACTGAGGGAAAAGGGCTATGCTGTAGATGGAGGCGATATGATGAATCGTTCTGAGAAAAAAGAACTATTAAAGCGTTCAAAGAAGCATTTTAATGATCATGCCTTTTGGGAAAAGTTAAAAAAGACGGCACAAAAAGCTGGTGTCTCTCTTGTCTATGCTGTGCTATTACTTTACTATACATTGCAAAAACCCGAAGTGCCGGTCAAAGCAAAGACCTTGATTATTGGAGCACTCGGCTATTTTATCCTTCCGCTTGATCTCATTCCGGATACATTGATTGGTGTCGGCTACACAGATGATTTAGGAGCCATCACATTTGCTCTGCTTCAAGTAGCAATGTACATTGATGATGATGTGAAAGGGAAAGCAAAAGACAGGCTGTCAAAATGGTTCGGTGAAAAAACGGATACGTCTCTGATTGATCAAAAGCTTGAGGATGGCGGTATGCCGTCTGTATAAAGAAAAGCCTCCGTTATTGGAGGCTTTAGCGTGTAGACAAACCCTCGCATTCGTTGTCAGGTCTGCGCTCCAGTGCTCACGAATGTTTCAATTCGCTCCGCTCCGGTGCTCGTCCTTCCTAGACTGCAAAGGTTTTCTATCACGCTGAAAAGAAGACAAAGGGCTAAAATGTTTTTCATTTTAGCCCTTTGTCAACAATCTGAAGCCTCCGTTATTGGAGGCTTTTCTTTACCCTAAAAATTTCACGCAAACTGGATGAGGGACGGTAATGTCTGATTGTAAGACAGTGAGTCGTCCTGTTTCTTTGTCGCGTTTGTATAACACAAGATTGCTAGATTCTTGGTTTGAACCGACGAGGAATTCTTCTGTTGGATCAAGCACAAAATCTCTAGGCCAGTTTCCTTCAGAAGAAGCAATCTCGACAAGGCTTAATTGGCCGTCAGCGTCTGTTTTAAAAATCGCAATGCTGTCATGACCGCGATTTCCTGCATAAACAAATTGTCCGTCTGAAGAGACATGAATGGCACTGCCTTGATTGTTCTCTGTAAAATCGCTTGGAATGGTCGCGATTGTTTGGATCTCTTCAAAATGACCATCTTCAAAGTAACGAAGCACAATGACCTCGGAGCTTAGCTCTGTCATTACATATGCCACAGGTTTCGTTGGGTGGAATGTGATATGACGAGGTCCGCTGCCTGGCTTTGTTTCAAATGTATGAGCAAGCTCAAGTTTGCGGTCTTCTTTCTTATACGTATAAATTCCATCTGTTCCAAGGTCAACAGCCACTGCAAATTGTTCATCTGGCGTGAGACCCATAAAGTGAGTGTGCGGTTTTTCCTGACGATCTTCGTTAGGGCCAGTTCCTTCATGCTGCGCCTGTGAGAGCGTGCGGATCACTGAGCCAGTTTCAGCATCGATTTCATACATCTCTGCTGTCCCTTTATGATAATTCGCTGTATACGCCGTTTTCGTTTGACTGTCCACGCTGACGTGGCAAGGAGAAGCTCCATCGGCAAGCTCTTGGTTGATGAAGTGAAGTCTGCCTGTCGTTGAATCAATTTGATACGCAGCAAGGCCGCCCTGTGAGCCCTTTTTCACAACAGCATAAACAAACTTTTGATCCTCTGACACGGTTAAATATGTAGGATTTTCAAGTTCAGCAGCGACTTCTACTTGCTCAATCTGCTGCTTGTCCGTATTTAATGTAAACGTATAAACACCTTTACTGTCTCCCTTTGTATACGTACCAATATAACCTCTGATGTTAGCCATGTATTGCCCTCCTTCTATTAGATGCTCTCATTCTATCATAAATTCATAGGAAAACGCTTTAGAAAGGCATGTCAAAAGAAAAAACGAAGTCATTGAAATCTCACAATATTCATCAAAAATCATGTGAAAAAATATCACAAAAGTTTTCTCAAAAGAAAAGCGTTCATGTAAAGTAAATAAATTGAAGAAAAAATACAAAAAATTTTAAGTTTTTTCATTCCTTGTCTAGCAAAGGTGTAAGCGTATACATTTAATTTTGATTAGTCTAAATTGTCTAATAATTTTAAAAATGCTGTTGACACTGTATGGAAAGCGGCGTAAGATGGGTTCAACAAAAGCTAAACAAACACGCAGTGCAAGCGAGAGACACTTCAATATAAAGTGTCTGAAAATTCAACTACTTTTTGTTTGAAAGAGAGGGTGCTCACTGAAAATGGAAGACCAAAAGGAACAGTGGATCTTTTTAAACGATGAACTCGTGAAAAAAGAGGATGCGAAAATTTCAGTTTACGATCATGGCTTCTTATATGGCGACGGTGTTTTCGAAGGGATTCGCGTGTATAACGGAAATATCTTTCGAATGAAAGAACATTTAGACCGCCTGTATGATTCCGCTAGATCCATTATGCTGAACATTCCATATTCACTTGAGGAACTCACGGAAAAAATGATTCATACAGTTGAAAGGAACGGCTTAAAGGATGCCTATATCCGCCTTGTCGTCTCAAGAGGAGCAGGTGATCTTGGATTAGATCCTAACAACTGCGGGAGAGCCAATACAGTGATCATTGTAGAGCCGCTGGCCATTTTTCCAAAGCACCTATATGAAACGGGTATTGATATTGTGACGGTTCCAACAAGACGAAATCGTCCAGATGTCCTTAGCCCAAAAGTGAAATCATTAAATTATTTGAATAACATTCTTGTCCGAATCGAAGCCCATATGGCCGGTGTGAGTGAAGCGCTGATGCTCAACGATCAAGGGTACGTGGCGGAAGGTTCTGCAGACAACGTGTTTATTTATAAAAAAGGCAAGCTTTATACACCGCCAGGTTATATCGGCGCACTTGAAGGCATCACAAGAAATGCCATCATGGAGATTGCAGAAGACTTAGGCTACGAAGTGAAAGAAGAACCATTCACAAGACATGATGTGTATACAGCTGAAGAAGTATTTCTAACAGGAACCGCAGCCGAAGTCATCGCCGTTGTAAAAGTTGACGGCCGTACAATCGGTGAAGGAAAACCTGGGTTCCACACAAACAAACTTCTTGAACAATTCCGTAAGCGAGTAGTTGAAGAGGGAGAAAAAGTCGTTTTTGCAGATGAAAACATTCATGCAAGTTAAATAGATATCGATAAACGTTGAAGAGGACTAGTAGCTTTAGAGTCAGTATCTACAGAGAGCCGGTGCTAGCTGGAAACCGGTGTTACTTTCTAAAGTGAACTCACCTCTGAGTGTCTGCTTGAAATGATAGTAGGGCAGGCCGAGTGACATTGCTCACTCGTTACCAAAATGGACGAAAGATGTCCATGAGACGGCAGCAGGGTTTGCCGTGAACAAGGGTGGTACCGCGAAAAACAAAGCTTTTTCGCCCCTTTGACCTAGTGAAAAGTAGTGTCATTGTGGGGTGAGAAGGCTTTTTTATATGGTCTCATATCTCTATCTTGAATGGAAAAGGGTGAAAGGACTTGACTGAAGCAAGACAAAGAGGAGGAAATCAAATGGGGACAAATGTACAAATGGAGACGGAAAAATCAAAAGCACCACAAACGATGAACGGTGCACTCATGTTAATTGAAGCACTCAAAAGAGAAAAAGTAGAAGTCATTTTCGGCTATCCGGGCGGAGCAGTTTTGCCAATCTACGATAAAATTTACGATTCTGGTTTATTTCATGTCCTGCCAAGACATGAGCAGGGAGCGATTCACGCAGCAGAAGGCTACGCAAGAGTATCTGGTAAACCGGGTGTGGTCATTGCCACATCAGGGCCGGGAGCGACAAACCTTGTGACAGGAATTGCAGATGCGATGATTGATTCACTTCCCCTTGTTGTATTCACAGGGCAGGTGGCAACGTCAGTCATTGGATCGGATGCATTCCAAGAAGCAGATGTACTCGGCATCACAATGCCAATTACAAAGCACAGCTACCAGGTAAGGAATCCAGAGGAATTACCGGGTGTCATTAAAGAGGCATTCCATATCGCAACAACAGGCAGACCTGGTCCAGTCTTAATTGATATTCCAAAAGATGTCGCAGGCATTGAAGGAACCTTTGAATATGATCAGCCAATTGATTTACCTGGTTATCAGCCAAAAGTAGAGCCGAACTATTTGCAAATTCGCAAATTAGTAGAAGCTGTCAGCAGAGCGAAAAAACCAGTCATTCTAGCAGGAGCCGGCGTACTTCATGGCAAAGCATCTGAAGAATTAAGACAGTATGTAGAGCAGCAGCAAATCCCAGTCGCACATACACTGCTTGGACTTGGCGGATTCCCGGCAAAGCATCCTCTTTTCCTAGGGATGGCTGGTATGCATGGCACATATGCAGCGAACATGGCTCTTCATCAATGTGATCTGCTCATTTCAATCGGAGCAAGATTTGATGACAGGGTAACAGGCAACCTCAATCATTTTGCGAAACATGCGAAGGTGGCTCATATTGACATCGACCCAGCGGAAATCGGCAAGAACATTCATACCCATATCCCGGTTGTTGGAGACAGTAAGCTCGTTCTTGAAGAACTGATCAAGCAAGACGGGAAGCAAGGGGAATCAGACGAATGGAAAAATCAATTAGATCAGTGGAAGGAAGAATATCCACTCTGGTACGTTGAAAACGAAGCAGAAGGCTTTAAGCCTCAAAAGCTGATTGAATACATTCATCAATTCACAAAAGGTGAAGCCATTGTCGCAACTGATGTCGGACAGCATCAAATGTGGGCTGCGCAGTTCTATCCATTTGAAAAAGCAGATAAGTGGGTCACATCTGGAGGTCTTGGCACAATGGGCTTCGGATTACCAGCAGCCATCGGCGCTCAGCTGGCTGATCAAGAGGCAACTGTTGTGGCAATTTTAGGAGACGGAGGTTTCCAAATGACCCTGCAAGAACTTGCCGTTATCCGTGAGCTGAACCTTCCAGTCAAAGTGATTGTACTCAATAATCACAGCCTTGGAATGGTAAGACAATGGCAAGAAATTTTCTACGAAGAACGCTACTCACATTCTAAATTTTCAGAGCAGCCAGACTTCGTCAAATTATCTGAAGCTTATGGCATTAAAGGAATCAGAATCTCATCAGACGAAGAGGCGAAAGAAAAGCTTGAAGAAGCCTTAACCTCTAGAGAGCCTGTTTTCATCGATGTCAATGTAGCGAGAGATGAAAAAGTATTCCCGATGGTAGCACCGGGGAAAGGACTTCATGAGATGGTGGGGGTGAAACCTTGAAAAGAATTATTGTGTTGACTGTATTAAATCGATCAGGCGTACTGAACAGAATCACAGGCCTCTTTACTAAAAGACACTACAACATTGAAAGCATTACGGTCGGCCATTCTGAGATTCAAGATGTATCACGCATCACGTTCGTCGTCCATGTAGACCAGGAGAAAGACATCGAACAGCTGACAAAACAGCTGAACAAACAAATCGATGTTCTGAAAGTAACAGACATTACAAACCAATCAATCGTTCAGCGAGAGCTGGCTTTGATAAAAGTCGTATCTGCACCAGCATCAAGAATGGAGATCACAGGGGTCATTGAACCTTTTAGAGCTTCTATTGTAGATGTAAGCAGAGAGAGTGTCGTCATTCAGGTGACAGGTGAGTCTTCAAAAATTGAAGCACTCATTGAATTACTTAAGCCATACGGCATTAAAGAAGTCGCCAGAACTGGCACCACGGCCTTTGCGAGAGATAATCAGCAAAAGCCGCAAACAAATAAAACAATTTCAATTGTCTAAACAAAAGGAGAGAGTCAAATGGTAAAAGTATATTATAACGGTGATATTCAAGAAAACGTATTAAATGGTCAAAAGGTAGCAATCATTGGTTACGGTTCACAAGGTCATGCACATGCGTTGAACTTAAAAGAAAGTGGCGTAGATGTTATTGTCGGCGTGAGAAAAGGCGGATCTTATACAAAAGCACAAGAAGACGGCCATCAAGTGTTCACAGTAAAAGAAGCAGCAGCACAAGCAGACGTAGTCATGGTACTACTTCCAGATGAGCAGCAAAAGAAAGTATATGATGAAGAAATCAAAGATCAATTAGAAGCTGGCAACTCACTTGTATTCGCACACGGATTCAACGTTCACTTCCATCAAATTGTTCCTCCAAGTGACGTAGACGTGTATCTTGTAGCTCCAAAAGGTCCAGGACATCTTGTGAGAAGAACATATGAGCAAGGCGCTGGTGTACCTGCCCTATTTGCTATCTATCAAGATGTATCTGGCCAAGCGAAAGACAAAGCACTTGCTTATGCAAAAGCGATCGGCGGAGCAAGAGCGGGCGTTCTTGAAACAACATTTAAAGAAGAAACAGAAACGGATCTATTCGGTGAGCAGGCAGTTCTTTGTGGAGGTCTTACTTCACTAGTAAAAGCAGGATTCGAAACGTTAACAGAAGCTGGTTATCAGCCAGAGCTTGCATACTTCGAGTGTCTGCATGAACTGAAATTAATCGTTGACCTTATGTATGAAGAAGGATTAGAAGGCATGAGATATTCAATCTCTGATACAGCACAATGGGGTGACTTCGTATCAGGACCTCGTGTTGTGGATGCAAAAGTAAAAGAATCAATGAAAGCTGTTTTGACTGATATCCAAAACGGAACATTTGCAAAAGAATGGATTGTTGAAAACCAAGTGAATCGTCCGCGTTTCAATGCAATCAATGCAAATGAAAATGAGCACCAAATTGAAATCGTTGGTAGAAAGCTTCGTGAAATGATGCCTTTCGTTAAACAAGGAAAGAAAAAGGAAGCGGTGAGCGTCGGTGCGGAAAATTAATTTTTTTGACACAACACTTCGAGATGGAGAGCAATCTCCAGGAGTGAACTTAAATGCACAAGAAAAGCTAATCATTGCAAAGCAGCTTGAGCGCCTTGGGGTTAATATCATTGAAGCGGGTTTTCCCGCTTCATCCCGAGGGGATTTCTTAGGCGTACAAGAAATAGCAAGAACGATTAAAAGCTGTTCTGTAGCTGGTCTTGCACGATGTGTGAAAGGTGACATTGATGCTGCATGGGAAGCATTAAAAGATGGAGTGGAGCCAAGGCTTCATGTCTTTATTGCCACTTCTGACATTCACCTGAAGCATAAACTCAAGAAAACACGTGAAGAAGTCGTAGAACAGGCAGTCGCAATGGTGAAATATGCGAAAGAACGTTTTCCAGTTGTCCAATGGTCAGCAGAAGATGCGTGCCGTACAGATCTTGCTTTCTTGGCAGAAATTGTAGAAAAGGTGATTGACGCTGGGGCGAGTGTCATTAACTTGCCAGATACAGTTGGATACCTAGCGCCAAAAGAGTACGGAAACATCTTTAAATATATGAAGGAACACGTTCCAAATATCGACCGCGTCAACTTGTCCGCTCACTGTCACGATGATTTAGGAATGGCTGTAGCAAACTCACTTGCTGCCATTGAAAATGGAGCAGATCAAATTGAAACGGCTGTCAACGGAATTGGCGAGCGCGCTGGAAATGCCGCGTTAGAAGAAATTGCAGTAGCTCTTCATATTCGAAAAGACTTTTACCAGGTCGAATCAACGATTCAATTGAATGAAATTAAGCGTACAAGTGATGTAGTGAGCAAATACTCAGGAATGATTGTGCCGCGTAATAAAGCAGTCGTTGGAAACAACGCATTTGCACATGAATCAGGTATTCACCAAGATGGTTTCCTCAAAGAAAAAACAACCTATGAAATTATTTCTCCAGAGCTTGTCGGCGTGACAACAGATGTGCTTGTCCTTGGAAAACACTCCGGAAGACACGCGTTTAAAGACCGTATGAAAACACTAGGCTTTAAACTAACGGAAGACGAAATCAATAAATTCTTTGAGACTTTCAAGAACTTGACAGAGAAGAAGAAAGAAATTACAGATGATGACTTGATCTCTATTATATTAGAAGAAAAAGTAGCAGACCGAAAAATCGGCTACGAATTTGAAAGTCTGCAAGTGCACTATGGAACAGAACAAATGCCAACAGCAACAGTTTCTCTGAAAAATCAAGAAACGCAGGAAGTCATTCAAGAAGCAGCTACAGGTGCAGGCAGTGTAGAAGCTGTGTACAACACGCTTGAGCGCTGTATGGAAGAAAGAATTCATTTGCTGGACTACCGCATTCAATCAAATGGAAAAGGCAGAGATGCACTAGCTGAAGTATATGTCACTGTTTCAATAGAAGGAAAAGAAACAGCAGGACGCGGTGTAGCGCAAGATGTACTTGAAGCATCAGCAAAAGCTTACGTCAATGCAGTGAACAGACATTTAATCTTCAAATCAAATCTGATTGAAATTGAGAAACATCACGCGATCTCATAGGAAAGGAGGAAGGTTCTCATGAAAAAGAAAATTGCACTTTTGCCCGGCGATGGAATCGGACCGGAAGTCGTGACATCTGCGGTCGCTGTCCTTCAAGAGACGGCGGCGCAATTTAAGCACGAATTTGAATTCGAAACTGCGCTCATTGGCGGTATCGCAATAGATGAAAAAAACAACCCGCTTCCAAAGGAAACAGTAGATGTATGCAAAAACGCTGATGCGATTTTATTAGGAGCAGTCGGCGGACCAAAGTGGGATCAAAACCCGCCAGAGCTCCGTCCAGAAAAAGGCCTGCTCGCCATTCGTAAACAGCTGGACTTATTTGCCAACATCCGCCCTGTAAAGGTGTTCGATAGCTTAAGCGAGGCATCTCCGTTAAAACAAGATCATATTAACGGAGTTGATTTCGTCATCGTTCGTGAATTAACAGGCGGTCTCTATTTTGGTGAACCAAGCGAACGCTATACGGATAATGAAGGAAAAGAAGCTGCCGTTGATACGCTCCTTTATACAAAGGAAGAAATTGTCCGCGTATTAAAAGAAGCATTCGACATGGCCTTAACAAGACGGAAAAAAGTGACGTCTGTGGATAAAGCGAATGTCCTTGCTTCTAGTAAACTATGGCGGGATGCAGTAGAAGAAGTTGCTGCTCAATATCCAGACGTTGAATTTGAGCATATGCTCGTCGATAATGCTGCCATGCAGCTGATTTACAAGCCCGCTCAATTTGATGTTATTGTGACAGAGAATATGTTCGGTGACATTTTAAGCGATGAAGCTTCGATGATTACTGGATCACTCGGCATGCTGCCATCTGCTAGTTTATCAAGCACAGGCCTTCATTTATATGAGCCAATTCATGGTTCAGCACCCGATATTGCGGGGCAAAACGTTGCAAACCCTCTGGCAACTATTTTATCAGCAGCAAGCTTGCTTAGAACATCCTTTTCATTAGAAGAAGAAGCGGCTGCAATAGAAGAAGCTGTCGAAGCTGTTCTTGCCTCTGGCAAACGAACAAAAGATTTAGCAGCAAAAGAGGGAACTTATCAAACGACTGAAGAAATCACTAATGCGGTTGTAGACGCACTCAAGCAGCGCGTGCAAACCATTGTGTAAATAGAATCTTGTGGAATTAGGTAGAGGGAGGAAAAGGGTTATGCCTCGAACAATCATCGAAAAAATATGGGATCAGCATGTAGTCAAAAGCGGCGAGGGAAAACCAGACCTTTTATATATTGATCTGCACTTGGTGCATGAAGTGACATCACCTCAAGCATTTGAAGGATTAAGACAAAAAGGGCGCAAGGTGAGAAGACCTCAAAACACGTTTGCGACGATGGATCACAACATCCCAACTGTGAATCGATTTGTGATCAAAGATGAGATTGCTAAAAAGCAAGTAAGTGCCTTAGAGCGCAACTGTGCGGAATTTGGCGTTCGTCTTGCTGACCTTCACAGTGTTGACCAAGGAATCGTCCATGTCGTTGGACCTGAGCTTGGATTGACACTTCCGGGGAAAACAATCGTTTGTGGAGATAGTCATACATCAACTCACGGCGCGTTTGGTGCACTTGCCTTTGGGATCGGTACTAGTGAGGTTGAACATGTACTTTCTACACAAACACTTTGGCAGCAGCGTCCGAAAACGCTAGAAATTAGAGTAGACGGAAAGCTTCAAAAAGGGGTAACCGCCAAAGATGTCATTTTAGCCGTCATTGGTGCGCACGGCGTGAAGTTCGGCTCAGGTTATGTCATTGAATACACTGGGGAAGTATTCAGAAACATGACGATGGATGAGCGGATGACCGTTTGTAATATGTCAATTGAAGCAGGCGCAAGAGCAGGATTGATTGCACCTGATGAAGTCACCTTCGAATACTGCCGCGGCCGCAAATATGCACCGCAGGGTGAAGACTTCGAAGCAGCTATTAAAGAATGGGAAGAACTTAGAACAGATCCAGGTGCAACCTACGATAAAACCATTGTGTTAGATGGAAATGAGATTTCACCAATGGTTACGTGGGGAATTAACCCAGGAATGGTACTGCCTGTGGATGCATCAATCCCAGGACCTGAGGACTTTGCACAAGAAGATGATCAAAAAGAAGCAATTCGTGCTTACGAATACATGGGTGTCCACCCGCATCAGCGTATAGAAGATATTACGATTGAGCATGTCTTTATCGGCTCATGTACGAACTCAAGAATGACTGATTTACGTCAAGCTGCTTCTATGATTGAAGGACAAAAAGTAGCAGATCATGTCAGAGCGATTGTGGTGCCTGGCTCACAAAGTGTCAAATTGCAAGCAGAAAAAGAAGGTCTTCATGAAATCTTCCTTGAAGCAGGATTTGAATGGAGAGAATCAGGCTGCAGTATGTGCCTTAGTATGAATAACGATGTGGTACCGGAGGGCGAACGCTGCGCGTCCACATCAAACCGTAACTTTGAAGGGCGTCAAGGGAAGGGTGCGAGAACGCATCTTGTCAGCCCTGCAATGGCTGCAATGGCTGCGATACATGGCCGCTTTGTCGATGTCAGGAAGTTTAATCAAGAGAAAACAGTCGTGTAAGGAGTTGTCATAGATGGAGCCTTTAGTCACTCATAAAGGAAAAGCCGCTGTGCTTAACCGTATCAATGTAGATACAGATCAAATTATTCCAAAGCAATTTTTAAAAAGAATCGAACGAACAGGATATGGCCGCTTTGCCTTTTTCGACTGGCGTTATTTAGCCGATGGCAGCCCAAATCCAGATTTCGAACTGAATCAGCCGATCTATGAAGGAGCATCCATTTTGATCGCAGGGGAGAACTTTGGCTGCGGATCATCTAGGGAGCATGCTCCTTGGGCGCTTGATGATTATGGCTTTAAAATTGTCATCGCACCATCATTCGCAGATATATTTCATCAAAACTGCTTTAAAAATGGGATGCTTCCGATTCGCCTTGATTATGATGTGTGGAAAACCTTCGCTGCGTCATATGAGAACAAAGGGTATGAGATGACGGTTGATCTTGAAAAACAGCAGATAGAAGATCATGAAGGGAATATCACCCCTTTTCAAGTCGACCCTCACTGGAGAGAAATGCTCCTAAATGGTTATGATGAGATTTCATTAACATTACTTCTAGAAGATGACATTCAAGCATTTGAAGAAAAGCGCAGCAGCTGGCTGCGCGCTTAAGCAACGAGAAGCTGTCCGCCCGAGGTGTGACGGCTTCTTTTTTGCATGAAAACCTCTCGTTACTTGTGTTTACTAATCTTCGTTGGTAAACTGATAAAAAATATGCGCCCGAAAGGAACGTAAGCATGAAGCATGACAAGAAGAAAGATAATGTCATTTTGTTTCCTGGTCTGAAAGAAAGACTGATTGAAAAAGGAATGGCAGCATTAAAAGATAAACAGTATCAAGAGGCGCTTCACTTGTTTTCAGAAGCTAAATCGTACGATGACGATGAAGAATCCGATATTCACCTTGGAATGGCCATTTGTTTTCTGGAGCTGGGTGAGCTACAGGATGCAAAGCGTGTTTGTGAAAAAATGCTGCATGAAGGATATGGCCACTATTTCACTGTGCTCCAAGTGTATATGACGATCCTCATTCAGCTGAAAGAATATGAAGAAGTCAAACAGACAATTGAGGCTGTGCTCGAGGAAAACCATCTTCCGGCAGAAAGTGCGGAGCATTTTTACAAGCTGCTCGAATTTAGCAGAAAAATGATCGAATCACCTGAAGAGATTTTAGATGAAGATGAGGACGCCGGAAGTGAGGTCAACATAGATGATATGCTGAAGCGTCCGGAAGAACAGGTCCAGTTCATTCATTCATTGAAAGACCGGAATATTACACCGCATATGGGTCTATTAAATACCATCTTACAAAATCCTGATGGGAACCCTTTGGTCAAATCAATGATCCTGCAGCTTCTGGCAGAGCATGATGTGGCAAAACCGGTTCATGTGACAAAATTCGGTGATTCTTTAACCCTTATTCCTTCTGAGGCTGTAAAGCCAGAGCAGATGCCGCTTCTTCAGCAAGTCCTTCGTATGCTTGATGACACGCTTGGCAATGAGAATCCGACCCTTTACCAAGCCGTGGAAGAGTTATGGCGCCGGCACTTATTTGTGCTGTATCCATTTCTTCCTAAATACACAGATCCGAGTCTTTGGGCAGCGGCACTTCATAAAGTCGGCTATGAAATGCATGGGATTGAGATTGAACTCGAAGAATTGCATCTATTGTATGAATTTAACGAACGAGAGCTGAGAGAAGCTTGCACAATGCTGAAAGATATTGAAGAAATTTCTTATTTGTAATTTGTCGATTTAGTTGAAAGACGGACTTGTTATGTTATAATATAATGGTTGTATTTGTGCATATATAGTGCAGTTGTCAGATTCCAACGGTTGAAAGACGATATGTATAATCAAGTCAAATGTTGTATACATAATGCAAGCTTCTTAGCGGAGTGCGTGGTTTTTGATTGGACGAAGTCTTTATGATGCTTTAGAATGGAGCAACGCACAATCTGAATAGATTTTTGGAGGGAAACACACATGTCAGTAAAATGGGAAAAACAAGAAGGTAACGAAGGCGTACTAACTGTAGAAGTTGACGCTGAAACATTTAACAAAGCACTTGATGATGCATTTAAGAAAGTGGTTAAGCAAGTATCGATCCCTGGATTCCGTAAAGGGAAAGTACCACGTGGTCTTTTCGAGCAGCGTTTTGGTGTAGAATCTCTTTATCAAGATGCATTAGATATTCTTCTTCCGGTTGAATATCCAAAAGCAATCGACGAAGCTGGTATCGAGCCAGTTGACCGCCCTGAAATCGATGTTGAGAAAATCGAAAAAGGCGAAAGCTTAATCTTCACTGCAAAAGTAACAGTGAAGCCTGAAGTAAAACTTGGTGACTACAAAGGTCTTAACGTAGAAAAAGACGACACAGCTGTTACTGATGAAGATGTACAAGAAGAGCTTAAAGGCATGCAAAACCGTCAAGCTGAGCTTGTTGTCAAAGAAGAAGGCGCAATCGAAAACGGCGATACAGTTGTTCTTGATTTCGAAGGATTCGTTGATGGAGAAGCATTCGAAGGCGGAAAAGCTGAGAACTACTCTCTTGAAGTAGGTTCTGGTTCATTCATCCCTGGTTTCGAAGAGCAATTAGTTGGTCTTGAAGCTGGCGCTGAAAAAGACGTAGAAGTTACATTCCCAGAAGAATACCATGCTGAAGACCTTGCAGGTAAACCAGCTGTATTCAAAGTGAAAATTCATGAAATCAAAGCAAAAGAACTTCCAGCACTTGACGATGAGTTCGCTAAAGATGTTGATGAAGAAGTAGAAACGCTTGCTGAGTTAACTGAAAAAACGAAGAAACGTCTTGAAGAAGCAAAAGAAAACGAAGCAGAAGGAAAACTTCGTGAAGAGCTAGTTGCGAAAGCTTCTGAAAATGCGGAAGTTGACATCCCACAAGCGATGGTTGACACTGAGCTAGACCGCATGATGAAAGAATTCGAACAACGTCTTCAAATGCAAGGAATGAACCTTGAGCTTTACTTCCAATTCTCTGGACAAGATGAAGATGCGCTGAAAGAGCAAATGAAAGAAGATGCTGCTAAACGCGTAAAATCTAACCTAACACTTGAAGCAATTGCTGCTGCAGAAAACTTACAAGTGTCTGACGAAGAAGTGGAAGAAGAACTTTCAAAAATGGCTGAAGCATACAACATGCCAATTGAAAATATCAAACAAGCGATCGGATCTACTGAAGCAATGAAAGAAGATCTAAAAGTTCGTAAAGCAATTGATTTTCTTGTAGAAAACCGTTAATATGGTGCATAATAATAAAACAGGGCGCGAGTGACTCGTGCCTTGTTTTGTACAATTTTTGACTTATCATCGCTTCTTTTGGAAACGATAGTGTAAGTCGCATCTTTCTGTCATACATATCTCAATGTGCAGTGTTAGAAACACATCGTTACCGTCTTTTAGGAAAGTATGGTAAAATGCATACATACTGGACCCAGAAAGGTAGCTGACTGTTAGCTACAGGCAAGTGAAGAAGAATAAGGGGTGAAAGAATGTTTAAATTCAACGAGGAAAAAGGTCAATTAAAATGCTCGTTTTGCGGAAAAACGCAAGATCAAGTGCGTAAACTGGTCGCAGGACCTGGCGTATATATATGTGATGAATGTATCGAGCTTTGCACGGAAATAGTTGAAGAAGAGCTCGGCACAGAGGAAGAAGTTGAATTCAAGGATGTTCCGAAGCCTCATGAAATTCGGGAGATTCTTGATGAATATGTCATCGGACAAGACAATGCGAAAAAATCCTTAGCTGTAGCGGTGTATAACCACTACAAACGGATCAATTCCAACAGCAAGATTGATGATGTTGAGCTTTCGAAAAGTAATATTTCTATGATTGGACCAACAGGAAGCGGTAAAACATTACTTGCTCAAACACTTGCACGTATTTTAAATGTGCCATTTGCGATCGCAGATGCAACATCATTAACTGAAGCGGGTTATGTTGGTGAAGACGTAGAGAATATTTTACTAAAGCTGATCCAGGCAGCGGATTATGATGTAGAAAAAGCGGAAAAAGGCATTATCTACATCGATGAGATCGATAAAGTAGCAAGAAAATCAGAAAACCCTTCTATCACTCGCGATGTATCTGGGGAAGGCGTCCAGCAAGCCCTTTTGAAAATTCTTGAAGGAACAGTCGCTAGTGTACCGCCTCAAGGTGGACGTAAGCATCCGCATCAAGAATTCATTCAAATTGATACGACGAACATCCTCTTCATTTGTGGAGGAGCCTTTGACGGGATAGAGCAAATCATCAAACGCCGCTTAGGTCAAAAAGTAATTGGATTCGGTGCGGAAAATAAAGTCGAAGATCTTGAAAAAGAAGTCCTTCTATCAAAAGTACTGCCAGAAGACTTGCTTCGCTTCGGTTTAATTCCAGAATTCATCGGTCGTCTGCCGGTTATTGCAAGCCTAGAGCCGTTAGATGAAAAAGCACTTGTAGAAATCTTGACGAAGCCTAAAAATGCGCTTGTTAAGCAATATACAAAAATGCTTGAGCTTGACGATGTAGAGCTTGAATTTGAAGAAGATGCTCTTAGCGAAATTGCGAAAAAGGCAATTGAGCGTAAAACAGGAGCTCGTGGTCTTCGCTCGATCATTGAAGGCATCATGCTTGATGTCATGTTTGACCTTCCATCTCGTGATGATATTGAAAAATGTGTCATCACTGGTGCAACGGTTGCTGATGGTGAGCCGCCGCGTCTTGTGTTAAAGGATGGCACAGTCGTCAACAAAGATACTAAAACATCTGCATAAGAGAAGTCTCGCTCCTGAATCATTTTGATTCAGGAGTTTTTTATTTATCGTCGAAGACGTGTTTATTCCGTCCAGCTCTAGGAAATACTAGCAGACAGAAACCAATACATACGATAGATGAAGGAGGGAGCACCGATTGAGCTGGACAGGAATCGTATTATTTATACAGCTGTTCTTTGGTATCGTCATCGGGCTGTACTTTTGGAACTTACTGCGAAATCAGCGCACACAAAAGGTGACGATAGACAAAGAATCAAAAAAAGAAATGGAAGCACTCAGAAAGATGCGGTCAATCAAGCTGAGTGAGCCTTTATCAGAGAGAGTCCGGCCAAAGGGGTTTCAAGATATTGTAGGGCAGGAAGACGGCATTCGTGCTCTAAAAGCAGCGCTGTGCGGACCGAATCCTCAGCATGTCATTGTCTATGGACCACCGGGGGTTGGAAAAACAGCCGCTGCCCGTCTTGTCATGGAAGAAGCGAAACGTCATGCTGATTCACCGTTTAAGAAAGATGCGGTATTTGTGGAGCTCGATGCCACAACCGCAAGATTCGATGAACGGGGCATCGCAGACCCGCTCATTGGTTCTGTGCATGACCCGATTTACCAAGGGGCGGGAGCGATGGGACAGGCAGGCATTCCGCAGCCAAAACAAGGAGCCGTTACGCATGCGCATGGCGGGGTTCTGTTTATCGATGAAATTGGGGAACTGCATCCGATTCAAATGAACAAAATGCTGAAAGTCCTTGAAGATCGGAAAGTATTTTTAGATAGCGCCTACTACAGTGAGGAGAACACTCAAATTCCGAATCACATTCATGACATTTTTCAAAATGGACTTCCGGCTGATTTTCGATTGATAGGCGCCACGACAAGAACACCTGAAGAAATTCCCCCAGCGATTCGATCGAGGTGTTTGGAAATTTTCTTTAAGGACCTTGACCAGCATGAACTGAAAATTGTCGCTGCTAAGGCTGTCCAGAAAATCCAAAAGGAATTATGTGATGAAGGGCTGAACCTGTTAACCTCTTATGTGAAAAATGGCCGTGAAGCAGTCAATATGGTGCAGATCGCCGCTGGAATGGCCGTCACGGAAAACAGAAAAGACATCACGATCGCCGATGTCGAGTGGGTCATTCACTCAAGCCAGCTGACACCAAGATATGAACAAAAAGTACCGGAAAAGCCAAAAGTCGGTGTAGTGAATGGTCTGGCAGTCTACGGACCAAACAGCGGTGCCTTGCTCGAGATTGAAGTGAATATATGTAAGGCACTCGAAAAAGGAAGTATCAACATTACAGGCATTGCAGAAGAAGAAAGCATTGGCAGTCAGTCTAAATCTATTCGACGAAAAAGTATGGCAAAAGGATCTGTTGAAAATGTATTAACAGTGCTGAGAAACTTAGGGATACGGACAAATGAATATGACATCCATATTAATTTTCCAGGCGGTGCCCCTATTGATGGACCGTCTGCTGGGATTGCCATGGCGGCGGCGATTTTCTCTGCCATTCATCAAATCCCGATTGATCATCTGACAGCAATGACGGGTGAAATCGGATTGCAGGGTCAGGTGAAGCCGATCGGCGGTGTGATACCGAAGATTAAGGCGGCGAAACAAGCTGGTGCCACAACCGTGATTATTCCTTATGAAAACCAGCAGTCGATCTTAAAAGAGATTGAAGGCGTCACTATTGTGCCTGTGAAGCACTTCCAAGAGGTGCTGGATCACTGTTTGGTCAACCCGCCAGATGAGAAGAAAGATGGACTAGAAGAGGAAATGAAAAGAAAATCTGTTTAATCCCCATCACATATGGGGATTTTTTAGTGAAATAGATCTTTTTTTCTTTTTCAAGATAAAAAGAAAGGGTATACTACGGTAAGATCATCATTTCTCAAGTCTTTTACATTGTACAAGACTGAAACAGGTATATTATAATGATTCATACTAGTGACGGAGGTGTCAATCAACATGGCAGATGAAATCAAAAAGAATGTTCCGCTCCTCCCATTGCGAGGCTTGCTTGTTTATCCAACAATGGTCTTGCATTTGGACGTTGGACGCGAGAAGTCTGTTCAAGCATTAGAACAGGCGATGATGAACGATCATATGATTTTTCTAGCAACACAGCGGGAAATTTCAATAGATGAACCAGGTGAAGAGGAAATTTTCAAAGTCGGCACCTACACAAAAATCAAACAAATGCTGAAGCTGCCGAATGGAACGATTCGTGTACTCGTTGAAGGCTTAAATCGAGCGCAGATCGAGTCATATGTGGAGCTTGAGGACTATACGTCCGTCGATATTAAAGAATTGGCAGAAGAAGAGTTAAAGGACGCAGAAGCAGAAGCACTCATGCGCACTTTGTTAGATCACTTTGATCAGTACATAAAAATTTCAAAAAAAATCTCAGCTGAAACATATGCAACGGTGACGGATATTGAGGAACCGGGGAGAATGGCAGATATCGTTGCTTCTCACCTGCCGCTCAAATTAAAGGACAAACAAGAAGTACTGGAAACAGTGGATGTCAAAAAACGTCTGAATCGTGTCATCAGCTTAATCCACAATGAAAAAGAAGTGCTGGAAATTGAAAAGAAAATTGGCCAGCGCGTCAAACGTTCAATGGAACGAACGCAAAAAGAATATTATTTGCGTGAACAAATGAAAGCCATTCAAAAGGAGCTTGGAGACAAGGAAGGAAAAACAGGCGAAGTCAGTTCATTAATGTCTAAAATCGAAGAGTCCAGCATGCCTGAGTCTGTTCGTGAAACGGCGTTAAAAGAATTGAACCGTTATGAAAAAATTCCTTCAAGCTCTGCGGAGAGCTCTGTCATTCGAAATTATATTGATTGGCTGATCAATCTTCCATGGGGCATCTATACAGAAGATCGTCTAGATTTAAAGCTTGCAAGTGAAATTTTAGATGATGAGCATCATGGGCTGGAAAAAGTCAAGGAACGTGTGCTTGAATACCTTGCTGTACAGAAGCTGACCAATTCATTAAAAGGACCGATTCTTTGCTTAGCAGGACCTCCTGGGGTAGGGAAAACGTCACTTGCTAAATCGATTGCTAAATCACTTGATCGAAAGTTTATCCGTATCTCTCTTGGCGGGGTGCGTGATGAATCTGAAATTCGCGGACATAGAAGAACGTATGTAGGGGCGATGCCAGGCCGTATCATTCGCGGGATGAGTAAGGCAGGCACAATGAATCCAGTGTTTCTTTTAGATGAAATCGATAAGATGTCCTCTGATTTTAGAGGTGATCCGTCTTCTGCGATGCTTGAAGTGCTGGATCCAGAGCAAAATCACAACTTTAGCGATCACTATATTGAAGAGACATTTGATTTATCGCAGGTGTTATTTATTGCCACTGCCAACAATTTAGCAACCATTCCAGGTCCACTTCGTGATAGAATGGAGATTATCACGATTGCAGGGTATACAGAGGTTGAAAAAGCAGAGATTGTGAAAGATCATCTTCTGCCGAAGCAGCTAAAGGAGCACGGATTAAAGAAAGGGAACTTGCAGCTTCGTGAAGCAGCGATTTATGATATGATTCGCTATTACACAAGAGAAGCAGGAGTTCGTGGATTAGAGCGTCAGCTTGCGGCCATTTGCCGAAAAGCGGCAAGAGCGATTGTGGCTGAAGACCGCAAGCGCATCACAGTGACGGAAAAGAACTTATCTGAATTTCTCGGAAAAAGACTTTACCGTTATGGTCAGGCTGAAACGACAGACCAAGTCGGGGTTGTCACAGGACTTGCGTATACGACAGTTGGAGGAGACACCTTATCAATTGAGGTATCACTTTCTCCTGGTAAAGGCAAGCTCTTGTTAACAGGTAAGCTTGGTGATGTCATGAGAGAATCTGCACAGGCGGCATTCAGTTATATTCGATCCAAAGCAGATGAACTGAACATTGATCCTAATTTTAATGAAAAGCACGATATTCATATCCATGTTCCAGAGGGTGCGGTTCCAAAGGACGGGCCATCAGCTGGTATCACCATTGCGACGGCTCTTGTATCAGCACTCACAGGACGTCCTGTGTCAAAAGAGGTTGGTATGACAGGAGAGATAACGTTAAGAGGAAGAGTGCTTCCGATTGGCGGACTAAAAGAAAAAGCATTAGGCGCACATCGTGCAGGATTGAAAACCATTATTCTTCCAAAGGACAATGAGAAGGATATTGATGATATTCCTGAAAGTGTGAGAGAAGGACTAACCTTTATTCCGGTCTCACATTTAGATGAGGTGCTTGAGAAAGCATTGGTAGGAGAGGGAAGATGAAAGTAACAAAATCAGATATCGTCATTAGTGCGGTGAAACCAGAGCAGTACCCGAGCGGCGGACTGCCTGAAATCGCACTTGCTGGACGATCAAATGTTGGAAAGTCCTCGTTCATCAACTCATTGATTAATCGTAAAAATTTAGCGCGTACGTCTTCTAAACCAGGTAAGACCCAGACGCTTAATTTCTACATTATTAATGATATGCTCCATTTTGTGGACGTTCCGGGCTACGGCTTTGCCAAAGTTTCAAAAACAGAGCGTGAAGCCTGGGGTAGAATGATCGAAACGTATATTACAATGCGTGAAGAATTAAAAGCAGTCGTCCAAATTGTGGATCTGCGCCATAAGCCATCAGTAGATGATGTGAACATGTATGAGTTCCTTAAATATTACGGAGTTCCCGTGATCGTCATCGCAACAAAAGCGGATAAAATTCCAAAAGGCAAATGGGAAAAACATGCGAAAGTCGTCAAACAGACGCTCGACATTGACCCTTCAGATGAACTCATCCTATTCTCTTCTGAAACAAAAAAGGGGAAAGATGAAGCCTGGAATGCGATTCTTGCGAAGGTAAACGGCTAAAAAAAGCATCTGCGATGAGCAGGTGCTTTTTTTATTCTTTGTCTTCTTTTCAGCGTGATAAGAAAACCCTTGAAGTCTAGAAAGGACGAGTACTGGCGCGGAGCGAATTTGCTATTCGTGAGCACCAGCACGCAGGACTGACACCGAATGGGAGGGTTTGTCTTTACGCTGAAGGCATCTGCCATGAGCAGATGCCTTTTTTATTGTATAAGTTATTTCCTTTTTAAAAATAATAAGAGGAGACTGACAGCAATCAGTACATAAGGCCAGTACAATTCAAAGCCGGAAACAGGGATCGAAAGGGAACTTAGCTGTTTTGTAATTTGCTGAAAGAAATAAAGGAACAAACCGAGTGCGATCAGCACAACACTTTCAATTCGATATTCTTTTTTCTGAGATGATTTCACAAAGAGTGCAAGTCCTACGATGAACACAATCATTGTAAATGTGTCAGGCCAGTGGTCCAATTTAGGCTGTAGAATAAAGTGTAGCGAAAGGCCTGTCATGAGCATACCGATAAACACATGAGCGCTTTCTTGCTCCTTTTTTCCTTGATATAAGAACGCGAGGCCAAAAAGCAGTACAAGTGTATACCATTTCTCTTGATCCTTCCAAATGTCAAATTGACCTCCTGAGAGAATGGCATATAGCGCTACAGCCAATAAAGTGAGCGGCAGCAAAATGGATTTCTTCTTCAAAGATGTCACCTTCTTTTAAGCAGATCATTTGTCCGCACGCGCCAAATCTGGTAAATTGCTTGAAGTGATGATATGGCATAATTGGTGTCGAACATTTTTCTACTATATCACAACATTTTTGAAATCTGTTCACAATTTTTATCCAGTTAAAAATGAATATATGTTATAATCATTATAAATAATAAATTCTATATTGTAATTATTATAAATTAGACAGGGCGTTGGGGGTGCAAGCTGAAGTTATGCATATTCTTGTTGTGGGTTTAGATTATAAAACAGCCCCTGTTGAGATACGGGAACAGCTGAGCTTTGAACCGAGTGAGCTCGGAACAGCGATGTCCAAGCTTAAAGAAGAAAAAAGCATTCTAGAGAATATCGTCATCTCAACATGTAATCGAACAGAGATCTACGCAGTAGTAGATCAGCTTCATACTGGACGGTTTTATATAAAAAGATTTTTAGCCGATTGGTTCGGTTTAGAAAAGGAAGATGTCTCTCCATATTTGAAGTTTTATGAAAACGATGGAGCGGTTGAGCATTTATTCCGTGTGGCTTGTGGACTTGATTCCATGGTCATTGGTGAAACGCAAATACTCGGTCAAGTGCGTTCCAGCTTTAAAGTAGCTCAAGAGGAGAAGACCATTGGTACCGTTTTCAATTATTTATTTAAACAGGCGGTAACCGTTGCAAAGCGCTCTCATGCGGAAACGGATATTGCGTCTAATGCCGTATCTGTCAGCTATGCAGCTGTTGAGCTTGCCAAAAAAATCTTTGGACGTCTTTCTGATAAGCATGTCCTGATTCTTGGTGCGGGCAAAATGGGCGAACTGGCAGCTCAAAACCTTCAAGGTCAAGGAATTGGCCAAGTAACGGTCATCAACCGAACGTTTGAGAAGGCAAAGGAATTGGCGGGTCGTTTTTCAGGAGAGCCTAAGAGCTTAAACCAATTAGAAAAAACATTATCCGAAGCGGACATTTTAATCAGCTCAACGGGAGCGAAACAATTTGTCATTACAAAAGAAATGGTCGAAAGTGCGAATAAAAAGCGGAAGGGCAGACCTCTATTTATGGTGGATATTGCTGTACCCCGTGATTTAGATCCAGCTATTTCTGAAGTAGAAGGAGCTTTTTTGTATGACATTGATGACCTTGAAGGCATCGTGGCTGCCAACTTAAAAGAACGCCGTGCAGTGGCTGAGCAGGTTGAGCTTCTGATTGAAGCAGAAATTGTGGAATTTAAGCAATGGCTGAATACGTTAGGTGTTGTTCCGGTCATTTCTGCACTTAGAGAAAAAGCACTCACGATTCAAGCCGATACGATGCAGAGTATTGAGCGGAAGCTTCCAAACCTCACAAACCGTGAAATGAAGCTGTTAAATAAACATACGAAAAGCATCATCAACCAAATGCTGAAAGATCCTATCTTAAAGGCAAAAGAAATTGCCGCGGAGCCGGATGCAGAAGAAAAGCTTTTACTCTTTAAAGAAATCTTTGATTTACAGGTTGAAGATGAAGAGCAAAAGGTCGAGCCGATGCAGGTGGAGCAAGGATCATTTCAGCTGTTCAAACCAAATATGGCGCAAGGCTTTGCTACAGTTGCCAGTGAGTGATTAAGCGATGATGGAATCCATTGTAGCGAGACTCAATGAAGCAACGATCTTAATCTATGCACTAAGTGTCTTGTTCTATTTCATAGATTTTCTTCAACACAACCGGAAGGCTGGAAAAATGGCTTTCTGGTTGCTTTCTATTGTCTGGCTGCTGCAAACAGTCTACATGTTCTATATTATGATGGAAACAGACCGATTCCCTGTGTTGAATGTAGCAGAGGGGTTATATTTTTATACGTGGGTGCTTGTGACACTGTCTCTTGTGCTCACAAAGGTATTGCGCGTTGAATTTATTGTCTTTTTTACAAATGTGATCGGTTTTTCCATGATGGCGATTCACACCTTTACACCATCTGATCTCCATTCAGCAGAACTAACGGGGAAGCTGACGAGTGAACTGCTCGTGATTCATATTACGATGGCGATTTTATCCTACGGTGCCTTTTCACTTTCATTTGCGTTTTCACTGCTTTATCTCTTTCAATATCGTTTGCTGAAAAAGAAAAAATGGGGAAAATGGCTTCTGAGAATTGAAGACTTATCAAAGCTGGATCATATGGCGTACGTATTAAACATTATTGGTGTGCCTATGCTCTTGCTTAGTTTAATTCTTGGCATCATATGGGCATATATTTCGTATGATACGTTGTACTGGACAGATGCAAAGGTGCTTGGTTCGTTTATTATGCTGTTTTTATATGGCTTTTACTTATATATCAGATTGGTGAGAAATATGCAGGGCAAAATCGTGGCATTTTGGAATGTCGCTTCATTTCTTGTGCTGATGATCAATTATTTTCTGCTTGGTAGCTTATCAACCTTTCATTGGTTTCAATAATGATGAGTCTTAAAGGCATTGTCGGGAGGAAGACGTATTGCGTACAATTAAAGTAGGTTCTAGACGAAGTAAGCTGGCAATTACACAAACAAAATGGGTCATTCAAAAGCTGTCTGAACTAAACCCTTCTTATTCTTTTGAAATAAAAGAAATTGTGACAAAGGGTGATCAAATTTTAGATGTGACTTTATCTAAGGTTGGCGGAAAAGGACTGTTTGTTAAAGAGATCGAGCAGGCGATGCTGAATCATGATATCGATATGGCGGTGCACAGCATGAAGGATATGCCGGCTGCTCTTCCAGAAGGTTTAGTTATTGGCTGTATTCCTGAGCGTGAAGATGTGCGGGATGCACTTATTTCGAAGGATCATCTAAGTCTCAGCGAACTGCCTAAGGGCGCAATTGTAGGAACAAGCAGCTTACGGCGCAGCGCCCAGCTTCTTCAGGAAAGACCAGATCTTGAGATTAAATGGATTCGAGGAAACATTGATACGAGATTGGAAAAGCTGAAAAATGAAGAGTATGATGCCATTATTCTAGCGGCTGCCGGTCTGTCCAGAATGGGATGGAGCAAAGAGGTCGTGTCGGAATTTTTATCTCCTGAGACTTGCCTTCCTGCCGTTGGACAAGGCGCGCTATCGATTGAGTGCCGCGGGGATGATGAAGAACTGCTTAAGCTTCTTGCTCAATTTACGAATGAATATACGAAGAAAACGGTCCTTGCAGAAAGAGCCTTCCTCAAACAAATGGATGGAAGCTGTCAGGTGCCGATCGCTGGCTATGCAACGATGAATGAGCAGCATGAAATTGAACTAACAGGTCTTGTTGCATCTGCTGATGGCCACACGATTATTCGAGAAACCGTCACAGGCACTGACCCTGAAGCCATTGGAACAGCGTGTGCGAAGCAGATGGCCGATAAGGGAGCAAAGGATTTGATCGACAAGGTGAAAAAGGATCTGTCTCAATGAGCATAGGCAAATCGCTTCACGGACAGACGGTGCTTGTCACTCGAAATGAACGTCAAGCGGGCGTGTTTCAGCAAAAGATCGAAGCGCTGAACGGCCATGCGGTTTTAACCTCTCTTATTCGGTTTGAGGCTACGCTCACAAAAGAAAAATTGCAGGCCTTTTTAAAGGACTTACAAAATAGCCAATGGCTTGTTTTTACGAGTGTGAATGGTGCGTCTTTTTTTCTGAATTACATAAAAGACCATCATTTACATAAGAGCTTAACCCATTTGAAAGTGGCTGCTGTAGGAGAGAAAACCTCTGCCTATCTTGAGCAGCACGGCTTGAAGGTGGATGTGGTGCCAGAACGATTTATAGCGGAGGAACTGGCAGATGCATTACTTGACCATGTACGCCCAGGAGAGCGTGTGTTTGTAGCAAAAGGGCATCTGTCACGAGATGTGGTGAAAGAGACCCTCATTCCGCTCGGCATAGAGGTAAAAGAATGGATTTTATATGAAACAGTCAAGGATGAGGAAGGAATTGCTGCTCTTAAAACGGCAATGACGAAGCAATCATTTGATTTTATTACATTTACTAGCTCATCCACTGTTCATTCTTTTATGCATGTGATGGAACAAGACGCAGCGAAGCTTGCTGCATCTGACACCTGTTTTGTGACGATCGGTCCTCTGACAAAAGAGGCACTGCTTCAATACGGGATTTCTTCTGAAACCCCAGATACTTATACGATAGACGGAATGCTTGATTTAATGTGCCGTTTATCTGAAAGGAAGTTGAACCATTGATGAAATTTAACAGACACCGCAGATTGCGGACAAGCGCAGGAATGAGAGAATTAGTCAGAGAAACCTTTTTAAGACCATCTGATTTCATTTACCCGATCTTCTTTGTAGAGGGAGAAAATGTCCGAAAAGAAGTCTCTTCAATGCCTGGTGTATATCACATTTCTGTAGACCTCGTGAAAGAAGAAGTCCAAGAGCTTGTTGATCTTGGCATCAAATCGATCATTGTTTTTGGTGTGCCGGATCATAAAGATCATGTAGGCAGTGAGGCGTATCACGATCATGGCATTGTTCAAAGAGCAACGCTTGAAATCAAAAAGCATTTCCCAGAGCTCGTGGTCATTGCAGACACTTGCTTATGCCAATATACAGATCACGGACACTGCGGAATCGTTGAAGATGGAGAAATTTTAAATGATGAATCTCTTCAGCTATTAGCGAAAACTGCTGTCAGCCAAGCGCGTGCAGGTGCAGATATCATCGCGCCTTCAAATATGATGGACGGATTTGTTGTTGCCATTCGTGAGGCACTTGATGAAGCAGGCTTTATTCATGTACCTGTCATGTCATATGCGGTGAAATATGCAAGTGCTTTTTACGGTCCGTTTCGTGATGCGGCACATAGTACACCGCAGTTTGGAGATCGTAAAACATATCAAATGGACCCTGCAAACCGTTTAGAGGCTCTGAGAGAAGCGCAATCTGATGTAGAAGAGGGAGCTGACTTCTTGATTGTCAAACCATCTCTTTCTTACTTAGACATTATGCGTGATGTGAAAAATGAATTTACACTCCCTGTTGTTGCTTATAATGTGAGCGGAGAGTATGCGATGGTGAAAGCCGCCGCTCAAAATGGCTGGATTTCTGAAAAAGAGCTTGTTCTTGAAATGCTGACAAGCATGAAACGTGCAGGAGCAGAACTCATCATTACGTATCATGCAAAAGATGCAGCAAAATGGCTCTCAGAATAAAGAACGGATAGACAGGAGGACGTTGAAATGGGACGTAGCTATGAAAAATCAAAGCAAGCATTTGAAGAAGCACAGCAATTAATGCCTGGTGGTGTCAACAGCCCTGTGCGTGCATTTAAATCAGTCAACACAGACCCGATTTTTATGGAGCGAGGCAAAGGCGCCAAGATCTATGATATTGATGGAAATGAATACATCGATTATGTTTTATCATGGGGACCGCTTATTTTAGGACATACGAATGACCGTGTCGTTGAAAGCATTCAGCGAGTAGCGGAAAATGGGACAAGCTTCGGTGCTTCTACGTTAGTTGAAAATGAATTAGCTAAACTTGTATCAGAACGGGTTCCTTCCATCGAAGTTATTCGCATGGTCAGCTCTGGTACAGAGGCGACGATGAGTGCACTTCGTCTAGCTCGTGGTTTTACAGGCAGAAATAAAATTGTGAAATTTGAAGGCTGCTATCATGGCCACGGTGATTCTTTGCTCATTAAAGCGGGTTCTGGAGTAGCAACGCTTGGACTGCCGGATAGTCCTGGTGTTCCTGAAGGGACTGCAAGTAACACAATCACAGTACCGTACAATGATTTAGAAAGTATTCAAGTTGCTTTTCAAGAATTCGGAGATGATATCGCTGGTGTTATTGTAGAGCCGGTCGCAGGAAATATGGGGGTTGTCCCTCCGCAAGAAGGTTTCTTGCAAGGACTAAGAGACATCACGGAGCAATACGGATCATTGCTTATTTTTGATGAGGTCATGACAGGCTTCCGTGTGGATTATCACTGCGCGCAAGGCTATTTTGGCATCACACCTGATCTGACGTGCCTTGGTAAAGTGATTGGAGGCGGTCTTCCAGTCGGTGCTTATGGCGGAAGAGCGGATATTATGAGACAAATTGCGCCAAGCGGTCCAATTTATCAAGCAGGAACGTTATCTGGTAACCCTCTTGCGATGACAGCAGGCTTAGAAACCCTAAAACAGCTGACACCTGAGTCTTATGAAGAATTTAAACGAAAAGGTGATCGTTTAGAAGAAGGCATTTCGAAAGCGGCAAAAGCATACGGAATTCCATTAACGTTTAACCGTGCGGGCTCCATGATCGGATTCTTCTTTACAAATGAAGAAGTGATCAATTATGACAAAGCGAAAACAGCTGATCTTGCTTTATTCGCTGAATTTTACAAGGAAATGGCCGATCACGGCATCTTCCTCCCGCCTTCTCAATTTGAAGGACTATTCCTGTCAACAGCTCATACAGACGAAGACATCGAATATACGATTGAGACAGTGGAAAAGGTTTTTCAAAAACTACGTCGATAAAACAAAAGGCCGATATGGAGACATATCGGCCTTTTTTGCATTAGAGAAAACCAATCATATTTTCACTTCCTCCCTCATACAACTGTATTGACATCTAATTTTATTTTTTAAGGATTAGATGAAAGGAGGACACCGACTTGTCTCAAAACAATCGATTACAGTTTTCAGTAGAAGAATCCATTTATTTTAAAAGCGGACAGGAAGTCAGTGAGCTGCTGTCAATTTCTCTCGACCCTGACATTCTCGTTCAAGAAGTGAATGATTATGTTTCTATTAGAGGTTCACTCGAGCTAACAGGAGAATACAACATAAATCAAGAGGAGCTATTGGGTGAATTGAGTTCCTTTCCAACATACAGGGAAGCAGATGAGGTAAAGGTCAGAGAAGACGGAACGGCGGAGCTTTTGCATCAATTTCCAGTCGATATCACCATTCCGAAGAACAAAATTAGTCATTTAAATGATGTGTTTGTGTTTATTGATGCGTTTGATTACCAGCTGACAGAGAATCGTTTGCTCACCATTCAGGCTGATTTAGCCATTGAGGGCTTATTAGACGAGGAAACGCCTCCGGCGCCTGTAGAGGAGCCGTATGAATTTGTCCATCGTCCTGAAGTGGATTATGGCGATATGGCCTACGATTATCAGTTGCAGCCAGAACAAGAAGAACAAGAAGAGCTGCAAGGCGAAGAACGTGAGCATGATGAGAATCAGCCTGTATTCCAACATGATACGCGCGCGGAGCAAGAGGAACAGGAAGTGCAGGAAGTACAAGAAGAAGAGGAAGAAGAAATTGAGATAGAATTGGTGAACAGGGAAGTAGAGGAAGCGTCCGACGAACCTGAAGAATTAGAAGAACCTGAAGAGCCAGAACAGCCAGAACAGCCGAATAATCAAGAAGAAGCTGTGGCGCTTGGTTATCGATCCATCCCTGAAGCTCAGGTGCAGGAACCGCCATTTTTTGAACCGCCAAAGCTATTAGAAGAAGAGGAGCGGGAAGAGCCGTTCTTTGAAGTGGAAGTAAGAAAGGATCCGGAAGCTGCTGAAGAGCAGGAAGAAACGGTACAGTCGTATCCGGCTTTTGAATCACCTGCTGATCAAGTGGAGCCTGAGCATGAGGCGCACGATGATGAATATCAGCTCGGGCGGTTATATGAACGGGAAGCACCTAAAATATATGAGTCAGCTCAAGAAGAAGAGGAGCTTGAAGAAGACGTGAGAGAAACGTCTGGCAGTGAGAATTCTCTTTATTTAACAAAGCTGTTCGCTAAGCAGGAGGAGGAAGATTTTTCCCGCATGAAAATATGTATAGTTCAGCAAGAAGATACGGTCGATCGTATTTGTGAGAGATATCAGTTGAATGTGCAGCAGCTTCTTCGCACAAACTCATTATCGATTGATGCGGAGCTTGAGGAAGGGCAGATTCTTTATATTCCTGAATATCAAAAAAGCAATGCATAGCAAGCGATGACTGACCGAGAAAATGTGGTGAGTGAACGTGGATGAAATCCAATCTGTCTTATACGAATACGGACTTGAGGCTGAATATATTGAACCTGTCAGTCCTGCTGTCATTAAGGTATATACAAAGCAGGGTGTATTTGCTCTAAAGCGAGTAAAAGCCAGCCGGCATATGCAATTTACAGAACAAATGCTTGAACTGGAATCAAAGGGCTATCGCTCCTTTGTGCCGATTTATCGGACGACGAGCGGTTCCTTTTTCTCAAGTCATCGGGAAAGCCAGTATGCATACTATCTGATGCCGTGGCTGACGAATGAAAAGAGAGAAGAGCAGGACGATAAGCACGAATATTTATTTCAAGAGATTGCAAGACTTCATAAGCGGACTGAAGTCATGATGGATATCACAGAGCAAGAGATAGAAGCACATTACACACAAATCAAGACCAAATGGGAAACAGAGAAAGACATGTATGAACGATTCATAGAGCGGGCAGAACAAACGTGGTATATGTCGCCATTTGAGCTGGCCGCTGCTATGTATTTTTCAGAGGCGATGTCTGCCAGTGAATTTGCGCTTGAACGTTTAGAAGATTGGCATGAAGAAATGAAAGACAAAGAGACAACGCGTGTTGTGCTAAATCATGGGCAGCTATCGATCCATCACTTTTTGTATAATGATGTAGGGACAGGACATTTCACCAATTTCGAGCGGTCTAAAAAAGCCTCCCCCATTTATGATCTTCTGACCTTTTACTTTCGGACTTTCAAAACCTATCCTACGTCTTGTCCTGAATGCACTTCTTTGTTTTATACGTATCAAAAAGGAAACCCTCTTCGGGAGGAAGAACTGCATTTGTTCCTAAGCTACCTCGCTTATCCGCAAGGGCTGTTTGATACAGTAAAAGCCTATGAAGCAGGCGGGCAGGATGAAATGGAAAGCTGCCAGCAGCTGTTAAGAGCGTATTGGCAGATGAAAAATTCTGAGCCGACCGTCATGAAAATTCACGAAATTGAGCAGGCTAGACGGCTTGAAGAAGAACAAAGTGCCTCGTCATCGGCGGAATGACGAGGTTATACTGCGTTGGCTTTATATGGGCAGGTACATAATGATGAGTTTTTAAAACCAATCAAGATGAAAGGCACAGGCGAGAAAAATAAGAATACCTAGAATGAGGACGTCAAATGTCGTAGGGAAAATGATCGTACGAAATCCTTGAAATATAGCAATCGGGAGAACGACTTGGGAAGCAACTGCCCGAATTTGTCTCAGCCAGGGGGGAAGTGTGTAAGGATTGATCTTCTTCAAATCAAACGCCCTCCTTCTTCATTTTGTTATTATCATATGGGCAAAAGGGCGAAGGGTGCCTGCCCAATTTGTATAAAGAAGAAGAAAAGCGGAAAAGATGATTGACGAAAACAAAAGGCATTTAGTAATATTAATAAAAGATGAGTATGTGCTGATGAACGTGATATATCGTAAGCGTGGATCAGGAAGAGTACGAGCAAGACCCTAAAGAGAGGGAAGCCAAGAGCTGAAAGGTTTCCTAGGATGTACTTGTTTGGAAGGTCGCCTGTGAGCTTAATTTCTTGAATGAACAAGTAGAGAAATTCGGGAGAACCCCGTTATCCTTTAGAGTGTATGGGACACGTGTATGTGTCTCGTGAAAAAAGGTGGTACCGCGAAAAAGCTTTTTCGTCCTTTTATAAGGATGGAAAGGCTTTTTTTATGTTTCATCAGCCGAAAAAATGTGGAGGTTACACAAATGGGAACAAATAATCAAGAAATGCCAACAAAGTACGATCCAAATGCGATTGAAAAAGACCGCTATACGTACTGGCTTGAAGGGAAATTCTTCGAAGCACAAAATGACAAAACGAAAGATCCATATACAGTCGTCATTCCTCCACCAAACGTGACAGGAAAACTGCACCTTGGGCATGCATGGGATTCTACACTCCAAGACATCGTGACACGTATGAAACGGATGCAGGGCTATGACGTTCTTTGGCTTCCAGGTATGGACCATGCCGGTATTGCGACTCAAGCAAAAGTCGAGGCAAAGCTTCGCGAAGAAGGCGTAAGCCGGTATGACCTTGGCCGGGAGAAATTTGTGGAAGAAACGTGGAAGTGGAAAGAAGAATATGCAGATTTTATTCGCAGCCAGTGGGCGAAAATGGGTCTTGGCCTCGATTACTCCCGTGAACGTTTTACTTTAGATGAAGGTCTGAATAAAGCCGTTCGCCAAGTGTTTGTTCAATTGTATGAAAAAGGGCTTATTTATCGCGGAGAGTACATCATTAACTGGGATCCAGCAACGAAAACGGCACTTTCTGATATTGAAGTGATTTATAAGGATGTTCAAGGTGCGTTTTATCACTTGAGATATCCGCTTTCAGATGGAACAGGTTCAATTGAAATTGCGACAACAAGACCTGAAACTATGCTGGGAGATACAGCCGTAGCCGTACACCCTGATGACGAACGCTATCAGCATTTGATTGGAAAAACAGTGGTTTTACCAATCACAGGCCGTGAAATCCCAATCGTCGGTGATGATTATGTCGATATGGAGTTTGGCTCAGGTGCTGTGAAAATTACCCCTGCTCATGATCCGAATGACTTTGAGCTTGGAAACCGCCACGGGCTAGAGCGTATTCTTGTCATGAATGAAGATGGCACAATGAATGCGAATGCCCTGCAATACAAAGGAATGGACCGTTTCGAATGCCGCAAACAGCTTGTGAAGGATTTACAAGAGGAAGGCATTTTGTTCAAAATTGAAGACCACATGCATTCAGTTGGTCATAGTGAGCGAAGTGGAGCTGTCGTTGAACCGTATTTATCGACACAATGGTTTGTGAAAATGCAGCCGCTGGCAGACGAAGCCATTCATCTGCAAAAAGGGGACGACCAAGTTCAATTTGTTCCAGACCGATTTGAAAAGACATATTTACATTGGATGGAAAATATCCGTGATTGGTGTATTTCTCGTCAGCTATGGTGGGGACACCGCATTCCGGCTTGGTATCATAAAGAAACGAAAGAAGTATACGTTGGACTTGAAGCGCCAGAAGATATTGAGAACTGGGAACAGGATAACGATGTACTTGATACATGGTTTAGTTCAGCGCTGTGGCCGTTTTCTACAATGGGCTGGCCGGATGCAGACAGTGAAGACTTCAAGCGCTACTATCCAACCAATCTGCTTGTAACAGGCTATGACATCATTTTCTTCTGGGTATCCCGCATGATCTTCCAAGGTCTTGAATTCACAGGAGAAAAACCGTTTAAAGATGTCCTCATTCATGGGCTCATCCGCGACGAACAAGGACGTAAAATGAGTAAGTCGCTTGGCAACGGAATTGATCCAATGGAGGTCATCGACAAATACGGTGCGGATTCATTAAGATATTTCTTAGCGACTGGAAGCTCACCAGGCCAGGATCTTCGTTTTAGCTTTGAAAAGGTTGAATCCACTTGGAACTTTGCGAACAAAATTTGGAACGCATCCCGTTTTGCTTTAATGAATATGGATGGTTTAACGTATGATGAGCTTGATTTATCAGGAGAAAAATCAGTTGCTGATCAATGGATTTTAACACGCTTAAATGAAACAATTGAAAGTGTCACACAGCTTGCTGACAAGTATGAATTCGGTGAAGTGGGCAGACATTTATACAACTTCATTTGGGATGATTTCTGTGATTGGTACATTGAAATGGCGAAGCTTCCGCTTTATGGTGAAGACGAAGCAGCAAAGAAAACGACTCGTTCGATCCTTGCGTATGTATTAGATCAAACAATGAGACTTTTACATCCGTTTATGCCGTTCTTAACAGAAGAAATCTGGCAGCATCTACCGCATGAAGGTGAGTCTATTACTGTAGCGGCATGGCCTGAAGTGAAGCCGGAGCTTTCCAACGAACAAGCTTCTGCTGATATGAAGCTGCTTGTTGAACTCATTCGTTCTGTTCGTAACATTCGCAGTGAAGTGAACACGCCAATGAGCAAACAAGTTGAGCTTTACATTAAAGCATCTACGTCTGATGTTCAGGAACGTTTAGAGAAAAATCGTTCATATATTGAGCGCTTCACGAACCCAAGTGTTCTTGAAATTGGCACAGATGTCCCAGCTAGTGATAAAGCGATGACGGCTGTTATTTCTGGAGCAGAACTCATTCTGCCGCTTGAAGGCTTAATCAACTTAGATGAAGAAATTGCTCGTCTGCAAAAAGAGCTTGATAAACTGACAAAAGAAGTGGAACGAGTTCAGAAAAAGCTTGGCAATGAAGGCTTTATGAAAAAAGCGCCTGAAAGTGTCGTAGAAGAAGAGCGTGCGAAAGAACGTGATTATGTCGCAAAACGCGAAGCTGTTCAAAAGCGTATTGAAGAGCTGAAAGCATAAGAGTGAAAAGACGGCTCCTAATGAAATGGAGTCGTCTTTTTTGAAAATTTCGTATGAAATGAGAGATGACATTGTTTACAAACTACCATGAAGCAATTGAGTGGATTCACAGCAGACTGGCCTTTGGCGTAAAACCGGGTCTTGAACGAATGAAATGGCTGATGAACAGACTAGGAAATCCGGAACAAAGCATAAAAGCAGTACATGTTGCAGGTACAAATGGCAAAGGATCAACCATTGCGTTTACACGTTCTGTTTTACAGGGAGCCGGCTATTCAGTCGGAACCTTCACCTCTCCGTTTATACTAACGTTCAATGAAAGAATCAGCGTGAACGGAGCGCCTATAGAGGATGAAGAATGGCTGATTCTGGTGAATGAAATCAAGCCTCTTGTTGATGAATTAGATCAAACAGAGCTTGGCGCAGCAACAGAATTTGAAATCATTACAGCATGTGCATTTGCTTATTTTGCTCATGTGCATCAAGTAGACTTTGTCCTCTTGGAAACAGGGCTTGGCGGAAGGCTTGATTCTACAAATATTGCTATGCCAATCTTAACAGCGATTACGTCGATTGGTCATGATCATATGGCCATTTTAGGTGACACACTTGAACAAATTGCAGCTGAAAAAGCGGGCATTATCAAAGAGGGTATTCCGATGATCACGGCAGTTCACCAGCCTGAAGCTCTTTCTGTCATTCAAAACACAGCCAAAGAAAAGAATGCCGAATGTATTTCATTACATGATACTTGTAGTTTTGATGAGCAGCAGCCGACAGAAACAGGTGAACGATTCACGTTACGCACATCAAAAAGGCAGTATCCTCAGCTTGAAACAGGATTAATTGGAACGCATCAAAGGCAAAATGCTTCCCTTGCTGTTTTACTCATTGAATGGCTGGAGCAAGAAGGCTATATTAGCGTGACAGAAGAGCAAATATATGAAGGCATTCGGCAGGCAGTTTGGGCTGGAAGGTTTGAAAAAGTCAAAGATCATCCTCCAGTGTATTTAGACGGTGCTCATAATGAAGAAGGGATCGACCGTTTAATTGAAACTGTGCAAGCTCATTTTTCTACTAAACAGGTGCATATATGTTTTAGTGCTTTAAAAGATAAGCCGTACAAGCAAATGATTCAAAAGCTTGAAGCCGTTAGTTCTTCTATCCATTTTGTTTCATTTGATTTTCCAAGAGCCGAATCAGCTGAAAAGCTTTATGTATGCAGTCAGTTAGACGCAAAGTCTTATGATGATGACCCTCGTACAGTGCTTGAGTTCATTCAGAAAAAAAGTGATGATCCTTCAGCGGTGATTCTTGTGACAGGCTCTCTTTATTTTATTTCAGATATACGAAATCGTATGATCGGGTAACAAAAAAACGCAAGTGGCTTCAATGCCTCTTGCGTTTTTTTCTTTTGATACGCAGAAGGGAAGTAAAATCATATTTTCGCTATGTGCTCAATGAATACGGTCGTGGTAAAATCCGGTCTATCTTATTCTCGGAAGGGGTCACGATATATGATAGGCATTTTTGTGTTTCTTGCAGGCATCACCATGGGGTCGTTCTTTCATCTAGTTGGTGAAAGGCTGCCACTGAAGCGGTCTATTCTTTTTCCTCGTTCTCACTGCACAGCCTGTAAACAGCCGCTTTCCTTGCGCGAGATGATTCCGCTAGTTTCGTATGCATTATTGAGGGGGACTTGTAAATATTGCGGCACTCGGCTGTCTTTGCTATATCCACTGATTGAGCTGCTGTCAGGCAGTCTTTTTTTGCTCATGTATAGAATCGCTGGTATTTCGTTTGAAGGTCTTTTTCTTGTGATTCTTTGTAGTTTATTTGTGATTGCTGTCGTGAGCGATCTCCTTTATATGAGGGTGCCAAACGAGCTGTTTCTCTTCTTTTTCCCTCTTTTCGTCATATACCGCACGCTTGAACCTCTTCTTATTTGGTGGGAAGGAGCGGCTTCGCTTCTTTTTTGCTTTCTCTTGTTTTATAGTTTAGATCGTCTCAAGCCAAATAGCATGGGCGGAGCTGATGTCAAGCTGTTCGGAGTAATTGCATTTTGCTTAGGATTCAAGCCATTCCTTCTCATTCTTTTCCTCTCGTGTATCGCTGGAATCGTCTATGCGAAGGTTTTTTCCTTTCGATTAGATGAGCCATTTCCCTTTGTTCCTGCGATCTCTTTTTCTTTTTGGCTGTATCTCTATGGAGCTCATGTCATGCTCCCATTCACCGGGTCGACCGGTTGAAAAAATTGGCGAACACTTTTTTTCCCTGCCGACAAAAGTCTTGTTCTTTTTTTTATCCGCTATGTTAAAGTGTGAAACAGAAAGAAGGACGGGTTACATTCGCGCTGATTCATTGGACAAAAAGGTCTTTCTTACAAACAATGTCAGAAAGCGGGGAATGACAGTGAAAAAAAGGCAGGCAAAAAAACAAGGGTTAAAAGTCAATATTAATGGCAAAGAAGAAATGCTTCATGAAGATGACCATCAGCCGCCAAAACAACAAGAGGATGATCAAGTGACGTTTTCGAATTGGGAGGAAAAAAGGCATTCAGAACTGGAGACAGCTGCTTCCGAGGAAGAACCGGCTAAACCGAAAGAAGAAGATTTTCAGTGGGATGATGCAGCTGATCATATTTATCATTCTGATCCAAAGGTCGTCACACCTTATCAAAAGAAAAAAGGCTCCTTTGATCAGAAGTTCGGTAAAAACCGCGGCCCGTTTAAGAGAGTGATGACAACGATTGTGTTTGCAGTGGTTCTTGGGACAGGCCTAGGTGTGTTTGCACTTAGCCTAAGTCAAGATGGTACTCAGAATCCATCAGGGGGAGATATCAGCGTTTCAGCATCCGGAAATCAATCATCGATGAAAGCGGGCGGGGATGCGCCGCCAGCAGATACTGCTGATGAATCAAAAGAGAATAAAGATGAAAAAAGCGCCTCTGGCAGCTTTTCAACATATGTTGTACAGGCTGGAAAGTTTTCCTCTGAAAAAGGAGCAGATGAATTAGTTGGCAGTTTAAAAGAAGCAGGATACGCGGGGAAAAAGGTCTCAATGGATGATGGCTATTATGTTATTGCCGGGCTTGCGACAGAACAGGGCATGACAAGCGCTGTTGGGAAGAAGCTGATTGATCAGCACTTTGAGGCGTGGGGAGGCAAGGAGCTCTCATTTCAAGTACCGGAGGAACTGACTAGTTTAATAGAAAAGGCATCTGTTTTATCCTCTAAGGTCATTGCAGGGGATGATGTGGATCAAAAGGACGTTGCGCAGCTGATCTCTGAGCTTGAAAGTGCCAAAACAACGGACGCACCAGCTAAAAGCAGTTTGCTGAAAGCGGTGCAGCTGTTAAATGAACCTACTGCTGAAAACGGGTGGAAATCTCAGCAGGCACTGCTTGATCAATTAAATACGTAAAATCATATTTTAAGAAACCAAACTAGTCAAAAAATGACTAGTTTTTTTCTTTTGCATCCAACATAATGATGAAGGAACATGAAAAATGAATTTTCGTAAATTGTCGGTAAGATGTACATTTGATAGGATGAATGGGTATCTTACTTCTTAGGCTAAACCCTGAAAGGATGAACAAACATGAACCAATTGATTCTCGCATCTCAATCCCCTAGAAGAAAAGAATTGCTTGATCTAGCAGGGTTTTCTTATGACATTCAAGCAAGTCAATTAAAAGAAGAAATAAATCGAAACTTTTCTCCTGCAGAGAACGTCCAATGGTTGGCAGAACAAAAAGCAAGTGATATTCAAAGATTATATCCCGAAGCTGTGATTATTGGTGCAGATACGATTGTTGCAATTGACGGCAAATGTCTTGGGAAACCAAAAGACAAGGAAGAAGCGGCCTCAATGCTTCAATTATTGTCAGGAAAGACACATCAAGTCTTGACGGGTGTCACGATTCAGTCAGAGAATAGAAAAGAAACATTTTATGAACAGACAGAAGTGACGTTTTGGACACTTACGCAAAATGAAATAGACCGCTATATCGAAACGGGAGAACCGCTTGATAAAGCGGGAAGCTATGGCATTCAAGGAAAAGGCGCACTGTTTGTTCAAAAAATAGATGGTGATTATTTTTCCGTTGTAGGTCTCCCTATTGCCAAAACAGTTAGAGTGCTCGAAACATTTGGAATCACCCCTTTTTGATGACAGGAAGGAATCTAAAAGGAGTGGGCATCATGAACGATTTCCCTATGTTGCTTAAGCATTTTCCTCAAGATGAAAAGCCGAGAGAACGATTGATCAAATATGGTCCCGGCAGTCTGTCAAACCATGAACTTGTTGCGATTCTTTTAAGGACAGGCACAAAAAAGGAATCAGTTCTCCAAATTTCTGCAAGACTTCTGCAAACATTTGGCGGTCTTCGCTCTGTAAGAGAAGCCTCAATTGAAGAAATGTCGAAGATTCGAGGAGTTGGAAAGGCGAAGGCGGTCTCTCTATTAGCTGCTTTAGAACTCGGCACTAGATTACACCATCAAACGACGGACAACCGCTATGTGATCCGCACACCAGAGGATGGGGCAAAATATGTGATGGAAGATATGAGGTTTTTACAACAGGAGAATTTCGTTTGTCTTTATCTCAATTCAAAAAATCAAGTTCTTCATAAACATACTGTGTTTATTGGAAGTTTGAACTCATCCATCGTTCACCCGCGTGAAATTTTCAAAGAGGCGTTTAAACGTTCGGCTGCTTCATTTATATGTGTGCACAACCATCCATCTGGAGACCCGACGCCGAGCAGGGAAGATATTGAAGTCACACAGCGACTTTTTGAATGTGGAAAGCTGATTGGAATACAGCTGCTTGATCATCTTGTCATAGGTGATCAAAAATTTGTGAGTTTGAAGGAAAAAGGGTATTTGTAACACTTTTTTTTTCAATGTTTTACGATATAATAGAGTTTATGAGTTTTTCCCTAAGGGAATTTTGGTTTAAGAAAGGAAGATACATACATATGTTTGGAATTGGTACAAAAGACCTTGGAATAGATCTTGGAACAGCGAATACGCTTGTTTTTATTAAAGGAAAAGGCATTGTTGTGAGAGAACCTTCGGTCGTAGCCTTGGAAACTGATACGAAGTCTATAGTGGCAGTCGGAAATGATGCTAGAAACATGATTGGCCGTACACCTGGTAATGTTGTGGCATTACGCCCAATGAAAGACGGAGTCATTGCAGATTACGAGACGACAGCAACAATGATGAAATATTACATTAATCAAGCATTAAAAGGCAAAGGGCTTTTTGCTCGTAAACCTTACGTCATGGTATGTGTACCATCTGGTATTACAGCTGTAGAAGAGCGTGCAGTCATTGATGCAACAAGACAAGCTGGTGCACGTGACGCATACCCGATTGAAGAGCCATTTGCTGCGGCAATTGGTGCTAACCTGCCTGTATGGGAGCCAACAGGAAGTATGGTTGTGGACATTGGCGGCGGTACAACAGAGGTAGCGATTATTTCTCTTGGCGGCATTGTGACATCACAATCAATCCGCGTGGCAGGAGATGAAATGGATGATGCGATTAGCAGCTACATCCGTAAAACGTATAACCTAATGATCGGTGATCGTACGTCAGAAGCGATTAAAATGGAAATCGGTTCTGCGCAGCCTGATGTACATGATGAGATGGACATTCGCGGCCGTGACCTTTTAACAGGTCTGCCAAAAACAATCTCTATTACGGCAGAAGAGATTGCAAAAGCGCTTCGCGATACGGTGGAAACAATTGTCGATGCAGTGAAAATGACTCTTGAAAAAACCCCGCCTGAGCTGGCAGCAGATATTATGGACCGCGGAATTGTTTTAACAGGAGGCGGTGCATTGCTTCGTAATCTTGACAAAGTCATTAGTGATGAAACGAAAATGCCAGTCATTATTGCAGAAGACCCGCTTGACTGTGTGGCAATCGGAACAGGGAAAGCACTAGAACATATTCACTTGTTCAAAGGAAAATCAAAAGATAATCGATAATCGGTCGTAATTAAAGAGGTGTAAGACATGCCGCAGTTTTTTATGAATAAAAGATTAATGTTGCTCCTTGTCTGTGTCATCGTACTGGTGGCCATGATTGGTTTTTCAGTGAAAAGCGGCAGAGGTGCTTCATGGCCGGAAAAATTAGTGGGGGATACGACAGGCTTTTTTCAAGGTGTCTTTCATAAACCATCACAATTTATTGCCGGTATTTATGGGAACGTACAAGATTTAAAGAACACATATGATGAAAACGAGCGTCTTCGAAAAAAACTTGATGGACAAACCCAATATGAGGCGAAACTTCAAGAACTAGAAGATGAGAACAAAAAGCTTCGCAAACAGCTTGGCTATGTGAACTCTATTCGTGACTACACGCCAATTCTCTCAACTGTTATCGCAAGAAACCCATCTCTTTGGGATAGCTTTGTGATGATTGATAAAGGGAAAAAACAAGGCGTGGACAAAGATATGGCGGTCACAAATGAGAGTGGTGCGTTAATTGGAAAAATTGAAAGTGATAAGCTCAACAATTTTACTTCGACTGTAAGGTTGCTAAGCTCTACTGACCAAAATAATAGAATTTCAACGAAAATTTTTGCGAAAAAGGGCAAAGAAGAACTCAATGGAATCATTAACGGTTATGACAGCAAGAAAAAAATGCTGACTATGAATATTCTGAAATCCGATGCAGATGGGGATGTCAAAAAAGGAGATCTTGTTGAAACATCTGGAGCAGGGGGCGTATTCCCGCAAGGCTTAACGATTGGTAAGGTGAGTGAAATTGAGCCAGACCATTACGGCCTGACAAAGATCATTTACGTAGAACCAGCGGCTGAACTCAACAATTTAGACCGCGTGATTGTGGTGAATCGCAGCACAAGTACAGCAGATGCATCTGAATTGACGAAGGAGGAAGGCTCGTGAAACGTGTCCTTCTTGCTTTCGTCATGTTGTTTATCTTCGTATTTGACAGCATTTTTGTTGATTTAGTGAAGCTCCCATTTGTTTCAGAGAATCAAATTTTAGCTCCTCATTTCATTTTACTCGCACTTGTATTTATGACTGCTTTTGTGAATCAAAAATATGGTGTGATTTACGGGTTTATCTTTGGACTTTTATATGATATTTCATATACAGGTATACTTGGTGTTCATATGTTTGGCTTTGGGGCGCTTTGCTATTTGTTAGCAAAAGCCTTTAAAGTTCTGCAAACGAATATGTTAGTTGTCGTCTTTCTGTCGATTATTGCTGTTTCCGTGATGGAGTTTTATGTATACGGCGTTCAAGCGACAATTCAACCAGGGATTATGCCGTTTAATACGTATGTCATCGAACGTTTTATTCCAACGATTCTTTTAAATACTGCTGCGTCTCTCATACTTGTTGTGCCGCTAAGGCTCTTTTTCACCCATGTGAAACAAGAACTGATCGACGAATAAAAGCAGGAGTTTGTCCAATTACGGCGAAATGAGTATGTTGTTGAGGTGAGCATCTTGAAAACTCAAAAACAGCAATATGTGACGATAAAAGGCACAAAAAACGGATTAACATTACAGTTAAATGATGACTGTTCGTTTGATGACCTTCTTTCTGGCTTGCGAGAGGTTCTGTTACTTGAGCAATATACAGATGGAAGAGAAGGACATAAAGTCAATGTGCATATTAAGCTTGGTTTTCGTTATTTAACAGAGGATCAGGAGACACGTTTGACCGAAGCGGTGTCTGAAAATGAACATCTCGTTATCCACTCAATTGAAAGTGACGTCATGTCAACTGAAGAGGCGAGACGATTAAAAGCAGAGGCTGAAATTACTTCTGTAGCAAAAATTGTACGCTCTGGACAGGTGCTGTATGTCGAAGGAGATCTTTTATTAATAGGAGATGTCAATCCTGGCGGAACGATTCGCGCAGGGGGAAATATTTTTGTGCTTGGCGCATTAAAAGGTGTGGCGCATGCTGGATGTAATGGCAACAAACAGGCTGTTATTGCGGCATCACATATGATTCCAACACAGCTTCGCATCGCACAAGTTATTAACCGTGCACCAGACCAAAAAGAAGATGGAAATGAAATGGAATGTGCTTATTTAGATATAGATGGCAATATGATCATTGAACGCCTGCAGCAATTGGCTCATATAAGACCTAATCTGACAAGGCTTGAGGGAGGAATGTGAAATTGGGCGAGGCTATTGTGATTACCTCAGGAAAAGGCGGCGTTGGCAAAACAACAACATCTGCAAACTTAGGCACAGCACTAGCAATTCAAGGGAAAAAAGTGTGTCTAGTTGATACCGATATCGGCCTTCGGAATCTGGATGTCGTGATGGGGCTAGAAAACCGCATTATTTATGATCTAGTCGATGTAGTAGAAGGAAGATGCAAAATTCACCAAGCGCTTGTAAAAGATAAGCGTTTCGAGGATCTTTTGTATCTTTTACCTGCTGCTCAAACAAGCGATAAAACGGCTGTAGAGCCGGAACAGATCAAAGAATTAATTCAATCATTGAAACAAGACTTTGATTATGTTGTCATTGACTGCCCTGCTGGAATTGAGCAAGGCTTTAAAAATGCTGTATCCGGTGCAGACAAGGCTATTGTCGTGACGACGCCTGAAATCTCAGCTGTGAGAGATGCGGACCGAATCATCGGTTTGTTAGAACAAGAAGATATCGAACCGCCTCGTTTGATTGTCAACCGTATTCGTACACACATGGCGAAAAATGGCGATTCAATGGATGTAGATGAAGTGGTACATCACTTATCGATTGATCTACTTGGCATCGTAGCAGATGATGATGATGTGATTAAGGCTTCAAACAATGGTGAACCGATTGTCATGGATGCTAAAAACAAAGTATCGATTGCCTATCGCAATATTGCCCGCCGCGTACTAGGCGAATCAGTACCGCTTCAATCTTTTGAAGAAGAAAACAAGGGAATGTTTGCAAAGCTGAAAGCATTCTTTGGTGTAAGAGCATAATCACTGAACCGTGATAGAAAACCTTTGCAGTCAGGAAAGGCGGCTGCCTTTGCGAAGCGAATTTGACATTCGTGAGTACCGGAGCGCAGACCGACAATGAATGCGAGGGTTTCTCTGCACGCTGAGACCGATTCGATGAGAATCGGTCTTTTTGTTGCATATCAGATGGGGTTGTCACATAAAATGTACAAACTGTTTGTATGTAAAGGGTGATCTCATGAAAAGAGTGGACGAGTACCGAAAGAAAATCGCGCAGCGCCGCAAAACGATGCAGCCAGCTGCTCTCCCTAAGAAGACGGCTTTCAAGAAAAAAGAAGATATCCCGCCATGGGTTATGCTGACAGAGGAAGAAAAGCATTCTGGCTCGACCTCCTATGAACCGGCGTCCCATCAGCCAAAGAAATATCGTCATCCCTTATTTAACCCGAATACCTTTGTGCTTAAATGTTTATTATCAGCGTCCCTTGTGTTGATTGCAGCCATTTCATTTAAAGGTCAGACAGGTCCGTTTCAGCAGCTGAAGCCGATGATTACTCAGACCTTTGAGCAAGATTTTCAATTTGCTGCTGCTAACCGCTGGTTTGAAAAAACAGTTGGACATCCGCTGGCCTTTTTAACAGAGAAAAAAGATGGCCAAAAGGACGTACAAGCGAATCAAGAACTGGCTGTTCCTGCCTCTGGTAAAGTGCAGGAATCCTTTACGCAAAATGGAGCAGGTGTCAAAGTGGAGACATCCGCTGAAGCCATAGATAGTATGAAGGAAGGCTATGTGGTTGAGGTGAAAAAGAAAAGCGATACAGGGCTTACCGTGGTGGTGCAGCATGCAGATAACAGCTATAGCTGGTACGGTCAATTAAAGAAAGCGGATGTGGCCTTATACGATTTTGTCGATAAGGGTGAAAAAATTGGCCAGATTTCGCTTGATGATCAAGGGAAGGGCACGTATTACTTTGCCATTAAGCAAAATGAACAATTTATCGATCCTATTCAGGTGATGACCTTTGAATAGATGGCTGCTCATGCTGACGAAAATTCATATCCATCCGCTGCTGTGGATTGTGATGGCGTTTGCGGTTCTGTCAGGCCAAATTAAGCCGCTGCTTTGTCTGCTTATCATCGTCTGTGTCCATGAACTTGGACATGCAGCGGCTGCCTGCTATTATCATTGGCGCATTCGGCGGATTTTTTTACTGCCATTTGGCGGAACGGTGGAAGTAGAGGAACATGGGAACCGTCCGTTAAAAGAAGAGCTGGCGGTCATTTTGTGCGGGCCGCTTCAGCATGTACCGCTCCAGCTCATGGCATGGCTTTTCATGGAGGCTTCTCTTATCTCGCATGACGTCTTTACGATGTTTACCTTTTATAATATGGCGATTTTTCTTGTGAATCTTTTGCCCGTTTGGCCGCTTGATGGCGGAAAATTATTCTTTTTGCTCTTATCCGTTTTTTACCCTTTCCAACGTGCACATGCCCTAGCAATAAAAGGCTCACTTGTCTTTTTCGGTCTATTGACAGGAGGGTTACTTTTGTTTGCACCGCTGCAATTCAATGGCTGGGTGCTGCTCACTTTTTTAGCTTATTCACTCGTGATGGAGCACAGGCAGCGGCATTACGTCAGGGTTCGCTTTTTACTAGAACGGTATTACGGTAAAAAAGAGCAAAAGGTAGTAAAACTGATTCCGCTGAGAGCAAGTGCAGAGGAAAAAGTATACGAAGTGATGGCACGATTTCAAAGGGGCTGCAAACATCCGATTATTATTGAAAGAGATGGCGTGAAGATGAGCCAGCTTGATGAAAATGAACTGCTCCATGCGTATTTTTCAGATCGCAGAACCACCTCCTCAATGGAAGAGCTTCTTTTACCGTACTAATGGTGAAAATACATTGACATTCTGCGTCTAGTTTGATATATTTTTTAATGTTATGGATATGTAGCACCCGTGCTACAACCGCGCGGAGCAGGTGTAAAGTGCCTATGGCCCCCTGTATTCGGCGAGTCTGAGTTTATTAGGAGGTGCAGAGATGTACGCAATTATCGAAACTGGTGGTAAACAAGTAAAAGTTGAAGAAGGTCAAACTGTTTATGTTGAAAAACTAGCTGCTGAAGCAGGTGAAACAGTAACTTTCGAAAACGTATTGTTTGTCGGCGGAGACACTGTCAAAGTGGGTAACCCTTCAGTTGCTGGAGCAACAGTAACGGCTAAAGTTGAAAAACAAGGTCGCGGTAAGAAAATTACTGTGTTCAAGTACAAACCGAAGAAAAACAACCACAAGAAACAAGGTCATCGTCAACCTTACACTAAAGTTGTTATCGAAAAAATCAACGCTTAAGGCGTGTGAGTGATATGATCAAAGCAACCATTACTCGGTCTTCAGCAGATGAAAGCATTACGTCTTTTCAGATGACTGGACATGCCGAGTTTGCTGAAAAAGGTCAGGATCTCGTTTGTGCAGGTGTATCTGCTGTTGTTTTCGGCTCAGTCAATTCAATTATTGCACTGACAGGATTGGACCCACTGCTTGATATTGGTGAAGAAGGCGGCTACTTCTCTTTTGAACTGCCGGCTGATACAGATCCAGTATCCTTTGAAAAAGCCCAGCTGCTTTTAGAAGGCATGGTCGTTTCCTTGGAGACAATTGAACGAGATTATCACGATTATGTGAGAATATCAACAAAAAAATAGGAGGTGAACTTCATGCTTAGATTAGATCTTCAATTTTTCGCATCTAAAAAAGGGGTAGGTTCTACAAAGAACGGACGTGACTCTGAGTCTAAACGTTTAGGCGCTAAACGTGCTGATGGTCAATTCGTAACTGGTGGTTCTATCCTTTATCGTCAACGTGGAACGAAAATCTATCCAGGTGAAAACGTTGGACGCGGAGGCGACGACACTCTTTTCGCTAAAATCGACGGAACAGTTAAATTCGAACGTTTCGGTCGTGACCGTAAAAAAGTGAGCGTATATCCTGCGGCACAATAATTGCTAAAAACTCCGGTCATTGACTGGAGTTTTTTTCACTTTTTACAAGCAGTACCGAAGATGATAAAAGAAGATGCACTCCATAAATATCAAAGAACGTTTGCTGACTTTGCCTCATTTTCTCCTATACAATCAGAAAAAACAACCTTTCCTCACATAACTAGTGTTTTTCTATGCTGTCTTCTCTGTTATAATTCAGGGAGACATATTGATGATAAGACTCCTAAAAGAGAGACCAAACGATTGGGAGTGCGATAATGGAAGAGATACCAAGTAAAGAAAATGAAAAATTAACTCACGTTGCATTAACAAATGAATTGATTGATCTGCTCAGTCGTTCAAGACACGACTGGATGAATAAATTACAGCTGATCAAAGGCAACTTGACATTAGAAAAATATGACCGCGTGTTTGAAATTATAGAAGAAATGGTCATTGAAGCACAGCATGAATCCAAACTCTCAAATTTAAAAATTCCCCAATTGGCCTATTACTTTCTAACATTTAATTGGGAGTCGCATTTTATCACCTTAGAATATGAAGTGCTTGGTGAAACCCGAGACTTATCAGCATATGAATCGCAGCTGCTAACGGTATCACAGGAGTTGTTTTCGATATTCGATCAATCAGTTTGCCAAAAAACTGAAAATCATTTAACGGTCACTTTCCAAACAGATCATGAAGAAAATGATGTGATCTTATATTTTGATTTCAAAGGAAAATTAACAAGTTTGGATGCGTTAAATGCGTTTCATGACGCAAACTATCCATGTATGAGTATAACGCAATTTCATGTGACGCCTCATGAGTCCATGATTGAGCTTTGTTTGAGGCAAGAACGAGATATGTGATGCAGAGAAACGGAGGAAGTTATGTTTGTAGATCAGGTTAAAGTGTATGTTAAAGGCGGTGACGGCGGAAACGGTATGGTGGCGTTCCGTCGTGAAAAATATGTACCAAAGGGCGGCCCAGCAGGCGGCGATGGCGGAAATGGTGCAGATGTTGTATTTGAAGTAGACGAAGGACTTAGAACGTTAATGGACTTTCGTTATAAGCGCCATTTCAAGGCTGACCGCGGCGAGCACGGAATGAGTAAAAACCAGCATGGCCGAAATGCGGAAGAAATGATTGTCAAAGTTCCGCCGGGTACGGTTGTGACAGATGCAGAGACGGAACAAGTACTAGCTGACTTGACAGAGCATGGGCAGCGGGCTGTAATTGCCAAAGGCGGACGTGGCGGACGTGGGAATTCACGCTTCGCAACACCAGCAAACCCTGCACCACAGCTGTCTGAAAACGGTGAGCCAGGTAAAGAACGTGACGTCATCTTAGAATTAAAAGTACTTGCAGATGTTGGACTTGTTGGTTTCCCAAGTGTCGGGAAGTCAACGCTGCTCTCGATTGTCTCTTCTGCGAAACCAAAAATTGCGGATTATCATTTTACAACGCTTGTACCGAACCTCGGGGTTGTTGAAACAGACGATAACCGAAGCTTTGTTATGGCGGATCTGCCAGGACTGATCGAAGGAGCGCACGAAGGCGTTGGCTTAGGTCATCAATTTTTACGTCATATTGAGCGTACACGTGTCATTGTCCATGTCATTGATATGTCTGGACTTGAAGGGCGTGACCCATACGAAGACTACGTGACGATTAATGAAGAGCTTGAGCAGTACAATATGAGATTGACAGAGCGTCCGCAAATCATTGTTGCAAACAAAATGGACATGCCAGATGCAGCTGACAATCTAGAGGCATTTAAAGAAAAATTAACGGATGACTATAAAGTGTTCCCGATTAGTGCGATCACAAGAGAAGGGCTTCGTGAGCTCTTATTTGAAATCGCCAATCAGCTTGAAACAACACCGGAATTCCCGCTCTATAATGAAGAGGAGCTGTCGGATAACCGCGTGATGTACAGGTTTGATGAAGGCGATGCACCATTTGAGATCTCTAGAGATCCTGATGGCACATTTGTCTTAACGGGTAAAGCACTTGAGCGTCTGTTTAAGATGACAGACTTCTCAAGAGATGAATCTGTTAAACGATTCTCTAGACAGCTGCGCGGAATGGGTGTCGATGATGCCTTGCGTGAGCGCGGAGCAAAAGATGGCGACATCATTCGTCTGCTTGAATTTGAATTCGAATTTATTGATTGATCAAAAGGAGGGTCCAGACCATGGGCTCTCCCGTTTTTAAAAGGGGAGAAAACAGGTGAAAGAAGAAACGTTCTATTTAGTAAGAGAGGATGTACTTCCAGATGCGATGCGAAAAACGCTTGAAGTCAAAAAGCTTCTCGATCGCAAAAAAGCGGATTCAGTTGCCGATGCTGTTCAAAAAGCGGATTTAAGCCGCAGTGCTTTTTATAAATACCGAGATGCTGTTTTTCCATTTTATACAATGGTGAAAGAGCAGATCATCACATTGTTTTTCCACCTTGAGGATCGGTCTGGGGCTTTATCAAGACTGCTTCAAATTGTGGCTGACTCTGGCTGTAATGTGTTATCCATTCACCAAACGATTCCGCTGCAAGGAAGAGCGAATGTCACCTTATCAATTAGTACAGCTGGTATGGCAGATGATATCAACACCGTCATGAATCAATTAAGAAAGCTTGAATTTGTCGAAAAAGTCGAAATTCTCGGTTCTGGGGCGTAAAAGGAGAGATCATAGCAGATGAAGCAATTAACTGTAGGTTATTTTGGACCAGAGGCAACATTTACTCATTTGGCCGTATGCTCTTGTTTTCCAAAAGATGCGGTGCAGCGTGCCTATGCAACGATTCCGCAATGTATGGATGCTGTGTCAAAAGGCGAAGTCGATTTGGCGGTCGTTCCACTTGAAAATGCACTCGAAGGCTCTGTGAACTTAACGATTGATTATTTAATTCATGAAGAAGCGCTGTCCATTGTGGGGGAGATGACAGCACCAATTCGGCAGCATTTGCTTGTCCACCCAGCAAGAGCGGAGAGCTGGGAGACGTTAGATGTCATTCAATCGCATCCTCACGCGATTGCCCAGTGTCATCAATTTCTGAAAAAGCAGTACCCTCATATTCCTCATCGGCCAGTGGAGTCAACTGGCTATGCAGCAAAATACATCAGTGAGCATCCAGATGAAGCTGTCGGGGCTATTGCCAATGAAATTGCCGCAAAAACGTATGGTTTGGCGATTGCAAAAAAAGACATTCATGATTATCCGCACAACCATACACGCTTTGTGATTTTACATAAAGATCCTAACGCATCGTTCCCAATGAATTCTGGTTTCTCATCAAAGCCAAAAACGACCATTGTGGTCAGTCTGCCTAAGGATGACCAATCAGGCGCATTGCACCGCGTGCTGTCTGCTTTTTCTTGGCGGAATCTTAACTTGTCAAAAATTGAATCTCGTCCGACAAAAACAGGTCTTGGACATTATTTATTTATTATTGACATTGAAAAAGAATTGGATGATGTCCTCGTCCCTGGTGCGATTCAAGAATTAGAAGCGATTGGCTGTGAGGTCAAGCTGCTTGGCAGCTATCAAACATATGAATTAACGAATGAAAAATAGTGTCCCGTGCAGGACACTATTTTTTTAGTCTTTTATTAAAAATCCAGCATCATCCAGCGCTTGAATGGCTTGGTCAAGCTGCTTTTGGCTGTAAGAAGTGAGAGTATGCAGATGCACGCCGTCTGTTAGTTCTGACAAGTAGGACGCGCCGGTGTTAGAAATATGATGGACAAAATCAGCGACTTGTTTCCGTGTGCTGACGCGAATAGAGGCCGTTAGTTCACCATAAACAGGGTGCTCAATGATCACATCTTTCACCGTCACTCCAAAGTCTACAATCAAGGTCAGTTCCTCTTCTGTACGAGCAGGATCATGTTTGCAGGCGATGATTTGTTCAATTTCTCTTTCTGGCGCATGCTGCGCTGCCATATACACATAGCCTTGGCTTGTGGCAATAATGGGTTCGTTTTTTGCTTTTAATAATGAAATATCTTGTACAATGACTTGCCGAGAGACAGCCGCCTTTTTAGCTAAAAAGCTTCCAGTAAGCGGTGTGTCTGTTTCTTTCAGCCACTCTAAAATGGCGTTTCTTCTTTCTTCGCCAATGAGTTTCCTCTCTTGCTCCACGTCCTAAGCTCCCTTCTTCTCCTTTTGCAAATGCTCAAATGTATGCAAAAGCTGATCGATGTCATCTTTTGATGACTGATATCCAAATGATAGTCGAATAAATTGTAGGGCATCACGATCTGATACACGCAATGCCTTCACAGCAGGGGAAGGATGGTGATAACCGGAAGCACATGCGCTTCCAGTAGATAGACAAATCCCATGCCGGTTACATGCTAACATTACATATTGTCCTTCAAACCCTTCAAAAAAACAACCAATAATATGAGGAAGCGTGCGGCGATTGTCATTGTCCTGAAATGTATGAACTGGCAGCTGTCTTATTTTTAACTGCTGAAGAAAATAATCACGCAGCTGCTTATCTAATTTTTGCTGTTCATCCAGCCTAAGCATCGCTTGTTCACTTGCGGCAGCAAAAGCACCGATACATGGAACGTTTACTGTCCCTGGACGTAAGCCATTTTCCTGAACTGCTCCTGTATATAAAGGTTTCCAAGGAACATGAGCGCCCATATAAACGGCACCAGCGCCTTTAGGAGCATACACTTTATGACTTGAGATGGACACAGCATCGACTCCAAGTTCTTTGATGGACACACGAATCTTTCCAAATGTTTGCACAGCATCTGTATGAAAAAGAATGTTCCTTTCTTTTAAAAGAGGCGCTAATTCAGCAAGCGGCTGGATAATTCCTGTTTCTGAATTAGCATGCTGAATAGATACTAGTCCTGTTTCAGGCAATAATGCTTTTTTGAGAATGTCCTTTGTTATGATTCCATCCTGATTCGGTTCAATGATCGTGACTTTTACGCCAAAACGCTCTAAGCTGCTAACTGCATAATGAACAGAAGGATGCTCAACTGAAGTTGTGATGACATGCTGTTGATGTGCTGGCAGTCCATTGATGATCGATTGAATCGCAAGGAGATTGGATTCAGTTCCACCGCTTGTAAAATAGATCCCATCCGGTTCACCCTCGATCATGGCAGCGAGTGATTGTCTGCTGTAAGTCAATATGTCATTTGCTTTTCCCCCAGCATCATGAAGGCTGCTTGCATTTCCGTAAAAATTTTTGCTTAGCTGCTCAAAAACATGCAGCGCTTCCTCTGAAACAGGTGTAGAAGCTGCGTAATCTAAATAAACCAACCCATCCATCTCCCGTGTGAAAATTTTTTCTTGTATTTATTTTAGTGTTGTGTAATGATATGTGTCAAGACAGGTGTAAATGACAGGAGGGGCAATGGTGTCATCAATCAAAAAAGTCATTGTGGTGGGATCAGGCATTGCAGCGCTTTCCTTTGCAAAAACCATTTCGAAAAGCTGCCAGGTCATCATGATGACAAAAAAACAATGTTCATCTAGTAATTCCATGCTGGCTCAAGGAGGAATCGCTGCTGCCTTTTCAGCACATGACTCAGCTGAGCAGCATGTGCAAGATACACTAGCTGCCGGCTGTGATCACAATGATGAAAGAACCGTACAAGAAATCGTGAGACTTGGAAAACACCTTGTGGAGCAGCTCGTAGCAGAAGGCTGTCCATTTGATCAAGATGAGGCAGGAGAGCCGCAATTAGGCAAAGAGGGAGCACATACCACTCATCGCATCTTGCATGCAGGAGGAGATCAATCAGGTAAAACCCTTGTACAGTTTCTGAAAAGTCAGCTCGGCTCACATATTCATTTATACGAATATCATCATGTCATTGATCTATTGATTCATGAAGGGACATGTACGGGTGTTGTATGGAAAGACGAGACAGGACACGTACATACGATGACCGCAGATGCCGTTGTATTATCAACTGGCGGCTGCGGCTCCCTATATGAGACAAACACAAATGATCCTTCTATAACAGGAGACGGACTGATGATGGCCTATCGAGCCGGGGCACAATTAGTGGATCTCGAATTTGTTCAATTCCATCCAACTCTTTTAACAATCGCTGGAAAAGCAGTTGGCCTCATTTCAGAGGCAGTACGGGGAGAGGGAGCTTATTTAGAAGATGAAACAGGCAGGCGGATCATGAAAGGTATTCACCCACAAGCTGATTTAGCACCTAGAGATGTGGTCGCTAGAACTATTTTTCATGAGCAGCAATTAGGTCATCAATTGTATCTTAACATCCATGATATCCCGCATTTTTCAGCTCGTTTTCCGGCCATAGCTCAGATGTGCCAGCGTGCAGGCGTTGATATGGAAAGCGGCAGGCTGCCAATTTCCCCCGGTATGCACTTTTTAATGGGCGGCATCAGCGTCAATGAATATGGAGAAACGACTGTTCCAGCGCTATTTGCCATTGGAGAAGCGGCCTGTACTGGCTTACACGGTGCGAATCGATTGGCGAGTAATTCTCTTCTGGAAGGTCTCGTGTTAGGCAGCAAAGCGGCACAGAGAATTGAACAACTGCCTAAACAGAAAGAAACAAGTCCACCTTTTTCCATTCAAGAAATATGGATGGTCCCAATGATTTCAACAACTCAGCTGAGACAATGGATGACTACATTTGCGGCCATTGTGAGAGATGAAAAAGGCTTGCAGACCTTGCTTCATTCGTTACAGCATGTCAATTTTCAGCAAATTAATGTGAAGGATATCACAAATGAACAGATCGAATTAAGCAATCAATGGGCATTAGCGGTTTGCCTTGCCAAATCTGCATTACTCCGTACAGAAAGCAGAGGCGGCCATTATCGAATGGATTATCCAGAGCGGAGCGATGCGTTGTGGCGGGGCAGGCAGATTGTTCATGAAAAAGGTCACATTCATATCATGAAAAATGAAAGGATCGGTGCCAAATGGAACGTTTACAGTTAAAACAAATGCTCACTCATTTTTTCACAGAAGATATTGGCTTTGGAGATGTATCAGCAGATGCCATCTTTGGGGACAAGAAGGGAACAGCTTTTATCATTGCGAAACAATCTGGTGTATTGGCAGGATCACAAGTGATTGATCTAGGGTACCGCCTGTTGAATGAACAGATTCAAACGGAGCTGTATTTTCAAGAAGGTGATTGGATTCATTCAGGCGCTGTACTGGCGAAAATAAAGGGCCCAGTCAACGACTTATTAAAGGGAGAGAGGGTCATTTTAAATCTTTTGCAGCGAATGACAGGTATCGCCACCTTAACACATGAGGCGGTGCAGCGATTAGGCGACCCGTCTATTACGATTTGTGATACGAGAAAAACGACACCCGGCCTGCGTATGTTAGAGAAATACGCAGTGAAGACAGGCGGTGGAAAGAATCATCGCTTTGGCTTATCGGATGGGGTGATGATTAAAGATAATCATATTGCCGCATGCGGTTCTATTCGTGAAGCTGTAGAGAAAGCAAGAGCATATGCCGGTCATATGGTGAAAATTGAAGTGGAAATTGAATCAGAAACGCAGCTTATAGAAGCCATTGATGCAAAAGCGGATGTCATCATGTTTGATAACTGCTCTCCGGACGAGGTAAAACGTTTTAAACAAATGACGCCAGAGTCCATTCTGACAGAGGCTTCAGGGGGCATCACGCTAGAGACATTGCCAAGCTACAGGGGGACAGGAGTCGACCTTATTTCACTTGGTTTTCTGACTCATTCTGCTCCAGCATTTGATTTTAGTATGAATATGGAATTCAGTCATAAAGGGGGAACAACTCATGTCCATGCTTAATGTATTAGCCAATCAACATGCAGTCATGATGCCAGATGAATATAAACACCGCTCTGATGATGAGATGAAGCAGCGAGTGTTAGACATTAAGCGGGCTTTTGGCTCAAAGCTTTTTATACCAGGCCACCATTATCAAAAGGATGAAGTCATTGAATTTGCAGATGCAACAGGAGATTCATTGCAGCTGGCACAAATAGCGGCTGACAATCATGAGGCTGAATACATTGTATTCTGCGGTGTTCATTTTATGGCAGAAACGGCAGATATGCTGTCAAACAAGAATCAGAGCGTTGTATTGCCAGATATGAGGGCAGGCTGTTCCATGGCAGATATGGCAAATATGAAACAAACAGACAGAGCATGGGAGCAGCTCACTAATTTGTTTGGGGATACAATACTTCCGCTTACGTATGTCAATTCAACAGCAGACATTAAAGCATTTGTTGGCAAACATGGCGGGGCAACAGTGACTTCATCAAATGCTAAAAAAGTACTCGAGTGGGCGCTGACACAAAAAGAGCGGATTCTGTTTCTCCCTGATCAGCACCTAGGACGTAATACAGCATTTGATTTAGGTATTTCTCTAGAAGAAATGGCTGTCTGGGATCAGATAGAAGAAAAGCTTATCACCGATCAGCCGCTTTCCCGGATCAAGATGATTTTATGGAAAGGCCATTGCTCTGTACATGAGAAGTTTACCGTTCGGAATATAGAAGAAATGAGAAAAAAAGATCGTGACATTCAAATTCTTGTTCATCCTGAATGCACGCATGAGGTCGTAAGGGCTTCTGACCTAGCAGGTTCAACGAAATTTATTATTGATACGATCAAACAGGCGCCAGCAGGAAGCAAATGGGCGATTGGAACAGAGATGAATTTAGTCAAACGGATCATAGCGCAGCACCCAGATAAACAAATTGAATCCCTTAACCCAGATATGTGTCCATGTTTGACTATGAACCGGATTGATCTGCCTCATTTGCTATGGTCACTGGAAAGCATTGAGAAGGGTCAGCCGGCCGGGTTGATACAGGTCAATGAAGACATCACGAAAGACGCTTTGCTTGCACTTGAGAAAATGCTCGCCATTAAATAATGAATCAGCCCCTCCTATCAGAAAACAAGTTTTTATCATATCGGCTTGTAAATAGGCATAAATTTATGTTGAAACATATTGTACTTCTGACATAACCGTTACGTTCACGTTTTGCATAGGAGGGGAAAACGTTGAAAATTCATATTGTGCAAAAAGGAGACTCCCTTTGGAAAATTTCAAAGAAATACGGAGTCGACTTTCAAGAATTGAAAAAACTAAATTCACAGCTCAGTAATCCTGATTTAATCATGCCGGGTATGAAGATTAAAATTCCATCTAGTGGTGTTCCTGTAAAAACAGATCATCACAAAGCAAAAGAAATGCCAAAAACGAAAGAACATCCGTATGTGAAAGAAAAGCCAAAAGATGTCGTGCAAGTGCAAGATACGAAACCGAAGGAAAAGCCAAATGAACCGGTACCATATGTACCGCCAGTGCCAAAAATCGAGCAGCCAGTTTTTCCGCAAGTGGATGTGAACTATTATCAGACCAATCTCTACCAGCCATTCACACCTCCTCCCAAAAAAGATCATCATGAAAAAAAAGATCACGTTCATGAGAAGAAAGATCATGTTCATGACAAAAAGGATCACAAGGATCATTTTCATCATGAAAATAAAGACCACAAAGATAACAAGGGTCATGTCCATCATGAAAATAAGGAACATAAAGATCACAAGGACCATTTTCATCATGAAAATAAAGGTCATCTAAAAGATGAAGTGGCAAAGGGGTATGATCCGTTTATTCATATTCCGCATCAAAAAGAGGAGGGAAAAGACATGGAGCATGGCAATTATCCGAACCTTCCTAACTTCCCGCAAATGCCAAATGTGGGAGGGGCAGCGGTAGGGGGAATGGCTGAAAATAACGAGCATCATCACCAACATCATCATCATGAACCATATGATCCTTATTTTGGTTATGGTCATGGTCATTATATGCCGGCGATGTATCCATATCCGCAGCAAATGGTGCCGGCATCGCCAATTTTACCGGGATCAGGCTTATGTTATCCTATCCATCCATATTATCACCATCATATGATGCCATATCCATACCCGGCTCATCCTTATTATCCTGCGTATCAAGCGCCTGCTTACTACGGAGAAAATCATGAGCACCATGCAAACGACGGACATCACTGGCATCACCATACGCATCCAAACGCCAATGCAAATGCCAACGCAAATCAAGGCTTTTTTCCAAACGTTTCAAATGCAGCATATGGCAAGGAAGATTGCGGATGCGATGATGGCATGAAGCATCATCAGCCTTGGCCGGGACATTATCCGAATCCTGTTCCTTATGGCCAAATGGGGGCTTATCCAGCTCAGCCTTACATGCAGCCATATCCAGGTCAATCCGTTTTTGCAAGGCCGGAGGAAGAAGAAGAAGATTAATGACAGAAGGAACGATCTCAATCGTTCCTTTCAGCGTGTAGACAAACCCTCGCATTCGGTGTCAGGCCTGCGCGCCGGTACTCACGAATGTCAAATTCGCTCCGTTCCGGTGCTCGCCCTTCCTAGACTGCAAAGGTTTTCTATTACGCTGAAAAGAAGACAAATGGCTAAAATCAAAAACATTTTAGCCATTTGTCACCAATCAGAAGGAACGATCTCAATCGTTCCTTTTTTTGTTTATAACTGACAGCTTGATTTTTTTCCTAACTGTACATGCTAAAACAGAGCCTGTTTCGCGCTCATGAGATTGAATTTGTACAGGGGGTTTTTCGTTTGAGACAAAAATGGCAAAAAACAATCGCATTAGTGCTTCTTCCTATTGGTTTAACGGCATGTGGTGCAAATAATAACGCAGGTGTCGATACACGTCATAATCAATCAGGCCAGCCGGTTGGTTATCATTCGAATCAACGAGCGGAAGACAACAACCAAGATCATCAAGGACCAGTTTCTGAACTCATGGAGGGAATGAACGGGAGAAATACAACAAATGTTGATTACCGTACACGTCCTCAAGCTGATGATCGAATGCCTCTCACAGGTGGAGATGGACGCTACAGTCATGGAGATATGAATTATCATAACCAAATGTCGTTCTCAGGCTATGATAAACAAGAGAACATTCAGCGTTCAAGAAAAATTGCCAACCGCGTCAATAAAATGAATCACGTGGCAGACTCTCAAGTCATGGTGACGGATGAGAATGTGTATATTGCCATTAAATCAGATGGCCGCCTGACGTCAGAAGGCGTATCACAAGTAGAAGAAGCAGCGACTCGTTATGCGGATGGAAGAGCAGTCCAAGTCATAAAAGATGAAGGTGCATTCACACGCTTTAGAGACATGAGAAGAACGCAATTTGAAACAGGCCAAACAGGCATGACCCGATAGTTTGACACAAAAAGGCTAAAGTTCATTACGAACTTTAGCCTTTTCTTAAAAATAAACCTTGATGCCTATATAAAATTCGTAAAAGAAATAACAGCCAAACCCTAGTAATAAAATACCAGCAATAATGGATGTCCACTTGATCATCGTTCGATTCATCACTTTTCTTGTTAAGGATACAAGTGTGAGAAGACCGATGTCATGAAGGAGAATCCCTGCCAAAATACCGCCGGCAGCCAGCATAAATTCAGATGAATCTGTTTTTGTATACGCATCCGCAAGTACAGCACCAAAAACAGAAACCCAGAACACAAGATTTCCAGGAGATACCGCCACGAGCAAGCCGTTTCGATATGTTTTTGCGAATGATTTATTGACCTTTTCTCCTGCTAAATGGATATCTTGATCCGCATTTTTAATGGAATCGTATGCGAGAATCATTAAAAATACAGCTCCGATCAGCCAGAGCGGGATTTGAACAAACGGCAAAGATAAAAACTGAGCAAATCCAGCATATAAAGCCAAAATAAGTAATAAGTCTATGGTCATACCGCCTGCTCCGACAGTTAAACCATGAAAGAATCCGTTTTTGAGTCCCTGTTTTGTCATTTCAACCGTGATTGCTCCAACAGGCAGAGCAATTGAGAATCCTACGACGATAAATGTGAGAAATGTTTGCAATCGACTAGAACTTCCTTTGATTAAATTGTATGAAAATTCTCCGTTTAGATTAATTATACATAATAGGAGAAAAGGATCAACGATTATTTCAGATTTAATTGAAATGAGAGAGACAGATTATGTATAGAAGTCTGTATATCATTATGATCCATAGGGGAAAGGAACTATTTTCCTGAATTCTCTTTTTTTCATGATGTCTCTATGCTACACTGATGTGGAAATCAATAAAAGTGACTAGGGGTGCCCGTAAATGGGCTGAGAGAGTAGCATAAGCTTCTTAACCCTTTGGACCTGATCTGGCTCGTACCAGCGTGGGGAAGTTGAAGATGATGCATGTATCCAATCAATGATATGCATGTTTATTTCTGACGACGAACCAGGTTCTTTAAATAGAGCCTGGTTTTTTGCTGGTGCTGATTCCATCCTGTCCGGTGACAAGAAGAAAAGGAGAGAACAGCAAATGAAGGAAAAGAAAAGTGTCCCATCCAACCAATCATTATTATCCAGTTTTGATGGCAGCCGAAAGGTGTATGAGAAAGGATCAAGGCCCGATATCTTAGTGCCGAAAAGAGAGATTGCGCTCTCACATACTGTGACAGAGGCGGGCGACATAAAAAATGAACCAGTCCGTGTATACGATACGAGTGGACCGTACACTGATGAGAACGTTCATATTGACGTCACAAAAGGATTAAAGCGTCTTAGGGCAGCATGGATTGAAGAAAGAGGAGATACAGAAAGCTATGAAGGGCGTCATGTAAAACCGGAAGATAACGGATATCGTTCAAGGGAGAAGGAGTCCTTCCATTCTGTCCAAACTGATTTTCATCATAAGCCGCTCCGCGCGAAACAAGGAGCGCGCGTGACGCAAATGCATTATGCCAAAAAAGGCATCATTACGCCTGAAATGGAGTTTATCGCAATAAGAGAAGAGCTAAGCCCTGAGTTTGTTAGAGAGGAAGTAGCGAGCGGAAGAGCCGTTATTCCTTCGAATATTAACCATCCAGAAAGTGAACCAATGATTATCGGAAGGAATTTTCATGTCAAAATCAATGCGAATATTGGCAATTCAGCTGTCACGTCATCCATTAATGAAGAGGTAGAAAAGATGACATGGGCGATCAGATGGGGGGCAGACACAATGATGGATCTGTCTACTGGAAAGGATATTCATACAACGAGAGAATGGATCATTCGGAATTGCCCAGTTCCAGTAGGAACCGTTCCTATTTATCAGGCCCTTGAAAAAGTGAATGGAGTCGCAGAAGATTTGACGTGGGACGTGTACAGGGACACATTAATTGAACAAGCAGAACAAGGTGTAGATTATTTTACAATTCATGCGGGCGTGCTGTTAAGATATATTCCGCTCACAGTTGATCGGGTGACCGGAATTGTTTCAAGAGGCGGGGCGATTATGGCAAGATGGTGTCTTGCTCATCATCAAGAGAATTTCCTCTACACGCACTTTGAAGATATTTGTGAAATTATGAAAACGTATGATATCGCCTTTTCACTTGGAGATGGACTTAGACCAGGTTCGATTGCTGATGCCAATGATGAGGCGCAGTTTGCAGAGCTGGAAACGTTAGGTGAGTTAACAGAGATCGCTTGGAAACATGATGTGCAGGTGATGATTGAAGGGCCCGGCCATGTCCCAATGGATAAAATTAAAGAGAATGTGGACAAGCAAATGGACATTTGCAAGGAAGCCCCATTTTATACGTTAGGGCCTCTTACAACAGATATTGCGCCGGGGTATGATCACATTACATCCGCCATCGGTGCGGCCATGATCGGCTGGTACGGCACAGCCATGCTATGTTATGTAACGCCAAAAGAGCATTTAGGTCTGCCGAATAAAGAAGATGTGAGAGAAGGCGTAATCGCCTATAAAATTGCCGCACATGCGGCTGATCTAGCAAAAGGACATCCTGCGGCTCAAAAGCGCGATGATGCTTTATCGAAAGCGAGATTTGAATTTAGGTGGCGGGACCAATTTAACCTGTCACTTGATCCAGAAAGAGCCTTGGCGTTCCATGATGAAACATTGCCTGCCGAAGGTGCTAAGACCGCTCACTTTTGCTCGATGTGCGGACCGAAGTTTTGCAGTATGAAAATTTCTCATGATATCCGCAATCAATCTGAAGAAGTGAAAAGAGAGATGGAAAAGAAGGCGAAGGAGTTTGTCAGCCAGGGAAGTCAAATTTATCAGCCCTAAAAAAAGAACCTCGCACGATGCTGTGCGGGGTTTTATCAAACAACTGAGAAGGCTTTTCTTAAAAGGTGAAAAAATGCCTTTACTGCATATGCCATCATGTCCACACTCGGAATGAGGGCATCTATTAAATGAAAAAAGACTGTTTTTCTTTCTGGAGATGTTCGTTTCTTTTTCTGCTTCATCAAGGGCAGCCTCCTTTTTAACTAATATACTTCTTTGCAGATTTGAGAGATAGATGTTTGTGCGAATTTAAACAAAATTTAAACTTCTTGGGTTTGAATGGAAACAAGGAGGGGAAACGAGTTCAATAGAGAATGAATGAAAAGAGCTGATCTATTTGACCAGCGAACAAGAAGAGTGGAAGGTGATCTTATGATGAAAGTATTTAAGGTAACATTTCATATGAACAATGGGGAAGTGCTTGATTTCGAGCTCAAACGTCCAGCTACCTATGATGTGTATAAAAAAATTGAAGAAGCCAATCATTGGTTTAAGCTGAATAATGAAATCATTAACCTATTAAACGTCAATAGTATCCATGTAGAAACAGAATAACGCAGAAAGCCGCTCGTAGAGAGCGGCTTTCATTATGCAGAAAAATCATTTCGATTATTAAGCTGCCCGCGGGACAGCCAGTTCTTTTTATACAAATAAGCAATAACTTCAAGCCACAGACGCGGTGCTTTTTTAGGGAAAAAAGGTTTTTGGTAATAGGCATAAGCGGCTTTTAAATCATCCCATTGATGACATGCTTTCGTTTGCGTGAACCTGGCAACGTCAATGACCCTGATCCGCCCTTCTTTTGTTAAGATCAGATTGCGCAGATGAATATCAGAAGGATTCAATCCTTTCTCGCGTGCTTCCTCCAGCGCATCATCGACTTGTTCAATCATTTGTTTTTTAATAGGAATTCCTTTTGTAAGGCATTCATAGAATGTGTAGCCTTTAATATATTCCATTAAAATATACTGATCCCCAGACTCATAAATCTCAGGGTAGTAAGACGAACCAGAAAGTTTTTCGTAAATGGCAGCCTCTTTGCGGGCAATATGCTGATAAGAAGGGAAAAAGACTTTTAGTGCCATTTTCTTGCCGTCTTTTTTGTATAAAAAGACATAGGCACTTCTTCCTTTGCCGCACAGTTCAAGCTCTGCCGGTTTATAGGCAAGCTTATGAAAACGTTTCTCTTCATGATACTGAATCGATTCGGCTAATCTTTTGACCTCTGACATTGACTTCACCTTCTTTGGTTTCAGTTTATGCGGCTGAAAAACGAATGATGAAAAAACCGTGTCATTCGATAAAGCAATGGATTGTATAAAACATAACATTTACGAATGAAGGATACAACGAAAGACTCTTAACATACATTTGAATCATCGATTTGGTTAATGTTTAGAAAAATGGGTCAAACTACATATGTCATGCATCGATCTCATGTTCTAAAGAGGTGTAAATAGTGAAAGTGAAGATGAAATGTTTCGTTACAGGACTTATCATGACAAGTGTGCTTTTTTTCGCTGCGGATATGGAAGGAAAAGAACACTTGCAAAAGCAGTCAAACTCTATTACCGTCCAGCTTGAAAAAGTCTATCTAGACGGCGATGTGAGTATTGAAAGGCACCGGGCATCATTAGAAGACAAAGACACATTCTGGGCGCAGTATAAAGGCTGGACGCTGGTAGAACAAAAAGAGGATTTTGCCCTTTTTAGAAAGCAAATTGATGATATCTCTCCATTAAGTAAAGCAAATGGATATATCGGATTATCAGAGGACGGTGTGATTTCTACGTTTCATGGAAGGCCTGACGGCTGGGCGGAGCCTATTCATCTCTTTTTTCAAATTGATACGTCCCGTTTAGAAAGTCACGTGGAGAAGCAGCTTGAGCAAGGTATTCCTTTTCGAACAAAGGATGAATTTGAGCATGTGCTTGAAGTCATGAAGCCTTACCGAAATGAAATATCGTTTTAAAGCGTGTAACAGCTTGCTGGTGTGAAGGCCGCAAGCTGTTTTTCGTGGTTTCATCATAAAAATGTACTGAGCGAACGTATGTTAACTTTTATTGCGGTTTTCTCTTCGATTTATGTTACAATGAAGAACAGTCAAAGAGGTGAAAACGGTGATAGAGTTTGTAAAAGGGACCATTGATTATGTGTGCCCGCAATATGTTGTCATTGAAAACGGCGGAGTGGGATATCAAGTCTATACCCCAAACCCGTTTATCTATCGAGTAAATAAACAAGAAACGATTTATACGTATCATTACATAAAGGAAGACGCATTTTCGTTATACGGTTTTCAAACACGAGAAGAAAAAGCGCTGTTCACAAAACTGTTAAATGTCACAGGAATTGGGCCAAAGGGTGCACTCGCCATTCTTGCTTCCGGTGATCCTGGCGCTGTCATTTCAGCAATAGAACGTGAAGATGAAGCGTTCCTGATTAAATTCCCTGGTGTGGGCAAAAAAACAGCACGTCAAATCATTCTGGATCTAAAAGGCAAACTTGCAGATGTGGTGCCAGAAATGATTGGCAACTTATTTAATCACGAGGACCACATTCAGGTCGAAACGCAGCAAACTGCATTAGATGAAGCGCTTGAAGCCTTAAGTGTCCTTGGATACGGTGATCGTGAAATCAAAAAGGTTCTTCCATTATTAAAAGAAGAAAAGAATCTCACAACCGATCAATATGTGAAAAAAGCTTTACAAAAAATGTTGAAATAGGGTGATGTCTCATGGATGAACGGCTCGTCTCAACTGAAGCAGACAACCATGAATCAGCCATTGAGCAAAGTCTGCGGCCACAGACACTTAGCCAATATATCGGTCAGCAAAAAGTAAAGGATAATCTCAGCGTTTTTATTGAAGCTGCCCGCATGAGGCAGGAAACGCTTGATCACGTCCTTTTATATGGACCTCCTGGACTTGGGAAAACAACGCTTGCGTCGATCATTGCCAATGAAATGAATGTTCAGCTGCGTACAACGTCAGGACCAGCAATTGAGCGTCCTGGTGATTTGGCGGCCATCTTAACATCTCTTGAGCCAGGTGATGTATTGTTTATTGATGAAATTCATCGCTTGCAGCGCTCAATTGAAGAAGTGCTGTACCCAGCAATGGAGGATTTTTGTTTAGATATTGTCATTGGAAAAGGAGATACAGCACGCTCTGTACGGCTTGATTTACCGCCATTTACGCTTGTAGGTGCAACGACCCGTGTCGGGCTGTTAACAGCGCCGCTTCGTGATAGGTTTGGAGTACATGCAAGATTGGAATACTATGAGCAAAGAGATTTGGCTCACATTGTGGCAAGAACAGCCGAGCTGTTTGAGATTGGGATCGATATTCGCTCTGCCGAAGAGATTGCGAGACGTTCCCGAGGAACACCAAGGGTAGCCAATCGTTTGCTCAGAAGAGTAAGAGATTTTGCGCAGGTGCTTGGGAATCATGCCATTACACAGGACATTGCGGAAGATGCCCTTGAGCGTCTTCAAGTCGACAGGCTTGGTCTCGATCATATAGACCATAAGCTGCTTTTAAGCATGATCGAAAAATTTAGAGGCGGTCCTGTTGGGCTTGATACGATCTCAGCGACAATTGGAGAAGAATCACATACGATTGAAGATGTGTACGAACCGTACTTACTGCAAATTGGTTTCCTGCAAAGAACACCAAGAGGGCGGGTCGTCACAAGAGAAGCGTATGAACATTTTCAAATGGAGGTTCCGATTCGTGACTGAATTCCCTAAAATATTAATGATTTTAGGTGGTGTCCTTTTTGCCGCAGGATTAGTGTTTCAATTGGTTGGTAAGCTTCCAGGTGATATTTTTGTGAAAAAAGGAAATGTAACATTCTTTTTTCCTGTCATTACATGCATTGTCATTAGCATCGTACTAACCATATTACTTAATATCTTTGGACGGATGAAATAACGTTAACTAGTTAACTACAGAATAGGTGAAGGAAATGAAGCTAGAACTATTTGATTTTGATTTACCAGAAAGATTAATTGCACAAGTGCCGCTTGAACAACGAGATGCATCAAGACTGATGGTCTTAAACAAACAAACGGGTGCGATTACACATGATACATTCTCGCAAATCATCGATTATTTTCAAACGGGTGATTGTCTCGTTCTAAACAATACTCGCGTTCTGCCTGCACGTCTGTTTGGGATGAAAGAGGATACAGGTGCCAAAGTTGAGCTGCTTCTATTGAAACAAGAAGAAGGAGACCACTGGGAAACACTTGTCAAACCAGCCAAACGGGTGAAAAAAGGGACGGTTATCACGTTTGGTGATGGACGGCTCAAAGCAGTATGCACAGAGGAAATGGAACATGGCGGAAGAAAAGTCGAGTTTCAATATACAGGCATTTTTTATGAAGTGCTTGAATCCCTTGGTGAAATGCCGCTGCCTCCATATATTAAAGAGCAGCTTGACGACCGTGAACGCTATCAAACCGTTTATTCAAAAGAGGTTGGCTCCGCTGCTGCGCCAACTGCCGGTCTCCACTTTACAACCGAGCTGCTGGATGCGCTGAAAGCGAAAGGTGTACACATTGCTTTCATTACGCTGCACGTAGGGCTTGGCACATTTCGTCCGGTAAGTGCAGAACGTATTGAAGAACACGAAATGCACGCAGAGTTTTATGAAATGAATGAAGAAACAGCTGATGAGCTTAACCGCATTCGCAAGGAAGGCGGGCGGATTATTTCAGTCGGCACAACGTCAACAAGAACGCTTGAAACCATTGCAAGTGCACATGATGGTGAGTTCAAAGCCTCAAGCGGCTGGACGTCGATCTTTATTTACCCTGGCTACACATTCAAGGCAATTGACGGCATGATCACGAATTTCCATCTGCCAAAATCCTCGTTAATTATGCTTGTCAGCGCATTAGCTGGACGAGAGCACGTACTTAAAGCGTACAATGAGGCTGTTAAAGAGGAATACCGATTCTTCAGCTTTGGCGATGCCATGCTGATTCAATAACATTATACAACAAAGACAGGAGGGCTCATTTTTGTCGCAATTACCGATACGTTATGAGTTCATTAAATCATGTAAACAGACAGGTGCACGTCTTGGCCGCGTTCATACACCGCACGGCTCCTTTGAAACACCTATATTTATGCCAGTAGGTACACTGGCTACAGTCAAAACAATGGCGCCTGAAGAATTAAAGGCTATGGATGCAGGCATCATCTTAAGCAATACGTACCACCTATGGCTCCGTCCAGGTCACGATATCGTAAAGGAAGCAGGCGGTCTGCACAAATTTATGAACTGGGATCGAGCAATCCTAACAGATTCAGGCGGATTCCAAGTTTTTTCATTGAGTGAATTTAGAAAAATTGAAGAAGAAGGCGTTCACTTCCGTAATCATTTAAACGGAGACAAGCTGTTCCTATCTCCTGAAAAAGCCATGGACATCCAAAATGCACTTGGCTCTGATATTATGATGGCATTTGATGAATGCCCGCCGTATCCTGCAGAGTACGATTATATGAAACGTTCTGTGGAGCGGACAAGCAGATGGGCAGAGCGATGTCTAACAGCGCACCAGCGTCCTGAAGATCAAGGGCTGTTTGGGATTGTCCAAGGCGGAGAATACGAAGAGCTTCGAAAACAAAGTGCAAAAGACCTTGTTTCACTTGATTTCCCAGGTTACGCCATCGGAGGCTTATCTGTAGGGGAACCAAAAGATGTGATGAATCGTGTACTAGAGTTCACAACACCATTTTTACCGGCAGACAAGCCGAGGTACCTAATGGGTGTCGGCTCACCAGACTCCTTAATTGACGGCGCCATTCGCGGTGTAGATATGTTTGACTGCGTACTGCCGACGCGAATTGCAAGAAACGGCACCTTGATGACAAGTGAAGGCCGTCTTGTTGTGAAAAATGCAAAATATGAGCGTGACTTTAGACCAATCGATGAAAACTGTGACTGCTATACATGTAAAAACTATACACGTGCCTATATTAGACATCTCATCAGAACAAATGAAACGTTCGGAATTCGATTAACAACTTATCATAATCTTCATTTTCTGTTAAAATTAATGGAGCAAGTGAGAGAAGCTATCCGTGAGGATCGTTTAGGTGATTTTAAAGAAGAGTTTTTTGAGCGTTACGGCTTTAACAAACCGAATGCGAAAAACTTTTAACGCATAAACGAAAGGCTTTACAATGCTTTAGAAAGGGGTGAAATAGAATGGATGGTGGTATGGGTTCAATCATTATGATTGTTGTCATGTTTGCTGTGCTTTACTTCTTGTTAATCCGTCCACAGCAAAAGCAACAGAAAGCTGTGCGTCAGATGCAGCAATCTTTATCAAAAGGCGATAAAATCGTCACAATCGGTGGTTTACACGGTGAAATCGACTCAATTGATGAATCAAAAGTGGTCATCAAAACAAGCGAAAACAACCGTTTAACTTTCGATCGTCGTGCTATTAGAGAATTAGCTGACAAAGGCTAATCCTCTGATACATAGCCATAAAAAAAGAGCGATATGACCGCTCTTTTTTTATTTGCCTCGAAGATTGACGCCAATCATTCCCCCCAGCATACAAATGCCTAAAAATGCTCCATGATAGATAAACTGCTCTGGTGAAAACGTTTTTCCAAACCCCAAATATTGAAATAAAAAGACAGTGAGAGAAAAAATGATAGATGTGACCGCACCAATCAGCCAGCCGCGCTCCTTTGCTTTCCCGCCAGAAATGATGCCTCCTAATAAAAGGGCAGCAAAGGACAAAATCATAATCATCCATTTAAATGATGATTCCTGCATACTTGTGAATGTAAGCATGAGCGACACAAGTAAACTTGTGACAACCATCACGATAAAAATGGCAATTAAGCCGGATAAAATGCCTTTTCCAATTTGTTTCGTTTCCTGCATGTAGATTCGTCTCCTCTCCAATTGAACGAAGCTTGTCTTTTACTAAAATGTATTCACAGTGAAGAAAAAATAGACATGTTTCAGACGTTTCTTTTCTACATAAATAAAGTGTTTTGACACAAGCTATGTTGGAGAAGGAGGGTTTACATCACATGCAGGACATCTTGATCATTTCCATGAGAACCATCATCTTATATTTTCTTATTTGGTTTATATTTCGCTTAATGGGCAAAAGGGAAATTGGCGAGCTGAGCATTTTAGATCTAGTCATTTTTATGATGATCGCAGAAATTGCGGTTCTCGCCATAGAAGAAGTAGAGGATAACATGTTACATACGGTATGGCCAATCCTGCTGTTAACCTTCATTCAAATCACACTTGCCTACCTCTCATTAAAATTTCAAGGTGTCCGGCGCTTTCTTGACGGAAAACCGGCCCTGCTTATCATCAATGGGAAAATAGACGAAGGTGCAATGAGAAAACAGCGATACAATTTTGATGATCTGCTCATTCAATTAAGAGAAAATAACATCGACAGCATTCAGGATGTCTCTTACGCCATTTTAGAGCCGTCTGGAAAGCTCGCTGTCGTCGAAAAAGAAAACAAGCGCAAACATGCAGCGCTTGAGCTTCCACTTGTTGCGGATGGTGTGGTGCAGCATGACCACCTAAAGCAAATCAATCAAAATGAACAGTGGCTGAAAGATGAGCTTGCTAAAAGAGGCTATCATGATATCGAACAAATCTCTTACTGCAGCTTTAATCAAAAAACATTTTATATTGATTTGAAAGATGAAGTGATCAAAAAGAGATGAGCTAAAACAGCTTCCCGACGAACGGGATGCGGCGCAGCTCTTCTCGTTTCACTAGACCTAGGCAGATTAATAGAATGACATACAGCGTGCACGTAACAAAAATGAGCGTCACAAGTTCAATAGGAGCAGAAAAGAGTCCGTTTACTTGAGATTTCAGCCAAAGGCTGACAGCCCCCGTACCGATAATCACAAGGACGCATAGTCCATATTCCTTTAATGGTAAATGAATAGGCAGCACCTTTCCAACAGTTGCCGCATGGAGCAGTGTGACAAGGATGATACCGATTAATATCGCAAGTGCAGCGCCCATAATGCCAAAGCCTGGCTGTGAAGCAAGAACAAAAATCATCCCTGTTTTTACAATAGCGCCAATCAGGCTGTTGGTCATCGCCGCACCAGCTAAATTGAGTGCTTGAAGCACGGCTTGAAGGGGCCCCTGAAAATAATATAGAAGGAAAAATGGCGCCATGAATTTCACATAAATGGCCGCGTGCGATGAACCATACATAAAGAGCGTTAAATCTTCTGCGTAAACGAAAAGAATAATACATGAAATGCCTCCGCTGAGTAAACATAGGCGCATCGCCTGCTTCAGCCGGTATTCGACCGTTTTACGTTTGTTCTGCTCCATTCCTTCACTGATCGCCGGAACTAATGCAGTGGAGAGTGAATACGTAATAAAACTAGGCAGTGTCAAAAGGGTCAGTGCAAGACCAGTCAACTCCCCGTACTGTCTTGTCGCCTCTACAGCCGCATATCCAGCAATGGCAAGACTTTGCGCGACAACAATCGGCTCTAAAAACCACGAAATATTCCCGATAAAACGGCTGCCTGTTGTTGGCAGGGCAATGCTCATCAGCTGCTTAAACGTGTCCTTCCCGTCATGAAGCGCCTTAAAAAATCGTTTTCGAATACGAATGGTCTTTTTATAGCGAAAAGCGATCAGTAAGTAACCAAGTGAAATCATCTCACCAATCACAGATGAAATCATCGCACCTGCGGCTGCAAATTCAATCCCGTAAGGAAGGAAAGCCGTTGTACATACCGCCACTAGTGAAATTCTTGCGACCTGTTCTAGAACTTGAGACATCGCAAGCGGGCTCATCTGCTGTCTGCCTTGGAAATAGCCTCTTAACACACTGGAAATGGCGATGACTGGTACGACGGGTGTAATGGCAAGCAGTGGATAGACCGTTCGAGGATCAGTCAGCATATTTTCTGCCATGATGGGCGCAAACCATAAAAAAATCGGCGTGAATATCAGGCTGAGTGTTCCTGTTATCGCAAGGGACATGACCAGAATACGTTTTGTTTTCTGTTTGTCACCCCGGGCTTCTGCTTCTGCGACAAGCTTACTAATGGCGACAGGCAGTCCGAATTGTGTGAGCGTTACGGCGAGAAAAAAGGTAGGTGCAGCCATCATATAAAGCCCGACCCCTTCTTCGCCAATGAACCTCGCAATGACAATTCGATTGACAAAACCCAATATTCTCGTGATAAAACCTGCTAAAATTAAAATAATGGTCCCCTTTAAAAACGTTTGCTTCGTCAAATCACAGATCACCTGCCTTCTCAAACGACATAGAATCATATACAATAAGATATGCGTGTATATCGTCCAAGCATGACAAGTCTCTCGATAAAAAACTGAAAAGGGGGAGCTACGCAATGACACAACACCCAGCTGCTATATACAAAGACCATTTAAAGCCTTTTCTGTTCAGTAAGCTTGAAGAATTCATCGTTTTGGGCTATAAAGATGTAGATTTAGAGGAATTATGGTCATACTTAGAGAATAAGAAGTGGAAGAAAAAACAAGAGTATCCGATTCATGAAATGGTTGCAGATATTTTATCTGTGAAAATAGGCGAATTTATGAACTATGCAACCGTTCAGTCGTTTAAAACGTCTGCTTTTTTGGACAGTGAAGATGGCAAGAATATGCTTGATGAACTGTTGAAATAAGCCATCTTAATGGATTCAGGTGTTTAAGGAGGAAATACATAATGAAAAAAGGGCGCATTCTTGCGTTTTTCTTAGTGGTTCTGTTAATCGGAACTGGCGTGGGCTTACTGACAAAGCCTGTTGCGAAAGATATGACGCTAGGGCTGGATTTACAGGGTGGATTTGAAGTTCTGTATGATGTACATCCAGTGAAAAAAGAGGACAAGATCACAAATAGTGTTCTCGTTAGTACAGTGGAAGCTCTTAACCGAAGAGCCAATGTGCTAGGTGTAAGTGAGCCGAACATCTCGATTGAAGGCAATAATCGTATCCGTGTGCAGCTTGCAGGGGTAAAAGATCAAAACAGAGCTAGGGAGATTCTTTCCACTGAAGCACAGCTATCCTTCAGAGATACGAATGATAAAGAACTTCTTAACGGGGCTGACCTAGTCGAAAACAGTGCAAAACAAACATTCAGTCAAACGAATGAGCCAATTGTGACGGTTAAACTAAAGGATGCGAAAAAATTTGGTGACGTCACAAGAAAAGTAGCGGCGATGGCGCCGAATAACCAGCTTGTCATTTGGCTTGATTATCACAAAGGAGATTCATTCAAAAAAGAAGTCTCAAAATCAAACCACAAGTATGTATCTGCACCAAATGTGAATCAAGAGATTAACAGCAGTGACGTACAAATTGAAGGGAAATTTACTGTCCAAGAGGCAAAAGACCTCGCAAGTATTTTAAATGCCGGGGCATTGCCAGTAAAATTAACAGAAAAATATTCCACATCTGTGAGTGCACAGTTTGGTGAACAAGCACTGAACGAAACAGTGTTCGCAGGAATTGTAGGAATCGCATTTATCTTCTTATTCATGCTGCTTTATTACCGATTACCTGGTCTTATAGCTGTCATCACACTCTCAGCCTATATCTACATTACGCTGCAAGTGTTTGACTGGATGGGCGCGGTCATGACACTGCCTGGAATTGCCGCACTTATTCTAGGGGTAGGGATGGCTGTTGATGCCAACATTATTACTTATGAGCGGATCAAAGAAGAGCTGAAGCTCGGCAAATCTGTCCGTTCTGCTTTCAGGTCAGGGAACCGCAGATCATTTGCGACCATCTTTGATGCAAACTTAACAAGTATTATTGCCGGCGGAGTGCTGTTCTTCTTCGGGACAAGCTCTGTAAAAGGATTTGCAACAATGCTCATCCTCTCGATTTTAACAAGCTTTATCACGGCTGTATTCCTATCAAGATTCCTTCTTGGACTGCTTGTAGAGAGCCGTGCGCTCGACCGCAAAAAAGGCTGGTTTGGTGTCCGCAAAAAAGACATCATGAGTATCCACGAAACAACAGAAAATACCGAACCGAAAACGCCATTTGATAAATGGGATTTCGTCAGCAAACGTAAAGGCTTTATGATTTTCTCCATAGCTGTTACTATTGCGGGAATCATCGTCCTTTCGATCTTCAAGCTCAATGCTGGTATTGACTTTGCTAGTGGAACGAGAATTGATGTTCAAAGCGATCACAAGCTGAAAACTGCACAAGTAGAGCAAGACTTTAAAAAGCTTGGTCTTGAAGCAGACAGTGTTGTGCTGTCGGGGCAAAAAGAAAATCAGGCAGCTGCTCGATTTGTCGGGGTGCCGAACAAAGAAAAAATCGCTGAAGTGAAGGATTACTTCAAAGATAAATACGGCACTGAGCCGAATGTAAGTACAGTATCACCGACTGTCGGAAAAGAACTTGCCCGTAATGCGCTATATGCCGTCATCATTGCTTCCATTGGGATCATTTTATATGTATCCGTCCGTTTTGAGTATAAGATGGCGATTGCGGCGATTATCTCACTGCTGTACGATGCATTCTTTATTGTCGCCTTCTTTAGTATCACGCGCTTAGAGGTGGATGTCACCTTCATTGCCGCGATCCTCACGGTCATTGGGTACTCGATCAACGACACGATCGTTACCTTCGACAGGGTTCGTGAGCAAATGAAGAAACGTAAACCGAAAACCATTGAAGATCTATCGTACATTGTGAACTTAAGCTTACAGCAAACCTTTACGCGATCTGTCAACACGGTGCTGACTGTACTTGTCGTTGTTGTCGCACTGCTTATCTTCGGATCAGCGTCGATTACAAACTTCTCCATCGCCTTACTTGTCGGCTTATTAACAGGGGTGTACTCATCCCTTTATATCGCGGCACAAATTTGGCTGATGTGGAAAGGCCGTGAGCTGAAAAAACCAGCTAAGATTGATACAGATCAAGATATTTAATCTAGAAAGACTGCCTTTTTCGGCAGTCTTTTTCTATCGATTTTTCTGAAAATAAGATGATTCGAAAAAACATTTCGGGTTTCATTGATCTTAAAATGGTCTTTTGCTATAATGACTTACGTTTAGACCAGTATAGAAAGCAAGTGTCTGTTTAGGCATTTGGCTTTATTCATTGGAGGGGCTGTTATGAAGGTTCGGGAAACTGAACTGCCAGGTATCGGTCATAAAGCCGAAATGATCACAAGAAATAATGAGAAGCTTGCCATCATTACACATGATGACGGCAGAAGAGAAATGTATCATTTTCATGAGGACGACCATGAAGAAACGATTTCTGGCATCCTGCTAAACGATGAAGAAGCAAGACAAATTGCGGCTATTTTAGGCGGCATGGTCTATAAGCCGAAAGCGCTTGAAACCGTAGAGGTAGCCATTGATGAACTGGTGATTGAATGGTTTAAAATTGAAAAGAATGCACCAGCTGTTCAAAGAAGCATCGGTGACCTCAATGTTCGCCAAAACTATCAAGTAACAGTCATCGCCATTGTGAGAAAATCACATGAGAAGATTTTAAATCCAGGACCAGATACCATCATCGAAGAAGGGGATACCCTTGTCATTTCTGGAGAAAGAAAAGAATTAAAGAATCTGATTAAAGAAAAACTCAGCAGCTGATGATGCCCATGCTGATAGGTTTTCTTCCACTGCTTTCTTTCGGTGTTTAAAAAAGGCAGCGAAAAGGGAAGAATAAAAGAAAAAGCTTGGGGGATATGTAGATGAACAAACAACAATGGACCATCATACTCGCATTTATTTTCGTATTAATTGTCTCAGTATTTGCCGTGATTAATGTACGGCCTGTCGAGGTACACTACTTATTTGGAACGGCTGAATGGCCGCTGATCCTTGTCATTATCGGTTCAGTTTTAATGGGCGGGCTGATTGTGGCATTTGCAGGAATCTTCCAAATTGTGAAACTGAAACGTGAACTAAAAGCATTAAAAGCTGAGCGTGCAGCCGCTGCACCTGCTGCTTCGACGAAAAAGGCAGACAAAGATCTTCAAAAAAAATCTCATGTCACGCCTTTAAAAGAACAGCCAGCATCATTTGACCGGAAGGAAAAATAATCTTCCAGCACAATTTCATAAAATAAAAATTGAAACCCCTCAGGCCACTCTAGTATAATAGTGTGGTTGAGGGGTGAATTTATGTTATTATCCAAAATGCGCTGGGAATATGAACATCCAAGCGAAGAAAAAGTGAAATCACTCTCTGAAAATCTGAATATTTCAGCGCTGACTGCATCGCTTCTCGTAAAAAGAGGACTTGAAGAAGTAGAAGAGGCGAGGTCTTTTTTATTTGATCAAAAAGCCGAATTTCATGATCCATTTCTATTAAAAGGAATGAAAGAAGCAGTAGAGCGCATCAACAAAGCGATCGAAGAGCAGGAATCGATTGTGATCTTCGGAGACTATGATGCAGATGGTGTGACAAGTACGTCTGTACTTTTACATACATTAAAAGAGCGGTCTGCGATAGTAGACTTTTATATTCCAGATCGATTTAAAGAAGGCTATGGGCCTAATGAACAGGCATTTCGATATATCAAGGAGCAAGGAGCATCGCTTGTCATCACGGTCGATACAGGCATTGCTGCTGTAAATGAAGCACGTATTGCAAAAGAAATAGGGTTAGACCTGATCATTACAGATCACCATGAACCAAGTGAGGAGCTGCCTGAGGCACTTGCCATTGTCCATCCTAAGCAGCCTGGCTGTGAGTATCCCTTTAAAGAACTTGCTGGTGTAGGCGTAGCGTTTAAAGTGGCGCATGCACTGCTTGGGAAGCTGCCAGTACAGCTGTTAGATCTTGCAGCAATCGGGACAATCGCGGATCTTGTACCGCTTCATGATGAGAATAGGTGGCTCGCCAAAAAAGGCCTTGTACAGCTTCGGCAGTCGAATAGACCGGGGCTGAAAGCGTTATTGAAAGAAGCGGGAGCCACTCTAGAAGAAGCCAATGAGGAAACGGTCGGCTTTCAAATTGCGCCAAGGCTGAATGCTGTTGGGCGAATTGAACAGGCAGATCCAGCCGTTCATCTTCTGATGACTGAGGATAAGGATGAAGCAGAAGAGCTCGCTCGTTTTGTACAGGAACTGAATAAAGAACGACAAAAGATTGTCAGTACGATCACAGAAGAAGCCATTCAAATGGTGGAAGAGGCAGGTGATGACCAGTCTGCGATTGTTGTAGCGAAAGCTGGCTGGAATCCGGGCGTTGTCGGAATTGTTGCCTCTAAATTGACGGATACTTTTTCTCGTCCGGCGATTGTGCTTGGAATAGATGAAGAGACGCAAATGGCAAAAGGATCAGCCCGGAGTATTCCTGGTTTCGATCTATTTTTCCATCTAAGCAAATGCCGCGACATCCTGCCGCATTTCGGCGGGCATCCGATGGCAGCAGGGATGACACTTCGAGCGGATGATGTATCTTTACTAAGGGAAAGATTAAATCAATATGCAAATGAAACATTGACGGAAGAAGATTTTATTCCAATTCAGCGGGTCGATGCCGTGTGCAAGGTAGACGAATTGACGGTTCAAGCGATTGAAGAAGCGGGGATGCTGTCACCGTTTGGTATGTCAAACCCAAAACCGTTCATTATGATTGAAGATGCGAAGCTTGAAGATATCCGAACGATTGGGGCAAATCACAACCATATTAAAATGTCTCTGAAAGACGAAGACACACTGCTTGACTGTGTCGGCTTTCATCAAGGGAAATTAAAAGAGGAAATTGTTCCAGGAAGCCGCATTTCTGTGATTGGAGAAATGTCTGTCAATGAATGGAATAACCGGAAGAAGCCACAGCTGATGTTAAAAGATGCACGAGTTGATGAATGGCAGCTGTTTGATCTGCGCGGGAAAAAGGATTGGGAGAAGAAAGTTTCGACACTTGATTCAGAAAAATCATTGGTTGTCTGTTTTGATGAAGCAACAAAACAGGACGTCGATCTCCCCATTCATCATGTTCATGCAGAAAATGTATCCACATTTGATGTACAAGGAAAGTATGTGGTCTTTGCGGATGTTCCCGCAGATGAGCAATTGCTGAAGCAGCTTTTAGAAAATCAAAAGCCTGCGAGAATTTATACGGTTTTTCAAAGAAAAGAAGATCATTTTATGTCCTCTTTCCCAAGCCGTGACCAATTCAAATGGTTTTATGGGTTCTTGTTTAAACGGGGAAGTTTTCCTATCAAAGAACAAGGAATGGAGCTTGCCAAACATAGAGGCTGGACAAAAGATACAATCATTTTTATGACAAAGGTGTTTTTTGAACTCGGTTTTGTTAAAATAGAGAATGGTGTGCTGTCAATAGTACTTGATGCCCCTAAAAAAGATTTAACGGCGTCAGCGTCCTATACAGCAAAACAACGATTGATGGAACTCGATCAAACACTAACATATTCCTCAGCTAAAGAGCTGAAGGAATGGCTGAATAGCATGATGAGCGAAGTCTCACCTGTGCTTTGACGTACGAGGAGGAAAAGGAAAAGATGGATTTAAAACAATATGTGACAGTTGTACCTGACTACCCAAAGGAAGGTGTACAATTTAAAGATATTACAACGTTAATGGATAAAGGCGAAGTGTACCGTTATGCAACGGATCAAATCGTTGAATACGCGAAGGAAAGAGACATTGATCTCATTGTTGGACCTGAAGCGCGTGGATTCATTATTGGCTGCCCTGTAGCATACGCACTTGGTGTAGGTTTTGCACCGGTTCGTAAAGAAGGAAAGCTTCCTCGTGAAGTCGTTAAAGTCGATTACGGCTTGGAATATGGTAAAGATGTATTAACGATTCATAAAGATGCGATTCGTCCTGGTCAGCGTGTCCTGATTACTGATGACTTACTTGCGACTGGTGGAACAATTGAAGCATCCATTAAGCTTGTAGAGGAATTAGGCGGCGTTGTGGCAGGGATTGCATTTTTGATTGAACTGACGTATCTGGACGGCAGAAAGAAGCTTGACGGCTACGACATCATGACGTTAATGCAATACTAATGGAGTTTTCGTAAAAAGCACTCAGTAAGAAGGGTGCTTTTTTCCTATCAAAAATCTTTTAGCGGACTTCTTCTCTTTACATCTATCGAATTTTTCTTGATAATAAACTACAATACAGTTTTCATTTAAAAAGGTGATTCCATGGCGAACGAACAAGTTTTAACGGCGCAGCAGGTCATTGACAAGGCAAGAGAATACCTGTCCGCTGAACATATTCAATTTATAGAGCGAGCATATGAATATGCTGAAAATGCACACAAGGAGCAATACCGGAAATCTGGTGAGCCCTATATTATCCATCCAATTCAAGTGGCGGGTATTCTTGTTGATCTTGAAATGGACCCATCAACCATTGCAGGCGGTTTCCTGCACGATGTAGTTGAGGATACAGATGTGACATTACAGGATTTAAAAGAGCATTTTAACGAGGAAGTAGCAATGCTTGTTGATGGTGTCACAAAGCTCGGGAAGATTAAATATAAATCACAAGAAGAACAGCAGGCCGAAAACCATCGAAAAATGTTTGTTGCAATGGCGCAGGATATCCGCGTGATCTTGATTAAGCTGGCAGACCGTCTTCATAATATGAGAACGCTCAAGCATCTTCCGCAGGAAAAGCAGCGGAGAATTTCAAATGAAACACTTGAAATCTTTGCACCGCTTGCGCACAGATTAGGGATTTCAAAGATTAAGTGGGAGCTTGAAGATACAGCACTCCGCTATTTAAATCCGCAGCAATATTACCGGATTGTGAATCTGATGAAGCGCAAACGAGCGGAACGTGAGGAATACTTGGACGAGGTTGTCAATGAAGTGAAAGACCGCGTGTCTGAGGTAAACATCAAGGCTGAATTTTCCGGCAGACCAAAACATATTTATAGCATTTATCGCAAAATGGTCTTGCAAAATAAGCAGTTTAATGAAATTTATGATCTGCTTGCCGTTCGTATTTTGGTTGACAGCATTAAAGACTGTTATGCTGTGCTCGGGATTATTCATACATGCTGGAAGCCGATGCCAGGCAGGTTTAAGGATTATATCGCGATGCCAAAGCCGAACATGTACCAGTCTCTTCATACAACGGTGATTGGACCAAAAGGCGATCCGCTTGAAGTTCAGATCCGTACAGTGGAAATGCATGAAATTGCAGAATACGGGATTGCGGCACACTGGGCATACAAAGAAGGCAAAGAGTCAGCAGAATCAACAGAAGAAGCAGTCTTCCAGAAGAAGCTCTCTTGGTTTAGAGAAATTCTTGAATTTCAAAACGAATCCACAGATGCAGAAGAATTTATGGAGTCGTTAAAGATTGATCTTTTCTCTGATATGGTGTTTGTGTTTACTCCAAAAGGAGACGTCATTGAACTGCCGTCGGGCTCAGTTCCAATTGATTTCTCTTACCGGATTCACTCGGAAATTGGGAATAAAACGATCGGTGCCAAGGTCAATGGCAAGATGGTCACACTCGATCACAAACTAAAAACAGGTGACATTATTGAAATTCTGACATCAAAGCACAGCTACGGGCCAAGTCAGGATTGGGTCAAGCTTGCCCAAACCTCCCAAGCGAAGCACAAGATCAGACAGTTTTTCAAAAAACAGCGCCGTGAAGAAAATGTCGAAAAAGGCCGAGAGCTCGTGGAGAAAGAGATCAAAAACCTTGAGTTTGATGTCAAAGACATTCTGACCGCTGAAAACCTGCAAAAAGTGGCTGACAAATTTAATTTTTCAAACGAAGAGGACATGTATGCAGCAGTCGGATATAACGGCATTACTGCACTGCAGGTCGCCAATCGTTTAACGGAAAAAGAAAGAAAACAAAGAGATCAAGAAGAGCAAGAGAAAACCGTTCAAGAAGTGACGGTGGAACCGAAGACGTATCACGGGAAAAAACGGGAAGCTGGCGTAAGGGTCAAAGGAATTGATAACCTGCTTGTCCGCTTATCTAAGTGCTGTAATCCTGTTCCTGGCGATAGCATTGTCGGTTTTATTACGAAGGGCCGAGGCGTATCTGTTCACCGCGACGACTGTCCGAACGTGAAGACAGGAGAAGCGCAGGAGCGGTTAATTCCCGTCGAGTGGGAGCATGAGCAGCCTGCTCAAAACCGTAAAGAATACAATGTGGAAATTGAAATATTAGGATATGATAGACGCGGCTTACTTAACGAGGTGCTTCAAGCAGTCAACGAAACCAAAACGAACATCTCCTCTGTTTCTGGGAAGTCTGATCGTAACAAAGTGGCGACGATCCATATGGCGATCTTTATCCAAAATATTAATCACTTGCACAAAGTGGTCGAACGCATTAAACAAATCAAAGACATTTACTCTGTTCGACGATTCATGAATTAGAAAGGAAGTATATCGTCTATGAGGCTTGTTGTGCAGCGTGTGACAAATGCATCTGTGAAGGTAGAAGAAGAGATCACAGGTGCCATCAACGAAGGATATATGGTGCTTGTTGGTGTCACACACGAAGATACAGAAGAAGATGTGCTTTACTTAGCTGAAAAGCTTACACATTTACGTATTTTTGAAGATGAAAATGGGAAAATGAATCGTTCATTATTGGACATAAAAGGAAGCGTTCTGTCTGTATCACAATTTACCCTATATGGTGATACGAGAAAGGGCAGACGACCGAATTTTATGAAAGCCGCCAAGCCGGATGCAGCTAACTCGCTTTATGAATGTTTCAATAAAACCCTTAGAGAAAAAGGCATCCATGTGGAAACTGGCCGTTTTGGTGCGATGATGGACGTGACATTGACCAATTCAGGACCAGTCACGATCTTGATGGACAGCAAAGAATAGATTCTCTTTAGACTGTAGATGAACTCGTGCGGGAGTTTGTTTAGAGTCTTTTTCTTTTGCGGATAAACAAAAAAGAGGCGCAGTGGCCTCTTTCTTTTTAACGGAAATATTGTTTTAATCCTTCAGTCATTCCTTCTGTGACTCGTTCTTGGTAAGAGGCGCTATAAATGATCGCTTCCTCCTGAGGATTGCTTAAATACCCGAGTTCATATAAAAGGGAAGGGCGTTTGTTTTCTCTTAAAACAAAGTAATCTCCGAATTTGACACCCTTATCAGGGATTTGAGAGCGTTTTGCAACTTCTGAATGAACGCTTGACGCTAATTGCTGATCTTTTGCTGCTTGATAATAATACGCTGTACTTCCTCTAACACTTTGATCCATAAAACTATCGTAATGAAGACTAATAAATGCATCTGCATTTCGGTAATGAGATGTTGCCACCCTTGATTGAAGGCTGATAAAGGTATCATCACTTCTTGTTAAATATACATTTGCACCAGAAGCCCTTAATTTGCCTGCCAGTAAATTGGCGGTTTTGATGGTGATGTTCTTTTCAAAAGCACCATCTGCGCCGATTGTGCCGCTGTCTTTTCCGCCATGACCAGGATCAAGAACAATCGTTTTCCCTTTTAAAGAACCAGTTCCAGACGATGAATCCTGCTGAGGTCTTGGCGCGTCGCTGCTATTTTTCTTCGTTTGAACGACCCAGCTCGCCACATAGCCAGTTCCGCCGTTTGATAGTGTCACCTCGTACCAGTCACCTTGCGTCCGAACGATTTGATAGGCAGCTCCTTTTGTTGCTCTTTCTGCAATCCCAGCAGAGGTAGAAGCGCTTTTTCGAATATTGGTGCCATCATAGACAATGTACGCTTTTTGTTCAGAAGCCGAAGAGGATGAACTCTTTTCAGGTGCAGAGCCTGCTCCTTTGCCTGTGACAATGTAATAGCTTGCAACCCAGCCTTTTACGCCTTTCCCCTCAATTTCATACCAGCCGTTCTGCTCTCGCAAAATGGTGATCTGTGTGTTGCGGGCAAGTGAAGCGACGACTTGTGCATTTGGTGCGGCCGATTGCCTTACATTCAAGCTCGATACGCCAACTGTGCCTGTCTGGTTAGAGCGAGAGGACTCGCCGGAGCTTGATTGAGAAGTTTTCTGCCCCCCTGAAACATAATCAGAGTGAACCCAGCCTTCTGCTTGTTTATACGAAATTTTCGTCCATTCGCCGCTTGTCTCGAGCTTTTTAGCGGTAGCACCTTGCGGGAAAGTACCAATCACTTGATAGGAAGTCCCAGGGCCTGTCCGGATGCGAAGATCGGAAGCTGTCGATGTAATTGTACTGCCTCCAGCCGTGCTTTGACCTTGCGCCTTTGGCTTCGCGGATTTTTGAGCGCCGGATGATGTGGTAATCAGCCATGAGACGACCCAGCCTTTTTGTCCGTTTGATAATTGGATCTGCACCCATTCTCCTTGTTCAGTGAGAATGGGATAACTTTCGCCGCGTTTTACAACAGCTGCAATTCCATAGCTTAAACCAGGGCCCGTTCTCACATTGATTTTATCTGTTGCGACAACAGCTTGATCTGTTTGTGCTGTAGCATGTGTCATAGGCAAAGAACTCGCGATGAGAACAAAACAAGTAAGCAGCATCATCATTTGATTGTGTTTTTTCAGATTCAAAACGGTGTTTTCCCCTCCCTTGTAAAACCGATGAATGTTAATTCGTTATGTAGTGGATGAATTCCTTGCAGTTTCCCTAATAAAAATGAATCAATCTGTTTATACTAAATAAAAATGTGATAAAAGGATGTACAAACATGAGATTAAGCAGAAAATTAGGACGAGTGCAATATAATGGACATCGTGATATCGACCGCTGGCAGCACGACGAAATGGATCAGCCAGGCTTCCTTGAAGAGACCGCATCTGAATACGGATGTACGTCAAAAGAAGAGCTGGAAAAGAAAAAGAGGCACGGCAAGGGTTGACAGAGTGGCAGCACCGACCTTATTATAATATAAATCAACACACTTGAAAATTTAAAATGTGGAACTGATGATAGAGAATAGTAGGGTAAATTGCGTGAGCAGAGAGGAATCGCCTTAGGCTGAAAGCGAATCCGCATGGCATTTATCACGAAAGAACACTCTGTAGGTTTCCTGCTGAACGCTCTAAAAATGAGTCAATAGGCGGAGAACGTGAATCTGCGTTAAGGATTTGAGCGGGAACATGGCTGGATCATGTTCCAACTAGGGTGGCACCACGGGTATAACTCTCGTCCCTACTATACACATAGTAGAGGCGGGGGTTTTTTATATGTCCACATAAAAAATGAATGATGGTCGTAGGAGGACGAAAAATGAGTTTTAATATTCCAAGAGGCACACAGGATATTTTACCTGGAGAGTCAGAACGCTGGCAGTATGTTGAACAAATTGCGAGAGATACATGTGCAGCCTTTCAATACAAAGAAATCCGCACACCGATTTTTGAGCATACTGAGCTGTTTGCACGGGGAGTAGGCGAATCAACTGATATCGTTCAAAAAGAGATGTACACATTTGAAGATAAAAAAGGACGCAGCATCACACTTCGTCCAGAGGGAACAGCTTCAACCGTCCGTTCTTATGTTGAAAATAAATTGTTTGCACAGCCTGCTCAGCCAACAAAGCTGTATTACATCGGACCAATGTTCCGCTATGAACGTCCGCAAACAGGAAGATATCGTCAATTTTATCAATTTGGGATAGAAGCGATTGGTTCCAAAGATCCTGCCATTGATGCTGAGGTCATTTCGCTTGCGATGAGTGTGTATGAGAAAGCAGGTCTTTCCAACTTAAAGCTCGTCATTAACAGCCTTGGTGACAAAGAGAGCCGTGCAGACTACCGCAAAGCACTGGTCGAGCACTTTGAGCCAAGAATTGAGGAATTCTGTCACGACTGTCAAACGCGTTTACATCAAAATCCGCTTCGTATTCTTGATTGTAAAAAGGATCGTGATCATGAATTGATGGCAACAGCTCCATCCATTCAAGATTTCTTAAATGAAGAATCGCGGACTTATTTTGAAAAGGTTAAACAATACTTATCGGATATAGGCATTGAGTATGTCGTTGATCCAAATTTAGTACGCGGTCTTGATTACTACAATCACACAGCATTTGAGATCATGAGTAATGCAGAAGGCTTTGGTGCGATTACAACATTAGCCGGCGGCGGCCGTTATGATGGGCTCGTTGAAGGAATTGGCGGTCCTGAATCACCAGGGATCGGATTTGCGATGAGTATTGAGCGTTTCTTATCTGCGATCGATGCTGAAGGAATTGAGCTTCCTCTGCAAGATGGTATTGATCTATACATTGCTGCTCTCGGAGATGAAGCGAAGGATTATTCTGTTTCATTATTAAACCGTCTGAGAAAAGAAGGTATCTCAAGTGAAATGGACTATACAGGGAAGAAACTAAAAGGACAATTTAAAGCGGCTGATCGATTAAAAGCCAAATTTATTGCAGTTCTTGGTGAAGATGAGCTTGCGCAGCAAATTGTGAATGTGAAAGATACGGCAACGGGTGAACAAATTGAAGTGAAGCTTGATGAGCTGATTCAAATGTTGAAGGCCCACCAGAAAGCGTAAAGAAGGAGTGGAATGTTTGTGTTTGGTAGAACTTTTTATTGTGGAGAAGTAACAGAAGACCAAATTGGTCAGTCAGTTGTATTAAAAGGATGGGTTCAAAAAAGGCGTGACCTAGGCGGAGTAATCTTTATTGATTTGCGCGACCGTACAGGGATTGTACAAGTTGTCTTCAATCCAGACTTATCAAAAGAGGCGCTTGAGACAGCAGAATCAATTCGTAATGAATATGTCCTTGATATTAAAGGAACGGTTGTTGCAAGAGAAGAAGCAACGATCAACCCAAATTTAAAAACGGGCAAAATTGAAATTCAAGTCGAAACGGTCACCGTTTTAAATGAAGCGAAGACTCCTCCTTTTGTGATTTCAGATCAAGCAGATGAGGTATCAGAAGATGTTCGTTTAAAATATCGTTACCTGGATCTTCGCCGCCCTGCAATGTTTGAAACAATGAAAATGCGACATGAAGTTACAAAAGCATTCCGCCATTTCTTGGACGACAACGGCTTTCTAGACATTGAAACACCAATTTTAACGAAAAGTACCCCAGAAGGTGCGCGTGACTATCTTGTTCCAAGCCGTGTACACGAGGGAGAATTTTATGCACTGCCTCAATCTCCGCAATTATTTAAACAATTGCTGATGGTTTCTGGAATGGACCGTTATTATCAAATTGCCCGCTGTTTTAGAGATGAAGACTTGCGTGCTGACCGTCAGCCGGAATTTACACAAGTCGATATTGAAATGTCCTTTATGAGTCAAGAGGACATCATGACGCTTGCTGAAGAGATGATGGCGAAGGTGATGAAAGATGTCAAAGGTGTAGACCTTACATTGCCATTACCTCGTATGACATACGATGAAGCGATGAATTCTTATGGATCTGATAAGCCGGATACACGCTTTGAGATGAAGCTAGTGAACATTTCAGACACGGTAAAAGACTCCGATTTCAAAGTGTTTAGCGGAGCTGTGAAAAATGGTGGGTCTGTGAAAGCCATCAATGTAAAAGGGGCTGCAGCGAACTACTCAAGAAAAGACATTGATGCACTTGGTGCATTTGCAGCGAACTACGGTGCAAAAGGTCTAGCTTGGCTAAAAGCAGAAGGGACTGAATTAAAAGGGCCGATCGCTAAATTCTTTGATGAAGCAAAGCAAGCTGAATTAAAAGAACAGCTGCAAGTTGAAGAAGGCGACCTTTTACTTTTTGTTGCAGATAAGACGTCTGTTGTCCATGATGCGCTTGGTGCACTTCGCTTAAAACTTGGTAAAGAGCTTGGACTGATCGATGAGTCTGTATTCAATTTCTTATGGGTTGTCGATTGGCCGCTGCTTGAAAAAGATGAAGAAGAAGGCCGCTTCTATGCTGCCCATCATCCATTCACAATGCCAGTTCGCGAGGATCTTGAATTAATTGAAACAAGCCCGGAAGACATGAAGGCACAGGCTTACGATCTTGTGCTGAATGGCTACGAGCTTGGCGGAGGTTCTATTCGTATTTTCGAAAAGGACATTCAAGAAAAAATGTTTGGCTTACTTGGTTTTTCAAAAGAAGAAGCTTACGAACAATTTGGCTTCCTGCTGGATGCGTTTGAGCATGGTGTTCCTCCGCATGGCGGAATCGCGCTGGGTCTTGACCGTTTAGTGATGCTGCTTGCAGGCCGCTCTAACTTAAGAGATACGATTGCATTCCCAAAAACGGCAAGTGCGAGCTGCGTTCTTACAGATGCCCCTGGCCATGTAAGCGAGGCGCAGCTTGATGAGCTGAGTTTAGCGATTAAAACAAAAGTAAAACAGTAAAATAGGCGCATGTTTATAGGTATGTAAACGCTTGAAAAAGAAATATGCCTATGATATGCTTTCATCAATAATAAATAAAGTCCTGATACGTACGGTGGTTACCTAGTTTTGACCGAACATTTTTTTATACGGGAGCTTGCCTTTCCTTTCTGCATAAATGCCTCTTTAGAGGACTTATAAAGTCAGGAAGAAAGCACCCACCTGCATGGTGCGGGGTTCAAAACGAAGGAAATGCTGGCGGCGTCATCGGGACTTTTTTGTGTTTTTTTCTTTTAGAGAAGGATGACGGAGAAGTCTGAATATGATATGATTCTTTCGATTCATTTTAAATAAAGGTGGAGTGAGGCACTTGTTACATCAGTTTTCAAGAAACGAGCTTGCCATTGGCAAGGAAGGCTTAAATATACTAAAAAACAGTACAGTTGCAGTGCTTGGTGTGGGCGGCGTTGGTTCATTCGCAGTAGAGGCACTCGCTCGTTCAGGCGTTGGCCGTATTGTTCTTGTTGATAAAGATGATATTGATATTACAAATGTAAATCGTCAGCTTCCAGCATTGCTATCAACAGTTGGCCAGCCAAAGGTTGACTTAATGCAGGCGAGAATCGCTGATATTAATCCAGAATGTGAAGTTGTTGCGCTGAAGATGTTTTATACAGAGGAAACATACGAGCAATTTTTTGAGCATCCGCTTGATTACGTCATTGATGCCTCAGATACCATTCACTATAAAATTCATTTAATGAAAGAGTGTCTGAAACGAGGTGTGAACATCATTTCAAGTATGGGAGCTGCGAACAAAACAGATCCGACACGCTTCAAAATTGATGATATTTCAAAAACACATACCGACCCTATTGCAAAAGTTGTGAGAACACGTCTGCGTAAGGAAGGGATTCGTAAAGGAATTGAAGTCATTTTCTCTGATGAAAGTCCGATTGTTATTCGTGAAGATGTCAGAAAAGAAGTTGGAAATGATGAAGCGAAGATTCGCAAGGCACAAATGCCGCCATCATCCAATGCATTCGTTCCGTCTGTTGCCGGACTTATCATGGGTGGTCATGTCATTATGAAGCTTTTAAAAGATATTCCAATTACACGTGTGAAGGATAAATAAACAGCCCGCCTGCTGAAATGCAGGGGGCTTTTTTTATTTCTGGCGTTTTAAATTTTCATAGACCTGTTTCAATGCACCTTCAAATTTTCCGGTTTGTTTCGGTACATAGTATTGCTTGTTTTTCAGCGGATCAGGTAAATATTGCTGCTTCACCCAGCCGTTTTCGTAATCATGCGGGTATAAGTAATCGACGCCTCTTCCGAGTGCTGTGGCGCCTTTGTAGTGAGCATCCTTTAAATGAACTGGAACTTCTCCAATTTTCCCTGTACGAATGTCACCAAGTGCCGCATCAATCGCCTTATATGCCGAATTAGACTTAGGAGAAAGACACAGCTCAATCACTGCGTTCGCCAGTGGAATCCGTGCTTCTGGGAAGCCGACTCTTTCTGCTGTTTGTACTGCGCTTAACACGCGGGGGCCTGCCTGCGGACTGGCTAAGCCAATGTCCTCGTAAGCCATCACGAGTAATCTCCTTGTAATGCTTTCAAGGTCTCCTGCTTCGATCAGTCTGGCAAGGTAATGCAGCGCCGCATCTGTATCAGATCCCCTAATGGATTTTTGAAAAGCCGAGAGGACATCATAATGAGCATCACCATTCTTGTCATGTGAGAAGCTCTTTTTTTGTAAACATTCTTCTGCTGCGGCAAGAGTGATTGTGATATGCCCTGTCTCATCAGCTTTTGTCGATAAGACAGCGAGCTCGAGTGCATTTAAAGCAGAACGCACGTCTCCTCCGCATCCATTGGCAAAATGATTCATCGCTTCATCGTCCACTGTCACCTCATAGCCGCCAAGCCCTCGATGCTCATCCTGTAAGGCTCTTGTTAACGCAGCTTTGATTTGCTCTGTTTCAAGCGGCTTCAGCTCAAATATTTGTGTCCGGCTTCGAATGGCAGGATTGATCGCATGGTAAGGGTTAGCCGTCGTTGCCCCAATTAAAATGATCATGCCATTTTCTAAATAAGGAAGAAGAAAATCCTGCTTTCCTTTATCAAGCCGGTGGACTTCGTCTAAAATAAGGATCACCTGGCCGCTCATTTTCGCTTCAGCGGCAACAGCTTCCATATCCTTTTTGTTATGAATGACCGCATTCAGCGTTCGAAAAGCAATGCTTGTACTGCCAGCAATCGCGGTTGCAATCGATGTTTTGCCGATGCCCGGCGGTCCATATAAAATCATCGAGGATAAATGTTTTGCCTCGACCATTCGCCTAATAATTTGACCTTCTCCAACAAGATGCTCCTGCCCAATAATGTCTTCAATATGACTTGGGCGCATCCGGTACGCTAAAGGTTTCATAATTATCTCTCCTATAGCAATGTCTTGTTTGTATAGAGTACCGAAATTTCTTCAAATAGAAAAGGGATTCGTCCTTCTATCATGCTCAGAACCCGTAAATGAAAGTTGGCTGAAAGTATGATATAATTGCTTCTGGTCTATTTATCGGCGTATATGAAATCAGAAAAATAATTGATGACATAGAATAGAAAACGCAGAGGTGTTTAACTTGAAAATATCAACTAAAGGCAGATATGGTCTGACGATCATGATCGAATTAGCCAAAAAACATGGCGAAGGCCCTACATCATTAAAATCAATCGCTCAAAACAATGATTTGTCTGAGCATTATTTAGAGCAGCTTGTATCACCACTCCGCAATGCCCGTCTTGTTAAAAGTATCCGCGGAGCGTATGGTGGCTATGTTCTTGCACATGAACCAAACGAGATCACAGCAGGTGATATTATTCGTGTATTAGAAGGACCCATTAGTCCTGTTGAAGTCATCGAAAACGAAGAACCAGCAAAGCGTGAACTATGGATTCGTATTCGTGATGCAGTAAAAGACGTACTAGACAATACAACTCTTGAAGACTTGGCAAGCTACACAGATGACGGGGATCAAGACTCGTATATGTTCTATATTTAGATCAGAGGTGTACCGGAAATGGAACGAATCTATTTAGATCATGCGGCCACAACGCCGATGGATCAGCGTATTGTGGACAAGATGATGCCGTACTTTACAGAGATATTTGGCAATCCCTCTAGTATTCATTCATATGGGCGCGAGGCAAGAAAGTGGCTCGATGAAGCAAGAGAAGTCATTGCAGGAGAATTACACTGTAAACCGCAGGAGATCATCCTCACAAGCGGTGGAACCGAGGCGGACAACCTGGCAATTACAGGTGTTGCCATGGCAAGACAGCATGAAGGAAAACATATCATCACAGTGAAAACAGAGCATCATGCGGTGCTGCATACATGTGAGCGCCTAGAAAAACTAGGATTTGAAGTGACATATTTAGATGTGGACGAAACAGGATTGATTCATCTTGATCAATTAAATCAAGCATTGAGAGATGATACGATTCTTGTGACCGTCATGTACGGCAATAATGAAACAGGTGTGATTCAGCCAATCAAAGCCATTGGCGAACTTCTGCGTGATCACACTGCTCATTTTCATACAGACGCAGTGCAGGCGTTTGGCACAGTGCCCATTGATGCAGCAGATCTCCATGTTGATCTTTTATCTGCTTCTGGCCATAAGCTGAATGGTCCGATGGGAACAGGTTTTTTATATGTAAACGAAGGCGTGAAACTTTCTCCGCAAATATTCGGAGGCGAACAAGAAAGAAAGCGCCGTGCCGGCACTGAAAATGTGGCAGGAATTGTTGGGCTGGCAGAAGCTGTTCAATTAACGAAGCAAAATAGAAGAGAAAAAGCGATGCATTATGGTAAGCTCAAAGAAACCATGCTGCAAGTATTCGAAGAGGAATCTCTCAATTTCTCTATCAATGGACATCCGAAAGAGACATTGCCGCACATTTTAAATGTTCATTTCCCGGGCGTCTCCATTGAATCGCTGCTTGTGAATTTAGATATGGAAGGAATTGCTGTTTCAAGCGGATCGGCATGTACGGCTGGATCTGTCCTTCCTTCGCACGTGTTAAGCGCCATGTATGGCGAAGAAGCAAAAGAGCTGACATCCTCAGTCAGAATAAGCTTCGGTCTTGGGAATGAAGAGGATCATGTGAAGCAGGCGGCACATAAGATAGCGGCTGTTGTCAAACGCCTAGCCAAATAAATGCTTCCTTTTGTTCGTGTGTGAAAAATGAAACAGCGAAGCACCTGAAGAACGAAACGCGCATGTTGTTTCATTGAAATTGGAGTTGATGAAGATGACAAAAAGACCAGAAGATACAAGAGTTGTGGTCGGTATGTCCGGAGGAGTCGATTCATCAGTTGCCGCTCTTATGTTAAAGGAGCAAGGCTATGATGTCATCGGCATATTTATGAAAAACTGGGATGACACCGATGAAAATGGTGTTTGCACAGCAACGGAAGACTATGAGGATGTCATCCGCGTATGTAACCAAATTGGAATCCCTTATTATGCAGTGAATTTCGAGAAGCAATATTGGGACAAAGTGTTTCAATATTTTCTTGATGAATATAAAGCGGGCAGAACGCCAAACCCAGATGTCATGTGTAACAAAGAAATTAAGTTCAAGGCATTCCTTGAGCATGCACTTTCACTTGGAGCGGATTACTTGGCAACAGGACACTATGCCCGTGTTGACAGAACAGGCGATGAAGTCAAAATGCTGCGAGGTCTTGATGCAAACAAAGACCAAACGTATTTCTTAAATCAGCTGACTCAGGAACAACTTGATAAAGTCATGTTCCCAATCGGTGATTTAGAGAAAAAAAGGGTTCGTGAATTAGCTAAAGAAGCAGAGCTCGCAACAGCAGCGAAAAAAGATTCAACTGGTATCTGCTTTATCGGAGAAAGAAACTTTAAAACGTTCCTTAGTCAATATTTGCCTGCACAGCCTGGTGTGATGCAGACAATGGACGGAGAAGTAAAAGGGGAGCACGATGGACTGATGTATTACACGATCGGTCAGCGCCAAGGACTTGGCATTGGCGGCAGCGGTGATCCTTGGTTTGTCGTTGGAAAAGACTTGGAGAAAAACATCTTGTTTGTTGAACAAGGCTTCCACAATCCACTTTTATACTCTGAAAGCATTTCAGCCGTTAATATCAGCTGGACTCGTCCTCATATTGTCGGAGAAAACGGTGAATTAACCTGCACAGCAAAATTCAGATACCGTCAAGAAGATCACCATGTGAAGGTCAAAATGACAGGTGAGCAAGAAGCGATGGTTATCTTTGATGAACCTGTTCGTGCTGTTACCCCGGGACAAGCGGTTGTTTTTTATGATGGCGACGAATGTCTTGGCGGCGGTACAATTGACGATGTCTTCAAAGATGGTCAAAAGCTGTCGTATGTGTAGCATGTTTCAAAACCTCAACGTCGCTGTTGAGGTTTTTTAATGAAAGGATGAGAGAGCGAATGAATCATAACGAAATCGGCATAGAAGCCTTGAATCAAGGGAATATCGAAAAAGCAGCTGAAGCTTTTACAAAAGCGATCGAAGAAAGCCCGAAGGACCCGGTTCCATATATTAACTTTGCGAACTTACTTTCAAGTATCAATGAATTTGAACGTGCTTTAAACTTTTTTCAAAAAGCAATTGAACTTGATCATACCGCAGCTGCAGCCTATTACGGGGCAGGAAATGTATATACGTTAAAAGAAGACTTTATGAAAGCGAAAGACTACTTTGAACAAGCACTAAAAGCCGGCATGGAAAATAGTGATTTGTTTTATATGCTCGGGCAGACGCTCATCAAATTAGAGCAGCCAAAGCTTGCGATGCCATATCTTCAGCGTGCCGTTGAACTAAACGAAGAGGATAATGAAGCAAGGTTTCAATTTGGCATGTGTTTAGCCAATGAACACATGCTGGAAGAAGCGGTGACAACTTTTACTGAAGTCATCACGCGTGATCCGCAGCATGCAGATGCCTTTTATAATTTAGGGGTTGCGTATGCGTACTTAGAGAAAAAAGACGAAGCACTTGAGATGCTGGGTAAAGCCATTGACGTGCAGCCTGACCATATGCTGGCACTACATGCGCAAAAGCTGATTCAAGAGGCAGAATAGATGGAAGGAGGGAAGACCTGTGCAGGAACATCCAGATCAAATGAAGCTTGAGGACGAACCGTTTTTAAAGGGGACCATTCAAGCCGTTATTTTCCATAATGAAAGTAATTTATACTCGGTGTTAAAGGTGAAAGTCATTGAAACATCGGAAAACTTAGAGGAAAAAACAGCATCTGTCACAGGCTACTTCCCCGCACTTCATGAGGAGGAAACCTACACCTTTTATGGCAAAGTCACAAGCCATCCGAAATTTGGTGAACAGTTTCAGGCCACTCATTTTCAAAAGGAAGTACCGACAACGAAGCAAGGCATCATACATTATCTCTCAAGTGATTTATTTGAGGGGATAGGAAAAAAGACGGCGGAAGAAATTGTGGGACAGCTTGGCAATCAGACGCTTCATAAGATTATGCGTGACCCAGCTGTTTTGTATGATGTACCGCGCTTATCAAAAAAGAAGGCGGATAAGCTTGCCGCAGCGCTTCAGGAGCATCAAGGGCTGGAACAAATCATGATCAGCCTGAATCAGTATGGCTTTGGTCCGCAGCTCAGCATGAAGATTTACCAAGTATACGAGAGTGAAACGCTGCAGAAAATCGAGGAAAATCCCTATCAGCTCGTTAAGGATGTTGAGGGAATCGGATTTATTAAGGCGGATGAGCTTGGGGCTAGAACAGGCATCTCAGGAAATGACCCAGAACGGATTCGCGCCGCCTTGCTATATACAGTGGAGACAGCCAGTCTACAGGACGGTCATACGTACATACAAACGAAAGATTTGATCGTCGAAACCCGCAAGCTACTCAACCAAACCGGCAATGATTACAAAGTGACTGAAATGGATGTTGCCAATCAGATCATTGCACTTGGCGAAGGAAAAGAAATGATCATTGAAGATGACCGCTGCTATCATCCATCCTTATTTTATGCGGAGCAAAGTGTCGCCAAACGCATTCAAAAAATCGTCTCCCAAACAGAATATGCAGATCAATTTCCTGAATCAGAATTCCTGCTAGCACTTGGCGAGCTGGAGGAGCGGTTAGGCGTCCAATATGCACCGACACAAAAGGAAGCGATTCAAAAGGCACTCATGTCCCCGATGCTGCTTTTAACAGGCGGGCCTGGAACAGGGAAGACGACGGTCATTAAAGGAATTGTCGAGCTTTACAGTGATCTTCACGGTGTTTCTCTTGATCCGAGTGATTATAAAAAAGATGAATCCTTCCCATTTGTGCTTGCGGCACCAACTGGACGGGCGGCTAAACGGATGACAGAATCAACAGGGCTTCCAGCTGTCACCATTCACCGGCTGCTAGGCTGGAATGGTTCGGAGGGCTTCTCTCATGATGAGGAACAGCCGATTGAAGGCAAGCTTGTCATTATTGATGAATCAAGTATGCTGGATATTTGGCTTGCGAATCATTTGTTTAAAGCGATTCCTGATCATATCCAAGTGATTATGGTAGGGGATGAACATCAGCTGCCATCTGTCGGACCAGGCCAAGTTTTACGGGATTTGCTTGCCTCAAAAGCCGTGCCAGCTGTTACCCTGACAGATATTTACCGGCAGGCAGACGGCTCAACCATTGTTGAACTTGCACATGATATGAAAAATGGTGTGCTGCCAAAGGATATCACTGCACGCTCAAAGGATCGGTCCTTCATTCAGTGTTCAGCTGATCAAATGAAAGAAGTCATTGAGAAAGTTGTCAGCAATGCTGCTCAAAAAGGGTTTTCGGCAAAGGATATTCAAGTGCTGGCACCGATGTATAAAGGAAAAGCAGGCATCAATGAGCTCAACAAAATGCTGCAGCACATTTTGAATCCTAAAAAACCAAAGGGCAGGGAAATCCCGTTTGGTGATGTGGTGTACCGGACAGGTGATAAGGTGCTTCAGCTTGTGAATCAGCCGGAGAACAACATTTTTAACGGCGATATCGGTGAAATTGTCTCGATTTTTTATGCAAAAGAAAATACAGAAAAAGAAGACATGGCTGTGATCTCCTTTGATGGAAATGAAATCACCTTTACAAAAAAAGATTTTCATCAATTTACACATGCTTATTGCTGCTCCATTCACAAATCACAAGGAAGTGAATTCCCGATTGTTGTGCTGCCAGTCGTCAGGAGCTACTACCGAATGCTTCGGCGGAATCTGCTGTACACAGCCATTACACGCAGTAAAAAGTTTTTAATACTGTGCGGCGAGGAATCAGCGCTGGAGTGGGGCGTGAAAAACAATGAGGATTCCCTCAGACAAACGTCCTTAACGATGCGGCTAGTGCAAACCGAACAAATCATGGATGCAGAACTTGAAGCGCTCCAAAAAGAGCTTCCATTTAGCGTACATGACGCAAATATTGGCATGGAGGGAATCACTCCATTTGATTTTATGCATGAGTAGAAGGTTCAGATTGTTGACAAAGGGCTAAAATGATTTTTATTTTAGCCCTTTGTCTTCTTTTCAGCGTGAAAAGAATTTCACTCATTCCGTTCATGGAAGCCATTTCTTCGTATGAGTCATGAAGCAAACGCACACGATAAGACTGTTCCGCAAAAGGTGGTTGAGCACATTTTGAGAACATGCCGAGAACTTGAAGGAATGACGATCTATACAGATGAGCTGTCCCAATCGCTTGGTTCCATAAAAGATATTTGCTTTTTAGCCGGAGGCAGCTGCGGAGGATATGTGTTAGAGGGGAAAAAGAAAGACTGTGCACTCGTTCCATTTTCTGCTTTTGATCAGCTGACAGACAAAGGTTTGTATGTGAGCTGCCAGGAGGGAGTGGGCATGGATTCCTCTGCTCCATTCTTGTTATTTTCGAAATTAAAGAAGAAAATGATGCAGTCGCCTGATGGTGAAAATTTAGGCATTTTGGAAGATGTATACTTTTGCTCAAATTCGGGCACAATCGTAGCATATGAACTCTCGGACGGCTTCTTTACAGAGCTATCAGGGATTCGGAAACAGCTGCAGGCTGCCGGAACCTTGATGAACGTTCAAAAGGAAGCACTGGTTCTAAACCGAACGTAAAGAGGTGCTGATTATGCTCATTTGCCCAAATTGCAAATGTAAAGACATCGGAAAAATTGGGGTCAATCAATATTATTGCTGGGGCTGTTTTATTGAATTGACGCTGTCAAAAGGCAAAATATCTACACACCAAGTGGAGGAAGACGGGACACTAAGCAGCTTAGATGATCTGTTTAGTGACGATGAACGTTCAATTCAACTATAAGTGTTAAGGGGGAATTTCGAATGGGCAAAATGACTTCTTCACTATTAACGCTTGGTGCAGGTGCACTCGCATATCACTTTGCAAGCCGATATGATATGCCATCAAAGCGGGATATGAAAAAGCTAAGAAAACGTGTTATGAGAATGATGTAAACAAAAAGGGCTAAAATGATCTTCATTTTAGCCCTTTGTTTTTTTCAGCGTTTAGCCAACCGGGCTATACGCTGAGGCATCCGCCAAGAGCGGATGTTCTTTTTATGCCTGCCTGTATTCTAATCGTCTTGCAAGAATGGATAAGCTGAAATTGACGACAAAATACATCATAGCTGCCAATAAGAAAATCGGCAGTAAATAGGATTGGCTTTGACCGTTTAATATTTGAGCGTGATGTAATAATTCTGGAAGCGCAATGACAACTGCAAGCGACGTATCTTTCAAAAGAGATATGAACTGACTGACAATTGGCGGCACCATTCGGCGCAGAGCCTGCGGCATAATAATCATTTTCAGTGTTTGAATATAGGTTAAACCAGAAGATCTGGCTGCTTCAATCTGGCCCTTATCAATTGATTTAAGGCCGCTCCGAATAATTTCTGACAGCATCGCGGATTCAAACACGGTTAAAGCTGCAATGGCAGAAGCTGTGATGCTTAGCTTGATGCCGATTTCAGGCAATGCAAAATACGTGAAAAAGATGATCAGCAAAAGCGGCAGGTTTCGAATGGTCTCTACAACTACCGCAAGCACCTTCGATAAAACCGGTATTTGAGCGAACCGTAATGTGCCAACGACTAATCCAATGATAAAGCTCAAAATGATGGAGATAAAAGCCACTTTTAAGGTGACAGCAAATCCTTCAAGTAAAAAGGCGAGATGATCAGGCTGGTAGGCACCTATAAAATCCATGATGTTTCCTCCTTTCTAGTGGCTTCTTGCTAATCTTCTTTCTAAATAACCGACGCCTAGACTGAGCGGAATGGTTAATAGTAGATAGAACATCGCAACAAAGATGTAGACATCAAACGTCACAAATGTTCTAGACGCAATAAGGTCTCCTTGATACATGAGATCAAACCCTGCAATGACACCTAAAATAGAGGAGTTTTTAACAAGGTTAATAAATTGATTTCCAAGAGGGGGAATCACGATTTTAATCGCCTGCGGCAAAATGATATACCGCATCGTCCCGCCATATGACAGACCTGAGGCGCGGGCTGCTTCCATTTGTCCAAGCGGTACAGCTTGTATCCCTGCACGAATGGCTTCAGCAATAAAGGCAGACGTATAAATGGCAAGAGCAATCGTACCAGCAGTAAAGCCATCTGCTACAATACCCAGCGCCGGTAAACCAAAGAAGAAAACAAAGGTGATCAATAATAACGGAATATTCCGAATAAATTCAACATAAGCCGTCCCGAACCAGTTGAGCGGCCTAAATGGCGCAATTCTCATAATGGCAATGAGTGTACCGATCAAAAAGCTTCCAATCAGAGCAATGACACTTGCACCAATGGTATATTTAAAGCCTTCTAAATAAAGATGAACATTTTCAGTGAGAATGGAAAACCGCAGCAATCAGTTCACTTCCTTCCTGATCAACAGGGGAGCCTTTGAGAGGCTCACCTGAGGCATTGATCTTGACGAATCAAATGCTATTCTTTGATCCATTTTTTAAGAATCTTGTCATACTCTCCATTGTCTTTTAACGTTTTTAAGGCTTTATTGATCGCATCTGTTAATTCTTGATCTCCTTTTTTCACAGCAATGCCATAAGGCTCATCTGTAAAGGTGCCGCCGACCACTTCATAATTTGAATCTTCATCTGCCATACCAAATAAGATCGCATTATCAGTTGTCAGCACTTGCCCTTGGTTTGATTTTAATGCTGTAAAAGCCTCCTGATAGTTCTCAAATTCTAATACGGATGCTTCAGGTGCTTTCTCGCGGATATTTTGAGAAGAAGTAGATCCTTTCACGGCCAGCACCTTCGTTCCTTTTTTAAGATCATCAATGGATTGAATGTCGCTTCCTTTTTTCACAAGCAGTGATTGTCCTGCTTCAAAGTAAACATCTGAGAAATTGACTTCTTTTTTACGCTCTTCTGTGATTGTCATGGTCGCAACAATTGCATGGATATCCCCTTTTTGAAGCAAAGGAATTCTTGTTTTAGATGTCACTTCCTTAAATTCTGCTTTTCCTTCATCGCCGAGTATTTCCTTTGTGATGGCTTTTGCAATGTCAATATCAAATCCTTCAATATCACCGCTGCTCGGATTTTTTAGACCGAATAAACGTGTGTCATTTTTTACACCGAAAATGATTTTTTTGTCTTTCTTAATGGCTTCTAAAGAACTTCCTTGTTTTGCATCAGTTGACCCTTTTTCAGTAGATCCACAAGCAGCCAAAGCGGCGATGCAGCAAGTCATAAAGAGCAGCAGGCCAAAGCGTTTCATTTTTTTCATCAAACCATTCCCCCTAGTGATTTAATATACGGCTTAAAAATAATTGAGCACGTTTCTCTTGCGGTTTTTCATAAAATGCAGCCGGTGTTGATTCTTCAAGAATTCTGCCTTCATCAATAAAGACAATACGGTCAGCCACTTCGCGGGCAAAGCCCATCTCATGTGTGACGACAACCATGGTCATGCCTTCACGAGCCAGCTGCTTCATCACATCTAATACCTCGCCGATCATCTCTGGATCAAGTGCAGATGTCGGTTCGTCGAAAAGCATCACCTCCGGCTTCATCGCAAGCCCCCTTGCAATGGCAACGCGCTGCTGCTGTCCGCCCGAGAGTCGTGAAGGGTAGGTGTCTGCCTTTTCAGGAATGCCGACTTTATTTAAATAAAATTCAGCTGTTTCCTTTGCTTCTTCCTTGCTCACTTTTTTGACCTTCATCGGCGCAAGCATAATGTTTTCAAGCACCGTCTTATGCGGATAGAGGTGAAAATGCTGAAAGACCATTCCGATATTTTGCCTGACAAGATTGATGTTGGTCTTCGGATGCTGAACAGACACTTGGTTGACGAGAACTTTTCCCGCATCAATGCTTTCAAGACGATTGATACACCTGAGCATCGTGCTTTTACCAGACCCTGAAGGACCGATGATCACAACAACCTCCCCTTTTTGAATATGTAGGTTAATGTCCTTAAGTACATGGAACTGGCCATAATGCTTGTTGACTTCTTCGAATGTGATCATGAAGAACCTCCTCTTGTGTTTCATTGGCTAAAGCTAAAGTGGATTCTAGCACAACTTGTGTAAAAAGAAGTAAATGATGGAATATTTTCTGACGAGATTTTACAGCAAACAGTGACTTTGGATGGAGCTGTATGTTTCATGTGTATTCATTTTTAACAAAGTTAGGACAAATTTTATTTACGTGGATAATTGCAGAAGATGGTTAAACAATAAGAAAAGAGGTGAAAAAGGTGAAGAAACGTCCGATCCAATTTCTAATATATGCTGCAGGGGTCCTGCTTGTCCTTGCATCCTTGCTCATTTTACTGCAGCTCGACGAGTTATGGATGCCTGTTTTTTTATTGCTGAAGGCGGTTCTCATTCCGCTTCTCATCGCTATTTTTATTTCTTATCTGCTTTATCCGATTGTGGAAAGACTGCATGCACGAGGGCTGCCGAGAACAGTCAGTCTCTTACTCATCTATGTTCTGTTTTTTGGCGGGATTGGTTTTGCGGTATATAAAGGAGCGCCTGTTATGATCGCACAGTTAAATGAGCTGTCAGAACAAATTCCTGTCATCGCTGAAACGTATAATGGCGCTTTATCACATATTCATCATCATACGAGCCACTGGCCTGACGGACTTCATGACCGCTTGGACCGCTTGATTGTTCAATCGGAGACATATGCAGCCAATAGCGCTGAGCGGATGATTCTTAGCTGTAAAGTTTTATTTGATTACGCATTAGTTGCAGCACTCATCCCTTTTCTTGTTTTTTATATGGTAAAAGACATGAATACGATGAAACGGGCGGCATGGTATTTAACGCCGCCGTCATTTAGGAAGAGGGGGCATGCCTTTGTGAAAGCAGTGGATGAATCGCTTGGTGATTATATTCGAGGGCAGCTGCTTGTCTGTTCTTTAATCGGGGGTGCAGCAGCCATTGTGCTTTGGCTTTTTCATATCCCGTATCCGCTCGTTCTTGGCATGCTGATAGGAGCAACGAACGTGATTCCGTATTTTGGACCGATAATTGGCGCAGTGCCTGCCATCTTTATTGCGTTTACCATTTCGGTGAAATCGGTCATCATCGTATTGATCACAGTAGCGGTGCTGCAATTTTTAGAGAGCAATGTCCTCAGCCCGATCATTGTAGGACGAAGTCTTCATATGCATCCTGTCGTCATTATGCTTGTCTTGCTTGCAGGAGGGGAGCTGTTTGGCTTAATTGGGATGATTTTAGCTGTACCAGCAGCTGCGATTATCAGGGTGATCATTGTGCAATATATCCTGATGAGACGAAGCGTTCATTGACAAGACGAGCCGAGTTGTCTATAATAATTTCGATTCATACATATTGAAATTCAATGACGGACCCGAGTACGTTAAAAAGCTGTTGCAGAGAGAGGCTTTATTTGCTGAGAAAAGCCTTATCAGACCTTTAACGGAAGCTAGTCCCGAGTGCAGATAAACACTGCCGCTCTCTTCCGGCGTTATCGGATGTGAAGGTGATAGACGAATTTGTCTATAATCAGGGTGGTACCGCGAGAACATCTCGTCCCTGTGTAAGTCGTTTTGTGCTTGCATAGGGCGGGATGTTTTTTCGTTTGTGTGGAGATTGATGAATGATAAGGGAGGATTTTTGAATGAAAACTTTAACTTCAGCTCAAGTACGTCAAATGTTTTTAGACTTTTTTAAAGAAAAAGGACATGCTGTAGAACCGAGTGCGTCACTTGTACCGCATGACGATCCGACACTTTTATGGATCAACAGTGGGGTGGCAACATTAAAAAAATACTTTGATGGCCGCGTCGTACCTGACAATCCGCGTATTTGCAACGCGCAGAAATCGATTCGTACGAATGATATTGAAAATGTAGGGAAGACAGCACGTCATCACACGTTCTTTGAAATGCTTGGCAACTTCTCTATTGGTGATTATTTTAAAGAAGAGGCCATTGAATGGGCGTGGGAATTCCTCACAAGTGAAGAGTGGATTGGCTTTGATCCGAATTTGTTATCTGTGACAGTCCATCCAGAGGACGAAGAAGCATATATCCTTTGGAGAGATAAAATTGGTGTGCCTGAAGAACGTATTATCCGTCTTGAAGGCAACTTCTGGGATATTGGCGAGGGCCCAAGCGGACCGAATACAGAAATTTTCTATGACCGCGGTGAATCATACGGTGACGATATGAACGATCCAGAATTATATCCAGGCGGAGAAAACGAGCGTTATCTAGAAGTATGGAATCTCGTGTTCTCTGAATTCAACCATAATCCAGATGGATCATACACCCCACTGCCGAAGAAAAACATTGATACAGGGATGGGCCTTGAACGAATGGTATCTGTCATTCAAAATGTGCCAACGAACTTCGATACAGACCTATTTATGCCAATTATTCGTGCAGTTGAGACCATTTCTGGAGAAAGCTATGGCGAAACAAAGGAAAAGGATACAGCATTCAAAGTCATTGCTGACCACATCCGGACAGTTGCCTTTGCTGTAAGTGACGGAGCACTTCCTTCCAATGAAGGCCGCGGATATGTATTAAGACGTTTGCTGCGCCGAGCTGTGCGTTATGCAAAAACGATCCATATCCACCGTCCGTTTATGTATGATCTAGTGCCAGTTGTTGCTGAGATCATGAAGGATTTCTACCCAGATGTACAAGCAAAAGAAGAATTTATTGCGAAAGTCATCAAAAACGAAGAAGAACGTTTCCACGAAACACTGAACGAAGGGTTAGCTATTTTGTCAGAAGTGATCAAAAAAGAAAGAGACAAAGGCAGCTCACAGATTTCAGGTGAAGATGTATTTAAGCTGTATGACACGTATGGATTCCCTGTCGAACTGACAGAAGAATACGCAGAAGATGAAAACATGACAGTTGATCGAGAAGGCTTCCAAGCGGAAATGGAGAAGCAGCGTGAACGGGCAAGAAATGCGAGACAAGATGTCGGCAGTATGCAGGTTCAAGGCGGCGCTTTAGGCGATATTAAAGTGGAAAGTACCTTTGTTGGCTACGAAAATTTAACTGCGGAAACTCGCATTATCGAATTGCTTCAAAATGGTGAACTTGTCTCTGAAGCACATGAAGGAGACACGGTGCAAATCTTGTTAGATGAAACGCCTTTCTATGCGGAAAGCGGCGGACAAGTAGCGGATAAAGGAACACTAAAAAGTGCAGAAGCCATCATTGAGATCAAAGATGTGAAAAAAGCGCCAAACGGTCAGCATGTCCATGAAGGAATCGTCGTAAGCGGTACGGCTCAAAAAGGTCTCGAGGTCACTGCACAAGTGGAATCAGCTCTTCGAAAAGGGATTGTCAAAAACCATACAGCGACACACCTTCTGCATCAGGCGCTCAAAGATGTATTAGGAAGCCACGTAAACCAAGCAGGTTCATTGGTAAATGAAAACAGACTTCGCTTTGATTTCTCTCACTTTGGACAAGTGACGAAAGAAGAATTGTCTCAAATTGAAAAAATCGTCAACGAAAAAATTTGGGAAGGCATCTCTGTTGCCATTGACCTGAAACCAATTGCTGAAGCAAAAGAAATGGGTGCAATGGCGCTCTTTGGCGAGAAGTATGGCGATATTGTCCGTGTTGTCCAAGTGGGCGATTACAGCATCGAGCTATGCGGCGGCTGTCACGTGCAAAACACTGCGGAAATCGGTTTGTTTAAAATTGCATCTGAGTCGGGTATTGGTGCTGGAACACGCCGTATTGAAGCTGTGACTGGTAAAGGCGCTTATGAAGAATTAAATGACCAGCTGGCGATTTTAGAACAGGCAGCAAGTGAGCTGAAGTCAAATACGAAGGATGTACCAAAACGGATTGCTTCATTACAAGCAGATTTAAAAGAGGCTCAAAGAGAAAACGAATCTCTCCTTGCGAAATTAAGCCAAGCAGAAGCTGGCTCTATTTTAGAGAAAGTGACAGAAGTTGGCGGAGTGAAAGTATTAACTGAAAAAGTAAATGCTAAAGACATGAACCATTTAAGAACAATGGTTGATGACTTAAAAGCTAAATTAGGATCAGCTGTCATCGTCCTGGGAGCCGTTCAAAACGGAAAAGTAAACATTTCAGCAGGAGTAACAAAAGACGTGATCGAAAAAGGTCTGCATGCAGGGAAGCTTGTGAAGCAGGCAGCTGAAATCTGCGGCGGAGGCGGAGGCGGACGTCCAGACATGGCACAAGCAGGCGGAAAACAACCAGAAAAGCTTGAAGAAGCACTGGCAACTGTCGAAGAATCTGTCAAATCCGTTTTATAATCAGGCAATGTAGTGTAGAATAATGGTATTAGATGAGCGGTTAGAAAAAAGCTTGCTAGTAGAATGTTGGAAGAGAGGTGCAAGAAGCAGTGAGTTCATTTGATAAGACAATGAAGTTTAACTTCTCTGATGATTCAGCTGAAACCAATGTGAATGAAGTGCTCATTACAGTTCATGACGCACTCCAAGAAAAAGGATACAACCCGATCAATCAAATTGTCGGATACTTGCTGTCAGGCGACCCTGCTTATATTCCAAGACATCAGGATGCACGCAACCTAATTCGTAAACTAGAACGAGACGAATTAATTGAGGAATTGGTTAAATCGTACTTAGAGACACATAAAGAGGCGTAAAACATGAGAATTTTGGGCTTAGATTTAGGCACGAAAACCCTTGGTGTTGCGATCAGTGATGAAATGGGATGGACAGCGCAAGGGATTGAAACAATTAAAATTGATGAAGCAGGCGGAGACTTTGGTCTCAGCCGCCTGTCTGAGATCATAGCGGAATACGGAGCGGATAAAATTGTACTTGGCTTTCCAAAAAATATGAACGGTACGGTCGGTCCTAGAGGCGAAGCCAGCCAATCATTTGCGAAAGTGCTAGAAAACACGTACAATGTTCCTGTTGTGCTTTGGGACGAGCGTCTGTCAACAATGGCAGCGGAAAAAATGCTCATCTCTGCAGATGTGAGCAGACAAAAGCGTAAAAAAGTCATTGATAAAATGGCGGCTGTCATGATCCTGCAAGGATATTTAGACAGCTTAAATTAAAATGAGGTGAATCAAATGGAACACGGAGAAAAGCAAATTACAATCGTTGATGATAATGGAAATGAACAGCTTTGCGAAGTACTATTTACTTTTGAAAGCGACCATTTTAACAAATCATATGTTCTTTACTACCCAATTTCTGAACAAGACAACGAGGAAATTGAAATTCATGCATCAAGCTTCACACCGAATGAAGACGGTGAAGATGGCGAGCTAGAGCCGATTGAAACGGATGAAGAATGGGACATGATTGAAGAAACGTTAAATACGTTCTTAGATCAAGAAGACGAAGAATAGAACAAATAAAAGGCCTGTGAACAGATCTTCTTGATCTTTCTTCACAGGTCTTTTTTTACGATCAATATGTTAACTTGATTTTATTTTATGTTGACATAATGAATTGTACCTTTTACTCTGTTTTTAACAATAAATTGAGTGAGGGGCATGGAGATTGAAAATACAAGATATGATGCAAATAGCGTTAATGACAGCGGTCATCGGGATGTTAGGCTTGATCCCGCCGATTTTACTTACATTTACACCTGTACCGATTACATTGCAAACCGCAGGTCTTTTGCTTGCTGGGGGGCTGTTAAAGCCAAAACAAGCACTGATCAGTTTATGTCTTTTTCTTTTGGTTGTGGCAGCAGGCGCACCTCTTTTGTCAGGCGGGAGAGGCGGGATAGGGGTCTTCTTTGGTCCAAGCGGTGGTTTTCTTCTTGCTTATCCTGTTGCTGCCTTCATGATCAGCTTATGGGTGAACCGGCTGAAAAAAGTAACTGCACTGCGTCTTTTTGTGATCTATGCGGTTTGCAGTATTGTGATTTTGTATATGTGCGGCATCCCCTTTCAAGCCATGATGATGCATATTAAGGTGTCGCAGGCGGCTTTCCTTAGTTTGATTTATCTTCCAGGTGATCTCATCAAAGCGGGAATGTGTGCTGTCTTTACGGTCAAAATCATACAGGCCATGTCATATCGAAAAAGGGATCTGCATAAAGGGAGGCGTGCAGTTTGAACAGAATAACGGAAAGCTATGCAGTACATGCAGAAATGAAACCAGATCAGATTGCCATCATAGATGAGCAAGAAAGCATTACATATCAAGATTGGTATGAACGTGTGCAGAGATCAGCACAGTGGTTACAAGGAACGGCTCATCAGCAAAAAAGAATCGCTTTTTTATTATCAAATGGTGCTTCTTTTTTGCAAATATTTGCGGGCGCTGCTTATGCAGGATGGACAGCCGTTCCGCTTGATCCGAGATGGAGTCATGAAGAATGTGTCGAAAAGCTCCTGTTAAGTGAGGCGGATCTCGCCATTATAGAGGATCGATTGATAAAGAGATTTGAACAGGGAAGCGTGGACATGCCGCTTCTTTCTTTATCTGAATGGAAGGAAAGAATGAGCCTTCTCACAGACAGTCCATATAACAGCTGCGATACCGAGAAGGATCCTGTCTTTTATATGGGGTTTACGTCAGGATCAACGGGCTCACCGAAAGCCTTTATTAGGCGTCAGCAGTCTTGGATCGAGAGCTTTCGAATGACCACTGCTTCATTTGGAATCACTCATCAAGATCATGCTCTTATATTAGGTACACTCTTATCCTCTCACTTTTTATATGGTGCCATCAGTACATTATATTTTGGCGGCACAGTGACGCTTTTAGAAAAATTTGTGCCAGTAAAAGCGAAGAAAGCCTTAGAGACAGGTGATATCACCGTGATGTATACTGTCCCAACAATGACAGAAACGTTACTGCAAATCGAAGCTTTTAGAGAAGACAATCCGCTTCTTGTTATGTCATCGGGAGCAGATTGGAGCATCTCTTCAAAAGAACAGCTCGTGACCAACTATCCACATGTCACTTTTTTTGATTTTTATGGCACATCAGAGTTAAGTTTTGTCTCTTATTTGTCTTCAAATGACTTTATGCAAAAACCTTCTTCTGTTGGACGGCCTTTCTCCTCCATTCAAGTAGAAGTAAGGCGGCCCGATCAATCTGTCTGTCAGCCAAATGAAACAGGGAGAATTTATGTAAAGAGCCCAATGACGTTTTCAGGATACTTGCATGAGCAGAAACCGCCGGAGGAGTGGCTGACAGTTTACGATATGGGATGGCTGGATGAAGACGGTTATCTGTATATGAGCGGTCGTGAGAATGGCATGATTGTCTATGGAGGACTGAATATTTTCCCAGAGGAAATTGAGCGTGTGCTAAATGATCAGCCAGAGGTAAAACGGTCGATTGTGGTTGGCGTTCCTGACCCATATTGGGGTGAAATCCCTGTTGCCATACTGGAGCAAGTGCCGCAAATAAAGGCGGTTCGACAAGCTGTTAAAGAAAAGCTGGCGGCCTACAAGGTACCAAAAAAATGGCTTGTGATTGATCAAATGATTGAAACATCCGGCGGAAAAATAGCCCGCGCGAGCATGAAAAAGTGGGTGGAGGAGCAATTGTCATGCAAGCAGTGATCGTAGAAGCAAAACGAACACCCTTCGGTGACAAAAATGGGATGCTGAAAAATTATCGCCCAGAGCAATTAGCCGCACCCCTTATTCGGCATTTGTCTCAGATGAGGACACCGGATGACGTCATATTAGGCAATGTCGTCGGAGGCGGTGGAAATATGGCCCGTCTGTCCTCATTAGAAGCAGGTCTTCCTTTACACGTTCCCGGTATGACAATTGACCGGCAGTGTGCCTCGGGTCTTGAAGCGATCCGAACAGCTTGCGTCATGATTCAATCGGGGGAGGGCACGATGTATATCGCTGGCGGGACTGAGAGCATTTCCAGATCACCAATGAAAGAAAGAGCCCGCTTTTCACCGGAGTGGATAGGAGATCCGCATATGGGAGAAGCAGCTGAGCTGACCGCGTCAACATTTTCTGTCACAAGAAAAGAACAAGATGACTATGCCCTTTTAAGCTGGGAAAGAAGTTTAGCGGCATTCAAACATGGTACATATTCAGAAGAAATCGTTTCGATAGACGGGATGAACATAGATGAAGCGGCTGCTAAAATAAGACCGATGACAAAGCTGATCAAGCGGGCAAAGCCTGTATTTTTACCGGGAAAAGGAACTGTGACCGCCGCCAATAGCTGTAAGGAAGCAGACGGAGCAGCCGCCGTCGCTGTGATGGAAAGATCGCTAGCGGAAGCAAGTGGATATAAGGTGATGCTACGGTATGCCGGAAGTGCTGTGACAGCGATACATCCTCATTTTCCAGCTGCTTCACCAATTGATGCGATCAAGAAGCTTTTACATCAAGAGAACATCAAGGCAGAGGAAGTGGCGCTATTTGAAATCAATGAAGCGTTTGCGCTGAAAGCTGCACTTATTGCCCGGACGCTGGGGATACCATATGACCGAATCAATAGAAGAGGCGGTGCACTTTGCCTTGGGCATCCTTACAGCGCGTCAGGAGCTGCTATGATGGTGAGATTATTTTATGAAGGGCGCGCCTTACCGAATGGAAGCTATGTCATGGCTGCTATTGGAAGCGGTGGCGGCATTGGTTTAGCCGTGTTATGTCAAGTTCTGTCATGACATGCATAAGCAAGGAATTGCCGAACTCCGTCGAATCATGTACTATAAAAGCTAGATGTGAGGAGGGCCATGCATGTTTTCAGAACAAAAGAAACGACCATTCTTCAAAAGAAAAATGGGGATCGTCCTGTTATCTGTCCTTGCTGTCATCATCATTGCAGCATTATCAGGCTTTTTATATGTTAAATCAGCACTCGGACCGGTCGATCAAAAAAGTAAACAAACCATTAATATTCATATTCCAAATGGGACATCTGTCCGCGAAATTGCGGGCATTTTAAAAAAAAATGGGCTCATTTCGAATGACGCGATTTTTACTTATTATGCAAAATACAAAAAGGCGTCCGGCTTTAAAGCGGGATATTTTCATTTAAAACAAACAATGGACGCAGACACGCTGATCAAAAAGCTGACATCTGGCGGGACAGATTACGCCTTTCAGCTTGTGATTCCAGAGGGAAGACAGCTGTCTGATATTGCAGCCATTATTGCAAATCAGACGAATTTTTCAGCGAAGGAAGTTGAAGCGAAGCTGGATGATCCTGATTTTATTCAAACACTAATGAAAAAATATCCGAAAACCGTGACATCACAGGTGAATGGAAAACAGGTGAAACATCCGTTGGAGGGTTATTTATTCCCTGCTACGTACCCATTCTATCGTGAGGATGAATCGCTCGAAACGATCATTGAAACGATGATTAAACAAACAGATCAATACGTGAAAACGTATGAAAAAGACATGAAAAAGAGAAACATGTCCATACATGATGTGTTAACGATGGCATCACTGATTGAAATGGAAGCAACAGAAAAGACAGATCGGGCAAAAATCTCAAGTGTATTCTATAACCGGTTGAAAAAGGACATGCCGCTTCAAACTGATCCAACCGTTCTTTATGCACTAGGAGAGCATAAATCCCGCGTTTATTACAAAGACCTAAAAGTGAAATCTCCATATAACACGTATAACAACAAAGGGCTGCCGCCTGGACCTATTGCAAATGCTGGTGAATCCTCTTGGAAAGCCGCTTTGCATCCAGAGAAAACGGATTACGTTTACTTCCTTGCGAAGAAAAATGGAGAGGTCGTATTTACGAAAACGTTAAATGAGCATAATAAAGCAAAAGCGAAATACATCACAGGCAGCAATTAATGTACAAGTGAATCGAAAAAGACTGTAGACAATACGAGATTGCCTGCAGTTTTTTTCGTTGGAATCTCCATTTTATAGGTTCGCAATTGCCACTTCTTTGTGGTAAAATATATCGGGTTGTTTTTACTTAGATGAACGAAAGATTGACGAGAAAGAGAGCTGCAATAGGCAGGACTCTTCTTTTTCAGGTCATGAAGGAGCTAGACAGATAATGACTATCGAAGATGATCGAATAAATGATTATATTGAACATTTAATTCACCCAAGTCCTGATGCAATCGCTCAATTAGAGATCTATGCCAAAGAGCATCATGTGCCAATTATGGAAAAGGTGAGCATTGAGCTTTTACTGCAGCTGCTTTCGATGAAAAAGCCGAAAAAAATTCTTGAGGTTGGGACAGCGATTGGCTATTCCGCCATTCGAATGGCAACAGCTCTGCCAGATGCTGAGATTTATACGATTGAGCGCAATGCAAAGCGCTATGAAGAAGCAACACGGAATATTGAGGAATTAAAGTTAAAAGAAAGAATACACGTGTTTTTTGGTGATGCGATGGAATCGGCTAAAACGGTTCAAACGATGGCGCCCTATGATGTGATCTTTATTGATGCCGCAAAAGGGCAGTACAAGCGTTTTTTTGAATTGTTTGAACCGATGCTCGCTCATGACGGAATGATTATTACAGACAATGTCTTATTTAAAGGCTTAGTGGCAACGAATTATGAAGAAGAAATTGAAGATAAACGAAAAAAACAATTAATTGGAAAAATTGATCGATACAATCAATGGCTCATGTCAAACCCTGATTTCCAAACGTGCATTATTCCAGTTGGAGACGGGATCGCCATTAGTACAAAAAGAGGTGACCAATCATGAAGAAACCAGAATTGCTTGTGACGCCAAGCAGCGTGTCAGACGTACTGCCATTAATTGAGGCAGGAGCTGATGCATTCTTAATAGGCGAACAAACATACGGTATTCGTCTTGCAGGTGAGTTTTCAAGAGAAGATGTGAAACAAACGGTAGAGCTTGCACATGCCCATCACAAAAAAGTGTATGTGGCGATGAATGCGATTTTTCATAATGACCGCGTGCAGCTGCTTGGAGATTATTTAACCTTTCTCGATTCATTAAGCGTGGACGGCGTCGTTTTTGGAGACCCAGCCGTGATCATGGCCGCAAAGGAAACAGGAGTGAACCTGAATCTTCACTGGAGTACAGAAACGACTGGAACCAACTATTACACTTGTAACTATTGGGGCAGAAAAGGCGCATCGCGTGCTGTTCTTGCTAAAGAGCTGAACATGGACAGTGTGATCGACATCAAAGAAAATGCTGAGGTGGAGATTGAAATTCAAGTTCATGGCATGACATGTATGTTTCAATCAAAACGTACGCTCATCGGCAACTACTTTGAATACCAGGGCAAACAAATGGACGTCGTAGGCAGAAATATGGAGGAAGGGCTATTCCTGCATGACCAAGAGCGTCAAAACAAATACCCTATTTTCGAGGATGCAAACGGGACACATATTATGAGTCCAAATGATGTGTGTATGATTGACGAATTAGAAGAGTTTGTTGACGCAGGCATTGACTCATTTAAAATTGACGGAATTTTAAAGTCACTTTCTTATATGACAGAGGTGACATCACTTTATAGAAAAGCAATTGATTTACTAACGACTGACAAAGACGCGTATGAAGATCAGAAAGAAGACTGGGTGAAGCGGATTGAAGAGATTCAGCCAGTGAATCGTTCGATTGATACAGGGTTCTTCTTTAAAGAAACGGTTTATTAAGATAAGAGGAGGCAGAGGAAATGGCATTATTGAAAGATGGTATTTCTGAAATGATTGATGGGAAACGTGTCATTACAAAAAAACCAGAACTGCTTGCACCCGCAGGAAACTTGGAAAAGCTGAAAATTGCTGTACATTACGGAGCTGACGCTGTTTTTATTGGCGGGAAAGAATTTGGACTTCGCTCAAATGCAGATAACTTTTCAATTGAAGAAATGGCAGAAGGTGTCGCATTTGCAAACAAATATGGTGCACGCATTTATGTGACAACAAATATCTTCGCTCACAATGAAAATATGGACGGGCTGGAGGAATACCTTCAAGGGATCGAAGGCGCTGGAGTAGCAGGCATTATTGTAGCTGATCCACTGATCATTGAAACATGTAAACGTGTTGCACCGAAGCTTGAAGTCCATTTAAGCACACAGCAATCTCTTTCAAATTGGAAAGCTGTTCAGTTTTGGAAGGAAGAAGGGCTTGAGCGTGTGGTGCTCGCACGTGAAACTAGTGCGCTAGAAATTAGAGAAATGAAAGAAAAGGTCGATATTGAAATCGAAACATTCATTCACGGTGCGATGTGTATCGCATACTCTGGCCGCTGCGTGCTCAGTAACCATATGACGGCAAGAGATTCTAACCGCGGAGGCTGCTGCCAGTCCTGCCGCTGGGATTATGATCTTTATAAACTAGAAGGTTCTGAGGAAGCGCCTTTATTTGGTGAGGAAGATGCGCCATTTGCAATGAGTCCAAAAGATTTGAAGCTTGTTGAATCCATTCCTCAAATGATCGAAATGGGAATTGACAGCTTAAAAATCGAAGGACGGATGAAATCCATTCATTATGTTGCCACTGTTGTAAGTGTATACCGCAAAGTCATTGATGCGTATTGTGCTGACCCAGACAATTTTGTCATTCAGCAGGAATGGTTAGATGAATTAGATAAATGCGCAAACCGTGACACAGCACCAGCCTTTTTCGAAGGCGTACCAGGAACGGATGAACAAATGTTTGGCATTCATGGAAAGAAAACGACATTTGATTTCGCAGGTCTTGTTCTTCATTATGATGAAAAAGAACAAATCGTGACATTGCAGCAGCGTAACTTCTTTAAGCAAGGCGACGAAGTCGAATTCTTCGGACCAGAAATTGAGAATTTCACATGCAAAATTGAAACAATTTGGGATGATAAAGGAAATGAACTAGATGCTGCTCGTCATCCGCTGCAAATCGTCAAATTCAAGCTTGATCAAAAAGTATACCCTAGCAACATGATGAGAAAGGGGAAATAACAGCCACATGAGGAGTAAACCAGTTGTCATTGGTATTGCTGGCGGCTCAGGTTCAGGTAAAACGAGCGTCACCAATTCAATCTATGAAAAATTTAAAGGACATTCCATCCTCATGCTTCAGCAAGACTTATATTACAAAAATCAAAGTCATATGCCATTTGAAGAGCGCCTGCTCACGAACTATGATCATCCGCTTGCATTCGACAATGACCTGATGTTTGAGCATTTGGAACAGCTCCTAAGATACGAATCCATTGAAAAACCAATATACGATTTTAAACTAAACACACGTTCAGAAGAGACGGTTCATGTTGAGCCGAAGGATGTCATTATCGTTGAAGGTATCTTTGCGCTCGAAGACGAACGTTTGAGAGACTTAATGGATATTAAACTGTATGTTGATACAGATGCAGACCTTCGCATCATCCGCCGCATTTTACGCGATACGAAGGAAAGAGGCCGGTCGATCGATTCTGTCATTGAACAATATGTATCTGTTGTCAGACCGATGCATAATCAATTCATTGAACCGACGAAACGATACGCCGATATCATCATCCCAGAAGGCGGCCAAAACCATGTGGCGATCGACTTAATGGTGACAAAAATTCAAACGATTCTTCAAAACCGAGCAGAGTAAATGGTGGAGAAGAAAAAGACCTTTACAGTGTAAAGGTCTTTTCAGCATCATCTTACCAAACTCTCACAAAAACTTGTCCTAAGACAGACGTTCCTTTATAAAGAGTGATAGTGGCATCGCCACGTGAATGAGCGGTCACTAGCCCACTAGAGCTTACAGAAGCAACACTCTGGTTATCGGTCCAATAACGTGTTGCTGCAGCATTATAGACTGAGCATTGCTCACCAACTCTCATAGGTAAATCGTAATTTTGAATCGAAATTTACATCTAATGTTTTAAATCCCGAGGAGCAGCTATTGACTGTGAAATCCGCTGTTTCTTTGGCTGAAGCCATGCCCATTAGTGAAAAAGATAAGGTAGAGATGGATAGAACAGAAACAATTGTTTTCTTCATGTTCATTTAAAACACTCCCTAGCATGTATTTGGTCTTGCATTGATAAAATCCAACAAAAACCAAATATTCCCTTGTTAATATTTGTTAATTGTGTGTGAACATTTATTAAAGCAGCATTCTCGGGAAAAACTTAAGGGTTTGATATGATAAGAAAACAATGAAGAAAAGAAGAGATGGAGAAATCACTACCACATAGCGAAAGAATGAAGTTGAAAAAGTATATTAAAAAAACGACAAACAAATCATCACAAATTTTCAAACAATTCTTGATCAAAATGCAATTTTGTAATAATATAGCATAGACATATCGTACACTGACCATATTATGTATTGGAAGATGGAGAATGGATAAGCTATTCTTCTACATATGATCGAAATGGCCGAACGAGGTACAGGAGCTTCCTGTGCCTTTCCACAGTTTGTGCGATTTTAGACCGCTGCGAGTGGTCCTGTCTAATTAAAGGCATAATAGTTGCATCTAAAAGGGACGCCATGTAAGATGGACTTTTACGAATATGGTACAGAAGGAATGAGGGCCTGAACATGTCCTCATTCTTGTATATTTCAGTCGTCACTCACGTGCAGAAAGTTTGTATGATGAGGATTAATAGAAGGAGTGAATGATTCATGGCACAAGAGAAAGTATTTCCAATGACAGAAGAAGGAAAACGTAAATTAGAAGAAGAGCTTGAATATTTGAAAACGGTTAAACGTAAAGAGGTTGTAGAGCGTATTAAAATCGCTAGAAGTTTTGGAGACCTCTCTGAAAACTCGGAATATGATTCTGCTAAAGAAGAGCAGGCGTTTGTAGAAGGCCGTATTACAACGCTTGATAATATGATTCGTAATGCTAAAATTATCGAAGATGAAGGAAACTCAAATGTGGTTTCACTTGGTAAAACGGTGACATTCGTTGAATTACCAGACGGGGAAGAAGAGTCTTACACAATTGTTGGAAGTGCAGAAGCTGATCCGTTCGAAGGCAAGATTTCAAACGATTCACCTATTGCAAAAAGCCTTTTAGGTAAACAAGTAGACGACAAAGTAACCGTTCAAACACCTGGCGGAGAAATGTTCGTCCAAATTGTAAAAATTTCATAATCACGTTTATCAGGTAAACACCTCGTCCACAATAGGGACGAGGTGTTTTTATGCGCAAAAAAAGAAGAATTCAATGGACAGGTGCGATTATTTTTATACTATTGCTCGGTCTTCTGATGAGACTGGCAGAAATTCAGCTGTTCTTCACAGAATCGTTTTCAAAGCTTGATATCAATTTAATACAAGAAAGTGTCAAACAGCGAACAGAAGAAGTCGTTATTTCAGACGGGCGCGGTGAGTTTTTAGATCGAAACGGCCAAGCACTTCTTACAAAAGAACAGCCTGCGGTTATCTTATTTCCTTTCCTGCAATATGATCTTCCACGCTTGCAGCAAACCGCCTCTATTCTTGAGATGGAAGAGGATGAACTCAAAAAACAGTTAACAGAAACGAAAAAACCTCTCATTTTAAAAGATGACATCACGAAAAAAAAACTGAAAGACATCAATGATATGAAATATTCAGGTGTGTACGGCGTATATATGAAAGAGAAGGACAAAAAAAGACTTGCCCTCCACACATTAGGTTTCACAAGCGAAAATCCAGAACTACTCAGAAAGCGTTATCCTGACAAAAAAGAGCTTTCCATACGTACTGAAATCGGCACATTTGGGCTGGAAAGCACCTTTGACGAATTTCTATTACCCGAGCAAGACACAAAATTGTTATATCATGTGGACGGAAGGGGAAACCCTTTGTTCGGTATGGACGTCAAATATACAGCAGAAGCTCATTCCTTTTATCCACTTCAGGTACAGACAACGATAGATGAAGACATGCAGGCTGAAATGGAGAAGGTGCTCAAAGACCAAGGCGTTGAAAAAGGCGGTGCCGTTCTGCTCGACATTGAAAGCAGCAGTGTACTGGCAATGGCAAGTACCCCAAATGTCACAAGCAAAAATCGGCATGAGGCAAGAAATTACATGCTGACAGCGATTGCTCCAGGCTCTGTCTTTAAAACGGCAGTGCTTGCCGCAGCAATCGAAAAAAACCTTGACCAGCCACAAACCATGTATGACTGTCGAAAGAATTTATATGGAGAGCCTGAAGGAAAACAGGAAGTGCTGAATCTGACGGACAGTTTCTCGCAGAGCTGCAATTATACCTTTGCGGCACTTGCTGAAAAGCTCATTCAAACAGATGATCAAATCATCGAAAAGACGGCTGCAAAGCTTGGACTCATAGATCGAACTGGCTGGGAAGGGGATGTCTATCATAAGCAGCACTTCAAACAGTTTGATCGTGAAGAAACAGGCAGTGTGTGGGGAGATAAAAGAGACAAGCATGTCAAAAAAGCCATTGCACAAACCGCAATAGGACAAAAAAATGTGAAAACGACACCTCTGCAAATCGCGAATATGATGGCTGCGATTGCAAGAGGAGGAGAACGAAAAGAAGTGAAAATCGCAGAAAAAGTGCTGTATCAAAACGGAACAACGATGCTGTCCTTTCAAAACAAACGGCCTGAAGGGGGCAGCATTGACCGCTATACAGCTCAAAAGCTGCAAAAATTCTTAAGGCAGGTGGTGACCTCTGACAAGGGAACCGGAAGAAGGTTTCAAGATTTGCCATACGATGTAGCGGGAAAATCAGGTACTGCCCAAACCGGCAGTCAAGACAAAAAGGGGAATCCGCTTTATCATAAGTGGTTTGCTGGATACTTTCCGGTAGAAAAACCAAAATACGCCCTTGTCGTTGTTCACCTTGATGAGACAAGTGGCCGGGCTAAGACAAATGATGCGTTTTATGATATTGTAAAAAAGGTCAATGAAATTGAAAAGAAACAGACATAGAACATCCCTTCATGACATGTTAGAATAGTAACGACTTAGGGAACAGAGGCAAAGGAGTGCAGAGATTTTGAGTAGAAATTCTCGATTTGAACATCGTGATAAGCGCAGAAAGGCAAATATGGTGCTTAACATATTAATTGGTATCGTTGTGGTGCTTATTTTGGTTGTCGCATCGAGTTTGTTAATTTTTAATAAGCCGAAAGATCCAGATGTAGCGGATGCGCCATCAAAAACGGCACCTGCAACAAGTGAAAATAAACAAAACTCACAAGAAGATGTGAAAGATCCAAAGAAAGACACATCCAATGATTCAGATGCAAAAAAAGATGATTCATCTGATCAAGACGACGAAACGAAGAAGACAGATGATGAAGAAAAGCCTAATAAAGATGCGTTAAAAGACGCCAAAGAAACAGATGGCGGCAAAACAAGTGACGTAGACAAAACATACGAAAACGATGACTGGGAGCCTGTAGGAACAGAGCAATCCGGTTCACATACAGCAACCTATGATTCCAGCTCAAAAGACTGGAAAGAAATGATCAAAGCTATGTCCTATGCGACAGGAATTTCAGAAGATCAAATGACTGTTCTTTGGTTAGGAAATAACGGAGGTCCTCAAGATGCAAAAGGAACCATCCGTGATAAAACAACAGGTGAACGCTACCGCGTGGAAATTACGTGGGTAGATGAAAAAGGCTGGAAACCTGTGAAGGTTGAAAAATTAAGATAAACACGAAAAAAGATAGCAGATTGTTGACAAAGGGCTAAAATGATGTTTATTTTAGCCCTTTGTCTTCTTTTCAGCGTGATAGAAAACCTTTGCAGTCTAGGAAGGACGAGTACTGGAGCGGAGCGAATTTGACATTCGTGAGCACCGGCACGCAGAACTGACAACGAATGCGAGGGTTTGTCTACACGCTGAGATAGCAGATATGCTATCTTTTTTGTTTAGACATTCGCTTTAAAATGAACAACTGCTGTATACAAAATCCGCTCATCGATCACAGTCGTTTGATGACTGACAGAATGAACGGTCAGCAGAATCGCCTGATTATGTTCAATTTGTTTTTGGATCTTTTGTTCAAGTTCTTTTAAAGATGTTGCTTCAAAAAATTCTATTTTATCCTTTAAAAAATCCAGCTGAAAATCCATTTGATTCACCTCTCTATACTCTTCATTCATCTTAATCTCTCTCCTTCAGAAGGGCAAATGTTTTTCTGTCTCTCCCAGTATTTTTTAGTAGGAAAGAAACAGAAGTTGTGGTAGGATAGGAACTGTTCGACGGAATAAAACATACTATACGCATAGGAATAAATAGATAAAGTGGAGGGAAAGAAAATGGGACGCGAATTTCTTTCTTTATTTGATCATTGGGCCGACTCTTATGACGACACGGTAAGTGGTCATGACGAGCAGTATAGAGAAGTGTTTCGCCGGTATCCGGCTATTTTAAAAGAAATTGCCCGCCGTTCAGGCCAAGATGTTCTTGAGTTTGGAAGCGGTACGGGGAATCTAACAGCGCTGCTCCTTGCAGCTGATAAAAACGTGTTTGGTGTTGAACCATCAGATGCCATGAAGAAAGCGGCTCTTCAAAAAGGACTGCCAGATCTATTTCATGATGGGGATTTTTTATCATTTCCAGCGCCGCCTTTTGAGCCAGATACGATCGTCAGCTCATATGCATTCCACCATTTAACGGATGATGAAAAAAAACAAGCCATTCACACCTATAGCAACATCCTTCACTCAGATGGTAAAATAGTTTTTGCTGATACAATGTTTCAAAATCAAGCAGCACATCAAGCTCAGATCGACAAAGCGAGAGACGCAGGGTTCGATCAGCTTGCAGAGGATTTAGAAACGGAATATTATCCATCCATTGATGTGCTAAAGCAAATCTTTGAAGAAGAAGGTTTTAGCACGTCCTTTCATCAAATGAATGATTTTGTTTGGATCGTAGAAGCGAAGAAAAGGGAATGAAAGGATGTTTTTGATTTGAAAATCGCAGTTATAGGTGCAATGGAAGAAGAAGTGACGATTTTAAGAGATCAACTAAAAAATGCTACACAAGAAAACATCGCTGGGTGTGAATTTACAACAGGTGTTTATGAAGATAAAGAAGTGATTTTATTAAAATCAGGAATTGGAAAAGTAAATGCAGCGGTCAGCACAACATTACTGCTTGACCGCTTTCAGCCAGATTATGTGATCAATACAGGATCTGCTGGCGGTTTCCATCACTCATTAAATGTAGGTGATATTGTCATCTCTACTGATGTGAGACATCATGATGTAGATGTGACCATCTTTGATTACGAATATGGACAAGTGCCGGGACTTCCAGCTGCTTTCATTGCAGATGAAAAGCTTGTGAAGCTGGCAGAAGAATCTGCTTTAGAAATTGATCATATTCAAGTGGCAAAAGGAACGATTGCAACAGGAGATTCGTTTATGAATGATCCGGATCGTGTAGCGTTTGTGAGAGAGAAGTTTCCAGAGCTATATGCGGTGGAAATGGAAGCCGCAGCCGTTGCACAAGTCTGCCAGCTCTTTGGTACGCCATTTGTTGTCGTTCGAGCGCTATCAGATATTGCAGGGAAAGAATCCAATATCTCCTTTGATCAATTCCTTGAGCAAGCAGCGATTCACTCAACCGACCTTGTCTTGCGTATGATAAAGCAAACACAATAAAAGAAGGGGTTCCCCCCTTCTTTTCCATACAAAGGAAGGGAATCATATGGCTGTCATAAAGGATATTACTGAATTAATTGGCCGCACACCGCTTTTAAAGCTGTCAGGGATTGGCGTCCCAGAAGGCGTTGAGGTGTATGCAAAGCTTGAGATGATGAATCCAGGTGGAAGTATTAAGGATCGTTTAGGTGACATGCTCATCAGAGAAGCATTAGCATCTGGCAAACTGCGTCCAGGCGGAACTATTATTGAAGCAACTGCTGGAAACACAGGAATTGGGCTTGCCCTAAGTGCAAGAAAGCAGCAATTGCAGACCATTTTTTGTGTACCAGAACATTTTAGTCAAGAAAAACAACAACTGATGAAGGCGCTCGGTGCAGAGATTATTCATACGCCGAGAAAAGAAGGCATGAAGGGTGCGATTGATCGAGCCCTTGAATTAGAGGCAAGCCTTGACAATGCCTATTGTGTTTTACAATTTAAAAACCAAGTAAATCCATTGACTTACTACAAAACGCTCGGTCCCGAATTATGGTCCGACTTAAAAGGGAAGATCGATGTATTCGTGGCGGGAGCAGGATCTGGCGGAACTTTTCAAGGTTGTGCCGCCTATTTAAAAGAGCAGAATCAGGCGTTAAAAACAGTGGTTGTGGAGCCTGAAGGATCAATTTTAAATGGAGGGGACCCGGGTCCGCATAGAACGGAAGGAATTGGCCTTGAATTTATCCCAGATTATATGGAGCAGGCTTTATTTGATGAGATTTACACTGTCAGTGATGATGATGCGTTTCGAATGGTGAAAGAAGCAGCTGAAAAAGAAGGTGTTCTCATCGGCAGCTCTTCTGGTTCCGCTTTATATGCCGCTTTAGAGGAAGCAAAGAAAGCAGCACCTGGGACAGTCATTGTCACCATTTTTCCTGACAGCAGTGAGCGATATTTAAGTAAAGGAATTTATGAGGGAGGAAAATAGCATGAAACCAAAAACAATGATGATTCACAGCGGAACAACGGGTGATGAAAGAACAGGCGCCGTGTCTGTGCCGATTTACCAAGTAAGTACTTATAAGCAGCCGAAAGCAGGCGAACATACGGGGTATGAATACTCCAGAACAGCAAATCCAACAAGAACTGCCCTGGAAACAGTCATTCGTGATCTTGAAGGAGGAGCAAGCGGCTACGCATTTGGTTCAGGGATGGCAGCCATTACGGCTGTGATGATGCTGTTTAACAGCGGAGATCATATTGTGCTGACAGATGACGTGTACGGCGGAACCTACCGCGTCATCACAAAGGTGCTAAACCGTATTGGCATTACTGCAACCTTTGTTGACACAAGTGATCCTGAAGCAGTGAAAAAAGCCATTTTACCTGAAACAAAAGCCGTTTACATTGAATCGCCAACCAATCCTTTACTCAAAATGACGGATCTAAAAGCCATCAGCGAATTGACAAAAGAAGCCAACATCTTGCTGATTGTCGACAATACATTTTTCACACCGTATTTCCAAAAGCCGATTGAATATGGCGCAGACATTGTCTTGCACAGTGCGACTAAATATTTAGGCGGCCATAGTGATGTTGTAGGCGGGCTTGTCGTCACAGCGACAAAAGAGCTTGGAGAAGAACTGCACTTTGTTCAAAACTCGACAGGCGGAATTCTTGGACCGCAGGATTCATGGCTTCTCATGAGAGGGATGAAAACGCTTGGACTAAGAATGGAAGCACATCAACAAAATGCACAGAAAATCGCTGAGTTTTTAAAGCAACATGCAGCCGTCACACGTGTTTATTATCCAGGTCTCGATACTCACCCTGGACATGAACTTGCGAAAACACAAGCATCCGGCTTCGGCGGCATGATCTCTTTTGATATTGGAAAAGAAGAACATGTCGATGTATTTTTAAGCCAGCTTAAGCTGTTTACAATCGCAGAAAGCCTTGGAGCGGTAGAAAGTTTAATTTCTGTCCCAGCCCGGATGACCCATGCGTCCATTCCAAAAGACCGCCGGGATGAGCTTGGCATCACAGATGGTTTAATTCGAATTTCCGTCGGAATTGAAGATGTGGATGATTTACTCCATGATATCAAGCAAGGACTAAGCGCACTGGCGAATGGATAGATTTACATGCTCCTCGCTTTCTCTCACTATGTTAAGCTATGAATAGACATTGATAACTGGAAGGTGAAACAAGTGAAGAAAAAGTGGAGTGATTTAGTGACAGATTACAAGCAGTACGCTTTTATTTTGCTTGCTGTCAGCACCTTTATATATATTGGTACGATCTTACCGAACCAGCACATCGAAGCATCTCCAAAAATGCTGATGATGGGAATAGATTGTGTTTTCTTATTAGCAGCTTTTGTTTGTGTTAAACGCGCGATTTTCTTTCAAAAGAAACTGCAAGAATTAGATGAAGATTAATTCGAAAGCCTCCTCATTTGCCTGAGGAGGCTTTTTTTATTGTATTGGATAATCGGACAAGAATAACTGTAGAAATTTAGTCAAAAACACAAAATTCATCTATATGACTAAAAACAGGTTTACAAAATGGTGCTTGCTGGATATACTTACAAAGTAATTAAAAAAAACGTAAAGGAGGCTGAAGAATATGTTATTCGTATCTACTTGTGATCAATTCAACCAACAATTTCATCATGTCATCAGCCTGTGGAAGAGTTCGTGTCCTTCCTTTGCCTTATACGGTGCACGCTTCAAAACTGTTTAAGTAAACGAGGATTTCACACGTATCATCCATTGCAGGTTGGAAGACACTGTCTTTTGATCTGCATTTTTGTGTGCCCGCAGGTCAACTGATAAAGAAGATCTGCGGGCTATTTCGCGTGCTGCGAACTGAAGGGAGGTGAGCGTATATGACAATCCATTTATTTTTTATTACTTTGACGATTAAGCGGAAATACAAGGACATTGAGACCGTTCTTTACGAACAAGAAGTCGAAACAATTTATGAAGAAATGAAACAGAAACAACTAAAGTATATGAACTAAAACAGGAAATGAAAAATGTGAAAAGGAGGAGATTGACATGTTTATGATGCTTGCCATGCTTGATTGTTATACGATGGAGAAGGACCAGGTTTAGACACGCTCCACATTGATCACCTGCACATATGATACCGTAAAAGGTGATTGTGAGGTGATCAATGAATGTCGATGTCACCATATATGAGATTTCCGTCTGTGGGGCACGGGTATGCATCTATTCCGCATTCCTTAAAGCACGGATACGGCAATCCATACCGCATGCAAAGAGAGCAAGAGGAAATGCTCAGACGTTATATGTATCAGTACCGGACTTATTGGTATTAAAGAAAAGGAGCAGGAAACCATGACGTTTCCTGCTCCTTTTACGTTAGCAAATCCAGCTTGCACCAATGATGATCAACAAAATGAACAGTACAACAAGCAATGCGAATCCGCCTGCAAAACCGCCACCGTAGCCACCGCAGTAGCCTCCAGAATAACCGCCAAAGCCCATAATCTAGCACCACCTTTATCTAATCAAGATACATTTATAAATTATGCAGCTCATGCAGAAAACGAAATCAATCTGAGCACAAATAATGAAAACGCCTATTCGGGTTAAAAAAATTTTCACTTTCTGCGAAACATTTTCTGAAAAGGAGCGTCTTATAAAAGACAAATAAATTAGGACTAGGTCTTAATTTTTGTTAGGTGAGAGCCGATATGAAAAGTAAGAAAATTTGTAAATAGTTTTATTTACTGGTGAAAAGCAGGTGTTAACATTGATTCAAAGCTGGATTGGAAAACAAATGAGGGAACCAAAAGGCTTGTTCTCAAAATGGGTTGCCCGCTATATGGAAAAAAATCATCATAATATCAATGAATGGACGATTCAACTCTTAAATATACAAGAAAATGACCGAATTTTAGAAATTGGGACTGGAAGAGGCATCACCTTATCAAAGGTAGCTGAAAAACTTGACCGCGGAAAAGTATATGGAGTGGATGCCTCTCGTCATATGATTAAATATGCAAAAAGAAAACATAAGAAGCTTGCGGAACAGGACAAAGCCGTCATTACGCTTGGTAAGGCTGAGCAATTACCTTTTGAAGACAGATCATTCAATAAATTATTTACGGTGCAGACGATCTATTACTTGAAGGATATTGAACAAGTCATGAAGGAAGTGTACCGCGTACTTCAAGTGGATGGAGAAGTATTTTTATCCTTCCAAAAGCAGGAGCTGATCAACGAACAAAAACGGTCAACATCTTTTTCATCGTACAGTGAAGAAGAGATCAGCCGCCTGTTTTCAGCATATCACTTTAGAGAGGTCTCGGTTTATCACTATGATACATACATCTGTATCAAAGCCTTAAAATGATGAAAATATTTCCCAGGTAATGAACAAGCACTCAAAAAAGAGGCTCTTCGTCAGAGGAGCCTCTTTGCCTGCAATAAAAAAAGGCTCTTCATCAGAAGAGCCTTTTGTATGTAATGTAGGCGCCAGCCAGGTGTGTAAGGAATGATAGTATATATAAGGAATTTGTTTGTCGATTAAGGATACCTGTCTGGCTTATTTCTTATATCGACACCGTTCTGCAAAAGTTTAGCTTTTTTTTCAATTTTTTCTTTTTTATTTCACTGGAAGACACATTTTTCTTTCTCACATAGACATGTGCCTCCTTCTTTTTCACATAATGTGCTGTTTGAAGAAGGAAATTGCTTAAGAAATAGAGAAAATTGTAGAGACTTCATTTTTAAACAAAAGGGAGGAATGAAATCATGTCGGGAAACAAAGGTGTCGTTTATAAAGGAGCAGGAAAAGTAGCAGTTGAGGATATTGGATACCCTGATTTGGTCTTAAAAGACGGCCCGGGTGTACCTAAAGCCAATGTGGGACGCAAATGTGAGCATGGCGTCATTTTAAAAGTAGTGACGACGAATATTTGCGGAAGTGATCAGCACATGGTGAGAGGGCGTACGACTGCACCTGAGGGGCTTGTCCTTGGTCATGAAATTACAGGTGAAGTCGTTGAAGTTGGACGAGATGTAGAGTTTATTCAAAAAGGGGACCTCGTGTCCGTTCCGTTTAATATTGCATGCGGACGCTGCGTCATGTGTAAAGAACAAAAAACCCATGTGTGCTTAAATGTAAACCCGGACCGTCCAGGCTCTGCCTATGGATATGTAGATATGGGCGGATGGGTTGGCGGCCAATCCGAGTACGTCATGGTTCCATATGCAGATTTTCAGCTGCTCAAATTTCCAGACAAAGATCAAGCGATGGAAAAAATACTTGATCTCACGATGCTTTCCGATATTTTCCCGACAGGTTTTCATGGTGCTTATACGGCTGGGGTAAAGCCTGGTTCAACCGTTTATATTGCAGGTGCTGGGCCAGTAGGTCTTGCAGCAGCACATTCGGCTCAGCTGCTTGGCGCATCTGCTGTGATAGTTGGAGACCTGAATGAGCAAAGACTGGAGCAGGCAAGAAGCTTTGGCTGCGAGACGATCAATTTACGAAAACACGATCGAATCGGCGAGCAAATCACACATATTTTAGGAGAGCCAGAAGTTGATTGTGCCGTCGATTGTGTCGGCTTTGAAGCTTCGGGTCATGGAGATCAGGGAGAAGCACCAGCAACCGTTTTAAATACAATTATGGATATTACCAAAGTTGGCGGCAAACTTGGAATTCCAGGGCTTTACGTCACAGAAGATCCAGGAGCAGTGGATGCCGATGCAAAAGTCGGTTCTCTGAAAGTACGAATTGGACTTGGCTGGGCGAAGGCTCATACCTTTGTGACAGGCCAAACCCCTGTTATGCAATATCATCGCAGTCTAATGAAATCCATTTTAAGCGGAAGAGCACAGATCGCCAAAGCCGTCAATGCAACCGTCATCGACCTTGATCAAGCCCCTAAAGGATATAGTGACTTTGATTCGGGTGTGGCGAAGAAATTTGTGATTGACCCGCACGGAATGCTACCTCGATAAATTTTTAACATGAAAGGAGCCGCTCAATAAAATGGGACGGCTCTTTATTGTGGAAAATCCAATCTATTTCAAAGGGGAGGATCAGATGAATTCAGATCAGGCCAAAAAAAGAGTGGTAGAACAATTTGGGAGAAATGCAGAAAAGTATGTGACGAGTCAAACTCATGCAAAGGGAGCAGACCTGGATCTAATTGTTGAATGGGCAGCCCCAGAAGAAAGCTGGGTCGTACTCGATATAGCAACTGGTGGCGGGCATACCGCAAAAGCACTGGCTCCATATGTGAATCAAGTGTTTGCGACGGATTTAACAAAAGAGATGCTTTCTAATACATCACTTCATTTAAAAGCGTATCCACAAATTTTTTATGTAGTAGCGGATGCGGAAAACCTTCCTTTTTTAGATGGCACATTTGATATGGTCACATGCCGAATTGCAGCACACCATTTCCCGAACCCTGAACAGTTTGCCAAAGAGGCATCTCGTGTATTAAAGTCAAATGGTCTGTTTTTCTTTATTGATAATGTTTCGCCAAATGATGAAGAGCTTGCACTATTTATCAATGAGCTGGAAAGATTGAGAGACCCAAGTCATGTGTCCTGTCTATCTACAGAACAATGGCGGGAATTGTTTTATAAAGAGGGAATAAAAGAAGTAAGATCAATGGAACGAAAAAAACGTTACCCTTTTCAAGAATGGGTCAAGCGAACAACGAAAACTTTAAAGGAAGAAGAGATCGTTACAAAATACATGTTAGATGCTAACGAGAAAATAAAGCAATATTATAGATTGAACATGACAGAGGATCAGATAGAATCAATAGAGGTGGATGACTGGATTGCTCTTTTCAGGAAAGAATAAAAATAAATTATTCATACCAGTCATAGAAAGGAATCAATCATATGCTACATTTTCAAGGAAAAACCGTCATCATCACAGGCGCAGCCAATGGTATTGGTGAAGCGATCGCCTGCGGTTATGCAAAAGAAGGGGCGCGTGTGGTGCTTGCGGATATAGATGAAGAGAAGGGGAAGCGTTTGGAGGAGCAGCTGAGAAAGGAGTCCTATGAAGTTTATTTCATTAAAACGGATGTGAAACGGGAGAAGGATATTCAGCGCTTAATGTCGTTTGCTGCGGAGCACTGCAAAACGATTGATATTCTCATCAACAATGCTGGCGTCATGTGCACAGTATCGCCTTATGAGTTAACGGTCGATGAGTGGGATCATGTGCTGCATACAAATGTAAGAGGGGCTTTTTTATGCGCTAGAGAAGCAGCACGTTATATCAAAGAGAATCCAAACGGCGGTTCCATTGTGAACATTTCCTCTACCCGTGCGGCCATGTCAGAGCCTCATACGGAAGCATATGCTGCATCAAAAGGCGGGATTTCCGCGCTTACTCATGCCTTGGCGGTTTCTTTTAGTCAGGATCACATTACGGTGAATAGCATTTCCCCTGGATGGATTGAAACGAAAGATGAGAAAAGTCTTCGAGAAATTGACCATCAGCAGCATCTTTCCAATCGAGTGGGTACGCCAAAGGATATTGTGAAAGCCTGTTTTTATTTAACTGATGAAGACAATCAATTTGTGACCGGCACAGATTTGGTTGTTGATGGCGGCATGACTAGAAAAATGATTTATGCGGATTAACATGAAAAAAATATTGACGCTTTGATCGAGGCGCAGTACAATATGTAACAATTCAGCTGAAGATCGTGATGAAAAAAAGACACAGCGCAAATAGAGAAGAGTACATCATAGCTGCCCCACACAGAGAACTCCGTCAAGCTGAGAAGGAGCTGGGAAGCATGATGGAACCAAGCCTCTTAGCTCTGCACCGGATTCCCTCGGATGGTGGTGCAGCGAACTTCTCCCGTTACAGAGAAGGGTGAATGATCACCCGCTAAGGTTCATCTGGCAACAGATGAATGAACTGAGGTGGCAACGCGGAGTAAATCCCGTCCTCAAGACAGACATGTCTTGGGGGCGGGATTTTTTTATGACAAATAGGGGGGATCATGATGAAAAAACATTGGCGGGATATGAGTATTTTACTTGGAGCCATCGGGATTGCGAACATAGGAGAATGGATTTATATGATTGCCCTCCATTTGCTTATTTTTCAAGAAACGGGCTCTGTACTTGCTGTAACAGCAGTTTATTTGCTAAGACCGGCTGCTGCTCTTTTGACCAATAGCTGGTCCGGCAGTTTGATTGACAGGCTGAATCAGCGGAATGTGATGATCAGTTTAGATATTACCCGTGCTCTGCTCATTGCATGCATCCCTTTTGCCTTATTTTCAGGACATCTGATCATCCTGTATGTCATGGTGTTTTTCATACAGATGGCACAAGCGATGTTTCATCCAGCGTCGATGGTGTATATGACAGGACTAATCCCGGCGGATAACCGAAAACGGTTTAATGCCATTCGCTCTTTATTACAATCCGGTGGATTTTTACTTGGGCCCGCAGCAGCAGGTCTGCTCTTTCTCATCGGGACTCCTGTGCTTTCAATTTATGTAAATGCGATCTGCCTGTTGATATCTGCTTTGTTAACGATGTGTTTACCGAATTTGGTCAAAACAGATGCTGCCCAAAAGCGGTTTTCCCTTTCAATGTTAAAAGAGGATGCAAAGCTTGTTCTGCGTTTTAGTCTGACGTCACGCCAGATCATGACGGTATATTTATTATTTAGTGCCGCAATATCGGTCCTTCCTACGGCCATAGACTCACTTGAAACAGCCTTTGCAAAAGAAGTATTGATGCTGACTGATACACAATATGGCCTTCTTGTCAGTATAGCTGGAGCGGGTATTATCGCAGGGGCAAGTCTTAATTCGGTCATTGTCGAAAGGCTGTCAGTTTCGCTGATGCTTGGAATCGGCAGTTTGTTTGTGGCGTTTGGCTATCTTATTTATGCATTTTCCAGCAGTCTAGTTGCAGCCGCCGGTGGATTTTTTATATTAGCCTTCTTTTTAGCATTTGCGAATACAGGTTTTATGACGTTCTATCAAACAAATATCCCCGTAGAGGTGATGGGGAGGGTAGCCAGCTTTTATGCTTTGGTTGAAGCCATTCTGACGATGACCATGACAGGAATATTCGGCGGACTCGCTCATATTCTATCGATCAGAATTTCCGTCATCATCGGGTGTCTATGTATGCTTCTTATCTGTCTATTGCTATGTTTTGTCATCTTTCGTCCATTGACTGCCAAAAAAATAGTGCATCCTACTTAGAAAATTAAAAAAATTATGTTATCATTATTTAAGTAAGTTAATTAAATTGATGAGAAAAGGAGTCTTACAAATGAAAGCACTACGCTGGCACGATCAAAAGGACATTCGACTAGAGGAAATTGATGAACCAACAGTTGCTCCAGGAAAAGTGAAACTGAAAGTAAAATGGTGCGGCATTTGCGGTAGTGATTTACATGAATATTTAGGCGGACCGATCTTCATTCCTGTGAATGAACCTCATCCACTTACAAAAGAAAAAGCACCCGTTACACTGGGACACGAGTTCTCTGGTGAAGTTGTTGAAGTAGGAGAAGGCGTGAGCAATTACAAAGTAGGCGACCGAGTGGTTGTTGAACCTATTTTTGCAACTCACGGACATCAAGGTGCATATAACTTAGATGAAAACATGGGCTTTTTAGGGCTTGCCGGAGGCGGCGGTGGATTCTCTGAATATGTATCAGTCGATGAAGAATTACTTCATTTATTACCAGACGAAATCTCATATGAGCAAGGCGCGCTTGTCGAGCCTTCTGCAGTTGCTTTATATGCGGTTCGTTCTAGTAAAGTACAAGCTGGGGATACAGCGGCTGTGTTTGGCTGCGGACCAATCGGTTTACTTGTCATTGAAGCATTAAAAGCAGCTGGTGCTACTGATATTTATGCAGTTGAATTATCAAAAGAGCGCCAAGTGAAAGCAAAAGAGCTTGGAGCGATCATTGTTGATCCATCTCAGTATGAAGATGTTGTTCAAGAAATTGCTCGCCGTACAAACGGTGGCGTCGATGTTTCTTTTGAAGTGACAGGTGTACCTGTTGTATTGAAGCAAGCAATCCAATCAACTAGAATTTCAGGCGAAACAGTGATTGTAAGCATTTGGGAAAAAGGCGCGGAAATTATGCCGAATGACATTGTCATTAAAGAACGTACAGTAAAAGGAATTATCGGCTACAGAGACGTATTCCCATCTGTATTAAACTTAATGAGAAAAGGCTATTTCTCTGCAGACACACTCGTCACGAAAAAAATCAAGCTGGACGATGTGATCGAGGATGGCTTCCATGCATTAATCAATGAAAAAGATCAAGTGAAAATTTTAGTCAGTGCTGAATAAGTAAGATAACAAAGAGGATGGCATAAGCCATTCTCTTTTTTATGTATTCATATCATTTTCATAAAGAGAGCTGCGGTTGAATAGTGATAATTGAAAAGATGTTTAATGATAAGGGAGATGACATCATGTTTTATCACATCAAAGAATTGCAATATGAAGCAAAGCCCTCAAAGCCTGATCCGGTGTATGCAAAGAAATTACAAGAAGTATTAGGCGGTCAATATGGTGAAATCAGCGTGATGATGCAATATTTATTTCAAGGCTTTAATTGCCGGGCAGATCAAAAATATAGGGATTTATTATTTGACGTGGGAACAGAGGAAATTGGTCATGTCGAAATGCTGGCAACGATGATTGCGCGTTTACTTGATAATGCACCAGTTAAGGAACAAGAAGAGGCGTACCAAAGTGATCCTGCACTTGCAGCTGTCATGGGCGGAATGAACCCGCAGCATGCGATTGTTGCAGGTTTAGGGGCAATGGCAGCGGATAGTCAAGGATACCCGTGGAATGCCAAATACATCATTTCAAGCGGAAATTTAATGGCGGATTTCAGAGCCAATTTAAATGCAGAGGCCCAGGGCCGCCTTCAGGTCACAAGACTTTACGAAATGACAGATGACCGCGGCGTCAAAGATATGCTCTCCTTCCTCATTGCTCGTGATACATACCATCAAAATATGTGGCTTGCCGCAATTAAAGAATTAGAAGAGCGAGAAGGGGATGTCGTCGTACCAACCACCTTCCCTCGTTCACTAGAAAAACAGCAAGTATCCTATGACTTGTTTAACTTCTCAAGAGGGGAAGAAAGTAAGCAAGGCAGATGGGCACATGGCCGCAGCATGGATGGAAAAGGAGAGTTCAGATATATTTCTGCACCTGTCGTATTCGGCTCTGCACCAAAGCTCAAACCCGCACCAAAAGAACTATTTAACACACCAAAAAAGGGTGAATAAAAAAGTCGATCAGGTTTTTGGGCCTGATCGACTTTTTAACGTCCGAGAGTTCTTCCGTATACACTGACACGTTTCTCTAATAATGCAAAGGCTAATTCAAAGACAATGCTCAGCAGCCAATAGATCAAAGCAGAGACGAGATAAGTTTCTAAAAACTGATAGCCGTCATTTGCAATGATCCGGGAAATACCCATGATTTCGAGTACCCCAATTGTAAACGCAAGAGATGTCGCTTTTAATAACTGAACGAGCTGATTGCCTAGGTTTGGTAAGGCCACAACAAATGCCTGCGGCAAAATAATGCGTATCATCGCCTGACGTGTGGTCATGCCTACAATTTTTGCCGCTTCAAGCTGCCCTTTGTCTACTGCCAGAAGTGCACTTCGGACCACCTCTGTTAAATGAGCGGCTGAATGCAGGCTGAAGGTAATAAGAGCCACAGCTAAAGGGGAGACCATATCCGGATGAAAGGTCAGTCCGAATGTGCCGCTCATACTGGTTAGAAGAAAAGGGAGCCCATAAAAGAAAGCGAACAGTTGAACAATAAGCGGCGTTCCTCTAAAAAAGGAGACGTATAGCGTAACGAGCTGTCTGAGTACAGGGATGCGAAAGAGGCGAATGAAAGCAAAAACAGATCCGATCACAAGACTCACAGCCATGGAAACAAGAGCAATTAATAAGGTGAGAGGAACACCTTTTAGAATATGTGGTACTTGGTCAATCGCAAATGGAATATCAATGGTTTGCATCAAATCGCCTCCTTAACGTGACAGGCTGGTACGGCCTTTTACAAATTTCTTTTCAAGCAGCATGGTGATTAGTTCAATGCTCATACAAATGAGCCAGTACACAATCGCAATGATCACATACACTTCAAACATGCCGATTCCATAGTTATTTCCTAAGATGATCTTCACCTGTCCCATAATATCGATGAGTCCGATCGTAAAGGCAATCGCCGTGTCTTTCACAAGATCAATGGTGTAATTTCCGAGGTTTGGCAGGGCAATGAGAAAGGCCTGCGGGATAATGATCCTGATCAAGGCCTGTGTATCTGTCATCCCCACAATGTAGGCGGCTTCCAGCTGATCCTTCCCAACAGACGAATACGCACTGCGAAAAACTTCAGATAAATAAGCCCCCGTATGTAAAGAGAACGTCATCATCACAAATAACACACGATCCCAATGATTGATTTGAATTCCTGCCACAAGTAAAAGCTGAGGAAGTCCAAAATAAATTAAGAATAACTGAACAATTAATGGCGTACTTCGTGTAAAAGATAAATAGATAACAGCCAATTGCTTCAGCACTGGGATTTGTTTTATACGAATGCATGCAAATAAGAGCCCTATTATGATGGCGAAAAACAATGACACCGCAATAATGAGAAAAGTGAGTGGCAGGCGTTCAAGCACCTGTAAAAAAATTCGCAGCCAATCTCCAGCTGTAAACGTCATGACGCTTCCTTCCTTTCTTCATATTGATAGCCTTGCTCTGAGATGTAGTCAATATCTTGAAAGAAATCAACCCCAAACCACTTTTTCGCAAGCTTAGGTAGTGTTCCATCATCAATCATCTCTTGTGTGACCCGGTCCAAATCTGCTGCAAGCTGCTTCTCACTCGGCTGTAAGACAAGATAAATCGGCTCCTTTGACACAATGCCGCCAACTTTGACCTTTAGGTTGAGATGCTTTTGTATGGTATCGAAGGTCGAAATATTCATAAAAGCCGCATCAGACCGTCCGCTTTCAACGCGCTTTAAGTTGAGTTCATTTGAAGGGCTTTCAATGGTTGTCAGCGGAATATCTGGATCATGTTCTTCATTATATTGATTTAATATGGAACGCAATCCGCCGCTGGGACTGACAGGAGCGAGCTTTTTTGATGTCATATCATCAAGCGATTGAATATCCCGGTTTGATTCATTCACAATTAATCCTGTCATCGAATAGCCGTACGGAACTTGAGGGTAAAGAAACCGTTTTTCGCGTTCAGGGTTACTGAAAAACCAATTAGCTGCCATTTCAAACTTCCCTGCGCCAACACCAATTAAATTGGATTCTTCCTCGCCAAAGATGTAATCAAAATGTATGTGTGGAAGTCTCTTTTCCACTTCATTTAAATAATCAATGTTATAGCCAATCGGTTCGTTTCGGTCATTTGTGGCTAAAAAAGGTGGATTGACCTCTGCACTCAGTGCGACTTTCACAATTTGTTTTCCATCATCTGTTGTTGTTTTCACACTGCTGCAGCCAATCAGGGAGAGGAGAATCAGAAGGACACCAGCTGTCATGAATGCTGTCTTTTGCTTCATATGTCTTCCTCCGATCCTTGCCACATTCCGCGATGAATCCTAGATAAAAATTGTTTCGTTCGTTCATGCTGAGGCTTCATCAGGACGTCTTCTGGGGAGCCTTTTTCAACGATTTCCCCATCTGCCATAAAGATCACGGTATCCGCTACGTCCTTTGCAAACGAAATTTCATGCGTCACAATGACCATCGTCATCCCTTGGCTCGCAATATCTTTGATCATTTCAAGGATTTCTCCGACCATCTCTGGGTCCAGTGCGGACGTTGGTTCATCAAACAAAAGCACCGCAGGATTCATCGCAAGAGCGCGGGCAATTCCAATCCGCTGCTGCTGACCGCCAGATAATTCACTCGGAAATGCATCCTTTTTATGAAGCAGTCCAATCCGCGCTAAAAATTGCTCTCCAACCTTTTCAGCTTCTTTTTTAGACATGTTTTGGGACACAATCAATCCCTCTGTAATATTTTCAAGTGCTCGTTTATTTTGAAACAAGTGATAATGCTGAAATACCATGGAAGATTGCTGCCTTAGTTTTAAAAGATCTTTTTTATGATATCGTTCAAATTGAATCGTGGCTTCTCCAACAGTCAGCTCTCCTTTGTCTGGAATGTCGAGGCTGTTTAAACTGCGGAGAAGTGTTGTTTTTCCTGATCCGCTCGGTCCAATAATTGCGACCACTTCACCTTCTTGTACGGTGAAATCAATGCCTTTTAACACATGGGTCTGCCCATAAGATTTATGTAGATTAGTAGCTGAGATCATAAAAGCATCACGTTCCTTTGACAGATGTACTTAATATTGATAAAATTTAACACATTAAATCCTATAAGTAAAGTGTGTTTTATTCATTCCGATTGGAAAAATGAGATATCATAGATTGTGAGAAACAGAGGAGTTGGATACGTTTTGTCTAAAGCATTATTTGTCGATACCGATTTTCAAAAAACATGGCTTAATCAGCTGGAATCTCTTCGTGAAACGATTGAACAAAACGCAAAAAAACATGATGAAGGCGCTTATTTTCCTAAACAGAATATCGAATCATTAGTAAACATGGGATATACAGCCCTGTCTCTTCCCGCTGAATATGGAGGCGGGGGTCAATCTGTAACAGATATGGTTCTATTTCAAGAAACGCTTGGCAGCATGGACGGAGCGACTGCCTTATCGATTGGCTGGCACCAAGGAGTTGTTGGTGAAATTTATGAAAAGAAACTATGGAATGAGAAGCAGCTGCAATTTTTTGCGGAAGAAGTGAAGAAGGGGGCCCTTGTCAACCGCGCTGTGAGTGAGGCGCAGACAGGCAGCCCAACAAGAGGCGGCAAGCCTGGGACAACAGCGATGAAATCAGGTGATCGCTGGGTGATCAATGGACGTAAAATTTTCACAACAATGTCACCAGCTCTCACATACTTTTTAGTCGGCGTATGGATCGAAGAAAAAGAGGCGATGGGATTCTTCTTAATTCACCGTGACACAGAAGGTGTTTCTATAGAAGAAACATGGGATGTTGTCGGCATGAGAGGAACAGAAAGCCATGATTTAATCTTAGATCAAGTTGTGGTATCAGATGATATGCTTGTTGAAGTGCAAAAAGGACCTCGGGGCGGTACGTTAAACCCTTGGATCGCCCATATTCCTTCCTGCTATTTAGGAATTGCACAAGCGGCAAGAGACTATGCTGTACAGTATGCCATCACACATTCACCGAACAGTATCAGCGGAACGATTAGTGACCTGCCGAATGTCCAAACACTGATTGGCGAAATTGATTTACTACTAAAGCAAGCACGCCACGTCATCTATTCAACGACAACATTGTATGAAAAGCCTGAGAAAAGAGAGCTGTTAATCAATGAATTCGGTGCTGTGAAGCATACAGTCGTTAATCATAGTCTGCAAGTGGTCGATAAAGCCATGCGTTTAGTCGGTGCAAAAAGCTTAAGCCTCGGCTGTCCGCTTCAGCGTTACTATCGAGATATCCGGGCTGGGCTCCATAACCCGCCAATGGATGATATGACGATTTCAAAAATTGCGAAGCAGGCCATTGAAGAGAAAAAAGAAAGCTAATATGATCAAAAAGCCGGATGAAACCGGCTTTTTTTATTTGGCAGAAAAGAGGACAAGCGTACCTTATGTCTCATCACTCAGGCATGCTACAATCGATACAAATCATAGGAAAAGGAGCGATTTTTTTGAAGAAAAAGCATATGAAATGGCTGTTTTGCACCATCATGCTGATGGCATTTTGTATCGGCCAGCCTTCATCAAGTGAGGGAACATCTCCAGCGTGGTCAGTAGATGAATTCATGAAAGACCGGGAAGGCACATTTGTGATTCAAGAAGTAAAAGAAAAATCGCCATGGGTGTATAACAAAAAAAGAGCGAACAAGCGCTTTGCCCCACAATCGACATTTAAAGTGGCAAATGCCCTCATCGGACTCCAAACAGGCGCAGTGAGAGATGAATACGACATTAAATATTGGGACGGAGTGAAAAGAGAGATTGATAACTGGAATAAGGATCATACACTGGGCTCTGGTATGAGAGATTCAGTCGTCTGGTACTATCAAGCCATGGCGCGTGACATCGGAGAAGAACGCATGAGTCATTGGGTGAAAGCCATTCATTATGGGAACGAAGACATATCAGGCGGAATCGATCAATTTTGGTTAAGCAGTTCGTTGAAAATTTCTCCAGTAGAACAAGTCCATTTTCTCAAACAGCTATATGAAGAAAGTCTTCCATTTGACCTGTCTGTCATGAGAACCGTCAAACGAATGATGATACAAGAAGAAGAGAAACATGCCACCCTATACGGAAAAACAGGCTCCGGTTCAGGCATCGGCTGGTACGCAGGCTTCATCAAACATGAAAACAAAACCTACATTTTCGTCACAAATATCGAAGGCACCGGGCTAGAAGCAAAAGAAATTACCTATCGTATTTTGAAAAAATATCATTTGATTGAAGCATCCGTTTAGGGTGCTTTTTTTATATGAAAAAGGGGATATATTGATAAGTTGATGATATATGGGTTAGTTTGAAAGAATGATATATTTATAGAAATATATTGAAGTATCATTTCAAATGCATTATTATATATGGCGTAATGTTACAAATGTTACAAATATATGATAAGGAGATTAATATGAATCTAAAAAGAAAAGTAAAATGGAAAAGGAATATCGCGGCACTATTAGCCTTTGTGATGCTTTTATCAATGTTTCCTTCTGATATTTTTGCAGAAGAACATGACGAAAATACAAAATCAAGTCATAATCGCTTAGAAGAATTAGATGATTCAAAAGCCCTAGAAATGGCAGGCATTGACGAAGATGAAATTGGAAAAGACGGAGAAGTTCTTTCAGAAAGAACAGAAAACAGTAAGCTTTTTTATGAAGGAGAGGGTGTATTTACACAAGAGGTATATCCTGACCCTATTCATATAAAAGATGCATCAGACGCTGAGTGGGAGGATATCTCTCCTGAATTAAAGACGATCTCGAAAAAAGAAATAGAGACAGAAAATGCAAGATTAGAATCAACTTTTCAAAAGCAAATGAAACAAGGACTATATGCTACATTTGAACACAAGAAGCATCAAATTGAATTTTCAATTTTAAAAGCTTCAGGGAAAAACAAATCAGAAATCAATTCCAAGGATACCTCAGCACAATTTAAAGAGAACACCAATGAGCTTACATATGAAGAGGTATTTCCAAATATAGATTTACGATCATTTACCTTTAATGAAAACATCAAAGAAGATATTGTACTCAATCGATATGATGGCTACAATTCTTTTACATTTAAAATAAAAACAGATCTAACTGGGGAAATTGAGGAAGACGGTTCTATTACATTTTATGATCAGAAAAAGCGGACCATTTTTCAAGTCCCAAAACCATTTATGACCGATTCCAATTTAGATGAAAAGTCAGGTGAAGTGGCTCGCTCAGAAGATGTGAGTTTTAAACTAGAAAAAGAAGACGATGGTTATTTACTTCGTGTGACAGCAGATGAAAAATGGCTCAAAGATCCTGAACGAGTTTATCCTGTGTCTATCGATCCTTCGACTTCTTTGTCTGTGTCAGCAGACACATTTATCATGAGTGCATACCCAACAACAAATTATTCATCCTCTACGCAAAAATGGGATGCTAAACTTAAAAGTTATGTACTGAAAACAGGTTATTATGATAAAACAACTGGGACTAACTATGCGTTTATGAAGTTTAATTCATTCAAGCCAATTCAAAATATGAATGTAACGAAAGCAACGCTCAAAACGTATGTTGCTCATTCATATTACGGGACGAAAGTTACTGGTCTCTGGCTGGATACAGTCAATGCTAACTATGATCATACAAAGCTAACATGGAACAATAAACCAAGCTCAAAAAACATCGGTAAAGCCAATGTATATAAAGGACAATGGGCGACCTATGATGTGACATCGACCATCAAAGCTTGGAATAGTGGAACAGCTAACTATGGATTTAAATTACATGCAAATGGAAATGGGCAAGACCATTGGAAAAAAATAATCTCATCAACAAACTCAACTAATAAACCAGTCATTGAAGTAACATATACAATTCCACAGGCAAATGCACCGACTGTAAAAGGTTTTAGTAATGGGAATGGTACAGGTTACTTAAATTTAAGTTGGGAAAAGGTGTCTGGCGCAAAAGGCTACAAAGTGTGGCTATACAACGGAAAAGAGTATGAAGCCATTTCAGTTGGAAATGTAGCATCATGGAGTACAAAAGGAAAGAATATATGGCCAACAGCGAGTGAGATAGCAGCAAAAAAATATAAACTCCATTTAGATGGGAAAGGTGGCACTGAATTAGCAGTTGATCCTTCTCCAGTTTACAAAAATTCAGGCGGCAATTATGCGACAAGTAAAAATTATTGGGTAGCTGTAAGTGCGATTTTTGACCAAGGTGAAGGCGCAATGTCAGCAAAAGTAAAACCTGTCGTGCCGAATGTTGCTAGAGCAAAAGCACCTAGTACAAAAGGATTCAATAATAATAACGCAACTGGTTACTTTGATCTTTCTTGGAATTCGGTTTCCGGTGCAACCGGTTATAAAATACAAATGTTTAATGGGAAAAGCTATGAGACATTGGATCTTGGGAATCAAACATCATGGTCAACAAAAGGGAAAAAAGTATGGCCGACAGCTGCTGAGATCAAAGCAGGTAAATATGCATTGCACCTCCAAGATGGAAAAGGTGCGGAGCTTCCAATTCATCCAGGTGCGACTTACAAAAATGCTGGAGGAGATGCGGCTCAAAAACACTATTCCTTCAGAGTGATTGCCTACAATAAAGATGGAGAAGCCATTGCTTCACCGCCAGCTGGACCAACTTTACCTGATTTATCTAGACCGAAAGCTTTATCTGGATATGCTTATACCAATACAAAAGAGAGCCAAACAGGTTATATCAATTTACATTGGGACAAAGTGAAAAATGCAAAAGGGTATAAAATTAACATTTATAATGGTAAGGCATATCAATCATTTGATGTGGGTGATGTCGATCATTGGACAACACAAAACAAGAATATTTGGCCAACTCCTGATGAAATTAAAAGTGGGAAATATGTGCTTCATACAGATAGTAAGGGCGGGGAATTAGCGCTAGACCCATCACCAGTATATGAAAATGCGAATGGAAATTATAAAGGACGTAAGAACTACTCCTTTACCCTTTCCGCCTATGATGCAAATGGAGAAACCATTCCGACACCAGCCTTTAACCCGACATTCCATGAAGGGGCCGAATTCCTTGGAACAGAGGATTACTGGTCGATTATTGATATACCAGACGGTCAGCTTAATGGTGCAACTGGGAATGTCATTGTCAGCGAAGAAGAAATGTCAATTGATGGAAGAGGGCCAGGACTTGGAATTGGTCGCACGTACAACAGTCTAGATGCAGCTGACCATTTGTTTGGTCAAGGGTGGTACGCAGATGTAGAAACTAGTATTACGCCAACAAAAGAAGGTGCCATCTATATTGATGAGGATGCCACAACTCATGTTTTTACAAAAAAAGCAGATGGTACGTACCAACCACCAACAGGTATTTTCCTTGAATTAACGGAATCAAATGATGAATACATGTTAAAAACGAAGGATCAAACCTTTGCGCACTTTAGTAAAAACGGTGGGAAGATCACTAAGGTTGTAGATGGACATAAAAATACAACGACATATAAATATAACGAAAACAATCAGCTCACATCAATGGAAGATGCGTCTGGCCGAAAAATAACAATGGAATATGATGAAGATGGTCATATCATCTCCGTTCAAGGACCAAAAGGGAAAAAGCTTTCATATGAGTATGATGCAGGCTTACTAGTGAAAGTCATTGACCCAGATGGAACGAGCATCTCATATGAATACGATAAAGAAGGCAGATTGATTAAACAATTCTCTCAAAACAGCACAGAAGATCAGCCTGTTTTTACAGAATACCAATATGAAAATCACCGTTTAGTTAAGGCAATCAATGCCAAAAAAGAAACCTTTGAGTATGCATATGATATGTCTAAAAAGACACTCATGATGACGCAGCCAAACGGTCGAAAAATACAGTATACGTATAACGAAGCAGCCAATCCAATTCAAGTTGTAGATGATGCGGAAGGTTTGAAGATTACGACCAAAACCAAATATGAAGGAAATCAAATTGTTGAAGAAGCTGACCCGAATGATGTAGAAAAAGGGAAAGCTACAGAAAGCTATTCTTATGATAAGAATGGTAATGTTATTCAAGCAAAAGATGCTTATGGTACAGAAACCTATGAGTATAACAAAAACAATGATGTCACTAAAGTGAAAGATACAGAAGGAGATATCACAGATATCGCCTATGATGGATTAGATGCTGTATCTGAAACGGATCAAAGTGGAAATATGTCTTCAGCAAGTATTTATGATTCTTACGGGAATTTGATACAAACGAGTAAAGAACTTGCTGCAGGCGCGAGTATTTTGAAAAATGGCAGTTTTGAAGATACGCTAACTGGCTGGAAGCTTACAGCATCTAAGGATGACGGGAAATTAGCGCAAATAGCTGGGAAAAGTGGTGCGTTATCGGGAGGCCGAGTATTAGAGATCAGTTCACAATCGACAACTGAAGGAACAGAACTTGGCTATTCTTCTGCTACTCAAGAAGTGACACTAGATCCAAATACGACGTATACACTGAGTGGGAAAATAAAGACAGATCTAACGAAAGCAAGAGCATTTTTTAACATCGATTTAAGAGATACAAACAACAAGCGAATTCAATGGATCAGCAACGGCTACAGCACATTATCAGGCAAAAACGATTGGACAAAACGCCAAGTCACGTTTACGACGCCATCCCATGCAGGCAAAGCTGTGATCTATATGGAAGTGGATCATCGAGATAAGGCTGGAAAAGGAAAAGCCTGGTTCGATGAAATTCAGCTAGAAAAAGGCGAAGTTTCATCAAGTTATAATCCAGTCAAAAATAATTCTTTTACGGATAAAACAACAAGCTGGAGCGGAACAGGTGGTTCATTAGATAATGAAGAAGGCTTTAACGATGACGTTTCGTTAAAAATGACCAGAACATCTTCATCTCAAGCGAATGCCATCTATAAACAATCTGTCCCGATTGAACAAAGTGCAAATGATCAATCTGTGTATGTCACATTGACTGGGATGTCTAAGGCTGAAAATGTCAAAGCTTCAAATGAAAATGACTACTCACTTCAAGCGTCCGTTACGTATACAGATGGCACAACAGGAACGTTTAATGCGAAATTCCCAACCGGTACACAGGAGTGGAACCGAGCGGCGGTTGTCATACCAAAAACAAAACCATTGAAAAAAGTCGATGTACAGATCGTTTTCCAAAAAAGCGCGACTGGAACGGTTTGGTTTGACGATATCCGTCTAGTAGAAGGTAGTCTTTTAACGAGAACGACTTACGACGGAAAAGGGAACTATGCAGTTAAAGAAGAGGATGAGCTTGGTTACTCATCTCAATCTGCCTACGACGAAACAGGCAATAAGCTTTCTGAAACAGATGCGAAAGACGAAAAAACAACATTCGAATACGACCAGGCCGATCAGCTGAAGAAGATCACTTTATCTAACGGTACATCCATTGTGAGAACCTATGATAAAGAGGGCAATGAACGGTCGAAAACCATTCGTGCTGATTCAGATCAGACGTATCAATTTGAATACGACCTGATGGGCAAATTGACAAAAACCATTGATCCATTAGGAAATGTGTTGAAAAGTGAATATGATGCAAATAGCAACTTAATCAAAACCATTTCTGCAAATGGACATGAAGTGTCTCTCACGTATGATGGAACAGACCGAGTGAAATCCAAGTCATACAATGGGACAGAAAAATATAACTTTAGCTATGATAAAAACGGAAACGAAACAACGGTTGTCAACAAAGAACAAAACACAACCAAAAATCGAACGTTTGACCAACAAAACCGCATCACAAAGTTAACAGAGCGTGGCAGCAGCCAAACTTGGACGTATCCAACCGATTCAGATAAACTGAAATCCTTTGAATGGACACACGGAAATCAAAAAGGGACGAACCAATTCAGTTATAATAAGCTTGATCAAATGACGCAGATGAAGGATTCGAGTTCTACGTATTCGTTTGATTATGATGAAAACGGAAATGTCCAGTCCTTTATTACAGGTAACGGCAGTGGTGCTAGCTTTGCTTATGATGAGCGCAATTTAATCAATGATTTGCATATTGGAACAAACCAAGGCACAACGATCTTAAACGAAGCTTATGAATATGATCAAAATGGAAACAGAATAACGGTTGATCAAGGAAGCAACGGGAAGATTCGTTATGAGTATGGAAAATTAGATCAATTGATCAAAGAAACTCATCCAGATGGCACGGTCATTGAGTACACATATGATGGGTTTGGAAACAGAAAAACCGTCACGACTGACAAAAATGGCACTAAAAAAACAATCAACGCATCATTCAACATCATGAACCAACTGACAAAGGTAAATGATGAGACTTTAACTTATGACAAAAATGGCAACCGAACGTCTGACGGGCAATTCCTTTATGAATGGGATGCAGAAGATAACATAACGGCTATCACAAAAAAAGGGGAAGACAAGCCATTTGTCACTTACAAATATGATGAGCGTGGATATAGAATTCAAAAAACAGTGAATGGAAAAGTCACCAATTACTTTTATGACGGCGACAGCCTGAATGTTTTATACGAAACAGATGGAGACAACGAAGTCACAAAAGCATACACATACGGTGAGAGTGGACAACTCCTTGCATTCACGCAAAATGGAAACAAATATTTCTATCACTACAATGCACACGGTGATGTCATAGCCATCACAAATAGTGCAGGAAAAATCGTTGCTGAGTACGAATACGATACATGGGGCGTTCCAACTAAAGTAAAAGAAGATGAAGAAGTAAAAGGAAACCCATATCGCTATGCAGGTTACCGCTTTGACGAAGAAACAGGATTGTACTATTTAATCGCACGCTACTATGAACCAAGAAACGGCGTATTCCTATCACTTGACCCAGACCCAGGAAGCGATGGAGAAGCACTAGATCAAAACGGATATACCTATGGAAACAACAACCCAGTCATGAATGTGGACCCAGACGGCCATTGGGTATGGTTTGTTGTCAATGCAGGATTTGCGGTATATGATGGATACAAAGCACATAAATCAGGAAAAGATTGGAAAGGTGTGGCAGTTGCAACCGTATCAGGATTTTTGGGTGGTGGAAAGTTAAAGGGAGCGAAAAGAGCTTATAATTTTGCGAAAAGTAGCGGGAAACGAAAAGTAAAAAGTGTTGATTGGGATCATATTAAATCAGGTCATTCTGCAAAATCTAAAAAGAAAAATAAGGGAAAATTTAGAAGTAATAAAACATTAAAAAGAACTACACGGGATACCTTGAGGACTGGAAAGCCTAGAGCTGGGAATAAACCTGGATCAATAGTTTATGAGAAAACTTATAAAAAACATGTTGGTGTCAATGGGAAAGGAAAAAAAACAAAGAGAGTTAGAGTGGTAGTCCAAAAAGATGGTACTCTAAGAACAAGCTTTCCATATTAGGAGTTGAGATTATTGATAAGTAAAATAACTACAGAAAAAGTAATTGATTTTCCAAAAGAAGATTTAATTTATTTTAATGTTGGAAGAGATGAGAAAATATATATGGTATTTCTTATTGATGATCAACTAATACTTCAAGTAGTCAAGGATCATAGTATTATAATGAATAAATCATTAAATGAACTTGATTCTGATAGCTATATTTATTTAATACAAGAAATAAACGATACCATTGTCATTGTGTTTGAACAAGAATATATATGTAAAATAAATTTTTTAGATTTAAAACAAAATAATATGGTAGAAATATGTTCTTTTTTACTAAGTGTTAATACACTTCATCTGGATGAAAACGGATTATTATGGATTGGTATGTCAGAAGAGGGGATATTTGATGAATTAAATCCTAAGGGTAAAGGAATTTACTGTATTAACTTAATTATAGGAGAAATGTTATTTGAGGAAGAATTTAAAGGGATAATGTATGAATGTTCTTCAATACAAACTCTAGGTTCAGAACTATACACTAGCTATGAAGAAGAGCAAACAATTGTTATTTCAACTTTTTCTTACGATTTAAACCCTGAAAATCAGTCATGTCAAAAAAAGAAAATGTACCACCTAGATAGAAAAGATTACAGGTACTGTGACCAACTATATGTTTCTGAGAGTCAAATCTTGTTATTTAATAATATGGAAAATAAACAGTATGCTTTTAAAATAGTTGACGATGAAACGTTTATAATGAAATTATTTTTAGATGGGATTGATCCTTCACAGTGTGATCCTACTTACAAAGTAGTTGGAGAATATCTTTATATTTTGGTAGAAAATAAGCTATATAGAAGTAAATTATTGTAGTAGTAAGAATGTCATGAATTACTTTTAGTATTAGATATAAAACCCTCTCTAGGAATTAGGGAGGGTTTTATACTGGAGGAAAAGTTGAAGAAAGTTAAATTAAACACGATGACCAAAGGATCTATCGCAAATATCGAAAAAGAAATAACAAATACCGCACTGAATCTAGTGAATGAAAAACAAGCAAAATTTAAAGATTTAGTTTTAACGATCAAAGCTGAATTTGGACGATTCGTATATGGGAAAAAATCTAGAGGGAGAGAAATTCAAGTCTCAGATTGTTTTACAGCAGGTTATTATTCATCCATATATTTTTCAGTAAATTATCTAAATGGCGAAGAGTTTCATGATGGTGAAGAAGGGGATCAAGGTTATTTTATAGATCATCTCGATATATGGATTTGTGTATCGAATAATCTCGTGAGCAAAAAAGGATATTTAATAGCATTTGAAAATGAATCAGATTTGCGGAGAATGTTTATACCATTAATTGATGAATTGAAGCAACAGAAATTCTTCAAATCCTAGGGAGCTAGAATTTTTTTCAACCGGTCATATCAATTAAATATAAAGAGAGAAAGGGTGTTTCGATGGGAACGAGATAGAATTTTTGTGTTTAAGAAAGCAAAAAAGGAAAAAGAATGAGCAAATATGGATCAACAGGTCATTTAATAAGGAGGAAAATAAGAGGTGTATTTAAAGTATATACAATTAATGTCAGATGAAGGTAGAGGAATATTAGCTAGCCAATCCCTTTGTATAACTGAAATGTTTTTATGGGAATTAGGGAAAAGAATTCAAACAAAGGATTGTGAGGCTATTGTTTTTATATGTGGATCTTTTAAAGACTACAAATTAATTAGTACCTCAAAAGAAGAACCTAACATGTTATTTTTAAAAAATACGTATGAGCTAGAAGTACCCTTTTGTTACAGTGAATTTGAACATGCAATAAATAAGAAAAAGATCTTAGCTGATACTTTAGAAAAAGCGATGCTCTATCTGTGTGAATTAAAAAGCTGGGACAGTCAGCTAGTCAAAGTGGCATTTCAAAAAATGAAAGAAAAGGAATATAAAGCGGAAATAAAAGGAAAACAAACAAAATTAAGTCCTGATAAAACAAAGAAAGCATATCCTCTGATTGAATTAGATTTAAAGCAGTTTACTCTTTATCTTGTAGTTGAAGACAATAAAAGAAATATCTTAGATAAAAAATTAATTGCTGAAACCGATACCTACTTAGAAGACATTTCGTATCACATGAGAGAGCTTAAATGGTTAACGGATAATGAAGTGGCACTTTTCAAACGTGCAAATAAAACAGTTTACACAAGTATACGGTTATCATAATAAAGCAAAATGAGACTAGCATATTACTTGTCGAAATCTAGAAAACATAAATAAGGAGTGTGCTTTCAAATGGGTTTTTGGGAAGAAGAACATAAGAAAAAGAATATCATGATTGGTGATGATGGATTAGATATTTTTGAAGAAGCGATCGAACAATTTTATGAAATGACTGAGGAACATTTGGAAAGAAAGCCAACGATTGATGAGATGCTTTTGACAATCATGACAGTCCTAAACAATGGAGGCAGTCACTATTTTGATGATTTAAATGAGAAAGAAGTAACGGATATTAAAGTAACAACTAAAAAAGCAAAAACTTTAGGTAAAATAGAACCGGGAGCTATTATTGAACTCCCATTAAAAGAAGTTGGAAAATTGAGCTATGCTTTGATCATTTCAGGTGAGGGAAGAAATCAATATGAATGAAATTTTAATCCAATACTATGATTTGTTTGTTGATGAAAGAATTGAAAAAAGAGAGTTAAAACAATTGATGAAAAAAGAGAATGGGCTATTTGTTGCAAGTACAGGTTTGACAGGCTTTTTAAGTGGTTCATGGAAAGTCATCACAAAAATAAATAAAGATTTTATAAAAGAAGAGGATCTTCAAAATCTGAAATTCGTGACATATAGAGATGAAAATTATTACGTAAGCGAGGGAAAAGAAGGTTCCATTGCACCTGTTATGGACTTAGAGGTTGCTGACCCAAAAACGGCTAAAATGATATTTAACCCGATTGGTATACTTGGTGAATACACTATTTTAAGCATTCTTTCTTTATATTTTAAAGGGATGTCAATGGAGGATATTATCAAATATAAAATATAAGCAGTTTACAGCGTGAAGTAAGTTTTGAGAAAAACTTATATAGGAATGGTGTAATTAATGGACGAACCAAAAATGCTAGACTGTTTACATAAAATACGAAAAGTCTTAAAGGGGATGATCACCAGAGAACAAGTTTCTGATTGGGCTGAAAATTACGTTTCTGCAGACGATCCAGAAATAGATGATGATCAAGTTTGGGATATGTTGGTTCTTTTGAGTGGAATTGATTTGTAAGATTCATCTAATTCTTACTTACATTCTGTAGATGATTTGAATGACTGGTTAGAAAAATACAAATAGTTCCTATAGATCACCTTGTTATTTTCTTATGGTTGAGCCTCAATCTAAATAAAAGGAGTGAATTTTATGCCTGAAACAGTAATCGCAATTCCATGATTTTGGTCACATCATTTAAAAGAACTTGAAGAATTGAATGATTATATATTTGTTAAATCGAATCATACATAAACTAACTGGAACTTATTACGACCTTGAAGTAGTTGATCATATTGATCAGTTAAGCGAGACTTTCCTTCCAAAAGAACTTCAATTTAGAAAAACTTAAACAAATAAATAAGCATCAAACATGCTTGTATATCATTGGGATGACTGAATCCTTAGAAGAAATAAACGCTCTTGTACAATTTACTACGGATTTACTAAAGATTGATGGCATTGCAATAAAAGTTGAATCATCAGGTCGTTCTTTTATGAAGAAGTCATGGCTAAGTTTAATTGAAGAGTTCAACACTTATCAATATATGACTTCTATTGTTCAAGAAAGTGATGTTGTGTATGTCACCAGTGGTTTTCAACAATTTGGAGAGCCTGAAATGATGTTTGAAGGGTTTCATGCTGACGAAATAGAGCTGCACTTTTTAAATTGGATAAACAAATCTATTCAAGAAAAAAGAGAAACTTTAGAAGAAAAGGTTATCTATGATGAAGGCCAGCAATTAAAGTTAGATCTTATTGAATATGATTTTTATCCTGAATATGATTTGTTTTACAATCCATATGGAGTCGTCGTATTCAAGAGGAAGAATTAAAAAACTATTAGTTCAACAAGAGTGGAGGTAGTTGTTTGAAACGGCTTGAAGACTTATTTATTCGTTCAGAAAAAGAATTCAAATCCTATCATAATTTAGTGGACAATGTGTTTGACCAAAATAAAACGCTGCCACAACAAGTCTTCTGTAAGAATTTTGATTGTTTTTTGTTTCAAGAGTTTGATTGGGCATTGAGTGATGATATTTTACCAACAATAAAAGAGTTATCAAATGTTACACTAGATAGAGAATTTTTGACTGCAGTCCTTCAACCAGATCCAACCGAATACTATTTGAAGGAATTTGGTTATTATAATTGGCTGAAAACGAGTGTGAACATTTCAAATGAGGACTATGTAAATGCACTATGGACGCACCCAAAAGGTTCCATAGCGGATGATATAATCACGAATTCGAACATAGTGGTCTGGTTATCTCATTCTTTACAGTGGGCGATTTGGGGAGATAGAGATATGGAAATTTGTATCATAGGTATGGTGTCAACAAAAGATTCTGTGAAAAATAGGTTATTAAAAGAAGAGTGGAAGCCACTAAACCACCCTGTTTTAGCAAATTGGCTAGAACTAATATTGAAGGATCAAAAAACATTTAATGACTATTTCACTCAAATGCTATCTCATTATGCGTCATGTTACAAGCAATGATGACTGATGATAGACTCACCCAAAGATATGAAAGGAGCATAAAGTGAAAAATTTGTTTATATCCGATCCAAAAGAATTTGAACATGTTCAATCGTTTATACATACGCTCGTTCACAGTACAAAGACATTCCCTGATCAAGTGTTGAAAACAAAAACACCTTATTACTTATTCGAAGAGTTTCATTGGTTGTTATCAGACGATAGCTGGGAGACACTAAGAGATTTAGCTTTGAGCCACAGAGATAAATATATACTAATGGCAGTATTAGATGAGCAGAAGACGATGGATGATTATTATCATGATTTTGGTTATTATCCTTGGGTGAAAATCCCGTTAAACCTCACACCAAGTGATTACCTTGATCTCTTAACGGATTATCCGATAGAGAGTGTAAATGATAGCATGATGGATATTGCTTCACGTGTGGTATGGTTTTCCCCTTCTGCGAAATGGATCATTTATGGCGAAAGAGGTTATGAAATAGGAGTATTAGCGATTCATCAATTAGAACATATGAATAAACAATTGTTAAAAACGTGGAGAACTTTAGATGAGGTTGTATTAGGTTGGATTTCAGTTGTATTTCCGAATCAAAAACTTCCTGATGATTTTAAAAAAGAACTGATTCGAAATTATAAAACTAAATAATAAATTTTACATATATCTACATGTTCTGTGTATTTCAAGATAAGGTTATTCATTGTAAATATAAACACAAATACTGACTGGAAATTATGGTCAGACTTTGATACTGTAGAATATTTTTAAATTAGTAGTCTAATGTTTTAAATTGATGAGGTGGAGCAAGTAATGAGAATCGTATTAGCAAAAGAAATAGATTTATTCGAAGCAAATGAGTTAATAAAGAAAATCAATTTAAACGTAGAAGACTACAACTGGGTCATAAGCGATGTGACACTCACAATGCTTCATGATCGTAAAAATCAATTCCATTCAGAAGTAATGCCAGATTATACGGATTTTTTATTTCTGAAAGGTGAACATTTCAAAAAATTCTTAAATGACTATTCTTATTCATTTATATTCGCTGTTTTGACCGCATTGCCTCGTCATGTAGATCATTTGAATATCAGTTCAATACCTCAAATTGAAGATAATGAACGATATTGGAACATGAATTATACACCCGTTATTCCTCAAGCTGTGTTTGAAATCGGTTTTTTTGATTCGACAGATGTTATTTTTACAGGAGATCAGAAAATCTTAAGCGTATTTCGAAAAAAAGCGGACTTTATATCATTTGAAGAATATATACAAACTCCGTGACATGATTCGTTAGGAGAATGAATGTGATGTTTAGTAGTTTAGAAAGATGAATCTAATGCAGTTACCATCCTCATGGGATATGGCATTTGAACAATGAAATACTTGAAGAATCTGATGCAAATGCAAATTTTCTATTTAACATAAAAGTCTAAATGAGAATTGAGAAACAATGAGAGAAAGGGGAAAGGTCCATGAAGTTCAGCCAAGATAAACAAGGCTTAATCAATGATTTGAAGCAGCGCTATCAATACTTGTTAGATTCCACTTATCCAGATGATATCGTCTCTTTTGAAGAAGAAACTGGTATGCCCTCAGATGATTTTTATTTATTTTTTTCACTTGTTGCAGGCAGTTTGAGTTATGTGGTTGTTCATAAACGAATACCGAAAAAACAGTTAAACGTGTTACGTCAGTCATTTGGAGAGCAATCCCCTCAAATCAAATCGTTTCAACATATCCTTGAATCGTATCCTTTATTGCATTCCTACGTTCAATACCATGAAGAAACAAGAAAACGAATCATTGCATTTATACAATAACGTCTTGGAGGACAAACAATGACATGGTTTCTTGATGGAAAAATCCAGAAGCAAATCCCTGATTTCGATATCAGTCATCTAAAGCAAATCAATGAATTCCACTACTTTAAAGAGTATAATGAACATTACGACTTGATCAATTGTATTGTTCTGCACATCCCATATGAATCCCCGAATCTACAAGCAGACATTCATCTGAAATTCACCAATGTCTCTTCTGTTCAAATCAAAGATTTGGAGTTAACAAACGATGACTATCTTTTCTTGGACATTCAGCTTTTAGATAGGGGATGGGAAAATTTGAATTACTTTGTCGAAGACTTTGAAGAACAATATTTTTCTTTTTATTGTGAAACGGTTCAAGTCATACAAGTAATATCAAATGAATCGTGATAGTCTGCCAACATATGCCCAAATATACTTCCCCATCCCAACATAGAAAGGTGCAATGACATTGAATCGAATCATGAAATGGCTCTCATTTGCGGCGGTCATCGCTGGTTTATTGGTATGCGCATTCTTTGTGTTCCGTTTCAACCAGCCTAAGCCGACAACCAATATCCATTATGCAGACACACAAAACAAACAGCAAACACTCGATATGTATATGCCAAAGGGCAAAGATGAAGACAAAAAGAAGAAGCATCCTGTGATGATCTATCTCCATGGCGGCGGCTGGACAGGTGGCGATAAGAATAGAGTCGCTTCAAAGGCTGATTATTTTACTGGTCAAGGGTATGTGTTTGTTTCAATGAATTACAGGCTTCACCCTGATGCCAACTATGAGCAGATGGCAGATGATACAGCAAACGCCATTAAATGGGTCAAGGATCATGCGGATGAATATCAAATCGATTCATCAAAAATCAACGTCATGGGTCACTCAGCGGGCGGTCATTTGACGGCGCTGGTTGCTACAGATTCGACTTACTTAAAACGTGTGGGGCTGTCGCCAAAATCGATCAATTCCATTGTTGTTCTAGACGGACCGTTAAACCTCAATCAATTTATACAAGCCATCCCATCGTATAAAAAAGTCTTTGGCAAACAAGAGAAAAATTGGACAAAGGCATCACCTGTCACTTATATGAATCAAGCGAATGTACCTCCTGTCTATTTGGTCACGGGCTGGGAAAATCCTGAGGTGTACCGATTTGCAGAAAAACTGAACCATGATAAAGGCTCTCGGTTTGTTTTTCGGGTTCATACGTTAAGCCATAGTGATCTGAACAAATGGTTTGGATCAGACAGAGCGCCAAAAGAAGCACAAAAAATGACAGAGGCTGTGATGGCTTTTGTCAAAAAACAAAATCAATAACGAAGACCGTATGCTTGGCTATTCATTTTGCCGCAGTATATGATAAAGCGTAAATGGTTTGAAATTAAAGGAGTGTATGTTGTTGTCATCACGAATGGAAAATAAAGTGTTCAATTGCGAAAAAGAGCTGACGCTGAATATTATCGGCGGTAAGTGGAAAATGCTGATTTTATGGCACCTTGGCAGAGAAGGGACAAAACGTTTTGGTGAGTTAAAGTCGTTAATGCCTGGGATTACGCAAAGAATGCTTGTCAATCAGCTAAGAGAATTAGAGGAAGATCACATTGTGCACCGGGAGGTTTATCCTGTCGTCCCGCCAAAGGTTGAGTATTCTCTCACAGAACTAGGAGAAAGCTTAATGCCGATTTTAGAGGCGATGTATGATTGGGGAAAACAATATCTCGACAGCAATTTTTTAAAGGATGATAAATAAAGATGACCGATTGTAGGCAAAGGGCTAAAATAACTTTATTTTAGCTCTTTGTCTTTACGCTGAGATACTGGCCAAAAGACAGTATCTTTTTTGTAACCATATGCGGAAAAGTATAGTATGTAAAAAAAAAGTGCGTACTTGGATTGCGTCCATCCTGTTGTTATACTCATTTCATCGTTCAAGAAGCCCTATCCACGGAGCTCTTGAAGATGAGATGAAAAAACGGGAGTGAACGTTCATGAAATTACAATTAGCATTAGATTTAGTGAATATACCAGAGGCAATTGAGCTGATCAAAGAAGTAGAAGCATCCATTGATGTGGTCGAAATTGGGACACCTGTTGTGATTAACGAAGGGCTTCGTGCTGTAAAAGAAGTCAAGAAGGCTTTTCCGAATTTACGTGTACTCGCTGATCTGAAGATTATGGATGCTGCCGGCTATGAAGTGCAGCAGGCATCCGAAGCAGGAGCAGATATCGTCACCATTCTTGCAGCGGCAGAAGATATGTCCATTCAAGGAGCGGTGAAAGAAGCGAAAGCAAGAGGAAAACAAATTTTAGTTGATATGATTGGCATCAAAGATATCGCAGGCCGGGCAAAAGAGCTGGATGCGCTTGGAGTCGATTATATTTGTGTGCATACAGGCTATGACCTGCAAGCGGTTGGTCAAAACTCATTTGCTGACCTTATGACAATTAAACAAGTCGTCAAGCAGGCAAAAACAGCGATTGCAGGCGGAATTAAGCTTGATACGTTACCTGAAGTCGTGAAATTAAACCCGGATTTAATCATTGTCGGCGGCGGTATCGCAAGCCAGGACAATAAAGCAGAAGTAGCGGCACAAATGAAGCAGATGATCGCACAATCATGAAGACCAGCGACTATGTGAAGGCCATTTTAAATGAGCTTTCTGAGCATTCGCCAGCCATTCAAGACGAACAAGCAGAGCGCCTGGTCACAAGTATTTTATCTGCACAAAAAGTCTTTGTGGCAGGTGCAGGCAGGTCTGGTTTGATGGGAAAATCGTTTGCGATGAGACTTACGCATATTGGCGTCAAGGCTTATGTCATTGGAGAAACGAATACGCCTTCTTTTACCAAAAAGGATCTCTTGATTGTGGGGAGCGGCTCTGGTCGCACAGAGTCTTTGCTTGTCCTTGCAAAAAAGGCAAAAGCAATTGGCGGAAAAGTGGCAGCTTTCACGCTTTCAACTGAGTCACCAATAGCTGATCTAGCAGATGAAGTCCTCTTACTGTCGGGTGCACCGAAGGATCAACAGGAAGGAAGCCATCATACCATTCAGCCAATGGGTTCACTATTTGAGCAGCTGCTTCTTTTGACTTACGATGGGGTCATTTTGCGGTTAATGGAAATGAAAGAGCTCGATACACATACAATGTACGGTCACCATGCAAATTTAGAATAGTCATTTTCAACGCCTTTCCTTTCTTAGAAGGAGAGGCTTTTTCATTTCAATCAAGCCCAGAATCTTGACATAACCGATTTGATGTAACTATAATTGTTACATCGTTAAAGAAAAAGCGTAAACACGGAAGGAAGATGAACATGAAAGTACAAATTTGGTCAGATATCGCCTGTCCTTTTTGTTATATAGGAAAAAAACAGCTGGAAACAGCGCTAGAACAATTCCCAGAGAAGGACCAGGTAGAGATAGAGTTTAAAAGCTTTGAGCTTGATCCACATGCACCTGCTCAAGTCGATTATGACGTTCATGATATGCTCGTCAAAAAATACGGCATGAGCCGCAGCCAGGCCATGGCGATGAATGAGCAGGTGAAGCAGGCCGGCAAAGAGAAAGGAATCGATTTTCAATTTGATCCGCTCGTGTTGACCAACACCTTTGATGCTCATCGATTGGCGCAATATGCTGGTCAAATGGGGAAAGGCGATTTTGTCATGGGAGAACTGTTTCAAGCATATTTTACAGATGGAAAGCATGTTGGTGACCGTCAAACTCTTTTAGACATTGCAGAAAAAGCTGGTCTTGATGAGAAGGAAGTACAGCAAGTTTTAGGCAGCGAAGCATTTACCGATCATGTCCGAAAAGATGAACAAGAAGCGAGACAGCTTGGTATCAATGCTGTTCCGTTTTTCTTGATCAATGACAAGTATTCAGTTGCAGGTGCGCAGCCGGCCGATACGTTCCTGCGCGCACTTGAAACAGCTTGGACAGAGGAAGCAGCTCAAGCAGAAAAAGCGTCTGCCAATTCTTTTGAAGCGGCATGTGCAGATGGCGTATGCGCGGTGCCTACTCCTAAAGAAGAAGCGTAATAGCAAGTTCCCTATCTTTCTAAAAGATGGGGATTTTTTCTTGTTTTAATATAAAGGTTGCTTTATACTTAAGTTATCTTAATTATGAAGGTGATAAAAGTGACATCCAAAACAGCTATGATTCAAGAGCTAAACAATATCGAAGCCCGCATCCATCAAAAGCTCCGATTAGAGTTTGAAGAATTATTTGTAGATGAGTTAACCGATAAGCAGCATATTGTACTGAATTTTATTGAGCAGAAAGGGGGAAGTTCTCCTATTCAAATTGCCCAGCAATTAGGCATCACTCAAAGTGCAGTGAGTCAATTGTTAAACACGCTTGAAAAAAAAGAATGGATTCGCCGCAGCATTAACCCGAATAACCGGAGGGAATTGCATGTTGAACTTTCTGAGAAGGCAAAAACGTACCTTGAGAATATGCGAAAGGTAGAGCTTGCGATTATTGAAAAATATTATTCAGCATTATCCTTCGATGAGATCTCCACATTGACATCGATTTATGAAAAGCTTGATCAATTGATCCCACATCAAAACGAAGAGAAAGGATGAGAATGAATGACGCTCAAACAAGAAGTACAGAGAATTCCTCTTATACAGAGAAAAAGAAGGAGGCGCTGCTTGTGATCGGACTGATTCATCAAGGGGAAACGCATGTCTTTCATTTCGGGGATCACCCTATACAAAAGCGAGTGCAGCCAGAGGATGTCATTTTTGAGATTGGCTCGATTTCAAAAGTCTTTACGACAAGTATATTGGCAAGCATGATGCAAAAAGGGCAGATGAAACTCGATAATTCGATTTCTCTGTATTGTCCTCACATTCGAAAGAATCACCCCATTCAAATAGAGCAGCTGGCAACCCATACGTCTGGTCTTCCTCCGCATCGTCTTCTTAGAGATTTGCAGCTATGCTTCCTTCCTAAAGTGAGAAGAGATATGTTCTGTCAGTATTCACTCGATGAATTAATGAAACTGTTAAATTCGAAAAAGTGGAATCAGCCAAAAAGCTTTCCATCTCGTTATTCCAATGTGGGTATGGGTCTGCTTGGTTTAATCATGGGCTGGTCTCGTCACAAAACATATGAACAGCTATTGATGGAATATATCGTGGATGAGCTTCATCTATCAAGTACCTTTATTACGATTAAGGATAATGTAGAAGCAAAGATGTTCTTAGGGCATCGGGAAAATGGAAAAGAGGTTCCGCCGCTTCATATGCTTGACTATCAAGGAGCTGGCGCTATTCGCTCGACCATCACAGATTTATTGTCATTTCTCTCTAGCCATCTACACGCAGATGCGGATTCTTTTTGGAAAATCACGCATGAACCAAGACGGGATATGGGCAGGAACATGTCAATGGGACTCGGCTGGGTCATCGATGACACAGGACTCATTTGCCATAATGGGGCGACGTCTGGATTCTCCAGTTTCATGGGCTTCCGCCCGCATTCAAAAACAGGCGTGGTCGTTTTATCCAACTACCGTAATCGAATCACGCAAGACTCTCCCGATCGTATAGCGTATGATCTGCTGGATATGCTGGAATCTAAAATAAAATGAGCCACTTGGAGTAGGGGCTCATTTTATTCGTTTGATCGTTTCACCTGGAACCAATTCAGGCTCGTAAAACGTTTGATCAGGGAGATTCTTTTTCCCTTGAACTTTTTTAATCATCCAGTCAGCTGCATCCCGGCCCATTTGCTCCTGAGGATGGGTCAGTGTTGTCAGCTTCACATGGGCATTTTTCTGGGCGATATATGAATTATCCTGTCCAATAATCGAGAGATCATCTGGAATGGACAGCCCGATTTCGCTGCATACATTGGCTACTTCTAAACCTACCTCATCGTTATAGCAAACAAGGGCAGTCAGCTCATGTCTGTGCGCCATCAGGAATGTGGAAATTTGCTCCCCTAAATGCTGCTTCGATTCTGTATCGAAAAAAAGCACATGCTCAGGCAGGAAATTAAGCTTCGCTTCACCTAGCGCCTGAATATAGCCCTTCATCCGATATTTTCCCTGTAAATCATCTGTTTTTGAAATAAGCCCAATTTGCTGATGTCCAGAGGTGATCAGCTCTTTTGTGGCTAAATAGCTGGACTTCACATCATCCAAACAGAGAAAAGGAACCTCTAACTGCTCATAATAGGCATTGATCATAATGAGCGGTACATCCTGTTCTTTAAAGGATAAATAGTACGAGATGTTTGGGTTATATAAATTGCTTTTCGTCGGTTCGACAATAAGTCCGTCCACACCAAACGACAGCATCATTTCCAGCGCTTTTTTCTCCTGCTCAACATCGTTATTTGTGCTTGCCAGTAATAAAGAATAGTTCTCTTCGTTTAAACGGCTTTCAATGCCTCGAATGATAGAAGGAAAAATGTAATCGGATATGTATGTTGTAATGACACCAATTGTTTTCATATGTGCATGTCCCGCAGGCTTTGTTTGATATTGATTGGTCACAAATGTGCCCGAACCTTTTTCGCTGCGCAAAAATCCTTCGCTGGACAATTCCAAAATGGCTTTTCGAACTGTATGTCTGCTCACTTGATACATGTCTTGCAGGCTTGATTCGGTTGGAATACGCTCCCCGATCCGATAATCCCCTGTGAGTATTTTGCTTTTTATATCATCAATAATGATCTGGTACTTCTTTTTCATCGTTTCACTTCTTTCTCAGTTGATCATCTACTCGGATTGAGAAGAAATTGTATGGACATATTTTAACATGGTTGTCGGATCAAAAACAGGCGCTTCCCTTTTCTGTTATGACCCCTTCAGAAAAAATGAAAGTTTTTGTCGCATTATGTATGTACAACTATATTTAATATTGACATATGTACGTACAAATATTATATTGTGATTGTACCAGAGAATCAATGAATCTAGAAAAAGAAAATTGAAACCGCTATCAAAAATGGGGGTGGACGTAGAGTGGATCACAAAGAGACGGCCAAAGCCTTGAAAGAAGGACGGACATCTTTAGGCATTGAATTTGGTTCAACACGAATTAAAGCGATTTTAATAGATGAGGAATTTCAGCCAATTGCACAAGGTGCATATGAATGGGAAAGTTTTCTCGAGGATGGAATATGGACGTACAACTTAATTGATATCATTACAGGTCTGCAAGTGGCGTATCGAGAGATGAAAGAACAGGCTGAGCAAAAGTATGGTGTGACCATTCAAACCATTGGCTCAATCGGGGTATCAGCGATGATGCATGGCTATGTGGCATGTGATCATACAGGAGAGGTTCTCGTTCCGTTCCGAACATGGCGGAACGGAGCGACCACCGAGGCGAGTCAAAAGCTGACAGACGTATTTCAATTTCATATTCCAGAAAGATGGAGCATAGCCCATTTGTATCAAGCGGTATTAGAAGAGGAAAAACATCTATCCCGATTAGAATATATGACCACTTTGTCAGGATATATTCACTGGCTGTTAACCGGAAAGCAGGCCATTGGCATTGGGGATGCGTCAGGTATGTTCCCAATTGACGAACAAACGAAGGACTACAATGAAGAAATGCTCCAGCAATTTGAAGCATTGATTGCAGAAAAAGGCTATCCGTGGAAGCTCCGGCACCTTCTGCCGCGTGTTTATTTAGCAGGCGAAGAGGCAGGCATGTTAACGGCAGCAGGAGCAGCCATTTTGGATCAAGGAAAACATTTGCAGCCAGGCATTCCATTTTGCCCGCCAGAAGGTGACGCTGGAACGGGAATGGTGGCGACAAACAGTGTAGAAAGACGGACCGGGAATATTTCTGTTGGGACGTCGGTTTTTGCCATGATTGTGCTGGAGCAGGATCTAAAAGGTGTGTATCCAGAAGTGGATCTTGTCACGACGCCGGATGGACTGCCAGTTGCCATGGTTCATGCGAATAACTGTACAAGTGACTTAAACGCTTGGATGAATATATTCAGAGAGGCATTTGAAGCACTTGGCCTGCAAGTGGAGTCAGAAAGGTTATACGAATCCTTATTGCAGCAAGCTTTAAAAGCAGATCGAGATGGCGGCGGACTCTTAAGCTATGGCTATTACTCTGGTGAAAATATTACGAGACTGCCAGAAGGAAGACCTCTTTTTGTCAGGTCTCCTGAAAGCCGCTTTAACCTTGCTAATTTCATGCGAACCCATTTGTTCTCTGCTTTTGGTGCTATGAAAATAGGTATGGACCGGTTAAAGGAACAGGAACATGTAGTGATCGACCGCTTACTAGGGCATGGGGGATTATTTAAAACACCGCTCGTTGGACAAAAAATGGTTGCCGCAGCACTGAATACACCTGTATCAGTCGTTTCAACAGCCGGAGAAGGCGGTGCGTTTGGGATGGCTGTCCTTGCTTCGTATATGGTCCATCAGCAGCAGCAAACATTGGCTGAATTTCTCACCCACCGCGTATTTGCCCATACATCAGAAGAACTCATGGAGCCCGATCCACTCGATGTCAAAGGCTTTAACGAATTTTTAAAGCGCTATCAAAATGGTCTTGCGATTGAAGAAGCAGCGGTAGCGCATCTCATGCCAAAGAAAGGAGTGACGACGGTATGCTAGATCGCTTAAAAGAAGAAGTGTATCAAGCAAATTTAGATTTGCCAAAATACGGACTTGTGAAATTTACATGGGGTAATGTCAGTGCATGTGATCGTGACAGTGGTTTGTTTGTGATTAAGCCGAGCGGCATAGCGTATGACCAACTATCAGCAAAAGATATGGTCGTGGTGAACTTTGATGGTGAAGTGGTGGAAGGAGAATTGAGTCCTTCGTCAGATACAGCTACACATGCAGTTCTTTACAAACACTTTGAGGAAATTGGCGGCATTTCACATAGCCATTCCATGTGGGCAACCGTTTGGGCGCAGGCAGGACTTGATTTACCAGCAATGGGCACAACACATGCCGATACATTTTACGGCGCCGTTCCGTGCGCTCGTTTTCTAACAGAAGAAGAAGTCAATCGGGGTTATGAGGTAGAAACGGGCAAGCTGATTATCGAAACGTTTGAGAAAAGAAACCTAGATGTGATGGCGGTGCCGGGTGTATTGCTTCAAGGGCATGGTCCATTTACATGGGGGAAGGATGCTAAAAGTGCGGTCACAAACAGTGTGATTTTAGATGAAGTCGCCAAGATGAATCTTTTTGCCAAGCAATTGAACGAATTTGCTGAGCCATTGCCGCAGCGAATTTTAGATAAACATTACTTAAGAAAACATGGAAAGCATGCGTATTACGGACAAAAACCTTCAAGATAAAGAAAAGAGGGATATTTATGTTAACAAGTCTGAAAAAAGAGTTTTGGTTTATCGTTGGGTCACAGCATTTATATGGTGATGAAGCACTGCAAAAAGTAAAAGCAGATGCACAAAAGATGACGGATGCTTTAAATGAGAGCGGTTTACTTCCTTATCCAGTGATCTTGCAGGACCTGGCTGTCAGTGCCGATCAAATCACAAAGCTTATGAAAGAGGTCAATTATCGTGATGAAGTTGTCGGTGTGATGACGTGGATGCATACATTTTCTCCAGCAAAAATGTGGATACGCGGCACCAGTCTTTTGCAAAAGCCTCTTTTGCATCTTGCTACACAATATTATGAAAAGATTCCATGGGACACGATCGACATGGACTATATGAATCTCCATCAATCCGCACATGGAGACAGAGAATATGGCTATATCAATGCACGTTTAAATAAACAAAACCAAATTGTGACCGGTCATTGGTCTAAGCCGGAAGTGCAGCAGCAAATTGCGGATTGGATGGACGTTGCGGCTGCCTATCATGAGAGCTTTCACATCAAAGTAGCCCGGTTTGGTGACAACATGCGGCATGTGGCTGTGACAGAAGGCGATAAAATCGAAGCGCAGATTCAATTAGGATGGACCGTTGACTACTTTGGAATAGGCGATCTCGTCGAATATGTAAATGCAGTAGAAGACGAAGAGGTAGATGCATTATTTGCTGAGTATTTAACGCAATATGATGTGAATTATGGAACGTATTCAGTTGAAGAGTGGGAAAAAAGTGTCAAGGTGCAGGCGCGATATGAGATCGCCATCAAACGTTTCTTAGATGAAGGCGGCTATAATGCCTTTACAACAAACTTTGAAGACTTACATGGGATGAAGCAGCTGCCTGGACTTGCGGTACAGCGGCTGATGGCAAAGGGATACGGCTTTGCCGGGGAAGGTGATTGGAAAACGGCCGCACTTGACCGCTTATTAAAGGTGATGAGCCATCATCAATCCACTGGATTTATGGAGGACTACACGTATGAAATGACATCTGGGCAGGAAGCAGTACTGCAATCTCATATGCTGGAAGTAGATCCAGCGCTTGCCCATACAAAACCTGTCATTGTCGTATCTCCACTTGGAATCGGAAACCGGGAGGATCCAGCACGTCTTGTGTTTGATGGAAAAGCAGGCGAGGGTGTCGTTGTCTCTATAGCGGATTTTGGAACACATTTCAAATGGCTGATACAAGAAGTCGAAGCCTTTGAGCCGGAGGAAGCAGCACCTCATTTACCAGTTGCGCGTGTATTGTGGAAAATCAAACCGAATTTTCAGGATGGCGTCAAAGCATGGATTAAAGAAGGCGGGGGCCATCATACAGTCGTGTCTCTCAATTTAACGGTTGATCAAATTGTTCACTTTGCAAAGCTAGTCAATGCAGAATATGTGGTTTTATAGAAGGGGGAAAGGTCTTCTACTGGTTACAGTAGAAGCACCGGGATGAAATGAAAGCGGTTAATTAAGTGAGGGGGTCATCCACTTGGAGAAAAAAGTATCAAGCAAATTTATCTTCTTTTTCGGGTCCTTTGCAGGCATCTTATTTGGATATGATATTGGTATTATTGCAGGGGCAGAGGGACATATTCAGGAAGAATTTCAGCTCAGCCCATTATGGCTTGGAATCGTTGTCTCTTCATTAATGGGCGGGGCCATCATTGGCTCCATCTTAAGCGGTCTCTTAGGGGATAAATTTGGCCGCAGAAAACTCATTTTGGTCTCATCCGTGATCTTTTTTGTCGGGGCGATCGGATCAGCTGTCGCACCAGAAGAGATTTCACTCACCATCGCTCGAATCTTTTTAGGGACAGCAGTAGGAACAGCTTCATCTTTGGTTCCTGCTTACATGTCTGAAATCGCTCCTGCTAAAATCCGCGGGAAATTATCTGGGCTCAATCAGCTTATGATTGTAACTGGACTATTACTCAGCTATATTGTTGCGTTTGTGTTTGAGCCCATCCCGGACAGCTGGCGCTGGATGCTGGGAAGTGCCGCTTTATTTGCGATCGTGCTTTATATTGGCATGCTGAAGCTTCCTGAATCTCCGAGATATTTGATTAAACACGGAATGGCTCATAAAGCACGGGAAGTATTAGGATCACTGCGTTCTTCCCGTGAAGAAATCGAATCAGAAATGCAGGAAATTTTAGAAGTCGCCAAAGAAGAACGCTCGGGGATTCGTGAATTGTTTCAAAAGAAATTCCGAATGGCTCTTTTCATTGGGGTTGGAATGGCAACCCTTCAGCAAATTCAAGGCGCGAACTCCATTGTCTATTATGCAACGAGTATCGCTCGGAATGTAGGTCTTGCGCCGCAGGTCGCCGCAGGTTTTACAGTCATTGTCGGTGTCATTTTCGTCGTCACGACCGTGATCTTTTTACAATTTGTTGACCGCTTCGACCGCCGAACGATTCTCACCGTAGGGGGATCGGGCATGGCCCTTTCTTTCTTTGCTCCAGCCGCATTAGGGGCACTTGGTGTTAGTGAAGGAATTTTAAACTGGGTGACATTGATTTCACTTTGCTGCTTTATTTTGTGCTATGCCTTCTCGTGGGCACCGATCACTTGGATCATCATCGGCGAAATCTTCCCGCTTTCTGTCAGAGGCATCGGAGCAGGTATCTCTTCTGCTTTTAACTGGACCGGATCATTAGCAGTTGGACTTGTTTTCCCTATTCTGGCTGATCAATTCAGCTTTGGGGTCATTTTCTCCTCATTCGGAGTCATCTGCTTAATCGGGCTGTTATTCACCCGATTTGTGCTAGTCGAGACAAAGGGAAGAAGCTTAGAGCAAATCGAAACCGATATGGCTGCACGTGTATAAATTTAAGAAAACCATCTATCCCATGTGGGTAGATGGTTTTTTACTCAAGCGTCTGTTTGAGCTCATTTGGCAGTAAATCAATCAATTGATCATAGGAAGACAAATCCAGCACTTCAAGCAGTGCGTAATATTTCGCGTAAATTTCACTCAGCTGATCAGGATGGTTTATTTGATATTGATTCAGATGTAATTGAGTTAGTTCAAGTGCAATGTCTAGCTTGTTTCGTTCGAATGGCTGTGTCGTGTTGATCATATCGTTCACCTCTTATTTGATAATGAGTGGAAAAAATGCATTGAATAAAAAGAGCTGATGTTTTGTTTTCATGGATGACCTGTCTTCGTAAGATATCACTTGTATAATATGTTAAAATTGTCCTTTTGTAAAGATAGAGAAAACGAGGTCGATAGTGGATTTTTTTTAAAATAGACAAGCATCTAATCACGAAAGGTGCCTCTGACATACGATAGAGTGTAAGTGAAAGACAACTTGAAGGGGTGTTGAGATGAGCCGAAATCGATTAGATGATTTCTTCTTTGGACCTCGCAGAGGAAACCAAGGAGGAGACGAAACGGTTGTTTTCCCCACACGTCAAATTGTCAACACAAGAACGAATGAACAAACGATCAGAAAAATTCATCCAACGCATATCACAAACGTCAATAAAAACATCAAAAGAATCGAAAACTACTATCCGGTCACTGAATCGACTCACAACGAGTATATTGTAGAAGAATACGATTGCGGCAGTGATATCAAAAACCCTTGCTGCCGTCCGGTGAAGCGCTGTAAGTGGTAATGAAGGGGGCATCCTTTTATGGGATGCCTTTTTATATTCAGAAATAAAATTTTGATCAAAATCTTCTTTCAAGATAAAATTGGAAGTATCCATCATTCTTTTGGAGGCGGTTTTCTGAATATTCGATTGTTAACACCAGATGATGCTGAAGAATATGCAGCACTCAGACTAGAAGCCCTGCGATTAAATCCAGAGGGTTTTGCAATGAGCTATGAGGAAGAGCAAATCAATACAAAGGACAAATATAAAGCGCGTTTTGCTTCGGCCCAATCTATGTGGACTTTTGGCGCTTTTCATCAAGGGCAGCTTGTGGGGGCAGTCACGCTCATCCAAGAAACCTTGCAGAAGTTAAAGCACCGAGCGAATCTGACAGCGATGTATGTAACACCTAGTGCCCGCGGAGAAGGAGCAGGCCAGGCCTTGATGACAAAAGCTCTTTCCTTTGCGCGAGAACGGCAGGATATCGAGCAAATGTATTTATCAGTGGTGACAACTAATCACTCAGCCAAGCGCCTCTATCGCTCCGTTGGATTTGAGTCGTACGCTGTCGAAGAAAAAGCGCTAAAATGGGCTGATACATATGCAGATGAGGAAAAAATGGTTTTATTTTTATCATAGTCTGGAGGAGATAGAAGTGGATCAACAGGCCATGCGTATCATATTAGCAGCAGGACCCAATAGTGAGCTGGAATCTTTTGCCCTGCGTGCAGCACTTGAAAACTTCGGCGTGAAAGTCGATATGCATTGGATCGGAAGACCGAATGATCTGATTCATGTGTTATCTGGTAGAGCTAGAGGTGAAATAGATTACCTTCTTTTATCGTTTCACGGTGAAGAAGGAGCATTTATCATGCCTGAATTAGGGGAAGATGTTTACGAAGATGAGGAGCCTAGAGATACTGCCTTTGGAGTGGATGAAATCAAGCGGTATGCCTCCTTAAAAGGAGTTCATGTCATCTCTACAGGCTGCACACTAGGAGAGAAAAATTTAGCAGATGCTTTCTTAGAGTCAGGAGCTACATCTTATACGGCACCGGACGATTACATCGATGGGAATGCAGCATTTATTTTTGTGCTGACCATGCTGTACGAGCTCATGAACAATACAAAGACGGTCAGAGCGGCATTTGATCGAGCGCGTTCCATTGATGAAGAAACGAAATTATTTCAACTATATATGCAAAAGTAATCAAAGGACTGAGAAATCAAGTCCTTTTTTTATTCCTCTCTAAAAATGTGTCGAAAATGTGACAGTTATGTGATTTGCAAACTAAAAAGGGTGCATGCAAAGTCTATCCTACAAACACACGTCATTCAGGCGTGACGGCATCACGAGAGGAGAATCATTGTGTCAATGAAATGGAAAGTCAGTCTCGTCCTATGCGGACTTGCGATGATCATCGGAATCGCTGCGTTTTATCATAATCAGCAGGCAAGCGGGACAGAGAAGAAGAAGGTAGAACCAGATGCGAGCTATAAAGAAGTTGAAATTGTGACCCTCGTGAATGACGGGAGATACTTGAGATATGCTGTGAACTATCCTGTGTTTCATCAAAAAAAGCTAGATCAAGAGATGAAAAGATTTGCAGAAACAGAGCTGGACAAATTCAAAACATCGTTTAGTGAAGCAAGTGATGTCGATGAAGATCATCGATACGAATTAAACATAGATTACGAGATTACTCATTATGCCAAACAAACTGCTGCGCTCAAATTCCATACATATGAATGGAAAGGCGGAGTAAAAGGCGCACATGAAACGAAGATATTCAATTTTGATTTCAAGAAACAGCAGTTTTTATCAATTGATGATCTATTTTTATCAAAGAAAAAAAGTCTGCAAAAACTGTCTCAAATGACATTTGAGGAGTTGAAAAAAGATCGCTCTCTTACTGAAAACGAGCATTTGCTCAAACAAGGAACGTCTCCTAAGGCAGAGCATTATCAGTATTTTGCCATCAAAGATCGTTTTATTGAATTTTACTTTCCAGCAGGGCAAATTGCACCAGGCAAACAAGGCCCTCAAGTGCTGGCGATTAAGAAAACACTGCTTAAAGGCATGTTAAAGCCAGAATACATCAATAAAGAAAAGAACAAAAACGAGAAAAAAGAACCGATCGCAAAAAGAAAGATCGTAAAACTGCCAAAACAGGGAGTATTCAACCCAAATCAAAAAGCCATTGCCCTTACATTTGATGATGGACCAAATCCATCAACGACCTCAAAAATCTTAACAGCTTTAAAAGAAAACAAAGGACACGCGACATTTTTTGTATTAGGAAGCAGGGTTCAATATTATCCCGATATGCTGGGTGAAATCAGAAAAGGCGGAAATGAAATCGGAAATCATTCCTATAGTCATCCTTTACTCACAAGACTGCCATTAAAACAAGCCATCAAGCAAGTAGAAGATACACAGCAAATCATTGAAAAAGCAGGCGGGTTCACACCGACTCACTTTAGACCGCCATATGGTGGAACAAACAGGCAGATCAACGCGGCTGTCAACATGAAAGTTACGCTTTGGGATGTAGATCCTGAAGACTGGAAATATCGCAACAGCCAATACGTCGCCAACTACATTCTCACACATGCGTCTAGCGGAGAAACCGTCTTAATGCACGACATCTATGACACCTCTGCAAACGCAGCTGTCACGATCATCAAGGAATTGACCAAACAAGGATATCAATTACTAACCGTATCGGAGCTTGAGCAGTGGAAGGAAATACGGGCGAAAAAGGTGAATTGAATACGTAAAAAAGATGCGAGTCTTAGAGGATTCGCATCTTTTTTAAAGCCAATTATGAACATGGAGGAAAAATATGTTAAAGTGGTTGTAGAAAGGGAGGGCTTCGAATGATGTTGATGAGGTTGATCAGCATATATATGCTGACAGCGTTTAGTTTGGGATTTGTCGTAAACTATGTACCTGGTTTGATGCTGCCCGTCTATATACTTGCGATGATTGGGCTCATTTTATGTCTCGCACATATTGCGCTCCATTATATTCGGCGAATTAGATATATGTTGTTTGATGAAAAACGATAAGATTTCTCCTAGTGCAAAAACCTCCTGCTAGATGCGTGAGGTTTTTATTTTTTCGGTTTTTGATGTTCTAACAGTTGGATGATTTTCTCGTTTGACGCTTTGAGTTGTCTCAAAAGAGAAACGATATTTCTTGTAAATCTTGTGAGTACAATAAGTAAAATGTTGATCATCCACATGCTCTGGCCTCCAATCGCTGACTACTAATACAGTATAATAAGAATGTATAAAATGAACAGTTCGTGCCATATATTCGGCATTTGAATGGAGAATGTTGAGGGGGATTTATTTGAAACGAGTAGACGTGGTTTCAGCTATTATTTATGACGAGGAAGAAAATCTATTAACGGTCAAGAATGTAAAGGGATATTGGGAACTTCCGGGCGGTGCTGTAGAGAAAGGTGAACACCTGCAGCAGGCTGTCATCCGCGAAGTGAAAGAAGAGACAGGATATGTTGTCAAAGTAAATGAACTTCATTCGGTTCGAGAAGCATTTTTTCAAGATAAAAAACATCACGCACTTATCATTACGTTCTTTGCGGAAATCATCGGGGGAGAGATGAACATTCTAGATCCGGATCATGATATTGAAGAAGTAAAATGGGTCAGCACTCAAACCTTTCAAAAGCTAAACCTAAAGTTATATCACATGCTAAAGTTAAACCAACAAACACAAGCTTTTTATGATTTTGAGGGAAATAGAACAATTGGTTGAATCCAAATTGATAGAGGCATGAAGGAGCGATATTGATGTTTTTATACTATGGGCCTACAGAAGCTCCGATAGAAAATCCCGGACAAGAATTCATGAAAAGAATCTTCTTTCAGGAGGGTGAAGAGTATTGGAAACAAGGTAACGGGGAATCTTCCATTGAGATAGAGGAAGATTGGGAATGCGAGACTCTAGTTTTCTTTTATACTGAGCCGTATGGATTCTTTATCATCAGATATCCAGATTGTTTAGTCCCTTTTCAAAAGGTAGAAAAGATCGAAACGATCGAGCATTTCATAGCAGGATCACCATTGCATGTGCCATCGTGCAGCTATGTCGACCGCAATCAGGCTTATCAAATCGTCCAATACTTTTTGACGACAAAAAAGGTACCTGACTTTGTTGAATGGGTCGAGTTGAGGAATATTGATTTTCAGCATGATATGAAAAGTTAAGGGAGCAAGATAAAAGTGTGTACAGATGAAAGAATACATAGGTTAGATGAGCGTATGCATGTACATGTAGGATATTATGAACAAGGTTGTGATTATGAAGGCGTGTTTTTTAAGAGTTTAGAAACAGGAAAATCTCTTAAAGAGTTATGAGGAATACAATCATTTAGGCTTATTCATTGGGGAATATCCCATTGAAGATGATCAAATTGAAGAGAAAGGTCAGCAATTATTTGAGTGCTTTTTAAAAGAAAATGGCATTGTGGAATAAATGAATGGATCTTTAACTGACCTTACTTTTCATAAGAATGTACTGATTTTAACTTTCTACCGATAAAATTAGCAGATACAGGTGTTAATTCTTTTTCTCTTGCCCAAACAGAAAGTTGACCGATATGGTGAATTTCGTGGGCAATTATATGATGTAATATTTCATTTTTAGTGTATTCATCTTCATCCCAAGGAACTGTTACTATTCGATCTTGTTTTTCATCTAAATGAAACTTTAAAATTTCAACGATTTCATGTCGTAAAGTAGATGAGAGAGTTTTTACCTTCGTCAGAGACTTGTAATCATCAAAATTCAATACCACGTCTTCTTTACCCTGAATACCACGGAGCCAACTATATTCAACATCGATAATGTGAAAAAGAGTGTATAAAATACTCCCCACTCCACCTATGCGGTCTTGTAACAACTCTTCTGTTGTTAGTTGATGACACCAGTTAATCCATTCGTCTCTAACCTGCCAGTTGTACTCAAAAAACTTAATCATTATGATCACTCCAAAGTTAAATTGTTTGTTTAAGTACTGCTATTTCTTAAAGATATTCTTGTAGAATTAAACGACACAATGTACATGATCTGGTGTCAGTTTAGAACCAATCATACTATCAACCTTGTTTTCATAACATGACCCTTGGAAACTGTTACGTTTATAGGGTCTCTTGCAGCAAGTTGTTCTTTTGGGTAAGCGGTAGTTTATCAATGTGTTTTAACAAATTACTAAACGCCTTCCTCATACTTCTAATATCCCGAATGTTTGTTCTTGTATTGATTATACTAAGCTTTCTGACAGGTATCAAATATCAACATTTACTTTTAACAGAGCCTTTTTCTCTTCAAAAAAATTGATTAGCAAGAATACACGAAGCATCATATTTTATTTTTTCGTATTTAAATTTTTTAAGCATTAATGCAGAATACAATACTTATATGCAAATCGCTTTGCCATCATTTCCTGCAGTACTCTAAATAGTGGAGCATGATGAATTGATTTCCTTCATGCCTTAGTTCATGACCAAAATCTTGCCATTGTTCTTGAGGGCTAAGGCGGCAGCTATTATCAAAAGAAATGCAGAGTGACAGTAGCTTAGTGCCGAAATCAAAAACAGACCTCGCGAGGTCTGTTTTTGTTAGAAGTTAGGGAAATCCATTTTCACTTCCCCTTCTCCCGCTTCCGTTTCTCCTTTTCCGCCCGGTAAAACTCATGAAACATTTTCATCAGCGCGCGCTTCTCAATACGGGATACATAGCTCCGCGATATCCCAAGCTCCTTGGCTATTTCCCGCTGCGTTTTTTCTTTCTTTAAATCAAGGCCGAACCTGCCGACGATGACTTCTTTTTCTCGGCCGTCGAGAATGTCGATATACTCTTTTACTTTTTCTAGCTCCATGTTGAGCTGAATGGTATCAATCACATCTTCATTTTCAGATTTTAAGACATCGATTAATGAAATTTCGTTGCCTTCTTTATCCTGACCGATGGGATCATGCAAGGAGACATCTTTTTTCGTTTTTTTGAGCGCGCGTAAATGCATGAGAATTTCATTATTAAAGTCAAGAGGGGGGTGCTTTTATATATGAAGTTTCATTGGAAAACATAAGTTCTGTTTTATTTAGAAAAAGAAAAGCCCGAAAAGGGCCTTCAACTATTTTGTTTTAAAGAATAGTTTGCCTGAAGTAGACATACTTTTATAAGCTATTAAAAAATCATCGTCTTTTTTTACCTGATTCACTATATAACCTTCAAGTGAACCACCTTTATATACTTCCCCTTCAAATTTTTTGGTCACAACAATACCAAGTTCCTGGGAATAAGGAGAACCATCACTACTAAAAAAGTCAAAGTTAAGAATTGGGCTGAATAGTATAGGCTCATCATCTGTTTCAGAATCTGTCATCTTCACGTTAACTTTTACAAGTGCATATTCATACCCTTTATTAGGCTTAGAATTACTGCTATTCGTTTTATATAAGATATCAAATGCTTTATCGCCTCGAATAACTTCTTTTACAATCATCTCTAATGTAGCTGTATATTCTTTATTCTGTGTCATTATATAATCTTCAAACATTAATGGTTCTTTTAGAGGAATAGGTGCTGATCTTGTTCCATCGGCTTTTTTCTTACTTTCCTGTTTTGAAGACGATTCACTTGAAGCGTTGGTATCTTGTTTTCCCTTTTCTTCTTCTTTGGTGTTAGAGCTTTGTGCATTACAAGCTGATAAAGCTACTGTTAACAAAAGAACTACAAATAAAGTTAATTTTCTTTTCAAGATTTTTTCTCCTTTTATTCTTTTTAGTTGTGGTTATTTATTGAATCTGTTGGAATGGGATTGATACATCATCCTATATACATAATTTAGAAACACAGACAATATTATAAAGGAAAAAATTTTTAATTGTTGATTTTCGACAAAAATAGACAAAATCATTATGACATATGGCATGGTTTTAAAGTCACGAAACGTTCGATAGCGAATTCATATGTAACATTGAAAAGAGATGCTATTTCATTTGTGAAATTATTATACGGTTGAATAGCTTTTATTTTTCTAAGCATAAATGTCGGAATACAAAACTTATATGCAAAACGCTTCGCCTGCATTTCCTGCAGCTCTCTAAACAGTGGGGGCATGATTAATTGATTTCCTTCATGTCTAAGCGCATGACAAAGTTCATGACCAAAATCTTGCCATTGTTCTTGAGGGCTGAGGCGATTATCAATGATAATAGTTCCAGCATAGTACCGGCTGCTGATGTTTAAGAATTCGACTTTTAAATTGGAGCGGTAGGCAATGTCTAATAGATCAAGTTCTGATGGATTTTTAATGTTGATTTGATGATAGAATGCTTCGATCCAGTCATCTAAGTGTGTTGTGTTTTTTGGCAAAATACGTTCCAATTTAAGCAACTCCTTATAAAAATTTTAGAACTAATGTTCTGTTTTAGGTTAATAAAAAAAGCCTTTATGCAGGCTTCTATAAAAGTGTTTAATGTATTATTTTTTGTTTTTAATGAACTCCCAAAACTGAATTAATTCCTCAATCTTATCATCGGGTGCATCTTTAAGATCTTTAAAGAAAAGTTGTGTTTTTGGGTTTAAGAGCTCTTTCCACATCTCCTCATCTGATGCCTCAAATTCTCTCCCTGTTATTAAGAAATCTATACTCACATTGTAGAACTGAGCTATTTTTTCTAATGTATCATAATCAGGTTCATTATCTCCCGTTTCATATCTTGCATAAGTTGCTCTATTGATACCTAATCTTTCCGAAAGAGCTTGTTGAGAGAGCTTAGGTCTATGATTATTTCTTAGTTTTTTTAACCGCTCACTTAATCCAGTCATATTAAAACCCCTGACATAAAAATCTTAGTTTATATGTAATTTGTTGTTTAGTTCATTATAAGTGATAATAGGTCACAATTAAATTTTTGTGATAAAAAAACACAAAAAGGGTTGATTGTGACGATATAACACATTATAATTGTGATGAAAGATCACAATGTGGAGGTGATTTAGTGAAGTCCAATCAATGGTTAAAAGATTTCAGAGCGAATAAAAGTCTCAAACAGTATGAAGTGGCAAGGGAAGCAGGTATTGATAGGTCTTATTATACCAAGATTGAGAATGGTCAAACCCCAAGTGTTAGAGTTGCCAAGGTTTTAGGCAATATTCTAGATTTTGAATGGACAAAATTTTTTAATCATAATTGTGATGATACATCACAAAATGAATAGGAGATGTAGCCAATTGAAAATAACCGTCACAAAAGGCCCTCTATTTCATCAAGCAGAAGCCAGGGCTTACAAGTACCTAAGAGGCATCTTAATTAAACGAATGAAAGAGCATCAAGAAAAAATTGAAAGAGAAAAGAAAGAATTAGTCGCTTCTTCATCATGATACCCATTTAAATATTTTCTAGCTGTTCTAACTTGGAAAAAGTTCTTAACCAGAACAAAGGGGGTGAGGAAGTTGAGGTTGGGGGTAGTGCTCCGACAAGCAAGGAAAAGAGCTGGGATGTCCCAAGAGAAGTTGGCTGAATTGTTAAGTCGCTCAAGGAGCTGCATATCAAAATTTGAGAACGATCAAAAGATGCTTGATGTTCCTACATATGTACGGTGGATGGAAGCGACAAATGCAAAAGAAGCCATGATCGCAACCTTATGTGGTGTCGATCCACTTGCAGTCACGCAGCAAATTACAGCTATCATGGCTTTGTTTGGAGGATGAAGATGAGAAAAGTGATTTTCAAGAGCATTGATCATGAAGGGATAACAGCTGAAATGATCTGTATTGAACAACTGCAAAAAAGATTAATGAAAGCATTAGAAAGTGCGGATATAGATATGGCATTAGCAGCTCACAAAGATATTGCAAAATCATTAAACCAAATTCAGCGTTACGAAAGCCAAGCTAAGGTCCATTTATTAAAACAGGCTGCGAGTATTACAAAAATCAAATATCCAAAATCACTAAAAAATAGATTGAGAGGATTGATCTAGGTGAAGTATTTGTTCACTGCAAGTCGCTTAATGAAGGCGAGAGATATCGTGAAACAATGTCAGATGCGTCATACAGAGGAAGGGCTCATTTTATTAGCCGCTCTGGAATTACAGATCAGAACGGAAATAGAAAACAGAAAAAAGCAGCAAGCTCCGACACTTACTGCTTAAATCATTTCAAACCATGAATAACAAAATGATCGATCTCATTATAGCGTTATTTAGAGATCACGACAAGGCTTATTCTTGTCGTCCGGCTTGCGGATGGGACAATGCACACCTACCCCCTCAAATCATGCTCCATCCGCGGTCGGACGATGCGAATAAGCATCAAATAATGTGTTAGGGAGGAAAGAAGTCTTGAGAACTAAACCAGTTATTAAACCTTTCAGTGAGAGACAGTCTGATCAGTTCTATTTATCACAAGTGAATGGATCAATTGTGATGACTAACAAAGGTAAGCCAATGTTCCAATTTCCTGATAAACAAGCTTTTGAGAAATTTCAACAACTAAAGGCAGATGCGATCCGCTCAAAATTAGAGATTTCTTGATGCTTACACCAAACAGAAGAGGAGGGAAGAAGATGACTATTGAGCATCCGGTCATCACAGAGATTAATAGATATGGATATCCAAAAGATATGATGAGGCAAGAGGAACACTTTGGAATCGATTTTTATGGGTCAGAAATTTTGTTAGAAGATGACTATGTTGAGGATAAAAATTCGGGTGAACTGATCTTGCGAGAAAATCTAGAACGATATCTTGCAGAGGAGCTTGATTTTGAGTTTAAAACAGCAAAATAAAAGAGTTCACTTGTTGGGAGTGAACTCTCATCTAAATAACCAGACACAGAATATGGTGTCAACCACTATTATAAGCAGGTTGGCACCTAAATTCAATGGGGGTTTCTTATATGAATGGATTGTCAAATGTTGATTACTCAAACTATATGGCAGCTTCACAGCCATCAGCAGGAACTTCAGTAACAACAGAAGCTATGGTTAGTCGGCAGGCACAAGAAGTACAGGCAGCTATGGTCATAGCAAAGAAGTTTCCGCGAGACGTTTATGCTGCCTTTGAACGAATCAAGAAAGCATGTGAGCGTAGGCTATTAGCTGAGAATGCTGTCTACGAATATCCACGAGGTGGCACAAAGGTGTCAGGTCCTTCAATTCGACTAGCTGAAGCTTTGGCACAGAATTGGGGGAACATTGATTACGGAATCATGGAACTCGAACAAAAAGCTGGTGAATCTTCTGTTATGGCTTATGCATGGGATCTTGAAACCAATACTCGTCAGACCAAAATATTTACGGTAAAGCATGAACGAAAAGCAAAAGGAGCCATTACAAAGCTCAACGATCCTAGAGATATTTATGAACTGGTTGCAAACCAAGGAGCACGTCGGGTTCGTGCGTGCATTCTCGGAGTGATACCAGGAGACATTGTTGATGCTGCAGTTGATATGTGTCAAAGAACGCTGATTAGTGGTCATAAAGAGCCTTTAGAAGACCGTTTAAGAAAAGCATTAACAACATTTAAAACTGATTTTGGTGTTACGAAGGAAATGGTCGAGGAATATGTCGGTAGCAAATTAGATGCCTTTACTGAGCAAGATTATCTCAAAATAGGACGCATCTACACTTCTCTTCGTGATGGTATGGCAAAGAAAGAGGATTATTTCAATGTCAAAGTTTCAGGTGCTACAAAATCCAAAATCGAAGAAGAGTTTCTAAAGCAGCAGGAACAAAAAGAGAGTGATGTAAAGGCTGGTGAGCCTGCAAATGATGATGCCGACAATCAACAAGGAGAATTACTACTCTAACGAAATCGACCAAGCTTATATGTCAAATTCTCAATATAAGAGTTTCTTAGAGTGTGAGGCGGCTACAATGGCAAAACTGAACGGTGAATGGCATCCACCGTCCTCTGAGGCTCTTTTATTCGGACAATACGTCCATGCATGGCTTGAAGGAGATCAGGCCTTTGATGAATTCAAGAGAAACACACCTGCTCTATTTACACAAAAGGGCCAGCTTTATAAACAATATCAATTGGCTGATCTCATGATTGAAGCTATACAGAATGACGATTTGTGCATGTTTGTTCTTCAAGGAGATAAAGAAGTGATCATCACAGCTAAATTGTTCGGAGTGCCTTGGAAAGGAAAACTCGATGTGTACAACCCAGCAGGTGGGCGTTTTGCTGATCTTAAAACCACTCGCTCTCTTAGGGAAAGGATATGGGATCAAGAGCTTGGCTATTGTTCATTTGTAGAAGCCTATGGATATATTGCTCAAATGGCTCTCTATGCAGAATTAGAAAGACAGGAAGCAGGACGTAGTGAATGGTTAGAGCCTTTGATTGTGGCCATATCAAAAGAAGATCCACCAGATAAAGCAGTTATCAATATTGATGAGTCAAGGATGGAAATTGAGTTAGAAGATATAGAAAAAAACATGGAGCGGATCGTTCAGGTTAAGCATGGCGGAGAAAGACCTAGAAGATGTGAAAAGTGTAAGTATTGTCGATCTACAAACCGTCTTAACCGGATCATCCATTTTTCTGAGCTGGTGAACAGCTAATGAGAGAGAAGCTAATCATTAAAGTTCCTATTCCGTTTGTGTATCTGTCTTTATCTAAATCAAGTCGTAATCAAGCTGCTTTATTTAGAGCATATGTAAAGGGTTATATCCAAAGAAATGAGCCGGGTTTTACTTTTATTAGGATCAGTGGAATGTACGCTCTATGTGAGATTAAAAGGCCTTAATTGATGATGTTGGAGAGGAGGAAGTTATTTGTCTACTGGATGGGTAAAACTGCATCGGAAAATATTAGAACATGAATTATGGAATGACGTGACTACCTTTAGACTGTTCACTTTATTAGTTATGAGAGCAAGTCATCAAGATGGCTTCAAAATGAATGGAGTTGTATTAAATAAGGGCCAGTACATAAGATCGTACTCAAAACTATGTGAGGACCTCGCTTATAAAGAAGGAAGAGGGCTAAAAAAGCTGTCTAAAAGTACAATTATGCGTTCAATTAAGAAACTTGTTACGAACAACATCATCACTGTTAGCGAAACGGAACTAGGAACACTATTCACCATTGTGAAATACGAGTCATATCAAGAGTTTTCGAGTGATCACGAAACAGAACCCAGAACGGAAGAAGAACCTATCGCAGAACGAAGACGGAACGAAAGCGGTACGAAGTCGGAACTATATCAAGAATTAAAGAATTTAAGAATTAAAGAAGAAGAGGAAGAAGAAAAGAGAGCCTCAGTAGAACATGATCTAACTCCTTTCCAGCAAATCGAAGAAAAGTACTTATCACGAAAAGGTGGGTTGATGTTAACGCCAAAAGATTCAGCTGCCATTGAAAGGATTCTCAAGGAGCGAATCCCACTTGAAAACATATTGGTGTGGATCGACGAGGTATTTGATCAATATCAACCCAAGCATAGAGCAGACAGTATTAAATCATTTGCATACCTGGAATCAGCGATTCTTGATCGTTGGCATGCACAGTTGCACCAACCTCAGCCTCTTAAAAACAATGTTTCTGAATTTAAACCAAAGCAGCATAGACAAAGTAATTTAGACGCACTGGCTCAATACGCAAAAGAAAATGGGATTAAATTTGGAGGAGGTTGATGTACATGAATCAAGAGCAAGCAATGTCTATCCTAACAAGGATTGCAGCTGCCTATCCAAGGTTTGAACTCACTACAGACGCGATTGGAAAAGAAAGAATTAAACTTTGGCTTGATCACCTAAAGGATCAACCCTATGAACAGGTTTTGAAAAAGATCGATCAGCACATTGCTGAAAAGAGGTTCCCACCTGCTATCGCAGAAATCAAAATCAAACAACCAGAGCAGAATGAATTCTTAGCGAAACAGAAAGCGTGGGAACAAAATGCAAAATTTGCGAAACGTAGAGGCTGAACAGTTTTTATTAGGTTGTATCATCCTTGAGGGTGATCTGATTAAGGAAACGGCACTAGAGTCCAGACATTTTGCTGATGAACGGCATAAGCGGATTTTCGAAGCGATGAGGGAAGTGGACAAGCTAGGTAAGCCTGTTGAATTGGCCAATATCGCTGCATCTATGGGAGACCTTTTAAATTCAATTGGAGGCTTTGAATACTTAACCAATCTTGCAAGTACTGTTCCCTCAAAACATGCTTTCGAGACCTATGAAACATTAATTTATGAGGCTTTTAGACTCAGAGATTTACAAAGTGCTGCTTTAGCTTTTGCTAATGCCCCATGCGATGAGGGGATCACTGAGCTTTATCAAAAGACCATTGAAGTGCAAGAAGTGGGAGTTAAAGCTACTCGGACAAAAATGGATGTTTTGACGGAGATATTCATGAGCATGGAAGAAGATCAAGGAGATCTTACAGGAGTCGACACTGGTCTTGCGGATCTGAATGCTATGACAGGTGGTTGGCAAAAAAGCGATTTGATTATCGTAGCTGCTCGTCCATCGATGGGAAAGACTGCTTTTGCTCTTAACTTAGGTTGTAATAACGCGCTAAAGGGTGGAGTAACTGATATTTTCTCGCTTGAAATGTCAGATACACAGTTAACTCATCGAATGTTAAGCAGCCTTGGTAGAATTGAAGGCACGAAGTGGAGGAATCCAAAAAAGTACTTTAGCGATCAAGATTATGACAGAGCCAACAAAGCTATGGGTGAATACGAAAAATTAGATATCTACATCCATGATCAGCCTACCCAAACAGTCGCAGATATCCGGTCCCAAATCCGTAAAACTAAAAAGGATCACCCTGATCAAAATCATTTAGTGGTCATTGACTACCTTCAGCTCATTACCCCAATCGGTAAGTTTGAGAGTAAAAACTATGAGGTTGGTGCCATCACCAAAGAGCTGAAGAATATGGCGAGAAGCTTTAATGTCCCAATCATTTTGCTATCACAGCTCTCACGTGGAGTTGAACAGAGGCAAGATAAACGTCCAATGATGTCTGATCTTCGTGATTCAGGAAGCATTGAACAAGACGCTGATATTGTTACATTCCTCTATCGTGATGATTATTACAACAAAGATAGTGAACAGAAAAATATAGTCGAAATCATCTTTGCTAAACAGCGAAATGGTGAAGTTGGGACAATAAATGCTGCTTTTATGAAAGAGTACGGAAGGTTTGTAAACTTATCGCGGCAAATGGAAGCCGCTTTATGATACGGAGGATGAACATGTCAAATATTAATAGCAAACAGCGTCGTGAGTACCTTTTAAGCGAATTAACTCGTATTGGATATTTAGCTAGTTTGGACAAGAACCCCGAAAATTTATCACTCTATGAACTTGAAATGCTTGTCATTTCTCTCAAGAGTCAACGTGGCAGCAGGGTGTTAACATATAACGCTAAGATGGAGGCATCTGAATGAAGATAGCATTCACCGTCTACGGAGAGCCAGTTGCACAAGGGCGTCCAAGAGCTACCCATATGAATGGAATGACAAGGTTATACGACCCCAAGAAGTCACGAGACTTCAAGCAATACGTTAAGTTGGCTGCGAGCGATCACCGTCCTGATCAACTTCTTACTGGTCCCCTGGAGTTGAGGGTTAAAGTTTACAAATCCACCCTAAAAAGTTTCAGCAAGAAAAAAGCAGTAGCAGCCGAAAGAGGCGAGCTGCGACCAGCTAAGAAGCCAGATGTTGATAATTACATCAAAGGAATAAAAGACGGCTTAAATAAAGTCATTTGGCAGGATGATAGCCAGATAGTCGATCTACATGTAAGTAAATTTTATAGTAGTTCACCGAGAATCGAAGTTGAAGTCTCTACTCTCACACCAACCCATGAGGAGGAACAAATATGTCTTTTGTAAATTTTGATGGTTCAGTCAAGAAAGTAAATCATAAGCCTAAAGGTGTTACAGAATTGGTCCTTGAAATCTCAACGAAGGATCTAGGAAACAGCATTCAAAATCTTGCTGAAATGATTGATAAAGATGTGCGTGTTGAAATTGAGAGCGATGTTGTCCGCTATAACGTGCCGATTAATGCTCACACTGAGCGACCTATCGTAAATTATCAAGTAGATCAGAGCGGTGTTGTCCACATTGCTGAGCCTGAGCCAGAACAGTTAGAGGCTGAATTGGGCTTACCTGCAGAAAAACCACAAATTGAAGAAAAGCCTATGGAAATTAAACGCGAAGTGGTGGATCAATTCATCCAAGAAGGTATGGCACCAGAGCAAGAAGGTTTCCCAGAGAATATGGCTGACATTGTGAAACGGCGCATTGAGGGTGAATCATACGGCAAATTGGCTTCAGAGCTTGAGATGTCATCCGGTGCTATCGTTGATCTAATCAATGATTACCGAGCTGCAGTGGCTCCACTCGCTGAAAAATGGTGGGATTGGAAAGAGGAGCAAGCCAACGAAGCTGCGCCGATGCAAAAAGATGAAGAAGTAGCTGATGGCGGTGATTTAGATTCCTCCCAAAGTGTGAAAGACGATTCTGGCGGGAATGATCAAAAAGAAGAGGAAGACGGTGCTGCCTAAGATGGCACACAAACGCTCAAACGGTGGTTCTTGCTTTATCATCGCAAAGAGGATGGACAGCGCGTCCGCCTCTATGAACCACTTAAACAATATGAACTAGTCAGTAGGATTAAAAAAGGATGGAGGATTATCAGATGAAAAACAAATTCTTAGAAGGAGACTGGATCAAAGCATCTAGGAAAGGTAAAAGAGAATCCCTTAATAAAGCAGGTTATGTACTTAAAGTATCCGAAGATGACATTTTAGTAAGGTTCCTTAGTGGTAATACCTTGGTTGTTCCAAAGTCTTGGGCTGAAAACTTGGATGATGTTCTGACTGAAGTCGATCTGAAAGCTTTGATTGACTTGTCATTAGATTTAAGGGACGAACACCTCTTTAGAATGTGTGTACGTGATTTGCAAGCTCTTCAGAGAAAGTAGAAAGAACCGAAGCACAAGGCCCCAGTTCTATTGAATCTGCACAATTTATTATAACATGGGAGGCCTTGTGCATGAACTTACCTATTGAAATTATAACTACAAAGAAAATTGAAGAGCATATTGAGTTTGGCAGAGTAAAGCTACTCATCCTAGACGGAGTTAACCACAAAGCCTATTTATCAGATATTCCTGATTACGGAAAGACTAGTATTCATTCAAAAAATGGAGCTCCTATAAGGATACATTATGATTATGGATATAAAATGTGATCATTGTTATATTATGGATTACATGTTACGATTTATAGGATTTTTGGATGATGGGAGATAATTTAATGAAAGAATGGTTTAAAGAAAACAAGTGGATATTTGTTGGGGGAATTGTGATTGTTGCAGCGATATCAACTCCTCTTGTATTATTCATTGTGAGAAATCATTTAGATGAAGATACATTTGCAGCATTAGGACCAGTAGGAGATTTCTTTGGTGGAACAACAGTTGGACTCTTAACGTTGGCAAGTATGTTATTTGTTATTGCCAGTATTTCAATGCAAAGAAAGCAACTCGATATGCAACAAGATGAATTAAAGATGCAGAGAGAAGAGCTTGCTAAAACTAGAGAAGAGTTTGAACTTACAAACAAGACATTAACTAAACAGCAATTTGAGAGTACTTTTTTTAATATGATTAATCTACATCATAATTTATTGGAAGGTTTACATGGAGGTCGTCAATACTTAGAACAAATTCATGATAACCTTGCTATTAATTATAATTTTGTTGTTAACAACTATTGGGAGAACGAACTCCATTCTCTTAGAATAAATGATCCGAATAGATTTTTTGATTTCCTTCAATCAATATTTTTGCTTAAAAAAAATATTGACCGTATAGAAAATAATAAAATAATAAAATTAGGTTTGAATAGTGGAAATTCTCCATTGGAACTAATAAAAATAGATACTTTTGATACAGAAGATGAGTGTAATGTCTTAATAGAGGAATTTAATACATTTAATAGTGATCAACTAATTGAAAAGTATGCTAAAAACAGATTTATCTATCAATATTTGAAAAATAATCGTGAAAATTCAAATGTAGTTTTAAACACATACATTATTAATACCGAAGATATGTTTAACAATTTAGAAAATAAACAGTTACTTTATTTTTTAAAAAAAGTTAAAGAACAAACATTGATTAAACCATTAAGTTCGATCAAAAGAAAAGCTTATGAAAAAATGTACAAAGAAAAAGAAGAGGAAATAGGACACTATTATAGAAATCTTTATCGGATTGTAAAATTTATACAAGATGAAAATTTCAGCAATGATGAAGAGGATAATAAAAAAGAGCAAAAGAAATATATAGGTATACTAAGAGCACAGCTTTCTTCAATGGAATTACTAATGTTGTTTTATAATGTAGTTTATTCAAAAAAAGGAGAGAAATTCAAAGACCTTTTAGAAGGGACTAATTTTTTCGATGACCACTTAATTGAATCTAAATTTCTATGGGCAAATGATAAAGATGAGTTAGCTGCTTTAAAATAGATAATAGATGCTTTATTTATTGCAATATGTGAGGTGTGAATGAACTATGTCGGTTGAAGCACTTCATCCTTTAACAGAGATAAATGAAAAGCAGGTCCGTCAGACATTAATAAATGAATTGAAGCTTTATAAAGCATTAAAAATTAAACAAGAGAACTTAGATGAGCAAAAAGCAAATGGCATCTTAACTTTGTTTCCAAGATTAATAGATCAAAATGTTTGTTCGGAACTAAAGGTACGGCAAATAGAAAGAGCACTAGAGTACAGCTTGGATGAAATTGAACAAGACATCATTCGCATGAAGTACCTTACTTCACGAATGGTTAAAGATCTTGAGGTATGCGAAGAGCTAGGATTAAAGAAAGATCGATATTACAAATTGAAAAAGCAAGCTACGTTTAAACTTTCGACAGCACTTGGAATCATCTGAGTGCTGTTTTTGTATCTTTATTCCTATTTAATGACAAGTTTTGTGTTGGTAAAATTGACCTTGTCAATGAATAGGAGGGAGTGACTTCTGCTGGGTAAGATACTAGATGCAAAAGCACTTACAAGTGCCATGGACGCAAGAGCTAAGCATTATCAGGAACTCCGCGAACAAATGGTAGATTTAAAAAAGGCACTACAAGGCGTGGCAAACCTCGGTGATGATTTTACTGGGAAAGGTGCCGATAACATTAAAAATTTCTACAAGGAGCTCGCCGGAAATGTGGACATGTTTATTAGCTTCATAGATAAACAAAAAGCGTTCCATGAAGGTGTTTCTGGGACACTTGATGATACAAACTTTGGCGGGGACACCTTTGTAGAAGAACACTTTTTAGACAACGCTGTACATATGGGAATCAAAAATTCCAAAAGCATTGTGAAGGATCAAAAAAATGCGCTTAAAACAATTTTTGAAGATATCGATGACCTCATTTCACTGGAGGTATTTGATAGTAAAACCTTTGACGAAAAGATTGCAGATGCGGAAGATGAACGGAAGAAAACGGTTCAAGATTTAATAGAACTTGATCAAAATCTAAAAGATGAATATGCTTTGTCAGAGACTGAGGAGAAGGCTACAATGGCATTGTACGCAGAAATGATCAATGCCACAAATGACGGAAAATCCATTTCGCCTATGAATTTTGACAAGAAAGCGTATCAAGATAGTGAAATCTACAAGGCAAAAAGCGATATTGAGAAGCAAACTTCTGAATATCTAAAAATCAAAAAAGATCAAGAAGAAGCCCGCAAGATTGCAAAGGAACAAGAAGCACTAGCCAACCGTCCTTGGTATGAAAAAGCTCTTGATTATGGGGGAAACATTGTCAATGAACTAACCGGTGTGAATGATGCAAAACGTGCCGCAACAGGTGTCGATCCGATCACAGGTGAAGAACTTACCGCAGGCCAGCGAGTCGCCGCAGGCGGCATGGCAGCAGCAGGATACATCCCGATTGTCGGCTGGGCAGGACGTATTTTCAAAGGCGGAAAAGCCGTCTATAAAACGACTCAAGCCACGTCCGCCGCAGTCAGAGCGGTCGACATTTACAAGACATCACAGAAGTCTTTCGATGCGTTGAAAACATCACAAAAAGGCTTATATGGCCTCACCGCAACAAACGGCTTCAGCGAAGCGATTACGGGTCGAGATATGTTTGGAAATAAAGTCTCGAAAGAACAGCAGGAAGCGAGTATGAATGCGGCGCTGGGGATGCTTTTACCGTTTGGAACAAAAGGATTTCATGGTAAGATGGGGGTTAAGGATACTGGGAAAACTCTGCTTCCTAACGAAGGGAAAGTTGGAACGTATAAAGAACTAATTAAGCAAGGAACCGCTTTTGATAATATTACTCCTCATCACATGCCGGCCGATGCAAAAATGAAACAGTCGGGTATAAAAAGGAACAATGGTATCAGTATGAATATGGAACAACCACATCCTGGTACTGGTGGTAGACACCGTGAGACATATACATATGGTTTATCCGGGCAAAAACTGAAGGATTACCTAGAACTCAATTATCGCGATGCATTAGCTCATGATATTTTGGATGCCCGGAAAATATATATAAAAGATGGTTTATACAATTCTGAGATAAGACAAGGTTTAAAAACCGTAATGAATAAAAATAGAGAACAGTATCCTGATTTGTTCAATAAGTAAATATGGAAGGGTTGAATTCCTTTGGATATTAAGCAAGAATTAAAAAGCTTATATGATAATCGACTTTTAGAAAACGAAAATAACATTCAAGAGTTTGAAGAGTCTTTAGCAAAAGTACTTGATTATGGAAGTGTTTCGGATATTCCGGATTTATGTTTGGTTTTTGATGACGATACTGAACAATTTGAAGTTATGTTTGGTTTAGTTCATGGAATAGAAAGGTTATATAAAAATAATACAGAAGAAGGGCTCAGTTACTTTGCTAAGGCTATTCCCCAGATCCTTAACCAAGCTGCAGAATGGGTTGAAATTCTACATTACAGGATTCTTAACCATCCTGAAGTGAGATTAGTTTATCGCAATGTACTATCAAAACAAGATCCATTCATAGTAGATAATATTAAAGATCTATTAATTGAAATAAAGAATGAAGACCCTGATATGTTTAGTAAATCTGTAGATGAAGTAATAAATAATATCTAGAAAATATTTCAAACCTTGATTGGCCCTTGGCTTTCAAGGTTTTTTTGTGTTTATTTTTTTGGCTTTAAGCCGAGAAAACCCCGACAAAAAGGGGGATAAAATGGGGACCTTTTTTCCTAAGTGGATCATCGTATGATTAAGACAAGCAAAACGAACGTGAATATTTTGTCCAGAAGGAAGAACCTGCGGACGCTGATCATTGAGCACTTTACGTGCCTTGATTGGTGTCCGCTTTTTTTATTGGGAGACTCGCCTTTCCCTTATCAATGGCGTACTGGATACGGAACAAAGGTGTTGAGGAATGTGGCCATACGAGAGGGACATTCTGAGCCTGGATAGCAGCTGGTCTGCGGCGGCCGTATCGAGGACAGTTTTTCATTTTATTTGATGATTGGCTGTACTTGGCATCCTCTCGGAGTGTAGTCATCATTGCAAAATCTATTTAAGCGAATAGCGTAAGGTGGTGCTTATTCGGCAAGGAGACTATGAACATGAAGATCAGGGATTCTGTTTCTAAAGAGACATTAAAGCAATTTAAAAGCATTGCTCCTGGTTCTAATAGAAAGAAGAGCGATGCTGATCCGATAACGACGCGCGATTGGGAAGAAATAATGGGCACGAGACGCGAAACGTACCAACGACAAGGCGGCCGTATCCGGAGTAAACGATAATCTAATGAGAACAGTCGTCTTTTGGATGTCTGTCTTAATCTACAAGCTAGGAATTGTCATTTGTGATACAGTCTATTTGAGAAGTCTATCATAAATGAAATGGTGATGAAAATGAGTACTAATGATAAATCTTTTGATCGAGAAACTGAATTTAGAAATGCGTTTTATTTTATAAAGCGATGGGTAAAACAACCTTTCACGATAACGCATGGAAGAAATTATAGTCAGCTAGATAAAACCTTCGCAAAAAATGTTTATGAGTTTATTGAATCAATACAAAATGTAAGGGAGTCTAGCTTTGAAGAGAAACTCAACAAATTAGAGAGTTTTGTTGAAAAGGAAAATAGTCATGAAATAAGAGAGTCTCTTAAAAGAGAATCCTTTTCCTCACCGTATCTAAGGATCATACTCTCTTACATAAAAAGGTCAAAAGAAGATATTGAAAATGAAAGACCTGTTCAAAAGCGTAGAAGATAAAATGCTCGACAAATTTCTCGAATAGTTCCATATGTTCGCTTTCTGCCGATATATAAAGGTAGGAGGTGATTTTTTTGAACAAAACTAACGAAACCAGAGAAATCAAGCCATTTGGACAGGTTAGAGACGTTTTAATATATTTGTCGCGCTTTGGGAAGAATATGTATAAAGCAAATATTGATCAACAAACAGAATTCAAAGAAAAAGTTAAGCAGCTTCACGATGTTAAAAAAATTAAGATACTTTTGAAAAGACTTGAAGAGGGGATCGATAACCAAAAATCATCAAGTCATTTTACTGCAGCATTTTTTGTAATCTTATCTTTTACTTTAGGGAATATGTTAAATTATTTTCTTGGTTGGGTAGATATATTGGAAGATGCTACAGTCTTAATCATAATGGTTTTTTATGTTGCTCTAGCAATTTGGGGTTATTTATCTTGGTCTCATTCAAACACACTAAAGAAATCTAACAGATATATAACATTGTTACAAGAATGTGTAGATGAGATATCTGAAAAGAAAAGCAAAAGACGTTTCTTAAAATTAACAAACAAGTATCGAACACCTTAGGAGATAAGGTGTTTTTTGACGTAAAATTGGAATATTATTTTGTTTGAGAGCGGCTTCTATTGTGAAGCTCGCTTTTTCGTTCGACAAATTTTGCGAATAGTTTTTATTTGACTCTGTCTAACCGATATAAAGATTGGAGGTGAATGAATTGGATGCTTTAATATATGAAAATTTTGTAAGAGGTGCATTTGGTTATGTATTAAATGAAGATAAAAAAATGTTAGATCGCTCAGGTGATCCAGCTCGTTTAGCTGATGCGGGTTATTTTAGAACAGCTAAGCTGAATGAATTAAAGGCGGCTGTAACTTATTCAATGTCTATTTATAATTTTCAAATTCGTGAATATCATGAACCGACAGAAGATGATTATGGGCTAACAAGTTATTTTGTGCAAGCTGTTAATGATGCTGTAAATCCCTCTGAAATTTTAGATTTAATTAACCGATATAAGCAGGAGCTTAAAGTGAAATACTTGTAAATAGACATCCTTTTTGGGTGTTTATTTATTTAAAGGAGGGGGATAAGATAGTTAAAAGTATTGACTTATTTAAATTGGAACTTGCTGAAGATGATCTACATCCTAATTTTTTGGAAATATCTAGAGAGAAGTTACCTTATCTAAGAGAAGTAATTAATACGTGGGCTATTGAATTTGAAGATAGAGATGGGAAATTTGTTAAAGAATTTCAAAGTACTTTTAATTCGAGTTTTTGGGAATTGTATATCTTTGCTGTACTTAAAAAGTTGAAACATAGAGTTGATTTCTTGAAAAACCGTCCGGATTTTGTTATAAAAGATTCCAATTTTGTAATAGAAGCAACAACAGCTAACCATGCTCATAATATGCAGCCAGAATGGGAAAGAACTTATTCTCCAAAAGAAATTGGAGAATGGTCGAAGGAGGAAACGGTCAATAATTCGACTATTAGGATAGCAAATTCATTTGTATCTAAGTCCAAATGGTATTTGAATAACATTGAAAAACTTAATTACATGAACGATAAAGCTTTTGTTTTAGCAATTGCTCCATTTGATTCGCCTTATTTTTTTATACAAGGTCATCAGGCTATTAGAAGAGTTTTATATGGTTTTGATAGATATATTGCAGTTGATATTGATGACAATAAAAGAGAGATTATAGATACTGTATTAATGGATGAAATACAAAAGAAAAATTCGAAAATTCCGTTAGGTTATTTTACAGACGAAAAACATTCACATATAAGCGCTGTAATATTTAGTAGCTTAGCTACAATTGGAAAAGTTAGATTATTAAGCGATGACCCAAGATTAACTTTAGCTAGTTATAGAAAATACAATTCAAATGGTACTCAGCCATTCATTGGTGTTCATGAAAAATCAGAAATGAAGGAAAATTTATTAGATGGATTAGTCGTTTTTCACAATCCTTATGCTCAAAAACCACTTGATCTTAAGATGTTTGAACACCCTTTAATTGCTCAAGTTACAGGAATAGATGATGAGCATATTAAAATTCCGCATAATTTGTTGTTTCAAAGAGAAGTTGTAACTATAAATAACTCACACGGTTGGACTAAAAAGAAAAAAGCTGAGATGGCATTAGAATTAAAGAGTGAACTATTTAAAGTAGAGGCATCAAAACAATTCCCAATAATTCATAATTAACATAATTAGTCTATATTTCTAAGTTAGCAATGAAGGATAATACTTTCATCATTTTGATTCAAAAAAATAAAACAAACTCAAACTTAATTCAACAGCTCGGAGGTGGGTGATATGTAATGGCTAGACCGCGTGACCCAAGAAGAGATGAAGCTTTTCGTCTTTGGAAAGAGAGCGATGGAGCCCGCTTGCTTAAAGACATTGCAGATGAGTTGGGTGTGACAAGCAGCACAGTCCGTAAATGGAAAGCGAACGATAAATGGGAAGACAAATTCAAAGGGAGCGCTCCTAAATTAAATAGGAGCGCTCCTTTACGTTCCGGCGCACCTAAAGGGAACAAAAACGCCAAAGGAAACAAAGGTGGTAAAGCGCCAACTGGTAACCAAAATGCAAAAGGAAATAGAGGCGGTGCAGCTCCTAAAGGAAACAGAAACTCTGTGAGGACAGGTGAATATGAATCTATCATGTTCGATTATATGGACGACACAGAAAAGGAGCTCTTTGAACAGATTGAGACCGATCCGCTCTATCAGATTGAATTGACCATACGTGAGCTTAGTATTCGAGAGCGGCGTATGATGCATAGGATCATGAAGTATGAAAATGGTTTAACTGATAATCAGCGACGTGTTCTTCAGCAACTTAGAAAAACAAAAGATGTCGCACCTTCGACAAGTGAGAATGGTGTTGTCAAATACGTTCCAATTATCAATGAACGTCTTGTAGTCACTGAGGTGGAAGAAACTCAATTACCTGTGATTGACCGCATCCTTGAAATAGAGGAAGCATTGACGCGAGTAACAGACAAGCGTCTTAAAGCCATTAGGCAGAAACACGACATAATGAAAACTATGTCGGAGCATGAATTGAGGCTGCGTGGTCTCGATCTTGCAAACCGAACGAGAGAAGCAGAGCTGGAGCGGATCACCGCTCGACCTGTTGATGACTCTGTACAAATTACAATTAAGAGAGCAAAGAAAAAAGGTGATGGCTGATGCATCTGATGGAAAAAGAGGTCAATCCACACTTTGAGGACTTTCTTTTTGACTGGAACCAGAAGTTTCAGTTATTGGTCGGTGGTTACGGTTCATCTAAGAGCTATCATATTGCCCTGAAGCTCATTCTGAAGCTGTTAGATGAAAAGAGAACAGCCCTTGTGATTCGTGAAGTCTATGACACACACAGGGATTCAACCTTTTCGCTGTTTGAAGAGATCGTGAATGATCTTGGACTTGATCATGTCATTCAATGCCGGACTTCACCGCTCATGCTTAAATTCCATAACGGGAGCCGGATCATTTTCAAAGGTCTTGACAAGCCAACCAAATTGAAGTCGATCAACAACATCTCGATCATCTGGATTGAGGAATGTTCAGAAGTGAAGTATGAAGGATTCAAGGAGCTGCTTGGTCGTTTGCGTCACCCAACTTTGGATTTGCACATGATCCTATCAACTAACCCTGTCGGTCAGGATAATTGGACGTACAGACATTTCTTTAAGGATGATCAAAACAACCGATTTATCCTGGATGATGAAAGGTTATATAAAGAGCGAACGATCGCTATCAACGATACGTACTATCATCATTCTACAGCTGAAGATAACTTGTTCCTTCCGGTCAGTTACATCAAGCAGCTGGACGAACTAAAGGAATACGATCCAGACCTTTACCGAATAGCTCGCAAAGGTCATTTTGGCATAAACGGAATTCGTGTTCTCCCTCAATTCGAGGTGCAGCCGCATGAAGATGTGATGCTGGCCATCTCAAATATCAATCGACCTTTGCTTAGAGCGGGCATGGACTTTGGTTTCGTTGATTCATATAACGCTGTTGTTAGGTTGGCTGTTGATCACGAGAAGAAGTATCTATATATCTATTGGGAGTATTACGATCGTGGCAAGACTGATGATGTCACGGTTGAGGATTTGAAAGAGTTCGTCGAAACAAAAGAGCTGATTAAGGCTGATAATGAGCAGAAGACAATCGCATATTTTCGCAAGATGGGATACAACATGGTGGCCGCTCATAAGTTCCAAGGCTCACGCTTGCAGTACACCAAGAAGATCAAGCGGTTTAAGAAAATCATTTGTTCCGACTCATGCACAAACACAATCTATGAGCTTCAGCCGCTCACGTACAAGACGGACAAGAATGGCAATATCATAGAGGACGAGTTTAAAATTGATCCTCATACCTTTTCAGCCATCTGGTATGCGCTTGATGACTATGAGGTAACGGACCTGAAAGAGAAACCAAAAGAGCGGACACGCCCGAACAGAGAAAGGAGGTCACGCTGATGAATAAAGTGAAAGCGACTGTGATTAAATCAACTGTTTCTGAAACGACCAAACAAATTCATGAGGATGGCTTTAATTATAAGACTGATGGCGTTATTGAGCCGCCATACAATATCAAGGAGCTCAAACAAATAGCCGAGTATTCTACCATTCTTCAACAATGCATCGATGCGTATAAAACAAACATTCTAGGTTTTGGCTTGGGAGTTGAATATACTTTCGACTTTAACGCTGAGAACGCAACAGAGGGAAAGAAAAAGGCAGCTGAGAAAGAATGGACAAGGCTTGAAGAGTTCGCCAGATATATGAACTATGATGAGTCAGCCGAAGTGGTCCTTGGTTATGTGATAGAAGACCGAGAGAAAACAGGTAATGGATTTGTCGAAGTGCTGCGAGAAGGTACAGGGAAGCCTGCAGGTATTGAATATCTGGATGCACAATATATTCGTGTTTGTAAGTTAGGCGATTCCGTTGAGATCGACTTTAAGTATACAGATCATGGTGAAGTTAAGACCATGAAAAGAATGAAACGGTTCAGAAAGTATGTGCAGCAAGTCAACACTAAAAAAGTATTCTTCAAGGAGTACGGCGATCCAAGAACATTGAACGCTGCTACGGGAGAATACAGCGAAGACACTCCTTCTAATCTTGTAGCAAGCGAAGTCATTCACTTCAAGATCGGCAGCGGTACATATGGTGTTCCTCGTTGGATTGGTAACATCGTCAATATGTATGGAGCGCGCAAAGCTGAAGAGCTGAACTATCTGTACTTTAAACAAGGTCGTCATGTGCCAGCTGCAATTACTGTAGAGAATGGAATGCTATCTGAAGCATCATATGAACAGCTGCAAGAGTACATGAATGGCATCGAGGGATCAGACAATGCACATAAGTTTCTTTTGTTGGAAGTCGAAGGTATTCCCAAAAAGGATGAACTATCGAACGATGAAGAGCCGGCGAATGTAAAGGTGGATATAAAATCCCTGGCCGAGATTCTTCAGGAGGATGCGCTGTTCCTTGAATACGACGAGAAGACGAGAAACAAGATACGCTCTTCTTTCCGTCTGCCGCCGATCTACACAGGTGAATCACAGGATTATAACAAGGCGACAGCTGACACCGCTCGTAAGACAACTGAGGAACAGGTATTTCAGCCAGAGAGAATGATCATCACTGGCAAGCTCAATACACTCTTTCTTCCTGATCTCGATCTCTGGCATGTGCGCCTTATATTAAATGGTCCTGACTTTCGTGATCCGCTCGAAATTGCAAAGGTCCTTACGCCGTTTATTCAAGCAGGAGCGGTTTCACCGAATGACCTGCGTGATCTGGCTGGCCGTATTCTTGGTAAGACACTTGAAGAATGGCCAGAGGAAGAATATCACCGACCAATTGAGGCGAAGCCAAAGGCATCAACTAGCTTACTTGATACGGTTTTTCAAAAGTCTGCGGGCACTAACAATGAATTGGTATCTATCCTCAAAGACCTTAGGGATGAACTAGAGGAGATCCGCAAATGAGCAAGATCGATCAGCTGATAAAAAACATCAATACCTTTGTGCAAAAAGCGGAGGAAGATGAGGTCAAGGAACTTGAAGCAGCTGTAGCAGATTTCCCTGAACTGGAGGATATCCCTTCTTTGGTGGAAGAGTACGAGAAAACCGCCGCAAAACTTCTCAGATTGCAACGCAGGACGTTTTTAAATGCTTTGAATGGTTTTATATCCAAGGATGATTCGGAGACGTTAGAATCAATTCTAGCGTTCTTCCAAAATGACTTGTTCGCAGTTGATGAATTTGCGGAGTTGTTCGGAAAAGAAACTGCTGTCTTTCTAACGCTTACCGTCACGCAGCTGGCTGAGAAGATCATGCATTCCATCGATGCAGATATTCCATTCAAGGTGCTTTCTGAGAAAACTGAACAGTGGATTGAATCATGGTCACAGAAGTTGGCGCAGCTTATGAAACTGAATACTCATACAGCCATTGAGCAAACGCTGAAAGAGGGTATAAAAGAAGGCCGCTCTATCCAAGAGATTGAATTGGAGCTGAAGGACCTTCCTGAATTCAGCCGGAAACGCGCACGTGTAACAGCCATTACAGAGGTGTTGACTGCTTCTTCCGTCGCTCAACATGAATCCTACGTCCAATCCCCGGCAGTAACGAGGAAGAAGTGGAAGCACAGCGGCGGGAAAAAGAATCAGTCCAGAGAAAGTCACGTGCAGCTAGACGGCACTATCATTCCTCTCGATGAAGAATTTGAGATACCAGGCAGCGGAGAGCGGTGCATGTTTCCGAGAGATACCAAGCTTTCTCCTAAAGAGCGTGTGAACTGTCATTGTGCGGTGGGTCCTGTGGTTGATCCTGTTATTCTAGGATTGTCAGCTGAGGAAAAAGAAGAGATTAGAAGGAGAGTCTTACAAAACATGGAATGAAATAGTATAATATCCTCATTACTTTGAGAATGAGGGGAAATTATGAATGTTTATGAATTAATATCTTCTATTGTTACAGCAATGATATGGCCGATTCTAATAATTATTGTTATTGCCATGCTAAAGAAACCTATTACTAATCTTATTCAAGATATAGCAACCATAAAATATGGAGGATTTGAACTGAATTTCATTAGGCACAAGTTAGAGGAAATTCAAGAGGAATTAAAATTGGAGAATGATTCAAATTTAGAAAATGACGAAGATAAAGATGTTAAAAACATTAAGATGGAATCGTCAGAAAAGGAAATTGTAAAAAATAGCAGTATTTATGAAAGTTTAAATGCACTTGATATGAAAATTTATGAATTGTACTTTGCTGTTGATCGGAAAGCTTACAAAAAACAATTTAAGGATATGGATATACCTTCTGTTATTACTTATTTACAAGAACGTAAAGTTATTAATAGTAAAATAGCTGAAATTATTACGGATACACGAAAGCTCCCTGATTATTTTTCCAAACCGCTGACAAAAGATGTTGAACTGAAATTCACTAAAACATGTGAAGATTTAGTTAGATATCTTAATTCTGTATATATGCTAAAAAGTAAAAGATATAAGTGAAGTCTTCTAAGAAAGAAGGCTTTTTCTATTGAAAGGAGGTGAATGAATTGCCACGCGAATTGATAAACGCAAAAATCACACACGTTTCATATGTAGACAAGGCTGCTAATCAAAAGCAGTTCTTTTTTATGAAGTCAGAAAAGCAGCCAGACTTCCAAAAAGAGATCAAGGTCATTGCCAAAGCTGATGATGCACAGCGTCTTGTTTACGGTATTGTATACGAACCAAACGTAGCTGATGCACATGGGGATTACATGACGCCGGCAGAAATCGAAAAAGCCGCTCATGGGTTCCTGAAGGATGCACGTGAGATCGACAAGCAGCATGATTTCCAAGGCGGTGTCGGGGAAGTCGTTGAATCGTACATTGCTCCGTCTGATTTTGAAATGGGCGGGGAGCTGATTCAAAAAGGATCTTGGGTACTTGTGACAAAAGCATCTGATGAAATTTGGGAACAGATTCAAAAGGGTGAGATCACCGGATATTCAATGGCCGGAACAGCAGACATAGGAAAACAAGAGGATCACAAGCCAGCTTCTGATGAGAAGGGGCTTTTTTCTTTGCTCAAAAACTTCTTTTTATCAAAAGGAGAAGTAAAGAACAGATACGACAAAGGCCGCATGCGTCGTGAGTTTTGGGCGGCACAAGATGCGCTGAATTCCGTTCTGTATAAATGGGATTCTTACAACGATGAAGACTTGGAGACTGATCCTGAAAAGGTAAGGGCAGCACTGCAAGATTTTGTTGAAATTACACAAGAGATTTTGCTTACTGATGACTTAGCGGGGATCCAAACTGATCCACCTGAAGAAGTTGCAAAAGCAGGTAAAAAGTTTTCAGCTGCTAACTTAACTGAATTGAAAAATGCCAGAGCCGCTATCGACAATCTGTTGAGTCAAGCGGAAGAGAAGGAGGAAGAAGAAGTGAACAAAGAAGATCTGCAAAAAATGCTAGATGACACAATTGCACCGGTTGTAAAGCGTCTGGATGACCTTGAAAAAGGCGAAGGCGAGCAGCAACCTGATCCGCAAGAAAAACAAATTGATGAAGAGGTCGCAAAAGAAATGGCCGCAGCTGTAGAAAAGGCACTGGCTCCAGTTGTTGAAAGAGTCGAAGCCCTTGAAAAAGCACGTCCGCAAGGTAATGGCGTAGAGGATGCACAACAACAAGACTTACAAAAATCTGAAACGGTATGGGGCGGCTTGCTTTAAGCCGAGAAAAAGGAGGAACTAGAGTGAGAAATCAAGAGGTAATTAACAAAGCGGAAGTCACGCTTGGGACTTTAAAAACAGGCGGTCTCATGAATCCAACGCAAGCATCTACATTTATTCGTATGGTGCAAAACACACCGACCCTGCTGCAAGATGCACGTGTCATTCCAATGGAAAGTGATTCGCAAAAGATTGAAAAAATCGGTTTTGGGCAGCGTATCTTGCGTGCTGGAGAAGAAGGCAAAGCGCTTGAGGCAAAAGATCGTGTTGCGCCAACAACAAGCACTGTTCAGCTAACTGCAAAAGAAGTCATCGCTGAAGTAAACATCACATATGACACGCTTGAAAATAACATCGAGGGTGATAATTTGCAAAACACTATCATGCAGATGTTGGCTGAGCGTGCAGCCGTTGATATTGAAGAGTTGATCCTAAACGGTGATACAAAATCTGAGGATACTTACCTTGCTCAACTTGATGGTATCCGCAAACAAGCGGAATCTCATATCGTAGATGTAGCTGGCGAACCACTTACACGCCAAGTATTCAAACAAGGATACAAAGCTGTTCCATCTAAATATTTGCGTATTCCACAAGAGTTCCGTTTTTACACGTCTCCAGGACAAGAAGTCGAGTGGAAAGACAAAGTGGCGGATCGTCAAACGAATCTAGGGGATGCAGCTGTACAAGGTGGACTTTCTTCTGCATTTGGTGTGCCGGTCAAAGGTATTGCAAATATGCAGCCGTATGATGTGGACGGTACAGGTGTTTCAGACATCTTACTTACTCATCCGAAAAACATCATCTTGGGCTTCTCTCGTAACATTCGCATTGAAGTTGATAAAGACATCCGTAGACGTAAATTCATCATTGTGTTGACTGCGAAGCTCGACAGCAAATTTGAGGAAGAGGATGCTGTTGCTAAGATCATTAAGGTCAAGGAGTGATCAACATGTATACAGCGGTTTTGATCAAGGGAAAGACATACTCTGTGATGGGGCATGTCTTTCATTTAAACCAGGAGAAAGAGATTGAGAAAAAGGTTTATCAATATCTCGATGGCAATGAGTTTTTTGATTGTAAGCAGCTTGATGTTCCTGCTGATGTTCCTAAAACAGATCAACCAAAAGAAAAGCCGTCCGAAGAGGAAGAAGATCCAAGAGAGGAAGAAGAACCGCAACAAGAACAAAAAATCTACACTGAAACTGAATTGAAGGATATGAAAAAAGATGGACAAGAAGCCGTTATTGTTGATCTTGGCGGCGATCCGTCTGAGTTCAAGAATGAAAGTGAAAGAATTGCCTTCATCCTTGAAAATCAACAGCAACAAGAAAAAGCAGGAGAGTAAGGCTGATGCTGATCTCTCCTGAAGAAGTTAGGGAGTATAGCGTATTCGAGAGCGTGAAAAACCGCTCGGAGGAACTCTTAATCAGTGACATCATTGAGGCTGAAGCTGAGGTATTTAAGATCGTAGGTCATGATTTCACAAGTGAAAAATATCAGCCACTTCCTGAAAAGGCGAAGATTGCATTGATTAAAATGGCGCAGTTCTTCGCGTTGATCAACGGTGATGAATCAATCATCAAAGGGTATAAGTCAGAAAAGATTGGCGACTATTCATACACGTTGGCAGACGGGAACGCCGTTTCAAAGCCAGATGTGTATAACCTGTTGATAGATTTCATTGAGCCAGGAGAACCGCCAGAAGATCCAGGCAGCATCAAATTAAGGTTGAGATCGCTATGAGCTATCAATCATTATTAACTGATCGATGCGATATTTTCCACCTTCAGAATAAACAGCTGTCAAAAGATCGCTATGGAATACCTGTCCAAGATGCGCAGCCGGTCTTTTCATATCCTGATGAGCCTGATCAAGTTGATCAAGCATGTTACTTTACTGAAAAGAATCAATCCATTACACAGCAGGAGCCAAACGCAACCATTCATCAATCGTACCTTGTTCATTTTCCTATTACTGCTGATGTCCGACTAAATGACAAAGTAGTATGGGAAGGCATTACTTTGAAACTGCAAAAGCCTAGGAAGATCAAAAACCATCATATCGAGGTGGTGGCCATGAGGAGTGAAAGCCTATGAGGATTGACGGTCTTGATCAATTTATCGAGGAATTGGATGCAGCTATCAATGGCGACTTGAGAGCGGAATATGAGGAATGGCTGGAAGCGATGGGGTATCAGTTTCTCGATATTGTTCAGGATGAAATTATTCGCACAAAAACGGTTGATGCTCGGCGTCTTCTGAATTCATTTCAAAAAGGTGATCGAGAGAACGTCTTTTCTATGGATAGTGGCGGTCTTACACTAGATGTCGGTACGAATTTAGAGTATGCGTCATACACGAACGACGGACACTTTACCATTGATCCATCAAAGAATCAGGACAGGCGATGGGTTCCAGGACGTTGGGTAGGAGATCGCTTTGAATATGATCCGAACGCAGAAACAGGGATGCTCCTTAAATTCCAATGGGTCGAGGGTACAGGCTATTGGGATAATGCTCTAACGATATTTGAACGAATGTTTGAAAGAGCTCTGGCCAACAAGCTCCAACGGTGGATCAATCAGCAGTTTGGGCGGTGATTAGATGAATCAAGAAGTCGGCGCCATCATGAATTATTGTTATAGGAATTTTCCTGTGAAGGTCTACGAAAAGAAAATTCCTGAACAGTTTCAGGTCCCATCGATGTACTTTCCGGCAGCTTGGGTCAATACAAGAAACGATACTGTTTCAACGTTTCTTAAAACCTACACGCTGCATATTAAAGTGTTTCACAAGGACTCTGAGCAGGCTCATGATGCAGCTGAATCGATTGTAGATGCCTTGTCAGCGGATCGGAATATCATTCAGATGGTTGCTGAAGACGGTGAACCGCTCGATCAATATGTGCGAATCAAGAGGGCGGAAACTAGGAATGGTGATCAAAGCGTGGCAACGATCGTCCTCACATGGGATAGTGCCTATTGGTACAACCGAGACGAGCAACCGAGCCTAGACAACATAAATTTTTCAGACGGGGTGATAAAAAGTGGCCAAGAATAAAAATGAATCACAGGTGAAAGAAGAGAAAGCCGCTCCGGTTCTTCCTAAAGAAGCAGCATTTTCATTTGAAGCCTTGAAAGAGCACAGCAAGGAATTGTTTGGCGTGAAGCCTGAAATCCTTGAAGGTGCTCTTTTTTATATCAAAGATAAACCAATTACAAAAACAGAAGCAAAGAAGCAGATTGATGCTTTTTTGTCTAAGGAGGTTTAAGCATGAATGGAGGTACTTTCACACCAGGTACAGAAAAGAAGCGTCCTGGTATCTACTTCAATTTCAAGACCACAGCACAACAGCGTATTACGTTAGGTGATCGAGGTACTGTTGCACTTCCGATTACGATGAGCTGGGGAGAGCCTAAGACGTTCATCTCTATCTCAGGCATCGAGGACTTAAATAAAAAAGTCGGATTAAACATCGATGACAGTTCACTTCTTCTTTTCCGAGAGGCAAAGAAAAAAGCACAAACAGTTCTTTTGTATCGCTTAAATGAAGGAGAACCTGCAAAGGCTCAGATCAGCGAGAATTTCAACGTGCTTGCTAATTATGGCGGACAGAAAGGTAATGAGGTGACGATCCAAGTCACTGAAAACGTATTGGATAGCTCCAAGCGTGATGTTGTGACTTATGTGGGTACAGACATTGTTGATAAGCAGGTTGTCACTGATGTCAAAGAGTTGAAGCAGAATAAATATGTTTCGTTCTCTGGTGAAGGTGAAGTGACGATTACCGCTGGTGTCACACTGAGCGGTGGGAAAAACGGTGTGCCAAGTGTGGCAGATTACACAGCATTTCTTGAAGCAGCTGAAACAGAATACTTTGACGTGATCGCGCTGCCTAATAACACTAGCGAACAGTTAAAAGCGACATTTGTGGCTTTCGTCAAGCGTTTGCGTGATGATCAAGGTCGGAAGATACAAGGCGTATTGCCAAACTACGCAGCTAATCACGAAGGAATTATCAATGTCACAAGCGGTGTGCTGCTAGAAGACGGTACAGAGATCACGCCAGCCAAAGCAACTGCATGGGTGGCCGGTGCATCTGCAGGAGCCAACTTCAATCAGTCACTGACATTTGTTGAATATGAAGGTGCTGTGGATACATTAGAGCGTCTTGATAATGATCAAGTTGAATACCGCTTGTCACAAGGCGAATTCTTGTTCACGTTTGATGCGCGTGATCGGACAGTGAGCGTCGAGAAAGATATCAACTCTCTGACAAGCTACACAACCGAGAAGAACAAGACATTCGGGAAAAACAAGATCGTCCGAGTGCTCGATGCGATCAACAACGATCTCACTCGTGAATTGAAGAATCTGATTAAATTACGCAAAGCCAACGGGAATGACATTCCGGCGTCTGACGATGGTTTGCAGCTGGTGAAAACACTCATCACGCAATATCTCACGCAGCTCCAAGACGGATCTGGAATCACTGGCTTTGACTCTGAAACTGATATTACGATCGCTTTGAATGAAGATCGTGACGGTTTCTTGATTGATCTAGCTGTTCAACCTGTTGATGCAGCTGAAAAATTCTATTTCAATGTAGAGGTGAAATAAGATGGCTTTTAAAGCGCAGAATACCATTTCAGGTAAGGAAGGGCGTCTTTTTCTCGATGGTGAGGAAATGGCCTTCATCAAAACGTTTGAAGCAAACGTGGAGAAGAATAAATCAGAGGTCAATGTCATGGGCCGTCGTATGACCGGTCACAAGACAACCGGTGCGAATGGTACTGGCACAGCGACTTTCTATAAAGTCACATCACGTTTCGTTCAGTTGATGCTGAACTATGTAAAGAAAGGACAAGATCCGTACTTTACGATTCAAGCTGTACTGGATGACAAATCATCCGGCCGCGGCACAGAGCGTGTCACATTGTTTGATGTGAACTTTGATTCTGCAAAGATCGCAGGGCTTGATGTGGATTCAGAAGCACTGGAAGAAGAGGTTCCTTTCACGTTTGAGGACTTTGATCTTCCTGAGAAGCTGAAGGATTCTTTTTAATTCAAAAAAGGCATTACGAATGACTAAAATATATGTTATTTTTAATTTTATCCTCGATATGGTATACTTTTGTTAAATGATTGGGATAAATGGGATACAGTTAACCAATTTACCTTTCAAGAAAAAATTCGTTTACATGCAAAGCAATTTGCATAAAATAAAAAGAAGCCAGGATGCGCTAACATCCCGGCAATGTACAATGAGGCCCTTTAAGAGGGCTGGCTTATCTCTAGATGCTTTTTAAGAATAGACTTACCCTTTTACTTTTGCAGAGGTCAAGGGAGGTCTATTTTTTCTTTTTAAATATTGTCAACAATGACACGACTAAAGTCAAAATGCTTAGGGTATAAATCCCAAAAGCAATCATTAAACTAATCGCTTCATAGGTTGACATAAGCATCACCCCCTTTCTATATGGGGATGAGCCAGACCGCCCTTGTAAGCCGTTCAATTGTACGATCTCTATTATACATGAAAAGATTGGAAAGCACATTCAAAAAATGGATGTGCTTTTTTGCATTCAAAAAAACAAATCAAAGGGAGTTTTTAAACATGAGCGAAAAACAAGCAAACAACGTATATGATCTTTCATTCTTTATGCCAGGACAAACAACAGAAGCGGAAGAGGTCAAATCCATTATCTCAAAGCGTTTCGTTGATAAAGAAGGTAAAGTGATTCCATTCGTATTCAAAGCGATCACAACAGAGCGCATCGATGAACTGGAGAAAGAAAACACGACTTTCAAAAATGTTAAAGGTCGTGGACGTGTGAAAGACTTAGATTCTCAACGTTTTTACGCACGTATTGCGGTTGAATCAACTATTTATCCTGACTTTAAGTCAAAAGAATTGCGCGAAGCATACAACACCCAAGATCCAGTCGAAGTGGCAAAACGTGTCCTGTCTGTCGGCGGTGAATATGCGAACTGGTTAAACAAAGCTATTGAGGTCAACGGTTTTGAAGACGAGATTGAGGACCTTGAAACAGAAGCAAAAAACTAATAAAGGACGGGAATAAAGAGGCGGTGTATCTGTATTACTGCATGCATGAGCTTCATTACTCCCCGTCTGAACTCTTAGAGGTCTACGAAGCACCAAGGCCATTCAAGGCCTTTTTATTTGGGTTGATAGCCCACAAACTCGAAGTATTAGAAAAAGAATCAAAGAAAGGAGGATAAGACATGGCTCGTTTAACAGCGCGGTTTGATTTACAAGACCGGATCACGCGTAAATTGCGTTTGATCAGGGGAGATATGGAACGCCTTGATAGATTGCGCCGCAGATCAGAGCGGCCAATCACTTTAAGAATAAGGGACAATGCGACAATTGCATTAAAACGTGTTCAGCGTTTCATATTGCGTGACCTTGCTCGAACTTATCAGCTGACGCTTGATGTAAATGATCTGGCCACAAAAGCATTGAGAAAGTTCAACGGTTTTATACAACGTAAGATGCCGCGTACTCATAGCGTGTTGATGCGTATTAAAGATCAGGCAACACCAGGTCTTGTTCGGCTGCGTCGTTACATCGATCGGAAATTTGGCAAAGTAGAACGGTTTGCCATAACGGTCCATGATCGGGCAACCGCAGGAATCAGACGTATTGCTTCATATGCAGCACGTCAGCTTGGTCGGGGCTACAGCTATACCATTAGAGCCGTTGATATGGTCCGGCGCACGGTAAGCCGTATAGCGTCTTATACTCGGAATACCCTCGGTACTGAATACAGGGTAGCGATCAATGCGATCGATCGTTTTACGGCTCCAGTACGTGGAGCTGTCTCATTTGCGAATACCCATTTGGGGCGGACTTACACAACCACAATTAAGGTTCTTGATCTTATCACAAAACCATTGAGAGGGATCGTTTCTGCTGTCACCAGTACACTTGGTTTGCTTGGAGTCGGTGCCGGTGCAACAGGCGGTATTGTTGTGCCGCTCAAAATGGTTGCGGATCGACAAAACATGACCACAGCTTTTGAAACACTGCTCGGCAGCAGAGGAAAAGCAGATGCACGTCTGGACGAGCTGACGGCCTTTGCTGGTCAAACGCCATTTACTCGTGATGAGATTTTCGAGTCAAGTCGTGTCCTTCAAGTATTTACAGGCAATGCTCTTTCTACGACTGAAGGCATGAAGCTAGTCGGGGATGTTGCTGCAGGTGTTCAGCGGCCGTTCTCAGAAGTTGCGCTATGGATGGGGCGTTTATATGACGGCATTAAATCGGGGCGTCCTATCGGTGACGCAACGGCAGCTTTGCAAGAAATGGGGGCGATCTCTGGTGATGCCAGGGGTAAGCTTGAAAAACTTGCAAAGAGCGGAAAAGATATAAATAAAACGTGGCCGGAAGTAACAAAAGAGTTTGGCAAATACAACGACATGATGATCAAAATGTCGGACAACCTTGCCAACTTGTTCTTAGGTGTTAAATCATTCATCAATAACAGCATCCTTATGCCTTGGGGTAAAGGACTTGCAGCTGCGTTCCAACCCGCTCTTGAAGCATTTAGAACGTGGCGTGGGGAATATTCTTTTGTACTCACTGACCTATCAAACAAAGCTGAAAAGGCAGGCAAGAAATTTGCTAACAGCTTCCTGAATCCGACAAAGAGTGTTTTCGGATTTATTGGTGATCAGTTCAAAATTTTGTTCCCTGGAGAAAAACTCTCCAAGAAGCAAATGAAAGAGCTCAAAGTGAAATTTAAGGATAACCCCAAATTGCAGAAACACTTTGAACAGCTAGAAAAATACAGAAAAATGGACTTTGAAACTCGGTGGAAGCTCGTCTTGGATAATACCAAAGACGTATTCGGCGAATGGTGGGAGAAGACTGGGAAACCAGGTCTTTTTAAGATGGCCGAGAATGTCGGGAAGACATATGGTGGCATCATAAACGGTGTGATCAATGGTCTACTTGGTATTGATGACAAATCATCCGAAGATAGTTTTACCGATGCAGGAGCCAAAGCAGGAAGGATATTCATAGAATCATTTTTAGAAGCTCTTGATCCAGCGCAATTGGGAATTCGTATCACCAAGAAGATCGGTGAGATCAACTTGAATGCTCTTACTGGAGAAGGATCAATTGCTGGTGCTTTGATTGCCAATGCGTTTGCGCTTGCATTCCTGGGGAAAGTGGCCACGTTGTTAAAGCCGCTCAAATCCATTCTTTCTGGAGCCTTTGCTGTCTATAAATGGGGCAAAGGTTTAAGAGGCGGGATGGGAGCAGGAACGAGCGGTGGTGTAATCGGTGGAGCTGGAGGAGCAGGGCGACCGCCGAGGAACCCACGAACTCCTGAATATCGTCAGCCTTGGATCAATAGAGGTGAGCCGGTACGACCAACAACGCCAAACCAAGGGCGTGGCGGTGGATTGTTAGGTAAAGTCGGTAAAGGTGCAAAGAGCATCGGAAAACGTATCCCTATTCTCGGTACAGCAATAGCAGGTACAGAACTGCTAGGCATGAATAATGACAATAAAGGCGAGAAGATCGGTGGATTTGTCGGGAATCTAGGTGGCGGTATCGGTGGAGCTGCACTAGGTACATTGATCGCGCCTGGAATTGGAACAGCGATCGGTGGAGTATTAGGCAGCATCTTTGGCGGTGATCTCGGCAATTGGATAGGAAAGATGTTCGATAACGGAACCATCCAAAAGAAATGGGATGAGATTGTCAAAGGTGCAGAAAATGCAGTCCAATGGATTAAAGAAACATGGAGCACTGTTTCCGGTTGGTTCAATGATAATGTTCTAACACCTATTACAACGTTCTTCAGTGACACATGGACATGGATCACTGAGAAATGGGGTCAGCTTTCCTCTTGGTTTATGAATAACGTGTGGCTCCCTATTTATAACTTTGCAGTACCAATCATCAACTTTGTAGTTGGTGTTTTTGTCGTTGCGTGGGAAGTGATTAGTTCCGTATGGGGAGCTGCATCAACATGGTTCATGGACAATGTATGGACTCCGTATGGACAAGTTGCGGTTGCTGCGATCACTCTTGTCTGGAACAAGATCACCGAATTATGGGAATGGATACAAATCACCTGGTCCGTTTTCTCGGCATGGTTCATGACTTACGTCTGGGAACCATTTGGATCAGTGGCAATTGAAGCCATTGGGTGGGTGTGGACTAAGTTGACCGAATTCTGGAATTGGATTCAGTTTGTCTGGGGCACATTTGCGGTATGGTTTGATACCTTCGTATGGCAGCCTTTCATCAATGTTGGATTGCCAGCTATCATGTTTATTTGGAACCTGTTTAAAAGCACGTGGAATTGGATTAAAACATCGTGGGTGGTGCTCGCAACTTGGTTTGATGAGTATGTGTGGCAACCATATAAAAAGTATGCGGAGCCAGCGATTACCTTCGTGTGGGAAAAATTTGATGAAGCATGGAAAACGATCAAGGGTATATGGGAAACAGTAAGTGGATGGTTTGAAAAATATGTTTTCAACCCGTTAAAAGATCATGCAGAAAAGTTAACAAGCACATGGAAAGGCTTATTTGACATTGTTGGAAATGTTGTCGGTAAAGTTAAAGAATTTAGTGGGAAGGCATTTCATATCTTTGAGAAAAAAGGAGAAGAAAAAACAGGACTGAAAAAGAAAGAGAAAGCAGCAAATAACGCCACTGGTGGATATATCACAAAACCAACACTTTCATGGATCGGAGAAGCGGGAAAAGAGTTTGTCATCCCGACTGAAAACAACAAAGGGCGAGGGAAGATGCTACTTGCTCAGGCTGCTTCTCACCTTGGAATGTCTGTTATGCCAAGCGGTGCATCACCAACCTCTCCAGCAAGCTCATCGTCTCCAATGAGACCGGCTGCTGCTTCATCAGTTTCCACTTCTGCAAGTGGATCGATATCAATTGGAGACGCGGCCAACGCATCAAAATACGGGGAACAGTTTAGCACTGACTTTGAAAAAGGGTTAAACAGCAAAGTCGTTTCACTTGAACAGTGGAAACAAGCTAATATCAAGCAGCCATTTACTCAAATTCAGGCAGCGACTCCGCAGTATGGGGCACAAACTGTCACCGGCTTTGCCTCAGGTCAAAACATGACTCCAACTGGCACGGGTCAATTCTTAGATCAAAATGTAAGACAACCTTTCTTATCCGCTCGCCAAGAGTCTCCTACCTGGGGAGCTGGACTAATTGACGCATTTAACAGCGGTATGAGGTCAAAAGGAAGTGAAGTCACACAAGCAGCCAAGGACATGGCCAAGAAGGTAGAACAGGCGTTTAGGGAAGAGCTAGACATTCATTCTCCTTCACGTGTCATGATGAGTCTAGGGAAATTCGCATCGATCGGAGTCGTCAAAGGTCTTGATTCAGTTGACGTGAAGAAATTCGCAGAGAATCAAGCTGGTTCCTTAATCGCTGCATTTAGTGGTATGGGTGCATCTAACCTGAGTGTTCAACAGTGGCTGATGGCTGCTTTAATGGCAACCGGCACATCGATGAGCTGGCTACCTGGTTTGATGACGATCGCGCAGAATGAGTCACGTGGAAACCCGAAAGCGATCAACCTATGGGATTCAAACGCCAAGAGAGGAACGCCGTCTAAAGGATTAATGCAGACCATTGATCCGACCTTTAACTCTAATAAAGTCAACGGCATGAACGACATCTGGAACCCAATCCATAATGCTGCAGCTGCTATCAACTACATCAAAGGCAGATATGGGAATGTGTACAATACTCCTGGATTGAGAAGTATCAGAAACGGTGGACCATATAAGGGGTATGCAAACGGTGGATTGATTACTCAGGAACAGATAGCTAGAGTCGGTGAAGGAAACAAGCGTGAATGGATTATTCCTGAAGAGCGTGGGATTCGTGGCCGCTACTTGTTGGCGCAAGCTGCACAGGCACTTGGAATGGATGTTTATGATCCGGCCACCGCTACACCATCTGAACTTTCACAAGGTCAGGTGCAAACAGTAACAGCTGGCACAGCAAATGCACCGTCTGCTTCTGGTGGATCAAAACAGATCATCATTAATTTTAATGGTGAGCAGCATTATCATAATGGCCAAGACGCAGAAGGCCTTGCAGAGAAGATCAAACAGATGCTCATTGATGAGTTAGAGAATGAAATCAACACAGGAACGAAGGGAGTCGTGATCGATGGCTAAATCAAAATATCAAATGTGGATTTCGCAAGGGAAGGACAAATTACGATTCCCTGTTCTTCCTGAGAAATTAGAACTGAATAACAACGTACAAAATGAATCTATCAAAGTATCAAAATTTGGTGAGCTCACATTCTTGGATGTACCAGGGGCTCGCCAAATTTCATTTACAGCCTTTTTTCCCAAGAAGTATACACCGATCGCTGAATATAAAAGTATTCCATCACCAGAGAATGCGATTGCCAAAATAGAGCGATTCATGAAGTCAAAAAAGCCTGTACGCTTTATTGTCACAGGAACCAAAATCAATATCCAATGCAGCATAGAAAGCTTTAACCACAATGAAGGTACTTATGATGTTGGTGATCGAGAGTTTACTTTGCAACTCAAAGAATACAAAACCGCATCACCTAGAAAAATCAAACGGAAAGCCAAAAAGAGCAGCAAAAAACGCAGCTCAAAAGGTGCACCAAAAGTGTACACCGTTAAAAAGGGTGATACCTTGTGGGATATTTCTGGTCGTTTCTATGGTGACAGCACAAAGTGGCGCCGCATTTGGAATGCGAATAAAGCTGCGATGATCAAGCGGAGTAGACGCAATATTAGACAACCAGGGCATTGGATTTTCCCTGGTCAAAAATTAAAAATACCACAATAGGGGTGATCCGATTGATAGAACTCTTTGCAGTGCGGAGCGGGACCATGTATGAGCTTGTGACAGAGAGCGTCACGCTTCGTGGTCAAAGGTATCAAGCTCCCCGATCTATACAAGCAACTATCGTGACTAAACAGGGTTCACAAAAATATTACAGCATCAAAGAGGGTGACACGGTTCTTTTCAAGTGGAAAGGAAAAGAACTCTTTCGAGGTACAGTCTTTGCAAGAACGCCGAAGAATGAAAAGCTCACTTTTACTGCTTACGACATGCTTCAGTATTTGGTGAAGAACCAGGATGTCTATGTCTTTTCCAATAAGAGAGCTGATCAGATAATGAAACGGCTTGGTCAAGATTTTCAGATCCCGATGACGTCGATCGCTAACACTGGCCATGTCATTAAATCACTTGTATTCAAAAACGATACAAGCCTATATGACATTATCTTGCAGGCACTCAGGGAAACAAAAAAGCAAACAGGACGTAACTATCAAATCTATTCTGCTAAAGGAAAGATGGGGCTTAGAGCATGGCCTGATCCGTCCGAAGTATGGGTCATTGAATCAGGCGTGAATCTCATTGATTATCAGTACAGCACCTCGATTGAGGAAACGGCCACACGTGTGAAGATGAGAGCGACACATGTGGAAAAAATTAAAGTTTTAAAGAAGGAAAAAAAGAAATCGAAGTCAACTGATAAGGACAAAGAGAAAGATAAAAAAACGACTAAAACCACGAAGCCGAAAACTGTCACTCAAAAGAAAGAGATTGAGATGCTGGCTGTGGCGAATGATAGTTCTGCAAGAAGCAAATATGGAATTCTTCAGCACGTGGAAAGAGTGTCAGGAGAGATCAACAAAGCACAGCTGCAAAAGAGGGCTGATGTTCGTCTCTCACAGAAAAAGGGCGTGAAAAAAGAACTCAAAAGTATTCAAGCTCTAGGTATTCCTGGATTACAAAGCGGTATGCCAGTACGCATCATCATCCCTGATATCGGCATCAAAAAAACGTACTGGATCGATCAAGACAGTCATGAATTTAAAGGAACCAAACACACCATGACGATCGATGTCGTTGAAAAGAACACAATTCCAACGGAGAATCAGTCATGAAACTAAGTGATGCAATTAAGCGATTGGCCGTCGATGCTGTTGATGCACAATCGCCAATGGAATTGATACTCGGTGATGTTGTATCTGTTTCTCCTCTTAGTGTTAGGCTCAACGAAAATGACAAACTCATCATTCCTGAAGAACTTCTTATCTGGCCAGCTCGATTGGACGAAGGGGAAGATGATGCACTCGAAGAAGGCGATAGTGTCATGGTCCTTGCGATGACAGGCGGTCAGATGTTTTACATCTTAGATAAAGTAGTAGGAGGTGGTTCATGATGGCACTCTCTCCAGAAGAAGAAATTGAAGATTTCGAGGAGGATGAAGAGGATATTGTTGAACCTTCGACCACCTACCGAATCGACTTTGAGTCTGGCCGTTTAACCAATGAAAAGATTAATGGTCTCGATGCCATTCGCCAATTTGTCTATATGGCTTTGCGAACGGAACGATATTCACATGCCGTTTATAGCCATGATGTAGGATGTGAGGTTCAAGAAGCTGTGTCTGATGAAGAATCAACGGACGAATACAAGGAGATGGAGATCCCGCGGCTCATTGAAGAAGCACTTCTTGTTGATGAGAGAATCGAAAGTGTTCAAGATTTTGAGATCACTAAAGAGGGGGCAGCCTTTAAGGTGATATTTGAAGTGGTGACAGATGAGGGAACCTTGGAGATCGAGGAGGTGATTGGCGAAGATGTTTGAAGAACAATCGTATGAAGCCATCATGGAACGCATGTTGGAACGTATACCCGATGATATTGATAAACGTGAAAACAGCGTTATATGGAATGCGCTGGCTCCTGCAGCTGCGGAACTTGCTCAATCTTATATATGGCTTGATCAGGTATTCGATCTTGTCTTTGCGGATACAGCGCAGGGAGAATTTTTAGATAGACGAGCTGCTGAAGTGGGGATCACTCGTAAAGCGGCCACAAGTGCTGTATGGTCCGTTGAAGTCGCACCTGAAGGTATCAGAATACCAATTGGCTCAAGGTTCTACATTGACAGTCTATATTTTCAATATCAATCTGACGGCACGCTGAAGTGTGAAACCACTGGTGCTGTAGGCAATGGTAATTTTGCAGAGCTGCCGCTCCTATCGCTCGATAACATACCAGGATTAGAGTCTGTCATTTTTGGAGAATTGAAGATACCGGGGCAAGAGGAAGAAGATGATGAAGCTCTTTATGAGCGGTACTTGATGAGGGCAAGGCGGGAAGCTGTCAGCGCCAACAAAGCGCACTATAAAAAATGGGCTGAAGAAGTAGAAGGAGTCGGCAGGGCAAAGGTATTTCCTCTTTGGAATGGTGAAGGCACAGTAAAAGTTGTCATCACTGACGGGAATTTTGATGTGTCGACGGATCTGCTTGTCAATAAGGTGCAGGAGTACATTGATCCAGTTCCGGGCGAAGGGGAAGGCCAAGCACCGATTGGAGCTACCGCAACCATCGAGAGTGCCAAATGGAAAGATGTAGAGGTGTCCGTATCTGTGGAGCTTAAAATGGATTACTCCATTGAAGATGCACAAGAGGAGATTGAAGAGAAGGTCAAAGCGCTTCTTAAATCACTTGCTTTTGAAGAAAATGTGATCAGAATGTCAGCGATCAACGACATTTTGTATCATGCTGATAGTGTGTCTGATTATGCGGATGTATTGATTAACGGTGAGGCAAAAAACTTACCACTTCAAGACATTGAGATTCCGCGTTTAGGGCAGGTGATCGTCAATGAGCAAGTATGATGATATGAAAGCCTATTTACCTTCCTATCTAACGGAGATCACAGATTTTGATGAGCTCATGAAATCCGAAGCTCCTGAGATGGAAATGCTAGACGATTCTATTTTTGATATGACTGATCAACTGTTTCCGCTCACTGCCACGTGGGGGCTGAATCGATGGGAAAGGATGCTGAAGGTGCAGCGTGAATCAGGTGATTCTATTGAGCTGCGCAGGGCACGTATATTGAATCTCATGTCCAACATTCCACCGATCACTTATGCTTCTTTAGAGAGGGCAGTCAACCGGTTCTTGAAGAACCCTAGCGCAGTGGTTCGTCTAACGACAGGCCGCTATCATTTCTCTTTACGGGTGAATCTGGATGATCTGCAAAACACAAGATACATCGTTGAAACGCTGGAAAATCTCAAACCGGCTCATTTGGCTTACAAATTCACAAGCGTTCATCATACAGATGTAAAAGAAATTAAAGACTATCATAACAGGCTCACACTGCGCAGCAGAGTGGGCTTTTTTGATCACATCCCAATCCTGCTTAATGGGGAGTTTTTACTTAATGGCACTTTTTATTTAAGCGGATCGCGCAATTCAACAGATATTCCAGTACGCTTCAGGCAATCTTTAAAGCTGGCGATGAAGCTCAAAAAAGAAATGAAAGTTCTTGGACGGACAAGATATGTCATGGTTGGAGCCAAACACGAAACGAATCAACAAGCGGCTCTTACACTTCGATCAAGTTTCAAAAATGTACTGAAAGAAAAAAAGAAAATGACATTCCGCATGGCTGCTCATGTATCAAATGATCAGAGCGGAAGTGTAATCATTAAGCAGAAATATTGGACGCTTGATGGATCGGTACCGCTAGACGGTTCAAAATATCTAGCTGCCACGTCCAAACTAATAGATTTATAAAGGAGGATCATAATGGCTGATCAATTAACCGTTACAACGCTTTATGCTCGCCAACAAATGGCGAAGGCTAGAGCAGAAGGAACAAAGCTCACAAAAGTGGTTAAGATGGCTTTTGGGAATGGTGGAACTAAGGACGGAAAGCCAATCTCTCTGGATGGAACAGAACAAGAATTAAAGAGTGAGCTTGTTCAAAAAGAAATTGATTCATATGAATTCATGGAGCCGGCGAAGATCCGGTACACGTGCACCATCGCTGAAGGGGAGCTTGCTGGAGAAGTCATCAACGAATTAGCTCTTGTTGATGAAGATGGAAAGTTTACGGCCATCCGTACCATGACAGACAAGCAAAAAGACGGTGACATTGAATTCATCTTTGAGATTGATGATATTTACTAGGAAAGGAGTGCTCATCGATGGATATTAAATCTCCTAAAGTGTTTGAAACAAGTGACAAGGCTCATGCGGATCTGTTCAATGACATGGTTAATGTGTTGCTTGAAAATGACTCTGGACTCTTAGATCAGATCATAGAACATATTGGCGATACTCAGCCGCATGCATCTGCAGCAGAGAAGAAGAAATGGAATGAATCGCAGCTTTATAAGATCACAGCTGATGACGGCAAATACTTGATATCTGTTCCAGCTGACAAAAATATTTATGATGCAATAAAAGACAAAGGGACCTGTACTTTCATTGCATCCCCTGGTGTAGAAGATTCCCCAGCACCCAGCAATGCCTATTTGAGAGGAATACAGACTGTTGGCCAAAACAATATCGGAACTGGTTTTGCGGTAGATACGTCAGGTAATGCGTATTACTTCTACTATAATTCTAGCCATATATCTATCACATGGAAACAAGTTTTAACAGTTGAGGATATGGTAAAGAGCACTTTTGTTGATACTTATGATCAAGATAATTCATCTGTTTCAGCCGCTGAAAATGTCGCAACAAAGCTTGTTTTTGGGGCGACACGAGCGGACGACCTAGCCGAGTACAATCGAACACGTTCTGAGATTACTTTAAAAAATAACGGACTATATCTAATCAGGCTTTATGTCACTAGCAATAATATTACAGTCGGATCAGATAATATCTTAGCTTGTTATGTCAATGGAAGTGAATACCAGAGGTTTGGAAACTGGAATCCTACAACAGCTTCAAGTACGTGCGTGCTTTATTTATTACAAAAATTTAAAGCTGGCGATAAGGTAACTTTCTACATCACACCTAGAGGGACAAACAAAAAAATATCAATAAACACTGCTTATGTAACGATGTCTCAATTGAGATAGGAGGGATATGATGAATAAGGCACTAGCAATCAAATATTTATACCCGAATGCGGAACTAGGTAAGGATTATTCGGTTCGGGATGATGGAGAGGGACAATTCATAGATACATGGCTCTTAGAAGAACCTGAGCCTTCGGCTGAAGAGTTGGATGCTGCTTGGCAAAAGTATCTGAAATTAGATAATGAACAACCTATGACCCAAGTCGAAAAGCAATTACTTCTTATTGGTGAACAGTTAGCGAAAGAAAAAATCGCTCGTCAACAGGCAGAAAGAGTAAATGCAATGTTAGGGCAGCAGCTTGCAGAAATGCGAATAGACATCCTTAAATTGAAGGGAGGGTTTACAGATGAATCTTAATTTTTGGGTGTTAGCTTTATTTTATAAATGGGCCACAACTGCAATGGTTAAACAAGCAATGTCGTTCAAGGATTGTTCAATTGAAGATCTAGAAGAGGGCGTTCAGGAGGAATATGTTACACATGATCAATACAAAGAAATAACTGGTGAAGTATATAAAGAAACGTCAGAAGCCTAGTAGAAAGGCTTTTTATTTTGCCTTCTTTAAGGGGGTGGACAAAGTGAGGTAGGTGAGTATGGTGGAAATGGATTTGGCTCAATATTTGATGACACAAGGACCATTTGCGGTGTTGTTTTGCTGGGTACTGTTTTATGTCCTCAATACAACTAAAGAGCGTGAAAACAAGCTCAATGAACAAATCGAAGCGCAAAATGATGTGTTAGCAAAGTTTAGTGAGAAATATGACGTTGTGATCGACAAGCTCGATAAAATTGAACGAAATTTAAAATAGGAGGAATTATCATGAAAACATTCGACAAAGGCACTGTCATTCGCACAGTGCTTCTTTTTATGGCATTGATCAACCAAACTTTAATTCTTTTTGGTAAACCAGTTTTACCGATTGAAGAAGATCAAATCACATCATTATCTGAAACATTGTACCTTGCCTTCTCAATGATCTTTACTTTAGTGACAACCCTTGTCGCATGGTTCAAAAACAACTATGTGACCGATAAAGGAAAGTTACAGAAAGAAGTCCTAAAACAAAAAGGATTAGCGAAGTAAGGAGCTGCCATGAGGTGGCTCTTTTTAATATACCGAAAAGGAGACGATGAACGTGGTAAAAATCATTAAAGATTTTATTCCAAAGGGTAACCGCAACAGACCAGGCAACTATATGAAGCCTTTGTATATTACGGTTCATAACACCGCTAATACTAAAAAAGGAGCAGATGCAGCTAATCACGCTAGTTTTGTTAAACGATCTAGTACAGCGGTGAGCTGGCACTTTACTGTGGATGATAAAGTCATTTATCAACATCTGCCGTTAAAAGAAAACGGATGGCATGCAGGAGATGGACGAGGAACCGGAAACATGAAGTCAATTGGAATTGAGATTTGTGAAAACGCAGACGGCAATTTTGAAAAAGCGGTTGAAAATGCTCAATGGCTCATTCGGAAGCTGATGACAGAACAAGGCATTCCATTGGCAAACGTTGTGCCTCATAAGAGATGGAGCGGAAAAAATTGTCCTCGCAAGTTGTTGAATCGTTGGGACAGCTTCCAAGCCGGTATTGCGATTGCTCACACAGGAAAAAAGGCAACAGCAAAGCCGACGAAAGCGACACCTGTCAAAAATACGTCATCCAAGCCAAAGAAAAGCACGTCTAAAAAGTCGTTTAACTTACCATCTGGCATTATCAAAGTAACCAAACCTTTGACAAAGGGTGCGGGAGTAAAAGCATTGCAAGAAGCTCTGGCTGCTGTATATTACTACCCCGACAAAGGCGCAAAAAACAACGGGGTTGATGGCTATTACGGACCAAAAACGGCAGATGCGGTCAAGCGGTTCCAGCTCATGCACGGGCTTTCTGCTGATGGCATTTACGGGCCGAAGACAAAAGCGAAACTTGAGGCAGTAATAAATTAAAAAAGGGGGGCTGAAATAATCCGCCCTCCTTTTTTAAACCTATCGAATAATATATCCTGTTATTTTAACTTCTACGGTTTCTGAGTTATAAAATTTAAGTTTGAGTGTCTGTGTTCCTGATAAATCTTGGCCTAAGAAAAATACTTTCTTATTGGCAGGAATATCAAAACCCCAAAACCAAAAAGGTGTTCTGTCGCCGTCTTGTGGAGCTTGAATCGTAAGATAATCAGTAGCACCAGCAGGAAGTATTAGAGGATCCGCTGTAATCAAAGTGTGTGTGGTAGACAATCTCATCCCTCCTTTCTCAAACATAGTATTTATCTCAATTTTTTAAATAAACACGAAAAAAATACCGAATTTACAGACTGAAATCCAACAAAACTATAGGATTATGTATAAAGAAAATGAAAGCACATGAACAAACCCCTGTCCTTAATGGATAGGGGCTTTTTTGTTTATGTTTTATATTTACTAAAAGGAGTAAAGATTTAAAATAGTTTCCATAAAGAGTAAATCATCATGATTTCTGTTAACAAAATAATGGGGGGATCTTATATTATTTAATAATCACATCAAGCTTTATCTGTTTAGTCTCTCGATTAAACAAAATGTTCTTTAATGATACTCCAGATGGTATATCAGAAAAAGAAGTTGATATATTTCCAGTATCTGAAATTGATGAGATGTTACTTGATCCAGGAAATGGATCGCTGGCATCACCGCTATTTCCATCTCGAGGATTGCTTAGATTGTTATTCCCATCTGCTTGAATTAAAAGCATTCCTGGGGAAGCGCTTTTTTCATTCCCGAATGCTTCATCAATTCTCCACACCAATAAGCCTTCCCCTGGTATATAACTGTCGAAATTCTCCTTGATTCTATTTTCAAGTAGTAAGTATTGATCCTTGGTATAGCCAGGACCTTTAATTTTCAATATCTCACCACCTGATCGAGTAATTGGTTCTAGAGTTAATCCTTCTTCACTTTTATTAATTTCTTTTACTTTAACCCATCCATGCTGTAATTTATGAAGTCCAGCTGGATGAACAGGACATAATTCTCTCCCTGCATAAGAACCACTCGCCATTAAGTCCCAAATACCATTACCGTCCCAATAATCTCCATCCGAATCATAATTAGGGTCATAAAAATCATCCCATTGAAAAGCTAAATGACCTAATTCGTGTGCGCATACGCCTAATAAGGCATCCTGAGGTACCATTAAATATGTGACTGCAGTAAGCCCCGGTGCCACTAACTGAGGATTTTTCATTTGCCATTTGTGTGACCAAATATGGTTACCACTAATGTTAGGATTTAATTTTTCAGCACCTTGGCCTGCATGAACAATAAATAATGCAGTTATAGTACCATCCTTAAAATTGTCAAGTTTTGAATTGAAGCTAGTCCCATGTTCAAGAGCAGTTTTTACAGCATCTTCTGCTAATTTTCTTGCATCTCGAGGGTAATTTTCATATAGTCCAGATTTACCATTAGTATAGTATGAATACTTTTCAGGCATTCTAAACCATCCATGAACTTCCCCCTTAACAGTAACCTTTTCTTTGCTAACTTCATTGTAATAGTCGGACATGCTTCCGGTAGGATAGGAACCTTTTGAGAATAGTAGATCTTCATAATGCCCCTTTGGTAATTTGCCTTCTAAGTCTGGGAAATCAACTAATAAGACAAAAACGTTCAAATCTCCAGTTATCGGTACCCGTGGAATAGATATTCTTTGAAAATCGTGTTTATGAATAGAGCCTAAAGTATGATCATCCATGCCAATAATATTGTGTGCTGGATTGGAGTAACCACGTGAAGCAAGAAATTGCCGATAGGTAAAACCTAATCCTTTCCATTTTTTATTGTACTCATTTGTTAAATATGTGATTACTTCCGGAGCTGGGGGGACAGTGCGGAAATTCTTCATATTTTTCCTCCTAACATTACATTACCCTTTAAAACTCCATAATTATCTGCAGGCATAAAAAATTCCTCCTTGAAATTTTATCTTCTAAATTGTTCTACTGCTTTTAGAATTTTATTCACTTAGTTTATCCAGAGAAACCCCTACATTATTGAGAAGGGACGTTTTTTAATTAGTTATCCTGTTTTCAAACAAAAGGTTTTGAAAAAGCTCTGCATCGTCTAATAATTTGACCATTTCCGTTGAATCATCACAAAATGGATTTTTAATTTTGTGTTTTTCATATGCCCATTGGTTAAATTCAATTTCCCAGTGTGTTAATGGGTCGCTCTTTGCCCAATAGATGTAAGTGTTTAAGTGCTCTTGAAAAAGGTCGCGAACCTTGTATGTTAAAGACATATACAACATTGTTCGAGCAACATTTCCTCTACTAATTGTGGGTACTATCCATTCATTTTCATGATCTCTTCCCCAATCAGTATAGTAAGCTGGAGGAGTTAACCTAATTTGTCTAATAATTTTATCGTTTTCTATTTCAAAGGGTAAGTGTCCTCTTTCTTTATTTACCTCTCTATGTTCTGCTGCAAAGTTAAGAGGATTGGTAGTTGCCCCTTTAATAATGTCTTCTTTTTCATTTCTTAGTTTTAAATAATTTTTTAGTGTGCCCTTTGGAAAAATATGTTCTATGCTATGTAATTTCATTTGTCTTAAAGAATTTATGTCCAAGCCACTATAGATTGCTTTTACATATTTATAATCACTTTCAAAGAATGCCCAAAAATTTTCGTATTTGTCTTTTTTACCCCAAGCATCATAGTACTCATTATTTTTGAAAGTTCCTCCAGCTATTTCAATAAACTCTTCTTGTTTCATCGATTTACCTCCTTATTTAATTTGAACACCACCCCTATTAATTTCCAAATAATTGGAAAATAAACATAGAAATAGCCGTTATTTTTATCTTATTAAAAGGATTAATTGTGATGTGGAGAGAAAAGCGATTATGAAAGAAAACGAAAAAATTTAGTTTATAACGACAGCAGAAGTCGAAGAGATACTTGGTATAACACAACAATGCTTAAGTGCGCTTGTGAGTTTTGGGAAGCTCAAATCCGTTAAAAAGATTAGAGCAGTGTTACAACATGTACAAGCTGTTGAAAAAGAACTAAAAGAAGGGTGGAATTATATCATCAACACCAGAAAGATTTCAACAGAATGTTTGTTTTTATTTGGATGGAGATTTGCATTTCTTATTCTTGCTTTCTAACTGTAGAGAAAGATTTAGGAAGTGCATTTATAATTAATAGTTAAAATAAACCTTTTGTGTTAATATTATCCTTGTAAAATAGAAAAAAGGATGGGTGGAAGTGGGTCTGGAAAATTTATTATTTATTGGAGATGAAGATCTAGAAAAGCTACTAGTCTCTTTAATTTGTAGTTTAATAGGTTCCCTAATAGGACATTTTAAACTAAACGGGGTAATTTCATTGCCAGTAGTGTACTTTTTTTACGAGTGTAATCTAAAGTATGAAAATGGGGAATGGAAAAAGAATCTAATTAAACTTCCCTTGATTATAATTGATTTTCTTTTGTTTTTAATTGGGTTACGTCTCAAGAATAATTTAAGGCAGGGTGCAATTACTTTAGAACTTGGGTTTCTTGGAGACATGCTCGTTGGAGTTGGTACTGGAATAATTGCATATTCAGCTGTCATGGCTTCAGGAACAACTAGTATGCCTGCACTTATGACGTCATCTTTATTAGCAGGTTATGGAGGATTTACATATCTTCAAAAAATGCAAGGTAAATCTGAACGAGAGCAAAATAAGAATGATGTCATTGAGTTCAAAGAAATAGAGGAAACAGATTTTAGTGAACCTGAAGAGCAGAAGACAGCAGTTATAAAAGAGCTTAGAGAAAGTAAACAGGTAAGTTCGAGTAGAGAAACTCCTAGCTAAAAATGAGTATATTTGGTAAAATTGATATGTGCATTGATAAGGAGGGGGAGACTTATGAAGGTTCTTGTTACGAAAGAAGAGCGGAGATTGTTGGAAACGTGGTTAAATGAAATGTGCAACGAAAATTTGACTATTTCACAACGCCGTGTAGCAAGGATAAGATACCACCATTTGCTGAATGTTGGAAAACAGAGGGCTCTTGATACACAAGAACTCGATGAAAGAAAAACAGATTTAGCGATGGTTTAATCTCTCTAGTTGTGTACCTCACTTCGTGTGAGGTTTTTTATATGAACTCATTTAATATTATATACCTTCTGTAATAAGTCGCTTGGATTGTTAAAGGAAGGATTACTAAGTAAAAATGTATATTGATCAACAAAAAAGTAGTGTCTAAGTTTTAATCAGAAGTGGGATTGAGGGATAAGGAGGACACATGGAGAACTTTGTAGCGGTATTAATCTTCACTTTACCAGGTTTGTTAAGTTATTTTTGGATACAGTTATTTGGTCTAAATCCAACAAGTAAGCATTCAAACTTTGAAATTGCAGCAATTAGTGCTATTTTGTGGTTTCCTGTCGGTATGATCGTTCTTGGGATTTATCAGTTTACAGCAACATTTGTAAACCACCAAATTGCAGATAACTCTTGGCTATCTATTCGTACTTTAAGTGATGTTCTTGAATTATCAAATAATCTAGCGTTTCTTGTTTATTTTGTTTCATTTAGTGTTATTTTCAGTTTCCTATTCTCTTGGGCTGTTTCGGAGTTTGTCTATAAGTGGATGATTAAATTAGTTAACGTGGTTAGAAATAGAAGTGGAACAGCTGGGCTTTCTAGAACCAGTTCAGTATGGAATGAGACTTTTTTGAACAATGATCCTCAAGTTATATCAATTGGAAAAATTGATAATCCAGAAGTAATAATATATGGGGAAATAGAAAAAGTCTCCAGACCTGTTGAATTAGAGAGGAATCTGCTGCTTCGCAATACACAATATTATACTAAACTTTTAAAAGATAACGAAGATGTTAAAATATCAAATGTTTTCGTTGATACTAAGACAGGCTATGTTGTAACTATATATAATAATGATGATGTTGCGGAGGCTGTAAACCATTAATGCTTGAAAAAAGTGAAACCAAAGAAGATTAGTTCTTCTTTGGTTTCGGTGGCTTCATTGTTAGAGACGGTTTATCAGCTGAATTTTGTTCGTGTCTTGGTATGTTCATTGCATTCTCAGCGGGTCTCATATCTGGTCGGATTTCCATTTGCCTGTTAGTTGGTCTTTTCTCCATAAAAATTCCTCCTCATTTAATTAATAGATATTCTATAAGTACCCTTGATTTTAGACTGGCCTTTACTATAGAAAACAAAAGGTGCTATATATGAAAATAATGAATAACCCTCTAAACCAAGTATGATAATACTATATCAAAACTTAGAGATCTTGAATATGCAAAAAAGGGAGAATTTTGGAAAAAAATTTGAATATCCCCTTGTACAAAAATCAGTTATTTAAAGGAGCCTTAGGGTGCATTTAAAGATATAGTCAAGAAAGAGAAGTTAGAGCAAACTTGAAGATAAGTTAAAAAAGCATGAACTCTATTTTTGTTAATAGCGTTAGTGTTTAATCATTATCTGATTTTTTTTCTCCTAATAACATTACAAAAGCTGTTACAAATTCTTGAAAGTTAATATTTAAGTTATCCTTAACTACTGGCATAGAATAAAGAAAAATGAGAATTATAAAATTCACCCATGCATTTACATAGCTTTGAGCATTTTCACTTAGAGTTTCTGCTTCATCTATTACTGTGTTTAGATCATCCGTTGAAATTTCATCATTTTCAAAATGTAATTCTTCTAAAAATCCATCTATTTCTGATTCCTCTTGAGTTGTTAAAATTATAGGGTTTGAGTTGAAGTTTCTTAAGTTAGATTGAATTTTTTCATTTAGTTCTGCAAGATTTATATCTCTTATCGTTATGTAATTTGTCCAATTCAGCATTGATTGTTTTATCTTTTCGTGTTGATCAATTATAGGCTTCAATCTTGCGAAATCCTCCATTGATTTTTTGGTTATTTTAATTTGGTGTTCATATCTTTTATAATCATCAATTGCAGATTGGACCATTTGCTGCTGCTGCATTATTTTATTTGTATTTTCTATAAATTTTCTATGTGGTTTTAAAATGTCATTGTAAGGATTGTTTTTCATACTCTAGCCCCCGTTAAGTTGTTAGTAGTGTAAATACGGATTAAAACTTTAGTTGGTTTCATTTATTTTTAAAAAAATGGGAACAAACGTTTGATTAACGGTGTCAATTTCATTATAATAAGAATAAGATTGACCCCTTCATGAACCTGGCTGACATTCAGTCAGGTCTTTTTTATATCTACTGGTAAACTCATTTTCTTTATGAAATAGGGACAATCCATGTCGGCATAACCTGTCATGAGGTGATCTAAGATGAAGGTCAAAATCATTGAAGGACAGAATGTTGACGCACGTATTAATGATTGTTATCACTATTTGATTAAGTGGTGGAGGAAGGAGATTAATCGTGAAAGCAATTTACGTGAGGGTATCGACCGAGGAGCAAGCGATAAAAGGGTCGAGCATAGACAGCCAGATTGAAGCATGTGTGAAGAAAGCAGGAACCACAAATGTCCTGAAATATGCAGATGAAGGCTTCTCAGGTGAATTATTAGAAAGGCCAGCTTTAAACCGTCTGAGAGAAGATGCGCGCAAAGGATTAATTACTGAATTGATTTGTTATGATCCTGATCGTTTGTCGCGGAAACTAATGAATCAATTAATTATAGATGATGAATTACGGAAAAAAGGAATAGTCTTAACCTTCGTAAATGGGGATTATGCAGATTCACCTGAAGGGCAGCTGTTCTTTTCAATGAGAGGAGCCATTTCTGAATTTGAAAAGGCCAAAATTAAAGAGAGAACTTCTACAGGTAGACTTCAAAAAATTAAAAAAGGGATAATAATTAAGGATCCTAGTTTATTAGGATACAGAATGAATAAAGAGAAAAGAACGCTTGAGATAATAGAAGAAGAAGCAAAAGTTGTAAGAATGATTTTTGATTTGTTTACGGATCATTCAAGTCACTTCTTCAACCGAGTAAATGGAATTGCGTTGCATTTAACAAAACTAGGCATCCCAACGAAAAGAGGAGCAAAAGTCTGGCATAGACAAGTAGTGCGGCAGATCCTTATGAATCCATCTTATAAAGGGAAGTATGAGCAATATAAGTATGATACAGAAGGCAGTTATGTATCAAAGCAGGCTGGTGGTCCCGCAATAATGAAACTGAGGCCTGAAGAGGAACGCTATGTTACTGAAATTCCTTCGGTTGTTTCTGACGAACAATGGGAATATGCTCAAGAGTTACTTGGTAAAAGCAGAAGGAAGCAATTGCAATATGGCACTCATCCATATTTGCTTTCTGGTCTAGTGCGCTGTGGAAAATGTGGAAATACGATGACCGGAAAAAAGAGAAAATCACATGGAGAAGATTTCTATGTGTATGAATGTAGGAAGAATTATGCTGGAGCCAAAAATAGAGGTTGCGGTAAATCTATGTCAGAAAATAAACTGAACAGAATCGTATGGGATGAAATCTATAAATTCATCACCAATCCAGAGAAGTATAGAGTCTATAAAGAAGAGGAAAAAGCCACTCATAAAGCAGATGAGCTTGAGTTGATTCAAAAAGAAATTGAGAAGGCGAAAAAAGGCCGTCAGCGTTTAATTACTTTAATTAGTCTTAGTGAAGAAGACGACTTGGATATTGAAGAAGTGAAAACGCAGATTGTTGAGCTACAGAAGAAACAAAATAACCTTATGATCCAACATGATACAATTGAAAAAGAGATTAAGGAATCAGAAGGATCGGCTGCAGGAGAAAATGCTATGAAAAGGGCACTTGATTATTTAAGTTCAGTCAATGCGGATAATTTGAAACTGGAAGATAAAAAAGCCATTATTAACTTTATTGTTGAAGAAGTATTGATTGTTGATTCAGAGACTATTCATATAATTACTTTTTGAATTTGGAGGGCAAAATTTCTTAAGCCCTCCAAAAATATTAATAATTATAAATATTAGATTTAGGATGCATTGTTTCTTCTATACCTTTTGTCAAAACATTATTTTTAACAGCTAAATATATTCTTCTAAAACTTGGTATCTCAACAAGTCCTGATTTTTTTCCGATTTTCTGTTCCTTACAAATTAATATGATATTTTTATTGGTTAGATTAAAAGGAAATAGGTTATCCATTAAGAATCCTCGTGATTCTAACAATTGTTTTCTTTTGCGTAGTGTACTTAGAATTGTTGAAACAAGCCATTTGTCTAAATGTTTAATTTGCTCTTCATCATCTATTAGTGGATAGAAGCTCATTAGACCTTTAAAATTTAATTTTTTATACGATCCGTTCAGATAATTTTTAAGAATATTCTCACTTAGTCTACCATAAAGATATCTTCGTATTTGCATTATAGCAGTAACGAAATGAGGATCCTCACCATTACTAGGGATTCTAATAGCCCTGAGTTTTTCTTGGTTCAATGGTTGAATTAAATTTTTATACAGAAGATAACTTATATGTTTCTTAATTTTCTCTATAGCAACATCGTTAATACTAATACATTCACTTGATAATTTATATCCTAAAAAATTAATTGAATTTTTAAATTGGTCAAATTCTGATGGGATTCCTTTTTTAGATAGCAAACTTATACCTTCAGATTTTTCAAAATTAATCTCTACTTCAGCGATATTTGAGAATTCTTGCATTATTTCAAATGCTTCACATATTTTTTGATAGCTTTCAGACCAAATAACTGTGTCATCAGCATATCGTGCAAATCTCAATCCCTTTATTTCTAATTTTTTATCAAGGCGCCAGCAAACAAGGTTTGCTAAAAATAAAGATAATGAGGTTCCTTGGGGAATACCTCCATCAGGGAAATGCTCTAGAAAAGATTTAATTATGTCCTTTTCGAAATCACTTATAAGAAAGCCGTTTTGATCGAATTGCTTATAGATATATTCGTGCTTTATTGACCCGAAGAAATCTCGGAAATCAAATTCAGCTATAAACATTCTTGGATTATTTTTAATATCTAATGCAATATCTTGAATAGCATAATGTACATTTCTATCGTTTCTATAAGCATAGGAGAATGAACTGAATCTATGTTTGTTTTTTCCGAGTAAACGTCTATAAAAATGATAAGATATTGCTTCATCAGGAATCTCAAAAACATGTATTAATCTAGTTTTTGAACTGTTTTTTTTCTTTATTTTTTTTAGAAATGGTTTATTAGGTTTGTAAGTTCCGTTTATAATTTTCTTGAAAATAGATTTAGCGATCTTATCTTTATGCTTTAATACATAGAAAGGATTATGTTTTTGGTCATGTTTCCATTCATCAGGAATTTTCACTTGTTTTTTTTGGGGGTTAGAAATACGTTTTTTGTCTCGCTGATAAACTAACTCTAAATTATTATGATAATTATGGTATTCCTGTGCCTTTCTTTTAGCGATTTGTTCAATATCCTTTTTAATTTCTTCTAAAAGCATTTTTTCGCCTCCTAAACAAAAAGCCCTGTTCAATATCGAACAAGACTTTCCACGGATACTATAATTAAAAGTAAGTCCTCACTTAGAACCTTGGTACGAGTGAATACCTTGTTCTCCAATAAGTAAAGCATATAGCACCCGTTCGTCACCTTATGACATAAATTAAATATAGAATATTATGGTTTATATGTAAATGGTTTCTGGAGAAAATATTTGAACATAGAGTTTTGCACCCCCCTTTTGTCATTAATATCTCATTTTCAATACACCGCGCCGCATACGTTGCCAGCTTTGTTCCTTTTCCAGAGGAATAGCTTTCGATGGCTTTAATGAGTCCGATCGTCCCGATGGAGATGAGGTCTTCAGCGTCTTCCCCGGTATTTTCAAATTTCTTTACAATATGGGCGACGAGCCGAAGGTTATGTTCAATCAGCATGTTTCTTGCATGTTCATCGCCCTGTGCCATGAGGGCTAAGTATTTTTTTTCATCATCTCCCGAAAGGGGCTGTGGAAAGGCATTGTTTTTGACATAGGACACTAAAAACACCAATTCTTTGACCATCAATCCCATCGCTGTAAATACTCCTGCCACGATTTTCACCTCCACCATGTTTAGGCCGCTGCCTATATCCTCAAATGTATGTGAAGGGGGGATTGTCTGTGTCTGTACGATGAAAAAATCATGTTTTTCGAAAAATGTTCGTCTCTTTTTACAGCTCCTCTCATATGTTTGCGGTTTCTTTGCGGTGCTTGGCGGTCAAGAAGCGTGCTAAAATATGTAATATTAGACCGAAAAGGAAGGGGTTTTTTCGGAACATGGGGAAGGTTCTATCTTCACATGTAGGTATGAAAATTAATGAATGGTATCGAATGATACGGCAGTTCAGTGTTCCAGATGCGGAAATCTTGAAAGCGGAAGTTGAAGCGGAAATTGAACAGATGGAAGAGGACCAGCATTTACTGATTTATTATCAGCTCATGTGTTTTCGGCACCAAATCATGCTTGACTATATACACCCTTCAAAATATCAACCTTTCTCAGTATCTAATCTAGTCGATAAAATCGAAAACTCCAATCATGAGTTATCTGATATGCTGCATTATTACCATGCATTTTTTCGTGGCATGCATGAATTTAGTCAAAAAGAATATTTAGAAGCCGTCAAATATTATCGAGTCGCAGAAAAGCAGCTGTCCATGGTATTTGATGATATTGAGCAGGCAGAGTTTCATTTTAAAGTGGCAGAAGCCTACTATATCATGAAACAAACACATGTCTCCATGCACCATATTTTAAAGGCGCTGGAAATATACGATCAGCATGATGCGTATACCATTCGCATCATTCAATGTCTCTTTGTCATCTCAGGAAATTATCAAGATTTAAAACGAAAAGACCGGGCACTGCCTCATTTAAAAAAGGCAAAACAGCTCGCATCTCAAATTGATCACCCGCGCATATACAGTTCAGCGCTCTATAATTTAGGAAAATGTTATGGTGAGCTTGGCTATAGAGAGGAAGCGGAACGATATTTAACGGAATCTGCTGATCTTGCCCGCAAAGAGCTGCTTCCAACGCTTCCGCATACGCTCTATACGCTGGCGAAGCTGCTTTTTAGACAGAATGAACAAGCGGATGCCCTGCGCATATTAGAAGATGGGAAATTGGCTGCAAAGAAGCATGAAGACCAGCTGTTCTGTCATATGTTTGAGTACCTGGATGCTTTATATGTTCAGGAAATCAATGAAGACCAACTGCAAAAAACCATTGATTATTTGGAAAAACTTAGCCTATACTCTTATATAGAGGATATCTCACTAGAAATTGCGACAGCCTTAGAAGCCTCTCAACAATACAAGAAGTCCAACCAGTATTATCAGAAATTATTATGGGCTCAAAATCAAATCCAAGAAGGAGAGTGTCTGTATGAATTCTAAGCAACGTTCGACAGTTGAAGAGAGAAACCAAACGTGAAACAAAGAGCGGGCCAATATGGCCGGCTTTTTTTATTTGAAAAAAAGCGGATATTAGCATGAATTGATGAGAAAGCGGGCAATTTATCGGTAATGATGTTCGGTGGAGGAGGCGGTCGAATGAGAGGGCTGCATATCTTGATGTGTATATGGCTGCTATGTGCTTTTATGCCTAATAAAATAGAGGCACGTACATTAAAACGAGTCGATCTTGAAAAAACGGGACGTGCCTTTTGGGACATGAGAGCGGAACGGAAAAAGATTGCGATCACCTTTGATGATGGACCTCATCCAGTGTATACAAATCAAATATTGGATGTGCTGAAGGACCATCAAGTGAATGCAAGCTTTTTTGTGATAGGGAGCCGAATTCATACATATCCAATGATCGCAGAACGGATTGTGGACGAGGGGAATGAACTCGGCAATCATACGATGAATCATACGTATTTTGACCTTTTGTCGTCAAAGGAGATCAAGCGGGAATTAAAAGAATCAGCGGCTCATATCGCTTCACTCCAGCCTGGGGGTCCCTTATTATTTCGCCCTCCTGGTGGACGCTTAACAATGAAATCATTCCGCATTCTATCAAAGCAAGGGTACGATGTGGTCATGTGGTCCTTTACGCAAGATCCGAAGGACTGGTCAAGACCAGGTGCACGTAAAATTGCAAGCCGAATCATTGATCATATTCAAGGCGGCGATATCATCCTTTTACATGATGGCGGAGGAAATCGCAAGCAAACGGTAGAAGCATTGAAACAAGTGATTCCTGAGTTGAAGAAGAGGGGCTATGAATTTGTAAAAGTAAGTGAACTGCTGCACCATGACAAAGCATATATGCCTGTTCAGCTGCAATAGGCAGCATTCGTCAAAAACATTCATTCATTGAAACCAAAAGTCTTGTCGTTTACTATATGAAGAGGGCTTTTGGAGGTGAATGTTGTGAAGAAATATGTTTTCCTTTTTATCCTACTATGTGTTGCTGCTGGGTGCTCAAAGCCAGTACAAGAAAGCGTCATCGCATTTGGTGACAGCAATACAAGAGGATCAAACTGGGACTTTCGAGATTATCCAACATCTGAAAAATGGGTGAATCTCATGAAAAACGTCGAGCGCGGCCAAATTCAAGTGAAGAATGCAGGCATTGGCGGGCAGACGACTGAAGACGCGAAACTTCGCTTTGAGCAGGATATTTTAAAACAGAAACCAACTTACGTCCTCATCATGTTCGGCACGAATGATGCGGCGATTTTAGACGGAAAACATCCCCGAGTGACGAAAAAACGGTTTAAAGAAAATTTAATCTACTTTGTTTCTGAAAGTAGAAAAGAAGGCATAACCCCGATTCTCATGACCTGTGTGCCTGTTGTAGAAGGCGGGAAAAAGGGCTTGTATTATTACTCTAGATATAAGTCATCTTATTTTGCCGGGAGAGGCGGGGCAAGAGCCTGGCAAAACTCTTATAATGATATCACCAGAGAAGTAGCGAAGGATGAGCAGGTGCCGCTTGTCGACAACTGGAAAGCTTTCATCCGAGAAGCTGGAGAAGATAGTGATCATGCCCTGATTCAGTCAGGTTTGATCGACCCTTCTGGCAATCATATGACACCAAAAGGGGCGAGAATTATTTATAACGAAATCAAAGAGCGTGATGTCATCAAACATTTTTAAATGATGGCCATCTGCCTAAACAAGACCATCCATCCAGCATAGTCTAACAGTATATCTTCCTAGAAGGAGGTAACTGATATGTGGGGATGTCCTTATCCTTACCCTGCGTGTTCGCCTTATCCAGCACAAGGAGCAGGAATCGGTTACGCTTTTCTTGTTGTGTTCCTTGTGGTCATTTTAGTCGTAGGCGGAGGGTTATGGTTTTGGAATGAACAGCCTTGCAATTAAGACACCTCTTCTTTCATCAGAAGGGGTGTTTTTTACGGAAAATAGTAGTAAGCCTATAGCGCAAGTGATATAATATCAGTCACCTGAGTTTAAAAAAGGAGAGTGCTCGGGAGGCATGATTCCTGTGATATGGAATTAAGAGGAAACAGAGAGCATATGCCCGAGCGAACGTCTTTTCATTTCTGTCTCAATTAATTCAATGAAGTCGCGATTTAAGTTCATTTCATTTGCTTTATAATACGATTCTATAAGTAAATCATCTGACAGCTTTTTCATACTAGAAACCCATATGATGGGAAAAACACCTCCCCTGAAAAAGTTGGCATAAAATTTGAGGAAAAGACATATCATCATAGGTTGATCGACTGTCTTTGAAGTACCTTTAATCTACCATGAATGGGAAACAAGAACAATCGTTCTGTTATCCACATGGTTAAGTGGATAACTTGTGGGTAGAGTGTTTATAATTGAATGAAAGCGTGATGGAATATAGGTGGATAATGTGTGTAAAATTATCCACACCTGTTGAAGGTCCTCATCATATGTCGAAAACTTTTTCATTGTATTCGATAGACAGACAAATTGTGATTTGATTCGACACAATCGCTGAAAACCAATGGAAGAAAGGGTGCAAATTGTGCTAAAGAAGTATTTCTTACCGGATGAATTTGTGAAAAGTATTTTCCACATTTCACCGCAAAAATTAAAAGAACGAAATGTAAAAGGAATTATTACCGATCTAGATAACACACTAGTAGAATGGGACCGTCCAAGTGCGACACCGCGCTTAATTGAATGGTTTCAAGAAATGAAAGATCACGGGATACAAGTGACGATTGTATCGAACAATAATGAAAAAAGGGTCAAGCTTTTTTCTGAACCGGTTCATATTCCGTTTATTTATAAAGCGAGAAAGCCTATGGGAAGAGCCTTTAATAAGGCAGTCGCTGATATGCAGTTGAAAAAAGAAGATGTGGTTGTCATTGGAGATCAGCTCATGACAGATGTTCTTGGCGGGAATCGTCATGGCTTCCATACGATTTTGGTCGTTCCTGTTGCTGCCTCGGACGGATTTTTCACAAAGTTTAACAGGCAGATTGAACGCAGAATTTTAGGAGCCTTAAAGCGTAAGGGCCACATTCAGTGGGAGGAAGAGTAATAATGGAAAAGGTTGTTTGTATTGGCTGCGGTGTAGCCATTCAGACGGAAGATAAAGATCAATTAGGATATGCGCCGGCAGCATCTCTATTGAAAGAAGATGTGATCTGTCAGCGCTGTTTTAGGTTAAAGAACTACAATGAGATTCAAGATGTTTCTTTAACAGAAGACGACTTTTTAAATATATTGCACAGCATTGGAGAGACAGATTCTCTCATTGTGAAGGTCGTTGATATTTTTGACTTTAACGGAAGCTGGATCAATGGACTGAGCCGTATTGTCGGCGGTAATCCGATTTTACTTGTCGGCAACAAAGTGGATATTTTACCGAAATCCGTGAAAAAAGATCGTCTGATTCATTGGATGAAACGGGAAGCAAAGGAAAACGGATTAAATCCTATCGATGTTTTCTTGATCAGTGCAAGCAGAGGCCAGGGTGTGCCTGAGGTGATGGAAGCGATCGATCATTACCGCGAGGGAAGAAATGTCTATGTTGTCGGCTGTACGAATGTTGGAAAATCAACATTTATCAATCGAATCATCAAAGAAGTATCTGGCGAAGAGAACGTTATTACTACATCCCAATATCCAGGTACTACACTTGATGCGATTGAAATTCCGCTTGATGACGGGTCTGCTTTATTTGATACGCCGGGCATCATCAACCGCCATCAAATGGCGCACTATGTCAGCAAAAATGACTTGAAGATTTTAACGCCGAAAAAAGAATTGAAACCGAGAACGTTCCAATTAAATGAAGCACAAACGCTTTATTTTGGCGGACTGGCTCGATTTGATTACGTAAAAGGCGGCAGAACATCATTTGTCTGCTATATGCCAAATGAGCTGAACATTCACCGTACAAAGCTGGAGAACGCAGATGATTTATATGAAAAACATGCAGGGGAACTCTTGTCACCGCCATCAAAAGAGGGAATGGAAGATTTCCCGCCGCTCGTTCCGCATACCTTTACCATTGATCAGCCAAAAATGGACATCGTCTTTTCAGGTTTAGGCTGGGTCACTGCAAATGATGCGGGCAAGCAAATCAAAGTTTATGCGCCAAAAGGCGTTCATGTGTTTATGAGACGTTCGTTAATTTAAATGTTCAAAGGGGGAGAGACCTTGAAACCTTTATACGGAGTAATCGGTAACCCTGTTGGCCACTCAATGTCTCCGGATATTCATAATGCAGCATTAAAGGATGCTGGAATTGATGGACATTATCATGGCTTTCAAGTAGAAAGTGATGACCTGAAAGATGCGATTAGCGGCATGAAAGCCTTAGGAATCAGCGGCATTAACGTCACTGTTCCTCACAAGGTAGAAATCATGCAGTACCTCGACAAAATTGATGTGACAGCTGAACGCCTCGGTGCCGTCAATACGGTGAGGCTCGAAGGGGGTCAGCTCGTTGGGTACAATACAGATGGAGAAGGCTTCCTTCATTCATTGCTTGAAGCCTTGGATCAGCCGCTATCAGAGCTGTCATTTCTCTTGATTGGTGCTGGCGGAGCGGCAAGAGCGATTTATACGACAATTGCTCAGTATGCACCGAAGAGCTTTGATATTACGAACCGCACCATTGAAAAAGCTGAAGCTTTAATTGAAAGTGCAGAGGGGAAAATCACATCTCAAGCAATCACATTAAATGCAGCGGAAGAGCGGCTTGGGGAATATGATGTCATCATCCATACGACCTCGATCGGCATGTATCCGAATGTTGAAGAAACCCCGATTTCTTTAGCGAACGCAAAAAAAACAGCGGTCGTTTGTGATATTGTGTATAATCCAATAGAAACAAAACTACTCAGTGAAGCAGCAGGTTTAGGCTTGAAAACAGTGGATGGGGTTGGCATGTTTGTTGGACAAGCAGTAAGAGCCTTTGAACTGTGGACAGGCATTACGCCTGACGCCGGAAAAATGAAGTCAATTGTTATAGAGAAATTAGGAGGAACACCATGTTAAAAGGTAAGCAAAAACGTTTTTTACGTGCACAAGCACATCATTTATCACCTATTTTTCAAGTTGGAAAAGGCGGGGTAAATGACAATATGGTCAAGCAAATTTCCGAGGCGCTTGAAGCAAGAGAACTGTTAAAGGTCAGCGTATTGCAAAATTGCGACGAGGACAAAACGGAAGTTGCGAAAGCACTTGTAAAAGGTGCAAAGGCTGAGCTCGTTCAAACGATCGGAAATGTGATTGTCCTTTACAAAGAATCTAAGGAAAATAAACAAATTAAGCTGCCGTAAAGGTGGATGCGATATGAAAAAAATAGGGTTGTTCGGCGGTACGTTTGATCCTCCCCATAACGGGCATTTGCTGATGGCAAGTGAGGTGCGGATTCAAGTGGGGCTTGATGAAATTTGGTTTATCCCAAACCATATGCCTCCTCATAAAACTGGACGGAAACGAGCAGATAGTCATCACCGGATAAAAATGGTGGAGGCGGCGATTCAGTCAAATCCATATTTTCGGCTCGAGCTCATTGAAATGGAGCGGGAGGGCCCGTCTTATACGGTAGATACAGTCGATCTGTTAAAGAAGCGTCACCCAGAAGATCAGTTTTTTTTTATGATAGGAGCGGACATGGTCGAGTATTTGCCAAAATGGCATCGGATCGATGATTTGCTTCAAATGATCACCTTTATTGGGATGAAAAGGCCGGGTTACGTTGGAAGTACGGCATATCCTGTTTTATTTGCAGATGTTCCAGCTTTTGATGTATCATCGACATTGATTAGGCAGCGAATAGAGCAGGGGAACCCTGTCGATTATTTGATTCCGAAAGCTGTTGAGCGTTATATAAAGGAGCATCATTTATATGAATCGTGAAGAAGCATTGAACTGTGTCAAAGAGCAGTTAACAGAGCATAGATATACACATACACTCGGAGTCATGGAGACAGCCATTTCATTAGCGGAACGGTTCGGTGCAGATGTGAAAAAAGCAGAGATCGCCGCTATTTTTCATGATTATGCGAAATTTAGACCAAAAGAAGAAATGAAGGGGATTATCCAAAAAGAACAGATGAACCCTTTATTGCTTGAATATTCGCCCGAGCTTTGGCACGCCCCGGTTGGTGCCTATTTGGTCAAAAAAGAAGCTGGAATTGATGATCAAGATGTGTTAACAGCTATTGAATTTCATACTTCCGGCAGACCAGACATGACCTTACTTGAAAAAGTCATTTATGTCGCAGATTATATTGAACCAGGACGTCATTTCCCTGGTGTCGAAGAAGTAAGGGAATTAGCAGAACATGATCTAGATCGTGCACTGATCCAATCATTAAAAAACACCATCAGTTTTCTAATGAAAAAGAATCAGCCAGTCTTTCCAGATACGCTTGCTACTTACAACTCGCTTGTGCATAAGAACAACTAAGGAGGAATTTTGGATGGATTCATCATCAATTTTAAACGTCGCAGCAGGAGCATGCGATGATAAACGGGCTGAGGATATTATTGCCCTTAATATGCAAGGAATCTCACTTGTTGCAGATTATTTTCTCATTTGTCACGGGAATTCTGATAAACAAGTGCAAGCCATTGCAAGAGAAGTAAAACATCTTGCTGAGGAAAGCGGAATCGAAGTGAAGAAGATGGAAGGCTTTGATGAAGCAAGATGGGTATTGATTGACCTAGGTGATGTCATTGCCCATGTGTTCCACAAAGAAGAAAGAGGATACTACAATCTAGAAAAGCTATGGGGAGATGCGCCAAGAGAAACCCTTTCACTTGGCATTAACTCATGATTTATCAAGGGTTTGCAGGTGTGTATGACGAGCTCATGACACATGCACCTTATGATGAATGGGTTCAGTGGATCCAGCAGTATATGAAGCCGAATGCTGCCATCATCGATGTAGGCTGTGGAACTGGAGAGATTTCTCTTCGGTTAGCTGAAAAGGGCCACAAGGTCACAGGAATTGACCTCAGTGAAGAAATGCTGGTCTTCGCGCAGCAAAAAGCGCAGGCGAAAAAGCAGTCGATTCAATTTTTACATCAAGATATGAGAGAGGTTACGGGCTTTGAGCAAGCCTTCCAGGCAGCCGTTATTTGCTGTGATTCCTTGAATTACTTAAAAAACGAAAATGACGTCAAAAAAACCTTTAAAAACATGTTTCAGCTTTTAGAGGCAGATGGGGTTTTACTTTTTGATGTTCATACGCCTTATAAAATGGAAGAGGTATTCCCGGGTTCGACTTATGCAGATCAAGATGAAGAGATCAGCTATATTTGGCAGAGTGATAAAGGGGATGACATGTATTCGGTCATTCATGATTTAAGCTTTTTTGTAAAAGACGGAGACATGTATCAGCGTTATGATGAGACACATGAACAGCGCACATTTCCATTTGAAACATATGCAGCGTTCCTTGAGTCCGCTGGCTTTGAACAAATAGAAGTGACTGCTGATTTTACAAATGAAGCCCCCGGTGAATTCGCCGAAAGATATTTCATCTCAGCTAAGAAACCAAAAACCATCGTTTAATAGAACGATGGTTTTTTAAAACCCTTTTTTCGCTTGTTGCAAAGATGATTAATTTCTGCGATCATCAGTGAACACGCTTGGCGGATATTGATGCGCAACCGCCTCTAGATCTTCATCGAATTTTTCATGGGTGTTTTGAAAGAGACGGTGAAACATATCTTGCACACCTGCTTCAAGTGCTTTAATGCCTTCACCAGTGACGCCGCCTTTCACACATACTTTGTCTTGCAGTGTCGGAAGGGTATAGACTCTTTTTTCAATCAAACGGCCAAGACCAACAAGCATATCCTCTGATAAGGTGGTGGCTTCTTCTTTAGAAATATCCGTTTCTTCTACGGCTGCTTCAATCATTTTCTGAACGAGAAAACTGATAAAAGCAGGTCCGCAGCTGACAATATCGGAAGCCGCTCTTGTAATTGAATGATGGATCTCGATAGGTGTTGAAATGCACGAAGCTAACTGTCTTAACGCAGTTTTCGTCGCGGCATTGCATGATGAACCAAAAGTTAAAAGTGATGCGCCTGATAAAGCGCGGTTTGTAATGCTTGGAATCAGCCTGGCTGTTTGACAAGGAACGATATCCTGAAGCTGTTCAGGATGAACCGGACTTGTAATGATGACAATGGTTTGCTGCTCCGTTAAAAGAGGGCTCAGCTCTTTTAAAAGTGGATAAATATCAAGTGGTTTGACACAAACAAAAATGAAATCTTTATTCGTGACAGCCCCTGAAAGCTGTTTCGTTACTTCAAGCTCTGGATGGTTCTTTTTTATATTGAACGCTTTTTCAATGGTTCGGTTTGTAATAGTAATCGATGAGGGATTGACTGCCTTTGATTCAATAAATGCCTCAGTAAGTATGGTACCCATGTTTCCTGTACCGATTAACCCTATATTCAAACGTTCTCCCTCCTTAGACGCATTGGATCTGTTATCTTCTAAACAGTATGTTGAGCAGTAGAAAAATATGATTGAAAGAAGCGTGAGTAAGTGAAACGACTCATTTCATTAAAAAAATACAGTCTTTATATCGCCGCTGGACTCATAGTCGTGATCATCTTCAGTTTCTTCTTTTTCACTGGAAAAGGAGAGGGCAACAGAGAGCCAAGTGTATTGAAGGAAAATAAAGACATACAAGTCACATTAGAAGACAAACAAGAAAAGACAGAAAAAGAGCCATCGACGATTTTTGTAGAGGTCAAAGGAGCTGTAAGGAAGCCAGGTGTTTATACGTTTCAATCTGAAGCTCGGGTAGAGGAAGCGATTCAAAGGGCAGGAGGCTTTACCAGCAAAGCAGACTCGATTGAAATCAACCAAGCAGCTAAATTAGAGGATAGTATGATGATTTATGTTCGTAAGCAGGGGGAAGCGGAAAGAGAGGCGCAAACAGCATCAGCTGACGCATCAACGGGCGTTGAAAAGAGTGAAGGTGTGAATGTCAATCAGGCCGATGCAGCCGAATTGCAAACCATTAACGGCATAGGACCAGCTAAAGCCGAAGCTATCATTACGTATAGAGAGGAACACGGAGAATTTCAACAAATTGAAGACTTGCGGAACATTTCAGGTTTTGGGGAAAAGACGATTGAACGGCTGAAAAGTCAATTGACCGTGAAGTAGAATTGACGTTAGAGAAGAAAGGCATGTACACTTAATATCAACCATCATTCTGGAGGGATCAGCTCGTGGAAAGAATTTCATGGAATCAATATTTTATGGCACAAAGCCATTTGCTTGCTTTACGAAGCACCTGTGAGCGGTTAGCTGTTGGGGCGACCATCGTAAGGGACAAGCGCATCATTGCAGGGGGGTATAATGGCTCCATTGCCGGTGATGTTCATTGTGCGGATGTAGGGTGCTATGTCATTGATCATCACTGTGTTCGCACCATCCATGCGGAAATGAATGCTATTTTACAATGTGCCAAATTTGGTGCACCTACAGCTGATGCTGAAATATATGTCACACATTTTCCTTGTTTACATTGCTGTAAAGCCATCATTCAAGCGGGCATACGAACAGTGTACTATGCAAAGGATTATAAAAATCATCCATATGCGATTGATTTATTCGAGCAGGCGGGTGTTCAAACAGAGCAAGTTGAATTAGATGAAATGATCATCGACTTAAAAAATCAAGAAAAATTGGCCTTTGTTGCAGATTTAATTGGGAAGCTGAGTGAATCAGGACTTAGCGAAACAGAAATTCGCGATATGCATGAGAAGGCGAATCAATTATTTACTTCCTATGTTTAAATATTTGCCGTTTGGGGCAATTTCAGCAGCTGTTGGAATTGCTCTGGCTGCATATCATCTTCATATGTATTTCCTTCTCTTTCTTCTCATCATATTACTTCTCAGTCTACTGAAAAAAATGCCTCAGCTCTTTTTAATGGTCAGCCTATGCGGGGCTGTCTATATACTCATTTTTATGATTCATGAGTCTCTTGAAACGGATCAACCCGTACTAGAAAAATTCCTATCTGGTTCCGTTGTGATTGAAAGTATTCCGAAAACAGATGGCAATCGTTTTTCAGCGACTGTTTCAACAGACCATGAACAACTAGCCACTTTTTATACAATTCAAACAGAGCGTGAAAAAGAGGCATTAAAAGAGGTAGAACCTGGTATGAGCTGTCACATGACAGGTGATGTTCGTCCAGCAAAGCACGCAACCATTCCTAACGGGTTTCAATACGATCAATTTTTAAAATCAAAAGGAATTGACGCCATTTTTCTGCCACAGTCGATCAAAAACTGTACAAAAAAAGACAGTTCTTCCTATTATCTTCAAGTGATAAGGCAAAAGGGTTTGAAATTTTTAGAAGATCATGTGCCTAAACACTCTGTTTGCATTGTACAGGCACTTATTTTTGGCGATCGTGAGTTGATAGAACCTGACACATTAAGAGATTATCAAATGCTCGGCATTATTCATTTACTAGCAATCTCAGGACTGCATGTGCAAACGCTTCTTGCATGTTTATTTTGGTGTCTCCTTCGTGCGGGCGTGACAAGAGAGACAGCACGTATTCTTCTCTTATGTTTTCTTCCTATTTATGCTTGTTTGACAGGTGCTGCACCATCTGTTTTAAGAGCTTGCCTCATGGCAGGAATCTATTTAGTGATGACTAGTCTGCCAAAAGAAATGAAACAGCCTTCTGCTGTGGTATTAAGTGCAACATTTTTACTCTTATTAGCGATTCATCCTCTTTATTTATTTGATATCGGATTTCAGCTTTCATTCGCGGTCACGTTTTTTATTTTGTTATCGACTAGGATTTTATCAAAAGCAAAAAGTTCAGTCATGCAATTATTCCTGATTTCCTTTATTGCACAGCTTGCTTCACTTCCTGTTCTTTTATATCATTTTCATCAATTCTCTTTACTGAGTGTACCTTTGAACATGATATTTGTTCCTTTTTATACGACGGTCGTTATGCCGCTGTCCTTACTCTTTTTTATTCTCACTATGATTTATCTTCCGCTTGGACAAACATTGTTTCAGCTGCTTGATTCGGTGATTCAGCTTAGTCATCAATTGTCAGCCAATATGGCTGTTTTTGATGAATTCAACTTGATTTTTATGAAGTCTGCTTGGTGGCATATTCTGCTTGAGGTGAGCGCCTTAATTGTTCTGTTATTTGTGATGGAGAGCAAAACTTCTGTGAAATCCTATGCACTGCCGATCCTTTTTCTTATTGGTGTCTTGAGTGCACACTATTTCACCCCGAATTTTCTCGAAAAAGGGGAAGTGACAATGCTGGATGTAGGACAGGGGGATAGTTTGTTTATTCAGCTGCCCTATCGAAAGGGGCACCTGCTTGTGGATACAGGAGGCAGACTTTCTTTTGAAGAAGAACCGTGGAAAAAAAGACGTAAGGTGTCTACGATCGGTGATCAAACACTGATCCCGTTTCTGCATTCTAAAGGGATAGCAAAACTTGATGTTCTTATTCTCACACATGCGGATCAAGACCATATGGGAGAAGCAGCTCGTTTAATCAAGCGAAATAAAGTAAAGCGGCTGGCTATTCCAAAAGGCTTTGCACGGAGTCCAGAGGATGCGGAGCTGTTAAAAGAAGCAGCTGATCAAGGGATCATGATTGATGAATTAGAGAGAGGAGATCAGCTTCAGATTGGAGAGCAAATATTTCAGGTCCTTCATCCATCGCGTGATCGGGTAACAACTAAGAATAATGATTCACTCGTTTTGACATTTACTCTAGGCGGGAAGCGGTTTATGCTCACTGGAGATCTTGAACAAGAAGGGGAGCGAGACATGATAGAAGCCTTTCCTCATCTGCGGGCAGATATCTTAAAGGTTGGACATCACGGGAGTAAAGGGTCAACAAGCGAAGAATGGCTTCAGCATCTCAAGCCCTCACATGCACTCATTTCAGCAGGTGAACGCAATCGTTATCAGCATCCACATCAGGAAGTATTGAAAAAATTAAAGGATCAACAAATGAAAGTGTATCGGACAGATATCGATGGGAGCGTGACGTATGAATTTCTCGATGAGCAAGGAACGTTTTACACTCATCCTCCATATGATATCTTACAAAATCAATAAAAAAACTGCCAAAACGGCAGTCATGTAACCTTCATGAAGTTAAGATCCAACGAGGTGTATAATGGTTGCCAAAATAAACATTGAGGCGAAAAATCCGAATGTGACGATAAAACCAACGGCTGAGTCGGTCACATCATTCCGCTTGCTTTGAACATTTTTTTCAAATTCATTCATTTTCATCCCTCCTGGCTAATTTTAGTATACTTGAACTCATTTGGAATTGCTAGAAGGTAAAGTAACCGTTTTCCATTTTATGATCATTTTATGAATATCGTCTGACAGCAGGCTGACCCGGGAGCTTGCGCCGGACGTTTACTATAAATGAGGAGGCGGCACTTTCAGCTTCCTCTTTACTAATGTCTTCACACACTTTAGGATAGAGGAGGAAGTGAAAGAGAGGGAGTCAATTGATGGTCTTTGATGTATGGAATAATTTAAAACGAGGGGATATCCATCCCGTTTATTGCTTATATGGGAAAGAAACATATTTACTGCAAGAAACCGCTGCTAAATTGAGACAAGCTGTAGTAGAGGAAGAAACGAAGGATTTTAATTACTCCGTCTTCGATATGGAAGAAGTGCCGCTTGAACAGGCTGTGACGGATGCAGAAACATTTCCGTTTATGGGAGAAAGACGTCTCGTCGTGATCAAGAATCCTTATTTTCTTACTGCTGAAAAGAAAAAGGAAAAGATTGAGCATGAGCTTTCTGTATTAGAAGCTTATTTAGAAAAGCCAGCGCCCTATACCATTCTCGTGTTATTGGCACCATATGAAAAGCTGGATGAGCGTAAGAAAATCACCAAATTGCTAAAAAAGAAAGCTGCTGTCGTTGAGGCGAAAGAGTTAAACCCAAAAGAAACAACTGATTTCACCATCACACTGGTGAAGACAGAAGGAAAGACGATTACATCCGAAGCGGCTGAGCAGCTTGTGATGCTATGCGGCGGAAGTCTCTCCTCTATATTCCAAGAGGTTCGAAAGCTAAGTACATATATTGGAGAGCGGGAAGAAATTGAGTTAGCAGATGTCAATCAGCTCGTTGCAAGAAGCTTAGAGCAAAATATTTTCGAGCTGATTAATCAAATCGTAAACAGACGCCGCTCTGAGGCCATGCAGATGTTTTATGACCTGCTGAAGCAAAATGAGGAACCCATTAAAATATTAGCACTCATTTCAACTCAATTTCGATTGATTTTGCAGACGAAGTACTTCGCTCAGCAAGGATATGGACAAAAACAAATTGCTTCAAATCTAAAAGTCCATCCGTTTCGGGTCAAACTTGCGATGGATCAGGCAAGACTGTTTTCAGAAGAAGAGCTCAAGCAGATCGTCAAAGAGCTTTCAACGATTGATTATGAAATGAAAACCGGTAAAAAGGACAAGCAGCTGCTGTTAGAATTGTTCCTGCTTCGTTTGTTAGGCGCTTGAACATAAAAAAACGACCTTCTAAAAAGAGGGTCGTTTTTGTTTAGATGTATAATTGCCAGTCTGTCCTTAAGGCTCGGCCGGTCAGGACGGACGTACAGTTAAACAGGTGCCTCATCACTGAGGCGTTGCAAGCATTATGCAGAAAGTCCGTTTACTTGTTTAGCAAGTCTTGATTTGTAACGCGCAGCTGCGTTTTTGTGTACAAGACCAGTTTTAACGGCTTTGTCAATGCGTTTTGCAGCAGAAGCAAGAGCAGCTTTTGCTTGCTCAGCATCGTTGTTAGCTACAGAAACTTCAACTTGTTTAATCGCAGTACGCATCGCAGACTTGATTGTTACGTTATGTGCACGGCGTTCGTTATTCGTTTTTGTACGTTTGATCGCTGATTTAATATTTGGCATGTGTTTCACCTCCTAAGATACAACCTAAACACAATTGTCTTAAGGTTAAATCTTCACAATAGAACAAATTGTATTCTATCAAACACACCTTTAGAATGCAATATAAATGTAAAGTATTTTTCATTGATGACGTACTCGAATGTTTCTTTCAAGAGATGGAAAGACTACTGTTAATTACTTGGTGGAAGGAGTCTTTTTATGGAGAAACAGAAACTTGATTTAAGCGTTTATCAAATCCGGACAGACCTCGCTGTTGAAACAAAAGAGATACTAGAACAAGAGAACGATCCGAATGTCGTCAAAAAGGACGGGATCCAAGGGATTGTCGAAAAGGAAAAAGAAGAGCAAGGCATCCGCATACGTACTGTGGAAATCACGAAAGAAGGGGAGGAGCTGACCGGCAAAAAGGCAGGGACATACTTGACGTTTGAGGCACAAGGCATTCGGGAGAAAGACTCTGAGATGCAAGAAAAAGTCGTTGAAGTCTTTGCCCATCATTTTGCTCAGTTTTTAAAAGACCGAGGCATTCAGGCTGATGCAAGCTGCCTTGTAGTAGGGCTGGGAAACTGGAATGTTACGCCAGATGCACTAGGTCCTCTCACAGTTGAAAACCTGCTTGTAACCCGCCATCTCTTTGAATTGCAGCCGGAAAATGTTCAGGAAGGCTATCGCCCGGTTTCTTCTTTGTCACCTGGTGTGATGGGACTGACCGGTATTGAAACAAGTGACATTATCCAAGGCGTGATCGAGCGGTCTAAGCCTGATTTTGTCATCGCGGTCGATGCCCTTGCTGCTCGTGCGGTGGAACGAGTGAATACAACCATTCAAATTTCTGATACAGGTATCCATCCCGGCTCTGGTGTAGGGAATAAGCGAAAAGAATTAAGCAAAGAAACATTGGGAATTCCAGTGATTGCGATTGGCGTTCCGACAGTGGTGGATGCAGTAACCATTGCAAGTGACACAATTGATTATGTCTTAAAGCATTTTGGTAGAGAACTAAAAGATGATAGACCATCCCGCTCTCTTGTGCCGGCTGGTTTGACATTCGGGAAGAAAAAAGTACTTAACGAAGAAGACTTGCCAGATGAAGAAACGCGTCAGTCATTCTTAGGCATCGTAGGCACCCTTCCTGAAGAAGAAAAAAGGCAGCTGATCCACGAAGTGCTTGCGCCCCTGGGACAAAATTTAATGGTCACGCCTAAGGAAGTCGATACATTCATTGATGATATGGCAAACGTACTTGCCAACGGATTAAACACAGCGCTTCATCAAAAAATCACTCAAGATAATATGGGTTCATATAATCATTAATCGGTTCTACTTTCTCTAGCTCGCTCATAGTGTAATTACTAGAAAGCGTGCTGGAGGGAGTAAATCATGAAAAAAAGACCCCGCCGTCCTCGACAGTTGGTCGTTGCGATTAATGGAACGAAAGTAGTAAAAAGCATCTTCTTATTTATTGCCTCTCTTGTTGTGGTGTTTGTGATGTCAGGGGCTTTGACCTCTTTAAAACCCGAGCTGAGGCCACAAGCCTCGTTATATGGTGTAGCAGATGAGCTCTCTGGCGCATTTTTTGCCACATTAATGGGCATGGAAAACCAATATTTCGCCTCAGCAGTTCCAGAAGATCAAAAAGGATTTCATTTCTCTGGGCTGTCACTGAAGCTTGCAACCAGTATTAATTTAGAAGACCCGCGCAGTTTCCTAGGAAGAGAGCTCCCAGGCTTTGAACATTTTGATACAAAAATCATCTTAGCGGGTGAAGGAACAGACTATACCAATATGCCAATGGAATCGCCGCCGCCTAGTGAAGTGATCCAAGATGAAAAAGAAGCAAATTTGGCTGAGCTGGACAAGCTCGATGATGATACGCCGAAAAAGCCTGCCAAAGAACCGGACCGGTCAACAGGAAAACGAAAAGCTGTGTACATTTACCACACACATAATACGGAATCATATTTACCATTTTTAAAAGGAGAAACGAATCCAAATAATGCACGGCACTCAAAAGTGAATGTCACCCTTGTTGGCGACATGTTTGGAAAGGCGCTTGATCAGCAAGGAATCGGCAATACAGTCGACAAAACGGAAATTGAGAAAAGACTCGTGAAAAAAGGATTAAAATATCCGCAGTCTTATAATGAATCAAGATTGGTCGTGAAAGAAGCCTTAGCGAAAAATGATGACCTCGATTATTTAATTGATATTCACCGGGACTCAAGAAGAAAGAAAGATACGACTGTCGAAATCAAAGGGAAAAAATATGCGAGAATTGCGTTTGTTGTTGGGAAGAAGAATCAAAGCTATGAGAAAAACTTAAAGCTTGCGACAGAGTTCCACCATTTGATGGAGAAAAAATATAAAGGTCTTAGTGTCGGTGTGTTTGCCAAAGGAGAAATTGGCGATAATGGAATCTATAATCAAGATTTATCCGACAAAGCCCTTCTTTTAGAATTTGGCGGAGTAGATAATAATATGGAAGAATTAAGAAATGCATCCAATGCGGCAGCTGATGTATTCAGCGACATTTTCTGGGACGCGGAAAAGGTGGACGGCAAAGCAAAGGATGAGAAAAAACGCTCTTAAGGTGGTGACGGGGATGGGCTCATTTATTGGAAAAACCATTATTTTAGGATTGGTCTTGCTGTTTGGTGTCTTTTTAGGAATGCAGCAAGCGAATAATGGCATGCTGCAAATGAAGGGCTACCATGATCCGCAATTAAAAGGAGCTTTCTCCATTCAAATGAACGACGATGAAGAAAAGGAAGCTTCTATCTTAGGAACTGCTGTTACAGAAAAGGATCTTGCCGAAAAACAAAAACAGCTGGAGGAAATAGAGGGCTTTAATGCCTTTTCCAAAGCAGGAAAAGCCCTGTCTGATGGCATGACACATGCAGCCCGTTCTCTTTATGATTGGGTGAATGGGAAATAAACGAATTTCATGAGATATCACCCTTTTAATCAAAGCCGCTGACTGATAAGCGGCTTTTCTTGATTTCGATTGAATCTTTACAGCCCTATTGATATAATCTAACCTAGCGCAACCCGCGTTTTATAGTAGGAGTGATAGATTGTGACAGATAAAGAAAAACGATTAGAGCGGCAATCAAGAATTCGAAATTTCTCCATTATCGCCCATATTGACCATGGGAAATCCACATTGGCAGACCGTATTTTGGAAAAAACAGCGGCGATTACTCAACGGGAAATGAAAGAACAATTGCTTGATTCCATGGATTTAGAGCGTGAACGCGGCATAACGATTAAATTAAACTCTGTCCAGCTGAAGTATAAGGCGAAGGATGGGGAAGAATATATCATGCACCTGATTGATACTCCAGGGCATGTCGACTTCACCTATGAGGTATCTCGAAGCCTAGCTGCCTGTGAGGGTGCGATTCTTGTAGTAGATGCAGCACAAGGAATTGAAGCACAGACACTTGCGAACGTTTATTTAGCTCTTGATAACAACTTAGAAATTCTTCCGATTATCAACAAAATCGATCTGCCAAGTGCAGAGCCTGAGCGTGTAAGAGAAGAAATTGAAGATGTCATCGGGTTGGATGCGTCTGAAGCTGTTCTCACCTCTGCTAAGGCGGGTATTGGAATCGAGGATATTTTAGAACAAATCGTTGAAAAGGTGCCGGCTCCCGCTGGAGATCCAGAAGCACCACTTCAAGCCCTTATTTTTGATTCTCTTTACGATGCGTATCGCGGCGTTATTGCGTACATACGAATTGTCGAAGGAACCGTCAGACCTGGTCAGAAAATTAAAATGATGGCGACGGGGAAAGAATTTGAAGTACTTGAAGTTGGCGTTTTCACACCAAAAGCCATGCCAACAGACGAACTCACCGTTGGAGATGTTGGCTACTTAACCGCTGCGATTAAAAATGTCGGTGATACACGTGTAGGGGATACGATCACAAGCGCGGAAAACCCTGCGAAAGAAGCACTTCCAGGATACAGAAAGCTAAACCCAATGGTATACTGCGGACTTTATCCAATTGATACAGCGAAATACAACGACTTACGTGAAGCGTTAGAAAAGCTTGAATTAAATGATTCTTCACTTCAATATGAGGCAGAGACATCCCAAGCACTTGGCTTCGGTTTCCGCTGCGGCTTCCTTGGAATGCTTCATATGGAAATCATCCAGGAACGGATTGAACGTGAATTTAAAATTGATCTGATTACGACAGCGCCAAGTGTTATTTATGATGTATATATGACAGATGGAGAAAAAATTGTCGTAGATAACCCGTCCAATCTGCCTGATCCGCAAAAGATTGAGCGAATTGAAGAACCGTATGTAAAAGCAACAATGATGGTGCCGAATGACTATGTAGGCTCTGTGATGGAGCTTTGCCAAGGAAAGCGCGGGAATTTCATTGATATGCAGTATCTTGATGCGAACCGCGTGAGCATTGTGTACGAAATTCCTTTGGCAGAGATCGTATACGAATTCTTTGATCAGCTAAAGTCCAACACAAAAGGCTATGCGTCCTTTGATTATGAGCTGATTGGCTATCGTCCGTCGACGCTGGTGAAGATGGATATCATGCTGAATGGCGAAAAAATCGATGCCCTTTCCTTTATTGTTCACCGCGATTATGCATATGAACGAGGCAAGATCATCGTAGAAAAGCTAAAAGAACTGATTCCACGCCAGCACTTTGAAGTGCCGGTTCAAGCAGCAATCGGTCAAAAAATCGTTGCACGTTCCACCATTAAAGCGATGCGTAAAAACGTACTTGCTAAATGTTATGGTGGAGACATTTCCCGGAAAAGAAAGCTTCTTGAGAAGCAAAAAGAAGGGAAAAAGCGCATGAAGCAAGTGGGCTCTGTTGAAGTCCCACAAGAAGCATTTATGGCTGTGCTGAAGATGGACGACAGCACACCAAAAAAATAACATCCTCAAGGCTACCTGCTTTACAATGTCTGCCTTGACGTTTATAGTCGATAACAAACAAAGACGCCGCAGCGATAAACTGCGGCTCTTTACCTGTAAAGAAGGTGTCATCTAATGAAAGCAGCATACATTCACATTCCATTTTGTGAGCATATTTGCCACTATTGTGATTTCAATAAATTTTTCATCAAAACGCAGCCAGTCGACGAATACTTAGCGGCTCTTGAGAAAGAGATGCAGCACACGATCGAGCAAAAAGGCGAACAGGAACTAAAGACAATTTTTATTGGCGGGGGAACCCCGACATCACTGACTGTCAGTCAGCTAGACAAGCTCATGAACAGCATTCACAGCGTATTAAAGCCGACAAAAAAACTGATTGAATTTGCAGTAGAAGCAAACCCAGATGAATTATCGCTTGAGAAACTGCATGTGCTTAAAGCAGCCGGCGTGAATCGGCTGAGCTTTGGCGTTCAAACCTTTGAAGACGATTTGCTCAAGAAAATTGGACGAGTTCATCAAAAGAAGGATGTCCTTACATCCTTTGAGCGAGCTAGAGCGGTTGGATTTGACAATATTAGCCTCGATCTTATGTTTGGCTTGCCGCATCAAGAAAAGCATCATGTGATGAATTCACTTGAGACGGCTTTCTCGCTGGGGGCAGAGCATTATTCGGTTTACTCACTCATCGTCGAGCCGAAAACCGTTTTTTATAACTTAATGCAAAAAGGAAAACTTCATTTACCGCCGCAAGAACGTGAGGCTGAAATGTATGAGCTTGTGATGGATGAAATGGAGCGCCATGGATTAAAGCAGTACGAAATTAGCAATTACGCCAAACCTGGCTTTGAAAGCCAGCATAACCTGACCTATTGGAGCAATGAAGATTACTTCGGTTTTGGTGCAGGCGCACACGGGTATGTAGATGGCATCCGAAATGTGAACGCAGGGCCGGTGAAACATTATTTGGAGCTGATTGACCAAACAGGGTTCCCGTATAAGGAAACACATCAGGTCACAAAAGCAGAGCAAATAGAAGAAGAAATGTTTTTAGGTCTTCGAAAAATCGAAGGGGTGAAAAGCGCTGATTTCCAAGCAAAATATGGTGCTGCACCAGAAGCACTTTTTTCCACTGTTCTTGAAGATTTAGAAGAAAAAGGCCTCATTGTAAAAGATGACAAGGGGATACGTTTAACAAGAAAAGGAAAATTGTTAGGCAATGAAGTATTTCAAGCGTTTCTCGGTGAGTTATAATTGACATTTTAATTTGAGTTTGGTAATTTTGTTTATACAATTAGCACTCGTTGAAAGAGAGTGCTAACAGGGGTGATGATGATGTTAACAAATCGTCAGCTTTTGATTCTGCAAGTCATCATTAATGACTTTATTCGTTCGGCGCAGCCAGTTGGATCAAGGACTCTTTCTAAAAAAGAAGACATTACATTCAGCTCTGCGACGATTAGAAACGAAATGGCTGATTTGGAGGAACTTGGTTTTATTGAAAAGACCCATTCTTCATCAGGAAGAATTCCTTCCGAAAAAGGATATCGTTATTATGTAGATCATTTGCTCTCTCCGCGAAAACTGTCGTCTAAAGAGCTTGTGCTCATCCAGTCGGCCTTTCAGGAGAAAATTTTTGAGCTGGAAAAGACAGTTCAAAAATCGGCGGAAATTTTATCAGATCTCACAAACTATACATCGATTGTGCTTGGTCCAAAGCTAAGTGAAAATCGATTAAAGCAAATTCAGCTTGTCCCTGTTCAGCCAAACAAAGCAGTGGCGATCATGATTACAGACAGCGGACATGTTGAAAACAAAACCATTACCTTCTCTGAGCATCTCGATGTCTCCGATATTGAGAAGCTGATGAATATTTTAAACAGCCGCCTAGCCGGAGTCCCGATGGATCAGCTGAAGGACAGAATGTATAAAGAAGTTGTGATGCTTCTTCGTACGCATTTAAAAGATTATGATCATATTTTAGATGCCCTCGGCAATACATTTACATCGACTCAAAATGAATCAAAACTTTTCTTTGGCGGGAAGATTAATATGTTGAATCAGCCGGAGTTTCATGACATTGACCGCATCCGTTCACTCATGATGCTTATTGAGCAAAAGAATGATGTCATGCAGCTGTTTCATCCAAATCAGCAAGGAATCACCATTAAAATCGGTTCAGAAAACAATTTGGAAGCGATGGAGAACTGCAGCTTAATCACAGCTACTTATTCGATTGATCAAAAATCACTCGGCTCCATTGCCGTCATTGGTCCAACCCGTATGGATTATGGCAGGGTTGTCAGTCTCTTGCATCATGTATCAAAAGACTTGTCAAACGCACTTTCCAATTTGTATGATGAGTAGGGTGATAAAAGATAGGGGCACAGCCCCTTCGTATTTTTGAATCTTTTGAGGGAGGTGAACACAATGTCAGAAGAAAAACAGACACCTGAGCAAGAAGCAGAGGTTGAAGCACAAGAAGAAGCAGTTCAAGCAGATACTGAGGAAGTAACAAATGATGAACAGTCTGCCTTCCAAGAAAAAATCGATGAATTGCAGCAGCTTCTAGATGAAAAAGAAAACAAAATTCTGCGTGTTCAAGCAGATTTTGAAAACTATAAACGCCGTGCTCGAACTGAAGTGGAGACCGTGCAAAAATATCGTTCTCAACATGTTGTCAGTGATCTTCTCCCAGCTCTTGATAACTTTGAAAGAGCGCTTGGAATTGATCCAGACAATGAGCAGACGAAAAGTTTGTTAGAAGGAATGCAAATGGTTTACCGCCAGCTGGTAGAAGCGTTGAAAAATGAAGGCGTTGAACCAATTGAAGCTGTCGGCAAAGAGTTCGATCCAAACCTTCATCAAGCCGTCATGCAAGTTGAAGATGAAAACTACGATTCAAATATCGTTGTAGAAGAATTGCAAAAGGGCTATAAACTCAAAGACCGAGTTATTCGTCCATCAATGGTAAAAGTAAATCAATAACTACATAATGGGAGGTCATCGAATATGAGTAAAATCATTGGGATTGACTTAGGAACAACAAACTCATGTGTTGCAGTACTTGAAGGCGGCGAGCCAAAAGTCATTGCTAACGCTGAAGGAGCACGTACAACACCATCTGTTGTCGCTTTTAAAAACGGAGAGCGCCAAGTGGGTGAAGTAGCAAAACGTCAATCAATTACAAACCCGAACACGATCATGTCTGTTAAAAGACATATGGGTACTGATTATAAAGTAGAAGTTGAAGGTAAGAACTATACACCGCAGGAAATCTCTGCAATTATTCTTCAGCACCTTAAATCTTACGCTGAAGGCTATCTTGGCGAAGAAGTAACAAAAGCTGTTATCACAGTTCCTGCTTACTTCAACGATGCAGAACGTCAAGCAACGAAAGATGCTGGTAAAATTGCTGGTCTTGAAGTAGAACGTATCATCAACGAACCAACAGCAGCTGCACTTGCGTATGGTTTAGATAAAACAGAAGAAGATCAAACGATTCTTGTATACGACCTTGGCGGCGGTACATTTGACGTATCGATCCTTGAGCTTGGAGACGGCGTCTTTGAAGTGCGCTCAACTGCTGGGGACAACCGTCTAGGTGGAGACGATTTTGACCAAGTTATCATTGATCACCTAGTGGCTGAATTCAAAAAAGAAAATGGCATTGACCTTTCTAAAGATAAAATGGCGCTTCAGCGTTTAAAAGATGCTGCTGAAAAAGCGAAAAAAGATCTTTCTGGTGTATCTTCTACACAAATCTCACTGCCATTTATCACAGCTGGAGAAGCAGGACCTCTTCACCTTGAATTAACGTTAACACGTGCTAAATTCGAAGAGCTTTCTGCAGATCTTGTAGAGCGTACAATGACACCTGTACGTCAAGCACTGAAAGATGCTGGTTTATCTGCTAGCGAGATTGATAAAGTCATCCTTGTTGGTGGATCAACTCGTATTCCTGCAGTACAAGAAGCAATCAAAAAAGAAACAGGCAAAGAGCCTCATAAAGGTGTAAACCCTGATGAAGTAGTTGCACTTGGTGCAGCGATCCAAGGTGGAGTGATCACAGGGGATGTCAAAGACGTTGTTCTTCTTGACGTAACACCACTTTCTTTAGGAATTGAAACAATGGGCGGCGTATTCACGAAGCTGATTGAACGCAATACAACAATTCCAACAAGTAAATCTCAAGTATTCTCAACAGCTGCTGACAACCAAACAGCTGTAGATATCCATGTCCTGCAAGGTGAGCGCCCAATGGCTGCAGATAACAAAACATTAGGCCGCTTCCAATTGACTGATATCCCGCCGGCACCACGCGGCGTACCGCAAATCGAAGTATCTTTTGATATCGATAAAAACGGTATTGTCAACGTACGTGCGAAAGATATGGGTACAGGCAAAGAGCAAAACATCACAATCAAATCTTCTTCAGGTCTTTCTGATGATGAGATCGAAAAAATGGTCAAAGAAGCAGAAGAAAATGCTGAAGCAGATGCGAAGAAAAAAGAAGAAATCGAAGTGCGCAACGAAGCAGATCAATTAGTGTTCACAACTGAAAAAACATTAAAAGATCTAGAAGGCAAAATCGATGAAGAGCAAGTGAAAAAAGCAAATGACGCGAAAGATGCGCTAAAAGCTGCGATCGAAAAAGGCGAGTTTGAAGACATCAAAGCGAAAAAAGATGAGCTGCAAACAATCGTTCAAGAATTAACGACAAAGCTCTATGAAGAAGCTGCAAAACAAGCACAAGCTCAGCAAGAAGGCGCTGAAGGTGCTCAAAAAGCAGATGACAATGTAGTGGATGCAGAATACGAAGAAGTAAACGACGATCAAGAGAAAAAATAATCACCTTTACTTTTGAAAAGGACTGCTGAAACGTACTCGTCAGAAAGTCAAAGTCAGGATCTCTTGGCTTTGACTTTTTTTCTTTTCAACGATGAAAGGAATTGAAAAAGGTTAAATCAAAATGATACAATCGTATTTATGTGAGAAAATCGGGAGTGTGAAGAGATGAGTAAGCGTGATTACTATGAAGTGCTTGGCGTAAGTAAGAGCGCCTCAAAGGACGAAATCAAAAAGGCATACCGCAAGCTTTCAAAAAAGTATCACCCTGATATTAATAAAGAAGCTGGCTCAGATGAGAAATTCAAAGAAGTAAAAGAAGCCTATGAAACCCTTTCTGATGATCAAAAACGTTCGCATTATGACCAGTTCGGTCATACCGATCCAAACCAAGGCTTTGGCGGCGGCGGTTTTGGCGGAGGAGGAGACTTTGGCGGCTTCGGCGGCTTTGATGACATCTTCTCTAGTATTTTTGGCGGCGGAGCCAGAAGAAGAGATCCAAATGCACCGCGCCAAGGAGCGGACCTGCAATATACAATGACGCTTTCGTTTGAAGAAGCGGCATTTGGAAAAGAAGCAACCATTGAAATCCCTCGTGAAGAATCTTGCGAGACATGTCATGGATCAGGTGCAAAGCCTGGTACGCAGGCAAAAACCTGTTCACATTGCGGCGGTTCTGGTCAATTAAATGTTGAGCAATCCACTCCGTTTGGTAAAGTGGTCAACCGCAGAGTATGTAACTACTGCAGCGGAACAGGGAAACAAATTGATCATAAATGTTCAACATGCGGCGGCTCTGGCAAAGTGCGTAAGCGTAAGAAAATTAACGTGACGATCCCTGCAGGTGTTGATGATGGCCAGCAGCTCAGAGTGTCTGGGCAAGGTGAACCAGGCGTAAATGGAGGACCTCCAGGCGATCTATTCGTTGTATTCCATGTGCGTGCGCATGAATTCTTCGAACGTGATGGAGATGACATTTACTGCGAGATGCCGCTTACCTTTGCGCAGGCTGCATTAGGTGACGAAATTGAAGTGCCGACATTACACGGAAAAGTAAAATTAAAAGTTCCTGCTGGCACTCAAACTGGCACGAAGTTTAGACTCAAAGGAAAAGGTGTGAAAAATGTACGCGGCTACGGCCAAGGCGATCAGCATATCGTTGTACGTGTCGTCACACCGACAAATTTAACAGACAATCAAAAAGATATCATTAGAAAATTTGCTGAAGTGAGCGGAAATAAACCAGACGAACAAGAAATGAGCTTTTTCGATAAGGTAAAACGCGCATTTAAAGGCGAGTAAGACGGATAAGGAGTTGGTAGTATTGAAGTGGTCAGAAATTAGCGTCCATACAACAAATGAAGCGGTGGAACCGATCACCAATATTTTGCATGAAGCAGGTGCAAGTGGTGTCGTGATTGAGGACCCGCTTGATTTAGTCAAGGAACGTGAAAATGTATACGGTGAGATCTACCAGCTCGATCCGAATGACTATCCAGATGAAGGTGTCATTGTGAAAGCCTATCTTCCAATGAACAGCTTTTTGATGGAAACGGTAGATGAGATCAAAGAAGCCATCAACAACCTTCTTCTATACGATATTGACCTTGGGCGCAATACACTGTCAATTTGTGAAGTAAATGAAGAAGAATGGGCCACCGCATGGAAGAAATACTATCATCCTGTGAAAATCTCTGAAAAATTCACCATCGTTCCAACGTGGGAAGAATATACACCAGTTCATTCTGATGAACTGATTATTGAAATGGACCCTGGAATGGCATTTGGAACAGGTACGCATCCAACAACCGTCCTTTGCATTCAGGCGCTTGAGCGCTACGTGAAGGAAAACGATACGGTGATTGATGTTGGAACAGGCTCTGGAATTTTAAGTGTGGCAGCAGCAATGCTTGGTGCAAAGGACATTCAAGCCTTTGATCTCGACACCGTTGCGGTAGAAAGTGCGAAGCAAAACATCGAACTAAATGGTGTAAGTGACCAAGTGACGGTCAAACAAAACAATTTGCTTGATGGAATTTCAGGTGAGCGTGATGTGATTGTCGCCAACATTCTGGCAGAAGTGATTTTGCGCTTTACAGATCAAGCCTATGACCTATTGAAGAAAGATGGCTATTTCATTACATCAGGCATCATTGGACAAAAGAAATTACAGGTCAAAACAGCATTAGAAGAAGCAGGTTTTGACATTGTTGAAGTGCTGTCAATGGAAGATTGGGTCAGCATTATAGCGAAAAAATAAAGCGAGTAGGTGTCAGGACACGTATGCAACGATATTTTATCGACCTCACGAAAGAAGAAGTGACGTTAAAGGGAGCCATCGTTATAAAAGGTGAAGATGTACATCATCTTTCCAATGTCATGCGGATGAAAGCAGGGCAGGAAATCCTTTGTTTAACGACAGACGGCTTTGAAGCGCTCAGTAAAATTGATACAATAACAAAGGAAGAAGTGATTTGTCACCTTGAAAGCTGGACAAATCAGGACAGAGAACTTCCGATTAGGGTGACGATTGCAAGCGGTCTTCCAAAAGGAGATAAGCTTGAGCTCATTATCCAAAAAGGCACAGAGCTTGGCGCAAGTGCTTTTATCCCGTTTCAAGCGGCTCGTTCTATTACAAAGCTTGACCAAAAAAAGTCACATAAAAAACGAGAGCGCTGGGAGAAAATCGCGAAAGAAGCAGCCGAGCAGTCCTACCGGAATATCATTCCCCGTGTTTATTCAGTATCAACGTTTAAAGAGCTGACGCAATTAGCTGGTGAATTCGATAAATGTGTCGTTGCATACGAAGAATCATCGAAAGAAGGAGAGCAAAGCCGTTTTCAAACTGTGCTTCAACAGATGAAAGGCGGACAAACCTTGCTAGTGGTTTTTGGCCCTGAAGGCGGTTTGGCAGAAAAGGAGATTGAAGAGCTTGAAACGCTTGGTGCAGTCATTTGCGGGCTTGGACCACGCATTTTAAGAACAGAAACTGCTCCTTTATATGCGCTTTCTGCTATATCTTATCAAACAGAGTTATTAAGAGGTGAATCATGATGGGAACAGTAGCGTTCCATACACTTGGCTGTAAGGTCAACCACTATGAAACAGAGGCGATCTGGCAGCTGTTTAAAGAAGCTGGCTATGAAAGAAAAGAGTATGAATCAAAAGCAGACGTATATGTCATTAATACATGTACGGTCACGAATACAGGCGATAAGAAAAGCCGCCAAGTCATTAGAAGAGCCATTCGCCATAACCCGGATGGTGTCATTTGTGTAACAGGCTGCTATGCGCAAACATCACCAGCAGAAATCATGGCGATTCCTGGTGTTGATATTGTGGTTGGAACACAGGACCGACATAAATTACTAGGCTATATTGAAGAATACCGCAGAGAAAGACAGCCGATCAACGGGGTTGGCAATATCATGAAAGCACGTGTATTTGAAGAACTTGATGTTCCTGCCTTTACAGACAGAACGCGCGCTTCATTAAAAATCCAAGAAGGCTGTAACAATTTCTGTACCTTCTGCATTATTCCTTGGGCGCGCGGCCTTCTTCGTTCTCGTGATCCAGAAGAGGTCATCAATCAAGCGCAGCAGCTTGTTGATGCGGGCTATAAAGAAATTGTGCTTACAGGTATTCACACAGGCGGATATGGAGAAGACTTAAAGGATTATAACTTTGCAAAGCTTCTAAAAGAACTAGATAAACGTGTTATTGGTTTAAAACGAATCCGTATTTCATCTATTGAAGCAAGTCAAATTACAGATGAAGTGATTGAAGTGCTTGATCAGTCAGATAAAATTGTCAGACACTTACACATCCCGCTTCAATCTGGCTCAAATACTGTGCTAAAAAGAATGCGCCGTAAATATACGATGGAATTCTTTGCAGAGCGTTTAACAAAGCTGAAAAAAGCATTGCCAGGACTTGCTGTCACCTCTGACGTGATCGTTGGATTCCCTGGGGAAACAGAAGAAGAGTTCTTGGAAACGTACAATTTTGTCAAAGATCATCAATTCTCTGAGCTGCACGTCTTCCCTTACAGCAAACGTACAGGTACCCCGGCTGCAAGAATGGAAGATCAAGTGGATGAGAATGTGAAAAACGAACGTGTCCACCGTTTGATCGCTCTTTCTGACCAGCTTGCGAAAGAGTACGCATCAGCCTACGAAGGTGATGTGCTAGAGATTATTCCGGAAGAATCCTTCAAAGAACAAGAAGGAAACCACAATCTTTATGTTGGTTATACCGATAACTACATGAAGGTTGTTTTTGAAGGGACAGAGGACATGATCGGCCGTCTGGTCAAAGTGAAAATTACGAAAGCGGGCTATCCTTATAACGAAGGACAATTCGTTCGCATCAGCGATGATGTGCAGCCAGACAAAGTGAGAATGACCTCATAATAGATAAAAAAACCGGCAGCCAAAAGGGCAAGCCGGTTTCTTTTATTTTGACTGATTCGGCATGAGACACAAGATCAATGCGTGAAAAGGGCGAATGAACGGAAAGAAGAGGAGAGAGCTTGCCACATTAAACAGCAGGCTGAAATGCGCAATCTGCTGGGCAGGAGAGCTTGCGAGAAGGGCGACAACCTCTGTGATCAGGGCGAGAAACGGCAGGCATAAAAGAACCCCAAGCACATTAAACACGACGTGTGCATAAGCCGTTTGACGTGCTGCGTAGCCGCCGGATATCGCAGCCATCACAGCCGTAATACATGTCCCAATATTGGACCCCAACACAAAGCTGATGCCTTCCTGAAGTGCCACAGTTCCTTCATTCATAAATCCCATTAAAATACCGATGCAGACTGAGCTCGAATGAACAATTGCTGTGAAAATGGTACCCGAAAGCAGCGCTGTCCAGTCTGAATGCTGCATCATTTCAAGAAAACGCAATGTCTCAGGCTGGCTTGTCATCATCCCTGCAATTTTTGAAAAGCCTTGTATGCAAAAAAAGATCATCCCGAGCCCAAATAAACTTTTTCCTGCATGTCTAAAAGATGTCCTGCCAAAAAGGATAAATACAAGACCGGCTATGATCAAAACCCACATGAATACGTCCATTTTAATGGCGATAAATTCTGTCGTAAACGTTGAGCCGATATTGGTTCCAAGAATCATTGGGATCGATTTTTTAAAAGAGAGAATGCCAGTACTGACAAAGCCAATGACGATGACCATAAAAGCAGAACTGCTTTGTAGAACCCCTGTAAACACAATGCTGACCAAGAATGCTTTGACCGGGTGATCTGTAAAGAGAAGAAGTGATTTCTCAATACGAGACGACGCAAGCGCCATTAATCCTTTTCTCAGCAAACCCATTGACCATAAAAAAATGAAAATAAGTGCACAAAAATAAATGATCGCCATCATAGAAAAGTCCTCCTCTTACCAATGAATATATGGACTTGTCTACCTGCTCATGACGAAAATATATTTCCAAATCACTTAGTTGACCTCACACTGGGCTTATATTATAATGTCTAGGTACATGTTTTGCATGTATATCTTTTTTTAATGCAGTCGATTGGTGTATTCGGAGGGAGGGAAAGAGAATGTCAAAAACGGTCGTTAGAAAAAACGAATCGCTTGAAGATGCTCTTCGTCGCTTTAAACGCAGTGTATCCAAAACTGGAACATTGCAAGAAGCAAGAAAGCGTGAATTTTATGAAAAGCCTAGCGTAAAGCGTAAGAAAAAGTCTGAAGCTGCTAGAAAACGTAAATTCTAAAGAGGGTGGATTTTATGAGTCTTCTTGAGCAATTAAATTCTGATATGAAGCTTATGATGAAAAACCGTGAGAAAGACAAGCTTGTTGTCATTCGTATGGTAAAGGCTTCGCTGCAAAATGAAGCAATTAAGCTTAAGAAAGACAGTTTGACCGGCGATGAGGAACTAACCGTCCTTTCCCGCGAGATTAAGCAACGTAAAGACTCCCTCCGTGAATTTTCGAAAGCTAATCGCTTAGATTTAGTAGATAAAGTTCAAAAAGAGATTGACATATTAGACGTTTATTTACCAGAACAGCTTTCTGAAGAAGAACTGCAAACGATCGTGAAAGAAACGGTCGCTGAAACAGGTGCTTCCTCGAAGGCTGACATGGGTAAAGTCATGAGCGCTATTATGCCAAAAGTAAAAGGTAAAGCTGATGGAGCTGTCATTAACAGACTTGTCAGCGAGCAGCTGTCTCAATAAAAAAGTATCCTTCTATTGTTAGAAGGGTACTTTTTTTATGTCCTCGTGATTCTGTCATATAAAAATGAAACCTATGATACATTTGTAACGTATGTAAAGGAACGGTAAAATGGAAGAAAGAGAGGAGGGATCACCAAATAGATGAAAAAAATAAAAATTTCTATTGCTCTCTTCAGTTGTTTTATAATATGCTTGTTATTAGGGGTTCAATTGACCGCGAAATCAGCAGATCAGAAAGTTCATGTTATCCCAATTGAAGATACAGTAGAAAAAGGACTTTCTAAATTCATTGAACGATCGTTTGAGCAGGCAAAGTCGGAACGGGCGAAGCATATTATTCTCGACATCAATACACCGGGTGGTGCAGTTGATGCAGCGCTTAAAATCGCAGATACGATTCGTGCTTCCGATATCCCAGTGACAGCGTTTGTCAATCATAGAGCGCTTTCAGCGGGGGCATTCCTTGCATTAAATGCCGATCAAATTTATATGACCCCGAATGGAAAAATGGGGGCTGCTGCGATCATTGATGGAGAAGGCAATGCTGCCGATCAAAAATCTGAATCTCTATGGCTTGCTGAAATGAGTGATGCTGCCGAAAAGCAGGGGCGTGATCCAAAGTATGCTCTTGCCATGGCAGATGTAGATATAGACGCAAAAGAAGCCGGTGCACCAAAAGGAGAATTGCTCACCTTCAATACAGACCGTGCGCTTCAATTCGGGTATGCAGAAGGGGAAGCAAAAAATATGGATGACTTGCTTCAGAAGCTGAAATTACAAGACGCTTCTGTTCAATACGATGAAGTGAGCTTTGCTGAAAAGGTTGCGCGTTTTCTTACGCACCCAATTGTCATTCCAATCCTTTTATCCATTGCAAGCTTAGGGTTAGTTGTTGAGCTCTATTCTCCTGGCTTTGGGGTCCCGGGCACCATGGGAGTGACAGCGCTTCTTCTATTCTTTTATGGTCATCTCGTGGCAGGTTTTGCAGGATATGAGACGTTGTTCCTGTTTTTAGCAGGGATTGCACTCATCATTCTGGAATTGTTTTTGCCAGGGGGAATCGTAGGTGTCATTGGACTGATCTGTGTCGTTGTCAGCTTATTTTTAGCAGCTGGAAGCTTTACAGAAATGGCGATTTCCATCTTGATTGCCACTGCTGTTTCAACCATAGCAGTTATTTTATTGACAAAGGTGTTGGGGAAACGTATGAAATTCTTTAAAAAGTTCATTTTAACCGATTCAACCAATAAGGAAAGCGGTTATGTCTCAAATGAAACAAGAGAGGATCTTGTTGGACAAATCGCAGTGACAGCCACTGCACTTCGTCCATCTGGTACGATCGTACTTGGAGATGAGCGCATTGATGTTGTGTCAGAAGGTGCATTTATCGATAAAGATGAACAAGTAAAAATTGTGAAAGCGGAAGGCTCACGCATTGTCGTGAGGAAAGTATAGATATACTGATTTTAGAGGAGGAATAAAATGGATCCATCTACTTTACTATTATTTGTGATTATCGCAGCAGGTTTGATTGTTCTATCGATCTTTTTCACTTTTGTACCGGTGATGCTGTGGATTTCTGCCCTAGCGGCTGGCGTAAAAGTGAGCATTTTTACACTTGTAGGAATGAGACTGCGCCGAGTGATTCCAAACCGAGTGGTCAACCCGCTCATCAAAGCACATAAAGCAGGTCTTGATGTGACGATTAACCAGCTGGAGAGCCACTATCTTGCAGGTGGTAACGTGGACCGAGTTGTGAACGCATTAATTGCAGCTCAACGCGCGAATATCGAATTGAACTTTGCCCGCTGTGCAGCCATCGACCTAGCAGGCCGTGATGTACTTGAAGCAGTTCAAATGAGTGTAAACCCTAAAGTCATTGAAACACCATTTATTTCTGGTGTTGCGATGGACGGGATTGAAGTCAAAGCAAAAGCACGTATTACAGTTCGTGCAAACATCGACCGACTTGTCGGTGGTGCAGGGGAAGAAACAATTATTGCCCGTGTAGGTGAAGGGATTGTCTCTACAATCGGTTCATCAGATAATCATAAAAAGGTTCTTGAGAACCCTGATATGATTTCTCAAACGGTTCTTGGTAAAGGATTAGATTCAGGTACTGCATTTGAAATTCTCTCGATTGATATCGCAGATGTTGATATCGGTAAGAACATCGGGGCAATTCTGCAAACAGACCAAGCAGAAGCAGACAAAAACATTGCACAGGCGAAAGCAGAAGAACGCCGCGCAATGGCTGTTGCACAAGAACAAGAGATGCGTGCGAAAGTTGAAGAAATGCGCGCGAAAGTCGTAGAAGCAGAGGCTGAAGTACCACTTGCAATGGCTGAAGCATTACGTGAAGGCAATATTGGTGTCATGGACTACATGAACATTAAGAATATCGATGCTGATACGGATATGAGAGATTCATTTGGCAAAATGACAAAAGGTCCATCTGATAATGAAAACAAATAAGCATCCTCTCACGCTTTAAGGAGGGAGCCCATTGGACATTCTATTTGAAAATCCGCTACTAATTGCGATTATCATCGGTATCATCTCTGCCGTCTTTGGGAAGATCGGCAAACAAGAGGAGAACGAAGAGCAGAATCAGCAAAAGAAGCCCGCTCCTCAGCGTAAGCAGGTGCCCCAAAAGCAAACAAAGCAAACAAGTCCAGATCCAGTCGTGACCGATCAGCTGGACGATTTCGGCGATGTACATGATCATGGCGGGATGAAGAAAAAAACTTCTCCGTCCTTACAAGATCGCTATACGGCTACACTTGCCGAAATGGAAGAAAGAAAAAACGAGCTGAACAAAGAGTTCCAATCGCTTGAAAGAGAGCTGACAAGGCCAAAGGCTGCATCTGCTGAAATGAGGCCAAAATTCATTGAGAAGCTGAACCAAGATACAATTGTTCAAGGAATGATCCTTGGAGAAGTATTTGGAGAGCCGCGCGCGAAAAAGCCGCACAGAACGATGAAACGGCCATATAAAAGATAAAGAAGAAAGCCCCCTTTTTCATAAAGGGGGGCTTTTTTTGCCTGATGACGATTTTTCTTAAAGAAAATGCTGAAAGGGCTATTTTACGGGATTCATTAGCATGATATGAACCCCTGAGGAATAGGATGATATAGAGGCTTTCTCATCAGTCTCACCATCTTTCAGTTTGATCTCATACACATGAGGTGGGAAGGGGTTCTTATTGAATGGGAAAAAGAAAAAATCGACTTAAAGCATGGCTGACAAGAACACTTGAAATCCCTCCAGACGTGATGATGGATCTTCCCCGTATTACGATGGTTGGCAGACTCCACATTTACATAGAGAACCATAAAGGGCTTTTGCTTTTCAGTGATCAAGAGGTAAGGCTGATGCTCAAACAGGGACAATGCATTATTTCAGGGAAAGATTTTGTGATTAAAACGATTTTGCCAGAAGAGATTTTATTGGAAGGGAAAATCGATGAGGTCCGTTATATTGATTCTTAACTGACGGAGGGGAGAAGCGTGAAGAATAAATGGTTCGCCTATTTTATTGGCAGAGTGGAAGTGGAGATCAAAGGAAATGGCATTGAGCGGCTTATCAATGAGTGCACGAGGCAGGGGATCACAATGTTTCAAGTGAGCCGCCGTCAAGACAGCGTGCGCTTATTTATTCGCTTATCAGATGTACATGCCTTCAGAAAGGTACGCAGACATCATGACGTGACATGTTCATTTCATCAAAAAAAGGGCTTTCCATTTCTACTCCTATGGTCAAGGAAGAATATCGGATTTACCCTTGGGATTGTATGCTTTCTAGTGACGATATTGGCGCTTTCAAACATGGTATGGAAAATCGATATTAAAGGAGCCAATCCAGAAACTGAACATCAAATGAGAAAGCATTTAGACGACATTGGGGTGCAAAAAGGACGTTTTCAGTTTCTAATGGGAACACCTGAAAAAATTCAAAAATCCCTGACAACCAATATTCAAAGCATCACATGGGTCGGCGTAGAACTAAACGGAACAACCTTTCAAATGAAAGTTGTGGAAAAAAATGAACCTGAAAAAGAAAAATACACGAGTCCTCAGCATATCGTCGCCAAGAAAAAGGCTGTCATCACGAGAATGTATGTAGAAAAAGGGGAGCCGCTTGCCGCGGTTGATGAACATGTAAAGAAAGGACAGATGCTTGTCTCTGGACTCATTGGCAGCGAAGATCAGCAAAAAACGGTAGGAGCCAAAGCGAAAATCTATGGTGAAACGTGGTATCGTTCAGAAGTTTCTGTCCCTCTTCGAACATCTTTTGACGTTTTTACGGGTAAAATGAAGACAAAGCACAAGCTCTCCGCATTTGGAGGCTCACTGCCATTTTGGGGCTTTTCTTTTAAAAAGGATGATTTTAAGCAGCCAAAAACAGAAACAGAAGTTCATCCGCTTCATTTCTTAAACATGCAGCTCCCATTCTCTTATGAAAAGGAAATTACACGCGAAAGTGAGAAAATAAATCGCGAATACACAAATAAAGAAGCGGTTCAAGCAGGGATTAAAATGGGTAAAAAAGAATTAGAAGAGAAGCTAGGTCAAACAGGAGAGGTGAAAAGTGAAAAAGTTTTGCACGAGACAACAGGGAATGGTAAAGTTAAGTTAATCATCCTTTACCAAGTAATAGAAGATATTGTTCAACCAACACCTATTGTTCAGGGAGACTAGAGAATGACAGAACATTTACTTGAGATTCAACAAAAATTGGATAGCCCAAACGAAGCGATTGCTTTATTTGGCAATCAAGATGCTTATCTGAAACTAATGGAAAACGAGCTGAACGTCTCCATTATTACGCGTGGAGAAAAAGTGTATGTTTCTGGTGAGGAAGCATCGAGAGATACAGTAAGCCGTTTGATCACATCTCTTTTACATCTCATCCGTAAAGGAATTGAGATATCTGAACGGGATGTCGTCTATGCCATTAAAATGGCGCAAAAAAACAAGCTGAATTATTTTGAAAATATGTATGAAGATGAAATTACGAAAAATGCCAAAGGAAAGTCGATCAGGGTGAAAACAATCGGCCAGCGTGAATATGCTGCGGCGATGAAAAAAGATGACCTGGTCTTTGGAATTGGACCCGCTGGTACAGGGAAGACGTATTTGGCAGTCGTCCATGCGGTCCATTCGCTGAAAAATGGACATGTGAAACGGATAATCCTGACAAGACCAGCTGTTGAAGCAGGAGAGAGTCTTGGCTTTTTACCAGGCGATCTAAAGGAAAAAGTAGATCCTTATTTAAGACCACTATATGATGCCCTGCATGATGTGCTTGGCAGTGATCATACGGAACGACTAATCGAGCGCGGCGTGATTGAAATAGCGCCCCTTGCCTATATGAGAGGCCGGACGCTTGATGATGCATTTGTGATATTAGATGAAGCGCAGAATACAACACCTGCCCAAATGAAAATGTTTTTGACGAGACTTGGGTTTGGCTCTAAAATGGTCATTACAGGAGATATTACACAGATTGATCTGCCAAAGGGCATGCAGTCAGGTCTTGCAGCTGCAAAGGACATGCTTGCAGAGATCAGGGGCATCTCATTTATTGAATTAGACCAGACAGATGTGGTCAGACACCCGCTTGTGGCGAAGATCATTGGCGCATACGAAAAGCAAAAATGAACTGAGTGACCCGATCGTCTTCATCGGGTCATTTTGTTTCGATCGTGGTTTAAAGTAAAAAAGGAGGTACTTTCCTTGAGAAAGAATCAAAAAGGCAGTAAGCGCAAAAGACTGCTGTCTAAAAAAGAACCTCAGAAAATGGAGCGCTCACGTTATTTAAATGTTTTGCTGTACGCTGGTTTAGCAGCCATTTTATTCGTGGTGCTCTTCTTCCATGTAAAGCCTGAATCGCTCGACTTAGATTTATTTTCAGTGAGCGAACAGACCATCTATTCTCCGTCAACCGTTGATGATCAAGAAGCGACAGAAGAAAAGAAACAAGAAGCAACAGATCAGGTAGAAGATCAATATACGCTCAAAAAAGCGTATTCTGATAATCGCGTAGACCTCATCTCATCCCTCTTTGAAGCCATTAAAGAAGAGAAGAAAGCAGCTGATGATAAAGAGAACGCGCCATCAGATCAAGAAATGGTCAAGCGTGTCAAAGAAAAGCTCACAACAGATATGCAGGAAGCTGTTTCGGATCAATCCATCAAAGCACTGCTCCAAGCAAGTGATGAAAATCTCTCATTTACTAAGGATTCCATCATCACAGTGGTGAATTCACTGATGAGTAAAGAAATCACAGCAGCGAAATTACAAGATGAGAAAAAACAAGTCAAAACAGAGCTTAAAAACAATTCGATTCCATCAAAATACTTAAATGCGGCGAAAGAAATCGGTGAATTTGCGATCATTCCAAACTATGTATTTGACCCAGTGGCAACAGAGAAGAAAAGACAGGAAGCGGCTGACAATATTCAGCCTGTGCAAATTAAGCAGGGGCAAATCTTAGTTGAAGAAGGAGAGCTCATTGACCGGGAAGTTTATCGCAAATTAGAACTCACGGGTCTGTTAAACAGCTCAAATTTATTTAAGCCTGTAAGTGGTCTTCTCATATTAATTGGACTTTTCTTAGCAGCGATTGTTCATTCCCTTGAATCGAGGAAAAAATCGCTTGTCCATAAGAATAAGTCGTTACTGCTTTACTCGCTTATTTTCACGATTATATTAATTATCATGGAAGTGTTCAGCCTCTTCCAGGAAACGAAGTATACGACGATAGGCTATGTCGTGCCAGTGGCACTTGGCACGATGCTGATCAAGCTGCTTATTAATGAGCGGCTGGCGATCTTCTCCGGTCTTGTATTTGCTCTTTGCGGCAGTATGATGTTTAATCAAGGAGTAACCGGCGTCTTTAACTATGTGATCTGCGCTTATTATCTGATGAGCGGGATGGCGGGTATTTTATTTTTAAGAAAACATAATGCAAGATCAAAAATATTGCAGGCGGGGCTTTTGGTTGCTTTGGTGAATGTACTTGTGGTTTTATCCATTACACTCATCCAAAATTCTTCACCATCAGGGCTTGAAATCGGTGTGAACCTCATGATGGCGATTGTGTCAGGGTTTGCATCATCTATCTTGGTCATTGGGTTAATGCCTGTTTTTGAGAGCATGTTTGGTATTCTTTCCACAATGAAACTGATTGAATTATCCAATCCAAATCATCCGCTGCTCAAAAAGATTTTAACCGAGACACCAGGTACATATCATCATAGTGTCATGGTGGCGAATTTAGCGGATGCTGCATGTGAAGCAGTCGGCGCAAATGGTCTTTTAGCAAGGGTCGGTGCTTATTATCATGACATTGGGAAAACGAAAAGACCGCAGTACTTTATCGAAAACCAAATGAACATTGATAATCCGCATGACAAGCTTTCTCCTCAGCTGAGTAAAAATATTATTATTGCCCATACGACAGATGGCGCTGATATGCTGAGAGAAAAGAAGTTTCCTGAAGAACTTGTCGACATTGCCGAACAGCATCACGGGAAGTCTCTTTTAAAGTTCTTTTACTATAAGGCGAAAGAGCGTGATGATCAGGTGACAGAAGATGAATTCCGTTACCCTGGTCCAAAGCCGCAATCAAAAGAAGCAGCGATTATTTCTGTGGCTGACAGCGTTGAAGCGGCGGTTCGTTCGATGCATAATCCAAATCCAGAGCGGATTGAAAAGCTTGTCAAAGGCATTATTTCAGATAAAATGCAGGACGGGCAATTTAGTGAATGTGACCTCACATTTAAAGAATTAAATATTATCAGCCAAACGATTTGTACAACATTAAAGGGGATTTTCCATTCTCGGATTGAATATCCAGATGCCCCGAAGCAGAAGGTGAAGTAAATGACATTGTTAATCGATTTAATAGATGAAACAGGACAAGTATCAAAAGAGCAGCTTGAAGAAGTGGAAAAGCTTCTTCAGTTTGCTGCAGACGAACTTGAGGTCAAGGATCAAGCGGAAGTATCAGTGACGATCGTTTCGAATGAAGAGATTCATCAAATCAATAAAGAATACCGCGGAAAAGACGCACCAACAGATGTGATCTCCTTTGCACTTGAGGAAGAAGGAGAAGGGGAAATTGAAATCATTGGAGCAGATGATATCCCGCCTGTACTCGGTGACATTATTATTAGTGTAGATCGAACGAAAGAGCAGGCAGAGGAATATGGACATTCCTTTATGAGAGAGCTTGGATTCTTAACGATTCATGGCTTCCTCCATTTGCTCGGGTACGATCATATGACAGAGGAAGATGAAAAAGAAATGTTCGCCAAACAGACAAAGATCCTGGATGATTATGGTCTTTCGAGATCATCGTAAGAAAAGAAGGCCGCTCGCCCGTTTTTTTCGGAGTTTTTACTATGCATTTAGAGGAATATGGCGAACTTTCTTGAATGAACGGAATTTTCGATTTCACACAGTCGCAGCCATCATCGTGGTGATCTGCGGCTTTTGGTTCCGCATTGACCCATTTGAATGGCTGATCGTTCTTCTTCTTTGCGGGGGGATGTTTGCGCTTGAGCTTGTCAATACAGCCATTGAACATACAGTGGATCTGATGACAGAAGAAAGGCACCCGCTTGCAGAGAGAGCGAAGGACGCTGCGGCAGGCGCTGTTTGCGTTTACGCCGCGATTTCGGTTATGATTGGGTTGATCATCTTCTTACCGAAGATCATGCAATAGAACAATATTACTATTTATTAACATTTTTAGAAATGGGCGTGAAAATGTCACGTGAATTATGTAAAATATAAATGTGACAGTGGTACCATTTCTTCTGAAAGTGGGAACTAGGAATGAACAAACAAGAGTTGATTTCAGAAGCAATCAAAGCAAGAGATTTTGCATATGTACCCTATTCTAAATTCAAAGTCGGTGCAGCATTACTGTCGAATGATGGAAAAGTGTATGGCGGCTGCAACATTGAAAATGCAGCATATGGTATGTGTAATTGTGCGGAAAGAACAGCACTTTTTAAAGCCTATTCAGAAGGCATTACATCTTTTCAAATGTTAGCAGTGGTGGCTGATACAGACCGTCCTGTTTCGCCGTGCGGCGCATGCAGACAGGTCATTTCAGAGCTATGTGCACCTGATATGCCAGTGATTCTAACGAACTTAAAAGGACATATATACGAAACAACAGTAAACGAACTATTGCCAGGCGCATTTTCACCGGAGGATTTAAATGACTAACGAAAGCTTCAAATCAGGATTTGTATCAATTATTGGAAGACCAAATGTAGGGAAATCAACCTTTCTTAATCGTGTCATTGGACAAAAGATCGCCATCATGAGCGATAAGCCCCAAACGACGCGAAACAAAGTGCAAGGTGTTCTGACAACAAACACATCACAAACGATCTTTATCGATACACCGGGGATTCATAAACCTAAGCATAAGCTTGGTGATTTTATGATGAGGGTGGCTCAAAATACACTGAAGGAAGTCGACCTGATCTTGTTTATGATTAACGCACAGGAAGGCTATGGCAAAGGTGATGAATTCATCATTGAACGACTAAAGCAAACATCTACACCGGTGTTCCTAGTCGTTAATAAAATTGACCAAATTCATCCAGATGAACTGTTCCTTTTAATTGATGAATACCGCACACGTTACCCATTCAAGGAAATTGTGCCAATTTCAGCTCTTGAAGGAAACAATATCGACACGCTTCTTCAGCAGATTGAAGGTTATCTTCCAGAGGGCCCTCAATTTTATCCGGCAGATCAAGTAACAGATCATCCAGAACGGTTTATTATTTCTGAATTAATTCGTGAAAAAGTGCTGCATTTAACGAGAGAAGAGATTCCGCACAGTATTGCGGTTGCGATTGAATCGATTAAGCCAGATGAAAATGGCAAGATCCATGTCGCGGCGACCATTGTCGTAGAACGTGATTCGCAAAAAGGGATCGTCATTGGTAAACGAGGCAGCTTGTTAAAAGAAGTGGGACAAAAAGCGCGCAGAGATATTGAAGCACTTCTAGGCTCAAAAGTGTATTTAGAGCTTTGGGTCAAAGTTCAGAAGGACTGGCGTAATAAATCCACTCACCTGCGTGATTTTGGATTTAGAGAAGACGAATATTAAAAAATCGCTGCATTTGTCAGCAAATCTGACAATGGTGCGGTTCGATTAGTAAAAATTGTTTATCATGAAATGGAGGTAGCCTGGTCAAGATAAAATTAATATGTTGGATGTAGCGTTGCTGCTTCTAATAAAGAAAGGTGGGGTTTTTATGTTGAATTTTACATGGAACGTATTTTCACAAACAGGAAGCGTTGACACGTATCTGCTTTTCAAAGAGTTAGAAAAGGAGAACCTGGAAAGACCCGATGTACTTGAAGAAGAAATAGCACGATTTGATTTTCCAATCTTATAATTCTTGACCCCTCCAATGCTCGGAGTGTAGACAAATGCTCATTAAAAGTGAAGGAATCGTCCTTAGAACAACAGATTATGGCGAAACAAACAAAATTGTCACGCTGCTCACTAGAGAACATGGAAAAATTGGCGTGATGGCAAGAGGCGCTAAAAAATCAAACAGCCGCCTGTCAGCTATAAGCCAGCCGTTTTTATACGGCACCTTTCTCATCCAATCATCAACAGGACTTGGAACGCTCCAGCAAGGCGAAATGATTGAAAGTATGCGGGCCATTCGGGAAGACTTATTTCTGACCGCATATGCCGCATATATGACGGAATTGATGGATAAAGGGACAGAAGAAAAAAAGCCAAACCCTTATTTGTTTGAGCTTCTGCTTCAATCTCTGCGTCATCTCAACGAAGGTACAGATGCTGATATTATTTTATTTATCTTAGAGGTCAAAATGTTATCAGTGATGGGGATGAAGCCTGAACTTGATCAATGTGTGCACTGTGGTCAAAAAGAAGGGCAGTTCCATTTCTCAATAAGAGATAACGGCTTCATTTGCCAAAATTGTTTTTCGAAAGATCCATATAAACTGCCCTTATCCCCCGCAGCTGCAAGGCTGCTCCGTTTGTTTCATTATTTTGATTTATCAAGGCTTGGTCAGGTTGATGTGAAACAGCAGACGAAACAAGAAATTCGTCAAGTGCTTGATCACTACTATGACGAATATTCCGGCCTCTATTTAAAATCAAAAAAATTCATGAATCAGATGGAATCCATGAAAAAGCTAATGGGCGGGGAAAACAAAAGTTGACATCTCCCATGACTTTTTGTAAGATCATCTAAGATAAAATATGTTGCATTGACAGAAAGAAGTACTTACGTAAAATCCATAAAAGCGACCTTAGGGCGGTGTGAGCTAAGGATGGAGGCGTAACGAAAGGCATTCTTGAGCAACGTAAAACAAAGCGGCTGGGTGCTACTACACCAGCAAATAGGGTGGAACCGCGGGAAAAACTCTCGTCCCTATGTTTGCAAGAACCTTGCGAGCATAGAGACGGGAGTTTTTGTGTTCTCTTACAAGGTTCTCATCCCACCCGCCATACATAGCGGTTGGTCTAGAAAAGATGGAGGTGCGATCATTGAATATTCAAGACATGATTTTGACGTTGCAAAAGCATTGGTCAAATGAAGGCTGCGTATTAATGCAGGCGTATGACACAGAAAAAGGTGCCGGAACGATGAGTCCATACACGTTCCTCAGAAGCATCGGCCCAGAGCCGTGGAAGGTAGCTTATGTAGAGCCTTCAAGACGCCCGGCTGATGGCAGATATGGAGAAAACCCAAATAGATTGTATCAGCATCACCAATTTCAAGTGATCATTAAGCCATCACCTGACAATATTCAAGAGCTATATCTTGAATCATTGAAGGCACTTGGCATTGACCCGCTGAAACATGATATTCGTTTTGTGGAAGATAACTGGGAAAATCCATCTCTTGGCTGTGCAGGACTTGGCTGGGAAGTATGGCTTGATGGGATGGAAATTACGCAGTTCACGTATTTCCAACAAGTCGGCGGCTTAGAATGTAAGCCCGTTTCTGTTGAAATCACATACGGTATTGAACGTCTTGCTTCTTACATCCAGGACAAAGAAAATGTCTTCGATCTTGAATGGACAGACGGATTTACGGTCAGAGATTTATTCTTAATGGCTGAATACGAGCACTCTGTTTATACATTTGAAACATCTAATACTGACATGCTGTTCGAGCTATTTACAACCTATGAGAAAGAAGCACATAGCCAAATGGACAAAGGGCTTGTTCACCCGGCATACGATTATGTCCTCAAATGCTCTCATACGTTTAACCTGCTCGATGCAAAGGGTGCTATTTCTGTGACTGAGCGAACTGGTTATATCGGAAGAGTGCGTCAGTTAGCAAGAAAAGTAGCCAAAACCTATTATGAAGAACGCGAAAAACTGGGATTCCCTATGCTAAAAGAGGAGGCGGCTTCTCATGAATAAACAAGATGTATTACTTGAAATCGGCTTAGAAGAGATGCCGGCTCGTTTCATGCCAGAGAGCACAAAGCAGCTGGGTGAGAAAGTAAAAGCATGGTTTGAAACGCAAAATATTTCATTCGAAGAGACTGCTTTATTTAACTCACCTAGACGTCTTGCTGTACTTGTGAAAGGTGTCGCAGAAAAACAAGAAGACATTAAGGAAGAAGCAAAAGGCCCGGCTAAAAAAATTGCCCAAGATGCTGAAGGCAATTGGACAAAAGCAGCTGAAGGCTTTGCAAGAGGACAAGGTGCTTCAACAGATGATCTCTATTTCAAAGAGATCAAAGGAGTAGATTATGTCCATGTCCAAAAGTTTCAAGAAGGAAAGCAAGTCAAAGACCTTCTGCCAGCGTTAGGTGAAATCGCCGCTTCATTAAGTTTTCCAAAGAACATGAGATGGGGAAGCGAGGATTTACGCTATATCCGTCCGATTAAATGGATTGTTTGTTTATTTGGAAAAGAGATTGTACCTGTTGAAATTGCTGGGGTGAAAAGCGGCCGGGAGACTAGAGGACACCGTTTCCTTGGAACGACAGCCAGCATTGACACACCTGCTTCCTATGAACAAACTTTGCGCGATCAATTTGTGATTGCAGACTCAGAGAAAAGAAAACAATTCATTACTGAACAGCTAGATGCGCTATCTTTAGAAAAAGGCTGGGTCATTCCTGTTGATCCTGAACTTTTAGAAGAAGTGAACGACCTTGTAGAATATCCAACTGTGCTGTCTGGTTCCTTTGAAGAAGAGTTTCTTGCATTGCCGGAAGAAGTATTGGTGACGACAATGAAAGAGCATCAGCGCTACTTCCCTGTGAAAAATGAGCAAGGGGAATTATTGCCGCACTTTATTACAGTCAGAAATGGAAACAGTGAGGCGCTCGAAAATGTCGCAAGAGGGAATGAAAAAGTACTTCGTGCGCGTTTATCAGATGCTGCATTCTTCTATAAAGAAGACGAAAAACTAGTGATTGAAGACAATATTAAAAAGCTTGATAAAGTGGTATTCCATGAGAAACTTGGAACAATCGGCGACAAGCTGAAGAGAGTGACAGACATTGCAACCCGTCTAGCGGCGCATGTCGGAGCAGATGACGAAACCACTAAACGTGTGGCGAGAGCAGCAAGTATTTCGAAGTTTGACCTTGTGACTCAAATGGTCTATGAATTCCCAGAATTACAAGGAATCATGGGTGAGAAATATGCAAGAGCTCTTGGTGAACATGAAGAAGTAGCAAGAAGCATCAACGAGCACTATATGCCGCGCTTTGCTGGTGACGAGGCGCCGTCCACTTTGATTGGTGCGATTGTGGCAGTAGCAGATAAGCTTGATTCTATTTGTTCATTCTTCTCAATTGATGTGATCCCAACGGGTTCTCAAGACCCTTATGGACTTAGAAGACAAGCGAGCGGTATCGTTCAAATCCTGCTCGACCGTCATTGGAATATTTCATTTAAAGAGCTGCTAGCACTTGCACAAGTAAAGGCAGAACATGAAGCTGCTCTAATTGAATTTTTAACACATCGTTTAAAATATGTTCTTCAAGCAGAGCATATCCGCCATGATGTTGTTGATGCAGTGCTGGATGTTGAAAATATTGAGCCATATGCAGTCGTCAAAAAAGCAGCTGTTCTTGAAGAGAGTGTGAAACAAGAAAGCTTCAAAGAAACGGCTGAAGCATTGGGACGCGTCATTTCAATCAGTAAAAAAGGGGAAGATGCAGAGATTCAGCCTGAACTGTTTGAAAATGAACATGAGCAAAAGCTGTTTGAGGCGTATCAGCAAGTAGAGAAAGCTGTAAAGGAACATGTAGCAGCAGGACAATACAGCTTGGCACTTGAGGCGCTGGATACGTTAAAAACACCGATTGTTCATTATTTCGATCATACAATGGTTCATGCGGATGATGAAAAACTGAAGCGAAATCGTTTAGCACAAATGGTCAAACTAGCCAAAGTCATTCAATCATTTGCGAATATGAACAATTTAATTGTAAAATAAATACCTAAGAACGGTTGCCTTTTCCGAAGGGCAATCGTTTTTTACTCATTTAATTCAAGGTTTTTGAGTGGATTTTTGTTTCATTCGGACAAAGATGCGCTATAATATGATGAGTTATGAAAATGATATACATAAAATAAAGATTTCGCTCTCTCTATTTAAAGGTGGTGAGTACAATCGAGTTAAATAAACGGCAAGAGCAGATTTTACAGATTGTCAAAGAGAATGGTCCGATCACTGGAGAGCATATCGCCGATCGGCTGAACTTAACAAGGGCGACCCTCAGACCGGATTTAGCCATTTTAACAATGTCAGGCTTTTTAGAAGCAAGACCAAGGGTCGGCTACTTTTTCACAGGAAAAACAGGCACGCAGCTTCTCGCAGATAAGCTGAAAAAACTTCAAGTGAAAGACTTTCAATCCATTCCAGTGGTAATACATGAGAATGTTTCGGTTTATGATGCGATTTGTACGATGTTTTTAGAGGATGTGGGCACATTATTCGTTGTGGACGATCACTCTATTTTAACAGGCGTGTTATCAAGAAAAGACCTCCTCCGCGCAAGTATAGGGAAACAGGAGCTTCCATCTATCCCTGTCCATATTATTATGACAAGAATGCCGAACATCACCGTTTGCCGCAAGGAAGATTTCATTATGGATGTGGCGAAGCACTTGATTGAAAAGCAAATAGATGCACTTCCTGTGATAAAAGATACGGATAAAGGCTTTGAAGTGGTCGGAAGAATTACGAAAACAAATATGACGAAAATACTTGTCAGCTTATCGGAGAACGAAATAATCTAATGACAGAAGACTGCGAGGGGATGTTATGAGTAATCGCGTAATTTTTGTGGTATCAGATTCAGTTGGAGAAACGGCAGAGCTCGTGGTCAAAGCGGCACTTAGCCAATTTGATGGCGGCTCATCAGACCATTCAAATATTAGAAGAATCCCGTATGTAGAAGATGTTGGTACGATTAAAGAAGTCATTTCACTGGCGAAAGCAGATAATGGGATCGTCTGCTTTACTCTTGTTGTGCCAGAAATGCGCCAATTCTTAATCGAGGAAGCAGAAGCAAACGGTGTCGTTTATTATGACATCATCGGTCCGCTCATTGATAAAATGGAAACGGCATATGGAAATGAAGCGAAACATGAGCCGGGTCGTGTACGTCAATTAGATGAGGACTATTTTAAAAAGGTAGAAGCCATCGAGTTCGCTGTGAAATACGATGACGGCAGAGACCCAAGAGGTATTCTAAAGGCTGATATTGTGCTCATTGGTGTATCACGCACGTCCAAGACACCATTATCTCAATATTTGGCACATAAGCGGCTGAAGGTAGCGAACGTTCCAATTGTACCTGAAGTTGATCCGCCAGAAGAGTTATTTTCAGTTGATCCGAAGAAATGTATCGGTTTAAAAATTAGTCCAGACAAACTAAATCATATTCGCAAAGAGCGTTTAAAATCTCTTGGTTTAAATGATCGCGCTATTTATGCGAACATTGAGCGGATTAAAGAGGAACTAGAGTATTTTGAAAAAGTGGTTGACCGCATTAACTGTCAAGTCGTTGATGTATCGAATAAAGCAGTTGAGGAAACGGCAAATGTCATTCATCAAATGCTGACCAAAAGAGGTTCCGAATAAACTCAGGATGCTCCTCCTGGGTTTTTCCTATGGTGGGAAACGGGTAAACAAAAACAATGGCATATTTGCTGCATTTGTATTATAATAAAAAATTGTGATAAAATGATTGATTTTAGGTTTAAGTTAAGTCAAGAACGAATAAACTAATATTGGCAGAAGTCAAGTGATTCCGAACATAACTTTTCGACAAAATGAGTTTTACTGTTGATTGCTTTATGGGGGAAAAGTATGGTCTTTTTGCTTCTCTAAAGCAGGAATAAGGTGGAGGGATGGAGAATTAGTCACCTGAATGAACGTAAAAAAGAGAGGACGATTTATGTCGATGCAGATGCTTGTCCTGTAAAAGACGAAATCCTTTCTGTCGCATCTCAATTTCAAGTACCAGTGACATTCATTGCTTCATATGAGCATTTTCAAACCAAAAGATCTCCACTTGAAGATTGGCGGTTTGTAGATACACATAAGGAAGCAGCGGATTTAGTCATTGCAAACTCAGCTGCCGCACATGATATTGTCGTCACCCAAGATATTGGTCTTGCCTCCTTACTGCTTCCGAGACAGGTCATTGTTCTGTCTGAAAGAGGACGAATGTACACAAACGAAACAATTGATTTTGATTTGGAACGCAGGCATGTTTCTAGCAAACAGCGAAGAAAAGGTGTATACGGAAAAGGTCCCAAAAAGCTTTTAGAAGAGGATAAGAAGCGATTTATGGCGCAACTACAAAAAATCCTGTCGAATCATGAAGGATTTTTAAATTAAAAGGCGAATAATGTACGACGGAGTGTTATTAGGATGAGCAAACGTATACCAGATGAACTTTTGGAGCAGATCCAAAAAAACGCAGACATTGTCGAAGTGATTGGAGAATACGTACAGCTTAGAAAGCAAGGTCGAAATTACTTCGGTCTTTGTCCATTCCATGGTGAAAATACTCCTTCATTCTCTGTTTCAGCAGATAAGCAAATCTTCCATTGTTTCGGCTGTGGTGCAGGAGGCAATGTGTTTTCTTTCCTCAGACAAATGGAAGGCTACTCATTTATTGAAGCCGTTTCACATGTGGCTGATAAGTACCATATTGATCTGCCTGATCAGGTAGCGAATGCTCAGATGAGTTCCTCTCAGCAAGAGGACACTGCAGATCATAAAATGATTGAGGCCCATGAGCTTCTTAAGAAATTTTACCACCATTTGCTGGTAAATACAAAGGAAGGTCAAAACGCACTCGATTATTTACGGTCCAGAGGCTTTACGGATGAAACAATTGCCAAGTTTGAGATCGGGTATGCTCTTGATTCTTGGGATTTCGTGACCAAGTTTTTAGAAAAACGAGGATTTGATCCTGTGATGATGGAGAAGGCTGGTCTTTTGATTCAACGTGAAAACGGCACAGGCTTTTTTGACCGCTTTAGAGATCGTGTCATGTTTCCCATTCATGATCATCATGGAACGGTCATCGCTTTTTCCGGAAGATCGCTTGGTGATCAGCAGCCTAAATATATGAATAGTCCTGAAACGCCGCTTTTTCATAAAAGTAAGCTGCTTTATCACTTTCATGACGCACGTATGCATATTCGCAAACGCGAACGGGCGGTTCTTTTTGAAGGATTTGCAGACGTCATCTCAGCTGTTACATCAGGTGTCGGTGAAAGTGTTGCAACAATGGGTACGTCTCTTACAGAAGAGCACGTAAAGCTTCTCAGGCGGAACGTAGAAGAGATCATCCTTTGCTATGACTCTGATACGGCCGGATACGAAGCGACCATGAAAGCATCAGATTTGCTTGGAAAAAGAGGATGTAAAGTTCGCGTTGCCATGATACCAGATGGACTTGATCCAGATGATTACATTCGTAAATATGGCGGCGAGAAATTTAGGAATGACATCATAGATGCAAGTGTGACATTAATGACGTTTAAGATGAATTTTTTCCGAAGAGGAAAAAACTTATCAGACGAAGGAGACCGTCTTACTTATATGAAGCAGGTTCTCCGAGAAATCAGCCGGTTAAACGGCTCTTTGGAGCAAGAGATTTACATGAAACAGCTTGCTGGGGAGTTTTCCATCTCACTTGACTCATTAAAAGAACAACTGGAGCTGTTTGAAAAACAGCAGCGGCAAGAAACCAAAAGCACGCAGGAAGAAAACGGGCTTGAAAAACGGCGTGCACATCTGTCAACACAAGTGAGAAGAAAGCGTCTGCGGCCGGCATATGAAAATGCAGAGCGAATGCTGCTTGCTCATATGTTAAAAAGCGATGACGTGATCCGCAAAGTACTTGACAGAATCGGGATTGAATTTAATATAGATTCGCACAGGGCGCTGGCAACGTACATTTATGCCTTGTATGAAGAAGGCAAAGAACCAACGCCGCAGCACCTGATGAACCGTATAGAAGATGATGTCATGAATCAGCTGTTGACGGATATATTGATGATTCAAGTCGGAGACGAACTAAGTGAAGCTGAATTAAGTGATTATGTAAAAAAAGTGTTGAATCATCGGAATTTGTCAATGATAAAGGAAAAAGAACTAGAACGTGCAGAAGCGGAGAGGCAAAAAGATTTCTTCAAAGCGGCAACACTTGCAAAAGAAATTATTCAGTTGAACCGTTCGCTGAAGTAATACGTCTATTATTAATGACAGGACTTACGGCTGGCAATGAATCCTTTACGGGAGGAGCATAAGACCGCAAGCATCTTGCCTTCATCATTATTTATTTTATTTCCTATTTGCTTCGTCATCTGTTTGATAGAGAGAGAAAAGCAGGGCGGAAGTAAATCGCAAGTTACTTTAGAATTCGTTGCAAGCTTTGGAAGGAGGGATCCATAATGGCTGATAAACAAGCCCACGAAACCGAAACTGAATTAACCTTTGAACAGGTGAGAGATAAGCTCACTGAAACGGGTAAAAAACGGGGCGTTTTAACATACGAAGAAATTGCAGAGCGTATGTCTAGCTTTGAAATTGAATCAGACCAAATGGATGAATACTATGAATACTTAGGCGAACAGGGTGTAGAGCTCATTAGTGAAAACGAAGAGACAGAAGACCCAAATGTTCAGCAGCTGGCTAAAGCAGAAGAAGAATTTGACCTGAATGATTTAAGCGTACCACCAGGTGTCAAAATCAATGATCCTGTTCGTATGTACTTAAAAGAAATCGGACGCGTCAATTTGTTATCTGCTAAAGAAGAAATTACGTATGCTCAAAAGATCGAAGAGGGCGATGAGGAATCAAAAAGAAGATTAGCGGAAGCGAACCTTCGTCTCGTTGTCAGCATTGCGAAACGCTATGTCGGTCGTGGTATGCTGTTCCTTGACTTGATTCAAGAAGGAAACATGGGTCTGATGAAGGCGGTTGAGAAGTTTGATTACCGCAAAGGATATAAATTCTCAACATATGCGACTTGGTGGATTAGACAGGCGATCACACGTGCGATTGCCGATCAGGCGAGAACAATCCGGATTCCGGTTCATATGGTGGAAACGATTAATAAATTGATCCGTGTTCAAAGACAGCTTCTGCAAGACCTAGGCAGAGAACCAACGCCTGAGGAAATTGCTGAAGACATGGATTTAACTCCAGAAAAGGTAAGAGAGATTCTTAAAATTGCGCAAGAGCCTGTATCTTTAGAAACACCTATTGGTGAAGAAGATGACTCGCATCTTGGTGATTTTATCGAAGACCAAGAGGCGACATCTCCATCTGACCACGCTGCGTATGAACTCTTAAAAGAGCAGCTTGAAGATGTATTAGACACGCTGACGGACCGTGAAGAAAATGTGCTAAGACTACGTTTCGGACTAGACGACGGAAGAACTCGCACGTTAGAAGAGGTTGGAAAGGTGTTCGGCGTAACAAGAGAGCGTATCAGACAAATTGAAGCGAAAGCTCTTCGTAAATTAAGACACCCAAGCAGAAGTAAACGATTAAAAGACTTCTTAGAGTAGAAACCGGACGGATCTTAAAAGAGATCCGTTCTTTCTTATCAAAAATGAAAACGCTTTTTTCAATCTGATTATATTTTACTGAATAACAAATGAATTTGCAACGTTCTTAGAGAAAAGATGTATAAAAAATACATCTAAATGTGCTGAAGGCTTCATTTCTCATCTTGAATCATTTTTGTCTAATCTGTGAACTTGACCAAAGTTTTGTATCATAATACGTTTACTTTTTGTAAAATTAAAGTAGAATTAGAATTGTTTGCATAGTCTCAAAGGGGTTTTCACAAAGGGGAGGATGAAAGAAATGAAACGGAATCCACTTATACCATTTTTATTGATTGCCATTTTAGGTATTGGACTCACTTTTTTCTTATCAATGAAGGGGCTGAAAGATGAAGAAAAAATTGCCTCTGGGGGCAAAGAGCAAAAGCAAGAAGAGACAGCAAATGCAACGCCGGAAGAATTGTATAAGCAGAACTGTCTAAGCTGTCACGGGGAAAACTATGAAGGCGGCGCAGGTCCTGCATTAAAAGGTGTTGGAGACAAGCTTGAAGTAGCTGACATCAAGAAGAAAATCCAAGAAGGCGGCAACGGGATGCCAGGCGGGCTGATTCCAAATGAAAAGCTCGATGAAATGGCGGAATGGGTGTCTAAAATTAAATAATCTTACACAAAAAGCTCTTTTTCAAAAGAAGAGCTTTTTTCATTTGAAAACGACTTTTAAAAAGTCCATAATTTATATAAGATAGACAAGTATGAACATTAAAGAAAAGTAGTGATACGTATGAATGAAATGAATTTATCGAGACGATTAAAAAAAGTCGCAGACTTTTTACCAGATGAGGCAGTCTTCGCTGATATCGGCTCAGATCATGCCTATTTGCCATGCTATGCGATCCTGCATCAAAAAGCAGTGAAAGCCATTGCTGGTGAAATTACCGATGGACCGCTTCAATCGGCGCAGCAGCAAGTACATAGACTTGAATTAGATGAAGAAATTTCGGTCAGAAAAGGAAATGGCCTTGAAGTCATTGAAAAAGGCGAAGTGAATGCAGTGACGATTGCAGGTATGGGCGGGGCACTCATCGCAAGCATTCTAAATGAAGGAAGGCATAAGCTCGCAGGCCATGAGAGGCTCATTCTTCAGCCGAATATCCATGCCCATCATATTCGTTTATGGCTTTATCAAGAGGGGTATGAATTGATAGATGAAGTCATTTTAGAAGAGGACGGCAAAATATACGAAATCATCATTGCAGAAAAAGGCGATAAAGATAAAGCCTATGAAGGAATGTCACTTGAAGCAGGCATGCTGGTTGGACCGTTTCTTGCGAAAGAGCAAAATGACGTCTTCCGGCGCAAGTGGATGCAAGAGCTTCAGCATATGGAGAAGATAGAAAGTCAAATTCAGCAGGCGGCGCGGACAGAAGAAAATAAAGAACGCCTTGAAGAGCTGAATGCGAAAATAAAGATGCTAAAGGAGGTTTTGACTGTTGGCTAAAACAGTAAACGGGCATGAAATCATCCAATTGTTTGAACAATTTTCACCAAAGGCATACGCCATGGAAGGGGATAAAATTGGTCTTCAGATTGGGACTTTAAATAAAAAAGTAACCAATGTGATGATTACCTTGGATGTATTAGAGAATGTAGTAGATGAGGCGATCGAGCGAAAAGTGGATCTTATTATTGCCCACCATCCGCCGATTTTCCGTCCATTAAAACATGTAGCGACGGATCAGCCGGCTGGACGTATCATTGAAAAATGCATCAAACATGATATTGCGGTATATGTGGCACATACGAATTTAGACGTAGCTGATGGCGGAGTCAATGACCTGCTTGCTGAGGCCTTAGAGCTTGAAGAAACAAGAGTGTTAGTGCCGACATACGAAGATCCAATCAAACAGCTTGCTCTGTATGTCCCAGTGGAATTTGAAGAGGCCATCCGGACAGCTTTAGGAAATGCGGGCGCCGGCCATATCGGCAACTACAGCCATTGTGCGTTTTCAAATGAAGGGACAGGCAGCTTTCTGCCATCAGAAGAAGCTGAGCCGTTTATTGGTGAGTCGGGTCAATTAGAATTTGTGAAAGAAGTGCGGATTGAAACCATTTTCCCAGCAAGTATAGAAAAACAAGTGATTCGCGAAATGATCAAAGCACATCCTTATGAAGAAGTCGCCTATAGTGTACACACGACAGACCTTCCTCCTATTCAAAAAGGTCTTGGCCGTATTGGAGAGCTAAATGAGCCAATGACACTGAGAGATTTCACACAATTTGTGAAAACGAAGCTGGATGTGAATGGTGCTCGTTTTGTAGGAGACCAAAACGCTGTTGTGAAAAAAGTGGCGGTGCTTGGCGGAGACGGAAATAAATACATCCATCAAGCGAAAAGAATGGGTGCAGATGTGTATGTGACAGGAGACCTTTATTTCCATGTTGCGCACGATGCCATGATGCTAGGGCTGAACGTTGTGGACCCGGGGCATTATGCTGAAAAAATTATGAAAGAGGGCGTAAAGGCGAAGCTTCAATCGCTGTGTGCGGATAAAAAATATAACGTACAGCTCTTTGTTTCTGAATCAAACACAAACCCATTTCAATTTATGTAAACAAAAAACGTCAGAGCGGATATGCTCTGACGTTTTCTTATTTCTTTGTTTTGACGCGAGGTAAAATTTTAGAAAGGGGAACAGTCCGTTCAATCTTCCAGGTCGTTTCATCATCTGGTTCATAGTTTTCTAAGAAACGAATGACTTCCTTTGTAATAGGTGTTGGTGTTGAAGCACCAGCAGTAACGGCAACGGTTTTGACGCCCTGCAGCCACTCCAGCTTGAGTTCACTTAAGTCGCCAATACGGTAAGCCTGCGTTCCGGCAATCTCCATTGACACTTGTGCGAGACGGTTAGAGTTATTACTTTTTGGATCGCCGACAACAATGGTTAAATCGGCTTGGCCAGCTTGCTGCGATACAGCTTCCTGACGCACCTGTGTCGCAAGGCAAATTTCTTGATGATACTCGACGTGAGGGTATTTCTCTTTAATCAGCTCCATCAAGTCGTGGACATCCCATTGCGACATCGTCGTTTGGTTCGTGATAAGCAGTTTTTCTGATGTTAAATCGAGTGCCTCAATGTCGGCTTCTGTTTCGACAAGGTGTACCTTGTCAGGGGCTACTCCGACAGCTCCTTCTGGCTCAGGATGACCCTTTTTCCCAATATAAATAATGTCATAGCCATCGGCTGTTTTCTCTGAAATGAGTTCGTGAGTTTTCGTTACATCTGGACAGGTCGCATCAATGGTGACAAGGCCTTTTTCTTCTGCGATTTGACGAACCTCAGGAGAAACGCCGTGAGCCGTGAAAATGACTGTTCCGCTTTCAACCTGCTTTAAAATGTCTAAGCGGTTTGGTCCGTCCAGTGTGTAAATACCATCTTCCTCGAAGGCATCAGTGACATGTTTGTTGTGCACAATCATACCTAATATATAAATTGGGCGTGGCAAGTTCTTATCAAGTGCGGCATTTTTAGCAATGACCATTGCATCCACAACGCCATAGCAATAGCCACGCGGCGATATTTTAATTACATTCATTTATTCGTCCTCCTGTAGGGAAGTGCTGCTAGAGAAGAACAATATAAAAAGCCGTAAAAAACGGCTTTTTATCATTCTCTTGCTTCCATTATAGCCAAAGTAAGCGTATATATCAAAGATTGTTATACGCAGTGAACACTTCGCCGTTAAAAGATCACTAGACATATAGTTTTGGAACAGAGCTGCCAGATCTTTTTTTCGGTTTTGCTTGAGGAGCAGGTGATGTGTGAGGTGCTGTTTTTTTGACGAGGATGTCTTCTGGTTCTTTATTTTTTTCTATTTCGTCAGTTTGTGCTTCTTCCTCGGGCACTTCTGTTTCTGCGCTGGTCTCCGCTGATTCTGCATCAGCATCATTTGCACTTTCTTCATCATCATCCGCACTGCCAAGCTGGCTGTACAGTTTAATCATCGCCGGCAAATTTCTCACTAAAGGACCGTATTGCTGAATCATTGGCGTAAATTGCTGCGCCATCCCGAGCACTTTTTGAACATTTCCTAACATGCTTGAGAGGGTTGCAGGATTTGTGAAGCTCTGGATTCCTTGTAATCCCGCACCACCTCCAGAGACTCCAGCTCCTCCTGCGCCAGGAAGAAATTTAGAGAGCATGCCTTTAATTCCTGCTCCGCCGCCTAGTGCACGGCTCTCACCTCCTGGAATACCGCCCATCCCGGGTAAACCGCCTCCCTGTACAGACGGGGAGCGAGGCATCATTTGCTGAAATGGATTGCCCTGCCCTTGAAAAGGCTGCTGGATAGGAGGCTGCTGCCCTCTTTGAAACATTCCGGGCTGTCCGCCATTTCCAAGGTGCCGGCGTGAGGGACGGCGCGGCTGAAAATCGCCCATAGGCCTTTGCCCTAACATACTTGTACCTCCCTTACTGCATTCTCTTTCTCTTCATAGGTTATGCAAGGAAGCACTAATTGGTTTCCTGTAGGAAAAGCGGACATGGTTTTTTTACTGAAAATCAGCTATAATGAGGAGATGAGCAAAAAGGCATTGCCTTAAGGAGTGAAAACATGAAAGAAACGAAATTTACGACATATGAATTAAAGCCTTTTATTATAGATGCTATTCATGAACTAGGCTTTTATGAGCCGACTGATATTCAAAAAAGAATCATCCCTGCTGTTTTAAAAGGAGAAAGCGTGATTGGCCAGTCACAAACCGGAACAGGAAAAACTCATGCCTACTTACTGCCGCTGATTCATTCAATTGATCCAAGCAAAGAACAGGTACAAGTAGTGATTACTGCACCTACAAGAGAATTAGCCAATCAAATTTTCAAAGAAGCTCAAACGATTTTAAAGAATGCTTCTCCAGAAGAAGAGATCAAAGCAAAGCTTTACATTGGCGGAACGGACAAGCAGAAATCAATTCAAAAGCTAAAAAACCAGCCGCATTTGGTTGTCGGTACACCTGGACGTATTGCTGACCTCATTCATGAGCAGGCGCTGAATGTTTATAAAGCGACCTCTCTTGTTATTGATGAAGCTGATTTAATGCTGGATATGGGATTTTTAGAAGATGTGGACCGTATTGGTGCACAAATGCCAGAACAGCTGCAAATGCTTGTGTTCTCTGCAACCATTCCAGAAAAACTAAAGCCTTTCTTGAAGAAATATATGGACAATCCAAAGTATGCGCATGTTGAACCAAGACGGATTACAGCAGAAAACATTCAGCATATTTTAGTTCCGTCTAAACAGCGTGATAAATTAAAATTGCTCCATGAAATGGTGACGAATGTACAGCCTTATTTAGGAATCATTTTTGCCAATACAAAAACAACTGTTGATGAAATCGCATCGTTCCTACAAGAAAAAGGAATGAAAATCGGTGTGCTTCATGGCGGATTAACGCCGCGCGAACGTAAAAAAGTTATGAAACAAATTGAAGATTTGGAGTTCACTTATATTGTGGCATCTGATCTTGCAGCACGCGGGATTGACATCAAAGGCGTCAGCCACGTGATTAACTATGAACTTCCATCTGATCTTGATTTTTATGTGCACCGAGTTGGAAGAACAGCTCGTGCTGGTTCTTCTGGAATTGCCATGACCATTTATGAGCTGGCTGATGAGGATGCACTCATTCAAATTGAGAAAATGGGCGTTGTATTTGAAAACAAAACCATTGTTCATGGCGAATGGCGAGATGCAGATGACCGTCTAAAGCGTCAAAGACGTAAAAAAGCCCCGAATGAAATTGAAGAAAAAGCAAAACGTCTTGTGAGAAAACCGAAAGCCGTCAAACCTGGATACAAAAAGAAAATGACACGTGAGATGGATAAAATCAAAAGACAGGAACGTAGAAAGTCAAAGCGTAATGGAAAGTAGGGGGAAACATTGTTAAAGATTGGTTCACATGTATCCATGAGCGGAAAACATATGCTTCTTGCAGCGAGTGAGGAAGCTGCCTCTTATGGTTCGAATACGTTTATGATTTATACAGGTGCACCGCAAAATACGCGCCGCAAAAAAATTGAAGACCTGAATATTGAAGCTGGACAAGCGCATATGAAAGAGCATGGCATGACGGATATCGTCGTGCATGCTCCGTATATTATCAATATTGGAAATACAGTGAATCCAGCGACATTTGAGCTTGGTGTAGACTTTCTTCGATCTGAGATTGAGCGTACAAAAGCGCTGGGAGCAAGACAAATTGTTCTCCACCCGGGTGCGCATGTCGGAGCAGGGGCAGAAGCAGGGATTCAAAAAATCATTGAAGGTTTAAACGAAGTCATTGTAAAAGGTCAAGAGGTTCAAATTGCACTTGAAACAATGGCAGGAAAAGGATCAGAGTGCGGAAGAAGCTTTGAAGAGCTTGCCCAAATTATCGACGGAGTGACACATAACGAAGCTCTTTCTGTCTGCTTTGATACGTGTCACACGCATGATGCTGGTTACCCGATTGTGAGTGACTTTGATGGTGTATTAGAAGAATTTGACCGAATCGTCGGTATTGACCGAATCAAAGTTCTTCATATTAATGACAGTAAAAACGTACAAGGCGCAAGAAAAGACCGACATGAAAATATCGGTTTTGGTGAAATTGGTTTCGATGCACTGAGCTATATTGTGCATCATCCGCAGCTTCAAGATGTGCCGAAAATTCTAGAAACGCCTTATGTAGGTGAAGATAAAAAGAACAAAAAACCACCTTACAAATTCGAAATTGCGATGCTGAAAGAAAAGCAATTTGATGAAGGCTTACTAGATAAAATTACGGGTCAGTAAAAAAGGATGCAACATGTTGAGGTGCCGCTAAATGCGGCCCTTTTTTGCTTAACTTGTAAACTGGTTAAACAAATCATTCACAGTCTGTGCTGTCTGTTTAGAAGTAATCGCTTCCACTTGCTTAAGAAGCCGGTTACGCTCTGAGTCATTAAAAATATTGATGTTTTTCCCGTTCATGAGTTTGGCAACCTCAGCAGCTTGATGAGACGTTAAACTGACGCCGTACTGTTTCGCATACCTTAACAGATCGTTTGCTGTGATCTGATTGAGCCGCTGCAGGACAATTTTTTGAATTAAAATCAATTCCATTCCTCCCCTCTGTAACAATGTATGGGCGAAAACGGAAAATGTGCAAAAAATTTTATTTTATTCTGTGAAATGATAAAATAGTAAAGTGAATAAAATGTTCATTGAAAATTTAACATGTGTAGAAGGGAGAACGTATGGCAAATAGTAAACAGCATAGAAAGGAATCAGTGCCTCATTTTATTTTGAGAATTTTTCTGATTCTAGTAGGAGCTGCATGTGCAGCAGTCAGCATTGAATTATTTTTAGTGCCAAACAATATTATTGATGGAGGCATCATCGGCATTTCGCTTATTTTGGATTATCTCTTTACAGATAACCCGTTTATAAATTTTGCGACGATTGTTGTCATTTTAAATATTCCATTTATGATATCAGGATACAAGCATATTGGGAAAACCTTTCTGATTTCCACTGTGATTGGGATTGTCAGCTTAGCCGTGATTGAATCTTCACTTCATCATGTGGAGGCATTTACAACACAGCCGATCTTAGCCACTGTATTTGGAGGGCTATTACTTGGATTTGGTGTTGGACTTGTCATCCGTAATGGAGGTTCAATGGATGGAACAGAGATCTTGGGAATTCTTCTGACGAAAAAAATTCCTTTCTCCGTCGGTGAGTTTGTCATGATCGTCAATGTGTTCATTTTCATTTGGGCAGGCTTTGTATTCGGACCAGAGCAGGCTATGTATTCTGTCATGACATATTATTTGGCAATGAAAACAATTGATGCTGTTATTCAAGGGCTTGATGAAACAAAAGCTGTGATTATCGTATCAGACTATTATGATGAAATTTCAGATGCGATTCTGCATCGACTCGGCAGGGGAACGACAAAGCTGAGAGGAAAAGGCGGCTATACAGATGAAGAAAAAGATGTCATCTACGCCGTTGTCACAAGGCTTGAAATTACAAAGCTGAAATCCATTGTATTTGAAATTGATGATCAAGCATTTATCACGATTATGGATACGCATGAAACAAAAGGCGGTAAGTTCAAAACAGCCATTCATTAGCTTTTATTTTACTTTTTTATCTTTCTTTTATATAATGAAATGTATGTATGGACAGAGAAAATGGCAAAAGCCATTTTCTTTTTGTTGTATAAATCGTAATCATTCTTTTTATATTGATTAAAGGTGGAAAGATTCATGGCAAAGCCAATTATTGAAATGAAGGACATTTCGTACTCGTATGGACAGCGAAATGTCATTGATCACATTCATTTAACAGTAGAGGAAGGAAACTTTCTAGCACTTGTTGGACCGAATGGTTCTGGTAAAACAACCTTATTAAAATGCCTGCTTGGGCTCATTAAACCGCAGCAAGGTGAATTAAAGCTATTTGGCACGCCTGTTTCAAAATTTAGAGACTGGGATCAAATTGGATTTGTTTCTCAAAAGGCGAATAGCTTTAATACGGGTTTCCCTGCTTCTGTATATGAGGTCGTCGCAAGCGGACTGACCGCGAAAATTGGTTTGTTTAAACGAATGAGCAAGCAGGATAAATGGCAAGTAGAAGATGCCATTCGCTCAGTTGGCATACAAGATTTAAAGCATCAAAACATCGGTGAGCTTTCTGGCGGACAGCAGCAGCGTGCATTTATTGCCCGTGCGCTTGTCAGCCAGCCGAAGCTGCTCATTTTGGATGAGCCCACGGTTGGAGTAGACCAGCGGACAGTAGAAGGCTTTTATCAGCTGCTCGAAACATTAAACAAAGAAAAAGGAATGTCTTTAATTCTCGTCACACACGACGTTGGCACCGTTTCTGATAAAGTCACCCATGTGGCTTGTTTAAATCAGACACTGCATTTCCACGGGGATGCAGAAGCGTTTGATTCAATGGATGATCAGGCGCTATCGCAATTTTACGGGCATGACATTCAAGTGATTCATCACGACCATCACCATCATGGGGGACATGAATAATGCTATTTCCATTTTTTCATTATGAATTTTTACAAAATGCGTTTATCGCAGGTATACTGATTGGTTTTATTGCGCCCTTACTTGGTGTATTTATTGTCGTAAGAAGGCTCTCGCTTATTGCAGATGCCCTCAGTCACGTATCACTTGCCGGTATTGCCGCAAGTCTATTTCTTGATAAAAAGTTTGGCCTTTTGACAGGGGTAAGCCCGCTCTACTTAGGGATGGCTTTTTCTGTTGCGGGTTCATTGTTTATTGAACGCCTGCGCTCAGTGTATAAGCATTATCAGGAGCTTGCCATTCCTATTATTTTATCAGGGGGTATTGGGATCTCCGTCATCTTCATTTCACTAGCGAATGGCTTTAATACAGATTTGTTTAGTTATTTATTCGGAAGTGTCAGTGCGGTTTCAAGACTTGATCTTTGGATTATTGTAGGGATCTCACTCGTTGTTGTGTTAGTTGTTGTGCTTTTATATAAAGAATTGTTTCTGCTTTCTTTTGATGAAGAGCATGCAAAGGCTTCTGGTATTTCAGCAAAATGGATTCATTTTATTTTTATCTTAGTCGTTGCACTTGTCATTGCGGCATCGATGCGTATCGTCGGTACACTGCTTGTGTCGGCGCTCATGACGCTTCCTGTTGCGGCAAGTATCCGCATTGCCAAAGGATTCAAACAGGCAATTTTCCTTTCGATCTTATTTGGTGAATTGTCTGTATTGGCCGGATTGATTTTAAGCTATTATCTTGATTTAGCGCCAGGCGGAACCATTGTGATGCTGTCTATCTTGATTTTAATCGGGTGTATTAGTATTGGGAAATTCAGAAGGGGGAATCAACATGAACGTACAAGAAGCGCTTGATTTATTAAAGGAAAAAGGCTACAAATATACAAGCAAACGTGAAGACATGCTTCAATTGTTTTCTGATTCTGATAAATACTTGACGGCTAAAAATGTGCTGACGGCACTAAGTGAAGACTACCCTGGTCTCAGCTTTGATACGATTTATCGAAACTTGTCACTATATGAAGACCTTGGAATATTAGAAACAACAGAATTGTCAGGGGAGAAACTATTCCGTTTTAAATGTTCATTTTCCCATCATCACCATCACTTTATTTGTCTTACATGCGGGAAAACAAAAGAGATCGATGCCTGCCCTATGGACAAGCTCGACGCCGATTTAGAGGATTATCATATTAGTGGACATAAATTTGAAATATATGGAACATGTCCTTCCTGCGAACCGAAGGAAGTTCACTCATGAGAAAGCCAGCCCTGGAGCTGGCTTTTTTGTTTTCTCTTTTGAAAACGTTTTACAAAGGGAGGCTGTTTCATTAAAATGAGATCAAGGTACTACATTTTGAAGTAAAGGGAGGGGTAAAAGTGGCCTATTATGTCGTGTTTGATGTAGGCGGGACCAGAACGAAACATGGATTAATGGACCAGGATGGAAAGCTGGTCTCTAGCGGTGACTATCAGACGAACTGCCGACAGCTTGAACCGTTTTTAGAAGCCATGGCAGATGTGGTCAAGGAATATCAAAGGATGACGAATGTCAGCGGTATCGCCATCAGTCTACCAGGCTTTGTGGACAGTGAATCAGGTTATACAGAATTTGCAGGCGCCATCATCGCCTTAAATGGTCAAAATGTAAAAGCACTTTTAGAAGAGAAAACGTCTCTTCGTGTAGAAGTGGAAAATGATGCGAACTGTGCAGCTCTCGCAGAAAAATACAGCGGTCATGCGAAAGATTGTGACAGCTTTATTTGTATGACAATTGGCACGGGTGTCGGCGGGGGTATTTTTGCTAATGGTCAGCTTGTCCGCGGTGCATCCTTCCGCGGTGGTGAATTTGGCATGATGCTGACAGAGACGGAAAATGGCCAGTTTACAACTCTTAACAGCAGCGCTTCAACGGCTGGATTAATTCGGAGCTATAAAGAAAAGCAAGGAATACCGCAAAGTACTCAAATAGACGGTCAAGAAATTTTTGAAAAGGCGAAGCATGATCCGGCCATTGAGAAGCTGTTGGATCAATGGTACAAGCGAATAGCCATAGGCGTTTACAATGTAGCGACTGTTCTTAACCCAGAGAAAATCCTCATTGGCGGAGGCGTAAGTGCAAGACCAGATTTATTACAAAACATTGAAAAACATTTACATACACTGCATGCATGGAAGAACATTCAGGTGAAGCTGGAAACTTGCTGCTACTTAAATCAGGCAGGCATGAAGGGGGCACTTTACCATTTCCTCATGAAAGAAGGGCAGCTTGCTCCATTAAAAAAGCCGATACATTAAATGTATCGGCTTCAGCGTGTAGACAAATCCTCGTGTTTGTTCCGCTTCGGTGCTCGCTCAGTTACATTAATAAGCAGTTTGCAGACGCTGCTCGTATTGTTTGATCCACTTAGATGCTTCCTGCCAGTTGTTTACGCGTATAATTCTATCGTCGATCGGCATCTGGTTATAAGGGGAGTTAAAAAGGATAACCGGGATGTCAGCCTCTTTTGCAATCATTGTGGCATTGCCATGATGGTCTTCAAAAAATACATCAATTTTGTGCTTTTGCACGGCTTCCAGCTTATGATGACCGCCAACCAGCTCAATAGCATCATAGTGTACGTCATGTTCTTGAAACCACTTGTAGGTGATATCCGAATGCTGCTGCCTTCTTGCGGTAATATAAATCAGTCTGTGCTGCAGCTTCATTTCGTCGAGGATCTCTTTTGCACCCTCAGCAGGCTCTGCCTGTTTATAAATAAGAGGCTCGTGCTGATCCATCCAGCCCCAAAATTCTTCTTGAGAAATCTTTAAAAGCTTCGTCAAATCATACTCTGTCATATCTTCTAGTGTCATGGCACATTGGAACGACTCATTTAAGTAGGGAACAAAGGTGTCCTGCGCCGTCACTGTACCATCAATATCAATTCCTAAACGTAACATGCCCACACTCCTCATTTTTATACTCTTAAAGTGTAACATAATCAATTCACAATTCCAGCAAGTTTTAGCAATCATGAAACAGACATTTTTGCTCATACTAAAAAAGCTCCTTTCTATTAACCAAAAGGGGGAATTGATCATGGAAAGAGACGAGGATTTCAGAAGAAATGATCGTGAAATCGACACACACTTTAGTAATGATGATGGCTATTTAGAGGAAACAGCTGCTGAAATTGCAGAGCCATATCAAGCTTCAAGAGATCGAGAAGATAGACGAGGACGTGACCAAGCAGGTGACGATTCAGGCAGTAAAGGGATAGGCTATACAGCACTCGCGATTGCGATTATCTCATTATTTGTCTTGCCGGTGCTATTAGGGGTAGCGGCAATCGTCGTTGGTTATATTGCACGAAGAAAAGGAGCACATGCGCTTGGCGCGTGGTCAATTGGGATCGGAATTGTTTCCGTCATCCTAGGCATATTTATCACCCCGTTCTTTTAACAAGAACAGAAAAACGCCTGACTATGACGTCAGGCGTTTTTTGTTAGGCATTCGCTTGTTTTTCTTTTTCAGCTTCCATTTTCGCATAATGTTCTTCAGCGATTTTATCAATTTCTTTTTTCAGTTCTTCGACCATTGTTTCTTCCGGTACTTTACGAACAATTTCACCTTTACGGAACAATAAGCCTTCGCCTCTAGCGCCTGCGATTCCGATGTCCGCTTCACGCGCTTCACCTGGACCGTTAACAGCGCAGCCGAGAACAGCTACTTTAATCGGTGCTTTAATTTTAGAAATATATTCTTCGACTTCATTTGCAATGCTGATGAGGTCAATTTCAATTCGTCCACAAGTTGGGCAGGAGATCAGTGTTGCTGCATTTGATGCAAGACCAAATGATTTCAACAATTCACGTGCTACTTTTACTTCTTCAACTGGGTCAGCACTTAATGAAATGCGGAGTGTGTTCCCAATTCCCATATTCAAAATAGCGCCAAGTCCAGCTGCACTTTTGACTGTACCTGCAAATAACGTACCTGATTCTGTAATCCCAAGGTGAAGAGGATAATCAAAGGCTTTAGCCGCTTTTTCGTATGCTTCAATTGCAAGGTTTACATCAGATGCTTTCATACTGACGATGATGTCATGAAAGTCTAGGTCTTCTAAAATTTTAATGTGATGCAGTGCACTTTCGACCATACCATCTGCTGTTGGGTAGCCGTATTTATCAAGAATTTTTTTCTCTAATGAACCAGCGTTTACGCCAATACGGATTGGAATGCCTTTTTCTTTTGCTGCTTTGACAACCGCTTCGACTTTTTCTCTTCTTCCGATGTTTCCTGGATTGATTCGGATTTTGTCTGCGCCTGCTTCAATCGCTTTCAGGGCAAGCTTATAGTCAAAATGAATATCCACAACAAGCGGGATGTTAATTTGCTTTTTAATGTCCGCAATTGCATTTGCTGCACGCTCATCTGGACATGCGACACGCACGATTTGACAGCCTGCCTCTTCTAAACGTTTAATTTCAGCGACTGTCGCTTCGACATCATGTGTTTTGGTTGTTGCCATACTTTGAATGACAACCTCATTATTTCCACCTATAGTTAAAGGTCCCACTTTGACGGGACGCGTTTTAGTACGATGTGTGACTTCACTCACTTGTCAATCGCTCCTTAGTGTACAAGCAATCCTTTGCCGTGTACGTCGTGTTTTACAGTTCATATTGTAACAGTCTCTTTGTATGAATGACAAGGAATTAACGTTTTATCTCTTGTAGACAGGAAACTTATATGTGCTGCCTGCTCTGATTTCGTTCGCTTTAACACCTTGATTCAGCTCCTCGAAATCTTTAATGACGTCATCAAGCGGCTTGCTTGTATGTACGATGGAGAGGACCGTTTCACCTTGTTTTACAGTGACGTTCTTATATGTCTTTTTCTCAGCTGTTTGAAGGGCACTTGCTGGGACAGCTGGGTTTTCCTCAACAGGAATGGTTCCATTTTTTAAATCAAAAAAGATAATAAAGAGGACAAACAAACTGATTAGTAAAAAAAGAATTCGCCGCATTTTACTCACCGCTTTTAAGAGTTTACTTCAGTCTATGCATGTCCTGAAATGATAGAACCAAAAAGAGGAGAAAAGCTGGAAAGGATGGTTCTAGTTAGTCCTAGTATGTCTTGTAATAAAAACTTCTTGGGTCGTTGGTGTAGTAAATAGGAGAGCAACCTCATATGGCCAGTATGATAAAATAATAATGGGGGGATTTTATGAAGAAGGTTAGTCAGCATATATATGTGAGAACACTAACAGAAAATGATGCAGAATCACTGTTAACATTAGAGCTTGAGAACCGCTCATATTTTCAGGAATTTACACCTTTGGTCAAAGATGATTTCTTCACGTTAACTCGCCAAATTGAGCGAATTCAGCGGAGTAGGCAAAAAAGTGCACAAGATGAATCTAACATGCACGGTATTTTCTTAAATGAAACCGATGCCTTAATTGGGACGATCTCATTAAGTTCTGTCGTAAGAGGTCCGATAGAAGGAGCTTGGCTCGGGTATGTACTCGATCAAAGGCAGGGCGGAAATGGATATATGACAGAAGCCATTCGTTTAATCATTGACTATGCCTTTTTTGAGTTGAATCTCCATCGTATTGAGGCTGGAGTAAAGCCGAGTAATAAGGGTTCCATTCGTGTACTTGAAAAGACAGGTTTTGAAAATGAGGGACTAAATCGTAAAAAAGTAAAGATTAATGGAGTGTGGGAGGATCACTATTTATTTGCGATCATCCATCCAGATGAGTCCTAGCATGAACATACATAAAAAGCTCCTCCGAGCCGGGGGAGCTTTCATTGTGTAGACAAATCCTTGTTGGATGGATCATTTACTTTTTTTTGCAGGTATTTCTTTCACAACAAGATATAAGAAGATAAAGTTAATGACCCAATTTAATAAAAATGAGTTTGCAACAGGCGTGTTTAATGCACTCATAATGGCGAAAAAGACCGTTGTTAAAGTGAGTGAATAAGCGGAGAGCTTCCAAAGCATTTGGAAAGACAGCTCTTTTTGCTGCATTCGTTTAATAAATGTACCAAGCATCGCAAGGAATGTTGCGCTGATAAACATGAGAGCCGCAGTTGATAAATATAGTAGTACACAGATGACAGGGATGATAATCGCTTGGTTCTGATTTGTGACCCGTGCGAGTTCATCTTTTGTCAGCGTTCCACCAAGGAGCTGATATGGAATATCTGTCATTTGCCCATCAATGGCAATCACTGCTTTTTCCTTTAATAAAGCGATGGCCGTTTGCTTTGATTCTAGCTCACTTGCTTTTATTTTTTCAGCAGGATCAAAGATGATCGTGATGCCGTTTTCTTCTTTTTCTATTGGTGCACTTTGATCCGCTTGAAGTTTTCCTTTTTCGATTGAAAAGTCGGGTAAATCTTTTTTGATCACATGCTGAAATCCTGACATCGCATTCGAGATCTCTTGGCTCATATGATACCCCTGAGGAACTGCTGCGATGATTGAAAGGATAAAAATGAATAAAATTGCTTTACCGATCCCTGTAAAGCGTGCTTTAGCAATATCTTTTGGTGAATAAATTCCTTTTAACAATAGATTAAATACGTTCAATACCCATTCACTTCCTACATTCTTTTCTATTTCTCATATTGTATCAATGTCTATCCATCAAGTACAAGTATGGCCTTCATCACTGGTTAAGATAGAAGGAATGAGGCATAATGTATACAGCATATAAAAGGAGGCGGCAGGGTCTTGGACATTTTGTATTGGATACTGATTGGCTGTGCATTTATCATTGCGTTTGTTGGACTGGTTTATCCAATTATCCCGAGTGTAGTCTTTATGGTTCTCGGATTTATTCTATATGGTTTCTTCTTTAGCTTCGAGCCGCTTACACTGACGTTCTGGCTTATTCAAGCCATGTTTACTGCCGTCTTATTTGCGGCAGATTATGTCTCAAACCTGATTGGGGTAAAGCGCTTTGGCGGCAGCAAGGCAGCTATTTGGGGAAGCACCATTGGGTTATTAGCTGGTCCTTTTGTGATACCAATTGCAGGAATTATTATTGGTCCATTTCTCGGGAGTGTCATTGCAGAGCTCCTTGTTCATCAAAAAGATCTGAAGACGAGTGTGAAAGTCGGATTAGGCTCATTAATTGGATTTGTATCAGGTGTTTTTGCAAAAGGATTGATTCAAGCGCTGATGCTTGGCATCTTTTTATTTTATGTCCTTCGCTAAGTTGAAAAAGGGTGTTTAAAACTTTTTCAAAAGGGCTAAATACAAAATAAACACTGAAATGTTTCAGAACATGAGCAATAACGTTGAAACAAGCTGTTTCTTTTGATACTCTTTGAGTAGGGTGAATTGCTGACTTACAAAGGAAGCATTTCAGTACATACATTTTAAGGAGGAATTTAACCATGGCTTTTAAACTTCCAGAATTACCATATGCTTACGATGCATTAGAACCACATATCGACAAGGAAACAATGACGATTCACCACACTAAACACCACAACACATATGTAACAAATTTAAACAAAGCAATCGAAGGTGTATCAGCTCTTGAAGATCAATCAATTGAAGAGCTAGTGGCTAACTTAAACTCAGTGCCTGAAAACATTCGTACTGCTGTACGTAACAATGGCGGAGGACATGCGAACCACTCATTATTCTGGACGCTTCTTTCACCAAACGGTGGCGGCGCACCAACTGGTGAACTTGCAGATGCGATCGAAAAAGAACTAGGTGGATTTGAAAAATTCAAATCTGATTTCGCTGCAGCAGCTGCAGGACGCTTTGGTTCTGGTTGGGCATGGCTTGTTGTGAACAATGGAAAACTTGAAATCACAAGCACGCCAAACCAAGATTCTCCTTTAACTGTAGGAAAAACGCCAATTCTAGGACTAGACGTTTGGGAGCATGCTTACTACCTAAACTACCAAAACCGTCGTCCTGATTACATTTCAGCATTCTGGAATGTTGTGAACTGGGATGAAGTAGCTCGCCTTTACAGCGAAGCTAAATAAATCATTTGATTTGAAAAGACCTGCTCTTTAGAGAAGCAGGTCTTTTTATATTTTCCCTCCTTTTTTTACATATCTGCCTTTTGATGAGACAGACTATTGTGTAGAAAAGGAGAATGAATGGTATGAGCAGATTAAAGAAAATGTTCGGGGACATGGATGTTACAAAAGATTTATTGCTCCTCCTCACGATTGGCGGGTTATACGCACTTGCCATTGCGCTTTCGAATACGTTTGTAAATGTGTACTTATGGAAACAGTCCGGGAAATTCACAGATCTTGCGATTTATAATTTGGCCATTGTTGTGCTTCAGCCCATTACATTTTTATTCGCTGGCCGGCTCGCAAAAAAAATAGACCGGGCGTTTGTCCTTCGTTTCGGTGTCATCTTTTTAGCCGCTTTTTATTTAATTGTCTTAATGGCAGGAGAACAAGCGGCCGCACGGCTAGTTTTATTGGGAAGTGTCCTTGGGATCGGCTATGGTTTTTACTGGCTTGCTTTTAACGTACTCACCTTTGAGATCACTGAGCCTGAAACAAGAGATTTCTTTAATGGATTTCTTGGGGTGCTTTCCTCAACTGCCGGCATGATTGGTCCGCTCATTGCGGGAATTGTCATTTCTCAGTTAACGGATGATACAGGCTACACCGTCATTTTCACATTATCGCTCTTTTTGTTTTCACTAGCGGTTGTGATGAGCTTTTTCCTCAAAAGAAGGCAGTCAAAAGGCAAATTTATGATCAAACAAATTTGGAAAGAACGTCATGCAGATGAGAATTGGCGTAGGATTACAACAGCTCACTTTTTTCAAGGGCTTCGTGAAGGGGTCTTTGTCTTCTTAATCAGTGTCTTTGTGTTTATTGCAACAAACAGTGAGCTTGCTCTCGGGACGTTTGGTTTAGTGAATTCAGGTGTTGCCTTTTTTACTTATTTCTTCGCTACACGTTTGATTAAGAAAAAGTGGCGAAAGAAGGCCATCATGCTTGGCGGGCTGATTTTATACGGCGCCTTGTTTTTAATCGTTTTCCACTTGTCCTATGTATCACTTCTGATGTATGCGGTAGCCATTGCAATAGGATATCCGCTCCTGCTTGTTCCTTATGTATCCTTAACATATGATGTCATCGGCCATGCAAGGTACGCCAGAAAGGCCCGAATTGAATATATTGTGGTCAGAGAGCTATTTTTAAATGCCGGCCGTATTTGTTCGATTGTTTTGTTCCTGCTGTCTGTCACCTTACTAGGTGATGAGCTCGGAATCCCTGCATCACTTGTTGTGCTCGGAGCGGGGCACACCCTCATTTATTACTTTGTAAAAGATATTCATTTGAAAGAAAAAACAGCTGATATGAAAGAGGCTGACGGTCAAAAGCCAGTTTCTCAAACGAACCTTATTAAGGGAGAAAGGTAAAATTTCTTACCAATGGAACATCAAATTTCTAGATAAATGATAGAAAAACCGCTAAAATGATGATGGCACCTTTTATACACAAAAAGGGGTGCCATTTCTTTCTTGATAGAAAAGGTGATGTGATGAGAAACAAGAAAAACAAAAAAGACGCGAAGGAAGGGCGCAAAACACTTCCGATCCGGCTGAATTTATTATTTTTAGCTGCCTTTATTATTTTTACCGGCGTTGTCGTTAGACTCGGGTTTGTGCAAATTGTCAATGGAGAAGATTATAAAAAGCAGGCAGAAAAACAAGAGGATGTGAATGTCAGCTCATCTGCTCCGCGCGGAAAAATTTATGATCGAAACTACAATACGATTGTCAGCAATAAAGCGCTGAATGCCATTACATATACGAGAACCTCGACGACTTCACAAGAAGAGCGGCTCAAAGTGGCATCAAAATTAGCGGATATGATTCATGTGAGTACGAAAAAAATCACAGATCGTGACAAAAAAGATTTCTGGATCTTAACGCATCCGAATGAAGCGAAAAAGCTTGTTCAAAAAGAATCAGAATTAAAGGGTGACGATAAGGTCTCTGATGATAAACTATATGAGCTTCAGCTAAAACGCATCACAGACAAGGAATTAAATCAACTGACGAAAAAAGATTTACAAGTGCTTGCCATTAAAAGGCAGATGGATGGAGGCTATGCACTTACGCCTCAATTTATTAAAAATGAAGATGTAAAGCCAAGCGAAATTGCTTACGTCTCTGAGCATTTGGACGAGCTGCCAGGTGTTGATGTGACGACAGACTGGTCACGCAGCTACCCGTATAAAGGACTGCTCCGCAGTATGCTCGGCAGTGTGTCTTCGAGTGATGAAGGTCTTCCGCAGTCACTTCTTGAGCATTATCTATCACTCGGCTACAGCCGAAATGACCGTGTAGGAAAAAGCTATCTCGAATATCAATATGAAGATGTCCTGCAGGGCCAAAAGGAAAAAGAACAGAGTACAACTGATAAACAGGGCAATGTCACAAGCTCTAAAGTGTTAACAGAAGGTAAGAGCGGGAAAGACCTTGTGCTTACAATTGATATTCAGCTGCAAAAAGCAGTTGAAAAAATTATTGAAAAGAACTTGAGAAGTGCGAAACAAAGAGGGGGAACTGAGCTTCTTGATCGCGCATTTGTTGTCATGATGGACCCGAGAAATGGAGAGGTTCTCTCTGTTGCGGGTAAGCAGATTTCTAACAAAAACGGAAAATACAAATTCGATGACTACTCATTAGGAACGATGACATCCTCATATGCGATGGGATCAGCCGTAAAAGGGGCCACTGTACTGACTGGATATAAAACAGGCGCTATTCATATTGGAAGTACCCAATACGATGAACCTCTCTATATCGCCCAGTCACCGCCAAAGAAATCCTATCAAAATATGGGACTCATTAATGATTTAACAGCACTAGAGCGTTCATCAAACGTGTATATGTTCAAAACAGCGATCGCCATTGGGAAAAGCGAATATCGTAAGAATCAGCCGCTCCCAATTGATCCGAAAGCATTTGATACGTTCCGCTACAATTTTAGTAAATTTGGCCTTGGCGTCAAAACAGGTATTGACCTGCCAAACGAAGCAACGGGCTACAGAGGAACGTCTACACAATCGGGGCTCTTACTTGACTATGCGATTGGACAGTATGATACGTTTACACCGCTGCAAATGGCGCAATACGTTTCAACCATTGCAAATGGCGGGTATCGTTTACGTCCGCAGCTTGTCAAAGAAGTGAGAGAGCCAGACCCGCAGCGCGGCATTGGAGCTGTGACGGAATCCGTCAAACCAGATGTACTGAATAAGCTAGACATGACAAGTGATGAAATCAAGCGTGTCCAGCAAGGCTTCAAGCTTGTAATGCAGAACCCAAGAGGGACAGCCTATTCAAACTTTGGGAACAAAAAGTATAATCCAGCTGGCAAAACAGGAACCGCTCAATCATTCTATGACGGCCCAATTAAAAGTAAGCGCGGTACACCGACGTATAACACAACTCTTGTAGCGTATGCGCCTGCTGATAATCCAGAAGTAGCCATTTCCGTTGTCGTGCCATGGGTGTATCAAGACTACAACCAGCGCTATCCAATTACAAATGATATTGGTGAACAAGTATTAGATAAGTACTTTGAACTGAAATCAAAACAGGAAAGCAATGATACACAGGCGAAAAACAAAAACAAAATTGAAAATGAAGCAGAAACAAATAACTAGACCTTTCATAGGTAAAAACGCTCACTTTTTGTGGGCGTTTTTTTACGTTTTCTTCAAAAATTTCGATATAAATTGACAAAATTCATAAAAAACGCCGCAATTTCTCTACAAAACTTCGACATTTACAAAACCTTAACATTCCATTTAAACGAAATTAATAAAGAACCTTTAATGTATTACTCGTAGGACAAATTATTCAGGGGGTATTCTTGAAATGAAAAAGAACAAATTATGGCTGCTTACTTTCCTTACTATCGCATTGTTAGCATTCGTCACAGCATGCGGAAACAGCAGCTCAAGCGGAGATTCAAAAGACAGTAAAGGAAATGCTTCAAACAAAGATGAGGCATCAGGTTCCATTACCATCTCAGGATCATCTGCAATGCAGCCTTTAGTTCTTGCGGCAGCAGAAAAATTCATGGATAAACATCCAAAAGCCGATATTCAAGTACAAGCCGGCGGTTCAGGAACAGGACTTTCTCAAGTTTCAGAAGGATCTGTACAAATTGGGAACTCAGATGTATTCGCTGAAGAGAAAGACGGAATCGACGCAAAAGCTTTAAAAGACCACAAAGTAGCAGTTGTTGGAATGGCCGCAGCTGTAAACCCTGAAGTGGGTGTCAAAGACATCACAAAGGACGAATTGAAAAAAATCTTCACTGGTAAAATCAAAAACTGGAAAGAGCTTGGCGGGAAAGACCAAAAAATCACGCTTGTCAACAGACCTGATTCTTCAGGAACTCGTGCCACATTTGTGAAATATGCACTTGACGGCGCAACACCTGCAGAAGGAATCACAGAAGATTCTTCAAACACAGTGAAAAAGCTGATTGCAGAAACACCAGGTGCGATTGGATACCTAGCATTCTCTTATTTAACAGATGACAAAATTACACCGCTTAGCATTGATGGTGTGAAACCAGAAGAAAGCAATGTAGAAAGCGGTAAATATACAATTTGGGCATACGAGCACTCTTATACAAAAGGTGAGCCGGAAGGTCTAGCAAAACAATTCTTAGATTACCTTATGAGTGACGAAGTACAAAAAGAAATCGTCAAAGACCAAGGCTACATCTCAGTCTCTAATATGAAAGTAGAAAGAGACGCAACAGGCAAACAATCGGATAAGTAAGAGGTCTTGAATTGCTGATGAAGGAAAAGTGGAGCATTTCACTTTTCCTTTTATGACATTCATAGGAGTGTAGAAAAAGATGAAGCAGATAGAACATACAGAAGCGAGCGATCGGCTGATCAGCTCGAAGAAAAATAGGCAAATGGATGAAGTAAGAGGAAGTATTTTGGTGAAATTCTGCGCATTCTTAATGATTGCAGTATCCATCGCCATCACAATATTCCTTGGCATTAAGGGTTTACAATCTTTCATCGTAAATGGTGTAAGCCCAATTGAGTTCTTAACCAGTATCAATTGGAACCCAACAGCAGAAAACCCGGAGTACGGCGCATTTCCTTTTATATTTGGATCGATCGCCGTCACGCTTCTATCGGCACTTATTGCAGCGCCGCTAGGCATCGCAGGAGCGATCTTTATGACAGAAATTGCACCTGCATGGGGCCGGAAAATTCTCCAGCCAGTCATTGAATTGCTTGTAGGGATTCCATCCGTTGTTTACGGATTCATAGGTCTTACAGTATTGGTGCCGTTTATCGGACATTTCAAGTCAAGCGGCTCAGGGCATAGCGTGTTAGCAGGAACGATTGTCCTGTCTATTATGATTCTGCCAACCGTTACATCTATTGCAACTGATGCAATGGCTTCACTTCCAAAAAGCTTACGTGAGGGATCCTATGCACTTGGCGCTACAAGATGGCAAACGATTAGACGTGTGCTTGTACCGGCAGCTCTTCCAACATTAATGACAGCAGTCGTTCTTGGAATGGCAAGAGCATTTGGTGAAGCCCTTGCTGTACAGATGGTCATTGGAAACACGCGTAATTTACCAGAGAGCATTATGGATACAGCTGGTACATTAACAACCATTATTACGTTAAACATGGGTCACACAACGTATGGAAGTGTTGAAAACAATACACTTTGGTCAATGGGTCTTGTCCTTCTAGTTGTATCGTTTATGTTCATACTCATTATCAGATACTTGTCGTCTAGGAGGAAGATTTAATGAATAGCAAAATGACCGATCGTTTTGCCACGTTTGTTTTTGGATTATGTGCCGCCATTATTACGGCGATCCTAGTTGGTTTGTTTTCTTATATCATCTTCAACGGTGCAAAAGAATTAAATTTTGACTTTTTGACAACCCGCTCAAGTGCAATTGGCTCTGGCGGCGGTATTAGGGATCAGCTGTTTAACTCGTTTTACATTTTGTTTATAACAATGCTGATCACAGTACCACTTGGTGTCGGCGGTGGAGTGTACATGGCTGAATATGCGCCTCAAAACAAAGTCACTGATTTTATTCGCACATGTATTGAAGTGTTGTCTTCACTTCCTTCTATTGTCATTGGTATGTTTGGTTTACTCATGTTTGTCAATTTAACAGGCTGGGGCTATACGATCATCGGAGGAGCTCTTGCGCTCACGGTGTTTAACTTGCCAGTGATGGTCAGGGTGACAGAAGACGCGCTTCGCTCTGTACCGAAGGATCAAAAGGAAGCATCACTTGCGCTTGGTGTGACGAAATGGCATACAGTGAAGACAGTCCTGATTCCAGGTGCGATTCCTTCTATTATTACCGGTGCGATTTTAGCATCAGGAAGAGTCTTTGGGGAGGCAGCAGCGCTTCTTTTCACAGCAGGTCTCACCACACCGCGTCTTGATTTTACAAACTGGAGTCCATTTTCTGATACGTCACCGCTGAATATTTTTAGACCGGCAGAAACATTAGCCGTTCATATATGGAACGTCAATACACAAGGAATCATTCCAGATGCAGAGGCCATTGCAAATGGTGCATCAGCCGTACTTGTGCTTTCAGTTTTAGTATTTAACTTAGCAGCTAGATGGCTTGGTTCATTTATTCATAAAAAGCTTACGTCAAAATAATGTGAGAGAGGTGTGAAGGGGATATGGTTCAAATGCTAGCAGAAAAAAAAGAGATTGCAGCAAAAAAGGCTCCACTTCAAGCGGAACAGATTTTACAGGTGCAGGATTTAAGCATTTATTATGGTGAAAAAAGAGCGGTCAATCACATTTCATTTGAAATTGAGAAGAACGCAATTACCGCATTAATCGGCCCATCGGGCTGCGGGAAATCAACCTTTTTACGCAGCATTAACCGCATGAACGACTTGATCCCAGGTGCGAGAAGTGAAGGTGCGATCATGTACGAAGGACTCAATATTTTGGATGACCGCATTAATGTGGTGAATTTAAGAAGAGAAATCGGCATGGTTTTCCAAAAACCAAACCCATTTCCTAAATCGATCTACAATAACATTACCCATGCGTTAAAGTATGCGGGTGAAAAAAGAAAATCAGTACTTGATGATGCAGTAGAGGAAAGCTTAACAAAAGCAGCGCTGTGGGATGAAGTCAAAGATCGTCTGCACCGCTCGGCTTTGTCATTATCCGGCGGTCAGCAGCAGCGCCTTTGTATTGCGCGTACACTTGCGATGAAGCCCAGCGTTCTTTTGTTAGATGAACCCGCTTCTGCCCTAGACCCAATCTCAAATGCAAAAATTGAAGAGCTATTATCAGATTTGAAAAATGATTATTCGATCGTCATTGTGACACACAACATGCAGCAAGCGTTACGTGTATCTGATCATACAGCCTTTTTCCTGAACGGTGATCTAGTAGAATATGATGCCACTGAACGTATCTTTACACGTCCTGCGCAGCAAAAAACAGAAGACTATATCAATGGTCGATTTGGATAAGGCGGGTGGATTTTGATGAATGCAATAGCTACTGAAACAGCCAAAAAAGAAGTGTTTCGTGTGAATGATATGAACCTTTGGTACGGACAGCATCACGCACTGAAGCATATTGATTTAGACATTAGAGAGCATGAAGTCACAGCAATTATCGGTCCGTCCGGCTGCGGGAAGTCAACGTTTATCAAGACCTTAAATCTTATGGTCAAAACAGTGCCAGGTGTGAAAATCACTGGAGATATGATGTATAACGGCGACAATATTTTAAAAGGCCGCGTTGATCTAGTGGAACTGCGTAAAAACGTCGGGATGGTCTTTCAAAAAGGGAACCCATTCCCTCAGTCAATCTTTGATAATGTCGTCTACGGACCAAGAATTCATGGCGTGAAGAGCAAGCAGCAATTGAAAGAAATCGCTGAAAAAGCGCTTCGTGATGTTGCCCTTTGGGATGAAGTGAAAGATCGTTTAAGTGCGCCTGCATTAGGTCTTTCCGGCGGTCAGCAGCAGCGTCTTTGTATCGCAAGAGCTATTGCCACAAGCCCAGACATTTTACTAATGGATGAACCAACATCAGCGCTTGATCCTGTCTCAACATTAAAGATTGAAGAATTGATTATGAAATTAAAAGAGAAATACACGATTGCCATTGTGACGCATAACATGCAGCAAGCGGCGAGGGTATCAGATAGAACAGCCTTCTTTTTAATGGGAGAGCTTGTTGAGGTCAATGATACGAATGTGATGTTCTCTGAGCCAAATGATCAAAGAACAAATGATTATATATCTGGTCGATTTGGATAACAAAAACCCCCTGGAGGTCAGCGCCGCCAGGGGGTTTTTGTTGTTATTTTGTTAAGGCTTTGACGATTTGTTTAAACGTCATCCCTGTTTTTAAATTGAACTTGCCTGCACGAATTTCTTTATGGTAGCCGGCGTCAATCACATAATCATTAAAATCTTTAGACGAATTGATGATTCCGTCCTTTTCAAGCATGTCTGAAACATCACTTGTGCTCATCCCGTTTTTAATAACAAATTTGACCGATTTGCCTTTAGGCTTGTCTGATGTTTCTTTATCATTTTTAGAATCGCCGTCTTCATTTGCCTTCAGTGCTTTTTCTTTATAATTAAGAAGCTGCTGATATGTTTCACGGCTGACGGAGACTTCTTTTTTAGAGTCTAAATAGTTTTTCACATCAGTGTCTGTTACTTTCGCTGCGAGCGTTTCTTTTGTGGTTGTATCAGCCGCCGCTTCATCTTTTCCAGTGAGGAAAAAAACGATCGCCAGAACACCAGTTGCAAGAATCATACCTGCCGCAAACGTTTGGATGCTTTTTTTCGTCATACAAGCACCTTCTCGTTGTCTTTAATGATCATGTTGACCTCATCTACAGATACATGCTCAGCGCGCGCAATGGCCTCAGGAGACATGCCATTTTGATGCTTTGAAATGATTTGTCTTGCGATAGATGGATCAATTTCTGAATGTTTGCGGACGACAATGTTTGTTTCAAGCAATTCTTCTTCAAGAACCTTCATTTTCTTTTTCAGTTTATAGATTTCTTGCATTGCAGATAGTTGAAGTGTTTCAAGTTCCTGCTCGACTTCTTTAATCGGCTCTCTTTGAAAATATGAGAATGCGATCAGTACGATACTGACAACAAGCAATCCGATAATTGCAATTTCCATGTTTCATCACCTTTTATTCATATTTTAATGCTGAAAGCCATAAAAGGCTTTCATGATTGTTTCAGACAGTTTTCGACCCTTCTTTTTTATACCATAAAAAAGCTAGTTTCAAAAGGAATTGCTGAAAAAATCACCTTTTTTTCACCTTTTTTCTTTTTATATGAAAAACGAGTATGAAAATCTTGCTCGCTGTCAAAATAAAAGAGGGTTCCTCATGTATACAGTACGACAAAGATTGAGGTTTTATAGGGGAGCAGGCCATTTTTCATGAAATGACCGTGTGATATGGATCAGAACGCGGACGGGATTGACTGAAATTCAAATTGGTGAAAAAACATTCTAGCATTCCTAAGCTAGAAGTGGTATTATAGTTAGGTCTGAATGTGAATTGATTTTAGTTTGGAGGGAAAAACATGCGCGTAAATATTACTCTAGCTTGCACTGAATGCGGTGAGCGTAACTATATTACTAAAAAGAATAAGCGAAACAATCCAGATCGCGTTGAATTCAAAAAGTATTGCTCACGTGATAAAAAACAAACTTTACATCGTGAAACAAAGTAAGCAGCAGGGAATTTTCCTGCTGTTTTTTTATGATGGGAGATGATCTGTGTGAAAAAAGAGCTTCGTCTTCAAACATTAGCCAAGCTGGACCAGATGAGTGCCGAGGAATTCAAGCGAAGCACCGCTTTACTTCATGAGCACTTGTTTCAACTGTCAGCATGGAAACAAGCGGATACGATTGCACTCACCATGTCTAGAGGAAAAGAGGTACCAACAATGCCTCTAATTGAAAAAGCATGGCAGGAGGGGAAAACAGTATGTGTACCCACCTGTTTTCCGGAAACAAAAGAGATGACGTTTTATGAATATACACCGGAAACGAAAATGATATCCCGCTACTTTGGGCTAATAGAGCCAGACCCTCTGGCGTCGGCTGCTGCATCTAAAGAATCAATCGATTTGATCATTGTGCCTGGTGTGTGCTTCGATCGACAAGGCTACCGTATCGGATATGGGGGCGGCTATTATGACCGCTACTTAGCTGACTATCACGGCGAAACGCTTGCCCTTTGCTTGACAGTACAGCAAACTGAGCATATTCCGGCTGAAACGCACGACATCCCGGTCTCAATCATGGTCAGTGAGAAAGGTACCATATATCCAAAATAAAAGTCCGCTGCTTATACGTAAGAACGGGCTTTTTGTGTTGAGCGAAGGTGCTTGCTTATGATCAAAAGTCACATACACGATAGCGATCAACATTCTTCATTAAAAGGCATTTTAGCTGACGGGGGATATGTTTTGAAAAAATTTCGCGGAAAGAAAAGATACTTCCGTCATATGTGGGAGGAAGTAAATACTTGTGACTTAAAACTTGATCGTGATTCATGGTTTTATTTTTGGCATACGCACCTTGATTTTTTTGGAGTCGGGGGAAATAGCTTAAAAATAAGAAGAGAGCATATCAAAGCTCATATCGCTTTATATCATAGGCGGCTAAAACAGCTTGAAAGCTTTGAAAAGCCATACCTGACCCTGGTTTAGACGCTGTATATGTTTATACACCAAATCCATATGACAGTTATTTTCCGCACAAGGTGGAGGAGTTAGAGCAGAATTGTAAGCTGCCTCATACTTTCATGGATTTAATCGACCTTCATCAATTTGACGTTTCTTATGATCAATCAGAGTGCGGAGAGGTCATTCAGTCAGAAGAGCAAGGGATTAGATTGTGAAGGCCTGCTTATGAAAGGGACCTTTTAAGCGATAAAAACGATAGTTCATGCATAAACAAATACTATTTAAGCCACGATACGAACATAGGAGGGAATATGGATGAATAAAATGATTTGGAGCATTGTGTTCACACTATTTGCATTCGTTCTCGTGCAAAATCGTTATCGGCTCATGAATTTGGTTTTAGGCCAAAATCAAGTCCGACACTTTTTGATTAAATGGCTGATGAAAATCCCATATTTTCGGACGAAATTTATTCGCCAAGCATTCTAATCCCGCAAAAGCCGGGATTTTTTTGTTTAGAAATGCGGATAAGAACGATTCTTGCTATAATAATGTAAAAAATGGAGCGCGAATGTATGAATGTCATAGATAGTTTATTTTGGCGAGTTGTTGATGAACTAAGACAAAAAGGATACGAGATGATTCAAAGTCCGTACCCAGAAGATGAAATATTTTTTGAAGCACCACGAAACTCAGGTTATGATCTCATCCGTCTATATAGAAAAGATGTGAATTTCAAGCAGGAGATCGTTCGAGATATCGAGGAGCAAACATATCGGATCAATCAGCTGAGAGAAGCTATGCGTAAACGATCTCTTCATCTCCTGCAGCTGCAATTTACAACTGATGTTCCAGTAGATGATTGGGAAGACCTAAACGGTCAGCCGCAAAAAGAGAATAAGGTGACAGTTACTCCTGTATTACTCAATGCAGACACGCTTCAAAACGATGTAAACGAACTGCAAAAATGGCTGAATACATCGCTTGCAGTAGATGTAGAAGAAGCGAAGGAAGATACAGCTGAGGATGCAATGCAGCTGAAAAGGAACGTGCTTCAGGCATTTGATGATCAGGAAAAGCAGCGAGAACGAGAACGGGCCGTGTTTCAAAATGGGAGACCCATTTTTACCTACTTGCTGATTGCTGTCCAAGTGGTGATGTTTCTTTTACTTGAGCTGTCAGGCGGAAGTACCAATACCGCAACTTTAACAGCATTTGGTGCTAAAAATAATGTGCTGATTTTAGAGGGTGAATGGTGGCGCCTGATGACACCAATGTTTTTACATATTGGCTTGACGCACTTACTCTTTAATACTTTTGCTCTTTGGTCCGTTGGAGCGGCTGTTGAGAGAATTTATGGGTCGGGAAGATTTTTGCTCATCTATTTGATTTCCGGCATTTTTGGCTCTATAGCGAGCTTTGTGTTTAATACGGCAATTGCAGCAGGCGCATCTGGCGCGATCTTTGGCTGCTTAGGCGCACTGTTATATTTAGCCATCTCAAACCGAAAGCTTTTCTTTCGGACGATGGGGACAAATATTATTGTCATTATCCTCATCAACCTAGGAATAGGCTTCACTGTATCAGGTATTGATAATGCAGGGCATCTTGGCGGCTTGGTTGGCGGTTTTTTCACCGCATTAGCTGTCCGTCTGCCTAAACAGATCCAGCCTGTTAAAATGCTACTTGCGAGTGCTGCTTTGCTCTTTATTGGCGGTTTTGGATTGTATACAGGATTTCATTCTGACGATCAAAAGCAAGCAGCGGCAACAAGTGAGGCAGCAAGTTTATTTGATGAGAAAAAGTATAGCGAAGCAAGTGAACGACTAGAGGAATATGTGCACGATAAAGATGCATCAGCTGAGGCACTTCATATCTATGCACTATCGGAAGCGCAGCAGGGCCAACTTGATAAGGCTATTCAATTTTTACAAAAGTCGCTTGAAAAAGATCCAGATGATCCAAATAAACTGTATCATTTATCGCTTTTATACGTAGAAAAAGGAGAGACAGCGAAAGCAGAGGATCTATTAGCGAAAGCGTTAAAACAAGATCCTCAAAATGATCAATTTTTAAAGCTGAAACAATATATCGAAAATAGTCAAACACGTTGAATGACTTGACTGAAAGCGCATTTATGAATACGCTTATCCTATCTGTTGATGAAAAGAAATGGTGGAAACAATGAAAACGTTATATGATGTACAGCAGCTGCTCATGAGATTTGGAAATTATGTGTATTTCGGAGATCGTGAAGTAGAATTAGAATTTATGGCAGACGAATTGAAGGAAATGTATACATCGGGCATCATTGACCGGACCGAATGGTCAAACGCAATGACGATTCTTCAAATGGAGCTAGCCAAATTAAATCGAAAAACAATGTGAAGGTGGAGGGCATATGACAGGGGATTGGTTTGTAGGTATTGATCTTGGCGGTACGACAATTAAGCTTGCGTTCATTAATCTATATGGTGAAATTCAGCATAAGTGGGAGATTCCTACGGATAAATCCGGGCAGACGATTACAGTCGATATTGCCAAATCAATTGACCATAAACTGGTTGAGATCAGTATGCCGAAATCAGCACTTATTGGGATCGGAATGGGTGCACCTGGACCTGTAGATAAAGTATCTGGCATCGTCTATAAAACAACGAATCTGGGCTGGACAAACTACCCCTTGAAAGATCACCTAGAGGCAGAGACGGGACTTCCATCTGTCATTGAAAATGATGCGAATATTGCTGCACTCGGTGAAATGTGGAAGGGTGCAGGCGATGGCGCAAAAAATATCCTGATGGTCACACTTGGAACAGGGGTTGGCGGCGGCATCATCGTCAACGGTGAAGTTGTTCAAGGGGAGACAGGTGCTGGCGGAGAAATTGGCCATATTTGTGCCGTTCCATTTCAAGGAGCACCGTGTAACTGCGGAAGAACAGGCTGTATTGAAACGATCGCATCTGCAACTGGCATCGTCCGGATTGCAAAGGATAAATTAGAAACCGAGCAGCATACATCTTCACTTGGCAAGCTCGCTTCGTTATCGGCAAAGAATGTATTTGAAGCGGCAGAAAACGGAGATGATCTTGCAATGCGTGTCGTAGAAGAAGTGACGACACATCTTGGACTTGTCCTAGCGAATCTTGCTAGTGCTTTAAACCCAACAAAAATTGTAATTGGCGGCGGTGTTTCAAAAGCAGGTGAGCTTCTTCGCAGTAAAGTAGAGCGCATTGTGAAACAACATGCTTTCCCGCCTTGCGCTGACGATGTTGAAGTGGTAATTGCATCACTCGGAAACGATGCGGGTGTTATTGGCGGTGCATGGATGGCAAAAACCAAATGGCTGTCTTGAACAAAAAAGTCATAATGATGTCATTTTTATTAAAAAAAGCGATAGATAGGCATGAAATTGGATGTTTAGCATATTCATAAGTTTGTCATGAGGAAAAAGACATTGATTTTCCATCATATACAGGATAAGATATACTTTAGTTATTTTTCTAGAAGCACCAATAATTAGGGTATATCTAGAGCCTGGGTGCGCGCTTAGCATAAGGAGGTTACAATGCGAAAGAATAGATTAAAGGCGATTTCATTTTTACTGATTGCGACATTGCTGATGTGGGTTAAAACCTATGTTATCTATAAATCTAGCTTCAATATTAAAATTGAAAATTTCATGCAGGAGTTTATCCTGTTTATTAATCCGCTTAGCTTTCTCTTGTTTATCTTCGGTATCGGTTTATTTTTCAAAGAAAAAAATCGCAATCGATATATCATCGTGACAAGCTTTATCCTAACATTCGTTTTGTTAGCCAACATTGTGTTTTATCGCTTCTATAGTGATTTTCTAACCATCCCCGTCCTATTTCAAACAAACAATATGGGTGACCTCGGGTCCAGTATTACCTCTTTAATTGAACCAGTCGATTTACTGATGTTTGTTGATATCATCATTTTAATTTGGCTCTATAAAAAACAGCCTTCCTTTAGAACAGATGTCACCGTTTCACGAAAAGAACGAGCAGCATATTACTTATTTGTGGCAGCTACATTTTTCTTTAATCTTGGTTTAGCTGAAACAGAAAGACCAGAACTGCTTACTCGCTCATTTGACCGTGAGATGCTGGTGAAAAATATCAGCTTATATAACTTCCATATTTATGATGGGGTATTGCAATCGAAGCAGTCCGCCCAACGAGCTCTTGCTGACAGCAATAGCTTAACTGAAATTGAAAACTATGTAAGTGCAAATCAAACGGACCGTAATGAAAAGACATTTGGTCAAGCAAAAGGACGAAATGTCATTCTTATATCACTTGAATCTACACAGAGTTTCGTGATCAATGAAAAATTAAACGGGAAAGAAATTACTCCGTTTTTAAACAAATTGATCAAGAAGAGCTATAACTTTACTAATTTTTATCACCAAACAGGTCAAGGGAAAACATCTGATTCAGAGTTTATTGTAGATAATTCTCTTTATCCACTTGGAAGAGGGGCTGTGTTCTTCACAAATCCAAGTAATGAGTTTACAGCGACACCTGAGCTGTTAAAGGATGAGGGCTACCACTCTTCTGTTATTCATGCGAATAACAAAAGCTTCTGGAACCGTGACCTTATCTACGATAGCTTTGGCTACGATAAGTTCTTTGATATTAAATCATTTGATGTGAATGAAGAAAACTCAGTTGGCTGGGGACTGAAAGATGGTCCGTTCTTTGAGCAGTCCGCTGAATTAATGAAATCGATCCCGCAGCCTTTCTATACGAGATTGATTACATTAACGAACCATTTCCCTTTTGATTTAGATGAGGAAGATAAGCTCATTGATGAATATGATTCAAAGAGCAAAACACTGAACAAGTACTTCCCTACAGTGCGTTATCAAGATGAAGCCCTTAAGCTTTTCTTTAAAAAGATGAAGGAAGCTGGGTTATACGATAACTCCATTTTTGTTTTGTATGGGGATCACTACGGAATTTCTGAAAACCATAACGAAGCCATGGGACAATTCTTAAATAAAGAGATTACGCCATTTGAAGAAGTGCAGCTTCAAAAAGTCCCGTTTGTTGTACACATTCCAGGGGTAACGGATCAACATCCAAAAGAAATTGATACGGTAGGCGGTCAGGTCGATATCCGTCCAACTGTACTCAATCTTCTAGGGATTGATACAAGTAAACAAATTCAATTTGGTCATGACCTTTTATCAAAAGATACGAATGACTTTACAGTACTCCGTGATGGAAGCTTTATTACGAAGGACAGCATTTTTACAGATGGTGTTTGCTACAATAAAGAGACAGGCGAGCCAGCAGATGATAAAAATGTGTGTCAGTCTTATGAAGAGAAAGCGAAGCAGGAGCTTCAATTCTCTGATCAAATCATCTACGGAGATCTCCTTAGATTTTATGATCGAAACAGCCCGGACCATTCACCATCCAAAAAAGAAGGTGAAACGGAGCTGAAAAAGGCGTCCTAATAGATGAAAAAACCTCTGCTATTTTAGAAGCAGAGGTTTTCTTTTTTTGTCTGACGGCTCATATAGTATGAGAGGAGGGATGTAAATGAAGACAACGTCGTTTGGAAAAATTGAATGGCAGCTGGATGAAGCAGGGAGGGATGCTGTGGCAAAGCAGCTTGGTATTGGCAAAGCTGCTTTTCATTTATCTAATCAATCAAGCACTGATAACCTTCTTTTACCGGGATATAGACTTCCAGAAGGAGTCCATGTATTTGATTCGATAGGTGATGTGCAGAGATTTATTGCACCTTACAGACTGCAGCAATCAGATGATTGGATTAATGGAACATTTGAATATGATAGCGCTCGATTAGAAGAAGAGCTGAGCCGCTTGAAAGCCGTATTTCCTTTTCTTCATATTAGCGTTATTGGCCATTCAGTGCTTGATACACCTATTTATGAGATCCGAACAGAGCCTGTTCAGCATTTACATTCTATTCATCTCAATGCCTCATTTCATGCAAATGAATGGATCACGACGTCTGTTTTATTAAAATGGTTGAAATCGCTTTGCTTAGCAGCGTCAGATCCGGTTCAGGCAAGACATTATGAAGCGGTTCATATCCTGCAGACCACCGCTTTATCCATCGTGCCAATGGTCAATCCAGATGGAGTGGATTTGGTTCGTAATGGACCGGAGTCAATAGGTCTTCATCGTGAAGAATTCACACTGCTAAACAAGGGATATTCCGATTACCGGGAATGGAAAGCAAATATTCGAGGGGTGGATTTAAACAATCAATTCCCTGCTTATTGGGAGATCGAGTACTATCGTCATCAGTCGAAGGCACCGTCCTACCGGGATTATCCTGGGCGCGAGCCATTAACAGAACCAGAAGCGAAAGCGATGGCCAATCTTGCGTTGCGAAAACGATTTGACCGGCTGATCGCCCTTCATACACAAGGAGAAGAGATCTATTGGGGGTTTCTTGGCCATGAGCCAGCCATCTCAAAAGAAACGGTCAAACGATTCGAACTAGTGAGCGGCTACAAACCGATCCAATATCTCGACAGCTATGCAGGCTATCGCGATTGGTTTATTTATCAATTTCATAGTGAGGGCTATACAGTCGAGCTTGGTCTAGGGAAAAATCCTCTTTCCATGGATCAATTTGATTCGATCTATGAAAAAACAAAGCGGCTTTTGTGGGAAGCGTGTAAATGTTAAAAGCACCTGTCTGGTGCTTTTTCATATTTTGAGAAAATCAATTGCTTATGGTCAATAAAAACAATGTTGAAGCAATTGACGAAGGCTTCCTAGTAAGCTATTGTGAAAGATATGGATGTAAAAAAAAGGATATGATTTAGGGAGATGTCGACTATTGAGTGCTCAAAGCCTGTGGAAAAGAAATTTTACTTATTTATTTGTTTCTAAAATGTGCAAAATTACGGCTGATAGTTTATCTTTCAACACCATCTTGTGGCTTTTAGTACTAGGAGGGAAAGGGGCCATAGGGACAGCTTTTTTTATTGCAGTCAGCTTTGTTCCTCAAGCGATTGTTGGACCATTTATTACGCCTATGATGAAGCCGCATCAATTGAAATTTTGGATGTGTTTTGCTGATTTAACACGAGGGGCGATTATCCTTGTGATCGTGGTTAGTTACTTTTATGGTTTCACACCATTAGTCCTCATCATTGGCTGTATGCTGCTGCATTCGGCGACAGGAGGCTCCTATGAACCGGCATCTGTATCGATTATCCCAAAGCTTGTTCATGAGGATCTCATACAAAAAGCGAATGCAACGATCCAATCAGCAAGTCATGTAGTAAGACTTGTGACGGTCACGATTTGTGGTGTCATGATTGCGTTTGTAGGCGTAGGTTATACAATGCTTGTGATCATTCCTCTTTACCTTTTGTCCGCTTTATTGGTGTTCATGATTTCATATCAAACAGAAGTCATCATCGATAAAGCCAAAAAAGGGTTATCTTACGGCAAAAGATTAATTCGAGGTTTTTCACTTGTGAGAAGCCATCATATTTTGTTTCCATTAGCGATTTTTTGTGTCTGCTCAAACTTTGCTGCGGCACCATGGGAAGCATTGTCTGTTATTTATTTAACGGAAGACTTACATAGTGGACCGGTCGTCTATTCATTCATCAAAGTCACAACCGCACTAGGCGCATTTTTGATGGGGTTTGTTTTGACAAAGATAAAAGTGAATCGGTATGGATTGCTGTTTATAGGTGCTGGGATTGTTGATGGAATCGCCTTCTTCATCACAGGTATGAACGCATTGTTACCACTTGTGTTTATATCAGCTTTTGCTTTAGGAGCAGCCATTAGTGCAGTTAACGTACCCGAACATACGATGATTCAATTGTCAGTAAAGGCAGAGGATCAGCCGCAAGTGTATGCGATCATTAACATGATTTCCTACTTGATGATTCCGTTAGGCGCCCTCATTGGCGGTTATATGGCAACCCTGTTTGGATCTGGGTATGTCATTGCGGCTGGCGGCATCATTGAAGCTGTTTCAGGTATATGCCTGCTTCTGTTTACAAAGATCGGGAAGGTAGAGAGAGCGGAGTTGACGATAGAACGAGACAAACCTGCCGTAAACGCAACGTAAGCATGGCATGATTGAATGAGGATAGGTTACAATGAGGACGAGAAAACATGAGAATTTAATGGAAAGGGGAAAAATTATGGCTATAGCAGACGTCACCATCATTCCAATAGGTACTGAAACACCAAGTGTCAGTGCTTACGTAGCAGATGTACAAAGAATTTTAGAAGGCTTTCAACAAGAAGGAAAAATCAAATATCAATTAACACCGATGAATACGTTAATTGAAGGCGAATTATCCGTTTTATTTGAGGTCATTCAGCGTATTCATGAAGCCCCTTTTGAAAAGGGATTGCACCGAGTAGCGACCAATATTCGCATCGATGACAGACGGGATCAAACCACAACACTTACAAGCAAATTAGAAAGCGTGAATAAGCATTTAAATCAATAAAAAAAGCCTGCTAAATGCAGGCTTTCAGCGTGTAGACAAACCCTCGCATTCTTTGTCAGTCCTGCGTTCCGGTGCTCACGAATGTCATATTCGCTCCGCTCCGTTACTCGTTTTTCCTAGGGCTGCAAGGGCTTTCTATCACGCTGAAAAGAAGACAAAGGGCTAAAATAAAAATCATTTTAGCCCTTTGTAGGAAATCTGAAAGCCTGCTATATGCAGGCTTTTTAATGTGCAGTTGGATAACCGCTATAGATGATGGTCATGACAGTGAACCATCCAAAAACCAAAAATGTAGCGCCTGCAAAAGCGATGGCAAGTACGTTCACTTTTTTTAGTGAGCGATAGATGCCGAGCGCAGCTAAAATCGTGACTAGACCAAAAATAATGACGAGCATCATGTGAAAGTCCCCCTTTGTCATCAATCCCCTTGATTTCCTTTCTTTTCATTTTAACCGTTTTCATAAAGCTTGTCGAGTAGATTCCAGTTGACGATTGTTTGAATTTTTATTGAATAGCCTTCATAATAAAAAAGAATGAATAAAGTAGGTGATGAAAATGAATTGGAGAAGAATGCCACTAGGCTATGTACAAGCGAACGCATATATTTGGAAAAACGAGCAGGGAGAGTGCTTAATTTTTGATCCAGGCGGTGAAGCGCAAAAGCTGATTTCCTATGTAAAAGAAAAACAGCTTACACCACTTGCTGTCTTATTGACACATGCTCACTTTGATCATATTGGCGCGGCAGATGAGGTGCGCGAAGAGTGGGGAGTGCCGCTGTATGTACACGAAAATGAAAAAGAATGGCTCACGAACGCTGAATTAAACGGTTCAGCTCGATTGATTGGGAATGGAATTACGGTCAAAGAAGCTGAAAAATTGATTACGTCAGAAGGAACGCTTCAAATTGGATCGTTTACATTAGAAATGTTCCATACACCAGGGCATTCACCAGGCAGTGTGTCTTACTATTCGGCGGAAGAGGGCTTTGTTATTTCTGGTGACACGCTATTTGAAGGCGGCATCGGGAGAACAGATTTAGTAGGCGGCAGTCAGGAAGTGCTGCTACAATCAATCCATCATAAATTATTGTCATTGCCAGAATCAACTCTTGTTTTAAGCGGACATGGCGGAGAAACCACTGTGCTGACGGAGCAGGAGCAAAATCCGTTTATTAATGGATTTTCTCTTTAAACGTATGAAAAAAAGCATCTCTTTTTATAGAGATGCTTTTTTCAATTAATGTCCGGTACCGGGAACCATGATGAAAATCGAATAATATGTAAATCCGGCAAAGAAAATCGTCAAGTACGCTCCGAAAATGTAAATATACATTCTTTCGGATAAATTCAAGTAGGATAAAAATACAAAAAGAACGGTTTGACCGAAGAATAGCAGCGATGCATCTTTCATATGTCCTAAATAGAACATGACAGCAAAAATACCCGTCCAAAAGCCAAGAACGCGGAACATGCGATTCATTTCTTTCCCTCCCCTTAAAAACCCCTTTGATTCATATTATAGCTGATCATCACTTGTTATGTAAACATTTACATTTTTGACATCATGTGAACAATTTATTTTGAATGTAGAAAAAATTTTTTTGAAAAAATGATGAAAAAGTGTTTATGCCGAAAAACATGAGGGTACTTACTCCATAAGAGAAAAGGTTAACGACCTAAGGAGGAAGACTAATGAGTGACATTACTTTTTATTCATACCCGAGCTGCACGTCTTGCCGCAAAACAAAACATTGGTTAAAGGCGAATCAAATTGATTTTAAAGAGCGTCACCTTTTCAGAGAAACGCCAACACTAGATGAATTAAAAAAGATTCTTTCTTTAACAACAGAAGGAATGGATGAAATTTTAGCCACACGAAGTCAGGCTTTTAAAAGCTTAAATTTAAATATTAATGACTTAAAAGTAAACGAGGTCTTACAGCTTCTCATTGAAAAACCAAAGCTGCTCCGGAGACCAATCATCATTGATGGGAATAAATTAGTGGTCGGCTATAATCCCGGAGAACTCATGAAAATATCAAAGAAGAAAGCGATTCATCAATCGGTATCCTAATAAAAAACGAAGATCAGCTGAAACAAGCTTCAGCCGTCTTCGTTTTTGTGCTGAACTGGGCTAGCTGGGTTCGAACCAACGATCACGGAGTCAAAGTCCATTGCCTTACCACTTGGCTATAGCCCAATATCAAACGTGTAATGTTATTGTTCACCATCTGCGGTCATTTATACATAAAAGTTGTATGTCACGAGTTTTAGTGAAAAAGGAGCGAAAGAAATAAATGAAAAATGAAAAATCAAAGCAATTATACGAATTTATCCTAAAAGAAGCCCCTGTCATGACCGAAGAATGGCTAAAAACAAGAACAGAAGAAGGCTCATTATATTCTAAACATGCTTCAGAGGAAACGGAAAAGAAGCTGAAGGAACAGAACACAGCGTTTATTCAAACCATTGCAGCCACGCTTGTGACACTGTCTGACAAAGTAGAAAACCATTTGAAAAAGTGGTCTGTTGATATTGCACGTGATCGAGCAGTGCACGAGGTGCCGTTATATGAAATCATTGGACAGTTTAAGATTTTCCGCCACATTTTCTGTTCGAGAATTGAGACATTCACCCAAGAAACAGAGCTTGAAGTGACGCTGCAAGATGTGTGTCAGTGGAATCAGCACTTTCACGCCACATTTGATGACATGATTGAGCGTTTATCAGAAGAATATGACCGCGTGACACTTAGTCAGCTGAATGCACAAAGAGAGATGATTCAAGAGCTAAGTGCCCCAGTTATTCCAGTATCAAAGGAAATTGGGATTTTGCCGCTGATTGGAGAGATCGATACGTACCGGGCCAAAATCATTCTGGAATCCGTACTAGAACAGGCTTCAAGACTGCGTCTAACGCATTTATTTATTGATATTTCTGGTGTTCCCGTTGTTGATACGATGGTGGCCTATCAGCTGTTTAAAGTGGTCGATAGTGCGAAGCTGCTAGGGATTGAGACGATTATTTCAGGCATCCGCCCAGAGATTGCTCAAACTGTAGTGAAACTCGGCATTGATTTCTCAAAAGTAAATACTGAGCATAGCCTTGCAAAAGCTTTAGAAAAAAGAGGATTTCGTATCTTTGAAGAGCAGCCGCAAGAAGCCACATCATGACCAAAAAACCTGTACTTGTAAAAGTCAGGTTTTTTTATATGCTCTTTTCTAAAAAATGATGTAATGCATCGTGAGTTGAGGGTTTTCATCATTTATTAGTCATGAAAATCATAAATTGCTCTTTTGTCATTCACGTTCCGCCATTCTACAATGTGATCACAGAAAGGAGTAGTGATCCACTTGTATGGGATTGAATATTTAAGGCAAGAGCTGCTAGAAGAAGCATGCCGCATGAGGGCTTCTGATGTGCATATTGTGCCAAAAGAAAAGGAAGCTTCGGTCTCATTTCGTGTTGACTCAGATTTAATCCAGCAGCGAACGATTGATAAAAAAAGCGGAGAGCGGCTTATTGCACATTTTAAGTTTTTATCTTCTATGGATATCGGGGAAAAAAGGAGGCCGCAAAATGGCTCACTAGCTGTGATGCTAAGAAACGGTCAAGTGTTTATTCGGATGTCTACCTTGCCGACAGTGAATGATGAGAGTTTAGTGATTAGAATTTTACCGCAGGATCATGTTCCGAAAATTAAACATCTATCATTATTTCCGAAAGCCTCAGCCAGATTATTATCCTTTTTAAACCACTCGCATGGACTCATTTTATTTACTGGGCCAACCAATTCGGGGAAAACAACAACCCTCTATTCACTGATCCAGTTTGCAAAAAAGAATTTTAACCGAAATATTATTACCCTTGAAGATCCTGTCGAAACAAGGAATGAAGAAGTATTACAGGTTCAAGTAAATGAAAAAGCCGGCATTACGTATGCCGCAGGATTACGCGCTATTTTAAGACATGATCCAGATGTGATTGTGCTAGGAGAAATAAGAGATGCTGAAACGGCCAGAACGGCGATTAGAGCAGCGCTGACAGGCCATTTAGTATTGAGTACGCTCCATGCAAAAAATGCAAAAGGAGCCCTTTATCGTATGCTTGAATTTGGTGTCACGATGAATGAACTTGAGCAAACGATGGTTGCGATTGCTGCGCAGCGATTAATCGAGCTCACCTGTCCTTTTTGCGGAGAAAGATGTCAGCTTTACTGTAAATTAAATCGACCGATCAGACGAACAAATGTATTTGAACTGCTGTTCGGAAAAGAGCTTGGTGAGTGTATCAAGGAGGCTAAAGGAGAATATGCTCACTCGTCATATGAAACACTGCAAAGATTAATTCGTAAAGGAGTGGCACTCGGCTATTTATCAAAAAACACTTACCATCGCTGGGTTTATGAAGAAGCGAGTCTCTAAAGTATGGTCTAAAAAGAACCAAGCTGAATGCCTATCAAAACTAGCTCAATTAATTCAGGCTGGATATACATTGATTGAGGCATTAGTGATGGTGAATATCCAGTTATCAAAACAACAGCGGCAGCAATTAAAACTAGGTATTCAGTGGCTTCACGAAGGCGAGCCTTTTTATGTAGTGCTGGAGAGACTCCATTTTCAGCGGGAAGTCATCGCTATACTATGTTTTTCTGAGAAGCATGGCAGTCTAGCCCGTGCTTTAGAACAAAGCGCCCGTTTTTTAGAGAAAAAAATCAAACAGTTAGACACGTTTAAACGTATGTTACGTTACCCGCTTTTCCTTATCTTCACGGTTTTGGTCGTGCTGGTACTCGTTCAGCAAATGATCATTCCTCAATTTTCTGTTTTGTACTCATCGATGGATACCCGCATGTCTTGGCTGATTCAAGGGATGTTTGGACTATTTCAATTCCTTCATGCTTTTCTGCTCATCACTAGTTGTCTGTGTATCTGTCTTATTGGATATTATGCTGTTTTTTTTAGGAAAAAGTCGACCCTTGAGAAATTGAGGGTGATGAGTAAGCTGCCTTTTTTATATAAAGGGATGCAGCTGATGCATACGTACCTTTTTTCTCTTCAGCTCAGCGGACTGCTTCAAGCTGGATTATCGATGTACGAAGGTTTGCAAGCTTTTAAACAGCAAAGCTACCTGCCTTTTCTTCAAGAAATAGGTGAACAAATGATGGAAGAGTTAAGAAAAGGAGAAAGCATGGCCCATCAAGTAAGCGTGTCTCCTTTTTTCGAAAAACATTTTGCAGCCATTATCAAGCATGGTGAAGCCAGCGGAATGCTTGCGAGAGAAATGTACACGTACAGCCAATTTCTATTAGAGAATGCAGAGCTAAAAATTGAAAAATGGATTTCTTGGCTGCAGCCAGTTATTTATGGGGTAACAGCACTTCTTATACTCATCGTGTATTTATCTATTCTTTTACCAATGTATCAACTAATGGAGCAAGTGTAAGAAGGAGGACAGAGACATGAATGATAAAGGATTTACCCTGTTAGAAATGTTAATAGTCATGCTCGTAATATCCATTCTTTTACTCATTACCATACCGAATATCACACGTCATCACCAAGCGATTCAGGCAAAGGGCTGTGAAGGGCTTAAATCAATGGTCAGCACACAAGTGATGGCATATGAATTGGAGCATGATGGGAAGACGCCATCTTTAGCTGAATTAGAAAAAGAAGGTTATGTCAAAAAGGGATTAACTTGTCCTAATGGAAAAGCGATTGTCATTCAAAACGGCAACGTGAAGCATGAATAAATTATTTTTACATGAGAAGGGTTTTACCCTGATTGAACAGCTGTTGATTTTACTTGTTTTATCGATTTTATTGTCGATCATGGGAGGGAAAATCCCAAATATAATAGAGAGCGCTGAAGCCAAAAGACAAGTAAACATCATGAAACAAGATCTTCAATTGGCATCATATACTGCATTTATCAAAAAAACACGTGTACATGTTGGGATCCATCCGCCGCATGTATCTTATCAGGTAATAGATCAAAAGAGTAACGAAGTCATTGCTTCATATCAACATAAAAAGGGCAGCATCAAAACTTCTACATTCTCGCAAGGTATCTATTTTAATGCAAGCGGACATCCAAGTAGCGGTGGATCTTTCATTGTCGAATTTGGCAGTCAATCGTATAAACTGACGATTTATTTAGGAAGCGGGCGAATTCATGTTCAAAAACAATAGAGGATTTAGTACGTTTGAGACGCTGTTTGCCTGTCATCTCTTTCTATTTGCTGCCCTAGTGCTCATGCCAGCCTATGAAAAACTCATGATGGGGAAAAAGGAAGTGAGAGCCAAGCTTGATGCATATCAGGTTTTACATGAACAGATGAATGAAGCGTTCATAAATGGGACAACATCTTCCATCAAAAAGAAGAGAGGCGAGATCATATATGTTTTCAATTGGCGTAAACAGAAGGGATGTGTTTCATACAAAGTACAAAAAAAAGAGACCATATGCTTTCGGCATGTGGAGCGATGACAAAGCTTTTACCCTTTTACAAGCTTTGTGGCAGCTGCAGCTATTTCTATTTCTTTCTTTTGGCTGTGGGCTGATCTTTTCAGCAGCTGAGAAAGCTCGTCCATTTGAAGACATCAATCGATTTTCCCAAATGGAATGGAAACAGACTGTCCTGCAATTAGATGAGGAATTAAGTCGTGCCGATGCTGTGAAATCAGTGAAAGGAGGAAAAGTGTTAGAGTATATTTCCGATCAAGGGCGAGTGGTAACGATTGAGCCATACCAAGAGATGCTTCGAAAACGAACGGATCAGGCTGGACATCTTCCTTTATTGCATAAGGTGAAACAATTTCACGTGAGAACGAGTCAGCATAGAGCGATTCTAAAAGTCACAGATGGATCTGGTAAAGTGTATGAAGCCGTTTTTTTCACATATAAAGGAGTGGTTCGTAAATCGTGAAAAGGGAGGAAGGGTTTATCTATCCGCATGTACTTGCGGCGATTTTATTTTTTCTCTTGATCCTAGGGGCGATAACGATGGGGTTTCAAAAAGAACTGAAAAGTGCAGAGCTGACGATTTCTTTTTATAAAAAACAGCAGCTTTTTAGGGTGGGTGTGAGTGAAGCTGCCAGCACAGTAGAACGTATTTGTGCGGAACAGAAAACCCATATTGATACTGAAGAAGGCCGTGTGACACTGAAGCGGATGAAATGCGATCTAAAGAAAAAGCTTGTCCTTGTTTTGGTGAAGGTGAAAACAAAAGATGGTTTATCCGATGAGCGTGAACTGATGCTGGATTGGAAGACCGGTGAAATCATGAGATGGGCAAATCCTGATTAGCCAGTGTATAAAATCATCCTCTTCCTGGTAAGACTTGAAGGAAGAAGAGGTGAAAGTGCTTGAAAACAAATGACTATGTAAAATATATGACGCAGGAAATCATTAAATATATGAATACACCACGTGACGAACGGAAGGAACACAAACAAGAAAAAATAGAAACGAAACCGCCGTTTTCACAGCGTTTATTTGGGGTTCTGCCGTTTGGCTTATCCATGATGCTTAAAAAACGCCAGCGCCATCGACGAAAGTAAAAAGCCGCCCAGCAGGCGGTTTTTCTATGCCGTTTTAGCTGTATTCCTCCACAACAATCACTTTATTCACCTTATTTGAGTAAGGATTATAGGAAATGGTGACAAACACCCCAAATTCCTTTGTATGGTCTTTTAACGTAATATGATACTGTTTCACAGATTCCTTATCGCGGTGGCGGTCCCATACTTTTTGTTTAAATAATACTTGCGTTAGCGGGTATCTTTTTTTTGCTTCTTTAACTGCCCGCGTTTCCCATTGATCTGCGGCGGCAGTCAAACCTCTCGCATCAACGGGTTTGAACTCTAGCATCATAGGACTCAGCAGTAAACTGAGCATGATTATGATTTTTCCATATTGCACTTAACATCACCTCACCTCTTCATATCCTGACCAAATCCTACATTTTTATGTAAGTTTTAAGAAGTACAAATGTCACACAAAAAAATATTGAATATGGTGAAAAAATGAGAAAATGGGAGAATTTTCTCGTAATGGTTCTTGTTTAAGAACAAAATGGACTAATTTGACGTTTTGGGTTTTATAGGTATTTCCTTATACTGTATATAATCGTTCTTTTTAAAGAACAAAAGTTCAAGGAGTTGAAGGAATGAATGAAACAGTCGCTCTTTGTACTCTTTTGTGCCATTTGTTTGATTTTGACGTCTTCCATCATGACACCAACGAATGCTTCTTTTAACGATGTCGAGCACAAAAACTTTGTCATGAAAACATGTGAAAATTTTGAACAGACAGATCAGCATTGTCAGCCTAAAAAATGGGATCAAAGTCAATTGGAGCTTATTGATCAAACGATGATCGAAGGAACAGTCTGCGCACCTCAAAAACTGAGCATGACACTAAAAAATAGTGGACAGCCTATTGCGCACTCTGAATGGAAGTGGGAATTACATAAAATAGGAAATGATCAAAAGCCATTACAAGATGGTCATATTCTTGAAAAGGGGTCCATAAAGTCCCTGTTGTCGCAAGAAACAGCGACTGTCACGACAGAAAAAGCAAAAACAAATGGAAGCTATGCATTTAAAATCTATTATCCTAAAGGGTTTGGCGCATCTGATCAGGCGTACTTTTGGTCTAAACCGATGGTGCTCTCAAAGTGTCAAGAAAAGGCGTCCTGAATGGAGCTGACTTTTAAAGTGAAAAAATGATAGGCGAAGGGGAGAAGGGGTTATGAAAAAATGGATGAAGATGTCTGGGAGTATTCTTTATGTGATGGTGTTCACGGTGATGATAGCCTCTATTATTGTCGTGTTGTCATCAAGAACAACAGGAGGAGAACCTCAGATCTTCGGTTATCAATTGAAGCAAGTATTATCAGGTTCGATGGAACCAGAATTTTCAGCTGGGTCACTGATTGTCGTAAAACAGGTCGCCTCACCTGAGACGCTCAAAAAAGGAGATATTATTACGTTTCAAACAAAGCAGGATCAGTCCTTTGTGACCCACCGCATTGTTGGGGTGAAGGGAAAGGGTGCATATAAAGCGTTTGAGACGAAGGGTGACAACAATATGTATCAGGACGGCACGCTGGTAAAAGCGGATCAGGTAACTGCGCAGTATATGGGAGTGAACATTCCTTATGCGGGTAAGCTTCTTTCGTATGCAGGGACATCTGCTGGAACTGCTTTACTCCTTATCATACCAGGTGTCATGCTGCTCGTTTATTCAACCATTCATTTTGTGGGCGCAGCGAAACATCGTAGACACACGGCTGATGTACATATGAAAGAGGAACAAGCTTAAATCGTTTGTAACCTAATCAGGTTTCAATAAAACAATAAATTAGGGGGTTTATTATTCATGGCAATGAAGAAATCAATTCGTTTAGGTGTATTATCAGGGGCTTTAGGTCTTGCATTAATTGGCGGGGGAACATGGGCGGCGTTTAATGATATTGAAAAGGCAAACGCGGTCTACTCGACAGGAGAGCTGGATTTATCTGCTAAAGAGAACTCCGGCGCCATCAACCTTGCGAACTTAAAACCTGGTGATCGGATCAAGAAAGAATTTCATTTTGATAATAAGGGATCATTAGCGATAAACCAAGTGCTGATGAGTCTTGATTATAGCCAGTTTAAAGATGGATCTTCCGCGAAGAATGGCGGTAAAAATACAGCTGAAGAATTTCTCAGCCAGTTTCAGGTGAGTGTTCTTACGGTTGGAGCCGAAGGTGGAAATGGTTATCCGAAAAATATTATTTTAGACCATGCAAACCTGCTTGACTTGCATCAATTAACGTCAAAACAGGATCAGACCGCATTTGAAAAGCTTCGTCATGCCGTCGATGAGAAGTTTTTACATGAAAGTGGGAAAATTAATGTAGCAACTGTTGATGGAACAGTGGCTCCAGAGTATGACGGCATTCCAAAGAATCCGTTTGATTACGATAAAGTGGAAATGATCATTGAATTTATCAATGACCAGACGAAGGATAAAGCTGGTCACTATATCCAAAATAAATACCAAGGCGATGCGATTCAAATTGATCTTTCCTTCGAAGCGACTCAGTGGAATGGTTTAACGATCAATCCAAAAAAGCATACGGATGAAAAAGGCTACGTGAAAGAAAACGAAAAAGCACACAGCGAAGATAAAAAATAAAGCCAGTCTTTAGGCTGATATCAAGGTCTGCATAGCAATTGGAGGAGTATGCGCTAAAACGTGCGCTTTACTCCTCTTCTTGCTTTTTTCTCCAGATTTGATAATCTAAAAATTCACGAAATTGCTTTTTCGAAACCCCTGATGTCATTGCATCTCGAACTAGTTTTTCCCATTCACTATCTAATTGACCATCGTATTCGGTTTCATCTTTTTCGTTTAAAAGTGTATGAACCGAGACGTCCAGAACAGCGGAGACTTTTTCAAGAAATTGAATGGAGGGGTTTGTTTGCAAGTTTCTTTCTATTGAGCTTAAATAAGACTTCGCTACCCCAGCCTTTTCGGCCAGTTCTGATAGTGAGTAGCCTTTTTCATTGCGGTATTGTTTAATACGCTGGCCAATCAATGTCATCACCTTCCTTTCGATATTATAGCACATTCAGAAAGGTTTGATAGAATGACTTCTTACCAGAGGGGGAGACTCAGAGGACTTTTCATTTGATTTGAGGAAATGACGGACTTCTTCAACTGTTAGTCCTGCCTTGCGAGCTTCGCGTAATAATTGAATCCATTCACTGTCTAATTTGTTCGTTTTCTTTTCCATACAAATACCCTCCTAAAATACTGAATCATGTATTTCAGGCACTTAACGCATGAAATGGAAAGACATAGGTGGTAAGACCTCATAGATTGCTTGCGTCATGTTTCCGCCCAATACAAACAGACAAACTTAGCTTTAGACTGATCGAAAATTGTATGTCACATAAAAGGGGAGGGGGACCATGAGTCAACCTCCTCTTTTTTGCTGTAAGTAAAAAAGTCCGCCATTTTCAATCGTAAGACTGATTTTTGGTTCATATAAAGTTTTAAGTGCTTGTCTTTCTATTTCATATTCTACAGATGTGTCTGAAGTCCCTTCATAAAATTGGTTTAAAAGTTCGGAGTCTTCCTTCCATTTTTGAACGGCTCGCACTGCCCAGTCATCTGGCTCTTCATGGGCATAACGCTCCATGAGGCTGTAGAGCCGTTTGATTCCGCTTTCTGGCTTAATCATTGTACTCATCGTAAAGCAATAATCGGGAATTTGAGATGACAGCTCACGAGCTTCCAGCTTCTCTTGAAATTGTTCAATGATTTCTCCGCGAATGAGATGAAGGCCTAATGATAAAAGCTTATCCTTCTTCCGGTCTGCCAGATAAGAGATTTTTACATTGAGACCAAGCCATGGCTCAAGGGCGATCTGGTTGTTCGTGAGCGGGCTGACTCGTTCATAAAGCCGGATAAAACGGCCCTGCTCTTTGACCGCCTCAAATATTTGAAATAACCGTGGGGAGCCGAAATGGATAAATTCACCACTGGTCGTATCACCCGCTTTTTTTTGATCTGTGATGAATGTCAATTGCCGCGGTTCAGGTACACCGCCAGTTTTTTCAAGCCAGTGCCAATAAAAAGGACGGTTCATAATTAATTTATCCATTTCGATTGTCAGCTGTACGGTCATATGTCCTGCACTTTCTTCTAATATGCTGCATTGATTCGCCTTGAAAAAACGGAGAAGAAAGGTGTGAATGTCATGCTGCTCCATTGATCAACTCTCCTTTATGAGCCCTGCTGTCTTTTTTCTAAAAGTGGTGTTTGTGCTTCAGTTAAATAAGAAGCAAACTGGGTTAATTTCTTTTTCATGTCTCCGCCTGATTCATGCTGGAAGAGGATTTGATGCAACTTTGTTTCGACATCTTCAATATCAATTCTCGTTAAAATATCATCTAAATCGCCTATGACGTTTTCAAACAGCTGAATTTTCTCATATAAAAGCTTTAAAATATGCTCTTCAACTGTTCCGTTTGTTGACATATTGTAAATGTGCACATCCCGCTCTTGGCCAAGGCGGTGGATACGTCCAATTCTCTGTTCTAAACGCATCGGGTTCCACGGGAGGTCGTAGTTGATGATTTGGTTACAAAACTGAAGGTTGATCCCTTCGCCGCCAGCTTCTGTCGCAATTAACACTTGCGCCCGTTCTCTGAATAAATCTTTCATCCAATCTTTTTTGCCCCGCTTAAAGCCGCCCCGAAATGGCACAGAGCTGATGCCATTTTGCTGTAGAAACCATTGTAAATAAATTTGTGTGGCGCGGTATTCGGTGAAAATAATGACCTTCTCATTTAACTGCTGAATGAGTTTGACCACTTCAAGCGCCTTTGAGTTTTGCTCCACTTGATTGATTTTCTCCATGATTTGCGTTATAGCAGAAGATCCGAGAATATGCTTTTCTTCTTCCTGCATTTTTTTAATCGTCATATAAACTGCTTCACGGCTTGAGCAGCATTCTCGTTCCAAGGTCATAATGGAAAACATATGCTTTGTATAAGACGGATTCTCTTTCAGCTTGCAGATTTCATCATACAATGCTTGTTCTGTCGGAGAGAAATCAATGGAAATCGTTTTGACATGCCGTTTTGTCCACTCGATGCCTGTGTCTTGTCTTCGGTTTCGAATCATCACTTTATTGACGAGCTGTTTTAATCGGTCATGGTCTTCAAGCTGCAAGTCCTTTTTGGCAAAGAGATCTTTAAATTGATGTTCATTTCCTAGGTGGCCTGGCTTCAGAAGGGAAACGAGATTAAATATTTCTCCGATCCGGTTTTGAATAGGTGTCGCTGTCAGCAGCAGGCAGAACTTCTTATTCAGGTTTCTCACAAATTCATAGTTTTTCGTTTTATTGTTTTTCAGTTTGTGTGCTTCATCGATAATGACCATATCGTAGGCAATCGATAAAATTGTGTCTCGATGCGGCTGTCTTTTGGCGGTGTCAATGGAGGAAACGACAACGTCACACTGCTCCCACACATAGCTCTTTTTTTGTTCAACAGCATCAATATAAAATTTCGTCCGCAGCTCCTGTACCCACTGAGACACAAGGGAGGCGGGGACGAGAATGAGAATCTTTTTGGCAAGTCCACGAATCATGTATTCTTTGATAATGAGTCCTGCTTCTACGGTTTTTCCAAGTCCCACTTCATCTGCTAGAATGGCTTTCCCATTCATTTCTTCTACGACTCTTCTGGCTACTTCGAGCTGGTGCTTTAAAGGTGTGAATGCAGGCAGGTGCGCGGGAGCTTGCAGCCCCTCGAATGAATCAATGGCTGTGACTTTTTGAACCTGCGTCGCTAAACGATACATATCCCAGTTCGCCCAGGGGCCGTCTGCTGAAAGCCGCTGCTGAAATTCATTTGCCCATTCCTGATCAAAAATCGTTTGAATATTCAATGTGGTCGCCTGCCTTTCTTTCTAGTAGGGTCTGATAAAATTGTTCTGTTTTTAAACGCTTCATTTTTTAAGAGGTCTCTAAAAGACTAGATATATGAATAAAAGCGAACGATATCGAAAGGTTGTTTTAAAAATGTTAATGATTTTTCTGTTGCTCTTCATCCATTTCTAATGGTAGGATGTTGATAAGTGATCTAGAAAATAAGTCACCCATTTTGATAGTATGTCCAATAAATGTGAAAAATATGAGCGGATGATGGTATGGGGAGAGACTTGGCGGTTATTTTGCACTGGCAGGCGCCGAAGGAGCAAGCTGAATGATTCAGTGAATCTCTCAGGCAAAAGTACTCTTACCGGACGCAACTCTGGAGAGTGTTTGCTTAAGGGTTTTAGCAAACCACCAAAGGGGAAAACGCACAAGGATATTGTGCTGTAAACTTTCAGGTGCAAGGACAGAGACTTCTTTTTGATAAAAGGGAGCGCTCTGTCCTTTTTTGCTGTGATTTTTTTCTGAAAATTCAGCTTGCATTTGCACTGTAAGAAAAAAGGGGGAAACAATTGATGTTGAAACGAACACCGCTTTTTCATGCGTATGAAACGTTTGGCGCAAAAACCATTGACTTCGGGGGCTGGGAATTACCTGTCCAATTTTCTTCCATTAAAGAAGAACATGAAGCTGTTCGAACAAAAGCAGGGCTTTTTGATGTGTCTCACATGGGTGAGGTGGACGTCAAAGGTCAAGATGCCCTTCCATTTTTACAAAGGTTATTAACCAATGATGTGTCTAAGCTGACAGACGGTAAGGCACTATATACAGCCATGTGTTATGAAGATGGCGGAACGGTAGATGACCTGCTCGTCTACCAAAAAGAAAAGAATCACTATTTGCTTGTCATCAATGCATCAAATATCGATAAAGACGTGGATTGGCTTTTGAAGCACCAAGAGAAGGATGATGTATTGATCAAAAATATGTCTGATCAAACCGCCTTGCTAGCGCTTCAAGGACCTCTTGCAGCTGACATCATCAAAGAGGTGGCGGGTGAAGAGGTGACATCGCTTAAACCATTTACGTTTTTATCAAAAGCTGAGGTCGCAAATAAAGAAGTGCTCGTTTCCAGAACAGGCTACACAGGGGAAGATGGCTTTGAAATCTACTGCCAGTCAGAAGATGCGGTTCACCTTTGGTCAGCTTTATTAGAAGCGGGGCAGCCAAAAGGACTCATTCCATGCGGACTCGGTGCACGTGACACCTTGAGATTTGAAGCAAGACTTCCGCTTTATGGCCAGGAGCTGACAAAGGATATCTCTCCATTAGAAGGCGGCATTGGTTTTGCTGTCAAAACGGATAAAGAAGCTGATTTTATCGGAAAAGCTGCACTTAAAAAACAAAAAGAAGAGGGACTGAAGCGAAAGCTTGTCGGCATTGAAATGATTGATAAAGGGATTCCGCGTACAGATTATCCAGTCTTTTCAGGAGAAAAGCAGGTTGGGATTGTCACAACGGGCACTCAATCCCCAACATTAAAGAAAAATGTCGGGCTTGCTTTGATCGAAACCTCAGAGGCGGAGCTTGGATCAGAGGTGGAAGTACAAGTTCGCAAAAAACGTCTAAAAGCCAAAATCGTCGCAACACCATTTTATAAAAGAGCCAAATAACGAGGGGGAATAGAGGATGAAGCACAGGTATTTGCCGCAAACAGAGCAAGATCAAAAAGAAATGCTGGATGTCATCGGCGTTCAGTCGATTGATGAGCTTTTTTCAGATATCCCAGAGAAAGTTAGATTCAAAGGAGCATACAACATCAAAGAAGCCGCATCTGAAACAGCGCTTGTCAGGGAATTATCCCGACTAGCTGCAAAGAATAAGGATACAGTTTCCTATGCATCGTTTCTTGGTGCAGGTGTATATGATCATTACCAGCCTGTCATTGTCGATCATGTGATCTCACGCTCTGAATTTTATACAGCGTATACACCTTATCAGCCGGAGATTTCGCAAGGTGAATTGCAAGCGATCTTTGAATTTCAAACAATGATTGCTGAGCTGACTGGTATGGATCTTGCCAACTCCTCGATGTATGATGGCGGGACGGCACTGGCTGAAGCGGCAATGCTCGCTGCGGGACACTCAAAGAAGAAAAAAGTGGTTGTTTCTGAAACAGTTCACCCAGAATCAAGAGCGGTTCTGAAAACATACGCCAAAGGACAAAACATTGAAGTTGTTGAAGTGCCTGCGAAAAAAGGGCAGACAGATCTAGCTGCATTGGAAAAAGCGGTCTGCGATGATACAGCAGCAGTTCTCGTGCAATATCCAAACTTTTTTGGTGTAGTCGAGCCGTTAAAAGACATTGAACCCATTGCACATAAAGGAAAAAGCCTATTCATTGTCTCTAGCAATCCCCTCGCACTCGGACTATTGACGCCGCCTGGAAAACTCGGGGCAGATATTGTCGTTGGTGATGCGCAGCCGTTCGGCATCCCGGCTGCATTTGGCGGACCTCACTGCGGATATTTTGCTGTGACGAAAAAGTTGATGAGAAAAGTGCCAGGTCGTTTAGTCGGGCAGACAGAAGATGAAAATGGTGTTCGTGGATTTGTTCTGACCCTTCAAGCGCGTGAGCAGCACATTCGAAGAGATAAAGCGACGTCAAATATTTGCTCAAACCAAGCATTAAATGCATTAGCTGCTTCTGTTGCCATGACGGCACTAGGGAAAACAGGCATAAAAGATATCGCCTATCAAAACGTGCAAAAAGCCCACTATGCCAAAAAACAGGCAGAAAAATATGGACTGCAGGCGGATGTAGAAGGGGCTCATTTTAATGAATTTGTGATCAAGTTACAGGAGCCTGTGAAAGAAGCCAATAAACGATTGCTTGAAAAAGGAATCATCGGCGGCTACGACTTGGGGCTAGACTACCCAGAGCTTCAGCAGCACATGCTTGTAGCCGTGACAGAGCTTAGAACAAAAGAAGAAATTGATACGTTTATCAAGGAATTGGGGGATCGCCATGAATAAACAAGATCAGCCGCTTATTTTTGAATTATCTAAAGAAGGAAGAATAGGGTACAGCCTGCCTGATTTAGATGTACGTGAACAGGAGATCCCGTCTTTATTTGATGAGACGTACATCCGGGATGAGGATGCTGAGCTTCCTGAAGTATCTGAGCTTGATATTATGCGTCATTATACAGCATTATCAAGACGCAATCATGGGGTTGATTCCGGATTTTATCCTCTTGGCTCATGCACGATGAAATATAATCCAAAGATTAATGAAAAGGTTGCACGCCTTGCAGGGTTCTCGCAGGTTCATCCGCTACAAGAGGCAGACACTGTGCAAGGTGCATTAGAATTACTATACGATCTAGGTGAACATCTTGAAGAAATTACGGGAATGGACGCTGTGACATTACAGCCGGCGGCAGGAGCACATGGCGAGTGGACGGGACTCATGATGATCCGTGCGTATCATGAAGCAAGGGGAGATCATCAGCGTACAAAAGTCATTGTGCCTGATTCTGCTCATGGAACGAACCCGGCATCTGCGACAGTCGCTGGATTTGAAACCATTACCGTCGCATCTGACGAAAACGGGCTTGTTGATTTAGAAGATTTACGCCGCGTTGTTAATGAAGAAACAGCTGCTTTAATGCTTACAAACCCGAATACACTAGGCCTCTTTGAAGAAAATATTTTAGAAATGGCTGAAATCGTTCATGAAGCTGGCGGTAAGCTTTATTATGACGGAGCCAACTTGAACGCTGTTTTAAGCAGAGCAAGACCAGGAGATATGGGATTTGACGTTGTCCACTTAAATCTTCACAAAACCTTTACAGGCCCGCACGGAGGCGGAGGTCCTGGCTCAGGTCCTGTTGGCGTTAAAAAGGAATTAATTCCTTATTTGCCAAAGCCGTTGCTTGTGAAGAAGGAAGGCCGTTTTTACTTTGATCATGACCGTCCAGAATCAATTGGGCGCGTGAAGCCATTCTATGGCAACTTTGGCATTAACGTCAGAGCTTATGCGTACATCCGCTCTATGGGGCCAGACGGCTTAAAGGCTGTAACCGATAATGCCGTGTTAAATGCGAACTATATGATGCGCCGCTTAAGTGCTCATTATGATTTGCCGTTTGATCGTCACTGTAAGCATGAATTTGTCCTTTCAGGTAAACGTCAGAAAAAATTAGGTGTGCGGACACTGGATATTGCCAAACGATTACTTGATTTCGGCTACCATCCGCCAACGATCTACTTCCCGCTCAATGTAGAGGAATGTATCATGATTGAACCGACTGAAACAGAATCAAAAGAAACACTTGATGCATTCATCGAAGCAATGATTCAGATAGCGAAAGAAGCAGAAGAGAATCCTGAAGTGGTGCAGGAAGCGCCGCATACAACGGTTGTCAAACGTATGGATGAAACAAAGGCCGCACGGAATCCAGTTCTCGTTTTTGAAAGAAAATAAAGAAAAAAGACTCAGGGGGAATCATGCTCCCAGAGTCTTTTTAGTTAGTTCTTCGTTTTAATGCGGCCGCCCCATTTTTTAAAGCCGCCTTTTAAATTATAAATCTCACGGCAGCCGTTTTTACGTAAAGTTTGGGCTGCTTTTCCGCTTCTAAAATTATTTTGACAATAGAGATAAACAGGCTTGTCAGGACGTATTTCATTTTTGCGCTGCTTTAGTTGGGAAAGGGGGATATTTCTTGCCCCTAAAATATGTCCGCCTTCAAACTCATTTGGCTCTCTCACATCAATGAGCTGGGCTTTGCGGTAACCTTTAATAAATTCTTCTTCCGTCAGCGTTTTCATAATGCGCTGCTGATAAATGTAGCTGCCGATGGAATAAAGAACGAAAAGTCCACAAAGTGCGAGGACGATATAGTTGAATATTGACAATACAACTCGACTCCTTCTTGAGCATCAGCACAGTAGCCTGTCTGATGGTACGTTTTAGACAAATACTATTATAGTAAAGCATAAGAAACTTGTCATCATAAATGGTAAGAATTATTTTCAATTCCGTCCCTATTTGATAGACTGATGAAGAGAGAAAACCGGTGGTCACCACCATCATCTAACATTGACTACGTAAAAGAGAAGGGATTTTATATGCAAAAAGAGAAATGGTGTTTCATTGATTCAGGAAACCAAGACCCTGCCTTTAACATGGCAATGGACGAAGCCTTGCTTTATTGGCATAGCGAGAAGCTCATTCCGCCTGTTATCCGCTTTTATGGATGGAATCCGGCGACATTATCTGTTGGGTATTTTCAGAACGTTGAAAAAGAAATCAACCTAGAAGCCGTCAAGCGATATGGTCTTGGATTTGTCCGCAGACCAACCGGAGGACGGGGAGTACTTCATGACCAGGAGCTGACCTACAGCGTGATTGTGTCAGAGGAACATCCAGAAATGCCAGCGACGGTGACAGAGGCGTACCGCGTTATTTCAGAAGGCATTTTAGAGGGCTTTAAAGAGCTGGGACTCGATGCGTATTTTGCCATTCCTCGTACAGATAAAGAAAAGGAAAGCTTAAAGAACCCAAGATCATCTGTATGCTTTGATGCCCCTTCTTGGTACGAGCTTGTTGTAGAAGGCAGAAAGGTAGCGGGCAGTGCTCAGACGAGACAAAAAGGTGTCATTCTCCAGCATGGATCTATTTTAATTGACCTTGATGAGGACAAATTGTTCGATTTGTTCCTTTATCCAAACGACCGGGTGAGAGAGCGGATGCAGCGAAGCTTTAAAAACAAAGCGGTTGCCATCAATGAAATCTCAGACCGAACATGTACAATAGACGATGCGCGTGCTGCGTTTAAAAGAGGGTTTGAAAAAGGATTAAATATTGAGCTTGAACCTTATGAGCTGACAGATGAAGAATTAGCGTTTGTCCATCATCTCGCAAAAACGAAATATGCCTCAGATGATTGGAATTACAAGCGTTAAGCCGAAGGACACTCCTTGTTTTTTAATGAACGATGGTGTAGAATTGGGTTGATTATTAAGTAAAGGTGCATTATGGAGGGGTTTTATGACTACACCTAGTATGGAAGATTACATTGAACAAATTTATATGCTGATAGAAGATAAAGGATATGCCAGAGTCTCTGATATTGCAGAAGCACTCGCTGTCCATCCCTCCTCTGTAACAAAAATGGTTCAGAAGCTAGATAAAGATGAATACCTCATTTATGAGAAGTATCGTGGTCTAATTTTAACCCCGAAGGGCAAAAAAATTGGAAAACGTCTCGTATACAGACATGAACTGCTAGAGCAATTTTTAAGAATCATTGGTGTAGATGAAGAGAAAATTTATGATGATGTAGAAGGCATTGAACATCATCTCAGCTGGAACAGTATTGACCGCATCGGCGATCTCGTTCAATTTTTTGAAGAAAACGATGAGCGATCTGTTCAGCTGAAAGCGATTCAAAAGAAAAACGAACAAACAAATCAAGAATCTTAATCAAAAAGGACACCCTCAGCATGGGTGTCCTTTTTGATTAAAGTTCTAATTGAAAGCAAAAGCCCCTACACTATTATTAGCGTGAAATCAAAGGGGGCTCCTTGATGAAGATAGATGGTGTGTTCTCAGGTGGAGGCATTAAGGGGGCAGCGCTTGCAGGTGCCTATGAAGCGCTTGAAGCGAGAGGATTTCAATTTGTCCGTCTTGCTGGTACAAGTGCTGGAGCAATCATTGCTTCACTCATCGCAGCAGGTTTTACAAGCCAGGAAATTCGAACGCTTTTAGATGAAATGGATGAGCATCAATTGCTTGATAGGAGATGTCAATTCATCCCGTTTAAAATGCTCAGGTGGGTATCCATTTACTGGCGTCTCGGTCTTTATAAAGGAGACCGTCTGGAAAAATGGCTGACCGATGTGCTAAAACGAAAGGGGGTCACCGTGTTTGGAGACCTCAAAAAAGATTCACTGAAAATCGTTGCGTCCGATTTAACGAATGGAAAAATCCTTGTTCTGCCAGACGACCTTCCTTCATATGGCTTAAATCCAGAGCGGTTTTCCGTGGCGAGGGCCATTCGAATGAGCTGCAGCCTGCCGTATTTTTTCGAACCTGTCAAACTGAAGTCATCAAAAGGCATTTGTACCATTGTAGATGGAGGAGTGCTGAGCAATTTTCCAATTTGGCTGTTTGCTGAAGAGAAAAAAAGACCGTTCGTCGGTGTTACATTAACGCCAAACGAAAAAGAACGCCCTCAACACTCCATCCGCAATGCGTTTGAACTGTTTGGCGCTCTTTTTGAAACGATGCGTGGTGCTCATGACGAAAGACATATCGCCACAAAACACGAACGTCATATTATTTTTATTCCTGTAGAACACGTCATTGCCACTGATTTTCAACTCATGACAGAAAAGAAAAAGGCGCTCGTCGATCTAGGCAGACAGAAGGCCGAGCAATTTTTAAAAAGCTGGACATTTTAAAATAAGGCGCGATTCTTCTTTTTGTTTTTCTTGCCTTCAATCACAGTCAAATGTGTTTGGCTTTTCTTTTTGAGAAGGACGGGCTTAGACTTGTGGTCAGTCGGCACGCTTCGCAGATGAGTGACCCGATTTTTCATCTGGCTTTTCGTTTTTGGTTTAGGCTGCTGGTAGCGACGTTTTGATTGTTTGACTGCTTTACGATAAAGATTTCCCTCTGTTCCAGTTCTTCGATTCATCAGCCATCTAAATAGGAAAAATAGAGCCGCTCCAACGATCACAACAGACAGCAGCATGGTAAAAAGTCTGCCTGGGTTCGTTGTGAGTAAGTACACAAACCCCAAAACACCTAAAGCGAAAATAATGGTAAAAGCAGGATGTACTCGGCGATTCATAACTGTCCACCTCCGAAGGAATTTACCGGATTTATAAGTTAGATCACTTGATGAGCAGAATCTGACGCTTGTTTCAGTGACGCTTCCTCTAAACGAAGAAGTTCATTAAAACTTGCAATGGCTACCTCGACTTGATCGTCAGAAGGTTCTTTTGTTGTGAGCAATTGCAGCCAAAGGCCAGGATAGCCAAGCGCTTTAAGCACAGGCACTTCTCGGAGTTTGTTCGTGAGCTGAAGCACTTCAAATGAAATGCCGAGAACAACCGGAATAAGTGCCAAGCGGTTCAGAACTCTCACCCATAAAGGATCTGTCGGTACGAGTAAATAGACGAACATCCCGACAATGACAGTGAATAAAATAAAGCTGCTGCCGCATCGATAATGCAGGCGGGACTGCTTTTGGACATTTTCCACTGTGATGTCAAGGTTCTGTTCATAGCAGTTTATGACTTTATGTTCTGCCCCATGATATTGAAATACTCTTTTAATTAAAGGGGTCATGGAAATAAAGTAAATATAGCCTAATAAAAGGACCAATTTGAAGAATGTTTCCACTGCGATTTGTGCGAAATTCCCTGAAAAGATGGGGCGCACAAGCTCTGCTAAAAAGACAGGTACCAGGGTAAAGACAAATTTACTAAAGAGTAGAGAGAGAACTCCGATCACAGCAATGCCGAAGATCATGGATAATTTCGAGCCTTTTTGTTCTTTTTCAAGAGTATGATCTTCAGAAGGATCTAAGTCATATCGCTCACTGGAGAAGTTTAAGTGCTTACTGCCGTTTGCGCTTGCTTCAACAAGTGCAGCAACACCCCTGACAAAGGGGATTTTCTTGAGAAAGGCGGTTCGTTTATTGGAGGTCCGGGGAAGCTTCAAAAACTCAATGGACTGGTCCTTTCGCCGAATCGCTGTCACATAGTTCTTCTTACCACCGAACATGACACCTTCGACAACTGCCTGCCCTCCATAAGCTGGAGGTTTTGTTTGATTGGACATATTTCATCAACCTGCCTGTTTCCTGTAATTTACATGCATTTCCTTATACCTTTATTGTACAGGAAATGAGGGGAAATCACTAGCTCACAGGTCGATTATCTACTAGAATTCTATCTACCTCTTTTTAGCCAGTATACCCTGTTTTAAAAATTTTACACTCACGCATGGAAATCCTTTTTTTTTCATGACATTTTGGACATACTACTTGCTGGAGGTGTTCACAAATGAAACGTGATGAAAAGAAAAACCAAGAAGAAAAAAATCAGTCCGTGCAAACGACATCACTTGTGGCAAGAGCGGCTGCTACAGGCTTCGTCGGCGGTGTTTTTTGGGGCTTTATCGGGTTTCTGACCCATGTGTTTCATTTTTCAGAGGTGAGTCCCAATATGCTGCTTCAGCCATTTGTACTTGGAGAATGGAAAAAGGGAGGACTTGGTACTTTTATCAGTATTGTGCTGTTAGGAATTTTATCGATTGGAGCCGCCTTTATTTATTATGGGCTTTTAAAAAGGATCAAAGGCTTTTGGGTGGGTTTAGTATATGGCGGGCTTTTATGGCTGCTCGTTTTTTATGTATTTAATCCCATTTTCCCAGATGTAAAGCAAGTACAAGAGTTGCAGCAAAGCACCATTGTCACGACATTTTGCCTATATATTTTATATGGCATGTTTGTCGGGTACAGCATTTCGTTTGAATATAATGAATTGACGAGTCAAAAGCTTGCGAGGGCACTCGGGAAAAAGACAGAATAAAGTGTAAATCACCTATTCATATGATAAAATATTTTTGGAAACGAAAGGTTTCTAAGGAAAAAGAAACAGATCTCGATATAGATTGAATTAGGGTGAAGGAGTGGTCATATGCCTCATTTTCTTGTACTGAATGGACCCAATTTAAATAGGCTTGGCAAAAGAGAGCCTGCTGTTTATGGAAGTAAGACGCTGACAGATTTAGAGACGGATTTGTTCCAGTTCGCAGAACGAGCAAACATCCAATTAACGTTCTTTCAATCAAATCACGAAGGGGATTTGATTGATGCGCTCCATGAAGCAGAAGATCAATACGATGGTGTCGTGTTTAACCCGGGTGCATTTACCCACTACAGCTATGCGCTGAGAGATGCCATTGCAAGTATTTCTTTATCAGTCATTGAAGTACATATCACAAATGTTCATAAGAGAGAGGAATTCCGCCATCATTCTGTACTTGCTCCAGTATGCCAAGGACAAATCGTTGGGCTTGGCTTAGAAGGGTATAAATTGGCGATTCGTTATTTAGTCAGTGAAGGGGGATCAGTATCATGAAACTTGAAAAACTAAGAGCACTTTTAAGTGAATTAGAGATCGATGGCCTTGTCATTACGAGCAGTTTTAATTTACAGTATATGACCAGCTTTACCGGATCAGCCGGTCTTGCTGTCGTATCAAAGGACCGAGCAGCTTTTATCACGGACTTCCGCTATACAGAGCAAGCGAAGGATCAAGTCAAAGGCTATGACATCATTGAACATAAAGGAAACATTGTGGAAACGGCTGCTCAAACGGCAAAGGAATTTGGAGTGAAACGCCTTGGGTTCGAACAAAACCATATGACATTTGCCACGTATCAGCAGTACGCAGCCAAAGCAGGCGGTATAGAGCTTGTTCCAGTCTCTGAATCAGTTGAAAAGTTGCGCTTGATTAAGTCTAGTGAAGAGATTAAGATATTAGAGGAAGCTGCGAAGATTGCAGATCACGCCTTTGATCATATTCTCACTTACATCAAGCCGGGCCTGACGGAAATTGCTGTCATGAACGAGCTTGAATTTTTCATGAGAAAAGAAGGTGCTGAAGGATCTTCATTCGATATGATAGTTGCCTCAGGTGTTCGTTCAAGCCTGCCTCACGGAAGAGCGAGTGAAAAGGTGATTGAATCTGGTGATTTAGTGACACTCGATTTTGGTGCTTACTATAAAGGCTATTGTTCTGATATGACAAGAACGATTGCTGTCGGAACACCAAGCGACAAGCTAAAGGAAATTTATCATATCGTATTAGAAGCAGAAAACGCTGGTGTGGATAGAATCAAGCCAGGCTTAACAGGAAAAGAAGCTGATCGCATCACACGAGACATCATTGAAAAGTATGGCTATGGTCAATACTTCGGGCATTCAACCGGGCACGGGCTAGGTATGGAAGTACATGAAGCGCCAGGCCTTTCCTCACGATCAGAGGTCGTCTTAGAAGAGGGAATGGTCGTCACAGTTGAGCCGGGGATTTACTTGCCAGATGTCGGCGGCGTGAGAATTGAGGATGATATTGTCCTGACAGCTGACGGCAATAAACGATTGACCCACTCACCGAAAGAACTTATCATATTATGATGGTGAAATGTAGGAGGATGACAAAATGATTTCAGTAAACGATTTTCGTACTGGCCTGACAATTGAAGTGGACGGCGGTATTTGGCGAGTAGTGGATTTTCAGCACGTAAAACCAGGGAAAGGCGCAGCGTTTGTTCGTTCGAAACTGCGTAACCTGCGTACTGGTGCCATTCAAGAAAAAACATTCCGCGCAGGCGAAAAAGTAGCGAAAGCACAAATCGAAACAAAAACAATGCAATACTTGTATGCAAATGGCGATCAGCATGTTTTCATGGATACAAGTTCTTATGAGCAGCTTGAACTAAGTGAAGCACAAATTAAAGATGAGCTGAAATATTTGCTTGAAAATATGTCTGTTCAAATCGTGATGTACGGTGATGAAACACTTGGAGTAGAACTTCCAAACACAGTAGAACTAGAAGTAGTAGAAACAGAGCCTGGTATTAAAGGTGACACAACATCAGGCGGCTCAAAACCTGCAAAAACTGAAACTGGTTTAATCGTCAACGTTCCTTTCTTTGTGAACCAAGGAGATAAACTAGTGATTAATACATCTGACGGCTCATACGTTTCAAGAGCGTAATGAACGAAAAAAGACTGTAAACCTCGTGTTTACAGTCTTTTTTTATTGGAAAAATGATTCCTCAAGGCAGGCCTTCTCTCAATTCTCTCATTCATCTCTCTTCCTTCCTGAAAAACAAGACTACTTCCAGCTGGTCAAGCATATAGTGTAAAAAAAGCTGGAGGTTCTATATGAAACAATTTCTCCCAGGTCTACACCCGTCAGTCGCTGCAATGGCAGGCATGAGATTCTTATCCGCCGCCATTGAACTGACGGCAGCCATCCTTATTTTAATCACCAATGATGTACGGAAAGCGGTAGTCATCAATAGTATATTGGCAATCATCGGGCCGCTCATTTTTATTATCACGATGACGATTGGAATCTATCAAATTGCCGGGCAGCTATCCTATGCAAAGCTCGTGTTCATTTTCATTGGTGTCGTGTTTATTCTTGTTGGGATCTATAAGTGAAACGGCTTGGCATAATTAACGGCTCACATCATACATTTTAGAGAAGAAAAAAAGGAGGGGAATTCGTTGCGGAGTTTGTTGGATATTCTCCCGCACTCGATTGGACAAGAACTCAGGCTGCTGAAAGAGGCAGAATGGGCGCAAATAGAAGAAATCCGCATTCGCACGGATCGTCCTATTGAATTAATGCAGGGAGGAAAACCACGTTTCCTTTCTTATCACACCACCTGGGAAGATGCGTCTCAGCTATTAGGCAGGCTGAGCAATTACAGCATGTACACACTTGAGGAAGAGCTAAAACAGGGCTATATCACGATATCTGGCGGACACCGGGTAGGACTTGCTGGAAAGGTGATCGTTGAAAACGGATTTGTCAAAGGGTTAAGAGATATCTCTTCATTTAATATCCGCATTGCCAAAGAAAAAATCGGGATTGCGCTTCCTTTTCTTCCTTATTTATATGAAGAGCACTGGCACAATACACTCATCATCGGCCCCCCGCAAACGGGGAAAACCACATTGCTCCGGGATATAGCACGTCTTGCTAGTACAGGCACAAAAACCATTCCTCCTAGAAAAACAGGCATTATTGATGAGCGTTCTGAAATCGCCGGATGTATTAGAGGAGTGCCGCAGCACCATTTTGGCCACCGGATTGATGTACTCGATGCGTGTCCAAAGGCTGAAGGATTGATGATGATGATTCGGTCTATGAGCCCAGAGGTCATGATTGTCGATGAAATCGGAAAAAGTGAGGATGTAGAGGCACTTTTAGAAGCGATTCATGCCGGAGTCAACATCATCGTCTCAGCTCATGGATATTCACTTGAAGATGTATATAAACGGCCTTCTTTTAAACCGTTATGGGAGCTTCGTGTGTTTGAACGATATGTTGAATTAAATCGAAACAATGGGCCTGGCACGATCGGGCGAATGTACGGCGGGGACGGCCAAGAGATGAAATGGGGGCGGGGAGTGGACGTATGTTAAAGCTCATTGGCGCTATTTTCATTGTCGCGGCCACGACTTGGGGAGGCTTCGAGTTTGCCAAACGATATAGCGACAGACCTAAACAAATTCGGCAGCTGCGGTTTGCTCTCCAGTCTCTTGAAGCTGAAATTATGTATGGTCAAACCCCTTTAGCACGGGCGGCAGAGCAAATTGCAGCGCAGGTAGGTCCACCTGTGAATCAGCTGTTTGAACAATTTGCAGAAAAGCTGAAAGTGGGGACCTTTTCTGCACGCCATGCATGGAACGAAAGTCTTGAAGATGTTTGGAAAAAAACCGTATTGAAAAAAGGCGAATATGAGGCGTTGAAACACTTTGGAGAAACACTTGGCCAGCATGATGTCACTTCTCAGCAAAAGTATATCAAGCTTGCTTTAGGCCATTTGGAATCAGAGGAGAAAGAAGCTGAAATCGCCCAAGCGAAAAATGAAAAAATGGTCAGAAGCCTCGGATTTTTAAGCGGATTACTACTGATTCTTTTATTGATGTGAGAGGAAGGGAGTCGAGAGCATGGGCGTTGATGTAAACGTCATTTTTCAAATTGCCGGAGTAGGCATCGTCGTGGCCTTTCTCCATACGATTTTAGACCAAATGGGGAAGAAAGAGTACGCTCAGTGGGTGACGCTGCTTGGGTTTATCTACATTTTGTTTATGGTGGCAACCATTGTAGACGATTTGTTTAAAAAGATTAAAGCCGTATTTCTATTTCAAGGATAGGGGAGGGCTTACAAATCGAAATCATACAAATTGTTGGACTTGGTTTAATCGCTACTTTTTTAGCATTAATCGTCAAAGAACAAAAGCCAACCTTCGCCTTTATGCTTGTTGTTTTTACCGGATGTGTCATTTTTCTTTATTTAATTGATCAAATCTATGCCATTATCTCGATGATTGAAAAAATTGCAGCAAGTGCCGGCGTCAATATGAAGTATGTTGAAACCATATTGAAGATCATTGGCATTGCCTATATTGCGGAATTTGGCGCTCAGCTGACGAAGGATGCTGGACAAGGCGCCATTGCATCCAAAATAGAGCTAGGCGGCAAGATTCTCATCTTGGTGATGGCAGTCCCGATTTTAACAGTCATCATTGAGACGATCTTAGGAATGATCCCGTCCATGACGTAAATGAAAAGAGGTGATGATAATGAAACGGGTGACCGCTGTAATGGGATTGATGCTTTTCTTTTGGGTGATTGCTCCGCATGCAGGGGCAGAAGAAAAAGAACCTTTATCTAATAAACAGCCAGCAGCACAGGAAGTGGCGAATGGACAGGCTGATGCACTTGAGCTTCATTCCATCAGTGACTTTTGGGAAACCATTTTGGACGAGTATGGCGGCTTTTTGCCAGAAAGCCAAAAGGGCACAGTGAAGGAAATGATTGACGGCGATAAAGAGCTGTCTCCCCAAACATGGCTGAAAGCCTTTGTACATTATCTGTTTCACGAGGTCATTGCAAACGGAAAGCTTCTAGGTACTCTGATTTTACTCACCATCTTTTGTTCGCTTTTGCAGCTTTTACAAAATGCCTTTGAACAAAGCACCGTCAGCAAAGTCGCATATGCTCTTGTTTATATGGTGCTGATTATTATTGCACTTAACAGCTTTCATGTGGCGATTTCCTATGCTACAGAAGCCATTCAAACGATGACCAGTTTTATTCTTGCTCTTATTCCTCTTTTACTAGCGCTTATTGCTTCATCAGGCGGGCTTGTCTCAGCCGGATTCTTTCATCCCGTTATTATATTTTTAATGAACACGAGCGGTGTTTTCATTCAGTATGTCGTTCTCCCGCTCATCTTTTTATCTGCAATATTGAGCATTATCAGTACGCTGACCGAACAATACAAGGTCACCCAGCTTGCCCAGCTGTTAAGAAATGTGGCAATTGGCGGGCTTGCCGTTTTTTTAACCGTTTTTCTCGGTGTCATTTCCGTTCAGGGTGCATCTGCGGCCGTTACGGATGGAATCGCTCTTCGTACAGCCAAATTCATTACCGGAAACTTCATCCCTGTCCTAGGCAGAATGTTTACAGATGCGACCGATACCGTGATCAGCGCCTCTGTTTTACTCAAAAATACAGTCGGACTAGTTGGGGTCGCCATTTTGATTTCAATTGCCGCTTTCCCGGCGATTAAAGTGCTTTCGTTAGCCCTTATCTATAAGCTTGCTGCTGCCATCCTTCAGCCGTTAGGGGGCGGACCCATCATCAGCTGTCTTGATGTCATTTCAAAAAGTGTGCTGTATATATTTGCCGCACTTGCTGTAGTGTCGCTCATGTTCTTTTTAAGCATTACCGTCATCATCACTGCGGGTAACCTGACCATGATGATGAAGTAAGGAGGGGACACCTTTTGAGTTTTCTCACGGAATGGATCACAAGTATTATTCTTTTTATCTTATTTGCGATTGTTATTGATCTTCTGCTTCCCAATTCGAGCATGCAAAAGTATGCAAAAATGGTCGTCAGCCTGCTGCTCATCGTGGTGATGCTCAATCCGATTTTTGCTTTATTTCGAGCAGATCCTGATCAAATTTTTTCAGAATTGATGAAAGGGAAGGAAGAAGCGCAGTCAGAAGAAATAAAAAATCAGATGAATTTAGAAAAAAAAGAAATACAAGCCTCTCAGCGTGCATATATTTTAAAGCAAATGGCTGTCCAACTAGAAAAAAGCGCAAAGGAGCCACTGGAGAAGGAGAGCTATGTAATGAAACACGTAGAAGTGCTGGCTGATGAGGAGCATCTGGATCAGAATATGGAGGCGGATCAATTTCGCATTAAAGCAGTTCTTTCCCCGCTCACAGGTGATGCTGTAGAAACGGTGGCAAAGGTGGACATTGATCTCTCCAAGCAAAAGGAGGAAAGCGCTGGATCTTCTAGCAAAGAGATCACGAGGGTGAAAGAGACACTTGCTGATGTTTGGAATACGAGTCCTGAGCACATCGCGCTGAACATTGAGGGAGGTGACGCAGCAGATCATGAATAACAAGGACTGGAAACAAAAGCTGAAATCATTCTTCCAGCCGCCTGAAAAAGGTGAAGGGAAACCCAAATTAACGAAGCACCATTACTTGCTGCTTGTATTCATTATCGGCGTATCTTTCATGTTAGTCAGTCAGATCTTGTCACCGCCTTCAAGCAAACAACAAGCTGCTGTTCCTGCATCTAAAAAAACATCCTCAGAAGAGCAGGAGGTATTCAAACCGGCATCCTCAGGTAAACCAAAAAATTCAATTGAGGACGTGGAGCAAGAATACGAAAATCAGCTGAAAGAAATTTTAGAGACCATCATCGGCGTTGAGGATGTATCCATTGTGGTCAATGTAGATGCAACGTCTTTAAAAGTGTTTGAAAAAAACAAATCCAATAAAAGTACAACGACCGAGGAAACAGATAAAGAAGGCGGCGTGCGAAGTGTCACCGATCAAACAAAAGAAGAAGAAGTCGTCATCATCAAAAATGGCAATGAAGAAACACCAGTCGTTGTTCAAACGAAAAAACCAGAAATCCGAGGTGTCCTCGTTGTTGCTCAAGGAGTAGACAACGTTCAAATAAAGAAAACCATCATTGAAGCGGTTACACGAGTGCTTGATGTACCGAGCCATAGAGTGGCTGTTGCCCCTAAAAAAATCAAGGAGGATTCGGAATGATGTTAAAAAAACAAACGGTTTGGCTATTAACGATGCTAAGTTTAGTTGTCGTCTTAAGTGTGTACTATATCATGTCTCCACAGGGTGAAAATGCAGTGACAGTAGAAGATACGAAATCAAAAGGCACTGAAGAGAAAAAAGTTGAAACAGAAAAAGGGACGGACAAAGGCGCTGATAAGAAATCCACTGACAAAGAAACAAACGGCAAACAAGAGGATATCGAAACAAGCGGTGAAGAAGGAAAGGCTGTGTCAGAGCAAACAGACGATGAGCTTTTTACAACATACAGACTAGAGCTTGAAGATAAACGAAGCAAGCAGCGCGAAGAATACAACGAAATTGTCTCCAGTGACGATGCAACAGCACAAGAAAAAAGTGAAGCATACGATCAAATGACAGCGCTCAGTGAAGCAGAAGGAACTGAGCGTCAGCTTGAGACATTGATCAAAACAAAAGGCTATAAAGATGCGCTCGTAAGTGCTGAAGGGGATAAAGTGAGCATCACGGTTCGTTCTGATAAAAAATCAAAATCTCAAGCGGCCGATATTATTGATATGGTCACAAAAGAAATGAGAGGTCTTGATAACGTAGCTGTCACTTTTGAGCCCACTAATCAATAAAAATGAACTGGCGCCCTTTGCGGAAAAGGGCGTTTTTTGATGCGGCTTGACGCCCTCTCCAAGGTGCTTACGCGAGGCGCTTCACCACAATAGTAGTTGAATTCATCGAAATCCTCCTGTAAGATGGTTATAGTATGTACTTTTAGTACTAGCCTATAATAAAAAGATAAATCCATACATAGGGGTGCAAATCCATGTTAAAAATCGAAGAAATTCATGAACTGATTAAATTAATTGACGACTCTACTATCGATGAGTTTACGTACGAAAACGAAGGTGCAAAAATCAAACTGAAGAAAAATAAAGAAGTCGTTCAGCAAGTTGCGGCACAAGCACCAGTGGCTCCTGTCCAAGCAGCTCCAGCTCAACAAGCTCCTAAAGCACAAGCTCCAGCTCAGACCGAAGCCCCTGCACAAGAGGCAGCTGCGTCTGAAAATCTGCATAAAATCACATCCCCAATGGTTGGCACATTTTATGCTTCCTCTTCACCAGAAGCAGATCCATACGTGACAACAGGTTCCAAGGTGAAGGAAAACACTGTTGTATGTATCGTGGAAGCGATGAAACTGTTTAATGAAATCGAAGCAGAAGTAAAAGGTGAAATCGTCGAAGTATTAGCTGAAAACGGTCAGCTTGTAGAATTCGGACAACCCCTCTTTCTAGTGAAAGCAGAGTAAGGAGTACGATCATGATTAAAAAGCTATTAATTGCAAACAGAGGAGAAATCGCAGTTAGAATTATCCGCGCTTGTAAAGAGCTTGGAATTGAAACTGTTGCGGTATTTTCTGAAGCGGATCGCGATGCGCTGCATGTACAAATGGCTGATGAAGCATATTGCATCGGACCGACTGCTTCTAAAGATAGTTATTTAAATGTCACGAATATTGTCAGCGTAGCAAAATTAACAGGGACAGATGCCATCCATCCAGGATACGGCTTTTTAGCAGAAAATGCAGACTTTGCAGAGCTTTGCGAGGAATGTAATGTAATCTTTGTTGGACCAACTGCGTCAGCGATTTCCAAAATGGGAACGAAAGATGTCGCGCGAGAAACAATGAAGAATGCAGGCGTTCCGATCGTCCCTGGTTCTCAAGGAATTGTAAAAGATCTTGATGATGCTGTTTCAACAGCAGCTAGTATTGGGTATCCTGTGATTATTAAAGCAACTGCAGGCGGAGGCGGTAAAGGGATCCGTGTGGCTCGTACAGAAGAAGAGCTTATTAACGGAGTCACCATCACGCAGCAGGAAGCGGCGCAAAACTTTGGGAACCCTGGTGTCTATTTAGAAAAGTTCATTGAAGACTTTAGACATGTGGAAATCCAAGTGCTTGCAGATCAGCATGGCAATACGATTCATTTAGGAGAGCGTGATTGCTCGATCCAAAGAAGAATGCAAAAGCTTCTTGAAGAAACGCCATCACCAGCACTAAATGCAGACATTCGTGAGCAAATGGGTGAAGCAGCTGTAAAAGCAGCAGAAGCTGTTGAATACACAGGTGCTGGAACAGTCGAATTCATTTATGATTATAATGAAGAGAAGTTCTACTTCATGGAAATGAATACTCGTATTCAAGTAGAGCATCCTGTGACAGAAATGGTCACAGGTGTAGACTTGATCAAAGAACAGATCAAGGTTGCATCAGGTGAGAAGCTTTCTCTTACACAAGAGGATGTCGTATATGAAGGCTGGGCGATCGAATGCCGCATCAATGCAGAGAACCCAGAGAAAAACTTCATGCCTTCAGCCGGTGAAATTAAAATGTATCTTCCGCCAGGCGGTTTAGGTGTACGTGTTGATTCTGCCGCTTATCCGGGCTATGTGATTCCGCCATATTATGACAGCATGATTGCAAAAGTGATCACATATGGTAAGACAAGAGAAGAAGCGATTGCGAAAATGAAACGTGCGCTTCAAGAATTCGTCATTGAAGGAGTCTACACAACGATTCCATTCCACCTTAGATTGCTCGAGCATGAAACATTTGTGAGCGGTAACTTTAATACGAAGTTTTTAGAAACATACCAAATCATGAAATAATCACAGCTTTCGGAGGTGAATGATCGTGTCAGAAAACAATTTGCTTGAAATGAACCTTGATGAGGATCAATTGGGAAAAGTGCAAATTGCACCAGAAGTGATTGAAGTCATTGCTGGGATCGCCGCTTCAGAAGTCGAAGGCATTGCCGAAATGCGCGGCAATTTCGCTGCTGATGTAGCAGAACGCTTTGGTAAGAAAAATCACCGTAAAGGTGTAAAAGTAGATGTCTCTGATGAAGGCATCACAATCGATGTGTATTGTGTGGTTGAATTTGGACTATCCATTCCAAAGGTATCCACTGCTGTACAAGAAAATATCCGTCAAACCCTTTTGAACATGACTGCCTTAACGATTAATGAAATTAACATTCATGTCGTTGGCATTCAATTTGAAACAAAAGCACCTGAGGCTGAAGTAGATCAAGAAATGTAAAATAGGGTTCAAGTGAAACCAAGGAGGCATTGCCTCTTTGGTTTTTTAAAGCCCATTTTTGAGTAATTTCCGAATATTGATAACGTGACGCGTGGATTGATTCGTTTTTCGTCACAGCTCGCATGGATCTTGGTGCGACCACGGTCAAAATATGTTATGATCTCTGTATGGCTTAACGACAAGCGGATAAAGTGGTTAAAGGAGTAAATAATGAAAAGAAGAACTGCAAGAGAAAAGGCGCTACAAACATTATTTCAAATTGATGTGAGCAATATTGATCCGAAAGAGGCCATTACACATGCGCTGGATGAACAAGAATCAGATCCTTTTTTCGAGGAACTGGTTTTCGGTGTGCTTGAACAAAAGGACAAGCTTGATGATATGATCTCGCAGCATCTAGTGAATTGGAAACTCGATCGTATTGCAAACGTAGACAGAGCCATTTTAAGGCTGTCTGTGTACGAGATGGTGTATCAAGAAGACATCCCAGTTAGTGTCTCAATGAATGAAGCGATTGAACTCGCCAAATTATTCGGCGATGATAAAGCACCGAAATTTGTAAATGGTGTACTTTCGAACATTAAAAACGACCTAAAGCAGCAATAGGAGGATTCGACATGACAGCAACAATCATCGATGGGAAAGAAACAGCAAAAGAAAAACGTGAACAATTAGCAAAAGAAGTAGAAGAGCTAAAACAAAAAGGAGTCACACCTGGTCTTGCCGTTATTCTAATCGGTGATGATCCGGCTTCACTTTCTTACGTACGCGGGAAGAAAAAAGCAGCAGAAGCAATGGGCATGCACTTTCAGCTTGATCATTTAGATGCTTCTTTAACAGAAGAAGAATTGCTTCAGCTGATTGATCAGTACAATGCGAACGATCAATTCCACGGGATTCTTGTTCAACTTCCACTGCCAAAACATATTTCTGAAAAAGCCGTCATTGAACGTATTTCACCTGAGAAAGATGTAGATGGTTTCCATCCATTAAATATCGGGAAAATGCTGCTTGGAGAAGATACATTCCTACCTTGTACACCAGCAGGCATTGTTGAATTACTGAACAAAACGGGTGTCAGTCTTTCTGGAAAAGAAGTGGTTGTTGTAGGGCGCAGCAATATTGTCGGCAAACCAGTTGGACAATTGCTGTTAAACGAAAATGCAACGGTTACTTACTGCCATTCAAGAACGGCGAATATTTCAGAACATACGTTAAAAGCGGACATTTTAGTTGTTGCCGTCGGTCGAGCAAACTTTATTAAAGCTGACCAAATCAAAGAAGGCGCAATTGTCATCGATGTAGGAGTCAATCGTTTAGATACTGGGAAGCTTGTTGGGGATGTTGATTTTGAAGAAGCGAAAGAAAAAGCTTCTTATATCACACCAGTCCCTGGCGGAGTCGGTCCAATGACGATTACCATGCTTGCACACAATACGGTTAAATCAGCAAAACGTACATTAGCATAAGCTTTATCCATTCATCCACCTGCATGCTGCCGGTGGATGAATGTGCGTTTTTGAAGAGGAGGAATACGTCATGAGTGAAAAAGCCTTTGTGACGGTCACAGCCCTTACAAAATACATAAAAAGAAAATTTGATGTTGATCCGCATTTAGAAGATATTTGGATCAAAGGTGAGTTATCCAATGTGAAGATTCATTCAAGAGGTCATGTGTACTTCACCTTAAAAGACGAAAACGCACGCATGCAAGCCGTCATGTTCCAGCGTTCCGCAGCAAAGCTGCCTTTTTCACCAAAAAGCGGAATGAAAGTGTTTGTACGCGGCGGGATTCAAGTATATGAACCAAGCGGCAACTATCAATTATATGCAAAAGAAATGCAGCCTGATGGTGTTGGTGCTCTTCATCTCGCTTATGAAGAGCTGAAGAAAAAGCTGGCAAGTGAAGGCTTATTTGATGCGCGCTATAAAAAAACAATTCCTGAATATCCAGAGGTTGTTGGTGTCATTACATCCCCAACTGGAGCGGCTGTTCGAGATGTCATCACAACGATTAACCGGCGTTATCAGCAGGCGAAAATCATTGTGCTTCCGGCGCTTGTCCAAGGTGAAAATGCCATCCGTTCAATTGTAGAGCGGATCAAAGAAGCAAATGAAAAACAGATCTGTGATGTCTTGATTGTCGGAAGAGGAGGCGGTTCGATCGAAGAACTTTGGGCCTTTAATGAAGAAGCTGTCGCAAGAGCGATCTTCGCATCAGACATTCCAATCATTTCTGCAGTTGGGCATGAAACGGACTTTACGATCAGTGATTTCACTGCAGACATGAGAGCACCCACACCAACAGGAGCAGCTGAGCTCGCTGTTCCAAGCACAGCCGATTTAATAGAACGAATCAAATCCATCGACATTCGGCTTACAAGGGCCGTGAAGAATCGAACATCACAAGCGAAAGACCGTCTTGTGGCGCTGCAATCCTCATATGCCTTCCGTTTTCCAAAACGATTGCAGGAGCAAAAAGAGCAACAATTCGATTTGGTATTTGACCGTTTTCAAAAACAGCTGACGAGACAAATTGAACAAAAACGCAGTCAACTAGACCGCCAGACATACAGGCTGAAGCCGCTTCATCCAAAAGAGCAGCTGCTTCAGGCGAAAAAACGCCATGCCAATGAAACAGAACAGCTCATCCGCAGCATGAATGTGCAAATGAAAACAATTCATTCGCAGTTCCAATCTGTTCTTGGTAAACTAAATGCATTAAATCCACTTCAAGTGATGGAAAGAGGCTACAGTTTAGCCTATAAAGACGATGAACTGATTAAAAGTGTGAACCAAGTCGATACGAAGGATCAATTGGCTATCACCATGAAGGATGGACGTCTGATTTGTGAGGTTATTGAGAAGGAGGGGCAATCATCATGACAGAATCAAATAAACAAAAAGAAGAACAAATGACATTTGAAGAAGCGATGAAAGGTCTTGAGGAGATCGTTGGGAAGCTCGAAGAAGGAGATGTACCACTTGAGCAAGCCATTCATTATTTCCAAGAAGGCATGACACTTTCAAAGCTTTGTCATGAAAAATTACAGCACGTTGAAAAGCAGATGGATTTCATTTTAAAAGAGGACGGTGAACTGGCTCCTTTCTCGGTGAAGGAGGCAGATGCTGGTGACAAGTAATTTGCAGGATTTTTTAACAACACGAAAACAGGCCATTGAAGAGTATTTATTTACATATGTTCAGGAATTGAAGATTCCAGAAGAACTAAAATCTTCGATGCTTTACTCTCTTGAAGCTGGAGGGAAAAGACTTCGCCCTGTTCTCGTTCTTGCTTTATTACATGCTTACGGAAAAAACGAAGAAGATGGCATACCGGTTGGCTGTGCTGTAGAAATGATTCATACGTATTCATTGATACATGACGACCTGCCTTGCATGGACGATGATGACCTTCGCAGAGGAAAGCCGACCAACCATAAAGTATACGGGGAAGCAACCGCGGTTCTCGCTGGTGATGCACTTTTAACGGAAAGCTTCCGCCTGATTACATCGCAGCTATCTAGCAGCGTCTCTCCTGACCAAAAGCTCAGAATCGTAGATGAGCTTGTGCGGTCAGCAGGTGCACTAGGAATGGTAGGCGGTCAATTTGATGACATGGAAGCAGAGCAAAAACAAGTCCCGCTTGCTGAACTAGAATCCATTCATGCCCGGAAAACAGGAAAGCTTCTCACATTCAGCGTCACAGCAGGTGCAATGCTGGCAGGAGCATCAGATGACGATATCGAAAAACTAAGAGAGTTCAGCTATCATATTGGCATTGCTTTTCAAATCCGTGATGACATTTTAGACCTCGAAGGTAGCGAAGAAAAAATAGGAAAACGGGTCGGCTCTGATACAGCGAATGAAAAGTCGACATATCCTTCTTTATTAACGCTTTCAGGAGCAAAAGAAAAGCTGCACGAGCACATCACACGTGCAAAAGAAATTGTCTCAAATCTTGAATTAGAGCAGCAATTGCTGCATGAGTTATGTGATCTGATCGCCTCAAGAGATCATTAAAAACAGCCTAGATTTGAGGGTCTTCGAGCAATTGTGGTAAACTGTAAACAGTTTATCATGATGAGACAACTCTTATTCCCGCTTGGTTTTCATAGGAATAAGGCATTATATATGTAGATAGAAATTTTGTTGAAAGCGAGTTGATCCTGATTGGATCTTTTATCAATAAAAAATCCAACGTTTCTAAAAGGAATGTCAAATGCAGAATTAGAGGAGCTTAGTGCTGACATTCGCATGTTTTTAATTGAGTCCTTGGCTAACTCTGGCGGGCATATCGGTCCGAACCTGGGTGTCGTTGAACTCACGGTTGCCCTTCATAAAGTATTTGACAGCCCGAAAGACAAATTACTTTGGGATGTTGGACATCAGTCTTATGTTCACAAGCTGTTAACTGGAAGAGGGGCGGAGTTTGATACACTTCGTCAATATAAAGGACTTTGCGGTTTTCCTAAACGAAATGAAAGTGAGCATGATGTTTGGGAAACAGGCCACAGCTCAACCTCATTATCTGGCGCGATGGGAATGGCGGCCGCGCGGGATATTAAAGGGACAGATGAATATATCCTGCCGATTATCGGAGACGGTGCATTAACCGGAGGTATGGCGCTTGAAGCTCTGAATCATATCGGTGATGAAAAGAAAGATATGATCGTCATCTTAAACGATAATGAAATGAGTATTGCACCAAACGTCGGTGCAATTCACACCATGCTTGGCAGACTGCGCACAGCAGGCAAGTACCAATGGGTAAAGGACGAGCTCGAATATTTATTCAAGCGGATACCAGCTGTAGGCGGAAAGCTTGCTGCCACAGCAGAGCGTATTAAAGACAGCCTCAAGTATTTACTAGTGTCTGGCATGTTCTTTGAGGAAATGGGATTCACTTACTTAGGTCCTGTTGATGGACATTCTTATGAAGATCTTTTTGAAAACCTTGAATATGCAAAGAAAACAAAAGGTCCTGTCCTGCTGCATGTCATCACGAAAAAAGGAAAAGGCTATCAGCCGGCAGAATCCGATAAAATCGGGACTTGGCACGGCACAGGTCCATACAAAATTGATACAGGTGATTTTGTAAAACCAGCAGCTGCTGCACCGTCATGGAGTGGTCTTGTCAGTGAAACAGTCAGAAAGCTTGCGCGGAAAGATGAGCGAATTGTGGCCATCACGCCTGCGATGCCTGTTGGCTCAAAACTTGAAGGCTTTGCAAAGGAATTTCCAGAGCGAATGTTTGATGTAGGAATTGCTGAGCAGCATGCAGCCACAATGGCAGCTGGGCTTGCGACGCAGGATATGAAGCCATTTTTAGCGATCTATTCAACATTCCTGCAAAGAGCTTATGATCAAGTGCTGCATGATATTTGCCGCCAAAACCTCAATGTATTTATCGGAATTGACCGTGCGGGTCTTGTCGGTGCAGATGGAGAAACGCATCAAGGTGTGTTTGATATTGCCTTCATGCGTCATATGCCGAATATGGTGCTCATGATGCCGAAGGATGAAAATGAAGGCCAGCACATGGTCAATACAGCCATTCAGTATGATGACGGTCCTATTGCCATGCGTTTCCCACGCGGAAATGGTCTTGGCGTGAAAATGGATGAACAGCTGAAAACCATTCCGATTGGGTCCTGGGAGGTTCTTCGTCCAGGGAAGGATGCCGTCATTTTAACATTCGGAACGACGATTAAAATGGCGCTGCAAGCAGCTGAGGAGCTTCAAAAAGAAGGGAAATCAATTCGTGTCGTCAACGCTCGGTTTATTAAGCCGCTTGATGAAGCGATGCTACATGACATTCTTTCTGAAGGGATTCCGATTTTAACGATTGAAGAAGCTGTGCTTCAAGGCGGGTTTGGCAGCAGCGTATTAGAATATTTACACGACAAGAAAGCATCACATATCAAAGTAGAACGTATGGGTATCCCAGATCAATTTATTGAGCATGGAAGTGTTGATGCCCTGCTTGAAGAAATTGGACTGACGAAAGCACAGGTTGCTGAGACTTTACGTGCCCTGCTTCCAGCAGCACCAAGAAAAGGAATTGGATCATGACATCAAAGAAAGAACGACTTGACGTTTTATTAGTCGAACAAGGACTAATGGAAACAAGAGAGAAAGCAAAGCGTGCCATCATGGCAGGGATCGTTTACTCAAATGAAACCCGTTTGGATAAACCAGGCGAGAAAATTGCTCGTGATACGCCGCTTACAGTGAAGGGGAACCCTCTCAAATACGTAAGCCGCGGCGGGTTAAAGCTTGAAAAAGCGCTTAAAGAATTTGATCTGACAGTTGAAGGGAAATTGCTGATTGATATTGGCTCATCAACAGGCGGATTTACAGATTGTGCTCTTCAAAATGGAGCAGTCAAATCATATGCTGTAGACGTTGGCTACAATCAGCTTGCGTGGAAATTAAGGCAGGATGACAGGGTCATCGTCATGGAGCGCACCAATTTCCGCCATTCCGTTCCAGCTGATTTTACTGAAGGATTGCCAGAAGTGGCATCGATTGATGTATCTTTTATCTCACTCAAACTCATTCTGCCGGCTTTAAAGCATATTCTTGTACCGGGTGGTGACTGTATTGCGCTCGTCAAGCCTCAATTTGAAGCAGGCAGAGAGCTTGTTGGGAAAAAAGGCATCGTGCGTGAGCCGTCTGTCCACCTTGGTGTACTAGAAGAGATGAATCAATTTGCTGCAAAAGAAGGCTATGATGTAAAGGATGTATCATTTTCGCCTATCACTGGTGGAGATGGAAATATTGAATTTCTGCTTCATTTAGTGCTTCATCCTGATCAAGAAGAAAATGCGGCACTTCCTGCTTCACAACTTGAGAAGGTCGTGAAGGAAGCCCATTCTGTATTGAAAGAAAAGAAAAACAGCCCTGAGCCGGCTGACACATGAAATCATTGAAACAAAAGGAATAATAGCTCGCTATTATTCCTTTTTACATGGTCAAAAGACAAGAATTGGCCGTATCTCACGTAATGCTTGTTTTTTGAACTGTGCATCATATAACATAGAACGTAAAGACAAACTGAGAATGAAACGCCTAGGGGGGTCAAATATGAATAAAGGTCAAAGGCATATTAAAATTAGAGAAATCATTGCGAGCCAAGAAATCGAAACACAAGATGAATTGGTCGATATTTTGAAAGCCGATGGATATAACATCACACAAGCGACCGTTTCTAGAGATATTAAAGAATTACATTTAGTGAAAGTTCCGACGAACAATGGAACATATAAATACAGTCTTCCTGCGGATCAGCGGTTTAATCCGCTGTCAAAGCTGAAGCGGTCCCTAATGGATGCATTTATTAAAATGGATGCTGCCAGTCATTTAATTGTTCTGAAAACAATGCCGGGTAATGCTCAGGCGATTGGTGCTTTAATGGATAATTTAGATTGGGAAGAAATTATGGGAACGATTTGCGGGGATGATACGATTTTAATCATTTGCCGCACCCCAGATGATACAGAGACAGTTTCGAGCAAAATTTTAGAGCTTCTATAAAGAATCAGGTTTACTAAAAGAGGTGTCAAATGAGTGTTAGCAGAACTAACCATTAAAAACTTTGCAATCATTGAAGAGTTAACGGTTTCATTTGAAAAAGGACTCACGGTTCTAACGGGGGAAACAGGTGCCGGAAAATCCATCATGATTGACGCTGTCTCACTTCTCGTGGGAGGAAGAGGATCCTCTGAATTTGTCCGCTACGGTGAAAAAAAGGCAGAGCTGGAAGGGCTTTTTCTTGTACCAGCCGATCACCCTGTATTTGCTCTATGCGAAGAGCAGGGAATTGACGCATCAGATGAAATGATGATCCTCCGCCGTGATATTAACAACAGCGGGAAAAGCATTTGCCGGATTAATGGAAAGCTTGTCACCATCTCACTTTTACGGGAAGTAGGACGGCTTTTGCTTGATATACATGGACAGCACGATAACCAGCTGCTCATGGAAGATGAAAATCATCTGCATTTGCTCGATCAATTTGGAGCAGAAGACATTGCACCGGCTCTCTTGCAGTATCAAGAAGCATATGATCAATATATGAAGACGGCTCAAAAGCTAAGGCAGCTGTCTGAGAATGAGCAGGAAATGGTGCACCGGTTAGATTTACTGCAATTTCAGCTAGAGGAGATTGAGGCGGCACAATTAGAGCCGGGAGAAGATGAGAAGCTTCAGGAAGAACGTCATCAAATCAGCAACTACGAAAAAATCTATTCCTCACTCCAAAACGCATATAACGCCTTGCGTAATGAGCAAGGAGGGCTAGATTGGGTTGGTATGTCTTCAAGCGAGCTTGATCAGGTGTCTGAGATCAACGATGATTTGAAAAAGCTATCTGAACAAGTGTCGAACTCCTACTACTTATTAGAGGATTCAACTTTCCAAATGCGAAGCATGCTGGATCAATTAGAATTCGATCCGGCTCGTCTTGATTTTATTGAATCCAGGCTGAATGAAATGAAGCAGCTAAAACGAAAATACGGCACAACCGTTGAGGAAATTTTGGAGTATGCGGCGAAGATTGAAGAAGAAATAGATCAAATCCAAAATCGAGACAGCCATCTGCAGACGCTCAAAAATAAATTAGATGCGATGAGCCGTGATGCCCTGCTGGAAGCACTTAACGTTTCGGAACTGCGTAAAAAATGGGCCAAAAAGCTAGCAAAGCAAATTCAAACAGAGCTCAAGGATTTGTATATGGAGAAGTCATCATTTGACACAGCTTTTTCTGTTCGATATGCGCCATTTGGCAGCACCGATTGTCCGCTATTAGACGGAAAACCTGTGCAGCTCGGGAAAAATGGAATCGACCAAGCACAATTTGTCATTTCTACAAATACAGGCGAACCGATGAAATCTTTATCGAAAGTAGCCTCAGGTGGAGAAATTTCACGTGTCATGCTCGCTGTGAAGAGTATTTTCTCAGCTAAACAAGACGTCACATCCATTATTTTCGATGAAGTTGATACAGGCGTCAGCGGCAGAGTGGCACAAGCCATTGCTGAGAAAATTTACAAAGTTGCGTCTGGATCACAAGTGCTCTGCATTACACACCTGCCTCAAGTAGCCGCAATGGCTGACACACATCTCTTCATTTCTAAACGCTCGAAAGCGGGCAGAACACTGACGAGTGTTAAACCATTAAGTCATGAAGAAAAAGTGAGTGAAATTGGCCGGATGATTGCTGGTGTGGAAGTGACTGAGCTGACAAAACAGCACGCAAAAGAACTATTGCACCAAGCAAATGATGTCAAAACAACAGGGTAGCTGAATCATCAGCTGCCTTTTTTATATGTTGTGTAAAAGCCGGCGTATATACCCATAAAATCGTCTTTTTCTTTTATCAATTTATCCAATCATTTTCTAAAGCTGCCGGTTATAAATCCTCTCGAAGAAGGCAAAAGTAAAGATGTAGCCAAAACATGAGTGTTCTGGTGTGGGTAAGGAGCGAGGAGAGTGAAAAATGAATGCCCGAAAAGATGAGAAAAGCCATTGGTGTGATTCTCCTTGTTTCTTTAATAAGTACAGGGTTTATGAGCATAGTGAAGGAGTACATCAGCATTCCAACAAATGTTGCTGTATTTGAAAAACAAAAGCACTCAATTGACACATCGATTGAAGCGTCAGCCAATGCTTCTTCACCAGCCTTTAGCCTTTCAGAGAAAAAGAATCAGCTGGATATTACAGGACAAAAGGCGGGAAAAGCCGAAATTGTTTATGATTTTAAAGGATTTCCTATTAAGAAAACAAAAGTTGACGTTCTCCCTGAATTAAAAGTCATTCCTGGAGGACAATCCATTGGCGTCAAGCTCCACTCTGTAGGAGTTCTCGTTGTAGGTTTTCATCAAATCACAACAGCAGACGGCAAAAAATCACCAGGTGAAGCCGCAGGCATTCAATCAGGGGATATGATCATTGAAATCAATGGTCAAAAAATGGAGAAAATGAATGACCTCACCCCATTTATTCAGAAAGCAGGGAAAACGGGTGAAACGCTTCGTTTGCTCATAAAGAGAGATCATAAAACCTTTCAAACAACATTAACACCCGCAAAAGATGCAAGTGAAGGCATCTATCGAATTGGTCTTTACATTCGTGATTCTGCAGCAGGAATCGGCACGATGACCTTTTTTGAACCTTCATCTAAAAAATATGGTGCCCTTGGGCATGTGATTTCTGACATGGATACAAAAAAACCAATTGTTGTCGACAATGGTGAAATTGTTAGATCAACCGTGACATCGATTGAAAAAGGCACAGGAGGAAATCCTGGAGAAAAATTGGCGAGATTCTCTTCCGAAAGAAAAACAATAGGAGATATCTCCCGCAACAGCCCTTTTGGTATCTTTGGTACGTTAACCGAAAAGCTTGAAAATCATGTAGCAGATAAACCACTTCCAGTCGCTTTATCTAATGAAGTAAAAGAAGGCCCAGCAGAAATTTTAACCGTTGTGGATCATGATAAAGTGGAGAAGTTTAATATTAAAATTATCAGCACAACACCGCAGAAATTCCCAGCAACTAAAGGAATGGTATTAAAGGTAACAGATGAGCGGCTCTTAAGCAAAACGGGCGGAATCGTCCAAGGAATGAGCGGAAGCCCCATCATCCAAAATGGCAAAGTCATTGGAGCTGTCACACACGTATTCGTCAATGATCCGACTAGCGGGTACGGCGTACACATTGAATGGATGCTGTCAGAAGCAGGAATCGACCTTTATCAAAAAAACAAAAAAGCAAGCTGATCATCAAACTGCCGCGAATTTTCCGGCAGTTTTTTTCTACCCTTTCTTTCTCTTCCATCATGTTATAAAATAAGGAAAAAGAGATTTTTCGACAAAATGGAAAAAAGCTTGTTGTCAAATTGCAATAATCGTCGATTCGTTAAGAAAAACGTAGAAAAAGCTAGATAATGCTCTATTATTCGGAAAATTAAAGTTTTTTAAAGGTGATAGCATGGTTTTGTCGAATTGAACACTCAGAAGAGAAATGCAAAAGACTAAAGGAATCGACATTGGGGAGGAAAGAACGTGGAGAAAATTAAAGTGTGTGTAGCTGATGACAATCGAGAGCTTGTTGGCCTTTTGACAGAGTACATTGAGGGACAGGAAGATATGGAAGTACTTGGCGTGGCGTATAATGGTCAGGAATGCCTGACATTATTTAAAGATAAAGAGCCCGACGTTCTCCTCTTAGACATTATTATGCCTCATTTAGACGGTCTTGCTGTACTAGAACGCCTCCGTGAAAACAATGAAATGACAAAACAGCCAAGTGTGATTATGCTAACGGCATTTGGACAAGAAGATGTCACGAAAAAAGCAGTTGATTTGGGCGCATCTTATTTCATTTTAAAGCCATTTGATATGGAAAACCTAGTAGGTCATATTCGTCAAGTCAGTGGAAACGGCACACAAGTTACCCATCGCTCTTCATCAATCCAAAACAGTGTTCTTCGTAACAAACCTGAACCGAAACGTAAAAACTTAGATGCGAGCATTACGACCATTATTCATGAGATTGGCGTGCCCGCTCATATTAAAGGCTATTTATACTTAAGAGAAGCGATTTCTATGGTGTACAATGACATTGAGCTTCTCGGAAGCATTACTAAAGTGTTGTACCCAGACATTGCAAAGAAATTTAACACGACTGCCAGCAGGGTAGAACGAGCGATTCGTCATGCCATTGAGGTCGCTTGGAGCAGAGGAAACATTGATTCCATTTCCTCACTCTTTGGTTATACTGTCAGCATGTCAAAAGCGAAACCAACCAATTCAGAATTTATTGCCATGGTAGCTGATCGTCTGCGTTTAGAGCATAGAGCAAGCTAGTATCTTTTTCATGAAAAAACGTTTCTTCATTGAGACGTTTTTTTATTTTGAAAGATGTTGTCAAAAATTGGTTAGGTTGATAAAATCATCTTAATGTTTAAATTGGACAAACGGGCTGCTTTATTTTCAGAATAAAATGAAAAATAAAGCATGAAAAAAATAAAAAAGACATAAAGTAGTGGTAATCAGCTGCGCCAATCGATCATGAAGTCTTCAAAATAGAAGAAGAAAACGCTCATTCGTAAGAAAAAGGATGAGAGGAAAAGGTCTCATGGATTTGGTAATTAAAGCAAACGAGATCGAAAGTTCTATTTCTATTGACCTGATTGGTTGGCGTTTTAAAGTCACTGGCTTCTTAGAGATTGTGCCATTTGAACTGAATATTCCCATTGTCGAATTTAATAATTTTCACATTCTTTTACTATGCTATAATAATGAAAAGAAGAGGGTGAGGTTATGGGAAAGCTGAAAATCCACTCTGCTGAGGTAGCGAACGAAATTAGCAAGTGGACGAGGGTCATTTCTCAGAATGACTTAGAAAAATCTGCTGTCTATAAAGAGAAAATTCAGAATTTGCTAAAAAATACAGATGAAGACCGTGAAGTTCTCCTTTATTATCAGCTTGTTGACGGCAGACATGAAATGTTACTTGGAAATATTGAAAAAGCCAATCAAATTATGAAAAGTGTCGGAACGCTCGATGAGAAGGCAGATGACATTATTAATTTTTATTTTTACTTTTACAAAGGCCAATATGCTGCATATGTGAAAAAGTATGATGAAGCCATTAGCTTTTACAAAATTGCAGAACAGCGGCTAAAACGTGTGAATGAAGACCTGGAAGTAGGAACTTTTCACCATAAGGTTGCTTCGATCTATTACGAACTGAAACAAAATTTCATATCCATTAATCATATTAAAAAAGCCATCGATACATTCAAAGCGCATGAAGAGTACACAGCGCAGGCGATTGACAGCTTAATTTTACATGCAAGTAATTGTATTGATTTGTTCCAATTCGATGAAGCAGAGAAAAAGTATAAAGAAGCACTTGAGAAAAGTAAGCGCATTAACAATGAAGTGCTCATTGGGAAATGCTATCACAATTTAGCGGTTCTTTATTATGCAAAGCATGATTATGAAAAAAGTGCACATTATGCCAAAAAAGGGATGGGCATTCAAATTCACCGTGACAATAGCCATTATTACATCCAATCTTTATATGTTCTGGCAAATGCCTTGGTTCATTTAGGAGATCAAGAGGCGAGGGAATATATTAAAGAGGGTATTTTGTATAGTTGTGATATCCAAAATAATGAATATATAGTAAAATTTGAAATTTTGGATTTGATGTGCGAGAATAGTGGGGCAGCAGACGTATTCTCAGAAAAATTAGACTACATAGAAAAAAATAGATTATATGTGGAGCTTGAGGATTTGTCTGAACAAATATCGAAATACTTCAAGGAACGAAATGATTATCAAAATGCCATTCGTTTTCTTGAAAAGAAATTCGATGCACAAATACTTCAAAAGAAAGTGGAGGTTATCTTATGAAAAAGTTGTTGTTAGGTGTAACCGTTGTTACAGCAGTCGCAGTTGTTTCTTCCCTTTTTGCTCTTGACGCAGAGACGACAGAGCAAGCCATCAGAGCGATTACGTGATCGAATTTATCTGTCAACCTCTTCGTATGAATCGGAAGAGGTTTTTTTATGCGCTCAAAACTGGAAAAACGAAAAAAGACACGTCATAATGAAAGGAAGCATCATATTTAGAGGTGACCTATGACGAAAATTTTTGCACACAGAGGCTTTAAAGGCATTTATCCTGAAAACACCATGATAGCTTTCGAGCATGCACTTCTTTCGGGAGCTGACGGAATTGAGCTGGATGTTCAGCTGACGAAAGACGGAAGACTTGCTGTCATTCACGATGAGAAACTGAACAGAACAACGAACATGAAAGGTTTAGTAAAAGACCATACATATGAAGAATTAAAAGCAGGAGATGCGAGTCATTCTTTCTACGAAGAAACCGGTGCTGTATCCATTCCTCTTTTAGAGGAAGTATTAGAGCTAGTGACGCAGCAATCATCACTCATCATCAATATTGAACTGAAAAACTCCATTTATCGATATCCGGGTATCGAAGAGAAAGTAAAAAAGCAAATCGAGCATTTTCAAATAGAAGATCGTGTACTTGTTTCATCGTTTCATCACGGCAGTTTAGCTCTTTTTCACAAACTGATGCCGCATGTTGAACTAGCTGTTCTTACAATGGATGTGATCCATCAGCCGGAGATGTATATAAAAACAGTACCAGCAAGAGGCTACCATCCGAATATAAAGGGTGCCGGCGTGACCAAAGAGGTGGTGTCAGCACTCCATGCCGCTCAGCAAGTGATCAGGCCGTTTACAGTAAATAGTGAAAAGCAAATGAAAAACATGTTTTCCTTAGGTGTCGATGGCATCTTCACTGATTTTCCTGATCGAGCCGTGAAAATAAGAGAAGAAATGAAATAAAGACCTGCTCTAAATCAGCGGGTCTTTTTTCACGTTTTATCTCTGCTTAAAGCGAGCAGTCACTTTATTTCGTTTACGGTCTCTATATAAAATAAAGCCAGCCACTACATAAAGACCACCCCCTAAAAATAACAACCCTGCAATTCCTTGCAGCCATAAATATGGAAATGGTGCAATGATGATGCCGAAAACAGTGTCACGCAGCAGCTTAATCCCAAGTGCTGCAAGCGCGCCAGGTATTAAAATAATCACTAGTGCAAGTATTCTCCCCATCAAATGTCCCCTTAAACGTCATTTACTTCCATTGTCTAATTCAAAAAATATTTTGTCAAGAAAGGAAAACGTGGTAATATAAGAGTTGTGCAATTTTTTGCAACGGAAAAATATGGTGTGCAAATTTTTTCATATAAAGGGGTAACGGGATGCAGAGAGTCTTGATTGTCGGTGCAGGACAAGGTGGATCAGCATTGCTTGAAACATTGCTGAAAACAAATACGATTCAAATCATTGCGATCGCCGACCTTGATCTTGAGGCACCGGGGATGGTAGAAGCGAAAAAGAATGGAATTGAGACGACAACGGATTGGAAAGAATACATAAAAGATGACATTGATATCATCATTGAAACAACAGGCAGTTCAGCAGTGCTGAAAGAACTGATTGAAAAAAAGCCAGAGCACGCAGTTATTGTGCCAAGTTCAATGGCTTACGTCATATCAGAATTAATGTCAGAAAAACAGCAGCTGATTCAAATATTAAAGGAACAAACCTATAAGCATGACCGCATTTTTAATGCAACGAATGACGGGATGATTTTTATAAACATGGATGAAGAAGTCGTCCTGTTTAATCGATCAGCGGCCAAAATGGTTGGATGCTCGCAAAAAGATGCGATTGGCCGTCATATACGAGAAGTGATCCCAAATACAAAGCTTCCCGACATTTTAAGATCGAGAGAGCCAGAATTTAATCAAAAACAATTTTTGAATCAGCAAATACAAATTGTTACAACGCGTTTGCCGATTATTGATGACGCGGGGAGAATGCTAGGTGCTTTATCCATCTTTAAAGATATTACAGATGCCGTTGAGCTTGCGGAGGAAGTAACCAATCTTAAAGAAGTGCGAACGATGCTGGAGGCGATCATTCAATCGTCGGATGAAGCCATATCAGTTGTGGATGAGCAGGGAAAAGGGATCTTAATCAACCGGGCTTATACGAAAATGACTGGATTAACAGATAAAGAAGTTGTGGGGAAACCAGCAGGTGCAGATATTTCTGAAGGAGAAAGCATGCATTTGAAGGTACTTGAAACAAGAAGACCCGTTCGAGGCGTCAGAATGAAAGTCGGACCGAATAAAAAAGATGTGATTGTCAACGTAGCGCCAGTCATTGTTGATGGCATTTTAAAAGGCAGTGTCGGTGTCATTCATGACGTATCAGAAATTCAATCACTCACGAATGAATTAAATAAAGCAAGACAGCTCATCCGCACACTTGAAGCAAAGTACACTTTTGAAGACATCATTGGAGAAAGTGAACAAATGCTTGTGGCACTTGAGCAGGCAAAGCTAGGCGCGAAAACACCAGCCACGATATTACTCCGGGGAGAATCAGGTACTGGAAAAGAGCTGTTTGCGCACGCCATCCACAATGAAAGTGACCGGAAATATAATCGCTTTGTACGGGTCAACTGTGCGGCCTTATCAGAGACCCTTTTGGAGTCAGAGCTTTTTGGCTATGAAGAAGGAGCATTTTCTGGTGCAAGGCGAGGCGGGAAAAAAGGGCTGTTTGAAGAGGCGAATCAAGGCAGCATTTTTTTAGATGAAATTGGCGAAATGACGCCAAGTACACAGGCGAAGCTGCTTCGTGTGATGCAGGAGAAAGAAATAGTAAGGGTAGGCGGAACAAAGGCTATACCGGTCGATGTTCGTGTGATCACGGCGACAAATGTCAATATTGAAAAAGCGATGGCGGAAGGAAAGTTCAGAGAAGATTTATATTATCGAATGAACAGATACCCGATCTCCATCCCGCCGCTAAGGCAGCGCCTTGAGGATATTGACTCGTTAAGCAAACGTCTCATCCAAAAGATCAATTTAGACTATGGACGGAATGTGAGCGGGTTAACGGAACAGGCACTTAATAGACTGCGGTCATATAAGTGGCCAGGAAACGTAAGAGAGCTTGAAAATGTACTTGGACGAGCCATGATCTTTTTGAAACCGCAAGAAGAATGGATTGATGAAGGGCATATTTCTTTCATGGAGTCAGAAGATCAGGAAGAAAAAGAGCAGCAGGAACTGACTGTCAGTCAATTTGAGGGAGAGACGCTTTCGGATGCTGTTGAGGCATTTGAAGCGCAGCTGATTAAACAAACCCTTGAAAAGCATCAATTCAATCGCACGAAAACAGCGAAAACGTTAGGGATCAGCATTCGGAACCTTTACTATAAAATGGACAAATATCAACTTGCAAAAGATAGCATGCAATAAAATGCATGTAATCTGCAAAAGATTGCACGAATGTCATGCGAATTGCCTCATATTCACTGCATTTCAAACTGGCACGGAACTTGCATATAAAACATGAACCGAGCACAAGGAAAGGTGGGCATATATGAAGCTTGACGATCTGATTATGAAAGCCGCCCAGCTGCAGAATAAAACGGCGGCTGTGGCTCATGCAGAAGACGAAGAAGTGCTTCATGCCATCAAGATGGCAATTAAGCGAAAGGTCGCTCGCTTTCTCCTGGTTGGGAACAAACGCAACCTGAAGGAGCTAGTGAAGCAGCATGAAATCAATGAGGACTGGATAGATATTATTCATTCAGATTCTCCCGAAGAATCTGCCAAAATTGCCGTTCAGGCAGTGAGCGAGAAGCATGCAGATATTTTGATGAAGGGGCATGTCCCGACAGCCGTTCTTTTAAAAGCGGTACTGAATAAAGAATATGGGCTCAGGACGACAAGTGTCCTATCACATGTTGCGGCATTTGAAGTACCGGGCTTTGACCGCTTTATTTATGTCACGGATTCTGCGATGAACATCTCGCCCGATTTAAATATGCTGAAAGAGATTACGATCAACTCTGTTCAAGTAGCACAAGCTGTCGGAAACGACATGCCAAAGGTTGCAGTGCTCTCTGCGGTGGAGGTCGTGAATCCGGCAATGGATTCAACTTTAACTGCGGCAAGTCTTGCGCAAATGAACCGGCGGGGGCAAATTTCTGGCTGCCTGATTGATGGGCCACTTGCTTTAGATAATGCCATTTCTCAAACGGCAGCTTCTCATAAAAATATTACAAGTGAAGTAGCCGGCCATGCAGATATTTTGCTTGTGCCAACAATTGAGGCAGGAAACATTCTTTATAAATCTCTCATCTACTTTGCACATGCGAAGGTGGGAGCTGTAGTGGCAGGAGCGAAGGCACCGATTGCTTTAACAAGCCGGTCTGATTCAGCCGAAAGTAAGCTTTATTCAATTGCGCTTGCCATCTGTACATCAAATTAAGCGGAAGTAATAGGAGGAATAACACGATGGAACTTTTTAAATATATGGAACGATACGATTATGAACAGCTTGTATTTTGTCAGGATGAGCAGTCTGGCTTAAAAGCGATTATTGCGATTCATGATACAACACTTGGGCCGGCACTAGGCGGAACGAGAATGTGGACGTATGAAAACGAAGAAGCAGCCATTGAGGATGCACTGCGTCTAGCGAGAGGAATGACTTATAAAAACGCGGCAGCAGGACTTAATCTTGGCGGCGGAAAAACGGTCATCATCGGTGATCCGAGAAAAGACAAAAATGAAGAAATGTTCCGTGCATTTGGACGTTATATTCAAGGGCTGAATGGCCGCTATATTACAGCAGAAGATGTCGGTACAACGGTAGAAGACATGGATCTCATTCATGAAGAAACCGATTTTGTCACAGGGATCTCTCCTGCATTTGGTTCTTCTGGAAATCCGTCTCCCGTCACAGCTTACGGTGTATACAAAGGAATGAAAGCCGCTGCCAAAGCTGCATTTGGGACCGATTCATTAGAAGGAAAAACAATTGCCGTTCAAGGCGTAGGAAATGTCGCTTACAACTTGTGTAAACATCTGCATGAAGAAGGCGCGCAGCTCATTGTCACAGATATCAACAAAGACTCTGTCAAACGTGCTGTTGAAGACTTTGGCGCAAAAGCAGTCGACCCTGACGATATTTACGATCAAGCATGTGATATTTATGCACCGTGCGCACTTGGTGCAACCATTAACGATGTGACCATTCCTAAGTTAAAAGCAAAGGTGATTGCAGGTGCTGCAAATAACCAGCTAAGAGAAACGCATCACGGAGACCTTATCCATGAGATGGGAATTGTATATGCTCCTGACTATGTGATCAATGCAGGCGGGGTGATTAACGTGGCTGATGAGCTTTATGGCTATAATGCAGATCGTGCGATGAAAAAAGTCGAAGGCATTTATCAAAATATTGAACGTGTAATTGAAATTTCAAACCGTGATGCCATTCCAACTTATAAAGCGGCAGACCGATTGGCTGAAGAGCGAATTGAAAGAATGCGCAAATCAAGAAGTCAATTCTTGCAAAATGGTCAACATATTTTAAGCCGTCGCTAATTTGAAGAATGAGTTGAAACGGAGGTTTTGTTTTTGCTGACTAAAGAATGGCGTATTCTCACGATTAATCCTGGCTCTACTTCAACAAAAATTGGTGTGTTTCATAATGAACGTTCTATTTTTGAAACGACACTTAGACATACAGATGAGGAATTAAAGCAGTTTCCTCATATCATTGATCAATTTTCATTCCGTAAAGAAACCATATTGAAAACACTGCATGAACAGGGGATGAACATCTCAAAGTTTGATGCAGTTTGCGCACGCGGCGGTCTCCTTCGTCCGATTGAAGGAGGCACATATGAAGTCAATGAGCAAATGGTGGAAGACCTAAAAGAAGGATATGCGGGCCAGCACGCATCCAATCTCGGTGGAATCATCGCGAGAGAAATTGCACTTGGCCTGAATATCCCAGCTTTTATTGTCGATCCAGTTGTAGTGGATGAACTAAAACCAATTGCTCGTATTTCAGGGCTGCCAACGATCGAAAGAAAAAGCATTTTTCATGCATTAAATCAAAAAGCAGTCGCAAGAAAAACAGCGGCTTCTTTTGGAAAAAGTTACGAAGATTTGAACATGATTATTACTCATATGGGCGGCGGTATCACCATTGGTGTTCATGAAAAAGGAAAAGTCATCGATGTCAATAACGGTCTGCATGGCGAAGGTCCTTTCAGCCCAGAGCGTGCGGGAACCCTGCCGACAGGTGATCTTGTGAATCTTTGTTTTTCGGGGGAGTATACCCAAGAAGAAATGCTCAAACGCATTATTGGTGAAGGCGGGCTTGCGGGCTATCTTGGCACGACAGACGCTGTGAAAGTGGAACGCATGATTGAAGCGGGTGATGAGCGGGCGGCGCTCATTTATGAAGCGATGTGCTATCAGATTGCCAAGGAAATTGGTGCGGCTAGCGCTGTCTTAAAAGGAGCAGTTGACGTCATTGTATTAACAGGCGGACTTGCATACAGCAAACAAATTACGTCAAGTATTCGCGGCTATATTGACTGGATTTCAGATGTTGTCGTGTTTCCAGGTGAAAATGAGCTGCAATCGTTAGCAGAAGGTGCCCTTCGTATTTTAAAAGAAGAAGAATCACCGAAAGAATACCCAAATGATCAACAGGAAAAGAAAGGAGTGACAAGTCATGGCAACTGAATATGACCTCGTCATTCTTGGTGGAGGCACAGGCGGCTATGTAGCGGCCATCCGTGCCTCACAGCTTGGATTGAAAACAGCAGTTGTAGAAAAAGAAAAGCTCGGCGGAACATGTCTTCATAAAGGCTGCATCCCGTCTAAAGCGCTGCTCAGAAGCGCAGAAGTTTATCAAACCGTCAAACGCGCAGCTGATTTTGGTGTTGAGGCAGGAGGCGTTGCCTTGCAATTTGCCAATGTGCAGAAAAGAAAAACAGAGATCGTCGAAAAACTAGCAGGCGGCGTCAAACATTTAATGAAACAAGGAAAAATTGATGTATATGAAGGGATCGGCCGTATTCTTGGCCCATCTATCTTTTCGCCAATGCCAGGAACGATCTCCGTAGAAATGGCAAATGGAGAGGAAAATGAAATGCTCATTCCAAAGCAGGTCATCATCGCGACAGGATCAAGACCGCGTGTGCTGCCAGGGCTTGAAGCAGATGGAACACACATCCTCACTTCAGATGATGCACTTGAACTGCCAGAGCTTCCGCAGTCAATGCTAATTGTGGGGGGCGGAGTGATCGGAATCGAGTGGGCTTCCATGCTCAATGATTTTGGTGTGAACGTCACTGTGCTTGAGTTTGCAGACCGCATTTTGCCAACAGAGGATCATGACATTTCTAAAGAAATGGAAAAGCTATTATCTAAAAAAGGCATCACTTTTGTGACTAATGCGAAGGTACTGCCAGATAGCGTAGAAAAGCAGGAAAATCTCGTGACAATTCAAGCGGAAAAGAATGGAGACATTCAGACGTTTGAAGCGGAAAAACTCCTTCTTTCAGTCGGCAGAGTACCTAATATCGAAGGCATAGGTCTTGAAAACACGGACATCCAAACCGAAAAACAAGGCATTGTCGTGAATGAACATTATCAAACGAAAGAATCGCATATTTACGCAATAGGAGATGTCATTGGCGGGCTTCAGCTGGCACATGTTGCTTCTCACGAAGGGATGATTGCTGTAGAACATATGGCTGGGAAAGATCCAAAGCCGCTCGATGAAACGCTCGTATCTAAATGTGTTTACTCTCACCCAGAAACTGCTAGTGTGGGACTCACTGAACAGGCGGCAAAAGAGCAGGGCTTTGAAGTCAAAATAGGGAAATTTCCATTTATGGCGATTGGAAAAGCACTTGTGTACGGGGAGTCTGATGGATTCGTCAAAATCATTGCCGATCAAAAGACAGATGATATTTTAGGAATTCATATGATTGGTCCTCATGTAACAGATATGATATCTGAAGCTGGATTAGCCAAAGTACTTGATGCAACCCCGTGGGAAGTGGGGCAGACGATACACCCGCATCCGACCTTATCAGAGGCGATTGGCGAGGCAGCCCTTGCTGTTGACGGGAAGGCGATCCATTTTTAATCAAGGAGGGAAACATGATGAGTAACATGCGTCATCAGGAATTAGGATTATCAGATGAACAAGCAATTGAGATATACAGAACAATGCTTCTAGCAAGAAAAATCGATGAACGGATGTGGCTTTTAAACCGTTCCGGGAAAATTCCATTCGTTATTTCTTGTCAAGGGCAGGAAGCGCAGCAAGTCGGCGCTGCATTTGCTCTTAATAGAGAAGAAGATTACGTCTTACCTTACTATCGTGATATGGGGGTTGTCCTTGCTTTTGGGATGACAGCAAAAGATTTAATGATGTCTGGTTTCGCAAAACAAGACGATCCAAACTCAGGCGGAAGACAAATGCCGGGGCATTTTGGGCAAAGAGCAAATCGAATTGTGACTGGGTCGTCACCTGTAACAACGCAGGTTCCTCACGCGGTAGGAATTGCCCTTGCTGGACGATTAGAGCAGAAAAACTTTGTCAGCTTTGTCACGTTCGGTGAAGGCTCATCAAACCAAGGTGATTTCCACGAAGGCGCAAACTTTGCTGCTGTTCATAAACTGCCTGTTATTTTCATGTGTGAAAACAATAAGTATGCGATTTCCGTGCCATATGACAAACAAGTAGCCTGTGAACGCATTTCAGATCGTGCGGTTGGATATGGGATGCCTGGTGTCACTGTAGATGGAAATGATCCGCTTGAAGTATATGCCGCTGTCAAAGAAGCAAGAGACCGTGCGGCTAGAGGCGAAGGCCCGACATTGATTGAAACAATCTCTTACCGTTTAACTGCGCATTCAAGTGATGACGATGATTCAAGCTATCGAGAAAAAGAAGAAGTGCTCGAAGCAAGAAAGAAAGATCCGCTCATCCAATATGAAACGTATTTAACCGAAGGAAACGTCATGACTTCTGAAATGAAAGAAGAGATGACAAAAGAAATCATGCAAATCGTAAACGAAGCTACTGATGAAGCGGAAAACGCAGCTTATGCTGAGGCAGAAAGCGCACTTCGTTACGTGTATGCGGAGTAAGGGGGAAGAAAAATGCCTGTTATGTCATATATAGACGCTATTACACTGGCGATGAAAGAAGAAATGGAACGAGATCCGAAAGTGTTTGTGCTCGGAGAGGATGTCGGGAAAAAAGGCGGCGTATTTAAAGCGACAGCGGGTCTTTACGAGCAATTTGGAGAAGCGCGCGTCATGGATACACCTCTTGCAGAATCAGCCATTGCGGGTGTAGGTATTGGGGCAGCGATGTATGGAATGCGCCCAATTGCAGAAATGCAATTTGCGGATTTCATTATGCCTGCAATCAACCAAATCATTTCAGAGGCTGCAAAAATTAGATACCGTTCAAATAATGATTGGAGCTGTCCAATGGTCATCCGCGCACCTTATGGGGGCGGAGTACACGGGGCACTTTATCATTCACAATCGGTCGAAGCTATTTTTGCTAACCAGCCTGGTTTGAAGATTGTGATGCCTTCTACACCTTATGATGTCAAAGGTCTTTTAAAGGCTGCAGTGCGTGATCCAGATCCTGTATTGTTCTTTGAACATAAACGTGCATACCGCCTGATTAAAGGAGAAGTGCCTGAAGAGGATTACACTCTTCCGATTGGAAAAGCAGATGTGAAGCGTGAAGGCGATGATATCACGGTCATTACATATGGCCTTTGTGTCCATTTTGCGCTGCAAGCAGCAGACCGCCTTGCAAAAGACGGCATTTCCGCTCATATTCTCGATTTGAGAACAGTGTACCCGCTTGATCAGGAAGCGATTATAGAAGCGGCTTCTAAAACAGGGAAAGTGCTTCTCTTAACGGAAGATACAAAAGAAGGCAGCATCATGAGTGAGGTTGCAGCGATCATTTCTGAGCATTGCTTATTTGATTTAGACGCACCAATCAAACGTCTTGCTGGACCAGATATTCCGGCAATGCCTTATGCGCCGACAATGGAGAAATTCTTCATGGTCAATCCGGATAAGGTAGAAGCTGAAATGAGAGAGCTGGCGGCGTTTTAAGAAAGAGGAGGGTTTCAAAGTGGCAATTGAACAAATGAAAATGCCTCAGCTAGGTGAAAGTGTAACAGAAGGAACCATTAGCAAATGGCTCGTTTCACCTGGCGATCATGTGAATAAATACGATCCGATTGCGGAAGTCATGACAGATAAAGTGAATGCAGAAGTTCCGTCATCTTTTACAGGAACGATTACAAAGCTATCGGCTGAGGAAGGCGAAACGCTGCAAGTAGGAGAAGTGTTCTGTGAAATTGAGATAGAAGGAAGCGAGCAGCAGAGCGAGAAAGAAGAAGCAGCACCTGAGCAAAGCGAAGCGCCTGAAGCAGATCAAACAAATGAGAATCAAAGTCAAAAGAAACGTTATTCTCCAGCCGTTCTTCGTTTAGCAGATGAGCATAGCATTGATTTAGCCGCTGTTCAAGGTACAGGAGCAGGCGGCCGAATCACTAGAAAAGATTTGCTGCAGCTCATTGAAAACGGCGGCGTTAAAGAGAAGACAGCACCTGTCAATGAACGTGCCGTTCAACCGGAGCCTGCGCAGCCATCTCAAGCAAAAGCGGCACCTGCCGTCCCTTCTATGCCTGGTGATGTTGAGCTGCCAGTCACGCCGATCCGTCAGGCAATTGCGGCCAATATGCTGAGAAGCAAACATGAAATTCCGCATGCATGGACGATGATGGAAGTCGATGTGACAAATCTAGTGACAAGAAGAAATCAGCTGAAGGATCAGTTTAAAGCAAAAGAAGGCTTTAACTTGACGTTCTTTGCATTCTTTGTCAAAGCAGTGGCTCAGGCCTTAAAGGAATTCCCTGAAATGAACAGCATGTGGGCCGGAGATAAAATTGTGCAAAAGAAAGCAATCAATGTTTCGATTGCTGTCGCTACAGATGACGCGCTTTTTGTTCCAGTCATTAAGGATGCGGATGAAAAGACCATTAAGGGCATTGCCAAAGAAATTCATGAGCTGGCGTCTAAGGTGAGACAAGGGACGCTCAAGCAAAGTGATATGGAAGGCGGTACCTTCACTGTCAACAACACGGGATCATTTGGTTCGGTACAATCAATGGGAATCATTAATTATCCGCAAGCGGCGATTTTACAAGTAGAATCGATCGTGAAGCGTCCAATGATCGTAAACGGAATGATTGCGGCAAGAGACATGGTCAATCTTTGTCTTTCATTAGATCACAGAGTACTAGATGGGCTTGTATGCGGCAGATTCCTTCAGCGAATTAAACAAATCCTTGAAGGCATTGACGAGCAGACATCTGTTTATTAAAACAACAATTTTCCCCCTCCCGGCATGAGAGGGGGATTTCCACATCTAGGAGAAAGGAGCGATGATATGTCTGGACTAGATTTTTTTGCTTTTCTAACGATTGGTCTCATGTTTATCACAGCGATTGCATTCGCTTTTCTGCGGTATATTTCTAAATCACGCAATCATCCTGAACGATTACTGCTTATCATATCGATCGTTTCAATCATTCAAATCGTGTACTGTCTGCTGATTGTCGGCGGATTTAAAGGAGCAGCCAATAGCTTTTTAGGAATATCACTTCTCGCCGGGACGCTTCTCGGATATGCACTTGAATATTTATACAGACGCTATATCAAAAAAACGCCCGAATCAAAATGATGTCGGGCATTTTTTTATTCTTCTGGAACAATAAAGGTCAAATGCTGTTTTAACACTTCTAAAGAAGAGGGGGCTGTCATATAAACCTCACCATCTGTATCAGCATCCATTTCCTCTTTTGTGTGGATATGAATACTGGACGCTTGAATGAGAGACAGATCGCCGGTGAAATCCTCCAGCTCCTCCCGGTTCATTGAGAAGATTTCTTTTAAAGCAGAGAAACTCGTATTTCTGCAAATTAAGATTTCTGCTTTTCCATCATCAATGGCTGCATGAGGCAAATCAATTCTATTTGTACCGATAAAATGTCCATTCATGACAAGAACGATGACAGCTTCCTCATCCCAGCTTTCCTCTTCTGTCTCAATACGTACGTGAAAAGGATCTGTTTGCTGCAAGGTGCGCAGCGCACTTGTGAAGTAGCTGATTTTGCCGAGTACGGCTTTTTCCTTGTCGTTAATATTGTTGGACGTGTCTGCGATCAGCCCAATTCCCCAAAAGTTTAACACGTATCGATCTTCTGCTTTGATTAAGTCAACCTTTTTTTCTACGCCGTCTACAATCATTTGGGCGGCTTTCTGCATTTGTTGAGGAATACCTAGTGTTCTAGAAAAATCATTGCATGTCCCGCCTGGTAATATCGCTACAGCGGGTCTTTTTTCTAAGCTGCCAATGCCGTTCATGCATTCATGCACGGTACCGTCTCCGCCTAATATGATGAGCAATTCCACCGTTTCATCAATATAACGGCAGAAATCATAAGCATCATTTGGCTGCTTTGTTGGTTTCAAAATGAGTTCATCAATATGTAGAGAAAGAAGAGGCACTGTTTGACCGAGTGTTTTTTCCATGTTTTTTTGTCCAGCATTTCCATTATAAATGAGCATCGCTTTTTTGAATTGTGCCATCACGCAGTTCTCCCTTTCATCTCTTTAACATCACTTTTCCCCAATTTGACAGCTCATAAACGATGTTAGGAAAAAGAGGCGATGGATAAGACAACACATTTGCCCGCAGGCGTTTTCCTTGATATGATGGAGTTAAAATGGTTTTGGTACGCAAAAGGAGTGGACGGACATGAATATTGATTTTAATTTATTTATGAATGATATTGTGAAACAAGCGAGAGAAGAAATTAAGCAGGCAGGCTACACTGAGCTCACATCAGCTGAAGAAGTAGACGAAGCACTGACTAAAAAAGGAACCGCACTTGTCATGGTGAATTCAGTATGCGGCTGTGCAGGCGGTATTGCAAGACCAGCTGCCGGTTATTCTGTTCATTATGATAAGCGTCCAGATCAATTGCTGACAGTGTTTGCTGGGCAGGACAAAGAAGCAACAGCAAGAGCGCGTGAATACTTTGAAGGCTTCCCGCCATCTTCACCATCTTTCGCCTTATTAAAAGATGGAAAAATCATCAAAATGGTCGAGCGTCATGAAATTGAAGGGCACGAGCCAATGGAAGTCGTTTCAAAACTACAAGCCGCTTTTGATGAGCATTGCGAAGAAATCTAATATATGACTTTTGAATGAATAAATATAAAGCAGTCCGGTCTTTAGATCGGTCTGCTTTTTGTTTTATAAGACAATAGAATCAAAATAATTTTAGCAAAATACTATTGCATCTTAAAAAGAAAGTGTTTAAAATACATTATAGTGAATAAATATTCAAATCAATACATGATTTTAAATACTGGGAGGCATCATCATATGAAAAAGTGGTTATTATTACTTATGACAGCTGGTCTTGCAGCTGCACTCGCAGCATGCGGAACTTCTTCTAATAATTCAAACGCATCAGGAGATGACAAGACACTCGTTATGGCGACATCAGCAGATTATCCGCCATTTGAATCAAAAGACGGAGATAAAATTGTCGGTTTTGATGTAGATCTTGCAACAGCACTAGCGAAAAAGAACGGCTACAAGCTAGAAATTCAAGATATGGACTTTGCTAGCCTTGTATCAGCTCTTAAAACAAACAAAGCTGATATTGTCCTTGCAGGAATGACACCTACAGAAAAACGTAAAAAGCAAGTTGATTTTTCTGATGTTTATTACAATGCTAAAAACTTGGTTGTATCAAAGAAATCTAGCGGTATTAAGGCAGAGAAAGATTTAAAAGACAAAACAGTCGGCGTTCAATTAGGTTCTATTCAACAGGATGAAGCGAATGGACTGCAAAAGAAATATAACCTAACAGTTGAAGACCGTAATAAAATTTCTGATATCATTCAAGAGATTAAAGCAGGCCGTTTTGATGCAGCAATTATTGAAGATAAAGTAGCTGCTGGTTACTTGAAAAAGGAAAAAGACTTCCAAGCATTTGGGTTGAACAGCTCAAACGAAGGTTCAGCCATTGCATTCAAGAAAAACAGCGACTTAACAGCGAAATTTAATAAATCATTAAAAGAAATGAAAGATAATGGCGAACTTGATAAATTAATTAAAAAATGGTTTGCCGATGAAAAGTAAGTCAGGAAAAGGATCAGCGTCATTCCAGAAAATCAAGTAGAAAAGCGCTGAAAAGTTCAACTCATGTTGAACTTTTTTCCTGTTTTGTATGAAGGCAGAAAAAAGGAGAATGTCATGTTTGATTTTAAAGATGTAATACCTCAGATGCCCTTTATTCTAGAAGGACTTAAGGTCACGCTTTCTATAGTAGTGGTATCCCTTTTACTTGGATTTATCTTAGGGATTTTATTAACGCTTTGTAAAATTAGTGTGTTTAAACCGCTCATTTGGCTTGCAGATTTTTATACGTCAATTTTCCGAGGCACACCGCTTGTGCTTCAATTGCTCATTATTTATTTTGGTCTGCCTCAGCTTCTTGGGTTTCAAATCGACCAATACTGGGCTGCTGTAGCGGCATTTTCACTCAACTCGGCGGCATACGTATCTGAAATTATTCGTGCGGGTATTAATGCCATTGATAAAGGTCAAAAAGAAGCAGCCGTTGCTTTAGGCATCCCTTATGCTAAAATGATGAAGGACTTATTGCTTCCGCAGGCGTTTAAAAATATTTCACCTGCACTTGTGAATGAGACGATTACACTGACAAAAGAATCAGCGATTGTAACAGTCATCGGACTGGGTGATGTCATGAGACGAGCCTATCAAGCAGGGGCCGTCACGTATAATTATCTTGAACCGCTTATTTTTGCGGGTCTTATCTATTATGTCATCGTGCTTGTTCTCACCTTTGTCGGCAAATCGGTGGAAAGGAAGTTAAAATCAAATGATTAAAATAGAGAAACTCACAAAATCTTTTGGTAAAAACGAAGTTTTAAAGGGGATCGACACCACCATTAAAGAAGGGGAAGTTGTTGCGGTTATTGGACCATCTGGTTCAGGAAAATCGACGTTCCTCCGCTGCATGAATTTACTTGAAAAGCCGACTTCTGGTGTCATTACGATTAAGGACACCGAAATCACCAATCCAAAAACGAATGCACTAAAAGTGCGTGAGAACATCGGAATGGTGTTTCAGCATTTCCATCTCTTCCCGCATAAAACGGTGCTGGAAAATATCACGTATGCGCCAATGAATGTGAAGAATCAATCGAAGGAAGACAGCATCAAACAAGCTGAAGAGCTGCTCAAAAAGGTAGGGCTTTTAGAGAAAAAAGATGATTTCCCTAACCGTCTGTCAGGCGGTCAAAAGCAGCGTGTAGCGATTGCGCGTGCGCTTGCGATGACACCAGACATTATGCTGTTTGACGAACCAACGTCTGCTCTAGATCCAGAAATGGTCAAGGAAGTATTAGAAGTCATGAAAGAGCTGGCTCAATCTGGAATGACACTTGTCATCGTCACACATGAAATGGGTTTTGCAAAAGAAGTGGCTGACCGCGTGATCTTTATGGATGATGGGAAAATTGTAGAGGATGCAAACCCTGTACAATTTTTTGAATCACCGTCTTCACAGCGCGCAAAAGACTTTTTACAAAAAATATTATAAAGAAATAAGAGAAGGAGACTTAACATCTCCTTCTTTTTTTGATTATAATGGGGAAAGTAAAAAAAGTTCATCATTTCACAAAAGTGAATGGAAACAAGACAGAAAAGAGTGAATCACATCATGTTTAAAATCGGCTACCGAACGCTGAAAACAGCATTAGGAACAGCGATCGCTATTTATATTGCACAATTGCTTGGCTTGCAAAATTATTCAGCTGCCGGGATTATTACGATCCTGTGTATTCAGGTGACAAAGAAAAGATCCCTCTTAGCATCGGGAGCCCGCTTTGCAGCATGCAGTCTTGCTATTTTATTTTCTTATTTATTTTTCGATCTGATTGGGTATCATCCTTTCGTGATCGGTTTGATGCTGCTTGTCTTTATTCCGACAACGGTTTTGCTTCGAATTAAAGAAGGGATTGTCACAAGTTCAGTCATCATTCTCCATTTATACATGTCTGGCGGGATTACCCTGCACCTCATCTGGAATGAACTGCTGCTGATTACCATTGGTGTTGGGGTAGCGCTGATTATGAACCTCTATATGCCAAGTGTTGATAAAAAACTTAAACGCTACAGCGAACAGATTGAAGCCAACTTTGCTAAAATCTTTGAGGAAATCGAGCAATACTTAATGACAGGGAAACAAGACTGGACAGGAAAAGAAATACCAGAGACACATCAATTGATCAAAGAAGCGAAAGCTCTTGCATATCGTGATGTTGAAAACCATGTATTAAGACATGAAAACCTATATTACCATTATTTCAACATGAGACAAAAGCAATTTGAAATCATTGAGCGTGTGCTGCCCAAAATTACGTCGATTTCCGTCACAACGGAGCATGGACAAATCATTGCAGAATACATTAGAGACTTACGCGAACATATTCACCCAGGGAACACAGCGCATAAGTTTTTAAGACGTCTCATTGATATGAAAGAAGAGTTCGAGGCACTTCCGCTCCCGCAAACAAGAGAAGAATTTGAGGCAAGAGCGGCACTCTTTCATTTCCTTGGTGAAATGGAACAATATTTAGTACTGAAAAGCTATTTTAAAGGGATGAAAGAATAGAGACGCATGAGTTCCTCCTTCATTGGTCAATCTAATGAAAAAGGAGGAGCCTATGCGTCTTTTATTTTATACCGTACTGACCATGTCCCTTTCACCTATCTGGCCGCTTGGACAAAACCCGCTTCCAGGTGACCCGTTTGTCATTATTAATAAACAAACGAATGAACTTGCCTTTATTGATCAAGGGAAAATTCAAAAAGTATATCCTGCTTCAACAGGAAAAACAACCGATTTAACGCCAGAAGGTGAATTTACGATTATGATCAAAGCGAAAGATCCCTATTATAGAAGAAAGAATATTGAAGGCGGTGCGAAGAATAATCCTCTAGGGCGAAGATGGATTGGATTTGATGCACGAGGAACAGATGGCAGAACCTACGGAATTCACGGAACGAGTGACGAAACTTCGATTGGGAAATTTATCACAGCAGGCTGTGTAAGGCTTCATAATCAAGATGTAGAGCGATTGTTTGATCAGCTTCCAATTGGTACAAAGGTATGGATTACAACCTCAAACGATTCCTTTGAAAAACTTGCCAAAGACAAACAGGCCATTCGTTGATATCGCGAATCACCTGCTTGTCTGCTTTTATTCAAACCTTATAAAAAGGCTGCTGCTCCTGCTAAAAGTGAAGAAACTAACAGCAGGCTAATCATAAGCAATACCATAAATTTCATGAATTTTTGAGACATATCGCACCCCTATAACCGAAGATTTTTGCGACAAGCGCACTTGTCTTTATTTTATCTGGTTTTTTCATATGCGACAAGTGATCAGCAAAGGAAGTGAACGGATGAACCAAATCGATCATATTGCCATTGCCGTCTTTTCTATTAAAGAAACATCTCAAACGCTTCATCAGCTATTTAACTGGCATTTTTCAGACATACAAGAGATTCCTGAGCAGGAGATTAAAGCGTCCTTCGCTTTACTTGATGATCTGCACATTGAATTAATTGAGCCCATCTCAGCCCGCAGTAAACTACATACCTTTTTAACAAAAAGAGGAGAGGGGCTCCATCATATTGCGTTAAAGTCAGATGACATTCAAATGGATCTTAGCCGTCTCGATCACCTTGGCGTGGAGCTTCTCCAAAAAACAGCACAGATGGGCGCCGGCGGAAAGCAGATTGCATTTATTTCACCTAAAGAAACGTCAGGTGTGTTATTTGAATTGTGCGGGTCCTTGAAAGGAGAGAAACATTGCGATGAATGAATCGTTCAATGACTTGACTGAATGGCGGAATAAAGCGTTAATGGGCGGCGGCGAAAAACGAGCAGCGGCTCACAGAAGCAAAGGAAAGCTGACGGTTCGAGAGCGGCTGCATGAACTTCTTGACGAGGGCAGCTTGATGGAAATTCAGTCATTTGCAACAGGAGGTCTGTCAGAGCATGTTGGTGACGGCGTCGTCATTGGAACGGGACTCATTCACGGTAAGCCTGTCTGTGTTTATGCACAAGATGCAACTGTATATGGGGGCTCATTAGGCGAAATGCATGCGAAAAAAATTGCCTCTTTAATGGATCTGGCAGCTAAAAATCAGATGCCGGTCATCGGTCTAAAAGACTCAGGTGGTGCGAGAATTCAAGAGGGTGTGGTATCATTAGAAGGATACGGACAGATTTTTAAACGGAATGTGCTGTACTCTGGTCGAATCCCGCAAATATCAGTTATTTTAGGTTCATGTGCTGGAGGTGCAGTTTATTCTCCTGCATTGACTGATTTTGTCTTCATGACAGAGCAAACAGCTCATATGTTTTTAACTGGTCCGAAAGTAATAGAAAAGGCAACAGGAGAAACGGTCTGTCCTGACCGTCTTGGCGGTGCAAGTGTTCAGCATCAGACGAGCGGGAATGTGCACTATACTGGGAAAGATGAGAAGGACGTGTTAGAAGCGGTTCGAACTCTTTTAACGTACATACAAACGAAACAGCAGGCTGTCACACGCGCTGGGACGCGAAAGCATGATACCGCCGATCCAGGCAGCATCTTGCCAAAGGATCCCTCACGAACTTATGATGTCAAACAAGTGGTGACAGTGATAACCGATCCAGACTCATTCTTTGAAACGCAGCCTTGTTTCTCAAAAAATATTGTCACAGGTTTTGCCAGATTACAAGGAGCCTCCATTGGTGTTGTTGCCAATCAGCCAAAGGTGCTGGCAGGCAGCCTTGATCTTGACGCTGCCGATAAAGCGGCCAGGTTTATTCGATGTTGCGATGCGTTTCATATTCCGATCTTAACCCTTGTGGACGTTCCTGGTTTTTTACCAGGAGAAAAAGCCGAGCATGCGGGAATTATCCGCCATGGGGCAAAGCTTTTATATGCGTACGCTGAAGCAACCGTTCCAAAAATCACTGTGATTTTAAGAAAAGCGTTTGGCGGTGCATATGTCGCGATGAATAGCAAGGGCTTAGGCGCTGACTTTGTTTATGCATGGCCAGAAGCCGAAATTGATGTTATGGGGAAAACGTTCGCAGACGAAATCGTTCATCCTGCTTCGCGCAAGTCTGAAAACAAACCAAGTGTATGGAAAGCGGCTCAGGCAGGTCTGATAGACGATATTTTTATGCCAGCTGAAACGAGAGAGCGATTGATCCGCTCATTTGATGTGCTTCGCAGTAAGGAAGAAGATAGACCGTTAAAAAAGCATGGCAACATACCGCTATAAGAGGAGGAGCATCATCATGATCAATGAAAAACGCCTACTAGACGAATTTTTAGAATTAGTTCAGATTGATTCAGAAACCAAACACGAAGAGAAAATTGTTGAAGTATTAAAAGAAAAATTTTCGCAGCTTGGTCTAAAAGTGCTTGAAGACGATTCAAAAGCGGTAACAGGCCACGGCGCAGGCAACCTTGTCTGCACATTAGAAGGAAATCAAGAGGCAGATACAATTTATTTCACTTCTCATATGGATACAGTTGTACCAGGGAATGGCGTAAAACCAGTCATTGAGGACGGCTATGTGAAAACAGATGGAACAACGATTCTTGGTGCTGACGATAAAACAGGGCTTGCTGCTATGTTTGAGGCGATCCGCGTGCTGAAAGAGAAAAATTTACCGCATGGAACAATTGAATTTGTGATCACAGCAGGTGAGGAATCAGGACTTGTTGGAGCAAAAGCGTTAGATCCGAATTTGATGACAGCGAAATACGGCTATGCCCTTGATTCAGATGGCAAGGTTGGTACGATTATTGTAGCTGCACCAACACAGGCAAAAGTACGCGCAACGATTTACGGAAAAACCGCTCACGCAGGTGTCGCGCCAGAAAAAGGTGTGTCTGCGATTACCATTGCATCAAAAGCAATTGCCAGCATGCCGCTTGGCCGGATTGATGAAGAAACAACGGCGAATATCGGCCGTTTTGAAGGCGGAACACAAACGAATATTGTGTGCGATCAAGTCGATATTTTGGCGGAAGCACGCTCTTTAGAACCAGCAAAAATGGAAGCTCAAGTAGCGAAGATGAAAGAAGCCTTTGAAAAAACCGCTAAAGAAATGGGCGGAAGTGCCGATGTACAAATTGACATCATGTATCCAGGCTTCAAATTCTCACACGGCGATCAAGTCGTAGAAGTGGCGAAAAAAGCGGCAGCAAAAATTGGCCGTCCTTCAGAACTGCAGACGAGCGGCGGAGGCAGTGATGCAAACGTCATTGCAGGCAACGGCGTTCCAACTGTCAACCTAGCTGTTGGATATGAAGATATTCATACGAAAAATGAGAAAATGCCGATTGAAGAATTAGTCAAAACAGCTGAAATGGTTCTCGCCATTATCGAAGAAACGACAAATCCATCGTAAAGGCAGGAGACTCTGTGAGCACGCAAAAGATTATTATTTTTCAGGTGGGGCAAGAGGAGTTTGGCATCAGTGTAGAGCATATTCGTTCGATTGAGAAGGTCCCTTACTTACAAGAAGTATCGAACCTACCAAAAGAAATTAAAGGGCTGATGTCATTAAGAGGAGAGGTCATTCCTGTCAGTGATACAGGCGTGATGCTTCACGGAAAGCCTCTTGATGTGAACGAGCAGTCCAAGGTGCTGCTATTTGAAGTAAACGATCAAATGATTGGCTGTCTTGTCTCAGATGCAAAAGATATCATCGATATCGAGCAAAGTGAGATCAAGCCATTTCATATGAACACGAAGGCCTCTGAATATTTCTTCGGCGTTGTGGAGAGAGAAAACAAAATGATTTTACAAGTGGACCCAAATAAGTTCCTTGGGAAAATTGAGGACCTTGATCAATTGCCAGACCGGTTGAAAGAAGAATTGGCATAATGAAAAGCCCCTTATCTAAAGATAAGGGGTTTATTTTTATTCAGCAGCTGGTTTGGCTTGTTCGTTAGCCGCAGCTTTCGTTTTTGATTTTTGGTACATGACATTTAAAATAATCGTTTGAATCGTGAGTAATAGTCCGCTTGTCATCCAGTATAAAGGAAGAGCAGCGGGTGCATTGATTGAAAGAAACAGCATCATGATTGGGAAAATCATGCCCATTACTTTCGCTTGCTTCAGCGCAGCCTCTGTCTGAGTGCCCGATTGCTTCGCATATTTTTGTGTGACATAAAATTGCAAGAAATACATAGCCCCTGCAAAGACTGCCACCAATAAATCGGTTTGTCCCAAGTTAAACCATAAGAACGTATGAGTTGCGATCTCAGGTGTTGAGCGGATGGCTGAGTAAAAGCCAAGAACAATTGGAATTTGAATCAGCATAGGCAGACAGCCCATTGCCAGCGGGTTCACATTGTTCTCTTTATATACTTTCATCATTTCCATTTGCAGTTCTTTTTGTTTTTCAGGATCTTTTGTCTTCTTCAGTTTGCTTTGTATTTGGTCAATCTGAGGTTTCACCAGTGCCATTTTTTCCTGCATGACTCGTTGCTTCTTAAATTGGTTCGCAAAAAGCGGGAAAATCAGCAGGCGGACAATCAAGGTGACAAACATAATGGATAAACCATAATCATCATGGAAAAAGTTCGCAAGCCAAATGATCAGCTCAGAAAAAGGCTGAACAAAATAATGATGGAAAAACCCATCAGAGCTCGTATTCGTTTGCGCACTCGCTGCAAATGCAGGTGACGCAATCATCATCAAACATAAAGTCGTAAAAACAGTCAATAAACGTTTCAATTCGTTTCCTCCTCATGATTAAAAAAATTTAATTAGTGAGAGGAAGCGAATGGTCTTCATCATCATTTGATGATCTTTTCATTCGAATGACTTTACTAATCCAAGTTGTAATGCGATCGTATATGATAAACAGAAAGTCTGTTCGATTCAAGCAAGATGCGTCCAACTCTTCCAAACGATGTCCACCAAGGTGTTCGTTCATACGGCAGTCTTTTAGTAAAAACGCAATACCGATGGCCGTCAGCGCTGGAAGAATAATCGTAAAGAATTCAACAAGGAAAAAGACTTCATTGAATGTATCAATAATCATGATTATCACATCCATTTCATTACTCACAGTGTACTATACACATGGTTAAATGTCTAACAGAACCGTGTGTATTCTCCATTAAAAAATTCCTTATTTTGTATAAAATAGTAAATGTCATCCAAACTTCATATTTCCTATCCTATAATGAGGGGGATAAAAGAAATGGAGGTTTTGAATATGACAAGTATTTATCCAAAGTTTCGAGCAGCTGCCGTGCAAGCAGCACCTGTCTACTTAAATTTGGAAGCAACCGTTGAGAAATCATGTGAACTGATCGACGAGGCAGCTTCAAATGGTGCAAAGCTTGTGGCATTCCCAGAAGCATTTTTACCTGGTTATCCTTGGTTTGCTTTTATTGGTCATCCAGAATATACGAGAAAGTTCTATCATGAATTATATAAAAATGCCGTTGAAATCCCTAGCTTAGCCATTCAAAAAATCAGTGAGGCAGCAAAAAGAAATGAAACGTACGTTTGTATATCATGCAGTGAAAAAGATGGCGGCTCTCTCTATTTAGCTCAGCTTTGGTTTAATCCAAATGGGGATTTAATAGGAAAACACCGGAAAATGAGAGCTTCTGTAGCAGAAAGACTCATTTGGGGGGATGGAAGTGGAAGTATGATGCCAGTCTTTCAAACTGACATTGGAAACCTTGGCGGATTGATGTGCTGGGAGCATCAAGTCCCGCTTGATCTTATGGCGATGAATGCTCAAAATGAGCAGGTACATGTAGCCTCTTGGCCAGGTTATTTTGACGATGAAATTTCAAGCAGATATTATGCCATCGCAACACAGACATTTGTGCTGATGACATCATCTATATATACGGAAGAAATGAAAGAAATGATTTGTTTAACGCAGGAGCAAAGAGATTACTTTGAAACATTTAAGAGCGGGCATACGTGTATTTACGGGCCGGACGGGGAACCGATCAGTGATATGGTACCTGCTGAAACGGAAGGAATTGCTTACGCTGAAATTGATGTAGAAAGAGTCATTGATTACAAGTATTATATTGATCCGGCTGGACACTACTCCAATCAAAGTTTGAGTATGAATTTTCATCAACAGCCCAATCCGGTGGTAAAACATTTACATCATCAAAAAAATGAAGTATTCACATATGAGGACATTCAATATCAACATGGTATACTTGAAGAAAAAGTGTAAATGAACGTGAAACCTTCTCTTTTTTAGAGAAGGTTTTTTTGAGGAAAGATGAAATAAATCAATGTATAATCAAAAATAGCTGATCAAAATTTAGGTAGACAAGAAAATGGGGTTATGCCAATGTCAAATATTATTTTTCATATAGACATGAATGCTTTTTATGCCAATGTAGAAATGGCGTATGATCCTTCTTTGCGAGGGAAACCTTTAGCCATCAGCGGAAATGCAAAAGAGCGTAAAGGGATTGTTGTGACGTGCAGCTACGAGGCAAGAGCACTAGGTGTGAAGCCCCCGATGCCTTTGTGGGAGGCGAAGCGGCTATGTCCGGGACTCATTGTCCGCACACCGAACTTTGACCGGTACCGCAGCTCCTCACAAGAGATGTTTACAATACTAAGAGAATACAGTGATTTAGTCGAACCTGTATCGATTGATGAGGGCTATATTGATTTAACACATACGCCATATGCCGAGCATGCGGTAAAAACGGCTCATGATATTCAAACAAGGCTTGTAGAGGAACTGATGCTTCCTTCAAGTATCGGCATTGCACCGAATAAATTTTTAGCGAAAATGGCGTCTAATTGGAAAAAGCCAATGGGCATCACCATATTGCGTAAACGAGATGTTCCGAACATGCTCTGGCCGCTCCCTGCTGGTGATATGCACGGGGTTGGACAAAAAACGGCAGAGAAATTAAAAAAAATCGGAATTCATACCATTGAAGACTTAGCGAAAGCGAATGAGTATACGCTAAAAGAATTGCTTGGCATTAATGGACCGAGATTAAAGCAAAAGGCGAATGGTGAACATGACGGCATCGTAGACCCAGAAAGAATATACGAATTTAAATCCGTCGGCAATTCATCTACTCTGCCTCATGATTCGGATGATTCAGATGAACTTGTCACGTTAATTGATAAGCTGTCACAATCTGTGAGTGCAAGGTTAAGGAGAAAAGAAGTGATGGCGAACCGGCTGCTCATCATGATTCGGTATGCAAGCTGGAAAAATATCACGCGAAGTGTCATGCTCACAAATCCAACGGATCGAAAGGAAGACATATTTGAAGCGGCAAAGCAGTTATTCCTTAAACATTGGAATGACCAGCCAGTGAGGCTCTTAGGTGTGACGGGGACAGACCTTGTCGAACGAAAAGCAGCTGTTAAACAGCTTGATTTATTTTCATATACAGAAGATGCAAAAGAAGAGCCTCTCCAAACCATTTTAGATGGACTGAAAGAAAAATATGGAAAGTCATTGGTGCAAAGAGGGATCACCATTAAGGAAAAAGAGAGCAAAACAAGCGGGACAAGTTTTAATAAAGATTTTTTTCAGGACGAAAGAGGAAATGACTAGCCTGAAAACTTGATAAAAGAGGTGATGTTGTGGTAATTTCAAAGGGTACATCATTTCAGCAGTAATCAATATAGTGTGTTAGAAGGGACGTCAGAATTATGTCAAAACAACAAATCGGTGTGGTTGGACTAGCCGTTATGGGGAAAAACCTTGCCCTCAATATTGAAAGCCGCGGTTTCTCCGTATCCGTTTATAACAGATCTAGCAGCAAAACAGAAGAGTTTCTTCAAGAAGCAGAAGGAAAAAACGTTGTTGGCACATACAGCATCGAAGAATTTGTTCAGTCGCTTGAAACACCGCGTAAAATTCTTTTAATGGTAAAAGCTGGTGCAGCAACAGATGCAACCATTCAATCATTACTTCCTCACCTAGAGAAAGGTGACATTTTAATTGATGGTGGAAATACATATTACAAGGATACACAAAGACGTAACCAAGAGCTTGCAGAAAGTGGCATTCACTTTATTGGTACAGGTGTTTCCGGCGGTGAAGAAGGCGCGCTAAAAGGTCCTTCCATCATGCCAGGCGGTCAAAAAGAAGCACATGAGCTAGTGAAACCAATTTTAGAAGCGATCTCTGCGAAAGTAGATGGCGAGCCTTGTACAACGTATATCGGCCCAGATGGAGCAGGACATTATGTCAAAATGGTTCATAACGGTATCGAGTACGGAGATATGCAATTGATCTCTGAATCATACTTTATCTTGAAGCATGTTGCTGGATTATCAGCAGGGGAGCTTCATGAAGTATTCTCAGAGTGGAATAAAGGCGAGCTTGACAGCTATTTAATCGAAATTACAGCTGACATTTTCACAAAAGTGGATGAGGAAACAAACCAGCCGCTTGTGGATGTGATCTTAGATAAAGCTGGTCAAAAAGGAACTGGAAAATGGACAAGCAAAAGCTCACTTGATCTAGGTGTCCCGCTTCCAATCATTACTGAGTCTGTTTTTGCGCGCTACATTTCAGCAATGAAAGATGAGCGTGTGGAAGCAAGTCAATTGATCGAAGGTCCAGAGCCAGCACAATCAGCTGAGAATAAACAAGAGCTGATCGAAGCAGTTAGAAAAGCCCTATTCATGAGTAAAATCTGCTCTTACGCACAAGGCTTTGCGCAAATGAAAGCAGCGTCTGATGAATATAACTGGGATTTGAAATACGGTGAAATTGCGATGATCTTCCGCGGTGGATGTATTATTCGTGCAGCCTTCTTACAACAAATTAAAGAAGCGTATGACCGTAATCCTGAACTGAAAAACCTATTGCTTGATCCATACTTTAAGGATATTGCTCAAAACTATCAATCATCACTTCGTAAAGTCATTTCACTTGCAGTGGAACAAGGAGTGCCTGTTCCTTCATTCTCAAGTGCACTTGCTTACTTTGATAGCTATCGCACAGCTGTCCTTCCAGCGAATTTAATTCAAGCACAGCGTGACTATTTCGGTGCACATACGTATGAGCGTACAGATAAAGAAGGCGTATTCCATACTGAATGGATGAAATAAATAGAGAACGACTGAAAACCTTACCTTTGGTAAGGTTTTTTTGTTTGCATCTTTTCGGCTAAAAATGTGAAAAAGAGGGATGCTATGTAAAAAAGACAAGAAAGTAGGGATAGAAGTGGGCATCTTATATGCACTTCTCCCAGCGATATTTTGGGGAAGTATTGTTCTCATCAGTGTCAAACTAGGCGGGAATGCGTATCAGCAAACCCTTGGCATTACGCTCGGCGCGTTTTTATTTTCGATTGCAGCCTTTTTCATCAAAATGCCAGAGCTGACACCGCTTATTTTTGCGGTTTCCGTCATTTCAGGCATCTTCTGGAGTATTGGACAAATGAATCAGCTTTCAAGTGTTGCTTTTCTCGGAGTGTCTAAAGCGGTTCCTTTATCAACGGGCATGCAGCTAGTGAGCACAACGCTATTTGGCGTCATGGTCTTCAAAGAATGGCAGACGATGACGGTCATACTCATTGGTTCTTGCGCCATTTTACTGATCATTGCAGGTGTTGTGATGACATCGCTCGGCCAAAAAAAGAATGGCGGCGGGAATGGCAGAGGCAATTTTAAAAAAGGGATCATTATTCTGCTCATCTCAACCGTTGGCTATGTCGGATATGTCGTCATTTTAAGATGGTTTGATATTGATGGCTGGTCTGCACTTGTCCCGCAATCCGTCGGTATGCTGCTTTCATCCTTAGCGATTAGTTTAAAGCAGGACCCATTTAGTAAATATACGTTTAGAAATATCATTGCCGGTCTTGTTTGGTCAACAGGAAATCTTGGTCTGCTTTTGGCCATTCCATTAATCGGCGTAGCCGTAAGCTTTTCGATGTCACAAACAGGGATTGTCATCTCAACACTAGGCGGCATTTATTTATTAAAAGAGAAAGCATCTAGAACAAGCTTTGTCATTGCAGGCTGCTTGATGATTATTGCAGGCGGTGTGCTGCTAGGCTTTACAAAATAGGAGGTTACACGAATGTATCCAGATTTAGAAGGAAAAACAGTTCTGATTACAGGTGCAGGTACAGGGATTGGCCAAGCGATGGCCCGCCGATTTGGACAAGAAAAAGCCAATGTGGTGATTAATTACTTCTCTGATAAAGAAAATCCGGATGATACCATTGCAGAAATTCAAAAACATGGCGGACAGGCTGTGAAAATCAAAGGAGACGTATCAAAGGAAGAGGATATGCAGGCGATGATTGATAAAGCCGTTGATACATTCGGCAGTCTTGATGTGATGATCAATAACGCAGGCATTGAAAATGAAGTACCCTCTACAGAAATGACGCTGGATAATTGGAACAAAGTAATGTCTACCAATTTAACAGGCATGTTTCTAGGGTGCCGTGATGCACTGAAGTATATGACAGATCATGGGATAGAAGGTTCGATCATTAATATGTCGTCGGTTCATCAGCAAATTCCTTGGCCTCATTTTGTCCATTATGCAGCCAGTAAAGGAGGCGCCAAGCTTTTGACAGAAACATTGGCGCTTGAATATGCCCCTAAAAAAATCCGTGTAAACAGTATTGCACCAGGCGCCATTGATACCCCGATTAATGCGGAGAAATTCGATGATCCAGCATTGAAAAAAGGCGTGATTGAGCTGATTCCAATCGGTTATATTGGAAAGCCAGAAGAAGTGGCAGCATGTGCTGTCTGGCTGGCATCAAAAGAAGCAAGCTATGTTACCGGCTTGACGTTATATGTAGACGGCGGCATGACAAAGTATCCTGGGTTCCAGGCAGGAAAAGGATAAGATAATTAAGAAAAAGAGCGTATTGTACGCTCTTTTTTATATTAAATACATACAAATGAAATTAAATGTCTAGACATTTAAAAATAAAAATATATAATATTAATTGGAAGCGCTTTTATTACAACAATGGGGTGAGAGAAATGAAACGTATTTTATTAGCATGCAGTTCGGGAATGTCTACGAGTTTACTAGTGACAAAGATGAAAGCACATGCCGATTCAATTGGGGACGAAGCAGAAATTTGGGCAGTTGGTCAAGATCAAGCAAAAAAAGAAATGGCGAATGCAGATGTTGTGTTAATCGGACCGCAAATGAGCTTTTTAAAAGGAGACCTTCAAAAAGAAGCAACAAAATACGGGATTGAGGTAGAGGTCATTGATATGCAGGCATACGGGCTTGCCGATGGACAAAAAGCATATGAACAGGCACTTACATTGATGGGGGAATCTTAAAGGATGGAAAAGAAAACACTGGAAGGGCTCACGGAGGAACAAGTGAGCTTTCAATTGATCTTACACAGCGGGAATGCACGCAGCAAATTGCTTCAGGCTCTGAAACAATATCGAGAAGGTCTAGAAGAAGAAGCTTTTAGTCATATGAAAGAAGCGGAAGAAGATTTACGGCTTGCACATGACATCCATTTTCAACTCGTGCAGAAAGAGGCAGGCGGAGAAACAACATCCTTTTCCTTATTGCTCATGCACGCTGAAGATCATTTAATGTCGACCATTACCATCAAGGAGCTTGTGGGAGAGCTTCTGCCGATATTCCAATCGCTTAAACAATAAAGGGTGTAAACAAGGGGGGAAACCAATGTTTGATAAAATAAGTGCCATTTTGGTTCCGATTGCTGGGAGATTGAACAACAACCGCTATTTAGGCGTATTACGTGATGCCTTTATGCTTGCGTTCCCGCTGACCATCTTTGGTTCCATTATGGTTGTGCTGATGAATTTGCCATTTTTAGATAAAATCATGAGTAAAACCGTACTGGAGGGCGTCCAGTCTGCACTGAATATCGCACCGAGTGCGACCATCAGCATTATGAGTGTGTTTGTTGTATTTGGGATTGGCTACTATTTATCAAAAAGCTATGATGTAGAAGCTGTCTTTGGCGGCGTGATTGCTTTAGCCTCTTTCTTGCTTCTAACTCCGTTTTTACTAGAACAAGAAGGCGGTGCAACGATTGCAGGCGTTATCCCAGTTGATCGTTTAGGTGCAAAGGGGATGTTCCTAGGAATGATCACAGGCTTTTTGTCTGCTGAAATTTATCGTTATTTTGTCCAAAAGAAATTTGTGATCAATATGCCGCAAGGGGTTCCACCAGCTGTTTCCAAGTCTTTTGCTGCACTGATCCCGGCTACTTTGACACTTACAACCTTTTTGCTCATTAATATCATCATTACACAAGGCTTCAAAACAAATATGCATGATTTGATTTATCATGCCATTCAGGCGCCGCTTGTCGGTCTTGGAAGCGGTATTATTCCGACGTTGATCGCTGTTTTCTTTATACAAATTCTTTGGTTCTTTGGGCTTCATGGCCAAATTATTATCAACTCTGTCATGGATCCGATTTGGAATACATTGTCCATTCAAAACCTAGAGAGCTACACAAAAACAGGTGAGGTTCCTAATATCATCAGCAAGCAGTTTATTGAAATCTATACGGTTGGAATGGGTGGAACCGGTATGACGCTTGCTGTTGTGTTTACGATTTTAATTTTCCTGAAAAGTAAGCAATTAAAACAAGTAGCCAAGCTTGGCTTAGGACCAGGATTATTTAACGTCAATGAACCGATTATCTTTGGTTTACCGATTGTCATGAATCCGCTTATTCTCATTCCGTGGATTTTGGCGCCAATGGTCATTACATGTATTACTTATTTTGCGATGGCATCAGGGATTGTACCGCCGCCGACAGGCGTGAATATCCCATGGACAGTGCCGATCTTTATTAGCGGAATGATGGCAACAAATTCACTAGCGGGCGGACTGCTTCAGTTGTTTAACCTGATGATTGTGTTTGTCATTTGGTTCCCGTTCCTGAAATTTATTGACCGTATGAATGTGAAAAATGAAAAAATAACGACAACAGAAAAAACGAAGGCAGCAAACATCAAAGGTGAAGGAGACTCAATACATGTCGATGGAAACTAACAAGCAATCATATACATTTCCAGAAGGTTTCTGGTGGGGATCTTCTGCTTCTGCGACGCAAACAGAAGGGAGCGTCCCCGGCGATGGAAAGGGACCGAACATTTGGGATCATTGGTTTGAACAAGAGCCAACTCGTTTTTTTGATGGCGTAGGACCGGACGTGACATCTCAATTTTATCGAAAATATAAAGAGGATATCCGTCTCATGAAAGAAATTGGCCACAATTCATTTCGGCTGTCGATTTCATGGTCACGCCTTTTACCAGAAGGAACAGGTGCTGTGAATGAAGAAGCGGTGTCTTTTTATAATGATGTGATCAATGAACTGATTGCACATGATATCGAGCCATTTGTGAACCTGTACCATTTCGATATGCCAATGGCGCTGCAGGAGAAAGGCGGCTGGGTGAACAGACAGGTGGTCGATGATTATGTGAGCTATGCAACATTATGCTTCCAATTATTTGGCGACCGGGTGAAAAAATGGTTTACCCATAACGAACCGATTGTGCCTGTAGAAGGCGGATATATGTATAGCTTTCATTATCCAAACGAAGTTGATTTCCAAAAGGCTGTACAGGTCGGTTTTCATGAACTTTTATCAAATGCGAAGGCGATTGCGGCTTATAAAAAGCTGCAGCAAGGCGGTAAGATTGGCATCATCCTAAACCTGACTCCTTCGTACCCGCGAAGCCAGCATCCGCGCGATGTAGAAGCAGCAGAGATGGCCGATGCTTTCTTTAACCGTTCCTTCTTAGATCCTGCGGTGAAGGGGCATTTCCCGGAAAAGCTAGTAGAAGTCTTAAAGAAAGAAGGCTTTATGCCAAGTATGGAAGAAGGGGACCTTGAGCTCATTCGAGAGAATACGATTGATCTTCTAGGCATCAACTATTATCAGCCAAGAAGAGTGAAAGCGAAAGAGCATATGCCGCATCCTCAAGCACCATTTATGCCAAACCATTATTTTGATTCTTTTGAGATGCCGGGAAGAAAAATGAATGTGTACCGAGGCTGGGAAATCTATGAAAAGGGCATTTACGACATATTGAAAAAAGTCCAAACAGACTATGATAATATTGAATGCTTTATATCTGAAAATGGAATGGGCGTCGAAGGAGAAGAGCGGTTTAAGGATGAAGAAGGAATGATTCATGACGATTACCGCATTGACTTTATTTCTGAGCATCTCAAATGGGTGCATCAAGCCATTCAAGAAGGAAGCAATGTGAAAGGCTATCATCTATGGACCTTTATGGACAACTGGTCCTGGTCGAATGCATATAAAAATCGTTATGGATTTGTCTCAGTTGATCTTCAAAAAGACGGGAAACGAACGATTAAGAAAAGCGGATACTGGTTTCAATCCGTTTCAAAGAATAACGGTTTTTAATCAAAATACTTGCTCTTTCCTTGAAAAGAGCAAGTATTTTTCTTATGTGACGGTAAGTGGATGAAACAAAAATGGCTGGCACCTTTTAAGCTCACATCCCTTAGTGTAAAATGAGAGGAAGGCTAAAAAACGCCATATTTCCTTCTAGAATAAAGCGCTATGAAAAAACAAGTCAGTTGGTGGTGTGAGATGAAGAAGTACGAACTCATTTCAGAAGAAATCAGAAAACGAATAGGAACAGCCTATTATCCAGAAGATCAACCCATTCCAGATGAAAACTCGCTTGCCGCCGAATTTCAATGCAGCAGAATGACAATGAAACGTGCGCTTGATCTTCTCGTTGCAGAAGGTCTGCTCTTTAGAAAAAGAGGCCACGGTACATTTATTGTAAAGGCAGCGCTCAATCAAGGAGCAATCAATGTATCAGGCCATGAAAATAAAGGGTTCACAAAGGTCATGGCGGATAAAAACGTCACGACTCAAATCATTCATTTTGATGTCCATTTTCCAAGCGAAGAGGTGGCAGCCCATCTATCTATTGACTCAACCACACCTGTTTATGATATCATCCGGCTCCGTCTTGTGGATGAAGAGCCTTACGTATTAGAAAAAACGTTTATGCCTGTCAATCTCATTAAGGGCATAGATGAAGAAGTTCTACTGGGTTCTATCTATGGCTACATTTCAAATGAGCTTCATTTAAAAATAGCAGGTGCGCACAAGAAAATTAGGGCGGCTAAATCAGATCAGCTGGATCAGCAGTATTTAGGGTGTGACCCAACAGATCCTGTGCTTGAAGTCGAGCAGGTTGCTTATTTAAACGCAGGGCAGCCGTTTGAATACTCATTTAGCCATCATCGCTATGATAAATTTGACTTTTCAACGGTTGAAATCACGAAAACAGGACGTTAAAAAAAGAGCAGAACCCCCAAGGGAGACTGCTCTTTTTTCATATGATTTTATATATTCCACCAATGGTATCCATCTTTTTCTAGAAGCTCATCAGCTTCTTTCGGTCCCATAGAACCAGCAGGATAGTTTGGTTTTAATGTTTTGCTTTCTGCCCATTTCTCAGAAATCGGATCAACGAAGTTCCAAGAAAGTGCCACTTCGTCCCAGTGAGCAAAGTTTGTTGCATCGCCTAGCAAGCAGTCATGAATCAGCTTTTCATATGCTTCAGGTGTATTCATGATGTCGTTATAGTTTGTTTGGTAGTCGAGCTTAATCGGTTTCGCATACGTGCCGCCATCGAGCTTTCGAGCATTCAGGTGAAGGGTGATGCCTTCATCTGGCTGAATATGAATGACGAGTAAGTTTGGATGCATGGCATTTCCGTTTCCATAGTACAGGTTCATTGGAATGTCTTTAAATTGAACTACGATTTGAGTAGATTTCTTTTCTAACCGTTTTCCTGTCCGAATGTAAAATGGCACCCCGGCCCATCTAAAGTTATCAATCAGCAGTTTCCCTGCCACAAATGTTTCTGTGTTTGAGTTCGGGTCAACATTTTGCTCTTTCAGATAAGAAGGAACCTCGCTGCCATCAATCGTACCAGTATCATACTGTCCGCGGACAAAGAATTGATCGACCTCATCTTTAGAAAAAGGACGAAGAGCGCGCAATACTTTCCGTTTTTCGCTGCGGATTTCCTCTGTATTGAGTTTAATTGGCGGCTCCATTGCTAAAAGGGCAACCATTTGAAGCATATGGTTTTGGACCATATCTCTTAGTGCACCAGAATTTTCGTAATATCGAGCCCGGTCTTCAACCCCTAATGATTCACTGGATGTAATCTGAATGTTTGAGATATAGCGGTTTGTCCAAAGCGGTTCAAAGATGGCATTCGCAAAGCGGATGACCTCAATGTTTTGAACCATTTGTTTACCAAGGTAGTGGTCAATACGATAAATTTGATCTTCTGTGAATGCATCACGAATTTCTTCATTTAATGTTTTGGCACTTGGCAGATCGTGCCCAAATGGCTTTTCAATGACAAGTCGTGACCAGCCGGTTGTTTCTGATACGCCCTCACTCTTTAGGAACTTCGCAATCGTTCCGAAAAATTCCGGTGCCATAGCTAAATAGAACATGCGGTTATTTTGGATACTGTACGTATCTTCAAGGCCTGTTAAAAGCGTGTTTAGCGATTGATAGGAAGCAGGGCTTGATACGTCAAAATCGTGATAATAGAAATGTGAAATGAATTCCTCTGTTTTCGCTTCTGCATCATCAGAAGAAACAGATTCCTTTACCACAGCTCTGAGGTCATCATGAGACCACGGGCGGCGTCCAACTCCGACAACAGCGAATTGATCACCTAGCTTTCCGCTATGGTAAAGTCTATGTATAGAAGGGTAGAGCTTGCGTTTGGCAAGGTCTCCTGTTGCGCCAAAAATGACAATGACTGCTTTAGGGTTGTTAGTTTCTGTATTCACGAGAAGTACCTCACTTTATTCGTAGCATTGTTGTAAAAACCGAGAATGTATGTACATTTTCTTTATTTTAAAGCTTCATTGTTCGTAAAGCAAACATTTGATTCGACTTTTTCTGCTCTCGTTTCACTTTTTTCAATAATTCCGTTGAATTCACATTTACCTTGTCTTCATGTATTCTATATGAATGAAGATATTGTATACCGGCTTTAGGAGGAAAAGTAATGGAACTGCTCTTTTTAGGAACAGGTGCAGGCATACCTGCAAAAACAAGAAACGTCACTTGCACAGCGCTAAAGCTTTTAGAAGAAAGAAATGCAGTGTGGCTTTTTGATTGTGGAGAAGCAACGCAGCATCAAATCTTACATACAACGATTAAACCGAGAAAGATCGAGAAAATATTTATCACACATATGCACGGTGATCATGTATATGGTCTTCCGGGACTCCTTGGCAGCAGATCCTTTCAAGGCGGGGAGGATGAATTGACGATCTATGGACCAAAGGGCATCAAGGCCTTTGTGAATGCAGCACTTTCAGCTACACAAACGCATTTGACATATCCGCTGCATATCATAGAAATAGATGAAGGGATCGTCTTTGAAGATGATACCTTTCAAGTAGAAGCAAGAAGAGTCTCTCACGGGATTCCAGCTTACGGCTATCGGGTTGTGGAAAAAGATATGCCTGGTTCATTAAAAGCCGAAGACCTAAAAGAAATCGGTGTAAAACCTGGACCTTTGTATCAAAAGTTGAAAAATGGGGAAACCGTGACACTCGAAGATGGAAGAACCATTGATGGAACCGATTATTTGGAACCCCCTAAAAAAGGGAGAATCGTTGCATTTTCAGGAGATACCCGTTTGTGCGAGAATATAACAAGGCTTGCCAAAAATGCGGATGTGTTAGTCCATGAAGCAACATTCGGTAAAGAAGATGCAGATTTAGCCTACAATTATTATCACAGTACAACAGAACAAGCAGCGAAAACAGCACAGGAAGCAGGCGCAAAAAGGCTCATTTTGACCCATATAAGTGCACGTTACCAAGGAGAAGAGGCACTGAAACAACTGTTGAAAGAAGCCCGCGATATATTCCCGCTGACAGAAGCTGCACATGATTTCTCTTCTTTCCCCATTGAACGCACCCTGTAAAAATTGGATGAATCGTCAAAAAAAGTTGTGTGATTTTTTTGATATTTATGATGACGCTCTTTTTCAGGTAGTGGTAAAATGGTGAAGAAAAAACAAATGACGAATTAAACTATGAAGAATACGGGAGGCACAATCAAAGATGAGCGGTTTTACAGCATTAAGTGAAGCAGAATTGAATGACCTATATGTGGCACTACAAAATGAGTATGAAACTTACAAAAGTAAAAACTTGCACTTAGACATGTCTAGAGGGAAGCCTTCACCAAAACAGCTCGATTTGTCTATGGGCATGCTCGATGTTGTGACATCAAAGGATGCAATGATAGCTGAAGATGGCACAGATGTGCGAAACTATGGCGGCTTGACAGGCCTTCCTGAAACGAAGACATTTTTTGCAGAAGTACTCAATTTAAAGCCAGAACAAATCATCATCGGCGGTAATTCTAGCCTGAATATGATGCATGATACCATTGCACGTGCGATGACTCACGGCGTATGTGACAGCAAAACACCTTGGGGAGAGCTGCCAAAGGTAAAATTCCTTGCACCAAGCCCAGGGTATGACCGTCATTTTGCCATTTGTGAGCTATTTAACATAGAGATGATCACGGTCGATATGAAGGCTGATGGACCTGATATGGATCAGGTAGAAAAATTGGTCGCAGAAGATGAAGCGATTAAAGGCATTTGGTGTGTACCGAAATATAGCAATCCAGACGGCATTACGTATTCAGATGAAGTCGTTGACCGCCTAGCTTCAATGAAAACAAAAGCAGACGACTTCCGCATTTTTTGGGATGATGCATATGCAGTCCACCATCTAACGGATACACCTGATACGTTAAAAGATATTTTTCAAGCAATTGAAGAGGCAGGATACCCGAACCGTGTGTTTATGTTTGCGTCTACGTCTAAAATTACATTCCCAGGCTCAGGTGTTGCACTGATGGCGTCTAGCCCTGACAATGTGAGCTTCACTCAAAAGCAATTATCGATTCAAACGATCGGACCAGACAAAATCAATCAACTAAGACATCTTCGTTTCTTCCAAAATCCAGAAGGTTTGAAGGAACATATGAAAAAGCATGCGGCGATCATTAAGCCAAAATTTGACCTCGTTCTTTCCATTCTTGACGAAAAACTTGGCGGGAAAGACATCGCTGAATGGCACAAGCCAAATGGCGGATATTTCATTAGTTTAAATACACTTGATCATTGTGCAAAAGCTGTTGTGCAAAAAGCAAAAGAAGCAGGTGTCACAATGACAGGTGCAGGTGCAACATATCCATATGGAAAAGATCCGCTTGATCGCAACATTCGCATTGCACCAACATTCCCGGCTCTTGAAGAACTAGAGCAAGCGATTGACATCTTTACATTATGTGTTCAGCTTGTCAGCATTGAAAAGCTGCTTTCTGAAAAAAGTCAATCTGCTCCAACGGCATAAATAGAAGAAACTCCTTGACTCATAACGGGTCAAGGAGTTTTTTATTTTAATTAGCAGTTTGATAATAGGAGACAGGTTGTTTGGCTGCGCACCATACATCATAGATAGCAAGCTGTACAATATGCGGTTCATCATGATGAATATAGTGCGAGCTGTTTTGCGCCTGAATCCATCCGCTTTGGGATGACAAAGACAGCATGCGTTTATGAAGTCTGAGCCAAGCTTCATGAGCTGGGTGAAACAACCGGCTCTTACCTGATGAAATGACAAGAAGCGGCATCATTCCATAATGAGTTTGCTCCTCTTTCATTGTGCTTAGCATTTGCTGAAAGTCCTCATGCGTACATTCTGCTGTAAACTGCGCCATATATGAAGTGCGTTCTTCCTTTGATAAAAGCGGCAGGATCATCTGCTCTTGCTCCTCGCTTGCTGGGTCTAACAGCACCATGCCAATGACATCATCTCCTCTGCGGCTTGCCCATAACCGGCTGACAAGAGAGCCAAATGAGTGAGCGACAATAAGAAATGGCGGCTGAATATTGGCTTCTTTCAGCAGCGCATCTAAATCATCAGCGAGGTCATGCAAGGTTCTTCCTTCACCACTCTCACTGCTCTTTCCATTTCCTAAACGGTCGTATAAGAAAACCCCAAGCTCTGGGTCAATATCACGTGCCATATTCGACCACGTATCACTAGAAATGCCGTAGCCTGCTTCAAAGATAATCGTGGCTTGCCTTTTGCCTTGACGATGTTTTGTATAAAAGTGGTGTCCATCTATATGATACATTTTTTCAATCATTACCGAATTCATTCTTCCATCTCCTCTAAGCAGTTCTTTAGCTAAAAGACGGCACAAAAGGCAGATATGTTTCTCTTAAAAACAAAAAAGATGCCTATTTCGAAAAATAGACACCTTTTTTCCTAAAGAGCTTTTACCAAGCGCGATCATATTGACGCGGGCTTTCGATGGATGTACGGAGCTCTTGAGCAGCTGTTTTTGGGAAGTATGGATCCCGTAAAAACTCTCTGCCAATAAAGATCAAATCCGCACGCTGATTTTGTAAAATCTCCTCTGCCTGTACACCAGATGTGATGAGACCGACAGCAGCTGTTTGAATGCCGGCACCTTCTTTTATTTTCTCTGCGAATGTGACTTGGTAGCCGGGGAATGTATTGATTTTCGCCTGTACGACAGCACCTGAGCTGACATCGATTAAGTCGACACCTTGCTCTTTGAGCCAAGTGGCAATCCCAATATAATCTGCAATATCAAGTCCTTTTGTCGTGTAATCAGAAGCCGACACACGGACAAATAAAGGTCCGTCCCATACGGTATTGACTGCATCTACGACTTCTCTTAAGAAACGATAACGGTTCTCTGGTGAACCGCCATAGTCGTCTGTTCGGTGGTTCGCCAGCGGTGAAAGAAATTCATTGATCAAATAGCCATGTGCACCATGAATTTCAATGATGTCAAAACCCGCTTTTTTTGCCCGTACAGCTGCATCCTGAAACGCCTGAACGGTATCTTTGATTTGGTCAACAGACATCTCGACAGGGGTTTTAGATGTTTCATCAAATGGGATGCTTGATGGTGCAAGAATGTCTCCATCAAGTTCAGCCTTACGTCCTGCATGGGCTAGCTGGATGGCTGTCTTCGTTCCGTATGCTTTGATTTGTTCGTTTAATGAAGCGAAACCTTCAATGTGCTCATCGCTCCAAATCCCGAGGTCTTGATCACTAATTCTTCCCTCGGGAGATACAGCACTGGCTTCCACCATGATGAGACCAGCCTGACCTTGTGCACGGGAAATATAATGTGTGAAGTGGAAAGGCTGTAATTTCCCATCACGGTCATAGGATGAATACATACACATCGGGGACATCACGATGCGGTTTTTCAGTGTAACACCTTTTAATGTCCAAGGTGAAAAGAGTTTTGTTTCCAAATACCTTCGCCTCCTCATGGAATTGTATAGCCGATTATAACAGCCATTCAAACTTTCGTCATAAAAGGTGCTCAAAGAATATAGCTTTTATACACGTTTTTGTATAATGGAGAGATAGAGACATTAAAGGGGGAGAACGGATGAAATGGCAAACAGAGAGTGAACGAAAGGAGCTCCTGACAGCTCTTATGCAGTATGAAAGTATATCAGGTACAACAGGAGAAGTCGCGTTAGCGGAATATTTATATTATTTGCTAAGGGAGCGGCCTTATTTTGAGCAGAACCCTGATCATTTGGCTTTGCATCCGATGAAAGATGGCCGGTATTATTTAACGGCCCTTGTGAAGCGAAGTACGCTGCAGCGTACCGTGCTGCTTCTTAGTCACTTTGATGTAGTCGATACAGAAGATTACGGCGAATTTCAAAACATGGCATGCAAGCCTGAAGAGTTAATGACTTCCTTTTCGCAAAAAAGTGAGCTTCTTCCAAAGAGGGCAAGAGAGGACCTTGCTTCAGGCGACTGGCTGTTTGGAAGAGGGGCCATGGATATGAAAGCAGGTCTCACCGTACAGCTTTCTATGCTGGAAAGAGCGATGACAGGAACATTTGATGGAAATGTCCTGCTCGTCACAGTTCCTGATGAGGAAGTAAATTCACAAGGAATGCTTGAGGCTGTGCCGAAGCTAAAAGAGCTTAAAGAAAAGCATGACCTTGACTATACTGCGTGTTTAAACAGTGAGCCCATGTTTGAAAAGTATCCAGGGGATGAACATCATTATATGTATACAGGCAGTATAGGAAAGGTATTAGCCGGATTTTTCTGTAAAGGGATCGAAACGCATGTAGGAGAGCCTTTCTCAGGCTTAAATGCGAATTTTATGGTATCTGAACTAAACCGGCTGTTAGAGCTCAATAGTGACTATTGTGAGGAAGTAGATGGTGAAGTAACGCCGCCTCCAACGAACTTAATGCAAAAGGACTTGAAAGAAGCCTATTCCGTTCAAACACCTCACACTGCCGTATCTTTATTTAATGTGCTCATGATGAAACGTTCAAGTGAAGAACTGCACGGACTTCTCTATGAAACTGCGAAACAAGCAGCAGACCAAATCGAGGCAAATCTTCGGCAGAAAACAGCTGACTTTCAGCGCTTTAAACACTTTACACCAATAGACACTCAGGTGACGGTTCTCACATATCACGAGCTGTATCAAAAAGCCGCAGATCGCTCTGGTGAACAGGAAGTCGAGCGCATTGTCAACTATGCATTCGCCAACCGAGGTGAACTTGGAGATCGTGATTTTTCAACGAAAATTGTCTCGGAGCTGACGACACTATGTAAGGAAGAAGGACCGCTGATTGTTCTATTTTATAGTCCGCCATTTTACCCTTCGGTGTCCTCAACAGAAGATACGCATATTCAGAAGACATTCAAGAAGATTCAAAAAGAGGCAAAAGAGGTATATGGACTTGAAGTAGAGGAAGTGAAATATTTCCCGGGATTGTCTGATTTAAGTTACTTACAGCTCGAAAAGCAGGAAGTAGGTCATTATACAACCAATATGCCGCTTTACCAAAAAGGCTATTCTTTACCGCAAGGAGAAAAGGAAGCCCTTTACGTTCCAGTCATCAACGTAGGTCCACTAGGAAAGGACCCGCACAAATGGACAGAGCGGCTACACGTCCCGTTCTCTTTTGGCATTTTGCCAGAATTATTAGAATCAACGATTCATGCTTTATTAGAGAAAAGTAAGTAGATGTAATGAAGAGCCCTATCTTAATGATAGGGCTTTTGGTTGTGAATGTTCAGTCTATATTTTCATGGTTATACCAAAAGTTTCATACGTAAATTGTATATAAAACAATAGTCCTTACAAAAAATAGTGAAAATGATTGAAATATTCAGAAAAGTCTATTATAATCAATTATGTAATTAAGTTACAATTTATCTAATTAAAAGGAGGTGATGAAAATGAAGCGTAACGAGTGGATTGCAATCTAATGAATGGAATCAATACTTACTGAAAAGAGTGTTTCGCAGAGAAGTGATTTTCTTAGCTTCTCTGTGAATTTGTATGTGGGATAAAAATAGACGAGAGTTGGGTGAGAGAATTGTCAAATATGAAAAGTTATTATGATGAGCATCCGTCTTTATGGAATTTTCTTTATCCTTTTTTTGGCCAAGCGAGCCAAGAAGGAGCACAATCTCGTGTGACAGAATTCATTCAGAAAGAACGAACATTTCAAAAAGGGAAAAACGCTTTATATTTACATATCCCTTTCTGCGATACGATCTGTTCGTTTTGTCCTTTTATTAAAACTACGAAATATGAGCCCATTATCGGAAAGTATATAGATGCTTTAATCAATGAGATGCGTATCTTATCCCAATCCCCTAATATCCAAAAAATGACGTTTGATGTGGTGTTCGTTGGTGGAGGTACTCCTTCCATAATGCCCCCAGAACTAATCTATCGACTTTCGACCGCTATAAAAGAAAATTTCTCATTATCTGCTGATTATGAATGGACATTTGAATGTGAAGCAAAAACAGCTACACCAGAAAGAGTGGCTGCTATGGCTGAAGGTGGAGCCAACAGAGGGAGCTTTGGTGTCCAAACATTAAATGAACACTATCGGAAAATGTTCAACTTAACGGCTAGTTTTGATCAAATCTCTCAGACTGTAGGCTTAATGAAACGTCATTTCCAATCTTATAACATTGATTTGCTTTATCAGCTGCCTGGACAAACGAAAGAAGAGATGATAGAGGACATAAATGGAGTGATGTCATTAGGAAGCACAAGTATTGATACGTATCCACTAGAATATATTGCTTGTTCGAAGGGATGGTTATCAAAAATTAACAAAGGCAAGGTGCCAATGCCGCCAAATCCTAAAGAAAAATTTGAGTTTAGTGATACATTATATCGTCATTTAAAAAAGAATGGCTGGCATCAAAATTATGTGTATACGTTTATGGCTCCAGAGCATCAGAATAAACGTTTTCAATATGGCGAAGTGATTTACGGGGGATATGAAGATCAATATATTGGTTTGGGAACAGGAGCGATCTCCTACATGCAAGGCATGATATGGTCAAATGAAGGAAATACGCAAAAGTATATCGAAAGCCTGACGAATCAAGAATTACCTATTGTTAAATCTAGAGAATATCATGCTTTTGATAGAAGACTCGTCTTCTTCCCTAAAACAATGAAAATAGAAAAAACGCATCTCAATCGAATGCCAAAGCGTGAGGAAATCTATCGTAAACTACAACTGCTCATAATGAAAGGAGTAGTTGAAGAAGCGGAGCAATATTTTGTAATCAAAGAAGAAGCGAAGCCATGGTATCCGGCGATCTTAGTTGATCTTATACCAGAAAAAGAGAGAGAAAATTATGATCAAGCCGTGGAGTTTATGCAAAAAGAGTTAGGCTGGTACGAGTCGACTGAGGTGCTCCTCTAATGGTTTCAAAGAAAGAAACGACATCTCTTTTCAAAGATCAAAATTTTGTCTGTTTCTTTATTGGGCAAAACTTATCTGCTTTTGGAGATTGGTTTAGAACGATAGCGACGATTGGTTTAATTTATGAGCTTACTGGGAAAGCGACCCATCTAAGCATTCTATTTATTTGTTCCATGCTCCCTCTCATTTTAACATCTATGCTTTTGAGCCCAATTATAGATAAGTTTTCTTACAAAAAAGTTGTGATATTCGCAGATGTGGCACGTTTTATCATTGGACTGGGGTTTGTTTTAGTTGTCACAATGAATGTTACACCGTTTATCCTTTATTTATTATTAGCGTTAAATGGTGCTTTCTCTGGTATATATCTGCCTGCTCGTTCATCTATGATACCTGAAATCCTTGATAAGGAGCAGCTTTCTAAGGGGAATAGTATACTGGCCACATCTTTTAGCGCATCGATGCTCATTGCGACAGGATTAGGCGGGTTGGTGACAGAAATTTGGTCAATTTCCACAATTTATTTAGTAGATGCGCTGACATTTTTATTATCAGCTATGCTGTTAATTCCAATTAAAGCGAAAGAAGCATCTGAAAAAAAAGAGTATGTGTCATATGTTCAAAGTTTTAAAGAAGGAATTAAAGAAATCAAGGGATCACCCAAAATTCAAAGCGCCATATGGATATTGATGTCAAGAGAGTTTGCTTTAAGCATCGTTTATGTTTTATTTAGTCTGTATATTTTAGAAGTGGCAAGAGAAGGGAATTTTGGCTTGGGGCTTGGTCATACAATTAGTGGACTAGGGCAAATTATCGGTGGATTTACACTTGCAGCGTACTTCAAAAAAGTGAAATTCTCCTTTCAATTTTATAAAAGGTGGTCTACATTAGCGGTTATATTGCTTGCGATATTACATGCATTGTCGTATCAACAAACGACTTTTATTGGATTTTTGATTGTTGTTTTATTAGCCAATCTATTATATAGCCCAATCGAAGTTTTGTATTCTACTAATATTATGACATATGCAAGCAGTCATTTAAGAGCCCGTGTGTTTTCAGCAGGTCTTGCATTATCACGCATATTTTATATTAGTGGGTTTATCCTCATGGCATTTATCGGAGATTTGATTCCTATACATGTCATCGCTATAGGGATGGCAGGGCTTGTGATAGTAGCAGGTTTGATGAACAGCTTACTGCTACTAAAAGGAAAGCATCAAGATAAATCAAAAGTAGAAATGCATTCACTGTAAAGGAGACGTTGATTGCGTAATGGAAACTGGGAAATTAACAAAAACAGACATCATCACATCGCTTCAGGAAAGTATGAGTGAACTAGAGAAGATAGTGAAGGCTTGTGATGATTACACACTGGATCAATCTTTGGGGGAGGGGAAGTGGTCAATTAAGCAGCTCGCCGGGCATTTGTATGACACAGAAGAAGTCTGGTCAGAGCGGATAGAGCAAGCGATATCAGATGATCACACGCCCTTTCAATCGTATGATCCTGAAATATACGTGAAAGAAAGAGCGTATGAATGGTATAACGCTGACGATATCAAAGCATTGATCAAACGGATGAAAGAGAGAAGAAACAACACGCTTTGGCTATTAGAAAAAGATATTTGGGAACAATCAGGCCTGCATCCGGAAGAAGGAGTGATGACCGTTCAAATATTAGCTGAAACCATCGCTTTACATGAACAACATCATCTGGATCAAATCAAAGCCATCATGTCAATGAGTGAATCATCTACATGAGGAGGTGCTAAAGTGAAGCATCAAGAATTATTAGTTGATGTGAATTTTTATCAGGCATGTGATTCTTTATTAGAACAAGCCATTTCTAGTAAAGAACAGAAAGAACCGAAGTGTGAATCACGCAATTCACACCCAGTGGCCAGCGAGAAAAAATAGAGGGTCATATGTGAAAAAGCACCTGTCATCAAAACAGGTGCTTTTCAATTTCATTTATACGTGCTTGCTGAAAACATTTCGTTTAATTCTGCTGCGCGTTTAGTGGCTGTTTTGACACAATCGACAACGGCTTCTTCAAATTGATAGGCAGCCAGTGTGTTCAGGCCGGCTTCTGTTGTACCGCCTTCACTTGTAATTTCTTTGCGCAGTTGGGCAGGCTCTTTTCCGCTGTCTTGAAGCATATTGGCGGCGCCTGCAATCATTTGGCAAATGAGTAATTTCGCAGTTGCTTGGTCCATTCCAAGTTCCGAAGCTCCTCGCTCCATTCCTTCAATCAAATGATAAATGAAGGCTGGGCCGCTGCCTGCGATGGCTGTCACAGCATTTAGCTGCGATTCATCTAATACTGTGACATGCCCGATTGTTTCAAACAGCTCGACGGCTTTTTTCTTTTGCCCCTCTGTCACTTCATGACTTACGGCAATACCTGTTGCTGACTGCTGAATCGCCGCTGATGTATTTGGCATCGCACGAACGACTGCTGTCTTTCCGCCAGCATAGTGTTGAATCGTTTCAATGGAAATACCAGCTAAAATAGAAATGATCAGCTGTCCATGTAAATGAGGCTGAACTTCAGAAATTCCGCTTTCTGCATCCTTCGGTTTTAAGGCAAAAACGAGAATATCCGCTTCTTCATAAATAAAGGACCGAGCGAAATCCGTTTTGACCCCATAACGTACCTGTAATTCTTCTAATCGTTTTTCATTCGTTTTGTTTGTAACAATGATATCTTCATTCGACATCATTCCGCTTTTTAATAAACCTTTGATCATAGACTCTGCCATTGAGCCTGCACCGATAAATCCAATTTTACTCATAAGCTGCTCCTCCTTGTAGAAAATAAAAAAACCTCTCGCCTGAAAAGGACGAAAGGTTTTTCGCGGTACCACCCTCAATTAGCATGCAAACCTGCATACTCAGCTCTAGTCCCTTAACGCGGGAAACGTTTAGGTTTGCCTAACAGCTCAAAGGGCAGGTTCAGCAAATAAGAGGATGGTGAAGTCTTTCAGCCGGCGGACCTCACTCTCTTGCATCGTTATTTTGCTTACTAATCCTTATCATCGCGCATCATATATTTGTTGTTCATTATGCAACGATGGACAAGTTTATGTCAATAGGGCAGTTTAAAAAATTGCCCATCTAAACCGCATGACAGTCTGCCTTTTGCAAGATACAATGAAGTATGAAGGCTTAAGTACCCACAATCATGAGTCAAAAAGCAGGAGATGACGTATAAAAGTGAAAGAAAACATCATTCAATTATCCATCCCGACGCCGTTTGCCGTTGGGGATGTGCATGCATATGTATTAAAAGGAGAGGCCGTCACCTTAGTAGATTGCGGGCCGATGACAGAAGAGGCAGAGCATGCTTTTGTCACGCAATTAAAGGAACATCGTTTATCGATAGACGATATTGATCAAGTGGTGCTGACCCATCATCATGCAGATCATGTCGGTCTGTTAAATCTGATGAAACCTCATGTCCGTGTGATCGGACACCAGCTAAATGAGCCGTATATTAGTCAGGATCCAGTCTTTAAGCAGCGCCAAGTGGACTTTATGATTCCTTTTTTTCAGCAGTTAGGTGTCCCGCTTCGGCAAAATGAGTGTGAAAAAATGGTGAAGCAATCTTATACATATTCTTGTACTTCACATGTAGATGAGATCATAAAAGAAGGTGATCGTTTAAGCGGGCATGAACACTTCTTTGTGATGGAAACACCCGGACACGCACAATCTCATCTTTCTTTTTTAGATGAAAGAACGGGGAATTTTATTGGCGGCGACCTGCTTTTGACGACCATTTCTTCAAATCCGTTAATGGAAGCACCGTATGAAGGCGAGGAACGTCAAAAATCACTGCTTCAATATAAAGCATCACTCAATCGGTTATTGCGTCTGCCAATCAAGACGATTTATCCAGGACACGGTCAGCTCATCACGTCCCACCATGAATTGATTGAAGAAAGATTTAAGAAACAAGAGAAACGAGCAAATACAATGTATCAGCTGCTTAAACAAAAAGAAATGACGGCCTTTCATCTTTGCCGCAAGCTATTTCCTGTGATGTATGAAGAGGCCTTGTTTTTAACGATGTCTGAGACAGTCGGTCAGCTGGATGTGCTCTTAGAGGCTGGGCAAATTGGAGAAATGCAAAAAGACGGAATCGTCTATTACAGAGCAAACTAAGGAGTGAAACGCATGGGGCGATTGACAGGAAAAAGGGTTTGGATTACTGGCGCATCTGGGGGCATTGGTGAAAAAATGGCGTACTTGGCAGCAGAAGAAGGCGCAGAGATCATTATTTCAGCAAGACGAGTGGAAAAGCTTACTAGTGTGAAAGAAAAAATTATGAGTGCTGGCGGGGTGTGTCACATCGCTCAGCTTGATGTCAGCCAGCTTGAGGACATTGATCGCGCGTATGAAGAAGTGGGGCCGGTCGATATTTTGGTCAACAATGCCGGCTTTGGCGTATTCGATCTCGTCGAAGATGCCTCCATAGAGGAAATGGTGTCGATGTTTGAGGTGAATGTGTTTGGCTTAATCGCCTGCACGAAAAAGGTCATCCCTGAGATGAAACAAAGAGGGCAGGGACATATTATCAATATCGCATCCCAGGCAGGAAAGATTGCAACTCCCAAATCAGCTATTTATTCCGCATCAAAGCATGCCGTTCTTGGATTTTCAAACAGCCTCAGAATGGAGCTGGCAGACTCAGGCATTCACGTGACGACAGTCAACCCAGGACCAATTGCCACAGACTTCTTTACCATCGCTGACCGCAGCGGTGAATATGTGAAGAACGTTGATTTTATGATGCTGAGTGCGGACAAGGTGGCAGGGAAGGTCGTATCTGCCATGATGACGAAAAAGAGAGAGATTAATCTGCCCGGCTGGATGAACGCTGGCAGCAAATTGTATCAGTTATTCCCATTTTTATTTGAAAAAGCAGCAAGAAAAGCGATGATGAAAAAGTAACAAAAAAGAAACCGGTTTTGAACTGGTTTCTTTTTTTGAGGTAAGGCTTCATTGTGACACTTTCTATATCCGTCTTGCCGCTTGCTGAAGCGGGTCCCATACACTGTTAAAAGGCGGTGCATAGCTAATATCTAAATCTTCAAGATCTGTTATGGTCAGCTCTTGGTAAAGGGCAGCCGCCACGATATCGATCCGTTTATCTACACCGTTTCTGCCGATGATTTGGGCACCAAGCAAGGTATGGTCATCGCTTCTGTAAATCAGTTTCACTTTCATTTTCTGCGCTTCTGGGTAATACTTCGCGTGATCTGTACTATCAATGGTGATGACGGAGAAAGGAATGTCTGCCTCTTTTGCTTCTTTTTCTGATAAGCCTGTTCGTCCCGCTGTCACGTCCATAAATTTCATGACGGCTGTTCCAGTCACGCCTTGAAATGCCCGGTTTGTTCCTGTCATATGAAATCCTGCGATTCTCCCTTGTTTATTCGCAGTTGTGCCAAGCGGAATATAATCCAGTGATTTTTTGATGCGGTGATAGGTTGCTGCACAATCACCGGCAGCATAAATGTCTTTTATATTGGTTTGCATGTATTGATTTACTGCAATAGCGCCATTTTGAAGGCGCTTGATTCCGGTATGATGTAAAAAGGAGGTTTGTGGAGTGACGCCGATGGCCATGATGACCATATCTGTTTGAATGGTTTGTTTGTCTGTGATAACAGCTGTGACATGTGACTTGCCTTCTAATTGCTGTACCGTTTCTCCGAGCGATACGTGAATGCCCTTGGCGTCAGCCTCTTCTTTAAGGTGTTTTGCCATATCGGAGTCAAAGCCCGGGCCGAGTGCTGCTCCCCGCTGAATGATATGTACGTTCTTTCCGAGCGCTTTTAAATTTTCAGCCATTTCAAGGCCGATATATCCACCGCCAATGATCGTGACATGTGTGACGTCCTTTTTTAAATGGTCTAAAATGGACAGCGCATGCGGGATGGTTTTTAATACGTGTACGCCTTCTAATGGCTGGCTGTCTAAATCCAGTGTGACAGGGCTTGCTCCTGTCGCAATTAAGAGGCGGTCATAGCTTTCTGTAAAGGGTTCTTTTGTTTTCGTATGATGACCCGAGACTGTTTTTTGCTCTGGGTCAATAGAGGTCACTTCGTGTAAGCATCTGGCGTCAATTCCATATTTCTCGCGAAAGGTTTCGGCACTGCGTGCGATCAGCTTTCTGTGATGATCAATGAGACCGCCGATCAAATAGGGGAGTCCGCACTGTCCATATGAGAAAATCTCTCCTTTTTCAAAAGCAACAATGTGTGCATCTGGATCCTCTCTATATATTTGCATAGCGCAGCTCATTCCTGCTGCGTCTCCGCCAATCATCACATATTTCATTTGGTTTGCTCCCTTCTATCTATCGTACTGAATACTCTTATTTACCCTCATATTCCTTTTTTTAATGCTTTTTTTTGCAAAAGAAGTAAACTTTCGTTGAAAAATAAAGACAGCGCCTTCATTTTAAGCTACAATCGGATTATCGTCTTTTTGGGTTACGAGTTTAGTGAAGATTGGTGGGAAAGACTTTGAGTGACACGAGACTAGATTTTAATACGCTATACACGCGCCATACGAGAGAGGCTTGGGCAGCTCTTGGAGAATATATGCCGGTATCTGTTTCAGAAGAGGAAGCGAGAGCGCTGCAAGGGTTAAATGACTATTTATCGCTGGAAGAAGTTCGAGATATTTACATACCGCTTATTCGTTTTTTGACATTACATGTCTTTGCAGAAAAACAAAAAAACCAGCATGTGAATGCCTTTTTAAACTACCCGCACCATGCCAAAATTCCCTTTTTAATTGGGATTGCTGGAAGTGTAGCTGTCGGGAAAAGCACAACGGCTCGTATCATTGAAACGCTTTTATCGAGGCTTGGAGATGGGCTGAAGGTGAGTCTTGTGACAACAGATGGCTTTTTATATCCTCAAAAAGAATTAAAGGATCGAGGGCTGATGGAAAAGAAGGGCTTCCCGGAAAGCTATGATGTCAAAGCCCTGCTGTCTTTTTTGAATGAATTAAAATCAGGTAAACAAACTGTGCATGCCCCGGTATATTCGCATCTGACCTATGACCGGCTAGAAGGGGTGTATGAAACAGTAGAGGATGCGGATATTGTCATTATTGAAGGAATCAATGTGCTCCAATCACCAGCGCTGGATGATCTGAAGGATGAACCGCGTGTGTTTGTATCAGATTTCTTTGATTTTTCGATTTATGTAGACGCCGCTGAAACGCAAATTCAATCATGGTATAAAGAACGATTTCGTTTGCTAAGGGAAACAGCCTTCCAAGACCCTGAATCCTTCTTTCATCAATATAAAGATTTGACGGATGAAGAGGCAGATCAAATGGCAAGCACGATTTGGAATACCGTGAACCGCCCAAATTTATATCAAAATATTTTACCGACAAAATATCGGGCTGATCTCATTTTGAAAAAAGGGGATCAGCACAAGGTGGAAGAGATCGCCATCCGCCGGGTATAAAGAAAAAACCGCTCAAACGAAAGAGCGGTTTTTTTAATGATCTCCACTTACTTTAACAGCTATGGCTGCTGCCGATCGCTTTTTTAGACGGTAATATCCAATGAGTAAAAATGGAACGCCTGCGATGGTGATCATTGACAAGACCGTAAAAATGGAGAGGGGATGGGCTGCGCCAAAATAGTCAATACACAGTCCGCCGACAAATGGTCCGATGACGCTGCCGAGCTGAGAAAATCCCATCGCCCCAAAGTACGATCCCTTCACTTCAGGCTTTGCAATATTGTCTACAAAAAGATCCATCATCGCAAACAGCAGAACCTCCCCAATCGTAAACACGACAATGATGAAAGCAAGCATGCCGAGACTCTGTGAAAAAGCAATGGCAAACAAACTGCCGGCAAGAAGAATATTCCCGGTGGTCAGCGACAAAATGGTGGAGTAGCGCTTCGCAATCATGATGAGCGGATATTGTACAACAATGACAACCACTGCATTTAAAGATAAAAGATATCCAAACAGTTTAGGACCATCCTCAATCATAGGTGACGCTGATAAGTATTGAGGCAGCGTTGAGCTTAAATGCGAATACCCGAACGAACATAAGGTAACGCCGATGAGGATGATGCTAAAGACCGTATCTTTTTGGATAATGGAAAGGGCTTTTTTGACGCTGATTTGTTTCGTACTTTCTGGAGCAGCAACTGGATGCTTCTGAAATTGCCAGGCCAGTGTTAATCCATATAACAAATAAATGAAGGCAGCGACAAGAAATGGAAATGTTGTTTTCGATGATCCTAGATATAAGCCAAGCAGCGGGCCGAAGATCACCCCGATATTAATGGCCGTATACCGTAAATTAAAAACAAACAACCGAATACTTGATGGGGTGACATCGGATAAGAGTGCCTTAGACGTCGGTTCAAACAGTGCCCGGCACAGTCCATTTAAAGCGTTCATGAGAAAGAAGACCCAAATGGCATCTGCAAACGCAAAGCCAACAAAGACAAGTGTCCAGCCGAAGATGGATAGAAGCATGACCTTTTTCCTGCCGATTCGGTCAGAAACATAGCCGCCGTAAAAACTCGCCACGATCCCAATAAGGGAGCTGACGGCAATGATTAACCCAGCTGAAGAAGCTGAAGCCCCTTTGACTTGTGTCAAATAAACGGCTAAAAAAGGAATGCTCATGGACGTCGCCATTCGGCCGAATATGGTGCCGATGATGATCGTCCAACTAAGTGGATGTAAAGTACGTAAGTTATTTTTCATGATGTTTCTCCCCTGAGTGTTAAGATGTTCCAATCATACATGAAAAATTGTGCAAATTAAATACACAATTTGATGGAGGAGACATCCGCCATAGGACAGAGGAGCCTTTAATGGCCCCGCAAATTCGAAGTCTTGTTTTTTTCTCCCGGTGCTTCTATGTCTTTTAGTATGCTGATTCGTACGATCACTTAAAGACAATTTAATCAAGATCAATCGCGACAATTTGCTGCAAGGACAGGTGGAGAACATCTTCATCATTGACGATTTTTATGCGCCGGGTTTCATAATGAATGGCTTTCACCCAGCCCCAAAACTGCTGTTTCATACCTGCTGCAGCATATGTCACGCAAATCGCTTGATCCTCTGTAATCGACTGTGTGATCAAAAAATTCATTTCCTCTAGCTGATCAGTGCTCAGCGGAGGAGGCGTGTATTCTTTTTTCTTCCGTTTTTGAGCAAGCAGCTGTTCACGGTGCTCTGGGAGCATCATTCGGCTTGATTCCCACATGATGTTGTATCCAGGTGTTAATTTATTGGGATTCATGGCTTTTCGCCTCCGTTATTTGTAATGTCCACCAATTTTTTCGGCGCGGTGATACGCCTGCCCTGCGCTTGTTAGTGACGAAGCGTGCAAGAGTGCAGCAGGTCCATACTTCATATGGATCGCATCAAATACTTTGCTGAGTCTGTCTTTTTTTAAATGGTGATCAAATAAACTCAGCTGATATTGGCTGTCAGGCTGCAGCTGCGAGAGAGTAATACCTACACTGCGAATGGGCTGGCCGTCCCAGTGCTGCTGACATAGCTGAATAGCTGCTTCTGCAATATCTGTCCCATACTGTGTGGGTGAATGGAGCTTGATTTGTCTATGAAATCCAGTCGGATGAGAAAAATCAGCACCTCTTACGCCAACAGACACCGTTTGCCCAACATAATGCTTAAAGCGCGCACGTCTTGCCACTTCTTCACTCAATTCAAGAAGGGCGACTTTGATGTCCCCAAAGGACGCATAATCATGGGGAAGGGTCATATGATGCCCAACCGCTTTTTGCTGATCATGTGTGTGAAGAGTGACCGGGGAAGGGTCGTGTCCTAAAGCAGTTCGTTGCAGAAGCTCCCCGTTGATTCCCCAGCGTTTTTTTAGCCGGTCTAACGGATAAGCAGCAAGTGTCCCGATGGTACTGATGCCCATTCGTTTTAAGTGGTGCTCCATCCGTTTGCCGACACCAAATAATTTTCCAATCGGAAGCGGCCATAAATCAGCCGCAACCCGGTCTGCACGAAGTTCATAGATGCCAGATTTGTTTTTTTTAGCAAAATGGTCACAGGCCATTTTAGCGAGCACTTTATTAGGACCAATACCAACACGTGCGTAAATGCCCGTCTGGTTCATAATGGTCGTTTGTATATTTTGAGCGATCTCGCGGGGTGAACCGAGTAGTGTCACACTCCCTGTAATATCGAGAAACTGTTCATCAATTGAATAGGGTTCGACAAGATCTGTGTATTGTTCAAGCAGTTCTGTCATCATGACAGAGACATCAAGGTAGCGCTGCATACGTGGACGTACAACGACGGCTTCAGGGCATTTCTCCTTTGCTTCCCATAATCTTGATGCATTTTGTACGCCCCGTTTTTTAGCGAGCGGGCAGGCCGCAAGTACGACCCCGCTCCGCCGCTCGGGATCTCCTGAAACGATGAGCGGCACATCCTTCAAATGGGGAGCCTCCACTTTTTCGACTGACGCATAAAACGACTGCATATCCACAAGCAGAATGGCTCGTTCATTCATGATTTTCACCTCTTAGAACGTATGTTCTGTATACATTTTAACCGTCAGAAGGTGAAATTGATACTGGTAAATCATTCAAAGAGAAGAGTGTAAATCATCCATACAAAAAAGACGAAGTGTCTCCACTTCGTCTCATCTGTGTAAAATGAGTCATTTTAAGCATGTGCCAAGTTGTTGGATGTTTGGAGCGGCTCAGAACGCAAACGATAGGCCGTTAGTTTTTTCTTAGGCTTATGGGTAAACTGCCGCACCACATCCACGTGGTCATCGTAATGATACAGATAAAGGGTTACATCATGCTTGCCAAGCTTTGTTTGCATGGTAAGCGGCGCCGGTCCTTCCTGTGGATGAAGAAAACGCTCTTCATCACCAGGGTAAATATAGTAGCGTTCAATAAAGATCGCATCATTAAAATGTTGAATAATTTCAGATGTTTGCTGATCATCGAGTGGACGTCCTTGAAACGTCATCGTTGTTTGATCACTTGTTACTTTTGCATGCACCGCATAACGACTAAAAAGGCGTTCAACAACACCCGAAGGCAGCGAAGTGACAAGCAGCTTTAAAAGACTAAACACAACAAGTGAAGTAACAATCCAAACCAATATCATCATCTCCAATAAACGTTTGTTCCATTTCCTATATGATCCATCTTAACATAACAAAAGAATAAAACTTTCGCACAAAAAGTGAACTTTTTGAAATAAGTGTGAAGATTTAAAAGGAGATGACAGCGAAAGAACGAAGAACCAACAAAGCTGAAAGGAAAAAAGGCTGATACATCACCTTTACAAACAATTGATCAGACAGGTAGACTATTGAAACAGTTGATTTTTTGTGAAAAAAGAGCGGTACAGCTAAAAACGAAAAGGGGCGAGGTCATCATGATACGTCAAGTAAAACCGTCAGATTTTTATGCGGTCACATCCGTCATTCAAAGCTGGTGGGGAGGCAGAGATTTGCGCGCAAAATTGCCAAAGCTATTTTTCGAACATTTTCAGCAAACAAGTTTTGTTGTTGTTGAAAAAGGTGAACTGATCGGCTTTTTAGTCGGTTTTTTATCGCAATCACATTCAGATGAAGCGTATATTCACTTTGTCGGGGTACATCCAGACCACCGGAAATTAAAGATTGGTAAAATTCTCTATCAAGCGTTTTATGAAGCGGCTGAAAAGGAAGGAAGAACGACGATTAAGGCCATCACAGCTCCTGTCAATAAAGTCTCGATTGCTTACCATACAAAGCTCGGTTTTCAGATAGAAAAGGGAGATAAAACAGTGGATGGCATTTCAGTTTTTTCAGATTACGACGGCATTCATGAAGACCGGGTGCTATTTGTGAAAAAGCTGGAGGCGAAAGCATGATCATCAGACTGGATCAAAAAAATAAAGAAATAGCAAAAGAGCTGTTACATATACAATTAGCCGCATATCAGCGGGAGGCAGAACAAATTGGCTATCAAGATTTACCGCCCTTAAAAGAAACGGTTAAAGACATAATAGAAACAGATGAGATTTTCATAGGATTTGAAAAAGAGGGGCATTTGTTAGGGATCGCTTCATATGAACTACATGACGATCGGATCATCCTCAGCCGGTTAGCTGTGCACCCACATCATGTCAATCAAGGAATCGGGACAGCGCTCCTGCAATCCATTATCCAGCATCAAAAAACAATCGAGCTCACAACAGCAGAGGCAAATACACCAGCAATCAAGCTTTATGAAAAATTAGGGTTTAAACAGAAGGCCCGTTTGCAGGTGGAAAACAATCTGATGTTAACAAAGATGGAACGTTTGATGCTTCGAAAGGTGGAAGTGATTGAATACCAATCGAGCTGGCCAAAACAATTTCAAGATGAGCATGACAAGCTGAAAAAGATAGTTGGCGACAACTGGGTATATGGCCACCATATTGGCAGTACGTCAGTCATAGGAATGGCGGCTAAGCCAATTATTGATATCTTGCTAGAGGTGAAGCATATCAGCAGCTTAGATGAGTGTAACCATCTGTTTCGCCAGCTTGGATATGAACCGCTCGGAGAAAATGGACTCAAGGGAAGACGTTTTTTTAGAAAAGGCGGCTTGAACCGAACACATCACGTTCACGCCTATGAAGCCGGACATGATGATGTAAAAAGACATTTGGTGTTCCGAGATTATTTAAAAGCTGCACCTGATCGTGCCAAAGTCTATGCAGATAAAAAGCGTCAATTGGCAAAAGCCTATCCTGAAGATATGGCAAGTTATATCAAAGGAAAAGATGAGCTCATTAAAGAAATTGAACAAGAAGCGTACAATTGGTCAGACCAGTTAAAGACAAATGATCAGACATAAGAGCTGACAGGGCGTGAACATGTTTAATTGATGACTGATATGTTACAATGTAACAATCAACGAAAAAAGGATGTTCGGCATGTATATTCATATAACAGAACCAGCAGCAGCGTTCCTTACAAAACAACAAGCAGGGCATGAAACAAAAGAACTGCTCCTTCGATATGATTCAGATGGGTGCGGCTGTGCGGTAAGCGGTGTCCCAATGATTTGGCTCACAGGCGAAAGAACAGGCGAATGGGAAGAACTCAAGCATAATCAGCTCTTTAAGCTGTACATACACACAGCACAAAAGGTCTTTTTTGACGAGGAAATGACGATTGATTTTAACGAAAAAGCCAACACACTCATGTTGAAAAGTCCTCAACAAATACTCAGCCCGAGAATGGGTATACTTGTAAAGTAAGGTGGAAATGTAGTGGATCAAAAGCTAAAAGCAATACAAAATACGGCACAAAATAAAACATGGGTGTCGTTTTTAAATAACAATCATCCCTATAGCCTTTTGCACTGGTCAATAGGTGGAATGGATTCGGTGAAAAAGGACGTTTGGCTTCTTCAAGATGAAGTCACATTTGAAACAGAAGAATTTCCAACGCTCGATTTAGCTGTCAATTGGATCAAAGAGAATATGGACCAAGTAACAGATGTATTATAAAAGCCCTTTTTCGAAAGGGTTTTTTTCGTGCGTTTATCATCTCATCACACCGCATGGCTGTCTAATCCGGAAAATGAGCTTTTGGGAACGGAAAAAGCCGTTTTTTAACAAACAATTCGACAAAATGAGCAAGCTGGAAATAAAAAAATAATGGCTGTAAATGCCGAAAAATAGGCATTTGCAGCGTTAATTGCGGGATACCGAAAACTTTGCGAAAAATGACATTTCATATTTCTTCCATTCGAGGAAATGTGATAGAATACAACATGTATCGTATATGAGAAGGGAGGTGCTAAAGTGAATTGAAGCTCAAGCTGTCATCGCCTCAGGTTGGAATCAAAATAAACGAATGGTATAGGCAGATTTGCGGATTTCATGTGATGAAAGCAGAGAAGCTGAAGGCGGAGATCGAGCAGGAAATCCTGGAGATGGAGCAGGATCAAAACTTGTTATTGTTTTACCAGCTGATGGATTTTCGCCACAAGGTGATGCTTGAATATTTTGAACCGGCAAAGAAAGCCTCGAATGATGAAGAGATTAAGAATTTGCTAGAAACGATTGAACATTCACAAACGAAATTAACGGATATGCTTGAATACTATGTTCATTTTTTCACAGGAATGTTTGAATTTGAACAGAGAAACTATTTAAGTGCCATTGCTTATTACCGCTCAGCAGAAAAAAAGCTCAATCTCATATCAGATGATATAGAAAGAGCAGAATTTTACTTTAAATTAGCAGAAATTTACTACCACATGAAACAAACCCACTTTTCGATGCACTATGCCTTGCAAGCGTTAGATACGTATTCTGCCTACAGAACGTACACGCTGAGAATCATCCACTGTGAATTTGTCATTGGTGCAAACTATGATGATTTGAAATGCTATGAACATGCATTGCCCTACTTTAAAAATGCTCTAAAGCGAGCACGCTCAATTGGAAACCCTCGAGTCATAGGTTCGGCCCTTTTCAACTTAGGTAACTGTTATTATCAAATGAACGATCTTGCGGAAGCAAGGCGTTATCTGAAAGACTCTATTGAAGTGTTTGAAAAGGAGAATTTAACCCATCTTAATCGCTCTCTAGACCCACTATTTATGCTGACACAAATCCTGTTTAAACAAAAACAAATAGAAGAGTCATTAACCCTCTATCAACAAGGTATTATGAAGGCCTGTGAATTAGAAGATGAAATTTACATCTGCAAATTTCAATTCTTAAAAGCATTGTACGTTGATGCAGACATAACAATCATAGACGATACATTAGACCTGCTCGAGGACAAGCGCTTATACCCAGATATTGAGGAATTGGCACTTGATGCGGCTCATTATTACAATGAGCTTGGACTGTTTGAAGTATCTACCCGGTTTTACGAAAGGAAAATTCAAGCCATATCAAAAATCCAAAATGGGGGTCATTTATATGAAAACGAGTTTGATAGTTCTTTTATTGGCAGCAACTGCAGGATTATCGGTCATGAGTCAGCAGCAATCGGAAGAGAGCCATATGGAGCTTGCGGGCAGACACCATACAACAGTGGTGACTATCGCATAAGTTAGCTCAAAAAGAGGGGACGAACTGCTGTTCATTCTCCTCTTTTATTTTCATTCAATTCAAATCTTTGAAGAAATACTTGAATTTCTTGCTCATAAGCTTCCTTATTTTCGCTAAAAGACATTGCATGCGCACCGTGTGGCGCAATAAATAACTGTTTGTCACCCTTTTTTCGTGTATATAACTGCTGACTTTGCTCACAGGGGATATAGTCGTCATGGCGGCTATGAATAAAAAGTACAGGTTCTTTCACCTGATCGATCACATCAAGAGGGGAAACTTGCCGGATGCGGTATCCGTCCCGCCATTTTAACACTTGATCACTTAGTGGAAGAATCCATTTTCCTGAAAGGCGAAAATCTGTTTTTAATCGATACAGAAGCTGGTCCTCAAAAGAAGCAAAAGGGCAGTCTGCTATGTAAAAATTGGCGTTTGCTTCCGGCTTTGCGGCATATAACAAGGTCGTGACTGCGCCCATTGATTCTCCGTGTATCCCAATGATGGCACTTTCTCCGAGTTTTTGTCTGAGCCACTTTACGATCTTTGCTAGATCTTCTTTTTCATAATATCCATAACTTGTGGTTTTCCCGCCGCTCATTCCATGTCTTCTATGATCATAAAGCATCACATTCCATCCGAGCTTTTGGAATAATTTCATATACTTAACGGAGTTAATCAAACTGACTGTAACACCGTGGCAAAGGACGATTGTGCGTGTTGTATGGGGATACGGCACAAAATAGCCATGGAGATCATAACCAAATGCTGAAGGAATACACACTTTCTCTTTTTTGAGCTGTTGAAATTCCTCGTGGTGATAATGGCCTCCATCTGATTCTCGTTTGATGAGCTCTTCATCCGTTAATTTTCGAATATACATCATTTTATTGGTGAAAAAAATGCCAATTGCAGCGAGTGGACATAATATGAAGGCAAATATAGCGATCCATTTCTTCATCTAGCCGATTCTTCCTTTCCGGGGTTTTTTCTATGACGATCATACCACATCTTGGGAGATTGGCGTGCCTCTTGCTCAGAAAATAAAACGGATGATACACTAAATCAAAAGGAGAGAGGCACAATGAAAAAGACCAAACAAGATCAAGCGAAATTAAAGGATGGCATAAACGATGATGTCAAACAGCAGCTTCTTCAAATGAAGCAGAACCTTGCCGTCGAGACAGAAAAAAGAGAAGAACAAAAACGACAAGACCTCCTTCGGCAGCAGAAAGAAAAAGAAAAAAACAAAAGTTTTTCAGAGCTGCTAGATGAAAGCCATTTAGACTGGAGAAAGTATAAAAGCTAAAAAAGAGGGCGATGATGCTCTCTTTTTTTCTTAAGATAGATCCACAGCAGAAACATAGAAGTGTATAAAGAGAAAAGCACTTCTTCCCCCTTCACATCACTTCATTTCAGAATCGTGACAGTATGATATTTACAGTCAAACGAAACGAAATCCCATAACTTAAGTTTAAGATAGAAGTAAAAAGGTGAGTATTGAATTATTTAAATTCCTTTTTATTGAAAATATGGTTATTAAGACCCTTTTGATAGAGGATCATTCTCCTTATAATGAAGGTGTATTACAAAATTTGGGAATGGAGATGATTCACATGAAATTGAGAAAAACAATGGCTGGAGTCGCTTTATCTTTAGGATTGCTTTTACCTGTTTCTGGACAAGCTCTTGCTACAAATGATTTAACGAATGCTGATTTGAGTACAAAGGCTACTTCAATTGTAGATTGTTCTGTAACCCCTTTTAAAGGCGCAAGTAATCGACTATGTATGTATTCAGATAATGGTTCTTTTGCAAATAGTTTCAGTCGCTTTGGTACTACATTTTATCTTAAAGGCAAATCTGGAAATTATGCATATTATGAAAGTGCAAGATAAGGACAACGGGGCTTTTAGCCCCTCCTCATTTTTAATAGAGAAACACTAGTATCATACATACGCTAAAATAAAAAGATTGTAGAAAAACATGAGTTTTTCTACAATCTGAGAGATCACATCATATGATCTTTTTTGTTATTTGAACCGGTGCGTTTCATACACAGATGGTTTTGTATAGTAAGTTAATGCTTTGACTTCTTGGTCACTTAATGAACGTGCATTTGCTGCTGCTATATTTTCTTTTAACTGATCCACTGAGCTTGCACCAAATACAACGGAACTGACCGCAGAATGTTTCAGTATATACTGAATGGACAGTTCAGTGAGTGATAGGTCATAAGCGACTTTCTTTAAAGAAGGAATGATCTGCTGAAGCTCTTCAAATGAATATTGAAGATAGCCGTTTTTTTGAATCGCTGCACTTGCTTGAGAAAGTGGCTTTTCAGTTAATAATCCTTTCGCTAAAGGGCCTCTTGCGACGACACTAATGCTTTGTTCTTCAAGTAGAGAGAACCATTCTTCTGGGCGGCGGTCGAGTAAACTATATTGCATCATCACGCTTACGATATTGGACTTTTTGGCATATTCTTTAATGACATTTGGACGGATAGATGAAATGCCATAATAGCGAATTACGCCTTCCTCTACTAACTCTTCAAAAGCCTCAATCGTTTCATCAATGGGGTCATCAATCGTGCCTCCGTGCAATTGATATAAATCAATATAATCTGTTTGAAGCCGCTTGAGGCTTTGTTTTACTGCTTCCTTTATGTACGCTTTTGAAGGATCCCAGTCCCAGCCTGGTTTGCCTTTTTCAAAGCGGTTGCCGCCTTTTGTCGCCAAAATCAAATCCTGCCGTCTGTTTTTAATGGCTTCCCCGACAATTTCCTCATTTGTCCCAAAATCATATAAATCGGCTGTATCCAAATAGTTAATTCCGAGATCAATGGCCTCATCTAATAAAGAGAGCGCTTTTTCTTTTTCCGTCCCAAGAGACATGCATCCTAGTGCCGCCTCGCTCACTAAGAGATCTGAGGTGCCAATTCGTCTTTTTTTCAATTCCATCACACTCCTATCCTTTCACATTAAGTGAAAAAAATCAGGAATTCAAGCTAGGTGATTTCAAATGGCGCATTGAAGCAAGCGTTTCGCTTTTCGCTTCTCTTAAATCATCTATGTTAAAATAAATGAAGTAAAAAGTGAAAGTAGAACGAGGAGCTGACAAAATTGAAGGACTTTGAAGAAAAAACATTATCGTCTAAAGAATTATACAACGGAAAAATCATTGATTTGGTTCTTGAAGATGTAGAATTGCCTAATGGAAAACAAGGCAAACGCGAAATCATTAAACATCCTGGTGCAGTAGCCGTCATTGCACGTACAGACGAAAATAAAATCATCTTGGTCAAACAATACCGTAAAGCACTAGAGAGAGCCATCGTTGAAATTCCGGCCGGAAAACTAGAAAAAGGGGAAGAGCCGGCACATACAGCATTAAGAGAATTAGAAGAAGAAACAGGATATACAACTCAGCAGCTTCAAAAGCTGACGGCCTTTTATACATCACCTGGTTTTGCAGATGAAATTGTTCACATCTATCTAGCAGATCAGCTAGTTCCGCTTGAAGAAAAAAGAGAGCTGGATGAAGATGAATTTGTCGAAGTAATGGAAGTTTCATTAGAAGAAGCCTTGCACCTCATTGAAGAGCAGCATATTTATGATGCAAAAACAGCCTATGCCATTCAGTACTTACAACTGCAAGAGGTACTTGAGTCAACAAAATGAAGGAATTTTTTGCAGACATCCATATCCATATTGGCAGAACAAGAACAGGCAGAGCTGTCAAAATTACAGGTGCAAGGTCACTGACAATTGATCAAATTCTTATTGAAGCAGCAGAAAGTAAAGGGATGGGGATGATTGGTGTGATTGATGCACAATCTCCAGAAGTCCTAGAAGAATTAATAGAAGGTGTAGAGGAAGGCAGGTACACTGAACTAAATGACGGCGGTCTATCATTTGGAGAGACAGTGCTGCTTTTAGGCAGTGAATTAGAAATCAATGATGACCATTCAAAGGGACCGATTCATGTGCTGGCATTTATGCCCACACTACACAAAATGTCTGAGTTTTCCGCATGGCTTTCGCTTCATATGAAAAATGTGCATTTGAGTTCACAGCGCCTCTATGTTGATGGGAAAACACTTCAGCGTAAGGTTAAGGAGCTGGGAGGTTTGTTTATTCCTGCTCATATTTTTACGCCGCATAAAAGTCTATACGGCAAAGGGGTCAACACTTCTTTAACGGAAGTATTTGATCCTGACCTTATTGATGCTGTTGAGCTTGGTCTTAGCTGTGATACGTCAATGGCGTCCCAGTTGAGTGAGCTGAACCGGTATCCCTTTTTAACGAATTCAGATGCTCATTCTTTAGGGAAAATCGCGCGGGAATATACAAAAATCAAAATGGATCATGCCTCTTTTGCCGAATTCAAGCTAGCCCTTGAAGAAAAAGATGGCAGAGCTGTCACAGGAAATTATGGACTTGCTCCGCGGCTTGGGAAGTATTATCATACGACCTGCGAGAAATGCGGGGTTAGACCTCACGCACCAGATCAAAAAGAGTGCCATGTATGCGGACATACACGGATGACAAAAGGAGTAAGTGAACGTTTAGAAGAGCTTGCTGACCAAGAAAGTGAAAAAAGAATGAGACCTCCTTATGTTCATCAGCTTCCGCTTCAGTTTATTCCGGGAGTTGGACCTAAAACACTGGAGAAGCTAAAAGCCGTGTTTCACACAGAGATGAATATTTTACATCAAGCAACAGAACAAGAACTAAAAGCCGTTCTGCCAGAAAAGACAGCGGGCTACATCATCAAAGCAAGGAAGGGCGAAGTCGGACTCATCGCTGGTGGAGGCGGAGTGTACGGTAAGGTGGATATCAATCATGAGTCACATTAAATGGACATGTCACACATTTGAACAATTGTCAAAAGAGGATCTTTACTTAATTCTCATGGAAAGAGTCAACGTGTTTGTTGTAGAACAAACATGCCCTTACCCTGAAATTGATCACAGGGACCAAGAAGCGCTTCATCTCATCGCAAAAGAGAACGGCGTCATTGTGGCGTATTGCCGAATTTTCCAAAACGGGATCATGTACAAAGAGGCGTCCATCGGCCGCGTTCTTGTGACGCAGGCGGGCCGGAAAAAAGGCTATGGAAAGCTGCTGCTCATCAAGGCTTTAGAAAAGCTTAGTGAATTAGGTGAAACAACTGTCAAAATACAGGCGCAAGCCTACCTGAAGTCATTTTACGAATCATTTGGTTTCAAGGCCGTCTCAGATGTTTATGATGAAGATGGGATTCCGCATCTTGATATGGTGAAAACAGAAAGATAGACGTGTATACGTCTATCTTTTTTATGAAACATCGTGTATCATAACGTCAACGAAAGGGGTTTTGCCAAATGGGAAAAAGCAAAGCAAAGAAAAAACGAGAGCATATCCAAAGGCAGCACAGCCGAAATCCAGAACTGTCGAGAGGAAACATGCCGCATTTTAGCACACACGAAAGGAAGACAAAAACAAAACAAGAAGCCTTGCAGCATATGATGAAAAAACATAAAGGACGAAATGCTTATGATCACTATCAAGAGGATCATAAGCATTTTTATTTTGCTTTTTTGTGACAACTAGATCAAATAAATGGAAAAATTTTAAAAAATAGGACAAACGGTCGTTTCTTTTTGTCTAAAAATGTAGTTAAATGACAAAAAGAAACGAAAGGGAGAGTGAGTATCGTGAACGTCAAGTCATTTGGAGCAGGGCTTTGTATGGCAAGTGTGCTTGTGGCATCGGTCATGTTTGGCGCGTCAGATATTTCTGCAAAGGAGCAAGCAAAAAAAGAGTACATGATCGGCTTTTCTTCTTCCGTTCAAGACAAAACCCAAAAACAGCTTGTAGAAGAAGCTGGCGGGCATGTGAAAGAATCCATAGAGCAAATAGATATGATGAAAGTGTCATTGAATGAGACTTCGAAAAAGAAACTGAATGAAGCAAAAGAAGTGACCTTCATCGAGGAAGACCAAAAAGCAAAAACTAGCGGTCAAACTGTTCCATACGGCATCAAAAGCATCAAAGCACAAAAGGTACATAAACAAGGATACGCTGGACAGAATGTCAAAGTAGCCGTTCTTGACAGCGGCATCGACGGTAAACATGAGGATTTACATGTCACTGGCGGGGTGAGCTTTGTACCGGCAGAGTCTGATCCGCTTGTTGATCCGCATGAACATGGAACGCATGTGGCAGGCACAATTGCCGCATTAGATAATAAGGTAGGTGTCGTTGGTGTTGCGCCAAAAGCTTCTATCTATGCTGTCAAGGTGGCAGATGAAAATGGTGACGGCTACTATAGCTGGATCATAAAAGGGATTGAATGGGCCATTGAGAATGACATGGATGTCATCAATATTAGTATGGGGGGAGCAAGTGAATCTGAGGCGCTGAAAGAAGCGGTAGATCGAGCGTATGATAAAGGGATTCTCATTGTGGCTTCTGCAGGGAATGAAGGAAGCTATGGCTCTCTCAATACGATTGACTATCCGGCTAAATACAGCTCAGTGATGGCGGTTGCCTCTGTTGACCAAAAAAAGCAAAGAGCCTTTGATTCATCTGTTGGCGAGGAAATCGAAGTCTCAGCACCAGGCGTTTCAACGCTGAGCACCATTCCTCATAACGAATACGGCTACATGAGCGGAACGTCAATGGCATCACCGCATGTAGCGGGCGCTGCGGCTGTCATTCTATCAAAACATCCGAATCTGACAAACGATGAAGTACGCGAGAGATTGTCAAAAACGGCGACAAAGCTTGGAGAACCTTTTTATTATGGTGCCGGGCTTGTGAATGTACAAAAAGCCGCTCGATAAAGGAAAAAGAGAAAGCAGTGAGCAGGCTGCTTTCTCTTTTTTCTTTCGATAAAACTGTCATGTTTCGTAATCTCTCTCATAGAATCTAGTAACCTTACTATTTGGGAGGAAGACACATGCGGAAAAAGTCTTGGAAGGAGCATCTTCTTCAGCACGTAAAAGATCATCTCTCGATTTATTTATTTGTCTCTGTACTCTTTTTAATGGGTGTGATCTTCGGGGCCATCATTGTCAATAGCATGACATTCAGCCAGAAAGAGGATTTATTCTATTATTTAAATCAATTTTTTGGTCAGCTGACAAATGAGAAAGCAGCAGAATCAAAAGAAATGTTTTTACAAAGCTTCCTGCATCATATGAAATATTTAGGCCTTATGTGGATTCTGGGAATCTCCATCGTTGGTCTGCCGCTTATCTTTCTTATGATCTTTTTAAAAGGAATTGTTGTTGGGTTTACTGTTGGTTTTCTCGTGAATCAAATGGGGCTGAGTGGATTTTTTCTCTCGTTCGTATCGGTGCTTCCGCAAAACATTTTGCTCATTCCAGCCTATTTAGTAATTGGCACTTGTGCGATTGCGTTTTCCATCCGTCTCATTGGACAGCTCTTCATGAAAAAAACCATCAGTCAAGCACCCGTCCAGTGGTTTGGCCGGTATGCATCTGTTCTGCTGATGATTTTAGCGCTTGCTGCACTTTCGTCTTTTTTTGAATCGTACATATCATTCATGCTGATGAAAAAGCTGGCAGGTGTTCTTTTATAATTGTTATTAATTAATAATCAATTTATTTATCAATTTAAAATGATTATAGTTGGCTCTCAGCACATCATTTGATATAATGATCAAGTAATGTGGCGTAGGAGGGAAAGTCAATGGAAAATAGGATTGATCGAATTAAGAAACAGCTTCATTCTTCCAGCTACAAGCTCACGCCACAGCGTGAAGCCACAGTAAGAGTACTGCTTGAGAATGAAGAAGACCATTTAAGTGCAGAAGATGTATACCTCCTCGTAAAAGAGAAGTCTCCTGAAATTGGTCTTGCTACTGTTTATCGGACGTTAGAATTGCTCACTGAACTGAAAGTTGTTGATAAAATTAACTTTGGAGACGGCGTTTCGCGATATGATCTTCGCAAAGAAGGAGCCGCTCACTTCCATCATCATCTTGTCTGCATGGAATGCGGAACAGTCGATGAGATAGAAGATGATTTATTAGAAGATGTCGAAGAGATTATTGAACGTGACTGGAAATTTAAAATTAAGGATCATAGATTGACATTCCATGGTATTTGCCACCGGTGTCATGATGATGAATCCGGCAAATAATCCGAATTGGAACCTTTTCATTTAAGATGAAGAGGTTTTTTGCATTTTCGCTGTATATTCCTTGTCCCACCTGGCATATGCTGAAGTAATGAGAAGGTGAGAAAGGACTTGAAGATCATGCGAAAATGGCTCAAAACAACAGGTGAAGTGATCAAAGTATTTATCTTGTTCACTGGTTTTACCGTCCTGTTCTATTATGCTATGATATGGATAAATTCAGAATATGAAAGCTACCATCGTTATGATAAACCAGAGGGTGCAGCAATTAAAGTGATGGAAATGGATCAGCCGAATCAAGACAATTGGCAAGATCGATTGATTTATTTTTATCAAAACGGGGAGTAGAAATCATTGAACGATCAATTATCCGACTTTATTCATTTTATGACCGTAGAGAGAGGACTCTCTGAAAATACCATTGTTTCTTATAAAAGAGATTTACAAAACTACTTGTCTTTTTTAATGACACATGAACAGCTGACGGATATTAGCGATGTCACGCGTCTGCATATCATTCATTATTTAAAGCAGCTAAAAGATGAAGGGAAATCGAGTAAAACGTCTGTACGGCATCTATCATCGATTCGTTCCTTTCATCAATTTCTGCTTCGGGAAAAAGTGACAACGGATGACCCGTCATGGAACATTGAAACGCAAAAAACAGAGCGGACTTTACCGAAAGTTCTATCATTAGGAGAGGTCGAAAAGCTGCTTGATACACCAAATCAGCACACTCCCTTTGACTACCGAGACAAAGCGATGCTTGAGCTCTTATATGCAACAGGCATTCGCGTCAGTGAAATGCTGGATCTGACCCTTGCCGATGTACACCTCACAATGGGCTTTGTCCGTTGTTTTGGAAAAGGAAGAAAAGAGCGTATTGTGCCAATCGGTGAAGCTGCTGCAAGCGCGATTGAAGAATATCTCGAAAAGGGAAGAAGCAAGCTGTTAAAAAAACAGCCGTCCGATGCCCTATTTCTCAATCATCACGGGAAAAAAATGTCGCGCCAGGGCTTCTGGAAGAACTTAAAAAAACGAGCCATCGAAGCAGGGATTCAAAAGGAACTGACACCTCATACGCTCAGACATTCATTTGCTACACACCTGCTTGAAAACGGTGCGGACTTAAGAGCCGTACAAGAGATGCTCGGACATGCCGATATCTCAACAACACAAATTTACACACATGTGACGAAAACAAGACTGAAAGATGTGTATCACAAATTCCATCCAAGGGCATAAGTAAAGCATGACACAGTGAACGGGTGTCATGCTTTTTCATGTTTACACCGTTTATGGTTGTCAACTGGCTTGTAAACGGTTTATACTTGAGATGTCTGACCTCTCACTGTTTGTAAGGTCAAAAGACAAGAATATTGAAGGAGGCGCTTTTTAATGCCTGATTATCAGTATAAACGTATTTTCCTCGTCGTCATGGATTCAGTAGGAATTGGGGAAGCACCAGATGCTGCTGATTTTAATGATGTAGGTGCAGATACACTTGGACATATTGCTGAAAAAATGAACGGGCTTCATATGCCGAATATGGCGAAGCTTGGGCTGAGTCATATTAAAGAAATCAAAGGAATTCCAGCGGATGAAAAACCGCTTGCGTACTATGGAAAAATGCAAGAAGCATCAAACGGTAAAGACACAATGACAGGACACTGGGAAATCATGGGTCTTTACATAGACACACCGTTCAAAGTCTTTCCAGAAGGATTCCCAGATGAACTATTAAATGAACTAAAAGAAAAAACTGGCCGAGGTATTATTGGAAATAAACCTGCGTCTGGTACGGAAATTTTAGATGAGCTTGGCGAAGAGCATATGAAAACAGGCGATTTAATCGTTTATACATCTGCGGATTCTGTGCTGCAAATTGCTGCGCACGAAGAAGTTGTGCCATTAGATGAGCTTTACCGTATTTGTGAAATTGCCCGTGAACTTACATTAGATGAAAAATATATGGTTGGACGGATTATCGCTCGTCCGTTTGTCGGAGAGCCTGGCGCATTTGTTAGAACGCCAAACCGTCATGACTATGCGTTAAAACCATTTGACCGTACAGTCATGAATGAACTGAAAGATGATGGACTCGATGTCATTGCGATCGGAAAAATCTCTGATATTTATGACGGTGAGGGGATCACATCATCTCTTAGAACAAAATCAAACATGGATGGAATGGACAAGCTGGTCGATACACTTAAAACAGACTTTACAGGACTCAGCTTTTTAAACCTTGTTGATTTTGACGCTCTTTACGGACATAGAAGAGATCCAGAGGGTTATGGAAAAGCATTAGAGGAATTTGACGCACGTCTTCCTGAAGTATTTGACCTGTTAAAAGAGGATGATCTTCTTGTGATCACAGCAGATCATGGTAATGACCCGGTTCATCACGGAACAGATCATACAAGAGAATATGTTCCGCTCATTGCTTACAGCAAAAAGCATCAGGAAGCAAATGAACTGCCAACAGCAAAAACGTTTGCTGATCTTGGGGCAACCGTTGCAGATAATTTCAAGATAGCGATGCCAAAATATGGAACAAGTTTTTTATCTAAACTTAAATAGGGGGAAATCTCGTGGGAGCACAGTTTTCAGAAGCGGCGGCATACATTAAACAAGCATCGACATATGTACCAACAGTTGGATTGATTTTAGGATCAGGGCTTGGCATTTTAGCAGAAGAGATTGAAAATCCAATCAAAATAAAATATGAAGATATTCCTGGATTCCCTGTTTCAACAGTAGAGGGACATGCAGGGCAGCTCGTGATCGGAACGCTGAAAGGCACTGTCGTTTGCGCGATGCAAGGACGTTTTCATTTCTATGAAGGATATGATATGAAGCAAGTGACGTTTCCTGTCCGTGTGATGAAAGAAATTGGCATTGACACATGCATTGTCACAAATGCAGCCGGCGGTGTGAATACGTCATTCCGTCCAGGAGATCTCATGCTGATCACAGATCATATCAATATGATGGGAACCAATCCATTAATTGGTCCAAATGATAGTCAAGGCGTTCGTTTCCCTGATATGTCTGCACCGTACGATAAAGAATTGCTGGCACTTGCAGAAGAAACAGCCCAGCGTTTAGGCATATCTGTACAGCAAGGGGTTTATGCAGGGATGACAGGCCCTTCATATGAAACACCTGCTGAAGTTCGTTTCTTAAGAACACTTGGAGCAGATGCTGTTGGCATGTCGACAGTTCCAGAAGTTATTGTTGCGCGTCATGCAGGAATGAAAGTGCTTGGCATTTCATGCATTTCCAATGCGGCATCTGGTATTTTGGATCAGCCGCTGTCTCATGATGAAGTGATCGAAGTAACGGAAAAAGTGAAAGCGAGTTTTCTTGATTTAGTAAAAGACATTGTCAAACAACTTTCATAGCATGTGTCCAGAAGCCTTCTGCTACCCAAGCAGAAGGCTTTTTTATTTGTAATCATACGATCTCTGAATAAAACAGCCTGTATGAGGAAAAAATAGAAAGGATTACGATAATGGAGGTCTGCCACTTGAAACGTCATATATGTGCATTGTTTATTTTAATGATCCTTATCTCAATGGTTTCACCATCAGCGACAGCAAAAGAAAAGATTGAAAAACCAGGAGAAAAACAAACATCAGAATTGGCACACGAAGCCAAATCAGCGATCTTAATAGAACGAGACACGGGAAAGGTGCTTTACAACAAAAACAGCGATGAAAAGCTTGCACCCGCAAGTATGACCAAAATCATGACGATGCTTCTGATCATGGAAGCCATTGATCAGGGTAAACTAAAAATGACAGACAAGGTCAGAACGAGCGACTATGCAGCGTCCATGGGAGGCTCACAAATCTTCCTTGAACCAGGAGAAGAAATGACCGTGAAAGAAATGCTGAAAGGCATTGCGATTGCGTCAGGAAATGATGCTTCAGTTGCCATGGCAGAGCATATTGCAGGATCTGAAGAACAGTTCGTTGAGCAGATGAACAAAAGGGCGAAAGAGCTTGGCCTCAACTCAACAGTCTTTCAAAACCCAACAGGACTTCCTGAAAAAGACCATTACAGCACAGCTCACGATATGGCAATAATGGCAAAAGAGCTGTTGAAATATGAACAAATCACCAAATTCACAGGTGTCTACGAAGACTATCTACGGCAAAACACAGATAAAAAATTCTGGCTTGTCAACACAAACCGTCTGATTAAATTTTATCCAGGTGTCGATGGGGTAAAAACCGGTTTTACAGGTGAAGCGAAATACTGTTTAACTGCATCTGCTAAAAAAGGCAACATGCGCGTCATTGCGGTTGTCTTCGGCGCAAGCACTCCGAAAGACAGAAACGCTCAGGTAGTCAAAATGTTAGATTACGCATTTAGTCAATATACGACTCATCCGCTTTACAAAAGAGGGCAAGATGTGGCGGAGATCAAAGTGAGCAAAGGGAAAAAGAAAAACATTCAGCTCGTTACTTCTGAACCGATCTCCCTTTTAACGAAAAAAGGCGAAAATGTGGATCAGATCAAAAAAGAAATCAAATTGTCTCATGATGTCAAGGCTCCATTTTCAAAAGGAACGGAACTTGGTACGATCGTCTTGAAAAAAGACGGAAAAGTGCTTCATGAAAGTCCTGTAGAAGCAAAAGAAGGAATGGAAAAGGCAGGCGTTTGGACTTTCTTCAAACGGGCGATGGCTGATTTTGTAAAATGGAAATAAAAGGCGAAAGGCTGCTGTAATTGGCAGTCTTTTTGCTATGAGGAAAAAGAAAAGAACATCTAAATGTGACGAATGGTCACTAGTTTTGTCATGGTGAAGGATTTATTTCATAAAAAAGAGAAACACTCTTTATCCGAAATTAGAGCAAGGAGGAATAAAAAATGAGCCTTGGTATTGATTTTCAAGTAAAAGAGAGCGTACTTTGCATTCGGTTAACAGGAGAGCTCGATCATCACTCCGCAGAAACATTGAGACAAAAGGTGACGAATTATTTGGAAACAGAGGACATTCGCCACATTGTGCTGAATCTGGCTGATTTATCGTTTATGGACAGCTCTGGACTCGGAGTGATTTTAGGAAGATATAAGGAAATTAAGCAGCTTGGCGGGGAAATGGTCGTCTGTGCCATCTCGCCAGCGGTGAACCGGTTATTTGATATGTCTGGCTTGTTTAAAATCATTCGAATGGAGCCTTCAGAGCAAACGGCTTTGCAAACATTGGGGGTGGCATCATGAGAAATGAAATGAACCTGACTTTTTCGGCATTAAGCCAAAATGAATCGTTTGCGAGGGTGACAGTCGCGGCATTTATCGCTCAGCTTGATCCGACTTTAGATGAATTAACAGAAATCAAGACCGTCGTATCTGAGGCAGTGACAAACTCCATCATCCATGGCTATGATGGGAATCCAGATGGCAAGGTGCATATCCATGTCACATTAGATGATCATGTCGTTTACCTCACCATCCGTGATGAAGGTATGGGTATTACAGATCTTGAGGAAGCAAGACAGCCGCTTTTCACCACAAAACCAGACTTAGAGCGCTCTGGCATGGGCTTTACCATCATGGAGAATTTTATGGATGATGTCATGGTGGACTCATCTCCAGAAATGGGCACGACCATCCGTTTAACAAAGCATCTATCAAAAAGCAAAGCGCTTTGTAATTAAAGGAGCTGCTCATATGGATGTGGAGGTAAAAAAGCAAGCTAAAAAAGCCCAGCTGTCAAATGATGAAGTCAAAGAGCTCATCAAAAAAAGCCAAGACGGTGATCAGCAAGCAAGAGACCTCCTCGTAGAAAAAAACATGCGTCTTGTTTGGTCCGTTGTTCAGCGCTTTTTAAATAGGGGATATGAACCAGATGATCTATTTCAGATTGGCTGTATTGGACTGCTGAAATCTGTTGATAAATTTGATTTGTCATATGATGTAAAGTTTTCAACGTACGCCGTCCCCATGATCATTGGAGAAATTCAGCGATTCATTCGGGATGATGGAACGGTCAAAGTCAGCCGTTCATTAAAGGAACTCGGAAATAAAATTCGTCGGGCAAGGGATGAATTGTCTAAGTCTCATGGAAGAATGCCGACCGTTCAGGAAATTGCCGAATACCTTGATATCACACCAGAGGATGTTGTTCTCGCCCAAGAAGCAGTGCGCTCGCCATCATCCATTCATGAAACGGTGTATGAAAATGATGGGGATCCGATTACATTGCTTGATCAAATTGCCGATCATTCTGAGGAAAGATGGTTTGACAAAATCGCACTGAAAGAAGCGATTAAGGAATTAGAAGAACGGGAAAAACTTATTGTGTATTTAAGGTATTATAAAGACCAGACACAATCTGAGGTTGCAGAGAGACTTGGCATTTCACAAGTACAAGTCTCACGGCTTGAAAAGAAAATTTTAAAACAAATCCAAATGCAAATGGATCAAAAAGACAGCTAGCCGATTAGGCTGGCTTTTTTTGTGTGGTAATTACCGGTAAATCAAGTTCTATCAGTATGAGAACCATTTTTCACCACATACTATTTTTAACCCATCGTATAGGAAGTGACTTGGATGGACGGACAAATCTTTATTCGGCTGCGCCATCGAATCAAGACCGGTATTGATCAGCTCATTTATTTAGAGGATATCGCCCAAATCACTGGTGATGAGTTTGCTGTGCAAAAGCTTAGTAAAATGCCGGTGTATCATGTCAGCAAAAAGGATCGTCACATCGCCGTTCTTGATATCATGCATGTCGTCAAAACGATCAAAAAAACGTGGCCAGATATCGACATTCAAACCGTTGGCGGCTCTGAGGCCATTGTTGAAATTGATACAGGCAAACGCCAGCTTTCTCCCGTTTTATTTGTGTTTGTATGGCTCCTATTATTTGTTGGAGCGGCGCTTGCCATTATGAATTTCCACGAGGATGTCAGTATGCGGCTCGTTCATATCCGCCTATATGAAATGATCACAGGGAAAACGGTTGAGCATCCGTATTTATTACAAATTCCATATAGCTTTGGACTCGGTTTTGGCATGATTTTGTTTTTCAATCATGTATTTAAAAAGCGTTTAAATGAAGAACCAAGTCCGCTCGAAGTGGAAATGTTTAAATATCAGCTCGATCTCGATCATTATGTCGCACTCAATGAAAATAAAGAAACATTGAAGGATATCCATGATCGGTAAGTGGCTTTTTGTCGTACTCGTTGGACTTGGCGGCGGTTTAACGGTCGGAGCAGGATTTGTGGCTTTTCTTACAGTGCTTGGCATCATTCCCCGCTTAATGCAATTAACCAAAACGCAGCGCTTCATACAAGGGTACGAGGCGGCTGTTATTAGCGGGGCGGTTGTTGGCGGCTGGGCCACCTTAAGTCAAATACATCTTCATTTAACCAAATGGCTGGCGATGCCGGTCGGTCTTTTATCAGGCATCTTCGTCGGCATGCTTGCAGCTGCACTCACTGAAGTATTAAATGTACTTCCTATATTAACGAAAAGAATTGGAATGGACGGGAAAATTGTTTTGCTGCTCATGGCCATCGTCTTAGGAAAGGTATTTGGTTCACTATTTCATTGGCTTATTTATATTTAATCAATTGGAGGGAACAACACGTGTCGAGTTTAAAAGAGAACTATCCATCTAAGGTGAAAACATATCAGCCCAAACCTCCTTATGTCCTCAACTGCATTAAGGCGTTTTTAGTTGGCGGTTTAATCTGTCTGATAGGTGAGGGGCTGCAACATTTCTATATCCACTTTTTTGATTTTAACGAAAAGACAGCAGGGAACCCGACAGTGGCGACCCTCATTTTAATTTCTTCTCTATTAACGGGTATCGGTATTTACGATAGAATCGGCCAGTTTGCTGGAGCCGGATCAGCTGTCCCGGTGACAGGCTTTGCTAACAGTATGACAAGTGCTGCCCTTGAGCATAAAAGTGAAGGGCTTGTTTTAGGTGTTGCCACAAATATGTTTAAACTCGCTGGGAACGTCATTGTATTTGGTGTCGTTTCGGCATATGTCGTAGGGATCATTCGATACGTCTTGGAAAAGATGTTTTCGTAGGAGGAATGAAAGGTGAAACTAACAGGTAAACAATCTTGGGTATTTGAGCACAAGCTTTATGTCAATGCAGAAGGAACTGCTGCAGGCCCAAAAGAAAAAGAAGGCCCGATTGGTCATTTAATTGATAAAACGTACGATGAAATGCACTGTGATCAAAAGAACTGGGAAATGGCTGAAAGGAAGCTCATGGATGATGCGATATCAACCGCTTTATCAAAAGCAAATTTGCAAAAAAGCGATATTGATCTTTTGCTGGCTGGAGATTTACTCAACCAGAACGTCACAGCAAACTATGTGGCAAGAGAGCTGAAGATCCCGTTTCTCTGCTTGTTTGGGGCATGCTCGACTTCAATGGAATCGGTCGCCATTGCGTCAGCACTCATTGATGGCGGCTTTGCAAATAGAGCCATCGCAGCAACAAGCAGTCACAATGCGACTGCAGAACGCCAATTTCGTAATCCGACAGAATACGGGGGACAAAAGCCAGATACAGCAACAAGTACAGTAACTGGTGGCGGAGCCGTTATTATCAGCCAAGAACCCTCTCAAATTCAAATTACGAGCGCAACGGTAGGCAGGGTCATGGATCTTGGCATTACAGATCCATTTGATATGGGATCGGCCATGGCACCAGCAGCGGCAGACACCATCAAGCAGCATTTAGAAGACTTAGGCAGAACAGTAGATGATTACGATTTGATTTTAACTGGAGATTTATCAGGCATTGGTTCACCGATCTTAAAGGATCTCTTGAAAGAAGAAGGCATTCAGCTTGGGCGAAAGCACGATGATTGCGGTTTAATCATCTATACACCCGACCAAAACGTATTCGCTGGAGGCAGCGGCTGTGCTTGTTCAGCGGTTGTGACATTTAGTCATATTTTTCAAGAAATGAAAGCAGGGAATCTGCAAAGAGTACTCGTTGTGGCAACCGGGGCGTTACTCAGCCCAATGATGGTTCAGCAAAAAGAGACCATTCCAACCATTGCGCACGGTGTCGTATTTGAGCGTGCAGGAGGAGAGAGCTAATGGATTATCTTATCGCTTTTGTGGCAGGCGGACTTATTTGCGTCATTGGCCAGCTTTTGCTAGATGTACTCAAACTCACGCCTGCACATGTCATGACTACTTTTGTTGTGGCAGGTACCATTTTAGACGGATTCGGTATTTATGATAAATTTATTGAATTTGCAGGCGCGGGCGCAACTGTACCAATTGTCAGCTTTGGTCATAGCTTGCTTCATGGGGCCATGCATCAGGCAGATGTGCACGGATTCATCGGCATCGGTATCGGTATCTTTGAATTAACCTCTGCTGGAATATCAGCTGCGATTTTATTTTCATTTATTATCGCACTTATCTTTAAACCGAAAGGATAACCGAATATGGGGCAAAGACGGAAAGTCATTTTAGTGACAGACGGAGATATATATGCTGCCAAAACCATTGAGCTTGCCGCTAAAAACGTTGGCGGACGATGTATTTCCAGCTCAAAAGGAAATCCAAGCAAACGGACAGGACCTGAACTTGTTCAGATGATTTTAAAAACGCCGTATGATCCAGTCTTTGTGATGTTCGATGATTCTGGACTGACAGGTGAAGGAACAGGCGAGACAGCGATGAAACATGTGGCGCGCCACCCTGAAATCGAAGTCATTGGAGCGATTGCAGTTGCATCCAAAACGCACCAAGCCGAATGGACAAAGGTCCATGTCTCCATTGACAGGGAAGGTGAACTGACAGAATACGGTGTCGACAAACACGGTCTTCCCGAAATGGAGCCCCATAAAATGAGCGGTGATACAGTGTATTGTCTTGACTCCCTCAATCTTCCGTTAGTTGTCGGTATTGGAGATATTGGCAAGATGGGACGGAAAGATGATCTGAGCAAGGGATCTCCAATCACGATGAAAGCAGTGGAATTAATATTAGAAAGGAGTGGTTTCCATGAAGAAAGACAAGGTAAACGTGTACCGAGACCCGAAGAAAAATGAAGATTACTTCAAGGAAAATGTCGGAATGGGTCTCAGCTTTGACCTTGGTGTTCGGAAAATTTATATACACGATCAGGAAATCCAGCTTTACTATGTAAACGGATTGTGTGATACACAGTATATTATCTACTTATTAAAAGAGCTAATCGAAATCAATGACAACGAACCTGAATCCGATGATCTTGCACATGTAGTCGAGAACCGCCTCGTCAATCAGCAGGTCTCCAAGGTAGAAACGCTGGATGAAGCAGTGGATCAAGTACTGTCTGGGCTTGTAGCAGTCGTTGTAGAAGGTGAAAATTACGCCTTTATCATTGATGTTAGAAGCTATCCTGGCAGAATGCCTGAGGAGCCGGATACAGAAAAGGTGGTCAGGGGAGCAAGGGACGGCTTTGTTGAGAATATTATTGTGAATACAGCGCTTATTCGAAGAAGAGTGCGGGATGAAAAGCTGAGATACAAAATGCTCAAAGTAGGCGAACGTTCAAAAGCGGATGTTTGTGTTTGCTATATTGAAGATATTGCAGACCCTGACTTAGTAGATATTATAGAAAAAGAAGTATCAGGAATCAAAGTCGATGGGCTGACGATGTCTGATAAAACGATTGAAGAATTTATAATTAAGCAAGGATATAATCCCTTTCCGCTAGTGCGTTATACCGAGCGTCCGGATGTTGCCGCTAACCACATATTAGAAGGGCATGTCATCATCATTACGGATACATCCCCTAGTGTCATCATTACACCAACCACTATTTTTCACCACGTTCAGCATGCAGAAGAATACCGCCAGGCGCCTGCCGTTGGTACGTTCCTAAGATGGGTACGCTTTTTAGGCATATTATGTTCTACCTTTCTTTTGCCGATTTGGTTTCTTTTTATTCTCGAACCAAATCTCCTGCCTGACAATTTAAGCTATATTGGGTTTAATAAACCTTCTCATATCCCTGTGATTCTCCAAGTATTTCTTGCTGATTTCGGGGTGGAGTTTTTAAGGATGGCAGCCATTCATACGCCAACCGCATTGTCAACCGCCATGGGGTTGATCGCGGCTGTTTTAATTGGACAAATCGCCATTGATGTCGGTTTATTTACACCAGAGGTCATCTTATACGTCTCGCTGGCAGCGATCGGTACCTTTACAACGCCAAGCTATGAGCTGAGTGTCGCCAATAAGATTGTAAGGCTCATCATTCTAGCACTAGTGGCAATTTTTAAGCTGAATGGACTCATCATTGGTTTTACGTTGTTAATCATTTATTTAACATCCATTCGTTCATTGCAGACACCTTATATGTGGCCGTTCATTCCTTTCAATGGAAAGGCTTTATGGCAAGTGCTGATTCGGACGTCTGTTCCTGGCTCAAAAGTAAGGCCGAGCATCGTTCACCCTCAAAACAGATCAAAAATTCCGCCAAATTCTTAACGCTCATTGAAAGTGGCTGAAGATTGTGATATTGTATTTTTAACTTTGAGACACGGCAAAAGGCAGCTCACGCAGCTGCCTTTTTTCAGCCGAAGTGGAGAAAGAGGGAATGACATTGTATTTACACGGCACTTGCAGACAAAATGAACTCGGTCATTTAGAAATTGGTGGTGTTGATGCTGTTTCTTTAGCTGAAACGTATGGGACACCACTTTATGTATATGATGTGGCTTTAATACGGGAGCGCGCAAAAAGCTTTCAAAAAGCATTTATAGAAGAAGAATTAACGGCACAGGTAGCATATGCGAGTAAAGCATTTTCCTCCATCGCCATGTTTCAGCTTGCCAAAGAAGAAGGATTATCTCTTGATGTCGTATCAGGCGGTGAGCTTCACACAGCCATTTGCGCTGGATTCCCAGTAGAAAAAATTCATTTCCATGGCAATAATAAAAGCAGAGAAGAATTAAAAATGGCTTTAGAGCATGGGATCGGCTGTATTGTTGTGGATAATTTCTATGAAATGAAGCTCATTGAACAGCTTGGTCAAGAGCTGTCAAAAAAAGTGAAAGTATTGCTCCGCATCACGCCTGGTGTCGAAGCGCATACGCATGATTACATTACGACAGGTCAAGAGGATTCAAAATTTGGCTTTGATCTTCACAATGGACAAGCAGATGAAGCGGTGAAACAAGTGCTTGGGTCAGAAGTGATCGAGCTTTTAGGTGTTCATTGTCATATCGGTTCACAAATTTTTGATACGGCTGGTTTTGTCCTTGCAGCCGATAAAATCTTTTTGAAGCTGGATGAATGGAGAGAATCATTTGGTTTTATTTCTACAGTATTAAACTTAGGCGGCGGCTTTGGGATTCGTTATACAGAAGAGGATGAACCACTTCCTGCGACAGAATATGTCGAAAAAATTATCCAAGCTGTGAAAGAGAACGTGGCCCGCTACCAGTTCGATATGCCAGAGATTTGGATAGAACCAGGCCGTTCTCTTGTTGGAGATGCAGGGACGACTCTTTATACGATCGGATCATCAAAACATGTACCTGGCATCCGTGATTATGTAGCGATAGATGGCGGAATGAGTGATAACATTCGTCCAGCTTTATATCAAGCGAAATATGAAGCCGCAAGTGCCAACAAAATGAGCCAAACGCATGATCAAACGGTTTCAATTGCCGGGAAATGCTGTGAAAGCGGAGATATGCTCATTTGGGATATCGATCTGCCAGAATTATCACAAGGGGATTTATTAGCTGTCTTTTGTACCGGAGCATACGGCTATAGTATGTCAAACAACTATAACCGTATCCCGCGCCCAGCTGTTGTGTTTGTAGAAGACGGGGAAGCGCAGCTAGTGGTTGAGCGTGAAACATATGAGGACATTGTCAAACTTGATTTACCATATCAATCAAAAGTGAAATCATCTACTTAAAAAAAGCCGCCTGGTGTTCAGGCAGCTTTTTTCATGAATTATTTTCCTCCAGTGAATACAGAAACGATCGCGTTCCAAATGGAGACAAAGAAATCCCAAATCTTTTGAAGAAGGTTTTTCCCTTCATCCGATTCTATGAATTTAGTAATCTTGTCTTTTGCTTTATCAATTTGAGATCCTACTTGATTCCAATCGATATTGATGTTTTTCATTTTATCAAATAGCGAGACAAGCTGATCTTTTTGATCCTGCGTCAGATTTAAGTTCAAATCAGAAGCAGCCTGATCCACTTTTTCTTCTACTTCTTTCGTGGTTTTAGGAACACCATTTTTTGCAATGTCATCTTTGATTTTTGCAATAAGGGCAGAAGCATTATCTTTCCCGATAGAGTCACCCAATTTAGAAGTTGTCACAAGCTCTTCGTTTGCCACCTGCTTCACATCTTCTGGAATGGCTTTGTCGCTTGACACCTCATACGCTTTTAGTAAGCCCGTCAGTGCCGCTGTACCAGATACTTCAAATGGAGCAGTCACGACAACCTTGGCATCTTTGACACCTGCTGTCATTAAAGCATTTAAATACATCTCATCTGTAATGGTCTTGATGTTGTGTGTATCCACAGTCAGACCAGTACCTGATTTTTCAATGGTGATCGATGAAGATGATAATGCTCTCGTCCCGATTTGAGAACGAGGGATATACTTTCCTAAATATTCGTGCTCTTCTTTATTGGTTACTTCAATTTTTGTCGCATTTTCAGGTGGGTTCAACTCGTCAAGCACCTTCTGGCGATCAGCCGGTGTTAGGTCTTGCCCGAGTGTGACGATGACATCGCCGACAGCTGCATCCGCTAAGCTGACTTTTGGCGCACCAATTAGGAAAAGGAGCGCTGCCATCATACCAAGCATCATTTTTTTAAACATGTTGACCTCCTTCAAGTCGAAAGCGTTCCTCTTTCAAGAGAAACTTTAGCTTTTGAGTACACGTAAAGTAGTGCACTCCATCATATAGACGTAACAAATTGGCTTGACGTTTCAATTTTCTTTTTAAGATGTGTTCCTGTTCCGATAAATGAAGACATGTCATTTAGTCAAATATCATTTTATTAGGAAAAAAGAATCAAGCAACCCTATTTTATCAATCATCAGTTAAGAGGTAAATGACAATCGAAGAGCAGGGGATGTTTAACATCACCGAAAATGTGCTATAATGAGCGTTGTTTAACCTGAAAGGAGAATGTGAAAAATGGCAAAAAAAGGATACATACAATTAACGAATGGAAAGAAAATTGAGTTTGAACTTTACCCAGAGGCTGCTCCAGGTACAGTAGCAAACTTTGAAAAATTAGCGAATGAAGGCTTCTACGATGGATTAAAATTCCACCGCGTGATCCCAGGCTTCGTCAGCCAAGGCGGCGACCCAAACGGTAATGGAACGGGTGGTCCTGGTTACACAATTAAATGTGAAACAGAAGGAAATCCACATCAGCACGAAAGAGGTTCATTATCAATGGCACATGCTGGTAAAGACACAGGCGGCAGCCAATTCTTTATCGTACATGACCCGCAGCCGCACTTAAACGGTGTTCACACTGTTTTTGGCAAGGTAACATCTGGTATCGAGGCTGTACTTGATATGGAGCAAGGGCAAGGCATGGAAAAAGTTGAAGTTGTAGATGCTTAATCTAAAACACCGCTTAATCGCGGTGTTTCAGCGTGTAGACAAACCCTTGCATTCGGTGTCAGGTCTGCGCTCCGGTACTCACGAATGTTAAATTCGCTCCGTTCCAGTGCTCGCCCTTCCTAGACTTCAAAGGTTTTCAAACACGCTGAAAAGAAGACAAAGGGCTAAAATCAAGTTCATTTTAGCCCTTTGTCAACAATAAAAGACACCGCTTAATCGCGGTGTTTTTTTATTTTGTTTCTGATTCTACCGTGATTTGTTTCGTTATGCGGTAGGTGATGAGCCAATACAAAATGGCTAAAGCGCTGATAGAGGCACCAAAAAGACATACTCCGCTCCAGCCATAGGCTGCGTATATGCTGGTTGAAACAATTGAACCGGTCGCACTTCCGATGGAGTAAAAAATCATGTAAGCGGCAGTAAGCCGGCTTCTCGCCTCAGGCCGTACTGTAAAAATCATACTCTGATTGGTCACATGTACTGCCTGCACAGATAGGTCAAGAATAATAATGCCAATGACTAATGAAATAAGTGAATATTCAGTCAAACTGATGAAAAACCATGAAATGAATAAGAGGACAAGGGCTATACCGGTTGTGAACTGTCCAAAACCTCGATCAGCAAGGCTGCCAGCCCGAGCAGCTCCTAACGCTCCGGCTGCCCCAGCAAGACCAAATGCGCCAATAGCAGTATGTGAAAGAGAGTATGGCGCTGTACTGAGAGGCAGCACGAGTGAAGTCCATAACGTACCGAAGACAATAAAAATCAGAAGAGCCAGAATCCCACGGATGCGGAGAATTCGTTCTTGTATAAACAATGTAAACATTGAACGAAGCAGATCAGCATAGGATAATGATTCTCTTTTGCTGTCATCATGCGGGAGCACTCGGAACAATACGCCAGTCAGGATAAGCATGATGACGGCAGAAACAAGGTAAACAAACCTCCAGCCAGCAAAATCGGTTAATACACCGGCAAATGTCCGGGCGAGAAGAATACCGATTACAATTCCACTTTGCACCAAGCCGACTATACGGCCGCGCTCTTCTGGAGCAGCCCAACTTGCTGCAAACGCAACGAGTACCTGAGTGACTACAGCGAGCAGTCCGACCACTGCTAATCCTAGAAATAGGACGGCGATGATAGGAGCAATGCCGACTAGAATGAGGGCAAGCACAGATAAAAGCATCTGACCAATGATGAGCCGGCGTCGATTCAACAGATCACCAAGTGGTACTATCAGTAGCAGCCCCGCTGCATAACAAAGCTGAGTAATCGTAATGACAATACCGATGGATGAATACGTGATACCGAACTCGTCTGCCAGTGAATCTAGTAACGGTTGTGCGAAGTATATGTTTGCAACAGCCATCCCGCACGATGCTGCAAAAAGTAGTGCCATATAGTGAGTCATTTTTGATCCAGGCTTTATTCGAAAATGAGCCGTTTTCATATCAGGATGATCTCTTGGAGTCATTTTAGCTTTAACCATTCATTACATCCCTTCTTTTTTGTACTAAAAAGTATAATATACTAATCGGTATAAAATGATTCCTGTTAAGGATAACCAACAAAATGTTTTAAAGTCAAGATTTATTCCAGTTATTCTATGTTAATCTTGAAAGCAGAAAGGTAGTTTGACAATTTTACGTGAATAAAATAAAATTATAATGTACTGATTGGTAATGTTATCATGAAATGATTTTATTGTTGAAAAGAGGAATTGATGATGGTTCGACAGCGTGAGTTTGATGAGGAAAAAGCGTTGGATGATGCAATGGTGCTTTTTTGGGAAAAGGGATATAGAGCTACAACGTTAAGTGATTTGACTGCAAAAATGGGAATACAGCGGCCAAGCTTATACTCAGCCTTTGGAGATAAAGAGGAGTTATTTGAGGCTGCCTTACGCAAATATACAAAGCAGCATGCAGCCCGTATTCGAACAAAACTTCAAAACAATCAATCTGTAAAGGAAGCATTTCATACATTATTTACAGATGTAGTGGAAGAGGAATACAGGGATGGCCCGAGTAAAGGCTGTTTTTGCATTAATACGATAGTGGAGCTTGCTCCACACGAAGAGAAATTTGAAATTCTGACAAGAGAGCATCAGATGTATCTTTCGGTCATATTTGAAGAAAAGATTGTGCAAGGTATTCGCTCGGGTGAGCTTGAAAGCAGCTTGAATGCTAAAGCCTTAGCACAGACACTGGTCGTTTCTTTCATCGGGCTTACCGTCCTCATGAAGTCACGTCCAGAGCGTTCATTTGTAGATCATTCTGTAGCGACGATCCTATCCATTTTAAAATAAAATGGACAACACGCTATGACAGCTTCCATGAAAAAATCATACAGCATAGTGAAAGCGTATTTGATCCATTACATCAAAATACGCTTTTTCTTATAGGGCAGTCATGCGCAGAATGTATTTTTATGATATGATAGGAGAACAAACATTCGTATTTGCGGGGTGCCAGCACATCAGATGCAAATGAAGAAATCGGAAAGAAAGAAGGGGATACTTTGAAACCACTCACAAAAGAAGAGAAAAATCAAATGACGATGGCCATTCAGCGTTATTTTGCCGAAGAACGAGAAGAAGAGATTGGTGAATTAGCAGCCATTAATATACTAGAATTTATCACAAAAAACCTTGGAAGCTACTACTATAATCAAGGGGTTCGCGACAGCCGCAGCATCGCTGTTCAGCGGTCACAATTGTTAGAGGAAGACTTATTTGCACTCGAAAAAAGAATATAATGAAAAGCTTACAGTATGGTGTGTTACGAACTAATAAACAGGAGAAAGACCCCCTTAATAAAGAACGCATATTCGTATCATATGTAATGATTAAGAGGTGGAACCAAAGGGCCATCTGAATCGTTATATAAGTAACCATTAATGAAAATCAGCTTTTTTGGTTTTATTTCAATAAAAGAAGGAATAAAACATACAAATAGGCGAAGTGCAGATGATGGAGGTTCTAAATATGGGGAAAATTAAATTAAAAATTGCGATCTTATTTGTTTTACTGCTTTGTTTAGGCGCAGGTTATTTATACATGAATGGCATGAAAATTGAAGATGTGCCAACAGCCATTGGCGAAAGCTTAACAAATAATGATAAAGATTACACCATCTATGAATATACCATTACGAAAATTGATGGAGATGAATATTACGGTCAAGCGAAGAATGGCACAAAAATCATTTTTAATGGTAAGAAATTTGAAGATGATGTGGCCGATCTGAAAAAAGGCGATCGTATTAAAGCCTACTTTAGTAATGAAAAAAGAATAGATGGACTGATAAAAGTAGTAAAAGTCGTAAATTAACATGTCTCCTTTCCTATAAGGAGGCTTTTTTGTGTGAAGAAATCTTGATTGTTGCATTTGACAACAAGGATCGCTATAATAGCCCCTAAGGACAGCTAAATATCGATTGTATCCTTCGGGGCAGGGTGAAAATCCCGACCGACGGTAATAAAGCAAATGCTTTACAGCCCGTGACCCGTTAATTTATTAACGGTTGATTCAGTGAAAAGCTGAAGCCGACAGTGAAAGTCTGGATGGGAGAAGGATAAAGAAAGCTATGAACGAAAAATATTTGTTGATCATAGTCTTATTTCTGATGCAAAAAAAACAAAGCCCCGGAATTTTTTCCGGGGCTTTCTGTATGATTTTGTCGTTAATAGACTGCATGCAGTGTTTATTAGGTGATCCCTCATCTACCTTGTATGGACCATAAAAAGCGACGAAGGTGCTCAATCGATCACATGTCCCTAACATCGCTTTTTTTAAAAGTGAGAAATACAAATGAAACGAAAGGGAGGATCACATGTTTACGGGGATAATTGAAGAAGTTGGCACCGTTCAGTCATTAAGTAAAAAGTCAGCAGATGCCATGGAAATTGTCATTACATGCAGCCGTGTGCTGGAAGATGTTCACCTCGGAGACAGTATTGCCATTAATGGAGTATGTCTCACAGTCACTAGCTTCACAAAAGAACAGTTCGCGGCAGATGTGATGCCAGAGACGGTCAAAGCGACATCGCTGGATCAGCTGACACTAGGCAGTCCAGTGAATTTAGAGCGAGCCATGTCCTCAAATGGACGATTTGGCGGCCATTTTGTCTCAGGCCATGTTGATGGAACGGCTGTCATTACCCGGATAGAAAAGAAGAGTAATGCCATTTACTATGATTTAAAGATGAACAAGACCCTCACAGATATGCTCACCCAAAAGGGTTCGATCGCAATAGATGGTGTCAGCTTGACCATTTTCGATTTGCGAGATTCACATGTCACAGTCTCTATTATTCCTCACACGCTTGAAGGAACTATTTTCCCGACTAAATCTATGGGGGATATCGTGAATATAGAGTGTGACATGATCGGTAAATACATTTATCGCTTTTTAACAAAAGAGCAGAGCGAAAAACAGCCATCTCGATTGACCCCATCATTTCTAAAAGAGCACGGATTCTAGGAGGCGATTGTATGTATCATTCCGTTGATGAGGCAGTAAATGCCCTTAAACAAGGAGAAATCATTATCGTAGTGGATGATGAAGACAGAGAAAATGAAGGAGACTTTGTGGCACTCGCTGAGCATGCCACACCTGAGGTGATTAACTTCATGGCATTACATGGAAGAGGCCTCATTTGTACGCCAGTCCATGCGTCGATCGCCAAACACCTGAATCTGCATCCAATGGTTGAACATAATACGGATGCACACCATACAGCATTTACAGTAAGCATCGACCATGTGACAACGACGACTGGTATTAGTGCTTTTGAGCGCTCGACGACCATGCTGGCCATGTTAAATAAAGACGCAAAACCAGAAGAGTTTGCCCGACCAGGACATGTTTTTCCGCTTATTGCAAAAGAGGGCGGCGTACTAGAAAGACCAGGTCATACAGAGGCGGCGGTTGATCTTGCTAAACTGGCAGGCTCAGAGCCAGCGGGTGTCATATGTGAAATTATGAATGCAGATGGATCAATGGCGCGCGTCCCTGAACTAAAGGAGATCCAAAAACAGCATGATTTAAAGATGCTGACAATCGAAGCATTACAGACATATTTAAACAACAATCGAACAGCCGCTATTGAAACAAAATAAAAATCACAAAAAAGGATGATCAACATATGAATACAATACAAGGCCATGTAGTAGCAGAAGGACTAAAATTTGCAATCGTTGTAGCGAGATTCAATGATTTTATTACAAGTAAACTGTTAGATGGAGCAGAAGATACATTACTCAGACACGGAGCAAATGGTGATGATATCGATGTTGTGTGGGTACCAGGCGCTTTTGAAATCCCGTACATGGCAAAAAAATTAGCAGAAACCAAAAAATATGATGCAGTCATCACACTTGGAACCGTGATCAGAGGGGCAACGACTCACTATGATTACGTTTGTAATGAAGCTGCTAAAGGAATTGCTCAGAGTGCTATGTCAACAGGGGTACCGATTATCTTTGGTGTACTCACAACAGAATCTATTGAACAAGCCATTGAAAGAGCTGGTACAAAAGCAGGAAATAAAGGCAGCGAATCGGCTGCAGCTGCTATTGAAATGGCGAATCTCAATCGAACGTTCTCTTAATTTAGTGAAAAAGAGTTTAAAAACGGTATAAAAATGTTTATAATGTGTGATGAGCAAATGAATCATAAGACATTTGCTGGAAATTAGGATAATTTGAATATTGAGGGGTATATATGTTAATTCGTTACAAGAGGTCTTTTGAAAAAATTGCCATGGGACTTCTGTCCTTTATGCCGGGTGAGAAAGACGTCAAACAGCTTCAGCAGACGATGAAGTCATATGAAATGGATGAAGATCGGCAGCTGTTCCTATGGAAAGATGGCGAGGATATTGTAGGTGCTATTGGTGTGTTGAAAACAGACGACCAAGTACAAATTGAGCATATTAGTGTGAATCCATCCCATCGTGATCAAGGAATCGGCAAGGAAATGGTTTTAGCCGTGGAAGAAATATTTAAAACCAAAACACTCATTCCAAATGAATTAACGCAAGGCTTCTTTCATAAGTGTCACAGCGAATCAAATTAAATATCACACATGTAAAAGCAGAGGCTACAGTCCTCTGCTTTTTTTACGTTCAATCTGCTTTTTTCGTTCCAGCAAAACTTCTGTCCGGTCACGGAGTCTATGTTTTTCGATTAAAAATGTATGGGATAAGTTGCTTTCCTGTCCAAAGAGCAGTCCTTCTTTTTGGGCCATTTCTTGGCATAAAGAAAGAAGTGCTTCATCTTTGATTGGCAGCATCACACTTTCATAGGGCATATCTTCATCCATTTTCTTTTTCAGCGTTCTCAGAAGCATCAGAAATGCCTCATCATCCAGACCGAGATTCGATAATACTGAACGGTTTGCTTCTAACAAATGAAGACTGTTAGAAATGAGCCGTTTTGCTCCTTTTCCATTTCCCCGCCTTTGATGATACAAGGCAACAGCGAGCTGGATGAGCCCGACCCAATATTCTTTGCGCTGCTCAGGGGGATCTTCTTTCCAATATTCCTCTAAAATTTCATGACACTCAAAATAATCTCTTGTCGTATGAAATTCGTGTAAAAAAGCCACGTACGCTTCAGGATACACAGCGGTCATCTCCTTTTCCACTCTCAGTCTAACATATCGAAAAGAAAAGAAGAAAGAGCGTCCCTTTAGTGAAAAGGACGCTCTGTTTCTTTAATAAACCCAAGCCGCGCCAACGATGATCAGCAAGATGAAAAGCACGACAATTAGCGCGAATCCTCCGCCGAAGTTATAGCCATCTCCCATAATGATACGGCCTCCTTTTTCATCAGTTCTGATTACAATGGTATTCTATGTATAAATGCCCTTATTGGTATGGGCGGATCCACAGTTTTTCTCGATTTGCCTAAGGCATCATGGCCGAAATTATATTGGACGAGAGCTTTATCCTGTCTTATACTAAAGGTTAGCCGGTGAAACGGTACTTAGAAGACAGTAGAAATGGTGAGAAAAAGATGCTGGAATATCAGGTGAAAATAGATTCGTTCGAGGGTCCTTTGGACTTGCTTTTACATTTAATTAACCGGTTGGAAATTGATATTTATGATATTCCCGTCGCTAAAATTACGGAGCAGTATTTATTATATGTCCACACGATGAGGGAGCTTGAGCTCGATGTTGCGAGTGAATATTTGGTCATGGCTGCAACCCTCCTGAGTATTAAAAGCAGAATGCTTCTTCCGAAACAAGAGGAAGAGCTGTTTGATGAAGACCTGCTCGAAGAGGAAGAAGACCCTCGAGAAGAGCTGATTGGCAAATTGATTGAATACCGCAAGTATAAAAATGCAGCACAAGAACTAAAGGAACGCGAAGAAGAAAGGCAAAATGCCTTTACAAAACCACCGAGTGATTTAAGCGAATTTGCAAAAGAATCAGAAGCGAAGGACACAAATTTACACGTAACGGTGTATGATATGTTAGGTGCGTTCCAAAAGGTATTAAATCGAAAGAAAATAACGAAACCAGCACCATCAAAGATTACAAGACAAGAAATCCCGATTGAAGACAAAATGAATGAGATTATGAACCATTTAAGAAAAACAAAAAAGCGGACCAATTTCATGACTCTATTTCAACATGATCAAAAGGAACACCTTGTCGTGACGTTTCTTGCTGTTCTCGAATTGATGAAAAGTCATCAAATCATGCTAGAGCAGGAAGGGAACTTTGAAGACATTTATATCATAGGGAGTGAAACGATTCATGACGCTTGATATCGTGAATTGGAAAGCCATCTTAGAAGCGCTGCTGTATGCAGCAGGTGACGAAGGCTTAACAAGAAAACAGCTCATGTCTGTTCTTGAAGTAGATGAGTCGGTATTACTCGACATTATGTCTTCCGTAAAGGAAGAATATCAAAAACAAGAACGAGGGATTGAGCTCATTGAATATGCAGATTCATATATGCTGCTGACGAAAAAAGAATACAGCATGTATTTAAAAAAATTAGTCGAGACACCATCCAAGGGTTTGTCGCAGGCAGCGCTGGAGGTGCTTGCCATTGTTTCTTATAAACAGCCGATTACACGCAGTGAGGTAGAGGAGATCAGAGGAGTCAAATCAGAGCGGGTACTTCATAGCTTAGTAGCCAAAGCACTGCTCTGTGAAGTAGGACGTGCCGATGGTCCGGGACGAGCGATTCTGTATGGGACAACCCCTACCTTTTTAGAGCAATTTGGCTTAAAGGCTTTAGATGAATTACCGCCGCTTCCAGAGAATGTAGAAGCAGATGGAGTACAAGAAGAGGCCGATCTATTTTTTGAAAACTTCAATCAAACATTTGAAGACATAAAATAGTTCAAAAGAATGAAAAATGTATGATAAAATATAAAAAAGATTTTAGGTCTAAAATCTTTTGATGACAGATAAAATGGTGACAAAGCCATGAGGGGAAGGTAAACACGAAACAAATGGCACATATGAATGTAAAGGCTCAAGTTGATCAAGCAGGCGTCTTTTTATCAAAGGTTGCAATTGAAATGAATGGTTTTCTGAACGAAACCACCTTATCAAGCTTGAAACGATTAAACCCCGAAGCGGAAGCCTATTATTGTGACATATTGAGTACATTACGGAAGCTTGCAGTGTACAGCGAGGATGCAGCAGCAGTTTGCAGGAAAATGGGCCAGCAGCAGACATTCCCGCAGCAAGCCGCACAGCAGATGCTCCACCGTATTTATCATCAATGTATTGAAGAATTTTTCACGCCTAAAAAGGATACATGGTATGAAGACAGCCGTTCGGCCTATACAGGAAAAAGCAGCATTGTTTTTCACCATGAAGTATCCGCTGATATGAAACAATTATTTTCTTCATTAGAAAAAGACTTTTTAGCGATGAGAGAAGAGCTGGAATATACGACTTCTCATCAGCAAGTGAAAATGGTATAAGCAATTTGAAGAAGCGCCTCTATATGTAGAGGCGCTTTTTTTTATGGACGAGGCATCATAACTTTTTCAGCAGAGCATACACTTGTACAAAACGGACAAGGACGTGAATGAACATGCCCTATTTAAAAATTGGAACAGCAGTCCTTCTTCTATTTACACTCTTACTGCCTTTTTCCTCACATGCCAAAGCAGACATTTCATTATCAGTGAGTGCAAGAAGCGCCATTTTAATAGATGGACAGTCAGGCAGAGTCCTATTTGGAAAGGACGAGCACGAAAAAAGAAGAATCGCCAGTATTACAAAAATCATGACGGCTGTATTAGCCATTGAATCAGGAAAAATGAAAGATACCGTCAAAGTATCAAAACGTGCGATTCAGGCGGAGGGGTCATCCATTTATTTAAAGGAAGGGCAGAAGGTGAGCTTAGAAGATTTGACATACGGGCTCATGCTGCGTTCTGGAAATGATGCAGCTGTTGCCATTGCAGAGCATGTTGGCGGCAGCTTAGAAGGATTTATCTTTATGATGAATCAAAAGGCGGCTGAACTAGGAATGGAGAATACGAATTTTCAAAATCCGCACGGACTCGATGATCATAAAAATCATTATTCATCAGCCTATGACATGGCGATCCTAACAAAATACGCGATGAAACATAAACAATATCAAAAAATTGCCGGTACAACTTTCTATAAAGCGAAGACAATGGAAGGCTATTGGAAAAATAAAAACAAGCTGCTTACCGGTTTATACGAATATTCCACTGGAGGGAAAACAGGATATACAAAGCTTGCAAAACGAACACTTGTCTCCACCGCTGCAAAGGGTGATGCTCAGCTGATCGCTGTGACCATTAATGCACCTGACGACTGGAAGGATCATATTTCTATGTTTGAATATGCATTTGATCACTATAAAACGTATGTGCTTGCTGAAAAAGGAAGGCTTGCTTCGTTAAAAGGGACCTTTTACGAAAAAAAAGCGTTTATCAAGCGTGATGTGGACTATTTTTTAAATGAAGATGAGAAAAAACTTGTCAAAATTGAAACGGAAATGCTCACCCCTGAAAAGAAGTGGAAAAAAAACGCCGAAGCCATCCCAGATGTTGTAGGAAAAATGACGATTTTGTTAGATGGACAGGTGATCGAGCAATTACCGATTTTTTATGAAAATAAACGAAACCGCATGCCTCAAAAAAGCTTTCAAGAAATGTTTAAGTCTGTCTTTCAGACATCTATAGGCGGATCTTCATGGTCAATCTAATTTGGGTATTTCTCACTGTCATCGGTCTTGTCTATGCGATGTTTAATGGAACGATGCAGGAAGTAAACGAGGCTGTATTTAAAGGCTCAAAAGAAGCGGTTACTATTTCAATTGGTTTGATTAGTGTCCTCGTTTTTTGGCTCGGGCTCATGAAGATTGCCGAAGAGGCAGGGCTGTTAAAATTCTTTAGTAAATTGTGCCGGCCTTTTATTTCAAAGCTATTCCCAGATATTCCGCCTAATCATCCTGCAATGGGGTATATTTTGTCCAATCTCATGGCGAATTTCTTTGGTCTCGGGAATGCCGCTACACCGCTGGGGATTAAGGCGATGGAGCAGATGAAAGCATTAAACGGCGGAAAAAATGAGGCAAGCCGTTCTATGATTACATTTCTAGCGGTCAACACATCCTCTATCACACTTGTGCCAACAACCGTCATTGCAATAAGAATGACCTATGGGGCAGATCAGCCAACAGATATTGTAGGGCCAACCATTTTAGCAACACTCATTTCAGGAATCGGTGCAATTATCATCGATCGTTATTTCCACTATCGCAGAAGCAGGCGGGGGTGATCTTGTGGCATTTATTAACTGGCTGTCACTTGCTTTGATTCCACTGATCATCGCAGGAATTTTGATTGCTGGAACCATTAAAAAGGTACCAACCTATGAAACATTTGTGGAGGGAGGAAAAGAGGGCATTCAAATTGCCTTTTCAATCATTCCCTATTTAGTCGGTATGCTTGTAGCCATTACGATATTCCGTGCATCAGGTGCGCTTGATTTTGTTATGGGACTATTAAAACCAGTCTTTACAGCGATTGGTTTCCCGCCAGAAGTCGTGCCGCTTGCGTTTATTCGCCCGATATCAGGAACGGCTGCACTTGGAATGACATCAGACTTAATAGCGACGTATGGCCCAGATTCTTTTATTGGCCAGCTTGCAGCTGTCATGCAAGGGTCAACAGACACCACCCTTTACATTTTAACGGTCTATTTTGGAGCAGTTGGGATTAAAAAAATGGGAGATGCGCTGAAAGTAGGTTTGCTAGCAGATCTCATTGGTGTCATTGCCTCTGTGATTATCGTCAGTTTGTTATTTAGCGGCGCCTAATCAGGCGCTTTTTTGTATTTCATGGATGGAAAATCGCTTTTTAGCTGAAATTAGACAGACGAAACGCTTATTTTTCCACGAATGCTTGTTTGTTTTAAGTCAAGCAAGTAAGATAGTACATGAGGTGAAAGACAAATGGAACGTTTACAGAAAGTAATTGCACATGCCGGCGTCGCTTCAAGACGAAAGGCTGAAGAATTAATTAAAGAAGGACGAGTTACCGTTAATGGTCAAACAGTGACAGAGCTCGGAGTGAAGGTGGGCTCTTCAGATAAAATTGAAGTCAATGGATTAAAGCTTGAAAGAGAAGAACCGGTTTACTTTATGCTTTATAAACCGCGCGGCGTCATTTCGGCTGCCGAGGATGATAAAGGACGCAAGGTCGTCACAGATTTCTTTGATGATGTCCCGCAGCGCCTTTATCCAATCGGCCGGTTAGATTATGATACGAGCGGTTTGATTTTGATTACAAATGATGGGGAATTTGCTCATAAGCTCATGCACCCGAAATACGAAATTGATAAAACGTATGCAGCGAAGCTAAAAGGCATTCCATCAAAGGAACTGCTTAGAAAGCTAGAAAAAGGGATCATGTTAGATCATAAAAAAACAGCACCTGCTCGTGCGAAAATGCTTTCTATTGATAAACGAAAGCAAACTTGTATTGTTCAATTAACCATTCACGAAGGCAGAAACAGACAGGTGCGCCGCATGTTTGAAGCGATTGGACATGATGTGTTAAAGCTAAAAAGGGAGCAATATTCGTTCCTTCATATTGAAGGTATGAGACCAGGAGACCGCAGAGAATTGTCTCCGCATGAAGTAAAGCGCCTGAGAGCAATTGCCGATCATGGGAAAAGCGCTTTTTAATTTTCACATAAACTTCAAAAAATGAAGAAGCATCAAAAGAAGGAGAATGCTATAATTTACCTGAATGTCTATGGGGAAGGGGTACTTCAGATGAAAAAAAGACGGTTTTTCATACGGACGGGCATTCTCCTCGTGATGCTTGCTGCACTATGTTATACAATGTATAACTCAGTATTTGCCAAACAGGATCGAGTCAAAGAAGGATCTATTGCGCCAAACTTTGTCCTTCAATCTGTCGATGGGGATCGGATTGAGTTAAAGGACTTAAAAGGCAAAGGTGTCTTTCTTAATTTTTGGGGTACATGGTGTGGTCCGTGTAAACAGGAATTTCCTTATATGGCGAATCAATATGAAGTGTTCAAGGATCGCGGTGTGGAAATTGTTGCAGTCAATGTTGCGGAATCCAAGATTGCCGTGAAAAATTTTATGGAGTCCTATGGCGTGAATTTTCCTGTTGCCATGGACAAAGATCGCCAAGTGACAGAGGCATATGATATTACGCCGCTGCCAACCACATTTTTAATCAGTCCTGAAGGCAAGGTAATCAAAGTCATAAAGGGAACGATGACAGAACGTAATGTCTATGAATATATGAATTTGATTAAACCAAAGGGGTCATAGAATGAAAGAGGTAAAGTGCGAGTGTGGACATATTAATCCAATCGGTACTGTTCTATGTGAATCATGCGGGAATCCCATTGCGGCTAAAGAGAAAAACTCTTCAAAGCTGCTTGATATGAGATATGACGGCAGTGCAAGACGCTCGCAAACATACAACAAAACGATTGTTGATAAAGTATGGAACTTTTTTTCTTCCGTTAAAGTGGGTGTGTGGCTGATTGTCATTACACTGCTCGCTTCTTCGCTTGGAACGATTTTTCCGCAGGAGCGATTTATTCCGCCAGGTGCATCTGCTTCCACGTATTATGAAGAGCAATATGGATCGTTTGGCAAGCTGTATTACACACTAGGATTCCATGATCTTTATAATTCTTGGTGGTTTTTAGCCCTTGTCGCATCAATCGGAATCTCCCTTGTCATTTGCAGTCTCGACCGCGTTATTCCTCTTTATCGAGCACTCAAAAACCAAGGGGTTATCAAAAAAGAAGGCTTTATGAGAAGACAGCGTCTGTTTAGCGAGACAGACAAAACATTAGATCAGCATACATATGAAGGCATCATAAGAGCAATGAAACAAAAGCGTTACCGCGTGCGAGAAGAAAATGGGCATATTTTAGCCGAAAAAGGACGTTTTTCACGCTGGGGACCTTACGTCAATCACATTGGACTAATCATCTTTCTCATTGGAGCGATGCTCCGGTTTGTCCCGGGCATGTACGTGGATGAAACGCTTTGGGTCAGAGAAGGGGAAACTGCACCAATTCCAGGTACGGATGGTCAATACTTCTTGAAAAATAATGCGTTTTCAATTGATCGCTATGAAACTGGAAATGAAAAAGAAGTGTTTGAGAATGCCATTGAAAAAGCTGGCGACGGTCAAGTGGTGAAAAGCTATAAAACGGATGCTATTTTATACAAACGTGAAGGAGAAGTTGTATTTGGTGAAAAGCCCAAGCTGAAGCAGGTAACAGAACACGATATCAAAGTGAATGAACCGCTCAAGTTTGACAATTTCTCATTATATCAAGTAGATTTTAAGCAAAATGAACTCGATCAAATGGTCTTTCAGCTGATTCGTAAAGATACAGAAAAATCTTTCGGTACAGTGAAGATTAATCTGCTGGAGCCTAAGTCAGAATATGATCTTGGTAGCGGTTACAAAGTCAAGGTGATGAGCTATCTGCCTGATTTTTATTTTGACGATGATGGAACGCCGAGTACGAAAACAAGGAATCCGAATAATCCTGCTTTCGTGTTTGAAATGATTTCTCCTGAAAAACCTAAAGGTGAAAAAAGCTTTGTCGCCATTCAAGAGACAGTAGAGGGTTCTGATAACAATCTATATAAAATGAAGTTTGATCGGGTTGAAACGAAAAACGTTACAGGGTTAACAGTTAGAAAGGATTTAACACTTGGCGTGCTCATAGTAGGCGGAATCATCTTCATGATTGGTGTCGTGCAGGGGATGTATTGGCAGCATAGAAGAATCTGGCTGTCGGCAAAGGATGGAAAAGTATTGGTGGCAGGACATACAAACAAAAACTGGTTCGGGTTAAAGTCCGATATTGGAGTGTTACTGAACGGCAGTGGCATCAAACAGCCAGTTGATCAAAAAGAACTGCCTGATACAACAAGTATCAGCAAAAGCAAGGGGGAAGGATTAGATGGCGGCAGTCAGTGAAAATCTGTTATTTGCAGCTTTTCTATTTTATTTAGCGGCAGTTCCTTTTTTTGGTGGTGCCATTAAGGGAAAAAAAGAAGAAGGACCGCGCAGGAATAAGGCGGCACTCATTGGCATTACGCTTACCATCATCGGTTTTTTGAGCCAGTTGGGCTATTTTATTTCAAGATGGATCGCATCTGGCCATGCACCAGTCAGTAATTTGTTTGAGTTCACAACGGCTTTTGGCATGATGCTGGTGCTTGCATTCATCATTTTATATTTTGTGTATCAAGTGTCTGTACTTGGTTTATTCACACTTCCAATCGCTTTATTAATTATTGCCTATGCAAGTATGTTCCCATCAGATATTTCACCGCTGATTCCTTCACTTCAAAGTAATTGGCTTTATATTCACGTGACAACAGCAGCACTTGGCCAAGCCATTTTAGCCATCAGCTTTGTGGCAGGTGTCATCTTTCTATTAAAGCATGTGGATCAAACAAAGCCAGGGAAGAAGACGTTTGGTTTAGAGCTTGTCATGTTTATGATTGTGGTCACACTTGCATTTATCGCTGTTACGTCTATCTTTAGAATGACAGGATATGAAGCGACATTTAATTGGATCGATAAAAATAAAGAAAAAAGTGAGATGGTCTATGAGCTGCCAGCTCTTGTCGGACCTCATAAAGGGGAGCTTGTGACGGAAGATCGTTTGGAACCGTTTGTTGAGCTGCCGCCTGTTTTTTCAGGTAGAAAGGTCAATACGGTGTTATGGTCATTTGGCGTAGGGCTGATCATATACGGACTCATTCGATTGATCATTCGCAAACGGCTGAGCGCACTGCTTCAACCGCTAGTGAAACAGGTGAATCTAGATTTAGTTGATGAAATTGGGTATAGGGCGGTTTCGATTGGTTTCCCTGTATTTGCGTTAGGCGGGCTGATCTTTGCCATGATCTGGGCGCAAATTGCATGGACTAGGTTTTGGGGCTGGGACCCGAAGGAAGTATGGGCATTGATTACGTTTCTCTTTTATGCTGCCTATCTTCATCTTCGCTTGTCGCGGGGCTGGCATGGTGAAAAGTCCGCATGGCTTGCTGTGATCGGCTTCGCCATTATTATGTTTAATCTCATCTTTGTCAACCTTGTCATTGCGGGGCTTCATTCTTACGCATAATCACAAGGAAAAGCCAACTTTTATGATTCAATTCGGCTTTTTGTTAAAATGAATGTAACAACGGAGAAAGCAGGAGGACTGTCTAATGGAACACACAACTCAAACGAAAATATTAGTCGTAGATGATGAGGCAAGAATTCGCCGCCTTTTAAAAATGTATTTAGAACGTGAAAATTATGAAATCGATGAAGCGGAAAATGGAGATGAGGCGATTCAAAAAGGGCTTCAAACCGATTACGACCTCATTTTGCTCGATTTAATGATGCCTGGTACAGATGGAATCGAAGTGTGTAATCAAATTCGAGACAAAAAAGCGACTCCAATCATTATGCTGACGGCAAAAGGAGAAGAAGCCAACCGCGTTCAAGGATTTGAGGCAGGAACGGATGACTACATCGTCAAACCTTTCAGCCCGCGTGAAGTGGTTTTACGTGTAAAGGCATTGCTCAGAAGATCGTCTCAAACGTCTTATTTGAATACTGGGACAACAACAAAGGATGTTCTTGTGTTTTCTCATCTTTCTATTGACCATGATGCACATAGAGTGACGGCTGATGGCAAAGAAGTCAGCCTCACGCCGAAGGAATATGAGCTTTTATATTTCCTTGCAAAAACACCAGATAAGGTCTATGACAGAGAAAAGCTGCTAAAAGAAGTATGGCAATATGAATTCTTTGGAGACTTACGAACAGTTGATACGCATGTCAAACGACTTCGTGAAAAACTGAATAAAGTGTCACCAGAAGCAGCGAAAAAAATCGTAACTGTATGGGGTGTCGGGTACAAATTTGAGGTCGGCGCTGAATGAAACTGTGGAAAAGTGTTGTAGGAAAGCTATGGTTAACCATTCTTTTCCTCGTCCTGATCGTTTTATCTATTTTAACTGTGCTTCTTTTAGAGTTCATTGAGAATTATCATGTAGAAGAAGCAAAATCTGATTTAACACAAATGGCAAACAAAGTAGCGGTCATTTTAGAAAGCCATGAGGATCAATCGCTTGCAAGGTCGATTACATCAGAGCTCGCTGACAAATTGACGAGTATTGCGATCATCCAAGAGGACGGGCTAGAGTGGTATTCGTCTGAAAAAGACGGGAAGCTTCCTGCGATTACAAAGAAACAAATTGAAGCAGACAGCGATTTAAATCAAGCACTGAAAGATCGTAAAAAAATCAGTAAACGTGCAGAACCTGATGCAGGCAATCAAAAAGATGAACGGATTGTAGTCGGTGTTCCATATGAGGCGAACGGAAAAAAAGGCATGGTCTTTCTTTCTCAGTCACTCCTCGCTGTAGAACAAACAACGAAACATACGACACGCTACATCTTTTTAGCCGCCGGAATTGCGATTGTACTGACCACTATATTCGCTTTCTTCTTGTCAACACGTGTCACCTATCCTCTCAGAAAGATGAGAGAGGGTGCACAAGATTTGGCGAAAGGGAAATTTGATACAAAGATTCCTATTTTAACGCAAGATGAAATTGGAGAACTGGCGATCGCCTTTAATCAAATGGGGAAGCAGCTTAAATTCCATATCACAGCCTTAAATCAAGAAAAAGAACATTTATCTAATATTTTAAGCAGTATGGCTGATGGCGTCATCACCATCAATATTGATGGAACGATCTTGATGACAAATCCTCCAGCAGAACGATTTTTACAGGCATGGTATTACGAGCAAAATATGAAGATCAAAGATGGAGATGAACTGCCTCCAGAAGCGCGCGAGCTATTTCATACAGCTGTCAGTACAGAAAAAGAGCAAATGATCGAAGTTACGCTGCAAGGGCGTACCTGGGTTCTTCTCATGTCTCCTCTGTATAATCAGCAGGATGTCAGAGGAGCAGTTGCAGTCCTTCGTGATATGACGGAGGAACGAAGACTTGATAAGCTGAGAAAAGATTTCATTGCCAATGTCAGTCATGAGCTTCGTACGCCAATTGCCATGCTGCAAGGGTACAGCGAGGCAATTGTAGATGATATTGCAGGATCAGAAGAAGAAAAGAAAGAGATTGCGCAAATTATCTATGATGAATCACTGCGAATGGGACGACTTGTGAATGATCTTCTAGATCTAGCGAGAATGGAAGCAGGTCACATTACACTGAATCTTGAATCAACAGATACGGAAGAGCTGACTGAGAAGATCTACCGCAAGTTTCTCGGGATTGCGAAAGAAAAACAAATCGACCTTACGTATGATATTCAAGTCGATGAACCGAACTTTGTATTCGATCCAGATAAGATTGAGCAAGTGTTTACGAATCTCATTGATAATGCCATTCGTCATACACCAGAGGGCGGCGAGGTTCACTTCTCGGTTCAATCGGTGGAAAACGGACTGAAAATGGATGTAAAAGATTCGGGGAGCGGAATTCCCGAAGAGGATCTGCCCTTTATTTTCGAACGCTTCTATAAAGCCGATAAAGCAAGGACAAGAGGACGTTCTGGTACTGGACTTGGCCTTGCGATTGTGAAGAACATCGTCGAGGCACATCAAGGCTCTATACATGCTCATAGCAAAGCGGGTACAGGTACACACTTCACATTTTATATTCCGAGAAAAAAGCAGGAACTCGTCTAATCTTGACGAAGAATCTTGTTACATGAGAAACACTTCTTTTCGTAAAGAAAATGAAGTGTTTTTTCTATTTTCAAATTTTTAAGGAGAAGTTAAACAAAAAGCCCTTTCCAAACTGTCGAACTTGTAATATATTTGTCATAAAGTTGTAATGTAACGTTTTATAAGAGTCACTCGACAAAAATAAGTGAACGGAGGGGTTTCCTATGCATGAAACCTTTCAAAAAATATATGATTCGTACCATCAAGATTTGTACCAGTTTTTATTTTACATGGTTAAAGATAAAAATCAGGCAGAGGATCTCGTACAGGAGGTTTACATTCGGGTACTTCACTCATATAAAACTTTTGAAGGAAGAAGCAGCGAGAAAACATGGCTGTTTTCAATTGCAAGGCATGTGGCGATTGACTGGTTTCGCAAGCAGCAAACCATTAGACAACGGGTACTCGGCACGTTTGATTGGGATAAGCAGGATGTAAAAGACCCAGACTTGCTCCCAGACGAACTGGCTGTACAGGATGAAAATACTAAAGAAATTTATGCCGCGCTTGATCACTGCACGATTGATCAAAGAGCTGTCATCATTTTAAGGTTTATCCAGGGCTACTCAATCATGGAGACGGCAAAGGCGCTAAAGTTCTCGGAAAGCAAAGTCAAAACAACGCAGCACCGAGGCCTGAAAGTGCTCCGAAAACATATGGAGCTTTTGAAGGAGGAGCTAGTGAATGAAAACGAACAGGTCCGATTGGAGCGAAGAACGAATCAAGGTGTTACTAAGTCAGCTTCCAAAGGTGGAGGACAACCGTTCATCTAAGCAGATATACCAGCAGGTGCTGATGGCAAGCGGGAAGAAAAAGAAAAGTGTCAAATGGATCGGTCCAGCGGTGGCAACCGTTGTGGTTTTATTTATGGCGTTTTTAATTTCTCCTCATTTATTTCAGCCGGCTGCTCAAGAACAGCATCAACAGATGAAAATGGAATCAAGTGCTGACAAAGGACAGGCAAATGCCACATTAGAGCCAGTCAAACAGGCAAATGGTACCACACACGTTGTTTCTCATGAAGACAAGCAAAAGTATATGACGGTTGCATACATAGATGAATCGACATCTCAAGTGGTTCCCATAAGTATTGAAAAAGAGAATGAACATGGCCATTTGCAGGAAATGATGAACACATATGAACAGGTGCAGCTGCCTGAAATGACAAAGCCTCTTCAATCTTATCTTGAGATGGTGGACCTTCGTGAAAATGGGAATACACTTGTTTTTCAGTTAAAAAATGATTTGTCCCTTGATACGATAAAGGAAGCCAATCGATTTAAAGATATGGTAAAAGAAACGCTCAAATGGAGCAGGTATAAACAAGTGGAGGTCAGGTCAGTCAAAGGTTCTCATCTTCAATTAGGGACTAGCAGCTTTGGCACGATATCAATTGATAAACAAACGAAGAAAGCTTATTACGTGTTAGAAAATAAGAGCGGGACTTTTTTGGTGCCCTCAAAAACACATTATTCTACTTATGAAGATGCGGTAGAGGCCATGAAACGCACGAGTGATTCTGGACTTGAACCATTAATTAAAGAAGAACCCATTAAAGAAGTGACATCAAAAGGTAAGCATGTAACCATCACGTTTGGAGCATCAGCGCAATTATCGGACTCAATTGATCATACTCTACTCATTGAAGGTCTGCTGCTCACAGCGAAAGATTTTGGTTTTACAGATGTCACCATTCAATATGCAGGAACAGATCAAGTAGGACCATATGAATTAAATGAACCAATAGAGGTACCGGCTCTGCCGAATCCAGTTGTCATCAAAGAACGTTAAAGGACGCAAGCATTTCATTGCGTTCTTTTTTGATGTATAGAAAATGGTCTTCTTGCTGTATACTAAGCTGTCATGAAAAGAACCTCAAAGAAGGGGAGTCACTGATGAAAAGGTATTGCTTCATAGGTGCCAGCTGTTTTTTGCTCTTGATCTTAGCGCCATTTGCCTATGCACAGAAGACAACCGAATGGGTGGAACCAGTGAAAGGAGAAGTCACTGACTTGTTTGGGACAAGGGGCGGTTCGCATAAGGGATTAGATATAGCTGCGCCAGAAGGAGAATCCATTTTTGCTGCAAGTGAAGGTGTGGTCACGCGTTCGTATGTATCGGCTACATATGGAGAAGTTGTATTTATTCAGCATCCGAATGGATACGAAACTGTCTATGCTCATTTACACGAGCGTTTTGTGAAAAAGGGTGACCATGTACAAGCGGGACAGCCGATTGGTATAATTGGCAACACAGGGGCCTCCAGAGGCACTCATTTGCATTTTGAAGTACATCGTGGCAATTGGTCAGTCAGCAAAGAGGATGCGATAGACCCACTCAAAATGATTGCTCTGGAACGTTTCCAAGAGCCGGCTCTTCATGTAAATGGACATGAAAAAAATACATATGTCATTAAACAAGGGGATACCCTTTGGTCGATAGCAAAGGCACATGAAATGACTGTGGAACAATTGAAAAAGATCAATGAGCTGACCACTCACCTCATTCGAACAGGAGACCGTTTAATGGTTTCAACTAAATAAACCTCATGCAAAGCATGAGGTTTATCACTGTTTTTTATAGGTCAATCAGGCGGACAGAAAGAATATCCTGCACTTCAGTTAATTTTTTCACAATTTCGTCCTCTAGATGCTTATCGAAAGAAAGCATCATAATGGCTTCGCCGCCTTTTTCTTTACGTCCCACCTGCATTGTTGCGATGTTGACATCATGGTCGCCTAAAATCTGTCCAACCTTTCCAATCACACCAGGTGCATCTGTATGCTGGATGTAGACAAGGTGTCCATCTGGGTAAAAATCAATATTAAAGCCATTAATAGAAACGACGCGTTCCCCTAAATGCGGGATGTAAGTCGCTTTTAGAGTAAAGGTTGAAAGATCACCTTTGACTTCAATGGAAATACTGTTTTCGTAACCAGATTCGCTGGAAGAAATTTTTTCACTAAAGCTAATGCCTCGTTCTTTTGCGACCATTCCAGCGTTTACTTCATTCACAGTCGAATCAACACGCTCTTTTAAAAAGCCTGACAGGAGACTCTTTGTGATAAAGGATGTTTCGAGTTTTGAAATAGAGCCTTCATAAGAAATGCCTACTTCTTTTACAGGTTCTCTCATGGATTGAGAGACAAGACGTCCAAGTTTTCCTGCAAATTGATGATAAGGCTGAATCTTTTTGAACTCGTCTTTTGTCATCGCTGGTAGATTAATAGATGACATGACAGGAAGACCTTTGGCAAATTGAAGGACTTCTTCAGATACTTGCGCCGCTACATTTAATTGTGCTTCTTTTGTAGAGGCACCAAGATGCGGAGTTGCAATGACGTGTGGATGATCCACAAGCGGATTATCAGTTGGAGGTTCTACCTCGAATACATCAAGTGCAGCTCCTGCGACATGGCCGCTTTCAAGTGCCTCAAGAAGGTCAGCTTCGTCAATAATGCCGCCGCGCGCACAGTTTACAAGGCGAACACCTTTTTTCGTTTTTGCAATCGTTTCTTTATTGAGAAGTCCTCTTGTTTCTTTTGTTAATGGCGTATGTACCGTAATAATATCTGATACTTCGAGTACTTCATCAAGTGATTTCGCATTGACGCCAATTTTTTCTGCACGTTCTTTTGTGAGAAATGGGTCAAACACGTTGACTGTCATGCCAAATGCTCTTGCACGCTGGGCGATTTCACTTCCGATTCTGCCTAAACCGACAATCCCAAGAGATTTTCCGTAAAGCTCAGCACCAACATATGCACCTCTGTTCCATTCTTTTGATTTGACAGAAATATTGGCTTGCGGAATATGACGCATAAGTGATGAAATCATAGCGAACGTATGCTCAGCTGTCGAGATCGTATTACCGTTTGGTGCATTGATTACAATGACGCCATGCTTGGTCGCTTCATCAATGTCAATATTGTCTACTCCCACACCGGCACGGCCGACAATTTTTAATGAAGTCATTTTTTCATAAAGCTCTTTCGTTACTTTTGTGGCACTTCTGACAAGTAAGGCATCAAACGTGTGTAATTCATCTTCTGCTTCTGCTACATTTTTTTGGACAATTTCAACAAAATCTGATTCTAAAAGTGGTAGAAGACCATCATTGCTCATCTTATCTGAGACTAATACTCGAAACATCGTAAGATTTCCTCCTAAAATAAACGTCATAAATATCTGATAATTTACCATATTCCTTTTCACTGTGTCAATCAAATTAAAGCAGTAAAGTGAAAAAGAAAACACGAACATTTCTTTGTGTCTTTATAAAGAATGAACACCTTTAAACAAAAGATAACCAATTTTTGCGCATTTGTCATTAGAATTTTTGTGTTTTTTACGATTTCTTAAAACTGATGAATTTGCTCAGGATTTTTATCTGTACAAATGCTCATATATCATATATAATGATGTCGAATTGAATAATGATCAATCTTCGGGGCAGGGTGCAATTCCCTACCGGCGGTGATGAGCATAGTCTCTAAGCCCGCGAGCCTTTTTGGCAGGATTCGGTGTGATTCCGAAGCCGACAGTATAGTCTGGATGGGAGAAGATGGAGGTTCATAAACGTTGAAAACATTGATGTTCACACGTTTATTTGTCTAGCCCAATTTCCCCGCTCCTGTTTTCAAGGGCGGTTTTTTTGTGGCTAAAATGGAACAATCCTCTTTTCGAAAGATTTGATCGAAAAGGAGAGAGAATATTGAATCAAAGTAAAGTAAAGCGTTTAGTTGTAATCAGTATGCTTAGCAGTATTTCATTTGTTTTAATGTTATTAAACTTCCCGTTCCCTGGGCTTCCAGGATATTTGAAAATTGATTTCAGCGATATTCCAGCGATTATTGCGATTTTAATTTATGGGCCGGGTGCAGGTATTGCTGTTGAGGCGTTAAAAAATGTACTGCATTATCTCATTCATGGCAGTATGTCTGGTGTTCCTGTTGATCAAGTAGCGAACTTTACAGCAGGCGTATTGTTCATTTTACCAGTGGCCTTCATTTTCAAAAAAATCAAATCGGCAAAGGGAATTGTATGGTCTATGTTCTTGGGCACAGTGCTTATGACTGTGATGATGAGTATTTTAAATTACTTCCTGTTTCTGCCGGCTTACACATGGTTTTTAAATGCACCTCAACTTTCGGATAATATGCTCAAGGCGACGATAACAGCAGGGATATTGCCTTTTAATCTTATTAAAGGCATCATCATTACCATCGTGTTTAGCCTCATTTTTGTGAAAATGCGTCCATGGTTTGAAAATAAACGCCGACTTCAAAATAGTTAATATAAAAAAAGCCCCTGTATAAGGGGCTTTTATACTATTCATGCTTAAGCGGGTCACCATCGAAAGATTCGTCCGCAACTTTGATTGAATCTGTTGGACATCCTTCAAATGCATCAAGCATATCTTCTTCAAGTACTTCTGGAACTTCTACAGTCCCTTGGTTGTCATCAAGCGTAACAAATGCAATGCCTTCATCATCATAATCATAAATGTCTGGAGCAGCTGCACCGCATGCGCCGCAAGCAATACATGTGTCTTTGTCTACAATTGTATATTTTGCCATGTTAAAAAAATACCTCCCAGATTGTTCGATGGAACAAATGGTCTAACCTTTTTAGTTTCACCGATAAAAAACAATTTCCTCAAACCTTATTGTAATGATTTTAATTTCACATTTCAACTGTAAAGTGATTGAGAATGCTTATCACATAAGGGTTTGTTCATAACTTTCCCCCACAAATTGAGTTTAAACATTTCTTCTTCTATGAAATCTGTTAAAATAAAGGGAGAAAATATTCGAATTTTGTCAGGAAGACAGGTGCTTTGGCGAATGACTCTTCATTACTTGGATGTCATGTTAATGGACAGCGTATATAAATTGAACGGCGAACGCTCCATAAGTGCTGTCTACCATCTTTTTAAAGGAAAAAAATCATCACAAACCATACAGGATGCCAGTTTGTTTCAGCTTTCAAAGTATTTCGGCTGTTACCCGGGGTTTACGAGGGATCAGCTGAATCGCTCTACTATAAAGCTTGACGAAAAGCACTACATCAAAAAAGCAGGGGAGACATTCATTGTTACAGATGCAGGACAGCAAATGCTAAACCAGTATTTCTCAGAAAAACCGATGCCCGCTTATTTTCATGGTGCCAAATATCATGATAAAGCAAAGGTGTTATGGATGAGACTCTCGTTACTTGTACAAGTGCTGTCTCACCATCTGGCTGGATCGCATCAATATGTCCCAATACAAAGAGATGTATCTGTACAGAGCTGGACGAAATCCTTCTTAAAACAGCATCACGAGAAGAATAAGCTATCGGAAGAGCTGCATCATGAACTCGAAAAGCTCCTTAGCCGTATAAGTGATCAAGAGGCGCTGATATTTGTTTATTCATTGACCTCAAATGAAAGAATTGGGCGTACGTATCAGCAAATGGCAGAGTGGCTAAAAGAAGATGTGTGGTATGTGTACCTGCTTTTTTGGAATGTCCTCCATTATTTTATTCATGCTGCCCAAAAAGGTGAGGCGCAGCTCATGCAAAAGCTCGTAGGTGACCTTGAATTCAAACGCGTGCTGACAACCTCTACGCACAAAACGCTCGAGCTTGTGCAAAAAGGCTTTGATATTGATCAAATTGCTCACATTCGCTCTTTAAAAAAGGCAACGATCGAAGACCATATTGTCGAGCTTTCCATACATGAACCGAGCTTCTCAATAGAGCCGTATGTGAGCGAAGAACAGCAGCAGGCCATTCATGCAGTAGCCAGAGAGCTTCAAACAAATAAGATGAAGCTGATTAAAGAAAAACTCGAACATCCATTTACTTATTTTCAAATACGATTGGCTCTGACAAGGATGGTGAAAGCAAATGGATAAGCTTCATCAGACGCTCATGCGATATTTTGGTTACGACTCATTTAAAACGGGTCAAGAGGACATTATTCAAAGTGTACTGAATCAAAAGGATACGGTGGCCATGCTGCCTACTGGCGGCGGGAAATCCATCTGCTATCAAATTCCCGGCTATATGACAGATGGATTAGTTCTCATTATTTCGCCGCTGTTATCGCTTATGGAGGATCAAGTCGAACGAATGAAAATGCGCGGAGAAAAACGAGTGGCGGCACTGAACAGCACATTGTCTTTTCAGGAGAGACGACATATTATTCGGCATTTGCCATCATATAAATTTTTATTCGTCGCCCCTGAGGCATTAATGTCAGAGGTGCTGCTAGAACAGCTCAAATCGATGCATATTGGTCTGTTCGTTGTCGATGAAGCCCATTGTATATCCGAATGGGGGCATGATTTCCGTCCGGAATATTCCAAGCTGGGAGAATGGAGAGAAGCGTTAGGTCATCCTGTCGCCTTAGCACTGACGGCAACTGCAACAAAACAAACGCTAAAAGATACCGTACAAACGTTAAGATTGCAGCATCCAGACTTTCATATCCATTCTGTCAACCGGCCAAACATCGCTTTAGTCAAAGAAGCGCACGAAACGAAAGAAGCAAAAGAAAAACGGGCTATTGAGCTTGTTGAATATCTGCAAGGCCCCGGTCTGATTTATTGTCCAACCCGGCAAATGACAGAAGATATGGCGCTCATTATGAAACAAAAAACCCATCAGCGTGTAGAGTATTACCATGGCGGGATGGATGCAGGAGACCGTATGCTTATTCAGCAGCAATTTATCAGCGGACAGCTTGATCTTATTTGTTGTACAAGTGCTTTTGGAATGGGAATTGATAAAGCAGATATACGATTTGTTATTCATATGAGCCCGCCGCAGTCAATTGAAGCATTTATGCAGGAAATTGGAAGAGCAGGACGGGACGGGAAAAAGAGTGTCAGCATTCTTTTATATACAGAAGAGGATGCGGATATTCAACAGCATTTAATACAAGCAGAGGGCTTTGATGAGCCAGAAATTGATTTCTTCTTAGCCAGGCTGACACAAATGCAGACAAATGATGAAAAGAAATTACGTGAACAATTGATGGAATCAGGGCTTCAGGAGACACGTGCAAGAATGCTGATCCATTATTACAGGATGTATCAGTCTGACGAGCCGCGTGTGCTGCTGATGAAACTGAAAGAGAAATTGCAGGACAGACAAACAGAAAAACTGAGAAAAGTGTGGCAATTTAAGGAGCGGATCACAGATCATGGCTGCTTTAGACAATCTCTGTTATCATACTTTTACGAACAGCTTGATCAACCAGAGAGCGCATTCTCTGGCAGCTGCTGCTCTTCTTGCGGACTTGACCTGTCTGATTATGAAAAAAAAGATCAACCATTGGAGCTGAATGAAATGAAACACTGGAAGACCGTGCTGGATCGTATGTTTCATCTGACAAAAGAGGCGCAGCATTGATTGAACAACATCGCCGGATCATCGAAAAATTAACCGATCGACAAGTGGTAGAACAGCTGTATTTCACGCAGCTGCTGATGCTGGTCATTTCCTTTTTACTAGGTATATTTATGTTCGATCATTGGACAGATTTCACATCTCTTTGGGAGATCCAAGATGCGCGGATACTGACCTATGGAATTGGCGGCGCTGCGGTTGTGATCATTGTGGATGCGATTGTCATGAAGGTGTTTCCTGCTCATATGTATGATGATGGCGGATTAAATGAAAAAATGTTCAAAAACCGCAGCATCCCGCATATTGTTTGGTTAACACTGCTCATCGCCTTTTCAGAGGAAATTCTATTCCGAGGGATCGTCCAGCAGCAATTTGGACTGGAAATTGCCAGTATTGTGTTTGCGCTCCTTCACTTTCGCTACTTATCAAAAATACTCTTGTTTATCCTTGTGGTTTCTATTAGTATTTTTTTAGGACTTTTATACGAGTGGACGGGGAATTTATTTGTTCCTGTCATGACCCATTTTGTCATTGACTTAGTCTTTGCTTGTCAAATTCGTTTGAAATATAGGGGGAGGGATGAACATGGAAGAAATGTCGAGAATGAAGAGAAAGAAGGAGCAGCTGACAAACATCCATGATGATGTAGAGGAAATTCTTGAAGAAGAAGTAGAGCCTTCAGATGACTCTCACTTTCCTACACGAGAAGATTTCCATGAATATAAAAAGCAGCGCACGAAAAAGGTGCGCAATCCATTGTTTACAACACTGGCTATTATCTTTCCTATTATTGTCGTCACGGTGTTCTTCCTTTTGATCTACTACACATCAAAGGAAATCAACCATAATAATAATCAAGATGTATATAATATTGATTCTACATCAAGTGCTGACACAGACCCAGTCCCGTCAGCACTTGCCGAAACAAAAAATGACTCAAGCGCTGATAAAGCGGATGCGTCTGATGATGAGAAGCAAAAGAAAGAGGAAGAAAAACAACGATCGAAAGAAAAAGCTGAACAGAAGAAAAAAGAAAAAGCAGCTAAAGAGAAAGAAGAGCGTGAACAAGCAGCGAAAGAAAAAGAACGCGAGAGAGCTGAAGCTGCCAAAAAGCGTGAACAGCAGCAGCTAGCCTTGCAAAAGCAGCAGGAAGAGAAAAAAAGAAAAGAAGCCGAAGAGAAAAAGAAGCAGGAAGAAAAGCCAGTCCGTGTTGTGCAGCACACTGTTGGTCCAGAGGAAAACCTGTATCGAATTTCAATGAAGTATTACAAAAACCGTTCGGGTGAAGAGAAAATTAGAGCCTATAATCACTTAAAAGGTAACAGCGTATACAGTGGTCAAGTGCTGAATATTCCACTAGAAAACTAATCACCTGACATGAATGGAGAAGCACGCACATACATATGTAGAAAAAAGGGACAGGGTGTATGTGATGACATTACACGCAATCAGCCGATATATGGATCAGCCGACACAGAAGATGATGGAAACATTGATTAAAAGAAAGCATAAATATGAGGGTTTTGCCAAGCAGTGCAAAAGATGGCAATGGACAGCCCTTCTATCGCTGGCCATTCTTTTGTTTTATTTTGTGATCACGGCAAATGCGGGAGGCGGCTCGCTTCAGCCGGAAGCCATGATTGCCACACTGCTTGGGCATGAAGTATTTCTGTTTTGGATCATGGCCGAGGTCTTTGCTTTTTACGCATCTTATTACTATAAGAAAAAAGAAGAAAAGGCTGAGGATGAATATCATCGGCTTAGATGTGAAATTATACAAAAAAGCACAGATTTATGGCCGCAGTCAAATCAGTGGAAAGAGCGCGAGACGGTTTTTCACTATATGCAGAAGCAGTATGACATTAATCTCTATTATGAAAGTAAATAAATGAGAAAAAAGACGTTTAACAGTTGAAACGTCTTTTTTCTTTCAAGCGTCTTATGAAAGAAAGATACGTAAGGGAGCCATTTGTGATGAAATATGCCATCGGATTTACTGCCGCCATTGCGGCTGTTACAACAGGTGTGTGTGTAACGGCAAAAATGGTGAAAACGGCAAAACAAAACAACATCAAAAAGCATTATTTTACAATAGAAGCACTTCAATCAGACCGGCCTGCTGTCATTTTCTTTATTTCTGATACACACAGACGTCTCATCAGTGACACTTTATTAGCAGAAATCAGACAGGAAGAGCCAGATGTGATTATGATTGGTGGAGATTTAGCAGAAAAAGGTGTGCCCTACGCAAGGATTGAAGAAAATGTGAAACGTTTATCAAGAATTGCGCCGGTTTATTTTGTTTGGGGAAATAATGATCATGAGCTGCACCAGCAAAGGTTTAAAGAAATTCTTCATGCATACGATGTCACGACTTTGCAAAATGAAACGGCTTTATGGAATTTCGAAGGCCAGCGAATCAAAATCGGAGGAATTGATGATATTCGGCTTGAAAAAGCAGATTATGAAGCCATACGGCCTGAGTTTGTGAAAGATGATGTCAATATTCTCTTATCACACAATCCAGATGTGCATCATTTGATGAGTGAAGAAGAGGGAATCGACCTTGTCCTGAGCGGTCATACGCATGGGGGACAGATCCGAATTGGGAAATTTGGTCCGTATGAAAAAGGAAGAACAGGCCAGGTCAAAGGTGCGTTCTTTCTCATTAGTAATGGCTACGGGACAACAAAAATTCCCATGCGTCTCGGAGCAGAACCAGAAACCCATCTGATCTATTTAATGCCTCTAAAAACGCGTTAACTTGCGGCACCCTCAATATTTTCCATAAAAGTCACCGTAAGCATAGCTTCATGCTTGTCTTCCGTCTTGACACAGTGTAAACTGAATACAAAATTAAGAACCTATGACTCATCATCTCATATACTACAGTATGATGTGTGTTTAGAAGAGGCAGGAGGGAACGTTATGCGACTGGAGCGTCTGAATTATAATAAAATCAAAATTTTTCTCACACTAGATGACCTGACAGACCGAGGTCTTACGAAAGAAGACCTTTGGAAAGATTCGTTCAAAGTCCATCAGCTGTTTAAAGACATGATGAACGAGGCGAATCAGGAGCTCGGTTTTGAAGCGAATGGACCGATTGCTGTTGAAGTATTTTCTCTTCAGGCGCAGGGGATGGTCGTCATTGTCACAAAGAGTCAGCAGGAAGATGCTGATGATGAGTTTGATGAAGATTACATTGAGATGCAAGTCAAGCTCGACGAGAGTAAGCATGTGCTCTATCAATTTGCCTCGTTTGAAGATGTGATTCAACTGTCCCATAGTTTAAGTCGTATTGGACTTTTAGGGGGTACAGTTTACCATTATGAAGGTCAATATTATCTCAGCCTGGATGATGTTGGAGAATTATCTGCTGATACAGTCATTTCGATTTTAGCAGAGTTTGGTTCACCTACGACACTCACCATTCACCGGCTAAAAGAATATGGAAAAGTGATCATGCAAGAAGATGCTGTGAAAACGATTCAAATGTATTTTTAATCACTTTTTTCTATTATATTTAATACTGTTGTGATGAAACAACAGTATTTTTTTATATCCTTTTTTATATTTATAAACGCTGATATTTTATTTTGATAAAAAACGCTTTTTACCTTTGCTTTACCAGTACGAAGGTGTATACTATTGCTTGAAAGGGAGCAGTAGATCATGAAAGATTTCTAGGGGGTTTATTTTAATGGCAGCCGATCAAAACGCCGCTCATAACGCAGAAGATAAGCTAGATGTTTTAAAGTCAACTCAAACCGTCATACATAAAGCGCTTGACAAATTAGGGTATCCGCAGGAAGTGTATGAATTGCTGAAGGAGCCAATTCGTCTATTAACGGTCAAAATTCCAGTACGTATGGACGATGGATCGGTGAAAATTTTCACTGGTTACCGTGCACAGCACAATGATGCTGTCGGTCCAACAAAAGGCGGAATCCGTTTCCACCCGAACGTTACGGAAAAAGAAGTAAAAGCGCTTTCAATTTGGATGAGTTTAAAATGTGGAATTGTGGATCTTCCTTATGGCGGAGGAAAAGGCGGTATTATCTGTGATCCAAGAGAAATGTCATTCAGAGAGCTTGAAAAACTAAGCCGCGGCTATGTTCGCGCCATCAGTCAAATTGTTGGACCAACAAAAGATGTTCCAGCACCAGACGTGTTTACGAACTCTCAAATTATGGCATGGATGATGGATGAATATTCTAGAATTGATGAATTTAACTCGCCAGGATTTATTACAGGGAAGCCAATTGTTCTTGGAGGATCACATGGACGTGATACTGCAACAGCAAAAGGTGTGACGATCTGCATCAAAGAAGCGGCGAAGAAAAAAGGAATTGACATTAACGGAGCTCGTGTTGTCGTACAGGGATTCGGAAATGCAGGAAGCTACTTAGCTAAATTCATGTATGATGCTGGAGCAAAAATCGTAGGGATTTCAGATGCATACGGCGGATTATACGATGAAGATGGTCTAGACATTGACTACTTGCTTGACCGACGTGACAGCTTTGGAACCGTCACTAAACTATTTAACGATACAATTACAAACCAAGAGCTGCTTGAGCTGGATTGTGATATCTTAGTACCTGCAGCCATTGAAAACCAAATCACAGAAGATAATGCGGCAAACATTAAAGCCAAAATTGTCGTAGAAGCAGCAAATGGTCCAACGACACTGGAAGGAACCAAAATTCTTTCAGATCGTGGTGTACTGCTTGTTCCAGACGTGCTTGCGAGCGCGGGTGGTGTAACTGTTTCTTACTTTGAATGGGTTCAGAATAACCAAGGGTTTTACTGGACTGAAGAAGAAGTTGAAACTCGTTTAGAAGATATGATGGTGAAATCATTTAATAATATTTATGAAATGGCGCAAAACCGCCGAATTGATATGCGTCTTGCTGCATATATGGTCGGTGTACGTAAAATGGCTGAAGCTTCTCGATTCAGAGGCTGGATTTAAGCGGCTGATTTGCATCGCGCCTTAAAATCTCCTATCCTTAAATAGGAGATTTTTTTATGGAATGGAACAAAGAATCAAACAGCCCAGCAATTGTTATTGCAGTGAAATGACAGGAGTGGAACAAATGAAACAAGAAAAAGCGATCATAATAGGAGGCGGCCCATGCGGGTTATCAGCTGCCATCGCATTCAAGCAAATTGGGATTGATGCACTTGTGATTGAAAAGGGGAATGTCGTGAACAGTATTTATCATTACCCAACACATCAAACCTTTTTTAGTACAAGTGAAAAGCTTGAAATCGGTGATGTCGCTTTTATTACTGAGAACCGTAAGCCCGTTCGTATTCAGGCACTTTCTTATTACCGAGAGGTCGTCAGACGAAAAAAACTGCGTGTACATGCTTTTGAAAAAGTAAACGCCGTGACAAAACAAGATGGCCGTTTTACGGTGAATACATCAAAAGACAACTATTCATGTGATTACGTCGTCATTGCGACTGGCTACTATGATCATCCAAACTATATGAACGTCAAAGGAGAAGACCTTCCTCACGTATATCACTATTTTAAAGAAGGACATCCATATTTTGATAAAGATGTGACGGTGATCGGCGGAAAGAACTCCAGTGTGGATGCTGCGCTAGAACTTGTGAAATGCGGAAGCAGAGTCACTGTGCTGTATAGAGGAACTGAATATTCATCCAGCATCAAGCCTTGGATACTACCAGAGTTTGAAGCGCTTGTCCGTAATGGAACAATTCGAATGGAGTTTGGTGCGCAGGTGAAAGAAATCACAGAAGAAGATGTGATCTTTACAAACCAGCAAAATCAAACGGATCGAGTGAAAAGTGACTATGTATTTGCTATGACTGGCTATCATCCAGATCATTCTTTCTTAGAAAAAATGGGTGTCACGATTGATCCAGAATCAGGCCGTCCAGCATTTGATGAACAGACGATGGAAACGAATGTTGAAGGTATTTTCATTGCGGGAGTCATTGCTGCTGGAAATAATGCCAATGAAATTTTCATTGAAAATGGAAGATTTCATGGCGGACTCATTGCAGAAGAAATCAACAAAAGAATTAACGGATAAAAAATGAACTGAATCCTTCAAAGGGGTTCGGTTCTTTTTTATATAAATTGGGATTATATAGAAAGATATTTTTAGAAAAATGGGCCCGAGTCATATAAAAAAAGGGTAAATCATGGTACGATAATGAAGGATAATGTAGGGAAAGAGGTCTGGTTATGATCGCAATCATCTCAGCAGGTTTAGCTCCCGGCATCGCACTTTTAAGTTATTTTTATTTGAAAGATCAGTACGACAATGAGCCGGTTCACATGGTCATCAGATCTTTTATGCTAGGTGTCATACTTGTGTTTCCAACCATGTTTATTCAATATGTCCTTCAAGAGGAAAATATCGCAACAAACCCTATCTTGATTTCATTTGTGACGTCGGGCTTTTTAGAGGAATCATTAAAATGGTTTATTTTAATGGTCAGCGTTTATGCACATGCCCAGTTTGACGAACACTATGACGGAATTGTGTATGGAACGAGTGTCTCACTTGGTTTTGCAACACTTGAAAATATCCTTTACTTAGTCGGTCACGGGGTCGAATATGCGTTTACCCGTGCTTTATTACCTGTATCAAGTCACGCATTATTTGGTGTTGTGATGGGTTTTTATATCGGAAAAGCCCGCTTCTCTGATAAAAAAGAGCAGCGCAAATGGCTGATTCTTTCTTTAACGCTCCCTGTGCTGTTTCACGGCCTGTATGATTTCATTCTATTAGGGATGAAAAACTGGGGATATATCATGGTGCCGTTCATGATTTTTTTATGGTGGTTTGGTTTAAGGAAAGCAAAAAAAGCCCGTGCGGTAAAAATGGTGCAAATTTAATTTTGGAAAACGTCCTATTTGTTTATAGGGCGTTTTTTTGTCTTTTCCATCCAATTCTCTCCTGTGTTGAATGTATAAAAATAGGGATCGGAAGAAACATATATTCAAACATCAAAGTACAGGAGGATCAAATATGGATAAAGCTCGTTTCATGAAACAAATTGTTCTTATCTTCTCAATCGTTCTTCTTGCGTCTTCACTTTTGACAGCCAGTAAAAGTGAAGCCTTCACCGCCCAAGTCATCCAGCGCGGGGCAACAGGAGAAGATGTAGTCGAGCTGCAAGCGCGGCTCCAATACAATGGTTTTTACAATGGCAAAATCGATGGCGTCTATGGCTGGGGAACGTACTGGGCCGTTCGCAACTTTCAAAGCCAATTTGGCATGAAGAAGGTCGATGGACTTGTAGGTGAGAAAACAAAAAGCTTATTAGTTCAAAAGACGAAATACTACAAAGAGTTTGTTCAAAAGCAGCTGCAGGAAGGGAACCAGTTTACCCATTATGGCGGGAAGCCTCTTGATCAGCAAACAAAGGCTCCTGCGCAAAGAAGTTCGCAAAAAAAGACAGCCCAAGGTACAAACGAAAATCAAAAAAGTCAAAGTGGATCATCTGGGAAGTCTGGCAATCAGTCAGGCAGCCAGCAGGGAAATCAAACACCAAAACAAACAGCAGCCAACATGCCTGGTGGTTTTTCTAGTAATGACATTCAGCTCTTGTCGCAAGCTGTGTACAGTGAAGCAAGAGGTGAGCCGTATGAAGGACAGGTGGCCATCGCGGCCGTTATCTTAAACCGTTTGAACAATCCGACCTTTCCAAATACGATCGCAGGAGTCATTTTTGAACCGCTTGCGTTTACTGCTGTAGCAGATGGGCAATTTTATATGACGCCAGATGAAACGGCAAAAAAAGCTGTATTTGATGCAATCAATGGCTGGGATCCATCTGAGAGCGCCATCTATTACTTTAATCCTGATACAGCAACAAGTCCATGGATTTGGGGAAGACCACAAATTAAACGAATCGGGAAACATATATTCTGCGAATAAAAAGAGGTGTAAATAAATGATCAGAGGAATATTGATTGCTATTTTAGGAATTGCTGTCATCTCAACAGGTTATTGGGGCTATAAAGAACATCAAGAAAAAGACGCCGTACTGCTTCATGCTGAGAACAACTACCAAAGAGCATTCCATGATTTAACGTATCAGGTGGATCAGCTGCATGACAAACTGGGCGCAACACTTGCGATGAACAGCCAAACATCCATCTCACCAGCACTTGCAGATGTATGGAGAATGTCATCAGAAGCGCATAACAATGTCAGCCAGCTCCCGCTTACATTGATGCCTTTTAATAAAACGGAAGAATTCCTGGCGAATGTCGGAGATTTTAGCTACAAATCATCAGTCAAATCTTTATCAGATGAACCATTAAATAAAGATACGCACAAAACCATTACAGCTCTATATAATCAAGCGTCAGATATCCAAAACGAACTTAGACAAGTGCAGCACCTCGTACTTAATAAAAACTTAAAATGGATGGATGTTGAAATGGCGCTCGCTGACGGCGATCGAAAGAACGACAACACCATCATTGACGGGCTGAAAACAGTCGAGAGAAATGCAGATGCATTTGCAGATGTCGATCTTGGGCCTACAAATGTGTCCACAGAAAAAGAAACACAAGGCTACAATCATTTAAAAGGCGATAAGATTTCAAAAAAAGAAGCGATCCGCATTGCACAGCAATTCACACCAGACCATAATCAACATTTTAAAGTGAGAAAAAGCGGCAGCAAAACCAATCGCGACGTGTACAGCTTATCGATGTCTGATCCAGACAGCCATGCAAACTTTTATCTAGACTTAACTGAAAAAGGAGGACACCCAGTCTACCTACTTCAGAATCGTGACGTGAAAAAACAGAAAATCAGTTTGAATGAGGCATCAGAAAAAGCACTCAGCTTCCTAAAGAAGCAAGGGTTTGACACAGAATCGTTCCATTTAGATGAAAGTGCACAATTTGATAATATCGGTGTATTTACCTATGTTCCTCTTCAGAAAAATGTTCTGCTTTATCCAGATAGTATACGCATGAAAGTCGCATTGGACGATGGTGAGGTTGTTGGGTTTTCAGCGAAGGATTACTTAACGAATCATAAAACACGAGACATTAAAGCACCTAAAATCTCGCAAAAAGAAGCGAAGAAAACATTAAATCAGCATGTAAAGATCGAAGATACTCATTTAGCGATTGTGCAAAATGATATGTCAGAGGAAGTTCTGTGCTATGAGTTCCTCGGAACGATAAAAAACGATACGTATCGCATGTTCATTAATGCAGATACTGGAAAAGAAGAACGAGTAGATAAACTAAAAAACGCAGAACCTATATATAAAGACCTATAGAAAAGGAAACGAGGAAAAGGCTAATAAGTCTTTTCCTTTTGTTTTAGACATGGTTTAATATAGGAGAGGATACGATTTCACAGATGAAAAGAGTGATGAGGAATGTTACAAATAGGGGATGCAATCACAATCGAATATGTCAATGAGAACAAAGAAGTGAAAACAGCAAAATCGAAGGTTTTGGAAAATAATAACGATGATATTTGCATTAATTATCCAGCTGATAAAGAAACGGGACGCACCATCTACTTAAACCAGCAAACAGAAATCACCGTCTTCTTTTTTGACGAAAACCAAATTCCATACAAATGTACAAGCGAAGTCATCGGAAAAAGAAAAGAAGATATTCCGATGATTGTCATTTCCATTCCGCCAAAAGAAGAAATGATTCGCCTTCAGCGTAGAGAATATCTGAGAGTGGATACGATGGTCAAAGCTACGATCATGCAAACGGACGAAGAGGCCTTTGAGACGTTTATTGTAAATATGAGTGCTGGCGGCGTAGCAATCTCTGTTCCTGAGGGCGTGTCATTGAAAGAATATGGAGAAGTGGTCACAGAGTTTGAACTTCCCCTAAAAGAGCCCGTGAAAATAAAAGCGGTTGCAGAGATGAATCGAGTATATGAAGATGAACAGTCTGGCAAAAAAAGAGCGATCATGGAGTTTTCAGAGATCACAAATGACCACCAGCAGCACATCATGAAATACTGCTTCCAGCAGCAGCTTTTAACACGTGTGAAAAAAGCATAAGAATAAAGGGTGTAAAAAGCTTCCATACTAGAGAGGAAAGAATCTAGCGTGGAGGCTTTTTGTATGAAGACAATGGAAAGATGGTTATTGAAAGTGGTGCTCATTCAGCTTGTTTTATTGCTCACCGTTCAGATCACACTTCATTTGACGAAAGGAGAACTTTTTTTGTCAAAAGTCGTGCAGTATGAGGGTGTGAACAACATGAGCATTGAAGAATGGATTGAAACGTTTAAGCAGAAGGATTGATAGAAAATTCCCCCGTTTGAGCGGTGATCGTGTTACAATTCATAAGGGAGATTCAATCAAGGAGAGGTATTATGAAAAAGAAATTATCTATTGCAATTGACGGTCCTGCAGCAGCAGGCAAAAGCACTGTGGCAAAAATTGTCGCAGCCAAAAAATCATATATTTATATTGATACAGGTGCTATGTACCGCGCGATTACACTTGCGGCACTCAATCAAGGTGTAGACCTTGAAGACGAACAGGCACTTGATTCATTACTGAAAAAAACGGTCATTGAACTAGTCACAACAGACGAGGGTCAAAAAGTCCATCTAAACAATACGGATGTCACAGAGGATATTCGCACAGACCGCGTAAGCAACCAAGTATCGGTTGTTGCAAAGCACAGAGCTGTTCGGGAAGAAATGGTCCGCAGGCAGCAAGAGCTTGGCAAACGAGGCGGCGTCGTTATGGACGGAAGAGACATAGGCACTCACGTACTTCCAGATGCTGAAGTGAAAATTTTCTTGCTTGCATCAGTAGAAGAAAGAGCAAAACGCCGCTTTGAAGAGAATCAGAAAAAAGGCTACGATGTCAATTACGATCAGCTGATCGAAGAGATTGCAAGACGCGATAAGCTTGATTCTGAGCGCGAAGTTTCACCTTTGAAGAAAGCAGATGACGCCATTGAAATTGACACCACTTCCCTTTCTATTCAAGAGGTGGCAGGGAAAATTTTAGATGCAGCAGACCGCGTGGAGAAACAGTAAGAAATTTTAGAAAACTTTTATAAGTTAGAGGTTTATCTCTTGACAAACAAGGCCTTTTATTAGAAGTTTATACTAATACTATTTTTATTGATCATTCAAGCAATTATATTGATTTGAATGTTTCTATAATACATATTCGGCTGGCAATCATCATGCTTAAGACACATATTCGCCCAGTCGTTTTAACTAAGCTGTGTAGGTTTGGACCAAGGAGGTTATCGAAATGACAGAGGAAATGAATCAAATCGATGTTCAGGTACCAGAGGTTGGAGATGTAGTGAAAGGGATTGTTTCTAAAGTTGAGGACAAGCATGTCAATGTAGATATCGTCAATGTGAAACAACCTGGTATCATCCCAATCAGTGAATTATCAAGTCTTCACGTTGAAAAAGCATCAGATGTCGTGAAAGATGGCGACGAGTTAGAGCTTAAAGTAACAAAGGTCGAAGACGATGCTTTGATTTTATCTAAACGTGCTGTTGATGCAGACCGCGCTTGGGAAGACCTAGAGAAAAAGTTTGACACAAAAGAAGTATTTGAAGCTGAAGTAAAAGACGTTGTAAAAGGTGGTCTTGTCGTTGACATTGGTGTGCGCGGATTTATTCCTGCATCTCTTGTAGAAGCACACTATGTAGAAGACTTCACAGATTACAAAGGGAAAACACTCTCACTTGTCGTGGTAGAACTTGACCGCGAAAAAAATCGCGTGATTCTCTCGCACCGTGCAGTCGTTGAGCAAGAGCAATTAGACAAAAAGCAAGACTTCCTGCAAAAGCTTGAAGTAGGCAGTGTGATTGATGGTAAAGTGCAGAGGCTTACTGATTTTGGTGCATTTGTTGACATTGGCGGCATTGATGGATTAGTTCACATTTCTCAACTATCCCATGCGCATGTTGAAAAGCCATCTGACGTAGTAGAAGAAGGACAGGAAGTCAAGGTCAAAGTACTTGCTGTTGATCGTGATAACGAACGTATCTCACTATCTATTAAAGAAACATTACCAGGACCTTGGAGCCAAATTGGTGAAAAGGTAAAACAAGGTGATGTGCTTGAAGGAACCGTTCAACGTCTTGTGAGCTTTGGTGCATTTGTTGAAATTCTGCCAGGTGTAGAAGGGCTTGTGCATATTTCCCAAATCTCTCATAAACATATCGGCACGCCGCAAGAAGTCCTTGAAGAAGGGCAGACTGTGAAAGTGAAAGTGCTTGATGTGAATGAAGACGAAGAGCGCATTTCACTAAGCATCCGTGATTTAGAAGAAAATCCTGAAAAACAAATCGAAGAGGATTATCGTCAATATCAGGCGAAAGAAGAAAACACAAGCGGCTTCCAGCTTGGTGACCTGATCGGCGATAAACTCAATAAACTAAAATAATTTGGTGATCAAAATTGACGCGAGCAGAAAGAAAGAAGCAGCATATTGAGCATGCGCTGTCCACTGGCCAGCATGCAGCAACAGGTTTAGATGATGTTTCCTTCGTTCACGCCAGTTTACCAGATCTTGCGACATCACAAATTGATACACATACGACAATTGGCGGACTGACTTTCGGTTCGCCAATTTTTATCAATGCAATGACTGGCGGAGGCGGAGAATCCACCTATGAGATCAACCGCTCTTTATCGATCGCAGCGAAGGAGACCAATATACCAGTAGCAGTTGGATCACAAATGGCTGCACTGAAAGATAAAGAAGAAAGACGAACATATGAAGTCGTTCGTAAAGTCAATCCGGATGGAATTGTATTTGCGAATTTAGGCAGTGAAGCGACAATGAAGCAAGCTCAAGAAGCAGTCAACATGCTCGAGGCAAATATGCTCCAAATTCATCTGAATGTCATCCAAGAGATTGTCATGCCTGAAGGCGATCGCGATTTCAGAGGGGCGCTTGAGCGGATTGCAGCTATCGTTGAATCTGTTGGTGTGCCTGTTGTTGTAAAAGAAGTCGGATTTGGCATGAGCAAGGAGACGGCAAGAAAATTATTCCATGCTGGGGTTGCAGCCGTTGATGTAGGCGGATTTGGTGGAACGAACTTTTCTAAGATTGAAAATCTCCGCCGCCAAAAAGCACTTCGTTATTTTGATCAATGGGGAATTCCAACTGCAGCGAGTCTTGCTGAAGTACATACAGCCTTTCCGAATCAAACGATTTTAGCCTCCGGAGGTATTCAAGATGCTCTTGATGTAACCAAATCAATGGCTCTTGGCGCATCTGCTGCTGGTCTAGCTGGATTTTTCTTAAAATCATTGACCAGTGGAGGAGAAAGCGGCCTCATCGCAGATATCATGGAACTTCAAGAAGATATCAAGATGATGATGACAGTGCTTGGCGTGAAGACGATTGAAGAACTGAGACAGGCTCAAGTTGTGATCTCAGGGGAAACAAGTCATTGGCTCAAAGAAAGAGGCGTTGACACAACGTACTATAGTAAGAGAGGCATGTGATGATCACATGCCTTTTTTTATTGATTTCTTTTTCGAGCGCTTTCTGGACCTTCTAATGCTGTTGCACCCTTATGATGAATGGATTGATCGCGGTCAGATTCCACTCTTCTTGACGCCTTTAAACGCTTTTCCTGTCTATCTTTTCCCATCATGTATCCCTCCTCAGGTTATTAGGGTGTCACCTCTTGCTTATTTCATACAAAGCCGGTAACGATCCGCATGTTTAAAAATTGGAGATTTTCCCATAATGTAATTGAGGTGATGAGGCGTTGGAGGCTTTGTACTATTATTGGTCTATATGGTTCGTTTGGATTATGGTGACATTTATCATGGAAAAAAGTTTGTGGCGCACCGTGCTGGGCTTCTGTGTACTTGTCCATATTATATTCAGTCATGTCATGATATCCGTTTTAGATATAAGCATCAATGCGGGTTTCTTGATGACTTTTTTATATGCATGTGCTGCTTTCGTCATATTCAGGCCTAGTTACCGAATGATGAGAATCATGCAATTGGGCTCGATGGTGAGTGCGTATGCCTTTTTTATGATATTTGCATTATATGACCCTGTTTGGTTCACGATAATAAAGGTGGATTGGGTCGTATTTGCCCTGCTGATCTTAATGTGTATGACATATGGACAGCCGTTAACGGAAAGAATCACCTTATGGATGATGTCAGTATGTCTTGGCGAAGCCCTTTATGCGCTGACGATTCACCGCCTCACATCATCAATTGTCATAGGGGATCTCTCTTTTCTTTCCTTCGTTGTACAAGGAGCCGTCTTCCTATTAGGTGTCGATCAGTTTGAAAAGCTCTTGAACGCCCGTTCATCAAGAAAATCAGTAAAAGGGGCTGCAAAATCAACATGACAGATTATACGTTTCCTGTGATTATTGGTGTCATCTTTGGGATGGCGGCCAGACTTTACATGTTAAGAACGGATTACCGGCAATACCCTACGTATATTCATGGACAAGTGATTCACATTGCACTTGGTTTTATTGCGTCAGGATTAGGTGCGATCATTATGCCTGCACTAATTCAGGAGGAATTTACAGCGATTACCTTTCTCACTTTGGCAGCCACGCAATTTCGAGATGTCCGAAATATGGAAAGAAATACGTTAACCCAAATGGATTCGTATGAGCTTGTCTCACGAGGCAGTACATATATAGAAGGCATTGCCATTGCCTTTGAAAGTCGAAATTATATTGCGATTCTCACTGCACTTATTACAACGACAGCCTGTATTTTCTTCTCGCTTGTTGTTGGAACAGTAGTCGGTATTCTTTGTTTTTTCATGGCAAAGCTATTAATGTCAGGCAGTCAATTAAAGGATATCGTCAGCATTCAAAAAGGGGAACTTCGCTTTGATGGGGCAGGGCTTTATGTGAATGATATATACATTATGAATATCGGGTTGCCCGAAAAGCAAAAACTCATTTTAGAGCATGGGATGGGCTTTATTTTGACGCCGAAAAATTTCAACTCTGCTACAACGATTGCTAACCTTGGACAGCGGCAAGCCATTTTATTTGATTTATCGAACGTGCTTGGCGTGTACCGCGATTCTGGTGAACCATCGCTCTGTCCGCTCGCAAAACGTGATCTGAATACTGGTACACTTGGTGTGTTCATTTTACCGCAATGGCAGCGTGAAGATTTGGCTGTCCGTGTATTAGAAGAGGTGCCTATTTTAGAAAATGCCATAAGAATGCCGACAGATTTCATTAAAAAGAAAGTGAGGTAATAGGGCATGGCGAACACCATTGAACAATTTATATTGGCTGTGGCAACAACAAATAAAGAGCGGGTCATTGGCGGAACAGCGGTTTTTTTCTGTGAAAATAAAGAAGAGCTCGACATGTATGCCATGAATTTAGAGGCCATTTTAGATGGAATTGCACACGGCATTGGAGAAGATCTTTACTTGATTGTCAAACATTTTTAAGTTATTCATTGTGGTCTGATTAAAAATTGATATAATATATAAGTTGAACCCTTCATGTTTGAAGGGTTTATTTCATAAAACTGAATGAAAATTATAAATCCCGGTTGAAACATGATGATGAACATATTGAATCGCGGCTGGATTGAAAGGAAGGGTACTATGGGTAAACCTGTCGTAGCCATTGTTGGAAGGCCCAACGTTGGAAAATCTACAATTTTTAATCGAATCGCAGGCGAAAGAATATCGATTGTAGAAGACACACCTGGTGTAACAAGAGATCGAATCTATAGCTCTGCTGAATGGTTAAATTATGACTTTAATTTAATAGATACTGGTGGAATTGATATTGGAGATGAGCCATTCTTGGCGCAAATTCGCCATCAGGCAGAAATCGCAATGGACGAAGCGGATGTCATTATCTTTATGGTGAATGGCCGAGATGGCGTGACATCTGCGGATGAAGAAGTCGCAAAAATTTTATATCGCACGAAAAAGCCAGTTGTACTTGCTGTCAATAAACTGGACAACCCTGAAATGAGAAGCGACGTGTATGACTTTTATGCACTCGGATTTGGCGAGCCGTATCCGATTTCTGGAACACACGGATTAGGTCTTGGTGACCTGCTAGATGCAGTGGCAGAACATTTTAAGAATTTACCGGATACGCAATATGATGAAGAAGTTGTTCAGTTCTGCTTAATTGGCCGTCCGAATGTAGGGAAATCTTCTTTAGTGAATGCGATGCTCGGAGAAGACCGCGTCATTGTCAGTAACATCGCTGGTACAACAAGAGATGCTGTCGATACGATGTTTACGTACAATCAGCGTGACTTTGTCATTGTTGATACAGCAGGTATGAGGAAAAAAGGAAAAGTATATGAAACAACAGAGAAATACAGTGTACTTCGTGCATTAAAAGCCATTGACCGCTCTGACGTTGTCGCTGTTGTACTTGACGGCGAGGAAGGCATTATTGAGCAGGATAAACGAATTGCTGGATATGCACACGAAGCTGGTAAAGCCGTTGTCATCATTGTGAACAAATGGGATGCTGTTGAAAAAGATGAGCGTACGATGAAGGAATTTGAGCAAAACATCCGCGAGCATTTTCAATTCCTTGATTATGCACCTGTCTTGTTTATGTCTGCTCTTACGAAAAAGAGAATTCATACATTAATGCCGTCCATTATCACAGCAAGCGAAAACCATGCAATGCGCGTTCAAACCAATATTTTAAATGATATCATCATGGATGCGGTGGCGATGAATCCAACGCCGACCCATAACGGACAGCGCCTAAAGATTTACTATGCAACACAGGTGGCCATTAAGCCTCCGTCCTTCGTTGTGTTTGTCAACGATCCAGAGCTTATGCACTTTTCTTATGAGCGTTTCCTAGAAAACCGCATTCGAGATGCATTTGGTTTTGAAGGAACACCGATTAAAATATTTGCGAGAGCGAGAAAATAAAAAGGGTGAGCAGGATGAAGAAAATTTCAGTACTTGGAGCAGGCAGCTGGGGAACAGCTCTTGCGCTTGTATTAGCTGATAATCATCATGATGTACACATGTGGGGACATAGACAAGAGCTCATTGATCAAATCAATGAGAAACATGAAAATCATGATTACTTGCCAAATGTCGAACTGCCAGCGTCTATTCAGGCGACCACCGATATGAAGCAGGTTTTAGAGGGGACAGAGGCGGTTATTGTCGCTGTGCCAACAAAGGCCATTCGTGAGGTATTGAAGCAGGCAAATGAGCTGATCTCATCGAAGGTGCCATTTGTCCATGTCAGTAAGGGAATTGAACCAGATACACTTCTTAGAATTTCTCAAATGATTGAACAAGAAGTCCCATCTGAGAAAAGAGAGGCTGTCGTTGTCCTATCAGGGCCGAGCCATGCAGAAGAAGTAGGTCTGCGTCATCCGACAACTGTCACTGTCTCATCAGAAAACATTGAAGCAGCTCAATTTGTTCAAGATTTGTTCATGAACAATCATTTTAGAGTGTACACAAACCCTGATGTGATTGGGGTTGAAATTGGCGGCGCATTGAAAAATATCATTGCTCTAGCGGCTGGGATCACAGACGGACTTGGATATGGAGACAATGCAAAAGCGGCGCTTATCACTAGAGGACTCGCTGAAATCGCACGTCTTGGCACAAAAATGGGAGGGAATCCCCTTACATTTGCCGGATTAACAGGCGTTGGCGATTTGATTGTGACATGTACAAGTGTTCATTCGCGTAACTGGCGCTGCGGGAATTTACTCGGTAAAGGATATAAGCTCGAAGAAGTGCTTGAAAAAATGGGCATGGTTGTCGAAGGCGTCCGCACAACAAAAGGCGCTTATCAGCTCTCCAAAGAATACAAGGTCAGCATGCCGATTACAGAGGCTCTTTACGGCGTCCTGTTTGAAGGGAAAAAGGTGGACGATGCTGTAGAATCATTGATGGCACGTGTGAAAACACATGAGATGGAAGACCTTGTGAACATGTTTGAAAACCAAACAAAATAAAAGGAAAGACTGAACTTAGGCATGTAGAGGATGCAAGAAGGGGAAGACTTGCATAACATAGCAATGAAGTTTGAATAGAGCTTTGCCTCTACAGAATGAGGAAAATAGTCGATCCAATGACTGAAGCAGAGTCCCCCTCTTTGCTTCAGTTTTTTTATGCGCTTTTTTCTGAATGATTGGAAAAATGATTGATATTTACCTTATTTTTGGTTTAAAATGAAATATAAACGCTTACAATTCGTTCGTTTTGAAGGGGGACAGGCACGATGAGTTTTGCTTTAATCAAGATGTGGTTTGCGCTTGGTTCAATGGGGCTCATGTTTTTAGCCGTAGTAACCATTTATCTCAGCAGGTTTAAGCTGAAAAGCAAATTTCTTAAAATAACGGCCTCGACCGTTGCATACAGCTTGATGCTGATATCAGGTATCATTGTGTTTTTAGTTGTCTTTAGCGGACCGGTCAATGAATAAAGAAAAAGGAAGAATATGATGATCAAAGCAAAAGTCAGTGTCACACTGTTAGCATTTATTTTATTAACAGGATGTCTGTATCCAGAAAATCGCAAAGCTGAGAACCGGGTGCCATACGAAGAGCAGCTGCAAAGTGTACAGACAGCGATTGAGGAATTTCAAAAAGCAACAAATGGTCTTTTGCCTATAGAAACGAAAGAAGCAGACACGCCGGTTTATCAGAAATATGTCATCGACTTTAAGCGCTTGTCACCAAGATATTTACACGATGTACCGTCTACATCTTATGAAGGCGGGGGCGAATATATTTATGTCCTCACAGACGTCGAAAAGAAACCCACTGTGAAACTGCTTGATGTCAAAATGACACAGACCATCAATGAATTACGGCTTAGAATCAAGATGTATCAAGATGAACATACATATCCGCCATACGGCAAAGTCGTATCAGCCAATTTATATACGTTAAATGAAAAAAAACTAGGATTAAAATCGCCGCCTGCGGTGATAAGTCCTGTGACAGGGAATTCCCTCCCACTACTGATTTCATCAAACGGTGACATCTATGTGGACTACCGCAGTGATTTTGCTCACATTTTGAAGAATACGAAGCAAAAGCTGAAACCAGGTGAAAACATTCAAGATGTATATTGGCAGGAAACCCCGTTTGTACCCGCGTTTTCTGTCCCATATACCATCAACAAAAAAGGTGAGCCTGCCTTTTTAGAAAAAAAGACGTCATAAACAAGAATGAACCTTTTTCCTCTGCATATAAATGAGGAGAAAGGTTTTTTTATGGCTAAACTTACTCTCAAAACAAAAAGGTGTCATATTCAAATAGGACAACGTCATACACATATATTGTCCAGACACCTTTCAAGCACAGTTTGATTGAAGAATAGAGTATTTCATTTGAAAACGAGGATAGCAAGTCCGGGAGGGGATCACTTGGAAAAAGTCGATATTTTCAAGGATATCGCTGAACGAACAGGAGGCGATATATATTTAGGAGTCGTTGGCGCTGTTCGTACAGGGAAATCTACGTTTATTAAAAAGTTTATGGAGCTCGTGGTGCTCCCGAATATCAATAATGAGGCAGATCGTGCAAGGGCACAGGATGAATTGCCGCAAAGCGCAGCAGGAAAAACCATTATGACCACAGAGCCTAAATTTGTACCGAATCAAGCAGCATCAATTCACGTGAGTGACGGTCTTGATGTCAACATCAGGCTTGTCGATTGTGTGGGATACACTGTCCCTGGTGCGCGCGGGTATGAAGATGAAAATGGCCCAAGAATGATCAATACGCCGTGGTATGAAGAGCCAATCCCGTTTCATGAAGCAGCGGAAATTGGTACACGCAAGGTCATTCAAGAGCATTCAACAATAGGTGTAGTGATTACAACAGATGGTTCCATTGGAGAAATTCCAAGACATGATTATATTGAATCTGAAGAACGTGTGATTGATGAACTCAAAGAGGTTGGAAAGCCATTTATTATGGTCATTAACTCTGTGAGGCCATATCATCCTGAAACAGAAGCGCTCCGGCAGGAACTTAGCCAAAAGTATGATATTCCAGTACTCGCCATGAGCGTAGAAAGTATGAGAGAGCAAGACGTACTCAGCGTTCTTCGTGAAGCATTATATGAATTCCCAGTTCTAGAGGTGAATGTGAACCTGCCAAGCTGGGTGATGGTGCTAAAAGAAGATCACTGGCTGAGAGAGAGCTATCAGGATTCAGTAAAGGAAACTGTAAAGGATATTAAAAGATTAAGAGATGTCGACCGTGTCGTTGGTCAATTCAGTGAATTTGATTTTATCGAAAGAGCGGGTTTAGCAGGAATTGAAATGGGTCAGGGGATTGCGGAGATTGACCTGTATGCGCCAGATGATCTATATGATCATATTTTAAAAGAAGTGGTTGGTGTAGAAATTAGAGGAAAAGACCATCTTCTAGAGCTCATGCAAGACTTTGCTCATGCTAAGACAGAATATGATCAAGTATCAGACGCATTAAAAATGGTGAAGCAGACTGGTTACGGGATTGCAGCGCCAGCGCTATCAGATATGAGTTTAGATGAGCCGGAAATTATTAGGCAGGGGTCAAGATTCGGCGTGAGATTAAAAGCGGTCGCTCCATCTATTCATATGATCAAAGTAGATGTAGAGAGCGAATTTGCACCGATTATCGGAACAGAAAAACAAAGTGAAGAGCTCGTCCGCTACTTAATGCAAGACTTTGAAGATGATCCGCTTTCGATCTGGAATTCAGATATATTTGGCCGCTCCCTCAGCTCCCTTGTCAGAGAAGGCATTCAAGCGAAGCTGTCTCTCATGCCGGAAAACGCAAGATATAAGCTGAAGGAAACGCTTGAAAGAATCATTAACGAAGGATCAGGCGGTTTGATCGCGATTATTTTATAGCAAGTGAGACCTCTCATTGATGGGGTCTTTTTTTTGCGTGTAGAATGAGTCATAAAAAGACAATTGTATAAAGATTAGTCAGATTCAGGCTGAAATTAGGAATATTCGTTCGCAAAAGTGCCCTTAATCCTTGACGAATAAGGATTCTTCCCTTTAAAATGCTTGATATGGTATTTCATATGTGTTAATCTACTTACAGAAAATCTTCACTTTGTTGGACAAACATTCCTTCAAAGAGACGTTTTCTAATGAAAAGCCATGTATAACGCTTTCTAGACGCTCTTTTTTTCTGAAAAAGGGTATAGAAAGAAGACGAATTGTGAAGAAATGATAACAATCTACTGAATGCATATTTTTGGGAGGAGGTGAAAGGCATGAACAAGACAGAACTTATTAACGCGGTTGCTGAAGCAAGCGAGTTATCTAAAAAAGACGCGACAAAAGCAGTTGATTCTGTTTTTGATACAATTTTAGATGCACTTAAAAATGGTGACAAAATCCAACTTATTGGTTTTGGTAACTTTGAAGTACGTGAGCGTTCAGCTCGTAAAGGACGTAACCCACAAACTGGTGCAGAGATCGAAATCCCTGCAAGCAAAGTACCTGCTTTCAAACCAGGTAAAGCACTTAAAGACGCGGTGGCAGGTAAATAATCGTTATGTGTAATGATCCTGTTGAAGGAGTTATACATATACAGTTTCACACTGGTCTAGAAAAGCCCCTTTCATAAGGGGCTTTTCCTTTTGAATCAAAAGGTTCGTTTAGAACGCTCTCCTTTGCTTTTAGGATCTGAAGTGTGCTAGAATCTGAATGAAATGTAATCGCCTTTGGAGGATATAATACATGAGTGAAATAAATAAAGAATTAATCGAACACGCAGTACGCGATATATTAAAAGCAATCGGAGAAGATCCGGATCGTGAAGGACTTCTTGATACCCCAAAACGAGTCGCAAAAATGTATGAAGAAGTGTTCTCGGGATTAAATGAAGATCCAAAAGAACATTTTAAAACCATTTTTGGCGAAGACCACGAAGAACTCGTCCTTGTAAAAGATATTGCTTTCCATTCAATGTGTGAACACCACCTTGTGCCTTTCTACGGGAAAGCCCATGTCGCTTATATTCCGCGCGGAGGAAAAGTAACGGGACTTAGTAAGCTGGCAAGAGCTGTAGAAGCCGTGGCTAAACGCCCGCAGCTTCAGGAACGCATTACATCAACCATTGCAGATAGTATGGTGGAAACACTTAATCCGCATGGCGTGATGATTGTCGTTGAAGCAGAGCATATGTGTATGACGATGCGCGGAGTGAAAAAGCCAGGCGCTAAAACAGTGACCTCAGCAGTCCGCGGCACATTTGCAAATGATGCAGCCGCAAGAGCAGAAGTGCTTTCCTTTATTAAAAACGACTAATTCAATAGATGGAAGGTGAACAAAATGAGTGAAAATAAAGCATCTGATTTTGTGGTGATTAAAGCCATTGATAATGGTGTAAACGTCATCGGCCTGACAAGAGGCTCTGATACAAGATTTCACCATTCCGAGAAACTCGATAAAGGTGAAGTGATCATTGCACAATTTACTGAGCATACGTCAGCGATCAAAGTAAGAGGCGATGCTGTCATTCAAACAAGCTTCGGCGAAATTCAAAGCGAAGCAAAGAAATAAAGAACTTGTAGCACTTGATAGCATAAAAGTGAGAGCTGATATGGTATAATAAATCTCTATACAATGTGCAGGTCTACATATGAAACTGTAATTTTTGGGACAAGGGTGATATCTTTGCAAGACATCTACGGAATTTTATCTAATCTAAATATAAAATTAAATAAAAAGCTTTCTCATCCTTATTTGGCGAAGCATTTACGCGCACCACTCATCGATGAAGATAAGCTCCTTCTTTTTCATGCAATGTTTGAAGAAGCTCAAATTGATGCAGAGAAAAAAGAAAATTATATTTTAACGGCGATGCTTGTGCAAATTGCCCTTGATACCCATGACGAAGTCACAACTGCTGCAGCCATCAAGCAAGACGAATTCAAAAATCGTCAGCTGACCATCCTGGCAGGAGACTATTTCAGCGGTCTCTATTATTCTCTTCTCTCTGACATGAAAGACATTTATATGATCCGCACGCTCGCTACGGCGATCAAAGAGATCAATGAACATAAAATTAGACTGTATGACCGGTCCATTCAAGATGCAGCGCACTTTTACAAAAGTGTAGCTACAGTTGAATCTGCGCTTTTCCAAAGGATTTCTGAGCACTTTCAATTAACGCATTGGAATGAGATTGCAAGTCGTTTTCTTGTTTATAAACGCTTCATGAAACAAGCAGAAAATGACAAACATTTAAAACTTTTTTTGAACGATCGTTATACGGACGCCTATTCATGTTTTGATAATTTTGAGAATGAAGGCTATGAAAAGGCCAAACGACCGATCAAGGAGCATCTTGTGTCATCTCCGGTCGTTCAAAAAGAGCTATTAAATCGCTTGGATCATATGAAAAATGAGCCTGCGTACCATCAGAAAGTGGAAGAAGGGTAAGTCATGCAGCAATCAAAAGAACAGCGAGTACACGGTGTATTTGAAAAAATTTATAAAAACTATGATCAAATGAACTCTGTCATCAGCTTTAAACAGCATAAAAAATGGCGCGATAAAACAATGAAACTTATGAATGTGCAAAAAGGGTCTAAAGCATTAGATGTATGCTGCGGGACAGCCGATTGGACAATTGCGCTTGCAGATGCTGTTGGAGAAAAAGGCGAGGTCAAAGGCCTTGATTTCAGTAAAAACATGCTGAGTGTTGGAGAAACGAAGGTGAAGACTGGGGGCTACAAACAAATTGAATTGCTTCATGGCAATGCGATGGAGCTCCCTTTTGAGGACAACTCATTTGATTATGTCACCATCGGTTTTGGACTTAGAAACGTTCCTGATTATTTAACGGTGCTCAAGGAAATGACAAGAGTAGTGAAGCCTGGCGGAATGGTTGTCTGTCTGGAGACTTCACAGCCTGAGATGATCGGCTTTAAACAGGGCTACTACATCTATTTCAAATACATTATGCCGCTCTTTGGTAAATTGTTTGCCAAAAGCTATCAGGAGTATTCATGGCTTCAAGAATCAGCCAAAACGTTCCCTGGCATGAAAGAGCTGGCGGCTCTGTTCGAAGAGGCGGGGTTGTCTGATGTCTCGTATCATCCATTTACAGGCGGTGTAGCAGCAACACATATCGGAAAGAAGCTTTGAATAAACGATATTTGGGTGAAGATAATGAAATTAAAAGCAATGATCTCTTTTTTAAATCATGATATCGATATAATTGAAAAAGAGCTTGAACAAACAGTTCGCTCTGATTATGCATTATTAAGTGAAGCAGGTCTTCATTTGCTGCAAGCGGGCGGAAAACGAATCCGCCCCGTTTTTGTTCTCCTTTCAGGCATGTTTGGTGACTATGACATTAATAAAATTAAATATGTTGCCGTTGCCCTCGAGCTGATTCATATGGCATCACTTGTTCACGATGATGTTATTGATGATGCAGAGCTGAGAAGAGGCAAACCAACGATAAAGGCAAAATGGGATAACAGAATTGCCATGTACACAGGGGATTATATGTTTGCGAGATCACTTGAATACATGACAAAAATCAATCACCCAATGGCACATGAAATTTTGTCAAAAATGGTCGTCGAGCTTTGTCTTGGTGAGATAGAGCAAGTGAAAGATAAATATAATATGGATCAAAACCTGCGTACATATTTAAGAAGAATCAAACGAAAAACAGCCTTGCTCATTGCAGGCAGCTGTCAATTAGGCGCCATTGCAGCAGGTACAGATGAAAAAACACATAAAGCCCTCTATTGGTTTGGATACTATGTCGGCATGTCCTATCAAATCATTGATGATGTCCTTGATTTCACATCAACTGAAGAAGAGCTGGGCAAGCCTGTCGGAGGAGACCTTTTACAAGGGAATGTCACACTCCCAGTCTTATATGCACTGAAAAATCCGACACTAGAAGGTCAATTGAAGCTGATCAATAGTGAAACGACGGAGAAGCAGCTGGAGCCTGTCATTGAAAGCCTCAAACAAACAGATGCGATCGACCGCTCGATTCGAGTGAGTGAAATGTATTTGAAAAAAGCTTTTGAACAGCTCGACAAACTTCCTCGAGGACGAGCGAGAACGTCACTCGCCTCCATTGCAAAATATATTGGGAAACGAAAATTCTAATCAACGTGATGTTGATTGGTTTTTTTGTGAAATTTTTTGTCAAAAATTGATTATTATAAAAAAAAATGATACGATCACTTTGTAACAATGTAAGCCTATACATACATAACGACGGGGTGGAAAACGTATATGGACAAAACATTTCTTATGGTCAAACCTGATGGTGTGGAAAGACAATTAATCGGTGACATTGTGTCAAGATTCGAAAAAAAGGGGCTTCAGCTTGTTGGTGCAAAACTAATGAGTATACCAAAGGAAGTAGCAGAAACCCATTACGGAGAGCATAAAGAAAAACCGTTTTTCGGGGAATTGGTTGACTTTATTACGTCAGGACCTGTATTTGCAATGGTATGGCAAGGTGAACAGGTAGTAGACGTAACAAGACAGATTATCGGCAAAACAAATCCAAAGGAAGCGCTTCCAGGCACAATAAGAGGAGACTATGGATTGACTGTTGGGAAAAACATTATCCATGGGTCAGACTCACCAGAAAGTGCTGAAAGAGAAATTAACTTATTCTTCAAACAAGAAGAACTCACAAGCTGGGATCAAACCATCTCAAGCTGGATTTATTAAGTTTCAAGCCAAGGTGTTCATCTAATGAGCACTTTGGCTTTTTTTATATTGAACTTTCTACACGAAATTTCTCGTGAGAAGATACAAATTTTCGATAAAAACAGCTATACTAGGACAAAGATAGATGAGACAGGAGAGGACATTGATGGATCCATATCAAGTATTTGTTGGAAAATGGAAAAAACTAACCGGGGTTGATCTAAATTTATATAAAGAAGCACAAATGAAACGTAGATTAACCTCACTTTATGATAAAAAAGGATATAAAGATTTTGAAGCATTCGCGGCCGCGCTTGAAAAGGACAAAGCATTATTAGATGAGACGATGGACCGCATGACGATAAATGTGTCAGAATTTTACCGAAACTATCAGCGCTGGGAAGTACTTGATCAAAAAATCCTGCCGCTGCTTTCGAAAAATGGCGGCACCCTAAAGATTTGGAGTGCAGCATGTTCGACAGGAGAGGAGCCATATACACTCTCCATGCTGCTGTCAAGTCATCCTCTTGTGAAAGACTTCCAAATTATTGCAACTGATATTGATGATAAAGTTCTGCAGTCAGCTCAAAAAGGCAGATATCATGAACGCTCTCTGCAAGAGGTGCCAGATCATATCAAGCAAAAATATTTCACAAAAGAAGATTCTTCATTTTACACTGTGAAGGATGAGGTTCGAAAGCATATTCAATTTAAGAAGCACAACCTTTTAGCAGATCCATATGAAAAACAGCTTGACCTCATCGTCTGCCGAAATGTACTGATTTACTTTACTGAAGAGGCAAAAGAAGAAATTTACTTAAAAATGAGCAGCAGTTTAAAACAAAATGGCGTATTATTTGTTGGTTCTACAGAGCAAATTTTTCACCCAGAAAAGTTTGGACTGACATCTGCTGATACTTTCTTTTATCAAAAGAAGGGTATGTAGCTGACTTTTTAGTAGCAAGTGTGTTATTATATTTTTACTTAAAAGCGTTAATGCGATGAAGGGAGATTGAGTCATGAGGTACTTAACAGCAGGTGAATCACATGGTCCACAACTGACCACAATTATTGAAGGAGTTCCAGCGGGACTTTACATAGAGCAGGATGACATCAATTATGAATTGGCTAGAAGACAAAAAGGTCATGGCCGCGGAAGAAGAATGCAGATTGAAAAAGACCAGGCGAAAGTGTTAAGTGGTGTTCGCCACGGGAGAACATTAGGTTCCCCAATCGCACTTGTTGTTGAAAACAACGACTGGAAGCATTGGACAAAGGTGATGGGGGCAGAGCCGATCACGGAAGAAGAAGAAAGTGAAATGAAGCGTCAAATCTCCCGTCCAAGACCAGGACATGCAGATTTAAATGGGGCGATCAAATATGGACACCGTGATATGAGAAACGTATTAGAGCGCTCATCAGCCCGCGAGACAACTGTTCGCGTAGCAGCAGGCGCAGTTGCCAAACAAATCTTGGCGCATCTAGGGATTAAAGTAGCTGGCCACGTTCTTGAAATTGGCGGAGTGAAAGCAGCTCATACAGCATATGAGTCTATTGAAGATTTGCAGAAGGTAACAGAAGAATCACCTGTTCGCTGCTATGACAGTGAAGCAGGTCAGAAAATGATGGATGCAATTGATGAAGCGAAGAAAAACGGCGATTCAATTGGCGGAATTGTTGAAGTCATCGTTGAAGGGATGCCGGTTGGGGTTGGCAGCTATGTTCATTACGACCGTAAATTGGACAGCAAGCTTGCTGGCGCTGTACTTAGTATCAACGCTTTTAAAGGGGTTGAATTCGGTATTGGCTTCGAGGCAGCCTCTAAAAATGGCAGTGAGGTCCATGATGAAATCATCTGGGATGAAGAAAAGGGCTATACGAGAAAAACAAATCGCCTAGGTGGTCTTGAAGGCGGAATGTCAACGGGTATGCCAATTGTCGTAAGAGGGGTTATGAAACCAATCCCAACGCTTTATAAGCCGCTTCAAAGCGTTGACATTGAAACAAAAGAACCTTTCTCTGCAAGTATTGAACGATCTGACAGCTGTGCTGTTCCTGCTGCAAGTGTTGTTGCAGAAGCAGTCGTTGCATGGGAAATTGCCAATGCAGTTGTGGAGCAGTTTGGCCTTGACCAAATCGACCGCATTAAAGAAAATGTTGAGAAAATGCGCCAGCTTCAGAGGGAATTTTAATGAAAACACTGGAAGTTAAGACGTCTTCAGCCACTTATCCTGTATTTATCGGTGATGGGATTAAACGCAATATCGTCGACTTGATAACTTCCACTGGGCATTCCTATACGAAGCTTTTAATCGTCACAGATGCAGCTGTTGATGCCATTTATGGTGATGAGATGGTTCGCTTACTTCAGCAGAAGTGGCCTGTGAACAAAGTGGTTGTGCCGAGCGGAGAGCAGTCAAAATCCTTTGCCGAATTTGAGCATATTCATACGAAAGCCATTCAATTTCAGCTTGATCGTTCCTCCTGCATCATTGCGCTGGGAGGCGGCGTAATTGGAGATTTGGCTGGCTTTGCTGCTGCCACTTATATGAGAGGCATTGATTTTATCCAAGTGCCGACCACACTGCTGGCACATGATAGTGCAGTTGGCGGGAAAACAGGGATCAACCATCCGCTCGGTAAAAATTTAATCGGTGCGTTTCATCAGCCGAAAGCTGTGATCTATGATACTAGTATGCTTGAGACACTATCTCAAATTGAACGAAGATCAGGTTTTGCAGAAGTCATCAAACATGCACTGATTTCAAGTGAAGAATTTTTATCAGAACTCATGGCCATTCGTTCTTTGACGGATTTATCAAAAAGCGAGCTGGCACATATGCTGTATCAAGGCATTCAAGTCAAAGCGTCTATCGTTCAAGAAGATGAAAAAGAACAAGGTGTGCGTGCATTTTTGAATTTAGGCCATACACTCGGGCATGCCATTGAAGCAGAGTATGGATATGGCGCCATCACACACGGAGATGCCATTGCAATCGGCATGCAGTTTGCGCTGTATGTGAGCGAAAAGCAGCTGGGACTCAGCCTTAATCGTTTGGAACTAAAAGAGTGGATGAAAGAGCTCGGGTTCCCTGTACAAGTCACACAAGATATTTCCACAAAAACTTTTGTTGACCGGATGATTGGAGATAAAAAGGCAAGGGGCGGCAGTGTTCAATTTGTTTTATTAAAACAGGTTGGAGACGTCACCTTGCAGTCTTTCACAAAAGATGAGCTGCACTACTGGCTCGAAGAATGGAAACGGGAGGAGGGATGTCTATGATGTTTCGCGGGATACGTGGGGCTACAACTGTAATAGAAGATACAGAAACAGAAGTGTTAAACAAAACGAAACAGCTGTTAGAAGCGATCATTTCAAGAAACCAAGTAGATCCAGAACGTGTCGTGCAGATCTTGATTTCAGCTACACAAGATATTCACTCCGTTTTTCCGGCAAAAGCACTTCGTCAGTTTGAAGGATGGACATATGTACCGGTTACTTGCATGCAGGAACTGGACATTGATGGCGGTTTAAAGCAATGTATTCGTGTCTTAATGACTGTCCAGACGGATACAAAGCAGGAAGACATACAGCATGTATACTTGGAAGAAGCTGTGACGCTTCGCCCTGATTTACAGTTGACAAAAAACAAGGAATTATAATACGATATGAACAGCCGAAGTTTACACACAGGTGTAAACGGCATTGCAAGCTTAGAGAAGATGAGAATGAGACTAGGGTAGTTGAGATGAGTAGAGTTGAGCAGAGATACGATACTTCTATTTAATCATACTGCCTAAAAGAGCATCCCTCTTTTAGGCTTATTTCGTATACTCATACAAACCCTCTATATGTCCCCTCATTCTCCTTAATCCCATTTAAGGAGTGTGCTTATGAATTCCCAATCAAACCTGACCCAATTTTTAAAGGACAGTGAGTCCTACAAAACGATCCCAATTGTTGAAACCATTACAGTCGATACGCTCTCACCGATTCAAATTGTTGAAAAACTTAAACAAGATATTGTGTATTTGCTAGAAAGCAAAGATGAGTCTTCCAGCTGGTCGAGATATTCCTTCATTGGATTGCACCCGTTTTTAACCTTACATGATGACCAAAACAAATACGTTGCACGTGACGCTGCGGGGCAGGAAGTCATGCAAAAGCAAGAGCTGAAAGAACTGCTGGATTGGATGAAAAAGCAATATCAAATCAAAACGCCAGATATTGATATCCCATTTACAGGCGGGGCTGTTGGGTACTTAAGCTACGATCTGATCCCAAACATTGAACCTTCTGTCAGGCCTCACCGCAGCGCATCGCTGGCAGAAAATTGTACATTATTTGTCTGCCAAACGATGATTGCATTTGATCATGAAACCAATCATGTTCATTTTATCCAGTACACGCAGCTAACCGGACATGAAACAGAAGACGAAAAAATACGCGCCTACAAAGAAAAACAAAAGCAGCTTGAACAGATGATTCACAAGCTCCATTCAAAGGTTGATATGAAAGAACTGATTTTATCAGGGAATATGAATGAGCCGCCATCCTTTGAACATGTGACGTCAACCTATGAAAAAGCGCAATTTTTAAAAGACGTAGAAAAAATCAAAGAATACATTCGAGCGGGTGACATTTTTCAAGGCGTACTCTCGCAGCGATTTGATATCCCTGTATCAGTGAGTTCATTTGAGTTATACCGCGTGCTTCGGATTGTGAATCCATCTCCTTATATGTATTTTATGAAATTAAAAGATCGTGATTTAGTCGGTAGCTCACCAGAACGATTAATCCATGCCAAAAATGGGCATTTAGAAATTCATCCTATTGCTGGCACTAGAAAACGAGGAACAACAAGAGAAGAGGATGCTGAACTAGCAAGAGAGCTGCTTGAAGATGAAAAGGAAAAAGCCGAGCATTACATGTTAGTGGATCTTGCCAGAAATGATGTAGGCCGTGTGGCAGAATACGGCAGTGTGTCCGTACCAACCTTTACAAAAGTAGTGAACTTCTCTCATGTCATGCACATCATCTCCATTGTGACAGGAAAGCTAAAGCGGGATACACATCCAGTTGATGCGCTCATGTCCGCATTCCCAGCAGGCACATTAACAGGTGCCCCGAAAATAAGAGCGATGCAATTATTAAATGAAATGGAGCCTGAGCCAAGGGAAACGTATGGCGGCTGTATTGCTTATATTGGATTCGACGGCAATATCGACTCCTGTATTACGATTCGTACGATGAGCGTCAAAAATCATACCGCTTCTATACAAGCAGGCGCCGGCATTGTGGCTGATTCTGTCCCGGAAAATGAATGGGAAGAGACTTGTAATAAGGCAGGAGCACTTCTGAAAGCCATTCAGCTTGCGGAACATATTTTCTCAGAAAAGGAGAGTGTGCAGGATGAATCACCGACTATCAGCTCTTGTTAATGGAGGCTTTCTATCAGAAAATGAAGCAAATAAACTCATGCATGATATGATGGGCGGCTTTTTAACAGATGCTGAAGTCGCTGCAAGTCTCTCGATTTTAGCGCATAGAGGAGAAACCGCTGAAGAAATGACAGGTTTTGTGAAAGCCATGAGGCAAAATGCAGCACCAATGGAACGAGCGCTTGATGTTGTAGATACTTGCGGCACAGGAGGCGATGGACTCTCCACCTTTAATATATCAACTGCCGCTGCCATTGTCGCTTCCGCTGCTGGAGCCAAAATCGCCAAACACGGAAATCGATCAGTTTCTTCTAAAAGCGGGAGTGCCGATGTACTAGAGTGTCTTGGGATTCATATTCAATCCACACCAGAAGAAACAAGAAGACAAATACAAGAGAAAAACATGGGCTTTTTATTTGCACCATTGTATCATTCATCTATGAAACAAGTAGCCGCAGTCCGCAAGCAGCTCGGCTTCCGGACGGTATTTAATCTCTTAGGCCCGCTTTGCCACCCAATGCAAGCCAAAAAGCAAATCATCGGTGTCTACTCAAAGGAAAAGGCAAAATTAATGGCAGAAGCCCTTGCACCGTTAGAGCCAGAACATGTGCTGTTTGTTTGCGGAGAAGATGGACTGGATGAATTAACGATTACAGCAAATTCATATGTGATTGAACTCAAAAAAGATGTCATGACAGAATATACACTCAATCCCGAAGACTTTGGGCTGCAAAAAGGATCTTTATCAGATATTCAGGTCCAATCACCGGAAGAGAGCGCCAAATTGATTCAGAATATATTGAATCATCAAACAGAAGGGGCGCCGCTTCATATTACAGCCCTGAATGCTGGAGCGGCTTTATATGTCGCAGGGAAATCAGAAAGCCTCATGGCCGGGACATTAAAAGCGATTGAAACGATTAAAAACGGCGCAGCCAAAGAACAATTGGCTCGATTAAAACAAAAAACGAGAGAGGAAGAGATTTATGCTTAATCAAATCATTGCCCGCAAAAAAGAACATATTCAAACATTGCAGTTACCAGTAGATGGACACTTTGAAAGACGATCATTTAAAGAAGCACTCATGAATCCTCATCGCTCAATTGGTCTCATTGCGGAGGTGAAAAAAGCGTCTCCTTCCAAAGGAATCATTCAACCGAATTTTGATCCTTTACAAACAGCAAAAGCTTACGAAAAATCAAACGCTGATTGCTTATCTGTTTTAACGGATGAACCGTTCTTTCAAGGGAAAAACGAATACTTATCTCTCATTAAAAAACACGTAGATCGTCCAATTTTAAGAAAAGATTTCATCATTGACTCCATACAGGTAGAAGAGTCAAGACGTATAGGGGCAGATGCCATTTTATTAATTGGAGAAGTACTTGAGCCGCAAAAGCTGCAAGAGCTCTATGCTGAAGCGAAAGAGAAAGGCCTTGATGTCCTTGTCGAAGTACATGCAGCAGATACACTGGAAAATATTTTAAAGTTGTTCACTCCTGAAATCATTGGAGTGAACAACCGGAATTTAAATACATTTATAACAACAGTCGAACAAACAAAAGAGATCGCACCCCTTGTTCCAAAAGATGTTTTACTAGTGAGTGAGAGCGGTATTCAAACATTTGATGATCTGACCTTTGTGAAGAAACATGGAGCGGGTGCAGTTCTTGTAGGAGAATCATTAATGAGAGAACAATCACAAGAAAAAGCTGTTCAGACATTGTTTGGAGAATGAACAGGATGAAGCCTTATGTAAAATATTGCGGGGCAGTATCACAAGATGATGTGGAATGTATTGCGCAATCTCACGCAGATGCCATTGGATTTATTTTTGCTCCAAGTAAAAGACAAGTCCAGCCAGATCAAGTGAAACAATGGCTCATCCAAACAAAGTGTGAGAAAAAAATTGCCGGTGTATTTGTAAATGAAAAGATCGAAAAAGTGTGTGAGATCACAAAACATATACCTTTAGATATCGTACAGCTTCATGGAGATGAAACGCAGGATGACGCTAAAGAAATCAAACAACAAACAGGGGCTGACGTTTGGAAAGTGTTCCACCACGTATCCAATATCACAAACACGCTTGAAAAAATGACGGCATTTGCACCTGTTGTCGATGGCTTCCTTATTGATGCGAAAGTAAAAGGGATGAGAGGCGGATCTGGAACAGCTTTTGCTTGGGAGGCGGTGCCTGCATACGTTCAGCATGCAAAACGGCTGGAGAAAACTTGCATAATTGCAGGCGGCATCACACCAGAAACGATAGCAGAGCTCCTTGCCTATGGTCCAGAAGCGATCGATCTTTCAAGCGGAATAGAAGAAAACGGAAAGAAAAGCAGCGCTAAGATCAAAGCGCTCGAAGAAAGGATGTTAAATGATGTACGCATATCCAAATGAGATTGGCAGATACGGAGAATTCGGAGGGAAATTTGTCCCGGAAACGCTCATGCAGCCACTTGCAGAAATCGAGCAGGCATTTCGTGAATTAAAAGAAGACCCTGCTTTTCAAGCAGAATATGTATCACTACTTCGAAACTATTCAGGCAGACCAACTGCGCTTACATATGCTGACCAATTATCAGCATACCTCGGCGGGGCAAAAATCTATTTAAAAAGAGAAGATTTAAACCACACGGGTGCTCATAAAATTAACAATGCGCTTGGTCAGGCCCTGCTTGCGAAAAAAATGGGGAAATCAAACATCATCGCAGAAACAGGCGCGGGCCAGCACGGAGTAGCTGCTGCAACGGTGGCCGCAAAGTTCGGGTTATCCTGCACGGTATTTATGGGAAAAGAAGATGTGGAAAGACAATCACTCAATGTCTTTCGAATGAAACTGCTGGGCGCTGAAGTCATACCTGTCACAAGCGGAAATGGCACACTAAAAGATGCAACCAACGAAGCCATCCGCTATTGGGTTCAGCACTGCAGTGATCATTTTTATATGATTGGCTCCGTTGTAGGCCCTCATCCGTATCCTCAAATCGTCAGCGAGTTCCAGCGCATGATTGGTGATGAAGCAAAAGAGCAGCTGCTTGAAAAAGAAGGAAGGCTTCCTCATAAAGTCATTGCCTGTGTTGGCGGTGGAAGTAATGCCATTGGAATGTACCGGGCATTTTTAGATGAAGAAGTAGATATCATTGGTGTAGAGGCAGCTGGAAAAGGAATCGATACGCCGCTCCATGCTGCAACCATCACGAAAGGAACCAAAGGTGTGATCCACGGGTCTTTGACATATTTAATTCAAGATGAATTTGGCCAAATTATTGAGCCATATTCTATTTCCGCTGGTTTAGATTATCCGGGAATTGGACCAGAACACGCATATTTACATGCGAGCGGGCGGGTTCAATATGTGAGTGCGACAGATCAAGAAGCACTAGATGCACTAAAGCTGCTGACTGAAAAAGAAGGAATTCTGCCAGCAATTGAATCTGCACATGCGCTAGCCAAAGCGTTTGAGGTAAGCAAGACGATGGATGAAGACGAAATCGTCCTTGTCTGCCTGTCAGGAAGAGGCGATAAGGATGTGCATACATTAATGAACGTGCTCGAAAGTGAGGGGAAAACAAAATGATTAGATTTCAATTAGAGCAAGGCGAAAAATTATTTATCCCATTTATCACAGCTGGAGATCCGTCAGAAGACATCACGATTGATTTAGCTATCTCCCTTCAAGCTGCCGGTGCACATGCGATTGAACTCGGTGTTCCTTATTCCGATCCATTAGCAGACGGTCCTGTCATTCAAAGAGCCTCCAAAAGAGCTCTAAATCATGGCATGAATATCGTAAAAGCGATAGAATTAGCAGGGAAGATGAAAAAAAACGGTGTAAAAATTCCTGTAATTCTATTTACGTATTATAATCCTGTGTTACAATTAGACACAGAATACTTTTTCGCTTTACTGCGCAAAAATCATATTTCGGGACTCTTAACACCCGACTTGCCGTTTGAAGAGAGCAGCGAGCTGCAAAAGAACTGTCAAACACATGACATTTCATATATTTCACTCGTTGCACCAACAAGCAAGGAACGATTAGTAAACATTGTAGAGCAGGCAGAAGGTTTTGTGTATTGTGTTTCATCTCTTGGTGTAACAGGTGTCAGACAATCCTTTGACGCGTCAATTACAGATTTTATTCAACAAGTGAAACAGCTGAGTCACATACCGGTTGCGGTCGGTTTTGGCATCTCAACAAGAGAGCAGGTAGACTCAATGAATAAACTGAGTGACGGTGTTGTTGTCGGAAGTGCACTTGTGAAAAAAATTGAAGAGCTTCATGAACAATTGCTGGCAAGTGATACACGTCAAGAGGCTTTAAGAGAATTTGAAACATATGCAAAAACATTTAGTCCCCTCTATTCATTCAAATGAGGTGAAACATTTTGCAAATCAAAGATCAATTAAAACAGCTAAAACCGTATCAACCTGGGAAACCAATTGAAGAGGTCAAAAAAGAATATCAATTAGACAAAATTGTGAAATTGGCTTCAAATGAAAACCCTTTTGGATGTTCTGTACATGCAAGAGAGGCAATACAAGCTGAGCTCGAACATTTAGCGATTTATCCTGATGGGTACAGCGCAAGTTTAAGAACGGAGCTTGCTGAGTTTCTTCAAGTAAGTGAAAAACAATTAATTTTCGGGAACGGCTCAGATGAACTTGTGCAAATTATTGCGAGAGCTTTCCTTGACCAACATACAAATACCGTCATCCCATCCCCATCTTTTCCGCAATACCGTCACAATGCAGTGATTGAACGTGCTGAAATTCGAGAAGTGCCTCTTTTAGAAGGAGGAGCTCACGATCTGAAGGGCATGCTGGATGCGATCGATGAAAACACGAAGGTTGTCTGGGTATGTAATCCAAATAACCCGACAGGAAATCATTTGTCAGAATCTGAGATTGTGGCGTTTTTAGACGAAGTGCCAGCTCACGTGCTTGTTGTTCTAGATGAAGCGTATTTTGAATACGTTCGTGCAGAAGATTTTCCAAACAGTTTATCTTTATTACACAATTATCAAAATGTCATTGTCCTTCGAACGTTTTCTAAAGCATATGGACTTGCAGCGCTTCGCGTAGGCTACGGAATTGCATCAGAAGAGCTGATTACTGCCATTGAACCAGCGAGAGAGCCGTTTAATACCAGCCGTATCGCTCAGGCAGCTGCTCGTGCAGCGATCAAAGATCAAGCTTTCATACAATCATGCAGACAAAAAAACGAAGCAGGTCTCAAGCAATATCAAGATTTTGCAGACCGTTTTGGACTATATATCTATCCATCTCAAACAAACTTTGTGCTGATTGATTTTAAAAGAGATGCAGATGAATTGTTCAATGCATTATTGAAAAAAGGTTACATTGTTCGTTCCGGTAAAGCACTTGGTTTTCCGACTTCTTTACGTATTACCGTCGGAACAAAAGAGCAAAATGAAGACATTCTAAGTACACTTGCCGATTTACTGCAAGGCATTCGTGCGTAGCATAACCATAAAGTCATATCCTAAGGCAGGATATGGCTTTCATTGTACCAACCTCAATACATATAAGCTGTTGAAATAGGTTGTTTAATTTTCGCGAAAAATCAGGTGATGAATATGAATGATGCAAACGAAACAATATTAATCGCTGGACTCGGTTTAATTGGGGGATCCATTGCACTCTCGATTAAAAAAGAGTATCCTCATAAAAAAATTGTAGGATTTGATGTTTCCAAAGAGCAAATGGTTGCTGCAACAAAGCTGGGAATTATTGATGCAACAGCTGATTCGTTTCTGGCTGGTTTAGAAGAATCTTCGACCATTATTTTGGCAACACCTGTCCAGCAAACAGTAAAGATGCTTAGTGATATTGCAGACTCTGGAATTGAAAGAGAGCTCACAATCACTGATGTCGGCAGCACAAAGCAAAAGGTCGTCCATTTTGCTGAAAAAGCGCTGCCTGAGCAGTACCAATTTATTGGTGGACATCCAATGGCAGGCTCTCATAAGTCAGGTGTTATTGCAGCAAAAGACTTCTTATTTGAAAATGCGTTCTACATTTTAACGCCTGCAAAGGAAACAAACCGCCAAGCTGTTGATCGGTTGATGGATTTGTTAAAGGGGACAAATGCTCATTTCATCGAGATGACACCAGAAGAACATGATGCTGTGACAAGTGTAATTAGCCATTTTCCTCATATTGTTGCAGCCAGTCTTGTGCATCAAGCACATCATTTTGAAGAACAATTCCCACTTGTTAAACGGTTTGCTGCTGGAGGCTTTCGTGATATCACACGAATTGCTTCAAGCAATCCTGCAATGTGGAGGGATATCCTGCTGCACAATAAACACAAGATTTTAGACCGTTTTCATGAATGGAAAAAAGAGATTAACCGCATTGAAACCTTCGTAGAGCAAGAAGATGCTGAAGGATTGTTCTCTTATTTTCAAGATGCAAAGGAATATCGTGATGGACTGCCTCTAAGGAAAAAAGGAGCCATTCCTGCTTTTTATGATCTGTATGTCGATGTTCCGGATCACCCTGGGGTCATATCGGAGATTACAGGGCATCTAGCAAGTGAAAATATTAGTATTACAAATATCCGTATTATTGAGACGCGGGAAGACATTAATGGGATTTTACGCATTAGTTTTCAAACAGACGACGACCGCAAGCGTGCAGAAATCTGTATAAAAAATAGAGCGAATTACGATACATTTTATGCTGACTGAGGTGACAAACATGAAAATTCATAAAAATGCTCCTATGAATGGAGAAATTCATATCCCAGGTGATAAATCTATTTCACATAGATCAGTGATGTTTGGTGCAATTGCTGAAGGGACCACAGTAGTGAAAAACTTTCTTCCTGGAGCTGACTGTTTAAGTACGATTGATTGCTTTAGAAAGATGGGCGTTGAAATTGAACAAAAAGGGACAGATGTTGTCATTCATGGTAAAGGACTGAAAGAGCTCAAGGAGCCGTCTGACATTCTCGATGTTGGCAATTCTGGTACAACCATTCGATTAATGATGGGAATATTAGCTGGTTGTGAGTTTCACAGTACACTAATTGGTGATGAGAGTATTGCCAAAAGACCAATGAAACGTGTGACGGGTCCGCTGAAACAACTAGGAGCCAAAATAGACGGCAGAGCAAATGGCGAGTATACACCACTGTCTATTCGTGGCGGTCATTTAAAAGGCATCTCTTATGAGTCTCCGGTGGCAAGTGCACAAATTAAGTCGGCTGTCCTTTTAGCTGGGCTGCAAGCAGAGGGTACAACAACATTAACTGAACCACATAAATCAAGAGATCATACAGAAAGAATGCTCTCTATGTTTGGTGTAAAACTAGATGAAGATGAACAAAGTGTTTCCATTGAAGGCGGCCAGACATTAACAGCAACAGATATATTTGTTCCTGGAGACATCTCTTCAGCTGCATTTTTCCTTGTAGCTGGATCAATCGTTCCTAACAGCCGGATTGTCTTAAAAAATGTCGGACTAAACAAAACAAGAACAGGTATTATTGATGTGCTGAAACTTATGGGTGCAAACCTTGAGATCAATGAAGTAGATGCCAAAGGCGGAGAACCGTATGGTGATTTAACGATTTCTACTTCATCATTAAAAGGGATTGAAATTTCTGGTGACATGATTTCAAGACTCATCGATGAAATTCCGATTATTGCGCTTCTTGCGACCCAAGCAGAAGGAACAACGATCATTAAAGATGCTGCTGAGTTAAAAGTTAAAGAAACCAATCGAATTGATACAGTCGTATCAGAACTTAAAAAACTCGGTGCTGATATTGAAGCAACAGATGATGGTATGAAGATTCATGGTAAAACTACGCTTCAAGGCGGCGCAGTCGTCTCAAGCTACGGAGATCACCGTATCGGTATGATGCTGGGAATTGCCGCATGTGTGACAAAGCAAGCAATTGAGATTGAAGATACAGATGCTGTTCGTGTCTCATACCCGAATTTCTTTGAACACATTGAATATTTAACGAAAACAGTCTGAGGAGGTCCTCAGGCTTTTTCTTTCCTTTGGCATATTTGTCAGAAATATAGCATAGCTTGTCTCAAGGTGAAACCTTGAAAAAAAACATTTTGTCCGATAAAAATAGTGTCTGCAGTTTACAAATCATCAGTTTCGTATAGGATGAAATGAAAAACAGTCTTTAAAACACAAAAATGGGTTCATTTTAAAAGAGCAACATATTTGCTGGATGTGTACCTGTCGATTATGATATGAAGTAACAATAGTTTAGGTTTTTGGAAACAGAAAGGAACGGTTTGATTTGAATAGTTCATTACAAGAAGCCATAAAATTAGTTGAGGCGGGTGAGACTGAAAAAGGACTCCAAACACTTGCTCAAGCAGAGAAGCATTTGCATGATGAAGAAAAGGCGCAAGCGGCTCAATTATATTATGATTGGGGAGATATCGATAAAGCACGGAATCTCATCAGTGATTTACATGATTTATATCCAGAGGAAACAGGTTTAACATGTTTTTATGCAGAGCTGTTGATTGACTCTGATGAAGAAGAGAAGGCGATTTCAGTATTAGAAACGATTCCTGAAGATGATGATGCGTACCCAGAGAGTTTATTGTTAATGGCAGATTTGTATCAAATGCAAGGACTATTTGAAGTCAGTGAACAAAAGCTTTTAAAAGCGAAAGAACTACTTCCGAATGAAGCCATCATCGATTTTGCATTAGGTGAGTTGTATTTTTCTCAAGGCCTTTCAAAAAAAGCGGCCGATTATTTCTACAAAGTGGCAGATCAGCAGCATGAGGTTGGCGGTGTCAATGTGTATCAGCGGCTCGCTGAATCGCTCAGCACAGCTGGAGAATTTGAGGATGCACTTGAATGGTACGAAAAGGCAGTAAAAGATCAAGCAGACCCAAATACTCTTTTTGGCTACGGATTTACAGCAATGAGGGCTGGCAGAACGAAAACAGCCATTCAGCAGCTTACAGAACTGAAAGATATTGATCCGTCCTATTCGTCACTTTATATGCCTTTAGCGAAAAGTTATGAGGAAGAAGGACTATATCACGAGGCTTTAGAAGTAGTAAAAGAGGGTATTAAAGTTGATGAGTATAACAAAGAATTATATTTATATGGTGCCAAGATTGATTTGAAAAATGGGGATTCAGAAGATGCGAAAAAACTGCTTCAAGAAGCACTTGCTCTCGATCCGGGTTATATTGAAGCAGTTCAAACATTGCTGGCGATCTATTTAAATGAAGAGTTGTTTGATGAAATTCTGGATGTTATTAAAGAGGTTAAAAGCTTTGGGGAAGATGATCCAAAATGGAATTGGTATGCTGCATCTGCTTCTGTCGGGCGAGAAGAATACAAAGAAGCTGCCGAGTATTTCAAGCTTGCCCTGCCTGATTTTGATGAGGAGCGTGACTTCTTATATGAATACGCTTCGTTCCTTTTAGAAGAGGGCAGACAAAAAGAAGCATTGCCGTTATTACGCAAAGTTCTAGAGAAAGATGGCACGAATGAAGAAATTGAAGAAACGATTTTAAGAATTGAAGACGAAATTTCCTTATAGTTTGCAGGAATGAAGAACTGGTTTGTTGAATAATTCATGTATAGCAATTTAATTTACGATAGAGGAGGGAATAACATGCAGACCCCTGTTTCTGTCAATGAAAAAAAGGAATTTATCCGATGGTTCTTAAACCATTATCAGCTAAAGCGAAGAGAGTGTGTTTGGATATTAAATTATTTAATGAGTCACGACTCTTTGATGGAAAAAGTTCATTTTGTAGAGCAAGCAGAATTTTGCCCAAGGGGAATCATCATGTCAACACACTGTGTGGATGAAGTTCCCTTTAGATTTTATAAAGAAAACATCATGACGACAGATGCTGAAAAGTCATTTCATGATATTCGTTTGAATAAACAGCAGGATTTGTTTATTCAATTGAATTTCCGTTCTGCTTATCGTTCGCCGGAATATGCAGCTGTTCTTGAAACAAATCCTCATATTCCAAAGGATCTTTATGAGAACGAAAAAGATAAGGATCTTGCTGAGAAAGTGCTTGAGCATTCAATCGCAACTTTCCAAAAAGAACGGCTCATGAAAGAGATAGATGAAGCACTTGACCGTCATGATCAAGAAACATTTAATAAGCTGGCAAAAGAATTAAGCCTATTGTCATAAACTGAACGAATAAGCCTTGCCCTACACAGGCAGGGCTTATGTTATGAAAGAGGGGAAATTGATGAGGTTTCAAGCAGAGGACGCGGATCGCTTTTTGCAATCTAAAGCTTACATTGATACCGCTATCATTCCATTAGTTGGAATTGATGCGGATCAAATGAAACAAACCGTGTCTTTAGGAGAGTTTACTATTCTTGTAGCAGATGAACTTGAAAGACAGTTAAAAGGGCGGGTTTTTCTTTTTCCGCCACATACATATTTGGAAGTGAGTGACCGGAAACAAGAAGATATACTCATAATGAAGCAGTCGCTCAAGGATCATTTTCAGCATGTCATATTGATCACATCTGATCACCAGTGGAAAGAGCATACTGAGATCAGTGAATCGCTATTTTTGCTCAAGCCGGTTCCGCTGGAGCATTTGAAGGTTGAATTAAAGCAAAAAGTCATTCAAGACAGTGTAGAACAAATTTTGAACTTTTTGTTACAAAAATGGAACCCTTCATAAAAACCCTTACATTTGCATTGTACATAGCTTTTTAGGATGTTGACCTTGTGAATAGATTGATATATTATGAGGGTGTCCTAGTTTTATGAAATTTTTTCTAATTCAGTTATAAAGTAGCTGACGACCTGAGGGGGGGAGAAAAAAATGAGCGAGAAGAGACATGGAGTGTCCAGGCGTCAATTTTTGAATTACACGTTGACCGGCGTGGGGGGATTTATGGCCGCTGGAATGCTCATGCCTATGGTTCGCTTTGCGCTTGACCCTGTGCTAAAAGGAACAGAGGATCAGGATATGGTTCAAGTTGTCAGTGTAGATGAACTGACAAAGGAACCGAAGCGCTTTGACTTTAAAATTGATCAAGTAGATGCATGGTACGAGTCAAAGGAATCTAGGTCAGCATGGGTGTACAAAGAAGGGGATGAAATTGTCGCTTTATCGCCAATCTGTAAACATTTAGGATGTACAGTGAACTGGAACAGTGATCCGAAAAATCCAAACAAATTTTTCTGCCCGTGCCATTATGGGCTGTACGACAAGGATGGTACAAACGTACCCGGAACTCCACCGCTTGCACCGCTTGACCATTATAAGCAGCAAGTGAAGGACGGATACCTCTATCTTGGAAAAGCTGTGCCGAAAGGGGAAGGGTAACGATGCTTAACAAGATTTACGATTGGGTAGATGAGCGGCTGGACATTACACCAATATGGAGAGATATTGCGGATCACGAGGTGCCAGAGCACGTCAACCCAGCACATCATTTCTCCGCTTTTGTGTATTGTTTTGGCGGTTTAACGTTTTTTGTGACAGTCATTCAAGTCCTTTCGGGCATGTTTTTAACGATGTATTACGTGCCGGATATTAAAAATGCCTGGGAATCTGTCTATTATTTGCAAAATGAAGTGGCATTTGGCCAGATTGTCAGAGGGATGCACCACTGGGGTGCGAGTTTAGTCATTGTGATGATGTTTTTACATACGCTAAGGGTCTTTTTCCAAGGGGCGTATAAAAAGCCTAGAGAGCTGAACTGGATTGTTGGTGTGCTCATTTTCTTTGTGATGCTTGGACTTGGTTTTACAGGTTATCTTTTACCATGGGATATGAAGGCGCTGTTTGCGACGAAGGTTGGTCTTCAAATAGCAGAAGCAACACCTTTCATTGGTAAAGAGATCAAAACGCTGCTTGCAGGTCATCCTGACATTGTAGGGGCACAAACGCTGACGAGATTTTTCGCTATCCATGTCTTTTTCTTGCCAGCGGCATTATTTGGGCTGATGGCTGCCCACTTTATTATGATTCGTAAGCAAGGAATTTCTGGACCGCTATAAAATGCTGCGTTTGATGAATGTTCAATGAGGAGGGGATGACTTTGCATAGGGGAAAAGGGATGAAGTTTGTCGGAGATTCCAGAATACCGGCAGAAAGAAAACCTAACATACCTAAAGACTATTCCGAATATCCGGGAAAAACAGAAGCCTTTTGGCCGAACTTTCTTTTAAAGGAATGGCTTGTAGGTGCCGTTTTTTTAATTGGATTTCTTGTCCTAACTGTTGTTCATGCGCCTCCGCTTGAGCGGATGGCTGACCCAACAGATACTGGCTATATTCCGCTGCCAGACTGGTATTTCCTATTTTTGTACCAGTTATTAAAATATGAATTTGCTGCAGGAAACTTCACTGTCGTCGGCGCGATGATTATGCCTGGAATTGCGTTTGGTGCACTTTTGCTCGCACCATTTCTTGATTCAGGTCCAGAACGCAGACCGTATAGAAGACCAATTGCAGTCGGGATGATGATTCTTGCAGTCGGCGCAGCAACATATTTAACGTGGGAGTCTGTTGCAACTCATGATTGGGAAGCAGCGGCAAAACAAGGTGAGATTAAGAAAGAAGCAGAGATTGATACTTCAGCTGAAGAATATAAAATTTATCAAGAGCAGACATGTATCTCCTGCCACGGGGATAACATGCAGGGCGGAGCAGCTGGACCGTCACTCGTTGACAACGGTCTTTCGCCTGAGGAGATCGCTAAAATCGCTGTAGAAGGAAAAGGCAACATGCCGAAGGGTGTCTTTAAAGGTAGTGATGAAGAACTTGAGAAGCTCTCTAAATATTTATCTGAGGTCAAATCAAAATAATTCAGTTGTTTAAATGCAAGTACAAGGATATACTCAAAAGAGAAAAAGCTGGCGCTGTCAGCTTTTTTCTGATTTTAACAGATCGTGAGTGAAGAGACATATGAGATGGATTCAATATTTGCTAGCGACGCGCTACATGCTTGTGCTGGTGCTTATGATCAATTTCCTTGGCACTGTGTACGGCTACTATTGGTATATTCCGCAGCTCGTAGAGACACCGGCTGTCTTTTTAGCTTTTGTACCAGACAGTCCAACGGCCAGCTTTTTCTTTTTATTTGTATTACTTGCGTTTTTGATGAAACGAAATGCTCCTTATTTTGAAGCACTTGCTCTTGTGACCTTGATTAAATATGGGTTATGGGCGGTAGGAATGAATATCTTTGTGCTTTTATCTGTTGATGATTTTCCGTGGGAAGGATACATGCTGATTGGGTCTCACTTTGCGATGGCGGTTCAGGCTGTATTGTTTGCGCCATATTATCGTTTTCAAATGCGTCATCTCGTGGTAGCAGGCATTTGGATCTTACATAATGATGTAATTGATTATGTATTTGGTATGATGCCCCGTTATTCTATGCTGTCTGCTTACTCAAACGAGATCGGCTACGTGACGTTTTGGCTAAGTATTGCGGTTCTTCTTGTTTCGTATTATCTCGTTCTATCGAAAAAATCGGTCAAGCTTGAACTCCCTTAACAATGTTGGTCTAACCTTGTCCTTTTCTTCATACGCTGTAAGGAGAAGGGCTAGGAGGGACTTGCATGAAACGAAAGCCAATCGCGATGATTCTATTATTTTTTCTCGTATTACAGCCAGCAGTTGTCAAAGGTGAGGAAACAGCTGCTAACACGCTGCAAGAATTAACGGAACTATCAGATTCCATCTTTCAATTAACGAGACAAGCTAAATATGATGAGGCGTTACAAGTCGCATTGTATGTTGAAAAGACATTTAAAGCTGAGAATTGGCGTGGAACTTTGACGAATACGCAGATTCGGCAAATTACACTTGGCTATCAAGATATGATAAAAGGGCTGCCGCAGGAAGAATTGAATGAGCGCGAAAAGCTTCGTTATGCCTCTCAATTTAGAATGCTGCTTGATGCGATCCAGTCGGATTCTGAGCCTCTTTGGGGTTCGCTGGAGAAGCCTATTATGGGCTCTTTTCCTACTTTGAAAAAAGAAGTAAAAGATCCAGAATCGACGACATTTTATGAAACTTGGAATGAGCTGGTTTCTTTATACGATATGATCTATCCAAGTTTAACCATTGATATTTCGCCTGAAAAGCTGCAGACAATTAAGCAGCACATGGAAGTGATTGAGCAAGGTGAATTTTTAAAAGCATCAAGTGGGACAAAGCTTGAACGTCTCACGAAGCTGGAAGAGGATTTATCGAGTGTGTTTGCTCACGTCGATGAAGATGAAGCGGATCCATCGCTTTTATGGGTCATCTTAACAACCGGGAGTATCATTTTATTAACGTTAACGTATGTTGGATTTCGGAAATATCGTGCAGAAAAAGAAAAGAAGCAAAAACGTCAGGCTGATTATCCTAAATCATAAAAAAAGAAGCCCAAAACTGGTGCTTCTTTTTTAATGCGGATTGAGCGGCTTTTTGTGTTCATCTAATGTAAAGCCTTCACCGAGTACATCATGCACGTCACTGACAGATACAAACGCATGAGGATCGACTGAGGTCACGACGCTTTTAAGGTGGACAAGCTCGTTTTTCGGAACGACGCAATAAAGAACGTTGCGCTCCTGTTTCGTATAGGAACCGACCCCTTTTAAGATGGTGACACCGCGCTCCATTTCATCCGTGATTTTCTTTTGAATGATGTCATCTTTTTCAGAGATAATCATGGCGCCTTTGGCAGCGTAAGCGCCTTCTTGCATGAAGTCAATGACCTTCGCAGCAACAAACACTGCGACAAGTGTATACATCGCTTCTTTATAATTTAAGTAGGTCAGAGAGATGGTGATGACGCATGCGTCGAAGATGAACATTGTTCGTCCCATTGCCACCTGATAATGCTTGTTGATCAGTCTTGCAATGATGTCCACACCGCCTGTTGTACCGCCGAATTTAAAGATGATTCCGAGGCCTGTTCCGATAAATACACCTGCAAAGAGGGCGGCTAAGGCTAAATCGTGCTGGAGAGGCATATGTATTTGAAAGCGCTGGAAGATAGCAAGAAAGACAGAAAGACTCACTGTTCCTACAATTGTATAAGTAAACATCGTTCTGCCGAGCATTTTCCAGCCTATAAAAAAGATCGGAATGTTTAAGACAAGGTTTGAAATAGATGGGTCAATGTGAAATAGAAAATATAAAAGCAGTGTAATACCTGTAAATCCGCCTTCCGCCAAATTGTTCTGCATATTAAAATGAACAAGACCGAAAGAAAAAATCGCAGATCCTATTAAAATAAATACGATATTTTTAAGACGAATTTCTTTTAGCAAGAGACCACTCCTTTTTTTGCTTAGACAGCGATAATATTATATGGTATGGGAGAGAAACAAGCAAACTGAGTCTTAAACATTTGTCAAATATTTATGATTTCGCTAACATGTAAGAGATGGATAGGAGGATGAGCTTCATGACGAAAGAAAAAACGCTGCGTCACGTGCAGCAAGAAGTAGATGATTACATAGGACAATTTAAAGAAGGCTATTTCAGCCCGCTTGCCATGATGGCCCGCCTGACAGAAGAATTAGGGGAGCTGGCAAGAGAGGTTAACCATTACTATGGAGAAAAGCCGAAAAAAACAACGGAAACAGAAAAAAGCATGGAAGAAGAAATTGGCGATGTTTTGTTTGTGTTAACATGCCTTGCTAATTCACTTGATATTTCACTAGAAGAAGCACATGATCGTGTGATGCATAAATTCAACACAAGAGATAAAGACCGCTGGACGAAAAAAGAAGGGAAGTAGAGACGATGACGAACGAAACCATCAAAGTAGTAATCGCTGGAGCAAGAGGAAGAATGGGGATAGAGGCTGTGAAGCTGGCGGAAGAAACAGGCCATTTTGAGCTGGTGGCAGCACTTGATCACGCGCATGAAGGAAAAAAATTATCTGATGTGATTCATACGACATCTCATGCGCCAATTTATACGGATATTGATGTTTGTCTTTCAGAAACAACACCAGATGTATTAATTGATTTAACAACACCAGAAATCGGGAAAGTACATACAAAAAAAGCACTTGAACATGGCGTGCGTCCAGTCGTCGGAACAACTGGATTTTCAGAAGATGACCTAAAAGAGCTTCAGCAATTAACAGAAGAAAAGGGCATAGGCTGTATTATTGCACCAAACTTTGCTGTGGGTGCGGTCTTAATGATGAAATTTGCCAAAATGGCAGCGAATTATTTTCCTGACGTTGAAATCATTGAGCTTCACCATGATAAAAAACTAGATGCCCCAAGCGGTACGGGCTTAAAAACGGCTGAAATGATTGCAGAAGTAAGAGAAAGCAAAAAGCAGGGACATCCAGAAGAGAAAGAATTAATCGAAGGTGCACGAGGAGCAGATTATGATGGTATCCGTCTGCACAGCGTGAGACTTCCTGGCATGATTGCACATCAAGAAGTGCTGTTTGGAATGGACGGACAGACGCTCACCATTCGTCATGATTCTTATAACCGTGCATCCTTTATGTCAGGCGTGAAGCTTTCAGTAGAGCAGGTCATGCACATTGATCAGCTCGTTTATGGTTTAGAAAATATCATCGACTAATAAGGAGTGGATTCCTGATGAACATTGCTTTAATCGCTCATGATAAGAAAAAAAGTGACATGATTCAGTTTACCACTGCGTACCGTGATATTTTGGCAGATCATACACTTTACGCAACAGGGACAACAGGTTTGAGAGTGAAAGAAGCGACGGGGCTTCCCATTCATCGTTTCCAATCAGGACCACTTGGGGGAGATCAGCAGATCGGTGCTTTAATTGCTGATAATGCAATGGATCTTGTGCTCTTTTTTAGAGACCCGCTAACTGCGCAGCCGCATGAACCGGATGTATCTGCACTCATCCGGCTTTGCGATGTGTATACCATTCCATTAGCCACCAATATGGGAACTGCTGAAATTTTAGTCAGGAATTTAAATAAAGGTACGTTTGATTTTCGAGATGTAGCAAAAAACGGAGGAACAAATGAAACGACTTGATATCCTTGCATTCGGTGCCCATAGCGATGATGTAGAGATCGGAATGGGCGGAACGATTGCAAAATACGTAAAAAAAGGGGCTCGCGTCGGGATTTGCGACTTGACCCAGGCCGAATTATCTTCAAATGGAACAGTCGAGAGCCGCAAAGAAGAAGCAAAAGCCGCCGCCGCTATATTAGGTGTCAGAGCGAGAATCCAGCTTACACTGCCAGATAGAGGGCTTTATCTAAACGACGAAGCGATGAAGGAAATTGCGGGCGTGATTCGAACTTACAAACCGAAACTGATTTTCGCTCCGTACCACCAAGATCGGCATCCAGATCATGGCCATGCGGGCTCACTTGTAGAAGAGGCCGCTTTTTCTGCAGGTATACATAAATTTGAAGATTCATACAAGCAGCCAGCGCATAAAATAAGCCAAATGTATTATTACATGATTAATGGGCACCATCGTCCAGATTTTGTGATTGATATTTCTGAGGAAATGCACCAAAAAATTGATAGCCTGCATGCGTATAAAAGCCAATTTGTTAAATCGGCAAACTCAGTAGAGACACCTCTTGTGAACGGTTATATTGATTTTGTCAAAATGAGAGAGTCTATGTATGGAAGAGAAGTCAACAAAGCTTATGCAGAAGGGTTTATCACAAAGAAACCACTTTTGTTGGACGATGACTTACTTGGGGGGTAATTATGAAAAAACTGAAGGTCGGAATTACTTGTTATCCAAGTGTCGGCGGCTCAGGCATTATAGCCACGGAGCTTGGAAAACGTTTAGCTGAAAAAGGGCACGATGTTCATTTCATTACCTCAAGCATTCCGTTTAGGCTTAATAAAGTATATCCGAATATTTATTTTCATGAGGTGGATGTGAATCAATATGCAGTATTTCAATATCCGCCTTATGACCTTGCGCTGGCAAGTAAATTGGCAGAAGTCGCAAAACGAGAAAAGCTTGATATTATTCACGCGCATTATGCAGTCCCGCACGCTGTCTGTGCGTTCTTAGCCAAACAAATGACTGGACACTCTGTGAAAGTCGTTACGACGCTTCATGGAACGGATATTACGGTTTTAGGCTATGATCCATCATTAAAAGAAGTGATTCGGTTCGCCATCGAATCATCGGATCGCGTAACAGCGGTGTCGCATTCATTAGCTGCGCAGACATACGATCTCATCAAACCAGATAAAAAGATTGATACGATTCATAATTTTGTAGATGAACGGGTGTATTTGCGTGAAGATCACGATTTGCTAAAGACACATTATGGTCTTTTACCGAACGAAAAGGTCATCATCCATGTATCAAACTTTCGAAAGGTGAAACGGGTGCATGACGTGATTCATGTGTTTCAAAAGATTGCTGAACAGGTGCAGGCAAAGCTGCTGCTCATTGGTGATGGTCCTGAGAAATCGGTTGTATGTGAACTCGTGAAAAAATTAGGACTGACAGACCGTGTGTTGTTTTTAGGCAAGCAAGAGAAGGTTGAGGAGCTATATTCAATAAGTGATTTGAAGCTGCTTCTTTCAGAGAAGGAGAGCTTTGGGCTTGTGCTTCTTGAAGCAATGGCGTGCGGTGTTCCTTGTATCGGTACGGATGTCGGCGGTATTCCAGAGGTCATTACACATGGAGAAACAGGGTTTCTTGTCCCGCTCGGCGATATAGACGGAGCAGCAAAGCACGCAGTGTCTCTGCTGAAAGACGAAGCGCTTCATGAAAAAGTGTCAGCGGCAGCTCAGTCTAGTGTTCAGGCTCATTTCTCCTCTGATAAGATTGTGAGTGAATATGAGAAGCTTTACCTAGAATTGATCGAAGGTGATGATGAAGATGAATGAACCATTCACACATGCGATCCCTATATTACATACACTGCACGAACATGGGCATCAGGCTTACTTTGTCGGCGGAGCGGTGAGAGATGTTCTATTAGGACGGGAAATCGGTGATATCGATATTGCGACAGATGCAACACCTGATAAGGTTGAGTCTTTATTTGAAAAAACAGTAGATGTCGGTAAAGAGCATGGCACTGTCATTGTGTTGCATGATGGTGTCAGCTATGAGGTCACGACGTTTCGAACGGAATCAGAATATGAAGATTTTCGCAGACCGAAAGAAGTGGCGTTTATCACGTCGCTTAAGGAAGATCTTTTAAGAAGAGATTTAACGATTAATGCGATGGCCATGGATATAAATGGGGAAATTATTGATCATGTAGGTGGTAAACAGGATATTAAGCGGAAACGAATTCAAACTGTTGGAGATCCTGCGTGCCGCTTTCAAGAAGATGCGCTTCGCATGATGAGAGCTGTCCGTTTTTTAAGCCAGCTTGGCTTTGAACTCGCTGATGAAACGGCTGAAGCTATGAAAAAGGATAAGCATCTGCTTGCCAACATTTCAGTTGAGCGCAAAAAGATTGAAATGGAGAAGCTTTTAAAAGGCCGTCATTGTGAGCAGGCCATTCAAGTACTCATTTCAACCAAATTATATGAAGAATTGCCAGGTCTCAAAGAGGAGCGTCTTCATGAATCCTTTCAAGCCTTTCCATATTACTTACTGGATGGACTAGAAGAGGTATGGGGGGCTTGCATCCATTTGCTCGGCCTAGATGAAGCGGAGGCTGCGGCCTTCTTAAAAGAATGGAAGCTGTCAACCAAGCTTTTGAAAGAAGCAGTAGCCATTAGTAAATACGTTGATTGTGACTGGGATGCGGAAAACATGTTTGAAGCTGGTGAACACGTGCTCTTATCTAGTTTGAAGATCACACAGCTAAAACATGAGCGCCGCATTTTCTTTGATGAGCTGGAGGCAGCGAAGCGTTCTTATGATGCACTGCCGATTAAAAAGCTCCAAGACCTCGCTGTTTCAGGAAAAGATTTAATGGCCTTTCGGCAAAAGACGTCCGGGAAATGGATTGCAGAGGAGCTCAATTTTGTGAAAAAAGCCGTTTTGCAAAACCGTTTAGAAAACCGAAAAGAAGCCATAGAGGAGTGGCTTAAAGCATGCGATCCGCAATTAGAAAACGATTAATTGAACTATTTACAGCATCCAGTGAGGATTTTGTCTCAAGTCAGCAGATTTGTGATGAACTTGGCTGCTCCCGAACTGCTGTGTGGAAGCATATGGAGGACTTGCGAAAAGAGGGGTATGAGGTAGAAGCAGTTAGAAGAAAAGGATACCGTCTGCTTCGTAAACCGGACAAAATTAGTGAGGACGAAATTCTGTTTGGTCTGGAAACAGAGAGCTTCGGCAGGCATATTTACTTTCAGAAAGAAGTCGCTTCAACTCAGCTGATTGCCCATGATCTTGTCAATGAAGGTGCGCCCCACGGCACAATCGTTGTGAGTGATCATCAGACGAATGGAAAAGGGCGTCTTCAAAGAACGTGGCATTCACCAAACGGGACAGGCATTTGGATGAGTCTCATTCTCCGGCCTGAAATTCCGCTGCATAAAGCACCGCAAATGACGCTTTTGGCATCTGTAGCCATCGCAGAAGCGATTGCGCAGCAAACAGGACTCAGTCCATCTATTAAATGGCCAAACGATATTTTGTTGAATGGAAAAAAGGTCGTTGGCATTCTGACTGAATTAAAAGCAGAAGCGGACCAGGTTCATGCGGTCATTATTGGACCGGGCATAAATGTGAACCAAACAGCTGATGACTTCCCGGATGACCTAAAGGATGTCGCCACAAGTCTGCGGATGGAACTGAATGAAAAAGTGGATCGTGCTGCACTTATACAACAGATCATGTCCACTTTTGAAAAAAGATATGATGATTATATGAAGCAAGGATTTGCGCCGATTAAACAATTATGGGAATCGTTTGCGATGACGATCGGTCAACATATTGTTGCCCGCACCGTCAATGGGCAATATACGGGGAAGGCGCTTGGCATCAATGAAGAAGGTGTTTTATTGCTTGAAACGGAGGACGGTATCCAAAAAATCTACTCCGCAGACATTGAGATCAAGTCAACTTGAGTGGAACACCCGGCACATTTTTGATATACTTCGTGTGGGCAGTATCTGCAAAGAACTGTACCTGTTAGGAAGAAAAATTCGATAAATTTCTGCCTTGATCCTAAGGGACTTGGACAGAGGGATGATTCGCCGCACATGAGAAATCAAAGCATGTGATGTGAGGCAAGCCATCTCCTCTCCAGAATGAGGAGGAACAAATGAAGACAAAGCTAGATTTTTTCAAAATGAAAGAACAAAACGAACCTATTGTGATGCTGACCGCATACGACTATCCAGCTGCAAAGCAAGCGGAAAAAGCGGAAGTCGACATGATCTTAGTTGGTGATTCACTTGGGATGGTTGTACTTGGACTAGATTCCACAGTTCAAGTCACGATGGATGACATGATCCATCACACAAAAGCAGTGAAAAGAGGCGCAAAAGACACATTTGTTGTGACTGATATGCCATTTATGTCTTACCATTATTCGTTAGAAGAAACAATGAAAAATGCTGCACGCATCATGCAAGAAAGTGGTGCCGATGCCTTAAAGCTAGAAGGCGGAGACGGAGTATTTGAATCCATTCAAGCTTTAACAAGAGGCGGAATTCCTGTCGTCAGTCATTTAGGCCTCACACCTCAATCAGTTGGTGTACTTGGCGGGTATAAAGTGCAAGGAAAAGACCACGAAAGTGCTCAAAAATTGATTGAAGACAGCTTGAAATGTGAGGAAGCCGGCGCAATCGCTCTTGTGCTGGAATGCGTACCTGGCGAACTGACAAAACGAATTACCGACATGCTGAAGATTCCTGTGATCGGAATTGGTGCAGGAGCTGAGGCAGATGGACAAGTTCTCGTTTACCATGATGTAGTAGGATACGGGGTGTCTAGAACACCTAAGTTTGTGAAACAATACGCGCAAATTGATACTGTTTTAGAAGAAGCGCTCATTCAATATACGAAAGAAGTAAAAGCACGCACATTTCCAGAGGACATGCACACGTTTCATATCAAAGAAGAAGTCCTTGATGGCTTATATGGGGGAATCAAAAAATGAACGTTGTCACCCATATTCACGAGCTAAAAGAATTAATCAAGCAGCATCAAGAAAAACAGCATTCCATCGGCTTTGTCCCAACGATGGGTTTTCTTCATGAAGGACATCTGACGCTTGCGAAAGAGGCAAGAAGTCAAAATGACATTGTCGTGATGAGTATTTTTGTCAATCCTTTGCAATTTGGACCAAATGAAGACTTTGAATCCTATCCAAGGGATATGGAAAGAGACCAGCGTCTGGCAGAAGCAGCAGGGGTGGATATTTTATTTACACCTGATGTGAAGGAAATGTACCAAAATGAACCATCTATTACGATGACGGTTCAAAAGCGGACAGATGTCTTATGCGGAAAAAAACGTCCAGGACATTTTGACGGTGTTGTCACTGTGCTCACAAAGCTGTTTCATCTTGTGTCACCAACAAATGTCTACTTTGGACTAAAGGATGCACAGCAAGTCGCTGTGATCGATGCGATGATCAAGGATTTCTTCTTTGATCTTCACCTTGTATCTGTACCGACAGTCAGAGAAGAAGACGGCTTAGCGAAAAGCTCAAGGAATGTGTACTTGTCAGAAAAAGAAAGACAAGAAGCACCCGCTTTATACCGCGCATTAAAAAAAGGACGGTCAGCTGTTGAAAACGGTGAACGTGATGTCAGTCGTGTGTATCAGCTGATTGAAGAGGAACTTGTTCAGACGTGCGGAGAAATAGATTATATTGAGATCTATTCATATCCAGAACTTGAGCCGCTTCAGCAGTTAGCAGGTCAAGTCATTATGGCGGTTGCGGTGAAATTCTCACGGGCAAGACTGATTGATAATGTGATTTTCCATGTTCCTGAAAGCGGTGAAAAACATGTATAGAACCTTTATGACATCTAAGCTTCATAAAGCAACGGTAACAGAAGCAAACTTACATTATGTAGGAAGTATTACAATTGACGAAGATTTACTTGATGCGGCAGGTATGATGGCAAATGAGAAAGTACAAATTGTCAATAATCATAATGGCGCGAGACTTGAAACATATATTATTCCCGGCGAAAGAAAGAGCGGTGTCATTTGTCTAAATGGAGCGGCGGCGAGACTCGTTCAGCCAGGGGATGAAGTCATTATTATCGCTTATGGGATGCTGTCAGAAGAAGAAGCAAAGACACATACACCAAAAGTGGTCGTGTTAAATAAACAAAATCAAATTGAACAAATGATTGGGCAAGAGCCTGCGAGAACGATTTTATAACGCAGGCTCCGTGGAAACAGAACAGTTTCAGAAGAGAGGCTGTTCTGTTTCATCTATTTTGTCCAGAGCGTGTTTCACTTCAGGGTGAAACGAGGAATTGAGGTGTCCATTTTATGACCGATCAAAGGTTTGTTGTCGTTGATATTGAAACCACCGGGAATTCACCTAAAAAGGGTGATAAAATCATTCAAATAGCTGCGGTGGTCATTGAAAATGGACAAATTGTCGAACGGTATTCAAAATATGTGAACCCGGGAAAAGCAATCCCAGGATTTATTGAACAGCTGACAGGCATTCAGCAGCACATGGTTGACGATGCGGTGTTTTTTGAGGACATTGCCCAAGAGGTGTATGATCTCATACAGGGTGCTTATTTTGTTGCGCACAATGTTCATTTTGACTTGAATTTTTTAAATGATGAACTAAAAGCATGCGGGAAAAATGAGCTGGATGTGCTAGCAATTGATACAGTTGAGATCTCTAGAATTCTTTATCCTGAGCTTGAAGGTTATAAGCTCACTGAATTAAGTGAAGAGCTCATGCTTCCACATGACCACCCGCATAGGGCGGATAGTGATGCGGAAGTTACTGCCATGTTATTTTTAACTTTATTACATCAATTAAAACATACACCGAAAAATGTGCTGAAGCAGCTGCGCAGATTATCCTCTTATCTCCTAAGTGATATAGGACTTTTAATTAAGCAGCTTGAAACAAGCCATGCTAGCTGGGAAGATTCTTTAGTGGAAGTCGGCTCTTTTGCTGTAAAAAATGTCACCAATCCTATCAGCAGGGCGAGACATTCAGTAAGTGAAGATGATGAACAGCTGTTTGAGGAAATCAAAAAGAAGCTTCCGCAAACTGTAGAAGGCTATGAGGTAAGAGAAGGCCAGCTTACGATGATGAATAAAGTGAGAGACGTGTTTCATGAAAGAGCCTATGCATTAATTGAAGCGGCGCCGGGTATTGGGAAAACGCTCGCTTACCTCATCCCAGCAGCTCTAGAAGCGAGGAAATCAGGAAAACCTGTCATTATTAGTACATATTCCATCCTTTTGCAGCAGCAAATGCTTCAGCGCGATGTGCCGATGTTGAATCGATTGCTCCCGTTTGAGCCTGCTGCCTGTGTATTTAAAGGTCGGGCGCATTACATTTGTTTAGATAAGTTTGAGCATGTGCTTCATGAGGAAGATGATAACTATGATGTCGTCTTAACGAAGGCGCAAATTTTAATGTGGCTCCTTGTAACAGAAACCGGTGATTTATCTGAACTGAATTTACCGTCAGGAGCTGCCAATATAAAAGACCGCATTTCATGTGTGCATATGCCGTTTACATCGAAAAAGCGCCGTTTTAAAGAGTATTGCTTTTATGAGCGCGCCAAAAAAAGGGCAAGAACAGCTGATTTAATTTTAACGAATCATCGTCTGCTTTTATCACAAACGGAGGCATCGTCTATCTTTCAGCATGCTGACGTATATGTGATAGACGAAGCCCATCAATTTGAGAAAACAGCCAATGAAACACTAGGGGATAGTGCGTCTTATATCCAGCTTCACGCGAAATTAACGCAGCTTGGCTCCTTGCAAGACGGACTGTTAAAAAAACTGAAAAAGAGATTTCATCATGCAGGGTTACAGACAGACACCTTTATTGAAATGGATGAGTATCTCAATCAGCTTCAAATGGAAAGTGACGCTTTCTTTAGCACCGTCCATTCATTTGTGAAAAGGACAAAACCAAAAGCCGACATCAATCGTCTCATTCATAGAGTACGTCATCATTCAAAGCATGCTCAGTGGAAACGGATTAAAGAAACAGCAAGTAAGCTTTGTTCCTTGTTAATTGCTTGTGAGAAACTGTATGAACAGCAAAAAAATGAGCTTCTTCAAAAAAGTGATCAGCTGACAGAACACTTTGCCTTTGAAGCAGAGGAATACGACCAAGTCATGTCGTTTATGCATACTTTTTGCAGTACACTGTACCGATTTATCTTTGAACCGAAAAACGATGAAACGGTTTGGATTGAAATTGATGCAAAAGGTGCCAAAAACGCAGTCTTTATGCATGCACAGCCGTTAGATACTGGGGAGCTTTTGGCTGATCGTTTCTTTATGAACAAAAAGAGTGTTGTCCTCACATCAGGGACACTCACCATCAATCACCGCTTTGATTATTGCTTGGAACGGTTTGGCCTGCAAGATTTTTACCCTCATCTTGTGCAAATTGATTCACCTTTTGAACTTGAAAAACAGCTTAAGGTCATTGTTCCAGCAGACATGCCGCCGATTACGAACCGTGATGAACGAGATTATGTAAAGCAGGCTGCGCAATATATAAAGGTTATGGAAAAGCAGCAGCATGCAAAAATATTGGTTTTGTTTAATTCACATGAGATGTTAAAAGCAGTCTATGAAGAGCTAAAAACAGAAGGGATGCAGTCAGCCCTTTTTGCTCAAGGTTTGACAGGCGGAAGCCCCGTAAAATTAACGAAAATGTTCAAATTAGCAAAACAAGCTATTTTACTTGGTACGGGTAGTTTTTGGGAAGGTGTTGATTTTCCTGGCTCAGAGCTGACAACAGTCATCATGGCACGTCTTCCGTTCAGGCCGCCTGATTCTCCTCTCATTGAAGCCAAATGTGATGCAGCTAAAAAACAAGGGAAGAATCCGTTTAAAGCCGTCGCTTTACCAGAAGCTGTGTTAACCTTTAAGCAAGGAGCTGGACGCTTGCTGCGCTCTGAAAAAGACATAGGCACATTGCTGATTTTAGACCGCCGAGTGAAAACAGCTTCATATGGAAAACTATTTTTAGAATCACTCCCTCATGCGCCGGTTCACGAGATGTCAAAAGAGTCACTTGAGGCGTATATAGAAAACCTTAACAACGAAAAGCCGCTGTCATAAGCGGCCTTTAGCTGGTGTGGGTTTGGAGTTAATTTATCGTAACGGCTTTTTGTGTTCCGTTGTAAAAATAGTATCGGTTCCCGTGCAGAAAAGTATGACTAACAATATTTACGTACCGAGGAGGAATTAGAAGTGGAAAGTAAAATAGAGGTACTTTCAACTGTTCAAATTAAGCATTCAGAAGACCTATACAAAATCGTTGATTTATTGAACAGAACGCTTAAAAGAGAAGATCTCATGTTTGGATTAGCATTAGATCAAGAAGACCAAAATCAAGCGGTATTTACAATATATCGCACATAGGGGAAGCTTGACATGAAAAAAATAGTCTGGATTATTTCATCTGTAGTGGCTCTCGTTCTGCTTATTGGCATCATCAGCTTTACGTGGATTTATCAAATTGCCATGGGACAAAGAGAACAAGGGCATGAAGCAGCGATCGAACGAGCAAAAGAACAAGCAAACATCGTACAAGTGGAGCAAGTGGAAACCTTTGTCGGGAAAGAAAAACAATTTATTGTTGAAGGGAAAAACAAACAGAATGAAACGATCTACGTTTGGGTTCCTGCCAGCAAAAAAGAAAAAGTGATCGCAAAAAAAGCAAAAGAAGGCATTACCTCGAATCAAGCAGTACAAGCCGTTCAAAAGGAGAACACGGTCTCTAAGCTAAAAGAAGTCAAATTAGCGAGAGAAGGTGACGTACTTCTTTGGGAAGTGACATACTTAAATGAAAACAATCAATATAGCTTCAGCTATGTCGACTTCTCGACAGGACACGTGGAAAAAAATTTAACACCGTAGTTTCTCCTGTCTTGCGTTGACCATGCTGATTTAGAACGGTTATAATAAAATGTATGAAAAAAGATTCACACCTGTCTAAAGGTGAGTTTCTTTCTGGCTTTGGAGGGAATTATGTTGAAAACAACGATTAGTCAAGTGTTCAAACACGTCGATCAAGAAGTAACCATCGGCGCATGGATTGCCAATAAACGTTCAAGCGGAAAAATTGCATTTTTGCAGCTGCGTGACGGGACAGGCTTTATTCAAGGAGTCGTAGTAAAAGCAGAAGTGGAAGAGGAAGTCTTTAAGCTAGCGAAATCAGTCACTCAAGAAACATCTGTCTATGTAACAGGTCAAGTGACAAAAGATGAGCGTTCACCGCTAGGTTTTGAATTGCAAGTGAAATCCATTGAAGTGATTCATGAAGCGACAGATTATCCAATTACACCAAAAGAGCATGGAACAGAATTCTTAATGGATCACCGTCATTTATGGCTTCGTTCTAAAAAACAGCATGCCATTATGAAAATCCGTAACGAAATTATTCGTGCTACATATGAATACTTCCATCAAGAAGGTTTCGTGAAAGTAGATCCGCCAATTTTAACTGGAAGTGCACCTGAAGGCACAACGGAACTGTTTGCTACGAAATATTTTGATGAAGATGCATACCTTTCTCAAAGTGGCCAGCTTTACATGGAAGCTGCAGCAATGGCACTCGGAAAAGTATTCTCATTTGGCCCAACATTTAGAGCAGAAAAATCTAAAACAAAACGTCATTTAATTGAGTTTTGGATGATCGAGCCGGAGATGGCTTTTGTCGAATTCAATGAAAACCTTGAGTATCAAGAAAATTATGTGTCTCATGTTGTGCAAAGTGTACTTGAAAACTGTAAAGTGGAGCTGCAAACGCTAGGCCGTGATACAGCAAAATTAGAAAATATCAAAGCACCATTCCCGCGCATCACTTACGATGAAGCGATTAAATTCTTGCAGGAAAAAGGCTTTGATGATATCGAATGGGGAGATGACTTCGGAGCGCCTCACGAAACAGCGATCGCCGAAAGCTATGATAAACCAGTGTTTATCACTCATTACCCAACATCATTAAAACCGTTTTATATGCAGCCAGCACCGGATCGTGAAGATGTTGTCCTTTGTGCAGACTTGATTGCACCAGAAGGCTACGGAGAGATTATTGGCGGTTCTGAGCGTGTTCATGATTTAGAGCTTCTTGAAGCAAGATTGAAAGAACATGGGCTTGATCAGGAAACTTACAAATGGTATACAGAATTAAGACAATACGGTTCTGTACCGCATTCAGGTTTTGGTCTTGGACTTGAACGTACAGTTGCTTGGATTAGCGGAGCGCCGCATGTGCGTGAAACCATTCCTTTCCCAAGATTATTAAACCGTTTATACCCTTAAGACGTGAAAGCCTCCAACAAATGGAGGCTTTTTCAAACGTCTTTTTAGAGAGGCACGTGAAATAAAACGTGATATACTTAAAATGAAGAGGTGTATCCGATGAATAGGCAGCAATTTATTAATATGCAGCAAATGGGGTCGACAAGTTTGCCTAATTTGCTGATTGCTCATTATGAGCAGTTAGGACTGAATGAATCACAGATGATGGTGATGCTCAAGATTAAAATGAATGAAGAACAAGGCGTTTTCTTTCAAACATTTGAAGAGCTTTCTCAAGGCATGACCATTTCAGCGGAAGAGTGCGCGTATATGGTTCAGCATCTGATTCAAAAAGGATTTATCTCGATTCAGCCATTTGAAGACAGGTCTGGTATTCAGCATGACCGTTACTCAGTAGAACCTTTATGGGGCGTGCTGTATGACTTTTTAGAAACAAAACAGGCGAAAGAAGTTCAAAAACAACAGGTGCAGGCTGAAAAATCTTTATATGCTTTATTTGAAGATGAATTCGGCAGACCGCTGTCACCTCTTGAAGGAGAAACACTTTCGATCTGGATGGATCAAGACCATCATGATGCTGAGATGATTCGGCTAGCACTAAGAGAAGCCGTTTTATCAGGGAAATTAAATTTCCGTTATATTGATCGAATTTTATTTGAGTGGAAAAAGAAAGGGCTGAAAACAGCGAAAGAAGCAAAAGAACATAGCCAGCACTTCCGTTCTCAGCAGAAAACGCCACCTTCAAACGAAGAGACGTCCACTTATAAACGACAAGTTCCTTTTTATAATTGGCTGGAACAATAACCAATAAAGGAGAAGGCATGTTATCAAAAAAACAAATCAATGAGTGTTTAGATATTATAGGAGATATGTTTCCAGAGGCTGAGTGTGAGCTTGTTCATGCCAATCCATTTGAGCTTGTGATTGCTGTTGCGCTCTCTGCTCAATGTACGGACGTGCTTGTAAACAAGGTCACCAAAACGTTATTTCAAAAATATAAAACACCAGAAGACTATTTAAGTGTACCGCTTGAAGAACTGCAGCAAGATATTCGCTCGATTGGTCTTTATCGAAATAAGGCTAAAAACATTCAAAAGTTGAGCAAAATGCTGATTGAAGAATATGGCGGTGAAGTACCAAAGGACCGGGACGAGCTTGTTAAGCTTCCTGGGGTTGGCCGGAAAACAGCAAATGTCGTCGTTTCAGTCGCTTTTGGGGTACCGGCAATAGCAGTAGATACACATGTAGAACGAGTCAGCAAGCGTCTAGGCATCTGCCGCTGGAAGGATTCTGTGCTTGAAGTAGAGCAAACCTTGATGAAAAAGGTGCCAAAAGAAGATTGGTCTGTGACGCATCACCGTCTGATCTTTTTTGGGAGATATCATTGTAAGGCGCAGCGGCCGCAGTGCGAATCGTGTCCACTTCTTGATATGTGCAGAGAAGGGCAGAAGAGGCTTAAAAAAGGATTGGTGAAGCTGGCATGAGCGGGGCAGCTGTTTTCACCTCATATGTCGAAAAGCTAAAAGAAAAAAAGGTAGAGATTAAAGGTGATCGAGTAGATATACTGAGAGCCAATCCGCTCGCATATGATCTATCTTCAGAAGTTTTAACAGACGAGTTTCCATGGCAGGAAACGGAAGGATTTGTTCCTGTGATGTTTGAGCTGTGGGACGAATTAAAAGAAAAAATGCTTCCTCGTTTCCAAACAAGAAAATCCCGCTGTGAAGAAGATGATATGCTGCAAGGAATCGTCAGTATGATTGCGATGTTTTACTGGATCAAAGGGGAGAGTGTCCAAACGTTTGAATGGGAACATATCAAGCAAGAGACATTTCCTGTTGCTCCGATTAATTGGACGGAACGTTTAGAGTTCATTTTGCTAAAACCAACTCAATATCACTGCTTTATTCAATTGGACGAGCTATACACGGAATTAAAAAAGCAGTATGGAAAATATGAAGCACTAAAAAAAATCAGACAGCAGCGTTAAAAAAAGCACTTGCCATAGGAGGCAAGTGCTTTTTCATTATTCATCTTCTTTTCGAGAAGTAGCATTTGATTGCGAATTGGAACTTTGAGAGTTGGCTTTCTCATCATCTTTCTTTTTATCTTTATTATCAGTTTGCGAGTTGCTGCTGTTCCCATTTGTACTGTCTGAGCCATTTTCTGAAGAAGAACCATTATTTCCGTTTTCTGTATTTCCACCTTGGTCCTGATCCTTATCCTTATCTTGATCTTTTTTGTCATCAGGCTTTTGCTCATCAGTGCCAGGGGGCTGATTTTTGTTATCGTCTGTTTGGTCTGTCTGTTCGTCGTCAGGCTTCTGCGGTTCTTCTTCTTCTTTATTCTCATCATCCGCTTTTTCTTCCTCATCTGCGTCATCCTTAATGGTGAGGAAGGTAGAAGCCGCTTTACTCGTGACATCATCTACAGTGGCTGTCACTTGGAATTTATAAGTGGAGCCAGGCTTCACATCAGAGATGACCGCTTCTTTAGCAGAGCTGTTTTGAATCTCTTTATAGCCGCCATTATCAACCGCTTGCTTGACATTAAATGTAGCATCAGCGTCGTCAGAATAGCCCCAAGTCAGTGTGATGGATTTTTTCTCTTCATCATACACCGCTTTTAAGTCAGAAGGCTTGTCGGCTTCTTTTTTCTCAAAAGTGTCAGAGACTTTTGTTGGTACCGTTCCTTTAACAAAGTATTCTGTTGTCTTCTTGTCACTTGGTGTATTCGGTCCGGCTAATTTTGCAGGATCGGATCCTTTTTCAACCGTAGCTTCAACGACACTGTCTGGTTTTTCAAATGAGCCGCTTCCATCATCAATTTGAGAAATTAATCGCTGGAAGACAATTTTGGCAACACGCTGCTCGTAATCATTCAGCCATATTTTGCCGTCTGCATCTTTTGAATTACCGATTCCAGTCCAAACGGCTGCTGTATATTGCGGCGTATAACCGACAAACCACGAATCTTTCGCACCGCCAGAAGGGATATTGTGTTTATTAATAACATCTTGTGTGAAGTTCGTTGTACCTGTTTTACCAGCTACTTGAACGTTCGGTACTTGTGCAAGTGTACCAGTACCAGATTGGACAGCAGTTTTCAGCATATCTGTAATCATAAATGCTGTGTAATCACTCATTGCTGCTTTTGAGTCCGGCGTAAGGTCAAGCTTTGTCCCATCATTAAATTCAACAGATGTAACAGCGTGCGGTTCATTATAGTATCCGTTATTACCGAATGCACTAAATGCACCTGCCATTTTTAATGAAGACACACCATCTTCAAATCCACCAATGGAATAAGATTCTGGAATATCAGAAGGTAAGTCCATGCCTAAATTATTAGCAAATTGAGCGGCATTGGCTGAACCAGCTTCTTGGAATGCTTTAAGTGCAGGGATGTTACGCGATTGTGCCAAAGCACTTCTCATCGACATTTTACCTAAATGTCTTCTGTCAAAGTTGTTAATCGGTGTACCATCTGAGTACGTATACGGTGCATCATCAATTTGCTGATATGTTGACCATTTTTTGTTTTCAATGACTGGGCCGTAATCTAAGATCGGTTTGATTGTGGAGCCTGGCTGGCGTTTTGCATCCGTCGCATAGTTAAAGCCGCCGGCTGGTACATCACGTCCACCGCCAATGGCGCGAATTTCACCATTTTTCGTATCAAGCAGGGTCACACCCGCCTGCATCCCTTTCGTAAATCCAACTGAATCTCCATTGATGATATCATTTAGATGATCCTGTGCATTTCGATCAAGGGAAGTATAGATTTTTAATCCATCAGTTGATGCATCCACTTTGGCTTTTTTCTGTACTTCTTCCATCACTTCTTCAATGTAGGCAGAGTACTTACTAGAGTTTTGGCTCTTATATTTACTAGCTGAAACAACTGTCTTGCTGACAGGGGTTGCTTTTGCAACGTCATATTCTTTTTCTGAAATGTAGCCTTGTTTTTTCATAAGGCTTAAAACGATATTACGGCGTTTTTCCGCTGCCTCGGGATGTTTCACTGGGTTATAGGCAGAAGGACTCTGCGGCATACCTGCAAGTGTAGCAGCTTGTGCAACGGTTAGTTTATTTAAATCTGTGACTCCGAAAAATTGTTCAGCTGCTTTCCCAACTCCATAAGCATAAGGAGAGAAGAAAATCCGGTTTAAATACATTTCTAAAATTTCATCTTTAGAGTATTTTTGCTCAAGCTGAATCGAGAGCCATACTTCCTGTACTTTCCGTTTTAACGTCTTTTGATTGGTTAGGAGGGAGTTTTTCACAACCTGCTGTGTAATGGTACTTCCGCCTTCAGCACCAAAGCCGTCCTCAACGTTTGCGACAAGGGCACCGCCGATACGGATTGGATCAATCCCGTGGTGCTTATAAAAACGTGCATCTTCAGTCGCAATAAATGCGTCTTTTACCACATCGGGTATATCTTTTATCGAGACATACGTTCTTTTTTCTGCACCAACTTCTGCAAACACTTTCTTGTCTTTATCATAAAGCTTTGAAGAGTATGGTGTTTTAAGCTTACTATCATCAATAGAAGGAGCGCTTGATGCAAAAACGGCAAAAGTTGTGATTCCGGCAACTAAACAAAGTAGACCGATCACGAGTAAAGATAAAAATATTTTTTTAAATAGACCTGCTTTCTTTTTGCCTTTTTTGTTCTTTTGCTTCTTATTGTTAACTTGACTTGCTTTACGTCGCTGTTCACGACTTGTAAATTGATCAGACATCACATCTCAACCTTTCGTGTTAAACCTTTTTCGAACGTAATTGCTGATTGCTTTCATCCGAAAAATGAAGTGTCTCCACTACTTTAATATAATCAATTCTTGGCGAATATCCAAGTGTCATTATGTGGCCAGCTTCCATTAATTCGTCTTTGCTAATGGATTTACGGCCGTTTTTCTTCTGCCGCTCCCAGAAGTAAAAGAGATCTGAAGCGGGCAAATAATAAACGGAGCCAAAAGCGGATATAATAACGAAACAAATGCCGCCTTGCTTTTCAACCTGTTTCATATGCTCAATTTGATGGTCGTGGAAATTTTTGAGCGGAAACGAGGTAGTGCTTTTGGTTTCCTTTGCTTCAAAATCGATATAGCGGCCTTTATACACCCCGTTATAGTCTGTTGTGGATGATTGTTTAAAATAGGCTTCTTTAATGACAGCAGCACTTCTTTTTGGGTAATCCACATTCACAATTTGAACTGGGGTAGGCTTTTTATGAATGACTGCGATCCCGTTGACCAAATAGTATTGGTTCGTTTCATTTAAATCAGCCTCAAGCGTCATCCCGCGGTTACTATAAGAGGATTCGCCGCTGATTCTTTTTTTTGTCCCAATTTGTTGTATGGGCTGATACGATTTTCCGTTTGGATACCGAATCATCAAGTTTCAGCCTCCTTTTAATGCATTTTGTATTGGAGAGATCACCATGTTGTCCCAAGAAGAGCACATCATCACTCAGCAAATTTTGCGTGAAACGAAAGCAAAAAATAAAGACAACCTGACGAGGACAAATGCTTACAAGCGCTTTTATGACCGGCATCCAGAGATGAAATGGTCGCTGCTCGCTTCCTTTGTCTCGAGAAATGCTGGGTGGTCCATGACGGATTTAAAGGGCGAGCTCTTCCATCCAGGTTTAACGGATCAGCAGGGGCACCTTTTTTTCACAGCATATGAAAGAGCGAATTGGCTGATCTTTTCGGATGCTTACCCTCAGCTTCTTTTGTATGAATGGTCTAAAAGGTGCAGTAAACCTTTGTTTCATCTGCTGCCTTATTTCTCCGTGTCTCGGTTTATGAGCGCTGAGTGGGAACGTTTCTGGCTAAAGTGTGACACAGAGCGTCTGCTATATGCACTCATCATAAATGAACAATATACTATACAATCTCCTATTATACAAAATCCTCTTCTGAAAAAGAATGTTTTTCACTCGATTCAATATCTTTTCAGCGAGTGGGGACATTTCCAAACCGTTGTTTTTCCAACGGTGGACGGGCATTTGTACGGCTTAACCATACGGAAGTTTTCCAATGTAAAGGAACGTATTACATTAGGTAAAAAACTAGCGAAACTATTATTTCGAGCCGATTTGTTTTCGGATTTTTATCATTTTTTGCATACCGTTCCGCATACGGGGTCTCGGTTTGATTTTGAGCCGTTTTTAGGGATCGCTAGAAGGTCAACACCTTTTCTTCGGACGGTTTATCCGGTGATGACACATTCATTAGACGATCAAAGGGAAGATTGGTTTCAAAAGAAATTGAGTCCATCTTTATTTGAGGCAGAGCCGCTGCCAAAGCAGATTGATCTGACCGACTGGTATTTCCATAAAAAAAGACAGCTTCGTTTTCTTTTCTCATTAGAGCACTATTTTTTGCATAAATAAAAAGCAGGGGGTGCCTGCTTTTTTTACGTTGATGGACGATTAGGACCGCCGAGCTTTTTATCAAGCTGATCTGGACTGTTTTCTTTCCCTTTTGGCTTTTGCTCTTTTGGTGCTGGCTGCTTTTTCATGAAATCTACCTCCTTTTGTCCTTAGAATTTACACAATCGGACGCAATCATACAAAGAAGGACAAGCATCTGTCGAAAAGGAAGAAATAGCGCTCATCTACACTTAGATTGGCGATTTGCTTCTAGTTTTGTCATGTGTGAAGGAGGGTGAGAAAGAAAAGAGAATGTAACGAGAGACGATAAAGGAGGAATCTGATGATGAGCGAATTTGTATCAAAAGAATCCATTATGCAGTTGTTAGAGGAAATCGAGCGAAAAATTGATGCGGTAGAGGAAGAGCTGTCTCTTGCTGTGAAGCAGACGAAACGTGCAGCGATAGAAGAGCAAGAACAAATCATTGACCGGCTTGAATCAGAAGTAAAGGACTGTGAAGTGAAGCTTCATGCAGCCGAGTATAAACTGGCAGCAAGACCGGCATATCACGCCGGATAGCCTTTCTATTTGAGCAATAGGTAAACGTTTGATAGGATGGTTCATAGAGGTGAACACTTTGGATAATCAAACATTACTTGAACATACACAAAACTTGAGAATATGGATCGAAGAAGCGTATGAGCAGTACCAAAAGGGAAAGGCTGAAGAGGAGTACCCATCGTATGATTTTTATACGGATATTCAGCCGGCCGTTGTTACATTTGATCAGAAAATGGAGGAGTGGCTCACCGCTGCCATCTCGTTTATTGAGCAGGCCAAACCTAGATATTTACACCAAGAACAGCTTGAAGCCGTAAAAGAAAATGGAAAAGAGGTTGTCCTGCAATCTTATTTTGGTAAACAGCACGCACCCCGTGTAAAAAATTTAGTTGAGTCAGTGGTTTACACTCTGAACCTTTTAATAGAAGAAATCAAAAAGCGCAGCTAAAGACATGATGCTGCGTTTTTCTTATGGCTTCTTTAGGCACATCTTCTGCTCTTGGTCATAATATATGAGTGTCATCAATATGTGTTGAGAGCGAGAGGAGCGAGATAGATGTTCCCTTATTCAAACCAGCAGCCTTATGAATTCAATCAATTCAAGCAAAGGCCTTTTCCGTATCCAGAGATGCAGCAGCAGCCTCCGCAGCCTCCAGACTATTTCATGCCGCCGTATCAAGGTGGAGGGGGAATGAATCAGGCACCATCTACTGTTTATCAGCCGCCTTATGGATACCAAGAAAACGTGCCGCCTTTACAGCCGCCTGAAGCGATGAACCCACCCCAAATGCAGCCGCCTCCAGGCATGATGCCCATGCAGCCGCCTATGAACCCTTATCCATTGCCAAGGCCGCAAAAACAGCAGCCATCTCAATTTAAAAGTGTGCTGTCACAATTCAAAAAGACGAATGGGCAATACGATTTTAACAAAATGTTTGATACAGCTGGCCAAATGATGAGTACAATGAATCAAGTAGGCTCATTGGCGAAAGGATTTACAAGCATTTTTAAAGCATAGCTAAAACCCAATAGATTGATCTATTGGGTTGTTTGCTTTGGCGCAGACACATGAAGCGATTGATCTTTCCACTCACTCTTCATTTTCGTTTCATCTATTTTTGCCGGCATTAAAATGGTTTTGGTAAAGCTTGAATACGAAGAAGTCGTATCTGTTTTGATTTTTTCCTGTACTGATAAGTGTAAATATTGGGCTTTTACTTCTAGCGCAATGTCTCCTTCGACAAAATGGTCTGGAAATTGAATCTCGATATACACATTCTGTTCATCCTCTGTCACACCGGTCGTAATGGATGCAAGTGAATGCGATGTGGTCATGAGTGCCTCTGCACTATTTAATATCTTGTGAAACGGGGAGGATGCAAAAAATTGTTCAATCGCTTCATATAGCATATCTTCATTTGCCAGCATTTCATGTTTTTTTTCGCCTTCATGTTTCATCTGAATCACCTCTCATCTACAGCCTATGCAGAGGGGGCTCAGGCGGTTATCAATTGATGAGAGGAAAAAATTATGATTAAATAGTGTTGAATGAAGCAAGGTGTATGGGCGTAAAGTTTCATACACGAAATAGATTTAAGAAGCAAAGCTTGAAGGGAGCAAATTGACATTGCTGAAAAAATTATTCGGTTTCGGAAAAAACCAAGATGATGTAAAGGAAGAAGTCATTTATTCTCCAGTTGATGGAGAGTTAATGGATATGACTGATGTACCAGATCCCGTCTTTTCTCAAAAGATGATGGGAGACGGCGTAGCAGTAAAACCAAAAAGTGGGACGATTGTGTCACCAGTAGAGGGTGAAATCATTCAGCTCTTCCATACAAAACATGCAATTGGCATTCGAACACTCTCGGGGCTTGAGCTTCTGATTCATATCGGACTTGAAACAGTTGGGTTAAATGGTGAAGGATTTGAAGCGCACATGAAAGAAGGGGATAAAGTGAAAATCGGTGATCCTCTTATTACATGTGATTTAGAACTGATTGAAGAGAAAGCATCAAGTACAGTGACACCGATTGTGATTATGAATGGTGACCTTATCGAACGACTTGATAAAGAACCAAAAGGCTCTGTAGAAAAGCAGATGTCCAAGCTCTTTACAGTGAAAATGAAATAATCCATGAATAGAAAAAACTACCCACTGATAGGGTAGTTTTTTATTGTGCTGAGGACATTAATCCTCCATCGGAACCCAGCCTTGACTTGCTTCCATGACAGACCACAATCCTTCTGGAATGAGATACTTGTCTTTTTGGCTGCGTTTAATGACGGTTTCAATCTCTTGTTCTCTGCCTTCTTTAATCTTCTTAGCCCAATCTGGGTCGACGATCAGCTCTCGTGCGACAGCGATGAGAGGAATCCCTTGATTGTAAGCATGGAGTGCATCTTCAGCTGTAATGACACTGCCTACTCCAATAAGCGGAAGAGCATCGCCGCAGCGTTCTTTTAGCAGTTCCATACGAGTTTTATTAGAATCTGCGCCTCGTCTTGCTTTAGAGCCAATCTCCATTAAAGAGATATGCAAATAATCGAGGCTTTTTGTTTTGAGAACATCTACTAATGTAAACGTCTCTGTCATTGTTAAACCAGGTGTTTCTGGTTCTTCAGGAGATAACCGGTATCCAAAGATAAACGGTTTAGCCGCATGTTCTTTGATGGCCTCTTTAACTGCATCTACAACAGCAATAGGGAAAGCTAGACGTTTTTCTTCATTTCCTCCCCATTGATCTGTACGCTGATTGCTATGCGGTGAGTAAAATTGTTGTAATAAATAACCGTTTGCTCCGTGAATTTCCACGCCGTCAAACCCTGCTTGAACCGCTCGTCTTGCCGCTTCTTTAAAGGAGTCGATAATATGCGTAATTTCCTCTTCTTTTAAAGCGCGTGCAATTTGTTTTCCATCTTTAAACACATCACTTGGCGCAACCACATCACCGTTTGGAACTAAATGAGGGAGAGCCTGAGAGCCGCCGTGATGAATTTGAATGATGGCTTTTGTTCCTTTCGCCTGGATAGCTGAAGCCAGTTTTTTCAGGCCAGGGATATCTTCATCTCTTGCGATAGAAGGCTGTCCTTCAAATGCCTTCCCATCTGGAGTCACATTCGCACATGCTGTAATCACCATGCCCATTTCACTTGATCTAGCTGTAATGAAGTCAATTTCGTCTTTTGAAATGGTGCCGTCGTCATGAGAACCAAAGTGTGTCATTGGAGCAACCACTAACCGGCCATCAATAGAGGCGCCTCCTGGAAACGTAAATGGTTCAAATAAAGGCTTAAATTCGTTTTTCAATCTGATCATCTTCTTCCTTGATAAAATCATTTCACTTTAGAAGTGTAATAGATACTGTTACAACAGTTCAAAGTATTTGCTCATAAGTCCCCATCAAAAAATTGCCGCCTAGTCATGCAAACAAATATTCGGTACACTAGAATGAGAGGTGGACGCAATATGAAAAAGAAAACAATGAACGAACTGATAGAAGAATTAAAGAAAGACGAACAGGTAGAACATTGGCATGAAATTGAAGCAAAGCCTGCACAGACCTCACCCGTTCCTGAAAGAGTGGACGACAGGCTAAAAAAGGCGCTTGAAAAACGAGGCGTGAAAGAGTTGTATATTCATCAAAAAGAAGCCTTTGAACGAGTAATGAATGGTGAGCATGTAGTAACGGTTACACCAACAGCTTCAGGTAAAACGCTTTGCTACAATCTGCCTGTTCTTCAGTCGATTGCAGAAGACCAGACAAACCGCTCTCTTTATTTATTTCCAACAAAAGCGCTCGCACAGGATCAAAAGAGTGAACTTAACGAGATCATCCACGAGATGGATGTTCCGATTCATAGTGAAACATATGACGGGGACACCTCCCCGGCCATTCGGCAGCGAGTCAGACAAGCAGGACATATTGTCATCACAAACCCAGATATGCTGCATTCAGCTATTTTGCCTCATCATACGAAATGGGTCAGTTTATTTGAGAATTTGAAGTATATTGTCATTGATGAGCTTCATACATATCGAGGCGTTTTTGGCAGTCATGTGGCTAATGTGATTCGCAGGTTAAAACGTATTTGTGCATTTTATGGAAGTGATCCGATTTTCATTTGTACTTCCGCAACGATTGCAAATCCAAAAGAGCTGGCGCAGCAGCTCACAGGGAGCAAAGTGCATCTTATTGAACGAAACGGAGCGCCTAGCGGTAAAAAGAATTTTGTGTTTTATAACCCGCCGGTGGTGAATAAACCATTAAATATTAGACAAAGCGCTGCCACTGTCGTCAACCAATTGGCTAAAACATTTTTAAAAGAAAAAATTCAAACGATCGTTTTTGCTAGAAGCAGAGTACGAGTAGAAGTGATTTTAAGTCATATTCAAGAGCTTGTGAAAAAAGAAATTGGTCCAAAATCGATTCGCGGGTATCGCGGAGGCTATTTGCCAAAAGAGCGGCGCGTGATTGAAAAGGGGTTAAGAGAAGGAGACATTCTAGGTGTCGTGAGCACGAACGCACTAGAATTAGGGGTAGATATAGGTCAGCTAAAGGTATGCATTATGACGGGGTATCCTGGCAGTGTAGCAAGTACATGGCAGCAGGCAGGACGTGCTGGAAGGCGTCATGAGGAGGCGCTCATTATCATGGTGGCAAGTTCCTCACCCCTTGATCAATATATTGTCCGACACCCTGAATATTTCTTTAATAGACCGCCTGAAGCAGCCAGAATCAATCCTGAAAATCTCATTATTTTAGTGGATCATCTAAAATGTGCTTCCTACGAGCTGCCATTTCGGACGGATGAACAGTTTGGCGGGATGGAAGTAGAGGACATTTTGCAATACTTACATGAGGAAGGGGTTCTTCATTTTAGCGGGAACCGGTATTATTGGTCAGATCAATCGTTCCCAGCGCATGGCATCAGCCTGCGGTCTGCAAGCCAAGAAAATGTGGTAATTGTGGATCAATCTGACGTAGCGAATGTTCGGATTATTGGAGAGATGGATCGATTCAGTGCAATGACACTGCTTCATGATGAGGCGATTTATTTACATGAAGGGGTTCAGTATCAAGTAGAAAAGCTAGATTACGAGCATTTGAAGGCTTATGTGAAACAAGTAGATGTAGAATACTATACAGATGCGAATTTAGCTGTTCAGCTCAAGGTACTGGAAATCGATCAGACAACAGAGAAAGAAGCAGTATCTGTTCACTACGGTGATGTGACTGTCAACGCAATGCCAACAATTTTCAAAAAAATCCGTCTGAGTACTGGTGAAAATATCGGGTCTGGACCGATTTACTTACCGGAAGAAGAAATTCATACGAGTGCGGCTTGGTTTGAATTACACGAGGCAGAGCGGAGATTTGAAGAGAAGACACTTGAACAGCTGCTGCTTGGCATCGCAAATGTTCTTCAGCACATTGTACCTGCTTTTGTGATGTGTGACCGCTCAGATATTCATGTTGTTTCACAAATTAAAGCGGCACATACCGGTAAACCGACAGTCTTTTTATATGACCACTACCCTGGCGGAATCGGTTTAAGCAAAGAAGTCCAAGCTCGTTTCGATGAAATAGCAGGTGCAGCCATTCAGCTGATAGAGCGGTGCCGCTGTGAGAACGGCTGTCCATCCTGCATTGGCATGGAAATGAAAGAGGTGAGCGGAAAAAGCAGCATTGTTGAATTGATGTCTGTATTTTAAGGGGAAGGAGGAAGATACCTACTCATGTCTTTAAAAGGGAAATTAAATCGAATGAAGAAGCACCTATCGCACAACCAGCCAAACGAAAAACGGCAAAAAGCAGTGGAAGGGCAACCTCAGCCTGTGACGGCCGATAACATTCCATTTTTAAAGGAATGGGAGCAATTGGGAGCAGCTCCTTATCACTTTGAGGATTCTTTTTGTCTCATTCGAGAAGTCACCTATTCATTAGATGATAAGCATGGACTCTACTCGTTTGCGGAACTGCCAAAGATCATCGAGGCATGGAACAAAAGTAGCATCCAGCATTCTCTATCGGCTAAAGGTTACAAGCCGCATGAACTGTTTTTCTTTGATACAGAAACAACTGGATTATCTGGTGGAACGGGAAATATGATCTTCTTGCTAGGACATGCGCGGGTCTTTGCTGACAAAGTAGTGGTGAAACAGCACCTGCTCACAAATCCGGGAAATGAAGCAGCTCTTTATAAAAGCTTTCTCGATGAAGTGAACGTAGAATCACTCGTTACATATAATGGAAAATCATTCGATTGGCCGCAAGTGAAAACGAGACATACTTTGCTGCGAGATCAAATCCCTGCTCTTCCAGAGTTTGGCCACTTTGATCTTCTGCATGGGTCAAGACGGTTGTGGAAGCATAAATATGAACGAATGGCGCTGTCTGTAGTTGAAAAAGAAGAGCTGCACGTTCACCGGGAAGGAGACACACCGGGTTTTTTGGCACCGATGATCTATTTTCACTTTTTAAAGGAACAAAATCCGAAGCTCATTGAAGGGATTTTGACTCATAATGAATTAGACGTCCTTTCGTTAATCAGCCTCTACATTCATCTATCCAAAAAAATTCTATCTATGGATGCAGTAAAGGAGCACGATGAGAAATACGCGCTGGCTAAGTGGCATCTTGCGCATCGTGATGTACAGGAAGCTACGAAGCATTTACTGGAATTAACAGGTGCTGATTTTGAACATGCCAATCAGGCGGCTTTTGATCTCTCCTTACAATATAAACGGCTAAACGAGTGGGATGAAGCAGTTCGAATTTGGGAAACATTATTTGAATCAAGTGATGTCCATTTAGCATTAAAAGCGGGTATAGAGCTTGCGAAGTGTAAAGAGCATCGCCAAAAAGATGCAAGGTCAGCTCTTTCCATCACGGAATCTTTATTATCTTTCTCATCGTTAAGCGAGCGAGACACGAAAGAGCTTGAGAAACGAAAAAAACGGCTATTGAGAAAAGCTGGGCAATGAAATAATATTACCCGGGAAAGCGCAAAAAATGACAACGTTCGGCTCTCGGCCGAAAATAAAAATTGTTTAGCACTTTTATTGTAGAAAGTCCGCGAATCCTGTAAAATAACGTTAGATATTGAATGAGGAGCGTATAGCATGTATAAGGGTCTTTTCTACTTGTTTTTTCTTGTGGTCATTTTGGTCGCTTTTGTGTTTTCAAACTATAAAGATATTTTTCTTGCCAACTTTTAAAATAGGTTAATGCATTAGTACATGTACACCTCTTGATTCATACATTGATAATGTAAGAAAATAAAGGAGAGGGGAATGCTACATGTACCATCATCATCATTGCCATCCGAATGTTACACAGCCAATTGTTCATCCGACGAATCATTGCTGTACACACAGCGAGTCAACAACAATTGTGCCGCATATCCACCCGCAGCATGTGACAAATGTTCACCACCATAATTTCAAACATGTTCACTACTTCCCGCATACGTTTTCTCAGGTGGACCCGACAACACATCAACACTTTAACTGCGGTGGACCTTGCTGTAACAGATAAAGTGAATGGGACTTTTATAAGTCCCATTTTTTAAAAGCAGGTGAAAAAATGAAAATTATTGCTGTCACAGGGTACAAGCCGTTTGAGCTTGGGATATTCAAACAAGACGAGCCTGCACTTCAATACATAAAAGCGGAGCTTCAAAAAAGGCTGACAGCCCTTATCGAAGAAGGTCTGGAATGGGTGCTCATATCAGGGCAGCTTGGGGCAGAAATTTGGACAGCCGAAGTGGTGTTTGAGCTTCAGGAGGAATATCCAGCGTTAAAACTTGCAGTCATTACGCCATTTTATGAACAGGAAGAGCGCTGGAATGAACAAAACAAAGAGTTGTATGAAGGAATTCTTGCACAGGCCGATTTTGTAGAAAGTGTCACGCATAGACCGTACGAAAGTCCGGCACAATTTAAACAAAAGAATCGCTTTTTTATTGAAAAAACAGATGGTCTTCTCGTCTTATATGATCCCGAGCATGAGGGATCGCCGAAGTATATGATCAGGGAGGCGGAAGCCTATACCGATTACCCCATTATGTACATCACGATGGATGATCTAAGAGCACAGGTTGAGGCGGAAGATCCGTTTTTTGATTAAAAGCAAGAGAAAATTTGACAACGTCACGTATTTCTGAAAAAATATACTATGAATTCACGATATGAGGTGAAAAAGATGCTTGCTGATAAAGTAAAGCTTTCTGCGAAAGAAATTTTAGAAAAAGAATTTAAAACAGGTGTCAGAGGGTACAAACAAGAAGAAGTCGATAAATTTTTAGATATGGTCATTAAAGACTATGAGACATTCAACCAAGAAATCGAAAAACTTCAACAAGAAAACCTCCACTTGTCAAAACAGCTTGAAGAAGCTGTTGAACAAGGGAAAAGACAGCCTGCACAGTCTAATACAACAAACTTTGATATTTTAAAAAGACTATCGAACCTTGAGAAACACGTTTTCGGCAGCAAACTTTATGATTGAGTCTTGCTGAAAAAGCTTGTGTCAGATGTCATTGTCGTTTATAATAACGCTTATTGATTAACGTTCGGGTAATCGCTGTAATGCTATTTAGGGCATTGCAGAGGAAAGTCCATGCTCGCACGGTGCTGAGATGCCCGTAGTGTTCGTGCCTGGCGAAAAAATAAGCCAGGGCAGCCTGGGAAAGGCTGACGGCAGGAAAAATGCCTACGTCCTTTTTAGGATATGGCAAAGTATCCTTGAAAGTGCCACAGTGACGAAGTCTCACTAGAAATGGTGAGAGTGGAACGCGGTAAACCCCTCGAGCGAGAAACCCAAACTTGGTAGGGGAACTTTCTCAAAGGAACCAAACGGAGAGAAGGACAGAGAATTCTGTAGATAGATGATTACCACCTGAGTACGAGGCATTTGCCGTTTGCAGTACGATGGAACAAAACATGGCTTACAGAACGTTAAATCCGTTATCATAAACATGATGAAACAAAGCTCTCCTATTTCAACATATGGAGAGCTTTTATCTTGAATACATAAAAGGACGAGAAAACAGGTGATAAATCAATGAAAACCTATACACTCATCGCAACAGCTCCAATGGGAATTGAAGCAATTGTTGCAAAAGAAGTAAGAGACCTTGGCTATGAGTGCACAGTCGACAACGGAAAAGTGATTTTCAAGGGGGATGCTCTTGCCATTTGCCGTGCAAACCTTTGGCTGCGTACAGCAGACCGGATCAAGGTACAAGTTGCTGAATTTTCGGCAAAAACATTTGATGAGCTTTTTGAACAAACGAAAGCGATTGACTGGGCCGCTTTTTTACCAAAAAACAGTACGTTTCCTGTCATCGGGAAATCTGTGAAATCTCAGCTTGCCAGTGTGCCTGACTGCCAGCGCATCGTCAAAAAAGCCATCGCTCAAAAGCTTAAATCCTCCTACAACATTCAGTCTGAATGGCTTGAAGAGACGGGACCTGAATATAAAATCGAGATCGCTCTTTTAAAAGATAAAGCGGTTCTTACGCTTGATACATCTGGTGTAGGTCTTCATAAACGCGGATACCGCATGGATCAAGGCGGAGCACCTATTAAAGAAACGCTTGCTGCTGCGCTCGTCTTATTAACGAACTGGACACCTGACCGTCCGTTTGTTGATCCTTTCTGCGGATCAGGAACAATCGCCATTGAAGCAGCGATGATAGGACAAAACATTGCCCCAGGATTTAACCGGGATTTTGCGTCTGAATCATGGGAATGGATCGGTGAAGACGTATGGAACAAAGCGCGTGTGGAAGTTGAAGAAAAAGCAAACTATGATCAGCCGCTCCGCATTATCGCAAGTGACATCGACCATCGTATGGTGGACATCGCAAAAATGAATGCAGAAGAAGCAGGACTGAGTGAACTGATTGAGTTCAAACAAATGCAAGTAAAAGACTTTCAAACAAAAGAAGAGTACGGTGTGATTGTTGGAAATCCTCCTTATGGTGAACGACTGAGTGATAAACCAGCTGTTGAAAAAATGTATCAAGGAATGGGTGAAGCGTTTAAGAACCTAGATACATGGTCCATTTACATCTTAACGTCACACGAAAAATTCGAAGAGTGCTTCGGAAGAAAAGCGACGAAAAAGAGAAAGCTGTTTAATGGATTTATTAAAACAGACTATTATCAATATTGGGGAAAACGCCCGCCTAGAAAGCAACCAACCGAATCGTAATAAATGGCCGCACCGAAAAAAGGTGCGGCTTTTTTATGCTGAAAAGGTATAACTCCTCGCGTGGCGGAATAAACTGAACTTGATTTTAAAAAAAGAGGTGTCTTCATGATTCATTATGATCAAATTCAGTTAATCCAAAAAGCACTCAATTCGACTGCTCAAGAAATAGAAGGGCATGAAGGTGGACAATCTGCTCAGCTTACGGCAGCCATCGAAGATTTGGCGCTGGCTCAGGCATACATAGAACGTTCTGAGCATGCATTTTTAATGAAGGAAAGCTATCAACATCGCCTGCGCTCATAAAAAAAGATTGTTTTTCCCCAGCGTAAATGGTACTATTGAATGTCTGAATGATTCAAAAGTTGGGGGTTGAAGCAGGTGACAGCATCTCGTTTGCCTTTTTCATTATCAAAAGAACACAATTTTTACGAAGAACTGGGCAACTGGATTGGTGATGTGTTTTATGACATTTTGCCAGAAAAGGGCTTTGATCTTCGAGATGAACAAATATTTATGGCTTTTCAACTAGAAAGAGCCTTTAAAGAAAAAAGTGTGATGTTTGCCGAAGCTGGGGTAGGCACAGGCAAAACCATCGTCTATCTATTATTTGCCGTCACATATGCAAGGTATACAGGGAAGCCTGCGATTATTGCATGTGCAGACGAAACGTTAATTGAACAGCTCGTTAAACAAGAAGGTGATATCTATAAAATTGCTAATCACCTTGATATTCAAATAGATGCGAGATTAAGTAAATCGCATGATCAATATTTATGCTTAAAAAAGCTGGAGAAAACGATGCAGCGTGAAGATGATGAAAAGTGGCTCGATATTTATGAATCACTGCCTTCATTTGTTCATGAATCACATGGCATGCAAACCTTTTATCCGTATGGCGATCGAAAAGAGTATCCGGAGTTATCAAATGATGAATGGTCACGAATTGGCTATGACTCGTTTCAGGACTGTCTGACGTGCGATATGCGTCATCGCTGTGGTTTGAATTTATCAAGAGATCATTACCGGAAAGCGACAGATCTCATCATCTGTTCACATGATTTTTACATGGAGCATGTGTGGACGAAGGAATCCCGGAAACGTGAGGGCCAGCTTCCGCTGCTTCCTGAGCATAGCTCCGTCGTATTTGATGAGGGACATCTTCTCGAGTTTGCCGCACAAAAAGCGTTAACGTACCGAGTGAAGCAATCAACGCTCGAAACATTTTTGGAACGTCTTTTGCAAAACGACATACGCGAAGAATTTGCAGAGCTTGTTGAAGATGCACTTGCAACAAACGATGAGTTCTTTTATCTCTTAAAAACACATGCCAAAGAAGTCAAAGGCTCGCACCGGCTTGAAATTGGGCGTGTGGATGAGGTGAAGCGTTCTGCAAATGAATTGTGTGACTTGCTTGAAAAAATCGGAGAAGCGCTCGTGTTTGAATCTGAGATGTATACAATCGATCAATACGAATTATCTGTTGTGGAAGAATACATTGAACAAATGGCGTATTCTTTATCGCTTTATCAAAAAAATGCCATTAGCTGGCTGGAAAAACAGGAATTAGATACAACATTTGTTGTGATGCCGAAGACGGTTGCAGAGGTGCTTGGCGAAAAAGTATTCTCGCAAAAAAGACCATATATTTTCTCTTCCGCTACATTGTCTGAGAATCAATCCTTTGATTATTTAGCTGAAAGTCTTGGGATTAAAGATTACTTATCAATGAGTGTCGCTTCGCCGTATGATTACGATGAACAAATGAAGATTTATTTCCATGGAATTCAGCAGCTCGCTGAGCAAGAGGCAAAAGCACAGCAAGTGATTACTCAGCTGAAAGAAAATGGAGGACGATCTCTGATATTATTCCCTTCATTTGACGAACTCCATTTCTTTAGAAAGCAGCTTGAAGCAGCAAATGAATCACTGCCGTTTGACGTATATTTTGAAGGAGACGAGGAAATCAGCACGATTGTTCAAAAGTTCCAAGCTGATGAGACATCGGTGTTATGCTCTGTTCATCTGTGGGAAGGGCTTGATATTCCAGGTCAATCATTAACGAATGTGATCATCTGGGGACTTCCTTATCCGCCGCATGATCCGGTATTTGAAGCGAAACGGAATGAAGCAAAGGATGCACATGCTGAAGTTGACCTTCCGTATATGCTGCTTCGCTTACGCCAAGGTATCGGAAGACTGATCCGGACAAGCCAAGATGCAGGAAGCATTCATATTTACTTTGATCGTCAGGAAGATACTGAGCTTCAAAGTAAAATTGAATCCGTCCTGCCAGTGAAGCCCATCATCACATCTTAAATAGCTGAAAACTTGCAAATGAGGAGGATACCACTGTGTATCCTCCTTTTTCATTGACAAAAGAACATTCATTGAAGTAGCCTTGAAACGTACATACATATTTTATTGATTGGGGGAACAAACGCATGAGTCTTGAAGCAACTGAGAAAGCGTTTTATCAATTACTAGGGAAAATCGCCCATTATACAGAGGCGCTCCATTTACTTTACTGGGACTCTAGAACACAAGCACCTAAAAAAAGTGCGGATTTTAGAGCTGAAACGATCGGTCAATTATCAAGTGATATTTTTAATATGAAGACTTCTGACGAAATGAGAGATCTTCTTCACGCATTAAACAAACATCGAGATGAGCTGTCAAAAGATACACAGAAGGCGCTCGAATTATCACAAAAAGAGTATGATGAAAACAGTAAAATTCCGAAAGAAGAATTTAAAGAATACTCGATTTTACAATCAAAAGCGGAGCATGTATGGGTAGAAGCAAGGGAGAAATCAGACTTTTCACTCTTTGCACCATACTTAAAACAGCTTATTGACTTTAACAAGCGTTTCATCCAATATTGGGGCGTGAAAAAAACGCCTTATGATGTGCTGCTCAATAACTATGAGCCAGATATGACGGTTGAACAGCTTGATCAAAAATTTGGTGCACTTCGTGACGCTATTGTTCCTCTTGTGAAAAAAATCGAAGCCTCACCTAATAAGCCGGATACTTCATTTTTATCGAAAAGCTTCCCAATCGATAAACAAAAGGAATTGAGTCTCTTTTTCTTAAAAGAATTAGGATATGACTTTGACGCAGGCCGCCTTGATACAACAGTCCATCCATTTGCTGTAACGTTAAGCAGAGGTGACGTACGTGTGACGACCCGTTATGATGAGCATGATTTTCGAATGGCGATCTTTGGCACGATTCATGAATGTGGTCATGCGATTTATGAGCAAAACATTGATGAAGCACTGAGCGGAACACTTTTATGTGATGGGACTTCGATGGGTATCCATGAATCACAGTCTCTTTTCTTTGAGAACTTTATCGGTAGACACGAAGATTTCTGGAAAACGTATTATCAAAAGCTGCAAGAAGCTTCACCTGAGCAATTTAAAGATGTTTCTTTAGAAGACTTTGTGCATGCAGTGAATGAATCGAAGCCTACTTACATTCGAATTGAAGCCGATGAACTGACGTATCCGCTTCACATTATCATCCGCTATGAAATTGAGAAAGCGATTTTCAATGAAGAAGTAGCAGTTGAAGATCTGCCTGCACTTTGGAATGAAAAATATCAAGCGTATCTTGGCATTACGCCTCCTAATGATGCACTCGGTATCTTGCAGGATGTTCACTGGTCTGATGGAAGCTTTGGCTATTTCCCTTCATATGCCCTTGGTTATATGTATGCAGCGCAATTAAAGCAGCAAATGATCAAAGATTTACCAAATTTTGATGAGCTTATTCAAAATGGTTCTTTTGCACCGATAAAAGAATGGCTGACGGAACATGTTCACCAGCATGGAAAACGGAAAAAGCCATCTGAAATCATTCAAGATGCAACAGGCGAAGAATTAAATGTGCAATATTTAATCGACTACTTAACAGATAAATATACGAAACTGTATTTATCATAAAAGAAGGGCACCCTTTCATGAGAGGGGTGCTTTTTTGATGCTTGAATATTCTAAAAACGAACATTTTGTTCTGATCTATTATTTAAGTTCGGTATTTTTCTAGAAAAGTGCTTTCCAAGCGTCTGAAATCTTGTTATAATTTGAACACTATAACACTCATATAATCGCGTGATGATGGCATGCAAGTTTCTACCGGACACCGATACGGTCCGACTATGAGTGAGCAAAATGAAACAGCTCTTGTTTGAGCTGAAGATCCGTTGATCGTTTTCGCATTGCTTGCTCCTCATGGACAGCAATGCTTTTTTTATACCAAAAATTGAATGTTTGCCAATATGCTAGGGGGAAGAATGATGGAATTGTTACGTCAAAAAATTGAGAACGAAGGAATCGTTCTGTCAAATCAAGTGTTAAAGGTAGATGCTTTTTTAAATCATCAAATTGATCCTGTGTTAATGCATGAGATCGGGCAAGAGTTTGCTAGATTATTTCAGCATGATGGCATTACAAAAATCATCACAATTGAATCTTCTGGCATCGCACCTGCTGTGATGGCTGGACTTGCTCTTCAAGTACCTGTTGTGTTTGCAAGAAAACGTCAATCACTCACATTAACGGATAACCTATTAACAGCCAGTGTGTACTCTTTTACAAAAAAAGTAGAAAGCACGATTGCTGTCTCAAATACGCATCTTAGTAAAAATGATTGTGTGTTAATCATCGATGACTTTTTAGCGAATGGTGAAGCTGCGAAAGGACTTGCTGCGATTGCAAAGCAGGCGAAGGCAAAAGTAGCCGGATTTGGCATTGTCATCGAAAAATCATTCCAGCCTGGAAGAAATGCGCTTGTGCAAATGGGCTACCGCGTTGAGTCCCTCGCACGTATTGAATCACTTGAGGAAGGGAAAGTCACGTTTGTACGGGAGGTACAATCATGAGTACCGCTAAAAAAGTCAAAACGCTCTCACTGGGTATTCAGCATGTACTGGCGATGTATGCCGGTGCTGTTCTTGTGCCGCTCATTGTTGGAGATGCGCTCGGGCTCACGCCTGCACAGCTGACTTACTTAATATCTGCGGATATTTTCATGTGCGGGGCTGCCACATTGCTTCAAGTATGGAAAAACCGCTTTTTTGGGATCGGTCTGCCTGTTGTATTAGGCTGTACATTTACTGCGGTTTCGCCTATGATTGCGATTGGCTCTAAGTATGGCATTTCGTCTATCTATGGAAGTATTATCGCTTCTGGATGTATTGTCATTCTTCTTTCTTTTTTCTTTGGGAAGCTTGTGAAATTTTTCCCGCCTGTTGTCACAGGTTCTGTCGTCACCATTATTGGTATCACCCTCATTCCTGTAGCGATGAACAATATGGCAGGAGGAGAAGGAAGTGCAGACTATGGTTCTTTTGAAAATCTAGGACTCGCTTTCCTTGTACTGTTTATCATTGTACTGCTCTATCGATTCACGAAAGGATTTATGAAGGCGATCGCCATTTTAATCGGTATTCTTCTTGGGACAGCAGCTGCTGCGTTTATGGGGAAAGTGGAAACAGCTGAGGTAGCAAACGCTCAGGTTTTCCGGATGATTGAGCCATTTTATTTTGGGATGCCGACCTTTGAATTTGCACCGATCATGACCATGACGTTAGTTGCGATTGTGTCATTAGTTGAATCAACAGGCGTTTATTTTGCATTAGGTGATTTAACAAACCGGTCATTAAAAGAGAAGGATTTGGCTAAAGGCTATCGGGCAGAGGGGATTGCTGTGTTATTAGGCGGAATCTTTAATGCTTTTCCATACACAGCCTACTCGCAAAACGTTGGATTGATCCAGTTAACAGGCGTCAAGAAAAACCAAGTCATTGTTGTAACAGGAGCATTGCTCATGTTATTTGGTCTTTTTCCTAAGATCGCTGCCTTTACGACGATTATTCCAAAGTCAGTCCTTGGCGGTGCAATGGTTGCCATGTTTGGCATGGTCATTGCATACGGTATTAAAATGCTCTCGCGCGTGGACTTTGCAAAGCAGGAGAACTTGCTGATCGTCGCTTGCTCCGTGGGAATCGGCTTAGGAGTTACTGTCGTACCGCAAATGTTTGAGCATCTGCCAGATTCGATTAAATTATTAACAAGTAACGGCATTGTGGCCGGAAGCTTTACCGCTATTTTGCTTCATATTATTTATCACATGATTCCTTTTAAAAAAGAAGCCGGGCATGACCTGGTAGAAGAACCTAAGCAATCTGTTATGTAAACCCCTCTCTTGGAGAGGGGGTTCAGATTATGGACAAAGAGCTAAAATGACCTTTTATTTTAGCTCTTTGTCTTCTTTTTAGCTTGATAAAAAACCTTTGAAGTCCTAGGATCCTAGGAAGGAGCGTGTGAGGGTTTGTCTACAAGCTGAAAGCCCGCATCTTTTGGATACGGGCTTTTTGTGATTAGCACTATTCATGTTGTACCGGCGGCATTGTTTCGTTAATGACTGCAAATGTATAGCCCCTTGCTTTTAGCTGTATAATCAGGCTATCTAAATAGTTTGTGGTAGAGGGTTGATCATGCATTAATATAACTTTTGGTTCCCATGGTTTATTTTTCTCAAACATTTGCAATTGATTCAATACCTCTGGAACATATTGTGAGTTTTTATATCTCCAGTCAAGACTATCAATCGTCCAGTCCCAGTAAATAAAGCCATTTTGGTTTAAACGTACTTTTTGATGATATGTTAAATTTGGAACACTGCCAAAGGGGGTTCTTACAAGACGGCTGTAGACGCCTGTAACAGAGGCAAGAATACGCTGAGCTTCTCTCATTTCATTTGCGGGAGACTCGCTGTTCTGATAAAAGAGGTTTATATCATGCGTCATGCCATGAAGACCTAATTGATGTCCTTCTTGATAAAGTCTTTTCACAGCTGATTGGTGTGCTTGGATTTGCGGTCCAAGCATGAAGAACGTCGCCTTCACGTGATGTGCTTTTAATACATTTAACAGCTGATTTGATGTAGCAGAAGGACCATCATCAAATGTTAAAAAGACCGTTTTATTCGTTGCCTCTTGGTTTGGATTGGTCTTAAAATGTGTATCCAATGTTCTTGTAGACTGATCTTTTGCTTTCAGACTGATGCTTGTGTCACGGAAGTCACTGCTGGCAGCATTTTTTGCTTGCCCATTTGTCGCCTGCAAATGGGGTCTAGACATATCCCAGATAAAAAAGAGAAACAGTGTAAGAAGCACTAAACCAATTACCTTTGAGAAAAGTATCGTGTTGTAGGGTGTCTTTTTTTTGGAAACCTTTTTCATTACAATCACTCCAGTCAATTAAATTTTGAGCCGAACCATGTTGTAGATTCTTTCTTTTTTCACTGTTTTTCCTGGTACTCATATTGATTAAATATATAGTGGAAAAAATCCTTTTTATATAGAAAATTCAAATAAATTGGGGATTTATTGCTATTATTTTGTGTTGATCAGCAAAAAAAGGTGATCCATTCATGTTTAAATGAAATCATTCTGAATAATGATCGAAACGTTAATATTTATACGCTAAGATAGCAGCAGATTTGACCATTAATTCGAAGCGAAGGGGAGATTCCGTATGAAATTGTTGTATAAGTAAAGGGGGGGTTTCTACGGTCTGTCTGAACACTTCTCTTTTAGAGGTGTTTTTTTGCATAAAAAAAGCAGGTTCGCTTGGCTTAGAACGAACCTGTGAAGGAGGAAAACTACATCATGTTTTCACCTATATTATCCAATATTTATCAATTGTCGTCAAGACAAAAAGTTAGCCGGAGGAAAATATTTTGACTGAATTGTGACGTTTTGGCATGTATATCCTTTTTTCGATAGGGGATATTAATCGAAAAAAGAGGTGAAGCCGATGGCGTACATTCTTTCTGTTGGAACGAGTCTGCCAAAACATCATGTGGATCAGAAAAAGGCGGCAGATTTTGCTAGATCCCAATTTAAACGATCGTTTAAAGATATCGACCGGCTGCTCAGAGCTTTTCAAAACGGAGAAATCGAGAGCAGACAGTTTGTGCAGCCAATTGAATGGTATCAGACGCACCACTCTTTTGAGGAGAAAAACAATCTCTATTTGGAAAAAGCATTGGCTCATGCAAAAGAAGCGGTCATACACTGTCTCCATGAGAAGGCGTTCCTGAAAAAACCGATTCCGTTTGATGAGATCGATGCATTGTTTTTTATTTCAAGCACCGGCCTTTCGACACCAAGTCTTGATGCAAAACTGATGAATGTTCTTCCTTTTTCGCCTTATACGAAACGAGTACCGATCTGGGGATTAGGGTGCGGGGGCGGAGCGGCAGGGTTGTCCCGGGCTTACGAATACATAAGGGCATTTCCAGAAGCAAAGGTGCTGGTTGTCGCCTGTGAACTGTGCAGTTTAACTTTCCAGCCGCAAGATCAATCAAAAAGCAATTTAATCGGGACATCTTTGTTCGGAGACGGGACAGCCGCGGTACTCTTAACTGGAGAAAAAGGTGTATCAGAATATACCCATCTCAAAACAGTCCCTAAAGTGATTGGTACACAATCCGTCACAATGAAAGAGTCTGAGGATGTGATGGGCTGGGAATTTACAAGTGACGGCTTTCGGGTTATTTTCTCCCGTGACATTCCTTCCATTATTTCCGGCTGGTTAAAAGAGCAGGTTGATCAATTTTTAGAGCAGCAAGGGTATTCGGCAGAAGATCTATCAGTTTTTCTTGCTCATCCTGGAGGAAAAAAAGTGATTGACGCCTATATTGAAAGTCTATCCTTACAAGAGGATCAACTTTTTTCATCAAAAGAAGTACTTAAACAACACGGAAATATGTCCTCTGCCACAGTTTTGTATGTGATCAAACATTATCTTGAACATCGATCTGCTGAAGCGGGAGATATGGGTCTTTGCGGAGCGCTTGGTCCGGGCTTTTCCTCAGAGCTGCTGCTCATGAAATGGGAGGAGGTCTTATCATGATCATTTGGCTCGTCATTGGTTTCTTCGTTTGTCAGCGGCTTATTGAAATGCTTGTGGCTAAAAGAAATGAAAAGAAAGTAAAAGCGATCGGTGCCATTGAATTTGGTGCAAGTCATTATCCTTATATGGTCGCTATGCATGCGGGCTTTTTTCTCTCACTTATGGTTGAGGTATGGGGATTAAACAGGCCGGCGTCGCGCTATTTTCTTGTGCTGCTCGTTTTCCTGCTGGCCACACAGGTGATTCGATACTGGGCATTATGTTCTCTTGGGACGTATTGGAATACAAAGATTTTAGTTGTACCAAATGCGATGATGGTGAAAAAAGGACCTTATCGCTGGTTAAAGCATCCTAACTATGTAGTGGTGGCAATTGAGCTTATGCTGATCCCGCTTTTGTTTAATGCTTATTTTACCGCCATTTTGTTCACATGTTTAAATGCATGGATGATGGCTGTGAGAATTCAAACAGAAGAGAAAGCGCTCAATCAGTATTTGTTAAATTAATATTGAAAATCATTATCAATTGTGATACACTTTCATTAATGATAAGCATTCTCAATCATGAAGGATGGACGGTGATCACATGACAATGGTTTTCTTACTCGGTACGGTCTGTGTATACAGCCTATTAATTGGCTTCGTATTAAAAGGTGTTTCTAAAAAATCTGCTTCCTGATCGCAGTCAATTGCGACTGATCGGGCAGCAGATTTTTTTTATTTCCTCAGATCAGAAGAAAAATCTCTTCATTTTGTGTAAAATGGTATCACATACATAACTGACTTTTCTAAAAACAAAGGGGTTTATCGTCATGGAAGACTTGTCTATTCGAGATTCGCTCGTTCAAACTACAGGTGCTTTATATCAAAGCCTTCTCAAAAGGGATGATCATGAACGCGCAGCCAAACTTGCATCAATTATCAAAAAGGAAGCAGAAGAAGAAGTGTATATCGCATTTACCGGCCACTATTCAGCTGGAAAGTCATCACTTGTGAATCATCTGCTTCATGATCACATCCTGCCAACGAGTCCAATTCCAACAAGTGCAAACTTGGTCGTCGTGAGGAAAGGGGAGAGTGAAGTAAAGCTTCACACCTCAGATGGCCGTTTTGCAAAAATGAGCGGTTCTTATGATAAAGAAGCAGTTCAGCGTTTTTGTAAGGATGGAGAACAGATTGAAATGGTGGAAATTAGCGGGGACTATAGAGGACTGGAAGAAAAGGTGGCAGTGATTGATACACCCGGAATTGATTCAACGGATCATGCTCACTTTTTATCTGCTGCGTCTATTCTTCATCAAGCAGATGCTCTTTTTTATGTCGTTCATTACAACCATGTTCATTCGGAGGAAAACATTCGTTTCATTCGCTCCATTAAAGAGAAAGTGCCAAATCTTTATTTCATCGTAAATCAAGTCGATCGACATGATGAGCATGAGACAGCGTTTGAAGACTACAAAAATCAAGTAGTTGATATGCTTCAAAAAGAAGGCATTGAAGAAGAACACCTATACTTTACATCTGTAACCGATGAGGCGCATCCAAGAAACGAAATGATTCGTTTAATCGAGAAACTGCAAGAATTACAAACATTGCCGAAAGCATCGCTTCGCGCCTATACCGAGCAGAAAATAGAGCACGTTTTAAAAGAACATATTGACTCATTAAAAGAAGATCTGCAGGAAGAGGGTCTTGATTTACAGCTTCAAGAAAAAAGAAAAGAAGTGAAGGAACTCGAAGCGAAAAGCAGCTTCATTGAAAATGGAGCAAAACAGTTAGAAGATGAAGTGTCTTCTGAAGTCGAGAACATTTTAAAAAATGCAAATCTAACCCCATTTAAAATGAGGGAGCTCGCAAGTGATTATATTGAATCGAAAGCACCTGGCTTTAAGGTAGGACTGCTGTTCGCGAAAAATAAAACCGAGCAGGAAAAAGAAAAGCGGGCGAACGAGTTCTTAGCAGATGTCAAAGCAAGAATGAAAGCAGAAGTAGACTGGCATATTGCTGAACTGCTCAAAAAAGAAGTCAAGAAGCATCAGCTTGGTGAAGAATTATTAAATCAAGTGATGGCGTTTGAAACGCCTGTAGAAGAATCACTGCTTGAAAACGTGATCCATCACGGTGCGACATTTTCAAATGAATACGTTTTGCAATATGCAAAAGATGCTGGTGAAGCACTGAAAAGACAGACGAAACAGAAAGCAATACCATTGATTGAACAAATGACCGAGATGCTGAAAACCCAGCTCCTGAATGAAAAGGGAAAGCAGCAAGATAAATGGGCCCAGGCAGCACAGGAGCTCCAAGCGCTGGAGCAATGCATGGAAAAAAATGATCAAATCAGAAAAGATATTGAGCATGTATGGGATATATGGCAAAACGGAACAAATGAGCAGATCGAAGAAGATTGGTTTTATGTGAAAAAACACCGGATGCAGCATGACGAGCTAAATCAGAATCAAGCATCAACTCATACGGAAGAAAGCGAAAAAGAAAATCAGCAGCAGATAAAGCTTGATCAAATGCGACAATCACAGCATATCTCGACAGCGCAGTCGATTGACCAGTTTGAGCAGCTTTCTCAAATTTTAATGCCATTAAACGCGCTTCAATCTCAAAGAAAGTCCTTTGAAAAACGAACAAAGCGGCTGCAAGCGAAGGAATTTACACTCGCCTTATTCGGTGCTTTTAGTTCGGGGAAATCTTCGTTTGCCAATGCCCTTGTTGGGAGAAAGGTGCTGCCATCATCTCCTACACCAACGACGGCCACGATCAATAAGCTGACCCGGCCGACAGAAGACCATCCGCATGAAAGTGTGAAAGTGGTGTTTAAAACCGAGCAGGAAATATTAGAAGAGCTCGATCAAATTCTCGGTTATTCTATAACAGAAGAAAAGGGAGATACGTTTCAAGCGAAACTCGAGCGAACGCTGAAAAAAAGAGAGCTTGAACAGGATCACCGCATCATTGTTGACCATTTTTTAAACGCTCATGAAAAGTTCCGTGATTCCATTCAAAAACAAACACCGCTCAATGTCACCCTGCAAGAATTAAAGCCATATGTGGCAGAAGAGTCTGTTTCTTGTGTGGTGAAGGAAGTGACGGTCTATTTAAGTACACCTTTAACAGATAAAGGACTGACGATTGTTGATACACCAGGCGCCAGCAGTATAAATAAACGTCACACAGAGATTGCCTTTCAATATATGAAGGATGCTGATGCCCTTCTTTATTTAACTTACTACCAGCATTCTTTCTCAAAAGCAGACCGGTCATTTTTGCGTAAACTCGGGCTTGTAAAAGATTCATTTAGCATGGATAAAATGTTTTTTATTATCAATGCAGCTGACCTCGCAAAGGATCAAACAGAGCTTGAAACCGTCTTTGACTATGTGAAAAATGAGCTCACAAAAGAAGGCATCCGGCATCCAAACCTTCATCACGTATCCAGTAAGGAAGAGATCGAAGGAAAGGGACAGTCGCCTTATAACCAGTATGCACAGCTTAGAACACAGCTCGACTATTTTATTGAGGAAGAATTAACAAAAGATGCGATTGAGCTGCTGTATTTTGAAGCGAGTACATTATGTAGAACAGTCGACAAGCTGCATGAGACGCTGCATCAGTCGGAAGATGAAAAGCAAGCAGAAAAGAAAAAGATAAACACATCCTATGAAGCGATCGTTGATCAAATGAGCCATATTAAACGATCTAAGCTAGTGACAGAAAGTGTGAAAAAGGACTTGCACGAACAGCTTTACCACATTGTTCAGCGCTTGTCACTTTATGCAAACGATCTGTTAAAGACAGCCTTTTATCCTGGAATATCTCAAGGGGACTTCAGACAGGAGTTGAAAAAAGCGCTGGAACAAGCGTTAAAGGATTATGAATTTGAATTTGTACAGGAGATAAAAGCGCTTGATATTCGAATGGAATCGTTTATCACTCAATATTTCAAAGAGGAGTGGGAGAAAGGGTTACAGGCCGCGTGTGCAGAAGATCCTTACTTTTCTCTCCGGCTGTCGCCGCCAGATGAGAAAAATGCCGAGCTGAAACAAATTGAAGTGGAAGCGGACCTGACGCCGTTTGAGCCGCTCTTAAAGAAGCAAAAATCAGCGAAAGCTTTCTTTGAACAGAACGGGAAGGCAGCGTTTATTGAAGCGATTCGAGATGTCCTTTTCCAATTAACGACGAAATGGGCAGATAAAGAAAAAGAAGAATTACAGAGCAGATACGATATGATGGTGAAGACCTTTACTGAAAGATATGAAACAGAAGCGCTTAAGCAGCTGAGTGAACAAAAACAAACATTTATCATGAGCTTAACGACAGATGCGAAAGAGCAGGCGATGATAGAACAAGTATACAAGCAAACAAATGAATGGAAGAACCAGTTGAAAACCATTTGAGTCATGATACACTATATAAAAAAGAAAGCAGTTGATAAAAAATGACGAGCGTACACGAAGAAATTTCCGCACATTCACAAAAACAGAATGCTCATATCAAATCGTTTCTTACGCTTGAACAGAAAAGAGAGCAGGCAATAGAGACTGCTGTTTTGAAGTGTGAGCAAAACGAACCATTTACAACTGACGAGATCAATGAAATTACCTCGAAGATGAATGAGCTTGCACGAGGCGGAATTGTTCCGCTGCGTAAGCATGTCACGATTGATATGGTCAGGGAGTATGTCGAACGAAAACAGAAGTAAAGAGTAACTTTCTCTTTTTGGGTCATCTTAACAAGTGAACCGAGAAAGGGGAATGATGATGGAAAAAAAGCAGCATGCAAAAAAGCAGGATGAGCGTCACCCGAAACAAAAAGAGATGCCGTCCTACGCAGAAGCAGAATCGAAAAAAATGCAATACGGTCAAAAGTAATCCCCCGGGTGCCACTTCTTTTCCAAAAGAAGAAGGCGCCTTTTTTATGTCGAATTCGATGTTCTATGATAGAATAGGAGTATTGTTTTGAAAAAGGGAGTTTATAAGAATGAATAAACACGTATTGCTTGTTGATGGCATGGCGCTTCTGTTCAGATCGTTTTATGCAACGGCTGTCCATCGAAATTTTATGATAAATGATCACGGCGTCCCGACGAATGGAGTAAATGGCTATTTGAAGCATTTATTAACCGCTGTTCAGACATTTGAGCCAACTCATATTGTTTGCTGCTGGGATATGGGAAGCCAAACATACCGAAATGAATTGTTTCAAGATTATAAAGCAAATCGAGGAGAGGCACCTGTCGAGCTCATTCCACAATTCGATTTAGCAAAAGAAGCGACAGAGGAACTAGGAATTGTAAACGTTGGTATAAAGGGCTTTGAGGCAGATGATTGTATCGGCACGCTGGCGGCACTCTATCAGAATGAAGCACGTGTGACTGTCCTAACTGGGGACAGAGATTTGTTGCAGATATTGAATGAACAAGTGACGGTTGCTCTAATGCAAAAAGGAATCGGGAACTATAAACATTATACAAAAGCCTTATTTGAAGAGGAAATGGGCATCTCTCCAAAGGCGCTGATCGATATGAAAGCACTTATGGGGGATTCAAGTGACAATTATCCAGGCGTCAAAGGAATCGGAGAAAAAACAGCATTAAAATTTATTCAAACATATCAAACCATTGACGGGTTATTAGAAAATGTTCATGAACTAACGGCTGCCCAGCAAAAGAAAATGCAAGCAGGATTAGAAGATTTGAAGCTTTCCCGTCTATTGGCAGAGATCAAATGTGATGTCCCGCTGAGCTGTCCAATTGATGAGACGAAGGTGAACATCAATCAAGAACGGGCTGCTGCCATGCTGCGATACCATCAAATCAAAGGGATTGAACCGATGGTGAATCGATTAAGTAAAATAGAGATCAGCTAAGCCGATCTCTAAGGTCATCTTTTTGTATTGCTTTTCTTCGCTCTATTTTCGAGCTGAGATAGTGGCTGCTTATCTTTTGTTTGCGCATCACCTTGAGGGGTTGTCCCATTTGTGACACGACCTTTATTTTCTTTATCCAATCAGTATCACCTCATACATTAGCATAACCGAAAAAAAGCGATTCATCCTTTAGAAAGGTGAATCGCTTTTCTAGCGAGCTGATCAGCTACTTGATTTTCCTTGCTTGGAATCCACTTAATGAAAAATAAATCAAACTGGCTTTGGAGCTCGATCATCTCTTTTATAAAATGCTGAAAGGCTGGATTTTTAGCAAATCCTGCATTGGCCGCACGGTCAACTACCTGTGAATCTGTTCGAAACGAAACGGATCGCAGTCCTTTTTCTACGCAGATTTTCATCCCTTCAATGAGAGCGGTAAATTCTGCTTCGTGATTGCTCATTGATCCAAGAGGAATCGAGAAAGATTCTGCCTTTCCATCATATTTAATGAAAACGCCGATGCCAGAAGGACCCGGATTACCTGCGCTAGCACCATCAATGTATATTTCAGCTGGCAATTTATTTCCCCCTTTCATCAAGTGGAACCATTCTTTTCGCTGCATACGCGTATGGTGTCGCAATCGCGGCGACGATAAATTTAATCACATAAGTTGTGATGAAGATTTCGATCCATACATGAAATGGATAGGTGCCAAGAAAGGCAATGGTTGTGAAGATCAGTGTATCAAGCAGCTGGCTGATCATCGTACTTCCAGCGTTGCGCACCCAGAGCGCACCATCGGAAGGAAATATCCGGCGAATAAACGAATATACATAAACATCTAACATTTGACTGATGATATAAGCAGCAAGACTGCCAAGTGCGACCCTTGGCATAAAGCCAAATATGGTTTCCAGCGATGTTTGAGAAATGTCAGATGGAGCGGGATGGAAAAGTAAAGCCTCTTGCATGACAACGGTTAGCGTTAAAAGGGTGGCAAAGCCAATCCAGACAGCTTTTCTCGCTTCATTTTGTCCATATTTTTCATTCAATACGTCCGTTGCAAAGAATACACTGCCGTATAAAATGTTTCCAAGTGTTGCCGTTAAGCCAAACAATTCAACGGTTTTGACCACTTGTAAATTTGCAGCAACCGTCGCAAAGCCAATCCAGACGAAAAGGCCCATCTTGCCAAATCCTTTATAAAATAGAAGAACAATGATAAAATTAATGATCGCAAATAAGATCCAAATACCTTCATTAAACAAGTGACATGAACTTCCTTTCTCATTGTAAAATGTAACTTTTTGATTATAGCATAACGTATGTTTACCTTAAAAGCACGGGAAGGCGATGTGATCAATGAAATTAAGAGCACACTATACAATGAAAGTGAAATCGATTGGGTCCATTGCTTTTTTCCAAGAAGATTGGATGGAGCTAAAAGAGGCCTTGATTTTAGCCAAACATATCGATAAAAAAGAACCACAGTCCCTCCTATCATTTGAAGATGAAAAAGGGGCGATGTGGTCTATTAAAGAACTTGAAAAGCTAAATGAAGAACTAAAGCTTGAACCTGATCAGCTTCAGGTCTATTTTGATGCAAGTTTTCACAAAGAAACAGGCGACTCTGGTCTTGGGGTTGTCGTCTACTATAAGCTCGGAGAAGATGCTTATCGTTTGAGAAAAAATCAGCCCTTCAAAGGAACCACCAATAATGAAGCAGAGTATGCGGCTTTATTTGAGGCAGTCAAAGCATTAAAAGACCTTGGAGCAAGCAGAAATTCTGTCACGATTAGAGGCGATTCACTTGTTGTCATGAATCAATTAAAAGGAGAATGGCCTTGTTATGATGATATACATAACAAATGGCTCGACCGGATTGAATCGGCTTTAAAAGAGCTGAGGCTTACGCCAACCTATGAAGTCATCGATCGTAAACAAAATGCAGAAGCGGATCAGCTTGCAAGGCAGATGCTTGCAGACGTTCCAATTGAAAGTAAATTGAAATTAGAAGCAGACGGAGCTGAATAATGTGGATAAAAAAACAGCAGTACAAGAATTGACGGATCTCCAAGACACGTATTGTTCAGATTGTTTGATTAAGAAGCACTTTCGAAAAGAATATGGAAAAAAATACGCCCACTCCTTTTGTATTCAGCAATGCACAGTAGGAGAGAAAATAAAAGAATACGGACAGACGCTGCTTAAAAAGTAAGCGGCTGCCGCCCCGGTTTTCCCTGCTCAAACATCCGCTCATGAAAAAAAACGGATAGAATGTGTAAAAAGAGAACATATTCTGAAAAATGAGCCGATATAACTATAGAAAGTTTTGGTTGAGTTACTTTTTGACTAAGTGACGGATAATAGAGGAAAAGGGGAAGGCCGGCATGGATAATAAGGATTTCGAAACGGTATTACATCGAACATTTCAAGAGGTATACAGCGATCTAGAGCAGCTAGTAGATGTAGCAAAGAAGGGAAGACCTTTTCTCGAAAAAGATATTTCTGAAATTGAACAACGACTGAAGCAAAATATTTTAGCAATTGAAATTCAGCTGAAAATCAAATAAGAGAGGCATATGCCTCTCTTTATTTTGTCGTTTCATCATTGATTTAGTTGATTAGATTTTTGTTACGTTTGCAGCTTGAGGTCCACGATTACCTTCAACGATTTCAAAAGAAACTTCTTGTCCTTCTTCTAAAGACTTGTAGCCGTCACCTTCGATAGCTGTGAAGTGAACGAATACATCGTCTCCGCCTTCAACTTCAATGAAGCCGAAACCTTTTTCATTATTGAACCATTTTACTTTACCGTTTTGCATATTGCTTTTTCCTCCTAGTACTGTAGCATACCTTTTGGCATACTAAAAAAAATTTTCATCACCTAACGACCTTGCAGTTGTTAAATGATGGTTCCACTATACACCATCAAAAGTAAAGCGTCAAGCAGGCGAGCCAAATTTTGAGCAGAATGTTTGATTTTTTTGTTTTTTTGGTGAATAACAATGAAATATAAAACGTTTTCGGAACCTCACGTGCAGCTTGTCCGTATATAAAAAAAATACAGAAAGAGGTGCAATCATGAATCGTTATACACTTGAAGAATTTGTTCAGAATACGCAGCAAGAAGATAAAGGAGAAGGGGTCTTCGAACTTGAAACACCACGACTTTTAGAAATTAATTTGACTGACACGATTTGGGCAAAAACGGGTTCCATGGTTTCCTATCGAGGGAAAATCAAATTTGAACGGGAAGGTGTTTTTGAGCACGGCGTCTCCAAGATGTTCAAAAAAATGCTTTCAGGAGAAGGCACCTCACTAATGAAGGCGACAGGTGATGGGAAATTATATGTGGCAGATCAAGGTAAAAAAATCTCGATTCTTCGTTTGGCTCAAGGAGAATCCATTTTTGTGAATGGAAACGACCTGCTTGCGTTTGAACCATCTGTCCGCTGGGATATCAAATTGATGAAAAAAGTGTCTGGTATGCTTGCAGGTGGATTATTTAATGTCAAATTAGAAGGGGCGGGCTTAGTTGCAATCACAAGTCATTATGAGCCGCTGACACTCATTGTTCAGCCGGGTGATTCTGTTTATACAGATCCGAATGCGACTGTTGCGTGGTCAGGAGATTTAAAAACTGAATTTGTGACAGATGTTTCCTTTAAAACGTTTATTGGCAGGGGAAGCGGAGAGTCCATTCAAATGAAGTTTACCGGAAGCGGCTTTGTTGTCGTTCAGCCGTTTGAAGAAGTATACACAACAAATGGAAATCAAGGGTGAGGAAAAAGGTGTCCGTCATTGACGGACACCTTTTTATGATAATGCGCGAGCATATGTTTTGTTATTCATGATGAGATCTGACTGCTCAACGATATCCTCCAAAATGGTTTGAGAAGATTGTTTTAAGTGCAGTTTTTTCATGTTTTGTTTCATTGTTTCTAATTTTTCTTCGTCCTGCAGCAAGTTGGTCACAGATTCTAAAATGTCTTCATGTCGGTTAATGACAATGGCAGCGCCATAATCCTCAAAGAAAAGAGCATTTTCCTTTTCTTGTCCAGGGACAGGCTTATAAAGAATGACCGGGACACCGATTGCAGTTGCTTCTGTTAAAGTAATGCCGCCTGGTTTTGTAATCATACAATCTGTTACTCTGAACAATTCATCAATTTGTTCCACATATCCAAGCGCCTTCAATTGATCTGGGTGTGCTTGTTCAAGAACGCTAAGCGATTGTTTCAGCGCGGCGTTCTTTCCGCATACAACAACAATTTGTACTTCACTGTCGAGAAGCAGCGCCTCACATAATTCCTTCACATTTTTTAGTACACCGTGAGCACCGGCCATGATGAGAAGAACTTTTTTATCTGATGATAATCCATATTTCTTATAGATCATCGATTGTGGCACGTCTGCTTCAAACTGTGGTCTAATAGGAATACCTGTCACCTTGACATCGCTTGGATGTGTGCCGATTTCCACTAATTTTTGTTTCACATAATCGGTTGCAACATAGTATCGGTCGATGTTTTCATGTACCCAAATCTTATGGAGACAAAAATCTGTCATGACATTAAAAGTCGGAATCACTTTACCGGTTTTGTTTCGGTATTCTGGTACAACAATCATCGGGAATGTAATAATGATGATGTCCGGATTGTGTAACTGAATTAATTCATCGAGACGCTTATTTCCCATCTTTAAATAAATGTTAAATTTGCGTTTATTGTAAATTTTATCTACACCGTAATAAAACAAGCGATAAAATTGTTTCCCAATGGAAAAGCTCTTCAGGTATAAATATTGAGTCACTTCTGACACAATGGGATTCGATTCTTGATACAAATTAGAAACTACAACATGTTCAAACCCTTGGGATTTGCATTCATCATACAGTGTTTTTGCCACCTGCATATGTCCATTTCCATAATTTGCGGTCAAGATTAATATTTTTTTATTGGTATTCAAGAATATTCACCTCAAATGTAATCAACAACAACAAAACTTCGTACGAAAACTATTAATCTCATAGGTCTACATATACATAAAGATAACATATAAACAGTTAGAGCATATCATTCGTTACGAAAGAATTAAACTAATTTTAAAAAACAAACAGATTCAATTGATAATGGAAGACAGAGCCATTTGTATTTTAACACATTTTGACGATTTATCATCAGACGACAGTCTATTTTATTCCCAAACGTATGGTGTCTCTTGATAAACATAATAATTAAGCCAATTCATAAACAATAAAGTGGCATGGGCTTTCCAGCGATTTACTGGGACTAATGTGTCGCCATCTTCTATAAAATAGTGGACAGGTTTTTGGACTTTATCATGTTTCAACAAATCTCTTTCATATTCCTGCATCAATGTGTCTGTATCATATTCAGGATGTCCAGTTAAAAATACTTGTTTATCATCATCTGAAACAATTAAACAAACACCCGCTTCTTCAGACATACTCAAAACCTTCAAATTCGGCGTGTTTTTTAATTGTTCTGTATTAATATCTGTATGCCTAGAATGTGGGACATAGTATACTTCATCAAAACCTCTGACTAATCTTTCTTTTTTCTCTTTCACAAGATGCTCAAATACACCAAATTTTTTCTCAGGAAGCTTAATTTTTTCAATTCCGTAATGATGATATAAACCTGCCTGTGCACCCCAGCAAATATGAAGGGTAGATGTCACATTGGTTTTACTCCAGTCTAAAATATCCTGCAGCTCTTTCCAATAAGAAACTTCTTCAAAAGGTAAGTGCTCAATTGGTGCGCCAGTGATGATCATTCCATCAAATTTTTTATGGCGGATCGATTCAAAGGTCGTATAAAATTCATCTAGATGCTCTCTCGACGTATTCTTCGGTGTATGTGTACTTGGAATCAAAAACGTGAAGTACACTTGCAAAGGAGAATTTCCGAGCATTCTCAGCAGCTGCGTTTCAGTTTGTATTTTTTTTGGCATTAAATTTAAGATCACGATATTCAAAGGACGGATATCTTGCTTGAATGCCCTTGTCTCATCCATGACGAAAATATTTTCGCTCTCTAGTATTTGTTTTGCCGGCAGATGAACTGGTATGTTAATAGGCAACTCGCCACCCCCTGAACCAAAGCTAATTTCACTTCATTATAGGAACTTTCTGGCGATATTTCAATGTTTCAATTATGTTACAATGAAAAATAGAGCAAAAAAGAATGCTGTTTCTGTAAAAAAAGGAGGCCATTTTGTTATGATCACAAAGCATTTATCAGATATTGACATTGCCCAAAAGGCTACACTGAGACCAATTCAAGACATCGCAGCAAAGCTGCAAATACATGACGAAGAATTAGAATGCTATGGTTTCACAAAAGCGAAAATATCTTTGACTATTTTTGACCGTTTAAAGGAACAAAAAGAAGGGCACGTGATTCTTGTCACTTCGATCAACCCTACGCCAGCAGGTGAGGGGAAATCCACCGTAACTGTCGGCCTTGGTCAAGCCTTCGAAAAAATTGGCAAAAAAGCGATCATTGCGATGCGTGAGCCATCATTAGGTCCTACAATGGGAATTAAAGGTGGTGCAGCGGGCGGGGGATATTCACAGGTGCTGCCAATGGAAGAAATCAATCTTCACTTCACTGGAGATTTTCATGCCATTACATCTGCACATAACGCCTTATCTGCATTTATTGATAACCATATCCATCACGGAAATGAACTCGGCATCGACACGCGCCGCATTGTGTGGAAGCGGGTGCTTGATTTAAACGATCGTGCATTAAGACAGGTCGTTGTTGGACTTGGCGGTCAGTTAAATGGGTATCCTAGAGAAGACGGATTTGACATTACAGTGGCTTCCGAAATGATGGCGATCCTTTGTTTAGCAGACGACTTAAACGACTTAAAAAAACGTCTTTCTTCTATTGTTGTTGCCTATAATCAAGAAGGTGAGCCAGTCACAGTGGGAGCACTTGGATATGAAGGTGTTCTGACGTTACTTTTAAAAGACGCACTCAAACCGAACCTTGTTCAAACGATTGAAGGAACCCCAGCCCTTGTCCATGGCGGTCCTTTTGCCAATATTGCACATGGATGCAATAGTTTAATTGCAACCAAAATGGCAGCAAAATTAGCTGATTATGTCGTAACAGAAGCTGGATTTGGAGCAGATCTTGGAGCAGAAAAGTTCCTTCATATTAAAACAAGAGCTGGTGATTTCAAACCTGGCGCAGTTGTCATTGTGGCAACAGTGAGAGCATTAAAGATGCATGGTGGAATGAAGAAAACCGAACTTAAAGAAGAGAATGCACACGCCGTATTAGAAGGTATACATAATTTAGAAAAGCATATCGAAACCGTAAAAGCTTTTGGTCTTCCATATATCGTCGCGGTAAACCGGTTTATTACGGATACAAAAGAAGAGATTCAAGCGATAGAAGATTGGTGCGGCAAACATGGCCATCCAGTCAAAGCCGTGAATGTATGGGAAGAAGGAGGCGAAGGCGGGACAGCTCTTGCCGAGGAACTAGCGGCACTCATTGAAAAGAAAAAGAACAACTTTACCTATTTGTATGAAGAGAATGATTCCATTGAAGAAAAATTATCTAAAGTAGCCAAAGTGGTATACGGGGCAGATGGGGTCACGCTCACATCCAAAGCGAGAAAGCAGCTGGCAGCCATTGAGGAAAACGGCTGGGCTCATTTACCGGTTTGTATGGCAAAAACACAATATTCTCTTTCGGATGATCCAGCTTTAATCGGCAGACCTAAAGGCTTTACCATTACGATTCGAGAGTTAAAGCCATCTGTAGGAGCAGGGTTTATTGTGGCCTTAACTGGAAGCATTTTAACAATGCCTGGATTGCCTAAAAAACCTGCGGCTCTTGAAATGGATTTATTAGAAGACGGCAGTGTGACAGGACTCTTTTAAACGGGAGCATAAAAAGCGATTTTCTAAAAGAAGCATGTTACGATAAGAAAAAGTGAATCCTAGGAGGCTATGAGATGTCAATTTATGATATTCAGGTCAAGACCATTAACGGTCAGGAAAAATCGATGGCAGACTACAAAGGAAAAGTGCTCATTATTGTAAACACAGCTAGTAAATGTGGACTGACTCCTCAATTTAAACAATTACAAGAGCTATATGATCAATATCATGAAAAGGGCCTTGAAATTTTAGGATTTCCATGTAACCAATTTATGAACCAAGAGCCAGAAGGAGAAGAAGCCATTCAAGAATTCTGTTCTTTGAATTATGGAGTGACCTTCCCTATGTTTGCGAAAGTAGATGTCAATGGCGAAGAGGCGCACCCGCTGTTCAAGCATTTAACAAGTCAAGCGAAAGGTGTGCTTGGGACAAAAACAGTGAAATGGAATTTCACAAAATTTATCGTGGACCAAGACGGAGAAGTTATTGAACGATTCTCGCCGAAAACACCACCAAAAGAATTAGAAAGCTCAATCATCGCTCTGCTCAACAAATAAGATGCTGACAGTCATGCAGCGAAAACAATTGGAGGCAGCTGCCTCCTTTGTTTCAGACAGGCTGAAGGATGAACCGACTGGACACGATGCGGCTCATGTTGCTCGTGTGCGCCAGCTTGCCGTCCGTATTGCAAATCAGGAAGGCGGCTCTCTATTTATCATCGAGATGGCAGCGATTGTACATGATGTCATTGATGAAAAGCTGTCAAGTGAATGGAAGGTCACTGAAAAGCAACTTGTGAACCAGCTCCTTTTGTGGGAATTGGACACGCGGGATGTCCGCTATATCATGGACATCATTACAACGATGTCTTTTCGTCATCGGCATAAGCAGTTTAAGCCAATGACGTTAGAGGGGGCCATTGTTCAAGATGCCGATAGGCTGGATGCGATAGGAGCAAGCGGTATCGCTAGAGTGTTTACGTATGCTGGCGCAACAGGTGAGCCCCATTATACAGAGGACATGCAGCAGGGCTCTGTGCTAAAGCATATGGAAGAAAAACTGCTCAAATTAAAAGACTTGATGAACACTCATGCAGGAAAGCAGCTTGCTGATGAGCGGCATGAATTGATGAGTTTATTTATCAAGAAGTGGAAAGAAGAATGCGGCCTTACAGATGAGTAGGGTCTTTATGTGTGTAAGGAGGATATATCAATGAAAATAACAGCTATTGAACCAACGCCAAGTCCGAATACCATGAAGGTGATTTTGACAGAAGCACTTGCTGGCGGTAAAAGCAACAACTACAAAAAGGATCAAAAAGACGAAGCGCCAGAAATGATCAAGCGTATTTTAAGCATTGAAGGTGTAAAAGGGGTTTATCATGTTGCAGATTTCTTAGCGGTTGAGCGAAATGCAAAGTTTGACTGGCAGGGTATTTTACAACAGGTTAGAGAAGCCTTTGGACAAGAAACAGAAGGTCTTCAGGAAGGATCGCAGTCAGGCGATGACACATTTGGTGAAGTGAAAGTGTTTGTCCAAATGTTTAATGGGATTCCAATGCAGGTCAAACTGTCAGACGGTGAAAGAGAAGAGCGGTTTGGCATGCCTGAACGTTTTCAAGCAGCCATTTTAAAGCTTAGAAGCAGCTCAGACAATGTCGTGTTTGAACGTGTGTGGAAAGAACACGGCGTTCGTTTTGGAGAATTTGCTGATATCGGTCAGGAAGTCACAGAGGAGCTGCAAGCAGCCTATGATGATGAGCGTTTAGCCCGCTTAACAGAGGCAGTGAAAGAAGGGCAGGAAGCTGTAGATAGACAGGTGAACCGAAAGGCATATGATGTAACAGAAGACATGCTGCAAGAGGAAGATTGGAAAAAACGTTTTGCCCATTTAGAGCAAATGCAGCCAGAGCTAAAGGATATACCTGTTTTAATGAAAGCAATGGAGGATCCCAAAACGTCTATTCGCAGACAAGCCGTTGTGAATGCTGGCATGATTGAAGATCCTGCCATTCTGCCTATTTTATATAAAGGGCTCGAAGACAAAACAGTGACGGTCCGCAGAACGGCTGGTGACTGTATTTCTGACCTTGGTGACCCGAGTGCTAGCGAAGCCATGATCGCAGCATTAAAGGACCCGAGTAAGCTCGTCCGCTGGCGTGCAGCTATGTTTCTTTATGAAGAAGGGGACGAAACGGCACTTGAAGCATTAAAAGAAGCAGAGCAAGACCCTGAGTTTGAAGTCAGTCTTCAAGTGAAAATGGCGATTGAGCGCATTGAGCATGGAGAAGAAGCAAAAGGCTCTGTATGGAAGCAAATGACAGAAAGTAGAAAGAATGCATCAGAATGATGAGAAAGATGAACAAGCTGCCAATGAAAAGCAGCTTGTTTTTCTAAAAATGATAGACAGAAAAATTTTTTTAGAAAAATTATTTTGAATATTGTTGAAATATGCGAAAAAACTCTATATAGTAGTACCAATATAGAATATTGGAGGTCAGATTTTATGACACGAACCTTGCTGAGCGCTTGCTTCAGCAGCCATGTTAGTCATCGGTCATTCATAGGTGGCTAAATAAACAGAAAATTTGTAAAATAAAATCAACTCAAAATCATGCAGTCAACAAGACTTGTAGTATAGGAGGCTTTTTAAACAGATGGCAGAACTACGCAGTAACATGATTAAACAAGGAATCGACAGAGCACCTCACCGAAGCTTACTAAGAGCGGCGGGGGTAAAGGATGAGGATTTCGGCAAGCCATTTATTGCCGTATGTAATTCCTATATTGATATTGTCCCAGGACATGTCCATCTTCAGGAATTCGGGAAGATTGTGAAGGAAGCCATTCGTGAAGCTGGCGGAGTGCCATTTGAATTCAATACGATTGGCGTCGATGATGGAATTGCCATGGGTCATATCGGGATGAGATATTCATTGCCAAGCCGTGAAATCATTGCGGACTCTGTAGAAACCGTTGTATCTGCTCATTGGTTTGATGGAATGGTTTGTATTCCTAACTGCGATAAAATCACACCAGGAATGATGATGGCAGCGATGCGCGTGAATATCCCGACTGTCTTTGTGAGCGGGGGACCGATGGAAGCGGGTAGAACAAGTGACGGCAGAAAAATTTCTCTTTCTTCTGTGTTTGAAGGCGTTGGTGCATACCAGTCAGGTAAAATCAATGAAGAGGAATTAAATGAATTAGAGCAGTTTGGCTGTCCAACCTGCGGATCTTGTTCAGGTATGTTTACAGCTAACTCAATGAACTGTTTAGCGGAAGCACTCGGGATCGCTCTTCCTGGAAATGGAACGATTTTGGCGACATCACCAGAACGAAGAGAATTTGCGAAGAAGTCTGCAAAACAACTCATGGAGCTCATCAAAAAAGATATTAAACCACGGGATATTGTCACTGAAAAAGCAATTGATAATGCATTTGCATTAGATATGGCACTTGGTGGTTCAACCAATACCGTTCTTCACACATTGGCAATTGCGAATGAAGCAGGTGTTGAATATTCACTTGAACGTATCAATGAAGTAGCAGAACGTGTGCCTCATTTATCAAAACTTGCTCCAGCTTCAGACGTTTATATTGAGGATTTACATGAAGCAGGCGGTGTTACAGCGGCACTAAATGAATTGTCTAAAAAAGAAGGAGCTCTTCATTTAGATACAATGACTGTCACTGCGAAAACGCTTGGCGAGAACATTGCGGGGCATGAGGTAAAAGATTATAACGTCATTTATCCAATTGACAAGCCATTTACTGAAAAAGGCGGCTTAGCCGTTTTATTTGGAAACCTTGCGCCAGATGGAGCCATCATTAAAACGGGCGGGGTACAAGACGGGATCACACGCCACGAGGGGCCTGCGATCGTATTTGAATCCCAGGAAGAAGCCCTTGAAGGTATCATTAATAGAAAAGTAGAAGCAGGACATGTTGTCATCATTCGCTACGAAGGACCTAAAGGCGGACCTGGCATGCCTGAAATGCTTGCACCTACTTCACAAATCGTCGGCATGGGACTTGGACCAAAGGTTGCTTTAATTACAGACGGACGTTTTTCCGGCGCTTCTCGCGGATTGTCTATTGGGCACGTCTCTCCAGAGGCAGCTGAGGGCGGCCCGCTTGCATTTGTTGAAAATGGTGACCATGTCGTTGTCGATATCGAACAGCGCATTTTAAGCGTAGATGTTCCAGAGGAAGAATGGGAAAGAAGAAAAGCAAACTGGAAAGGCTTTGAGCCAAAAGTAAAAACGGGTTATCTTGCTAGATATTCAAAACTTGTGACATCAGCCAATACAGGCGGAATCATGAAAATTTAATCTGATATCGAACATTTGAAAATTGGCTCTCTCTATAGTATCCTTTATTCACAACATAAGGATTATAGAGGGGGCTTTTTTATGTCAATGGCATATGAAGAATACATGCGCCAGCTCGTTGTACCGATGCGTCAAGAGCTGACAAGTGCAGGATTTCAAGAACTAACAACGGAAGAAGAAGTAGAACAAACGATGCAAGAAGCAGAAGGAACGACATTTGTAGTTGTTAATTCTGTATGCGGGTGCGCTGCCGGCTTAGCACGCCCAGCTGCTACTCAAGCTGTGATGAAGGCAGAAAAAACTCCAGATCGAATTGTCACAGTTTTTGCTGGTCAGGACAGGGAAGCAACGGCAAAAATGAGAGAATACTTCACAGGCGAAGAGCCATCGTCTCCATCTATGGCACTTTTAAAAGGAAATGAACTCGTTCATTTTATTCCGCGTGACGAGATTGAAGGTCATGAAATGGAAGACATCATGAACAACGTCTTATCTGCATTTGAAAAACATTGCTAATACACATGTTGAAATGTCCTGTGATCAAGTCAGGGCATTTTTTCTTGATCATGATGGAGGAACCGCATGCTTATCACAACAAGCTTTAGAGCAAATGAACAAACAATTGAAACAGCAAAAGCCCTTGCAGAGGATTTACATGGTGAGTATGTAGAAAGGCGCAAACAATCCGTCAAGCAGCTTGCGATGAAACGAGGAGATGTCCTTGTTGTGGGGAAAGAAAGATTTGAATGGTATCAGCCAAATGGTGAAAAGTTTTTCTTCCATCCAAGCTCAGCGATGTTCAGGGTGAAGCGGCTCATGCGCGGGGAAAAGGATCCTTTAATCGAAGCCACGCAGCTTCAGCCGGGCGATTCCTTTTTAGATTGTACGCTTGGCCTAGGATCAGATGCCATTACAGCAAGCCTGCGAGTAGGTGCGAATGGAAGGGTCGTCGGTATCGAAAAGAATCCGATGACAGCATTGCTAGTGCGAGAAGGATTAAACACATGGGAGACAGGGGTAAGAGAGGCAGATGAAGCGATGAACCGGATATCTGTTGTAAGTGGAGACAGTATCGAGCAGCTAAAAAAGCTCTCTGATGAATCATTTGATGTCGTCTATTTTGACCCGATGTTTGAGGAGACGATTCAAGAATCTTCAAGTATCGCACCGCTCCGTCATGCGGCAGAGCACCACTTTGACCACGAAACAGCCGTCCAAGAAGCGCTGAGAGTGGCGAGAAAAAGAGTGGTTTTAAAAGATCATTGGAAAAGCACCCGATTTCTAGCAGAATCCTATCAATTTCACGTTTTAAAACGAAAAACAGCCCAATTTCATTATGGATATATTGAGAAAGAAAAAAGCCCTCGCTAAAGGTTCAGGTGTGCAGACAATTCTTTTTAATTCCTTGTCAATCATCTAAAAAAGCCCTTATTCAGGGCTTTTAATCTGTAATCTCCATATAGACAAAATAAAATAATGTCAGCAAGGAAGCCGTAATAAAAAACCCTTCAAGCATACCCATTCCTCCCAAATTTTAGTCGTCATTACTGCCATTGTAAACGTTTTATTATGAAAAAGAAAGTCTCAAATCGGTGACCAAATTGAATGACTGAAAATTCATTATATGCTAGAATAGCAGTATGATAACTTATGGAAGGAATTAGATATCATGAAGATGTGGATGAGAAAAACGCTTGTTGCGCTCTTTACAATTGCAACTTTTGGTTTAGTCTCTCCTCCGTCGGCTTTGATGACAGACAAGCCCTCTGAACTTTCTTCATCTGATAAAACGCCTTATACAGCTGTTTATGATACATCAGATGAAATGCGCAGCTGGGAACTAACGCAAGAGGAAAGCAAAGAACAGTTAGATCCCTTTGAGCAATATAAGCAAGAGGTGCTGTCAAGTGCAGAAAATCAATCCTTTCTCAAATTTGGCCGTAAAATCACACCTGTCATTGAGGACGAGTACAGAGAAGAGATTCAGCCGAAGATTGAACAAGTGTTAACTGACTATTTAACAAATTTCAAAGATGACGAAAAATTTCAAGATGTTGTTTTAACTGATCAGCCTTCAAGCGGAAATGGCGAAAAAATCTTCCACATTTACAACCGCAAGACCGGAGAAGATTTGCTCCGTTTTCATGTCAGAAGAGATCAGCCGCCTCACAGCGGATATTGGTTTAACTTTCATTACCATACAGCAGAAGATGGATTCCAGACGCATCACGAACTCGGTAATATTTACTGGGACAAAAACACCCCGCCGAGCTGGATGAGCCACTAGAAGGAGATGTCATGCCAATTGAAAAAATATACAATGAACGAAATGGTGCAGATTACAAAACAAATGTTAAATGATCGCGGAGTGAAAATTGAAGATATCGCACACATTGTGCTGAAGCTCCAAGAAAAATATCATCCAAACCTTCCACTTAGTGTCTGTATTGAAAATGTTGAAAAAGTGCTGAATAAAAGAGAAATTGTCCATGCAGTTTTAACAGGACTTGCCCTTGATCAGCTGGCAGAAAAAAAGCTCTTGCCAGAACCTTTACAGCACTTAGTTGAAACAGATGAGCCGCTATATGGAATTGATGAGATTATTCCGCTTTCCATTGTCAATGTATATGGATCAATCGGTTTGACCAACTTCGGTTATTTAGATAAAGAGAAATTTGGTATTATTCGTGAATTAGATGAAGGCCGTCCAGGTGAAGTGCATACTTTCCTTGATGACCTAGTCGCTGCACTTGCCGCAGCAGCTGCAAGCCGCATTGCTCACTCACACCAAGATATTAAGGATGAAGAGCAGGAACGAGTGAATCAAGCATAAAAAGAAAAACATGTCTGCTCATCATGCAGGCATGTTTTTTTGGTTTCAAGAAAAGCCGAAATAAGGTAAACTACAACAAGAACATAAATAAAGGATGAAAAAAATGAAACAATACAAAGAGTTATGCCGTCATGTATTACAGCACGGGGATGAAAAAGGTGACAGAACGGGTACAGGTACAATCAGCACGTTCGGTTACCAGATGAGATTTGATTTACAGGAAGGATTTCCTCTTTTAACCACAAAGAAATTACACCTGAAATCGATCATTCATGAGTTGCTTTGGTTTTTAAAAGGTGATACAAATGTCAAATATCTTCAAGAAAATGGTGTCCGCATTTGGAACGAATGGGCAGATGAAAATGGAGAGCTGGGCCGTGTATACGGTGCACAGTGGAGATCATGGGCGAGCGGAGACGGCGAGACAGTGGATCAGATCACAAAGCTGATTCATGATATTGAGCACAACCCGAATTCAAGACGACTGATCGTCAGCGCTTGGAACCCGGGGGAAATTGATCAAATGGCGCTGCCTCCTTGTCATTGTCTATTTCAATTTTACGTATCAAACGGGAAGCTTTCCTGCCAGCTATATCAAAGATCGGCAGATATCTTTTTAGGCGTGCCATTTAATATTGCTTCATATGCCCTTCTAACGATGATGATTGCCAAAGTCACAAATCTTGAGCCAGGAGAGTTTATTCACACACTCGGAGATGCTCATATTTATCAAAATCATCTTCCACAGGTGAAAATGCAGCTAGAGCGCGAGGAACGCACGCTTCCTACGCTTCGTATTACAAGAGATGTAAAGAGCATTTTTGATTTTACGTTTGATGATTTTGTGCTTGAGAACTATGATCCGCATCCGCATATAAAAGGAGAAGTCAGTGTATGATTTCCATGATTGCGGCGACAGGAGAAGACAGAGTCATTGGTCTAGATAATCAAATGCCTTGGCATTTACCAGCAGATTTAGCGTATTTTAAAAAAGTCACAGGCGGTCACACGATTGTCATGGGCAGAAAAACCTTTGAATCCATTGGACGAGCGCTGCCTAACCGCCGAAATATTGTGCTGACCACAAGTTCTTCTTTTAAAGCAGAAGGATGCGAGGTTGTTCATTCAATTGCTGATATTTTGGCAATTGGGGGAAGCGAGACAGAGCTATTTATCATTGGCGGGTCTAAGCTGTATGAAGAAATGATGCCATATGCTGATCGTCTCTATATCACGCACATTCACCATGCGTTTGAAGGAGACCGCTATTTCCCGTATTACAATGAAGATGAATGGACGATTGTATCACGCGAAAAAGGCCATCGTGACGAAAAGAACCCCTACAATTATGAATTTGTCGTATATGACAAAAAAGGATAAGTGAGTAGGAGGAGTACGGTTGTTTCGTTATTGGTTTTTAACGATTTATGTTGTTGTATCCTTTTTAAAAAGTATGAGGCATTTGTACGATCATGAATTAACGGATCCACGCATTTCCTATACGAAACGAATGCATCTCATTCATGAGCATGTAAAAAGGTTTTCCCGGGGATGTATTGATCAATCAGGATCAGTCATGACCATTCATCAGCAAAAGAAGCTGCCAGATGGCCCGGTTATTTATGTCACAAAAGAGCTGAATCCAGTCACAACGACATTATTGATCGGCCACCTTGAGAAGCCATTTGCTTTCATGGCAAAGCCGAAGCTCTTTCGGTATCCGATTTTAAAACAATGGCTCAAAAAAATGGCGGTTATCCATCAGAATCAAACGGATGAGGTCTTATTAGAAGAAGCAAAGGAAAGAATCGTGTCTGGGCAGAGTCTATTGCTTTCAGAAGCGTATCGTCATATTGCAGAGGCGCTTGCTGAAGAATACGATTGTCCGCTTGTACCAATTGAAACTAGCGGAACGGATCGTCTTTTAACTGGGAAGATCGTGAAAAGACTGCGTCCTGTTAATGTCGATATTCATATTAAAGCTCCTGTCATGATCAGTGATTACGCACAAAAACGTGCATAGAAAAAACCAGCATCCGAATAGTGGATGCTGGTTTTTTCATTCTATGCAGCAGGAATGTTTACGCAATAGAATAAAATACAGAAGAACATCGATGCGCTGCCGCCAAGAACAAAGCTGTGCCAAATCGCATGATGATAGGGAATTTTCCGCCAAATATAAAAGATGGTTCCGACTGAATATAATATGCCGCCTAACAGTAAGAGGCCAAATCCTGCACCTGTTAATTGGATATAAAGCGGTTTGATGGCGATGATGATCATCCAGCCCATTAATAAATAGACAAGGGTAGATACGATAATAAAGCGTTTGACGAAAAAGATTTTAAAGACAATCCCACCAGCAGCAAGCGCCCATACAATGGCAAGGAGCGTATAGCCGAGTGCACCTTTTAGTGGTCCAAGTAAAAAGGGTGTATATGTACCAGCAATCAATACATAAATAGCCGAGTGGTCGAGGATTTCAAAAATATCTTTTGTTTTTTTGTGCCGAATGCTATGAAGCAGGGTTGAGCTTAAATAAAGCAGCAGCATGGATGCACCAAATATCGAAAAGCTGATAATGTCTGTGACAGTGCCGTATTGAACAGCGAATAAGACGAGAAACACAATGGCTGGGATGGATAAAATAACACCAATGCCATGTGTAATGGCGTTTGCAATTTCTTCTTTTACAGTAAACAATGGATGTCCTCCTTTTATTGAACCGGTATATAACCATCAAGCGACTTCAGGAATGAAAGACCTTCAAGTGTAATCTTCGTTCCGGCCCTGCCTTTTCCTTTCGTCACGTATGCTTTTTTCTCAAGATCATCTAAGCGGTTTCGCACCTGCTGAGGGGTCAGCGGGATATCTCCTTGTTTGCTTAATTCAGATAAGATGCGCCTGCTGGCTGCTTCTCCTTTTTCATTGAGAGATTTAATGGCTTCCAGCAAGAAAACAAATTCTTGTTTTTCCATTAGTGTAAGCTGGTGTTCTTCCTTTTTACCTTTCACGGCTGAGGGAAGAGGTGCTAACACAAAGGGCGGTAAATGATGTAAAAATACCGTGTGGCCCTCGAGTATGGACGCAGCGTAATGAACAATATTTTTGAGTTCTTGGACATTTCCTTCAAATGGATACTGCTGCAAGGCTTCCCAAACACTTGGATCAATATCAGGTGCCATGTTCAGCTTTTGAAAGAAAGCATTTGTTAACACAGGAATATCTGTTTTTCGTTCGGCTAAAGCTGGAAGGGCCAAATGAAGAACATTCAGACGATAAAACAGCTCGGGTAAAAAGGTAGAAGAAACCCTGAGTGCCTCTATTGATAAAGACGAAGAAGCGATTACTTTTGTTGCAGGTGACGTTTCTAGAAAGTGAATGACCTGGTGCTGCATAGAAATACTTAATGCACCGATTTCATCTAAATAAAGAATTTGATTGTTTTTTTCTATGAAGGCTTTCTGTAAGGTTTCTTCATTCAAGATGGGGCAATACATGTGTGTCAGTGATGCGTGTGGAACAGATACGTTCGCCATTTCTTGGGCGAATAGCGTTTTGCCTGTGCCGATGTCTCCTGTTATCAAGACCGGCTGTTCGTTTTTCGAAAATTGTTTTGCCAGATGAATTGCATGCTTGATATCTTGATGATCACCATAGATAGATGCGAATGATTGAGTGGCCATTGGGTGATTCCTTTCTTTGTGGTTCTAATTGGTTCAATTGTAACACCCAATTAAAACAAATGTACAGGAAAACGAAAAAGTTTATAAAATTTATGATGGATCCATGATCTATTGGTTTATTTTTTGAATATTCATGTTATAATGACAAATTAAATAAGGTTAAAGAGAAAGGATCTTGTACATGAAACCGTTGCTCAAAGAAAATACGCTAATTCAAGTGAAAGACATCTTAAAAGCCCATCAAAATTTGAAGGATGTAGTCATTCATACACCACTTCAAAAAAATGAGCGACTTTCTGAACGATATGAATGTAATGTCTACTTAAAAAGAGAGGATCTTCAAGTAGTTCGTTCCTTTAAATTAAGAGGCGCTTTTAATAAAATGAGCCAGCTTCCAAAAGATAAACTAGAAAATGGCATTGTCTGTGCAAGTGCAGGAAATCACGCACAGGGTGTTGCCTATTCTTGTAAATATTTAGGCATCCACGGGAAAATCTTTATGCCTGCTACGACGCCAAGGCAAAAAGTATCACAAGTGGAGCTGTTCGGAAAAGAATATGTTGAAATTATCTTAACCGGAGATACGTTTGATGATTCGTATCATGAAGCCGTAAAATGCGGAGATGAAGAGAAGCGCGAATTTATCCATCCGTTTGATGATCTGGATGTGATGGCAGGACAAGGAACGACTGCTGTCGAAATCTTAAATGATATCGAAGTGGAGCCTCACTTTTTATTTGCAAGTGTCGGAGGTGGAGGTCTGTTATCTGGTGTTGGTACATATATCAAAAATATCTCACCAGAAACCGAAATCATTGCAGTCGAACCGCTTGGCGCAGCTTCACTGCATGCCTCGCATGAGAAGGGCGAGGTTGTGACACTTGATTCGATTGATAAGTTTGTAGACGGAGCAGCGGTTCAGCGGATTGGCGAAAAGACGTTTACATCGCTTCAGTCTGTTGTCGATAAAATCAGTCTTGTACCCGAAGGGAAAGTGTGTACAACGATTTTAGAGCTGTATAATCAATGTGCGATTGTAGCAGAACCGGCAGGCGCATTGCCAATCGCAGCATTAGATGCTCATCGCGAGGAGATCAAAGGGAAAAATGTTGTCTGTATTGTCAGTGGAGGAAATAATGACATCGGCAGAATGCAGGAAATCAAAGAACGCTCGATGATCTATGAAGGGCTTCAACATTACTTTATTGTCAATTTTCCGCAAAGAGCAGGAGCGCTTCGTGAATTTTTAGATGAAGTGTTAGGGCCAAATGACGATATCTCACGCTTTGAATATACGAAAAAGAATAACCGAAGCAAAGGTCCTGCGCTAGTCGGCATCGAATTGAAAGAAAGAGATGACTATGCAGCGCTGATTGAGCGGATGGATAGAAAAGGCTTTCACTATGTTGAAGTGAATAAAGATCAAGATTTATTCCACCTATTTATTTAGGCTTAACAGATAATTGGAAAAGAGGATTGATCGTTTGTGCTGCTCAAAACAATATGTTTTAGACGGATGGATGGAGCTCAGATCAAGGTAACAGAAGTCCCTGTTCTAAAGGGAGATGAGACGTATCGTTTCATGCTCACCTTTAGACTTGAAGCTTTCTTGAAAAAAGTCTATGTATCTAAAGGAAAGAGAACTGTGTACTCTTTCAGAGAGGATGTGAAACGTAACGTCAAGTGGAGCACATATGAACAGATCTATCAGGAGCCTACACTGAAACACAATGCGTAAGCAGGAATCTTTGTCAAAGGGGTAAGCAGCCATTTTGAAGTGGCCGCTGCTCAGTTTGGCAAGGATTTTTTTCTTGACAAGAAGAAAATGTGACAATTTCAAAAACGTTAGGTCAGTTGTTTTCAAGTGTGCAGGAAATAAGGTAATATCATAAGTAAAGACTAAGACAGCAAGGATGAGACGATAGTGAAACAAATTAAAATTGTAACAGATTCAACTGTGGACCTTCCGCAAGAAAAAATCAATGATCTTTCCATTCACGTGATTCCGCTCAATATCTCCATTTCCGGAGTTGATTATATTGACCGGGTGAATATACAGCCAGATGAATTTATTGAAAAAATGGAGGCCGCTGAGGAACTGCCGAAAACGTCTCAACCTGCGATCGGTCAATTCGTCGAATTATATGAAAAGCTGACGGCAGATGGAAGCGAAGTGATCAGTATCCATTTAACTGGTGGTATGAGCGGTACTGTTCAAACTGCTGAAAGCGCTTCGAAAATGGTAGATGGAAATATCACGGTGATTGATTCGAATTTTATTTCCTATGGATTAGGATTTCAAGTCATCAAAGCAGCAGAACTAGCCAAAAAGGGTGCAAGCCGTGAAGATATTATCACAGAATTAGATAAAATCCGTCTTCAAACAAAGCTATATGTCACGATCGATACATTAGAGAATCTCGTCAAAGGCGGCAGAATCGGAAGAGGAAAGGCGCTGATCGGCTCACTTCTTCACATCAAACCAATTGCCAGCTTGACAGACGGGGTATATACGCCAGAAGCGAATGTGAGAAGCTACTCTGCGCTTGTCCGCCATCTGACAAAACAGTATGTACAGGCGGTGAAGGGAAAAACAGTTCAAGCCATTGGGATCGCACATGCAGATGCATTAGAACTCGCTGAAAAGCTAAAAAAAGCGCTGCTTGATCACACACCTGAAGCACTGATTGACATCGCCTACACAACACCGATTATTTCGTGTCATACCGGAAAGGGTGCAATAGGCTTTACTTTTTATACCGATTGATAGAAAAAGGGGATGGACATATCATGTATAGAAAAAGGGGAGCCTTACTTGGTGCGCTTATGATGATAAGCGTGCTTCTTTTAGTCTCATGTTCAAATGGGCAAATCAAGGATGCTTTAAATTATCAAATAGAGCCGTTTGAGTTTGAAAATCAAGATGGCCAAAAGGTGTCATTGGATGATTTGAAGGGGAAAGTATGGGTAGCTGATTTTATTTTCACAAGCTGTGAAACGATTTGTCCGCCGATGACTGCTCATATGACAGAGCTGCAAAAACGGTTAAAAGAAGAAAAATTGGATGCGCATATCATTTCCTTTAGCGTGGACCCAGAGGTCGATTCACCGAAAAAGCTAAAGGAATTTGCAAAAGCCTATCCATTGTCCTTTAAAAATTGGGATTTTCTCACTGGGTATTCACAGTCAGAAATTGAAAAATTCGCAATGAAAAGCTTTAAAACCATTGTAAAAAAACCTGAAGATGAAGACCAAGTGATTCATCAGTCCCTGTTTTTTCTTGTCAATCAAGATGGGAAAGTGATGAAAAATTATGATGGCGTGCAAAACACACCTTATGATGATATCATCAAGGACATCAAAACGCTGAACCGAAGCTAGCATAAGGATGTTCAAATGGGCGAAAACATGATACACTTTTTTAATCAGAAAAAGGAGGGACATCATCGTTTGAAGGCTCGTTTGATTTTGATTGTGATGTCTCTAGCTTTTGTTCTTTCTGCATGTTCCGCGCAAGAGGCTGGCATAAAGGATAAACTAGAAGACACACCAAAAGTAAAAGAACATATTACCATCGCAGCGGTTGGAGATTCCTTAACAGAAGGAATCGGAGATCAAGATAAAAAAGGCTATGCAGGCATAACCCGTGACAAGATAGAAGCAGTGGACGGCGTGCAGTCTGTCACATTAAAAAACTATGCCATTAAAGGCAGTAGAACAGTAGATTTATTAAAAAGATTAAAAGAAAAAAAGGTGCAGGACGGACTGAAAGACGCTGACTATATTTTCTTTACGATCGGCGGGAATGATCTCATGCATGTTGTCCGTCAAAATGTGCTTAATTTGACGTTTGCTCCTTTTCAAAAAGAGCAGGGTCCTTTTGAAGAGCGCTTTAAAACCATTCTTGCTCAACTGAGAGAACAGAATGACCATGCGAAAATCATGTATGTCAGCATGTACAATCCTTTTAAATTCAGTTTGTCTGAGCTGCGAGATATTGATGAAGTCGTTCAAGACTGGAATGCCGCTGCCAAAAAGGAACTCAAAAAAGACGGCAATGCGGATATGATCAATGTAGCAGATTTATTTGAAGAAGGTTCTGATGAAAAATTACTGGCAGAAGATGATTTCCACCCAAACCAAAAGGGGTACTCTCTTATGGCAAATCGTTTATTCTCCGAAGTGAAAAAAGAAGGACTGCCGAAGGAATAGGGTGAAACAGATGAAAAAATGGAAAAGCTTATTTTTTATTTTACTTGCAATCAATCTATTGATTGTGATTGGCTGCGGTATTTTGATGCTGCTGCCAGGCGGTCAATCCGCTTCAACCAAAGAAGTGAAAAGCGAATATGCTTTTAATATATCCAGCTCAAAGGAATCACTCACCAGCTTTGTGAATGATTATTTGAAAAATCAAGGATCAAATGATATGCCAGACTTTCATGTAGCAATCGATCAAGATGTGAAAGTAACAGGCGCAATTAAAGCTTTCTCTTCAACGATTGATGCAAACGTCTCATTTACGCCAACTGTTGAAGATAATGGTGATGTGCTTTTGAAAGTGGATGACTTTTCAATTGGACAATTGAGCATTCCGATTAGTTTTGTTTTAAGCTACATGGGTCAGTTCTATGAGCTGCCAGAGTTCGTTCATGTAAAACCGGATCAAAAAACGGTTGAAGTGCGTCTTTCAGAAATGCCGCTGACGAATGATATGTATGTGAAAGCAAACAAAATTGATCTACAGAACGATGAAATTGAATTTTCATATTATCATCCAAAGCAATAGAACGTGTGAGTCAGGAGTGTTATCATGAAGCGAGTCTATCAATATTTTAGTTTACTGTCGTTTTTATTTGCTGCGTACTTCGGCATAACAGCTGCCAATGCTTTAAAAGCAGAAAATATCGATCAGTTTTACTTAAATATTGCCTACTGTGCATTATTTCTTGGCACGATGATTCTTGCTTTTGATTTTCAAAAGCAAGAAAAAGCTGAAGATGTCTCGTAAGGAGCCTTTTCCATTTTAGGAAAGGCTCTTTTTTATAGTTGCCGAGACAAGACCACCTTTGCCATAAGTTCAGGTTCTCCGTTAGCAAAACCATGAAGCAGAATCAGGTATGCACGCTTTGTTTGCAGATGAACTTTTGGGATATCAAGCAGTACACTTTGAGTGCCGGCGGCTTTCAATTCAAAATGATATTTGTTCGGGGAGAAATGATGAATGTGGGTACTGTTTACATAATCAAGTTCTTTCGATAGGATCCCTTGGTCTCGTTCATATATATCTATAGAAGGAAGGTCCGGAGACAGCTGTACAAATGCAAGTGCTGACAGGTCTTCTTGTTTGATCAAAGTGTCCTGCTGCTCAGTCAGCAGTGCAAAGCCAGCACGGGCACCTGTGATACATAATGTGTAGACCTCGCCGCTCTTAAATCGAATGCGGGAATGAAGAATTCTCTCATTTGTAGCCAGTTTGAATACTTCTATTTCATACATTCCCTCATCCCACTCCATATAAGCGGTCAAATGGCTGTAAGGCATTGGTTTCATTACCTGCTTCCGGTTCACATAAACAGCGAGCTCACTGAGATCTGGTGCAGCGTGAAATAATCGAATAAAGGCTTTTGATGAAGGGCTGCTTTGAAGATGCTCGTAGGTGTCAGCGAATGGCCGATATGGAAAGTCATGATAAAAGAGCTGCTGCATGTCATCAATCCCTTCTTTCTCATGCAATGGTGTTTTTTGTAGCGTATGCATGAAAAAGACGATCTGTATAGGCAAAAGAAGCATAGAAAAAAGCCTGACGTATTCCGTCAGGCCGGCATGTTAAGAAGGAGAAGAATATTGATGATATTCAGCTAGTTTAATGAACGTTTTTTCATCCTCAATTAAACCACAAACGCCGCACTGGACTTTCATTTGAGGACCTTGATAGCTCAAGTGAAAAGGAGACAGCTGTTCTCCTTCGTATCTTTCGACAACTGCTCCTGTTGCTGGATCTAGCTTGACAGGTTCTGAAAGCTGCTCAATGAGATTAAAGCGCGTTCTGTTTGTTTTACAGTTTGGACAAAGGTAAGGGCTTGTCATGGTTCATTCCACCTCTTTTTATCCGTAGCATGTCCTGAACGCTAAAATCTATGCTTAATCCTTTTGACTTTTATCCAGCTTTTTAAATAATTTGATCATTGTTTTTAGTTCTTCGTCATCAAATGATTCAAATCGCTCCATAAAGTATTCCGTTTTCTTTTTCTCAAAATGCTCAGTAATTTCCTTACCCTTATCGGTTAAGTGGATTTTGATGATGCGGCGGTCCTCTTTTGAGCGGATACGGGTGATCCAGCCTTTTTCTACGAGTGTGTCAGTCACAGCGGTAATATGACTTGCTGACACTCCAAGAATGGAAGCGAATTCCGTTACTTTTTTTGCACCTTGCTCACGCAGCAGATTTAAAATAAGAAATTCATTCCGAGATAATTCGTTTTCGAGCAGGCTGTTAATTTCATAACGGATCTGCTTAAATACGGTTCTCAGTAAAGTGTCCATTTCGTACATCATTTGTTTTCTTTGTTCCAATCATTAAACCCCCATTATATTTTAAAGATACGACGTCATGCTTTCTTTTATTTTGGTATACAAGTCGTATCATTTTCATTATTTTTTATCATGTTATAATATGATGATACCATTTTTTAAATGAAGGGGGCACTAATATGTCTGAAAAACAAGAATTAGCCACATTTGCAGGAGGCTGTTTCTGGTGTATGGTTAAACCTTTTGATGAACAGCCGGGCATTATCAAAGTTGAATCAGGGTATACTGGCGGACATACAGTGAATCCGACCTATGAGGAAGTATGTACAAATACAACGGGACATAGAGAAGCGGTTCAAATTACGTTTGATCCTGACGTGTTCCCGTATGAGAAGCTGCTAGAGCTGTATTGGCAGCAAATAGACCCAACAGACGATGGCGGGCAATTTGGCGATAGAGGGGAATCTTACCGTACAGGTATTTATGTTCATCATGACGAGCAGCGAAAGCTAGCTGAAGCATCGAAAGAGCAGCTGAGCCAAAGCGGGATTTTCAAAAAGCCAATCGTTACAGAAATTTTAGACGCAGGTCCTTTTTATCCAGCAGAGGAATATCATCAGCATTATTATAAGAAAAACAAAATGCACTACGAACGATATCATGTCGGTTCGGGCAGAGCCGGTTTTATTGAGTCCCATTGGAGTGATAAATAATGGAAAATGAAAAAGAAAAGCGTATAAAAGAATTAAATCGCATGCAGTACGAAGTCACGCAAAATAATGGCACAGAGCCGCCATTTCAAAATGAATTTTGGGATCATAAAGAAGAAGGTATATATGTGGATATCATTTCAGGAAAGCCGCTTTTTTCTTCTTTAGATAAGTTTGATGCCCACTGCGGATGGCCAAGTTTTACAAAACCGCTTGAAGAGGAAGAAGTAGCAGAGAAGGTTGATACGAGTCATGGAATGGTGCGGACAGAGGTTCGCAGTAAAACAGCTGATTCTCATCTAGGTCATGTTTTTCCTGATGGACCAGGGCCAAACGGTCTTCGGTATTGTATTAACTCAGCCGCTTTAAAGTTTATCCCAAAGGATGATCTTGAAAAAGAAGGCTACGGGGATTTGAAACATCTATTTGATTGATCCATTTAAAAATCGTCACATGGAAAGCAGCTGCTTCCGTGTGACGATTTTTTATTTTTTATGATGTGTATGATGTAATTGTTCGATGATGTGGAACAGCTTTTCTTTTGTAATGAGCGGTGCTTCTTTTGAGGTGTAATTCGTTAAGTCGACTTTTTGAAAGGCAGGGTGCAAATGTGGTCTCGGTAAAATGGCATAAAATTGTTCATGTTCAAACAGTGCATCTGCTTCGTGCGGAAATGTGAGCTCCTCGTGAAGCTTTTCGCCAGGTCTTTTTCCGACTACAAGAATATCCGGAGATTTAGCATTGATTTGAGCGGCATATTCATGAAACGCTTTTAGGAGATCGGCAAGCTGTAAGGACTCCATCTTGAGAATGAAGGTTTCGCCGCCTTTCATCATGATTGCTGCTTGAAGTGTGAGGGAAACAGCCTCTTCAATGGACATAAAAAAACGTGTCATATGAGGATCAGTCACGGTCAAAGGTTTTTCATTTAATAGCTGCTGGAGCATGATCGGAATAACGGAACCTCTAGATCCAAGCACATTGCCAAAGCGTACAGAGCAAAACCTCGTTTTTTGATTCGGAATACTTTCGTTTGCTTGGAAAAATAGTTTTTCTGAAATCAATTTTGTTGCACCCATGGCATTTGTTGGAGAAACCGCTTTGTCAGTGGAGATGTTGACGACATGACTCACTTCATGTTCGAGAGCGGCTTCAATGACGTGCTGCCCGCCGATGATATTCGTTTGAACGGCTTCGAACGGATTATCTTCACAAGTGGGTACTTGTTTTAAGGCCGCTGCATGGAAAATGATATCCACACCCTTGACGAGCTGTCTCACGCGGCTTGCATCCCGGACATCTCCTAAAGCGAATACGACCTCTTGATGATCTGCGTACTCATTTTTCATCATGTATTGTTTGCTGTCATCTTTACTGAAGACGATTATCTTCTTTGGAGAGCAACTTGTTAATTTATTCACGATTTGCCGGCCGATTGACCCCGTACCGCCTGTAACCAATATCGTTTTATCACGAAAAAAGGTCTTCAAAGTCGTTTCTATCTGTTTGGACATATCTAATCCCCCAACTCTCATTTCTCTACTTTGCATCATATGTGAAAGAGCGGCATTCGTTTGAGGAAAAGAACCACTTCATGTATAAATTAGGTGAACAAATTATAACCATCTGCTTGTCGTCTTAATAGAATATGGAGAGATAAGAGATCAACTAGAAAAACGAGAGACCTGAATACTTCAGTACTGCGGTCAGCTCGGGCAGAGAAGAAAATTGTAGGGAGCTGTGCGCGAGGGGAGAAGAGAAGACATGTATAGGGGAAATCGTATTTTAGCCATGATACCTGCATTTAGAAGTCACGACGGCCGGCATGATGAACACATACGCATATTGGCTGAGAGGCCGCTTATCTATTGGACCATTCAGCCGTTACTGCAAATGATTGAATTAGATGAAGTCATCGTCTCCTCAGAGGATGTCAATACGCAAATCATTTCATCTCACTACGGAGCAAATGTGATTGAACTGCCAAGCACACATGTGACAGAACAAACGCCGTCACTGTTAGCTGTGAAGCATGCGCTTGCTTATTTAGAGCGGGAGGGAAAAACCTTTGATATTGTGCTGTATCTGCATCCATCGTCTCCTCTAAGACAGCCGGCAGATATCGAGAAGTGCTTGCAGCTTTTAGTGGAGGGGGGATATGACTGCACCGCATCTTTTACAGAGGCGTTAGAAAACCCAAATGAAACTTGGACACTGCATGAAAACAATGAAGCTACTTTATATAAGGACAATCATTACTTTTTCATGCCAAGGCATGAGCAGCCATATACGTATGGCCGGCTAAATGGTGCGGTATATGCTTTTCATGCTCATTATGCCAAAGAATGCATTCATTCCTTTTTAGAAGGATCTGTCGGAGCATATATGATGGATCACACGCAGTCGCTTGTGGTGAAACAGGAGGCAGACCGGAAAGAGGCAGAGAAAATCTTATTAGCTCGCCGAGATGCGGAAGATCATGCATAAGCTGGCATTCAACGAGAAAAAGCGCCCAGTTATAGGGCGCTTTTTACAATGTCATAAAGCCTTTGCGGCATCGTATCAAATGTATTCCAGCGAACGGCTTGCTCATAGTTGTTCAGTGCGGCCGCCTTTCTTTCACCTGCATTTGATCCATAGTATTCCACCTGTTTGATCAAATCATCCTCATCTTTGTAAAAAGCAAAGCTTGAAAAAGCAGGCGGCGGAGGTAGATCCGTCAATTGAAAACTTCCAGTTGCAGCAATGTCAAATGCTCTGTTATTGAGGCTCATATTTTGAATCATGGCTTTGTTTTTGTTAAACGCAAATTGAGCCGGCCTATGCGGATTCAGGACAATTGCTGTCTGCTGATAGATGTCCGTCATTTGCTGAGGACTCAGCCAATTCGTTATCAGTGTGAAATCACGATAATGTCTCCGTGATTTATTTAAGTGACGGTGCCATTCCTTACCTGCAACAAGAATACGCCATTTGTTTTGCTGCAAGAGTGTATCGATGGCTTTGATGCGGTTGGGATAAGGGTAGCCAATGAGTGCAATGTCATACGTGCACATCTCTTCTGGCGATTCATTTTTCTGAAAGACACGTGTATTTGCCGGAATGGGAAAGTAGTGCGTATGATCAGCGCCTAATTGTTTATAAAATGGCAAAACCCCTTCATCAATCGTCAATATAAGCTGAGCTTCATGTACGCAAGCAGCTGACACATCTGTATAAAAGGGATCTTCTGTCATCCAAAGAACAATCGGGATTTTTTCTTGTTTGAATTGATGAAGCACATCTTTCGGAACATGATCACCGATCATCATCAAAACAAAATCCGGAGAAAATGTCCGGATTTTGTGCATGTTAGTGGGTAGAGATTCTCTATCAATCTTTACACATGAAAAGGGGGAATCAATGAAGCTTTCTTCTACCCATTGATCAAACATGTGATAGATTCCGCCGTAGCCAGAACTGATATAAAGAAGCTTCATGATGATCCTCTCACATTAAGATGTGAATGTAACACTTTCAACTTTATCTACATCTAATAGAGTCGTTGCTGAGCCTGTAGGTGTGACAGAGCTTTCTTGTGTAACAAATACAACACCTGTTGAAGCATCGAATGATACAAATTGAACTGGCCCAATTAAATCTCCTGAGTCAGTGACAATGCTAATGACTGTTCCTGGTGCAAGTCTTGCAAAGATCCATCTTGCTGGCTGAGATACATCGAGTGTTGTAGCAGAATCTGAAGGTGATGCCTCAGCTGCCACTTCACTTAATAAATCGTTCAATTTTTCTTCCATTTGAACTCCTCCTTCTTCGAGATTAGCTGTTAATGCATGAGTAATTGGTTTGAAAAACACTTTCAATAGTTCCTTTTTTAATTCAGCACGCTTTTCGCTCATTTTTTCCCCATCCTTTCTTCATCAATTCAAACTCACCCCTATGTATATGCCGTTTATTTTTTTTGGCATAAGCAGAACGCTGATTCCTGATCTTTTTTTCATTTAATCACTTCACACATTTTTAAAAATGTTTTCAAATGCTGAGGCTAAATGAAGTGACGCTCATACTCTAGTAAAGATTAAATGTGAAGAGAGAGGGATTATGAATGGAATTTGAACAATTATTAGATGGTTGGAACGAAGAATTACTAGAGTCGGAAGGAGTGCTTGAAGTTATCTTGATTTTACTTCTTCTTCGTCTTTTAGAAGAAAGTGGGGAAGAGAATGTGTCAGACATCAAAGAATTACTTCGTCCATGGCTTGAGCTTGGCATTCCAGTGCCGCGTGTTCATTTAGTCAATGGAGATGTACTTCAAAACGTGGTTGTCGTGCAATTGTTTGATACGGTTGCAGTCTTTAAAAACGCGACAAATCAGCTAAGAGTGAGTGTTCCTTATGTGAACATTGTCAGCTGGGGGGCTTTTTAATCTAATCAAAAAGGATAATGATCATGAAAGTATCGGTGATTTTAACAAGCTACAATAAACCAGATTTCATTGATCGTGTGCTAAAGAGTATGGTAGATCAAACGTATCCGCATTGGGAGCTTTTGATTATGGATGATGGCTCAGAAGAGGGTACCATTCAAAAGATCCAGCCCTATTTAAGTGATGAACGCATTCAGCTGTATTCGCACACAGTTCATCCGGCAAAACGGCTGTTAACTGCACGATATGCGACGCTTATTAATGAAGCATTAACCCGTATAACAGGTGAGCTCATTTGTTATTTAACCGATGATACCATGTACCATCAAGATCGTTTGCTTAAAATGGTGGATGTTTTTCGGTCGAAGCCTCACATAGATATTTTGTATTCCTCGCAGCGGGTCGTGCATGTTGATCAGCATTTAGTGGAAACGATGAGTTTTATTCGAGAAGCAGATCAAATCTTAGAGCATGCGTCCTTTCAAGTGGACCATTGTTCGGTCATGCACAGAAGCTGCTTGCTTCCACTGATCCATGAAAAATACGGACAATATTGGGATGATGAGCCAAAGCACTGGCATCATGCAGATTCTGTATTTTGGATGAGGCTGAATCATTTCGCTGCGTTTTTTCCATTAAAAGATGTACTGGATACAACGTATAAAACGCCTCATTCCTTTCATCATCTGTTTTCGAGTATGCCGTATGATTTAATTGACGGAACGGTCATTGAAAAAGAAGGAGATTATTATCAAATCGCAGACGGGAAACTTCATGGAATTGAAAAACGCTGGATCAATGAAAAGAACAGGCGTGCGATCCGTGTTCCGCTGTTATGTGAGATGAAATATGAAATGAAAGAGAAGCTGGCAGTACCCAATTATACAGTTGTCACCGCAGATAATGGGAAAACGTTCTTTTATATTGAAGATCAGAAAAAAAGACGGTTTGCTTCAAAACGTGACGTGCAATATTTTCAGTTTCACCCAAAGGAGATCTATACGATTTCAAATGATCAGCTCCAAGCATTTGAGGATGGAAGCATCATTCAAGCTTCTCCGGTTTTCAGTCCGCCAAACAGGCGCCTGTTTAAATGGAAACAAGATGTTTATTTACTTGTGCATCATACCTTTTGCCGAATTGATCCTGAGATCGTGAAGCGATTTGCTTTTTATCATCAGCCGATTAAGCTGTACCCATCCCAATTTACGTTTTTTCAGGAAGGAAAGCCGATTGTGCCGCTGTATAGGGAATCGCTGCAAGAATTCGATATGTCTCTTTATCAAACATCCGGACGAAAGCACTCCTCATAAGAGGGGTGCTTTTTTCGCAATGATTGCAGGAAGTAGAAAGGAAAAAGCGAAACATGAAAAGGACAGGAACCTTTAAGAAACGATCAAGCCGCTGAAAACTTGGCAATTGATGCCGGTTTTTTGGCACTGAAAGTGAGGGGGAAAGAATGGGGAAGGTTGTCGAAAGAGCAGATTGGTTTGAATTGATTTTAGAAGCTATTGATGAAGCCATTCACGTTGTAGATGATCGAGGGATGACGATTTTTTACAATCATAATGCCGCTAAGTTTGACTTTTTACAAAAAGAAGAGGTGATTGGCAAGTACATCCTTGATGTGTATCCCTCTTTAACTGAAAAAACAAGTACGCTCATGCATGTGTTGCGAACAGGAAAGCCCATTTATCATTCGCTGCAAACCTATTTGAATAAAAATGGAGAAAGGATTGAAACAGTGAACACGACATTGCCTATTATCGAAGATAACGAGTTAATAGGCGCGGTCGAAGTCGCAAAAGATGTTTCAAAGCTGTCAGCCCTTTCCAATCGTTTAGGTCAAAAAAAGCGGACACAAGATGCGGCTGAGGCCATACAAATGCATGATTTTGCTTCATTTTTAACAAATGATCCGCTTTTAAAAGAAATGCTTGAAAGGGCAAAAAAAGCAGCTGCTTATCCATCATCAGTTGTTGTCTACGGGGAAACAGGGACAGGAAAAGAAGTGCTCGTTCAAGCCATTGTCCATGAATCTGATCGAAAAAATCAAGTGTTCATTCCGCAAAACTGCGCAGCACTCCCAGAGTCGTTACTTGAGAGCCTATTGTTCGGATCTGTCAAAGGGAGCTATACGGGTGCAATTGATCGTAAGGGGCTCTTTGAATTAGCTGATGGAGGCACACTTTTTCTTGATGAGCTGCAAGCGATGCCGCTCACGCTGCAGACGAAATTATTACGTGTGTTAGAGGATGGCGTTGTCCGCCGCATCGGTGATGCAAAGTCCATTCAAGTGGATGTTCGGCTCATTACTGCGCTCAATATGGACCCATTCGAAGCAGTGAAAAAGCAAATTTTAAGAGAAGATTTATTTTATAGACTGCATGTATCATCTTTTCATATCCCGCCGCTTCGTGAAAGAAAGCAAGATATCACGCTGCTATCCCGCCACTTCATTCAAACCTATCATCAGCAGTTTTCAAAAAACGTTACACGCCTTTCAGAAGAAACGGAACGATTGTTTATGGCGCACCACTGGCCTGGTAATGTCAGAGAATTAAAACATACAATAGAACATGCTGTGTTGATGATGCCAAAGGAAGCGGAAGAGATCATCCCTTTATACCTTCCGGCTCATTTACGTGAGCAAAAGCTGGAAAAAGAAACATCTGAATCCTCCTTAAAAAATCAAGTGTCTTCATTTGAACAAACGTTGATTCAAGAAGCTTTACATCAGCATAATGGGAATATTAAAAAAACCGCCGCTGCTTTAAAAATCCCTCGACAAACGCTGCAATATAAATTAAAGAAATATGCAGATGCCGAAATATAGGCACAACATCCAATTGAATATGACGGGTAAAAGCTCCTTTTGTAAAGAATAGGGGCATTTTCCCATGTTGGCACATAACTTGCATAGTATAAAGTGAATGCTGATAGGGGGAATGGATATGAATCAGAAATTGTATGAACCGGCACGTCACTGGAAGGACATTGAGCTTTGGAAGGATGTACCTGAGGAAAAGTGGAACGACTGGATTTGGCAGCTGACGCATACCGTGAAAACGCTTGAGGATTTAGAAAAAATCGTAAACTTAACAGAAGAGGAACGAGAAGGGGTGAAGATTTCCACCAAAACCATTCCACTCAACATTACACCCTACTATGCCTCACTGATGAATCCAGACGATCCAAGATGTCCAATACGTATGCAATCTGTGCCAATTGCAGAAGAGCTTCATAAAACAAAATATGATCTGGAAGACCCGCTGCATGAAGATGAGGACTCACCTGTCCCAGGGCTCACGCACCGATATCCAGATCGTGTGCTGTTTCTTGTGACAAATCAGTGCTCCATGTACTGCCGTTATTGTACGAGAAGACGTTTTTCCGGCCAGATTGGTATGGGTGTGCCGAAAAAGCAGTTAGATGCTGCAATTGGATATATTAGAGAAACACCTGAGGTGCGGGATGTGTTAATTTCTGGCGGAGATGGGCTTTTAATCAATGATCAAGTGCTTGAATACATTTTGAAAAACTTACGAGATATTCCGCACGTTGAGATCATTCGGATTGGAACCCGCGCGCCGGTTGTCTTTCCGCAGCGTATTACAGATGAGCTGTGCGAGATTTTGAAAAAATATCACCCAGTTTGGCTGAACACCCATTTCAATACAAGTATTGAAATCACAAAAGAAGCAAAAGAAGCGTGCGAACGTCTTGTGAATGCCGGCGTGCCTGTAGGGAATCAGGCCGTCATCCTTGCAGGTATTAACGACAGTGTGCCGATTATGAAGAAGCTGATGCACGATCTTGTGAAGATTCGGGTCAGACCATATTATATTTATCAATGTGATTTATCTGAGGGCATTGGCCACTTTAGAACGCCGGTATCAAAAGGGCTTGAAATCATTGAAGGCTTAAGAGGACATACGAGTGGTTATGCAGTACCAAGCTTTGTAGTAGATGCGCCAGGAGGCGGAGGGAAAATTGCTTTACAGCCAAATTATTTATTATCGCAAAGCCCTGACAAAGTCGTCCTTCGTAACTTTGAAGGTGTCATCACCTCTTATCCAGAACCAGAGCATTACGTCGCAGGCCAGGCAGATGCGTATTTTAATGAAATTTATGAAGAGAAACAAGAACCGGCAATTGGTATTACCGCACTATTAGAGGATGAAGCGAGATCGTTTACGCCTGAGAATTTAAGCCGAATGAAACGTAGAGAAGCATATGAGACAAATCCTGAGCACGACACACTTAAAAACAAACGTGAAAAACGAGATGAATTAAAAGAGAAGAAATATCAAGCGCAGCTCAAAAAAGAACAAACCGTAAAGGAGGAGAAATAGCCTTGCTGACATGTGATTGGTGTGAGGAAAACAAAGCAAATGCGGAGCAGACAACAGTCTATTGGGAACTGATCACGGGCACACAATCAATTGAAATCATCGAAACGCCGTCCATTTCCTGCACGCACTGCGGGATGACCTATCAAAAAGATGAGACGGTCAAAGAGATTGAAGATCAATTAATTTTAGTGGATCAGACAAAACTTCCAGAAAAAATCTCCTATGAAGAATTAATGAGCATGGAGCGGTTATTAAAGCGAAATTACTTTGACTTTTCATCATAAGTTGTACCTCTGCCTATACAAGTCATCAAATTGCTGTATAATATAACAACAAAATAGTGTGTCGCGGAGGGAAAAACAGGTGAAGTCGTTTTACCATTATTTAATGAAGTTCAGACATCCAAAACCGAAAGATGAAATCAGTCATTTCGCAAATGCTGCGTACGAGGATCACAGCTTTCCTAAAGCTTCCACAGATTATCATGAGCTGTGCGCTTATTTAGAATTAAATGGTGATTATTTAAGCTCAATGACAACATTTGACGAAGCGTTTGAGCAATACGAAGTAGAAGTCAAAAAAAAATAACACGCAACCGCTTATCCGAATGGAGAAGCGGTTTTTTCACGAGAAATAAAATGGCGTTTTGCATGGTGTGGTTGCCCATGCAGAATTCCTTGCGCCGGCATACGATACGTTAAGACCAAAAGTCGGGCAAGGGGGAGACAGAATGAAGGCGAAAGCACCAAAATATCAAGTAGGGGATATTGTCGTCGTTGTCATGTACGGCACAGTCGGAACGATTACAAAAGTCCATCAAATTGACCAGCACTATTTATATGAGGTCAATCATAATGAGGTGCTTTATTTTGAAACATCACTTCAGCTTTACGATGAGTATAGCGGAGTGATTGTCGATACAGAAAAGCTGGACATTGAATATGAGTTCCTCATTGGCGATGTTGTATATGTAAAAGATTACGGAAAAGAGCTATTTAAAATCATCGGTCATCGGACTGAAATTTGGCGCTACCTTGAAGATGGTTGGGAAGATGTCATTTACGAACTCACGAGGCTGAAAGACGGAGAGTGGCTGGAAACAGAAGAGGAAGATTTAACGCTTGTCCTAAGAAAATATGAGATGGACCAGTTTGTTCATCAGCTTCTTTTTGTGCATTACGTCGGAGAAACCTCAAAAGAGTTAGAAGAAGATATGGTCCAAACGGCTCTATTGCAGCTGGAAGAGAAACAAGAAAGCGAATCTTCACTTGAATTTCTGGCTGTATCTATAGTGGATGAGCTTCTTGATATTTATAACGATTATAAAATTCTCTATGAATTTTTCAAAGATCCAGAATATAAGGATATGATGGATTTTATTTTGGAAAGTTTACACGAACATTTTGGTTAAAGAAAGACTTGTCCTAACACGAATAAAAAATAAGGCACACAGAAAAATGCAATCACATAAAACCATCCCCTCAAGATACGGCCCATCACCTGATCAAAAGTTTCTCCATCTAATATGCTTAACCATTTCATTGCCTCAAGCCCCTTTTCTTTTTGTTTACTGCATTTATATGTATGGAATGAGCCATTATGACAAACTGTAATAAAAAACAGCCGGCGTTCATACATCATAAAAAAGGAGGCGGAATGCAATGAAAGAAGCAGATTTGGTGATTGATACAGAGGAAATTGCGGAGTTCTTCTACGTGGAGCTGATCAAAAGAGGGTACATACCTGCTGAGCTTGAAACATTTGAGCTGGCTGACATTACATTTGAATATATGCTGAAAAAAGCAATGATAGTTGAAGAAGAGGCGTGGTAGGTACTATACTTTGAAGAGATTCTGAAGAGAGAGGGAGGGGAATCTTTCGCGTGTACATCCTATATCTTTTCATTTTATTTGGCGCCATTGCTGCGCTCATGGTATCTGGGGCTTTTCAAGATTTGGACAACCAGATCATCTTATGGTTTGAAAGCATCAGACTCCCTTTTTTAAATGATGTCATGCTGGCTTTGACGGACTTAGGCATCAGCGCGCTGCTCGTTCCAATCATGCTCATTTTTAGTGTGGTCTTGTTTATGTATAAGCGCTACTACTCTATCATGATGCTCTTTCTACTATATCTCACAGAAAAAACAATCAATCATGAATTAAAGGGGCTGTTTGCTAGAGAGCGTCCGGCCTTTGATCACCTTGTAGGTGAAACGTATTACAGCTTTCCGAGCGGACATTCGATGAATGCAGCCACCATCTACCCTTTTATGGCTTATCTATTAGTTGAAATGATCCCATGGCTGAAAGAAAGACAAAAAATCGTCTATTTGATCACAGGGCTTTTCGTTCTGGCCATTGGCATCAGCCGGATGTATATCGGGGTGCATTATTTGACAGATGTTGCAGGAGGCTTTGCGATAGGACTCGCTTTATTTCTCATTTGTAAAGAGATTGACGAAAGATTGCCTGTCATTCGACAAAAATAGAAGAAGGAAATTGACAGATCCCAGCCAATTTTATATAAAAGGGGAGGGATTTGAATGCAATTGACGTTGAGATTTTTTCAAAAGAAACCTTCAGCATTTCACTTAACCATTTATCAGACACCTGAATATGGCGCTGCAAGCGGGCATCTGCCTGTGTACCGGACAAAGATTGGCGGCAGAACACACCTTGATGTACTGGAAAAAGCATTCTCGACATTTAATGTACATGATACAGTCCCTAATGATTACAATGCGCGGTTTATCACAACAGGTGATATTGTTGTGATTGATGATAAGAAAAAGGGGAAGTGCTATTATCAGCTCTCTCCGGCAGGGTGGAAACGCAGTGAACGAATGATGACGATAAGTTAAATAGATGATTGATGATGCCAGCTTGAGATTCAGCTGGTATTTTCTTTTTTTAGCTCAATCGTTTATAATAAATAGGATAAAATACATAGTAAACGTAAGTGGAGGCTAAAAAATGAGTGTACATATTGGAGCAGAAAAAGGACAAATTGCAGAAACGGTATTGCTGCCAGGCGATCCGCTTCGTGCGAAATATATTGCAGATACATATTTAGAAGATGTTGAGTGCTATAACGAAGTGCGCGGAATGTATGGCTACACTGGAACCTATAAAGGGAAACGTGTTTCTGTACAGGGCACTGGAATGGGCGTACCGTCTATTTCAATTTATGTGAATGAACTCATTCAAAGCTATGATGTTCAAAACTTAATTCGCGTTGGATCTTGCGGAGCCATCAAAAGAGATGTTCATGTACGTGACGTCATTTTAGCCCAGACATCATCAACAGATTCACAAATGAATCGTGTGGCATTTGGACCGATTGATTATGCGCCATGTGCTGATTTTGGCCTGCTCAAGAAAGCCTACGACACAGCAGAAGCAAAAAATGTCGCTGTACGTGTCGGAAATGTATTTACAGCAGACCAATTTTACAATGAAAAACCACTTGAGCTCATGGCTCAATATGGTATCCTAGCGATCGAAATGGAGACAACCGCTCTTTATTCTCTTGCAGCAAAATTTGATCGAAAAGCGTTATCAATTTTGACTGTGAGTGATCATGTTCTAACAGGAGAAGAAACAACGGCTGAAGAGCGTCAAACAACGTTTGATGAAATGATCTTAATTGCGCTAGACTCCGTTTTATAATAGTATAAAGGGTGTGCTACAATGTAGCGCATCTTTATTTTTTTAGAAGAGCAAAAGGAAGGTATGTCATGAAGAAAAGCTACAAAATACTCTCAATCGCATCGATTCTTGGTTTGACAGCCGCGCTATCAGGCTGCCAGTTGCTGGATCAAAAAAGCGGTACATCTGAATCAAACAAAACAAACGAACAAAAAAACGCAGCAAGTTCATCTCCCCAGCACAACTCAAACGATAAGGCAGATTCATCGAATCAAGAGCTGACGTTAAAGAGTGAATATTTCAATGACATCAAGGTTGTGAGTGGTCTGAAAACCATTCAAAATCCTGAAAATGTGCTAGCACTTGTCAACAAAGAATATGCATTACCAGGAACCTATAAACCTTCTGATCTCGTTGTACCAAAAGTAGAATTCTCTTTTTCGGAAGATATTGAAAAGCGATATATCCGCAAAGAAGCAGCGGAAGCGCTTGAGAAGTTATTCAAAGGTGCAAAAAAGGAAAACTTCGAGCTTGCTGCAGTATCTGGCTATCGCTCCTATGACCGTCAAAAAGTCATTTTTGATAGTGAGGTCAAATTAAAAGGCAAAGAAAAAGCACAAGAAGCAGTCGCTTTACCAGGCGAAAGTGAACATCAAACAGGTTTAGCCATGGACATTTCCTCAAAAAGTGCCGGTTTTGAGATCTCTGAAAAGTTTGGTGAAACACCAGATGGCAAATGGGTGGCTAAAAACGCCTATAAATATGGCTTTATCATCCGTTATCCAAAAGGAAAAGAAGACATTACGAAATACGAATATGAGCCGTGGCATCTGCGCTATGTGGGAAAAGAAGCCGCAAAAGCGATGCATGATCATGATTTAACATTTGAAGAATACATGAACAAAGTAAAGAAAATCTAAACAAGTTAAAGGCCTCCCAGCTATTCGGGAGGCCTTCTCTTATTCTTCTTTTAAAAAAAGAACAATCCTGCTAATGCGAAGCCGGTAATGAAACCGAGGCCGATGCCATACGCTGCACCCCAGCCATAATATCCGCCCCAATAGCCAAAGCCAAAGCCTCCGCGAGACCCGCCGACTGGACGAATATAAACTTTGCGGTTTGTCACACGCTCAATGCGTCCGACGTGTACTCTGCCATTACGGTCAGTAATTCTAGCGACTTTCCCCATGTGCTGCTGACAAAGCTTGTAGTAGCGCTCCATGTTTTTCCTCCTTATGACAAACTCTTTTCACTCTTATCCTATGCGAGAGACTTCATAGAGTTTGGACAAAACATATAGGAGATTCGCTCATTTTATACGGTACATTCAAATAGAATGTGGCTTAGCTGCTTTCGGTGTGCTTGAATGAGATCATAGTGTGTTTGCAGTGTCTCGTAAAGAGAAGGCGGTATGTGTTCAGATAATTCCATCTCTGTCGGTTCCTCCTGCACCATATGTTCATCGAATGAAAGAATCTGAATGTCACGGAAGCCTGCTGCTGTTAACTGCTCCTTCCATTCTTCAAGCGACAAGAGCGAGTGAAAGCCGTAAAAATTTCGAACAGCTGCCAGCTCTTCAGGCGTAAGAGGGGCTTTTAACACAGCTTCATTTGCAATCAGTTGACTGCCAGGAGCAAGCACACGTTTGATTTCAGCTAGTGCATCAGGCAGTTTGGTAAAGCTTAAAACAGATTCACTGATGAGTAGAGAGAACGCTTGATCTGGAAAGGGCAGCTGCTCAATGGATGCCTCTAAAGCACGGATCGGCAGTTCCTCCCGTTTGAATCGCAGGTTCGCCTTTTCAATCATCAATGGATGCGTATCAATGGCCTCCACCTGATAACCAATATTTCCTAAATAGGCGGCGGTCTGTCCTGTACCGCATCCAGCGTCCAGTATTCGTGCATGAGGCGGCAGTTTTATATGCTCAATCATCGTTTTTGTTAACTCAATTCCGCCAGGATGGGCACCTGATACGCCAAAATAAGCAAGCATTTCTACATAATCACTCATATAATCCCTTCTTTCCTTATCCTGTTCCTCTCTAAAGATTATGCAATAGAGGGGCAAATGGCTTATCTTTTCAAATAGAAGTTGATCCTTTGGTTGACGGATGAAGCCTCGTCCTTGATAATAATGAAAGGAGATAAAGGTGGTGTTTTTTTGAAAAAACAAATGAAGTTCGTGGTAGCCATTCTGGTGACTGCTGCACTGTCCTCAGCGATTACATTTGTGATCACAAAACAAGGTGCTGTCAGCGTCTCAGGAGACGAGAAGTTTAGTAAACTCATGGCTGCGTATACGAAGGTAAAGGATGAGTATTACGAAAAAACGGATGATCAAAAACTAGTAGATGGTGCGATCCAAGGAATGATTGCATCACTTGATGATCCATACTCTACATATATGGATCAGGAGGAAGCCGAAGGATTTAACAATACCATTTCTTCTTCATTTGAAGGAATTGGTGCACAAGTAGAAGAGAAGGATGGACAAATTTTAATTGTCGCGCCGATTAAAGGCTCTCCTGCTGAAAAAGCTGGTTTGAAACCGCATGATCATATTTTAAAAGTGGATGGAAAAAGCACCAAAGGAATGTCGGTCAATAAAGCAGTCTCTCTCATTAGAGGGAAAAAAGGAACGGATGTTAAGCTGCATCTTAACCGTCAAGGAGTCGGCAATGTAGATGTGACCATCACAAGAGACACGATTCCACTTGAAACGGTGTATGCAAAACTCACAAAAGACAAAATAGGAGAAATCCAAATTACGTCCTTTGCTGAAACCACATCGAAAGAGCTGGATAAAGCAATTGATGACCTTGAGAAAAAAGGGGCAAAAGGTTTTGTCATTGACCTGAGAGATAATCCAGGCGGCATCATGACAGAAGCCATTGAAATGAGCAATGACTTTATTGATAAAGGGAAAGTCATCATGCAGGTTGAAGAAAAAGGGAAGAAACAAGTGTACAAGGCTGAAAAAGAACGCAAAGTCCATCAGCCGGTAGTTGTCCTTGTAAATGGCGGTTCAGCCAGCGCTGCTGAAATCATGGCGGCGGCTCTGCACCAATCTTCAGGCATTCAAATTGTGGGTGAAAAGACGTTTGGCAAAGGAACTGTTCAAAATGCGCAAAACTATAATGATGGTTCTAGTGTCAAGTTAACCATTGCAAAATGGCTGACACCAGACGGTTCTTGGATTCACAAAAAAGGTATCGAACCACAGGTGAAAGCAGCTCTCCCAAGTTATGCAAAGCTGCCGTACTTAAGCCCGAAAAAATCATATGAGCTAAATGACAATGGAGATGAAGTCAAAGCAGCTCAAAAAATGTTCCAAGCGCTTGGCTACAAAGCAAAAGCAAACGGTGAGTACGATGAAGCATTCCAGTCTATCGTCAAAAGCTTCCAAACAGACAACGATCTTAAATCAGACGGTATTCTGACAGGAGATACAACGAACGTTCTGATGACAAAGATCCAAGATAAGCTAAAGAACAACGATACACAAATGAAAAAAGCCATTGAAGTCTTGAAAAAAGAAATGAAATAAAAAAAGCAGTCCTCATCAGGGGACTGCTTTTTCTTATCCTTACACTTCGTTTATGAGCGCTTCTTTTTTTTCATGATCCTTTTCAAATAGATCATTCATGACAGAATTGGATGTGACCTTCTTTTGGAAGAATGGATTCAAGATCAAGATAACGACGACGTTTGCTAGTAAACCAAGAAAACCTTCATAAAGGCCGAACGTGACTTGTGAGATATTCGCTGTAAAGGTAACGATGATTCCAATGACTAACCCGGCAATCGTTGCTTCTCTCGATTGTTTTTTCCAGAACAAGCTGATGGCAATAGCTGGGAAGATTTGAACCATTCCTGAAACACCAATGAGCTGAAGCGTGACAAGTGCAGTTGGGAACAGCATCCCGAATAAAAGAGCGAGTCCGATGACGATAAACACCATCGAACGTGTAATGATGGTCAATCTTTTAGGTGACACATTCGGATGAATTAAGTCACGGTATAAATTATTGGCAAATAAATTTGATGCGCCAATGGCCATGATGGAGCATGGAATGAGGGAAGCCAGTGCAATCGTTGAATAAGCGAGCCCCTGCATCACGCCGCCATATGATGTTTGAATTAAATGAAGAAGAGCAAATCTTGGATTTGTATCTTCTGGTAAGACTAAAAAAGCAATAAATCCAAGGAAGATGACCAAAATCAATACAATATTATAAAGAGGCAAAAACATGCTGTTTTTACGGATGGCATCTGCGCTTTTGGCTGTAAAAACCCCAGTTGCGGCGTGTGCCCACATAAACAAAGCAAGAGCAGAAACGCCTGAAGCAGTAATGAACCATAAAATTCCCTTAGGACCGCTTTCAGGGATGGTTAGAAGCTGAGGTGCTTCTTTGGCTAACGTGTTCATCATCGGTGTCCAGCCGTTAAAATGAATAATTGGCAGTGAAACGACCATAAACAGCATGATCACCCAAACGAGAATATCCTTAATAATGGCTGTATATGTAGGACCTTTAATACCACTAAAAAATGTATAAAGTGCGACTAAAATAAATGAAATAATAACTACTGCATTCACATTAATATAATTAGTTCCAGCGACAGTTAACGTATCTTGAATTCCGCTCAGCTGAAGACAAATATAAGGAATCAGCATAAGTACTCCAACAATCGCAATCAAACTGGATAACAGCTTGCTGTCAAACCGCTCACGTGCATAATCGGCAAGTGTTGTAAGGTTGTGATTTTTCGCAACAGTCCATAGTTTCGGTAAAAAGAAATAAGCAATAAAATAAGCTAGGACGGAATAAGGAATAGCGAAAAAAGCGACGCTTCCAGCTGTATAAGCTGTACTTGTAAGCCCTAAAAAGGTATAAGCTGTATATAAGTCTGCGCCAACGAGGAACCAGACGAGCAGTCCGCCAAATTTTCTTCCGCCGACAGACCATTCTTCTACTGACTGTCTTGATGATTTGTCACGACCAGCGGCAAATCCGATGACCACGACGATGAGAATAATACTTGCAGTAATCAATAAAGCTGTTAAATTTCCTTGCATTAGTCAGTTCCTCCATTTGAATGTTGCATCTTATAAATGATAAATGTGCAAATTGGTGTGAGTACAATCCATAGCAAGAGCCAGAAGTGGAAAAAGGGCAGGCCGATGACAAATGGATGAATGCGATTTGCAAAAGGCAGCAATGCGAGCTGTCCGATGAATGGAATCGCGATAAGTAGTGCCAGCATCAATTTTTTGTTCATGATTTCCTCCTGAATATTTTGTAATTTCATAATAATAGCAGTTGTCAGATTAGATCACAAGACCATTTTCAGAAAAAACAATCATTTTGGTGAATATCATACTAATATAACGCTTTCATTCTTCAAAAAGGAGAAAGAGTGAAGATGTAAAGAGGGGGAGGTGAAAGAAAGTATGTAGAAATAATATTTAAAGCAAATAAAAAAGCCCCAGCATAAAGGCTGAGGCTTTTCCAATTTTTAAAGGAAATCAGATACTTCTTCGATGTCGAAACGATTGCTTTTATGAGCTTCTTTCGCTGCTTTACCAACTGAAATCAGCATAACCGGCTCGTAGCGGCCGCTTACATTGAATTCTTTGATGTACGCGTCTTTACTGAAACCACCCATTGCACATGTATCATAGCCCATTGCTTTTGCCGCAATCATTAATTGCATAGCAGCTAATGAAGCATTTGAATACGCTGCTTCGCGTGCATATTGCTCGCTTTGGTATGCGCCATTGATTTGAGTCATCAATGTTTCTTTAATGTCTTCAGTAATGAAGCCTTGTTCTGCCAGCTCACTGTAGATTTTTTCGCCGTTTTGGTTAGCTTCAAGGTCACCTAGAACTGCAATAACAGCTGATGCCTGTGATACTTGCTTTTGGTTGTAAGCGATTGGAAGTAATTTTGCTTTTGCTTCAGCACTATGGAAAACAGTGAAATGCCAATGCTGAAGGTTCCAAGCAGATGGTGCTTTTGTTGTGATTTCAAGAAGCTCTGTTAACTCTTCTTTTGTCATTTCATGAGAAGTATCATACTCTTTTACTGAAGCTCTTTGTTTTAAGATATCAATTGTTTTTTGATCGGTCGCCATATGGATATTTCCTCCCGTTTTTGCAAATAATATGATACAATAACTAAAAAGTGAGAAACTTACTTATTGTAACTAGAGATATTTTAAATTGTACACCGTTAGTTTGTCAAACAATCATGAAAAGAAAGGCTGAAATTTATGGAATTTCAATTATGTCCACACATTCAGCAAGCTTTTTTACTCCTAGGCAAAAGGTGGAACGGTCTCATTATACATGTATTGCTTGATGGACCAAAGCGTTTTAAAGACCTCACAGACACGATCCCGTCGATCAGTCAAAAAATGCTCGCAGAGCGCTTAAAAGAGCTCGAGCAAGAAGGGATTATAGAGCGGACCGTCCTGCCTGAGACGCCTGTCAAAGTCATTTACAGTTTAACTGAAAAAGGGAATGCGTTACATGATGTGTTTCATGAGGTATCTCGGTGGGCAGGGGAGTATACAGACTCTCACGGGAAAAAGGAGCAAGCCTAGTTTCAGGTTTGCCCAAACATTTTGACTCCTGATGAATATGCTGATGTTAGGCACATGACAAAGGAGGAGAAATGCATGTACCCTCATACTCCGTATTTTCGAGGCGGCGCCCCTGGCATTCCGCCATATGAATCCAGAGTCCCTTTGTTTTTTGGTTTTGGCGCTCCTTTAGTCGGCGGACTGCTTGGCGGATTTCTAGGAAGTGCGATTTTTAATTATCCCCGTCCATATTACCCGCCGCCACCACCGCCTGCTCCACCACCTTATGGCGGCGGATATCCACCATATTATTAAGGAAAAAAGAGTAAGCCTGCTTCCGTTCTTAAAGCAGGCTTTTTATAATGGAATATCAATTTCAGAAATTCCTGGATCATCATGCTTTAAAAACATAATTTCCAATATACCATCTTGATACGACGCCTTCGTTCCTTTTCGTTTCACAGCAGCAGGGAGGACGACTTTCTTCTGCGTCCCTTCTTCAGGAAAATGATCAATAAACAGCAGATTGGCTGTATGTTTGATTTTGACTTTTTCTGTGTTCGGACGAGCAATTTCAATTTTGACAAACACATGATCAGTCGTTTCGAACACTTCGACTTCTGGCTCTTTTTCTTTTTCGGCATCAGTTTCTCTCGTTTTTTGATTTTGAGAAAGGGGGTCCTGAAATGGGAACTGAGCAGGATAATTGGAGCCGAATACACTTTCCATGACTTGATTGACATACTGCTCAACGTCTTTAGGATCTGAATTCTTTAAGGCTTCTTTTGAGAACTGCTTTTGAAAAGGGAATAATCGGTTCCAGTCGAACATGTGAATCATCCTTTCTAAATGCCCTGAATTAGTATATGCCCATTCGCCTGCGTGCGTGCTATAATATACGTTAGATTTAGAAAGGGATGGTTACATTGAACGAACAGCAATCAAAAGGTGTTCTCTACACGGCAGCATCTTTTACACTCTGGGGTTTATTCCCGTTATATTGGAAGCTGATGGAGCATATTTCGTCAGGCGAAATTTTAGCGCACAGAATTTTATGGTCATTTGTGTTTATGTGCGGTATTCTTTTGTATTTAAAACAAGTCCGCCCAGCAATGCAGACAGTGAAGGGTCTCATACTGGATGGTAAAGCATTTTTTTCATTACTTTTATCTGCTATTTTAATTTCGGTCAACTGGTATGTTTACATTTGGGCAGTCAATCATGGTCTTATGCTAGAAGCAAGTTTAGGGTACTATATTAATCCGCTTGTATCCGTTCTATTAGGCATTATTTTCTTAAAAGAACGACTAAATAAATGGCAAACCATTGCTATCCTCATTGCCGCATTTGGTGTTATCCTTTCAACAGTTCAATACGGGTCATTTCCTGTCGTTGCTTTCTTATTAGCCCTTAGCTTCGGCTTTTATGGTTTGATCAAAAAAAGGATGAGCTTCACGAGCGCGATTGGTTTGACGATTGAAACGCTGCTTCTCGCACCGGCTGCACTTGTGTACTTATTATTTTTCTTAAAAGAACCTGTTGTGACTATGAATCCTAACAGCTTCGGGTCGCTCGGTCTCTTATTTTTTGCAGGCGTTTTTACAGCTGTGCCGCTTCTTTTATTCTCAGAAGGCGCAAAAAGAATTCCACTTTATCAAGTGGGCATTTTGCAATACATTGCACCGACAATTACGCTGTTTTTAGGGCTGTTTGTCTATCACGAACACTTAACCGCAGCTAAAATTGTGACGTTCCTTTGTATTTGGGTGGCGATTTTACTGTTTACCACCTCTCAAATACGCATGAAAAAAACAGCGAATTCTCATTAAGCCAAACGAGCAGTTTGCTTTTTTTTGCAGGCGGATCATGTCATAATAAGTTGTTACCAAAACTGTAGAGGTGATCATATGTCGTCAGCTCATGAGCTTGCAGCCGCCTATCAATCTTTATGGAAAAATCGTCAGCTTGATGTTGATGATATGTCTTCTTTACACGAGGCCATATGTGATGATTTACTTGATGCACGAACTCATCCGAGAGTGAGGAAATCATTACACCAAAAGTATGTGCTTGCTGTGGAGAGAATTTTAGAAAGTGAGCTTAAGCATGATCATCAGCTGCAGCTGATCAGCTTACATACGAAAAAGCTGCGAGAATTAATTCAAAATGAAGGAAGGAACCACTCATGAAACCAATTCAAACGGAAGATGTCACAGCACATCTTGAATCGTTTTTAAATCGTCCAGTCTTCGTTCATCTTGAAACGACAACTGGTTCTTATTCAGCTCATGTAAATGAACAAAATATGACGGTTGTTGCGTATATCCGCAACGCGAAAGTCGTCTATTCACAGGCGAAAATAAAAGGACAAGGTCCATACCGTGTTGGAATGAAAACAGAAGATGGCTGGATTTACGCAGAAGGATTAACCGATTATGTGTTTGATGACCAAGGCCGCCTGCTATTAGCTGGACACTTGCCAGACGGCAAACTAGCGATCTCATTACAAATTAGTGAAACACCATTTCAGGTGTAGAAGAAAGGGTGACAAGTCATGAACGAACATGTACTAGTGATGCTGCCTCACCCCGATGATGAATCTTTTGGGGTTGCTGGTCTCATTGCACAAAGCAGAAAACGTGGAATTCCCGTCACATATGCATGCGGGACACTTGGGGAAATGGGCAGAAATATGGGAAGCCCAACATATGCGAACCGTGAAACACTTCCTGAATTAAGAAAACAGGAATTAATCAATGCCTGCAAAGAAATGGATATCACAGACTTACGTATGCTTGGACTGCGTGATAAAACATTGGAATTTGAAGACGACGAGTATTTGGCAGATGTGATGGAAACCATCATTGATGAAGTCAAACCGACACTCATTGTGACGTTTTATCCAGGACACGGTGTACACCCTGATCATGATGCGACAGGTGAAGCTGTGATTCGTGCTCTATACCGCAAGAAAAAAGAAGACCGTCCTGTCACATACTGCATGGCCATTACGAAGAATAGAGAAGAAGTGCTTGGACATGCGGATATTGTGATTGATATTACAGATGTTGCAGATATCAAATTAAATGCACTGAGAGCGCATAGAACGCAAACAGAGGGCATGCTGAGAGAGCTTGAACAAAAGCTCAAAAACAAAGAACCAGTTGTCCAAAAATGGTTTGATGAAGAAATTTTCTGGACGTATCAATGGAATGACTAAACAAAAAAGCAGCTGAACTATGTCAGCTGCTTTTTTGTGTTGTATTTAGTGATACGATACATGCCTGAGTTGACGTTTTTGAATCAATCTGAGACGAATAAAGAGGACGATGGCACCTGCGGCAAGCCCGGCAATCAGTCCGATCCAATAACCAAACGCCCCAAATGAGGTATATGTGCCAATGAGATAACCGGCAGGAAGACCGATGACCCAGTAAGAGACAAAAGCAGCAATGAGCGTATAATTCACATCTTTATAGCCGCGCAGAGCCCCTTGAATGGGTGCAGCAATCGCATCTGACAGCTGGAAAAAGATCGCGTAAATCAAAAAGTGCTGTGTCATTTGTAAAACAGCTGATTCAGCTGTATATAAACCAGCGATCTCTGGTCTGAATAGCAAGATGAGGGCCGCCGTACATAATGAGAATAATACCGCCGTTCCAATGCCGATATAGCTGTAGCTTTGCGCGTCTTTATACCTCTTAGCCCCCGCTTCAAACCCAACAACGATCGTTAAAGCCATTGAGATACTAAGCGGTAAAATATAAAGAATAGAAGCAAAGTTCATCGCTGCTTGGTGACTGGCGATAGTAATGGTATCAAAGTGCCCCATTAATAGCGTCACTGCTGCAAAGATACTCGTTTCAAAAAAGATCGCAAACCCGATAGGAAGGCCAATTTTCAGTATTTGCCCTATACGGGAGATATTCATTCGAGGCAGTTTTTGAAACAAACGAAATGAGGCAAATGGTTCTGCTTTAATGACAATACAAATACTCATGATGAAAATCGCCCAATACGTCATTGCAGATGCAAGACCGGCACCCGCACCGCCAAGCTTTGGAAAGCCCAAATTCCCAAAAATAAATACGTAATTTAAAACAAAGTTAATAGGAAGTGCTGTGAGCGTGATGAACATTGTCACACGTGTTTTCCCTAATGCATCAATAAATGACCGTAGCACCGAATAACCAAACAGCGGGAGGATGCCAAAAGCAAGAAAGCTGAGAAAATGCCGCGCAATATCCTCTACAGAGTGCTCGAGTCCAAGTCCTCCTAGTATGTAAGGAACGCTGATCGTACCAATCACAATCACAGCGATACTTAAAAGAAAGGACAAATAGATCGCCTGAAAGACAGCCCGGGGAACATCTTCTTTATGCCCAGCGCCCATCAGCTGAGCCACAATCGGAGTAACGGCCATCAAAATCCCGGCAAGTCCCGTATAAACAGGTGTCCAAATACTAGAACCGATCGCAACACCCGCAAGGTCTTCTGCACTCACTTTTCCAGACATCACCGTATCTAAAAAGGTAATAAGCGAAAGACCTGCTTGGGTAATTAAAATCGGAATCAAAATGGTTAAAAATAGTGTCAGCTTTGCTCGAATGCTATTCGTTTCTCTCATTATAAGTTCCTCTCTGAACAGAAATAACGAGAGGAATTATACCACGCTATGTAAAAAAATCAATTCTCCGTCGGATTATTTTTCTTAGATGGCTTCGTTTTTTTAAACATTTGGGCATAAATAAAAGAAAGACTGACAACACCTAAAATGCTGCAAGCATATTGGATGATTTTCTGAATGGTCATATTAAGCTCACCTCCATACAAATAGAATGTGCACAATTTGCTATTTTATAACAACAAGCGAAAGAAGGAGGGAAAAGTCAGATGATCCATCGGACGAACGAAGAAGTGATATTTAAAGCCGGGATGAGAACACATTTGATGAACATTACAAAGGATGCAAGTGACATCATTGATTCTCTTGATGAAACAGAGCAGTGTTTACTTTGTGATCTCGAAGCATTGCATGATCAGTTTAATGAAATGCATGCAGAGGCCTCGTCGTTTTATTTACAAGCGTATATGGAAGAATTTACACCAGGATTTGCTCAATTTTCTTTAGCCATTGAGAATTTATCAAAACAAAAGCATGGAGCACTCATTGTGATCCAAAGACGCGATGAGGTTGAGGATTTTATTCAAAAAGGGACAAACCTTCATGCGAAAATTAGTGCTTCCTTAATAGAAAGCATTTTCTATCCGGGAAATCCACTGCATGACGGTGCTCTTTTAGTCAAAGAAAATACACTTGTCTCTGCTGCAAATGTGCTGCCGCTTACATCAAAAAAAGTGAGTCCTTCGCTTGGCACAAGGCACAGGGCAGCGATCGGACTCTCTGGTATGACCGATGCACTTGTTCTTGTCGTGTCAGAAGAAACGGGAAAAATGTCGTTTGCGAAAGAAGGCGTGCTTTACCCGCTTACCGTAAAAGATCCGGAAATAAGAAAATAATAACGAACGCTGCATTCTTCATTCGGAAGGATGCTTTTTTATTTGCGGAGAAAAATCAGCCAATTAAGTAAAAAGTCATTTGATACAGAAAAATTTGTCATGTAGAATAGAACTATGAAACTAGCAGCGTGCTTGTTTTGACAAATTTCTAAACGTCAACTTAAAAATTCCTTAAAAAATGTTTATAAATACAACAAACAGCCGATAGAAACGATATGGCTTTGTTTTAGCATTTTGAGTTGGCTGCTTTAGCCTATTTGTTATTGCCCAACGTCTTCATGTCGAGTAATATAATAGAAATAAAGATAAAATAGTGCAAGAGAAGCAGAACCATTAAATGCTAAACTCAAAACTAGTACATAAGTCTTATTGAACAAAATCATGAAAGGCGGAGATTCCTCTATGAAGAAAAAAGTAGTAACCGGCCTCACAGTTTCAGCGATCGCTGGCTCAGCTGTGTTTGCTGCACCGGCAGAAGCACAGACGATCAAGGTGAAAAGCGGTGACTCACTTTGGAAGATTGCCGAACAGTACAATACAAGTATTTCGGAGCTTCAATCTCTTAATCAATTAAAAACGACAATGATTTTTGCAGGACAAAGCTTGAAAATTCCTGGCGAAAAAAGCAAGAAATCCAGTTCATCAACAGGGTCAAAAGCAACGAAATCAAGTGCTTCAAAGACTTCCAGCTATACTGTAAAGCTTGGCGATTCTTTATGGCTGATTGCAAAAAATCATAAAATGTCAGTTGCGAGCTTAAAAAGCCTAAACAGCTTAAACAGCGACCTGATTCGTCCTGGTCAAAAGCTAAAGGTATCTGGCAGCACGAAGACGAGCGGAAACCAGTCATCAAATTCAAACTCATCTTCAAATTCCAGCTCAAGCAATAAGACAACGAATTCAAATAGTTCATCATCAAGTACATACAAGGTTAAATTAGGGGATTCACTTTGGAAAATTGCGAATTCGCTAAATATGTCGATTGGTGAAATCAAAACATTGAACGGATTAAAATCTGATATGATTTATCCGAATCAAGTATTGAAAGTAAAAGGGACGGCTGCATCAAAACCAAGTCAGCCGAAACCTACTAAACCAAGCAATTCAAACAGTAACCAGTCTTCTAGCGGGAAAACAACATCTTATACTGTAAAATCAGGTGATTCGTTATGGAAAATTGCGAATCAATTCAAAGTACAGGTTCAATCAATCCGCACAGTCAACAACTTAAAAAGTGATGTGCTTAGAATTGGACAAGTATTAAAAATCAATGGTGCAGCTTCCGGTTCAACTGGATCGAATGGCTCTACGTCTAACGGTTCAACAAAGCCAGTCGACAATAACAAAAATGATGTACCAATGAATGCAAAGATCACGACAATGATTCAAGAGGGGAAAAAGCTGACTGGCGTTCCTTACAGATGGGGCGGTAATACACCAGCAGGATTTGACTGCAGCGGCTTTGTTTACTATCTCATTAACAAAGTTTCATCTGTATCCAGATTAAGCACAGCTGGCTACTGGAATATGATGACGCCTGTAAGCACACCACAAGTTGGAGATTTTGTTTATTTTACAACGTACAAAGCAGGCCCTTCTCATATGGGACTATACCTTGGCGGAGGAGATTTCCTTCATGCAAGTGACAATGGAGTAGGAATTTCGAACTTAAGCAACCCATATTGGAAAAAAGCCTACTTAGGTGCAAAACGTTTCTTCTAAAAAAAGCCGATTTTCGGCTTTTTTTGTTTGCCTGCTGCTGTGATTGTCCATACTGATAACAAAAGGGGGCAGTCATAAATGAAAAAGTCAGTGTGGATGATCATGATATGTTTGATCTTTACCGCATCAGCATGTCATGCACCGCCGAAAAAAGAAACGACCGAAGAAACAAGCGAAGTTTCAGCACCTAAACAAGCACCAGTCACGACGCCACTCATAAACGAAAGCGGGCAAAAAATAGGAAGCATTGAAATAAGAGAGTCCTCAGAAAATGGGCTGGATCTGCATGTGAAAGCGAAAGGGCTGCCACCAGGTCCTCACGGTTTTCATATTCATGAAACAGGAATATGTGAAACGCCAGATTTTGAAACGGCAGGAGCTCACTTTAATCCAACCCATAGAGAGCATGGTTTTGACAATCCAAAGGGGCACCATGCTGGAGATATGCCTAATTTAGAGGTGGGAGCAGATGGACAAATTGATGTTGTCGTGAATGTACCAGATGTGATGTTAAAGGGAGGCCCGAATCAATTAATCGATCAAAATGGGCGAAGCTTTATCATTCATGCAGAAGCAGATGATTACTTAAGTAACCCTTCTGGTAACTCAGGAAAACGTATCGCTTGCGGAGCGATAACAAAAGAAATGGCAAAATAACAGAAGTCTAACCTTTATGTATTGAGTGCATAAAGGTTTTTTTAGTATACTTGGTGAGGAAAATGATCGAAGAGAGGAATTAATCATACATGTTTAACGAACAATCACTCCCAGAAGAAATTCAAGCAATGATTAAAGCAAAAGCAAAAGTGCTGGAAGAAGAATTTCGTCCACTTATTGGAACAGGCGGCTATGAATCACAGGATACTTCTATCATTCAAGATGCCATGATTGCATTAGCACTAGGAAAAAACGTTCTTTTAAAGGGACCGACCGGCTCAGGTAAAACAAAACTAGCAGAAACATTATCCGCTTTCTTTCAGCAGCCGATGCACAGTGTGAACTGCTCGGTTGATCTTGATGCTGAAAGCTTGATTGGCTATAAAACCATCCACAATGATGGTCAGGTGGCTTCGATTGAATTCATTGAAGGACCTGTGACAAAAGCAATGAAAAAAGGCCATCTTTTATATATTGATGAAATCAACATGGCGAAGCCAGAAACACTGCCTATTTTAAATGGTGTACTCGACTACAGAAAAATGATGACAAACCCATTTACAGGTGAGGTTGTTAAAGCAGAAGAAGGCTTTGGGGTCATTGCGGCAATCAATGAAGGATATGTCGGCACAGTGCCTCTAAATGAAGCGTTAAAAAACCGTTTTGTGGTCATTGACGTTCCATATATCGGCGGCGGTATCCTGAAAGATGTACTGCAATCTCAATCTGTTTTAAAGGATGAGCGGTTAATTGATCAATTCGTTCAGCTCTCATCAGACCTTATTACACAAGCTCATAACGGACAGGTGAGTGAAGAAGCAGCATCCATCCGCGCGCTTCTAGATACTTGTGATCTTGCGCAATACATCCCGCCGCTTCGTGCCGTTGAACGAGGCATTGTTGAAAAGCTGGAAGATGACCGGGAAAAAGCAGCGGTAAGAAATATCGCCCAAACATTATTCGAGTGAGGTTCTAACTTTTGAAATTCATCAAATTTAATGACAGCAGAATCGATTCATTTTTATTTATGGAATTAACGGATTTAGCCAAAACGTTAGCAAAAAGTGATGATGTCGAGCTTGAATACGGTGTGCAGTCCTACTATGAACCGTTTGAAAAGAAAATTTTCATCAGTCATTTTTGGGATGATCGTAAACAAGAAGATATGCTAGCAGGGCTGAAAAGTGATGTGTTCCTTCGTGCAGTAGGCACGGTTTATAGTGATCTTACGGTATTTCAGGAGATCATTCGCTTTGCTCATACATTATCCATTCCTGATGTATGTAAACAATTGTTTATGCTGTTTGAAGATATCCGGATTGAAGAGCGGATTAAGCATGACCGCCCAGGAACAAAAAAGGTATTTAAACGAAGAAGAGAGCTGTACCGGCGTCACTTTAAGACACAATTAACGATTAACCAAGAACGAAGTATTTTAACAGATGCACTCTTTTGTGCGATTTATCTGAAGCTGACAGCTGATTCTCCGCTCGAAGAGATTCCGCCTCTTCATGAGCAGATCAACCCGATGATTCCGTTTATTGAGTCAAGTCTTGAACGTGTATATGATGCGGGTTCAACTGCAGACATCGCAGCTATTGTCAAAGAATTGATGGAAGGGTTCGATGAACTGCTTGAAAAGGATATGCTGAATACGTACTTTTTCTTCCCTGAATTGGACTATGAACAAGCGGCAAAAGAACCGCTGTTCCATGACTTAAAAAGAAAACCTACATTAAGTGAGGACATCAAAGTCGACCGAGAAAAAGAAGGCGATGAAGACATTCACCAAGAGTATATGGAAGTGTGGCATCGAGAAACCGAAGCGCCATCCAAAAGCTTCCTTCAATTTGATTTAGAGCACGGCGGTAAAAGTGATCTTGGTAAGGATGCGGCAAGAGAAGGTGATGACGGAGATCAGGCACTCGGTACTGTCCAAGGCTCTGCAAAGCAAACACACCGAAAAGATTATTCAAAGCTTGAAGCGCTGGAAGAGGCTGAAGGTGAAGAAAGCGGAGCAGATGGTCATGAGAATGGAAAAGAAAACAAATATGCGTTTCCAGTCATGATTTCACCAGATCCTCCTAAGCCAGAACAAATCGATGCCTACAAGCAGCATGCGAAGGAAATTGAGCCTTATCAGAAACGCTTAAAACAAATGATCCAAAAAACACTTGAACATAAAAAATCATGGCCTAAAACAGACCTTCATGCAGGACGTCTCAGTAAAAAGCTGATTCGCTACTTTACAGAGTCTAACCCGCGTCTTTTCTATAAAAAACAGGCACCGTCTTCTCAGATTGATGCTGTTTTCACCTTATTAGTAGACTGTTCAGCGAGCATGTTTGACAAAATGAATGAGACGAAAAAAGGCATTGTTCTCTTTCATGAAGCGTTAAAATCCGTGCAAGTCCCACATCAAATTGTTGGGTTTTGGGAAGATACAAACGACGCAACAGAAACAAGTCAGCCAAACTACTTCAACACAGTTGTGTCGTTCAAAGATTCTCTATTTGACGCAGGGCCTTCTATTATGTCTCTTGAGCCAGAAGAGGATAACCGGGATGGCTATGCGATCCGCCAAATGACAAAGATGATTTTAAAGCGAAGAGAAGAGCAAAAGTTTCTGATTGTCTTTTCAGACGGAGAGCCAGCTGCGTTCAGCTACGAACAAAATGGGATTGTCGATACACATGAAGCAGTTCTTGAAGCGAGGAAAAAGGGCATTGAGGTGATCAATGTGTTTTTATCCAATTCGCCGATAGAAGAAGCACAGATGAAAACCATTCAAGATATGTATGGCAAGTTCAGCATTTTTGTACCAGATGTCGATACATTGCCAGATGTTTTATATCCATTACTGAAGAAACTGCTGCATAAAAGCATTGGGGCATAAGGTTTTGCCCCTTTCTTCAAATTATTTTTCGGAATGATTTAAATTTTTTGTTTTTCTGTGAATTTTTTATCTTTAATTGAACAAAGAATGTAGAAAGTAATCCAAAACAGTGGTAGAATATTATTGGAAGCGTTTTATTACATAAATTTGGTCATTGTGTTCTGGAAGTTATATCGAGATAGTGTTCAATCACTTGATGATCAAAGTTGGGGGTAGTGTTCAAAATGTTTCAAAATGATGTGAAACAACCGTTGAGTTGGGAAGAATTTCATGGTCCGAACCTCGGCTATGTGCTCGAGCTCTACGATCAGTATGTCCAGGATCCTACTAGTGTTGATGAAGATCTAAGAGGCATATTTGATGAACTTGGTGCACCACCGAGTGAAATGAAGGAGGAAATTGGGAAAAAAGAAAATAGCGTAGTTACTTCTGAACAAATCCAAAAGATAGCATCAGTCGTTAAACTGGCAGAAGACATCAGAACGTATGGCCATTTAAATGCTTCCGTCAATCCTCTTCGCAAAGAAAAGGAATTACAAGAGCTGTTTCCTTTAAAGGAGTACGGTTTAACAGAAGAAGATGTCAAGAATATTCCGATATCTATTATTAGTCCGGATGCACCAAAACACATTTCAAACGGCATAGAAGCCATTAACCATTTGAGAAATACGTATAAACGTACCATTTCATTTGAGTTTGATCACGTGCATGACTTCGAAGAGCGAAACTGGCTCTCAAAATCGATCGAGTCTGGTGAACTATTTAAGAAAAAACCAGCAGATAAATTAGTTTCTGTATTCAAGAGATTAACAGAAGTTGAGCAGTTCGAGCAATTTCTTCATAAAACATTTGTTGGGCAAAAGCGCTTCTCTATAGAAGGTTTAGACGCACTTGTCCCAGTACTTGATGAAATTATTTCAGAGTCTGTTACACAAGGGACTTCAAATATTAACATTGGAATGGCACACAGAGGCCGTTTAAATGTATTAGCACATGTGTTAGGAAAGCCATATGAGATCATTTTCTCAGAATTCCAGCATGCGCCAAATAAAGAGCTCGTTCCATCAGAAGGCTCTATTGGCATCAGCTACGGATGGACAGGGGATGTTAAGTACCATCTTGGGGCTGACCGTCAAATCAAAGACGAAGATACAAAGAGTGCGAGAGTTACGCTTGCTAATAACCCAAGTCACTTGGAGTTCATTGATCCAATCATTGAAGGAAGCACGCGTGCCGCTCAGGAATCACGTACTCAAAAAGGCTATCCAGTTCAAGACGTTGAAAAAGCGTTAGCCATCTTAATTCATGGGGATGCAGCATTCCCTGGAGAAGGAATTGTGGCAGAAACATTAAATTTAAGCCAACTTGTAGGCTATCAAGTAGGCGGAACCATCCATATTATTGCAAACAATATGATCGGGTTTACAACAGAAAGCAATGAATCCCGCTCGACGAAATATGCGAGTGACCTTGCAAAAGGATTTGAGATCCCTATTGTTCACGTCAATGCAGATGATCCAGAAGCGTGTTTAGCGGCTGTTCAGCTAGCAGTAGAATACCGCAAACGCTTCAAGAAGGATTTCCTTATTGACTTGATCGGTTACCGCAGATACGGTCATAACGAAATGGATGAGCCTTCTACAACTCAGCCAATGCTGTACGATGCGGTCAGAAAGCACAAAACGGTCAAGAATATCTTTGCAGATAAACTTGTCTCAGAAGGTCTTTTGACAAAAGAGCAGCGTGAAGAAATCGAGCAGGCTGTGACGGCAAAAATAGAAGAAGCTTATAAAAAGGTGCCTTCAAAGAAAGAGCATACGATTCAAGAAATCGAACTGCCAGAGCCTGTATCAAACGGCTTCCCAGCAGTGGATACATCAGTAGAATTTGATGTATTGCGAAAGCTGAATGAAGAATTGATCAGCTGGCCGAATGATTTCCAAGTATTTGGTAAGCTGAAGCGGATCCTTGAAAAACGTGCAAAAGTGTTTACAGATGACCGTAAAGTAGAATGGTCACTTGGAGAAGCACTCGCATTTGCATCTATATTAAAAGACGGTACGCCAATTCGAATGACCGGACAGGATTCAGAGCGTGGTACTTTTGCTCAAAGAAACCTTGTTCTTCACGACAGTCAAACGGGAGATGAATTTATTGCTCTTCATGAACTAAGTGATGCGAATGCATCGTTTACAGTTCATAACAGTCCACTGTCAGAAGGCTCAGTCATCGGATTTGAATATGGTTATAATGTCTATTCTCCTGAAACGTTAGTGATTTGGGAAGCTCAATTCGGAGACTTCGCAAATGCAGCTCAAGTGTATTTCGATCAATTTATCTCAGCTGGCCGTGCAAAATGGGGACAAAAATCAGGTTTAGTCATGCTGCTGCCGCATGGATATGAAGGACAAGGTCCTGAGCATTCAAGTGGAAGAACAGAGCGCTTCCTGCAATCAGCTGCTGAGAATAACTGGACAGTTGCGAACCTGACAAGTGCAGCGCAATATTTCCATATTCTTAGAAGACAGGCGAAAATGCTGCTTCGTGAAGAGATTCGTCCGCTTGTCATTATGACACCGAAGAGTCTGCTTCGTAACCCGAACACATTGTCTGAAGTCCAAGAATTAACAGATGGACAGTTCCGTCCAGTTCTTGAACAGCCAGGTCTTGTACATGATCACGAAAAAGTATCGCGTCTCGTGCTATCTAGCGGGAAGGTATCCATTGATATTAGTGATCGTTTTACTCAAATGGAAGAGCCGAAGGATTGGCTTCACGTTGCAAGAGTGGAACAGCTATATCCGTTCCCAGCCAAAGATATTAAAGGAATTTTAACAAAGCTGACAAACTTAGAAGAAATCGTATGGGTGCAAGAAGAACCGCAAAATATGGGAGCTTGGGGATACATTGAGCCATATTTACGTGAAATTGCGCCTGAAAAAGTAAAAGTACGTTACATCGGCCGAAGAAGACGTTCAAGTACGGCTGAGGGTGATCCAACTGTGCATAAAAAAGAACAAGAACGAATTGTATCTGATAGCTTGACTCGCAAAAACTAAGGGGGAAATGAAAAATGGCGGAAATTAAAGTACCTGAATTAGCGGAATCAATCTCGGAAGGAACGATTGCTCAATGGCTAAAGCAGCCGGGCGATTATGTGGAGCAGGGGGAGTACCTGCTAGAACTTGAAACAGATAAAGTCAATGTCGAACTGACTGCTGAAGAATCTGGTATATTAAAAGAAGTGCTGAAAGATTCTGGTGACACTGTACAAGTTGGAGAGGTCATCGGAACGATTGCAGCAGGTGAAGCTGGCGGAAGCGAGTCCGCAGCTCCAGCACCTGAGCAAGCTTCTGCACCAGCTTCGAAAGAAGAACCGGCAGCTGCTCAAAAAGAAGAAGCAGTGAAAGAAGAGCCGAAAGCTGGTAATGGCAGAACCATCGCTTCTCCTGCAGCTAGAAAATTAGCGAGAGAGAAGGGGTTAGACTTATCTGAGATTCCAACCGTAGATCCGCTGGGCAGGGTACGAAAGCAGGATGTCGCTTCTTATCAAAAGAATGAAGCACCTGCAAGTGCACCGAAAGCCGCGCCAAAAGCAAATGCTGCGGTGCAAACTGAACAACCAGGAAAGCCTATTGAACGTGAAAGAATGTCACGCCGCAGACAAACAATTGCAAAACGTTTAGTTGAAGTTCAACAAACGGCTGCGATGCTGACGACATTTAATGAAGTCGATATGACAGCAGTAATGGATTTAAGAAAGCGTCGTAAAGATGCCTTCCTAGAACAAAATGATGTCAAGCTTGGCTTCATGTCCTTCTTTACAAAAGCAGTTGTAGCAGCACTGAAGAAATATCCGCTGCTTAACGCAGAAATTCAAGGTGATGAGCTTGTCTTGAAGAAATTCTATGACATCGGCATCGCTGTTGCTGCAAACGAAGGACTTGTCGTACCGGTTGTCCGTGATGCAGACAGATTGTCATTTGCGGGGATTGAAAAAGAAATTGGTCATCTTGCGAAAAAAGCAAGAGATAACAAATTGTCTCTTAATGAGTTACAAGGTGGATCATTCACGATCACAAACGGCGGAACATTTGGTTCTCTGCTTTCAACTCCGATTTTAAACAGCCCGCAAGTTGGAATTTTAGGGATGCATAAAATTCAGCTTCGACCTGTGGCGATTGATGAAGAACGTTTTGAAAACCGTCCGATGATGTATTTAGCTCTTTCTTACGACCACCGCATTGTCGATGGTAAAGAAGCAGTTGGATTCCTCGTTACGATTAAAAATCTGCTTGAAGATCCTGAGCAGCTATTACTTGAAGGTTAATCTTCAATTATAAAAAGCTAGCACCCTAACAGGGGCTAGCTTTTTTTCTTTTCACTGTCATGTTGTCCTCGTTTTGACCAATACGTCGCAAGCCAGGAACCAGATAAATTATGCCACACACTAAAAATCGCACTTGGTACGGCTGCGAGCGGTGAGAAGTGTGCTGTTGCTAGCGCTGCACCGAGCCCGGAGTTTTGCATGCCTACTTCGATCGAGATCGCTCTACGAGAAGGGATATCTATTCTGCACCACTTTGCGATCAGGTAACCAAATAAGAGACCAAGTCCATTATGTAATATAACAACGGCAAATATCAGCAATCCAGATTGAAGAATCTGCTCTTTATTTGCACTGACAACTGCTGCAATGATCAACACAATTCCAGCAACAGATACAAGCGGCAATGCTTGAACTGCATAGTTTACTTGTTTTTTGAAAAATACCTTAACGATAACCCCTAAGATAATAGGAATTAGCACAACTTGGACAATCGACAAAAATAATGCCTCCGGTGATACAGGTAACCATGATCTTGCAAAAATATAGATAAAGAGAGGTGTTAAAAAGGGAGCAAGAAGGGTCGATATCGTTGTGACCGCTACGGATAATGCCATATTGCCTTTTGCAAGGAAGGTCATGACATTGGATGCTGTACCGCCCGGGCAGCAGCCCACAAGAATAACGCCTACTGCAATTTCAGACGGCAGCCGTAATCCGTAAGCTAATAAAAAGGCGATCAGCGGCATAAGTGTGTACTGCGCCAAAACCCCAATTAACACATAGAGAGGTTTACGAAAAAGCTCCTTAAAATCTTCACCAGATAACGTAAGCCCCATCCCAAACATAATGACACCTAGTAAAAAAGGGATATACGGTCCAATCTGAGAAAATACGTCAGGAAAAGCAAATCCAAGACATGCAAAGATAATGACCCAGATTGCAAAGGTTCTTCCTGCAAATTGACTAATGGTTAAAAGAATGTTCATTCATTGCTTCATCTCACTTTCCTCACATATCTTTCCTATTTTAAACGAATTTTCTGAAAAAACAACCCGTTCTTTATAAAGGTGTTAATAATAAAATTATGTAAACTAAAAATACCCCATATAAGCATTAGCCTATATGGAGCATTGTTTTAAAAAGGGGTCCATCTCACTTGCTGTGCTTGCTTAAGCCTAGCTTCTGGCTCACGCCAGTCGACTACATTCCACCAACGATCTACGTATTTCGCTTTTTCATTCAAATATTGAAGGTAGTAGGCGTGCTCCCATACATCAAGGGCTAGAAGGGGGATCACGTCCCATTGTGACAAAAATTGATGGCGTTCTGCTTGTAAAATCTCTAATCGCTGAGATCTGGGCGCCCATACGAGAATGGCCCAGCCAACACCCTCTACTTGTTTGGCCGCTGCAGAAAATTGAGATTTAAATGCATCATAGCTGTCAAACGATTGTTCAATGAGACGAAGCATTTGTCCAGTGGGCTTTCGTTTTCCTGAAGGACTCATGGAAAACCAAAAAATACAATGTAAATAGTGCCCCGCACCATTGAAGGCAAGCTCCCGTTCCCAATGTTTGATCATTTTAAAATCATTGGTTCTTCTTGCATTTTTTAATGCAAGCTCAGCTTGGTTCAACCCATCAACATACGCTTGATGATGCTTCTGGTGATGCAAATACATAATTTCTTTTGAAATAAACGGTTCTAGTGCATCATACCGGTAAGGGAGAGGAGGTAACTTGTGACTTCCAGCTGCTACCTCTCGCATGGCTTCTTGTGGGTTCATGTCCTCAGCAATACGTTCTGCCAGTTCGTACCACTCTTGTTCACTGGAATGTTCATCATCCATTGAAAACCATAAATGGTCTACTTTCTGACGGATGTTGTCATCTTGAATCGCGGGTTGAATGGAACTAAGCCACTCTTTGAGCTGCAAACGGTACTCTTCCTTATTCATTCTTACGCCTCATTTCTTCTAAAAATGTGGAACAAGCCATCATCGGAAAGACAAATGGGTAGCTATGATAAGTGATGTAAAATTGCTTTGGCAGGCCAATGCCTACTGGATAGTGCAAGGCTTCACTCGTGTGCTGATGATGGACCAAAAATGAGATGGCTTTTAAAATCGTTTTGTCATCTGGCTTCTCATATTGTAAAAGTGCCTCTGCTGCCCAAGCCGTCTGAACCACTGTGCCAAACGGAAGAGGGACATACGTTTTTATCTCTGCACTTTTACACGATTCTCCGAAGCTGCCATCTTCTCGTTGAATCTGCTTTAAAAATCGGCATGCTTTTTGGACAGCAGGATGGGTGGAGGGGATGCCGGCAGCTTTTAGACCTGTTAATGCTGCCCACGTTCCATAAATATAGCAAACACCCCACCTGCCAAACCATGAACCATTTTTCTCTTGATGATCTAGGAGCCATTTGACACAATGATCTTTTTGCCTCTGAATAGGCGGTGACATGTTTTTCTCTTCAAGACCAATGAGATGAAGCACGCGGCCTGTAATATCGGGAGTCGATGGATCAATTGCTGCATCCTCCGCAGATTCAAGCGGCAGATGTCGAAGCAGGAAGTGATCTTGATTTTTTTCAAAAGCAGAGAATCCGCCATCACGGTTTTGCATGGAAAGAAGCCAATGAAATCCTCGCTTCCACTGAACTGGTGCGTATGTTTTCGGAATGGCTTTTAATACAATTTGCGTATCATCACAATCAGGGTTATTCGTATTGATATCTGAAAAACCAAAGCCTCCCGGAGCAGCATGCCGGTTATGAATCGCCCAATCTGCTTTCTTCATTTGCTGCCGGTTCAATAAGTATGAGAAAGACTTTGTGATGACTGGGTCTTCTTGTTTTTTGCCAGCTTTTTGAGAAGCATAACTGACAAGCGCTGTATCCCAAACTGTGGATGTGGAATTTTCTGCATACATTCTGCCCTGACAGTCAGTGACTAGCTTTTTCATGCCTTTGACTGCTTTTAATATGAGATGATGTCCCGGCGAGTACCCAAGACTCATAAGTGCATAGACCATAAAAATACTTGCACTTAAATAGCTGTACAGTGTGCCATCTTTTTCGAGGCGGTCAAACATATATCGCTTTGCTGCTTCATATCCGAAAAAGTCCAGCCGGCTGTCAAGTGCTGTATACGATCGCATGTAAGTCAGAAAGTGATGAGTGGAACGTTCTTCTCTTGCCATAAACCAGTCAAATGGATTTTTAGTCATGTTTGCATCAAGGTGTGCTAGGCTTGGGAATTTCTCATGAGAGGTATATCGTTTGTTGAGTGCAATCATCATTGGCACAAAGTGAATTCTTGCATATGCACTAAGATGATAGAAGTGCAGCGGAAAGTATGTAGGGATGAGTAAAAAGGAAAGTGGTGCATAGAAGTACGGCCAAGGGTGCATGCCGTTGACGGCGAGCATCCACTTTGTCATAAAGTGAACGTTCTTTAATCCGCCTTTTGATCGAATATATTGCGCTGCTTTTTCCATATGAGGCTCATCTTGTTGAAACCTGCCTGAAACGAGCATTCCGCAATAGCCCTGCACAGTGGCTGTTACATGTCCCGTTTGATCATGATACAAAGAAAAAGACCCATCCTCATTTTGTTTTTCACGTATCGCTTCTGCTAATTGATGAACCAAAGCCTGATCCGAATCGCCGACAGCCTTTAACAGCATAATCAAAAAAGCATTTGTCATCATAGGACCTTCAAAGCAGAAAACAAAGGCACCATCTTCTCGTTGTCTTCGCTGCATTTCTATGTGCAATTCTTCAATAAATTCGTTTACTTTCAATTTAAAATCTTGCATATGCGGCCATGCTCCTTTCCTTTCATACTATATTCAGGAGCCGGCCTGTCACATGCAAACACAAAAAAAGCCGATGACAGGGTCACCGGCTCAGCGTGTAGACAAACCCTCGCATTCGGTGTCAGGTCTGCGCGCTGGTGCTCACGAATGTCAATTCGCTCCGCGCCAGTGCTCGTCCTTCCTAGACTGCAAAGGTTTTCTATCACGCTGAAAAGAAGACAAAGTGCTAAAATAAAAATCATTTTAGCACTTTGTCAACGATCTGAGCCGATGACAGGGTCACGGCTTTCTTGACGTTATTAGTCTTGGAGATTAATCCATACACTTTTGACTTCTGTATAGTTGTTAAGGGCATATGATCCCATTTCTCTGCCAAGACCTGATTGCTTATATCCTCCAAACGGGGAGGCGGCATCAAAGACATTATAGCAGTTAACCCAAATCGTTCCTGCTTCAAGACGTGCAGCGATATCATGGGCATGCTTTAAGTTTTCTGTCCAAAGTCCTGCTGCTAATCCATATTCAGACTGGTTGGCTCGTTCGACCACTTCATCAATGGAATCGTAAGGAATGGCAGATAAGACAGGCCCAAAGATTTCTTCTTTGGCAATGGTCATTTCATCTTCTACATCTTTAAAAATAGTAGGGGAGACGAAATAGCCAGCCTCATAAGGGCAATCGCCCCCGACAACGGCTGTTGCCCCTTCGGATTTACCTTTTTCAATATAGCCTAACACGCGTTCGTGCTGTTCTTTACTTACAAGAGGTCCAATTTGCGTATCTTGATGAAGACCAGCGCCTTGTTTAAGGGATCCTGCATATTTGGCCATTTGATCGACCACTTCATCATATTGGCTCCGATGAACAAAGACTCTTGACCCTGCGCAGCATACTTGACCTTGGTTAAACATGACGCCATTTAAAGCACCTGGAATGGCTTTCTTTAAATCGGCATCAGGTAAAATAATATTCGGTGATTTTCCGCCAAGCTCTAATGTGACCCTCTTAATGGTTTTAGCCGCTTTCTCCATAATTAATTTCCCAACACTTGTTGACCCTGTGAAGGCCAGCTTGTTCACGTCAGGATGATCAGTTAAGGCTTCTCCGGCTGTTTCGCCAAATCCAGGAACGATGTTAATCACGCCTTCTGGGAAGCCGGCTTTGTCCACTAATTCTGCTAAGTAAAGAGCAGAGAGTGGAGTTTGTTCGGCTGGCTTTAAAACGATGGTGCACCCTGTTGCAAGTGCGGCGCCCATTTTCCACATAGCCATGAGCAGCGGGAAGTTCCATGGGATGATTTGTCCTACAACCCCAACCGGCTCATGGCGGGTATAATTAAAATATCCTTGACTGACAGGAATGGTTTGTCCATTCATTTTTGTCGTCCAGCCCGCATAATAGCGCATGTGCTCAATAGCGAGGGGGATATCTGCATTTGTTGTTTCATTAATTGGTTTTCCGTTATCTAAAGTTTCTAGCTGTGCAAGCTCTTCCTGATTTTCCTCCATTAAATCAGCAAGCTTGAACATGAGGCGGGCGCGTTCAGCGGCAGACATTGAGCGCCAAGGACCATGAAAGGCTTTTTTTGCAGCTTTTACGGCCTCATCAATATCTTTTGCACCTGCTTCATAAACATCAATAAGGGTTTCGCCTGTGGCTGGGTTAGGAGTAGCAAAGGTTTTGTTATCGTGACTTGTGACAAACTGACCATTAATGTAGAGTTTTTTCGTCCCTTGGAGAAAAGATTCGAGTTTTGAACTAATTTGAAGTGTTGTAGAGCTCATAAATAAACAAACCTCCTTAAAGATATGGATTGTTTTCTGCGAGTTCTAGGTGGGAAAAGCGGACATGCAACTTAAATTGTATACGCACAAAGATGTAAACGTATACAATTATCATATTACACGACCTGTTTGAAAGCAATCCATAACACTCATTGCATTTCGCGAAAATTTGGCTACAATAAATGTATAGATGAAAAAAGGAGTTTTTAAATCATGATCCATCAAAACTGGCAAACGGCTCAAACGTTAAAACAAGTAAAATGTGTACATACAAATGCGAAAAAATATATGGTCGACCGGGCATTAACGGTTGGAAGCACATATGAAGTGAAAAATGAAACAGAAGAATTCCTGTTTGTCGTAGACAATACGGGTAAAGTAGGCGGGTATTACAAGGAGTATTTCGAAGATATTTCAGCTGAATGATTTTGAGGGTCATCACTCATACTAAGAAAAACAGTAAAGGGTGATGATGATGAAAAAGCAGCAAAATGACGAGCAGAAAAATCAAAATGCATGGCATGAACACGAGGACGCTGATATGGCGATTACGCTTGAACAGATTTCCGATGTGTATGCCGAGGGAACGATTGATACACCAAAAGACGAATAGTTATTTAAAAACAGTGATTTGGCATAATCACTGTTTTTTTATTGGAATGATTCAGCATTTTTCTCGAAAAGAACTGAAACTTTTTTCCTGGTTTAACTGTCTAAATAAGTAGAGGAAAGAGCATCGGATCAAAAAGAAAAAGTTAAATGAAATTTAATCTATTCGTAATGGAATAACAACCATTTATAGCGTATTCTATAAGTGAGAATAAAACGTACCCACAGAGCCGTGTGGCCGTTTTGTCATAAAGGAATTTGATGCAGGAAGAGGGGGTTTACGTGGGTATTTTTTCTGTCAGTAAACAAAATGATAAGAAATTCGAATCCTTATTGATTGAAGGGGAAAGAATTGAGGCTGTTTACAGACTGCGTCACGACCAAATTTGCTTTACCAATAAACGACTGATCTTTGGCGATAACCGCGTATTTTCTAAGAAGAAAGTCAGGGTCTCCTTGCCGTATCGATCAATTGAAAGTTTTGCCATACAAGAAGCTGGCGTGTTTGATCAGGACACAGGTATGCTGCTTGTCACAAGCTCAAAAGTATTTGAACTCGACTTTTCCAAAGAGACGGATTTGAGTGATGTGCAAGCCATTTTGACAAAACATCTTTGCTGATCAATCTTGCGATTACATAGATCATATGCACTTTTCTCATTCTTCGTTCTTATTTTTATAGATCGCACATTGCTAAGTCCTTCCCATCTGATGAGAAGGGCTTTTTTCTGCTTAAGTGTTTGAATGATAGCAAAAAAGGATAAAGATGAAACAGATACAGAAAGGAGAATGAACAATGAAAGTATTAGTTGCAGGAGCAAATGGACATACAGGCAGACTTGTCGTTCGTTATTTAAAAGAAAAAGGACATGAGCCGCTTGCTCTCATTCGAGATGAAAAACAAGCTGATGCACTAAAAGAACTTGGTGCAGCACCTGTCATCGGTGATCTTGAAAAAGATGTGACAGATGCTGTGAAACAAGCAGACGCTGTCATCTTTGCAGCTGGTTCAGGCTCAAAAACAGGTGCAGATAAGACCATTGCGGTCGATCAAGAAGGGGCAAAACGCCTCGTTGATACAGCGAAAAAAGAAAACATACAGCATTTTGTTATGCTTAGTGCCTATAATGCAGATGATCCGAATCAAGGAAAAGGGCAAGGAAGTATGGAAACTTATTATGAAGCAAAAAGAAAAGCTGATGAGCACTTAAAACAGTCTGGTCTTTCCTATACGATTGTCCGCCCAGGTGCCCTGCTACATGAGGAGAAGACAGGAAAGATTGAAGCTGCCGAACATATTCCAGATGATCAAAACATCGAGATTTCAAGAGAGGACGTAGCCATTGTTCTTGTGGAGAGCTTAACAGAATCCAATGTGAAAAATAAGTCCTTTGACTTGATGAAAGGCGAAAAATCAGTAGAAGAAGCACTTCGTCATCTGTAAGAAAAGAAAGCTGCTGCCAAAGAGGCGGCGGCTTTTTTGATGTTTTCTTTTCTCTTTCAGCGGGAAGGTAATGAGAAAGGAGTGATTGACCGTGGGCTTAACGAAAGAACAACAAGCTGATTTATACGAAAGATTGATTCAATTAAAAGAAGATGTGAAGGGATCAAAAAAGAAAGAAGAATCGATGCTCGTTGAATCGAGTGAGATTTCAAATGGTGTTGGGAATCATATCGCTGATCATGGGAGCATCTATTTAGACCGTATGACAGAACAAACGCTGGATCAGGTCGATGATCAGCTTGAAGGTGAAATCGATGCAGCACTGAAACGAATGGAAGACGGAACATATGGGATATGTGAGAAAACGGGAAAAGAGATTCCATACGAGCGTTTAAAAGCAGTTCCATATACACGTTATTCAATAGATGCAAAGAAAAATGAAGAAACCACTCAAGATCCAAACGAATTTGACCGTTCATTCTCCGATCAAATGCGCGATTTAACAAATAGAGAAACAATGGATCAGATGCATTCAGATACGTATGAAAGATTAGAGGAAGAGCAAGATGCTGATGTAGATGAGGAAAAATAGGATCATAAGCGAAGGTTAAATTTTTTCAGAATAATTTTTTCTTATGTACACATGAACAAATAACTTGTATACATGAGTATTTCATAGAAAAAAGATCTCTTGAAATTTAATAAACTTTCGTGTAATATAGTTTAAAGGCTGCGATGCGCGTAATGTTAATTAAGTTTTAACCTTTAAGCTGTAATAGGGAGTTTTATATTGAAGCCGGAATGTCATGCCTCCTTAGCGAGGAAGACAGGAACGTTTCTGCAAACACCCACTTTGAGGAGTGGTGGTTTAAAACTTTCTTACTTAGATTACGGCATCCGCAGCTTTTCCTAGGATGATTCAAGCCATTTTCCATTTTGGAAAATGGCTTTTTATTTTGTGAAAAAACGAAATTGCACAGTCAGCCGGAAGAGGCATGAATGTATGTTAAAATAGACAAAACAAAAGACGGAGAGGGAATTGGATGTTAGAACAAGCAGAAGCACTCCTGAAACAATACTTTGGCTTTGACGCCTTTAGGCAGGGACAGAAGCAAGCCATTGAATCGATTGTAAACAAACAGAAGGATACCGTCTGTATTATGCCGACAGGCGGGGGGAAATCGGTTTGCTACCAGATTCCTGCCCTGATGATGGAAGGAACAACGATCGTTGTATCCCCGCTAATTTCTTTAATGAAAGATCAAGTCGATGCACTAAATGAGATGGGCATACGATCGTCCTTTTTAAACAGCACACTTTCCGCAGCTGAAATGAATAAAAGGCTGAAAAAATGTGAAGATGGGGAATATCAGCTGCTTTATATCACACCTGAACGTTTACAAAATGAACGTTTTTTTCAGCTGCTTGATCGGTTAACGATCCCTTTAATTGCAATTGATGAAGCACACTGTATATCTGAGTGGGGGCATGATTTTAGGCCGAGCTACCGCTTTATTCAAGAATGCTTAAATCGGCTGACAAAAAGGCCAGTGATTGTCGCATTAACGGCTACAGCCACGAAAAAGGTTCACCGAGATATATGTGAACAGCTTGGCATGAACGAAGAAGAAACCATTTTTACTGGTTTTGCTAGAGAAAATTTATCTTTTCAGGTGGTCAAAGGAGAAAATAGTGACCGCTTTATCACACATTATATGAAGAAAAATAAGCTTGAGTCCGGCATTATCTATACTGCTACAAGAAAAGAAGCCGAAAATATTTACAATCGGCTAAAGAAACAAAAGATCAAAGCGGGCATTTATCATGGCGGGTTAGATGATGATGTGAGAGAAGAGCAGCAAAACCTGTTTTTAAATGATGACATCCAGGTTATGGTGGCTACATCTGCATTTGGCATGGGAATTAATAAGTCAAATGTCCGTTTTGTGATACATCATCAAATTCCAAGGGATATTGAAAGCTACTATCAAGAGGCTGGACGCGCCGGCAGAGACGGGCTCCAAAGTGAATGCATTTTACTGTTTTCGCCGCAGGGCGTACGAATGCAGCGATTCCTCATTGAACAGTCAACAGAAGATGAAGTGCGCTTTCAGCATGAGCTGCTTAAACTTAGACAAATGGTCGATTACTGTCACACTGAGCAATGTCTGCAGCAATTTGTGATGGACTACTTTGATCAATCAGCAAGTGCCCCTTGCCAAAAATGCAGTAATTGCCTTGATGAAAGAGAGCGTGAAGAGGTCACTCGAGAAGCGCAAATGGTTTTATCGTGTACGGTTAGAATGAACGAGCGCTTTGGAAAAATGATGATTGCTCAAGTACTGGCAGGCTCTAAAAATAAAAAAGTGCTTGACCTCGGTTTCGACCGTCTTCCTACATACGCTTTAATGAAGCAGCAATCCGCCCAGCAAATCAGTGATTTCATCGAATTTTTAATTACCGAAGAGTATTTGCACATGTCTGAAGGAGCTTATCCAACATTAAAAGTGACACATAAAGGAAAGAAAGTGTTAGTCGGGCAAGAGGCTGTGTATAAAAAGCAGGCAGTTAAAAGAGAGGCGATTCAAGAAAACGATGCATTATTTGAGCAGCTGAGAGCGGTGAGAATGAAGCTGGCAAGAGAGCTGGGCGTTCCGCCATTTGTTGTATTTTCTGATCAAACCTTGAAGGAAATGTCAGCCGTTCAGCCTAAAACAGAAGAAGAACTTCTCCATATTAAGGGAATAGGCGCTCAAAAAAGAGAGAAATACGGGGATGTTTTTTTAGAAGAAATCCGTTTATTTATAGAAAAAGAGAAAAATAAAAAGGTTGAAGAAGAAAAATAAATTTTTTTCGCTGCGTTTGGACACGTTTTCAACAGGAGGTTTCTGATCCTTTCAAAACCTTGATATGGCGGGTAATCGAGCTGTTTTGTGGTCTGATTTACCAATGGAGAGAGATGTTTCATGTAAAGGAACTGTAATCTAAAACATATCGTTTTGTTATTGAATTGACATTTACATATGTTACGATAGCACTCGTTAGCCGCCATAAAAAGCTAACAAGGGAGGATTTACTTTATGAAGAAGACTATTATGTCCTTGGTTGCTGTTGCAGCAATCTCTACAACAGCATTTGGAGCACAGCAAGCTTCTGCAAAGGAAATCACTGTGAAGAAAGGTGATACACTTTGGGGAATCTCTCAAAAAAATGATGTGTCTCTAAAGGACCTAAAGGGTTGGAACAATTTATCTACAGACATGATTTATGTAGGTGATAAATTGACAATCTCTTCAAAAGAGAAAACTCAGGAGCAGTATAAAGTCCAGAAGGGGGACAGCCTCTGGAAAATCGCTCAAAAATTCAATGTGTCAATTAGCGATATTAAGTCTTGGAATAACTTAAACTCAGATATAATTATGATTGGTTCAACACTAAGTGTTGCTGGTCAAAGCTCAGCTCCGGTAAGCTCAGAGCCTGTACAAAAACAGGAGCCTGTCCAAAAAGAGCAAACAACACAAAAAGCTGCTCCAAAACAGGAAGCACCGAAAAAAGCTGCTCCTAAACAGGAAACAGCTAAAGCAGAATCATCTTCTGCTAGTCAAAGTGTACAAAAAGAAATGACTGTAACGGCTACGGCTTATACAGCAAATGATGGTGGCATCTCAGGTATCACTGCAACAGGGGTAAACTTAAACAAAAACCCAAATGCGAAGGTGATTGCAGTAGATCCTAATGTCATTCCATTAGGAAGTAAGGTTTATGTTGAAGGCTACGGTGAAGCCATCGCAGCAGATACTGGCGGCGCAATTAAAGGTAACAAAATTGATGTTCATGTACCAAGCAAATCCCAAGCAAAAAATTGGGGCGTAAAATCAGTCAAAGTGAAAGTACTTAACTAGTAACTTATTGTTTTTTGGAAGAAAGCATCAGGTGGCGGCCTGATGCTTTTATTGTACCCTTTTTTTGGTCAAAAAAACACACATTTTTCAGAAAAATTTGCATTTTCGACAAAAAACAGCGTATATTCCATCATACACGCTGTTTTTTTGTCGTTAGCTGTCCACCCAATAAATTTCTCCGCTTTGTTCTTTCCAATTGATTTGGACATCAAATTGGTGCTTTTCATAAAAGTGAATCAAGCGGTCCACGTGATTCCAATCTCTTTTGACGAGGTCACCTGTGATGACGGGGATGTTCTGCTCTCTTGCGATTTCTTTTAAATGCTTCATACAGATTGAACCGTATCCATTATCGGGAGGTCCTTTAATATCGGCAATATGAATCTTTCCTTCTTCAGGATATTCAGCAATTAAGGAAAAATCAGATTGTCCGCGAAAAGCTTTTTCACAATCGGTCAGCATGATTTTACATGTATCAGCATTTTCAATGGCAGAGACAATCATCCATTCATCTTCTTTCGCCTGATCAATGCCAATGATCTTTGCCTTTTTCGAAATATCTTTCATATTTTCTTGCATTCGATACATTTGGAACTGCAATTGCTGTAATTCTTGCTCTAACGCCTTCACATCTTTGGGTGTTTCCTGTAAGATTGACAAGTCCATTACTCCTTTCATATAAGAAATGATAAAAATCACATAAATTCCAATTTTAAAGGAAGTGGATGAATCTTTCAACCCGTTAGAACGCCAGTAATCGGCAAGTTTGTCTAAAATTCGACGAAGACAGCGAATTCATTGACTTTATAGAGAAAGTTAAATAACATACTCTTAGTCGGAACTAATAAAGAGAGGTTTTCAAACATGAACGAACAGAATCAAAAACCGAAAAATTTCACCGGCATTGTTGTCATTTTAACAATTGCCATAAACGGATTAATCGCTTTATTATTTTTAATGCCAAAAACAGATAAATTTAGTCATCTGGACATTACATTTCTGCCGTTACTGAATGCCGTGATGAACAGCTTTACGTTTATCTTCTTACTTTCAGCACTCATTATGATTAAACAAAAGAACATTAAAGCACATAGACGATTTATCTTTGCTGCATTTTCAACAACACTTGTCTTTTTAATTTCCTATGTGACATATCATTCAATGGCAGCTGATACACACTTCGGCGGAGAAGGGATCATCCGTCCAATTTACTTCTTTATTTTGATTACACATATTGTGCTTTCAGCAATTATTGTACCACTTGCATTGATTACACTATTTAGAGGCGCACAGATGCAGGTCGAGCGCCACCGTAAAATTGCCCGCTGGACGATGCCGCTTTGGCTCTATGTTAGTCTCACTGGCGTCATTGTCTATATCATGATTTCTCCATATTACAGCTAACGTATGTCCAACTGGACATACGTTCTTTTATTTACAAGATGAAGTGCTTTGGATAGAATGGAAATTGGATATCCGACTAGCACGGTATCTTCCCATCTATAGATTCACATCATTTCTGGCCGTTTGCTCGTTTGGAGATCAACAATTGGACGAAACGGGGGTTATATGATGACTGAACAATTGCAGTATAAACCGGGGCTTGAAGACATTGTGGCAAGCGAAACGTCCATATCATACTTAGATGTGGAGCAAGAGGAAATTGTGATTCGCGGGTACGACCTCATTGAGCTGGCACAAAACAAGACATATTTAGAAACAGCCTATCTGCTTATTTATGGAAGATTACCAGATAAGATGGAATATCACCAATTTCAGCAAGATATATCCTCACAAACGAACTTACATCCAACCATTCAAACCATATTAACGAATCTTCCAAAAACCACTCACCCTATGGATGCGATGAGAACGTGTTTATCTGCTCTTGCAGGGTATGATGACGCATTACATGATCGATCTGAAGCGTGCCAAGAAAGGCGTGCAGTTCGATTACTAGGACAGCTGCCGGCCATTGTTGCTGGAAGCTATTATATTCTCACAAAAGACGCCGCTATTTCTCCAGATCAGACCAAATCCTACACTGAAAACTTTTTATCCATGCTAACTGGACGCACCCCGACACAAGACGAAATTACCGCTTTTGACCAAACACTCACATTATATAGCGAACATGAGCTGCCGAATTCAACGTTTGCGGCTAGAGTGATTGCATCCACGCATTCTGACATGTACGGTGCATTTACTGGAGCGATCTCTTCATTAAAAGGTGACCTCCACGGAGGAGCAAATGAAGCTGTCATGCACATGCTTCTTGAAGGAAAAACAACAGAAGGATTTCTTGCGCTCATTGAACGAAAATTAGCTGCAAAAGAAAAAATGATGGGCTTTGGCCACAGAGTATACATGAGAAAAATGGACCCGCGAGCCGCTCTTTTAAAACGTTCATTGAAAACGCTTACTGAATCAAAGGGAGATACAACGCTATATGACATGTGTGTAGCAGGAGAGGCATACATGAAAGAGCAGAAAAACCTTTATCCAAATCTTGATTATTATGCTGCACCGATTTATTACGTGCTCGGAATTCCTATTTCACTTTATACACCCATTTTCTTTGCTGCAAGAGCTAGCGGATTAGCCGCACATGTTATTGAACAGCATTTGCATAATCGCATTTTTAGACCGAGAGTCCGGTATTTAGGGCCAAGAGGATTAAAGGTTTCAAATGATGATGGAAAAACGGGGGAATGAACATGAACAAAACAGCAGTCGCCAATCAAACAGATCAGCTATTAGAAGAAATCGCTGCCTATGCAGTAGACGGAGAAATTACAAGCAAAGAGGCCATTGAAACCGCGCGGTATGTGCTCATAGACACGCTCGGGTGCGGAATGCTGGCTCTTAATTTTCCAGAATGTACGAAGCACCTTGGACCTATCGTACCTGGAACTGTTGTGCCTAACGGAGCAAGAGTTCCAGGCACTTCATTTGTGCTAGATCCTGTTCAAGCGGCTTTTGATATTGGCTGTATGATCCGCTGGTTAGATTATAATGACACGTGGCTTGCACAGGAGTGGGGGCATCCGTCAGATAACTTAGGCGGAATATTAGCTGTAAGTGATTATATCAGCAGAACACGCCTTGCAAACGGAGAAGAGCCGCTAACGATGAATGACGTACTGCATGCAATCGTCAAGGCACATGAAATTCAAGGTGTCCTTGCTTTAGAAAATTGTCTAAATCGAAATGGATTGGACCATGTGTTATTTGTCAAAGTGGCAACAAGTGCAGTTGTGTGTGCAATGCTTGGCGGAACAAAGGAAGAGGTCCAGCATGTGTTATCACAAGCGTTTGTTGATAATTCCCCGCTTAGGACGTATCGCCACGCCCCAAACACAGGATCGAGGAAATCATGGGCAGCAGGGGATGCAACAAGCCGCGGAGTGAGGCTGGCAATGATGACACGTAAAGGGGAAATGGGTTATCAAACGCCTCTCAGTGCAGAGAAGTGGGGCTTTGAAGATGTTCTTATGAAAGGAAAACCACTTACGCTCGCCCAGCCCCTTGGATCATACGTCATAGAAAATGTTCTTTTCAAAATTGCTTATCCTGCTGAGTTTCATGCACAGACAGCTGCAGAGGCGGCTGTGATGCTGCATGACGCTGTAAAAGATCGTTTAGATGAAATTGACCGGGTAGAGATTACGACACATGAGTCAGCGATTCGGATTATTGATAAGAAAGGTCCGCTTTATAATCCGGCAGACCGTGATCATTGCTTGCAGTATATTACAGCTATTGGACTGATCTATGGTGAACTAACAGCTGACCATTATGAAGAAGAAACGGCGCAAAATCCAGCCATTGATCGTCTTCGTGACCGAATGATTGTGAAAGAGGATAAACGTTACACAGAGGATTATTTAGATCCGAAAAAGAGATCGATTGCAAACTGTGTACAAATTTTCTTTAAAGACGGGACGATGACAGACCGAATTGAAATTGAATACCCGCTCGGTCACCGCAGAAGAAGAGAGGAAGGCATTCCGCTGCTTGAAAAGAAATGGGTCTATCATTTAAAGACAAGGTTTCCACAAAAGCAAGTGGATCAAATTGTGTCACTCTGCCAAAATCCAAATCAATTAAAAACAACAACAGTACCAGCATTTATGGACTTATTCGTCATATAAGGGGGAGCTAGCGTGTGGATCGTGAATGAAGAAAGAAGTCAGGCTGATTTAGCCGCAGCCTTTAAAGAACAAATGAACAAATCAGCTTTATTTCAAATTACAGGCGTTCACGATGGAATGTCTGCGCTCTATGCGAAAAAAATGGGCTTTCAAGGGCTCTATTTATCAGGTGCCGCTTTTTGTGCCAGCAAAGGACTGCCAGACCTCGGCATGATCCATTCAACAGAAATGGCTGAAAAAGCGAAGGAGATTATTCGAGCTTCCCAGCTGCCGCTTTTGGTCGATATGGACACAGGTTATGGCGGTGTTTTAAATGCAGCAAGAGCGGCAAAAGAAATGGTTGAGAGCAAAGTGGCAGCTGTTCAAATTGAAGATCAGCAAATGCCGAAAAAATGCGGGCATTTAAACGGGAAATCACTCGTTCCAGTAGAAGAAATGGTCGCAAAAATCAAAGCCATCAAACAAGCGGCACCAACGCTTTTGGTGATTGCGAGAACCGATGCAAAGTCCGTAAATGGAATGGAGGATGTCATCCGCCGGGCCAATCTTTACGTAGAAGCAGGAGCTGATGCTATTTTTCCTGAGGCACTCATTACAGCAGAGGACTTCACGCATGCGTCAAACCATATTAAAGGTCCGCTCCTTGCAAACATGACGGAGTTTGGCAAGACGCCTTATTATCATGCAGATGAATTTTCTATATTTGGCTTTCAAATGGTCATTTACCCTGTGTCATCACTTAGAGTTGCTGCAAAAGCGTATGAGCGTTTATTTACAGAAATCATGGAAAAGGGAACGCAGCAGGGGATACTTGGGGATATGCAAACGAGAAAAGAGCTGTATGAAACGATTCATTATGATGAATATGAGGAAATGGACCAGCATTTAGCAAAAACGATCCTCCCGGAAATTGGGAAAGAACAGCGATAAAATGAAAAGCACTTCCTTGACGGAAGTGCTTTTTTTACGATGATGGTGTGGATGAAGAAGCCAATTTCATCTTTTCTTCAACTGTTTTCGTTTTTTCTTTTACTTTTTCAGCGTAAGTGAAGTCACCGTAGCAATACGGATAGCGGAAGTTATCTTTATTGCCGCCGCACGTATAGACCTCGGGGTTTCGTTTCACTTGCTTTTTGGAGTATTGCTTTGCCAGTTTCTCGGAATGTTTTCCCCCGTTTTTTGCAACAAAATCAATATAGCCGATTCCCATGTTATAGCTTTGAATAATGGTTTCCAAATCAACGCCTTTTTTCTTCCCATGCTTGTACATAGTCGAAAAATGATGGACTCCTTGTTTAATGCTTTTCTCAGGGTCATTGATTTCATTTCGTTTCAAACCAAGAGATTCAGAGGCCTGCATTGGATCTCCGCCCCTGCCTTTTGATTCTTGATACATCATACCGAGGATTAACCCGGTATACTGATCTAAATCTTGATCTCTTAACTCTGTTTCTACAAGCGGTTTGTAATCATCCAATCTCGACAAAACAATTGATTCCGTATCAATCGGCAGCTTTTTTAACTCCTTTTGATTAAAGGAGATGGCAATGGCTGCTAATACGAAAACAAAGAGAAAAATCGTGAAACAGCCTGAAATGGCAAAACATCCTGTTTTTTTCTTTTTCAAGGTCAGTTCACCCCTGTTTTGCCCCGCTTTTAAAAGGGAAGTACAGCCTTTTCATTATGCCATATCCTGTGCAGGATACCAAGTGAAAACCTTATAATCAATCATATCCAAACGTAAATTCAGATCTTGTTTTCAGCCTGAAGCAGAAATAAACAAAACCGATAATCAGCCAAATCAAGCCAATGATTAATGCATTTGTACTGATGCTCGTTAACAGCCAAATGCAAAACGCCGTCCCGCATAGAGGGATCACGGCATATCTCAATGTATTCAGTACACCTCTTTGTTTTTGTTTGACGAAAAAGTACGCAAAAACAGACAAATTCACAAAGGTAAATCCAATTAAGGCGCCGAAGCTGATAAAGGAATAAATGACTTCAAGTTCGCCAACGACTGCGGTTAATGAGAAAGCTCCGATTAACAAAATATTAAAAACAGGGGTTTTTAATCTCGGATGAATATACCCGAAGAAACGCTTTGGTAACGATTGATCTCTTCCCATTGCATATAAAAGCCTTGCTGCACTCGCATGTGACGATAAGGAGGAAGAAATGACAGCGACCATTGTGCCGGCTAAAAAGAACGAGTGGAGAAATGCGCCGCCCACGAATTCTGCAATTTCAAGTGAGGCTGCATCAGGATGTTTGAACTGCTGAAAATTTGGAAACACCTGCTGCAAAAAATAAGACGTCAAAGTAAACAGTACGCCTCCAATCGCAACTGTTAAGAAAATGGCAAGCGGAATCGTCTTTTTTGGTTTAATGGTTTCCTCAGACATAGTGGAAATGGCATCAAATCCTAGAAAGGAGAAACATAAAATGGTCGCTCCTGAAAAAATAAGCGCTGGATCTAAGCTCGCTGAATAAAAAGGCCGGGCTGACAATAACTCTCCACTGCCAGCGTTTTGCGTGAGCCCATAAATAACAAATCCAACAAAGGTGACGGCGACAATGACCTGAAATGTCACAAACAGCGCCGTAATGTTGGCTGTAAGCCGTATACCGATGACATTGACAGTCGTTATGGCGATAGCAAGTATGATGATCCAAATGTAATGAGGTACATCAGGAAAGGCTGCGGTTAAATAAGCACTTCCGATCGCAAAATTCACCATAGGCAGAAATAAATAATCCAGTAAGAGTGTCCAGCCCACAAGGAAGCCGACATGAGGATGAATACTTTTTTGCGCATATGTATAAGCAGATCCTGCTTTTGGAAAAGCCTTCACCATATTCCCATAGCTAAGCGCTGTCAATAGTAATGCCAGCAACGTAAATATATAAGCTGCAGCGACGTGTCCTTTCGTCAGCTGAGCAACAATGCCGTATGAATCAAATACGACAAGTGGATCCATATAAGCAAGCCCGATCACAACAAGTGGAAAGACAGTCAGGCTGCGTTTTAGTCTTGGCTCTTCAGTCAATTTGCCTATCAGCTCCTCTAAAAATGAATAAATAATGCTCATTTTAAAAAGAATGCTACCAAGTGTCAATGCTATTTGAATAAATCTTTTGTTTAAAGTGTGCCCGCTTTGCACGCCGGACGTTTTAGTATATGATGATACATAGAATAAGTCGTGATTTGACTAACAAGAAAGGTGAAGCGAAATGAAGGAAGAACTGAATACAAATCAAGAACAGGAACGGATGGAGCTGGATGAAGAAAGTTTATTTCTTGTCTCCCAAACGTTTAAAGCCTTATCTGATCCGACACGTATTCGTATTCTGCACCTCTTGTCTCAAGGTGAATACTCGGTAAATGATATCGCAGAAACGCTGAATCTCATGCAATCAACAGTTTCTCATCAGCTGCGCTTTTTAAAAAACCTTCGTCTCGTGAAATCTAGACGAGCAGGGACATCGATCTTTTACAGTCCTGAAGATCAGCATGTGATGGAAGTACTTGAACAAATGATTCATCATGCACAGCATGACTAATAAAAACCTTCCTACTCATATAGGAAGGTTTTTACGCATGATGCGTATGTGCTGCTCGTTTACCTGCTTTCATCATTTGATAAGAAAAAACGACATAGTAAGCAGCTAACAGAAAAAAGCTGAGCATGGTCATGGCATCATCACTCACAATATGCTGATACAGTTCAACGACACCAATCTTTGTGAGCGAATGGTTCGTCAGCTCACCCAGCTTAAAACTAAGTCGAGATAAAAATAAACATAAAATGAAGCTTTCAATCCATTTACTCGTTTTCACGTAAAGACGGCCATTTTCTTCTTTCATGCGGATCGTCTCATAGGCATGAACGGCCAGACTGCTTCCAAAGAGCATACCAATAGCGGCATAGATGAAAATGCTGTGATTTTGCCAGCCTTCTAATAAGAGAATAAGGGCAGTGAGTCCAAATACATACATTCTCATCAAAAGACTGATCGGGCGCACAAGCTGATAGCGTCTCATTCGATTCATTCGAAAGATGATGCAGATTAGCATAATGCTCCCAATTATGAATAACTGCCACACGTGATGTGTCATGATGCAACCTCCTCCTGCATGTGCAGGGATGTAAACGAATGCTGGCTGTTCCTTATCTTTACCATTCTTTCATTTTTTATCAAATCAAAACCTACATTTATGAAAAAGAGGAAAAGGCATGAAAATCGATCGTATTTTGTCTATTGTGATGCTGCTCATTAGCAAAAAGCAAATACAAGCGAAAGACCTTGCTGAACTTCACGAAGTGAGCGTAAGGACGATTTATCGCGATATTGAGACCATCAATCAAGCCGGGATTCCTATTGTGACAACACAAGGAGCAGGCGGAGGCATTTCGCTTGTTGACGACTATCGTTTAGAGAAAAAATTATTTACCGATGATGACATTGAGCTTATTTTAACTGCCCTTGAAAGCATGACGAGTGCATACTCCTTTAAAGAAAGTGAACATGTACTGAAAAAAATCAAATCTCTCATTCCTCCACAAAGTGATGAAAGCAAGAAACAGCACCATGTCTTTATTGATTTAAGCTCATGGGGGAAAGACAGCCAGGCAGAAAAGAAGCTTCAGCTGATCCATACCGCTGCTTCCGCGCATCAATTCATTCAATTCACTTATCGCAACGCAAAAGGTGAAACACTTCCACGTAAAGTGGAGCCTTATACGCTTGTCTTAAAAGGAAGGCATTGGTACTTGTATGCGTTTTGTTGTGTGAAACATGATTTTCGTCTATTCAAGCTGACCAGAATGACAGACCTCATCACCATTTCAGCATATTTCAGGCCGAAAAGAATCAAAAATGAAGAGAAGCCTTGGAATGACTCTTGGCATGAAGAACCTTCAGTCACAACCCTCACGCTCAGGTTAACGGAAGCATCAGTTGGCAAAGTGAAGGAATGGGTGGATGAGAACGAATTGATCATATGTTCAGACGGAACCTATCTGGCAGCATTGACTGTGCCGCAAGATGATTGGCTGCACAGTTTCCTATTCCATTTAGGACCGGACGTCGACATTGTTTCACCTCAGCACATCAAGGAAGCATTTGATCTCCAATTAAAACAATTTATGAAGCGATTAGAAACTTGACACACTGTTGTCAGGTTTCTTTTTATATGATGGGAGAAAAGGAGATGAGAATGTATGTACGATATCGTCACATTAGAGAAACAATGGATCAAAGGGTTGTCTGTTCGAACAACAAATGAAATAGAGAAAACAAAAGAGCGGAAGATTGCGCCGCTCTGGCAGGATTTTTTTGCGCAGCAGCTACATGGGGGACAAGCTCCAGTCATAGGGCTGTATTCAGATTATGAAAAAGATGAACATGGTTCTTATTTATTTACAGCTGGGCAATTTGCGGATCAGCAGATCGAACATGTAAAAGAGATTCCTGCGTCCACCTATGCAAGATTTCAAACGAGAAAAGGACCGATTGAAGAGGTCGTGCTTGAAACATGGCACAAGATTTGGACTTGGGATCAGCGTCAATACCGCACTTATACAGGTGATTTTGAATGGTATGATGAAAGATCTATTGATCCAAAAGAAGCGCAAATTGATATTTATATTGCGGTTGATGAAAAAATGATTGCTAAAACTAATACCATTAGTTAATATAAAACTAACGATATTAGTTTTAGGAGGACAATCATGAGATTAACAACTTTTGACCGTCTGCACCAGCTTACATTGATACCGCGATTATTTCCGGTAAATTGCTATGTCTTTGAGGAAGAGGAAGGACTCATCTTAATTGATGCTGCTTTAAAAATGGCGGCAAACTCGATCATCGAATTTGCCCGTAAAAAGAACAAACCAATTCATAAGATTATTCTCACTCATAGCCATATGGATCATATCGGCGCATTAGATGAGGTGAAGAAGGCTTTTCCAGAGGCAGTTGTCTATTTATCAAAACGTGATGCACGCCTTTTTGAAGGTGATTTTTCCTTGCTCCCTGATGAACCTCAGCAAAAAATTAAAGGCAGTTTTATGAAAAATATTCATACAAAACCAGATGTGCTTGTCGAAGAAGGAGATGAGATTGGGCCGCTCAAAGTGATTGCAACACCAGGGCATACACCCGGCAGCATTTCTTTATACGATGAAAGGTCAGGAGTTGTCATTGCAGGGGATGCACTTGTGACAAAAGGCGGCTTATCGGTTACGGGTGAGTTTCGGTGGAGCTTCCCGTTCCCGGCATTTGCCACATGGGATGCAGAAACCGCATTAAAAAGCGCTGAAAAATTACTAGCGCTGCGGCGCATATCCTGTCTTGCTGCAGGACATGGTGACCTTATCATAGAGCCTCATGAAAAGCTTCAAGCTGCCGTTAAAAAAAGACAGCACCAGCTAAAAAAAGGAGGGCAGTAAACCGTGTCTCCAAGAATGGGAATTACACAAGAAAAAATTATGGATACAGCGGCTGCATTTGTTGATGAAGAGGGCTTCTCCGCTTTGACCATTGCTACATTGTCTAAAAGGCTGAATATTAGGCCGCCTTCTCTTTACAATCACGTATCCGGCCTTCATGAGATTCAGGCAGCACTCGCAGTAAAGGGGCTCTCCATGCTTTGTGAGGAAGGGATGCAAGTCACAGAGGGGCTGGAAAAAGAAGAAGCTGTTTTGGCCTTTGCCAGACAATATGTGCAATTTGTCCGAACACATCCCGGTCTTTATGAAGCTGCCTTTTCACATATGAACGAAAAAGAAGTACGACTTGCAGCAGAGCGCCTTGTTCAGTTTGTTCAATCCATTATGTCACGCTTTGGTGTAAAAGAAGAAGAAATGACGCATGTCGTCAGAGGACTGAGAAGCTTACTGCATGGCTTCGGTGATATTTCTAATAAAAAGGGATTTCAACGAAAAGAACAGCTTGAAGAAAGTGTGAGCTATGCGGTTCGGCTCTATATCACAGGTGTATTGCAAAAAGAAGATCTGTCTATTTGACAGGTCTTTTTTTATAGCAAATCGATATCATAAAGGAGTGTCCGTCTGGCACAATTTTTTAGCGAGAAAATCGAATAAAGATTTGACAGTTTTGTGAAACATGGTATGCTTATTATGTGAAATAATTCACATAGAGGAGTAGAGGCAGATGAAAAGAAAGCCTGTTTATGTGGAAACAACCATTCATGCACCTTTAGAGAAAGTATGGGAATATACGCAAAATCCAAAGCTTCATGAACAGTGGGATTTGCGCTTTTCAACCATTTCATTAAATGGACCCCAAGATGAACAGCCCCAAACTTTTTTGTATGAAAAGCATCTTGGTTTTGGGGTAAGTGTCACAGGGACAGGAGCATATCGAACTAGAATGATGGATGAACGGAATGAACGGGCATCCTCGCTTAAATTTAAATCGTCACACCCATTGTCTTTTATCAAAGAAGGCGGCGGCTATTGGAAATATGTGAAAACGAACGATCATATTGTGTTTCAAACGCAATTTGATTATGAACCGAAAGAAGGAAAAGGATGGGCGTGGGCAGATCGATTTCTTTTTCGCCCGATGATGGGGTTTATGACGGCCTTTAGTTTTGGCGCACTAAAGACGTGGCTTGAAAAGGGTACGCACCCTCGGTTGTTACTGGAGAGAACACTTGCCCATTATGGAATTTGTTTGCTGTTTGCCATCGTCTGGCTGTGCCAAGCGGTTATCCCTTTTTCACATTCTGCTTTTGATCATAGCACCGGATTTCGGTTGTTTTATGCCCTTATAGGCGTATCATGGCTGATACCTAAGCTATCAAAGAAATATTTGTTCATTCTTCAAAGTGTGTTTCTGCTGCTGATGCTTTGTATCGGGATTCTATCCCCCCAAACGACACTCCATGAGCCGCTTGTGATGAGTGCATTTTTGATCCTATCCATTGCAGGAATGATTAATTTAAAAGATTGTATAGACGTATTTTCGATCAAACGAAAAAGGGGAGGTAGACATGGTCGTTCATCGTCATCAAGTAAAGGATTACGATAAGCTTCATCCAAAATTAAAAGAGAGATACAATCGTGCATTTACCGCTGAAGGCACCATGGAGGAAATAGGCGGCGGAACGAGGCTCATTCGATTTTTCTTCAAAATTGGTCCACTGTTTCGCTGTTTTTTCCCTGAGAGAGGAAAAAACATTCCTTTCCGGATTGTGAATAAACCCTTTATGACAAATAAGGGAGAGGAAGGCATGCACTGGTTTCGTACGTTTTATTTCCCAAAGAAGGAACGGCACTTTGATGCAGATATGATCATTGATGAGAAGAGTCATAAAGTACTAGACTATTTTGGAAAGCCTAGACTTCTTATGTCAGAGCTTCATTTTACAGTAACAAAACATGGGTTCCTTCGCATTCAATCCGGCCGGCAGAAGCTGTTGATGTTAGGACGTGATTGGCCGCTGCCTTCATGGCTTTACGGTGTGTCAGATGTCACAGAAGGCTACGAGGAGCACGCGGGTGTGTATACCATTGATGTGCATGTGAAAAACCGATTGTTTGGGACCCTTTTTACATATAAAGGCCGGTTTACTGAAAGGGTGATGTCTCATGATGAATAAATGGCATTTGATATCAAGCCTCGTCTTCATGTGCTGTTTTATCGCCACCCGCTTGATGACAGGTCCGGTAGCAGAGTTATTTGTACTGATAGCCATTCTGTTTTTCCTTCCTGCAATTTTAGCCTTTTTTGTGAAGGAAGAGAGGGAGAGTAAGCCGGGGATACTGCTCGGCTTTTTAATGAAAGCCTTTCCATTAGCTGCTCTTTGTGCAACGGCTGCATTCATCTATCATTCTGCTTTGTTTGCATCGGGATGGTTTTTGTATACGATTCTTTTGGCGTTATATGGCTTTACTCGTTTGCTGAAAAGGGGAATCTTTCCGCTTCATGAATTGATCATCGATGGTGCATGGATGTATCTCGCTTTAGGAGGGCTTTGGTTTTGGCTGTACACGGCAGATATACAGGTGATGACCTTTTCACCAATCATCGTGCTTTTGACCGCTATTCATTTTCATTACTCGGCTTTTTTTATCCCGCTTTTCTATGGATTATTAGGGAGACAGCGAGAAAAAGAGACAGCTTTATACAAAGCGGCAGGCTGGGTGATTTTGCTGTCACCTGTGATGATTGCTGTTGGGATTAGCTTCTCCCGTCTATTTGATACGTTCAGCGTCACGCTATATGTCATTGCACTCTACTTGTACGGTATTCTTTGTATGAAAACAAGGTTTCGATCGACTGTGGCAAAAGTGCTGATTGTGTTTTCTAGCTGCGTCTTAATGGGAACGATCGTGCTATCTCTTCTTTATTCCGCTGGCATGCTCATGCGCGTGACCTACATCAGCATTGATCAGATGATTTGGTTTCATGGCAGTATTAATGCCTTTTTTGTTATTTTACCAGGTTTGATTGGATGGCTGATCGAAGGGCCAAAGGATCAATTGAAGCAGAAGGACTTTCCGATATCAAAAGTGCATGGCCGTTTTCATTTGATCTCTTTTCAAAAGGAAGGAATGCATGATCGAGAGAACCTTGGTTTAGTCGATTCACTTGATGATTTAAATGGAACGACATTTTCAGCTGATAGGGTGTCACCTGTGATTCGAAGGTTTTATGAGAACCCGATGGCGTTTACGTTAAAAGCAGCAGTCTGTTTTCATTGGTGGGTGAGGCCGTTTGTTTTTTTACTTCAGCCAGTTTTTAAGAAAATAGGCCAGCTCTATTTGGGGACATCTCGTATCCCGTATGAAATGAAGGGGCGTCTGACTACATTTCAACATCCTAAAGAAGGGCGAAAGAATGTCAGGGCGTGGATCCGTTATAACGAAAAAGGGGAGCAGGTCTTTTTTGCACTTTATGCTCATCATCACGATGCAGCTGCAGGCTATATGAATATTGCGCTGCCGCTTCCATATTCTCAGATGACCGCCATTTTAAAACCTTTTAATGAAAATGAAGACTTTCTCTTAAAAAGTGCATGTCCAAAAGGCAGTACCGGTGACGAAGGATTGTATTTGCATACACCTTTTATCACCATGAAACTGCCAATGGAAGAAAGCTTTCATATGAAGCCGGAGACAGATAAAAGTCTCACAGCAGTTCATCAAATGAAGCTATTCGATATTCCCTTTTTAACGATTCATTATCAAATTGACAGCGGGAAGCCATCCTGTTAGTCAATGATGTCACATGGTTCACCGTGCCGAATGATGTTCACAATCGCTTGCCCATCACTCGGATGATGATCTGCATACTGGACTGGCAGCAGTGCAAAAAATACATAGTAGACAGAGAAGTAAGCAAATTGATAGAAAAATTGATGTTCTGGCAGGATATCATTGGCGATCATTGTATTCAGTATGAGAACACTGAGCAGGTTGCATAATGATCCGCCTAGGTAGACAAGAATATGCGAGAATCGGTTATTTTTCCTCATTTCTTCATAATGGCAAAATGCATCTAGAAAATAGATTCGTCTAATTTCAACAACACCTATTTTCAATACTTTTTTGCCTCTGCCAAGAGCAAAAGAAACCTTTGCGCCAAACATCCATGCGACCATAATATGGCCAAGCTGATGCAAGATGGCAACGATAGGAAGAATGACGAAAAACGACCAGCAAAATGTCCACATATCTGATAATGTAAACAAGTGTTAACCCCTCCCCGATATATTTGGGAGGAAGCAGTAGGATTATTTGCCATTTTACTGAATTCATTTTCAGGATGCAAATATTTAATACATGACGATAAAAACATTATGTAAACTAAAGGGTAGTTTTTGCGATGAATCGGCTTTTTGACTCACTTTTTTTACGAAATGAATGTGCTACAATGAAAAAAACAATAGATAACTCTAGTAAATGAACCTACCCTTGAATGAAGAGGAGAGAATCAGATGGCAGATATTGAACAGTTTTTGGCGTTAGATATTCGTGTTGGGACGATCATTGAAGCAGAATTCTTTGCAGAGGCAAGAGTACCTGCATTAAAACTCAAGATTGATTTTGGTGAAGAGGTTGGTCTAAAGCAATCCAGTGCTCAGCTGACAAAACGTTATACGGCTGAGAGTCTTATTGGCAGACAAATCGTAGCAGTCGTCAATTTTCCGCCAAGAAGAATTGCAGGATTCAAATCAGAAGTGCTTGTCTTAGGGGGCATGCCGTCAAAAGAAGACGTGGTTTTACTAGCCACAGATGAGCCTGTCGAAAATGGAACAAAAATAGGGTAATAAAAAAGACATCTTCCTGAGAAGATGTCTTTTGCGTATTGAGGCGGAATAACCACACGCCACATTCGTGTGTGTCTCAAGGAGACATGTTACCCGACTTACACAATTCAGCTCATCGCTTGATTAATATAGCATGAGGTGATCGGAATTGCAACCATTAAATGCTTCACTTCAGTTTTTCACGTCATTTCAGCAGAAAAATGACAAGAAATCAATTATTTGGATTATTTTTTCAAAAAATATTGAAAAGTCAGATCAGATTTTATAAAATGAATTCATCTTAGTTTGTTTAGTCGATAAACTAAGATGAATTCCAAGTGATGATCCGGTCATTAAAGGGGATGATTCCGTCATTCAAATCATTTGCTGTCTATGTGGGCTAAGCTGAAAGGATCAGATGTTCAGCTTCATTTTTACAACAAATTGAAAGCGCTTTATATTCTTTGTATTGACTGCTGCTGCCCTCCATCATCTGTTCATTAGAAGAGGCTAAGAGAAGAAGGGAGAAAGCTCATGGTAAGTGAGAATTTAAAAAAGATTCGTATGTCTGAAAAAGTGGGATATGCTTCAGGAGATTTCGCATGTAACTTAATTTATGCAACTGTCTCTACGTATCTATTATTTTTTTATACAGATGTGTATGGTTTATCAGCGGCGGCAGCAGGAACGATGTTTTTAGTTGTTCGCGCCATTGATGCGCTTGCAGATCCGTTTATTGGTGCATTGGTGGATCGAACGAACAGCCGTTTTGGCAGGTTTAGACCTTACTTGTTATTCGGTGCGTTTCCTTTTGTGGTACTTGCTATCCTTTGCTTTACAACACCTGATCTTTCTGAAATGGGTAAACTCGTTTATGCCTACATCACGTATGTTGGTTTATCGCTTACATACACATTCATCAATGTTCCTTATGGTGCTTTAACATCCGCAATGACAAGAAATAACCAAGAGGTTGTCAGTATTACGTCTGTTCGTATGCTTTTTGCTAATCTCGGTGGTCTAGTTGTTGCTTTTTTTGTTCCTTTTCTTGCGACTTTTTTGAGCGATAAAACAGGAAATACAGCTCTCGGCTGGCAGATGACGATGGCTTTTCTCGGCGTTCTTGGCGGTGCATTACTTATTTTCTGTTTTAAAAGCACGAATGAACGTGTCACACTTCAAAAGCCGGAGGAAAAAATTAAGTTCAGTGATATCTTTGTGCAGTTACGTGTCAATCGTCCGCTTGTTGTATTAAGCATTTTCTTTATTATTATTTTTGGCGTGAACTCGATCAGTAACTCTGTTGGGATCTATTATGTGACGTATAACCTCGGCAGAGAAGATTTAGTGAAATGGTACGGACTCATTGGCAGTCTGCCAGCTTTAATGGTGCTGCCGTTTATTCCAAAACTGCACAAGCTGTTAGGAAAGAAAAAGCTGCTGAATTATTCATTATTGCTGAATATCGTAGGTCTTCTTGCATTACTAGTGATACCGCCGAGTCAAATCACTTTAATACTGATTTTTAGGCTCGTTGCAGCTGCAGGAAGTATTACAGCCGGTGCTTACATGTGGGCGCTCATTCCTGAAACTGTTGAATATGGCGAATATAAAACAGGGAAAAGGATGGGCGGGCTCATCTATGCCATCATCGGATTCTTCTTTAAATTTGGGATGGCATTAGGCGGGATTGTGCCAGGGCTTGTACTTGATCGCTTTGGCTATGTTGCGAACCAAATGCAAACACCAGAAGCATTACTGGGCATTTTAATCACGACAACGGTGATTCCTGTATGCTTACTGATTTTAGCGATGGTGGATATTAATTTTTATAACCTAGACGAAGAAAAACATAAAAAAGTCGTACGGGAGCTTGAGAATAGAGACAAAGTGTATATCGATCATATGGACGATTTTAAAATGTAGGTCTCTGAAAGAGGAGGAAGTTCAATGAAGATTACCAATCCAGTGCTCAAAGGGTTTAATCCTGATCCAAGTATTTGCCGTGTAGGAGAAGATTATTATATGGCCGTTTCTACATTTGAATGGTTTCCAGGGGTGCAAATTTATCATTCAAAGGATCTCGTCCATTGGCGTCTTGCTGCGCGTCCATTGCAAAAAACGTCGCAGCTGGATATGAAGGGGAATCCTGACTCTGGCGGGGTATGGGCGCCGTGCTTAAGCTATGCTGATGGGCAGTTTTGGCTTATTTATTCAGATATCAAAGTAGTGGATGGCCCATTTAAAGACGGTCATAATTATTTGGTCACGGCAAGCGAGGTGGACGGCGATTGGAGTGAACCGATCCTGCTCAACAGCTCTGGCTTTGATCCATCTTTATTCCATGATCACAGCGGGAAGAAATACGTCTTAAATATGCTGTGGGATCATAGGGAAAAGCATCATTCGTTTGCAGGTATTGCCTTGCAGGAATATAGTGTGGCTGAAAAGAAGCTCATCGGTCAAAGGAAGGTCATTTTTAAAGGCACACCGATTAAACTGACAGAAGCGCCGCATCTGTATCATATCGGTGACTACTACTATTTATTAACGGCAGAAGGAGGTACCCGGTATGAGCATGCAGCAACGATCGCCCGGTCCTCGCATATTGAAGGGCCATATGAGGTTCATCCTGATAACCCGATTTTAAGTGCCTTCCATGTGCCTGAACATCCGCTTCAAAAATGCGGGCATGCTTCAATCGTTCAAACGCATACAAATGAATGGTATCTCGCTCATCTCACTGGCCGCCCGATTCAATCAAGCAAGGAATCGATTTTTCAACAGAGAGGGTGGTGTCCTTTAGGAAGAGAAACAGCGATACAAAAGCTTGAATGGAAGGATGGCTGGCCTTATGTTGTAGGTGGAAAAGAGGGGACGCTAGAGGTTGAAGCGCCAAAGATCGAAGAAAAGGTTTTTGCACCAACCTATCATACAGTCGATGAATTTAAAGAATCAACACTAAATAGACACTTCCAAACATTAAGAATTCCGTTTACCGATCAGATTGGTTCGTTAACGGAGAAACCCCAGCATTTAAGGTTATTCGGTCACGAATCCTTAACGTCTAAATTCACCCAAGCTTTCGTTGCAAGACGCTGGCAAAGCTTTTATTTTGAAGCAGAGACAGCTGTTTCGTTCTTCCCAGAAAACTTTCAGCAAGCCGCAGGTCTTGTGAATTATTATAATACGGAAAACTGGACAGCACTCCAGGTGACATATGATGAGGAACTTGGCCGCACGCTTGAACTATCTGTCTGTCAAAACCTTGCCTTTTCTCAGCCATTGACACATAAAATCATCATTCCTGACGAGGTCACTTATGTCTATTTAAAAGTGACCGTTCGGAAAGAGACATATAAATATTCTTATTCATTTGATCAGAAAGAGTGGAAGGAAATTGATGTACCGTTTGAATCCATCCATTTATCCGATGATTTCATTCGAGGTGGGGGGTTTTTTACAGGGGCATTTGTCGGTATGCAGTGCCAAGATACGAGCGGCGAGCGTCTTCCTGCTGATTTTCACTATTTTCGCTATGAGGAAACAGACGAATAAAAAAGACAACTCGCTACGAGCTGCCTCTTTTTGAAAAATATATAGATCAGGTTGTGAGGGTGGCATCTTGCAGAAAAGCTTCTATGACAAGAGAAGTCATCCCCAATACTGGTGCATTGTGTCCTAATGATGATGGGAGCAGCTCTACATGTGAGCTGAATTGCGTATCCATTCGCGAGGATACCTCCTCCTCAATCACATGTAGAACCGCCTGATGTGATTCGATCACTTTGTTTCTTAAAATAATGGCTTGCGGGTTAAAGGTATGCAGGACGTTTGTGAGACCGACACCAAGGTAAAAGCCAAAGTTGCGCAGGGCATTGAGCGTTTTCATATCATTTAACTTGGCCAGCTGTTCCAGGTCTTGATGGGAGATGTGCTGATCATCTGTTTGAAGAGACTGAAACAAGGCCTTCTCAGAAGCATACAATTCCCAGCACCCACGGTTCCCGCAGCTGCATGTTGGTCCGTTAAAATCGATCGTCATATGTCCCATTTCACCAGAAAAGCCATACGCTCCTCTGTATAAATGATGATTGATGATGATGCCAATCCCGATGCCAGTGCCGATGCTTGCATAGATCAAATGGTCATAATGTTTAGCGGCACCAAAGATTTTTTCACCATATGCACCGGCATTTGCTTCATTTTCAATGAAGATCGGTACTTGGAATGTCTCTTGGAGCGTGGTTTTCAGATCAACATTTTTCCATTTTGAATGAGGCGTAAACACGATTTGTTCACCTGCATCCACTAAACCATGTATGCATAGGCCAATGCCAATGAGCCCGTATGGGGAAGAGGGCATTTGTGTGATGAGCTGCTGTATTAATTCAATTAATTTACGAATCGTCACCTCAGGAGAGCTGGGTGGGAGCTTGATCTGCTCTTCGTAAAGAATAGACCCTTCAAGGTCAGTTAATATGCCATTGACGTAATCAACGCCGACATCGATTCCGATGGAACAGCCAGCACGTTTATTAAACATCAGTAAAACCGGTCTTCTCCCGCCGCTAGACTCACCTTGACCGATCTCATAGACAAGATGTTCTTTCATTAACGTACTTACTTGAGAAGAAACAGTCGATTTATTTAATCCAGTGCGTTCAGATAATTTTGCTCTCGAAATGGGCGCATGCTGGAGAATTTCTTTTAATAAAAGTTTTTGATTTATTTTTTTGACAAAGTTCTGATCAGCGATATCCACGTTATCCACTCCATTTGTTTCGTCTTTAGATTAAGTTGAGAAGAGCTGCTTTTTTTCGCATGTATTCGATAAGAAAGATGATTTTAACTTTATTATAACGAAAATATTTTTAAAAAACTAAAAAATATGGAAAATTCAAAGTGACTTTTTCATAGATTGATCATTAGTTTGTTGCATCAACTTACAAAGTGTACTCAGGAGGAATGAAGAATGGCCAAATCAAATATGAAAACGTTATACAGCTTAGAAGGAATCGGCAAAATTCAATATGAAGGAAAACAATCAAAAAATCCACTCGCCTTTCAATACTATAATCCAAGCGAAGTGATTGGCGGAAAAACAATGAAAGACCACCTGCGCTTTTCAGTCGCTTATTGGCATACATTGACGGCTGATGGAACAGACATGTTTGGAACTGGCACGATGCAAAGAGCGTGGGACTCCTATAGTGGAATGGATTTAGCAAAAGCTAGATTGGAAGTCGCTTTTCAGCTTTTTGACCTATTGGATGTTCCGTATTTTTCATTCCATGACCGTGACATTGCGCCAGAGGGAGAGACGCTTCAAGAGACGAATCAACAATTAGACATCATTTTAGAAAGAATGAAAGAATACATGAAGCAAAGCGGAGTAAAGCTGCTGTGGAACACAGCCAATATGTTCAAGCATCCTAGATTTGTACACGGTGCTGCGACATCTTGTCATGCAGATGTCTTTGCCTACGCGGCCGCACAGGTTAAAAAAGGCATTGAAACCGCCAAAGAACTTGGTGCAGAAAATTATGTTTTCTGGGGTGGACGAGAAGGGTACGATACGCTGCTCAATACAGATATGAAAAGAGAGCTTGATCACATGGCGTCTTTCTTGCATATGGCTGTTGATTATGCAAAAGAAATTGGGTACACTGGCCAATTTTTAATCGAACCAAAGCCAAAGGAACCAACCACTCATCAATACGACACAGATGCAGCGACATCCATCGCCTTTTTAAAACAATACGGATTAGATTCCCATTTTAAATTAAATATTGAGGCCAATCATGCGACACTGGCCGGCCATACGTTTGAGCATGAATTACGTGTCGCAAGAATTCATGGGCTGCTCGGTTCTGTTGATGCAAACCAAGGTAATTCGCTTCTTGGATGGGACACAGATGAATTTCCAACCGATCTGTATGCCACAACTCTTGCCATGTATGAAATTCTGCAAAATGGCGGTCTAGGGTCTGGCGGTCTTAATTTTGATGCAAAAGTGAGAAGAGCTTCCTTTGAACTTGAAGATATTTTATATGCTCATATTGCTGGGATGGATGCATTCGCAAAAGGACTGCGGGTCGCTCATAGACTCATAGAAGACCGTGTGTTTGAGGATGTTATAAAGCACCGGTATCGCAGCTTTTCTGAAGGAATTGGACGTGACATTTCAGAAGGGAAGGCAAACTTTCATACATTAGAAGAATATGCGCTGAAACATCCTTTGATTAGAAACGAATCGGGAAGAGAGGAACAGCTGAAAGCCCGTTTAAATCAATACTTGTTAGAAGATTAATTGAAGGGGCTGACCTGTTTTGAAGGAGTGAAAACATGAAATATGTGATGGGAATTGATCTTGGAACGAGCGGGGTCAAGGCGATATTAGTGGATGAGAGCGGGAAGGTGTGCTGTGAAGCCTCTAAGCCGTACCGCCTCATTCAAGAGAAGCCTGGATACTGTGAGCAGCACCCCGAGGATTGGGTAAACCAGACAATGGCTGTGATGAAAGAACTGATGGCAAAGCAGCCTGTTCATTCGAGACAAGTTGAAGGCATCAGCTTTTCCGGCCAGATGCATGGATTAGTTCTATTAAATGAATCTCGCGAAGTGCTCCGCCCTGCAATTTTATGGAATGATACACGAACGACAGCACAATGTGCACATATTACAAAAAAGCTGGGAGACCGGCTGCAAAAGATCACAAAAAACCAGGCGTTAGAAGGATTCACACTGCCAAAATTATTATGGGTAAAGGAACATGAACCACATATTGATCAGCAAATCGACATGTTTTTACTCCCAAAAGATTATGTCAGATTTCGTTTAACTGGCGCTGTCCATATGGATTATTCTGATGCGGCTGGCACTTTGCTGTTAAATATCGGTGAACAGACGTGGAGTGAGGAGATTTGTCAGGCATTTGATATTTCTCCTCATATTTGCCCGCCGCTTGTCACATCAGAGGCGGAGGTTGGTACACTTTTGCCGCACATTGCACGTGATGTTGGGATGAAAGAAGGAGCGAAGGTTTTTGCCGGCGGGGCAGATAATGCTTGCGGAGCAATTGGTGCTGGCATCTTGTCCTCTGACCGCACGTTATGCAGCATCGGCACATCTGGGGTGATTCTCTCCTACGAAGAGGATCATGAAAGGGAGCTTCAAGGGAATTTACATTTGTTTCATCATGCAAAAAAAGACGCTTTTTACACAATGGGTGTCACCCTCTCAGCAGGATATAGCCTTAACTGGGCAAAACACTTACTGGCACCTGAGGAATCGTTCCAATCACTTTTAGAAGGTGCGGCTCATGTAGCGCCAGGAGCGAAAGGATTGCTTTTTACTCCCTATTTAGTCGGGGAAAGAACACCTCATGCGGATTCGATCATTCGCGGCAGCTTGATTGGATTAGACAGCAGGCATGAAAGGGCACATGTTGTCAGAGCTGTGTTAGAGGGAATTACCTTTTCGCTAAATGAATCTATCGCATTATTCCGGCAGGCAGGAAAAAACATAGATTCTATTGTGTCCATTGGCGGCGGTGCGAGAAGCCGGACTTGGCTTCAAATGCAAGCAGACATTTTTCAGGCTGAAGTCATCCAGTTAGACAATGAACAAGGGCCTGCTTTAGGTGCAGCCATGCTTGCTGCGGTTGGCTGCGGATGGTATCCGTCACTTGAAGTATGTGCTAATCAATTGATCCATCAAGCCGCTGTTTATGAGCCAGAGCAGCAGCATGCGGAAGTATATGCTGATCTATTTCATTTGTATCAAAGGATTTATACACAAACAAGAGACATCCATGCCGGGTTAAAGCAGTATCGTTCCATCTAATAGAGAAGGGTGCATGAAAGGAGGTGATGGGTTTTTCATCTTAGGGATGACAGAACAATACGGATGAAAAAAGGAGAGGGATGGAAAATGAATTTGAAAAGATTGAGGCTTTTGTTTGTGGTGTTTATTGGATTTGTGCTGACACTGACGGCTGTGCCGGCTCATGCGGAAACGATTTATGATAATAGGATAGGGACACACAGCGGATACGATTTTGAATTATGGAAGGATTACGGAAATACCTCGATGACACTCAATAACGGCGGGGCATTTAGTGCAAGCTGGAACAATATTGGAAATGCCTTATTTCGAAAAGGAAAGAAGTTTGATTCCACTAAAACTCATCATCAACTTGGCAACATCTCCATCAACTACAACGCAGCCTTTAACCCGGGCGGGAATTCCTATTTATGTGTCTATGGCTGGACACAATCTCCATTAGCTGAATACTACATTGTTGAGTCATGGGGCACATATCGTCCAACAGGAACGTATAAAGGATCATTTTATGCCGATGGAGGCACATATGACATATATGAAACGCTTCGTGTCAATCAGCCTTCTATCATTGGAGACGCTACCTTCAAACAATATTGGAGTGTACGTCAAACAAAACGCACAAGCGGAACGGTCTCCGTCAGTGAGCATTTTAAAAAATGGGAAAGCTTAGGCATGCCAATGGGAAAAATGTATGAAACAGCATTAACTGTAGAAGGCTACCGAAGCAACGGAAGTGCGAATGTCATGACGAATCAGCTGATGATTCGATAAAAGCATATGAAAAAAGCCAGCAAAAAATGGCTGGCTTTTTTCTATGATAATTTTTCAACTTCCACTCTGCCAGAAAAGAACGTCGCGCCGCCGCCCATATCTGCCAATCGATCAGGTGTTAATCCATTCACTAAATGCTTTTTGCCTTTTTGATCTGCCCATAAACCTTGACTGACCACAACACCAGGTAATACATTTTGACCGACTGACACGACAAGCTCACACTCTCCTCGGTCGTTCAACACACGTACCATGTCACCATCTTCAATTTTTCTTTCCTTTGCATCCTGTTCATTCATGTGAAGCTTCGGAAATTTCTCTAGCTTTTGATGCTTTTCATGAAGTGAGAAGGTGGAATTCAGAAAATTATGGTTCGGTCCCGGTATAAAGGTAAGCGGATAATCGCTTTCCTGATAAAGGGGCACATAGGTTGGAAGTGCTGGATACCCGTCTTTTTTCATTTGTTCAGAATAAAGCTCAATTTTCCCGCTTGGGGTTTGAAGCTTTAATTCCTGGAAAGGTCCACGTTTCGCTTTGATCCATTTCTTTTCTTTTAATGCTTCGTATGAAATGTCCTCATAATGCGGATTTTCTGGATGATGAAGAGCTTGTTCCATCAGTTCAGCATCTGTCTCGCGGAAGGCTTCATCTTCAAAGCCCATCGCATGGGCAAGCAGGCGGAATACTTCAGTATTTGATTTGCTTTCTCCGTAGCGTTCTATCACAGGCTCCTGAATTTGAATATAATGATGCCAGTACGATGTATAAAAATCCTCGTTTTCAAAGGCTGATGTCGCTGGCAGGACAATGTCTGCATACGCCGCTGTTTCTGTCAGGAATAAATCATGAACCACTGTAAATAAGTCCTCTCTCAGCAAACCTTCTCTGACTTTATTCGCTTCTGGTGTCACAACCGCTGGGTTGCACGAGTAGATAAAGAGAGAATCAACGGAAGGCTCTGCGTTTGTCAGCACGCTGCCCAGCTGATTCATATTAAATGATCTAGGCGTTCGTTCTTTTAATAAATCCGGCCGCTGAAGAGCTGTCTCATTATAGCTGAGAAAAGAAGAGTTTGATTTCATCGCTCCGCCGCCCTTGTGCAGCCATTGACCAGTCAGGGCAGGGAGGCAGGAAATGGTTCTAATACTCATCCCGCCATTATCATGGTGCTGCAAACCATTCCCAATGCGAATAAGAGAGGGCGATGTCTCAGCGTACATTCTTGCAAGTGTAATGATGTCATCCCTCGGGACACCTGTGATTCGCTCAACTGTGTCTGGATCATATTGCTTTACATGCTCGCGCAGCTCCTTATGGCCGACCGTGTAAGCCTCTAAAAATGCATCATCTGTACGTTCCTCTTTAAAAAGGACGTGCATGATGCCAAGGGCAAGTGCACTGTCAGTACCAGGCCGAAGCGGAATGAACCAATCTGCCATCCGGCCGGTTTGGTTCTTGTGAACATCAATTACGACAATCTTCGCTCCTTGTTTTCGCGCCTTTTGTGCCAAGGTGATTTGGTGCATATTGGTCGATACGGCATTGATGCCCCAAAAGATAAATAGTTTCGTATGAATGGTGTCTTCAGGATCTGTCCCAATGCTTGCGCCCATTGTATATTTATAGCCAGTCGTTCCTGCTGACTGACAGATTGTCCGGTCTAACTGACTTGAACCAAGACGATAAAAAAAGCGGCGGTCCATTCCTTCAGCGTTGAGATTGCCCATGTTTCCATAGAAGCTGTAAGGCAGAATGCTTTCTGGTCCTTTTTCTTCGATCAGCTTTGTCCATTTTTGACGAATGGTTTCAATGGCTTCTTCCCACGTAATCGGTGCAAACTGACCTTCGCCTTTTTGGCCAACACGTTTTAAAGGAGTGGTCAGTCTTTTTTCATCATATAAACGGGCTGTGACATTACGCACTTTGTTGCATATGTTTCCTTGTGTGACAGGGTGGTCCGGATCTCCCTGCACTTTCACGATCTTTCCATTTTCTTTATGTATTAAAAGACCGCACTGATCCGGGCAGTCTAACGAACAAACTGATTTGAATATTCCGTCTTTCATCGCTGTATAATCGGTCATGAGTTTTCGGCTTCCTTTCTGCATTCCGTTATCACTTTGTATGGATTTTATTTTAGCATGTTCGGAAGAGGAAGGTAAGAAAGAGATGATGAATTGAAGAAAATGAAAAAAAGCCCCTGAAAAGGGACTTTTAAAAACGGGTGACTTGTACAGGAAATTCTTTTACCCCAAAAACAAACGTGCTTTGAATAGGTTTTAGCTGATCTGTAGCGCAGGTGATGTCTTGAAACGTATGGAGTAAAACGTCAAGCGCAATGTTGCTTTCAAGCCGGGCAAGCGGTGCACCGAGACAAAAATGAATGCCAAACCCAAAGCTCATATGCGGATTTGATTTTCGGTCAAGCCGGAACGTATCTGGATCTTCAAACTTCTGTTCATCTCGATTTGCTGAAGCAACCCAGCTGATGAGGTAGTCTCCTTTTTCAATGTGCGCGCCTGCAATTTCAACATCCTCTGCGGCGATTCGGCCAATGGCTTGAACAGGCGGATAATACCGCAGCGTTTCCTCAGTCAATTGAGGAATAAGAGAGGGGTCCTGCCGAACTGATTCAGCAATATGCGGCTGCTCTGTCAGTAGTCGTACGGCATTGGTTATTAAATTGGTCGTTGTCTCATTGCCTGCAACGAGTAATAGAATACAAAAGCCAAGCAGTTCATTCTCGGTTAAACGCTCTCCATCGATTTCCGCTTGAATGAGAAGCGAGATCAAGTCATTGGCAGGTGTTTCTTTTCTTTTTTTGATCAAATGAGCAAAATAAACGGACAGCTCCTCTTCAGCACGTTTCTGCATATCTACTACAGCCTGAATGGCTTCTTTTGATTCATCCTTAGCACCTGCCACAAGGGCATCAGAATGTTTTTTAATCAGCTCTCTGTCCTGCACCTCTGCACCGAGAAGCTCAGCGATGATCATCACTGGCAGGGGAGCTGCTAAATCTTGCACAATATCAAACGTACGTTGATCCTTAACTTGATTTAATAGATCATGTGTCAAGTCTTTGATCTTATCTTCTAATTGCTTGATCGCTTTTGGGGTGAACGCTTTATTCACAAGCGCTCTCATCTTTGTATGTTTTGGAGGATCCATCGTTAAAATACTTGTTTTAGACGTGCTTCTTCCTCGCTGTGAAGAGAACACTTTAGGCTGCTTTAGAACAGACTGGATATCCGCATATCGAAAAAGATCCCAGCACTTTCTTGTCTCATCATATCTAATATCACTTTCTGCACGCAGCTCATTGTAAATAGGGAAGGGGAAAAGAAGGTCATCGGTAGAACGGATTTCTTTCATTGGAATCACATTGACATAGTTTTCTTTCACTTTCATTATGAACGCTCCTTTTTCACATGATTTCTCTTTCACGGTATCACCAGTAAAATATCATTTCAATGGACATGTTTTCTAAAATATGTCAATAGTCTAATCGAAAGATTCAAGCACATTCACTATATAGGAAAATAGAAAGTCATTAAAATGAGAGCGCTTTCTGAAAAATAGAATTGAAGTCACCGAAACCAAAAATAAAATGGTGAATCTAGTCGAACGAAAGGGCCCTATGATTCAAATGATCATAGTTCTTTTGATCTAAATTACTGTATTTGAAAAACACGGCTAACATACTTGCAGCAAGCTGCCGGCCATGCATTCGGGACTTTTGAAAAGCGCTGGCTCTTTCTTGACACGATTTCTCATCATGTTACGATTACTAACGTGCGAAAAACACGAACAAAAAGCGAACAAGGGAGAGGATCAATATCATTGATCAAAAGAAAGTTGCTTTCATTGGAGCAGGCTCTATGGCGGAAGGAATGATCGCAGGGATTGTACGATCAGGACAGATGCCGCTAGACCAAATTTACGCAACAAACAGACAAAATCAACTTCGATTGGATGAACTAACGAAACGATACGGAATCCAAACAGGCGCAATGGATTCATTTCCTTTTGAAGAAATGGATATGTTGATCCTGGCCATGAAGCCAAAGGATGCTGAAGCAGCCCTTGAATCATTAAAACCTCGTATTCAGCCAGATCAGCTCATCATGTCTGTCCTTGCAGGTGTTAAGCTATCGTATATTGAAGACATGCTGCATGAAGGCCAGCCTGTTATGAGGGTCATGCCAAATACATCAAGTACGATCGGGGCATCAGCGACTGCTTTATCTGCTGGACGTTACGTGAAAAACGACCATATGAGCATAAGCCAGGCTCTTTTATCTGAAATGGGCGAAGTCTATACCATTCAGGAAGAGCAAATGGATATTTTCACTGGAATTGCTGGAAGCGGGCCCGCCTACTTTTATTTCTTAATGGAGAGAATCGAAGAAGCAGGAGAAGAGGCAGGTTTATCAAAGGAATTGTCTCGCCAAATTGGCGCGCAGACACTCCTCGGTGCGGCAAAAATGCTGCAAGAAACAGAGGAAAATCCTTCTGTCCTAAGAGAGAAAATTACGTCACCAAATGGAACAACTGCTGCAGGACTCAATGCATTAGATGATTTTGGCGGAGGAGAAGCGATCAAGCAGGCTGTCAAACATGCTGCCAATCGATCAAAAGAGATAAGCAATCAGCAAAAACAAAAAGTATCTATATAAATAGAGCTCAGGTACAGGAGTGATTAGGTGTACGCAGATAAAGAGAGAAAACGAATTGTTGTGAAAATCGGAAGCAGCTCTCTTACTAGCTTTCAAGGTGAGATTAGTTTGAAAAAACTAGAAAACCTCGTCAATCAAATTGTAAAACTCAAAGATGAAGGACACGAAGTCATTTTGGTTTCATCTGGTGCGGTTGCAGCTGGTTACCGAAAACTAGGATTTATTGATAGACCCAAAACACTGCCGGAAAAGCAGGCATCTGCCTCAATTGGGCAAGGGCTTTTAATGGAATCATATTCTACTTTATTTTTATCACACGGTTATATTGCCTCACAGCTCTTAATTACAAGAAGTGATTTTTCTGATGAAACGCGCTATCAAAATGTGCGTAACACAATGAACGTGTTATTAGATCGAGGCATCATCCCGATTATTAATGAAAATGATACAGTGACGATCAATCGGTTGAAGTTTGGAGACAACGATACATTGTCTGCAAAAGTAGCTGGACTCATTGATGCGGATTTCCTTGCCATTTTATCTGATATTGATGGCTTGTATGAAGATAATCCTCATACAAATCCAAATGCGAAGAGAATTCTTGAAGTGACAGACATCACAGAAGACATCGAAGCAGCTGCTGGAGACGCAGGAAGCAGCGTAGGTACAGGCGGAATGAAATCAAAGCTCGATGCCTTTAAAATATCAATGGCCGCAGGGATCAACGGCTTTTTAGGAAAAGCAGATACGCCTCACATTTTAGACAAAGCGATCAATGGGACAGAGGACGGCACTTATTTTACCGCTGACGAAAATGTAGCGCCACTCAATTATAAGAAGCAGTGGATTGCCTTTCATTCTGGGCCAAAGGGTGAGATCGTGGTTCAAGAGAAAACACAGGAATTTCTCATGCACCGTGAGGGAAGTCTTGATTCTGATGGGATTGTCAATGTGAAAGGTTCATTTAAAAAAGGCGATGTGGTCCGTATTTTAGATCAAGATGGAAGAGAAATAGGGCTTGGCGTTGTGAATTATGCATCAGATGAACTCGCACGTAAGAGTGACTTGTTACAAGATGAAATCGTGCATGTCGTCGATCTTGAAGCATTTGTTTGTCATTTAGATTTATCGATTTCAGTTTGTTAACCAAAAGGGAGGAATTCCATGACATTGACAGCTGAAGTTGTCACATCGGTCAAAGAAAAAGCGAAAAAAGCAAAGCATGTTTCAAAAAAACTAAGTTTACTTCAAACAGAGGAAAAGAATGACGCGCTTCTTAAAATGGCAGAAGCATTAGAGCAAAACAGCCGCTTTATTTTACAGGAGAATCAAAAGGACTTAGATGCTGGGAAAGAAAAGGGCTTCTCAGAGGCACTCATGGATCGATTAATGTTAAATGAAGAAAGAATTCACGAGTTTGCTGAAAGTTTGCGGCTTGTGACGAGATTAACAGATCCTGTTGGAGAAATATTGGATGAATGGACTCTTGATAACGGCTTACACGTGAAAAGCCGAAGAGTACCGCTCGGCGTGATCGGGATGATCTATGAAGCGAGACCGAACGTCACTGTCGATGCAGCAGGCCTTGCCCTTAAGGCAGGCAACTCAGTGATTTTAAAAGGCGGTTCCTCCGCTATTTCTTCCAACAAAGCCATCGTCAGTGTGATCCATGAAGCATTGGATCAAACAAAGATTCCTCGTGATGCGGTGCAATTAATTGAACAAACAGACCGTTCATCGGTTCAGGCGATGTTTCAACTAAAAGAATGGATTGATGTTTTAATTCCGCGAGGCGGAGCATCTTTAATCAAAACAGTGGTAGAAGAATCCACTATCCCAGTGCTTGAAACAGGGACAGGAAACTGTCATGTCTATGTTGATCAAACCGCGAATGTGAAAAAAGCCATTGAGATTGTAATCAATGCGAAAACGAATCGTCCGGCCGTATGTAATGCACTTGAGACGCTGATTATTCATCGCGATTGGCTGAAAGAGAATGCAGCCTCATTAAATGAAGCTTTGCAGGAGCACCGTGTCACTGTACATGGCGACCAGGCAGCAGAGTCTTACTTCTCAAACGCGGTTCCTGCTTTGGAAGTGGATTGGACAGATGAGTATTTAAGTCTGGATCTTGCAGTAAAGGTAGTCGATTCAATTGAGGAAGCAATCAGCCATATCGATCAGTACGGCACAAAGCATTCAGAAGCCATCGTGACAGAAGATGAAAAAAATGCACTCACGTTTCTAAACGAAGTCGATGCGGCAGCCGTTTACCATAACGCATCGACTCGCTTTACAGACGGCGGCGCACTTGGCTATGGAGCTGAAATCGGCATCTCTACTCAAAAACTGCACGCAAGAGGGCCAATGGGACTTCCTGCACTTACGACAACTAAGCTGCTTCTGTGTGGTGACGGTCAGATTAGAAGCTAGAAAGATTCAAGAAACACTACCTTTTTATGAGGTAGTGTTTTTAACTTTATTTAAAAGAAATACACGTTATCCTACGTTTGCACAATTTTTCTTCATGACCTTCTCAAATTTAAAAAATTCAAATTCCTCAGGTGCTAAAGGTTCATTGCCGTGATGTGCTTCATGATGTGCGTTTGGATCTGGATGGTGTAAGTGATAAAATTCAACTATTTGAAAACCGCATTTATTGACATAAAAATGAATGTTGCGTTTTTCAAAGTATGGAGTCACAACCTCCCATACAATCGTTTCTGGATATTGCGCCTCGATGGCTTTCCATGCTGCCTGACCAATGCCCCGGCCGTGAAAGGATGATGAAATGTATAGCAAATCAACCGAGTTGTGATGTGTCTCTTGGTTGATTTTGATCACAACGCCGCCTGCCTTTTCACCATTTAGCATAATATGATAAACAATGTGGTCATTGGAATGAAAAGATTCATCAATCACTTCATCTGGAGGAATCGGTCCATCCTGCGCATCGCCAAATGCGTCGATCACGCCAGCTGTAAAAGCTTTCTGAAGCTCTTTTTTCATAGAAGGGAAGTCCTCTTTATTTGCATGTGCTAATGTCACTTCATGTTGAGTTATTTTGTTCATTTTCTTATCCTTTCCCTGCGTAGTGGTGTTTCTGCATGTTATGATAAAGGATGGAGTTACTCCATAGTCAAGAAAGGAGCCTTCATCATGATCAATGATGTGCAAAAAACGTTTTTCACTGGAGAATTTGCCAAGCTATTTGATGTCAAAAAAGATACGCTTCTGTATTATGATAAAATCGATTTATTTAAGCCGGCTGGTGTGCATAAAAATGGGTACCGTTACTATACACTTGAGCAATTTGACCATTTTATTGCGATTCAATCCTTGCGAGCTGTTCAATTTCCGATCAAAGAGTTAAAACAATATTTCACAGAACCTTCCCGCGAGAGACTGCAAAGCCTAGCGGCCGACCAAATAAAAAAGGTCAAACAAGAGATTGAAAAGCTTCAAGACATCCAGGCTTTTCTTATGCGGGTGATGGAGACGACACTTGAATTAGCAAATGTGAAAATAGGGGAGGTCCTGTTTCAAGAGCTGCCAGAAGAACCCGTTGTACTAAGTGCATCAAACCCGATCGACTTCAATACACCTGTAGAAGAAATATCACGTATTGTAGGGGAATTTTTAAAGGGAGTTGGCATAAAAGGGGCTGCGGCAAATGGTTCTGTCTTAAAAAAGGAGCAGTTCCGTAAGCGGCACTATCATCAGTCAGATCAGCTGTTCTGCCGAATGGATGGCCCGGGGGCAGTCAAAAAACCTGGCGGGCTCTATGCGGTGATGTATGATCAAGGAGCATTTGATCAGATCGAATCTGCTTATTCGCATTTGTTAGATGAAATCGAGAAAGAGGGCATGATGCTGGATGGAGATGTATTTGAGGAGTATTTACTTCATTCGCTCATGTCTAAAGATGAAGCAGAGTATATAACGAAGCTCAGTGTAAAAGTGAAGAAGCGAGCAGATGACAATTGAAAAGAGGATAGACAGCATGTGACATGCGTGTCTATCCTCTTTTTTGATGTTATCCCACTTGATTTTCGGCAAATTGACTCATATATAAGTCTGCATAGAAGCCTTTTTGTTTTAAGAGTTCGCTGTGCGATCCTTTTTCAATGATGCTTCCATCCTTCATGACTAAAATAAGGTCTGCATCCTTAATCGTTGAAAGTCTGTGTGCAATCACAAAGCTCGTTCTGCCTTTCATCAATTCATTCATTGCTTTTTGAATATGCATCTCTGTCCGTGTATCCACACTGCTTGTTGCTTCATCTAATATCAAGATCTTTGGATCAGATAAAATGGCACGGGCGATGGTTAACAGCTGGCGCTGACCTTGAGACAGGTTGCCTGCATCTTCTGTTAACAGTGTGTCATATCCATCTGGAAGCGTGCGGATGAAATCATCTGCATAGGCATGTTTGGCGGCTTTGATGACATCCTCTTTGGAAACGTGCTGCCTGCCATAGGCAATGTTGTCGTAAATCGTTCCTTCAAAGAGCCATGTATCTTGAAGAACCATCGCAAATAATTCTCGTACTTGCTGACGGCTGAGGTCAGTTGTTTTGACACCGCCAATGCGTATGGAGCCTTGATCTAATTCGTAAAAACGCATTAAAAGGTTAATGATGGTCGTTTTTCCCGCGCCTGTTGGCCCGACAATGGCAACCGTCTGACCTTCTTGCACATCTAAATTCAAATCTTTAATAATCGGATGATCTTTTTCATATCCGAATTGAACTTGTTCAAAGCTCACATCACCTGAGAGTGATGCAAGATCAATTGCCGCATCTTCTTCGGTACTTTCTTCTTCTTCATCAAGGATTTCAAACACCCTTTCAGCAGACGCGATCGCTGATTGAACTAAGTTTGCGACACTTGATGCTTGCACAAGCGGCTGAGACATTTGCTGCGTGTATTGGATAAACGCCTGCACATCCCCGACACGGATATTCCCGTTTATGACAAGAATCCCGCCGGCTACACTGACTGCCACATAGCCAAGGTTCCCGATAAAGGTCATCATTGGCATCATTAAACCAGAAATGAACTGCGCTTTCCTTGAAGATTCATACAGCTTTTCATTTAATTCATCAAATGTATCGATTGCTTTCTTTTCGTAGCCATACGCACGAACAGTCTGATGTCCTGTGAACATCTCATTAATATGTCCATTGATCGTCCCAAGCTCTTTTTGCTGCGCTTTAAAATGCTTTTGAGAAAATGACGTAATGCCGCGAATCGCAAACAGGCTGAGTGGCAGCGTCAAACAAACAAGCAACGTAAGCAGCGGACTGATGAAGAGCATCATGACGACAATCCCAATGACTGTAATCACAGATGTAATCACTTGGGTGAGCGCCTGCTGAAGCGATGTATTAATATTATCGATATCATTCATCACACGGCTCAGCGTGTCCCCGTGGGTTGTTTTATCAAAATAACGAAGGGGGAGACGTGTGAGCTTGTCATTTGCTTCCTGCCGTAATTCAGCAATGGTCTGTTGAGAGACACCAGCCATGACATATTGCTGAACGAATGAAAAGAGGGAAGCAACGACGTACAGCACGACAAGCAGCAAAAGAATTCGTGAAATGACATCAAATTGAACGTCTGTTCCATTCGTAAAGCTGTCAAATAGGGAAGAGGTGGCATCCCCGAGCAGCTTTGGACTAATGACATTAAAGACAGTTGAACCAATCGCTGCAATAAAGACGATGATCAGCTGAAATTTCCTTGGTTTTAAATAGCCTGTCAAACGAAGCAGTGTTTTCTTAAATTCCTTTGGTTTTGCGGCTGGCCCTTTAGGGTGGCCGCCTTTATGGCCCATGCCGGAAGACATTTTTTTACTCATCCTCGCTCACCTCCTGACCTTCCTGAGATGCGACAATCTCTTGATATACAAGATTATCCTTTATTAATTGTTCATGTGTTCCGATACCTGCAATTTTTCCTTCATCAAGTACAATGATTTTATCACTATGCTTCACTGTACTGATTCGTTGAGCCACAATGATGAGGGCTGCATGAGCTTTTTCTGCTTCTAATGATGCCCGCAGCTTTGCATCTGTTTTGTAATCAAGTGCTGAAAAGCTATCGTCAAACAGATAGAATGATGGTTTTCTCACTAGCGCCCTTGCAATGGAAAGCCGCTGCTTTTGGCCGCCGGATAGATTGGAACCACCTTGATCAATTTCTGCATCAATTCCGCCATCTTTTTGCAAAACAAATTCTTCGGCCTGCGCAGTTCGCAGCGCCTGCCAGATGTCTTCATCGCTTGCATCCTGCTTGCCAAAGCGTACATTCTCGGCAATGGTTCCACTGAATAGAACAGCTTTTTGAGAGACATAGCCCATCTGGTTTCTCAGTTTCTCTTGAGGCAGCTCTCTAATATCTACACCATCTAGTGTAATCCGGCCTTCTGTCACTTCATAAAAGCGCGTCATCAGCTGGAGAAGTGTTGTTTTCCCAGAACCCGTACTTCCGATAATGGCTGTTGTTTCACCAGTTTTAGCTTCAAACGTGATACCTTGAACGGCCGGTTTCTCAGCATTTGAGTAATAAAATGACACATCCTCAAAGCGAATGGATTGGGCGGGCTCGTGAAGGTCAGTGATAGACTCTTCTTTGTCTTTAATCTTTGGTTCCATGTTTAACACTTCATTCATGCGTTTAGCTGACGCTTGTGCTCTTGGGACCATAATAAAGCTCATCGACAGCATAATAAGCGCCATTAAAATCATCATCGCATATTGAATGAAGGCAATGAGATTTCCAACTTCCATTTCTCCGGCATCAATTCGGTTTGCGCCAAGCCAGACAATGCCGATATTCGTGAAGTTCATGATAATCAGCATAAATGGAAACAAGTAAGCCATTAATCGGTTGACTCTAAGACCAGTATCCTTATAGGACGTGTTGGCTTCTTGGAATCGCTCCTTTTCATCATCCACACGGTTAAAGGCGCGAATGACGCGGATGCCTGAAAGAGATTCTCGCATAATTAAATTCAGCCGGTCTGTTTTTTTCTGAAGCTGGCCGAATAGCGGGATGGCTTTTCTTGACACTAAATAGATGAATCCGCCAAGAAGGGGGAGGGCCGCTAAAAAGATAAGAGACAGGACAGCATCCCTGGAAACAGCCAAAATAATTCCGCCTACAAGCATGAGCGGGGCCCGCGTCATCATTTGTAAAATCATAATCGTCACATCTTGGACTTGTTTCACATCATTTGTTGATCTCGTAATAAAGGAAGACGTGCCGATCTTTTGAAATTCTTCTAATGAAAATTGTTCGACATGCACAAACAGCTGTCTTCTCATATCACGCCCGAAGCCAAGTGCTGTTTTTGATGACAAGTAAGACTTCCAAATGGTGAGCAAAATGGCGAGTAAAGAACAAGCCACCATCCAGCCGCCAACCTTCCATATGTAAGCAATATCTCCCTGGACGATACCGACATCAACGATATCTGCTGTTAACGTCGGTAAATACAGCTGAAGCATACTGCTTAAAAAGGTGAGAATGACAATGGACACAACGGACAGCCGATACGGCTTTAAAAACGATAAAATTGATTTCATATGAATACCTTTCTTCCATATAGTCTTTTGTTCTGTAACCCATCATATACAAAGTGGGATTATTTCTACAAATGAAATGTCTTGTTTTAGTGAATTATTTATATTGTTCAATTTTAGAAAAGAAATCCTTCACAAACACATAAAAATCATGGGCAGAAGGAGACATTTCGCGCGTTTTAGATGCAATAATTCCAACCGTTCTTCTCACTTGAGGGAAATCGATCGGAATTTTCACTGTAAATCGCGGTGTTGTTTCATAAAAGGCGCTTTCGGGTAATAAGGTAACGCCCATACCTGCAGATACGAGACCTTTAATGGCATCCAAATCTTCTCCTTCAGATGAAATGGTAGGCTCATAGCCTGCCTGCTTGCAAGCATCAACCGCAATTTGTCTCAGCACATACCCTTCAGGAAATAACACGAAATGATCCTTTCTTAAATCACTTAAATGAATACTTCTTTGTCCACTAAAGGGGTGGCTAACCGGTAAAAGGGCATAAATGCTTTCGGAAAACAAAATATTTCCTTCTATTTGAGAATCGTTTGTCGGTACGGGTCCTAAAAAGGCGAGATCGATATCTCGATTTTTGACCGCTTCAATAAGAAATTTATAGGATCCTTGACGAAGTAAAAAATCGACCTCTGGATATTCCTGCTTAAAGGCGGAGATGACAGAAGGGAGTACTTGGCTTGCTAGACTTGTAGGAAAGCCAATATTCACCGTTCCTTTGTGCGGATCTAAGTATTCATCAATTTGCTCTTTCGCATAATCAATGGCTTTGAGTGCAGTTCTGACATGCTCTAAAAATTGTCTGCCGATCTTCGTTAATTTGATATTTCGTCCTTCTCGTTCGAATAAGGCCACTCCAAGTTCTTCTTCTAAATTCGCAATCTGCCGGCTGATGGCAGATTGGGCAACATGTAAGTTTTCAGCCGCTTCTGACACGTGTTCACGGTCTGCGACTTCTACAAAATAACGTAACTGACGAAGCTCCATTTTTGCACTTCACACCCATCTATCTCAAAAAGAGATTGTTTTGATCTAAATTATATATTGTTTATATCAATTTGAAAACTTAAAATAAGTTACAGAGTTTGTGAGATTTTATTACTGTGAAAAAACGGATCTTTTAAACGGGGGAGAGAAACGATGACTTATAATCAACTACCACAACCACAAGGTCTCTACCGTCCTGAATTTGAACATGATGCATGTGGAATCGGACTGTACGCCCATTTAAAAGGGGAGGCGACACATAGCATCGTCAAAAAGGGATTACAAATGCTGTGCCAGCTTGATCATCGCGGCGGGCAAGGCAGTGATCCGTATACAGGTGATGGTGCCGGTTTAATGGTACAGCTGCCAGACGCTTTCTTTAGAAAGAACTGCAAAGAATTTGCACTTCCTGAAAAAGGCCGTTACGGGGTAGGAATGGTCTTCTTTTCAAAAGATGATGACGAAAAAACGCGTCAAGCCATCGAACAGAAAATCAACGGGTTCATTAAACAAGAAGGCCAAACATTAATTGGCTGGAGAACGGTTCCTGTCGATGCCGGAAAAATTGGTACTGTCGCAGCGAAGAGCTGTCCGGTTGTGAGACAGGTCTTTATCGGAGCAAACGACAAGATCACAGATCGTTTGTCATTTGAACGAAAATTATATGTCATCCGTAAACAGGCTGAGAACTGGGGAACAAGAGAAGAAAAACAATTTTACTTTGTCAGCCTGTCGAGTCAAACCATCGTATACAAGGGGCTTTTAACATCAGATCAAGTCGATGCTTTTTATCTTGATCTACAGGATGAAACATTTGTTTCTGCATTTTCACTTGTCCATTCAAGATTTAGTACAAATACATTTCCTACATGGGAAAGAGCCCATCCAAACCGTTACTTAATTCACAACGGAGAAATCAACACATTAAGAGGGAACATCAATTGGATGAGAGCAAGAGAGCAACAATTCGTATCTGAAGCCTTCGGAGACGATTTAGACAAGATTTTGCCAGTGCTGAATGCAGACGGAAGTGATTCATCCATTTTAGACAATGCCTTTGAATTCTTTGTGCTTGCAGGCCGTACACCTGCTCATACAGCAATGATGCTGATTCCTGAGCCTTGGACGGAAAACACGCACATGTCGAAAGAGAAACGGGCATTTTATGAATACCATAGTTCTCTCATGGAGCCATGGGATGGACCAACAGCGATTTCCTTTACTGACGGGAAACAAATCGGGGCCATCTTAGACCGAAATGGATTAAGACCGGCAAGATATTATGTCACGAATGATGATCATATCATTTTCTCTTCTGAGGTTGGCGTAATCGACACAAATGAAGAAGATGTTAAGTATAAAGATCGACTTGAGCCAGGCAAAATGCTGCTCATTGATTTAGAAGAAGGACGAATTATTTCTGACGAAGAAGTGAAATCGGCCATTGCGAATGAACTTCCTTATCAAAAATGGCTCGATGAAGAAATGGTCCACGTCAATCGCTCGGAAGAAAATTCAGAAAATTCTAGTATAATGGATGATTTATTGACGCGTCAGCGTGCGTTCCATTATACGTATGAAGACATTCAAAAGTATTTAATTCCTTTACTAGAGGAAGGCAAGGATCCAATCGGTTCAATGGGAAGTGACACACCGCTTGCTGTGTTATCAGATCGTGCGCAGTCTCTTTTTCATTATTTTAAGCAGCTGTTTGCACAAGTCACGAACCCGCCGATTGATGCCATTCGTGAGCAGCTCGTGACATCAACCATGACTTGGTTAGGTGCCGAAGGCGATATTTTACATCCGAATGAATATTCATGCCGAAGAATTAAACTTTATACACCGGTCTTAACGAGCGGGCAATTTAACGGCTTGAAAACGATTGTTCATAATGCCTTTAAAAGCAAAACAATCCATACACTTTTCACCGATGATTTAAAACGCGGACTGGATGCGATGTTTGAAGAGGCGGAAAAAGCGATCAGAGAAGGTGTCTCTTTATTAATCCTTTCAGATCGTGAAATGACAGAACAAAAAGTACCGATTCCACCACTTCTTGCGCTAAGTGCACTTCATCAGCATCTTGTGCGTCAAGGCCTGCGGACAAAGGTCAGTCTGATCGTTGAATCTGGAGAGGTGAGAGAGGTCCATCATTTTGCCGCACTAATTGGCTACGGGGCAGATGCGATCCACCCTTACCTTGTCTATGAAACGTATAAACAGCTGATTGCAGACGAAGCGATCTCGATCAGCTTTGATGAAGCTGTTACAAAGTTTGGTAAAAGCGTGACAGAAGGTGTCGTCAAAGTCATGTCCAAAGTGGGAATTTCCACTGTGCAAAGCTATAGAGGCGCGCAAATCTTTGAAGCAGTTGGGATTAGTGAAGACGTCATTCAAGCGTATTTCACAGGAACAGCTTCTCAGCTTGGCGGAATTGATCTTGACACCATTGCTCATGAGGCAAAACTCCGCCATGAAGCAGGGTATCAAGCAGCAACTGACCAGACACTTGAATCAGGCAGTGAATTCCAGTGGAGAAAAAATGGAGAGCATCATGCCTTTAATCCAAAAACGATCCATACGCTCCAGTGGGCATGCCGTAATGAAGATTACGATCTATTTAAACAATATACAAAAGCAGCGGATGAAGAAAGAATCGGCTTCCTCAGAAACTTGTTTGCATTTCAGCCAAAACAAAAGCCGGTTCGTCTGGAAGAGGTTGAATCTGCTGAATCCATCGTGCGCCGCTTTAAGACAGGTGCCATGTCATTTGGATCTTTAAGTAAAGAAGCGCATGAGGCACTTGCGATTGCGATGAACCGAATTGGCGGTAAAAGTAACAGCGGAGAAGGCGGAGAAGATCCTGCCCGCTTTACAGTAGATGAACATGGTGATGACCGCAGAAGTGCAATTAAACAAATCGCTTCTGGCCGATTTGGTGTGAAAAGTCATTACTTAGTCAATGCAGATGAACTGCAAATTAAAATGGCGCAAGGGGCAAAACCTGGAGAAGGCGGACAGCTGCCAGGAAATAAAGTGTATCCTTGGGTTGCCGATGTACGTGGTTCTACGCCAGGTGTCGGATTGATTTCACCACCGCCGCATCATGATATTTATTCCATTGAGGATTTGGCACAGCTGATTCATGATTTGAAAAACGCGAACCGTGATGCACGCATCAGTGTCAAGCTTGTATCTAAAGCCGGCGTTGGCACGATTGCAGCAGGTGTAGCAAAAGGAACTGCGGACGTCATTGTCATCAGTGGTTATGACGGCGGTACTGGAGCTTCACCGAAAACGAGTATTAAACACACAGGGCTTCCTTGGGAGCTTGGATTGGCAGAAGCGCATCAAACCCTTGTGTTAAACGGGCTTCGCGAGAGAGTCGTTCTTGAAACAGACGGAAAGTTAATGACTGGCCGCGACGTTGTGATGGCTGCGATTTTAGGAGCAGAAGAGTATGGCTTTGCGACAGCTCCACTTGTCGTGCTGGGCTGCGTGATGATGAGAGCATGTCATTTAGATACTTGCCCAGTCGGTGTAGCCACACAAAATCCAGAGCTCCGCAAAAAATTCATGGGTAACCCCGATCACATTGTGAACTTCATGATGTTTATTGCAGAGGAAGTAAGAGAAATCTTAGCGGAACTCGGCTTTACATCAATGGATGAATTAATCGGACGCACGGACGTCCTAGCGGTCAGTGAACGAGCAAAAGCTCACTGGAAAGCAGGCCAGCTAAACCTTGAAACACTGCTTTATCAGCCAGAAGGAGCGCGGACATTCAGAACACCGCAAAATCATAAAATTGATGAATCACTGGATATGAATGAAATCCTTCCTTATGTGCAAGAAGCGCTGAATCATCAAACACCGGTTGATCTATCATTGAACATTCGCAATATCAACCGTGTGGCCGGAACCATTACTGGCAGTGAAGTGTCTAAGCGCTACGGGGAAGAGGGCTTGCCAGAGGATACCATCACACTAAGATTCACTGGTTCAGCTGGACAAAGCTTCGGCGCATTTGTGCCAAAGGGCATGTCTCTCTATTTAACAGGTGATTCAAATGACTATATCGGCAAAGGACTCTCAGGAGGCAAAATTGCTGTTAAAACGTCTGATCATTTTGTACAAAATGGACATGAAAACGTCATTGTAGGGAACGTTGCATTTTACGGCGCAACTAGCGGAAAAGCTTATATTAACGGGCGTGCTGGTGAACGATTTGCTGTTCGTAATTCAGGTGTACATGTGGTTGTTGAAGGAATCGGAGATCACGGCTGTGAATACATGACTGGCGGACGTGTCGTTATTTTAGGAGACGTTGGGAAAAACTTTGGTGCAGGTATGTCTGGCGGTGTGGCTTACATCCATACATCGGATGCAAAACAGTTCAAAAGAATGTGCAATATGGAAATGATCATGTTTGAAAAGCTCACAGATCATGAAGAAGAACAAGAAGTGAAACAAATGATCAAGGAACACCTTGATTATACAAACAGCTCAAAAGCAGCAGCACTTCTTGAAAACTGGGAGCAAGAAAAGGATCAATTCATCAAAGTCATTCCGAGAAATTACAAAATGATGCTTCAAAGCATCGAAGAACAAAAACAAGCGGGCCTCAGTCATGAAGAAGCGGTGATGTATGCCTTTGAAGCAAACACAAAACCGAAAAATCAAGAAACGGCAAACGGGCAAAAAGCAGCCCTCGCTCATTAAGAAAGGGGAGAGGACAATGGGCAAAGCAACAGGTTTTATGGATTATAAAAGAGAAAAGCCAAATGAACGTGACCCTCTCACTCGTCAAAATGACTGGAAAGAATATTCAGCTCCTTATACAGATGACGTATTGAAGAAGCAGGGCGCTAGATGTATGGATTGCGGAACACCGTTTTGTCAAATTGGGATGGAGATCAGGGGCGGCGTGTCTGGCTGCCCGATCTACAATTTAATTCCAGAGTGGAATGATCTTGTCTATCGCGGAAGATGGAAAGAAGCTCTCGAAAGACTTCAAAAAACAAATAATTTCCCTGAGTTTACTGGGAGAGTATGTCCGGCACCTTGTGAAGGGTCATGTACAGTCGCTATCAATGATCCAGCTGTTTCGATTAAAAATATCGAACGTACGATCATTGATAAAGGCTTTGAAAATGGATGGATCACACCAAGAATCCCTTCAAGCCGTACAGGGAAGAAAATTGCCATTGTCGGCTCAGGACCAGCAGGACTTGCAAGTGCTGATCAATTAAACCAAGCAGGGCACGCTGTAACAGTGTTCGAGCGTTCTGACCGTCTTGGCGGACTGCTGACATACGGGATTCCGAATATGAAGCTCGATAAAGAAGTGGTCGAGCGAAGAGTCAAACTTCTAAGACAAGAAGGCATTGACTTTGTGACGAACACAGAAATCGGTGTGGATATTACTGCTGATGAACTGAAAGAGCAGTTTGATGCCGTTATCCTTTGTACAGGTGCACAAAAGCAGCGTGATCTATTGATTGAAGGCCGGGAAGCAAAAGGGATTCACCTTGCGATGGATTATTTAACCCTGGCAACGAAAAGCATGCTTGATTCAGGATTTAAAGACAAAAACTTCATTGATGCAAAAGGAAAAGACGTAATTGTGATTGGCGGAGGAGACACAGGTGCAGACTGCGTTGCAACTGCACTTCGCCAAAAAGCAAAAAGTGTTGTTCAATTCGGGAAGCATCCAAAGCTTCCGGATACACGTGTAGGGGATAACATGTGGCCAGAACAGCCTTATGTCTTCTCGCTGGATTATGCTTATGAAGAAGCACAAGCCAAATTCGGAGAAGATCCGCGTCAATATTCAATTCAAACCACAAAAATTGTGGCAGATAAAAATGGGAAATTAAAAGAGCTTCATACCATTCAAATGGAAAAGGTGAAAAACGAACAAGGGAAGTTTGAATTTCATGAGATTCCAGGAACAGAGAAGGTATGGCCTGCTCAGCTCGTCTTTATTGCAATTGGTTTTGAGGGAACTGAACAGCCGCTTGTGAAACACTTTGGCGTGGACAGCAAAAACAATCGCATTGACGCAAAATATGGGGAATATACAACAAATGTAGAAGGCGTATTTGCAGCGGGAGATGCAAGACGCGGGCAAAGCTTGATTGTCTGGGCAATTAATGAAGGCAGACAAGTGGCGCACGAGGTAGACCGTTATTTAATGGGGAGTTCGGTTCTGCCAAAATAGGTCAAACAAAGGGTGTTACAATATAAAGAAAAGCCATGACCAACGTGTGGTCATGGCTTTTTATGATTCAGAAATGGTATGGTTGATCAACACTTTTTTACGTTTAAGCTGCGATACGACTAAACAGAGGAAGACAATCAGAACAAAAAGAGAAATGGTCAAAAAGCCAAACGTATATGAGCCAGTCAATTCTTTTAAACTGCCAAGAATATTAGGTAAAAAGAATCCGCCAATGCCTCCAGCAGCCCCAACAATTCCGGTCACAATCCCAATTTCTTTATGAAATACTTGAGGCACCAGCTGAAAAACAGCGCCATTTCCCATCCCAAGGCACATCATCCCGGCAAATAAAAGCGCAATGACCACAGGTAAAGCTGGAAGACTGCTCACTCCCCCTAAGCAGATGCCGATGATTCCGAATAATCCAAGCAGTACTTTCATTCCACCTATTTTATCGGCAATGAGACCGCCCACAGGACGAAAGAAGCTGCCTGCCGCCACACAAAGGGTCACAAAATCACCAGCATGAATCTTCGAAACCCCATATTGATCCACAAAGAAAATACTGAGGAAACTGGAAAGCCCGACAAACCCTCCGAATGTGATTGCATAAAGCAGACAGAAAAACCATGTCGATTTCACTTGAAATACTGAAAAGTACGACCGAATCGGCTGAGGAGCGGGCTGATTTGGTGCATCTTTTGCAGTGAAAATAAAGAACAAAAAGACAAGACTTAACGGAATCAGAGCGAGCCCCATTACGGCATGCCACCCGTAAATCTCCGCAAGCCTTGGACCAAATAATGTGGAGATCAGTGTTCCACTATTCCCGGCGCCTGCAATCCCCATAGCTACTCCTTGTAAGTGAGGAGGATACCAGCGGCTTGCCATTGGCAGAGCAACAGCAAAACTTGCTCCTGCTACTCCAAGCAAAATCCCAATCAGTACGAGCTCTGAAAGGGTTGTACCAGCGATGAACCCCCAAATGAGCGGAATGGTCGTTAAAAGCATTCCCATCACTGCAGTCTTTTTAGGTCCTATTCGATCGGTGAATAAACCGAGCACAATCCGAAAAAAAGAACCAGATAGAATTGGAATGGCCACAATCATGCCTTTCTCTACGGTTGATAAAGCAAAATCTTGCGCAATAAAAGCACCCAGCGCCCCTAACAAAACCCAGATCATAAAGCTCACATCAAAATATAAAAAGGAACCAAACAATGTCTTAGGATGACCACTTGATTTTAATTCTGAGAGTTTCATAAAACGCCTCCTCTATTGAATTTTCTGACTTAAAGATAGCGAGTTCACTTATGTAATGAAAGTATTATGTGAGAAAAATTGACATGAATAAACACTTTTTTACAAGTGTGTGCCATAATCAATCCATACAAAGTGCTCGAGCAAGAGGCTTAGAAAGGTTGATTTCAGATGGCAAAACGCAAACTTGTGTTTATCGGAAACGGCATGGCGAGTATGAAATGTATCGAAGAGATCATTCAAAAGCAGCCAGAACATTACGCCATAACAGTCATTGGAAAAGAGAAGCACTCTGCCTACAATCGAATAAAACTTTCGCCCATTTTACAAAAAAGCGAATCATTAGCTCAAATTGAACTAAAGGATAAAGAATGGTACACCGCGCATGACATCACATTGTACAAAGGAGAATCAGTTATACATATTGATACAAATCGAAAATGTGTCATGACAGATGCGCGCCGGGAAATTTCCTATGACAAGCTCGTCATTGCAACGGGTTCATCGCCGAATTTTCTTCCTATTCAGGGTGTGTCCAAAAAAGGGATATACGCTTTTCGGACAATTGATGATTATGAGGCCATTTGTGCGGATGCGGTGCATTATCAACAAGCAGCAGTGATCGGAGGCGGCGTGCTTGGTGTGGAGGTGGCAGCTGGTCTGCAGATTGCGGGGCTGGAAACCACCATCATTCATCATACGGAGCGGCTCATGCAGCGACAATTAGATGAAACAGCCGCCGGATTATTACAGCGACAATTTATACGAAAAGGGATTCAGGTGAAAACAAATGCCCATACCATTGCATGCTTAGGCGGTGAGAGGGTAGAAGGCGTTCTATTGAAAAATGGCGACATCGTGGAGGCTGATCTTGTTGTTTTTACAACAGGTATCCGTCCGAATATACAGCTTGCAGAGAATCATGGCATACACACGAGAAAAGCCATTGTTGTCAATGACGTGATGGAGACAAATATCCCAAATATTTATGCGATTGGAGAATGTGCAGAGCACAAAGGGATGGTGCACGGTCTTGTTCAACCCGTTTATGAACAAGCAAGCGTGCTCGCTAAGCATCTTTTAGGGGAAAAAATCACACATACACCCAAGCCCATTTACTCAACAAAATTAAAAGTACCTGATTTGCCGATTTATTCTGCTGGATGTATTGAACATCATTCTCCGTTTATGTCAGCTGTGACTTATTTAGATGAAGAGCAAGAGGTATATAAAAAATTCGTCTTTGAACGTGAGGCGCTGGCAGGCATTTTATTCGTCGGAGAGCTGGAGCATGCCGATCAGCTTTTGCAAGATGTGAAAGTGGGACGTGATAAAAGTGTGGTCATGAAATCCCTTTATGAAAAGCAAGCATCCCCACTAGATTCATTAAAAATGGAAGATCTCGTCTGCCAATGTCAAACCGTTACAAAAGGGACGATTTTAAAAAGCATTTCGGTTCATCAGCTGACAAACTTAGAAGAGGTGAAAAAACAGACAGGGGCAGCAACCGGGTGCGGCGGGTGTCAAGAGCTCGTCCGTGCTTGCTGCCAGTTATCATCACATGAACAAACGGAATCGCAGGCCTTTTATTGTCCATGTACAGAAGCAGATGAGCAGACCATTTTTTCGTTTATTAAAAAGCAGCAGGTGAATGCTGAAGAAATAAGAAGACATTTTCAATGGAAAACGAATCACGGCTGCGGCATCTGCCGGCCGGCCATTCAATACTATCTCGAGCAATTTCAAGGATCGGTGGAAAAAATCGGCGCTGCTGAGCAGGAAGACATGTTGATTCCTCAATTATATGGAGGCCGGCTTGATTTGGATTTTTTGAAAATCATTACGTCTTTGTTAGAGAACAGGCTGATTGAGCAGGCAGAGCTGACAAAGCATAAACGAATACGGCTTATCGGTGTGTCAAAACAGGCGGCACAAATCGTCAAAAATCATTGGCCAATTATGCCCAATGAGAAAAGAAGACTATCTCATATCCTTTCATGCGACTGCAGTGATCCAGCAGTCACGTCACTTGTGATAGAGCTGGAAAGACAAGTGGAAGATACACTTTTACCAGCTGTCACCTCCATTCATATCACCGGTGCTTCCTGCACGTGTAAACTTGCTCCAATTGATGACATCTGTCTGAAAAAGCAGCTGGGTGAATGGAACATTTATATAGGAGGCCAGCTTTTTTACACCTTGGCTCATTCAAGTGAGCTTATCCCTTTTTTTAAAGCGCTGCTTGAAGAGTATAGGAAAAATGCTTACTTTCAAGAATCCATTGGTGATTGGCTTTCCCGGCAAGGGAACATTTCTATTCGAGAAAAGTTGCTTGATGAGGAAATAAGAGAAGAGCTCTGTGCGCAATTTGACCAAAGCAGACAAGAAAATGTAAGTCATAAGGATGTGAAGGTATGAGTCAATCTTTTTTACAATATGCCCAGCAAAAATCAAAGCAGGAAGAACAAAAGCGAGTGTTCCCAGCCCAATGTCCTTTTTGCAGTATGCAGTGCAAAATGCAATTAATCGAGCAGCATGTGGAAGGGCGAACACGCTACCAAACGATTGGTGTACACAATCCAACTACGCACGGAAGACTTTGTATGAAAGGACAGCATGCCCACCAGCACGCGCTCCATAAAGATCGCCTGAATCACCCGCTGATCAAAAGAAACGGACAGTTTGTAAAAGCGACATGGCAGGAGGCTCTTGAGGAAATCAAAACAAACATAGAATCCCTTCAGCTGTCACATGGCCATGATGTGATCAGTGTGTACGGAAGCGCATCAATTACAAATGAGGAAGCGTACTTACTCGGGAAATTTGCAAGAGTGGCGCTGAAAACAAAATACATCGATTATAACGGGAGACTATGTATGTCTTCGGCAGCAACTGCCGCAAATCAAACATTCGGACTTGACCGTGGCCTGACCTTTCCTCTAAGCGACATCAAGCATGCACGAGTGTTGATATTGGTTGGAACGAATATAGCGGAATGTCAGCCAACCTTCCTGCCCTACATCGAAGAGGCGAAAAACAATGGCGCATTTCTCATCGTCATTGATCCGCGCAGAACTCCGACAGCCCAATTAGCCGATTTACATGTCAGCCTAAAACCAGGGTCAGATGCCGCACTGGCAAACGGCATATTGCACATCATGATGCATGAGCATTTAATCGATGAATCATTTATTCATCAACGAACGTCAGGTTTCCAAGAACTAAAGGAGCATATCTCACGCATCTCCCTGCCAGACATAGCTGAGCAAACCGGCGTGACGATTGATGTGATGCAGAAAATAGCAAGGAAATTCGCACAAGAAAAGACAGGCATGATTTTTACAGCAAGAGGCATTGAGCAGCAAATAGACGGTACAGCCTCTGTGCGTAATTTCCTGAATATTCTGCTTGTTACTGGGAAGATCGGCCGCTTTGGATGCGGCTATGGCGCAATAACCGGCCAGGGAAATGGCCAGGGAGCAAGAGAGCATGGGCAAAAAGCAGATCAGCTTCCAGGATATCGAGATATCTCAAACCCTGCTCACAGAAAAGAAATGGCTGAACGATGGAACATTGATGAAAAAGAACTCCCAGGAAAGGGTGTGTCTGCTTTTGAGATGTTTGAAAAAATGGATGCAGGTGAGATCAAAGCGCTCTTTTTAATGTGCTCAAATCCTGTCCAGTCAGGGCCGAACGCGCACTTGATTCAGCAAGCCATCAAGAACTTGTCCTTTTTTGTTGCCGTTGATTTATTTATGTCTGAGACAGCTGCGCTGGCAGATGTAATTTTACCGACTTCGTCATATTTAGAGGATGAAGGTACCGTGACAAACATAGAGGGGCGCGTTACGCTTAGAGAAGCAACATATCCACTTAAACACCAAAGAAAGCACGATTGGCAAATCATTTGTGAAATAGCAGCTGTATTAGGAAAAGGCAGCCATTTTTCCTTTTCATCCGCAGAAGAGATCTTTGAGGAAATAAGAGCCGTAACGAAAGGTGCAAAGGCTGATTATTCAGGCATAACCTATGAAAGGCTGAGGAAGGAACAAGGCATAAGGTGGCCTTGTACTCATTTAGAAGACCCGGGAACTGAAAGATTATTTGAACATGCATTCTCACATTCTGACAGTTTAGCGAAGTTTGCCGTTGTCACACATGGAAAAAAGGCTGCAAAGGAACCCGTCAGTCAAGAATACCCTCTTTATTTAACGACCGGCAGGGTGATGGCTCATTACCAAACAGGCGTTCAAACAAGAAGGAGCACCTCTCTTGTTGCCAGACAGTTTGAAGCATATGCAGAGCTTCACCCTGACACAGCGAAAACGTATGGACTTCAGCACGGGGAGCTCGTGACCATCAAGTCAAAAAGAGGAAGTGTCATCATCAGATGCCGCATATCAGACACCATTCGAAAAGATACCGTATTTGTTCCATTTCACTGGAGCAAACATCAATCAATTAATCAATTAATTGATGATCAACTAGATCCGCAAAGTAAAATGCCAGGCTTTAAATATTGTCCTGTACAGCTGTCAGCCGGCGTGAATGAAAAACTATGTGAGAAATTTTAACATGTATTTTCCATCTATGTTTAGATTATGGTACTTTCTAAAAAATGATCACATGAGGGGTGTTTTATCATGAAAGAAAAACTCGTATTAGTGGGGAACGGTATGGCCGGCATTCGAAGCCTTGAAAACATTTTAAAAACAGACGGCGAACGTTTCGACATGACGGTATTTGGGACTGAACCGCATCCTAACTATAACCGAATTCTTTTATCGAAAGTGCTTCAAGGGGATACGAAGGTCGAAGATATTACGTTAAACGATTGGAACTGGTATCAAAAGCATGATATTCAGCTGTTTACAAACGAGACCATAGTGAAGATCGATACAGAGAACCAAACAGTCACCAGTGATCAAGGACGGACCGTGCATTATGACCGATTGATTTTAGCAACAGGGTCACTTCCATTCATCCTTCCAATTCCAGGGAGTGATAAAAAAGGCGTGACGGCTTTTCGTACATTGCAAGACACTGAGGAAATGGTCAATGCCTCTACTATGTACAAAAAAGCAGCAGTCATCGGAGGCGGACTCCTTGGGCTTGAAGCAGCACGCGGTCTATTAAACTTAGGCATGGAAGTGAATGTCATCCACCTCAGCTCTCATTTAATGGAACGCCAGCTAGACCCTATTGCAGGCCAGCTTCTTCAAAAAGCATTAGAAGAACAGGGGATGAAATTCCTGTTAGGAAAACAGACAAATGAGATTTTAGGAGATACAAGAGTAGAAGGATTATCATTTTCAGACGGCACTACACTTGAGACAGACCTAGTCGTCATGGCTGCGGGAATTAAACCAAGTAAAATGCTTGCAGAAATAAGCGGGCTTGAAGTGAACCGTGGGATTATCGTCAATGATTTTATGGAAACAAGTGTCCCGGGCATTTATGCCGTCGGAGAATGTGTGGAACACAGGGGACAAACGTACGGATTAGTTGCTCCTTTATACGATCAAGCGACTGTACTTGCCAAGCATGTATGCGGCTTGAACCCTGCTCCATATGAAGGCTCTGTTCTGTCAACACAGCTGAAAGTATCAGGAGTTGATGTATTTTCAGCTGGTGATTTTATTGAAAACGATGAGAAAAAAGCGATTAAGATTTTTGACGAACAAAAAGGCATCTATCAAAAACTCGTCTTCCAGCAAAACCGATTAGTAGGCGCCGTCATGTTTGGAGAAACAAGCGACGGACCTCGTTTATTCTCGTACATTAAAGAAGGAATAGATATGTCGGATATGGAGAAGGTATCTGTCTTAACCTCCAATGATCCGGCGCAAGAAAGCACGATTGACAGCATGGCAAACGACCATATCGTTTGCGGCTGTAATGGCGTGTCAAAAGGGCAGATTGTGGAAGCCATTCAGAAAGAAGGCTTAACAACGTTTCAGGAAGTCAAGCAATGTACAAGTGCCTCACGATCTTGCGGAGGCTGTCAGCCTGTTGTCGAAGAGATTCTTTGGCATACGCTAGGTGAGGATGCAAGCCGGACAGCCCAAAAAGAAACCATCTGCGCCTGCACTACCCTTTCACGAGATGAAGTCATTCATGAAATCAAAGAGAAAGGGCTGCAGCATGTCAAAGAAGTGATGAATGTACTTGACTGGAATACAGAAGAGGGCTGTTCAAAATGCCGCCCTGCACTGAATTATTATTTAGGCATGCTTCATCCACTTGAATACAAAGATGAAAAGAGCTCACGCTTTGTAAATGAACGCATGCACGCCAATATTCAAAACGATGGCACCTATTCAGTTGTTCCGCGAATGTACGGCGGCGTCACCAATGCAAATGACTTGAGAAAAATAGCCGATGTCGTCGACAAATATGAAATACCGCTTGTGAAAATGACTGGCGGTCAGCGTATTGATCTTCTAGGTGTCAAAAAAGAAGATTTACCTAAAGTGTGGGCGGATCTAGATATGCCATCGGGTTATGCATATGGAAAATCTTTAAGAACAGTTAAAACATGTGTTGGAGAACAATTTTGCAGGTTCGGCACGCAGGACTCCATGGCTCTTGGAATTGCACTTGAAAAGAAATTTGAAGGTCTTGCGACACCGCATAAAGTAAAAATGGCCGTCTCTGCTTGTCCGAGAAACTGTGCAGAGTCCGGAATTAAAGACCTCGGTATTGTGGGGATAGATGGAGGGTTTGAATTGTACGCCGGCGGAAATGGCGGCACACACCTGCGGGCTGGAGATTTATTAATGAAGGTCAGTACAGCAGAAGAAGTAGAGCAAATGGCCGCAGCATACCTGCAATATTACAGAGAAACGGCAAATTATTTAGAAAGAACCTCTGCTTGGGTTGAGCGACTTGGGTTAGATCATATTCAATCAGTACTCCTGGATGATGAAAAACGAGCAGCCTTAATCGAAAGAATGGACATTGCGCTTTCAACATATGAAGAGCCTTGGCAGGAGCTTCGTGAGAGTCAAAAAGACACGAGACAATTATTTCAAAAAGCGACGGCTTCCGTATAAATCAATTGAAGGGATGAGATCATATGACAGTTTCAGTTGTTAAAGTTCACATTGGCACCCTATCAGATTTTCCGCTACAGCTAGGTAAAACAGTTGAAGCCGGTACACTTGAATTAGCTGTTTTTCAAACCTCTAATAAGCAGTTCAAAGCCATTGAAAATCGCTGTCCTCATAAAGGCGGCGTTCTGGCTGAAGGCATGGTCAGCGGGAATCACGTTTTCTGCCCAATGCATGATTGGAAAATTGATCTTTCATCAGGAAACGTGCAAGCACCAGATCACGGATGCGTTAAAACATATGAAACATTCGTTGAAGGGGACAATGTCTTTATTTTATTGCCTTCATAAATGGTTTAGATCCTTCCTTTCATGTATATGCTGTATATAAATGCAGCAAGAAAGGAAGGAATTTTTGTGCCGTTCGTTAATATTTTGATTGAACTCTTAATCGGATTTTTCGCTTTATTTTTTATTACAAAATTATTAGGGAAAACACAATTTGCACAAATCACACCGTTTGATTTCATTTCTGCACTAATTTTAGGCGAAATGGTCGGAAACGCTATTTTTGATCCGGAAGTCAGGATTCAGCACATTTTATTTGCTGTTGCAGTATGGGGCGTTCTCATTTATACAGTTGAATGGCTTTCACAGCGCTTTAAATCCATTCGCGCTTTTTTAGAAGGAAGACCTACTCTTGTGATTGATAAGGGGAAGATTCACTACAACCGGTTGAAGAAAAATATGCTTGATATCAATCAGCTGCAGACACTGGTTCGCGCAAAAGGCCATTTTGCCCTGAATGAAATTGAATATGCTATTTTGGAAACGGACGGCTCTGTCAGCGTTCTTCCGAAAATGAAATACGCCCCAGCCACAGCCGAAGATGTGAACGTGAAGGGAAAAGAAGTGAAATTGCCTAGAACGTTTATTATTGACGGCGAAATTTTAAAAAAAGATCTTCAAGAAGCCGGCTTTGATGAATCTTGGCTGAATGAGCAATTAAAAAAGCAGCATATTTCCTCTTATCGAGACGTTCTATTTTGTGAATGGGTTGAAAATGAAGGGATTTATGCGATGCAATATGAAAAGTCTAAAAAAACATCCACAACATAAAAACGTGGGTGTTTTTTTGTGCGTGTATGGAATAGGATCAAAAAGAATGTTTGATGAAAACGTTCACAAAATGAGGAGGAGATATGTGATGAAATATAGAAACGTATGGATTGTTATGGTCTTGTCTTTCTTTCTTTTTGACTTCGCTTCACTTCAAGCAGCAGAAGCCGGGCATAACCGCGTCCTTGTCGTTGATCAAAAGGGAAGCGGGACATACCGCACCGTTCAGTCTGCCATTGATGCGATTCCAGCAAACAATCAACAACCGGCAACGATCTATATTAAAAATGGCGTATATAAAGAAAAAATTTTGCTTCCGCAAAATAAACCACACGTATCCTTTATTGGCGAAAACCAGCACAAGACGATCCTTACGTATGATGATACAAATGCAAGCACTGGGAGTACAACAAACAGCTCAAGCACAATGATTCGTGCAAACGATTTTTATGCAGAAAATATCACCTTTCAAAATACAGCTGGCAGACATGCTGGTCAGGCAGTTGCGCTGTATGTGTCTGGCGACCGGGCTGTGTTCAAGCAAATACGCGTGTTAGGCTATCAAGATACACTTTATGCAACAGGCACAGGGCGGCAATATTATGAAAACTGCTATATTGAGGGCACGGTTGATTTTATTTTTGGATCAGCCACAGCTGTGTTTAAAAGAGCTGAAATAAAAAGCCTTGGAAATGGGTATATTACTGCAGCATCCACAACAGAAGCGCAAAGGTACGGCTATGTATTCATGGACTCTACGCTGAAAAAGGGGACGGCAGCTGCGCAATCGGTTTATTTAGGACGTCCGTGGAGACCTCATTCGGCTGTAACATTCCTCCATACAAAAATGGATGACCATATAAAAGCCGAGGGATGGCATAACTGGGATAACCATGACAACGAAAGAACGGCAAGGTACAAAGAATTTGGATCGACAGGAGCAGGAAGCAGCCCAGCAAACCGCGTAAAATGGTCAACCATTTTAACCCAAAATGAAGCAAGTCAAATCACAGTTCAGGCTGTTCTTGGCGGAGCCGATGGCTGGAATCCAGAAAAGAGGTAAAGGGCTTGTCAGTTTTCGTCAAAGAAAGCTGACTTTTCTGTTTAAAAAACCTTTGAGAACAAACGTTCTTTTGTGTATAATGAACATATTCTTCTAAAATTGGCTGCAACAAAAAGGAGGGATTGCGTGAAGCGTTTTTCACAGCTCATGTTTTTACAAATATGTATCCTGTCGATTTTATTTCTCCCTTTTTCAGCGAAAGATGAACAACTCAAAGCTCGTGACGATTCCCTTCATTGGATCACAGCTTTAGACGAATTCATACGAACAGCACCTGATTTAGAGGGCGCGATCTCTGGCATCAGCGTCCGCGATACTTCTGACACATCTCTTCTTTATGAACATCAAGCCGATATTCGTCTCACTCCTGCTTCTAATATGAAACTGCTCACATCAGCCATCGCACTTGATATACTTGGAGAAACACACACATTCCCTACAGACATCTGGATGGATGGTTCCATTCAAAAGAAAACGCTACATGGCAGCCTTTATCTTCGTGGCACCGGCGATCCAACTTTATTAGAGGAGGATTTTGCAGCACTCGCCAAACAGGTCAAAAAGGCCGGAATACATACCATTCGCGGGCAGCTTGCGGCAGATGACACTTGGTTTGATGACACGAGATACTCCATTGACCTGCCTTGGAGTGATGAGGATCAATATTACGGGGCACAAATTTCTGCTCTCACGGCTTCACCGAATCAAGATTATGATGCAGGGACCGTGATTCTCGAAGTAAAACCAGGAAAAAAAGCAGGACAGAAAGCCGCATATGATATGATCCCAAAGACGGATGTCGCTCAAGTCATCAATCAAGTGAAAACAGTTCCAGAAGGTGAAAAAAAGAAAATCTCTTTTAAGCGCTCTCACGGAACCAACAAGATTACGTTGACTGGGACTATTCCTGTTAAAGCGAGCTCATCTAAACAATGGGTAGCTTTATGGGATCCGTCCGCCTATGCTTTAGACTTAATGAAACGAGCGTTAAAGGCGGAAGGGATTCAAGTAAAAGGACCGCTGAAATCAAAACAAGTTCCTAAAAAAGCCAAAAAAATTGCCTCCCATACATCGATGCCATTATCAGAGCTGCTTGTTCCTATGATGAAATTAAGCAACAATACCCATGCAGAAATTTTGCTAAAGGAACTAGGGAAAAAAGTGAAGAACAAAGGGAGCTTTGAAGCGGGTCTGGATGTCATGAATGAACGGCTTCCTGCGTTTGGCATCGATCCTTCGCTTGCAGTGCTGCGTGACGGATCGGGCATATCACCTATTAACCTTGTCTCTGCTAACCAGTTCACTTTATTTTTGACAAACATTCAAAAGGAAAAATGGTTTAAAACCTATGAACATGCGCTCCCTTTAGCAGGGGCAAGTGAACGAATGGTGGGGGGAACGTTAAGAAACAGATTGAAGGAACCAGCTACACTAGAAAAAGTACGTGCAAAAACAGGGTCGTTAACAACGGTCAGCACACTTTCTGGATATATTGACACGCAGGGCGGGAAAACGCTCGCTTTTTCCATCTTATTCAATCACCTTGTTGATGACGAAAAAGGGAAAGAGATAGAAGACCGTATTGTCAGCATACTAGCTGAGAATCTTTAGATTTAGAGAGAGAAGGAGAACCATCATGACGTTAGATAATAATCAATCTTTAGTAAAAACCATGTCCATTTTTCTCATCCCGCTTTTGCTAAGTAATATTTTGCAATCGATCGGACAATTAGTGTCTATTGTTCTTGTCGGAAGATGGATTGGAGAGGATGCAGTAGCTGCCATTTCTGCATTCTTTCCGCTTTTCTTTTTACTCGTTTCTTTTTCCATTGGAATTGGATCGGGAAGCTCGATCCTTATTGGACAAGCGTATGGAGCAAAAAATGAACAGAAATTAAAAGAAATTATTGGCACAACGCTTTCATTCACTTTTTTGATCGGAGTATCTTTAGCGATCATTGGAGGTTTTTTCGCAACAGACATCTTAAACCTTATGGGAACACCCGCTAATATCGTGGAGGAAAGTGCGGGCTATGCTAGAATTCTATTCATCTCAATGCCGATCTTATTTCTTTATTTTGTTTATACGACCTTCTTGCGAGGGACAGGGGATTCGAAAACGCCATTTTATTTCTTAATGATTAGTACGGCAACGAATATTTTGATGCTGCCCATTTTATTATTTGGATGGCTGGGACTGCCAGCGTTCGGCTTATACGGCGCTGCGTATGCTTCTGTGATTTCAACAATTGTGACATTTATCATTCTACACATCTACTTATATAAGACAAAGCACCCGCTTCGCATTGATGCATCGGTGAGAAAGCATTTATTGATGAAAGGAGATCTATTAAAAACGTTATTAAAGCTCAGTATCCCATCAAGCATTAATATGATCCTCATTTCTTTATCAGAAATTGCCGTTATTTCTTTCGTCAACGATTATGGATCACAGGCAACAGCTGCCTATGGTGTTGTCAATCAAGTCGTGAGTTATGTGCAGATGCCGGCAGTGAGCCTTGGCATTGCGGTCTCGATCTTTGCAGCTCAATTCATTGGCGCGGGAAATATGAATCGACTGAAAGATGTCATTAAAATTGGGTTAGGTCTTAACTTTGCCATAGGCGGATGTATCATTATTTTCGTTTATATTTTTGCACCGCAGATTTTATCTATTTTTTTAACAGACCCTGGCACGATAGATATTGCCTATAGTTTGGTCGTCATTACATTATGGAGCTATCTCATTTTTGGAACGGCCCAAATTGTTGCAGCCACAATGAGAGCAAGCGGGACGGTTCTTTGGCCGACGATCTTTAGTATTTGTTCCATTTGGCTTGTAGAAGTACCAGTCGCTTATGTGCTATCGCACTATACATCTCTTGGCATTAAAGGAATATGGATTGGCTACCCAGCTGCTTTCTTTGTGAACTTACTCCTCCAATACAGCTACTATCAGCTCGTATGGAAGAAAAAACAAATTATCTCGCTTGTTCAATCATAATGTAAAGGTGTGAGGCAGCATATACATACGAAGATCTCTCACTTTTAAGGAGGCCGAATCTTCTATGTATTTGAATCAAAGAAGTGAACTGAGCTCGTACAATATCGGTGACTTTTCTTATGCCGGGCCAGATTTCCAAGTGTTGACTTGGGGGGAAGGAACGACATTACATATTGGGAAGTTTTGTTCCATTGCAAACGAGGTGAAAATTTTTCTAGGCGGGGAACACCGTACTGATTGGGTCACAACGTATCCGTTTAATCAAATTTTTAAAGAAGCTGCCCATATTAAAGGACATCCCAAATCGAAGGGGGATGTTCATATTGGACATGACGTATGGATTGGATATGGTGCAACGATTATGTCAGGAGTATGTATAGGAAACGGGGCCGTGATCGGGGCAAATAGTGTGATCACAAAAGATGTGCCGCCATATGCAATTGCCGCAGGAAATCCCCAGCAGCTCATGAAATATCGATTTTCATCTGAAATAATCGAAAAACTGCAGTTATTAGAATGGTGGAATTTAGAGTTTTCAATCATCCAATCTATTTTTCATCTTTTGCAATCGTATGATATTGAACAGTGTATAAATGTAATAGAAGACATAAAAAAGAAAGACTGAAAAAGCCTTTCTTTTTTTAGTTTAGCTAAGACGTATGATGGTCAAGGCTGCTCCAGCAGCACCACCTCCGCCAACTAAAATAGCTGTGACAACCGCCCCAAAAAACTGCAGTGAGATGGTATTACCAGCTGTTAAATTAACAATAACAGTGTTGTTGATTAATGAAGTTGAGATAACAGGTGATTGAACAGAACCAGAAATAGTAGTTGTTCCATTTAAAAGCAAACGTGTATTAATCAAAAGAGCTGTAGTGGTGTTGATTTGATACGTAATATAATATTTACCAGTTTGCAGAACGGTAAAAACAGTACTTGTGCCGTTTGCTGTAAAACCAGTAATGTTTTGAAAGTTTGGCAAAGGAATATTCGTTCCTCCTGCTACAGTAACGATGGTAGGGCCAGAACTATTAGCAGCATAAAGTGCTGTATCTGTAAAACCACCTGTTCCAGTAGCCCCAGTGACACCTGTCACGCCAGTAGGACCTGTTGGTCCAGTAATACCCGTGGCCCCGGTAGGTCCGGTAGCTCCAGTGATCCCCGTGGTCCCGGTAGGTCCAGTTAAACCGGTGATCCCCGTAGCACCAGTAGGTCCAGTTGAACCAGTGATGCCCGTGGCGCCAGTAGGTCCAGTAGCTCCAGTAATCCCCGTGGCACCGGTAGAGCCAGTTGATCCAGTAATACCTGTCGCACCAGTAGGTCCAGTTGAACCAGTGATCCCCGTTGCGCCGGTAGAGCCAGTAGCTCCAGTAATCCCCGTGGCACCAGTAGGACCGGTAGCTCCAGTGATCCCCGTCACACCAGTAGGACCTGTTGGTCCAGTGATGCCCGTGGCCCCTGTATCACCAGTAGCTCCGGTAATCCCTGTCGCACCCGTAGGTCCAGTTGATCCAGTGATGCCCGTGGCACCAGTAGGACCGGTAGCTCCAGTGATCCCCGTCACACCAGTAGGACCGGTAGCTCCAGTAATCCCCGTGGCACCAGTAGGACCCGTAGCTCCAGTGATACCCGTTACACCAGTAGGACCCGTAGCTCCGGTAACCCCTGTCGCACCAGTAGGACCGGTAGCTCCAGTGATCCCCGTCACACCAGTAGGACCTGTTGGTCCAGTAATACCAGTGACACCAGTAGGACCGGTAGATCCTGTAATACCGGTGGCACCAGTAGGACCGGTAGATCCGGTAATCCCCGTGGCGCCAGTAGGACCGGTAGCTCCAGTAATCCCCGTGGCACCAGTAGGACCGGTAGATCCGGTAATACCGGTGGCACCAGTAGGTCCAGTTGATCCAGTGATGCCCGTGGCGCCAGTAGGACCAGTAGCTCCAGTAATCCCCGTGGCCCCAGTAGGACCGGTAGATCCGGTAATACCGGTGGCACCAGTAGGTCCAGTTGATCCAGTGATGCCCGTGGCCCCTGTATCACCAGTAACTCCAGTAATCCCCGTGGCACCAGTAGGACCTGTTGGTCCAGTAATACCAGTGACACCAGTAGGACCGGTAGCTCCGGTTGAACCGGTGGCACCAGTAGGTCCAGTTGAACCAGTGATGCCCGTGGCCCCTGTATCACCAGTAGTTCCGGTAATCCCTGTCGCACCCGTAGGACCCGTAGCTCCAGTAATACCCGTCGCACCAGTAGGTCCGGTTGAACCGGTGATCCCCGTGGCACCGGTAGGTCCAGTTGAACCGGTGATCCCCGTGGCACCAGTAGGTCCAGTTGAACCAGTGATGCCCGTGGCGCCAGTAGGACCAGTAGCTCCAGTAATACCCGTCGCACCCGTAGGACCTGTTGGTCCAGTAATACCAGTGACACCAGTAGGACCGGTAGATCCGGTTGAACCGGTGGCACCAGTAGGTCCAGTTGATCCAGTGATACCCGTCGCCCCTGTATCACCAGTAGCTCCGGTAACCCCTGTCGCACCAGTAGGACCCGTAGCTCCAGTGATCCCCGTCACACCAGTAGGACCTGTTGGTCCAGTAATACCAGTGACACCAGTAGGACCGGTAGATCCGGTTGAACCGGTGGCACCAGTAGGACCGGTAGATCCGGTAATCCCCGTGGCGCCAGTAGGACCGGTAGCTCCAGTAATCCCCGTGGCGCCAGTAGGACCGGTAGATCCGGTAATACCGGTGGCACCAGTAGGTCCAGTTGATCCAGTGATGCCCGTGGCCCCTGTATCACCAGTAACTCCAGTAATCCCCGTGGCACCAGTAGGACCTGTTGGTCCAGTAATACCAGTGACACCAGTAGGACCGGTAGATCCGGTTGAACCGGTGGCACCAGTAGGTCCAGTTGAACCAGTGATGCCCGTGGCCCCTGTATCACCAGTAGTTCCGGTAATCCCTGTCGCACCCGTAGGACCCGTAGCTCCAGTAATACCCGTCGCACCAGTAGGTCCGGTTGAACCGGTGATCCCCGTGGCACCGGTAGGTCCAGTTGAACCGGTGATCCCCGTGGCACCAGTAGGTCCAGTTGAACCAGTGATGCCCGTGGCGCCAGTAGGACCAGTAGCTCCAGTAATACCCGTCGCACCCGTAGGACCTGTTGGTCCAGTAATACCAGTGACACCAGTAGGACCGGTAGATCCGGTTGAACCGGTGGCACCAGTAGGTCCAGTTGATCCAGTGATACCCGTCGCCCCTGTATCACCAGTAGCTCCGGTAACCCCTGTCGCACCAGTAGGACCCGTAGCTCCAGTGATCCCCGTCACACCAGTAGGACCTGTTGGTCCAGTAATACCAGTGACACCAGTAGGACCGGTAGATCCGGTTGAACCGGTGGCACCAGTAGGACCGGTAGATCCGGTAATCCCCGTGGCGCCAGTAGGACCGGTAGCTCCAGTAATCCCCGTGGCGCCAGTAGGACCGGTAGATCCGGTAATACCGGTGGCACCAGTAGGTCCAGTTGATCCAGTGATGCCCGTGGCCCCTGTATCACCAGTAACTCCAGTAATCCCCGTGGCACCAGTAGGACCTGTTGGTCCAGTAATACCAGTGACACCAGTAGGACCGGTAGCTCCGGTTGAACCGGTGGCACCAGTAGGTCCAGTTGAACCAGTGATGCCCGTGGCCCCTGTATCACCAGTAGTTCCGGTAATCCCTGTCGCACCCGTAGGACCCGTAGCTCCAGTAATACCCGTCGCACCCGTAGGACCCGTAGCTCCAGTAATACCCGTCGCACCAGTAGTTCCGGTTGAACCGGTGATCCCCGTGGCACCGGTAGGTCCAGTTGAACCGGTGATCCCCGTGGCACCAGTAGGTCCAGTTGAACCAGTGATGCCCGTGGCGCCAGTAGGACCAGTAGCTCCAGTAATACCCGTCGCACCCGTAGGACCTGTTGGTCCAGTAATACCAGTGACACCAGTAGGACCGGTAGGTCCAGTTGAACCGGTGATCCCCGTGGCACCAGTAGGTCCAGTTGAACCAGTGATGCCCGTGGCGCCAGTAGGACCAGTAGCTCCAGTAATACCCGTCGCACCCGTAGGACCTGTTGGTCCAGTAATACCAGTGACACCAGTAGGACCGGTAGATCCGGTTGAACCGGTGGCACCAGTAGGTCCAGTTGATCCAGTGATACCCGTCGCCCCTGTATCACCAGTAGCTCCGGTAACCCCTGTCGCACCAGTAGGACCCGTAGCTCCAGTGATCCCCGTCACACCAGTAGGACCTGTTGGTCCAGTAATACCAGTGACACCAGTAGGACCGGTAGCTCCGGTTGAACCGGTGGCACCAGTAGGTCCAGTTGAACCAGTGATGCCCGTGGCCCCTGTATCACCAGTAGTTCCGGTAATCCCTGTCGCACCCGTAGGACCAGTAGCTCCAGTAATACCCGTCGCACCCGTAGGACCCGTAGCTCCAGTAATACCCGTCGCACCAGTAGGTCCGGTTGAACCGGTGATCCCCGTGGCACCGGTAGGTCCAGTTGAACCGGTGATCCCCGTGGCACCAGTAGGTCCAGTTGAACCAGTGATGCCCGTGGCGCCAGTAGGACCAGTAGCTCCAGTAATACCCGTCGCACCCGTAGGACCTGTTGGTCCAGTAATACCAGTGACACCAGTAGGACCGGTAGGTCCAGTTGAACCGGTGATCCCCGTGGCACCAGTAGGTCCAGTTGAACCAGTGATGCCCGTGGCGCCAGTAGGACCAGTAGCTCCAGTAATACCCGTCGCACCCGTAGGACCTGTTGGTCCAGTAATACCAGTGACACCAGTAGGACCGGTAGATCCGGTTGAACCGGTGGCACCAGTAGGTCCAGTTGATCCAGTGATGCCCGTGGCCCCTGTATCACCAGTAACTCCAGTAATCCCCGTGGCACCAGTAGGACCTGTTGGTCCAGTAATACCAGTGACACCAGTAGGACCGGTAGATCCGGTTGAACCGGTGGCACCAGTAGGTCCAGTTGAACCAGTGATGCCCGTGGCCCCTGTATCACCAGTAGTTCCGGTAATCCCTGTCGCACCCGTAGGACCCGTAGCTCCAGTAATACCCGTCGCACCAGTAGGTCCGGTTGAACCGGTGATCCCCGTGGCGCCAGTAGGACCAGTAGCTCCAGTAATACCCGTCGCACCCGTAGGACCTGTTGGTCCAGTAATACCAGTGACACCAGTAGGACCGGTAGATCCGGTTGAACCGGTGGCACCAGTAGGACCGGTAGATCCGGTAATCCCCGTGGCGCCAGTAGGACCGGTAGCTCCAGTAATCCCCGTGGCACCAGTAGGTCCAGTTGAGCCAGTGATGCCCGTGGCACCGGTAGAGCCAGTTGATCCAGTAATACCTGTCGCACCAGTAGGACCTGTTGGTCCAGTAATACCAGTGACACCAGTAGGACCGGTAGATCCGGTTGAACCGGTGGCACCAGTAGGTCCAGTTGATCCAGTGATGCCCGTGGCCCCTGTATCACCAGTAACTCCAGTAATCCCCGTGGCACCAGTAGGACCTGTTGGTCCAGTAATACCAGTGACACCAGTAGGACCGGTAGATCCGGTTGAACCGGTGATCCCCGTGGCACCGGTAGGTCCAGTTGAACCGGTGATCCCCGTGGCACCAGTAGGTCCAGTTGAACCAGTGATGCCCGTGGCGCCAGTAGGTCCAGTTGAACCAGTGATGCCCGTGGCGCCAGTAGGACCAGTTGAACCAGTGATGCCCGTGGCGCCAGTAGGTCCAGTTGAACCAGTGATGCCCGTGGCGCCAGTAGGACCAGTAGCTCCAGTAATCCCCGTGGCACCAGTAGGACCGGTAGATCCGGTTGAACCGGTGGCACCAGTAGGTCCAGTTGATCCAGTGATGCCCGTGGCCCCTGTATCACCAGTAACTCCAGTAATCCCCGTGGCACCAGTAGGACCTGTTGGTCCAGTAATACCAGTGACACCAGTAGGACCGGTAGATCCGGTTGAACCGGTGGCACCAGTAGGTCCAGTTGATCCAGTGATGCCCGTGGCACCGGTAGAGCCAGTAGTTCCGGTAATCCCTGTCGCACCCGTAGGACCAGTAGCTCCAGTAATACCCGTCGCACCAGTAGGTCCGGTTGAACCGGTGATCCCCGTGGCACCGGTAGGTCCAGTTGAACCGGTGATCCCCGTGGCACCAGTAGGTCCAGTTGAACCAGTGATGCCCGTGGCGCCAGTAGGTCCAGTTGAACCAGTGATGCCCGTGGCGCCAGTAGGACCAGTTGAACCAGTGATGCCCGTGGCGCCAGTAGGTCCAGTTGAACCAGTGATGCCCGTGGCGCCAGTAGGACCAGTAGCTCCAGTAATCCCCGTGGCACCAGTAGGTCCAGTTGAGCCAGTGATGCCCGTGGCACCGGTAGAGCCAGTTGATCCAGTAATACCTGTCGCACCAGTAGGTCCAGTTGATCCAGTGATCCCCGTCGCGCCGGTAGAGCCAGTTGATCCAGTAATACCTGTCGCACCAGTAGGTCCGGTAGCTCCAGTGATCCCCGTCACACCAGTAGGACCTGTTGGTCCAGTGATCCCCGTCACACCAGTAGGACCGGTAGATCCGGTAATACCGGTGGCACCAATAGGACCGGTAGATCCAGTAATCCCCGTGGCACCAGTAGGACCGGTAGATCCGGTAATACCGGTGGCACCAGTAGGTCCAGTTGATCCAGTGATCCCCGTCACACCAGTAGGACCTGTTGGTCCAGTGATCCCCGTCACACCAGTAGGACCGGTAGATCCGGTAATACCGGTGGCACCAATAGGACCGGTAGATCCAGTAATCCCCGTGGCACCAGTAGGACCGGTAGATCCGGTAATACCGGTGGCACCAGTAGGTCCAGTTGATCCAGTGATCCCCGTCACACCAGTAGGACCTGTTGGTCCAGTGATCCCCGTCACACCAGTAGGACCGGTAGATCCGGTAATACCGGTGGCACCAATAGGACCGGTAGATCCAGTAATCCCCGTGGCACCAGTAGGACCGGTAGATCCAGTGATGCCCGTGGCACCGGTAGGTCCGGTAGGTCCAGTGATCCCCGTCACACCAGTAGGACCTGTTGGTCCAGTAATACCAGTGACACCAGTAGGACCGGTAGATCCGGTAATACCGGTGGCACCAGTAGGACCGGTAGCTCCAGTGATACCCGTTGCCCCCGTAGGCCCAGTAGCTCCAGTAATACCCGTGGCCCCGGTAGGACCGGTAGCTCCAGTGATACCCGTTGCCCCCGTAGGCCCAGTAGCTCCAGTAATACCCGTAGCGCCAGTAGGACCGGTAGCTCCAGTGATCCCCGTCACACCAGTAGGACCTGTTGGTCCAGTAATCCCCGTGACACCCGTAGGACCGGTAGCTCCAGTGATCCCCGTCACACCAGTAGGTCCAGTTGAACCAGTGATACCAGTGGCCCCGGTAGGTCCAGTTGATCCAGTGATCCCCGTAGCGCCGGTAGAGCCAGTTGATCCAGTAATACCTGTCGCACCCGTAGGCCCAGTATCTCCAGTGATCCCCGTAGCGCCAGTAGGTCCAGTTGAACCGGTGATCCCGGTGGCACCAGTAGGTCCAGTTGAACCGGTGATCCCCGTAGCGCCTGCAGGCCCAGTTTCACCTGGTGCTGCTAAAAGTGTGTAATCTGACGACGTATCTGGCGTACCTGAAGGTGGTGCAGAATCCACTATATACGTACCACCACCATAAGTGACCACTTGCCCTACTGAATATGTTGTTGCCATAACAGGGTCATAGGCTTCAACACCAATTAATCCGATCCCAGTAGGCCCCGTAGGCCCAGTTTCTCCAGAAGCAGCCAAAAGGGTATAGTCGGGGGAGAGTCCAGGTATTCCTGATGGAGCGTCAACATTGGCAATGTAAGTACTGCCATTAAACGTGACCACTTGCCCTGCATCGTAATCTTGTGATTGTGAGGGATCAAAAGGAAGAGCGCCGGTTAACCCGCCAGCAGGTCCAGTAGGTCCGGTTGGTCCAGGGGGACCTGCTGGGCCTGCCGGGCCTCTTGGTCCAGCTCTTTGATTTGGTTTTGATTGTTTTATTCCTTTTGCAATCTGGCAAGGTTGATTCCCTTGAGATATCTTTTGTGTTGGATATTCTTGTTTAATGAATGGACAGTCTCTTTTTCGAGGACGGTCATGACGTGATCTTTTGTAATGAGGCTGTTCATGGTATTTACCGCAAAAGGGACATTTGTGTTCGAATTGATTGTACAAATTGCCCATCTCCTAGAATTGATATTTCATTCTATGTGCAAATTTTCAAATTGGAAGTAAAACCTAGGAAATCATCATTTCGAAAATCATCGAATCAAATCATTTAAATCTTTCATGGATTTGTGTTATGGTGTTGAAAGTATAAAATAGTATGATTTTTGACAGAAATGGGGACATCATTTATGAGTCAATCAGTTTTACAAGGCAAAGCCTATTCCGTTTTAAATTTATCCTCAGTGACAGAAGGAGGTACCATTAAAGAATCTTTTGATCGTAGTATGGATTTAGCAAAGAAGGCGGAGAAGTGGGGCTATCATAGATACTGGCTGGCAGAACACCATAACATGGAAGGGGTAGCGAGCTCTGCAACGTCTGTTTTAATTGGATATATTGCGGGAGGAACCGAAAAAATCCGAGTAGGATCTGGCGGGATTATGCTGCCAAACCACTCTTCACTTGTCATTGCCGAACAATTTGGCACACTTGAGACATTGTATCCAGGGAGAATTGATTTAGGTCTTGGCAGAGCACCAGGGACGGATCAGTTAACAGCAAGAGCGCTTAGACGTAATCTTCATAACGGAGAAGATTTCCCAGAGCAGCTTGAAGAACTTCGTCAATATTTCAAGCCGACCGGTCAGGTTAAAAAACATGTAAGAGCTGTTCCAGGAGAAGGTCTGGACATTCCGATTTGGCTCCTTGGTTCAAGTGGTTTTAGCGCCAGACTTGCAGGAGAACTTGGATTACCATTTGCCTTTGCAGCACATTTCTCACCTAAAAATACAATTCCTGCGTTAGAGTTGTACAGACAGTCATTTAGACCTTCTGATGTATTAAAAGAGCCTTATGCCATGGTCGGTGTGACGGTTTTTGCTGCAGATGAAACAGAACGGGCTGAATACTTGGCAACCTCTCATTATCAGCGGTTTTTAAGTCTCATTCGCAACACACCAGGAAAACTGAAGGCGCCTGTCGACAGCATGGACGGTCTTTGGAGTCCATATGAAAAGGCGATGGTGGATGAACAATTAAGCTCGACTATCATTGGGGATAAAGAAAAAGTAAAAATAGAATTAGAAGCCTTTATTGAAGCTACACAAGCAGATGAAGTGATGATTAATTCTGATATGTTCGATCATCAAGAAAGAATGCGTTCGTATGAAATCATCGGAGAGATCTTTCAAGAGGCACAAGAAAAATAAACATAAAAAAAGAACTGCACAGAGCAGTTCTTTTTTATTTAAGCTTTTGTAAAAATGCGAAATGGTTGTCCGATTGGCAGAACAATACGGCCAAAATGTGTATTAAGGACAACAGCTGCAGAACCATAAAATGAAAGCAGGGAAATAATCAATTCTGCAATACCAGCCATGGTATGAGTCACATCGTACATCACACCAAAAGTGCTAAGGGAAAGACCAATGAATAAGAAATCAATAAAGACGAAAATCAAAAATAATACTTTATGTGTTTCCATTGCACCAATCGTCATAAACAAGCTGAAAATCAAATAACCAATAAACGCAAAACCTAACTGTTTTGGATCTGCTGCTCCCGCAAGCGTTTTCCCAAAAACGCCGGCTTGAATGAGCCAAGTTGTTCCAACGCCCATCCAGAAAAGACCGAATGCGCCAAAAGCAGTGGCTCCAAAAATATTATGATGCTTTGAATCTTGTATGGACGCGATCAGCTGCGCGATTCCTCCAAGGAAGATAGCCCAAGGTAAAATAAGGGAAGTGCCATCTGTGATTCCTAGTTTTTGTGAGGACGCAACGAGCGTCACCATTGCTAAACCAAACAAACCAAGTGGTGTTGGGTCTGCAATTGATAATCGAATTGCTTGAACATTCTGTTTTTCCATAATGACCTCCTACAATTTGCACTTACAAAAGATACTCGAATTCGATAGAAACGTCAAGCTCTTTTTTAGTAGACACTTGCATCGTCTTCCAAATAAATCTATATTTAATACATATCAAATGTGATAGAAAAAGAGGGATAAAATGAGGAAGGGCTTATCTGGAAAAACGATTGCCATTTGTGGAACGAGAAAAACAGAAGAAATGCGTACACTTGTCGAAAAGCAAGGGGGACAAGCCGTTATTCGTTCTCTTCAAGGAACCGTATTTTTAGCCAAAGAGGAATTAAAGCCAGGCATAGAAACCTTTGTGAAACAAGGGGCCGACTGGGTGATCTTGACAACAGGCATCGGTACAGATACATTGATTGAGAGTGCACAAGAGCTGCAGCTTGGTAAAGAATTTATGAACATTCTATCAAATGCCCATATTGCTTCAAGAGGGTACAAAACCTTTGCTGCTTTGAAAAAACGCGGAATTCAGCCTGAGGTCTCTGATGAAGACGGTACAGTTCGTGACTTGATTTCAAAGCTTGAAGACAAGGAATTTCAAGGCAAACGTGTGATGGTGCAGCTTCATGGTGAAAATGCACCAGCTCTCATTCAGTTTTTACATGAAAAAGAGGCAGATGTTTTGCCGCTTTTACCATATCAGCACACACCTCCTGAACCAGAGGCAGCTGAAACGCTGCTGAAAGAAATGAAAGATGGACAAGTTCATGCCGTTTGTTTTACAACCGCTGTCCAAGTTCACGCCTTTTTCAAACTAGCTGCAGAATGGGGAAGAAAAGAAGAATTGCAAGCATTATTCGAGCAGCACGTGCTTGCAGTAGCCGTCGGGAAAGTCACTGCTGAAGCTTTAAAAGAAGAGGGAATAGACCGAATTCTTGCCCCGTCACTTGAGAGAATGGGTGCAATGATAATAGAGCTATCCCGATATATGGAAAAACAATCAGCACACTCATAAAAAAACGCCTTTCACCAGATCAGTGAAAGGCGTTTTGGTTAGATTGTCCGTTTTCGATTCGTCCGAATTTTTTTGAGTACAAAGTAGAGAACAATCAGGACAATGGCAATGACCATAATAGGGGTTGTATAAGCATGAGCAACACTTTGAATATGATCCCATTTTGTCCCAAGCTGCATGCCAAGATAGATAAATAAGATAGACCAAGGGATGGCAGCTAATCCTGTTAAGAAAACGAATTTCAAAAAAGGCATCTTGGCAATACCCGCTGGAATCGAGATGGCATGACGGACAACAGGGATAAAGCGGGCGGTAAAGACTACACCGGTTCCATACCGGTCAAACCAGCGCTCTGCAGTCGCGATATGATGTTCATGGATGAACAAATACTTTCCATACTTTGTTAAAAAAGGTCTTCCGCCGTACAGACCGATCCAGTAAATAAAACACTGGGCGAGCGTACCACCGATGACGCCGGCAATCACAGCTCCTACAAAACCAATTGTGCCTGTTGACACCATATATCCGCCATAGGCAAGTACAATTTCACTCGGAATGATTTCAATCATCAGCCCTAGTGCTACACCTACATAACCAAGGCTTGTCAGCCAGGTTAAAATTTCATTAAAAAAGGTTCCCATTCATTTCACTCTGCCTTTAAATACGATTTTTCTTCAAGCATCCTTATAAGAGCCTATGCTTGTTTTGCTTTTCTCATGAGTATGCTTTCTATATATGCCAGCATGGCTTGCGGCTCATACAGACACCACTGAACCTGGCTTTTTCATCAAGTCTATGTTAAAAAGCTCTCGTCTAGCAGATTTTATCATACCATATTTGCCGGCATTTAGACGATCTACTTGCTATGTGAAAAATAGTCACCATAAAAGAATAGGCTGCATCCGTTTTTTCAGCAGAACATGATATAATTTGCTAGATGAAACGAACGGGTGGTGCACAAACATGTATTTAACAATTGCAGAAACAGCTGAATACTTGGAAGTATCAGAAGCGTATATTAAAAAATTAATCCAGCAAAAAAAGATCCGTTACGTATTTGACGGGGAATCTTATCTTATTTATCAAGGGCAGTTTCAAACGCATTTAAAGCAGCTCGAACAATATAAAGAGCTCGTCCAAGAGATCTTAAATGAACCGATTCCGGAAGACCCCGATGTAAAGGATGAAGATTAGAATATTGTCATTTTTTCAATTGATTCAACATGGATCAATGTAGAAAGAATAATCTTTATATTAACTTATGCTCAAATGGTTTCCGCTCTTTCTCGAATGACAATCATTAGCAGTAAAAGGAAGTGAAAATGGTGGGGACAACTACTTTATGTGAAGCCTGTCAAAAAAACGAAATGAATGTTGTAGAAGCGTCTGATGAACCGAAACAGCCTTATCACTTAGCCGTTCTCCGTTCTCCATTCTCCTAACCAATTTTTACTGCACGATGATTTTTATGGAGAGGACGGACAGGCTTTCCAATCAGAGAAGGACGTCATCGTCACCAAAAGTGAGAAAGCACCAACATTACACGTCGTTAGGCATGATTTGGCGTCTTTAATAGACTTTTCAATTACTAGATGGTTTCTTGAGGATGATGTCATCGATGCGCTGAAACAGCACGACCGGCAAAAAATCTTGGATTCTGTTCATAGTAGGTTTTATGAAACGGAGCATGCCGAAGTGAAATCACGAATGTTAGAAATCGCAGCTGATGTTCTAGGTACAGTTGCCGCTGAATGGGTAAGAGAACTTTTGGATCAGGCGGACGAAGAATTCCTTTATCCGCTTTTGTGGGCAGCAGCCAGCTGTTTGCCAGAAGATGAGGGATTACACCATATATTGAAAAAAATGAAATCGATCAGTGAAAAAGAATTGCCGTTAGAGGCTTTTATTTGCCTGCACCGTTTCCGTTCTCACAAAATATTGGATTGGATGGAGTCAAATTGCACCCATTTTCACGATCAGTGGGGAAGGCTGGCAGCCGTCAGCTGTCCAACCTGGGAAAGAATGAAATCTTGGCTAAACAAAGGAAGACCTTTCTGCTTCATTGCACTAGATACAATGGCAAACTGTGCAAAAGGGAATGGACCGGCTCTTGTGGAACAATTTTCACCTAAAATCCTTAAAACTGATAAAAATGAAGTAGAGAAGATTTTACATGATGTTAATCAAAAAGATCAGGTTCCACGAGTGAAAATGAAAGTGTCCAAAATCTTGGAGAACAAACAAGACATATTTGAATAAGCCCTTTTATTGGCTGACTCCCGTTTGAACAATTTTCATGCGGCATTTCACTTTTACATCCGCATCAGGATAAATGTCTTGCCATTTTTCTGGTGTCATTGCCTTGTCTTTTGATCTATATCTAAGGCCCAGTCCAAGCGGGTCTATGTTTTGCTTTTTAAAGGACTGTACAAGATCTTCTCCTTGCTGAGTGATACGTTTTTCAACTTCTTTTTCGACTTGGTCCAATATATTCGGTTTATCGATTTTTTTGGACTTCATGAATTCTTTTAATTCGCCTTTTAGTTTGATATCTATCGTGATATGAGGCTTTTTTGTTAGGTTTTTCGTCGGTTTGATCTGGTAAGACACATGTGATTTGATATTTTCAATGACAACATGAGTCTTCGCTCGATCTTGCAATTGAAACTCATAGATGCCATTTTTATGATTTTCAATCATCGCTTTAAATGTGAACGTGTCTTCTCCTGGAATATGACCCACCATTTTTTCTTGATCAAATAGAGCAACGCCCGAGACCTTGATGGCATTGCTTGTTCTTTCAATGTAAGGGAGATAAGCATCGACCCCTTTTGCCATCATCTGATTCATAAAAATATGCTGATTTGTGACTGGCTCATTGCCATTTCGCATATTTTGCGCTAACAGATCAGAGAGATATACACCTATATTTAAGTTCGTTTGATTCATTTTTGTGTATAATAATTCTTCGACTTCTCCGCCAACAATCGCAAACACTTGGCGTGAACCAATAATAGGATCACGATAAATGTAATTCATTAAATCGATCATGCCGACTTCTTTTGCTAACTTTTCACTGACTAAAATAACGAGCACCTGGCCCATAACCACCGGAAAAGGCGATTTTTCTGACACGAGAAATTGGATATTACTAATCGTGTTTGACTTTGCACTTAATATTTGATAGCTGCCTTGCTCTTCACTTTTAAAGACGGGAAAGACAAAAAAGCCCTTCATTTCGCCATCTTCCATTAAATCAAATCCTGCCGCCTGAGAGATATTTAATTCATCTAATAGCCGGGGCTGTGCACAGCTAGTTAACAAAAGACTAAACAACATAAGACCTATGAGTACATACTGTTTCATGTTCGTTTTTTCACCCACCTTTTTTTCAGCATCAGTCCAATGACCATACAGACAATCAATCCATAGATCAGAATGAATCCGCTATATTCCACCCATTGATTAAAGGTTTCAAAAGAAGTTGCACCGGCAAAAAACGAAAACATGATCAGAATGAGAATGCTGAGACCGATTAAATTGACGCGCTGGCTTGTATGAAATACTTGTTTCGCCATTCGGCTCGCAGCCCATAATGGAATCGCGATATTTGGAATAATAAGAAGCAGCCAAAGAGACACTTCAATAAATTCAAAGCGCTGAATGAAGGGAAGTTTCACAATGCTTGTTAACGTCAATGTTGGCCATTTTGTTAATTTAAGCTGAGCACTCGAATAATACGCAATGGATACGAGAAAGACAAGTAAATTTAAGCATGTCGTGAATAATGCTCCCATGTGGGCAAATTTTTGTGACGTTTGTGCTTTTTTAATAAAGGGATAATAGACAAGCAGCGTTCCAAAACCAAACATGGGTAAGGAGGCATCTTTGAGACCCATTACCAGCTGCGAGAATGTATGATCAAACATTGGAAACATAAAGCGAATGTGACTATATTTCATGACGTAAAAGCAAATAAACGTCATCCAATATGTGAGTATAATGCTAAAAAACGCCCATCCTGCAATGGTTCTAAAGCCGCCGGTATGAATGTAATACACTAGCACAAGCAGTACAGCAGCAAACAAAAAACCCGGAATTTCTTTAAACAGCCACACATGGATTACATCCATATAATGGACGAGGACAGTAAGCGACAAACATGAAAAGTATAAGATGTAGAGAATATTGAATAATTGCCCAATCCATTTACCAAATACGAATTTTGTAATATGAACAAATTCATCCGAAGGAGCCTTTTTAAACATCAAGTAAATCAGAAAGATCATCACATTGACACTGATGCCAGAAATTAGAATGGCGATCCATCCGTCATTATTCATGGAACGGACAAGGTTCGTTTGAAAGTTTAAAATGCCGACACCTACTTGATTGGCATTAATGAGAAAAAACACAAAAAAAGGGGATATTTGAAATTTCTCTTTGACAGAAGAAGAGCTCATGCCTTCACTTCCTTATTCATAAAAATCATTTTTCCCCTTCCGGCCTTGCTTAGGCTTTGGCTGGTGAATGGTTCTATTTTGTCCGCGTAAATTATCCGGCCTTTTATTCAAAAAGCGAAGCTGAGGGCGAATCAAACTGCTCTTTAAATCAGCTAGACGAGGTGGATAAATGGGTTCAAGGTATGGCTGCCCAATAGTGGTTAATTTCATCAAATGGGTGATCAGAAAAGCGCCCATCAGTGAAATTCCTAAGGCTCCCCAAACCTGTGCTGCAAATAGAAAAGGGAACCTCAAAAGCCGGATGGCATTTCCCATTTTATAGATCGGGGTGACAAAGGAAGCTAGAGCAGACAATGCCACAATAATCAGCAGGATATTACTTGTTAAGCCCGCTGCCACCGCCGCCTGTCCAATGACGATCCCGCCAACAATCCCGAGTGTTTGTCCTACCTTTGTCGGAAGCCTGGATCCAGCCTCTCTTAGTAATTCAATCGAAATCTCTAAAAATAGTGCCTCAATGATCGGAGGAAATGGCACAAGATAGCGCGAGGACACAATGGTTTCTAATAAATCCTTTGGGATCAGCTCATAATGAAAGGTTAAAACGGCTACATATAAAGGTGTCGCAAAAATGGAAAATATCACAGCAAATATGCGTAACAGCCTAAAGCAAGAAGCCGCAATCCATGACATATTATAGTCTTCCATAGTGGAAAAATACTCAAGTAAAATAGTCGGGGCAAGCAAGACATGAGGCGAACCATCCACTAATATGGCAATTTTCCCTTCTGATAAGCCTGAAGACACGCGGTCGGGTCTTTCTGTATTCAAAAACAACGGAAAGATCGTATTGGACACATCATAAAGCATTTGAGCAAGGTAATTCGCATCTGAAATCTGATCATAATTAACGTCCTCAATTCGCTGAAGAACCGTTTCGATGTTTTCCGGGTTGGCGATTTCTTCAATATATAACACGGCTACTTTTGTTTGAGACAGCGTACCAACCGTCTTTTCCTCAACTTTCAGGTTAGGCGTCGGCAGCCGCCGCCTGACCAAATTTAAATTGGTATCTAAAACCTCCACAAATGCTTCCTGAGCACTGATAATGCCAAATTCAATCTCAGGCGGACCTACTTGTCTGCCTTTCTTTTCTTCAATCGGCAAAAGAAGCGTTTTGCCCCAGTCTGTCTCAAGTCTAATGGCAATGCTGCCCCGGTGAAGGGCTTCTTCCACTTTTTGAAGATCGCTCGTGATGACAGCCTGCTCAATGGGAATTCGTTCTTTCAGCTCTTCAAGAGTGGGTGTCAGGTGCAGTTGTTTGAGGGAGGGGAGGATTTGTTCATGTAGAAGATGTCCATTAATTAACGAACGAAAAAAGGAAATCCTATACAGGAAATCTCCATTTCGAGACAGCTCATTTGTAAAATCAGCAGAACGTGATAATGCTTCAAATACTGAATTTGAGTCCTTGTGTTGTTTGTTTTTCTTCAGCATTTGAACCAGCTCCTTCGGCGATTTGCCTCTATTATCTAACCAATTGTCTAAAGATATGCATGAAAAAAAGCGTTCAGCTTGATGGGCTGGACGCTTTTTTTCCATATAGAACGGCTTCTAATAATAAATCAGCTAAATGGACCGCGCGCATGCTCGGCGAGTGCCCTGAGCGTTTGATGCCTGCTGCCATTTGTAGCTGACAGCCTGGATTAGATGTAACGATGGCAGCCGCCTTTGTTTGGCTGGCTTCTGTCATTTTATGATCTAAAATTTGCATTGACATCTTTGGCTGCAAGATGTTGTAAATGCCAGCTGAACCGCAGCACCGGCCCGCATCCTTCATTTCTTTAGATGATACACCCTGAATGGCCTTCATCAGCACCCGTGGCGCATGCTGTACACCCATTCCGTTCCGCAAATGACAAGAATCTTGGTAAGTGATGACTTGCTCTGGCAAAGCAAGCGGCATGCGGCGGTGAAATTCCAGCTCCACTAAAATGTCTGATATATCCGTGATTTTCTTTGAGAAGTCTTCACTTCGCTTTTGAAAATCCGGATCATCGCAAAGCAAATGATCGTAATCACTTAAAAAAGCGCCACAACCGCCCGCATTCATGACAATGGCATCCGCATCTATCTCTTCAAAAGCTTCAATATTCCGCTTTGCTAACTGTTTCGCTTGTTCTTTTTCACCGCTATGGCCATGGAGCGCTCCGCAGCACGTCTGAATAGGAGGAACGAAGACGTCACAGCCTGCCAGCTGCAAAAGCTGGATGGTTGCTTCGTTTGTACTGGAAAAAACCGTGTCCATTAAACAGCCAGTAAAAAAGGCGACCCGTTTTCTCGCTGGGCCGGCGGCTTTGTATTCCGTCAAACGGCTTTTCTGTTGACGCGGCACCTTTGGAAGCGCCTGTTCCATCAGGCGTAAGTGCGGTGGAAGCACCTTCAGCATGCCAGTTTTGCGGGCTGCCGTTTGCAGACCAGATGTTTGATAAAATCGAAGAAGTCCTGCCGCTTTCCGCATTCGGCTCTGTGAAGGAAAGAGACCTTTAAACACTACACGTCTTACAAGTTTGACAGGGATGGATTGTTTTTTGTGCTGCTGAATGATGTCTCTTGCATCTTCAAGTAACCGTCCATATTTAACGCCGGAAGGGCAGACCGGTTCACATGCACGGCAGCCAAGACAAAGATTCAGCGAATGCTCGACATCTTCATCTGGCTCAATGACGCCGTCTCTCACCGCCTTCATTAAAGCAATTCGGCCGCGGGGAGAGTGTGTTTCTTGCTGACCAGATTCAATATAAGTCGGGCAGGAAGGAAGGCAGAATCCGCAGCGCATGCAATTGAGCAGCTCTTTTTCGTCCATTTGCTGCTGAAATGCTTGCTGAATCTCTGTTTGTTTAGAACTCATGAGACCACCACCCGCTTTCTTGCGGCTTTTCCAAACACTTTATCAGGGTTCATGATATTTTCCGGGTCAAGCGCTTGTTTGATCGCTTTCATTGCCGCAATGCCTTCTTTTTTAACCTTTAGTTCTAAGTAAGGGGCTTTCATAAGACCCACGCCATGTTCACCCGTAATGGTGCCGCCAAGTGAGACTGCTTTTTCAAAAATGGCCTGAAAGGCTTCTTCCACCCGTTTCATTTCTTCTTCATTTCTTGCATCTGCTGCACAAGTAGGATGCAAATTGCCATCACCTGCATGACCAAATGTACAGATTTTCACATCGTACTCTCTCGCAATGTCTTCGATCGCCCGCACCATGCTGGCAATTTCAGACCGGGGGACTGTGGCATCTTCTAAAATGGTCGTCGGGCTTAACCGGGCGAGAGCTGATAAAGCAGATCGTCTCGCTGTTAAAAGGGCATTGGCCTCTTCTTCAGAATGTGCGATATTCACTTCTTTTGCACCGTGCTGCTGGCACACTTTTGCGATGCGCTGCATATCACGGGCAACCGCCTCAGGATGGCCGTCTTGTTCGATTAACAGCACCGCTTGAACGTCAGTCGGCAAACCGATTTTTGCAAAGTCTTCAACGACTTCCAAAGTCGGCTGATCCATAAATTCTAATGTGGCGGGGATGATACGCTCTGCAATAATCGCCGACACTGAAGCGGCGGCTTCCTCTAAACTTTCATATAAGCAAAGCATCGTTTGTTTTGTTTCTGGAAGCGGCAAAAGCTTCAGCGTGGCTTCAGTGACAATCCCGAGCGTTCCTTCTGAACCTACGAACAAACGGGTCATATCATACCCAGCCACGTCTTTTGCAAGCTTGCCGCCTGTTTTGATGATATCACTGTTTGGCAGAACGACTTCAAGTCCAAGTACATAATCTCTTGTCACTCCATACTTTAATCCCCGGAGACCACCTGAATTTTCATTAATATTTCCGCCTAATGTAGAGATTTTCATAGAGCTTGGATCAGGTGGATAGAAGAGGCCTTTCGCCTCTACTTGGCGAATGAGTTCCTGTGTGATCAAACCAGGCTGCACCGTTGCTGTCAGGTTTTCTTCATCTATTTCTATTAATTGGTTCATTCTTGTAAACAGCATCACAAGTCCGCCTTGAGTGGGACATGTGCCTGCACAAAGGTTCGTTCCTGATCCTCTTGGCACGATCGGAATGTTATATGAGGAGCAGAGCCGGACAATTTGCTGGATTTCCTCAGCCGCGTGCGGGCTTACGATGACATCTGGCATATGCTGAAAATTTGGTGTTGCATCATAAGAGTAGGCAAGCCGATCGGCTTTACTGTCCTGCATGAAAGACGCACCGACAATCTTTTTTAATTGATTTAAAAATTCAGAATGTAACATACGCATTCAACTCCTATTGATAAGACGTATCGTTTCTTTCAGTATAAAAAAAGAATCGCCTCATGCCTATGGACGATTCTACAAAATATCGGGCTGTTCGCTTCGTTTTTTTGGATCATGATCTAATAACATGAAAGCTAAATAAAAGAGCATTGCATCTTGCATACGCTTTGGATCAAGTGTCGTTAAATCTTGGATGCGTTTTAGCCTGTAATGCAGTGTATTGATATGGACATGCATCGCTTCTGCTGTATATTTCAATGAGCAATCTGATGTCATAAGCACCCGCAATGTTTTCACTAATTCAGGATAGGGGAGAAGAGGGGCGATTGTTCGATCAAGAAACACTTCTTTTGTTTCCTGACTCACTTCCTCCATAAAAAGTTCAAGCGTTAAATCTTCATCAAATACAATCGGTGTATCAGCATGTGCCATTTTTAATGCTCGAAAGGCTTGTTGAAACGATTGCTTCATCAAATGAGCAGCTGCTGGTTTTCCCGCTCCAATCAAAACCCCGGGCGAGCTCCGCGCCGTAAGGGAGGCATGGATGTGAAACAGGCGCTGCTGCAGGGCTTTACGATCATCTGCTGTTGTTTGCAGCATGAGTAAAAAGCGGCCATGCCCCCAGCGGACGATGATCTCCTGGCTGTTGAGATGCAGCGTTTCCTTCAATTCTTTGTATTGATTTTGCTTCATAAACGATTCATCCTGACAATCGATCAGAACAACCGCGCGCTTCTTGTTGATATCAAGCTGAAGCCGCGACGCTTTTTGAGTGAGATCAATCGCTGTCTCTGGCAGATGAAGCCAGTCGAATACAAACGCTTCGAGCTGACGTTCATCCGTTTCAGTTTCTTGAAAAAATTCATGTTCATGAATAAGCAGCTCGGTCATTTTTCTTAATATTTCGCCAAAAGGAGACACATGTACAGGATCTCCTGTCATTCCAATGACCCCGATGACCTCTTGCTTAAAATAAATAGGCAGATTGATGCCAGCTTTGACGCCTTTCATGTGCTGCTGGTCATCCTTTGTGAGAATTCGTTTCTGTCCTTCAAAAGATGTCAGATACGCTCCTTCATGAAATTGTCCAACGCGCGCTGGATCTGTTGCTGCAATGATGGTGCCGTTTGTTTGTGCGATGATGATTTCCTCAGTCAGCACCTTTTTAACCTCATCTACGATTTTTTCTGCCAGTGTCATTGTGAGCAAAACGTACCCCTCCGAGATGTTTCTTTTGACACTATCATACCATCATATGCTGGGACATATCTTTCTTTTCATGAGTTATGCTAAAATAATAAACACACATGAAGGAGAAGAAAGGAGACATAGCCATGTCACTGCAAAATCGCTTACAAGACTTACTGAAAGAAGGACAGGCGCTGACCGACTTTGAATATGATGAAGCGGCGCGCCGCAATTGGACATTAGAAGGGGCGAGAATAAAAGAAGAAGCCCGTTTTGGCGATGTATATATAGAGCGTGTAGACAAGGAATCAGAGAACATGATTCAAACAGAAAACGCCTCATTTCTAAACACACCGCTTACATATGTGAAAAAACATCAAAAAGAATTCATTTATATCGAATCCAAGTGGTTTGATGTCGTGAAAGTGGATGGCTTGGCCATTGAATGGGATGAAGTGTTTCAAACGTATACCGTCCTATTCGGTTTAAAACGTCCTAAAAAAGACACGAATATTCTAAAGGACATGCTATCGCCATTAAATGGTGCTCAGCTTCAATTTAATGGACAAGATGGCTTATTTGATGTGAATTTGCAGCTTCTTGAGCTTGAGGATATCCACGAAGATACGGCTTTCATTGACGTCATCTCGGCCGTGTATCGATTTTTATTCCGTATGATCATACAGCTTGAAATCAATGAATCAAAAAACGGCTCAAATTCCTGAGCCGTTTTTTTGTCCATCTATTCATTTGATGAAGGTGTGACAAACCGTACATCATGCTCTTTTCCATATTGAAGATAATCTTCATTTGGCTCCTGATTGGTCACGACGATATCAATCTCGTGCAAATCACAAAACGTGGTCAAGGCGTAGTGATCGAATTTGCTATCATCCACTAATAAAAAGGTTTTGGCACTTTTTTGAACTAGCGTCTTTTTAATATCGGTTTCAAGCGGAGACGAATTCGTGACGCCGTGATCAATGGATAAACCAGTTGATGCGATAAAGGCTTTATTGACATTGTAAGCTTTTAAGCGCTCAACACTTTGATAACCAACGAAAGAATTCGTTTTTCTTTCAAGCATCCCGCCAGTGGAAAAGATGGTGAGATTTTCATAAGGCATTGCCTGTGTAATGAAATCCACATTATTGGTCACAATGGTCACCTGTTTCTCCGTCAAATAGGGGAGCATCTCAAGCGTTGTCGTACCAGAATCAATAAAAATCATATCCCCGTTTTCCACAAAAGTGGCAGCCGTCTGACCGATCAATTGCTTTTTACTGAGCTGACGGATCTTTCGCTCCTGGTACACCACTAACGTTGAGTGGTTCACAGCCACTCCGCCATACACTTTTTTGAGTACGCCGGACTCGACCAATGCCTGTACATCTCGGCGTATCGTGTTTTTTGAGACACCAAAATGCGCCACAAGCTCATCAAGTGAGGCAGATTCCCGGTCAAACACATACTCTTTGATTTGCTGAATCCGTTTTGTTTTTATCATACTTCATATCTCCAATCAATCCGAATGTCCTTTTTCCATTATACCAATAAATTCTCTTACATGGATTAGGTCAATTGATTCTCTTTTCTCCTTTGATATAAAAGCGTATGATAGAAAAAAGAAAGAAACCAGAAAGGAACTTTCACTTCTATGAATCAATCAAACAACCCATTTTCAAAGCTTGCGAATTTTAGAGAAGTAGGTGGGCTTCAAACAACAGATGGGATGGTGATCAAACAGGGAATGATTTATCGATCCGCAGACTTATCCCGTTTGTCGAAACAAGACATCGAGATATTCTCAGCACTCGGAATTCAAACCGTTTGTGACCTCCGTACAGCCTCAGAACGTAAATCACATCCGCCAAAGATCAAGGAACACGACAAAATCGTCCATATTCCGATGCAGCCTGACAGTAAGATGCCAAGTAAATGGACCATGTTTCGTATGCTGGTAACAGAAGGGAAGTCTCTCTCATTTACACCGATCATGAAAGAGTTATATCAAAGCATGCTGACAGAGCGTAAAGAAGAGATTCGGCAGCTGTTCACACTGCTTTCAGATCAAAGCCATTACCCGCTGATGCTTCACTGCACGAGTGGCAAGGACCGTACAGGTTTTTTATCTGCCCTGATTCAGTTGGTGGCAGGTGTACCGCAGGCTGTCGTTTTAAGTGAATACATGCGTTCCAATGAAGGCGTGCAAATGCTCGTCAGAAGGCAGGAACGATTTGTCCGATTGATGAGTTTATACCGGGTGTCAAAAGAACAAATTCAGCCGCTTGTCGGTGTGCAGCAAGATTATCTTGAAGATGTGCTGCACGAAATGCTGGAGACATACGGGAGTGCAGAGCGGTATTTAATTGAAGCCTGCAAAGTCCCTGAAGCTCAGCTCAATGAAATGAAAAACATTCTGCTTACACCATCTGCTGGCATTCCATCACAAAAAGCGGAATAAACTTAAGATGAGGTGATGCAAAACATGCTGAAAAAGATCAGTATGACAGTTTTAACACTGATGTTGATGTTTGTATTTTTATTGATTCCTTCTAGCAGTCTAGCAGCTCGTGCAGTGCCAAAAGGGAAGCTTGAGAGCACAAGAGAGATGCGCGCGGTATGGATTGCATCTGTTTATAACTTAGATTGGCCCTCAAAGAAGGGGCTGCCTGTAGCAGAGCAGAAGCAAGAGTTTATTCGTTTGTTAGACGAAATCAAAGCGATGAATATGAATGCCGTCATTATGCAAATTAAACCAACAGCAGATGCCTTTTATCCTTCAGCATACGGGCCGTGGTCAGAATATTTGACTGGAACACAAGGGAAAGATCCGGGGTACGATCCGCTTGAGTTTATGATCGAAGAAGCTCATAAACGCGGCCTTGAATTTCACGCTTGGTTTAACCCTTACCGAATCACAATGAATCATACTGATCTCAGCCGTTTGTCTGCCGATCACCCTGCAAGACAACATCCTGATTGGACGATTGCGTATGGTAATCAGCTTTATTACAATCCTGGTATTCCTGAAACTCAGGACTTCATTATCGGCGGTATAGAAGAAGTTGTGAAAAACTACGATATTGATGCAGTACATATGGATGATTATTTTTATCCATATAAAATAGCCGGTGTACCATTTCCAGATCAAGAAACGTATGAAACATATGGAAAAAAAGCATTTACTCATATAGAAGATTGGCGAAGAGATAATGTGAATCAGCTGGTAAAGCAAATCAATGACACCATTAAGAAAGAAAAACCGTATGTGAAATTTGGTATTAGTCCATTCGGGGTATGGCGCAACATAAAAGATGACCCGACTGGTTCAAACACCACTGCAGGAATGACCAACTACGATGATTTGTATGCTGATAAAAGAGAGTGGATTCAGCAGCACGATATTGATTATGTTACTCCGCAAATTTACTGGAGCATCGGCTTTCAAGCTGCCGCTTATGATGTGCTGACGAAATGGTGGTCAAATGAGGTGAAAGGGGAGCCGGTTCACCTGTACATTGGGCAGGCGGCATATAAAATTAATCAAAACAGTGACCCTGCTTGGTCTGACCCGGAAGAATATTTTAGGCAGATTGAGCTGAACAGGCAGTCACAGCTTGTGCAGGGAAGCATGCATTTCAGCCTGAAGGATCTCAATCGCAACCCTTTGAATGTAAAGGATCGATTGATAGAAGAGTCATACAGCAAACCAGCTCTCATTCCAGAAATGCCTTGGCTTCATCAGAAAGCACCTAAAAAACCAATCATTCAATCTGTGAAAAAGACATCGGATGGTGCGGCTTTACAAATCAAAAATGATCCGCATTCTACCGTATCCTATTATGCGGTCTATCGATTAACAAATAAAGGAACATATGAATTGCTGCAAACGGTTAGAAAAGAAAAAGGCGCCATAACAACGATTAAAGACCTCCCAGTCAATCAAAAGAAAATGGATACTTACAAGATTACGGCTCTGAATCGTCTTCATCACGAAAGCAAGCCTTCTACAAAAATAGTGAAATAACAGAAAAAGCATGAGTGAGATTTTCTTCGTTCATGCTTTTTTTCTATTATTCTTGTTTTAATTTTCTGAATTCAATCAAGCTTGGCATGAAGCAGCTGCTTGATTAATAAATATGATAGAAAAGAGCTAAAGGGGGAAGCAAGATGGATTTTGAATTAACGAAAGAACAACAAATGATCCGCCAGATGGTCAAAGATTTCGCCAAAGCAGAAATTGCACCACTCGCTCAAACCATTGATAAACAGGCCGTATTCCCAGCCAAAACGTTTCAAAAAATGGGGGAGCTCGGCTTTATGGGCATCCCCTTTCCAGAGAAATACGGCGGCTCAGGAGGAGATACGATATCATATGCACTCGCTGTAGAAGAAATCGGAAAACAGTGTGCCAGTACAGGTCTTAGCTATGCCGCAGCCGTCTCCTTAGGCGCAAGCCCGCTTTATTACTTCGGTACAGAGGAACAAAAGATGGACCACCTTGTCCCGCTGGCTTCTGGAACAGCACTTGGTTCCTTCGGATTAACAGAACCAAATGCAGGGTCAGATGCAAAAGGGACGAAAACAAAAGCAGTCAAAGACGGACAAGAGTATGTCATTAGCGGGGAAAAGTGCTGGATCACAAACGCCAATTTTGCCAGAACCATTATCGTCACTGCTGTCTCGGATCAAGATGAAAACGGCCGCCCGATCATCTCCGCCTTCATTGTGGAGAAAGGGCAAAAAGGGCTGACCATTACAAATCCATATGACAAAATGGGCGTGCGCGGTTCAGATACAGCAGAAATCATTTTAGACGGTGTACGTGTACCAGCCCAGAATATTTTAGGAGACCCAGCGAAAGGCTTTAAGCAATTTTTATATACATTAGACGGGGGGCGCATTTCAATTGCTGCGTTATCAGTTGGCATCGCACAAGCTGCACTAGATGCTTCGCTCTCGCATGCAAAAGAAAGAAAGCAATTTGGGCAGACTCTTTCTTCCTTCCAAGCGATTCAATTTAAGCTGGCAGATATGGCGATGCAAATAGAGCTCGCTAGACAAATGGTTTGGAAAGCCGCTTGGCTGAAAGATCACGGCAAGCCGTTTACAAAAGAAGCTGCCTATGCCAAACTCTTCGCTTCTGAAATGGCGACAAAAGCAAGTCTTGATGCTGTTCAAATTCACGGGGGAACAGGCTACATGAAAGAATGTGGTGTAGAACGGCTTGTGAGAGATGCCAAGCTAATGGAAATTGGAGAAGGGACCTCTGAAATTCAGCGTCTAGTCATCGCAAGACAACTGTTAGCGTAATCCGATAATGAAAACGCTTACCATCAATGGAGGAGGAAAGCCATGATGTCGATTCATCCACAGACAATCGGCTCGTTATTAAAAGAGAAAAGGGAGCAGCATCCAGGACATGAAGCCATTGTGTATCCAGAACGTTCTTTACGTTATTCATATGAAGCGTTTTATCGAGAAGTCAAGGAAACCGGAAAAGGTCTTATGGCATTAGGGGTTCAAAAAGGGGATCATATCGCCATCATGGCGCCCAATGTACCCGAATGGCTCATGCTGCAATTCGCCTGCGCGTCGATTGGAGCCGTTCTTGTCACCGTGAATACAAACTTTCAATCACAAGAACTCGCTTATTTACTCAAGCACTCTGATAGTAGCATGCTGTTTATCGTAGACGGGTTCAAAGAGACATCCTATGTCAAAATGCTTGATGAACTCATACCGGAGCTTCAAAACGCTCATCAAGGAGAGATCACATCCTCATCTTTTCCTTATTTAAAAAGTGTCGTCTATATAGGTGAGCACACGCCAAAGGGCATGCGCAGCTGGAACAGTATTCAAGCAGCTGCCAAAAGAACAGAGGATCATGAGTGGGAGAAACGAATGGATGAGCTTGCACCGGATGACGTCATTAATATGCAATATACCTCAGGCACAACCGGCTATCCAAAAGGAGTCATGCTCAGCCATACAAACATTGTCTGCAATGCCAGCCAAATCGCAGATTGTATGAAGCTCACCCAAAAGGACCGAATGTGTATCCCTGTTCCTTTCTTTCATTGCTTTGGATCCGTCCTTGGCGTGCTTGCATGTCTCACAAAAGGAGGAACGATCATTCCAATTGAATCCTTCCACCCAGAGCGAGTTCTTCAAACCGTAGAAAAAGAGAAGTGCACCGTCCTTCACGGCGTCCCGACAATGTTCATTGCAGAGCTCGACCATCCGAATTTTCACCAATACGATCTGTCCACATTACGAACGGGCATTATGGCAGGATCTCTTTGCCCATCCCATGTGATGAAAGCCGTCATTGAACAAATGGGACTGAAGGAGCTCACGATTGCTTACGGCCAGACCGAAAGCTCTCCTGTCATTACCCAAACAAGAACGGATGATTCATTTGAAAGGCGGGTTCAAACGGTCGGCCGGGCGCTTCCTCACATTGAAGTGAAAATCACCGTTCCAGGCACGCCGGAGGAAGTACCAAGAGGAGAACAAGGAGAGCTGTGTACAAGAGGCTATCATGTGATGAAAGGCTACTATAAAAATGAAGAAGCCACAAATGAAGTGATTGACCAGGACGGCTGGCTTCATACGGGTGATTTAGCAGAGATGGATGAGGACGGCTATGTGAAAATCACAGGACGGCTGAAAGATATGATCATTAGAGGCGGGGAGAATGTTTATCCAAAAGAGATTGAGGATGTTCTTTATACTCATCCGGATATTCTTGATGCACAGGTCGTTGGTATACCTGACGAGACGTATGGAGAAGAAGCCGCCGCATTCATTCGGCTTAAAAAAGGTAGGACGGTGACAATTGAGACACTCACCAGCTATTGTCAGTCGCAAATGGCACGCTACAAAATTCCTAAATATTTTTTCATCACTGACGAGTATCCAATGACTGCATCAGGGAAGATTCAAAAATTTCGTCTGAAAAAGCAGGCGCTTGATCTAATAAAGGAGTGAAGGCAGCAATGTTTCAAAAAGTACTGATTGCAAATCGAGGCGAAATTGCCCGGCGAATTATTCGAACGTGTAAAAGGCTCGGGATCTACACCGTCGCCGTTTATTCAGAAGCAGATCAACATGCACTTCATGTGCAAGAAGCAGACAGCGCCTATCCGATTGGAGGCGCGAAAGTATCTGAAAGCTATTTAAACATGGAAGCAATCATTAGGGCAGCCAAACAGACAAATACAGATGCCATCCACCCAGGATATGGCCTCTTATCAGAAAATGCAGCCTTTGCAGAACGCTGCCGCAGCGAAGGAATCGCCTTTATTGGCCCATCCGCACAAGTCATTCAGCGAATGGGGAATAAAATTGAAGCAAGAAAAACGATGGCTCAAGCAGGTATCCCCATTGTACCAGGCGTTTCAGCTCCGCTGCATGATGCAGAAGAAGGGGTCAGTCAAGCGCAGTCACTCGGTTATCCGATCATGCTCAAGGCATCAAGCGGGGGCGGAGGAATTGGCATGCAGCTCGTGCAAAATGACGATGAGCTGTACAGGGCTTTTGAAGGGAATCAAAAAAGAGCGCAAAGCTTTTTCAACGATGGGACGCTGTATATGGAAAAGGTCATTGAAAACGCGCGTCACATTGAAATTCAGGTCCTTTTTGATTCCTTCGGCCATGGGGTCCACTTATTTGAGCGCGACTGTTCACTCCAGCGAAGACATCAAAAAATCATTGAAGAAGCACCAGCCGCCTGTCTCGAAGAATCGGTGAGACATCAAATGGGGGAGATGGCCGTCAAAGCAGCCAAAGCGATTGGGTATGAAAATGCAGGAACGATTGAATGTTTAGTCGATCAGCATCAACAATTTTATTTCCTAGAAATGAACACGAGATTACAAGTAGAGCATCCTGTCACAGAAGAAATTACAGGCATTGACCTTGTTGAGGAGCAGCTGAAAATCGCTGCACGTGAGCCGCTTTCCTTTAATCAGGAGGATATTCATCAAATCGGTCATGCCATCGAGGTTAGAATTTATGCGGAAGATCCCGTCACCTTTTATCCATCACCAGGAACAATCACTCGGCTCTCCACACCTGAAGCTCCGTATATCCGTCATGAGTCAAGTGTGACAAATGGAAGCCTCATTACCCCTTTTTACGATCCAATGATTGCGAAAATGATCGTTTACGGTGATACGCGAAAACTTGCAATAGAACGATTAAAAGGGGCATTACAAGCATATGAAATAGAAGGGATCAAAACCAACTTACCGCTTTTAAGGGAAATGGCCGGATCTTCTGCTTTCTTACAAGGCAGCATCACAACCGATTTTCTCATGAAAAAAAGGGAGGGAAACCGTTCATGAAAACTGTCACGATTCAAATGGCCGGAAACTTATGGAAGCTTCTTGTGAAACAAGGCGATGAAGTGCAAAAAGGACAGGAGGTTGCCATCTTAGAATCAATGAAAATGGAGATTCCGATCGTTGCTGAAGAGACCGGAACCATCAGCAAAGTGCATAAGGCAGAGGGAGAGTTTGTCGATGAAGGAGAGGTTCTTCTAGAACTGACAGAATAGGAGGGAGCCAGATGGCATTACCAAAGAGTGTGATTATCAGGGAGGTCGGCCCGCGGGACGGACTGCAAAATGAATCAGTCTGGCTGGACACAGGCGAGAAGCGAACGTGGATTGACCTGCTCGCAGCAGCCCAGCTCCCTTATATTGAAGTCACATCATTTGTTCATCCTAAATGGGTTCCAGCCTTAAAAGATGCCAAAGAACTCACCCAATCCTTTAACAAAAAAGACGACATCACCTATGCAGCACTCATTCCCAATGAAAAAGGCTTAGCTCATTTTTTTGAAGCCAATCTTGACACAGGCGCTATGTTTATCTCTTCGAGTGAAACACATAACAAGAAAAATATGAATCAATCCATCCATGAAACACTTCCTGTTATCAAACAAATGACAGCTGATTTAAAAGCAGCAGGAAAAAACACGCGCGCGTATATTTCCACTGTGTTTGGCTGCCCGTATGAAAAACAAGTGCCAATGGATCAAGTCCTCCGGTTAACGGAGATTTTGCTTTCTTATGGCATTGATGAAATATCTCTCGGTGACACCATCGGTGAAGCCCATCCGCTTCAAGTAGAAAGGCGCTTAGACATTTTACTTGAACGTTTTCCTGCTGATAAAATCGCTCTTCATTTTCATGATACGAAGGGGATGGCTCTTGCCAATATTTATACGGCATTAAAAGCAGGGATTACCATATTTGACTCCTCCAGCGGCGGGCTTGGCGGATGTCCTTATGCACCTGGTTCCAGCGGAAATGTGGCGACAGAAGATGTGGTGCATATGCTTCAAAAACTAGGAATTGAGACAAATATTCACCTTCCTGCATTAATTAAAGCGGCAGAATGGATTGAAGCAAAAGTAGATCGAACCCTGCCTAGTCACTGTTTACGCGCTTTTCACTCTCAGACTACTTCATAAAGGATGAATAACATGACATCATTGGTCCATTTTTCGATACAAGATGAACAGATCGGCATCATGACCTTAAACAGGCCAGAACAAGCGAATTCCCTATCTGCTCTAATGCTGGAGGAGATCAATCAAATCATTCAAGAAATCAAACACGATGAAAGCATTCGCTGTCTGCTCATTACAGGAGCCGGTTCTAAAGTCTTTTGCGCTGGAGCAGATTTAAAAGAACGACGATTGATGACAGAAGCAGAAGCAAAAGGCGCTGTTCTTTCGATTCAGCAAACGTTTATCGAGATTGAATCTATTCCTGTACCTGTCATTGCAGTGATGAACGGACACGCACTAGGCGGAGGACTTGAGCTCGCGCTCGCTTGTGATCTCCGCATTGCACGAGCCGGAGCAAGACTCGGCCTGCCAGAAACAGGACTAGCTATCATACCAGGAGCCGGAGGGACGCAGCGGCTTCCGCGCCTCATTGGACTCGGTAAAGCAAAAGAACTTATTTTCACAGGCGCATCATTACAAGCAGAAGAAGCCATTCAAATCGGGCTCATTGAGCATATCTCTTTAGCAGATTCCCTCATGAACGAGGCCATCTCTCTTGCAAAACAAATCATCAAAAATGGCCCGCTTGCCTTAAAAGAAGCGAAACAAGCGATTCAATCAAGCCTTGATCACGATTTGCATACAGGTTTGACAAAGGAATACGAAGCCTATCTACGGCTCATTGAGACAGAAGATCGAACGGAAGGTCTTCAAGCCTTCCAAGAAAAACGCACGCCTCAATACAGAGGCAGGTAGCAAGAAAGGGGAATGGGTATGATCGAAGAATATGAACTGAAAAAACAACGGATTGTAAAAGGCGGGGCTGAGCGATACCATCAAAAAAACAAAGAAAAAGGAAAATTGTTCGTCCGTGACCGCCTCCAGTTGTTATTAGATGAAGATTCTTTCATTGAGGATGCCATGTTTGCCGAGTGTCAAGATGAACATTTACCAGCAGATGGTGTTGTCACAGGGACGGGGCGGATGAATGGGCAGACTGTTTGCGTCATGGCAAATGATTCTACCGTCAAGGCAGGATCATGGGGCGTCAAAACGGTAGAAAAAATCATTAGAATCCAGGAAACAGCCGAAAAGCTCAACTGCCCAATGCTGTATTTAGTTGACTCTGCGGGTGCTAGAATCACCGATCAAATCGCCATGTTTCCAGGCAGAAGAGGCGCAGGCCGCATTTTTTATAACCAGGTGAAGCTGTCTGGACGTATTCCGCAAATTTGTTTACTATTTGGTCCTTCGGCAGCCGGAGGTGCTTACATTCCTGCTTTTTGTGACATCGTCGTCATGGTCGAAGGGAATGCCTCAATGTACTTAGGCTCACCGCGAATGGCCGAAATGGTGATTGGAGAGAAAGTATCACTTGAAGAAATGGGCGGGGCAAAAATGCATTGCAGCATTTCTGGATGCGGCGATATTTTAGCAAAAACAGAGGAAGAAGCCATTCAAACCGCCCGCACTTATTTAACTTACATGCCTGCCAACTATACAGAAAAACCAAAACGGGCAGCCGCAATCGCACCTAAACCATCAGAGATCACCCTCCAGGACCTTATCCCTAAGGGGCAGAATACCCCTTTTGATATGTATCAGCTCATTGATTTACTTATTGATGAAGGATCATTTTTTGAAATCAAAAAGCTGTTTGCCGCAGAATTGATCACAGGCTTTGGCCGTATGAATGGTCAGCCTGTCGGTCTTATTGCCAACCAGCCGAGGGTAAAAGGCGGCGTTTTATTCCATGACTCAGCCGACAAAGCCGCCAAGTTTATTCAGCTATGTGACGCCTTTCATATTCCACTCCTTTTCCTTGCCGATATACCGGGGTTTATGATCGGAACAAAAGTGGAACAAGCAGGCATTATCAGGCACGGGGCGAAAATGATTTCAGCCATGTCGGAGGCAACAGTTCCGAAAATATCCGTCATTGTTCGTAAAGCATACGGTGCAGGTTTATATGCAATGGCAGGTCCAGCCTTTGAACCGGACTGCTGTCTCGCTCTTCCATCTGCGCAAATTGCTGTCATGGGGCCAGAAGCCGCTGTAAATGCTGTCTATGCGAATAAAATTGCCGAACTGCCTGCAGAAGAGAGGGCGGCATTTATACAAGAGAAACGCAAGGAATACCAGGAAGATATGAATATATATGAGCTTGCCTCTGAAATGATTGTCGATGGTGTCATCCCATTTGACCATTTGCGAGATGAGCTTTGTCATAGATTACAAGCCTATACCTCTAAAGAGATGACATTTACAAGACGAAAACACCCGGTTTATCCGGTCTAAAGGGGGCGGCCTCATGATGAACCTAAAACCAGCGTGGATACCCGAAGAGCAGATGATGAAACAAACACGCCTTTACAAATGGATGCATTCACTTGGTTTTTCTACTTATGATGCGTTCTATCAAGCTAGTATCAAGCGCACCGATTGGTTTTGGAGAGAAGCCGAAAAGGCGGTCGGCATCGTGTGGAAGGAGCCGTATGAAGCCGCATTAGGCCAAGATTCATTCATGTGGCCCAATTGGTATAAAGGCGGCCGGCTCAACGTGGTCGAAACGGCTGTTGACAAATGGGCAGAGAATGAAGAAACCCAGCATCAACCAGCTGTGATTTGGAGAAATGAAGCGGGAGAAGAGAGAAGATGGACGTTCCTCGAACTTCAGGAAAAGGTCAATCGTCTCGCTGCTGGTTTTTTGAAGAAGGGAATACAAAAAGGGGATGTGGCGGTCATTTATATGCCGATGCTTCCGGAAACGGCTGCCGTCATGCTTGCCTTTGCAAAGATTGGTGTCATCTTTAGCCCGGTTTTTTCTGGCTATGGAAGCGAACCTCTTGCCGTACGTATTCGTGCATCAGGTGCAACCATTGTCGTCACAGGCTCTAGCGTGACGCGCCGGGGAAAGACGATCAACATGCGTGAATGTGCGGCAGAAGCGATCGACAAAACCAAGACTGTCCAATCAGTCATTGTACATGCTTCCTCTTCTACTGGATATAAAGAGGATATTCAGCTAAACGATTTGTTAAAAGAAGAACCAATGAGTGAAACGACTTATCTTTCAAATGAAGATCCCCTTATGATCTTATACACGTCTGGAACAACCGGTACACCCAAAGGGGCTGTCCATACACACGCAGGCTTTCCTGTAAAAGCGGCTTTTGATGCCGGTCTTTGTATGGACGTTGCAAAAGGAGACCGTTTGTTTTGGCTCACAGACATGGGATGGATGATGGGTCCCTTTCTCGTCTTTGGCGGCTTGATCAATGGAGCTGCAATTGTTTTATATGACGGCGCCCCCGATTATCCAGATGAACAGCACATTTGGTCATTCATCCACGATCAAAAAGTCACCCATTTTGGACTTTCACCTACTTTTGTTCGATCTGCGATGCAGCAAAACCTTTCAGACATTGAGCTGCCGCACGTGAAAGCCATCATTTCTACAGGTGAACCGTGGAATGAAGCACCATGGCAATGGCTTTTTGACACCATTGGTCAAAAGCACATTCCGATCTTAAATTACTCAGGGGGAACAGAGGTTTCTGGCGGAATTGTAGGAAGTACGCTGCTTCGCCCAATCAAACCGATCCTTTTTAATGCGGCAATCTTAGGAATGGCGGCAGATGTGTATAATGAGGCAGGAGAGAGCGTCCTGAATGAAGTAGGAGAGCTTGTTGTGAAAAAGCCGTGGGTCGGCATGACATGTGGGTTTTGGAAAGATCCGAAGCGATATGAAGACACCTATTTCAAACGATTTGATGGGGTGTGGACACACGGTGATTGGGTGATGCAATCAGAGGATGGCGCATTCCATATCACGGGCAGATCGGATGATGTCATTAATACAGCTGGTAAACGCATTGGTCCAGCTGAAATTGAATCCATTCTTGTCGGGCATCCAGCCGTACATGAGGCTGCTGTGATTGGAGTAAAGGATGAGGTGAAGGGAGAAGCACTAGTTTGTTTCATTGTGGCAAGTTCACAGTCTTTCGAAGAAGCAGCATTCATTCAAGAGCTCAAAATACATGTTGGTTCATATGCGGGAAAAGCGCTCACACCAAAGGAAATTCATCTCATTTCAGCTTTACCGAAAACAAGAAACGGAAAAATCGTCCGTCGTTTATTAAAAGGAGCTTATGAACAGCAGCATTCACCAGATCTTTCGTCTCTAGATAATCCTGATGTGTATAACAGCATTTGCGAATACTTGAAAAGAAAACAAAATCCATAAAAAAAGACAGGAGAGCATCCTGTCTTTTTTATTGCACATGAAAATTCGTGCCATCTGTTGTTTCTTTTACAATACCTGCCCGAATCACAAAATCACCGAAATGTTCATGTTCCTCGCGTTCTTTTGCATAGCGGGGGAGAAGAGAGCCAAGCTCGTTTAAAATGTCTTCTTCTCCTACATTTTCTCGGTACAGTTTACTTAATCTGCTGCCATCAAACGCAGCGCCAAGATACATGTTGTATTTACCAGGTGATTTCCCGATAAAGCCAATTTCACCAAGCGCATGACGGGCGCATCCATTTGGACATCCAGTCATACGAATCGTGATTTCTTTATCACTTAAGCCATTTTCTTCGACAATCTCTTCAATTTTGTCAATCAAGCGCGGGAGGTAGCGTTCTGCCTCTGCCATTGCTAAGCCGCATGTCGGAAGAGCAACACAGGCCATTGAACTGCGGCGCAGTGCAGAGTGCTGCTGTCCATCTGACAAACCAAACTCCTCAATGAGCTGCTCGATTTGTTTCTTTTTGTGAGATGTGACGTTTCCAATGATCAAATTTTGATTCGCTGTTAAGCGGAAGTCACCTGTATGAATCTTCGCGATTTCACGAATGCCTGTCATCAGCGGGTAGTCATCGTAATCCGTGATGCGTCCGCCTTCTACAAACATCGTATAATGCCATCTGCCATTGATGCCTTTTACCCAGCCATAGCGGTCACCGTTATGATCGAAGTGATAATCTCTTGCATCTAATAGGGTAAATCCAAGGCGGCGTTCCAGCTCTTCTTTTACATTCTCAAGACCGAGGCGGTCCACTGTATATTTAAAGCGGGCATTTTTTCTTACCGAACGGTTTCCATAGTCACGCTGAATGGTGATCACTTGTTTGGCAATCTCTACAACTTGTTCCGGTGTACAAAAGCCAATTACTTTTGCGAGCTGAGGATAGGTCGCTGTATCACCATGAGTCATGCCCATTCCGCCGCCAATCGCGACATTAAAACCGACCAATTGATCATTTTCAATAATCGCAATGAAGCCTAAATCCTGCGAAAACACATCAATATCGTTAGCAGGAGGGACCGCCACACCAATCTTGAATTTTCTTGGCAAATAAAGCGGACCATACATCGGCTCAACCTCTGTATCAGGCGTTGCTGCTACCTTTTCCTCATCAAGCCAAATTTCATGGTACGCTCTTGTTTGCGGAAGCAGGTCATCACTTAATTTTTTGGCGAGCTCGTATACATCATGGTGTACTTCTGATTGATAGGGGTTTGATGTACACATGACATTACGGTTCACATCGCCGCAAGCAGCGATCGTATCAAGCATAGTGGAATGAATGTCTTGAATGGTCTTTTTCATGTTCCATTTTAAAATACCGTGAAGCTGAAAGGTTTCACGAGTTGTCAGCTTTAACGTACCGTTTCCGTATTGATGAGCAAGCTCATCCATTACAAGCCACTGTTTGGATGTAGCAATTCCTCCAGGCAGGCGGACGCGCAGCATAAATTGATAGGCAGGCTCAAGCTTTTGTTTTTGCCGTTCATTTCTCAGGTCACGATCATCCTGTAAATAACTGCCGTGATGCTTCATCAGACGGTTGTCATCATCAGGAATACCTGCTGAAATCGGATCAAGCATCACTTCTTTTAAAGTACCCCGTAAATAATCACTTTTTTCTTTGATTTCCTCTACGTCGCTCGGAGGTCCATCCGGCACTGTTAATGCTGTCTTCACCATGTAAGTAAAAGCTCCTTTCTTTCAAGCATTCAATCAATATACGTCACGCTGATAGCGTTTTTGCTGCTGCAAGTTGGCTAGATAGCTTTCAGCTTTCTCTTTGCTCATCGCACCTTCTTCTTGGATGATTGATAGAAGGGTATTATGAACATCATGCGCCATATGTTTTTCATCTCCGCAGACATATACATAGGCACCTTGCTCCAGCCATTCGAATAATTCTTTACTTTGTTTCTTCATTTGGTGCTGGACATATACTTTTTCCTCTGAATCTCTTGAAAAAGCCACATCCATTTTCGTTAACACACCATCTTTTAACCACTTTTGCCATTCGGTTTGATATAAGAAATCCGTCACAAAGTGCTGATCACCGAAGAACAACCATGACTTTCCGTCTGCACCGACTTCCTCGCGCTCCTGCATAAAGGAACGGAAAGGGGCGATGCCTGTGCCTGGTCCTACCATAATGATCGGTGCTTCAGGGTTTTCAGGAAGCTTAAAGTTTTGATTGTGCTGGATATAAACAGGCAGCTTATCACCTGGCTCTAAGCGCTCCGCACATAAGATTGAGCAGACACCTTGACGTTCTCTTCCGTGAGCATCATATCTCACAGCACCGATCGTCAAATGAACTTCTTCTTCATTTGCTTTCAGGCTGCTTGCAATGGAATAAAGGCGAGCCGGAATTTTTCTTAAAATGGCAGTGAAATCTGCCGCTGTTCCTTCAAAAGGACCGAAATCACGAGCAGCATCTACTAAATCTCTTCCTGCTATATATGCTTTTAACTTTTCTTCGTTTCCTTCTTCTAAAAGGGCCTGCAAGGCTTCGCTTTTTGTAAAGGACGCCATCTTTTGAAGAAGAGGTTTTGTCAATACGGTAATCTCAAAATGAGAGGTAAGTGCTTCTTTTAAAGGAAGCGTGTCGCCGTTTTTATGAACGGTTACGGCTTCCTCTGCATTCCATCCGCATGTTGTGATCAATTCATCAACAAGCGCAGGATCATTTGTTGGATAAATACCAAGGCTGTCACCCGGCTCATAAACAAGTCCTGATCCTTCAAGAGAAAGCTCCAAATGACGGGTTTCTTTGTTAGAACCGCGGCCATTTAGATTGATATTTTCAAGCACTTCAGCATAAAAAGGATTTGTTCTTGAGTATTCAGATGCAGCCGTTTGAGTGTTTGCTTCAGCTGATTCCTGCGGGGCTGCTGCGGCTCCGCCTTCGCTAAGTGAAGATGCCACCCCTTGAAGCCATTCAGAAAACGGCTCATCATAATCAAGATCACAGTCCACTCGATCGAAAAGACGCGTTCCGCCAAGCTCTTTTAAGCGCTCATCAAATTCTTTACCTGTTTGACAGAAGAATTCGTAAGAGCTGTCACCAAGTGATAGGACAGAAAAGCTTAAATGATCAAGCTTTGGTGCACGTCTGCCGTGAACATATTCATGGAAAGAAAGGGCATTATCAGGCGGATCTCCCTCGCCATGTGTGCTGACGATAATCAGTAAATTGTTTATTTTTTTCAGACTATTTGGTTTAAAATCTGACATAGAAGAGAGCGTCACTTGAAAACCTTTCTCTTCAAGATGCTGCGCTGTCTTTTTTGCTAACCCTTCAGAATTGCCTGTTTGTGAGCCATAAAGGACGGTCACATCTTTGCTGATAGGCTGCGCTGGTGCTGCGGCAGAAAGAGAAGGGGCTAGGGCAGTATTTTCTGATCCGGCTAAAGCTGCCTGTGCTGATAAATAACCGGTAAGCCAAATTTTTTGCTGATCTGTTAAAGTCGGAAGCAGCTGATTAAGCAGTTCTGCCTGCTCCTGACTAAACGGACTGTTCAATACATGAAGTTGCAACGATATCCACCTCACAAGGTATATAAACATAGATTAATTCGATAGGAATTATATATATAGGTTCAATTTGAACTTTACCGAAAGTTTGCCATTAAGTAAAATATATAATATTGATTGTCATGATTAAGATTTCTAATACCTTTGCAAAGTGACAGAACTTGAAGGTCAATCGCTTAACTGTATAAAGCACCTTAAGAAAAATGGGCCGTTTTGAATGAAGAAGCGATCGTAAGGGATTGAAAAGGGGTGTATGAAAGTTGATGCAGATAAAGTTTAAAAATATAAAATGTTTTCGGCTTGTCATCTTGATTTTTCTCATTTTATTAGTAGCGTGCAATTCTCCAAAGGACAATATAAAAGATTCATACAATCAGAATAAAACAACAGCATCTTTTTCAAAAAAAGGCATCCTGCTAAGAAAAGGGGAGACGAATTTACTTCTTATAAACAATAAAACGCCATTAAAAAGCGATGATTCATTGAAAACCCATCTTCTTATTGAAAAGTATAAAAATGATCTCATCGTTATGGATTTAACAAAAGTAGATTCTAAAGAGCTGTCACAGGGTCAAACGATTGAGGTTTGGTTTGATGAGTTACAAGAATCGTTTCCTCCTAAAGCAAAGGTCGAAAAATATAAAATCATGATGGATAAGTAGGGGAGCAGGGGGCAGATTCTTTCTATCATGAAAAAAGGAGAAAAACCTTAGAGTTTTTCTCCTTTTTCAAATTATGCTGTTGGAAGTCCCATCACAGCTTTCACTTCTAAATATTCCTCGATCCCAAAGTCTCCCCATTCTCTTCCGATACCAGATTGCTTAAAGCCGCCAAACGGGGCAAAGTAATCTGTTTCGGCGTTGTTAATGGTAATTTGACCGGCACGAATATGTTCAGCTACATATTTTAGTGTTTTTTCATCTTTTCCAACCACATAGCCAGCAAGACCGTACACTGTATCATTGGCAATCTCAAGGGCATGATCCAAGTCTTGATATGTGATCACACTCATGACGGGTCCGAATATTTCCTCTTGCGCAATGGTCATATCATTTTTCACATTTGTGAAAATAGTATGCTTGGCGAAATATCCTTTGTCTAGTCCGTCCGGCTTACCAGTTCCCCCAGCAAGCAGGTGAGCACCTTCTTCAATTCCTTTTTCAATATAAGACTGCACGGTATCCCATTGCTTTTTGGAGACAAGCGGGCCAGTGGCGTGATCTTCTCTCGGATCACCAACTGTAAACTTCGGCAGGGCATTCAGCAGCGCTTTTTCAAATGCGTCTTTCATTGATTCTGGAATCAGCACACGTGTAGCTGCGGAACACACTTGACCTGTATTCATCGCAATATGATGAACGGCTGTTTCGGCTGCCTCATCCACATCTGCATCATCTAAGACGATAAGAGGGGATTTCCCGCCGAGCTCAAGAGCCACTTTCTTAATATTGTCTGCAGCATTTTCCATTATTTTAGAGCCGACAGCACCTGATCCCGTAAATGAAACAAAGTCAATATCAGGGTGTGAGCTAATGCCGTCACCAATGACATCACCAGTTCCGTTAACTAGGTTGAAGACGCCTTTCGGTACGCCAGCTTCATCAATGATGTCTGCAAGAATCATTGCGGCAAAAGGTGTAATTTCCGCAGGCTTTAAGACAACTGGTGAGCCAGCTGCAATGGCACCCGCGATTTTAAGTGATGTTTGATTTGTTGGGAAATTCCAAGGTGTAATCAATCCGCTGACACCAATCGCTTCTTTTATAATAGTGTGCCCGCCGCGGTCCTCAGTAAATGTATACGATTTAAGTGCTTCCGCTGCTTTAGAAAAATGTTCATGTCCCATTTTGTAATGAACCTCTTCCGATACTTTCAGCGGTGCACCGAGCTCTTGTGTCATGACTTCAATTAGTTCATCCTTACGCTTTTCGTAGCCACGCACAATGTTTTCCAGCATCTTTACGCGTTCATTTCGAGATGTTTTTGAGAAAGAAGGGAAGGCGGCACGAGCAGCTTTGACTGCCTTATCTAAATCTTCTTTTGTTCCTAAACTAATGGTGCCAATGACTTCCTCTGTAGCAGGATTGATGACTTCCGTCGTTTCGTTTCCTGTTGATGCGATCCATTCTCCGTTAATAAAATGTTTCTCTTGATTTCTCATTCTGACATGTCTCCTTTTTATATGTGATTCCATTCAATATTCTGTTTTCAGGTGATATAAAACTGTACCCACTGTGAAAAATCTAAAACGATGCAACTGTAAAAGAAAAAGTTTCTGATATAATACGCAAAGTGGGACATATGTCCTTTTCAACATCAGGGCATCTATCTTTTAATGGAACTAGACTGAAAAAGAAGGAGCATTTGAACGAATGAAAGGTGTTATTTTCGCTTTATTAGGAGGCGCTTGTATTACACTGCAAGGCGTAGCAAACGCAAGGATCAGCCAGGATATCGGCACATGGCAGGCGGCAACCATCACGCAGCTGACCGGCTTTATGATCGCACTGATCATTTTACTGATCGTACGTGACGGACACTTCAGGGAATATCGAAAGGTGAAGCCACTGTATTTAATTGGAGGCGCATTTGCAGCCATTATTATTTTCAATGAAGTGACTGCGATTCAAATGATCGGTGTCACACTGACCATCGCTGCTTTACTCATTGCTCAGCTTGCTTTCACCTTTGCAATCGATGCAAAAGGATGGTTTGGTGTACAGAAGAAGAAAATGAAATGGCAGCATTATGCAGGAATTCTATTGATGATCGCAGGCGTCATCATTTTAAAGCTATAAAGGAGGGCGTCAGATGGAGGAGCTTCATGATGAATCTCTATTTTCCACTTATCTCAAGGCACATGAATTAGAAAACGTCTTTCATCAGAAACTCATATCACACGTCAGCTTATGGCGCTATGAGCAAGGTGAGCTGATTTGTTCAAAGGGAGATCAGAGGGAGCACTTGTACTTGTTAGTAAAAGGAAAATTAAAGATTTTCACCACCACAAAAGAAGGAAAGACCTTCATTCTTTGTTTTAAACATCCTCTTGAAGCGATTGGAGATATTGAATACGTTCAGCAGACTGATATGGTCAATACAGTGGAGGCTGTCACAGAAGTACATATGCTAAGGATTTCTCATCAAGCGCTCATGCGCCATGCGAAGGATGACCCCCGCGTGTTAACCTTTTTACTAAAGGGCATCACAAACAAATTTTATACGAAATCAAACGATTTGAGCTTCCACCTTTTATACCCTGTAGAGGTCAGACTCGCAAGCTACTTATTGTCTGTGTTAACAGGGGATAACAGCGCGAGCGCACTGCGTCTTACTGATGCGGCGAGCTTAATTGGTACAAGCTACCGTCATATTAACCGGGTGATTCAGCAATTTTGTGAAAAAGGGCTGATAGAGAGGCGAAGAGGGAAGATTACGATTCTTGACCGGGAAGGACTCTTAGAAATAGCGGAGCGAAACATTTATGAATAGAAGAAATGAAGGGATTCAGACATGATCATAGGAATAGGATTAGCCATCACGGCTGGCGCACTCGTCAGCTTACAAACCATTTTTAACAGTAAGGTCAATGAGCAGACAGGCTCTTGGTCAACGACCACTCTCGTTCTAGGTATGGGCTTTATTGCTTCACTTTTGATGGGTCTTTTGCTAGAAGGAACCGGCATGTTTCAATTAAGACATATGGAAGCGTGGTACTGGATGAGCGGAGCCATTGGAGTAGGGGTGGTCATCTGCCTCGTTCAAAGTATCAAACGTCTTGGTCCGACTTATGGAATCTCGATTGTCCTGATTTCACAGCTCGGTTCTGCGCTTTTGTTCGATTCGCTTGGCTGGCTTGGGTTAGAGAAAGTGGAATTTTCTCCCGCAAAACTATTAGGTGTCATTGTAATTGTTGCGGGGATCCTAGTGTTTAAATTGACCAAATTGGAGTCAGCAGAAGAGGATCAATCAGAAGAAAAAGGGCTGCCACAAGAGTAAGCTGCCCTTTAGATCAACCGCCGCCATAGAACAGTTATCGCGGATAAACCATTTAAAAGGAGCCTTTTCATCAAAGGCTTTTTTTTCTGCCCATAGGACTCCGCTTTATAGGCTGCTTTGTCCTTCGCGACAAGTATACTATAGGAAATTTTACGTTCTATTGCCTGAGTAAGTGATAGCGCAAAAGGGGCACTATCAATGACCAAAATTGACTCTGTATTTAAAAAACTAGACCTCGCATCTAAATTATATGTGCCAATAATACTTAAATAATCATCAATGACCATTGATTTCGCATGAATGGAATACGGACCTTCATATTCGTACAAATGAACGCCTGTTTTCATCAGTTCCTTTTTCGTGCTTAAGTAACCTGCAAAAGCTAACGGATTTGGCGTCGCTGTGAGAGAATTCGTGACAACTGTCGTTTGAATCCCGCTGGCTAAGGGAGTGAGGCCGTCTTTCATGGGTCGTGTCGGGATGACATAAGGCGTCTGTATGAGCACAGAACGCTTTGCCCGGTGAGCTAGATCGTTTAGTTTTTTGAGCACAAGAGGACGCTTATTGAAGCGCTCCACAGGATTTGTAAAAAATGCAATCTGCTTTACTGAGGTGCCATCTGCTGCCCAATTAAAGGACGACATCACAAAAGGTTCTTTCGCATGCACTGCCTCCTGATAGGATCTAAGCAGTTTCTTTCTTAGTTTTAAGCCTTTCTTTGCTTTTTGTTTAGAGAACACTGCTTTTGTTCTTTTCGTAAAGTCATGATTCCATAAATAAACGAAGTATTGCTCCATTTCATCTAATACTTTTCCTTTTTTGTCGTTATAAAGCAGCACATCGCGGTCAAATGCAAAATCTTTAGGGGGCTGATCTGCAAAGTATTTATCACCGATATTTCTTCCGCCCATCACAGCCACTCGGCCATCTGCCAGCAGCAGCTTATCATGAAGGCGGTTATGCCACGTCCATGGCTTAAATAACCGAAAGGGCTCATAAAAACGAATGGCCATGTTCGGGTGATTTGCCACGGCATATCGTAAATCTTTTAGCGGTCCACGCAAACTGTGGCAGATGCCGTCTAAAAGCAGCTGAACTTTCACCCCTCGATCAGCAGCTTCAATTAAAGCACCTAGTACCCATTCGGCTGTTTTCCCCTTTTGGATGGAATAATAACTAAGGCGGATCTTCCTCTTTGCCTCACGAATCATTTGGATTCTGGCCTGACCGGACACAAATCCATCGTCAAGAAGCATCACTTGATTTGTGCCCTGATCGTCTCCTGAGATCGAAGAAGCTTTATAGATACAATGTTCTTTGCATGTTTTTTGGATCGGTAAATAAAACAAAACAAATGCGGTCAAAAAGACATAAACGACATAGAGAAGGATCAGATAAAACAAAAGATGAAGCATACGGATCAGCTCCTTTCACATAGACACAACTTTTCTTTAGTTTATGTCAAAAATAAAATTTCACTCATTTTCGCCTTTCATCTAAATACATGACAAAAGAATCATCTTGTTTTTATTGGGCATTTAATTATAGTATGAAATGAATAAGGGGGAATCGATTTGAATGAATCATTATTTAACATCCCAAGTGATGTATATCAAACGTTAAGTGAAACAGAACGATATTTACTCAATTATATTCACCAGCATTTAGAGGATATCTCCACCTTATCCATTGTCACTTTAAGCGAAAGAGCCAATGTATCAACGGCCACGATTGTCAGACTGATGAAAAAAATTGGCTATAACGGCTATACATCCTTTAAATATCGATTGAAACAAGAAAAGAAAATGACAGATGCAAGCGACCAGCTCAAAAATATTGATGAAGACATCAAACTAGCAATTCGGAAAAATGAAGAAGAGGTTTTAAAAACGATACAGCTGCAAAGTATTGGACAAATTGAAGATGCCGTTCAAAAAATACATAATGCAGACAAAATTTATATTTTCGGCAGAGGCTTCTCAGAGATGATCGCCAAAGAAATGACCATCAAATTACAGCTCATCGGGAAAACATGTGAAGTACACGACGATCCGAATATCATTCGGCTGAAATCGCGAGACATTGAAAAAAGTGAGCTTGCCATCTTTGTTTCATTAAATGGCGAAACAGCTGAGCTTGTTGAAGCGTGTCAAAACCTCAGTATGAAGCAAGTCACAACCATTACGGTGACGACAAGAATAGATTCTACATTAAGCAAAATATCAGATATGACACTAGTCGGATATAAAGGGGAACAATCTTTCTTCCCAGATTATGAAGTCAGATCCCGCCTGTCTCTTCATGTCATTGCCCGTATTTTACTTGACGCCTATGTGATCCGAATGAAATAACCAATAAGAAAGCCTTCGAGACTTTGATCTGGAAGGCTTTTTCTCATGAAAACCTTTACACATTCTGAAAACATTTTCACTGAATCGTATGAGATACTTTCTTTAGAGAAAAGAAAGAAGGTGAAACCAATTGATTTATACCTGCACCTTAAATCCTGCTATTGACCTATATATTGCATTAAAAGAAATGCGGGCAAATGCAGTCAATCGCACAGAAGATGAAGATTATCAGCCGAATGGAAAAGGCGTGAACGTGTCAATTATGCTAAAGAAATATGGCTTCACCAGCACTGCACTAGGATTTATTGCTGGATTTTCAGGCTCTTATATTGAACAATCTTTAAAGGATCTCTCCATTCAGACCGATTTTATCTCGGTTGAAGGCATTACACGCATTAATGTTTTTATTAATACGACAGAAGAATACAAGCTCGTGAATCAAGGCCCAGCGATTGAAGAAAAAGCGCTTCACGCCTTTCGTGAGAAAATTGCGGCTATCCCGCAGGGAGGCATCCTCATCATGTCAGGCAGTCTGCCAAAAGGCGTTCCTGCCAGCATCTTTTCAGAAGTAGCAGCTATTTGTCATCAACAGAAGGTCAAGTTCATTTTAGACACAAGCTCAGCAGCTGTTCTTGAGACGCTTCAATACAAGCCGTATTTATTAAAACCGAATGAAGAAGAAATTGCAGCTTTTTTCGGCAAAACACATCCTTTGTCAGAAAAAGAACTCATTCAATCAGGAGAGAAGCTCATTGAGATGGGTGCAGAGCAAGTGCTTATTTCCCGCGGGGGAGAAGGGGCTTTATTCATTACGAAGGACGCAGTGTTTAAAGGAAACGCACCAACAGGCACTGTCGTAAACACAGCTTGTTCTGGAGATGCGATGCTCGCAGCTTTTCTTAGTAAACACCTTGAAGAACATTCACCTGAAGAATGCTTACGCTACGGCATTGCAACGGGAGCATCCACTGCGTTTTCAAAAGGCTTAAGTGATTTACAAGATATTGATTCATTGATTGAGCAAGTACACATTCAGAAGATATAAGGGGGAATAACACATGAGCCGTAAAAAAATTGTCGCTGCAACCGGCTGTCCAACAGGTATTGCACACACATTTATGGCAGCTGAAGCATTAAAAATCGCTGCTGAGCAGCTAGGGGTCGACATTAAAGTCGAAACGCATGGTCAAGTAGGAATTGAAAACGCTTTAACTGATCAAGACATTATGGAAGCAGATGGGGTCATTGTGGCAGCTGACAAAGATGTAAATACAGATCGTTTTCACGGCAAACCACTGATTGAAGTGCCTGTAGCCAAAGGCATTCGCACGCCGGCTGAGCTGATCCAGAGCATTATAAATGGAGATGCTCCCGTTCATCAAGTGAAAGGAAGAGCTTCTGGAACAGAAAAACCATCTGCTCCTTCATCCTCTCAACAAAAGTCGGCAAATAAATGGATACACACCATCTATAAGCACTTAATGAATGGTGTATCACACATGCTGCCATTTGTCGTTGGAGGCGGGGTCTTAATTGCCCTTTCTTTCTTATTTGGTATCTACTCTGCTGATCCTAAGCACGAAACGTATCATCCGTTTGCTGCCTATTTGAAAAGCATTGGAGGACTTGGCTTCAGCTTAATGGTACCAATTTTAGCAGCATTTATCGCTGATTCGATCGCAAAACGCCCAGGGATGGTCGTCGGATTTATAGGTGGTCTCCTTGCAAATGATGGAGGTGCTGGATTCTTAGGTGGTATTATCGCAGGTTTTGCAGCAGGATATATCATTTTATTGCTTCAATTCTTGCTTCAAAAATTACCAGCATCACTTGATGGATTAAAATCAATCTTCATCTATCCTGTCATCGGTATTTTCTTAATTGGGGCTGTCATGACCCCGTTGTTAGTTCCAATTACAGGGCTAAATAATTCCTTAATGGACTTTCTTTCATCTGTACAATCCACAAATCCGCTGCTTTTAGGCTTAATTGTTGGAGCAATGTGTGGATTTGATATGGGCGGACCCTTTAACAAAGCAGCCTATGTCACAGGAACGGCTTTACTTGCAGAAGGTAACCTTTACTTCATGGCAGGTGTGTCAGCAGCATGTATCACACCGCCGCTTATCATTGCGATTGCCACAACGATTTTCCGAAAACATTTCACGCCACAAGAACGAAATGCAGGGGCAATCAACTATATTCTAGGAGCGACACATATTACAGAAGGAGCCATCCCATTTGCGGCCAAAAACCCGGTCGTTGTCCTGCCAATTATCATGTTTGGCTCTGCCATCTCTGCTATATTGACATATTTGTTTGGCGTACAGGTTCCAGCTCCGCATGGTGGATTCCTTGTTCTTCCAGTTGTCACAGGTGCATTCCAATGGGTGCTTTCCATACTAATCGGCTCACTAGTAGGTGCGATTCTCTACGGACTTTACCGTAAAAAAATAGACAACCCCGCAGTTTAAAACGGAGGAGGAGAAATGATGGAACATATCTATATGAATCTTCACGAAACAGCTTCTTCACAGGCTGGCGTGTTCGCAGCCATTGCTGACATTGCCTACAAAGCAGGTATTTGCACCTCACCAGAGGATGTCAAAAAAGGCTTAGCGGAAAGGGAAGCACTTAGTACAACCGGATTTCAAGATGGATTTGCCATTCCGCATACACAAACAGAAGCCATCACGAAACCAGCACTTGTGATCGTCCGCACGGAAACAGGAATTGAATGGGACGCTTTTGATGGGAAGCCTTGCTTTTTCTTCTTATCCTTACTGATCCCTAAAAGTGAAGCAGGGACGACTCATTTAAAAGCTCTTTCAGCCCTTTCACGAGGCTTAATGGATGAAACGAAACGTCAAAAACTGCTGGAAACAAGAACAAATGAAGACATGCTTGCTGTATTAGAAACGGATATTTTAACTAGAGAGGATGTTTGATCATGCCTTTACTTTCAACAACACCAATGCTTGAGGCTGCGAAAAAAGAAAAATACGGAATTGTGGCATTCAATGTACACTCCTTTGACAGTATCTATTGGGTGCTCGAAACTGCTGCAGAATTAAAGTCACCTGTGATTTTGCAAACAACGGTTGGAACGGTTCAATCTCTTGGAGCAAAAGCAATTGCAGATACAGTGAAGGCGGCGGCTGATCAATATCAAATCCCAATCGGTCTTCACCTGGATCACTGCACAGACTTTGATGTGATTCTCACCTGTATCAGGGCCGGATATACATCCGTTATGATCGATGCATCTATGCATTCATATGAAGAAAATGTACGCCGCACAAAAGAAGTCGTGGATCTTGCCTTAAAAGTCGGTGTGAATGTCGAAGCAGAGCTAGGCAAGGTAGGCGGCGTAGAAGATGATATCGTCGTCGATGAAAAAGATGCTGAAAAAGCCGTTCCATCAGAATGCCGTCAATTTGTAGAAGAAACTAGGGTGCCTACTTTAGCGCCTGCGATTGGTACTGCCCATGGCATTTATAAAGGGGTGCCGAATATTGACTTTGCCCGCATTGAACAAATTGCAGCGTTGGTCGATGTACCACTTGTCCTGCACGGTGGTTCCGCTGTACCAGATGAGGATGTCAAGCGATGCGTTGCACTTGGAATGGCAAAGGTGAATGTCTCAACTGAACTGAAAAATGCATATTCCGAAGCGATACGTGATCATTTCTCAAACGAACCTGAAAGCTTAGATCCGCGTATGTATTTACAAAAAGCAAAACAAGCAGCGAAAGACATGGTCCAATCGAAAATACGAATCGTTGGCAGTGAGGGCAAAGCCCATCCGTTATATCAATAAGAAAAAAAGCAGAGCCGCTATCGCTCTGCTTTTTCACATTATTCGTTTTCCTTCATTTCATTAGATGTGCGTACCCGTGCATTTCCCATAAATACGACCGTAATCGCCGCAAGTGCAATCGGGAATAATGCAAGCAAAAATACGTACGTAATACTTTGTGACATCGCATCGATGACTTTATTTAAAATATCAGTCGGAATTTGTGAGCGGGCACCTTCTTGGAAAATAGCCTGTGGATCGCTTATTTGAGAAGGGGCTCCTTTCATTCCGCTAAAGGCATCAGCTAAACGATTTGTCAGCACATTGGTTTGAATCGTTCCGAAAATTGTAACACCGAGCGTCATTCCAAGTGATCTCATAAATGAATTGGTCGAGTTTGCACTGCCTCGGTAACGCGGCTCAAGATCATTCATTGAAGCTGACGGCAGAAGGGAGAAGCTGAACCCGACGCCAAAGCCTGATATCATCATAAAGAGTGTGAGCCACAGTCTTGCTGTATCTGGTGACATATTGGCAAGCAGCAGCATCCCAGCGAAAAATGAAATGACAGAAATAGTCATAAGACGTCTGAAAGGCACTTTCGTCTGCATCGTTCCGCCAATCATACTGCCAATGACTGATCCAATCATCATCGGTGTTAAAATGAACCCTGCACTTGTCGCAGATTCACCGTACACCGCCTGCACGAAAATAGGAATAAAGACAGCAAGAATAATAAATGTCCCGCCATATAAAAACGCCAAAATTTGAGATGTTGCAAATAATCGATTTTTAAACATCCAAAATGAGATAATTGGCTCTTCAGCCTTACGCTCAACAATAAAGAAGATCGTACCGAACACAAGAAACACAGCAAAAAGTGTGAGGATTTGCACCGAATCCCAAGCATAAGATTTACCGCCAAGCTCAAGCGCGAACATTAAGCTGACAACCGCAACGACAAGTGTAATAGCACCTGACCAGTCGATTTTCTGCTTACGATGTTCAAGCGATTCCTGATAGTATCTAGCGATCAAGAAGACACTGACAATACCAATTGGCACATTAATATAGAAAACCCAATGCCAGCCGATCGAATCCGTAATAATAGCACCTAAAAGCGGTCCGAGTACACTTGATAAACCAAAGACTGCTCCAAACATACCAGACATTTTTCCGCGCTTTTCAGGCGGGAAGATGTCGAAGATAATCGTAAATGCGATCGGAAGAAGTGCACCGCCCCCAAGCCCTTGAATGGCTCGGTAAATAATGAGCTGATCCATCGTTTGTGCGATACCGCACAGCGCTGATCCAATTAAAAAGAAAATAAGTCCAAACAGAAAAAAACGCTTTCGACCATACATATCAGAAAGCTTTCCGTAAATAGGCATTCCCGCCATCACTGCCACCATATAAGAAGCCGTCACCCAAGCAAATTTATCAAAACTGCCTAAATCTGCTACGATGCTTCCCATTGCTGTTGCAACAATGGTATTGTCCATCGCTGCCATAAAAATCCCTAACAGCAAACCGATGACAACAAAGCGAGTGGATGCCTTGCCTTTATCCACCTGATTCATTTCATTTACCTCCTGCTTACGTTCTCTCATTATTTTTGCTATGATCAACTTAACCATAAAGTAAGAGAACATTTATCTTGATGATCAAGATAAATTGATTTTAAAGGGAGGAGAACAAGTTGTCAATAAAGAACGAGGCTGAAGACAGAGCAGCCCAGATCATCCATACAATGAGGCGCCTCGCCACACGAACCGTCTTGTTCCACCAAGCGGCCGCTCAATCGCTCGGCCTTTTTCCAACAGATCTCAAATCCGCCGATTTATTAAACGAACTCGGTCCTCTCACAGCAGGAGAATTAAGTGAAAAAACAGGTCTTAGCTCAGGTGCGGTCACAGCTCTTATTGATCGGCTTGAAAAAGCGGGCTACGCCAAAAGAGAAAAGGACCCAAAAGACAAACGAAGAGTCATCATTGTTCCTCTAACAGCGGGGAAATCACAGGTAAAAGAACTCTTTCGATCCTTATCAACATCAACGAAGGAACTCACAAATGAATACAAACCAGAAGAATTAGATTTAATTATTCAATTTATAACTGAAGCAGCAGATATCATGGAGCAAGAGCTGCAATTGCTGAAGTCTAAATCGTAAAAAGTACACTGATGCGGGTGTGCTTTTTCTAAGTGCATTCCTAATTCATGTATGGATTACCTCGACTAGTGACATCTTCCTTACCATGGAAGTGCTCTATAACAATTTTATAATGAAGTAGCTTAAAAAATATTTATTTAAAAGATGTTCTAAATATCGCATCATAATTATTACTGACAAAAGTGGAGCTAAAGTATTCTATTGAAACATTGTTCATTTACATAATAAGTACTGTTTTTGTGTCTTAATTCCTATTTAATAACAAACTTTGTATTGGTAAAATTGACCTTGTCAATGAATAGGAAGGAGTGAATTCTGCTGGGGAAGATACTTGATGCAAAAGCACTAACAAGTGCTATGGATACAAGGGCAAAACACTATCAGGAACTCCGCGAACAAATGGTAGATTTAAAAAAGTCATTACAAGGTGTTGCCAATCTCGGTGATGATTTCACTGGGAAAGGAGCCGATAATATTAAAAGTTTCTATAAAGAGCTTGCTGGAAATGTAGACATGTTTATCAGCTTCATTGATAAACAAAAAGCCTTTCATGAAGGTGTTTCTGGGACACTGGATGATACGAGCTTTGGCGGCGATACCTTTATAGAAGAACACTTTTTAGACAACGCAGTACATATGGGCATCAAAAACGCCAAAAGCATTGTAAAGGATCAAAAAAAGGCACTCAAAACGATTTTTCAAGACATTGATGACCTCATTTCCCTAGAGGTATTTGATAGCCAAACCTTTGATGAAAAAATAGAAGATGCGGAAGATGAACGAAAAAAGACGGTCAAAGAACTAAGAGAGCTTGATCAAAATTTAAAAGATGAATATGCTTTGTCAGAGACGGAGCAGCAAGCTACAATGGCATTGTACGCTGAAATGATCAATGCGACAAATGACGGAAAAGCGATTTCGCCTATGAATTTTGACAAGAAAGCGTATCAAAATAGCGAAATCTACAAGGCAAAGAGCGATATTGAGAAGCAAACTTCTGAATATCTGAAAATCAAAAAAGAACAAGAAGAAGCCCGAAAGATTGCGAAGGAACAAGAAGCGCTCGCCAACCGTCCTTGGTATGAAAAAGCCCTCGATTATGGCGGGAATATCGTGAATGAACTGACTGGCGTGAACGATGCAAAACGTGCCGCAACAGGCGTCGATCCAATCACAGGGGAGGAACTCACCGCAGGCCAGCGAGTCGCTGCAGGAGGAATGGCTGCAGCCGGCTACATCCCTATCGTCGGCTGGGCAGGACGCATTTTCAAAGGCGGGAAAGCAGTCTATAAAACGACCCAAGCCACATCAGCCGCAGTCAGGGCAGTTGAAATCTATAAGACATCACAAAAATCCTTTGACGCCCTGAAAACATCGCAAAAAGGTTTATATGGACTCACCGCCACCAACGGCTTCAGCGAAGCAATTACAGGCCGAGACATGTTTGGAAACAAGATCTCAAAAGAACAGCAGGAAGCGAGTATGAATGCGGCTCTGGGGATGCTTTTGCCGTTTGGGGCGAAAGGCTTTCGGGGGAAGATGGGAATTACGGGTAGGGAAAAAGTTAAGTTCTCATCTAGCTTAGAAGATCATATAAGAAAAGTTGATCCCAATGTTCCAAGGAGAAGAGGAATTGGTGGGGCGCATAACAAAGATGAATTTATGAAAAATGATGTAAATATATTAAATGTTAAGAAGCATGATGCTTTGCCAGGAGTGGAAAAAATAACTTACCAAGTTCCTTCTTTAGATGCTAAAACAGGTCAAAAAATTGGATGGAAAGCAAAGCCATTTGATAAAACTGTTTATGATCCTAAGTTAATTTCTGATGAAGATTTTATTAAACGAGGAAAAGAAGCTGTAAATAATGCTTCTTCAAAAGGTGTTTTAGGGAGAGAATGGGAAGGTTATGATGGACAAGGTATAAAATGGAGAGGTTATACAGATAAGGATGGGGCAGTGACCTCGTTTTATCCTGAATTATAGGTAGGAGGATTCAGATAGTATGTTAAAAAAAATTTTAGAAACTCAAATGTTAAAAGATGAACACTTTCCTGTGGTGGCTTTTTTCAATGCCATTACTGATGATAGCTTTGTAAATATTGTTCAGCATTTATCTACGGGAGTAGGTTATGGAATTAACGATGTGGATTGCACATTTCCAAATGATCTGGAACCCGACGAGGAGCCCTTTCATGGAGTACTATTTGCACTTCATGATGATGAGGTTATTGTTGATTATCAAACATTCTACTATTATCTTGAGCAAGCCTGTAACACGTACATTACAGAGTATCCTCAGGATAAGAAAACTATTAGCGAGGTGTTAAGGAAGGTTTTTGAAAAATATAGATTGGCCAATTGACAAAAGCAACCTCTGAAAATAGTTGAGCAACTAAGTATTGAAATTAGTAGAATGATTAAAGACAATTTTAATTGATAATTTATAGGCTAAATAATAAATTAGGACCTAAATTACTATCAAATTTATGAATAAATTGGAGAATAATGAGAATAAATATAAAACTCGAAGTCCCTGTATTCAACATTCATCCTTTAAGAATAACTGAAGGTTGGATTATACGTTATAATAATTTCAGGGAAATTGACCCTAAAAAGTTAGAAGCAGAAGATGATAGATGGTTTATGTTCACTGAAAGTTTATTACAACTTTATCATGAGAAATCATCAATAACATTGGATTTAGGGTGGTATCCTGATTTATCTTCTGATGGTAACTACCTTGTTCTAATAGTTAAAAATACAGATTGGGACAATCCTATTGAGGAATTCAGCTCGGATGACTATACCAAAGTGATTGATTTTATAGAATTTCATTTGAAAGAAATTACATCCAACTGGTGGAAATAAAATAGTAGGTACTTATTTACTAACAAATTAACATCGCTAGTTTCTTCAGTTTTACTCGTTTTTGATCAATTTTTGAGGCTGAAGGTACTCGAGAATGTGTTCTCAGAGTAATTTCATAATTAGGGGACTCTATATGTTTAGAGAATTAGATAATCTTTTATCTGCTGATACAACAGTAGATTCATGGTATGATGGCGGGTGTTTGATTGCTAGTGAGATACTCTCTGATTTTAGCCTAAATGACTGGGAAGAACTATCAAATCAGATGCTTAATAAACCAATAGAGTGGCAGCGTAAAATTGCTTATTGCCTGGATAATGAGTGCAATGAATATGAGCTAAATATTTTAATAGATTTGTTGAATACTAATGATAAAGAATTATTTGAGATTTGTATTGATACATTGAGAAGCTTCCCAATTGAAGAAGGCATGAAGCATCCTCAAATTTTAGAACGTGTAAATCATGTAGTGGCTACTACTGAGAATTCACTAGTAAAAGTAATTTTTCAAGGCTTTCTTTCAAAGATGAATTCAAATTAGTTCGTTTTTAATGAGATTACGCAAAAAACTTGATTGGCTTAATGCCTTTCAAGTCTTTTTGTGTTATTGGACTTCAAATTAAAAAAAAAACGACCAAAAGGGGATCGGGACCTCATCGTATAACTTCTTCATAAGAAAATGAAGTGGGTACAATAAACAGAAAAACATCCTCTAATAATGCATAGAGAATGCTGCTCTGTTTAGAAGGGGGAAATAATTTTAATTTATTTGTTTCATCAGATTCACAAATTCGAGTTCAATATTCCCCTTTAATTTTAAAAAATGACCCACGAATCGTTCCAGCTAGTTTAGACTTCTGCTTAGCAAATTTAAATTTTCCTTCTAATTCCTTTGGTACTTCCATACCTTCAGAAAGCTTAAAACCAACAGCACGTTTTTTCGGGTCATCCAATGTATAAAGGACGTTAATTGCAAGACCATCCTCATAAAAGACGTAGGTCCATTTGATATTTTCCACTTGAAAACTTGCCGTTTCTAAAGGTTTGGCTGCAAACTCTAGTTCACGTTCTTCTTTTAACACTCGGTTTACATAATCAAGAGTCTCCTGACTTTCGCTAGCAGGGAATACTGTAAATTCATGCTTATATTTGTTCATAAAGTAACGAGCCTCATTAGCTCGTAAGCCAGCAAGTGCTTCTGCTACAGGTGAAGACTCTAAACCAATCGTAGACACATTTTTAAAATCAACGATATAGGCCATTTCTATCCCTCCATATTCTTCTTATTTTCGTACAACAGGAATCCACATCTCACCAAGTAATAAGTCGTTTCGCTGACCCATCTCTACCACTGCGTTTGGTCCACCAACATAGGCAAAATTCTTTGCTTCAGGCAAGACTTGGCCAAATGCAATGCCAGTAAGAGTATGATGCAATTCATCAGATGTCTTAGCTTCCCCTTTAACGATTAGATATTCCCCTTTAGGAAATTGAATCACTCTGTCCGCTTCTGGTAACGATTCCTCTGTCATGACCCCGACATAATGCATCAGCTTGTTATTTACCGCTTCGTTTACGATAAAAATATAGTCATTTGTGGCAATGGCTTTTAAGGTGTCAAGCTTTCCTTCTTGTTTGACTGCTTGCCAAAAGTCTGCTTTTTCCTTCGTAATGCCCGCATTGTCTGTGTAATGACTCTTAAGTTCAGTTCCAATTCCTAACACGTTAAAGCTGTCTTTTTCTTCTAGTATATAATCTGTCATATTCTACACATCCTCTTCAAAAAATGAATCAAATGATTCTTTCTTTTCACTTGATAGGTATATAATAGGCTTAAACCATGTCAAAAAATGATACTGTTTAGGGGGACCAGATGAAAAAAGTTGAACGGATTAATACCATCATGCGGTATATTAACAACCGCGCCAACTTTACAATTTCTGAAATCATGAGAGAATTTCATATCTCTCGTTCGACAGCAATTAGAGACATCAGAGAAATTGAAGCTATGGGGATGCCGCTTGTCGCAGAAGTCGGAAGGGACGGGGGATATTTTGTGATGAACAATTCTGTCCTGCCAACTGTTCGTTTTACCGATAATGAGATTAAAGCTCTTTTTATTGCCTTTATGGCCACGAGAAACCAACAACTCCCTTATTTAAAGAGTCGCCAGTCTTTAGCTGAAAAATTACTAGGACTCATCTCAGAAACCCAGCAAGATGACCTTGTTCTTTTAAATCGCCTCCTGCTATTTGAAGGGACTAATCCGAATAATCCTGATCTGCTTGATTTGACAGATCTCCCTCATCCCATGTTAGAAAAATTAATCCAACTGATTATTTTGGATAGATATTTACTGATTACCATGAGAGAGGAGAAAGTGATAAAGTCCTATCCTATTTACCTTTTGAACCTTTATCGTGAAAAAAGCCTGTGGTTGATTGAAGGCTTTGATTTAAAGGAGGAGAAGAAACTGATTTTCCCTGTCGACAATCTCACAGATGTAGAACCATGCTCTACAAAAAAGAGATTAAGCAGGAAAAAGATTTTAGAAAAACTAAGTAAGCAGGAGGAAGTAATCAACCTTGTCCTTGAACTTGGTCCAAAGGCAATTGCACAGTTCAAAAAATACCATCCTTTCAAAATGTCAATTTCTTATACGAACCCTTACCAAACTACAGCCATTTTAAAGACTTTTATCGATGTTAATCATTCAGAAGAAATAACCGAAATAACAAATTGGCTTTTTTTCCTAGGCGATGATATCAACGTCAGGGAAATGCCTGTAGAAATCTTGGAAAGTTTACAAGAGAGACTACTCCTATATTGTCCATAATCAATGCTGATTAGACCTCATATTAAAAACATCACAAATAGTGGTAAAGTAGAAAGGTGAGGAGGTATTTTGATAAAGCGTCGATTCACAAAATTCACGCTCAAAGTTTCAAACAATGAACCACCAATCTTATTTCCATGCTTCTTTTAATAAACAAATACCTCTGTTGAAATTTAATTCTATTGAGATGAAGGGATTGAACATAGAAGAATGAAGTTTTGATATGGCAGAAAATTTAATGTAAATCGGTCAAAAAGATGAATATGCTTTGTCAGAGACGGATCAGCAATTCTTATAGATCTTGACAAGAAAGACATTAAAAAACACAAAAGGGGTTAATTTTATTGAATTCTTATGATGAAGATCTAATAAAGGATTTGGAATTAAAAGACCTTCTTAAATATGTCAAAGTACATAAAAATCCAAAAATTTATTTAGATTTAATAGAACAAAAATTTGATTTTGCTGGTTCAAAAATAGATTGGTTACAAACCAATAAACATCATAGTAAGAGCTCAAACAATGAATCGTTACTTTCTGATGCTCTTCTTTTTATAACTGAATTAAATGAAAGATATTTAGATAATAACTTACAAGTAATTTACATAGGGGATAACCTTACAGAGTTTGGGTACCAGTTTGAATTAAAACATTTAAAAGAGTTACTAGTCTATTTTTTAGATATCCCACAGCACCACTACTTTATATCTTTAGAAGGCGATTGGTGTATTTGTATTTCATCTGAAAACGATTTGGATTTCGGATTTAGTTTAAACACAAAATAAATTTAAGTGTCACGTATAGGAAAAATAAAAGATGATAAGAAGTGAAAAAACCTTGATTGGCTTTATACCATTCAAGGTTTTTTGTGTTTATTGGTCCTCAACACGTAAAAGAAGAGAAAGGACTCTTTGTATACAAGCCTGAAAGCACACTCAAATGGTGTGTTTTTCTTATGAAAAGAGCACACAATCGCTGCACAGCACGTGCTGAAGACATTTGGACTTCTTTGATGCATGTGAGTTGATTAGACTTATAACCAAAGGGGAAGAAAGGAGGAATTCCAACTGTACTTAACCAAACGGGGCACGACGTTACTATCTATGCTGCTTCATACGACATCTTATCTATCAATAGAAGATTTACAGAATCGAATGAATGTCTCGACTCGAACCGTTTACGCTGAAATTAAGCGAATGAACAGCTGGCTGGAAACTCATCAGCTTAGTGGTGTGCAGCGAAAAGGCCAACGTGGCTATTATTTAAATCCTCATGAAAAAGAAATCATTATTCAAAAAGCTGATACCATTCTTGTTGGTCACGATTATGAACCATGTGTAAAGGAACGAAGGGCTATCTTGCTTTTATCCATTGCATGCAGCGAGCATTGCCTAAGAATTGATGATTTTATGAAGATGACAAAGGTGAGCCGAAATACATTGCTTGAGGATATGAAACAGCTAAAAGAAGCGCTTTCAAAGCAGGAGATCACACTCCGCTATCAGGCAGCAAGCGGCTATGTCATTTCAGGAGACGAAAGGGCCATTCGATTGGCACTCAAACCTTATATACATCTCATTCGCACAATGATCAAAAACGAAAAAACGTTTCCGTCGTTTTGGTTAAAGGGACCTATTTCATCCAAACGGGTACACCATCTCCTCCAGCAGTCAGAACAAGAACTTAAGCTTGAATTTGCAGATGAGATGCTGGATCAGCTCTCTTTGGATCTCTTTTTTTACTTCAAGCGGATGAAGCTAGGGCATGCCGTACACATTTCAAACGAAGAAAAACGAACATTGCAGGAAACAGAGGAATGCTTGGCGGCTATTCGTTTCATGGCGCAGATTCAAAAAGAGGCCAGTCTCATTGTTCATGATGATGAGATTTATTTTCTTAGCACCTTATGGCTCAGTGCCAAAAAACAAAAACTTCCATTAATTAAAAAACCAGAAGAACATCTCATTCGCACCATCGCCAGACAAATGATATTGGACTTTCAGCGATATGCTTGTATTTCCTTTCAAGAACCAAAAGCATTGGAGCAAAACTTAACAATGCATTTAATTCCAGCTTATTACAGGCTCATCTATCACATTGGTATAATCAACGAACTGACGGATTCTATAAAAAAAGCACAGCCAGAAGTGTTTGAAATCACTCAGAAAGTTGCATGCCATTTAGAAAAGGCGGCCTGTTCAAAGCTGAGTGATCATGAAATTGCATATCTCGCCATGCATTTTGGCAGCTGGATGAGAAGAGAAGGAATTTCACCAATTGTAAGGCGTTCAGTATATATTGTCTGCGGAGAAGGAATTGGCACAAGTAACATGCTGAAAACTCAGCTTCTTGAATTAATCGGCTACATCGAAGTACGCGGGCTGTTATCAAAGCGCGCATATGAAGAATTAGCAGCCGTTGATGCAGATTTCGTTGTGTCCACAACACCTATATCGTTTAAAGGAAAACCAGTTCATCTCGTTCATCCTATTTTAACTGCCTATGAGAAAAAAACATTACTTCAATACGGGAAAGGCTTAGAAACGAGGGTTGACGAGCAGCATGTAAACGCTTTATTTAACATCATTCAGCAGCATACCATCGTACAAAATAAACAAGCACTGCTTCATGACATTCGAGAGCTGCTTCATCCCACATATGTATCCTATCAGAAAGGGTGGAACCCAGTGTTAAATGATTTATTAACAGAACAAACCATCAAGCTCCACCAAACAGCAGACACATGGCAAGAGGCGATTACAAAAGCGGCGCAGCCATTACTTGATCAAAATGCTATTAAACCAAGTTATGTAGAAGCCATGATACAGTCTGTTCATCAAAATGGTCCTTATATTGTCATTGCACCACAAGTGGCCATCCCACATGCAAGGCCCGAGGATGGCGTGAACAAATTGAGCATGACGCTCATGTCATTCAAACAGCCCATTTCATTTTCAAAGGATGGAAAAAAGCAGGTGCGGCTCGTCATTGTGTTAGCCGCTATTGACAGTATGAGCCACCTGAAAGCACTCAAACAACTGACCATGCTGTTAAGTGAAGAGAAACGGACGAAACAATTGATTGAAGCAGAAGAATTAGCATCTGTTCAAGAACTAATTGATCAATTTTCACAAGTATAAAGGAGGAAAAAGACAATGAAAAAAATTCTTGTTGTGTGCGGAAACGGATTAGGAAGCAGCTTTATTGTAGAAATGAATGTCAAAAAAGCATTAGAAGAATTAGGTCTTAAAGCTGAAGTGGATCATACCGATCTCAGTACAAGTAAAAATGAACAAGCAGACCTTTATATCGGCGCAGTTGATATTATTGACCAGCTGAATGACGGTACAAGAAATGTGGCTGGCTTAAATAATTTGTTAGACCAGAAAGCCATTAAAGACGTCCTTCGTCAACACATTTAAGTCATGAAAAGGGGGATTCACATCATGATAGAACTGATCATGAACGATATATTGGGCACACCTGCCATTCTCATCGGTTTGTTTGCACTAGCCGGTTTACTTTTGCAGAAAAAATCAGCCGCAGACACTGTGTCAGGCACCTTGAAAACAACCATGGGCTTCTTAATATTAGGGGCGGGCGCTACAGTCGTCTCTGATTCACTCGGGGTTTTTCGAAAGATGTTTGAAGCAGCCTTTCACATTCAAGGGGTTGTCCCAAATACAGATGCTATGGCCGCCATTGCTCAAAAGGAATTCGGTACACAGACAGCACTCATTATGATTTTTGGCATGCTGGTCAATTTGTTACTCGCAAAATTCACACCCTTTAAATATGTCTTTTTGACTGGTCATCATACATTGTATATGGCGGCTATGCTCGCCGTCGTTCTCTCGACAGCCGGCATGCACGGATGGCTGCTCATCTCCACTGGCTCAATGATATTAGGTGCAGCTATGGTCATTGCCCCCGCAATCCTTCAGCCATTTACGAGGAAAGTCACCGGAAGCAATGATCTCGCGCTCGGACACTTCAGTACTTTCGGTTATTTTACTGCGGGAATGATCGGCAAATGGGTTGGTTCTCCTGAAAAATCAACGGAAACCATTCAAGTCCCTAAATCACTCGGTTTTCTAAGAGATACATCTGTTGCCATTTCAATTACGATGGCTTTGCTGTTCTTTGCAATTGCACCGTTTGCAGGAATTCCTTTTATCGAACAAATTAGCGGGGGCACGAACTTCGCTGTTTTCATTCTCATTCAGGCGATTACGTTTGCTGCTGGTGTGTACATTATTTTAGCAGGGGTACGGATGGCCATTGGCGAGATCGTGCCTGCTTTTAAAGGAATTGCCGATCGATTCGTAAAGGGAGCAAAGCCAGCACTTGATGCGCCAACCGTTTTTCCGTTTGCACCAAATGCGGTCATTATCGGTTTTTTATGCAGCTTTGCTGGAGGCATCGTATCCATTTTTCTTTTACCTTTGTTTGGTTTAACTGTCATTGTCCCTGGTCTTGTCCCGCACTTTTTTTGCGGTGCTACAGCAGGTGTATATGGCAATGCAACAGGTGGGGTAAGAGGTGCTGTTGCTGGGGCATTCGTAAATGGATTGCTTCTTTCCTTTTTACCTGCATGTTTATTACCTGTGCTCGGAACCCTTGGCTTTGAAGGGACAACGTTTGGAGATACAGACTTTGGTATCATCGGAATCTTGATTGGATTGATCAAGTTTATATTTCAGCTGTAAAAAGGAGGAGCCAGAGAATGACAGCCGTTTTTTCACCTTCACTGATGTGCATGGATTTAACTCACTTCCGTGAACAAATTCATCTTCTTAACACGAGAGCAGACCGGTACCATGTCGATGTGATGGATGGTCATTACGTGAAGAATATTACGTTATCACCCTTTTTCATTGAACAGCTTCGGAAACTAACAAATTTACCGATTGATGTTCACCTTATGGCTGAACACCCTCAGGATTTTTTAATCGATGCATGTATTGATGCAGGCGCAACGATGATTTGTTTACACCCAGAAGTCGTGCAAAAAGATGCCTTTCGAATGATCCGGCATATTCACCAAAGAAAATGTGAGGTTGGCTTTGTTCTAAATCCCGCCACACCAGTTGCAGCATTAGATTCCTTTATTCATTTAATAGATCGAGTGACGATCATGACAATCGATCCAGGCTTTGCCGGACAGCCCTTTATTAAAGAAATGCTTCAGAAAATCAAACAGGTGAAAGATATCAAAAAACACGGAGGATACTCGTTTTCAATTGAAGTAGACGGTTCTTGTAATGAGAGCACGTTCCGGCTGCTTGCTGAGGCTGGAAATGAAATCTACATCATCGGCACCTCAGGTTTATTTGGACTTCATAAAGAACTCGACACTGCTTGGGAAAGAATGAAGCAAATATTTGCAAAAGAAACAGCCTCAATTAAATCACGTTAGTAAAAGAGGAGGATGAAACCCATCCTCTTTTTTACGCAAATTTTACTAAAACACAATTCACTCACCAAAACATACCCAAAAACAAAATAAAAATCACAAATTCATAATTGAAAGCGCTTTATTAATATGTTATTCTTCAAATATCTTTAGTAAATATTTAGTCAAATAACGATGAGGAGTTTGCCTATGACCACACTCAAAGATATTGCTCATGATGCAAAAGTGTCCGTTTCCACTGTATCCCGTGTGTTAAATGGCGATCAAACGCTTGCTGTTTCACACGCAACGAGACAAAACATCCTCGACATTGCTAAGAAGTTAAACTATACCCCAGTGAGAGCAAGAAAAGCCGATCAAGCAGAAGAAAAAAGCCCATCTGAATCCCCAGTCATCGGTGTCGTTGTCGCTCAATCCATTGACGAAGAATTAAATGATCCCTTTTTTTCATCAATTCGAAAAGGAATTGAAAAAGAATATGCCAAACAAGGCTTGTCCACTCTCCATACCTTTCGCCTAAGAAGCATGGATAAAGGGGCGATACTAAAGGATATTGACGGTTTGATCGTCATTGGACGAATCAGCCCCGATACGGTTGAAAAAATGACAAATCGATTGGAACACATTGTGTTTATCAATCATTATGCGGATGAAGATTTGTATGATTGTGTACATGTGGATTTTGTCAGAGCGGCAGATCGCGCCATTCGCCATCTGCAATCTCTCGGCTATACACATCTAGGCTATATTGGCGGGAAAGAGCGGGAGCATTATTTTGAAGGTAATGCTGTGATTGAGGACAAAAGACAAACGACGTTTATGAAAAGAATGCAAGAGACGGGAACTCTTCATATGGAAGACATCCACATTGGTGAATACTCCATGCAAGAAGGCTATACGCTGATGCAGCAAGCCATCAAAAAAGGAAAACTGCCACAAGCCTTTTTCATTGGAAGTGACTCTATGGCAATCGGGGCAATGCGCGCGCTGCATGAAGCCGGTCTACACGTGCCTTCAGATGTATCCATTGTTGGATTTAATGACATTGAAGCCGCTTCATTTTCAAGCCCGCCGCTTACAACCGTCAAAGTATATACAGAAGAAATGGGCGAAATCGGCCTGAAGCTTTTGCTTGAGAGAATAAACGGAAGAAAACTTCCTCTAAAAGTCGTCGTGCCAACAACACTCATCGAGCGAGGCAGTACATGTCTCATCCATGAAAGGAGGTGAACCATCGATTTCAGCTAACAAAAAAGAGACAAAAAAGCAGAAAGCAAGCTGCTTAGCATGATGGCCAGATCATGCTGAACACAAGGCAGCCTGCCGATATGCTCTCTTATCTCTTTGAAAAGAATAGAATTCCAGTATAATGGACTTCTTTTGTTTCCGCAACTGCATGAATTCTACCGATTATCGTCTGAATTTTCAGTGATCAAAAGGAGGAAAACATGAATAAAAAAATCATGCTGCTGACTGCTGCCATTTTCTTGACCATGATGTTGTCTGCCTGCGGCAATAACGGCTCTTCTGAAGCAAATGGAAAGGTCACCTTGACACTATTTTCAACGATGAGCAACAGCGGGGAAAGAAAAGCGTTTGAAGAAGTCATTCGTGAGTTTGAAAAGGAGCATCAACAGATTCGAATCGATGCCAATTTCCCAGGCAACAGCTATGAAGATATGATCCGCGTCAAAATGGGGGCAAACGATATGCCAGACCTGTTTGATACACATGGCTGGGCCAAACTGCGCTATAGCGAGTATGTGGCTGATTTAAAAGAGATGGATTGGGTCAAACAGCTTGATCCTTCCCTCGACCAAATTTTAAAGGACCAAGATGGCAAAGTGTACGCCTATCCGCTGAATCAAGCAAAAGACGGGCTTAGTTTTAATGCCAATCTATTAAAGAAATATGGCATTGAAGTCCCTAGAACACTTGATGAACTTACATCTGCTTTGCTGACAGTGAAAGAAAAAAGTAAAGGAGATGTTGTGCCGCTCTGGATACCAGGAGGAGATAACTCAAATATTGCCCAAGTCTTTGATGAGTTGGCGACGCCTTTATTAATCACCGATCAAAAGCATCAATACGGAAAAGAACTTGAAAATGGATCATTTGATTGGTCTCTCTATACACCGCTTGCCAGGTTCATGAAAGATTTGAAGGATCAAGACCTTTTAAACAAGGATGTCCTGACAGCGAAACTATCTCAAGCGCCTGAGCTCATGGCACAAAATAAAATCGCCTTCACCTTTGTCGGAGGATCCTTAGGACCTGAAGCAACAGAGCTGAATTCATCGATCAAAGTAGGCACGATGCCTGTTCCAGCCATTCATGAAGGAGATAAACAAAGCTGGATTGGCGGAGAACGGTTTACTGTCGCTGCTTGGAAAGACTCCAAGCATCTAAAAGAAGCAAAACAATTCATCGATTTTTTAGCAAAACGTGAAAACGCAAAAAAAATCGCCGAGGGCACATCCTCTGAAACAGCTCTAAAACAAGTGAAAGCGAAAAACTATTACTCTACATTTTACGATCAATACGAACAAGTGAAGATTGAACCGTATTTCGATCGAAAATACTTACCAAGCGGAATGTGGGCGGTCATGGCAACAACGGGGCAAGAATTATTAGCAGGCTCCATCACACCAGAACAGTTATCAAAGAAAATGGAAGAGGAATATAAGCGTTTGAAAAAACAATAGCCGATGGATGCTGAAACAGGAGTGAAGCCAATGAATGACATCACAAAAGCAAAGCAGCCAGCCGCATTCACCTCTTTACCAAAACAAAAGATACAAAAACGCCAGAATTCATCACTTTGGTGGATGTACATGCCAGCTGTTCTCGTCGTCAGTACCTTTATCATTTATCCTTTTTTGAACGGCATTCAGCTTTCTTTTACGAATTGGAACGGTTTCTCACAAACTTATCAATGGATTGGTCTTGGGCAATATGGGCGGCTGCTTCAGGATCAAGCGACCTGGCTTGTTGTCAAAAACACGCTTCTCTATGGAATTGGGAGTACCATCTTACAAAATATCATCGGACTTGGGTATGCTCTCTTATTAAATCAAAGCTTAAAGATGAAAGCCATCACAAGAACGGTCATCTATTTACCTGTCATGATCAGCCCGATTGCGATGGGCTATATTTGGTATTTTGTGTTTGCTTATCAAGGCGGTGCCTTAAATGATGTGGTGGCGTTTTTGGGATTTGATCAAATGAATGCGCTCGGCAACCCGCAATTCAACACATGGATCATTGTGCTTGTCAACACATATCAATTCGTCGGGATTGCGATGATCATATATTTAGCAGGACTTCAAAGTATCCCTAAGGATTATTATGAAGCGGCACAATTAGACGGAGCATCGAGCCTCCAGCAATTTAGGCGGATCACACTGCCGCTGCTTATGCCGTCGATCACCATTAATGTTGTGCTGAATGTCATTGGCGGGCTCAAGCTTTTTGATGTCATTGTAGCACTCACAGGCGGCGGACCTGGAGATTCCTCGCAATCCATGTCAACCTTTATGTATGATCTGTATTTCAAACGTCAGGATGCAGGCTATGCAGCGGCGCAAGGGGTTTTCATGGCGGTCATCATCCTTGTCATTAGTGTTGCAGCGCTGATTTATTTCAAACGAAAGGAGACCGAGGTGTGATGGATAACGCCTATAAGCGCAAGAAAAGATGGTACTCCTTCCTCGCACTATTGATCACATTGCTGCACCTCATTCCATTTTATATTTTGGTGACGACATCATTAAAAGGGATAGGAGATTTTAGTTCAAAATGGCTGTTTCCAAAAACGCTTCATCTTGAAAACTTCCGCATAGCATGGACAGAGGCTCAGCTTGGCCAGTCTTTTTTGAATACAGTGATCATTACGTTCAGTTCCGCTGTATTGCTCATTATCTTTGGATCTCTTGCAGCCTATCCGCTTGCAAGAAGGAACACAAAGCTGAATAAAGCAGTCTATGTTTTATTTATTGCCATTATGGTCATTCCACCGCTTACAGCCCTTGTCCCGCTCTATAAAATGGTCGTTCAAATCGGGATGATGAATACCTATCAAATTGCTATTTTAAATAATGTGGCTGCTTTTTTGCCGCTGACAATTTTCTTATACGCAGGCTTTATCCGGTCGACAATTCCAAAGGAGCTTGAAGAAGCTGCCCGTATTGATGGAGCAGGGACACTGAGAGTTTTTTTCACAGTCGTTTTTCCGCTTCTGAAGCCCATTACCGCTTCTGTATTAATCATTGCCTGCGTGTATATTTGGAACGACTATCAATTTGCTATCTTCTTTTTGCAAGATAAAGAGATGCATACACTCACAGTCGCCTTATCCCATTTTTTTGGTCAAAATCAGCATCAGCTTCAGCTCGTTGGGGCAGCTGCACTCATTGCGATGCTGCCAATGGTCACGATGTTTTTACTTTTGCAAAAATATTTTATCGCAGGGCTTTCACAAGGCTCTGTCAAAGGCTAGCCCAATATGGATGTAAAAAGGAGAGTCGTCTATGTCTAAAATTACATTTATCGGTGCAGGAAGTACCGTGTTTGCTAAAAATATATTAGGAGATTGTCTGTTTGTTCCCGCCCTTGCAGGCTTTGAATTCGCATTATATGATATCGACCACAACAGGCTAAAAGAATCAGAAACAATGCTGTCGCATTTAAAAGCAAATTACAGTGCAAACGTGACCATCCAGTCCTATCACAACCGCAAAGAAGCCTTAAAGGATGCAAAATATGTCATCAATGCCATCCAAGTTGGAGGCTACCGGCCAAGTACTGTCATTGATTTTGAAATACCTAAAAAATACGGATTAAGACAAACGATTGCGGATACGGTTGGGATCGGCGGCATCTTCCGCTCCCTTCGAACGATTCCTGTCATGCTTGACTTTGCAAAGGATATGGAAGAGGTTTGCCCAAATGCTTTATTGTTAAATTACACGAACCCAATGGCCACACTGACAGGTGCGATGCTTCGCTATACACAGGTTCAAACGGTTGGTCTCTGTCATAGTGTGCAGGTGTGTACAAAGGACCTATTTGAATCTCTTGAAATGGATCATGAAGGCATTGAAGAAAAAATCGCAGGCATTAACCATATGGCATGGTTATTAGAGGTAAAACGGGATGGTAAAGACTTGTATCCAGAAATCAAAAGACGAGCAAAAGAAAAGCAGCAATCGCGGCATCATGATATGGTTCGTTTTGAACTGATGGATAAATTCGGCTACTATGTCACAGAATCCTCAGAGCACAATGCCGAATACCATCCATATTTCATCAAATCACGTTACCCAGAACTAATCGGTCAGTTTAACATTCCGCTCGATGAATACCCGAGACGCTGCGAGGAACAAATCAACAATTGGAATACAATGAAGGATGACCTTGTAGGAAACACACAGGTCACACATACCCGCTCTAAAGAATATGGTTCACGTATCATTGAAGCCATCGAAACGAACGTTCCCTTTAAATTTGGCGGAAATGTTCTGAACACTGGCGGGCTCATTGACAACCTGCCTGAAAAAGCCTGTGTAGAAGTACCGTGTGTGGCAGATCGAAGCGGCATCATGCCATGCTATGTCGGAGAGATCCCTGAACAATTGGCTGGACTCAACCGAACGAATATCAGTTCACAGCTGATGACCATTGAAGCAGCGATCAGCGGTAAAAAAGAACACATTTATCAAGCGGCTCTACTGGATCCACACACAAGCGCTGAATTATCAATTGATGACACCATTAAATTATGTGATGAACTCATTGAAGCACATGGAGAGATGCTGCCAAATTATATAGAACCAAATCAATATGCCGCATCAACCAAATAACAGAAATGAACCAGTCTCTACCTGATGCACCGCGCATCAGGTTTTTGTTATGAAGCAAAAAGAGGATTGACTGAGGGCTATTTTAATATTATGATTTTTCTAAAGTTAATCAACAGTTAACCAAAAACACATCATGAATTTTTGGCATTCTAGTGTCATATGTCACAAACAAACCAGTTTATCACAACGTAAACCAAAACTGCCGTTTGATTTGACAAAGAGTGTATACAGATGAATGCCCGCTAGATGAGACAATGACGATACATACACATCCTTTAACAAGACATTCTTTAACAAAGAGGAGAGAGGGAACATGACCAAAACAGATGTACAAACGTTAAAAAATTATATCGGCGGACAATGGATTGAAGCAGAAACAAGTCAAACAGAAGCAGTGTATAACCCAGCCACTGGTGAAATCATCGCGGAAGTGCCGCTTTCAACAAAAACAGATGTTGAACGTGCGGTACAAGCAGCACAGGAAGCGTTTACTACTTGGTCTAAAACTGCTGTTCCCAGACGTGCACGCATTTTATTTAAATACCAGCAGTTACTCGTTCAGAACTGGGATGAGCTGGCTGAACTTGTAACGATTGAAAACGGAAAAAGTGTAACTGAGGCAAAAGGAGAAGTGCAGCGAGGCATTGAATGCGTCGAATTCGCAGCAGGTGCCCCAACTTTAATGATGGGAAAACAGCTGCCTGATATTGCATCTGGACTTGAATCAGGCATGTACCGTTATCCAATTGGCGTCATCGGCGGCATTACACCATTTAACTTTCCAATGATGGTTCCATGCTGGATGTTCCCGCTTGCCATTGCCTGCGGAAATACGTTTGTATTAAAACCTTCAGAACGAACACCTATTCTTGCAGCACGGTTAGCAGAGCTGTTTGAAGAAGCAGGTCTTCCAAAAGGTGTTCTCAACATTGTCAATGGAGCTCACGATGTCGTCAACGGCCTGCTTGAACATCAAAAGGTCAAAGCCATATCATTTGTCGGCTCTCAGCCAGTCGCAGAATATGTCTATAAAAAAGGAACAGAGCATGGCAAACGTGTCCAAGCACTTGCAGGCGCAAAGAATCACTCTATTGTCCTCATAGATGCGGATTTAAACGCGGCAACCAAACAAATTATCGGGGCTGCCTTCGGATCAGCAGGAGAGCGCTGCATGGCCGCAGCCGTTGTCGCAGTGGAAGAAGAAGTGGCGGATGAGTTGATTCAAAAATTAGTTGATGAATCAAACGAGCTCGTCATTGGAAACGGGATTAATGAAGGCGTCTTTCTTGGTCCAGTCATTCGAAAGGAACATAAAGAACGAACGCTTCAATACATCCAGTCAGGGATTGAAGAGGGAGCAAGCCTCATTCGTGATGGCCGGCAAGATCACGAAACAAATGGAGAAGGGTATTTCGTCGGACCGACAATATTTGATCATGTCACAAATCAAATGAAAATTTGGCAGGACGAGATTTTCGCCCCAGTCTTATCAATTGTCCGTGTTTCTTCATTAGCAGAAGCAATCGACCTGTCCAATCAATCAAAATTTGCGAACGGTGCCTGCCTGTATACGGACAGTGCATCAAGCATAAGAGAATTTCGCGAAAACATCGAAGCGGGCATGCTCGGCGTAAACATCGGTGTACCCGCACCAATGGCATTCTTCCCGTTTTCCGGCTGGAAGGATTCTTTCTACGGAGACTTGCATGCCAATGGAACTGACGGAGTAGAGTTTTACACAAGAAAGAAAATGGTCACCGCTCGTTATATGTAAGCTATATGCAATGAATCATGAAGAAAAAATGCAGCCCCAGCATGGGAGACTGCATTTTTTGTTGTCTTCTAGTCAAAAAGTAAGGGTTTTCATCGTGATTCCAGCAAGGATTTGCCCTAGAAATCATTCTTTCTATTCATTCTTCATCAGTATCTATCAACATATTTTGAAATTGGGCCTAAACCCCAAGATTAGGAAGATGAAAACAGGAGGAAATGTAACGATGAGGACGAGGATGAAGTGCGGCGTTGGTTTATTGATTTTTGCTTTGGTACTGAGCTTTTTACCGGTATATGATGCGAGTGCGGCAAGCACAACAATTGCAAAACGTGTAGGAAATGCAAACCCGCTCATAGACCACCACTTGGGCGCTGATCCGTTTGCGCTCACCTATAACGGAAGAGTGTACATTTATATGTCGAGTGATGACTATGAATATCACAGCAACGGAACGATTAAGGATAATTCTTTTGCCAATTTGAATAGGGTCTTCGTCATCTCTTCAGCAGATATGGTGAACTGGACAGATCATGGCGCGATTCCAGTAGCCGGTGCAAATGGAGCAAATGGCGGCAAAGGGATCGCTAAATGGGCAGGTGCTTCCTGGGCTCCATCAGCAGCGGTGAAAAAAATCAATGGGAAAGATAAATTTTTCCTTTATTTCGCGAACAGCGGCGGAGGAATTGGTGTTCTGACAGCAGACTCTCCAATCGGTCCATGGACAGATCCTATCGGAAAAGCGCTCGTCACACCAAATACACCAGGAATGTCTGGGGTTGTATGGCTGTTTGATCCAGCCGTTTTTGTAGATGATGACGGCACTGGGTATCTATATGCCGGCGGAGGTGTACCAGGCGGTTCTAATCCAACGCAGGGCCAATGGGCCAATCCGAAAACAGCAAGAGTCTTAAAACTAGGGCCTGATATGACAAGTGTTGTGGGCAGCGCCTCGACCATTGATGCTCCTTTTATGTTTGAAGACTCAGGGATGCATAAGTATAACGGAACCTATTACTATTCCTATTGCATCAACTTTGGCGGCTCCCACCCAGCAGATAAACCACCTGGTGAGATCGGTTATATGACGAGCTCAAGTCCGATGGGTCCTTTTACGTATAGAGGGCACTTCCTGAAAAATCCGGGTGCATTTTTCGGTGGAGGCGGTAACAACCATCATGCTGTGTTCAATTTTAAAAACGAGTGGTATGTCGTGTATCATACCCAAACGGTCAGCTCTGCCTTATACGGGGCAGGAAAAGGCTACAGATCTCCACATATAAATAAGCTTGTGCATAATGCTGACGGCTCCCTTCGAGAGGTTGCAGCCAATTTTGAAGGGGTCAAACAGCTTTCCAATCTGAATCCTTATCAGCGGGTAGAAGCTGAAACATTCGCATGGAATGGACGCATTTTGACAGAGGCCTCTTCAGCTCCAGGCGGACCGGTCAATAACCAGCATGTCACAAACATTCAAAACGGAGATTGGGTGGCTGCCAGTAACGTCGATTTCGGAACAAACGGCGCAAGAACATTTAAAGCGAACGTAGCATCAAATGCAGGCGGAAAAATAGAAGTACGCCTCGGAAGCCCTGACGGCAGACTCGTCGGGACACTAAATGTCCCTTCCACAGGCGGAACAAACAATTGGCGAGAAGTAGAAACGACAGTAAACGGAGCAGCTGGCGTGCACAACGTATTTTTTGTCTTTACTGGAACAGGTTCAAACCTATTTCAGTTTGATTCCTGGCGGTTTACTCAATAACAAAGGATGACAAAATGATAGGAGAGTGGAAAAATTTGATGTCAATGATCAAAAAACCAATCTGTACTTTATTGATCTGCTTCACCATGCTGTCTGTCATGTTCATCGGACCTGGCGTCACTGAAGTTTCAGCAGCAGATGCCAATATTAATATCAATGCAGAAAGACAAGTGATTCGCGGCTTTGGCGGAATGAACCACCCGGCTTGGATTGGTGATTTGACCGCACCTCAAAGGGAAACCGCTTTTGGCAATGGGCAGAATCAATTAGGGTTTTCCATTCTAAGAATTTTTGTAGATGAGAACAGAAATAATTGGCACAGAGAGGTCGCCACAGCCAAAAGAGCAATAGAGCATGGAGCTTTAGTGATCGCTTCACCTTGGAATCCTCCAAGCCATATGGTCGAGACTTTCAACCGTAATGGTACAACTGCAAAGCGTCTGAGATACAATCAATACGCTGCATATGCTCAGCATCTGAACGATTTTGTGACGTATATGAAAAATAATGGCGTCAATCTCTATGCGATATCAGTACAAAACGAGCCCGATTATGCACATGAATGGACTTGGTGGACTCCTCAGGAAATCCTGCGTTTCATGAGAGAAAATGCCGGCTCCATTAATGCCCGCGTGATTGCACCAGAATCCTTTCAATACCTTAAAAATATATCAGATCCTATCTTAAATGATCCGCAGGCGCTAGGAAATATGGACATTCTCGGAGCCCATTTGTACGGAACCCAAATCAGCCAGCTTCCGTATCCTCTGTTCAAACAAAAAGGAGGGGGGAAGGAGCTTTGGATGACAGAGGTCTACTACCCGAACAGCGATAACAATTCAGCGGACCGCTGGCCTGAGGCATTAGGGGTTTCAGAGCATATTCACCATTCGATGGTAGAAGGGGACTTTCAGGCATATGTTTGGTGGTACATCCGCAGATCCTACGGCCCTATGAAGGAAGATGGCCTGATCAGTAAACGCGGTTACAACATGGCGCATTTCTCCAAATTTGTACGCCCAGGATACGTCAGAATTGATGCAACGAAAAGTCCTGAACCAAATGTTTTCGTATCTGCCTACAAAGGAAACAATCAGGTCGTCATTGTCGCCATTAACAAAAACAATTCAGGAGTGAATCAGCACTTTGTGATGCAAAATGGAACTGCTTCGCAAGCATCAAGATGGATTACGAGCAGTAACAGCAACCTTCAGCCGGGTACAGACTTAAATATATCAGGTAATCAATTTTGGGCTCATCTCCCGGCTCAAAGTGTGACAACATTTGTAGTCAAACGCTAAAAATTAATTGTATCACCAAAAGCCAATTTTCTTATTTCAAAAGGAAATTGGCTTTTTTTATGCAAATAGGAAGTTGATTTTTTCACTATGTTCTTACATTGGGTATAATAATGGCAATGACTTCAGGAGAGTGATCAATGTATGCCAAAGCATCAAAGCAAAGTATTAATGATCGATGACGAAAAAGAAATTTTGGAATTAATCAACACAGTTTTAACAAGAGAAGGCATTGATCGTGTCATAACAGCTTCAACTGCCCGTGAGGGGCTCACGAAATTTCATCAAGAACAGCCCGATCTTGTCATACTTGATATTATGCTGCCAGACGGTGAAGGCTATGATATTTGCAGACAAATCAGAGAGACCTCCCATGTTCCGATTATCTTTTTATCAGCAAAAGGAGAGGAATCAGACAAAATTGTAGGACTTGCCATTGGCGGTGATGACTACATTACAAAACCATTCAGCCCAAAGGAAGTCGCCTACCGGGTGAAAGCGCAGCTGAGACGGCTCTCATACTTGCAGTCATCTCAAGCCGATCCCGTGATCAAAAAAGGGCCGTTTGAGTTAAACGAGCAGCAAGCAGAACTGACGAAAAACGGCACGGTCATTGAGCTCACGCCAAAAGAGCTTCTGCTGATGACCTACTTCTTGCAGCATCCGAACCGCATCATCAGTAAAGAAACACTTTATCAAACTGTTTGGGGGGAAGACTTCTTCGGTTCTGACAATACAGTGATGGTTCATATCCGAAGACTTCGGGAAAAAATAGAAAATTCCCCGTCAACACCAGAGTTTCTCGTCACAGTCAAAGGGCTTGGCTATAAATTTGTTGTAAAGGATGCGTAAGGATGAAATGGCGATTAACAGGCAGATATATGGTCTCTGTCATTATCGTGACCATAATCACGGTCTTTATCAACTTATTCGTATTTATGATTTGGCTCGTACTTCAGGCAAACAGCCAGCATAACGAGGAAAATACGCCTGAAACCTTTACAAGATCATTTGAACAATACATCTCTTTTTCTGGTCAAGGGATAACCGTAAACAAAGAAGGGCAGAAAGCCTTAAAACAACAGAATGCATGGATTCAAATTTTAGACGAAAATGGACAGGACGTGTATCATGCGCAGGCACCTAAAGGATTAAAGAATAAATATACACCGATAGACATCGTGAACTTACATAAATATAAAGATAAGCAATTATTATCGACTATTTATGCTGGCGGAAAAAAAGTAAAGGGCAAAGAATACAGTTACTTTATCGGATTTAAAGACCCTTCCATTGGAAAATACCTATTCTCGTTTGACACGAAGGATTTAGTAACAAGATTCAATATCGGGACGATGATTTTATTATCAATTGATGCCATTATAGCGTTACTCATTGGTTACTTATTCAGCCGGCAGCTCACAAAACCGCTCGGCCGTGCCATTCATAACATCCAGCGGCTGGCAAACGGAGATTACACGACAAATCTGCCTGCTAAAGGAATTTATAAAGATGTCTTCTATAATGTCAATCACTTATCAGAGCAGCTCGCTTCAAGCAAAAAAGAAAAAGACAAACTAGAGCAAATGCGTGAAGAATGGATCAGCCATATTTCTCATGATATTAAAACGCCGCTCGCTTCTATTCAAGGCTATGCAGAAATCATGAAAGACCCAAAGTATCCTCTTTCAAAGCAAGACATCAGACATTACGCGGGCATCATTGAGAATAAATCATTGTATATCAAAGATGTCATGGAGGATCTGAATTTAACGACAAGGCTGAAAAATAACGGCGTCATGCTCAATAAAGAGCTGGTCAACATTGTGTCACTGCTGCGGGAAACGTTAATTGATATTTTGAACGATTCAAGATATGCGGATCAGACGATTGAGCTTCAAACGAATGAAGACAAACTCATGCTGAATATTGATAAAATCCTCATTCGAAGAGCGGTTACCAATCTGATTTTAAATGCCCTCGTTCACAATGATCCTGATGTGACGATCATTGTACAGCTTGAACAAAAAGAAAAAACCCATATCACGATTAAAGACAACGGCAGAGGAATAGAAGAGGCAGAGCTGGAAAAAGTGTTTGACCGCTATTACAGGGGGACGAATACAGGAGTTTCACATGCTGGCTCTGGTCTTGGGATGGCCATTGCAAAGGATATTATCGTCAAGCACGGCGGGGACATCACGATCCGCAGCAGTGTAGGAAAAGGAACAACAATTGATATCCAACTACCAGCATAAAAATAGACAAAAAAACGGTTCTGATCAACAACAGAACCGTTTTTTTCACCTATTATTTATTCTGAAAATACTTTGATGCCTTTCACAATGTTCCAAATGAAGAAGTAGATGGCAACAAGGAATGTCACTGCATATGTCGCAATTAAGAAAGGCCCCGCATGGCTGATATCTTTCATACCAAGTAAACCTGAACCAAGGATGCCAATACCAAAAATCAAATAAGGGATGACATGCGTCCATAATGATTTTTTCGCATGATATTTCACTTCGTCCTGACCTAAGAAATAGACGATAATTGGGAACAAAAATGGTGCGAAAAAGATACTGAAGTAACATAATGATGACAAGACTTTATTTCCTTTCATAACGTTTCACCTCTATGATTTATTCACTACAAACACATTGTACTACCTCAACCTTAATCCGTATTAATCTGAACCTTACAGCAACCTTAAAAATGTTTACCTTTTAAAATAATTTATAAACGACATACTATAATATAGGTATTTAAATCTATTTTACCGAAAAAAATAGTTGACTTTGGTTTATCCTGTATTTACAATAAAATCGTAACCGATGCAGGAGTGTTACTGATATCATCAGGCACCACCAAGTCAGGTAAACATGTTGTACATTTGTACGTTGTTTGCTGAGATTTTGGTGTTTTTTTTATGCTTTTTAGCAGTTTTAGGTAGGGTGGGATGAAGATGTTCACCGTCGTTAAAGTTTTAAACAATAATATCGTATTAGCTCTAACAGACACTCAAAATGAAGTTGTTGTTTTTGGTACAGGAATAGGCTTTAAGAAGAAAAAGGGTGATACACTTGATGAGAGCGCTGTCAGTAAGACATTTTATTCTGATCAGACGTCTCCATTAGAATCTCAACTTGCCGCTATCCCAACTGATATTCTTTTATTAACTGAAAAAATCATTCATATGGGCGAAGAGATGTTGAATAAAAAATTAGGTTCTAGCATGCTGTTTTCGCTATCTGATCATCTTACCTTTTCTATTCAAAGGCATCAAGAAAAAATGGAATATGAAAACCCTATTGTATGGGAAATTCCACATCTATATTTTCAAGAATATCAAATTGGGAAAAAAGCACTTAAAATTATTCAAAAAATGATGGGGATTACTTTTCATGATACAGAGGCTTCACTCATTGCCCTTCATTTTGTAAACGCTCAAATAGATGGTCAGTCTATGGGAGATACGATCAAAATGACCCATCTCACGAAGGAAATCGTTAAGATTATTCAAAACATTTTCGAGATGGTATTAGATAAATCATCAATAGATTATTCGAGGTTTATCACTCATTTGAGATATTTTATTGTCAGACAAGAAACAAATCAACCGCCGCAACAAATGGATGATTCATTAAAAGAATTAATTCAGGATCGTTATATGAAGAGCTATGCATGCGGTTTAATTATTAAAGAAATGTTAAAGCGGGAATTCAATTGGAATGTCACTGAAGACGAACTTGTTTTTCTAGTCATTCATATTGAAAGAATCACAAAGAAACATCAACAGAATAAATGATTTCTTTTAGGCGTGTTATGAAAAAGCATTAACCTAAACAAATCTCCATTTAGAAGTCTTTCTAATGGTGGATTTTGTTTAGGTTTTTTTTGTGAAAATGAAGGGGTGAAGACATGGGAAACAAAGAATTGGCGCAAGAAATTATCAAATTAATCGGTGGAACCGACAATATATCTCAAAGCTGGCATTGTATTACGAGGCTGAGATTTAATATCAACGATGAAAAACAGGTAAAAGTAGATGAACTAAAAACAGTAGACGGTGTGCTTGGAGCGCAATTCCAAAGCGGACAATTCCAAGTCATTATTGGAGCAAAAGTTGCAGAGGTCTATGAGGAAATTGACCATCTGATTGGTGAGCGCAGCAATGATTCTCCTCCTGCCAAAAATACGTCAAAGATGAATCCAATCGAAGTCGTATTCGATGTCATTACCGGAATTTTCACACCCATTTTGCCAGCGATTGTTGGTAGTGGATTGATTAAAGGGATCATGGCTTTGTTCGTTAGTTTAGGCTGGATGACGGAAAAAAGCTCTACCTATGCTGTACTTCAAATCTTTTCAAATGCTGTCTTTTACTTTTTACCTTTCCTCATTGCGTATTCTGCAGCGAAGAAATTTAAAACACGAGAATCTCTCGCGATGGCACTCGCTGGGATTTTATTGTATCCCACCATGGTGGAAGGGGCAGCAAAAGGGGCCGATCCACTTAGTTTTTTAGGATTGAGTATTCCATTAAATAATTATACTTCTTCAGTCCTACCGATTATTTTAGGCGTGCTGCTGCTTAGCTTTATTGATAAGTGGATGACGAAAGTGATTCCAAAATCCTTAAGTATCGTATTTACACCGGTACTGAGTTTAATGATTACAGCGCCTCTTACACTAGCTTTCATAGCGCCTATTGGAAACGTTTTCGGTCAGTATTTAGAGATCTTTTTCACTTCTTTATTCCATTTTGCTGGACCAATTGCAGGTTTATTAATGGGAGGCCTCATGCCTTTAATTGTGCTAACTGGGATGCATTACGCATTCTTCCCAAGCACGTTTGCCAGCTTTGAAAAAGTTGGTTACGATGTCATGCTGCTTCCGATGAACTTTATTGCCAATATGGCACAAGCAGGCGCCGTTTTAGGTGTCATCATTCGCACAAAACGAGTAGAAACAAGGTCTTTGGCGTTATCAACATTGCTTCCGAGTTTCTTTGGAATTACAGAACCAGCCATTTATGGAGTAACACTGAGACTGAAAAAGCCTTTCTATGCTTCATTAATAGGCGGCGCAGTTGGCGGATGTTTTTATGGTTTATTCTCAGTCAAAACGACAGCATTTTCAATTCCAGGTATGACATCTCTGCCAACCTACATTATGAAAGGCACAAATAATTTCCAGCTGGCTTTAATTGGGATATCGCTGAGCTTTTTGGTCTCACTGCTTGCCACTATGTTTCTTGGCTTCAAGGAACCTGCCACAAAGGATGAAGGTCAGCCGGAAAAACAGGAAAAGCCATCTAAAAATCCAGAAAATGCAGTCAATCAACAAGCTGCCAGACAAGTAAATCCTTATGAAATACAAGCACCTATAACTGGTAAAGTCGTTCCTTTATCTGACGTAAATGATGCCGTCTTTTCAAGCGAAATGATGGGCAAGGGAGTAGCGATTATACCTGATAAGGGGGTGGTACAAGCGCCGTTTTCCGGAAAAGTAGTGACCGTTACACCTACTAAACATGCAATAGGTTTGGTTTCAGATGATGGGGTTGAATTATTAATACATGTAGGGATTGATACCGTCAGCCTAAATGGTCAATTCTTTGAGGTATTGGTGGAAGAAGGAGATGAAATCAACATCGGGGATCATTTATTATCATTTGATATAGAAGGAATTCAATCAAAAGGATTAGATGTCGTGACACCTATCATCGTCACTAATTCCTCGAAGTACCTGGATGTTATCTATACAGGTGACTCTTATGTCAACGCAGGAGAAAATAAACTCTTAATGCTCATTCATTAATCAAAATAGAAGGGATGATTGAAATGAAAGAATTAAAAAAAGGATTTTCAGATAATTTTCTATGGGGTGGCGCAACCGCTGCCAATCAAATAGAGGGTGCATATTTAGAAGGCGGAAAAGGGCTGTCAACTTCAGACTTCGCTGCATATAAAGATCCTTATGCACAAGGAAAAGTGAACAACTTTACATTCGATGTGAGTTCAGCTGAACTAAACAAGTACAAGGAAAATCCTGATGCATTTGATTTCCCAAAAAGACGCGGAATAGATTTTTATCATCGTTATGAAGAAGATATTGCACTGTTTGCAGAAATGGGATTTAAAGTATTTCGTTTGTCTATCTCATGGGCAAGAATCTTTCCAACAGGCTTAGAGGACAAGCCGAATGAAGAAGGATTGGCTTTTTACGATAAAGTATTTGATGAATGTGCGAAATATGGAATTGAACCGCTAGTAACGATGTCTCATTATGAAATGCCGATTACTTTAACAGAAAAATATAATGGGTGGATGAGTAGAGAGCTTGTCCCATTGTTCGAAAAATACGCACGTGCGATTTTAGAAAGATATAAAAACAAAGTGAAATATTGGATTACGTTTAATGAAATGAATATGAACCTCAATAGCCTTTATACAGGTGCTGGAATTTTAGAGGATCTAGTAGACCATAAATTACAAGCTGCTTACCAAGCATCTCATCATCAATTTGTGGCAAGTGCCTTAACAGTGAAGGCTGCAAAGGAAATCATTCCAGATGTCCAAATTGGCTGTATGATTAACCAAATTGAAGCGTATGCAAAAACAACAAAACCAGAGGATCAGCTGCAGGCAGTCAAATCGAATCAATTGAATATGTTCTATCCTGATGTTCAAGCTAGAGGCGAATATCCAACATACATGGTAAAATACTTTGCTGATAATCAAATCAAGCTGGATATTAAAGAGCAGGATGAACAAATTTTAAAAGAAGGCACTGTTGATTTTGTGGCGATCAGCTACTATATGTCCCATGTAGCAGAAGCACGTGAAGATGCAGCTGAGCTAGCGGGTACGTTTGACAGTCCGATTAAAAATGAACACTTGGAATTATCACAATGGGATTGGCCGATCGATCCAATGGGTCTGCGCATTTCATTAATTAAACTGTATGATAGATACCAAAAGCCTTTATTTGTTTGTGAAAATGGACTTGGTGCAAGGGATACATTGACACAAGACGGAAAAGTACACGATGATTATCGAATTGATTATTTGAAAAAACATATTGAACAGATGAAAGAAGCCGTAAAAGAAGGTGTTGACTTAATGGGGTATACACCTTGGGGCTGCATTGACTTAATCAGCTGCGGAACATCTCAAATGACTAAACGCTATGGTTTGATCTATGTGGATCAAGACGACCTAGGAAATGGTACACTGAATCGTTACCGCAAAGACTCATTCTTCTGGTACAAAAATGTAATCACATCAAATGGAGAAGACCTATAAAAGCAAATTGAATGATGTAAAACACCGTCTCAGGGCGCCTTAACCGGCTGCATGCGATGGTGTTTTATTTTTCACGAAAACATATCTTGACCTTGAAGTATAGTTCAACCTTTATAATATAAATATAGAAAGACAAAATCACGAAAAAGGAGTAACGACGGAGTTGATGACTAGAGGAGAACTTGCCAAACAAACAGGAATAAGCCCTGCCGCAATTCGTTACTATGAAGAACACAACATTTTACCTGTCCCGAGACGCCGTTCGAACGGTTATAGACGATACACAGAAGATTATATTGTGAAAATTCAATTGATCAAAGATGCCAAATCATTGGGTTATTCACTAAAGGAAATAAAAGAAATATTGGAAATGCTGAGTCAAGACATAGAACTTGATACTTTAAAAAGAATTGTACATCAAAAACATGAAGAAATTGAAAAGAAAATTAAGGGTCTCCGTCTCATACAAGACCTTTTATCTAACTTATTAAAGACTCCTGAGAAAGAAGTACAAGTGTATCTCAAATCATTTCGTGTGATGAATGAGGATGACGAATAAACATATCTGCTTAAAGGAGAGATAACAAAATGAGTATCGACATTTTTAATGGAGAACGTTCTGAAGAAAGCATTCAATTTGAAACATTATTCACGTCCCAAAGTAATAAAGAGAGTTTTGCTAGTGTCGAAAAAACCAAAAATCTTCTGTCTCAAATAGAAAATATAAAGCCTTATGCAATCGGAGACGATGTGAAATTAAAAAGTGAGATAAAGGAGCAGACTTTCGAAGGAATGCAGGTTTTCACATTGAATGACCAAATGTCGCAAAAACAAAAGGTGATTTTATATATACATGGTGGTGCCTGGGTAAACCAGCCTCTCAATTTCCATTGGTGGTACATGGATAAAATGGCTAGGTCCCTTAACGCCAAAGTGATCGCTCCTATTTACCCTAAATTACCTCATTACAGCTACCAAGATACCTATCCAAAAATTCTAAATCTATATAAAGAAATACTAAAAACGGTTGAGAGTACCGATCAATTAACGATCATGGGTGATTCAGCGGGCGGAAATATCTCTCTTGGCCTTGCGCACCTCTTAAAGATGGAAGGTCTGCCGCAGCCGAAGGATATCATTTTATTATCTGCATGTGTTGATATGAGTTTAAGCAATCCTCTTATATTTGAATATGCCGATAAAGATCCCATTCTAGCGCCAGAAGGAATAGATGTCATTACAAAAATGTGGGCAGCAGATAAAAAGGTGACTGACCCATTAATCAGTCCAATTCACGGTGACTTTAACGGTCTTGCGAAGATCACTCATTTTATTGGAACACATGATATTTTATATCCAGATGCACTAAAGCTTGATGAAAAGCTAGCAGAACAAGGAATTGACATGAAAACCTTTGTTTATCCAGAAATGCTGCATGTATTTGTCGTCATGCCAATCCCTGAGGCACAAGACGCTCAGGAAAAAATCATTCAGGTGATAAATAGTTAGATTCTCTTTTCACATATCAAAATGCTCCGGCTTGAATATTTGAAAGCTTAGCGAAATGGGCTGCTTACTGAAAGCAGTCTTTTTCCATTCAACATGACATAACATTCGGAATGTCAATTCACCTCAGATTAAATATTCCTTAAATTCCAATTTTTGTTTACAATGTGCGGATTTCCTATTAATATGATACATATTCGGTTCTTCACCGGTTCATAAAGGAGAGTGACATGATGAGTGTTTTCTTTCTTCATCCCATGGCGCTGATCTTATTTACACTGCCTTTGTTATCTTTGATATGGGGGATTGTTGGCTACTGCATCTTTAAGCGAGTTTACATCGTTCTTATCATTACATTTGCAGTCTCCACTATTTTCATATTTGCCTATACTGGGTTTGACATGTCAAATATGTATTGGGTCGTGGTGATGACCTTTTTATGCATGTGTACCTCTGTCATCACAAAAAACATTCGATATATGTATGGCCGCTATAAAAGAGCATAACGAAAAAGCTGATGGTCACAAAATTCAGCTTTTTTGTATCCATTCATTTCACCTTCAAGAACGCCCATTATCTACGACCTAAAAAAACCCTTTTTGCTGCTGTTTTCTGAGCCTAACTATCATATGAATGCGATCATTGGCGCTAACAATAGCATGGAAACCTATTATTTCTCTGTTAACCATGCTGCACATTTAGATTATTGCGACATCCTGTTTACCGTTGTGAACGAAGAACTGAGAGGCGAACGCGATGCGATGGAGATGAGGAATCTTGTCACCGACTATACGGGGACCTTTTTTGATCATTACATTCTGCAAAAACCTGTACATGTGGAAAGTCTGTCATACGATGGCGTGGACTTGTTTAAGAAAACGAGCAGAAAGTGATGACCTGATGGTCTCATGTCTATTGCATGGCTGACAGGTGCTATCATGGTCAGATAACAGCATATAAAATGAAAAAAAGCCTGGGAATTAGGCTTTTTTCAGTTTCTCCATGGTAGAAACTAAGAAGGATGATTTTTTATTTGTTTCTATCTCATTTTTCTCAGGATTCTCCGTCCATATTTTCCAAATTAATCCGTCTTCTTCATTCATACTTTTCGCTAAATCAGAAAACTCTTTTGCCATTTCATCACCGAAAGGACCCTTCATCTTAAAATCTATCTGTAATAAATATGCCATCGTCATTCTCCTTATGTTAAAGTTGTAAAATAGAGTTCCCCGAGCACTTCTTTCATTTGAGACTGCTCTCGCGGAAGTTCCTTCTCCATAAAAAACCGTACATCTGATGGGTCAACTTGCAGGATCAATTGGACCGTTGTTCTAATGGCGGATTGTGTTTAGGTTTTTTAGCGATTGAATTGTTTTCGAAGAACTAGGCATGAGACAGCGAATACTGCGAAAGCGCCCGCTGATCCAGCAGTAAACACCAGCTCAAATTGTTCTGGTTTGGACTTGAATAACAAAGGGACAGAAAGAATGAGAGCAGCACCACTAAAGCCCAATCCTAATATCAACGTTGCCAATAATTTATTCATAGAAACACCTCTTACACTCAGAATTAGAACAATAGAAACGACTGATTCAAGAATCATCGTTAGGATTCGACATCCTTTCACATTCCTAGTTGGAGTGTATCATATGATGGCGGACGATTGGTTTCTTTTCATTAAAACACACAATCGTGAAATAAACTTTTTAAACGAACGGTGTTCGTTATAATATAAATGTGATGTGGCTTTAAACGATTTCCATAAAGAAGAGGAGATGCATACGATGACGGCATTCCTTTCATCCATAGCCTGAAAGAAGAAATATTTGCAGGTCCGTATCAATGGAACGGTTCAGGTGGGGAATTGAAGTCATTTTGTATGGAATCCAGCAAGAAATCAATTAGAAAGGAGCACAAGCAAAAAGCAGTCAATGGCTGCTTTTTTTATATTTTCTCAACTTTTTCAACATGTATAAAAAAATCTATATATTGTTTTTATATATAAAAAATTATATAATCTAGTGGAATAAACAAATGAGGTGCTTAGGCATGGAAAATATAAAGAATTTATTAGAGAGCTATATTCCTTTAGCAAAATCTACGGCAAAAATGTTTGGACCAAATTGTGAAATAGTTATTCATGATTTAACGAACCCTCAAGCATCTGTCATGTTTACAGTCAATCATCATGTGACAGGAAGAAAAATCGGTCAATCATTTGATCATTTGGTAAAGACTGTTTTACAATCCGAAGATTTTAAAGAAGATTACCTTGCTGGGTATACATTTAAAACCGAAGACAACCGTACCATTCGTTCTTCGACTTCATTAATTCGTGATTCGAAGCAAAAGGTGATCGGGGCATTCTGTATCAATTTTGATGTTGAAGCATTGAATCAAATGCAGCAATTTATGGATACTTTTCTTTCTACAAAAGTTGAAGTTCAAGAGAATGAAACCACATCAAATGATGATCTTGAAAATGTGGAAGGAATAGTAGATCAATTGATTCAACAGATCATTCAAAATAGTGTTCACCCAGTCATGAAACGCCATGAAAAAATTGAATTAATAAGGTTCATGGATGAAAAGGGAATCTTTTTAATGAAAGGTTCAGTTGAGAAGGTCGCATCTATGTTAGGTATTTCTAAAGTCACCGTCTATAGCTATTTGGATGAAATCAAACATAAATCGAATGAAGGGGAAACGAAATGAAAAACATCCTTGAGGTAGGGAATCTAAAATCCAACGGACATTATGCATTCGCAACCATTCATCAAAACACGGTCTATGTTTCAGGACAATTTGCCATCAATCCCGAAACGAGAGAAAAAGAATTCGGCCCCATTGAAGAAGAGACATTACAAGCGCTTAAGAATGTGGAGATGATTGTAGAAGCAGCCGGAAGTAAAAAAGAAAAGATTTTGCGTATGACATTATACATTTCTGATATTGAACTATGGGATAAAGTAGATGCGGTTTACACTGAATTTTTCGGTGAACATAAGCCAGCACGTACTGTTGTACCAACGAATGAATTACATTTTGGTTTCAAAATTGAAATTGATGCTATTTCTTATATTTAGAATATTTTTTTGCCCACGATATATAAAAAAGTATATTTCATATAAAAAATTATTCAAGGGGGCTGATGATTGATGAATCAATTGATTTGTAACCATTGCGGGAAAAGGTATGAGATGACACCAACTCTATGGAAATGTGATTGTAACGGCGTATTAAACCTGGTGAAAGATACCCCTCAAATAGATATGGCGGCTTGGGATCAATATCCAAACTCATTATGGCGTTATGTAGAAACCATGCCATTTTCAAAGGGTTCTAAGACTTGGGAATCTGTAACAATGGGTGAAGGTCAAACTCCGTTAATCCTTTTAGATCCTAATGAGCCAAACACTTATGTAAAAGTTGATTATATGATGCCTACGCTATCTTTTAAAGATCGAGGAGCTGCTGTTTTAATGACAAAGGCAAAGGAATTAGGGGTATCAAAAGTCATTGCGGATAGCAGCGGGAATGCAGGAACGGCGATTGCCGCTTATGCAGCTCGTTGCGAGATTGCATGTGACATCTATCTAAGCGATGAAACTTCACCTAAAAAGATCGCTCAAATAAAAGCCCATGGAGCAACGGTTAAAGAAATTCGCGGTACACGCGAGGATATTGCAGCCGCGGCGCAAAAAGCAGTAGACGCCGAAAACGTTTTTTATGCAAGCCATGTGTATCATCCTTATTTTTTTGAAGGAACAAAAACATACGCCTATGAAATATATGAACAAATAAAAGGAGCACCTGATGCTTTAATCATTCCGGTTGGAAATGGTACTCTCCTTCTAGGTGCGTATTACGGTTTTAAAGAGTTATTTGAAAATGGTTTGATTCATAAAATACCGAAAATCATTGCCATACAAGCGAAAAACTGTGCTCCTCTCGTGAAAGCTTATCAAAATGAAGAAGAATCAGCATCGCCTGTTACGAATACAGGGACCTTAGCAGAAGGGATAGCCATTGCTGCCCCGGCCCGCTCCAAACAAATTCTAGAAGCTGTACAAGATACCAATGGTACATTTATAGATATTGAAGAGGATGAGATATTGAATGCACGCTCTAAACTAAGTGAGAAAGGATTTTATGTGGAAGTGACATCTGCAGTCAATTTTGCTGGCTACCTGAAATATAAAAAGGAAGCAAAAGAAACAATCGTCATACCTCTTTGTGGTGCAGGAATTAAATCAAAATAACCAGATATGACTAATACAACTGATCCGGAATTGGCCAAATGATGATATAGATAAAATGAACGCTCTCTATAAATAGAAGGGTATCTCAAAAGAGATGCTCTTTTTCTTGCCTAAATGTACAATCCCTTTTGCCCAAAAGTACAATTTTAATCAACTATTTCATTACGTAGAATAAAGAGGTGAATATCATGAATTCGATGAAAAAGGAGTAAGTGAATGGCTAAATTTTTATATAACTTAGGAAACTTTGCTTTTACTAAGCCGAAACGAATGTTAATCGGTTGGTTACTTATTTTAGTAGCTGTAGTTGCAGCAACAATAGGGACAGGCGTTTCATTTAATGGAGATATGTCGATTCCAGGAACAAAATCTGAAAAAGCGATGGATCTCTTGGAAAAGAAGTTCCCAGCAGGTGATGATGAGGGAACGATTCGTCTAATATTTAAAGCACCTAAAGATGAAACTTTAGAAGCAAAGAAAGTGAAACATAAAATTAATGAGACGATAAAAGAAATTAAAAAGGATAAAGCAGTTAAGCAGGTGACCGATTTATATGAGACCTTTACGATAAGTAAAGATAAGAAAATAGGATATGCGGATATTACGTATCGAGTGAAAGCGGACAAGGTAAAGGAATCCTCAAAAGAGAAAGTATTAAATAGCATAAAGATTTCAAAAGATGCGGGCATCCAAACGGAATTAGGCGGCTCCGTGACATTCTCTGAAATTGAAGTAGGTGGCATTTCTGAAATCATAGGGATTATCTTCGCCTTCTTGATTTTAGCCTTTACATTTGCTTCACTTTTGGTCGCAGGATTACCAATATTGACGGCTGTGATTGGGTTAGTAATAGGTGTGATGGTCATTTTAATCACCTCAAACTTTGTAGACATGTCTGCATTTAGTCTCACATTAGCGGTGATGATTGGTCTTGCAGTAGGAATTGATTATGCGCTGTTTATCATTTCAAGATATCGACAGCTGTTAGCAGAAGGCTACAATTTGAATGAGGCTGCTGCTAGAGCAGTGGGTACCGCAGGAAGTGCTGTATTATTTGCGGGCGTCACTGTCATTGTTGCATTATGTGGACTTGTATTAGTTGACATACCGTTTCTAGGTATCATGGGCCTTGTGGGAGCCTTTATGGTACTATCTGTTATGCTTGTTTCCCTCACGATTGTTCCAGCTATACTAGGGCTTCTTGGAGATAAGGTGAGTCCTTCTAGGAAAAATAAGTTATTTTCTAAATTACAGCCAAAAAAAGAGAAAAAAACAATGGGCTGGGGAAGATTTATTCAAAAGCATCCGGGTAAAATAATGCTAGGTGTCATTTTATTGACAGGATTGATAAGCTGGCCAGCACTTCATATGGAGCTTGGTCTTCCGGATAACGGTATGAAAGGCAAAGAAACAACTGAACGTAAAGGATACGATCTTTTAGCAGAAGGTTTTGGCAAGGGGTTTAATGGACCACTTGTTGTCATCATAGATGCCTCTCAAGCAGATAAAACGATGAAGTCCAAGTCCATCGAGAAATCATCAAAATTGTTAGAAAAAATGGATGGTATCAAACAAATCACGCCGGCGATCCCTGATCAATCGGGTGAGTACGCAATGTTAACAATCTTACCTAGAAGTGGTCCGGAGGATAAAGAAACGAAGCAATTAGTGAAAGACATTCGAAATGTATCGAGTGTGACTGACACAAAGTTTCTTGTGACTGGTTCTACTGCCGTGAATATAGATATTTCAGATAGACTCAGTGAAGCATTGCCAAAATTTGCAGGAGTCATTATTGGATTTGCTTTTGTGTTAATGATTCTTGTATTTAGATCATTCCTTGTTCCATTAAAGGCTGTACTAGGGTTTTTAATGACATTAACTGCTACATTAGGTTTTGCTGTCTTTGTTTTACAGGATGGACACCTTGCCCCATTGTTTGGAATACCTGCAGCAGGACCGTTGTTAAACTTTATGCCTGTACTAGTGACAGGAATATTATTTGGTCTTGCAATGGATTATGAAGTATTTTTAGTTAGTAGAATGAGGGAAGAATTCCTTCTATCTCATGATGCAAAAAAATCTGTTATTTCTGGATTACAGCATAGTGGCAGGGTTGTAACTGCAGCAGGCTTAATTATGATTTTCGTTTTCGCAAGCTTTATTTTTGCTCAAGACTTGATTATTAAAACAATGGGATTAACATTGGCATTTGGGGTTTTATTCGATGCATTTGTCATTAGAATGACCTTTATCCCTGCTTGTATGATGCTATTAGGGCGGGCAAATTGGTACTTACCAAAATGGCTGGCACGATTGCTTCCGCATATTGATATTGAAGGAGAGTCAATTGCCCAAAAAGAAAAGAAGATTATATAATGTATTCTTTTTAAAATGTTAAAATCCTAATACCGCCATTGCCTCTTTAAAAGGCGGGCGGTATTTTTCGTGTTATGATGGGGTTTGGAAGGTGAGAGTTTATGGTTAAGAAACGGATAGACCCATTTAATGAAATGATCTATTCCCGAATTCCCACGTTATTATGGGGCGTTCTTGTTTATGCTGCAGCGATGATTTTTCAGTTTTTAACAGCATCTTTATCGCTTTCAAGTTTGTTTTTTTCTGGCCTTATCGCGATCCATCTCATTTTGCACTGGTGGTCATTTTATTGGTTCAAGAAGAAGCCTTGGATTTATTTCTTCATACAAGGAATCGTTATTCTACTTTGTGTTTTAGCTATGCAAGCTGCCTCTCCTGTTATTTTAATTGGTCTTTTACCGTTATTAATCGCTCAAAGCATCGGTGTATACTATCATACATTAAAGATTATTTTGACAGGACTTTGTTTTTATGTACTTTTTTTTCTAGCTCTTATTTTGGTTAATGATACAGATGATCTGACTGTCTACATTCCGATTTTATTTCTTATCCTTATTGTGGTCGTTGCATACTCTATCTTATTTTTTAGACAAGTAAAGGCTAGAATACGAACTCAAACGTTTCTAAAGGAACTCGAACTCGCACATCAGCAGGTGGAGGAGTTAACCCTTGCTAATGAGCGTCAAAGAATGGCGAGAGATTTACATGATACCCTTGCACAAGGGCTTGCAGGCATTATTATGCAATTGGAAGCTGTTCAAGCACATTTAGAGAATCAAAATACCCAGCGTGCTCAAAGCATTATCAAGGGCTCAATGAGCCAAGCGCGAAAAACATTAGGTGAGGCACGATTGGTGATCGATGATCTTCGGAAGGATCGTCATGATCAATACGATTTAACTGAAACAGTGAAAAATGAAGTAAATCGATTTACGACAGCAACGAATATCCCAATTCGTACAAAGATATCTGTACCTCAGAATATGTCACCTTTTTTTATTGAACATACTGTTTACATGATAAAAGAATGCTTAACGAATGTTTCAAAACATGCCAAAGCAAGCCATGTCGAGTTAGTGATGGTACAACAAGGTGATCACATCCATTTGAAAATAGCAGACAATGGAGTGGGATTTGATGAGAAAAAACGAGAATCCACTTTTGGACATTACGGCATCATTGGTATGTCAGAACGTGTTCGGCTGCTTGGTGGAGAGATCCATTTGAAAAGTAAAAAAAATGAAGGTACACAAGTAATAGTGAACATACCTTTGAAAAAGGAGTAAATACAGTGTCTTATCGAATTGTGATTGTTGATGATCATTATGTTGTGAGAGAAGGATTAAAATTAATTCTTGAAACAGACGAAAGATTTGAAGTAGTTGGAGAAGCAGAAGATGGAGGAAAGGGGATAGATGTCATAAAAGAAAAATCCCCAGACCTTGTATTACTTGACCTCAACATGCCTATGATGAGCGGGCTTGATATGCTTAAAGAAATGCAGACTCTTCAAATAAAAGTTCCCGTACTCATTTTGACTACTTATAATGAAGAAAAATTAATGATCCAAGGGTTACAGCTTGGTGCAAAAGGCTACCTCTTAAAGGATGCCAGCAGAGAAAACTTATTTAATACAATTGAAGCGGCCATCAGAGGAGACATTTTACTTCAATCAAATGTGGCCTCAAAGGTATTTGAATCAACCGTACACAAAGAACCTCAAGAAAAATTGAAAACAGACAACCACTTGCTTACCGAAAAAGAAATGCTCGTTTTGCAAGCAGTAGCTAGAGGGTTTCGGAGTAAGGAAATTGCATTTGATATGGGAATTTCCGAGAGAACTGTAAAAGCACATTTAACAAACATTTATCAAAAACTAAATGTGACATCAAGAGCTGAAGCCATTAAAACATCAATAGAATTAGGGATCATTCATTTTTAGATAATTGAACAAACAGGAGTCAAAGCCATTCTTACAGAAAGCACTTTTGTACAAACCTATGAGCTTGGGAAATAATAAAGAGACTACTTCAGGTAGTCTCTTTTTAAAAAGCATGGAGTTAGACTCTATAAAAGAAAGAAGGTATGTGGGCTTTGGTTGAAGAAGTCTAATAAACAATGAAGTAAGATTATAAACAAAGGAGAAACCTATGCAACATGATCTTCTCAATCAATTATTAAAGATAACAGATGAAGAGGAACTGATTCTACAAAACAGAAAAGAGATAAATAAAGACATTTATACCAATCAGTCTAATTTTATTATAGAAAGTCAAAAATTTCTCAATCAAGAGAGTATGATTACGGTTCGAAAACATACACGCTTTGTGGATTTTCCTAAACATAAACACGACTACATTGAGATTAATTATGTTTACAATGGAGAGTATAACCAAAAAGTAGGGAATCAAAGAATAAAATTGCAACAAGGGGAGCTGTTATTTTTAAACCAGCATATTGAGCATGAAACTCAAGCTTGTGCAGAAGAAGACATTATTATTAATTTTATCATTTTACCTCATTTTTTTGATTTTATCTTTTCGTTTTTAACGACTGAAAACAGAATTAGTAATTTCTTAATTAACAGTTTATATAACAGTACTCAAAATGGACAATTCCTTTACTTTAAAGTTTCAGATGTAGAAAGCATTCAAGAATTAATAAAAAAAATTATTATTGAAATTATGTCTCCTGCTTTTATGTCTGAATCCACCATTAAATTGTATATGGGGCTTTTAATGGTGGAGTTAATTAAACACGCTGATAAGGCCGAACATACAGAAGACAATCCTGTACAACATTATTTAATTGTTGAATCATTAAAGTATATTGATGAACATTTCCAGAGTGCATCACTGAATGAATTAGCCACAAAATTAAGCCAGCCCGCTTATGCTTTAAGTAAAGAGATTAAAAAGGCTACCAACTATACATTTAAAGAATTACTTCAAGAAAAACGTTTAAATAAAGCGAAAGAGTTACTGGAAAGTACAGATATGCCAATTGCCTCTGTTATAGATCAAGTTGGATATGATAATGTAAGTTATTTCTATCGGATTTTTAAAAACAAATATCATCAGACCCCAAAGCAATTCAGAGAACACTTAGCAAAAAGATAAGATGCTGCTAAATGTTCTTTTTTATTTTAAACAATTGCAAATAAGGACAATAAATAAATCATTTTAGACATTATTTTCTCCTTTTAGCTGGCTTAATATAAAGACATAAGCAAACGCTTTCATGCAAAGGGTGATTAAAATGAAGAAATGTTGTTTAGCAGTTGATATTGGTGCTTCTAGTGGAAGATTAATAGCGGGTCATCTTGAAGATGGACTTTTAAATCTAAAAGAAATCCACCGTTTCGAGAATAAAATGGTCCAAAAAAATGGCCAGTTTTGCTGGGAGCTTGATCGATTATTTGAAGAAATAAAAAAGGGAATCCATCAATGTAGTGAAATGGGATTATCTCCAGAAAGTATCGGTATTGATACATGGGCAGTAGACTTTGTTTTACTAGATGAATGGAACAAACCTTTAACAGATTTTGTTGCCTATCGCGATTCGAGAACAGACGGGATGATGGATGAGGTTTTTAAAACATTCATGAAGGAACGTCTGTATCTAGAGACAGGAATTCAATTTCAAAAATTTAATACGATTTATCAACTTTATTCAATCAAACAAAATCATCCGGAGATTTTAGAAAATGCAAAATCTTTTCTAATGGTTCCTGACGATTTTCATTATTTATTAAAATGTTAGTACCAAATGAACATTTAAAACAGTTACAGGAAGATGGAAACTTTACAGAAAGATTAGCATTAATAGAGGAATTCAAAACGTATCCTTTCGGTGCAATCTGGGATTACTATTGTGAAAAAATGGGCGTGCCTGTAAAAGAAACATGGCTGGAAGAAGTGAAACAATATGGGCAAGATGTATTAACAAAAAGAAACTCTGTTTTAGCCTAAAAAATCATGAAAGGCTAACTAGTAAATTTACAAAGAGATACAGTCAGGGGAAGGGTCTAATAGATCAATTCCCTTGTTTATATTACAAGGATTCCTTTTTAGATGAATAGGTTACAACTCAATGTTTTTTCCACTCTACGCGTGCTAATTGAAGGGAATCATATTCATCTCACATGGAGAATACACAATAAAAATACTTATGAGAGAAGGGGCCTGCTTTTACTTTTCAGTCATCAGCCGACCAGGTAAATCTAAATATTCGTTAAGAGGAGGATTTAAAATTGAAAGTGAGCTTATTTATTACATGTTTAATTGATACTTTCCAGCCGAATGTCGGTAAGGCAACAGTTGAGATACTTGAACACCTTGGTTGTGAAGTATCATTTCCTACATCACAAGTATGTTGTGGCCAGCCCGCCTATAATAGTGGCTATGTTGCCGAAGCCAAGCAAGCAGCGAAAAATATGATTCAAACCTTTGAAGATGCAGAGTATATAGTAACTCCCTCTGGTTCTTGTGCAGCGATGTTCCACGAATATCCACATATATTCAAAGGAGATTTTCAATGGGAGGAGCGAGCAAGGCGTCTTGCTGAGAAAACGTATGAACTAACTCAATTTATCGTAGAGGTGTTAAAGGTTACAGATGTAGGGGCACGTTTAAAAGGGAAAGCGACCTATCATACATCTTGTCATATGACACGTTTGCTAGGTGTGAAGGAAGCACCTTTTACGCTGCTTTCTAATGTAAAAGAATTAGAGGTTAAGCCCCTTCCCAACGCCCAAAATTGCTGTGGATTTGGTGGAACTTTTTCTGTGAAAATGATGCCAATATCTGAACAAATGGTAGACGAAAAAGTAGAAAGTGTTGAACAGACAGGTGCGGACTATTTAATTAGTGCAGATTGTGGATGTTTAATGAATATTGGAGGACGAATAGAACGTTTAGGAAAATCAGCGCGGGTACTGCATATTGCAGAGGTATTAAATAGCCGTTAATTCAAGGGGGAACACGACATGAGCATGAAAATTAGTGATAAAAAATTTAATGAACGTATTGATAAAGGAATCCAAGATTCTACGATGCGTGAAGCTGTGTCTACAGCTCAAGAACGCCTGTATACACGTCGTTTGGCAGCTAGTGAAGAGCTTGGGAACTGGGAAGAATGGCGTGATTTAGGGGAGCAAATCCGTCAACACACGCTGGAGAATTTAGATTATTACTTAATGCAATTAAGTGAAAATGTTACAAAACGCGGGGGACATGTCTTTTTTGCGAAAACAAAAGAAGACGCCGCTCAATACATAAAGGAAGTTGCAGAAAAAAAACAAGCCAAGAAAGTCGTGAAATCCAAATCAATGGTAACCGAAGAAATCGAAATGAATAAAACTTTAGAAGACATAGGTTGTGAAGTGGTAGAAAGTGACCTTGGCGAATACATTTTGCAAGTTGATGATCATGAACCACCTTCCCACATCGTAGCGCCGGCTCTTCATATGAAAAAAGAACAAATTCGTGATGTATTTCAAGAAAAACTAGGTTATGGAAAGTCGGAAGATCCTTACGAGATGACAAAATTTGTTCGTAAAATCCTGCGCGAAAAATTTCTTGAAGCAGAAATCGGTGTCACCGGTTGCAACTTTGCCGTTGCAAATACAGGATCAATCTGTTTAGTGACCAATGAAGGAAATGCGGATCTTGTAACTGCTATTCCAAAAACGCAAATCGCTGTAATGGGAATGGAACGTCTTGTACCAACAATGGAGGAGCTGGATGTACTCGTTGGATTGCTTTGCAGAAGTGCAGTAGGGCAAAAGCTAACGAGTTACATTACAACAGTAGGGCCTAAATATGAAGAAGAGGCAGATGGTCCAGAAGAATTTCACCTTGTTGTCGTTGATAACGGCCGTTCTGAAATCTTAGGGTCTGAGTTCCAACAAGTATTACAATGCATCCGTTGTGCAGCATGTATTAATGTATGTCCAGTATATCGTCATGTCGGAGGACATTCTTATGGCTCTATCTATCCGGGGCCAATTGGTGCAGTATTAAGTCCACTTTTAGGTGGATATGACGATTATAAAGAACTGCCATATGCATCAACTCTTTGTGCAGCATGTACTGATGCTTGTCCAGTTAAAATTCCGCTACACGAACTACTTTTAAAACATCGTCAAGTAATTGTTGAAAAAGAAGGACGTGCTCCTCTCGGTGAGAAACTAGCGATGAAAATGTTTGGAATGGGAGCATCATCTGCTGCTCTATACAAACTAGGTACAAAAATGGCACCTACAGCTATGAAGCCCATTGTATCAGGAGATCGAGTCTCCAAAGGAATTGGCCCATTAAAAAATTGGACTGAAATTCGAGAATTCCCAGCTCCAAGTAAAGAACGTTTTCGAGACTGGTTTGACAATCATAAAAAAGGTGGTGAAAAGTAATGAGAGGAACAGCTCAAAATCAGGAAGTTTTTTTAAATCATGTGGCTAAACAGCTGGGACGGGAAAGACGAATAAGTGGTGTTGTACGACCAGAGTGGAAGAATAACGTAAACTGGGATGTAATGAAAGGTTATACAGAAAAGGAGTTAATCGCTACGTTCACAGAGCACTGCAGCAAAATTCATACTACTGTTTTTGAAACAACAAAAGATCACTTAGCTGAAGCTTTAAAGAAAATTGTTTCTGAACATGGCGGGGGGCCCGTAATGACAGCCCAAGATTCACGTTTCAAAGAATATGGCTTAACAGATTTACTTGAAAAAGAATGGCCGGAAGAAAATATAGAGGTACATGTATGGGATTCAAAAAGAGGACGTGAAGCGAATCATTCCCTCGCCGAAAAAGCCAATATTGGTATTACATTCAGTGACTATGCACTTGCCGAGTCAGGAACAATTGTTGTAAAAACTCATGAGGGACAAGGGCGGGCACTTCACTTTTTGCCGACTGTCTATGTCACGATTATCCCGCGTGAAACGATTGTGGCACGTATTACACAGGCTGTTTCTGACCTAAACCAACGTGTGGAAAAGGGAGAAGCTGTTGCTTCTTGTATTCACTTTATTTCTGGACCAAGTAATTCTGCAGATATCGAAATGAATTTGGTCGTAGGTGTGCATGGACCTTTAAAAGCTTTTTATTTCATTGTGTAAGGTTGGTTGATATAAAAAATAGAGTTTCCATTTGGAATCTCTATTTTTTTCAAAGATTCCACGCAGGTCGTAAGAAATCTGGAATTGGCGGAGCAGATGGTAAACATGGTTTAGAAGAATTTTTACAAACTCATGTTGTTTATTTGCAGCATAACTCAAACAAAAAATAAGAGAAAGACAACTTAATATTTCATGAGATTTATCAATGTTCTAAGAGTATCTCAAGAGAGATGCTCTTTTTTTGACTGAATGTACACCCTTTTGCCTAAAAGTACAATTTCACTCAACGTCTAACTATTTTTTCATTTGTTCTTCACCCCAATAGCAAATCGCATCTAATACAGGGATCAATGATAATCCCTTTTCCGATAAACTATATTCTACTTTTGGAGGCACTTGAGGATATTCTTTACGATTAATTAACTGATCTGCTTCAAGCTCTTTTAGTGTATTGGTTAATGTTTTAAAAGAGATTGCCCCAAGCATTCGTTTCAACTGATTATAGCGAATAGGCGCATTGTTTGCATATAAAGCATACAGTACCGTCATCTTATATTTCCCACCAATTAATGATAAAGTGTACCCAAATCCAGTTTCTTTTAGATCAGCATGAGCTGTAAAGGATTCTTTGGTCATTTCACACTCTCCTTTAAGTTAGTATCGCACTTTAATCACCGTACTTGTAGTACGTTATAGCATACAATAAAATGAATGTACATCAAAATATGATGAAAATAACAAAAAAGGGTGAATGAATCATGAAAACAATTGTCTATGCACATCCTTGGGATGGAAGCTATAATCATGCCATTTTGACTTCCATTACAGAAAATCTAGAAACAAAGAGAGAACCATTTCAAGTGATCGATTTATATAAAGATGGGTTCAATCCCGTCTTTTCAGCTGAGGAATTGAAGTATTTTCATAAAGGAGAAACGCCTGATCAATTAGTTAAGGATTATCAAAAGAAATTAAGTCAGTCAACTGAATTAATATTTATATTTCCTGTCTGGTGGTGGGATTTACCTGCAATTTTAAAAGGATTTATTGATAAAGTCATGTTAAGAGGTTTCGCATTCTTAGAAGATCAAAACACTGGGGCTTTAAAAGGTTTGTTGACATATATTAAAAAAACAACCGTGATCTCAACATCTACAACAGATAAGGATTATATAGAATCTGAAGGTGGGAATGCGATTCAAAGCGTTTTTATTAACCGAACTCTTGCTGACTTGGGACTTAAAAATGAAGACACCAAATGGATTCATTTTTCGAGAGTTAATTTAACAACAGATGAAAAGAGAAAAATATTTTTAAACGAAATATCCCAAAGTATTTAATTTACTGTAGCAGCCAATGCCAATAAGGAAAGGCACAACCTTTACGACCGATCTAATTTATTGAGAAGGTGGTAGAGGTTGTGAAATTAAATATCGACACTCAAATATGTATTCTCATTTCTTAGTTTACATAATATATATTCTAGGAAGTTAAACAAACAATGAATTTCTCTTGTCTCAAAATTAAGTATACTCATCTTATTGAGACAAAATAGAAAAAATCAAAATCCAACGTTATTCGCCAGATTTTGATTCTTCAAGATATTTAATGATTTTCGCAGGATTTCCGCCAACCACCACGTTTGCTGGAACACTTTTTGTCACAACGGCACCAGATGCAATGACAGCATTGTCGCCAATTGTGACACCTGGATTAATAATAGCACCGCCGCCAATCCATACATGGTTTCCAATGGTGACTGGTTTGCCGAATTCAATGCCTTTTGCACGTTCTATCGGATCAAGCGGGTGTCCAGCCGTATAAATATGTACATTCGGACCTAATAAACAGTGGTGTCCAATGGTAATTTTGCAAACGTCTAATAACACTGCATCAAAATTCGCAAAAAAATGCTCGCCAATCTCGATATTGTATCCGTAATCGCACTGCAGTCTTCCTTCAAAAACGACATCATTTCCGCAAGCACCTAATAATTCCTTTAAAATGGATGTTCTTTTTTCTTGCTGATTGGTTTGCTGATATGCGTATGTCAATTGTCTTGCTCTTTCACGATCTGCGATCAGTGTTTGGTCACTAGATACATAATGTTCTCCTTGGATCATTTTTTCCTTTTCACTTTTCATGTTGATCTCCTCCTCCCTTCTATTTATACCGATGCGATATGATTACATCCTACCGCTCCCTTTATGTTTATTTTACCTTCTCATCAGAAGAATTGGGAAGGACTGATTTCTTTTGACTAGAATTGACCTTGTTCCTCCAGCAAGTTATTTACGAATCAGCAAGTCTCATTTATAATCGAGTAGATTTGTTCAATAACATATATATCTTTAAATGTGAGGGATTAGATGGAATTAAAGTGGTATAAAGCAATTATTGTGATCTTTACGATGTCTGGGATCTCCATTTCTACATGGTTTTCTCGGACACCGGAAGTGAGAGATTTATTACAAGCAAACACTGGAACAATGGGACTTATTTTACTCGGTTTATCCGTTGGTTCAATTGTTGGGCTTGTTCTTTCAAATGTATTCGTCCGCAAAAAAGGCGGCCGAGTGGCGATTGTGATCAGTGCTTTTTTGATGTTCCTTGGATTTACTACTCTTGCCATTGGTTCAACACTCTCTTCTATCTTTGTCGTCACTTCCGGTCTTTTTCTTTTTGGCGCAGGCTCTGGCATGTGCAATGTAGCGATGAACTTAGAAGGAACAGAGATTGAGTACAGCATCAAGAAAACCATTCTGCCTATATTGCATGCTTCCTTTAGCATTGGGACTTTAATTGGAGCAGGTGCTGGTATTCTTTTTATCCATTTAGGGGTTTCTGTATTGATACACCTTCTCGCTATTGCCCTTCTGCTTTTCCTCAGCATATTGATTTGTACACGGTTTATTCCGCACGGGACAGGAAAGGATCAGCATGAGAAACAGTCCGATACAGTTGAGCCTACTCAAACGGCATGGCTGAACAAACGAACGATATCTCTTGCGATGATCGCCTTATGTCTTGCGTTTGTCGAAGGCTCCGCCAATGATTGGATTCCACTTGCAATGGTGGATGGCTATCAAGTTTCACATTCCATGAGTACGGTCATATATGCTTTGTTTTTGTGCGGCATGATTAGCGGCAGACTGATCAGCGGACGTTTGATCGATCGCTTTGGCAGAGTATTATTGCTAAGAGTTGCGATTTTATCAGCAGCTGCCGGCCTATTCTTAGTCATTTTGAAGATTTCACTTGTTGTATGTATGATATCAATCTTTTTATGGGGACTTGGCGCATCTTTAGGCTTTCCGCTAACTATTTCTGCAGCAGGCGATGATAGCCGGTACGCTGTCAAACGCGTTAGTATTGTGACCTTATCTGGTTACACAGCCTCCCTTTCCGGTCCTCCTATTTTAGGGCTGCTTGCCAATCAGGTTGGATTGCTTCATGCCTTTATCTTTGTTCTATTTGCCATATGTATTGCAGGAATCTTTACTAAAGCTGTAGCAAAACCACATTCATTACAAGCGACTAAAAGTGTCTGATCCTTGATCATGGCACTTTTTTTAAATTTAAAAAATAAAACAATAAAATTGAAACCTTTCATGAAGTGAAACAGTCCTATAGATGTCGTGATGTTTATCGCTTTTTTAAAGAGGGAAAGTAAAAAAATAAGACTTTTCAAATAACTGAAAACGTGGTAAGATCATGAAAATAACCAGGAAGGGGTGAGAAAAATGAAAAAAAATATGCTATTAAAATTAGGTGTTTTATGCATAGCACTTGCAAGTTTTCATTTGTTCTCAATGCCTCATTCCGTTCAGGTATACCATCATGCTAAGGTGGTTGCCGATCAAGAATCACATGAAATGAAAATCGTCCAGACAATGGGCGATGAAAAGAAACAAAAACATGTGAACGCAGTATTTGCCGCATTTACAGCACTGCTGATTATTGGCAGTATGACAGCTGGATTTGCACGCATCACTCATACTGATCGATTTGACCGGAAAAAGAAGCATTTACTTGCAGTGTTCTATCAATCTTCTTATTTCCGACAAGCTCGTGTTTAACCCAACCATCTAAATCAAAACAAAAATTGGGAGGTTTTACACGATGTTATTTTTCTTAAGAATTTTCATTCTAGGTCTTTTCTCTGTCACTTCACTTTCTCTTTTCGTCTACCAAGGAATTGAAGTAGTGCACGCCATTACAAGCATGTTTGGCAACCACGAGAGCTAAATGACCCGTATATAAAAGAAACCCCCTGCCAGTCGCAGGGGGTTTTCGTTTGCTTATTTATTGTCATCTGGTGCAGGCTCAGGTGTCAGAAGGACATGAGTCACTTCTCCCTGCTCTTCCTCATCTACAATAAATGATCCATTGCTATAGCGGTCATTTGCTCTTAAAGTAGAAATATCAAGTGGAATCGTTGTACCTTTTTCGGTATCTATCTCAAGTGTATCGTGCAGCGCTGCAGCGATCACAGCCACAATACGGTGCGGGTTTTTCTTTAATTCTCTCAGCATAAGAACTCCGCGTTTCGCTCTTGATGTTTTATCAAATTCAGAGAGGTTCATTCGCTTTACAGCCCCTCTTTGTGTCGTGAGCACAAGGACATCGTTTTTCGGATCAATGATCTGGCCAGAGACTACCTCGTCCCCTTCCTTCAAGTTGATTCCTTTGACGCCGGCCGCTCTCGGTCCAACAACACTTACTTCTTCTTCATCAAACCACAAACCGTAACCATTTTTCGTTGCAATAAACAATTCCTGCTGTCCTGTTGTGACATGAACATCGACGAGTTCATCGTCACCTTTTAGGTTCAAGGCAACAAGCGGTTTCGAATAACGCTGCGCTTTATATTGAAGAAGCTCCGTTTTCTTCACCATTCCGCCTTTCGTAAAGAATAAAAGATATGACGTTTCATCAAATTCTTTTATTGGAATGGCTTTTTGGATTGATTCCTCGCGATCAATCGAAATGATATTCGTAATATGCTGCCCCATGTCTTTCCAGCGTATATCTGGCAGCTGGTGAACAGGACAATAAATGTAGCTTCCTTTATTCGTAAACAGCAGAAGAACATCCGTTGTATTCATTTCAAACTGATGAATCAACCGGTCAGTATCCTTCATGCCAAAGTCCTTACCGTTAGAGGCAGCATAGGAGCGCTGGCTTGTTCGCTTAATGTAACCATCCTTCGTGACTGTCACATAAACATCCTCTGATGCGATCATCACTTCAAGGTTAATCTTAATTTCTTCGATTTTTTCCTCAATAACGGATCTTCTCTCATCAGCATATGTCTTTTTGAGCTTTTTCAGGCTGTTTGTAATGACCTTCAGCAGCTTTTTCTCGTTCGCTAAAATGTCTTCAAGCTCTGCTATGCGCACATCTAGCTCTCTTGCTTCGTCTCTTAATTGCGTAATATCTGTATTCGTTAAACGATATAACTGGAGTGAAACAATCGCTTCTGATTGTGCTTCTGTAAAGTCATATTTGGCCATCAAGTTGTTCTTTGCATCACGTTTATCATTAGAGGAGCGGATTGTGGCAATAACTTCATCTAAGATGGAAAGTGCCTTAATTAATCCGTCTACAATATGGTGGCGTTCTTTCGCTTTTCGAAGCTCGTACGCTGAGCGGTTCGTCACCACTTCTTTTTGATGGGCAATATATGCATCTAGTACAGTGGTGAGCGTCATTAAGGTCGGTCTTCGATTATGTATCGCTACCATATTAAAGTTATATGGGATTTGCAGATCTGAGTTTTTATATAAGAAATTCAGCACACCATTTGCATCTGCTTCTTTTTTCAGCTCTACTACGATTCGAAGCCCAGTACGGTCTGTCTCATCTCGGACCTCTGAAATGCCTTCTACTTTTCTTTCAATTCGGAACTCGTCCATCTTTTTGACAAGATTGGCTTTATTCACTTCGTAAGGAATTTCTGTGATGACGATTTGCTGGCGTCCGCCGCGGATGGTTTCAATCTCCGCTTTGCCTCGAATCATAATCTTTCCTTTTCCTGTTTCATACGCCTTCTTAATACCGTCTACACCTTGAATGATACCGCCTGTTGGGAAATCTGGCCCTTTGATGACCGTCATTAAATCCTCAACCGTACAATGCGGCTGTTCGATTCGTTTAATAACGCCATCAATGACTTCTCCCAAGTGATGCGGAGGGATATCTGTGGCATAGCCGGCTGAAATCCCTGTTGATCCGTTCACAAGAAGGTTTGGGAACATCGCTGGTAATACAACGGGCTCTTTACTTGTATCATCAAAGTTTGCGACAAATTCGACGGTTTCCTTGTCTAAGTCCTTTAAAAGCTCTGAAGCAATAGCAGACAGCCTTGCTTCCGTATAACGCATGGCAGCAGGCGGATCACCATCGATACTCCCGTTATTCCCGTGCATCTCAATCAGTACATTTCGTACTTTCCACTCCTGACTCATTCTTACCATCGCTTCATAAACAGATGAGTCTCCGTGCGGGTGATAGTTACCAATCACGTTACCGACTGTTTTAGCGGCTTTACGGAAGTTTTTATCCTGCGTATTTCCTTCTGCATACATCGCATATAAAATTCTTCGTTGTACAGGTTTTAGTCCATCACGTGCATCTGGAAGCGCACGGTCTTGGATAATATATTTACTATAGCGGCCAAATCGGTCGCCGATTACTTCTTCTAATGGTAAATCATGAAATCGTTCTTGTTGTGCCATGTTTAAACCTCCTCAGCTAGCGACAAGTTTTCATTTTCAAGAATGTTGCTTTCCTCATCAAGTCCAAAGGCGACATTCTTTTCAATCCATTTACGGCGTGGTTCTACTTTGTCACCCATTAGAGTTGTGACGCGGCGTTCCACACGTGCAGCATCATCAATTTTGACCCTGACAAGTGTTCTCGATTCTGGATTCATTGTCGTTTCCCATAGCTGGTCGGCATTCATTTCACCTAACCCTTTGTAGCGCTGAATCGTGTACCCTTTTCCAACTTTCTTCAAAACGTCATCCATTTCTTCATCAGACCATGCGTACTCAATGATTTCTTTTTTCCCTGAGCCTTTGCTGACTTTATATAAAGGCGGGAGTGCAATAAACACTTTGCCATGCTCAATCAGCGGCTTCATATAGCGGTAGAAGAATGTTAAGAGAAGCACTTGAATATGCGCTCCATCCGTATCCGCATCTGTCATGATCACGATTTTGTCATAATTGATGTCTTCTACATTAAAATCGACACCGACGCCTCCACCAATTGCATGAATAATGGTGTTGATTTCTTCGTTTTTGAAAATATCAGCAAGCTTTGCTTTTTCTGTATTGATGACCTTTCCGCGCAGCGGCAGCACTGCCTGGAATTTACGGTCGCGCCCCTGTTTTGCTGACCCGCCCGCTGAGTCACCCTCTACTAGGTATAGTTCGTTTCTTGCTGGGTTTCTAGATTGGGCAGGTGTTAATTTTCCGCTCAGCGTGGCTTCAGACTTTTTCCTTTTCTTGCCGCTCCTTGCCTCTTCACGGGCTTTTCTAGCAGCCTCTCTTGCCTGCTGCGCTTTAATCGCTTTTTTCACGAGAAGAGTGGCTGTTTCCCGGTTTTCTTCAAGGAAATACGCAAGTTTTTCAGAAATAACAGCATCAACAGCTGAACGTGCCTCACTTGTCCCAAGCTTTCCTTTTGTCTGCCCTTCAAATTGAAGCAGCTCTTCAGGAATTCTGACAGAAATAATAGCAGACAGTCCTTCGCGAATATCAGTGCCTTCTAAATTTTTGTCTTTTTCTTTTAAAAGAGCGACTTTGCGAGCATATTCGTTAAAGGCTCTCGTCATGGCCGTTTTGGCACCAGACTCATGTGTTCCGCCATCTTTTGTTCTGACGTTATTAACGAAAGAAAGGATATTTTCCGAATAGCCATCATTAAATTGAAAAGCAAAATCTACTTCAATGGACTGATGCTCTCCTTCAAATGAGACGACTTCACTCAGAACATCTTTTTCTTCATTTAAATAAGCAACAAAGGCTTCAATGCCTGTCTCATAATAAAACGTTTCTTGTACATCATGCCGTTCATCGATCAGCTCTATTTTTAACCCTTTTAATAAAAAGGCAGATTCTCTTAAACGCTCTGATAATGTATCGAAATTATAGGTCGTAACACTGAACATGGTAGGGTCCGGCTTAAAATGAATCAGTGTCCCCGTTTTTTTCGATTTTCCGATTTTTTCGAGTGATGTGACAGGTTTACCGCCGTTTTCAAACCGCTGATGATAAATAAATCCGTCACGTTCAATTGTGACAGTGAGCCATTCTGACAGCGCGTTCACAACAGATGCCCCAACTCCGTGAAGTCCACCACTTGTTTTATATCCGCCTTGACCAAATTTTCCGCCAGCGTGCAGGACCGTTAAAATGATCTCAGGTGTCGGTTTTCCAAGCTTATGCATACCAGTAGGCATTCCACGCCCTTTATCTTGGACGGAAATGCTGTTATCTTTATGTATTTTGACAATGATATGATCTCCATGGCCAGCGAGCACTTCATCGACAGAGTTGTCTACAATCTCATAGACAAGGTGATGAAGACCGCGCGAATCCGTAGATCCAATATACATCCCTGGACGTTTACGGACCGCTTCAAGCCCCTCTAGCACCTGAATAGAATCATCGTTATAATCTACTTGCTGCTTTTTAACCAAATGCTTAATCCCCTTTCACTAACAAACATAACCGGCTAATCATCAAATGATCTCTCTAGATTTTAATGATGATCATGCTGCTCATTACTGTCCACTTTAATAAGCTGCATCATCATCATGCATGTGTCATTCACCAATACATGCTCTTTTGCACAGCTATGAGAATCATTCTACATTCTGCAATCAGAACTAGAAGTCCATTATAAACAAGACTGTTTCATAAGCCAAATGCAATCATATGATGGTTTTAGCAAAACAGAACAAATGTTCTATATTTATCTTATCGCTCTTTTTCTCGATATGCAAGGCCGCCGATATGTCCCTGTCGCCTTATTTTATCGCTTTCTTTCAGAATCGCAAATATATTTCTGCAACAAAAAAGCAAAAATCCTTGAAAAACCAAGGATTTTTGACGATTTAATGAGTTTTTGTCATCGCATGAGCCACCTTGATACATAAATCCATGATGGCGACCTTGCCATTTTCCTCAATCAGCCTTTTCGCTTCTTCGTGATATATGCCTTGCTGCGCCCAAAAAACAGGTGCGTCTATTTCGAGAAACTCTTCTGCCACCTCTGGTAAAAACTCTGAACGTCTAAAGACATTGACAATATCAACAGGCTCTTTTATATCTTTTAAAGAATCGACTGCTTTCACACCGAGTGCTTCATCGATCGTTGGATTCACTGGGATCATCTCATACCCGGCATCCTGCATCGCCTTAGACACCATATAAGACGTCCGGTGCGGCTGATCTGATAATCCAACAACAGCAATTCGTTTACTGCTTTTTAATATACGGCCGATTTCTTCTTTCGTAGGATTGTTCATCAAGACACTCCTTTTCCTCCATTTTAGCGAATTTCTGCTTAAAAACAAAGCTGAATCCATCTGCTTTCGATTTTTTCAAAAAAAGTTCCCCATGTTTTTCACAAGATCATGTTAAAATGTAAGACAAGAGGGAGAATATAAAGGAGTTATGCAGATGTTAATTGCTTTGATGTTTATTTTGGCTTATCTTCTCGGCAGTATTCCATCCGGTCTCATTGTCGGGAAAGCTGCAAAGGGTATCGATATCCGTGAACATGGCAGCGGAAACCTAGGTGCGACGAATGCATTTCGTACACTTGGCGTAAAAGCAGGGTCTATTGTGATTACTGCTGATATCCTAAAAGGGACGCTTGCTTCAGCTTTACCGTTTTTCATGCAGCTGGACATCCATCCCTTATTAGCAGGAGTTGCTGCTGTTATCGGTCACAGCTTTCCTGTCTTTGCAAAATTTAAAGGGGGAAAGGCAGTCGCTACATCAGGCGGTGTGCTGCTATTTTATGCCCCATTCCTATTTATCACGATGATCGCTGCTTTTTTCTTATTTTTATACATTAGTAAATATGTTTCACTATCATCTATGCTGACCGGGATCTATACATTCATTTACAGCATATTCACCAAAGACCTATTCTTAATCATTGTTGTTGCCGTTCTTGCTGGCTTTGTGATCTACAGACACATCGCCAACCTCAAACGAATTCTCAACAAAACTGAACCGAAAATCAAATGGCTCTAGCCGTTTCATCCATTTAAATATGTGGTAAAAGTAAAGAAAAGCTGTTTTTGCATCCTGCATTTTAAAAACAGCATGACTTCAAAAAGGGGCGATCACATTGAAATTAACGATAAAAGAAGATGCACTCAATTGGTACAAGGATGAATTAGATTTAGAAAAAGGTGATCAAGTTCGCTTTTTTGTGAGATATGGCGGGTGCAGTAATGTACAAAAAGGCTTTTCTCTCGGCGTCGCAAAAGATGAACCTCAAAATGCCGGCGCAACCGCTGAAATAGAAGGTATTACTTTCTTTATTGAGGAAAGTGATATTTGGTACTTTGACAACCATGATCTGCATATTGATTATAACGAGTCCGTGAAAGAACCAGAATTTCATTATGAATAAACAAAAAAGATACCTCATCCCTCGGGTATCTTTTTTGTTTTACACTTCAATATACAGCCCATACTCCTGAATGTTCCCTAAAGATCGTTCCTTTTGCAGAATTCTTTTTTGCGGCTCACCGATCAAGTCAAAATGAGGAAACCCTTCGCGGTCATGAATCCATTCTTTTTTTAGTCCATGTCTTTCTCCCCACTCAACTAACCGCTTCATATCCTGACAGGCTGCTTTTGTGACAGTATTGGCATTTGGAAAACGGTCATCGAGCCAGTAGTGAGTTAAAAAAGCAACTTTGCCTTGCTTGACAGCTGATTTCCAAGCGTTTAAATCGCTTCGTTTAATACCAAAAGCCATAAATTAAACCCGCTTCTTCGACTGTTCATATACTTTATGCCAGGCAGGAAAGGCTTTTCTAAATTGAATAGGTCTAAAGGTGTCTTTATCCACACATATATGTGAGGTTGTCCCTGTAATCGCTGTTTGTCCATCAGGTTTTTGAATTTCATAGCCATACACCGTTTTGACACCATTATATTCTTCAATCCATGTATGAACGGTTGCTGTTTCACCGTACAGCAATGGTTTTTTATATTGAACCTGCAAGTCTATCACAGGTGCAAGAGCACCATCTGCTTCTAGCTGCGCATAGGAAAACCCTAATTCTTTAATCAATGCTGTTCTGCCGACTTCCATCCAAATTAAATAATTGGCATGATACACGATGCCCATTTGATCTGTTTCTGCATAACGGACTTCTATTTCTTTTTTGGATACATACACGTTTTCATCGCTCTCCTATCAAAACCTAAGGTCTGTCTCTGCCATTTTACCACATTCCAAATGGTTCTTCTAAAAAGAGGCAATAAAATAAACCAGGAATCCCTGGTTTATTCGGTATAGCCATTCTTTCTTGCCGCTTCTTCGTCCTTGATCTCAGAACGCATCGCGTCAATACTCATTTTGCGGTTTTCGTTTTTTTGTTTGATCATTTGCTTTTCTGTCTCTGTCGAAACGGACATCGCTGCTTCAGATTCATCGATGTTGTCAAGTGTGTTCTCGATCATATCTTGCAGCTTTTCAACATTATCAGAACGATCATCTGGATTGGATTGATATGACTCGTTATTCATGATGATTCCCCTCCTTATTCGCCCTTCGTCTGTATCACATCAGGCTGTTCATTTGATTTATTATGCATCTTTTTACCTTTATTCCGTTTGTATGCTACAGGTTTTGTCCCTAAATGGTCTGGTGTAAACTGCGCTTGTTTATCATGCTCTCTACCCATTATTCATCCCTCCCTCTTCTTTAGGATGAACGAAAACGGATAATTCATAACTTATTTCTGTCTAAATCGCTCTTCCAACTTTTCTTCAAGCTGGTTTAAAAATTCCTCATTGCTTAATAATTCTTTTTTATTTTCAAGCACAAGCTCTTCAAATGTGCGTCGTTTTCTTCTTCTCATTTCACTCACCTCCATATATGTATGATTACATTTTCGCCAAAACATTTAGAAAATAAGCAAAAGAGCTGAATCATTATAGATCCAGCTCTTTTTCAATTTCTTTTTTTGTCAGCATTTGATGCTTCACAGACATGATGCGTCCTTTTTCATCTAATATGTATGTCGTTGGGTATGAAAGCACCTGATATCTTGCTTGAATGCCTTTTTGGTCCAATAAAACAGGAAAGCTCACCTTTAATTCTTTTGTGAATGCTGCCACATGATCCACACTCTTTTCAGTGGTCGTTAAATTCACTGCTAGTACTTCAACTTGGTCATTTTCGCTCCTAATCGCGTCTAGATCCGGCATTTCCGTCCTGCACGGCTTACACCATGTCGCCCAGAAATTGACGAGCACCTTTTTCCCTCGGTAATCAGATAACGAGGCGGTTTTGCCATCAAGGGTTTTCAGTTCAAAATCAGGGGCTTGATCACCTTTTTCAAGACCGATTGCGGGCTCTTTTGGCCCAAATAAATTCCACGCAAGTAAACCAATCAACACAAGTAAAACAGCGCTTGCCATTCCTTTTTTCCACATGATTGATCCTCCACTATTTTAAAAAAGAAGAGAAAGCTGTTGGATCGCCTTCTCTTCTTTGCTGTATTAGTTGCTTGCCAATTTTTCGCGAAGTACCATTTGAAGGATACCGCCATGACGATAGTAGTCAATTTCGACTTCACTGTCAAAGCGAACCACCACTTCAAACGTTTTCTCGTTTCCATCTGTGTCAATTGCTTTCACAGTGACGAGATCACGTGGACGAACTGTTTCGTCAACATGAACTTCAAATGTTTCTGTTCCTGTTAGACCATGAGTTTCTGCACTTTCTCCATCTTTAAACTGCAGAGGAAGTACGCCCATGAAGACAAGGTTACTTCTGTGGATACGCTCAAAGCTTTCAGCTAGAACAAATTTAATTCCAAGAAGGTTTGTTCCTTTAGCAGCCCAGTCACGTGAAGAACCCATTCCGTAGTCTTTACCTGCTAAGATCGCAAGACCTGTTCCATCCTCTTTATAACGCATGCATGCATCATAAATCGATGTCACTTCACCAGTTGGCCAGTAAGTTGTATAACCGCCTTCTGTTCCTGGTGCAATTTGGTTCTTAATACGGATGTTTGCAAAAGTACCTCTCATCATAACATGGTGGTTACCACGGCGAGATCCATATGAGTTAAAGTCTCTAGGCGATACGCCTCTTTCTTGCAAGTATTTGCCCGCCGGTGTGTCCTTACCAATCGCTCCAGCAGGAGAAATATGGTCAGTTGTGACAGAGTCACCGAACTTCGCAACGACGCGCAAGCCTTTAAGCGGTTCAACTTTTCCAGGTTCAACTGATAGGTTTTCAAAGAATGGCGGGTTATCAATGTATGTGGAATTTTCATCCCATTTATACAATGCATCATCCGTCGTTTTAATTTCATTCCAGCGGTCATTGTTGTCAAAAACAGTTTCATACTCTGAACGGAATAGCTCAGGTGTGACAGTGCTCTTAACGACGCTGTTGATTTCATCCATTGATGGCCAAATGTCATTGAAATAAACGTTCTCGCCATTTTTATCGACACCGATAGGATCTTTTGTTAAATCAATATTCACCGTACCAGCAAGTGCATAAGCCACAACTAATGGTGGAGATGCAAGGTAGTTCCCTTTCACAAGCGGATGAATACGACCTTCAAAGTTACGGTTACCTGATAAAACAGAAGTGATCAGCAGATCATTTTCAGAGACTGCATCTTCAATTTCTTTCTCAAGCGGTCCGGAGTTTCCGATACATGTTGTACAGCCATATCCAACAATGTTAAATCCGAGGTCTTTTAAATATGGAAGAAGTCCCGAATTCACAAGGTACCCTGTTACAACTTTAGAACCCGGCGCTAGTGACGTTTTCACGTAGTTCGGCACTTTCATACCGAGCTCGCTTGCTTTCTTCGCAACAAGACCTGCTCCGATTAACACGTATGGGTTCGATGTATTCGTACAGCTCGTAATCGCTGCAATCGCAATCGCACCTGTCTTCATCACAGCTTTTTCACCGTTTGCAAGATCAAATTCGATTTGTTTATCAAGCTCTGATTTATCTAAGCCAAACCCTTGGTTACCAGCTGGGCTTTCGATGTGTTTATGGAACGTCTCTTTCATTTGAGAAAGTGGAATCAAATCTTGTGGACGTTTAGGACCAGATAAGTTTGACTCAATTTTAGAAAGATCAATTTCCACAACATCAGTAAAAATTGGTTCTTCTGCATCTGGCGTATAGAATAAGCCATTTGCACGAGAATATTCCTCAACGATATTAATTTGCTCTTCATCACGTCCAGTAAGGCGCAGGTAAGCAAGCGCTTCTTCATCTACTGGGAAGAATCCGCAAGTAGCGCCGTATTCTGGCGCCATGTTCGCAATGGTTGCACGATCTGCTAACGGCAATTGTGCAACACCCGGTCCGAAGAACTCAACGAACTTGTTCACTACGCCTTTTTCACGAAGGACTTGTGTGACTTTTAATGCAAGGTCAGTTGCAGTTGTTCCATTTGGAAGCTCTCCAACTAATTTAGCACCAATCACTTCTGGTACTGGGAAGTATGAAGGTTGACCAAGCATACCAGCTTCCGCTTCGATACCGCCAACGCCCCATCCAAGTACACCGATACCGTTAATCATCGTTGTATGAGAGTCAGTTCCAACTAATGTATCTGGGTAAGTGATGATCTCGCCATCTTCTTCAATCGCATGAACAACACTTGCAAGATACTCTAAGTTCACTTGGTGAACAATTCCTGTTGCAGGCGGGACAGCTTGATAGTTATTAAACGCTTTCTTTGCCCAGCTAAGGAAGTTATAACGCTCTGCGTTACGTTCGAACTCTAAATCCATGTTAAAGTTTAATGCATCTTCAGTTCCAGCTTTATCAACTTGTACTGAGTGGTCAATCACAAGGTCAACTGGAATTTCAGGGTTGATTTTATCCGGGTCCCCGCCTACATCTGCCATTGCTTTTCTTAAAGAAGCAAGGTCAACGACAGCTGGTACACCCGTGAAGTCTTGTAAAATAACACGAGAAGGTTTAAACGGAACATCAATTTCTTTTACCTCGGCAGTTCCCCATTTTGCCAAGTTTTCAACGTGTTCCTTCTTGATCACTCTACCGTCTACTTGGCGAAGCACTGATTCTAAAAGTACCTTAATGGAATAAGGCAGCTTAGAAACATTTCCGATTCCTTGTTTCTCTAGTGCTTCTAACGAATAATAGTGATACGTTTTCCCATTTGTCGAAAACGTTTTTCTAGATTGAAAAGCGTCTTGTTTAGCGACTTGCTGCTGTTTCGACATGTCCAAAATCCCCCTTTTGATGATCAAGATCAATTTCAATTCTCAGAAAAATCGTCGTATTTCACCACAATTTTCTCACAATTTCATCTTAAAACAAATTCATACATAAGTAAATAACAATGCTTTTATTAAATTCAATAAGTTTAACTTATCATTAGGAAATGATTACTCTTCATAAACGAAGCGGGGCGGGCTCATACTACAAATGAGGTGATAAAACATGACAAAACGCAAAGCTAATCATGTCATTAATGGCATGAACGCAGCCAAAAGCCAGGGTAATGGCGCAGGCTATACGGAAGATGATCAGCTCGTTTTAACAGAAGAACAAAGACAAAACAATAAAAAACGTAAAAAGAATCAATAAGAAGGAGCCAAACATCATGACGAATAAAAACACAGGGAAAGACATCCGTCAAAACTCTCCTAAGGAGCATCAAGGCGGTCAGCCTGAGCCGTTATCAGGCAGTAAAAAAGTGAAAAACCGCAACCATACAAGACAAAAGCACAATTCTCATCATGATATGTAATTAATCCCCTCTCATCCCGTGACACACGGGATGTTTTAGGTCTTTCACACATTTCCATTTTCATCATATGATTTATTATGAGATGTGATGGAGGAGTGTTTATGGAGAATGAAAAGCAATCGAATTCCTCTGATTTTATTGAAATAGATGATTGGCTCAATGTTTTAATGGATGATCCATTTGCCTGGTATGATGAACACCTCCCAATTGATCTTTATGAAACAAGCCGTGATTATATTATCGAAATCGATGTCTCCACCTTATCGATCACTGATGTAAAGCTGACCTTCGCTGGACATGAGCTGACGTTGACTTACACAGTACAGCATCCAAATGGTGAAGGCGAACAGCCAATTGAAAAAAGCGTGATGCTCCCTTTTTATTTAAACGACAAAGACATTGAAACAGATTATGAAAACCGAATCATATCGATAAAAATTAAAAAATGTTCCGACCATCCAAACGGTGCATTTTCCTTTCAAATCCCGCACTTCAAACATTAAGAGCCCACCTTTATATAGGTGGGCTCTCTTCCCGTTCGTTTCAAGTCAATACCTTTTGCGAACCACCATGGCCAAATAGTAGAGTCGCTATATGATAAAGTATTCTTTTTCTACTAATTGGTTTGGGTCATTCTAGTAAATGGGCGGCTATCAATGAAAAAGGGCGTTTATAGAGAAAATAGACATACATTTTTGTTATTTTCTTCTATCCTCTCTTCATGTAATATAAAATAGAGAGATAAGGGGTATAAGGAGTGAGAACATGTTAAGCGGCTGGTTTTTGTGGTTCATTTTATTTTGGGGTACAGTGATGATCGGATTACTCGCAATCGGTGGCTTTTTTATGTTTCGTAAATTTTTAAAACGATTGCCAAAGGAAGATGGGAAATCAGAGCTTGATTGGCAGGATGAATATATTCAAAAGAGCCTTCACCTATGGCGGGATGAGGACAAACAGCTGTTAAATGAACTCGTATTACCTGTGCCAGAGCTGTTTAGAGATGTTGCCAAAGAGAAAATTGCGGGTAAAATTGGCGAGCTGGCATTAAAAGAACAGGCTGCCAGCATTAATTTAGACTTAATCATTCGCGGCTACATTATGGCCACACCAAAGAGGGATCATAAGTTTTTACTGAAGCGCCTTCAAGAAAAAAACATTGATCACTCGCCATATGAATCGTTATTAAAATAACCTCCTTTAAAAAAGGAGGTTTAATTCATTTGGATCTGCTGCGGATCTAATTGTTTAGACAGCTTTCTAAACGATAAATACATGGCAACCCGCCAAGGCACGATCATGCCAAAGGCAAGAATCCAAAACATCCCGCTTAATGAACCATAATCAATAGAAGAGCTTAGGATGGTCTTCATCCCGATACGAAGGACAAGAAGTCCAATGAGAATGAACACAAATGCTTTCGACCGTTTTAAGTAGATGTCATTGCCTCTAATTTCAAACTTCGATGTTTTGATTAAAAATATAGAGAAAAACATCCCCACTGTGATCGCTTCTAGAAATTCAGCTCCAGTTACTCGAAACATAGGAACAAAAAACATCAATGCGCCAGTGCTCATGAAAATAGGAGGTAAAATAATTTTTTTCGCAGTTGCAGGTTTTGCAGATGACTTAATGCGAATAAACATGACGGCCACCGCCATACATACCGCAATTATAGAAGAGATCAAGATCATCATATCAAATCATTCCTTTATTCTTTAAGGTCAGCCTATGTATAATATACTCCAATTGACGAAAAAAAACCATTCGCCGCGACTGTAGAAAACGATTTCAAAAGCCTGTAAAGCCGCCAAACAATGATGAGAACATGATGATAATCCATGTTAGAAGATCAAAGAACAGCAAAATCCCTACCACAATCATAATGATTCCGCCAATTCGCATGATGAGCTGCTGACGTTTTCTGATCCACGCCATTTTCGTAATGAAAAAGGAGAGAATAAAAAACGGGACGGCAAATCCGAATACATACGCAATCATATACATGACAGCCGACTCAGGATTGTTACTCGCCAGTGTGATGACAGCGGATAAAATAGGTCCTGTACAAGGTGTCCATCCAGCGGCAAAGCCCATTCCGATGAGAATGGATCCAAAAAAACCAGCAGGACGGTTTTTGAACTGGATTCTCTTTTCGCCCATGAGGAAAGAGGGCTTGAATACGCCAAGAGTCATAAAACCAAAGAAAATAATGAGGATGGCTCCAATTTGACGAATCGCTTGATGATAATCATTAAAAAACTTTCCGACAAACGATGTCCCAAAGCCAATCGCAATAAATATAATAGAGAACCCAACTAAAAAGAATAAAGTATGAAGCAGACTTCTTCTTCTCAGCATCACCTTCTCGGATTTCACTTCATCTATACTAACGCCCGTAATATACGATAAAAATGCTGGATAAAGCGGCAGACAGCACGGTGAAATAAAAGAAAGAAATCCTGCTCCAAATGCTAAAAAGTAATTCAAATCTGTCAAAAGAACACCCCCTTCTTACAATATACAATAAGAGATGACAAAATCATTTCATTTTTTTTACATCACCTCAATAAAGATGGTCTATTCTCTTAAAACCTTATATAATTTAATTTGACATCAAGATAATGAATCCTTTAAATTTGAAAATAAACCTTAAAATGGATATAATAGAATCGATTCTTTTTATCAAGATTTGCATGAAAGGAACATGACTTTGGTAAAAACATCATTATTAACTCAAATCGAAGAAAAAAGAGAAGAGCTGATGAAAGTTGTCTTGCATAATGGGATGACATCAACAGTGACCATCGAACATAGCCAGCAGCTAGATCATCTCCTCTTACAATATCAACGACACTTACACTCAAACTCAGCCAACTAATCATACTTCATGATATCAAACATGCCGCACCATTTTTAGAACAGTTGATATGTGTGACCATAAACGAAACAAAAACCTCTGACATAGGGGTTTTTTGTTTTTCACATACTCTTGACGCCATAATAAAAACCACCTTCCCTGCTTCATTCATGCAAGTACAGTGGTTTTAAGCGTCTGATGAAGGTGAATTGAATAAAGAAAGGACAACGCTTGTCCATTCTTTAAAACCATGTTCCATCTATGATCATAATATCGTACGTATTATTTCGCTTGGTTGTTCATGGCTTTCATCATTTGATTGATTTTCTTCTGGGACGGTTTCATGCCCATTTGCATCATCATCATTCGAAGCATTTGTTCATTAATCGGTGGATTCTTTTTCAAATAGCTCATCATATACTTACGAGCAATAAAGAATCCGAGTGCAACTCCTGCAAGCAGTGCAACAACGCCTACAAGGATGACAACCCATAAATCCATAATTCTTCCTCCTTCATGTTGTCTCGTATAAAGTGTACTAAACAAAAGGCTATTATACAACATTTCACGTTCAATTTTATTTTTTTAAACAAAATTCCTCACTTTTACTGGATTGAGCCATCCGTGTTTCTTTGAACTAAAGTCCATCGCAAGAAAACAAGGGCTGATTTTTCTCAGCACTTCAAAAAACACCGCTTCTGCCTCATAACTGCCAGTGGCAGACATTTGAATATACCGGTCTTTAATAATAAATGCTGCAGTTCCTTTTCCATCTGGTAAGGAAGCGCTGTAAATCGAGCCTATTTGTGTATAGTGAATGTTCGTTAAGTTATTCATTAGACGCTGGTGCATATGAAAAGCAGGGATTCGTTTCGTCACATAATCCACTTGCTTCACAAGCATAACCAACTCATCGTCAGTGCGGTTCGTCCAATGTAACGACTCAAACAAATGAAACAAAATCGATTCTCTGCCAAAATAGTGATGCGCAAATTCATCCTCAATCCAATAAATATAATAATGACGTTCCATGTCTATCCCTTCCTTTCACATTTCGTCAATCTCGTTTATTGCTTGTATTATACAAAAATGTGAAAGAAAGAATTGTCTATATATGAAGCAAGAAGAAACTAGTTTTGTCAAAAAAACAAGAAAAAAGAAAAAAGTTTGCAGAGCGGATGAAAATGCTCTGCAAACAGATAGCAAAAAAGCATGATGCTTGGAGTTCGTTTATTTATTCAGCTTCGCTTTCACACGGCTGACTACATTGCTGACAGTAAAGCCGTATTTCTCGATAATGGTTTCTCCTGGTGCAGAAGCGCCAAATTTATCAATTGCAATCACGTCACCATCAAGGCCAGTGTAACGCTCCCAGCCAAGTGAAGCACCCATTTCAATTGCAATACGTGCACGTACTGCTTTAGGAAGAACGGATTCTTTGTATTCGTCTGACTGCTGATCGAAGCGATCCCATGCAGGAAGGCTGACAACAGATGCGCGGATACCTTCTTTTTCAAGTGCCTTTTGCGCTTCAATGGCTAAACCAACCTCAGATCCTGAAGCGAGTAGAAGTGCTTCTGGCTGTGCATCAGCTGCTTCAACCACAACGTATCCACCTTTTTCTACTCCCTCATATGCCTTCTCTGGTGCCTGGTCAATCGTTGGAAGGTTTTGACGAGTAAGAACTAGTGCTGTCGGTTTATCCGTTGAAGATACAGCTAGTTTCCACGCTGCAGCTGTTTCATTTCCATCTGCTGGGCGGATAACGGAAAGGTTAGGCATCGCACGCAGTGAAGCAAGCTGTTCAATCGGTTCATGCGTCGGACCATCTTCACCAACAGCGATACTATCATGAGTAAAGACGTAAGTGACTGGAAGTCCCATTAAGGCAGCAAGACGAATTGCTGGTCTTAAGTAATCTGAGAAAACAAAGAACGTTCCGCCGAATACACGAAGACCGCCGTGAAGTGCCATACCATTGAGCGCTGCACCCATTGCAAACTCTCTGACACCGAACCAAATGTTTTTGCCGGCATAATTATTTTTACCGAAATCATCCGTGTTTTTAATCGTTGTTTTATTTGATCCAGCAAGGTCAGCAGACCCGCCAATAAAGAAAGGTACTTGCTTTGCAATGCCATTTAACACTTCGCCAGAAGATGCGCGGGAGGCAAGGCTTGAACCTGCTTCATAAACAGGAACCTCTTGATCCCAATTTTCAGGAAGCTTTCCTTCAATCGCAAGCTTCAGCTGTGCTGCCAGCTCTGGATATTCTTTTTCGTATTGCGCAAACAGCTCATTCCACGCTGCTTCTTTTTTCTGTCCAGCGTCTTTGACAGCTTCTTTGAAATGATCGTACACTTCAGAAGGTACATGGAAATCTTCTTCAAACGTCCAAGAGTAAGCTTCCTTCGTCAGCTTTGCTTCCTCGCTGCCAAGCGGTGCACCATGCACACCAGACGTTCCCGCACGGTTTGGCGATCCGAAACCGATCGTTGTTTTCACTTCGATTAATGTAGGTCTGTCTGTGCTTTGCTTCGCCTTTTCAATAGCAGCTGTTACTTCTTCAATGTTGTTGCCGTCTTTCACGTAAAGAACTTCCCAGTTCATCGCTTCAAAACGATTCTTCACATTTTCAGAGAATGAACGATCTAAATCGCCATCTAAAGAAATGTCATTTGAATCGTAAAGAACGATTAAACGGCCTAAGCCTAAATGACCAGCAAGTGAAGCTGCTTCAGAGGAAATTCCCTCCATTAAGTCTCCATCTCCGCAAATGCTGTATGTATAGTGGTCTACAACATGAAAGTTGTCTTTGTTATACGTTTCCGCAAGATGTCTTTCTGCAAGTGCCATTCCTACTGCCATAGCAATTCCCTGGCCTAGTGGACCCGTTGTTGCGTCTACGCCTTCTGTGTGTCCAAATTCAGGATGTCCAGGTGTTTTGCTTCCCCATTGGCGGAATTGTTTTAAATCGTCAATGCTCAGATTGTATCCGCTTAAATGAAGCATGCTGTATAGAAGCATAGAACCATGGCCCGCAGATAAAACAAAGCGGTCTCTGTTAAACCAATTTGGATTTTGCGGACTTACGTTTAAGTGATTCGTCCATAAAGCATACGCCATCGGTGCAGCACCCATCGGCATTCCTGGGTGACCGGAATTCGCTTTTTCAATTGCGTCTATGGAGAGAGTACGTATTGTTGCAATAGATTTCAATTCAATCGTTTCCATATAAATCCCCTTCCGTATCTTGTGTACACCATTATCATAAATCTACTGTCCTTTTTTCACAACTATTTCACGCTGAAAAAGAAGGATTTTGTCACATTTAGTTTATCGATCACCTAAAAAGTTATGCAAATATGAAAAAAGACGAGAATATTCTTCCCATCTTTTCAAAATTCAAGAAATCACAGCCTTAATGAAGGTTCTGATCTTTTTCTCTTTTTAATTTTTCTGGTGTAACATCGTTTCCTTCAGGGTCAACGATTTTAACAGTTTTAAGTGTATTTTTCATAGAAGAACGAAAAGCTTTCAAATACTCTTCTCTCAACTGCTTTTGTTCTGTTTTTTCAGCGTCTGATAAACCGGTCTCTTTCGACTTTTTTGAAAGCTCATTTATTCTTGCAAGCTGTTCTTTAGAAATCATGACAAACTCCTTTAAAGCATTTTCTCTACATACTACTAAATATCAATCATTTTGACAACAAATCACGCTTTAGGTGGTAAAGCCTTTTTCATATTCTTGATACCTTCTATGCACCGTTGCTTTTGAAATGTCAAAACCTAATGCTTGAAGAGTTGCGGCAATTTCGGCGAACGTCATGTTATTTTTTCTTAATCGAACAATTTCTGAAATCGGCACTTCAATACGCTCACGGCCAGGTGCATGGTTCTGCTGCCTTAAATTCAGTTCAGGCTGATATCCGCGCTCAACAGCCCTTTTCATCCCCCGCTTGATTTTCAGGTTATGAATTTTCCGTTGGTACTCTTCGACGACTCCTACAATCTCGATGACCATTTCATCTGCTTCTGAAAGCTCAAGCTCTCCTCTATGAAACACGCTGTATACCTTTACGTTCTCTTTAAATAGACAATGAAGAAGCGCAATTTTTGCTTGTCCTCTTCCAAGACGTGTTTCATCTTGGATAAGAACGGCATCGATCGACTCTTCCTTCAGTGCAGCAAGCATTTCAAACACGCCATCACGATCTAGCTCATATCCACTTGCTTTTTCTTTGATGACTTTGACCACATTCATCTTGTGCATGGCAGCTAAAGCCAGCAGTTCTTCTTCTTGTCTTTTCAGCGAGGTTTCCTGCTCTTCTTTCACAGTGCTTACTCTCGCATAAATGATTGCGTTCATGTCTTCAATCGACCTTTCTACTGTACTGTTGCAAGCTGATATACGACTGGATGCTCTTTTTTCACGGGTATGACAAGAATGTCTCCAGGCTGGATTTCTGTTGAAGCAAGATCATTGTGTTCTGTTACCCAGTCAATAAATGCATTTTTGTCGATTGATTTGCTGTCATTTACTTGATCAGCTAACCCCCACAGAGTATCTCCTGATTGAACCTCTATTTTAACATATTGATTTGAATCATTATGGCTTGTGACTGCAATAAGTGAGAGAAATATGCCAACGATGAATGAGAATACCCCAATAAAAATAATAGATTCTTTTAACCTCATAATGTCATCTCTCCTAACAGAATATGTGTTCGCTCTTTCTGTCTCTCATTATAAATACGAACAAACGTTTCTGTCAAACGTTTTTTCGAACCTATGTTTGTACTGTTAGGAAAAACATGCTATAATTTCTTTAAAATTGACGTTTTGAGGTGCAAAAGATGACGAAGCTATCAAAAAGACAACTCGATATCCTGAAATTCATCAAAGATGAAGTAAAAAGCAAGGGTTATCCCCCATCCGTCCGTGAAATTGGAGAAGCTGTCGGTCTAGCATCCAGTTCAACGGTCCATGGACATTTAGCTAGACTAGAAACAAAGGGCTTAATTAGAAGAGACCCGACAAAACCTAGAGCGATCGAAGTACTAGATGAAGAGGAAATGAATATTCCGAGGAGTGCTGTAATGAACGTTCCAGTCATCGGAAAAGTAACGGCAGGCCTTCCTATCACAGCTGTTGAGAATGTAGAAGAATACTTCCCTCTTCCAGAGACATTTGCTGCACCAGACGAACAAGTGTTTATGCTTGAAATTATGGGAGAAAGTATGATTGATGCAGGTATTTTGGACAAGGACTATGTCATTGTGCGTCAGCAAAGCACTGCTAACAATGGAGATATTGTGGTCGCCATGACAGAGGAAGATGAAGCGACAGTGAAACGTTTTTATAAAGAAGATACACACTTTAGATTACAGCCAGAAAACCCATCAATGGAACCGATTATTTTACAGAATGTGAGTATACTAGGTAAAGTGATTGGGGTATTTCGAAATATTCATTAAAAAAAGCCGGTATTCATCAGCTGCTGATGAGAACCGGCTTTTTCTTATGCACAAGAATAGGCAAGAATACTTGAGCTTGGGAAGGAACCAAATGTAAAGTTCGGCCATATAAAGCCAGTTGTTCGGCCAAAAGGCTGTGAGGAAAGAACGAACATTAAAAATACTTGGCCGTTTCTCAAAAGCACAATTGTCCATCTTCTATTACATCCCGCTGCAAATTGTACAGTTTGATGGCCTCCGCCTACACCTTGCCCAGATATAAACGACTGCATACTTTGAGGCTGAGAGAGTGCTTGCTGATACTGCGAAATGATATGCTGCGGCGGTGCTGGCGGTGCTGAATGTCCGCCTGAACCTTGCCCTGGTAAAGTACCTCCTCCTCCGATTGGAAACCCAGGAAACCCTCCACCTGAAGGAATACCAATAGATGGAAATCCCTGCATCTGCCTATCATATGAGTAACCATTCCCCATACCTTCATACGGATGATACATATTAAACACCACTTTCTTTAGACATTCATCACGACAGTATATGTCTTAAATAAAAAAGAGTGTTAAACGTCTAAATAGAAATTTTTCCAAAAGACGTTTCGTTCTTCTTTAGAACGGTTAAATAATGATTAAGAAGAAAAATAAAAAAAATGAAAACTTTTTGTCTCCCTCAAACGTTATATAATTAGAAACAAAAGAAATAAAAAAACATTTAGATTTAATACTTGTAATATCGATGTAATTATTGTAACATTTGTAACATAAGAAGTTTTCATTGAGAAAAGGAGGCAATCGCCTTGAAAAAATTATTTGTTTTATTAACTGCTATTATGCTTATGATCTCATTACAAACAACAACATTGGCCGCTTCCAAGAAATCAGCCGCTTTGACAAATAAAGAAGCGTTACATATTGCCCTTGATGCAAGAGAACATTTTTGGAGTGCAATGTCAGGCTACAAAATTAAAGACCATTCTAATGTCAAATTAAAATCATTTACCTATAAAGATATGACGTACAACTATCTTTCTAAAACATTTGATACAAAGAAAAAATTAAACAGCTACCTATCTCAAGTTTTCACTCCAGATGCCATCAAACATGGTTTAAAAGATTATCAGTTCATTGTTCATAAAGGCAAAATGGCTGTTCCAGTCGGTGATGGAGACAACATGCTCAATTGGGAAAAAGCCACACCTAAACTTGTTTCTAAAAAACAAACGGTCCGCACATATGAATTTACTGTCCCAACACTTGATGGACGCAAAGTAAAACGAACTGTTACGTACGAAAAAGTACAAAAAAATTGGAAAGTCACACAAATTGACGCTGTCATCTAAATAAAAAACCAGGCCTTTCATCGGCCTGGTTTTTATATTGAAGAAAATTCAGTCATTCGGTCCAGCGCGTGAGCAAGTGATGATGCCGTGCGAAATTCATTAAAAGGAAGCCCAAGCTGCACTGCTGTTTGGGCAATTTCTGGTCTAATCCCTGAAATGGTCGTCTCTACTCCAATTAACCGAAGTGACGTGACAAGATCAAAGATTTGATGAGCAACCATTGTATCAATCATAACCACACCCGATAGATCAATACATAAATGCTGAACACCTTTTTGCGAGCACTGATTTAGCGTATTTTCTAAAATAATCTTTGCTCTCGCTGTGTCAATGTCACCTACTAAAGGCAATAACGCAATCTGGCTTTTTAAGACAATTACCGGTGAGCTCAATTCGTAAATCATATCTCTTTGAGCCACGAGTTTTTCGGTTGTATTTTTCACATATTGCTGGATAAACACATGGATTGAAATATTAAACGCTTCGGAAATTAAATCATACCAATAAAAGATGCGGTCAATATCAATTTCATCTTGACGCTGTTTGATAAATTCTTTTAAGTAATGCAGAACCACTCTTTGATTGGACATGTATTCTCTCACGACATAATCTAATGGTGTATTTAAATGCTTTGGGTCACTGGCTAAATCCTCAGACCATTTTTTAAATTCAGTATGTAAATACGTCTTATCTTCAATAATAGCTCGTATAAAATGCTGGTAATAATCTTGATTCTGCCGTTTTAGCTCTGCTATGATGCTGGAATCTGTTGAACGATATATGGATTCTGGATCATCGTCCTCAATTGATTCATACCATGTTTCAGTCAGCTTCTCTGCATGCTGCATAAAAAAATCGTATAATGCACGGTTCTTATCCATAAGCAAATGTCCCTTCACATTTTCTTCTTGTCAGTCTTTGTACCTTATAGATTGATTGTACCACTGAATCTTTTGACCCTGCTAGCTCGAATAGGCTCTGATGATAAACAAAAGAGCCCCCACTCAAGGGAGACTCTTTCCGATTTATTTCACAATGAATAATATTCTTTTCCCATCAGGAAATCCGCTGATTTGATGCCCGACCCATGAGCCTGCTCCCCTATTATCAGATGGACTGACATATTGAACGCTTGCGCCTTTTCCTCCCTCAAGACAAACCGCCATTGGCCATTCATCCCGGTCAAAGCCCGGTTTTGTCGGAATTCCTTTTAATGATTCTTGCCTGCGGGCATCTGCTCCATTTCGGTCAATGGTACACACATCTGAATGCCCTTTTCGAATGGCTTCTTGAATATGACTGCCTGTTTCAGGGTACCTTTCCTTTGGAAATTGAACGACATGATCATATCGATCAGCCCCTTTTGCTGCCTGCTTCTCTCCAAATCCACCAAACAACGTGCCCATCCATATCACAAAACATAAGGCGACAGCAGCGACCCAGCCTCTTTTCATCTTCAAAAGCGCGTGACCTCCTCACCATCTTCAGCATCATCTTGACTTAAAGGAAATGTGTCATTTTAATGTATGAGTGGTGCGCAGATGACATGAGAAAAAATGATGAGGCTCTCAATCTCAAATCTCTCAGGTTAGAAATATGAATCCTATCAAATCGATTCATACAAAAAAGCTTGTCCCCTATGAAGGAAACAAGCTCTATTTTTTATTGCGCTTTCGCATAGTTTATAAACTCAACAAAGGCAGCTGTCGCTTTCGGCCCGCCATTTATCGTTCCGTTTGAATACCCAGCGTTATGAACTCCAACGATTTGCTGGTTCTGATCCAGCATGGCAGAACCTGAATTTCCGCTGAATGTATCAATCGTATAGTACGCTAGATTCGTATCTTCTCTCGTCACAGGACCCGACATCTCCCACTGTGACACCTTGCCAGTCGATCTCATTTTATCACCAGGATATCCTGAGATTTTAATGGTTGTCCCAGTCAAGTTTGTCACCTGGCGGATGGATCGGTAGCCGACCGTATTGCCAATGTTCGTATCGGTTTTAATCACGGCAAAGTCATATTGGCTTGCACCAGTATTAATATACCCGCTTGGCACATAGAACTCAGTCATTTTTGCTGAACCGTTCACCGCAGTACTATCATTCATACCAGGATATACAGTCCCTTTCTCACTATAGCTTCTCGATGCCGTATTGTACACACAGTGTCCGTTTGTCAAAATTTTGTTAGGAGCAATGAGTGTTCCCGTACAGCTTGAGCCACCAAATGTAATATAAGCAATCGAATTGTATGGTGCCACTCTTGTATTTGCTACTTTGGTTCTACCATCGTCTCCAATGACGACTTTCGTTTGAAAATCTTTTAAATATTTTGATAGTGGTTTTACTTTTTCGCCAACAGTAGAAGAAAGATCATCCACTTTGTCAAAGGATGAGGGGGCTTTCGTATCATTGTGGAAATCACTTGAAGAAATCACTTTACCATCAGAAGTCACCATGTCATAATCAGACGTTAGTACTGAATCCGATGCGGCATGGGCAAAACTAGGCACACTTAAAGCACCAAAAACGAGAAGAGAAGGGAGTAACATTTTCACCTTTTTCATTATATTCCTCCTTTAAGTCCTATATCAAAAATCATACGATTGTTTCATATTGGAGTAAATGAGAGAATATTCTTATTTTTTACAAAATATTTCATTTCCAAATTAGGTGTTTTGTATCTTCCCAACCTTCATTCTATCGATCTCTTTCTATGAGAACAGAAAAAACCGCCTAATAGGCGGTCTTTCCTCTTTGTCAGCTCCACACATCTTTTACATATCTATTGTCATTTGCGAGGGCTTTCAGCCAATTTTCAGCTGTTTCCTTCGAGCATTGTTTCTCGTTTTGATAGAGATCGATCAGTGTAGCCTCTACATCTGGAGCCATGACTTTTCCGTCTCCGCACACGTACAGGTAAGCACCTTGATCAAGCAATTCGATCAGCATGCCGCCGTCTTCTTTCAACAAATGCTGGACATATACTTTTTGCTCATCGTAACGAGAATAAGCGCGATGGATATGGACAACTCCGTTTTGCGCTGCAAGCTGCATGTCATCAAAATACAGATCATCTTCCTGAGGGTGACGGCAGCCAAAATATAGGTGGGCTTCGCCTAGCTGCTTCCCTTCCTTCTGCCACACTTCTCTTGCCTGAACAAATCCTCTAAATGGAGCGATTCCTGTACCTGGTCCAATCATAATCATCGGTATGTCTGAGGAAGGGGGCAGCTGGAATCCGTCTTGTGCTTCATGCAGGAAGCAGGCTACTTCTTCCCCTTCATTCAGACCACATAAATAGGTTGATGCGACTCCGGCATATTCTCCGCTGCCGCTCCATGCTTTACCTTTGACAACTGCCACTGTGATACTGACTTTTTCTTCATCTACCTTTGGCGAGCTAGAGATCGAATAATAACGCGGCTTCAAAGCTGGTAAAAGCGCCAAAAAGTGTACAAATGGCAGCTCGCATGCTTCATATTGATCTAATAAATCCAGCATGGTTACTCGTTTCTTTAAGATGGCTTCTTGATATGCTTCACCAGCCATTTGTTCAAGTTCCACGCGGTGAGGCGGACATACCGTATGTGCTGCAAGCTCTCTTAGCTGTGTACGTGTCGCAGGTTCTTGAAGCTCAACATGCGAGGCGAGTAATTCTTTGATTGGAATCGGCTGATCTAATGGTAAATGACTTGCCTCTTTATCAGATGAAAGCTTAATGTGCTGCTCTGGATCTAGTTTAAAGCGGCGGGTCACACGCTCAACGAGTGCATCACTATTTTTCGGCACAATCCCGATATGATCCCCTTCTTTGTATGCTTTGCCAGCAGGCAATTTCAGTTCAATATGCCTTGTCTGCCGCGTGCTTGTTTCTGATTGTAATTCTTCATTTTTCAATACAACAGCTGAAAAGGCATCATATATTTTAGCTACAGGACGCTCCACTAGCTCATTCGTATAAGAAACTGATAGGTTTGGTTTTTCCTTCCCCTTTTCTTGGAAGGTGAGCTTAAATTCTTTTGCAAGTTGTTCGAAGACTGTTTTCTGGAAGATTTCTTTATCCTCATCCATATCACCGCCTGCATCCCCTTCTCCTAAATCAGCTACACGTTTGGCTCCTTTTCTTTCTAGAGCTTCATCAATTAGACGGGGGATCCGCTGGTACGTACTCGCCCAATTTCGATCTCCGCATCCAAAGACAGCAAATGTCACGTTTGATAAATCCTGCTCTTCATCCTGCGCCAGCCAATCCACAAATTGCTTCGCATTGTCAGGCGGATGTCCGTTGTATGAAGCGGTCACGATGAAGACAGCACCTGTGTCTGGCAATTGGCGTGTAAAGTCATCAAGCGGCGCAGTGGTTACATCAAATCCTTTTGCTTTCCCGTCTTCAGCCAGTTCGTTCGCTATTTGCTTTGCCGTACCAAGATTTGATCCGTATAAAACTAGCAGCGGTGTACCGTGACTCGCCACTTTTGACTCACTAGATTTGGTGCTTTTCTTCGATTCTTCTTTCGGCGGTGCCATAAAGAATTGCTGCTTCCTTGGCCGCACTTTGATTTTAAAATCGTTAGGTTTAATTGTGAGAGATTCTTTTAAATCAAGCTCATAAGATGTGTGATCAATTAACTCTAAATTGTGCAGAACCATCGCGAGAACCATCGTAGCTTCATGCAGGGCGAACTGCATACCGATACATGCACGCTGTCCATTCCCAAAAGGCTTGTAGGCATGTTGCGGGATTTTCTCAGGATGTGTAAACCGCTCTGGTTTAAATTCTTCAGCATCCTCGCCCCATACCGCTGGATCACGGTGTAATTTAGGGAGCAGAACAGAGACACTTTGATTTTTTTGAATCGGATATTTTCCCCCGATTACTGTGTCCTCTTTCGCATAAAGAGAGAACGTAGGCGCTGTTGGCCAGAGGCGGAGAGCTTCATTTAACACCATACGAGTGTAGCTTAGCTTTTGCACCTGTTTAAATGCCGGAAGCCCGCCCTGCAGCACCTCATCTGCTTCCTGAACGGCTTTCTTTAATTTCTCTGGATTCTTCAGTAAGAAATAAATCGCAAATGATAGCAGCCCGCTTGTTGTTTCGTGGCCTGCAATTAAGAAGGTGATGATTTGATAACGGATATTTTCATCGGATAAACGTTCACCTGTTTCAGGGTCCTCTGCATGCAGCATAAGAGACAGTAAATCATCGCCCGCTTTATCTTGTTTTCTTCGTTCCTGAATAATGTCATCTACTAATTGCTTCATAAAATCGACATGCTGGTCAAATTCTTTTCTTCTTTTGATCATGAGTTTATCTGCAATTGGCAATCGACTCGACTGCTCCATTGCTTCATTTAAGCCTTTCAGCATGCTGTCGATGAACGGATGTTGATTTTCTTTATAAAAGCTGTTAAAGCGAAAATCAAAACCGCAAAGGCCGATCGTATCTAAAGTCAGCTTTGTCATATCCTCAGCTACTTCAATTTCTTCATCGCGGCCTGTTCTTTGCCATTTTTGAACAAGCTGTGTGGCAATATCGAGCATCATCTCATGATAGCCCTTCATGGCCTGCTGGCTGAATGCAGGCATCAAAATTTGATGAGCCTTTCTCCAGTTCGGTTCTTCTGTCCAGCTTGTAAATAGTCCGTCCCCTGCAAATGCTCTTACTTTACTCAGACTAGTTCCAATAAATTTATCAAAACGACTTTCGTCGCAAACTTCTTTGACAAGTTCATGGCTGGAAACAAAAATACTTGTTGCATTTGAAAATTCAAACTGAAAGATCGGTCCTAATTCATCTGCCAGCCGCCAAAAGGTTTGAGCAAGCTCTCCCTTTTTTATATGGGGAATATTTTTTAAAGGTCCGTATGTTTTTGGTTTTGGAATGATTGATGTTTGCTTCATATGCCCACTCCCTTTATTTCTTTAAGATGCAATGCTAATGGCGCGCCATAAACATTGCTCAATATCCTCTAAAAATTCAATCGTTGGCTCTATTTCTTCTGCAAGAATTTGCTTATGCAGCTGCACAAAAGCACCAAATACAATAGATAAAATGGTTCTGCCTGAGAGGTTTGGGTGAATCCCATCCTTTTTTCCTTCTTCAAAGATAAGGAATAGCTCATGTAACAAATGCTGCATTTTCTCTTTGCTCGTCTCGTCTAAGTAATGGGATCGTTTATCAATCTCTAAGAAATACAGCCCGCTTGGATTCTCCTTTGTAAATAAAACCAAGCAATAAAATACATGCTTAAAGTACGCCCGAATACTTAACTTTGGATCTGGACTGTTTGTGTTCATTTTTTCGATAAATGCTGAGAGGCTGCGCTGGTACAAAATATTGACGAGTGCCTCCTTGCTGTCAAAATAACGGTAAATGGTGCCCGCTCCGACGTTTGCTCTTTTTGAAATCATCGGCATTGTGGTGCCATCAAAGCCTCGTTCAATAAATAGTTCCAGCGAAGCCTTCATGATCTGTTCTTGTTTATCAGTCACTGCTGGCATTTCATCCCCTCCTTTTAAAACGTAGGAATGAACGTTCATTCCGCTTGTGGTATATTATTTTAATATTTTAATTTCATCTATTTATACTTAAACATACTTATTTTATTCCGTCACTACATTTTCTGAAAATAATAATAATTAAGAAATGATACCTAGTCACATGACATCCAAAGGACTTATAAAGATTGTCAAATGTGTGTCATGCAGGTGTCATCAGCACTACACATTCATTCCTGATCGATTGGTGAATGAATATGGTCGTCATATGTATCAATATATAAGCTTCCATTACTTGAACGGACAGCATAAACAATGTCCTTTAAGGACAGCTGCCTTTTTTTCAGCTCTTCTTCTATCCATTGCTCTGTTAATTGATTTTCTTGTATGTTTTTTTGGATGAGTTTCCCGTCCATGATGACTTCAATCGGCATGTAACGCTCTGCCTCCATGAATAAATGAAGGTCCTTCCGCGTGACTTTTTCAAACGAAGGGTATTTTTTCACTGACATATGCCCATCTGTTTCAATCATTGCAAATTCAACTTCGCTAATATCAAAGATGTCTTTTTCTCTCAGCTGCTGATTTAAATAATCAAGGGTATATCTCATCCCTTTCATATTTCCTTCAAGAATTTTTCCATTTTGTATGACAAGTGTTGGTTTACCCGCCATCAACCCTCTCATCTTCCGGCTTCTTAATGCAAGCAGGGAAATCACATAAATAATCATGACAAGTGACACAAAGGAAATCGTTGTGTGCTGAAGCGGGAGCGTTGTATTAAACGCCAGGTTCGCTGCAATTGAACCTAAGCTGATGGCTGCTATAAAATCAAAAATATTCATTTGCGCAATGGTTTGTTTCCCTAAAAGACGTGCTCCTCCAAATAAAATCGCAAAAGCAAACATCGTCCGAAGAATGACTTCAATATGGCCAGGCATGCAAGTGTCCACCTTTCAATTGCATCAAAAAAAGCCTTTTCCTTAGAAAAGACTCTTTGTTAGACTATGCATTTATTTCATCATTATTCAATTGGACAGTACCGCTTTGTTCAAATTGTGATCGCAGTTCAATAATTGAGCTATTCCTCACATGATCTGCTTCTTGCTCAAGAAGCCATGTATAAAATCTTGCTTGCTCCGCTGTCTGCAAAGCCTGCATATATTTTTGCGAGGTACGCTTCTCTGCAACGCGCTGCTTCATCCCGCGCATCTGCTTCCAGAATTGATAATAAGGGAGCTTAAGTTTGGTCATAAAGCCTTGATCATCCTCAATGACATACCCCTCTTCTTTAATTGTATTATCATGAGAGACAGCCTGATACCATTTATAAAAAGACGTCCAATCATGGAAAACAGCCACTTCCTGCTTGCAGGATATTCCAAGCTGTTCACTTAATCTTTTCACTTCAGCGAATGGTGCTTTTTCATAGCTTAACTGCCGCTTCACAATATCAAGTAAAATGAGTTGATCTTGTTCATATGTGATAATATGCGGATCTTTTTTTGGCAAGATGACTTCAAACACAAGAGATACATGGTGGTCACGCACATATGATTTAATGTAATCAGCCTGCACGTCACTGAAGGTCTTATTAAATAGCTCTTCGACCCATGAAGCATGCTGATTTTGTTTCACATGTGATGTATAGGATTTGGATGTAAACACCAATTCATCTTCCATTTCATTATACCCAACAGTTCCTAAGTATCCATTTGCTTTATCATATACGGTGACAGGGAATTGAAGATGGTTCACTAAATGCTGCATTCTTGTCTCCGGACGCTCATCAATGTTAAAAAATTTATTGTAGCTTCTAGACACAATCTGCTTAGAAGCCATATTAACAAACAAACCTCTTGCTTTCACATTCACATCATCCCACTGCCGTTCACTAAAAGCCTTTTTCGTAAAATTAAAAGATGAAATATGGTGCGGAAGCTTTAATTCCTGTACGTATTCATGCTGATCTAAATGAGCTAAAAAATCATCCAATGAAATATCTGGCTGAACAGCAGCCGATTGTTTTTTCTCAGACGCTCTGTAGACTGGATTGTCTATTTCATGAGTCTCAATCCCGTCAGCTGTGATTTTCAACACCCGCAGCTGCCCCCCAAATTCAACCTGACCTTCTAGGTTATAAGACCTTTCCGCTGCGTGAATAGGCAGTCTGTATAAATTGCGATGCCCGTGAATTTGGATGATATCCAGCCCAGCCGTATTTTGAACAAATAAGTGATCAATATCATCTGAATATTCTCCTACGCCGTGAATGAGCTGCTGTGTTGAGACATGCAGAAGTTCTTCTGGCAAATGAGCGAGCCCGCCATGGGTAACAAGAAATGTCTGATCATGGTACGTAAAATAAGTAAGCTGATGAAAGGTTCTAACAAACTTTCGTACTTCCTTCAAATCAAAGTTTGCTGCTTCGATTTCAGGCACAGTATGACGATTAAACATATTGCTACTAACTTTTTCACCATGTGCAAACCGGTATAAATGCTGATCATGATTGCCTTCAATGACGATGACATTCCGGCATTCTCTATGGGCGAGCATCCATTCTAATACTTCTTTGTTTTCTATTCCTCTATCAAGCAAGTCACCTGCAAAAATATAAAGTTCGTTTTCTTTGATGTCTCCTTGCAAATAGGTGGTAAGTGCGGTGTAACAACCGTGAATATCTCCGAAAACATGAATGGCCTCATATTGATCAAAGGATCGAGGCTGATAAGTCATCACTTGCGGATAATTCTCCGGCTGCAAAACAGTCACCCATGACGGGACCTTTTCTGTTTTTAACCGTTCGTTCATTTGATACAAAACAGATTCCCGCACCACTTTGTGAGATTCACGTGAGCGATTTTGCAAAAGAGCTGTTTCAAGGGGTACCTGCGTGAAATCGACGACATACACCCTGTAACGATAAGATGTCGCTAAAGACTTATATTGAGAAATCGATTTACTTGAAATGTGTGTCGCATCAATCACAGTAAAGTCTCCGCGCTCCATACGGGCTGTGAGTAGATCGAATAATAAAGACCAAACTTTGTGGTCATGCTTGCTTGAAATGTCTAGTTTCCCATTGACTGATAGCTGCGGCGGCTGAGTTAACAGCCGGATTTGATCCGCTGATAAAGTGTAAGGCTCTAAGCCTTGTTCTTTGATCCATGTTGATTTACCTACGCCTGGGAGACCTCGTAAAAGGACTAAAGTTCTCATATTGGTTCTCCTTTAATGAGTGATATTTCACCTATTATAGATAAATTATGGATAAATCTCAATCTTTTATTGATTATGGTAATATATAGATAGAAAAGGAGGTTTTACGTATGTCTAATAGAGAGATTATGGCATTCAACATGGGAGATCTTCTATTTCAAGTGTTCTCTCTTCTATTCATTGCCTTTATTGTGACAATCATTGTCATCGCGTTTCGCATGATTAGAAGAAAACGAATGGAATTGAAAAAAATCGAGGCAAGATTAAACAAAGTGATTGAAAAAAACGATTTAAAAGAGTAAAAAATCCGGAAGTTAACCGGATTTTTTTGTTTTCATCACGATACCTTGACGCTGCTGCATCAAAAAGAAAAAGACGCCTAAAAGAACAAGCAGACCGCCAAGCATTTGAAGCAGCGTGACTTTCTCTCCAAGCAGCCATACAGCAAGGATCGTTGCCCCAACAGGTTCACCTAGAATACTCATTGAAATGGTAGTCGCATTAACATAGGTTAATAGCCAATTATTAATGACATGAGACATCGTGGGAATAATGGCGAGCAATAAAAAGATTCCCCACTCTTTAACCGGATAGCCTATAAAAGGAGTTTGCTGAAGCAGGTTGAATAAAATTAAAAAAAGACCGGCAAAGCCAAATACACAAAAACTATAAATCCAATGAGATATTTTTCTAACAGCCTGTTGGCCTATTAACAAATAACAAACAACAGCGATCACACTCAAAAAGGATAAAATATCTCCTAAGATGGCTTCCTTGCTATGACCAATATCTCCCCAGCCTATCATGAGGGCACCAACAATCGCCCCGCACATCGTTAATATTGCAGACATTGTTGTTCGTTCACGGAAAATGAGGAATCCGCCTAATAAGGACACCATCGGCTGAAGGGCGATAATAATGGTAGAGCTTGCCACTGTCGTCAGCTTCAGTGAGCCAAACCATAACACAAAGTGAAGCCCTAAAAAGAAGCCTGAGGTACATAAGAAAAACCAGTCTCTGCGCTTTATCGAGAGAAATTCTTTTTTTCTTGGCAAGATAAACGGCAGCATGAGAGCCGCCGCAAAAATCATTCGATACATACTTAAAATAGTAGCAGGTGCATTTGACCATTTCACAATGATTGCAGAAAACGAAATAGCAATAATTGAAATCACAAGCGGCAGTGCAATTGATTTCGTTTGAGCAGTTGTCTTCATTTCCATTAGCAGCTTCCTTTACATCAGCAGTAGATGAGCAGTTCATCTTGTATGTCGTCATCTTACTATGTCCATTCACCTAGTGGCAAGATGATTTTTTAAAACTGGCGTGAGCTTTTCGGATGGAAAAAACGCCCTTTTCATAGGGCGTTTTTGTTGTTTATTCTGAAATCAATTCACGAATTCTCTCTTCAATAGGTGTTAACGGCCGGCCTAGTAATGTTTCGAAATCTTGGCTTTCGACAGCTAAAGCACCATCGCGTATGCCGCTTTGAATGGCTTTGACAAATGGCACTGCTTCTTTTGGTACACCATTTGAAGCTAAAAAGTCTCCAAATGTGTCTACATCTATTTTTTCTACTTTGATTTCTTTTCCACTCACCTTACTAACAATTTGTGCAAGTTCACTATGCGTCCGAAGAGGTCCTGACAGTTCATATATCTCCTGATCATGTACGGGAAGTGTTAACGCATTTGCTGCCGCTTCTGCGTAGTCATTTCTTGTTGCCCAGCCAACCTTGCCCTCTCCAATTGGACTTAAAAATGGTGCGCCGCTGACTGACGCCAGAATCGTATCTTTTTCGTTTTCAACATACCAGTTGTTTCTTAAAAATACATGAGGAATGCCAGAGGCCAAAATGGCTTCTTCTGTTTTGGCATGGTCATTTGCAAGGACAAGCTGACTCTCTCTTGCATTGACAACACTTGTATAAGCAATAAACCTCACATTTGCTGCTTTCGCCGCTTCAATTGCTGCTTTATGCTGCTCGACGCGGTCACCATCCGCTGTTGAAATGATCAACAGACGATCAATGCCCTTAAATGCTGATGTCAGGGTGTCTGGCTGAGTAAAATCTCCACGGCGTACATCCACCCCAGCATCCTTCAAATGTGCTGCTTTTTGCGGATTTCGAACACTGACTGCAATTTGTTCAGCCGGTACTTTTGTGAGCAAATGCTTGACGACGAGCGATCCAAGTTGTCCTGTTGCACCTGTTACTAATAATTTCATTTGTTTGACCTCCTCATTTTTCGTTCAACGGTGATGTGCATACGTTATAATCAAAATGGTTACAACAAAGGTGTAAAAAAAGCTCCTAAGTACGAGCTTTTTTATTCCGTCTCTGTCAATAATTGCTGAATTGTCACTTGCTTTAGATGATTCTCAAGTGCAGCTTGTGCTTCTTTTAGTTCATGCCGAAGTCTCGTGTCCATCGCTTGACCAATCGGGCATGCGATGACGGGCTGATGAAAGTTAAATAATTCTTCATCCTCGCTTACATCCACAGCACGATACACATCTAACAGCGTAATGTCCTCAGCTGCTCTTTTTAAATAAGCACCGCCTACTCCTCGGCGAATCTCAATGAGACCCGCCCGTTTGAGCATTGCCATCATTTTTCGAACAATGGCTGGATTTGAATTCACGCTCTCTGCAATAAAATCACTAGTACACTCTTTTGAAACACCTGCAATAAATGACACAATATGAACAGCAATCGGATACCTGCTGCTAATTTGTTTCACAATATTTCACCACCGTTGTAATCAATATAGTTACAATGAGTGATTTTGTCAATCAATAAACGGATTTTTCTTTCGATCCCAGTCCTCATATGTCATGATATCGTAGTCTTCTCCTGTATCAAGCTCAAGCGGCGCAATGCATTCAAGCAGATTCTCATCTGGGTCAAGAAAATAGATCGCTGCATGAAATTGCGGCGGATTATCGAGAACTAAAGGCTGCTTTTCTTCTGAAAAACCAAACATTGGGTGAATGCTGATGCCTCTTTCAATCAGCCAAGTCTTAATCTGTTCGATACTGGACCTTGTAATTTGAAAGGCAACGTGCCGAGTCGAGGGATGGTATGGAAAATTGTTCATATCTACTTTCCACAGGCCAAGCCAGCTCTTTCCTTTCTCAATCCATAAAAAAGCAACTCTTTCATTTTCATGAGCAAGTGTCAATTCCAATTTTTCATAAAACGCAATCGATGTCTTCAAGTCACTCACAGGTAAATGTGCTTCATATAAACCTTTCATCATCATCAAAATCACTCCTTTTCTACCTTCTATTCTGCAGGAGTTGATGATATTCTGCCTCAGCAAAACGATGTATTTTATCCCTAACATTAGTTTGAGAGACATTGTATGTTTGACCCTTTGCAGATGGGGGAAGATGTTCAAATAAAATAAAAGAAAGGAGCGGTCCATATGCCTTGGACGATGAACGATTATCCAGCTTCATTTCAATCATTAGACAACGTCATTCGAAAAAAAGCGCTTGAGATTGCCAATAAAATGATTCAGGAAGGCTATGAGGAAAATAGAGCCATTCCAATTGCAATCAGTCAAGCGAAAGAGTGGAAAAAGAACGCAACAGAGAAAGAGGTAGAGAATTTCTCATCTCATGGTTCTGTCAAACCTTCAGAGAGCAGCAGCTCCGCAAGACCAGAGCTCATGGATCATGCGCAGCATGTAGTGAAACACGAGGAAGGCTGGGCGATTCAAACAGAGAAAGCGAAACGAGCAAGTGAGGTGAAAGAAACAAAACAAGAAGCAATTGACCGGGCAAAGGAGATTTCAGCTAATAAAGGAACTTCCGTTGTCATTCACCGAAAAGACGGGACGATTCAGGACGTGTTAAAGCCGCAATAAGACCGCTTGTCAGCGGTCTTGTTTTATGCATTCTTTTCTTTTTTCGCTGGTGTTTTTCTTTTCTTAGGTGCTGCTTTTTTCGCTTTGGCTGGTTTTGATCGGTCAATCGAGGCTTGTAGTGCGGCCATCAAATCAGTCACATTGGCTGCAGGATCTTTTTTGCCTGTCGTTTCTGGCTGAACGGTATGTTCTCCAGATATTTTATCGCCAATTAAATTCATCAGCTGTTCTCTGTATTCATCTTGATATGCCGCTGGATCGAACGTTGTTGTCAGCTGCTCAATTAAAAGGAGCGCTGTATCTAACTCTTTCTTGACAATGTTCTCCTCTTGGGGGATATTCGGTACATCTGATACTTGTCTAATTTCGTCAGGGAAATGAATGGTTTCCATCAGCAAAATATGTTCATAGCACCTAACGATTGCTAATTGCTCCTTTGAGCGGATCATAATTTTTGCGACACCGATTTTCCCCGATTCCTCTAAAGCTTTTCTTAATAATGAATAAGCTTTCGCTCCGCCGGTATCCGGTGATAAGAAGTAACTTCTTTCGTAATAGATTGGATCAATCTCCTCAATCTTTACAAAATCAATGATTTCAACGGCTTTTTCTTCATTTTCTTTTCGCAGTTTTTCTAGCTCTTCATCGTCCAATTCAATAAATTTATTTTTTGAATATTCATACGCCTTCACAATTTGTTCCGGCGCTACCTCTTCACCGCAATTGGCACATACTTTCTTGTAGTTAATGGGCGTGTGACACTCTTTATGCAGCTGTCTTAATTTAATGTCTTTGTTCTCTGTAGCGGTAAACAGCTTGACTGGAATATTGACCAATCCGAAACTAATGCCGCCTTTCCATACTGTATGCATCGCGCTTCCTCCGTTCTTTTCTCCTTACTATGTAATGTTTTCATCAGACTTATGTATGTGATTGAAAATTTCATCCCACTCTAAGAACACATGATATAAGGAAGTGACATGCACAATGAAACCTATGCGATTAACACCTGCACATGATATACCTGCCGGTGCAGACTGGGTGTATGAATTAAAATATGATGGATTTCGGGCTATTCTTGTATGGGAAGAAGACGAGATTCGTTTAGAAAGCAGGACCGGAAAACGGCTAAATAAGCAATTTCCTGAAGTGATGGATCAATGCGAACAATTAAGAGACCAATTTGCTCCTTTTTTACCGCTGACACTTGACGGAGAATTGGTCTTTTTACTAAGTGAACAGCAAAGTGAGTTTGCGAAGGTTCAGCAAAGAGGCAGGCTGAAAAACAAAGAAGCCATCCAAAGACAGGCTGAACGATTTCAATGTCATTTCATTGCATTCGATCTATTAAGCTGCAAAGGGAAACCCCTCGTTGATTCACCGTTGATGGAAAGAAAAAATCAGCTGCAGCAATTATTCCAAGAAGCTAAGCTCCCCTCATCAGTTCAGCTAGAGCACCCTTCCCTTTTGCAGGTCATTCATACAGACCCAGACTCTGATTACATGAAAAACGTGATGACGACGTATTTAGCAGAAGGACTAGTAGCGAAAAAAAAGACGAGTAAATGGCATGACAATACTCGTTCAAAAGAATGGCTTAAGATGAAAAACTGGCGGTATGTCTCCGTCATTGTCACCCGTTTTGACAAAGAAAATGGCTATTTTCAAGGTTCCATTTATCAAGATTCGGCTCTCATCGAGGTTGTCCAATTCAAGCATGGTTTTTCTAAAGAAGAAGAACAAACGCTGCGTACGCTATTTCAGACAAAAGGCCAGTTAACAGGAGGATCTTTATACGAAATCCCTCCTTCTATCGTTGCCAACATTGCTTGTATATCCTTTGATGGATCGGCGTTAAGAGAGCCGCGTTTTACTTCCTTTTTACTGGATGCGGATCCAGCAGCATGTACATTTCAGCAAATGCTCAAACAGCTGTATCCACTCCCTGCTGCTATAGAAGTCACTCACCCTGAAAAACCGATTGTCCCGGCTCTTCAACTAAACAAGGCAGATTACTTACTTTATTTAAGACAAGCGGCTCCCTACCTTTTGCCCTTTTTACGTGAAAGGCGTCTTACTTTAATTCGGTATCCGCATGGCACTGGAGACGAATTCTTTTATCAAAAGTCGACACCTGATTATGCGCCGGATTTTGTTTTAACAGATGAAGTTGATGATATTTCTTATACGGTCTGTAATGATCCTCGTACGCTTCTTTGGCTTGGCAACCAGCTGGCGATGGAATTTCATATCCCTTTTGAGACAAGAGATACGGATCGGCCGACAGAAATTGTCTTTGATCTAGACCCGCCATCTGTAAATGAGTTTCATCTAGCCATAGAAGCTGCTAAACGAATCAAAGCGCTTTTAGACGGGCTTTTTCTCACAGCCTTTATTAAAACAAGCGGAGGTAAAGGGCTTCAAGTCTATATTCCTTTAAAGAAAAACGCCTTCACATACGAAGAAACACGACAATTCACTGCGTTCATATGCCAATTTTTATGTGAGCAAGCACCGGATCTTTTTACTCTGGAACGTCTTAAGAAAAAACGCGGCAATCGCTTGTATTTAGACTACATTCAGCACGATGCTGGGAAAACAATCATCGCTCCATATTCTCCAAGAGGAAATGAGCTTGGGCTTGTTGCGACACCGCTTGAATGGGACGAACTCTATCATGATGAGCTTCATCCTTCTCTTTTTACGATGCCAGCTGTTATAGAGCGTTTAAAGGAAAAGGGCGATCCATTCCGCCGTATGAGGCACCTTGTGAATGATGATGCTTTTAGACAAGTCTTACATCAGCTTGCACACATGTGACCATCTCATCAGATGGACATTTGCGGTCATGAAGCGTTACACTTATTCATTAGAGAGGAAGAAAGGGATGACTATTTTGACCGCACATTCATTTCGAAATACAGCTTTGATTTTCTTATGTCTTTCCGCAGGAATTGTGGATGTGATTGGCTATTTAAGCCTAGGGCATGTGTTTACAGCCAATATGACAGGTAATATTGTGCTGCTTGGCATTGCAGCAGGAAGCTCCTTGCAGCTAACAGCCCTTCATTCCATCATTGCGCTAAGTGGATTCGTTTTAGGGGTTTTACTTGCAGTTGTGATAGGCGGAAATCACGAGAAAACGTTTTGGCCAAAAGCCGTAACACGCATTTTTATCATCGAATTGATGATTTTGCTTCTATTTGCTCTCATGACCATTTTCCCTTATACACAAGGTGCTTACTTTATGCTGATCATCCTTTTAAGTATGGCTATGGGCATGCAAACGGCGGCCGCACGTAAATTGAATGTTGCTGGCATTTCCACAACCGTTCTCACGAGTACACTTGCTAACCTATTTGAAGATGCAGCTCAGCGCATATCATACCGGGAAAAAAGAAAGGCCCCTATCCAGCTTGTAAGCTTGATGCGAATAGGCTCTATTGTCTTCTACTGCCTAGGTGCAGCTATTGCTGCATACACAGATCGTTACGATCCGTTTATCATCATCTGGCTGCCTATCATCATTCTAGGCATCATTGTGATCACTGCTGGATTGAAGCAATTTCACCAATTGAAATAGCCTCTCTTTAGATGGCTATTTCAATTATTGTGATCTTACACTAATAACTCCTGACATAAAAACCAGGAGGGCGTCCCATGATGAACGTAGAACCATATGGATATCCAGAAAATGTCCCGAATCCTCCATACCCGGGAAAACCGCCTAAGCCAGAGAATACACCAGGACTCAAATAATACCCGCCAAAGCCGATATGGGAACCAACCGGCCCAATATGTGCCCCGCCTCCGCTAAAACCGCCTCCATGAAAACCACCATAAACCCGTGGATACAAACAATCACCTGCCTTCGAATCAGACCTTATCTCATCTTATGCATGACAAATGGGGCGGTGCTCCCGCTTTTTCATTCCTTCTATGTACATTAGACCAATTTGATAAAATTTGAATGAAAAGTCCTGCAAAAAATTAAATTAAGCAAAGAAAAGTGACCTTTTTAACTTGTTGCTCTGCCCTATGTTTATTTAGAATAATGGAGCAGGTAATAAATTTGCACACCCCCTTTGTTGCGAATTCTTCTTATTAAACGTTCTTGCAGCGTTTAATAAGAAGAGCCTATTAAAGACACAAAAAAACCCTTGCTGACGATCATCAACAAGGGCGAGAGATAAAGGTATTAACCACCAATGATTTTTTCTGCAACTTCGAATGAACCCGCAACGTCTTGCGATAGAACCGTCGCAGCGACCGCTAAACCGACAACGAATAATACTTTTAATCCTGTTTTCATCTTAAATCAACCCCATTCTTTTCATATGTAAATCCGCTTCTAAACTTTTGTTCAAGTAAAAAACAGACTGCTCATAAAGTGCTTGCTTTTCACAATATTTTGCTGCAAATTGTGATAGCTCTTTTACTTCATGATATTCATTCTTCTCTTCTAACTTTCTTAATTTCTCATCAATTTGCTGAAATCTTTGTGGCGTATGCGTTAAGTAAAGATCATGTACGATGCCTATTTTTAGCTGAAACACTTCATGAGAAGCATCTTTTATTCTGGCATATGCAGCCTCTATATATTGGCTTGCACGCTGCTTTTCACCAATCACACAGAGTTCCCGGCTGATCAGATACGTAGAATGGAAAAAGAAATCTGAATCATAATACTCTTGATGGGACAGTGCTTTTTCAAGATGACGTATCGATTCCTTCGGTTTGTTCCAAAATGAATATAAAATGGCCACATTGTGATGGTGCTGAGCCAGCATAAAATCATCCTGCTCGCTTGTCAAAACCTCTTCCGCCAGACGATAATTCTCAAGCGCCTCTTCATACCGGCCGATCTCCGTTAGATTCGCTGCTATAAGAGAGTATGAAAGGGCCGTTCTTCTTTCATACTGCTTGTGTCGCTTATAAACGTGCAGCGCTCTGCGGATATAGCTTAATGAGAGCATGATATGACTGAGCCGGTAATAAAGCCATGCCACTTTAAAATCGAAATCAGCACGTTCGATCTCACTTGGAATTTTATCTAAGAGCTTTTCAGCACTTTGATACATTTGCAATGCAACCTCATAATTACCTTGATGCTGCTCATACACACCCTCATAAAAATCAAAATAATAGGCAAGACGGTTAGAAAGGTCATCTTCTTTTTTTCCATAATGACCCTCTATACTTTTCGTTGAAACATTGCCCTTTTGCCCTCTTAAATTGTACATAAGAATGTGATGCCTCTTCTCAAGAAGAGAATAGTAAATGAGAATATCCGCATCGTCAATTTCCTCTACCGCTTGTTTCGCTTTGGCAAATAACCGTTCTGCCTCATCTGCATGATCTTTTTTGATTTCCATGTTCCAGTCATTTAATAGTGATGCCAATTCCGCAACAGGAACTTTGCTCATTCTACACCCCCAATCACCTTCAGCTGCAACACATGATTTCACTAAATATGGAACTTCTATTAGCAATTGCTAATTAGTCCATTTGACATCATTTTAATATGAATCACCTGAATCTTCAATAACCGTTTCCATTGAAAGTGCGTTTCTTTCTCCTAGTCAATGATATTTGCGAAAAAATTCCGCCTTTTTTTAAAATAAACATCTTGAGATGAAATGAAAAAAGCCCAATGTCGAGGCTTTCTAATCTTATGATGGTTCATAGCAGCTTTTCATTTATCCAGTTTCTTTATATAATATGATCAATCACTTACACGCCTCAGTAGCTCTAGAAGGGAAGAGCGCCGTAAAACAAATTGTAGCTGGCGGGTCGCAAGGCAAGGGTTTCAGAAGCACCGAAAAGCACATGAGCTGAGACAGGTGAAATTCCTGTCGGTGAAATTCCGTAGGGAAGCGTGTTGTCCCTAGCCTATGCTTACGAAAGGAGTGCGGGTTCGAATCCCGTCTGAGGCTTATGAGGTAGATGGATTGGGAGGTTAAAATATTATGCATGTGTTTGAAGAATATATCAGTAAAATCGGTAACCCTGAGCTGAAGCAGCGCACTCAAGCCATCTTACAATGGGTAGAAGACACATTCCCTCAATTAGAGCCAAGAATTGCTTGGAATCAGCCCATGTTCACAGATCACGGCACATTTATTATTGGGTTTAGCGTGGCAAAACATCACATTTCTGTCGCACCAGAAGCAAAAGGAATTGATCAATTTTCAGCTGACATTGTACAAGCTGGGTACGATCATGGGAAAAATCTGTTTCGCATGAAAGAAAGCTTGCCAGTTGATTATCCTCTCCTAAAAAAAATCATCGCATTTAATATCGAAGACAAAGCGGATTGTTCAACGTTTTGGCGAAAATAAACAGTACCCCGATCTCAGCTTTACAGATCGGGGTATTTTGCTGCAACAATATTATTTTGTTCTCTTCCCTACCAATTTTTGTTCAACCCATTCATAACATGACAAGAGGGCATCAACGCTCTTTTGGCATATCGGCAAATATACAACGGCGACGGCTGTTAAACACGCTATAGCAGCTCCTGCTAAGACATCAAATGGATAATGAACACCTACCCAAATCCTTGAAAAACCAACAGCACACGCAATGATCAGCCAATACATATGGCGTTTGTGAAACAGCCAAAAGATCACGCAAATCGAAAAAATAAAGATGGTATGATCACTCGGAAACGAGTTATTCACTTCCTTTTGAATCAAAAGATTGACGCGGCTCATTTCTGCAAAGGGCTGCTGATTAAAATAAAACACCCCAGCGATTTTCCCAAGTAACTCGGCGAGTACGAAGGTCAGTCCGGCAGAAACGACCATCGCCCTATTGTACCTGCTGCGATTTTGAAACCATACGAACAGACACACGAGCGCTGCCAGCAGCACTGTATATTCAGCTAGTCCAATAAATATGGGATTCAAGTAACCATGATCGATACTGAGTTCATTCACCCACCTAAATAAATCTTCATTAAGTCCCCGCATCTCATTTCATCCCTTTACTTGATTTACGATAAGGATAATTGAAATGAGATGTCTGCCTCCATCGATCGAACGAACAAACCATGGAATCATATGACATGTTTGTCACTTTGCTGTCACCTGAACTCATGTACTAACTAAAAACTCATCAAAAGCTATTAAATCACAGGAACAAAACTGTTATAATAGAACATAAGTTTGCATTTTATCAAAAAGGGGTTACTGCATATGATCAAAACGGTAGACGGCAATATATTAGAGGCAAGCGAAGACATCATTTGTCACCAGGTGAACTGTAAAGGAGTCATGGGAGCTGGATTAGCGAAACAGATCAAAAGCAAATATCCGAATGTGTACAAAGATTATAAACAGTTATGTACAGAACAAGGAGATGACTTGTTAAGCTCCGTTCAACTCATCACAACAAAAGACGGAAAAACAATGGCCAACTTATTTGCCCAAGCTGGATACGGAAGAACAAGACAGCAAACAGACTACGATGCCTTACGCAACTGCTTTCAACACCTAAAGGATACAGTGACACAATCACCTGAAGAGAAAAACCCAACGTCCATCGCCATTCCATACGGGATCGGCTGCGGATTAGCAGGCGGCGATTGGACGATTGTGGAAGAGATGATTGAAGAGGTGCTGGGTGATTGTGAAGTGACGGTTTATCGGTTTAGATAATGGAAATGAGATTTTATGAAACATATATGAGAAATACCCTCCTTAAATTGGAGGGTATTGTGCGTTAGTTATCGTCTTTATTTTTTATATAATTTAATACGGCTTCTTTATCTTCCTCATCTTCAGGGAGATATCCCAAATTTTCATATTCCCAAATAGCCATTCGTTGATAGGTATTGTAATGAGAGTTCAATACATCATCATAATTAAAATCAATGGTAAATCGATTCCTATTCTTGATTTTCAGCGTTAAATTTGTCCAAGTTTTTTGCTCATTAATTTTAAATTCATCTCTGAGTTTCTTAAAAGAATCCTGTAAATTAATTAATAAGTCATCATATATATTTTCACTGACCTCAAATATATCAGGAATATCATGAGAATAAATATATTCTTGTTGTTTGTTTGTATTAAAGAAAAAATAAACTTCACGAGAGTCATCCAGAATTTCCGCATATAGCAAAACATTCTCCCAATCAACAGGTATTATTTCATTTATTGTATTCAAAATTTCTTGATAAACTTCATTCGATGGTTCCATTTCCATTGAATTAACCTCCTGGCTTATTTTCAATCGATACCTTTTTAACTCTCCTAGCTCCAATTTTATACTTAATTTTAAATAAAGTTGGTCGCATAGAATCTCCTTCATATCTAATGCTTTCTATGGAAACTGATACTGTCTGAGGTGGATCTTTCCTCAAGGCTGCCAACCATTCCTGCTCCAACTGATACCATTTCCCACCACTACGATTAATCTGTGAACTCATCGGAACAAGGTTATCAATATCCCCGGAACCTTTAAAAATAGACGCTATCAAATGACCTCCATCATCATCCATTAATCGATCCGGCTTCCCTGAATTGGATTGGGCATATTGGTTTCTTTTAACCTCTCCGTATTTTAAATCACTTGCTTCGACTTTGACAATACGTCCGTAGTGGTCGGTTGTGTAGGTGTAGCCTTGCTTTGTTGAATAAACAACATTTGGTTTTAACACTTTTTTACGTTTCCATCTCACATAGTGATCTCCGTAACTGACAACGGTTGGTGGTGATTTTGGTGCTGGTAAGCGTCTGCCTGTCTTAGAGATGCCGTATCCTGAATTGTTGTCTAGACGCTTCGCCATAGAGAGGAGTTTATTTTTGAGATTTTCTCCGTCAAACACGTTATACGGCAGCTTCGGGCCGCCAGCCATTTGAAATTTTGGTGAGTATGGCAATAGATTCGGAATAGAAACTCTGTCTAATGATTTTGCTCCTTGCTCAAGGCCTTTCTTCACCGTCGTTTTGGCTGCTGTTGTTCCCGTTTTTGTTATGGCACCTGCCCCTTTAGAACCAAAGACGATTTCTGCTAGAGAACCGGTCGCATAGGCAAACCAGTGTGATCGAGAATATGCATCACCATCGATAACTTCTTTTTGGAATGAGTCTGAAATCGACTTTCCAATCGCTTTCGACGTTTCAATTGGATGAGAAACAGCCGTTACGACCGATTCAACGGCACCTCCAGGATCTGTCACAAGATCGTAGATGCCAACTACTGTATCTTTGGCCACATCATACAGACCAACTGCTGCTCCTTTTACAACATCAACGAACCCCTCTGATGCTTCTTCCTGCGCTTTGATCTGGAGAAGCTGGCTGTAATACATTTTTTGATCGTAAGAAAGATTTTCATATCCAATTTCGTCTACAATCTCAAAGTATTTCTCTTCTGATATACACGAAGGATCGTTGAGTTTTTCTTTCAATTCTTTGATTCTTCGTTTCTCTTTTTCTTCTTTTTTCACCTTTAAATATGCTTTCACCTGTGCATCGATTTTATCATGATTCTTGTACACATCTGTCTCATGAAATGCTTTTGCATCGTAATACATTGGCTGCGCATTTTTCCCTTTTCCTGTAGCAGCCATCATTTTTGCATAAAAAGTTGAGAGGTGTTTTTCAATCGCTTCTGATTTTGCGTATTCTGTTTTTAGCTCATGGTCTATTTTATGTAAAGCATCAATTGCCTCTTTTCTTTTTTTGTTCGCATCATCTAAATGTTCATTGACCTCTTTACTTGAAAATACATTCAGTTCTATGAGATCACTGATGTCATCAAAAATAGTGGATAGGGCTTCTTTTTGTTCCTTGACCATATCTTTATTATTCTGAATCCCTTGTTTCAGTTGAGCGTCTAAGAAATGCTCATCAATAAATGTACTCCCGCCTAACGATTCATCATCAAGCTTTCCTTTTACCCCATCTAAAAACGCTTTTTGCATATCGATAAAGTCAAGATAAGTGTCTGTGTAAAGCGCAAGATCCTCATAAAAGGCTTTGATATTGTCTGCACCTTTTCCAGTAAATTCATTACCTAATCCCGACACACTTTTTAATGCTTTTTTCACATGCTGCATTTCGTCTCGAAGCTCCTGATAGACTTTTGACCTTTGTTCGACAGCTGACAGTAAAGATGGAGCATCTAATATTTTCATATAAAAAAGACTCCTTTTATGGCGTATTCTTTTACTAGAATACCATAAGGAGTCTTACACTTTAATCCACTTTATCGTTTTTTAACCAATTATCCTCCAGAGCTCCTTCTTGATGCGACGGTTTGGACATCATCATGTTGAGGTTGAATGAAACCACTTTTTATTTTATAAAAAGAGTGCTCTGAGTTTCTTTAAACTGTTTTTCGTTTAGATAGAACCTTGTCAAGAACTGTGACTCCGACAGCAATAGCAAGAGTAAAAGCCCCAATCCAAGGAAGATAATTCAACAAACCATTTTTGACAGCAATACCGCCGATACCAGCTCCACCTGCCATTCCAAGTTGTCCCAAAGCACTGTGCAAACTAAGCACAATGCTTGCCGCAGCAGGGGCAAGGCTTATTAACTGAAATTGTATTGGCGAGCCGGAAGACCAAGCTGCAAGCGCCCAGAAAATAAGTAATACATAGAAAAGAAAAGCAAACTGACCGATAAACGGGAAGAGCAATAGTGCAATAGCATGGAGTAACATTCCTCCAGTTAATGTACGAAATGCCCCCCACTTATCTGTACTAAAGCCTCCTAATTGAGCTCCAATAGCACTAGCAATCCCAAAAATAAAGAGTGCTGTCGTTACCCCATGATTGCTCATGCCGAATATATCTAGGAAATATGGTGAAATATACGTAAATACAACGGAATATGCACCTAACCATAGAAAAGTTATAAGCAAGTATGCTGCGATACGTGGTCTCATAAAAAATTTAAACTGCTCACGTAAAGGTACGGGTTTTTCAGCAACTGTTTTTGGTATAGCAAACAAAGTTAAGACAGAGAAAAGTAATCCTACTGCCCCAATTCCAATGAATATGACATTCCAATCATAATGTGAAGCCACAACTCTTCCTATAGGTACACCTGCAACCAAAGCAGAACTTTGTCCCATAATAACTGTAGCAATCGCACCTCCTTGCTTTCCTGGAGCTGCTAAAACTGCAGCAAGGGTTAGAACTGTGACTTGCATAACACCAGCACTAAGGGCAGAGATTATTCTAGCTGACATTAGCATTTCATACCCTGTTATTATCGCAATAAGAATATTAATGACAGAGAAAACGGTTAAAGCATAGACAAGAAGTTTTTTTCGGTCCATTCGAGCAAACATAGCAATTAGAAAGGGTGTCCCTGCACCAAAAGCTACTGAAAACACAGTGATTAACTGTCCTGCAGATGAAACTGAAATGTGATTAGCCTCAGCAATTTTGTCTAAGATTCCCGCAATAACATATTCTGATGTACCATTAAGAAAACTAATGGCAGCTAATAAATAAATTTTCCACATATTTGACAAAATAATTCACACCTATTTGTTTTATATTTCGATATTTCTAGAAATACAGATTTATTTTCATAAATTAACCGAGCGCTTGAAAAATTAACTGTAAAGAGCTTAAAGTGTTACGCTTCTTATACTTTTGGAGAACTTGCTTTGACAGCCGTTGTTATACTGGCTTTTACAATGTAGACAGGAACAAGTTCCAATTCAGTTACAGGTTCTGAAAAAGCAGTGGTAGTTGAAAATGTAACTCTCAAACAAGATAAGTAAAAGCTATGGGCGCCTTCCTCGGTAGAGAAAAGCCACTTTTTTGCAGATTTTTACTTGTTCTTAAGATACAGTCCATCCTCAAAAGCATCCCCTGCTTTTTCTCCTATTTTATGGTAATTCCTACTTCCCCTATCAAATACAAGTGGGCTGAATTTATCCAGATTGATTTTACCTTTCTCATCTAGTATATCCTCCTCAACACTGATGTTCACGATTTCAGCAATCATGCGCCATTCTTTTTCATTATAACTTTTCACTTTACACTCTAACGCAAATGGAAGTTCCTCAATCAGTGGTGCATCAACAAAGTCCGCCTTAACTGCATGAAATCCAGCTCTTGCAAATTTATCTGGAACCTCATTTCCAGTTTCATTTCCAAGATAATCACATGCCTCAAGAAAAGACGCATCTGACATGCTTACGGTAAATGCACCATGCAGCATAATATTCTTTAACGTCTTTCGTTCTGAACTAATGCAGATTGAAATTTCATTTTCATTACTAATACCGCCCCATGTAGAAGCCATGGCATTCGGAATTCCATTTTCGTCATACGCTGCAATAATAAAAACTGGTTGTGGTAACACGTAAGATTTTGCTCCAATATTTTTTCTCATTATCTTTCTCCTTTTGGTTTTATTTCGGTATTTCTAGAAATTTAGATTTAATTTCATAAATTAACCGAACGTTTGAAAAATTAGCTGTAAAGAGCTGATTTTTGCATGTAGAAAAAGTGATCTTTACAGTTTCTTTAAAAATGTTTTATAAAGGTGACACCCTTGAATTTAACGCACTTATGATAAAGATAGATGGTTCGCTTTAGCTTTTTTATATAAAGTACTAGTAATGGATCTACTCAAAATTTAGATGAGGATACCTATCGAGTAATTTAGCCATAATCCGGACAAGAAAAATCATACCTCTTATTTCTATATTTCCTTAAGTATAGAAATAAGAAAAATTACTCCATCACATATGGAGCATACTTTCCAATCAACTCACGGTCTAGGCTGTAGTATATATATGTGCCTTCTTTATAAGTACTCATTAGCCCGCAATCAGTTAATTGTTTTAAGTGATGGGATAAAGTTGATCCAGCAATTGATTCAAGTTTTATTCCTATATCTGAACAACATAAATTTGCTTCATTAGCAAGCAAACGAGCAATTTTTAATCGGGTTGGTTCACCGAGTGCTTTATATATTTTTGTCGCCTGCTGTAACTTCGAGTTATTCTCCATCATTATCACCCCCTTTCCTGAATAAATACTTCAAATGAGTACTAGCTAACCTTACAGTTATAAGAATAGATTTATTTCACAGATAACCCCTCTTCATTAGCATGAGCTGACTTAGTGATTTTCCATCCCAATAACATAACAATGAAACCTAAAAGTATAAGAAGATATAATGTTGGAACGAAACTGCCTAGAAAATCATGGAGAAAACCGATGATAAACGGGCCCGTTGCACCAATCATGTATCCAATTGCTTGAGTCATTGCTGACCAAGTACTTGCTTCCATAGGGGACGATGCCTTATCTATCGGTAATAATAAAGTGAGTGAGACAAGACCGCCACTGCCAATCCCTAGACATATACTTGAAACAATAGGTGTCACGTTTGTAAAACATAAAAGAGATAATCCAGTCATTACACTAAGGGTAAAGACTAAAATCCAAAGTCTTCTACTTGGCAGCTTCTTCAAGAGACTAGGCAATAAAAGAGTAGCTGGCAATTGTGCAATCATAGCTATTGTACCTACAAGACCACCAAATGCTGACGTCCATCCTTTTTCCTCTACGATGGCTGGTAGCCAAGCTGCAAAACAATAAAACATAAGAGTGACAAGCCCTACAAAAGAGGTTAATAACCACGCCTTTTTATTTTTTAATGGCAAGGAGGCACTTCTCTTTTGTGATGCTGTATGTGTATGAGAATGTTTAATGACCATAAGCCAAAGTGGAACAGCCATTAGAGCAAGAATACTCCAGAACGCTAATCCGTTTTTCCATGAATTATTGAGCCAGTGTTGAAGTGGTGTCGTCAGCCCAATAGAAATGGATGCTCCAACTACCATTGAAGTAGAATATACGCCTATCATGGAGGCTGCCTTCTCCGGAAAGTAACTTTTGATGAAACCAGAGAGCAAAGGACTTACAATCCCAATTCCCGCACCAATGAATAAAGCCGTTATCAATAGATAGATAGACGAATTTGTAAAGACACGCGAAAGCGTTACAATACCTATAAAAGCGATAAAAAATGTGATGGTTTTCTCTGATTGATAGCGATTTGCTAAACGACCAGCGAATAACGAGCAAAAGCCAAAACATAATAAAGGAATAGATGTAAGTAGACTAGCTGAAGCAGAACTCATGCCTAATTCATTTGATATTCCGTGCAAAACTGGACTAACTGAAGTTATACCAGGCCTAAGATTAAATGCAGCTAATATAAGTGCAAATAGAAATAATATATGACGACTGATCAAATTTGTTACCTCCGATACTTTTCTTGATGTGTAATCCTATTTAATGGTACATGAAGCCACAACATAAATAAAATGCATATTAATCATGCAACACATAAACAAATTGATATGACATTTTTAGTATAAAAGCAAAAAGCTGAAGCCTCCACCGCTGGGAGTCATCAGCTTTTTTGCTTTAATTAGGGCAAAGGATCTATCCTATCTTATAAATCTGGCATCGATAAGATTTTAATGGTTCGGAACCTGATATGGGGTCAATCTCATCGGTACCTATTAATTGATTGACATTTGCACCTTCTACTGAAAATGGATCAAATCCAGCTAATTCAAGTTCATCACACTCATCCCACCAGCCCGCTTGAGTATATATTGTCCCCACGGGTATACTTTCTGTCAGTCGAGCGACTGCCTTCATCCTGCCGAAAGGAGAGGCTAAATAAATCCATTCACCTTCATTTAGCCTATACATTTGAGCTGTTTGGGGATGGATTTCAGCAAAAGGATCGGGATGCAGTTTTCTTAGTCTAGCAATATTACGATGCTGGCTATGACAAAAACTTTTTAATTTAAAAGAAGAAAGAACTAACGGAAAATCATTCGATTGATTCTGATATTGCGGAACAGTTAATGGTTTTTCAAATTGAGGCAGTGGAGCATATCCATGCTCTAACAAAAACTCGGAATAAATCTCCAGCTTTCTTGTCGGAGTAGAAAAACCTTTGACTCTTTCATTCATTTTTTCTCTATATTTACAATATTTTATTTTTAAGGGCACAGACAGACCTTCAGGGTGAGATCGAAGTTGGTCTAATGTGACATTCACTGGTTTAAGATAGTCATTAAACGCTTTCTCAATATTTCCATTCCAAAACTCTTCTTGATAACCCATTTCAACCGCTATTTCCATGATTATTTGTAGATCAGGACGAGCTTCCCCAGGAGCCTTTGACATTGCAGGTTTGTATTGAATATGTTGATCCGTTTGTAAATTCCCTTCAAAGCCTGCCAACAAACTTGGGGACTCCCATGCATGTGCAGCTGGTAATACAATGTCTGCAAACTTCGTCATTGGACTATGAAACATGTCAACGTGTACATGAAATTCTAATTTTTTCAAGGCTTCTATCATATTCTTGGTTCCAGGGTTTTGAGTGACCATATTACCCCCAAAACTTAACAAGCCTCTCATATAATACGGAGATTCGTTTAATACAGCATGAACAAAATCATACCCTGAAGCAGATATTTTGGGAGCACCTAAAGGTCTCTGATCTAATCCTAAACGCTTCTGCTCTTGTGAAGTTGGCAGTAAATCTTGACCTTTTATTAAGTTTACTGGTAAAGACGGGAGGATAATATTCCCCCCTTGCTTATCAAAACAACCGGTCAGACTATAAAGGATACATAATGCTCGATTGGTAGATGAACTATTTACATGCTGTTCTAATCCATTCCATGAATAATAGGTTATCGGATTTTCTTGGCTTAATAATTCCCCAAGTTCCGTTAATTTCTCAGCTGGAATACCCGTTATTTTTTCCACATGTTCCATTCTAAATGAAGATACTTGTTTCAATAATTGAGAAAAAACGGTTTCTGAAGAAACGTCCTCATTTTCGTATTCGCCTGAAAGTAAAATATGTTCTGACCATGTCTCAGGATCTGCCCGAGTATCGATTTTAAATGGCTTCTGTTTTTGATCAAGAACTAAAAATTCATATGGCTGATGATGTGCTGGTCGAAGGAATTTTCCTGTTCGCTTATCCACTAAGAAAGGGGCATTGGTCCATTGGAGAAGAAATTGCTCATCATACGAATGGTTCTCAATCAAAAATTGAAGACACCCTAATATTAAAGCGATATCAGTTCCATGATTCGGAGAAATCCATAAATCTGCTGCGGCAGCTGTCGTTGTTCGGCGTGGATCGATGACTACTAGTTTACTGCCTCTTTTTCTAGCTGCCATGAGCCTTTTCCAAGTCTGAAGATTCGTATCTGCTGGATTGTGCCCCCATATCAATATCAAGCTAGCACGTTCAAAGTCGGGTTGAGGCAATCCAACACCATATGTGTATTTTGATCCCTCGTCCCTTGTCCACTGGCAGACATTGGTATGAGAAATATAGTTGGGGGTGCCGTATAGATTCATCAAGCGCTGTAAATATGGCCCCCAGCTAAAACTTCCGCTTGCACCAACTGTTGGAAAAGTGTAAGAAACTGTTTCTGCCCCTGTTTCAGAACGAATCTGTTTTAGTTTACTTGCAATGGTTTGGATGGCTTCTTCCCATGTGATTTTCTCCCATAGTGGATCTTGCCCCTTTGGGTTAGTTCTCTTTAAAGGAAAAACGATGCGATCAGGATGATTGACGATTTGAGGTGCTGCTGCTCCTTTTGGACAGATTCCCCCATTCGGATGATTTTTATCCGGGAGCACCTTTACTAACTGATCATTTTGTGTAACGGATATCACTCCACATTTTGAAACGCATTGCGAACAAAATCCCGCTCTTCTTTTTTCACTAGTACTCATCATCCTTCTCTCCTTTTTAAGATTGAAGTCATTGGTCAAAAACTAGGAATTTTTTCGGGTGAATGGTGAAGCATACATCTCAAATACGGATTTCTGTCATTTTAAGATAAAGAAAATATCTCTTCTAAATGCTGATCCGTCTTTTCAAATACTTTCTCCATGTCAGGCTTGAGCGCCGAATGATTTGAGAGTGTTTTTAATGGTTTCATCCCTATGAATTGCTGTGCTTTGTGCATTGCAACTAGGACCTCGTCTACTTCCTTCCCCTCAAAGAAAGGCTGCTCTATCGGATTATCGAACACCCATTCACCTGCACCCCAAGTAACAGAAAGCATGTAATGACGTCCTTCTAATAAACCTCCTTCACCATAAATATCTGTCCCTCTATAAAAAATTCCGTGCTCATATACAGTATCCATGTACTTCTTAAATGCAGCAGGATAGTGATACCAATAAACTGGTGTTTGAATAATCACAAAATCAGCCCATTTGAATTTTTCCTGTTCTTCTTTTACATCATAGTGATTTGCAACAATTGTGGTTTTAACATGATAAAGTGGGCTTAGCTTGTCTACCATTCTTTCTACTAATGTCTGGTTTAATTGGCCTTTGGCCATCTCATGGTACTCATGTGCGTTAATGATTAAAATATTTTTCACGTTAATCCTCCTATAAAATTCAAACCCAAAATGATAAGGTTATGATGATCATCACCTTAATGAGTATGATTAGCCTCACTTATTGTCTCGGATTATATCTTGAAGTTCTATTTTCTTTTATGGTACATTAAGTTCCAATATAAATGAAATGCATATTAATCATACAGGAGATAACAAAAACGCTATGAATAGATCGCAAATTCAACTAATTGTCCAAATTTCTGAAACAGGAAGTTTTACAAAAGCCGGTGAGGAATTACATATGACACAGCCGGCTGTAAGTCGAGCCGTAGCTACAATTGAATCGCAACTAGGAACAAAGTTAATTGAAAGAGATAAGAAAAATGGCTTATTTTTCACAGATATAGGAGAACGTATATTAGTTATTTTCAGGAAGGTTCTAAGTGAATTACAAAAAGTAGATGAATTAGTTGCAGCTGAACAAGGGTTAGAGATTGGGAAGATACATATAGGAGCTTACCGAACTGCTTGTACTAGATTTATTCCTAAAATCATACGTGCAATGGAGAATCAATATCCAGGCCTAGAAATCAAACTTTCAGAAGGGAGTGTAGATCAAGTTAAAGAGTGGTTACGTTCTAAATACATTGATGTGGGCATTATTATTCCTCCTGATAAAGATTTTGATACCGTACATTTAATGAAAGATCAACTGATTGTACTGATGCATTCAAGCCATCCTTTATATCAGAAAGAAATAATAAGTATTCCCGACTTACAAGGTGAAGATATACTATTGGGGAAAGGGGGTTATGAGGTACAAGTTCATGATTTATTTAAAAAGTATAACGTAACTCCTCACGTTCGGTTTGAAATGGAGTATATAGAGACAGGATTAAGTATGATACAAGAAGGTTTAGGAATAACCATTACAACTAAAAAAAATATTTGGTCACTGCCAGACCAAGTCGTTTTTCGTGAATTAACACCAGATACGTTCAGAGATATCAATATTGCAGTGCTTGATATGAAAGATATATCCAAAGCAACAGATGCCTTTATTCAAACAGCTCTTAGGCTTTTTGCTACCGAAGATGGTTAACTGTCTCTGGATAATTTTTAGTATTGCAGCATACCAGAAAGTTGATGATTCGACTTTTCGATTTTATCAACGAAGTCTGCAATAGATAAAGACCGCTGCTGTGAGGATTTTATATTAACAAGCATAAGCTGATGGCGGAAGCAAATTAATTGATAGTAGATCAGTAAATCCTGGTCTTCTTCTATTTATTCAATCTTTTGTTCTACCTCAGCTTTCAAAATCTCTGCGTCTGGAACACTGAATTGCCGGATCATTTTATACCATTCATTTATTTTCACACCAACATGTGAAAGAACTGTCTCCATGCCTCACTCTCCTTCCACCAAATCTCCTTATGTGACATTTATTATGACTTGCAGAAATTTACAAATCATCGAACAGAAACCGCAAAAAGGCTCCAGTAAAAGAGCTTTTTTGCGGTTATGGATTTAATATGAAGCTTGTTTATAAAAATACATCATTGAAAATTATTTATAATTGTATTCAATGCTTTCTTTAGCACAACCTTATCATGTTTTGACAAGTTTTGAAGCGCTGTTTTGTTCAGCTCAATTGTTGCTGCTTCAACTTTATCTCTAATGACTAAAGATTTTTGAGTAGCATCTACTAAAATATTTCTTCGATTTTTTGGATCTATTGTGCGTTCAATTAAGTCAGCTTTTTGCATTTTATCTAAAATTCCAGAAACTGTTGAGGCTTCTAAATACACAAGTTCTCCAATTTGTTTGGGAGATAGCTGGCCCTCTCTCCACAAACAGTTCAACACACCATATTGAGCGGGTGTCAAATCACATTCCTCTAAAAGCTTACTAAAGTACTTAAACACTTTATTTTGACTAACACTTAGTAAAAAATTTATGCACTCTGATAATTCCATCGTATCTCCCCCACATTGACTTTACCTATAATATCATGGTAGTTTTTTAATTGAAATACTTTTGCACCGGAAATGTTTTGTCATAATATATTTTTAGAGAGGAAGATAAATAATGGATTCATTTAAAGCGATTCTAGTTACAGAAAAAAATGATCAAGTTAGTTACGATCTTCAAAATGTAAGTGTTAATGATTTATCTGAGGGAGAAGTATTAATTAAAGTTGCATATTCTTCAATCAATTATAAAGATATGCTGGCCGTTCAAAAAAATGGAGGTGTTATTCGTAACTATCCAATGATTCCCGGAATTGATCTAAGTGGAACTATCGTTCATACAACAGATAATCGTTTCGTAGAGGGTCAACAAGTTATTGTCACAGGTTTCGCATTGGGCATGAGCCACACTGGAGGTTTTTCAGAATATGCTAGAGTACCTGCGGATTGGATTGTTCCTTTGCCAAATAACTTGACTTTAAAAGAAGCAATGATTTTTGGAACAGCAGGCTTTACTGCTGCTCTTTCGATCATGGCTTTACAGGAAAATGGTATGAATACAAAAAATCAACCTAATATACTCGTTACGGGCTCAACTGGTGGAGTTGGTAGCATCTCTATACAATTATTATCTAAAATTGGGTACAAAAATATCTTTGCTTTAGTGCGTAAAGATAATCAAGTTGACATAGCAAAATCTTTAGGAGCAAATGATGTCATTTTTGCAAACCAGTTAGGAGAGTTAAAAAAACCATTAAACAAGCAAAAATTTGACTTCGTATTAGATACTGTTGGAGGAGATGTAGCTTCTGTATTAATCCCTCAAATTTCTTACGGTGGAAGCATGAGCATGTGCGGAAATGCAGGTGGAATTAAATTAACAACAACTGTGTTACCTTTTATTTTAAGAGGGATCAACCTTCTGGGGATCGATTCTGTAAATGTGCCAATCAATAAACGCAAAGTAATTTGGAACGAGATAGCAAACGAATGGAATATCTCCCAAACGACTCTAGTCAATGAGATTACTCTCGATACGTTACCTGAAAAAATTGAAGCCATTAAAAATGGCCAACATTTAGGAAGAACAATTATTAAATATTAAAATAAAACAAACTTTATTACACAAGACAAAAATTGAATTTATTGATACAGCTACCCCATCCGGTTCAAGATGGGGTACATTTGTTTTAATATCCCGGATAGAAGTATACAGCAACCAGAGTCTTTTACTGATAATTAAAACTCTTGATTTTAGAGCAAAAAATCAAATGATCTATTGAGACCCAAAACCTTTACATCAATACGGCTCATAACATGACGCTAGACTCGTTCTTAATGACGTTTACCTGTATGAGTTGAATTTAGTAACTCTAATTGAAAGATGGATATCCCCTACCGAAATCATTTTTATTCAATGCATATGAACGTATGCTTAAACAAGCAGCCACACCGAAAATGCTCATCTATGCCCTTCGTTATACCCCAAAAAACAAAAACCCCCTGAAGCCAATGGCTCCAAGGGGTTTTTTATTAATACTGAGACATATACTGATCGCGTTCCCATGGGTGTACTTGGGTGCGGAACATATCCCATTCAATTTCTTTTGATTCGATGAAGTGCTCGAATAGGTGATCGCCTAGTGCGTTGATCATGACTTCGTTTGATTTCAGCAGCTCGAGTGCTTCTGCAAGTGTTGCAGGAAGGTCAGAGATGCCATTTTCAAGACGCTCTTCTTTGTCCATGACATAGATGTTTCTGTCGATTGGTGCTGGTGCTTCTAGTTTGTTTTTGATTCCGTCTAGACCTGCTGCAAGTAATACGCTTAGTGCAAGGTATGGGTTTGCAGATGGGTCTACGCTGCGCACTTCTACGCGTGTACTGATGCCGCGTGATGCCGGGATACGGATCAATGGGCTGCGGTTTTGTGCACTCCATGCCACATAGCAAGGTGCTTCATAGCCAGGTACAAGACGCTTGTAAGAGTTTACAGTTGGGTTTGTGACCGCTGTAAAGCTTGTTGCGTGCTTGACGATACCTGCGATAAAGTGTCTAGCCGTCTCGCTTAATTGTAAATCTGCTTTTTCATCAAAGAATGCGTTTTTACCATTTTTGAATAATGATAGGTTACAGTGCATACCAGATCCGTTTACACCGAACAATGGTTTTGGCATGAATGTCGCATGAAGACCATGCTTTCTCGCAATGGTTTTGACAACGAGTTTGAACGTTTGAATGTCATCACAAGAACGGATCGCGCCTGCATATTTGAAATCAATTTCGTGCTGCCCTGGTGCTACTTCGTGGTGAGATGCTTCAATTTCAAAGCCCATTTCTTCAAGCTCTAGTACGATGTCACGGCGGCAGTTTTCGCCTAGATCTGTTGGTGCTAGGTCAAAGTATCCGCCTTTATCGTTTAGTTCAAGCGTTGGCTCGCCTTTTTCATCTAATTTAAATAAGAAGAATTCTGGCTCAGGTCCAAGGTTGAAATCACTAAATCCTAGTTCTTCCATTTCCTTCAAGATACGCTTTAAGTTGTTACGCGGGTCTCCATCAAATGGTGTCCCGTCTGGCTTATAAATGTCACAAATAAAGCGTGCAACTTTACCTTTTTCTGCTGTCCAAGGGAAAATAACAAATGTGTTTAGATCTGGGTATAGGTACATATCTGATTCTTCGATACGTACGAATCCTTCAATAGATGAACCGTCAAACATACATTTGTTATCGAGAGCTTTTTCTAACTGGCTCACAGGAATCTCAACATTTTTAATCGTTCCGAGAATGTCTGTAAATTGCAGACGGATGTACTTTACGTTTTCCTCATTTACTAATTTTACGATATCTTCTCTTGTGTACTTTGCCATTTCGTAAAACTCCTCCCCTACAAAAGGTAAAATGTGTATAGCAATGCTTTTGCTAATTGGTTAACGGAAGAACCTTGACATATCCCCCTGCCTAAAGGTCGTTCCTTGTTGGAAACGTCCAGCCTGAATGAGTTCCTTCTTCAGTAGCTTCCTGAGTTCATCATCTGTCAAGTTGTGCTTAGCTGTAGCTTTTTCATCCGTCTTTGTATCAGACGATGGATTTTCTGCCTCAGCTTTGGCAAAAAGCTTTTTGATTCCTGCCATGTTTACACCTTGTTCGATGAGGTTTTTAATTTCTAGTAATTTATCAACATCATGAAAAGAAAATAATCGGCGATTTCCATCACTTCTTGCTGGAAATACTAAACCATTTTCCTCATAATAGCGAATTTGTCTTGCAGATAATTCTGTTAGCTGCATGACAATCCCAATTGGGAATAAAGGCATTGAGCGGCGAATGTTATCACTCATCTCAACTGTCTCCTCCTCTTTGCTTAAATTTATTATATGTCATGTTATATTATGTGTCAACAATATGTTAGGAATATTAACATGGATTTTTTTATTGAGCAGGTACTTCAATAAAACCTTGTTCCAATAAGGCATCGACAGCACTGCAAATCGCATTTTTCACATGGGCATACGTGAGTCCGCCTTGAACATAGGCAGTATAAGGCGGTCTGATCGGACCATCGGCTGATAATTCGATACTGGCCCCTTGTACAAAGGTGCCCGCTGCCATAATGACATCGTCCTCGTAGCCCGGCATATAGCTTGCATGTGGTGTGACGTGACTGTTAATCGGAGATGCATACTGGATTGCCTGACAGAATGCAATCATTTTTTTAGGATCTCCAAATTCGACTGATTGAATCAAATCCGTTCTTTTCGCATTCCACGCTGGGTTTGTTTGGAATCCGAGCTTCTCAAGAAAACGAGCCGTAAACACTGCGCCTTTTAAGCTTTGAGCGACAACATGCGGCGCCAAGAAAAAGCCTTGATACATTTCCTGAAGCGCATACAGCGATGCACCCGCTTCACTGCCGATGCCTGGAGATGTCATCCGATAAGAGCAGGCTTCTACCCATTTTTCTTTTCCAACGATGTAGCCGCCTGTTTTGGCAAGGCCTCCGCCTGGGTTTTTAATGAGTGAACCGGCCATGAGGTCAGCTCCGACATGACATGGCTCTTTTAATTCAGTAAATTCACCATAACAGTTATCTACAAACACAATGATTTCTTCATTCATCTCTTTCACAAATGAAATCATTTGCTCAATTTCTTCTATAGTAAAGGAGGGTCTTGACGCATAGCCTTTCGAACGCTGAATGCCGATGACTTTTGTTTTAGAGGAAATCGACTCTTTTACTTTCTCATAATCGACGGATCCATCTTGTCGTAAATCAATGGCTTTGTAGTCAATCTGGAAGTCTTTTAATGAGCCTGTCCCTTCTTTCCCGCGAATCCCGACAATTTCTTCTAGCGTATCGTATGGTTTTCCCGTCATATAGATCAATTCATCGCCAGGTCTCAGCACACCAAATAAGGCAATGGAAATCGCGTGTGTGCCGGAAATGATTTGCGGACGCACAAGCCCGCTTTCTCCGCCGAAGACATCCGCATAAATCTTTTCTAATGTGTCTCTCCCCATATCATCGTAGCCATATCCAGTCGTCGGATTAAAGTGAGAGTCACTGACTTTGTGCTTTCGATAGCTTTCAAGCACCCGCCACTCATTTTGTTCGCTCTTTTGATCAATTTGCTGATGCACGTGTAAAATCTCTTGTTCTGTTTCTGCTGCTACTTTTTCTAAAATACTGCCGTGTTTTAATGTGTGAAACATCTTGATTTAATTCCTTTCCAACATATACTTCTTGATTTGACCTAAAATGGTCTGATCCTCACCACTAAATCCGGTGATATCATAAATCTCTGCTTCTTTTTGAAATTCTAGTGATTCCACAAGCGTTTCTGATTTTAATGCGGAGATGAGCTTCCCTTCAAACGCTGGAATCTTCACATGATATGGTTTTAAAAAGGCTTTTTTCAGCTCAGCCATAATATCCGCTTTTAACCTTTTTACATCTTCTTTGCGTCTAGCACTGATTAATATGTGGCGATGCTTTGAAGATGGGATGAAATCTGGTCTAATTTGATCTTCCTTGTTATAAACAGTCAGCATCGGAATTCGGTCCGCTTCTAATTCTTCTAAAAGCTCATGAACCGTTCGTTCGTGCCCTTCATAATCCTCATTAGAAGAGTCGATGACATGAAGCAAGTAATCGGCTTCCTTCACTTCTTCAAGGGTGGAACGAAATGCGGCAATCAGTGTGGTCGGAAGGTCTTGGATAAAGCCAACTGTATCTGAAATCAGCACACTGTAGCCAGATTCTAATGTCATCTTACGTGTCATTGGATCAAGTGTCGCAAACAGCAGGTCCTCTTCATGACTATCCGCTTCTGTTAATTGGTTAAACAAAGTTGATTTTCCGGCATTCGTATACCCGACAATGGCAATTTGGAACACACCATTTTTCTTTCGGCGCTCCCGGTATCTTGTTCGGTGTTCTTTGACTGCAGATAACTGCCCGTTAATTTCATGAATGCGGTTTCGAATATGGCGTCTGTCTGTTTCAAGTTTTGTTTCACCTGGACCTCTTGCGCCAATTCCGCCCCCTTGTCTTGAAAGGCTGATCCCTTGTCCACTTAGTCTCGGCAAGGCATACTGAAGCTGGGCAAGCTCTATTTGCAGCTTCCCCTCTCTTGTACGGGCTCTTTTTGCAAAGATATCTAAAATCAGTTGCGTACGATCAATAATTTTTACATCTAAAGCAGTCGCCAAAGCTTTTAGCTGGCTTGGAGAAAGCTCGTCATTAAAAATAATGACATCACATTCGAGTTCCTCGCAAAGCACTTCAAGTTCTTCTACTTTCCCTTTCCCGATATACGTTGCACTGTCTTGTCTATTTCTCTTCTGCGTCATCACGCTGACAGCTTCACCGCCAGCGGTTTTAGTTAAGGAAGCTAATTCTTCCATTGAGTATTGAAAGCGTTCATCCGTTACATGCGGCAATTGGCAGCCGACAAGGATCGCTTTTTCAGTCATTTCATGTTCATTCAACGTTAGTTGTTTCCTTTCTGTACTTAAGTTTTCAGTAGTACCATCATACCAAACACATCACACGTATACCACTATTCGGATGGTTTATTTTAGTGACTCTTTATAAAAAGGATACGCCATTTCAAGAAGGCGTATCCTCTTTCATTTGAAGATCGTGACTTTTAATGGTCAGCAGATCTTTTTTATCATAATGATCCACAAGAAGCAGTCTCATCGCCTGGGTTCGTATGGCTTTTTCAATGGTGTTTCGCACAAACCGGCCGTTGCTGAATTTTGCCGGGCTTGTGGTACTTTTAATGTGCATTAAATAATCCCGCAGCTTCCATTCGGCTTCTTGTGTAAATACATATTCTCTGTCTGCCATCATTCGTTTTGCAATATCCATGAGCTGATCGACTGTATAATCAGGAAAGCTGATGTTGATTGGAAATCTTGATTGCAGGCCGGGGTTTAAAGAAAGAAAATGATCCATTTCCTTGGAGTAGCCAGCAAGAATGAGAATGAATTCGTGCTGTTTGTCCTCCATATGTTTTACAAGGGTATCAATCGCTTCTTTTCCAAAATCCTTTTCTCCTCCGCGTGCAAGAGAATAGGCTTCGTCAATGAACAAAATACCACCTAATGATTTTTTAATTAAATCCCTTGTTTTTTGCGCTGTATGACCAATGTACTCTCCAACAAGATCACCTCGTTCTGCTTCAATTAAGTGACCCTTTGAGAGCACATTCATTTCAAAGAAAAGCTTCCCGACAAGTCTTGCAACTGTGGTTTTTCCTGTGCCAGGATTTCCTTTGAACATCATATGAAGCGCTTGTTTTCCTACCTTTAACCCTTGTTCCTGCCGTTTTTGATTAACAAAAATCCAAGCATAAATCTCTTTTATGTTTCGTTTCATTTCATCCATACCGACAAGGCTGTTCATTTCACGCTCTATTTCCCGTAAGATGCTGTGTTTTGCCTCATTTTTCTGCAAGGCTTCTAGGTATTCTGCCTCTGAGTCTGCATCAACCAATACTTGCTTTTGTCCGTTAAGTATAATATTGATTTGGCCGTTGTTTTTATATGTGACAGCTCGCTCCAACGTATTCACCTCTCGCTCTTCTCTCTTTATTCTATTCGGGTGGAGCTGTAATCGTGACAATCGCCCGCTTAAGCCCAAGTTTGCTGTCAAAATGACCCGAGATACCGAATATTGTAGGGATTTCTGCGGTTTCCCAGGAAATGATGTGCTATTTCCATTGTATTCATCCCGTTTGGGCGGACAAACCAACAATTTGCTTTTTCTTAGAAAAATGTAGCTTTTTAATCACAAATGATGCAGAAAAGAGTCTCAATGATTTCCGCATTTTGTACAGGCAATTCTTCTATTTTCTCATAAAATAAAGACGAGGTGATGAATAGATGGTGAAAATTTTTATTGATCCTGGCCACGGAGGAACAGATTCTGGAGCTAGTGCTAATGGACTTTTGGAGAAAAATATAACACTTCAAATCGCGCTTTTATTAAGAGACATTTTGATTAGTGAATATGATGGGGTTTCCGTCCGCTTAAGTCGTTCAACTGACCAATCCGTCACTTTGTCCCAGCGTACGAATGCGGCAAACAGCTGGGGGGCAAACTATTTCGTGTCTATTCATATTAATGCTGGCGGGGGCACAGGGTTTGAAAGCTATGTGTATCCTGGCGTTTCAGCACCGACCACCACGTATCGCAATGCCCTTCATGATGAAATTGTCCGCTCGGTTGATTTTGCGAACCGCGGCAAGAAAACTGCGAACTTCCACGTTCTTCGAGAAACTTCTATGCCCGCTATTTTAACAGAGAATGGTTTCATCGATACGGCAGCTGATGCTAATAAGCTCCGCAACGCAACCTTCCTTCAAGGCATCGCTCGCGCTCATGCGACTGGTCTAGAAGAAGCCTTTCAATTGAAAAAAAAAGCAAGTAATCTTTATAAAGTGCAGGCAGGAGCTTTCAAAGTGAAAGCCAATGCAGATGAATTAGCAGCAACACTTAAATCCAAAGGCTTTGACGCGTTTGTTGTATTAGACGGCGGCATGTTCCGAGTGCAAGCCGGGGCTTTCCGTACAAAGCAAAATGCAGATGATCTCGTCGCAAGATTGAAACAGGCCGGTCACGACGCATTCGTTTTCCAATAAGTTGAAGCTGTTGTAACGAAACAAACCGGCTCAAGTCTTCTGCTGAGCCGGTTTGTTGTGTATTCATTTACGCTAAGATGTTAACGACAAATTGAGACCATGTTTCAAGACGATCGAAGTATTCAGGCTTTTTCAAATCGGCTGCTTTCATCCATTTTCCTGAGATTTGATCTGTTTCTTTTACCTCTACATGAGCACCTGGAGATAGTTCAAGCGCTGATAACAGTCCGATGTGCACACGGCCGACACTGTTGTCATCGTCATTGATTAACCCAAGGGTTTTCATTTCAAGTTTGTCTTCTTCTTGAATTGAAAGTTCTTCGTCCAGCTCACGATCTGTATTTTCTTTTAGAATCTCAGCAAAGTTTTTTCCTTCGATGAAGTTCATATGCCCCCCAAAGCCAAGAGATAACTTATGATGTAAGCGAGTCTCTCCTCCGCCTTGAAGTCTTTCGTATACATACACTTCGTCCTCACGCTTAATCACGACATAAGGAATCGGCTGCTTGAAGTCAGGATTTTCTTCTGCATCGCCTCTTCGCATTTGCTCGAAGTGCTCTTCGATTTCTTTCATAATGGTGCTGATTGTTTTCTCTTCACTGTTCACACCATTAAACGCAAGTGTTTCGTTTTGAAACACGCGTGCGCGTGGTGCTACTAAAATGATTTCGTCCATTTTTCCCATGTTCGGTAACCTCCAGTATGTAACTATCACATTGTTAGAAATGGCAAAAAGCCAAAACGAGTGATGCGTTTTGACTTTTACGCTTTCCTTATGATTCATCTCCAAAGAAGAAATCGTCATCTTTTAACGGCTCAACTGTTGCTTTTTTGTAGCCGTTCCCTTTCATTGAGAAGAAGTCATGCGACTTTGTTTTTGTATTGAGTCCATTCAATACAATAGGGTTGATCTCTTCTTCTTCAAAGTAAGGGGCAAATCCAAGGTTCATTAACGCTTTATTGGCATTGTAACGAATGAACTTTTTCACATCATGCGATAAATTGACTTGGTCATAAATATCTTCAGTGTAATGAAGTTCATTTTCATAAAGCTCGTTTAAAAGGTCAATAGAGAAATCATACAGCTCTTTTTGCACGTCAGGTGTTTGTTTGTTGTAAATTTCTTGTGCTAATAATCCAACGTACACACCATGAATCGCTTCATCACGCAAAATTAAGTTGATGATTTCACCGCTTTGCATGAGCTTTCCTTGCCCATAGAAATATAGCGGGTAGTAAAAACCACTATAAAATAGGAAGCTTTCTAAATAAACAGAAGCAACCATTGCTTTAAAGAGAGAAATAGGATCGTCCTTTTGAATCGAACGGTATAAACTGACAATCATATCTGCTTTCTTTTGCAGGAATTTATTCTTCTTGACCCATTCAAACACTTCACTGATCGTTTCAGTTGGTGCGAGTGTCATGAAGATATTTGAGTATGATTTCGCATGCACCGCATTTTCCATCATTGCCATAAAGTTGAGTACAGCTTTACGCTGATGGCCGTCCACATGTTCAGCAACAATCGGCATCCCTGTATTTCCTTGTTCTGTATCAAGTAAAGTCAGTCCAGCAAGTACCTTCATATACGTATCTCGCTCTTTTTCACCTAAATATTTCCATGTTAAGAGATCTCCGTTTAAGGAAATCTCTTCTGGAAGCCAGAACTGCTTTACATTTTGGTTGTAAAACATTTGTGTAAAATCGTCTTCGTGTTTTGACCAGTTGGCTGCATCATAAATTTTTGTCACGTTAAACTCTCCTTTAATCAAACAACACAAGAAAGACAGCCTTCCTGCCCTGTATCCTTCGTTCTTGCATAATAAAGTGTCTTAATGCCTTTATGGTGTGCATAAAGATCGATGCGGTTTAAATCACGCGTTGTCATCGTATCTTTTAAGAATAGTGTAAAGCTGATTCCTTGATCGACGTGCTGCTGAATTGTTGCGATCATATCGACCACTTTAAACATGTCCATATCGTACGCTTCTTTATAGAAGAACCAGTTTTGTGCTGAAAGACCTGGCATTGGGTAATAGGTTTTGCTGTTGCCGTATGTTCTTTCTTCGATACGTTCCATAATTGGCATCACAGAAGCTGTTGCCGATTGAACATAAGAAATGGAACCTGTTGGTGCAATACATAAACGATAGCTGTGATACATGCCATGTTCCGCTACAAATTCTTTGAGTGCGGCCCAATCTTCTTTTGTTGGAATGTGCATGCCTTCAAATAGTGCTGCTGCTTTTTCTGTTTTTGGTGTGAAATCATTCTCCACGTATTTATTGAAGTACTCACCAGTTGCATAGCCAGAGCCTTCATAACGATGGAATGTTTCTCCTTTTTCTTTCGCAAGCTCACTTGAGCGTTTAATTGAATAATAGTTCACCATCATAAAGAACGTATTTGCGAAATCTCTTGCTTCTTCACTTTCATAAGCAATTTGGTTTTGAGCTAAATACCCATGAAGGTTCATCGCACCAAGTCCGATTGACTTCATCGCTTTGTTCGCTTTTCGAACAGCTGGTGCATTGCGAATGTCTGTTGTTTCAGACACAAGTGTTAGTGAGTCTGTTGCAAGCTTAACCGTTTTTTCAATCGATTTGTTTTTCATGACATTCATGATATTTAATGAACCAAGGTTACAAGAAATATCAAGGCCGATTTCATCTTCTTGATCATAGTCCGTGTAAGAAGAAACCTCTGAAGCCTGAAGCACCTCTGAGCAAAGGTTTGAGAATTTCACTCGTGAAATATGGTTCAAGGCATGCTCTCTGTTTACATTATCTTGGAACATGATATATGGATAGCCTGATTCTGAGCGTAGAACAGCCAACTTTTCAAGAAGCTTTCTCGGATTGACTTTTTCTTTTTTGACTTTCGGGTTTTCTACAAGCTCGTCATACATTTCTTCCATGTCCATCTCATCAAGATGCTGTCCATATTCTTTATAGACTGTATGCGGATAGAAAGTGTAAGCTGTTTTATCTTCTCTAGCAAGCTCGATAAATTTATCCGGGATGACGACTCCAATGGATAGAGTTTTCACGCGAACATCTTCATCGGCAGAGATTTTTTTCGTATCTAAGAAATCATTGATATCTCTGTGGAAAATATTCAGGTAGGCGCTGCCTGATCCTTGTCTTTGCCCCATTTGATCTGCATATCTGAATGCATTATCAAGAAGCTTCATCACGCCGACGACACCTTTTGTCGCGTTTTCAACATCTTTGATTGCTTCGCCTTTTGCACGAAGTTTTGACAGGTTCAAACTGACGCCGCCGCCTAGTTTTGACAGCTGCATGGAAATATCAATCGCTCTTGAAATATCGTTTAGTGAGTCATTTACTTCAAGCAAGAAGCAGCTCACAAGCTCACCGCGTCTTTTACGTCCGGCGTTCAAGAAGGTTGGTGTACTTGGCTGGTACTCTTGATTGATCATCAGTTCTACAAACTCAAGTGCTTTTTCTTTATCCCCGCCCGCAAAGAAAAGTGCTACAACTGAAATGCGGTCTTCATAGCGTTCAAGGATTTTCTTTTTATCATTTGTTTTCAGTGCATAGTCATTGTAAAACTTAAATGCACTCATAAATGATGGGAATCTAAATTTTTTGGCATATGCAGCTTCAAAGACTTCTTTAATATCTGCCATGCTGTATTGTCTTAAAAATTCTTCCTCATAGTAGTCGTTTTCTATTAAGTAATCAATCTTCTCTTCTAGATTATGAAAAAAGACCGTGTTTTGATTAATGTAATCTACGAAATAACTATGTACAGCTTCTTTGTCCTTATCGAACTGAAACTTTCCTTCTTTTTGAATCATAATTTCGTTATTTAATTGTATCCACTTTGGAACCTGATTTTGTGACAATTCTTTCTACCTCCTGTGTAAACAATTCAACATCCCTTTTTGTTCCGCTTAGTTCAAAGGTGTGCAAAATAGGAACTTGATATTGTTTAGAAATCGTATCGGCGCTTTTTGCAAAATTATCTCCCCACACTTTGTTGCCACTCACCGCAACACCTAGTAAAAGGTGAGCATTTTTCTCTAAAAAGGACTGAGTGGTACTAGGGACTTGTCCAAATCCTGTCGTAAAGGTGACGAGAATAAACGGCGTATCCAAAAACTCTTCTCCAGTCAATTTTCGTTTGTCTGTAAAAGGGGTCTTGTCCAAAAAGCGTTGAACATTTCCTGTTTTTGAATCAAATACGATTTGAATCAATTCCATCACGACCTAGTTTTTAGTATTGTTGATCATTTCGCTATTCACTATATATAGTATACTATGTTTTTTCAAAACACAACATATAGATGTTCGAAACGAAAAAAATCAACCAACCCGGCCGAACCTTCATAGCCGAACTCGTACGTTCAAATAAATAGAGCAGAACAGGATCTAAAAATAGACTGCTCTACTCCCTATTCAACTGAAACCGAAATCTATCATAACACGAAAAAAAATCGCTTAGTAGACTAGACTTTTTGTTTTATTTTTTGTAGGCATCGCACTGTAAATCTTCTGACACTTCTGTAATTTCCACTTCAACACCTAATTCTTTTAGCACCGCTTCAAGCGCAGAAACGATTGAAGCTTCTCTCACTAATTCTTTCCCATTTACAGAAACACTCGTTCCATATTCGAAACAGGAATCGTCTTCACAAGTTTGTTCCCAATGATTAATTTTAATTTTATGTGTCATGAACTCATCCTTTTCTGTCTAGATGTCTGATGCATGATTATAGTGTAGCGGCTTCACATTCATTTGTAAATTTACGTGCTTACTCTTCTTCATCAGAGCCATCATCATATTCTTCGTCGTCCCATTCATCTATGTATTTCGTTGTAACGAGAGTCAGCTCTCCTTCTTTTTCATCAAATCGGTACACATGTACTTGATCATCTTTCACAACAGCAAAATGATTATTTTTTAGTGCAGCAGATGATGGTAAAACTCCATCTGCATTTTCATGAGAATGGTTATTCCAACTTTCTTGTCTCGTTTCAATGTTTGAGATAGCGCACGATCCAAACAAGACAACAATTCCAATCAAAAGGAGGATCACTCTAATCCTTCTTAATTCAAGCTCTGCATTTTCCATATGAATCCCCTCACCCTTCTAATATCCAATAAGGAATGATACGGAAAATTGGCAGAAAAGTTTCATTGCATGCAAAATAGCCCCTCTGCACTGACAAAAAACGTAGCGGGTTCCGGCCGGTTTATTCGCAGAGGCATGGGGCTATTTTAAATACAACATATCCTATTCTATTCTAATTCTAGATTTACATTCTTTTGAGGTGCAAATGTAGAAATAGCGTGTTTATAAATAAGCTGCTGCTTCCCTTCTGTTTCAAGCAGCACCGTGAAATTGTCAAACCCTTTCACTTGACCGCGAAGCTGAAAGCCATTCAGCAAGAATACTGTGACAAATGTATTGTCTTTGCGGATCTGATTCAAAAACTGCTCCTGAATATTAATCGGTTTCATGTTTCGTCCTCCTTGATTCTGATAACTACAGTTTCGCTTTAAGTCCAAGCTTTCCTGCTATATATGCGAAAATTTCCTCTTTTTTGTCTGAAAAGTGGCAAGGCGGTGTCATATCAAACCAAGTGACCGCCATTTTATTACGGAACCACGTGAACTGACGCTTCGCATATCTACGGGAATTTTGCTTTAATTGCTGGATGGCTTCATCAAGTGAGCAGTCACCTTGAAAATAGGCATACAGCTCTTTATAACCAATGGCTTGAACAGACTGACAATCCTTCAAGCCAGATTGATAAAGTGCTCTCACTTCTTCAATTAAGCCTTCATCTATCATCATATCAATTCTTTGATGAATGCGCTCGTACAAAACCTCTCGATCCATTTTCAGCCCAATGAAGGCTGTATCATAAAGAGGAACTTCTTGATGCCCGTTTTGCATCTCCGACATTTTCTGACCTGTTGTATGAATCACTTCCAGCGCCCGGATCACGCGGCGGACGTTATTTGGATGAATAGCGTTTGCCGCATCAGGATCTACTGCCTTTAGCTTTTCGTGCAGCAAAAGCGCGCCGTGCTGCTGTTCAAAGAGCGTCATTTCTTCTCTAAAAGCAGGATCACTTTTCTCATCCGTAAATGTGTAATCATATAAAACAGATTGGATATAGAGGCCTGTTCCGCCGACAATCATTGGCGTTTTCCCTCTAGCGGCAATCTCTTTGATTTTCGCACGAACCAGCTGCTGAAATTCAGCTGTCGAAAAAGATTCTTCCGGCTGTTTAATATCAATTAAATGATGCGGGATGCCATTCATTTCTTCGGGAGTGATTTTAGCTGTTCCGATATCCATCCCTTTATAAATCTGCATAGAATCCCCGCTGATAATCTCTCCATTAAATGCTTTGGCTATATCAATGCTCAATTTGGTTTTGCCGACAGCCGTCGGCCCTACTAATACGATTACTGGCTGCTTCGCTTTATTCATAACATCACTCACTTTTACAAAACTGCCTACAGTATAGCATAACTTTTCTTACTCTCCTATCTCCTGCCCATTACCAGCCAAGCGGTTCATTTCCAACCACTTCATATGTTTTTCCTTTTAAACGATGCTTATGTGTTGGCTGATTCTCATCTGGACTATAGACGACACCTCCATATGGGATGGGAACAGAATCGATGTAGGCAGGATAGGTGACTTCCTCAATCTCGTGATAATGTGTTCCATCCACTCTAGGAATTGCCGGCCCTGTGATACCGTAGTACCTGTGAAAATGCCCTCTTTCAAAGGAGGTGATCCCCCGATAAAAATGAGTATGCCGGTCGGTACTGCTTCCATTTACAGGCTGAGAAATACCTTCTATTAAATGATAATGCCCCTCCGTTACATCTGTACGTGCTTTATATGCATGAGCATGCGGCGGACACTTTGCCCAATCAGATGGATACAGGCCCATTTCTAACATTCCTCCTTATATTAGGCGTTCACCCAAACATCTGTAGGCTGCTGGAATACACTGATGTCAGTTACAGTGATTTTATGAGAAAGGAGCCTTTTATTATGAATTATTTTGACGTACCTCCGTTTATCCAAGAAGACATGAGAAGACCTTTTGGATTTGGGTTTGGCCGACCTGGTTTTGGATTTGGGAGACCTGGTTTCGGATTTGGCCGCCCAGGCTTCGGCTTTGGAAGACCTGGATTCTTTGGACCTCCATTTTTAGGTGGTTTTGCTGGCGGCCTGCTTGCTGGATCTTTGCTTGCTCCAGGATTTGGATATCCTTATCCGCCATTTCCGCCATATGGACCATACCCTTGGTATTAAATATGACGTTTAAGTGAAAACATCCGTTCATAAAATGAATCGATTGACACACTCTTTTTTCATGAGTTAACATTTACTTTACCGACTGTTCAGTAAAGTAGGTGTTTTTTTTATGTCTAAAACCAAAAAGAGCAAATTTTTGATGCAGCTGCCAGTACGATTTTAAAAGAAGGGTTAAGCCAGCTCACCCTTCAGCAGGTGGCAGAGCATGCAAATATGACCAAAGCCGGTCTGCTTTATCATTTTTCAAGCAAGGAAGAGCTCATCCAACAAATGAATGAGCATGCGATTCTTTGCTTTCGTCAGCAGCTCGAGACGTATTACGAAACATACAAACACGAAAAAGCGCCTTATGTACGCGCATATTATATCTATTGGCCACATGACATGATCTAAATATGCAGCATACGACCCAGCTATGTACAAGTATGCTGGCTACATGTCATTTGATGATGCGCTGCTGCACCCTTGGCATGCTTTTTATGCGGAGTTCAAAGAAAAAGCAGCTGAGGAAATAAGCAGATCCTGCACTGAGTCAGCTGATCCGCCTTGTATGTGATGGGATATGGTTTTCAGAAATGTTTCAGCTTGAACCGCTGAAAAGAGAGGAAAAAAACCTTTTACTTCATCGGATTTTACACCTATTAGAGGAGGGATGATCATGATCCTCGGATATCTTTTTTTGGCTGTGGCCATTTTTTCAGAAGCCATTGGCGCCGCGATGTTAAAATTATCTCATGGCTTTACGCGCTGGAAGCCTAGCGCGGTTGTTGTGGCTGGCTATACACTTGCTTTTTATATGCTGTCATTGACGCTCAATATCATTCCGCTAAGCATGTCTTACGCAACATGGTCTGGGGTTGGTACGGTCCTCACGGCTATTTTTGGCGTGCTCTTTTTCAAAGAAACCTTGAACCAAAAAGCAGTCATTGGCATGGCGATGCTTGTCTCAGGGGTCGTACTATTAAATATGTCATAAAGGATGTGGGAGATGATGAAAGGAATACTCTACTTAACAGGAGCCATTTTGACGGAGGTTTTTGGAAGTACAATGCTGAAGCTTTCTCAAGGCTTTTCGCAGCTGCTGCCGAGTATCGGGGTACTGATCGGATTTGGATGCGCCTTTACTTTCCTGAGCTTGGCACTTAAAACCATCGAGCTCTCGTCTGCCTATGCAACCTGGTCTGGCGTTGGAACAGCTCTCACTGCTCTTGTAGGACTTGTGCTGTTTAACGAAACGATCAGCACGAAAGGCTACATCGGCCTTGCACTTGTCATCTGCGGCGTGATTGTCTTAAATCAATCCAAGAAGCAAAAGAACGAAACCAAAGCACAACTCGATCAAACCGAATGGACGTCATAAAAAAAGTCATTTTCTCCATATTTCTAGAGAAAATGACTTTTTTGTTTTAACGGCCGACTTGAATGGTTTCTTCTAAGGAAATATTCACATTCCCCTGAACAGCTCTTGAAATCATACATGAGCTTTCGGCTTTATGCGCAAGCTTTCGGGCCAGCTCGATATCATGTGCGGAAGCGGACTCTTTGAGGGTGATGACAGGCCGATGAATGATTTCCTCATAAGTAAACACACCATTTGTCACATCTACGACGGCTTCAGAGTTCATCGATAGATCCTCTTTGTCTAATTGACTTCGCTCCATCATGGCTGCAAGTGTAATGATATAACACGTAGCCGCTGCACCTAAGAGCATCTCATCTGGATTGGTTCCAATACCTGGACCGTCCATTTCCTTTGGAATCGAAATCTTTGTTTTTAATTGTTCACATGCAATTGTACCCACATCGTTACGCAGACCGGGCCAGCTTGCCTGAAGATGAAAATGATGACGCGCCATATCCGTCTCTCCTTTTGTTATCACTGTTCATAGTGTAACAAGAATTCCCCTGCTTGTCTTAACATGTGCACAGCCCTTATGTATATTCTTCATCCAGCACTGTCCGAATCGCCCTGACATAACGATAGAATGTCTCGTTTTTTGTACTTGACCGCCTCCGAAAATCGAAACTGTCAAATAAAGCTTCACGCTGACTTCTACTAATCTCAAGCTGCACACTTTGCCCTGTTTTTGTAAGATTATTAATATTATGATTGCTTGTCCCGCTCAGGGTTGCGTGTGCGACAGCTAGTTCAGCAGAAAATCCGTTCCGCTCTAATGAGCTCACAATTTTCTCTGCACGATCGTAATCTGTTCCGCCGACGAGAGTATGGTCAATTCCTTCCTCGCCTTTGTATCCATGCACTGCTAAAATGTAATCATGTGCTTTTGCCTGCGCGACGCCGATTGGCTCATCAAAGTTTGTACTTGTAATATGAAGTTCTGATGCATTCTCTCTTAGACCTTCAAATAAATACGTCGAAAAATCGTTGTCAAAAAAATGGACGATCTCGCTCACGCCGCCTTCGATCCTCCCGCCATGAGGTGACATCACAAGAAGGCGGCTGCCAGGCACTGGGTTGGCTGTAATGTTATAGCTGCTTGTTGATTCGTTTTCTTCAAGTTCTTTAAAATTTCGATAAATATCATTTGAACCGCTTTCGTCTTCCCCACCTGATGACACTGGCTCATCATGTTCCTGTGCTTGCATAGTATAATAAACGCCCCATCCGATCGCAAGCAGGAGAAGCAAAGCAAAAAACTTCTTCATTCCCGTTCTCCTTTAACAGATTTCTAAGCCGTTTCTATGATTTATATTGAATCATCATTTCTTATCATTTTTTCCACATTTTCTCTTCACGTTTGATCATAACACTCTAGATCATGAGATTCCTCAAAAATAAGATAATTGCATTTATATACACAGAAACGCCTCTCCTCTTTGAAAACAGAGTTAGAATAGTATGACAAAAAAATGACGTTATGTTTAATATGACCTAGTCCTATCCAGTCTGTTTTCTTTAATTCGGCTTTTTTTGATAAGGATTTGATGTTTTCCATCTGTCACGCATCACATTTATATGAGCATTGACCCTGTCCACAGCCCTCCTTTTTCTGCAAAATCCTTTGTTTCACTGGTTCTCTCAGAAGAACTCTCCCACCTATCATCGGCAGATTCTACGTGAATTCCACCTTTTTCTATTATTTTACAAAATGTAAGCGCTTTTCTTTTTTGAAAGACATAAGCAAGCCGCCAATATAAAGAAAAGGAGGGACAAGAATCCGAACCAAGCAGTTCTCATTCTCATAACGTAAGAGTGTACGAGAATGGATAGCTGGAATGGAGGGCATCACATGTTTGGATTTTCTATGGTGCAGATGGTCAGAACACATGCTAGTAAACTAGATCAGCCTTTAAGAGAGACCGTTCTTCACCTTTATAAACCTTTTAAATGGACGCCATGCTTTCTTCATCGTTTTTTCGAAGGCAGGCTGAAGAAGAAAAAGAAGCTTCGTGTGATCATTGAATTTAAGGAAGGTGCAGCCGAGGCAGGGATTCAAAGCACAAAGCAGCTCATGAAAAAAAGCAGAAAAACAAATATAAAACGGCATTTTTCACATATCGACTGCTGTGCTGCTGATTTAACGCCTGCTGCTTTAGAGGAGCTATTAGCAAATGGTGAGCATATTCGTAAAATTTATTTAGACCGGAAAGTTCATGCGCTGCTGGATGTAGCCACACAAGCAAGCCATGCTGAAGAAGTCATCCGAAACGGGACAACTTTAACAGGAGAAGGCATTACGGTCGCTGTCATTGACACGGGAATTTATCCACATGAAGATTTAGATGGAAGAATTCGAGATTTTGTGGATTTAGTCAAACAAAAAACAAAGCCTTATGATGATAATGGCCACGGTACTCACTGCGCGGGAGATGTCGCTGGAGATGGAGCCGCCTCAGACGGCTTATACAAAGGACCTGCCCCAAAAGCAAATCTGATTGGCGTGAAAGTGTTAAATAAACAAGGGGCTGGATCACTTTCTACTATTATAGAAGGTGTTGAATGGTGCATACAATTCAACGAAGACAACCCCGATGATCCGATTCATATTATCAGTATGTCGCTGGGCGGAGCTGCGCAGCGTTATGATGACGAACAGGACGATCCAATGGTGCGTGCTGTCAATGCGGCTTGGGATCAAGGGATTGTTGTATGCGTCGCTGCTGGAAACTCTGGTCCTAACAGCCAGACGATTGCAAGCCCTGCTGTCAGTCAAAAAGTCATTACGGTCGGAGCCTACGATGACAGGAATACACCAGAATCAAGTGACGATGTCGTGGCACCGTTTTCAAGCAGAGGACCAACGGTTTACGGGGAAGCAAAGCCTGATATCCTTGCACCAGGAGTAAACATCGTTTCTCTCAGATCACCACGATCCTTTTTGGATAAACTTGATAAATCAAGCAGAGTCGATCATGATTATACAACGTTATCTGGCACATCGATGGCAACACCGATCTGTGCTGGTATTTGCGCTCTACTACTAGAGCATTCACCAGATTTAACACCGGATGAAGTCAAAACCCTGTTAAAAGAAAATACAAGCAAGTGGTCTGGGGATGACCCGATTGTTTATGGAGCAGGTGCAATTGACGCAGAAAAAGCAATCAAAGAATAAAGAAAAAAGCCCTTTACGTTTTGCGTAAAGGGTGTTGTTTGTCTCATTTTTAAGTGTGAAGTCTTTCATCTACTTGAGCAGCTGACATGTTATGCTTCGTTCTCATACATCTCATCTCCTTTTTGAATGTGCGTACGCGCTTCGATCACAATCTCAAAAAAAGTGGAGGATTCCTTGTACATGTCGCGTTCCTTATAATAATTAGCCGCATCAAGTGCTAATTCCTCTAAATCAGCAAACATTTTTTTATTTCTTAGACCAAAAAGGGCCGACCTCAATTGCTCACAGCCGTCTTTCTCTATATAGAGCGCCTGCAAAAATTGGAATTTCAACTGATAAATTTCATCTTCCAATACACAAGCCTCTTTCATTCCTGTAGATATAGCCTCGCCGGCCCGCTTGATATCTCCGAGTTTAAAACAAGTAAGGGCAAGTGAAAACAGCGATTTGATCATCGTGGATGCTTGATCTTTCTGATAAAGTGAAATGGCTTGTTCAAAAAAGACAGTCGCTGTATGGTACGTTCCCATACTATAATGACAAGTGCCTAAGTTATTAAGAGCCATTGCTTTAAAGTAAGATGTGCATTCTTTTTGTTCCATTGCTTCACAGACCTTTAACGCTTTTTCTAAATAAGGAAGCGCTTTTTGATACTGATTGACATCAATCCAATTACCTGCCATGACAAAATCACATTGAATGCTTCTTTTTCCATAAAGCTGATGTTTCTTATAGATGTCTCTTGCCTTTTTAGCGTAGTGCATGGAGAAATAGGTTTGTTTCATATGATAGTATACTTCTGCGATTTTATAGTAAAATTCTGCTTTTTCGATCTCATCTGTCACTAAAATCAGTTGATGTTCCGCATGCTTGTAATATGAAATGGCCTCGATATACCGGCGCTGGATAAACGCATACATTCCATGAAAAAAATGAAAATAATAGCCGAGTAAGCCTGTCATTTCATCTTCTGCATCGTCAATTTCCTTAGGAAAGGACACTGCTTGAAGCGTTTCACTCCCTGCATGGACTGGCGCTAAGTGCTGAAGCATCATTTGATGGCGAAAATCCATTAGAGAATAGTATAGGAGTAAATCTTGATCCTCTTCCATATCATGAATTTCTTCTTCAACAAGACGCTTCATGCCGTTTGCCTGTTCAACTTCAAATTTGCAAATATGCGTGTACCATTGATTGATCTTTACACCTACTTCGGAAGATGGTATTTTGTGTGCCATCCACTTCAGCCCCATTCTATCATATCAAACTGATAACTATTATTTTACATAATTTATGTTTTCAAGGCAAATTGTAAGTTATTACATATTTTATGTTCAAATCGCATATTCCTATCTTTTTTACCAAGTTTAAATAGAGCACTTTTGCCCATCAAACTTTTTTACGCAGACGGATCGAATTCTCTTAGTACTTCTTTTAACGCATTAATATAGCGTCTAAATGCTTTTTTCTTTCCTTTTCTCGTCTCAAAATTATCAAAAAAAGCTTCTCTTTGCGCTGTACTAATTTCGAGCTGAACGCTTTCACCACTCGCATTTCGATTATTTATATTTTTGGGATCTGTACCAGAAAGCCGTTCGCCTTTTTGTACCATTTCTGCGGAAAATCCCCGATCTTTTAGTTCTCGTACAACTGCTCTTTGCATTTTTTCATTTGTGCCGCCAACGAGCGTGTGTCTTTTATCACTTTTATAGCCGTGGATGGAAATTGAAAAAGGATACGTTTTAATCATTTGAACCAAAATGGGTTCATCAAAATTGGTACTCGTGATATGCAGGTCCCGGTTATTGTCTTGCTTTGTACCTTCAAACAAATACGTAGAGTAGCTTTCTTGAAAGGCTTCTACAATTTCACTTGTTCCTGGTTCAATGTCACCTCCATGAGGAGAAAATACAAGTAAATCACTTCCGCCCTTTTCGTGAAATTCTATCTCATAACCGTCTCTTTCATATCGCATGAGCTGTTTAAAACTTTCATATTGATCGCCTTGTTTTCGCTCTTTTTTATACTTTTCTACCTCTTGATGATGCTGCTTTTGCTCTTTTTTTTCTTGAACAGAATGGCTGCATTTCACCATTAAAAGAGTACACAGAATAAGAAAGATGAATCCACATATTAGTAGCCTTTTCATTTCACCGCTCCTTTTTTCTCTTAGGTGTCATCTTACCGCAATATTTTACTATCAATGGCTTAGAAAATTCAAAGGTTGTCCGGCTCATTTGAATGAATCAGGAGAAGTTACCTGTTTTTCATATGAACTAGGTATTTCAGAGGTCTTTAAATTTTTGTTGTGAACGTAAAAACTAAATCGTATGACCTCATTTCAATTTTAGTTAAAACCACCTACAAAAATGGCAATATTACTCTTTTTTTCAAACAAAAAAGCTGTAAACAAAAGAAGTAGTCCCCTTCAGCTTACAGCTAGTCTCTGTATATCATCATTACATTCTTAATTCATTCTCTAAAGCTGTCATCACTTCATCTTGCGTCAGTCCCTGTGCAAGTGAAATCTCACTCACTAACATGCCTCTTGCATCTTCAAGCATCTTCTTTTCACTTGAATTTAACGCTTTCTTCTGATTTCGTCTCATTAGATCTTTGACAACGTCTGCACCATCTTCGATCGCACCTGTTTTTAGCTTTTTCAGATTTTCATCATATCTTTGCTTCCAAGTAAGCGTGTCGTCGTTTGTTTCTTCTGCAAAATTGTTCATCACAACTTTCAGCGTTGCTTGATCTGCTACCGGACGTATACCTAGTTGATTGATTCTGCCTTTTGGGACCATCATCTGCATATTCGGCATTTGAATCAGGAAATATTCCTGTGTCTTACCTAAAATCTCTTTTTCTTCCATTCCTTCAATCACACCGGCTCCATGCATTGGATAAACAATTTTATCACCTATTTGAAACAAATCCGCCACCTCCGAAAGTATTCACAATATCATTATAACACATTTCGTCAGAGGATAAAAATTTATATTTTATCATGTTAATTTAGCACTAGTCAATTCTTTTTATTTGAGTTTTTTCAGAAAAAGCCTTTTTTTATAAAAGAAGCATGAGCATCCAGTCCTCATGACTCTTTCTTGCATATACTAGCATTGAGTCACATTTAGGAGGGATGACAATGTGCAAATGCAAGTGCAAACATTCCCACTCACACTGCCATAAAAAGCATGACGATCATTGCCATGAGGATCCATGTAAAGAAAAAAAGTTTTGTCATAAAAAAGATAAATGGTTTGAGAGCGATTTTTGGGATACCTCTCGAAGCTACGATCCCTGTTATTTTCCTAAAAGTGTCTGCAGCAGATGTAAAAAGCGTCGCAGAAGAAGACACAGCTACACAATTTAACGCTTGACGCTTTACCTGCTTTTCCTTTTCCCGGCTGAAAAGCCGGTTTTTTTCTTTCATATGGATAGGCTCATGAAGCAGATCTGTCTCATAGGATATGGCAACCTGACATAAAGGATGAGATATACATGAACGATATGAACAGCCAAATGAATCATTATCACCAAGAAAATCCCTATCACACATTTGAAAATGTGTATACAGCCAATCATGAGCATATGGTCGCGCCAAACATGCATGATCATATGAATATGCCAAACCATTATCATAGCGGCAAAAAAGATGTGTATAACGCGCACCATCCACATCATCATTCAGTTTATTCACCGTTCCCAAATCAGCATGATACCTTTTCAAAGCATGTTCCAATGAAGGATCACCATCATCTAGGCCATTATGGTGGATATGGGATGATGCCACACCATCCATATGGTTATCAAGATATGCATATGATGATGCCAACAAACCAGCAAATGCCAGGCCATTATTACGGAATGAATCAACCAAATGCGCTATTTCCCCGCTATTACTAAAGAATGACAAAATAAGGGTATAATATCCCATTTAATACCATATGGTAATATGGTAACATTATAGGTAAATAATGGGTGTAATCATCTATTATTTACCTATATTCAACAAGGGGGAAGGAAAAAATGAAAAAAACATGGACGATTCTTATGATGGGGATGCTCACATTGGTTATGGCGCTGTCAGTACCGCTTTCTGCATCTGCTGAGGAAGCCGGCAAAGCAACAACTAATGCAAAACCAGCTGCACTTTACGCAAAAATTACAGGAGCAAGTAAGCAGGAATGGTCTTTTTCTGACATTGAGCTGACGTACAGCCCAAATTCTGTTCTAAGTCTTGGTGCGGTTGAGTTCACTCTGCCAAAGGGTTTCCAGGCAACAACTAAAGACATTATGAACGGCAAAGCATTAAAAGACAGCTATATTTTGAACAACGGACAAACCGTTCGTATTCCGCTCAGACTGGATTTACTTGGAATTTCCAAATATACATTAAAGCTTTCACATAAAGTACTTCCTGCTGCAGGTACATACACGTTCCGTGCAGAAAATCGAGCCATCAGCATCGGTTCCACATTTTATGCAGAAGATACGATTGATATTAATACACGACCAGTTGTGGTCACACCGCCAGATCCTTGCGGATGCTAAATAAAAAAGCGCTCTGATTAGAGCGCTTTTTTTACATCACATCACCCGTTTAAACATTTTCTCCATCTCATATGTCGAGTGATGAATGATGATCGGCCGGCCGTGCGGACAGGTGAATGGGTCCTTCGTTTGCCGAAGTTCATCTAATAAGGCTTTGATTTCATCATGACGCAAATGACGATTTGCTTTGATTGAGCCTTTACAGCTCATCATAATCGCCGCTTCTTCTCTTAGTTTCTTGATATCAACACGTTTTTCATCAAGCACTTGCTCTATAATCTCTTCGATCAATTCAGCCTCTTCACCTTTTGGAAACCACTGCGGATGCGACCGAACGATGTAGCTACCTGAACCAAAGGGCTCTAAGAAGACCCCCACTTTCGCGAGAATATCCTTATGCTCTTCAATGATCAGCATATCGTTTTTAGAGTAGTGAAATGTTAAGGGGACGAGCATTTCTTGCACTTCCTGCTTGATCTCTCCTACCTTCTCACGATAATACTCATACTTGATTCGCTCTTGAGCCGCATGCTGGTCGATGATATAAAGCCCTCGTTCATTTTGAGCCAAAATATATGTGCCATGCATTTGCCCAATTGGATACATCACAGGGACGCGTTCGTTTTCAGGAATCGTTTCTGTCACATCTTCATGCAGTACCGTCTCTTCATATTCAAGTGAAGCGGCGGATTCCTCTAAATGAATACGCTCAGATGAGGTTTCTTCATAAAATACTGGTGATGATGCTTCTGCCTTCTCTTGTTTAGGCATTCCGTATGCATCGGTATGACTTGTCTCGTATACGACCGACGAGTGCGGCTCCGGCTGATAGGTTAGCGGTGTTTCCGCTGGGCTTGAGTTCCTTTGTTTCGCATCGAAGGTTAAGGATTGCTGCTCATTTTTCACAGCTGGCATTGGTGCTTTTTTTGGTACTGAAGCACTTGGAATGAGCTGCTGCTTTTGAAATACTTCCTTAATTCCTTGTTTAATCAGATCATGAAGTTCCTGCTCTTTACTTAGCCTCACTTCTAGCTTCGAAGGATGAACGTTCACATCCACTAGAATGGGATCCATCTTCATCTCAATGAATGTAATTGGATGACGGCCAATCGGAAGCAGCGTGTGATACCCTTCATGGATCGCTTTCACGAGCGGAAAATGTTTGACATATCGGCCGTTTACAACAGAAGACATATAATTCCGTGATGCCCTCGTCACTTCTGGTAAGGAAATATATCCTTTCACTTCAAAATCAAGTGATTGTACGTGAAGCGGCAGCATTTTTTTAGCCACAGCTGTCCCGTAAATGGCCGCAAGTACATGACGCACATCTCCGTTTCCATTCGTCTGTAGCAGGACTTTCCCTTGATGACGCAAACGGATCGATACTTCGGGATGAGCTAGCGCAATTCGATTGACAACATCCGATATATTACCAAGTTCCGTATGAACGGTTTTCATGTATTTTAGGCGGGCTGGCGTATTGTAAAATAAGTTGGTGACCACAATTTCGGTGCCGCGGCGGCCAGAGGTTTTTTTCTCTGAAATGATCTTCCCGCCTTGCAAAGCTAAGTGTGTCCCAGCTCCTTCGCCAGTACTTGTTTTCATTTCTAGGTGAGAGACGGATGCAATACTTGGCAGCGCCTCTCCCCTGAATCCGAGCGTTCTGACACGAAACAAATCATTTTCGTCTTTGATTTTACTCGTTGCATGGCGCTGGAAGGCAAGCTTACAATCTTCAGCATCGATTCCAACACCATTATCAATAATCCTGATAGAAGAAAGACCTGCTTCTTCTACATCGATTTCAATGACTGTACTTTTTGCATCGATCGCATTTTCCACAAGCTCCTTTACAACAGAAGCCGGACGCTCGACCACTTCACCTGCAGCAATTTTATTGGATAGGTCATCGGATAACTGAATAATCTTTGCCATTTCTGCTCACCTCACCTTACATTATAATTTCTTTTGCAATTCATACAGCTTTGTCATCGCTTCAAGCGGCGTCATATCCATTAGGTTGTAAGACTTTAATTCGTCTATGACCGCTTGATCCTTCTGTTTTAGCGCAGCTTTCGGCTGCGGTTTTTCTTCTACTTCAAAGAAAGATAGCTGCTGTTTTTCTTCAGCCTTTTCTGCTTTTGGTGCTGCAGATACGGTTGGGGTCACGTCATGTGATCCGCTCTCAAGCTCCGTTAAAATAGTCTGGGCTCTATTAATGATGGTATCAGGCAATTCCGCAAGCTGCGCTACATGAATACCATAGCTTTTATCAGCTGCACCTTCTTTGATTTGATGTAAGAAAACGACCGTGCCTTCATGCTCTTCAGCTCGCACATGAACATTTTTCAGCTCGCTTAATTGAGATTCAAGGACCGTGAGCTCATGGTAATGTGTAGAGAATAGGGTTTTAGCCCCAATATGATCATGAACAAATTCAATGATCGCCTGCGCAAGAGCCATTCCATCATAGGTGCTTGTCCCGCGTCCAATTTCATCAAATAAAATCAAGCTGTTTTTGGTTGCGTGCACCATCGCATTTTTTGCTTCGAGCATCTCTACCATAAAAGTACTTTGACCAGAAATCAAATCATCTGCTGCACCAATACGTGTAAAGATTTGATCGAAGATTGGAAGCGTCGCCTTTGACGCAGGCACGAAGCAGCCAATCTGCGCAAGAATCGAGATGAGCGCCATTTGTCTCATATACGTACTTTTCCCTGACATATTCGGTCCAGTGATGAGTAAGGTTTGTCTGCCTTTTCCCATATGGCAGTCATTCGGTACATATTCCTGGTGATCCAGCACTTTTTCAACGACTGGGTGACGGCCATCTTTGACATCCACGTCATCCTCTGAGAATTCCGGCCGGATATAACGGCGCTTTTCACTGACAGTCGCAAAGCATTGAAGCGCATCAAGCTCGCTCATTTGTTTTGCAAGCAGCTGTAATCTAGGAATATAGCCTTTTACTTGCTCCCTGAGAGCTGTAAATAGTTCATATTCCAATTCGTTAATATTTGATTCTGCTTCAAGAATCAGTGCTTCTTTTTCTTTTAATTCAGGTGTGATATACCGCTCTGCATTGGCAAGCGTTTGTTTTCTTTCGTAACGCCCTTCCTCCAGCAGATGTGTATTTGCGCGTGTCACTTCGATATAATAACCAAACACTTTATTAAACCCGACTTTTAAGGAGCGAATACCGGTATATTCTCTTTCCTGCTGTTCAAGACGTGCAATCCAGTCCTTTCCGTTTCGGCTGGCATCACGGTATTCATCTAATTTTGCATTGTAGCCATCTTTAATCAAATTGCCTTCTTTTATCGTCATCGGCGGATTTTCATGAAGTGCATCTTCTAATAAATTAAGGAGGTCACCACAAGGATCAATCTCATTCGCTCTTGATTTTGCCATTTCCTCTGGTAATGAATGAACGAGTTGTTTAATATCCGGTACTTGTTTTAAGGATTCTTTGAGCTGGATGAGATCACGGGCATTCACGTTGCCAAATGCCACGCGGCCCGCTAAACGCTCAAGATCATATACTTGCTTTAATCGTTCGCGCAGATCCTCTCGCTCAAAGAAATGATCCATCAGGATTTGCACCATTTCCTGACGCTCATTAATTTGCGAAAGGCGAATGAGCGGCCGATCGATCCATTGCTTGAGCAGTCTGCCGCCCATCGCTGTTTTTGTTTCATCTAACAGCCATAATAAAGAGCCTTTTTTGCTTTTTGAACGAATCGTTTCTGTTAATTCTAGGTTTCGTTTTGAGTAAAGATCGATTTTCATCGTTTGTTCAAGCTCAAACACTTGAACTTTCTGAAGATGATCCAAGCTTCTTTTTTGCGTTCTTCTTAAATAGGCATATAGTGTTAAAAATGACGTTTTTAACTTTTCGTCTAGATGGGAAACGAGCCGCTCAGCTTCCTCTAATAATGCATCACTATCTTCGTATGAAATGGTCGCTTGGCAGCGTTCTTTAAGGGTTTTGACTGTTTCCTCATCCAGCTGCTTTGACACCACAATTTCTTTTGCACCGACAGAATAAATTTCTGATACGACTTCATCTAATCGATCGATGAAAGCCGCCATGTTTTCACCTGTTGATAAATCAGACAGCGCAAGACCGTACCCATTTTGAAAGCTGGTAACAGACGCAATAAAGTTGTTCTCGTTTTCACTTAATCCTTTACCATCCATGACGGTTCCTGGTGTAATCAGTTGAACGACTTCCCTTTTGACTACACCTTTTGCCATTTTAGGGTCTTCCACCTGCTCACAAATGGCGACCTTGTAGCCTTTTGAAATCAACTGTTCTATGTATGCAGAAGCAGAATGATAAGGAACGCCGCACATTGGAATTGTGCCGCCGTCTCTGCTTGTTAACGTAATTTCTAGTTCTTGCGCGGCTTCCTTTGCATCATCAAAAAACATCTCATAAAAATCGCCTAGGCGAAAAAATAAAAAGGCATCTTGATAATCTGCCTTGATCTTTAAATATTGCTGTATCATGGGCGTATAACTTGCCATATTTCTAATCCCTCACTATATTACTTTCGAATTCATACCATCTCCAATTATAGCATAAAAAATCACCTTTTTTCTCCTAGATCAGGCACAAAAAAACTAGGGGGATATGCGCCCTAGTCATTCCTTACTCTTCTGTCTCACCTGCTAGGAATTCTGGATGAATATCCTCTAATTCCTCATCCACTTCTTCTTCCCACTCGTGATCATCTTTTTCTTTCCAGCTTGAATTGACCTCTACGACAATTTTTGTTTCACCGACTACCTCAGCAATGAATTCACGCTCTGCCTGAACGATAATTTTATTGCCATTTGGAGAAATGGTCACTTCTAAGCAATTGGGCTGCTGCAATACTTTCGCAATTACTTCGTGCTCATCATCAAGGAAATTCTTATCTTTATATCTCAGTTTAATGATGTCTACATACTTCACACGCTCTGTGACGACTTCTGTTTTCGTGTTGTCGGCGTAAGAGTACCATACGTTAATATCAAATGTTCCTTCGATCTCAACGGTTTTACCGACCTTTTCAGCATCATACTTATGATTAATGATCCAACCACCTAGGATGCTGGTTGGTTTTTGCGATGGAGAAATGGTGTGTGTGCTTTGGGTGAATTTCCTCCCTTTTGCAACCACCGCTTTTGTAATAATTTCTCTGTATTCAGACATTCCGGCATGCCTCCTTGTTCTTGATCGTTTTATCTTATGCTGGGCATTCGTCTAGTGTGTCACGATTTTGAACTTCATGTTCAATTAAATTCATTTCTGTTTCAGTGTATGCATGGTCGCCCATAAACTTGCCTTGAAAATTGGAAAAGTTGGAGAGTGGGAGGTTTGGAGGTTGATTGGAATAGAAGGTTGTGGTTTAATGATGAAGTCACAGTCCCTTTAGGAGGGGCTATTTATAAAAATCAACATTCGGTTTTCTTTATATTTAAAATTAGATTTAAAAATAATAAAGAATATCATTAAAAATATATCCACCTTTTTTTAGTTTGTATTACGTGTTTTATGAAGAAATAAGGTAACCATAGAAAATAAAAAAGGGGCTGTGACATCAACAATTTGTTGATGTCACAGCCTATAAAATATAAATTACATATAAGGTGAAGTGAGTTTTTAGTGATCACAAAGATCTCACCTTTAATGAGGTATTATGCGGTTTTCTACTATTCCGTATTAATTTTCCTTAATATTAGATCGCAAGAAATCTCATCTATTTCTGTTATACATGACTTATAGCAACATTTAAGCATTATAAACCTATAATGCCAAGGGATTTTAAATACTAAACTACAAATTACAAATAAATAAGAGTCCACAAACAAAAAACCCCGCATCTGCGGGGTTTTCTCATTTAATGGAGCAACTTGGTGATGAGTTTTTCACTTTTGAACCGGTTTCTCCTAATAAGAGATCACCGCCGGTTGAAAGAATGATTTCATCTGTTACTTGATTCGAAATTGTGTGCGCTACAAGCTGAAGCAGGGAATTGACTTCCATTTGTGATTCTTTGAATTCTTGAATCACTGGGATGTCATCCAGTTCTTCTTGCAGGGCATCGATTTTTTCTTCGACTTGCTTTAAGGCTTCATGTTTGCCGTAATGCTTTAAGTTCACAGCTTGTTTTTGAAGCGCCTTAATTTGATTAATAATCGTTGAAATTTTTGTATTTTCATTGATTTGCGCTTCTGCTTTTTTGAAGAAATCAACTTCTTCAGTTTCAGAAATCATTTTAGCGAGCTCTCTTGCACGCTCGACAATCTCTTTCTTTGAATAAAGTGTCATTTTAATTCACCTCGATAGCTTCTCCAACCATTTCTCCGTCAAGAGACCAAGTTTTGGCTTGTGTGATTTTCACTTTGACGATGTTGCCAATCGCTTCTTTTGGTGCTTTAAAATTCACAAGCTTGCTTTTACTTGTATATCCGGCTAGGATCTCAGGGTTGTTTTTACTTTCACCCTCTACTAATACTTCGACAATCTGCCCTTCATATTCCTTCATTTTTTTCGCAGAAATTTCATTCACAAGTGCATTTAGGCGCTGCAGACGTTCTTTTTTCACACGCATTGGCACGTTGTCTTTCATTTTCGCTGCAGGCGTTCCTTCTCTTGGAGAATAAATGAATGTATAAGCAGCATCAAACTCAACCTCGCGATAGAGGGAAAGTGTTTCTTCAAACTGCTCATCTGTTTCATTTGGGAATCCAACAATAATGTCCGTTGTTAATGAAGCATTCGGCATAGCTTCTTTGATTTTGCGCACAAGATCAAGGTAACGCTCACGGTCATATTTTCTCGCCATAAGTTTCAGCACAGAAGAACTTCCGGATTGAACTGGCAGGTGAATATGATCGAGAAGATTTCCGCCCTTGGCTAAGACTTCAATTAAGTGATCATCAAAATCACGCGGGTGACTTGTTGTAAAACGGATACGCGGAATATCAATTTTTCGCAGCTCATCCATCAGGTGGCCAAGACCATATTCCATATCTTCAAAATCTTTTCCATATGCATTCACGTTTTGACCAAGAAGGGTAATTTCCTTATATCCTTCTGCTGCTAAACGTCTGACCTCTTGAATAATTTCATCTGGGCGGCGGCTTCTTTCCTTGCCGCGCGTGTAAGGCACGATACAGTATGTACAGAATTTATCACAACCGTACATAATGTTCACCCAGCCCTTGATTTTACCTTGACGGGCTCTTGGAAGGTTCTCAATCACGTCGCCTTCTTTTGACCAAACCTCAATGACCATTTCTTTTGAAAGGTAGCATTCAGATAACAGCTCTGGCAGGCGGTGAATGTTGTGCGTGCCGAAAATCAAGTCAACAAACGGGTGTTTCTTCAAAATACGGCTCACGACAGATTCTTCTTGTGACATACATCCGCAGACACCTAAAATTAAATCTGGCTTTTCACGTTTTAATGCTTTTAAATGTCCAAGCTCTCCAAACACTTTATTTTCTGCATTTTCACGAATAGCACAAGTGTTTAATAAGATGACATTTGCATCTTCCGTTGAGTTTGTTGGTTCATAGCCAAGCGCCATAAAAATACCAGCCATCACTTCTGTGTCATGCTCATTCATTTGACAGCCATATGTGCGAATATAAAACTTGCGGCCGTTTCCTAACCCTTGAAACTGCTCGTCAATTTGAAATTGATTGTATTCAACTTCTTCTTTACCCCGTTTTTTTGCATCTTTTAAAGAAGGCGGAATGTACACAGCTTCAAAATATTTGCTGTAGTCCTTCTCGGATTTTTTGTCCGATGAACTTACTTGTCCGCTCGCTTTTCTCTGCTCTTCATTCATGAATTTGTACTCCTTTCAAACCAAGTTCCACCCTACAGTATAGACTATTTTGTAATGAATTGAAAATAAATCATATGTGTCATCACTTTTCAATCCACCCGGATTCTGCATGAGTATTGAGTAGGTTTTAACAGTAGGTTATCTTTCTCCAAAGGATTTTGTATTTCTTTTACAACCTTCATTTGCTGAGTACCGACACTCTCAACTAAAGTAATCACATACGCTTCTTTTTCCTCTTCTGCTACCATTCTTTCTTGTTCAGATAAGAAGAAAGGAAAATCTTGATGAGCAAGTTTAGAACCCTTCACCTCTATTAGTTTTTCTTTTCCATCAGGGTAATACGATTTGATATCAAATCCATGACCATCTTCCGTTTCGGCTAACCAATTTACTTTTTTCGCCAATTGCTCCTGACCCGCTGCTTTTAATTGCTCTACTTCCATATCATAAACAAATTTCTCTGCTATTCGACCTGTCTCTTCATTTCGCTTGGCTCTTTCTTCTCTTAATTGCTTATAAACGTCTCTATGGATGATTCTTTTTCTTTTTATACTCTTATTACTCTTTGTGTCCATATGAAGATCCGGATTCGAATATATTTCGAAAATAAAGTCATAAAAAAAATCATTTAAGTTATATATGTCTTTTAAAAATTCGTATTGATTAAATGTATCAATATTATACCTTTTAAATACCAAAGAACCTGCTGCATATTTTTTAGGTCTATCAGATTCTCCTAAGTAAAAATCACCTATTTCAAATCCTTTTAAATTAGGACTATTCATCAATTGAGGTTTTAGTCGTTCTCGCCAAACATCCGCTTCATATTTAATCTTTTTGAGAGATAGATTTTCAGTACCTAAACCAATCGATAAATAAAAGTCTTTGCCATTATTAGCGAATAAAATGACTATATATAATCCTTTTTGTGTTGTTGTTTTATTTGTTTTTTGATTCTTTGTTAAAAGCTGGTCTAGAAACGCTATCCAAATAGACTCTGAAATTTTTCCATTTCCTGTAGATGCTTTAATATCGATTCTATCCAAATTTTTCATTTGACGTTTTTCTAATTCATTTTGAATTTTGTTTGGTATCTCTTTATTAAACATTATGTGAAAAGGGTGATTCTTATCTGTTATTACATTGCTCTTATAATCTAAATATTGCTTATAAAAATCTTCATTATTAAATAACATTTGTCTCATCACTTACCCCAATAGATCTTTTTACATACATTATACATAACAAACGGTAGATTTGATGAAAATTGGAAAGAATATCGTCAAAAAAAGAGAGCCTGCGCTCTCTCAATCAAGTATGTTTAGTTTTTTTGCTTCTTCTTCAATGATTGTCAGTGCCCGGTCTAGTTCTTCTTTTGTGTGCTCGGCTGTGATGATGGCTCTAATTCTTGCCTTGCCTTTTGCTACAGTTGGGAAGGCGATGCCTTGGGCAAACACGCCTCGTTCTATTAAAGCCTTTGAGAAACGAAAAGTAAGTGCTTCGTCTCCAATCATGATTGGGATAATCGGTGTCTCTGTTCGGGCGACTTGAAATCCAAGGCTGATGACTTTTTCTTTAAAATAAGCGGCGTTCTCCCAAAGTGTATCGATTCGCTCCGGTTCATCTAACAGCACTTCAATCGCTTCTTCACACGCTCTAGTCACAGCTGGCGGATGAGAGGTGCTGAATAAAAACGATCTTGCTTTATGTTTTAGATAATCAATTAAAACCGCTGAACCAGCCACGTAGCCGCCGAGCACTCCGACAGCCTTGCTAAGTGTCCCGACCTGAATGTGCACTCTGCCGTCGAGTTTAAAATGGTTGACCGTCCCGCGGCCATTCTCGCCAAGCACGCCCGAGGCATGCGCATCGTCTACCATCACAAATGCATCATATGCTTCTGCGAGCCTGACGATCTCAGGAAGTGGCGCGATATCTCCATCCATCGAGAACACACCATCTGTAACGATGAGGCGGACGCGGTAATTCATTGATTTCTTCAAAATCTTCTCCAGCTCTTCCATATTAGAATGACTGTATACTTTCTTATCTGCTTTGGTTAATCGGATTCCATCAATAATGGAGGCATGATTCAGTTCATCTGAAATGACAATATCATCTTTTGTCAGGATACTGGATAAGACCCCTTGGTTGGTCGTAAAGCCTGATTGGAACACAAGAGCAGCTTCTGTCTTTTTAAATGAAGCAAGCTTTTTTTCAAGGCGTTCATGCATTGTCATTGTGCCGGCGATGGTTCGTACAGATCCTGTACCCGCACCGAATTCATCAATCGCCTCTTTTGCTGCTTTCATCAGCCTTGGGTGCGAGGTGAGGCCTAAGTAGTTATTTGAGGAGAGTTGTATGACAGATTGTTCATTTAATGTAACAGTGGATGATTGTTTTGAGTCGATCTCTTTCAAAGTTTGGTGGGTGCCTTGCTGCTTCATTGTGTCCAATTCATCTTGTAAATACGTGAATTCTTTCATCATTTCTTCCCCCTTTGATATGATGGCATCATCAGTACGACTTTTCCGCACGTACCGCTTTGCATAAGTTCAAATCCCTTTTGGAACTCTTCAAATGGCAGTGTATGAGTGACAACTGGCTTTACATCAATGGTATTCGTTCTTAACAGCTCAGATACTTGACGCCACGTCTCAAACATTTTTCTCCCCGTGATCCCTTGCACGGTTAATCCCCTAAAAACAATTTGATTCGTAATATCAATTGTCACTGGCCGTTCTGGCAAGCTTAGTATATTGACTTTTCCTCCATTTGCACAAGCTTCGAGTGCTTGATTAATGGCAGCTGGATGACCTGACATCTCACACATCACGTCTGCCCCTTCCATCCGCGTGAGCTGCTTAATCATCGCGACTGGATCATCTTTTCCAATATCTACAATATGATCTGCACCCATTTTTCGGGCAAGATCGAGCCTGTATTCATTTTTATCAACAGCGAACACTTGAACAGCCCCGGAGGCTTTTGCGACAGCAATTGCCATTAAACCGATTGGTCCGCAGCCAAAAATCGCCACTGACTTACCTGAAACAGGTGTGTGCAGTACAGTATGAACAGCATTTCCTAGCGGCTCTTGTATAGAGGCAAGCTCAACCGGCATTTGGGCTGGATTGTGCCACACATTTTGTTCAGGTACTTTGACATATTCAGCAAAACAGCCATCAATGTCTACCCCTAAAATTTTCGTTTCACTGCACAAATGCTGCTGCCCTGTTAAGCACATATAACATTGATTACATACAACATGCGTCTCAGCCGATACAAAGTCCCCTACCTTTGCTCGTGAGACTTGCTTCCCCACTTTAACAACTTCCCCTGTAAATTCATGTCCAAAAATGTAGGGCGCTTTGACTCTTCCCTTAGCCCAGTCGTCCCAATTATAAATATGCACGTCTGTTCCGCATATCGAAGTGGCTTTCACTTGGATCAAAACTTCATGATTTTTGATTTCTGGAATCGGCATCTCCATCAACGCCGCTCCGTAAGCGCTTTCTTTTTTAACAATTGCTTTCATCGTTCCACACATGACGTACAACCCCTTTGTTAAAAAACTTCTCCCAATCAGATTTTAACACGACTTATTTTAGTCGTAAATACCACTGTCCACTAGATAAATACAAATGAACACCCCACATATTTTTTTGGATATTTTTCTAAAAAAAAAAGCAAATCTCCTTTCGATCGGAGATTTGCTTTCCTCGTCAGCGTTTCTTTGAAACGGCAACATATAGGGCTGGCACAATGAATAATGTCAGAATTGTTGAGAAAAACACACCTGATACAATGCAGATTGCCAGCGGCTTAAAGAGTGGATCATGACTTAATGCAACAGGCATTAGTGCAACAAGTGCCGTAAATGCTGTTAAGAGAATCGGCTTCATCCTTGCTCTTCCTGCTTCAATGACAGCTGTCTGTTGATCAAACCCTTGCTTGCGCCGCTGCTCAATAAATTCGAAGAGGACGACCGCATTTCGGACGACAATACCAGCCAATGAGACAATTCCCATTGTTGCCATAAAGCTGAATGGTGTTTGTGTAACAAATAGTCCGATAATGGCTCCTGATACGGCTAAGTAAACCGTTCCTAGAACTAACAGCGGAAGCATCAATGAATTGAACTGGAATGCGATGGTCACATAAATGAGCAGCAAGACAACTGCAAATAAGAGGCTAATTTCAATAAAGAACTGGGTCTGATTTTCATTTTCTCCACCTTGTGAAATGGTCAAATCCTTCGCTGCAGAACTTTTTCCTACTTGATTGACGACTTCTTTCATATCGTCTTTAAACGAATCTGATGCACCGGGATACGCCTTCAGCGTAATGGTCGGCACTCCATTTTCATGTGGAATGCTTTCGTACTGCTCTGTTTCTTTTTCTTTTACATATCGGCTAAGCGGCTCAAGTTGAGGCATACCGCCTTCATTTGTCTTCACAGGCACATTCATTTCTTTTAGCTTTAAACCATTTTGATGTGTGCCTGTATCCTGTTTCACCACTAAATCGATATCATTTGTTCCTTGTTGAAAGGTACCTAATGGAATCCCTTCTGTCACAAGACCAAGCTGTCTGCTGACAAATTGAGCACTGAGCCCATCCTCTGCCATTCGCTCGCGGTTTAATTCAAAGGAGATCGTTTTCACCGGCTGATTGACATCGTCCGTAATCAAGCTTGCCCCTTTGTCTTTCATTTCATTTGTCAGCGTTTCTTTGACATCAATGAGCTTTGAAAAAGATTCACCCGCAACCGTTACTGTCACTGGTGCTCCAGCTGGCGGCCCTTGAACAATGGTTTTCATAAAGATTTCTGCCTCATTGAATTTCTCTCGCAAAGGCTCAGTCATACGATCTATCAATGCCTTACTAGTTATCTGATCATTGTCTACTCTCACAACAACTTGACCGGTGTGGTCACTTGCATTTGAAATACTTTCATTAAACAGGTTCGGCACACCGCCGCCTGCAAAAATCGCCGTTTCTTCAATGCCTTTTTGCCGTTTGATCTCTTGTTCTATTTTCTTTAGTGTTTCATTTGTTTTGTCTAGTGTTGTTTCACTTGGAAGTGTGACAGTGACGACCACTTCTTTCTTATTCGCCGCAGGGAAAAATTCAAATGGTGTGACGAAAATAAGTAAAAAAGCAAGCGTTGCAACGAGCAAACCACTTAGTCCAATAACGAGCGGCCGCTTCACAATGTTTGTCAGCACACGGTCTGCATAGAAATCAGCCAGCCTTTTTAATGGTTTCCCTAGGAATCCCGGCTCTTTTTGACTGTTTTTGTTCTTTCTTTTCCGGTTGTTCACAGTATATTGATAGACCGGTACAAGTGTCAGAGAAATCACCATGGATGCAAGCACAGTCGTAACTAGAACAGACGGTAATGCCCGAATAAATGAACCGTTTGCACCTGATAGGAAAACAAGCGGCAGGAAGGCAAATACAACAGCTAGTGTTGATGTCAAAATGGATCCTGCGACTTCTTTCACTCCTGCAATTGTTCCTTTAAGCGGACTTTCGTATTTTTTCATTTGTCTTAAAATATTATCATTGACGACAATGGCATCATCGACAAGTATCCCTAAGGCAATAATAAAGCCGATGATCGAAATTTGATTGAGGTCCACTTGTAAAAATGGCAGCGGAATCGTTCCAATTGTAATCGATAGCGGAATGGCTAGTGAAACGATAAACGCCCCGCCAATCGTGAGTCCAAGTGTGGTAACAATTATGACAGCAATGACCGCAACAATGGCTTCTTTTATTAAATCATTGAAAATGGTATCCACTTCACTTTTTTGTGAATAGTAGTCTACCCACTCCACCCCATTTGGCAGCTGCTTTTCTTTCTCAATGACATCACTGACTTTGTCATACATTTTAGGAATATCAAGCCCTTGTTTAATATTCACAGTAAATGAATAAGCGGGCTTTCCGTTATACGACACAATATCACTTTTCTGTTTTTCTACTTCTTTTAAACTGCCAAGCTGACTAATTGTGACCGGCTCTCTTTTCGTTTTTGAGAAAAGCTCAATTTTTTTAACTTGATCTAAGCGGTCATATGTATCGATGGACAGCTTCACCTTCTCTTTGCCTGCCCGAATATCGCCTAGTGGAGATGTGTCAAATTCCTGATTGATGGCATCTGTGACATCAGTTACATTGAGCCCTTCACCTTCCAGCTTGTTTGAATCTAAGTTTAAAATCGCTTGTTTGTCATTGAAGCCTTTGATAATGACACTGTCTACCCCTTTGATGTCCTCCACTTTTTCCTTCAATGCACGCAGCGATTGCTGACTCTTTGCTAAGTCCGATGATTCATTTGACACAATCATATAAGAGCCAACCGGCACGCTGCCAAATTCATCCTTTACTTCCGGCTCATTCACCCCGTCAGGAAAAGACGACGCAGCACTTGTGGTTTCATTCTTAATTTGACTTGCCACCTTTTGAAAGTCGGCTTGGTCCTCAATTTCAAGCACAATATTTGAGAAACCAATGGCAGAAACCGAGCTCGTTTTCTCTACACCGTTGATATCAGATAGGGCTGATTCCAGTTTATTGGTGACATCTCTTTCCACCTGTTTTGCATCTGCACCAGGAAAAACGGTAGAAATCGTGACGAGATTCGCCTCGAATTCTGGAAGTTCTCGTTTAGGAAGCTGCGCGAATAAATAGCCGCCAGCAATGAGAACGATAAAAAATAAAATAAAAACTAGCTTTCCTCTTTTCAAAAAAGCTTCGAACATTATTTCACCTACTTAAATATTTATTTTTGATGAAGTAAATTCAACTTAATCTTAATTTATCATCATGGTGAAAAAATGCAAGCTCTAATATGTCATTTTTATCTATTTCACGAACTGAATATGTTATATAAGAAATGTATAGCGGTAAACAAAAACAACCTGCTTACATGATGTAAGCAGGTTGAAAATAATAAAATTAGAATTATCGTGGCTCAACAATCAATTTGATGGCTGTTCTTTCTTCTCCATCGATCAGAATGTCAGTAAAGGCTGGAATGCATATCAAATCCACTCCGCTTGGCGCGACAAATCCCCTTGCAATGGCGACAGCCTTAACCGCCTGATTCAGTGCTCCAGCGCCGATTGCTTGTATTTCCGCTGCACCGCGTTCACGTAAAACGCCGGCTAATGCTCCTGCTACTGAATTCGGATTTGACTTTGCTGAAACTTTTAAAATTTCCATTTCTGCTCCCCCTTAAATTTACAATGGATAAGTGAGTGTTCATTAGAACAATCTTTGTTAGATGATGCTATTTTTTTGAAAATCCATCCCCAAAATGTTTTTCAAAAATAGCAGGCTACCTACCATTTTTACTATATTCACGATAGAGGTCGCATATTCCTTCTTTCTGATTAATATTTTTCTGAAATAAATATGTGAACATTTATTCAAAGAAAATATGGTCATCATTTATCAAAATTCGATCAATTTTGACAGCTTTTTTCGACTGTTCGTCAATTTCTACGATCACTGCACTTAACGTCGTGCGGCCTTCTGCAATTTCAAAACGAACTGGGAGACTTGTTTTGAATCGTTTAATGATCGTTTCTCGGTCAACACCTAAAATGCCATCATAAGGTCCTGTCATCCCGACATCTGAAATATACGCAGTTCCTTTAGGCAATACGCGGTTATCTGCTGTTTGAACATGTGTATGCGTTCCAACGACACATGATGCACGGCCGTCTGTATACCAGCCCATCGCCTGCTTTTCACTTGTGGCTTCACCATGAAAATCAATAAAAATAAACGGTGTCCGTTTGGATGCTTCCGCAATTAATTCATCTATTTTTTGAAATGGGCAGTCAATTGGCGGTAAAAACGTACGTCCTTGCAGGTTGATGACAGCCAGTTCTTTTCCTTGTTTTTTAATAAACGTGAGACCTTTTCCAGGTGTGCCTTCCGGGAAGTTAGCAGGACGGACCATATTGGCTGCGTCATCGATGAAATCGAAAATGTCTCTTTTATCCCATGTATGGTTGCCCATTGTAAGCACATCAGCTCCTGCTTGCAGCAGCTCATGATAGATTTTTTCAGTCAGACCTTTCCCGTGAGCAGCATTTTCTCCGTTGACAATAGTAAAGTGCGGCTGATATTTTTTCTTCAGCTTTGGCAAGTATTCTTTCAGTGTGTCTCTGCCAGGTGAACCGACGATATCTCCAACAAATAATATTTTCATGCGCTTTGAACCCTTTCTCTTTTAGAATGATCTTCTTATCAGTGTTGCATATTTACACAAAAAAATAAAGCGGCGCTAAGCGCACCGCTCTATTTTGCATACTCTACTGCGCGAGTTTCTCGAATGACTGTCACTTTAATGTGACCAGGGTAATCGAGCTCGTCCTCAATTCGCTTACGAATATCCCTTGCTAGACGGTGAGCTTCAAGATCATTAATTGAATCTGGCTTCACCATAATACGTACTTCACGTCCAGCCTGTATCGCAAACGATTTTTCAACACCTTCATAAGATTCAGAGATATCTTCTAATTTCTCAAGTCTCCGAATGTAATTTTCAAGTGTCTCACTTCTTGCACCAGGGCGTGCTGCAGATAATGCATCAGCTGCCGCAACAAGAACAGCGATAATAGATGTCGGTTCTTGGTCACCGTGGTGAGAGGCAATACTGTTGATGACAACAGGATGCTCTTTATATTTCGTCGCAAGCTCAACGCCAATTTCTACGTGGCTTCCTTCTACTTCATGATCAATGGCTTTTCCAATGTCATGCAGAAGACCTGCTCGTTTTGCAAGCTTTGCATCTTCTCCAAGCTCTGAAGCCATGAGACCTGCAAGATGTGCAACCTCAATTGAATGCTTCAGGACATTTTGTCCATAACTTGTACGGAATTTTAAGCGGCCGAGAATTTTGATCAGATCCGGATGCAGACCGTGAACTCCGACTTCGAATGTCGTTTGTTCACCCATCTCACGGATATAATCATCGACTTCACGGCGTGATTTTTCCACCATTTCTTCAATTCGTGCAGGATGAATGCGGCCATCCTGGACTAGCTTGTCCAGAGCTATCCTCGCTGTTTCACGTCTAATCGGATCAAAGCCCGATAGTATAACAGCTTCAGGTGTATCATCTATGATCAAGTCAATACCTGTTAACGTTTCTAACGTACGGATATTTCGTCCTTCACGTCCGATAATACGACCTTTCATCTCATCATTTGGAAGATTGACTACAGATACCGTTGTTTCAGCCACATGATCAGCTGCACAACGCTGTAACGCAAGTGAAAGAATGTTTTTCGCCTTTTTGTCAGCCTCTTCTTTCGCTCGGTTTTCAGATTCTTTCGTCATGACTGCAATGTCGTGGGAAAGCTCATTTTCAACTTGATCCAGAATGATTTGTTTCGCTTCATCTCGAGTTAGACTTGAAATACGTTCCAACTCGGCTTTCTGCAAACGAATCATATCATCCACTTTGCTTTCCATCTCTTCAATATGTTGTTGTCGTTCATTCAGAGAATGATCTCTCTTCTCCAACAGGGACTCCCGTTTATCTAAAGATTCGTCTTTGCGATCAAGATTTTCCTCTTTTTGAAGTAAACGGTTTTCTTGTCTTTGAAGCTCATTTCGTCTTTCACGAACTTCTTGCTCCGCCTCTACACGAAACGAATGAATTTCATCTTTCGCTTCCAAGAGCGCTTCTTTCTTCAATGCTTCCGCATCACGCTTTGCATCCTCAACAATTTGTTCGGCCATGTTTCTTGCGCCGGATATTTTTGCTTCTGCAATGGTTTTACGAACAAAGTAGCCAACAACTAAACAGATTAGGCTCAGCAAAATGGAGATGATCGTAAACATCGTAGGCGACATATTTTCACCTCCTCTTGCTATGAACTTGGTTTTACAAATAAAGTGTCGGCATGTACATTGTTTTGTGTCTCAACATACAGGGCCTTCACAGGGAATGAGATCCTCACTGCCCTTGTCAAGTTTAAATTAGTTATCAATCATGTTAAGAAAAACAAGTGATACATTCCCATTGTAATTGTGTCGGAAATACTTGTCAAGCTAGTCAGACTGAGGCGTAAGTCGTTATTTCAAGCAAAGACAGAACTTTTGACCTGCCAGCTGTCATGTAAATGTAAAAAAAAGACGCTTTTCAGCGTCTTTTAGTCTTTTTAGTCATTAAACTCCAATTCTTCTTGTCCTTCTTCTTCAGCTGCTTTCACTCCGTTTGTATCCAAACCGTAGTGTTCGCGAATTTGCTCCTGGATCATCAGCATGATATCTTTATTTTCTTTTAGGAACTGTTTCGCATTTTCACGGCCTTGTCCAAGACGTTCCTCTTGGTAAGAATACCAAGCACCGCTCTTTTGTACGATATCCAGCTCGCTTCCAAGGTCGATGATTTCTCCCTCTTTTGAGATCCCTTCACCGTACATAATGTCTACTTCGGCAATACGGAATGGAGGTGCTACTTTGTTTTTGACCACTTTAATTCTCGTTTTATTCCCCATAATGTCATTGCCTTGTTTCAGCTGTTCAGCACGGCGCACTTCTAAACGAACAGACGAATAGAACTTCAGCGCACGTCCACCAGGCGTTGTTTCAGGGTTACCAAACATGACACCAACTTTTTCACGAATTTGGTTGATAAAGATGGCAATTGTTTTTGATTTGTTGATGGCACCTGATAGTTTACGGAGCGCTTGGGACATCAAACGTGCTTGAAGACCAACGTGTGAATCACCCATGTCTCCTTCAATCTCTGCTTTTGGTACAAGAGCAGCTACAGAGTCAATAACAACAATATCAACTGCCCCGCTTCGGACAAGAGCTTCTGCAATTTCAAGTGCTTGCTCTCCTGTATCCGGCTGAGAAAGTAACAGTTCATCAATGTTGACACCTAGTTTTTGAGCGTAAACTGGATCGAGTGCATGCTCTGCATCAATAAATGCAGCTTGTCCTCCCTGCTGCTGAACTTCAGCAATGGCATGAAGGGCTACTGTCGTTTTACCAGAACTCTCTGGACCATATACTTCGATAATACGGCCGCGGGGATATCCGCCTATTCCAAGCGCAGTATCAAGTGCTAACGAACCACTAGGTACTGTTGAAATACGTGTATCTGTTTGCTCTCCTAGTTTCATAATAGAGCCTTTACCAAACTGTTTTTCTATTTGTTTAAGAGCCATATCTAAGGCTGCTTGACGATCACTCATTCTATTGTTTCCTCCTTTATCAATTCCACTATCTATACTATACCTTGTTTTACGTCATTTGCCAAGAAAAAAACGAACACATATTCGATTTTTTCTTGGCAGATTTTTTAAGAAAAGAGTATTTTCTATTAGAAAAAACGCACTTTTATAAAGGAGTAAACCTAACAAAAAACAAAATTAACTCTCTTTTAATAAGTTGAGTAAGTGATGCAGACCATATTTCACAGCACGCTTTCGAATGCCCGACCGGCTGCCTGTAAACATCCATTCAAACACGTCCGTCTGGTCTTTCGTAGATAGTCCAATGAACACTTTTCCAACAGGCTGACCCTCTTGGGTATCAGGTCCTGCTACACCCGTAAAGCTAATGCCAATATCACTTCCGGTCAGCTTTCTAACTCCTTCAGCAAGCTCTAAAGCACACTCTTTGCTGACAGCACCATGAGAAGACAATGTTTCCTCTCGGCAGCCAAGTACCTGCTGCTTGACTTGGTTTGTATAACAAACCACACTTCCGTTCAAAATGGATGATGCTCCTTCGAGATCTGTCAGCCATTCGGAGAACATTCCGCCAGTCAGGCTTTCTGCTGCTGCTACTGTTTTTCCGTGCTCGTGCAAGGCTTTGGATGCTTCGCGGACAAGTGATGTATCCCCATATCCGTAGAAGTACTCACCTACCCGCGCCAAAATTTGCGCTTCTGTTTCTTTTAACAGACGCTCTGTTTCTTTTTCATCCTCATGCTTAGCAGTCAGCCTTAGCGTCACTTCACCGTCAGATGCGAGTGGTGCAATTGTCGGATTCGTTTGAGCGTCAATTAAATCTTCTAGGTCTGTTTCAAGCTGCGATTCACCGATTCCGAAGAAGCGCAGAACAACAGACACGATCTTTTCCTTTAAGCCAAGCTTCTCAGAAATCAGCGGCTTTGCCTCGTTTTCAAACATCGGGTGCAATTCACTTGGCGGTCCAGGAAGAAGCATATAAAACGTATCGTCTTCTTGAACAAACATACCCGGGGCCATCCCGAAACGGTTCACGAGCACATCAGACCCTTCTAGAACGAGTGCCTGCTTACGGTTGTTCGGTGACATAACGCGTCCGGTCTTTCGAAAGTAGTCTTGAATCGATTCAAATGCTTCTTCATTTAGTACAAGCTCTTTCCCAAGCGAGCTCGCAATGGTTTCTTTTGTTAAGTCATCTTTGGTTGGTCCAAGACCACCTGAGAAGATAATAAAATTAGATCTTTCCTGCGCCACCTGAATGGCCTGTTTTAAACGCTCTGGATTGTCACCAACTGCTGTGTGGTAATAAACATTCACACCAATTTCAGCTAGTTGTTTGCTGATGAATTGTGCATTCGTATTCGTAATTTGCCCTAGCAATAGTTCGGAACCGACTGCAATAATTTCTGCTTTTCTCTCTGACTTCAAAGCGTACACGTCCTTTTTAGTTAGAATTCTTTAAAGCTTCCCAGTTTTTTGCAAAGTAATCCCAGCCTGAGACAACAGTGAAGAACACCGCTACCCACATCGCTAGATCACCAAACGGGAATGACACTAGTTCAAACGGCAGGTTATGCAGTAAAAGTGCTGAAATCGCAATGATCTGCGCCCATGTCTTCACCTTTCCAAGCATATTCGCTGCCACTACTTCACCGCCTCCGGCTAATACAAGCCTTAGACCTGTTACAGCAAATTCACGGCTGATGATCACAATCGCCATCCATGCCGGTGTGAGGTTGTATTGAACAAGTATAATTAAAGCAGCTGAAACAAGCAATTTATCTGCAAGCGGATCTAAAAATTTACCAAAGTTCGTCACTAAATTAAGCTTACGTGCGTAGTATCCATCAATCCAGTCAGTTGTTGAAGCGACGATAAACAAGATCGCTCCAACAAGGTGCGTCACTTCGATGCTGACGTCGCCAAAGCGCGCAACACCCCAATCTAGCGGTGCAAGCATAATAATCATAAAAACAGGGATCAAGGCGATCCTAGAAAGGGTTATTTTATTCGGTAAGTTAAACATGAAATCCAATCCTCCAATAATGCAATTTTTTATGTATATAATAGTAGGAACAAAAGAAAAGTCATCTACTTGCTTAAGATGACTTTTCCTTTCCTTTATTCACAATCACAATGTTTTGTGTCATGGTGTTCTTAGGGTCTAATTCGTACTTAAGTGTCTCGTCATTTACCTTGATATCTATTCCAGACGCATTGCCTAGACGGATATCGACCTGAGAAAGCTCAGACAGGTCTGTTTTAAACGATTCGCCATCTTTTAGTTCACCCATCTTCAGCACTTTTCCAGATTCGTCTCTTACGCGCAGCCATGAAGCTTGCGAGGCAGAAATGGTTAACTCCATTTCGTCTGCACCTGATACTTCATACGTTGTTGTCGAGCCTTCTGTATTCGTCGCCTTTAAAGAAACAGTTTCATCGTCTTTTGATGAATCGTCTTTTTTAGAAGATTTTTCTTTATCATCTGACGAAGCTTTTTCTTTTTTCTTTTGATCTTTTGCAAGAGATGAATCCTCAGATACTTCATATTTAGATTCTGATTGCTGAGGGGCCGCCTGATTATTCTTCTGTCCGCTATCATGATTGACCGCCTGCACGATCACATAGATGATGGCGATGACCACAATGATGCCTCCAATAATTAAAATTGTCGGCAATAGTTCAAGCACTTTCGAGGCAGGCTTTGGCAGCTCTCTTTGCGGCTTAATATTCGATAATTTATCAGATACTTCATCGTTATACGTGCTTGGAACATCTTTACGAAATTCTTCGAACAATTGTTCAGGATTCAGTCCAACGGCTTCGGCATATTGTTTAATAAACGCTCTGACGTAAAATTTACCTGGAATAATATCATAGTTTCCTTGTTCGATTGCTAGCAAATAGCGCTTTTGGATCTTGGTAGCCGCCATCAGATCCTCCAGCGACATCCCTTTTTCCTCTCTGGCCTCAACGAGCCGTTTTCCCAATTCAGTCAAAACAAACACCTACCATTACCATATTAAAAATCGAAGCCGGAAAAACCAGAATGATCAAACACTTGTGGTTCTTCAGCGTGTTCATATGTAATCTCTTCGTCTGCGCTATTCCGCAATTCAATGATATAGTCGAAATCATCCATTGTATATTCTGAATTTTGAATAAAGATGTCTGGATGCTCGACCACCTTCGTTGCCGGCAGTCTCATAATTTCCCTTAAAAGCTGCAAATGCTTCTCAGAACCTCTTCTTGTCGACACAATCCCATCAATAATAAAGACGTTATCTGGGCTGTATTCATCTGCGATCAGCTGACTTCGGATCGTCTGTTTCAAAAGAGTTGATGATACAAACAGCCATCTCTTGCTTGCACAAACACTTGAAGCCACAATTGATTCTGTTTTTCCGACACGCGGCATTCCGCGAATCCCAATCAATTTATGTCCTTCTTTTTTAAAGAGTTCAGCCATAAAATCAACAAGAAGACCGAGCTCGTCTCTTTCAAAACGGAACGTCTTTTTGTCATCCGCATCACGCTGTATGTATCTTCCATGACGAACAGCTAAGCGGTCACGAAGCTTTGGCTGTCTTAATTTCGTTACTTTTATCGTTTCCATTGTATTTAAAATTGATTCAAGCCGCTTAATTTGATCTGTGTGGTCACAGCGTAAAAGCATTCCGCGTCTTGATACATCAACACCATTGATTGTCACAATATTAATTGAAAGCATCCCCATTAGAGAAGAAATGTCTCCTAAAAGTCCGGGACGGTTTACCTGTATCTCATATTCAAAATACCATTCGAGCTTTGCCAAATGATATTACCCCCTTCATTGTGGCAAATTTTTACCTTCCTTTATCATAAAGCATTTTCACATTTTTAGAAAGCACAATGTTGTGAAACGGTTAAAATAAAAAGAGAGGCACAAACGACCTCTCTTTTTGTTTAGTGCGAGCTATTATTTTCAACTAGCTTGACCATCATATTTGCAATGGCACGCTGCTCATCTTCTGATGCAACGCTCCAAAGGTCAGCAAGTACTCTTTCCTGCTCGTTCTTTGCGTCAACTTCGTTAGCTAGATATCCGCCAATTTCATACGCAAGGTTATTGATGGTCTCATCTTCTAAACCTTTATCCTGCGCATGATTTAAGCGATCACCTAAAAAGTTTTTCCAATGGTCCCAGTTCTCAAGTACAGACATGTCTATTCCTCCATTCGAAAAGATGAATTACAGCCATAGCTTTTGTCATGGAGAGACGAATTATACACGTTTTTTAACAGTACCAGCCGCCATTGACAGATAAAATTTGACCTGTGATATAACTTGACTGTTTTGAGGCGAGAAACCAAATGACATCTGCAACTTCCTCAGGGGATGCAAGCCGGCCAAGCGGAATTTCTTCTTCCAGCATTGTGATGTCTTCCTGCGTAAAACGATTCATCATGTCTGTTTTGACAGCACCAGGCGAGACAGCATTTGCTCTAATTCCACTTGGAGCAAGCTCTTTTGCTAATCCTTTGATAAACGCATTTTGCGCACCTTTGACCATGCTGTACAGCACTTCACACGATGCTCCCGTTTCTCCCCATATCGAGCTGACCGCAATGATATGGCCTGCTTTCTTTCGAATCATGGCGGGTAAAAGGGATTGGGTAAGCTCATATGGACTTGTGACATGAAGCTGCACCATACTGGCTAATACGTCTTTTTCTGTGTCTGTCACCAATCCGACATGGCTTCTGCCGCTATTTAAAATAAGAATATCTGGACAGAGCGGCAGACGGCTGACAAGCTCATCTGCTCCGCCCGTTTTAGATAAATCGGCTTGAACGACGTGCGTTTGAATGGAATATGCCTCATCCAAATGAGCGGCGAGGCGCACAGCTGCCTGTTCATTTTTATGATAATGGAGCATCACATGGCAGCCTTCTTGGGCAAGCTTTTTCGCTGCTGCCTGCCCAATCCCGCCACTGGCACCTGTTATCAGCGCCCAACGACTCATCACATTGATTCCTTCTTTCTATATAGAATACCTATTCTTTTCGTTTAAATGGGAACCAGTTGGCTGATCCGAACAATTTCACCATCACAGGTACGAACAATGGTAGCACAACGAGTGCGTACAGTAAAAGTCCTGTGAGGACAAGTGTTGCAATCTGCAAGAGAGACAGCACACCTGATGGAAGCATGGCGGCAAATGTTCCTGCCAAAATAACAGCAGCAGACATAATGACAGACCCCATATTTTTCATTGATTCAGTCATGGCAAACTGGATGTCTTTTGTTTTGTATTCATTGAACCGCTCCATTAAGAAAATCGAATAATCGACTCCGAGCGCCATTAATATGACAAATCCAAAGAATGGTACAGCCCAGTTAATGCCTGGATATCCGAAGAAATGGGTGAAAATAAATTCTGTTACACCGATTGCTGTAAAGTAAGTCAATATGAGTGAACCTACCAAGTAAAGCGGCATGACAAGCGAACGGAACAAGATCACCAAAATAAGGAAAATACCAATCATCATATAAAGCACTGTCTTATTGAAATCTTGGTCTGACAGTTGTTTCAGATCAGCATTCATACTTGAGACACCTGAGACGCCAAATGAAGCATCTTTTAGGTTTGTTTCAGGAAGTGCCCGCTCGACAGAAGCTTCCACTTGTTTAATCGTCGACAAGGCGTCATTTCCATATGGATTTTTCTCTAAAATGACATCAATCTTTGTCATCTTGCGATCATCTGACATGTACGAATCAAATACTTGCTTGAATGCTTTATTTTTCAAGACGTCTTTTGGAATAAACCAGCCGGCCATGTCTTGATCTGGTGCATTTTTCAGTTCGTCTAAGTAGTCGCCTGCACCCATTAAGCCGCTCGAAATTTTCTCCAGTCCATTTACACTTTTGTTCAGGCCATCTGTCAGCTTGGTCAGGTTATCCCCAAAGCCGCCAATCTTTTCTTTCATTTGCTTTTGGCCATTCATGATGTCGCCCGCTCCATTTGCAAGCTTTGGCATATTGTCGGCTAATTGTCCTTGACCTTTAGACGTTCGATCCAGTCCATTTTCAACTGCATCTAAGCCAGCAATGAGTTCATCGATTTGATTCGTCAAGACTTTTTGCTGCTCAGAAGCTTTTGCGATAAAGGCATCAGCTGCTTCAAGCTGCTTTCTAGCTTCTTTCGCTTGTTTGGCATAGCTGTCTGCCTGTTTCGCCCCTTCTTGTAAGGTCGCAGAAAGTTCATTGTACGAAGCTTTAATGGCTTGATACGATTGATTTTCTTTTACCTGCGGGATTTGCTTTTCAAGGGTACTAAATTGTGTATTTGCTTGTTTGATTAACGCTTTTACATCTGCTGCGGCAGAGGATGACGTATCCACTTGCGCTAATGCTGCCTTTAATTCTTTGGAAATGCTTTTATACAGTGAAACTTGCTGATTCACTTGTGCGACTTGAGCCATTAATTCCTTTTTTGCACCTTTGATTTCATCTTTAATGGCTGCTACACCTTTTTTATTTTGGTCGATGCCGTTTTGCAATTTTCTTAAGGATTTTTCAACATTTTGAATCCCTGTTTGCACAGATTCTGTACCAGAAATCAATTTGTTAATGCCTTTTCCTGATGATTTGATTTGCGGCGTTTGATCCTCAATGGATTGACTCATTGTCGTCAGTGCATCTTGGATGTTTTTCAAGCCTTCATTGCTTTTATCAAGTCCTGTGTTCAGTTCTTTGGCTTGTGATTTTACGTACAGATCACTCAGCCCTTTACCGACAGGACGGGTGGCACTTCTCACTTTACTGACCCCATCTGTTTGTTCAATTGCACGGCTGAGTTTTTCGATGGCAATCAGCCCTTCATTGTTGTCTAAAAGGTCAGATGATTTCACGACCACTGTTGCCGGAAGTGCTTCACCCGGTCCAAACTTATCAGAAATGGTATTGAATGCGTTAACCGATTCGTATTTATTACCAATTTCATCTAAGCTGTTATAAGAAAGAGTTCCTTTATACATGAGAATTGGCGGAAGCGTAATGATTCCTACAATTAATAAGCTGAAAAGCGGTTTCTTAAATGAAAAACGGCCTGCTGTTTCCCACATTTTTGACTGCGGATGGGCAATATCACCTTTAATCGGCCAAAATAACACTTTTCCTAAAACTGCCATAAAGAACGGCACAATCGTGAGAAGAGCCACAATGAGCACAGCAACCCCAACTGCTACTGCAACAGCTGATTTATAAAGCTGGAATTGTGCCAGACCAATACATGTAAAGCCGATCAGCACTGCAATTCCGCTGAATAAGACGGTCTTTCCTGCTGTTTTATACGTAATCAGAATCGCTTCAATTTTATCTTTACCGTGTGCGATCTCTTCCTTAAAGCGGCTGAGAAGCAGTATGCAGTAGTCCGTTCCAATTCCAAACATGATCGCGACCATAAAGATCTGAGTAAAGGTCGAGAGCGGAAAGTCTACATATTTTACTAAATAAGCCACGATTGATTGACTCACCAAGTAAGACAGTGCCACTGCGACTAACGGAACGAAAGGCGCCACAGCTGACCTAAAAACAAGAATAAGGACAACGAGAATAAACCCAATCGTAATGAATTCTGTTTTCTTCAGGCCTTCCTGCGAACTTGTGATAACATCATCATCAATTAACGGCTGCCCTGTCATTTCAAATTTCAGGTTTAAGCTTTTTAGCTTTTCATTGACTCTTTCTTTAAAGTCGGACGCTTTGATTTTGTTTGAGTCATATGTAACTGGCACAAGGAGTGTCGTTTGATCTTTAGAGAGCATTTGTTTTTTGATATCTTTATTGGCTTCAAAGTAAGAAGTGATGTCCTCTATGTGGAGATCTTGATCCTTTTCTAAAATGTCCATTGCCTTTTTTAAAGATGTTTCTCTTTCTTTCACAATGTTCTTTTCTTGAAAGACAATGACGATTGATTTTTCTGTATCGCCGTTTTCAGACATTTTCTTTAATAACTGATTGGCATATGAAGACGGATAGCCGTCTGGTACAGAGATTTGCCCTTTTTCTTTTGTTAATTGCGCCATATTAGGAGCGGTGATGAGTAACACTGCCGCAAATACGATCCACAGAATCGTGATCAGCCATCTACCCTTTATGATTGCTCTCATTAGTACTTTGTGCCTCCTCTTCGATGATCACTTGATAGATCTTTTCATATGTTTGTATAAATGATTCCATTTCTTTTTCTTCAAGCTTTTCAAAATAAGACCGAACTAGGTCTTGAAGCTGCTTTTCCATTCGGCTGACCACTTCTTTGCCCTCTGGCGTGACGTACAGATGAACATTCCTTCTGTCAGCTTGATCATGTTCACGAAAAATATAGTTTTTCGTAAAAAGACGGTTGGTCATGGATGTTACAGCACTTTTGTTTACATTACATACATAAGCAAGGTCCGTAGATGTACACCCTGGATGTAAATTGATGTATCGAAGCGAGTAATATTGATCAAGCGTCAGCTCTTTATCAAGCTTTTCAGTGATCATACTCGAGACTTTTTTCTCCATCCAGAGATAGACATCTGTATACCTCTGGATAAGCTGGGCAATTTTATTTTGTTCCATACGCTGCTCCTTTTTAGTTTAAGTGTTTAACTATTAAAGAGTTTAACTAATGACCAAAACAATTGTCAATCAATATCCTCGTAAATATAGCGGCTTTTTCAATGAACATAAAAAAGACAAACTCTGCCGATATGAGTTTGTCTTTTTAAATTTATTTTGTTTTTGGGACGACTTTGAAAACAGACATCCGTTCTTCATCAATTTCTTCATCTAAAATTTGCTGAATATCAGTCAATTGAATTTGTTCCAGCATTGTGACGACATCAAATAAGCTCATGTCTAAGAATGCATATCGAGTAAATTGGTTCGCGATATATTCTGGAGAATTCATGGCTTTTAAAAAGCTGCCGATTTTTTTCTTGCGTGCAAGCTCAATTTTCTCTTCTGTCATGAGGCTTTTTGCTTGAAGAAGGGTTTCTTTTAATACCTTTGCGAGTTGATCAGGATCATTTGTATCCCCGCCAACTGAAGTGAAGCCAAAACCGCCTTCTTCGGTATAATCGTAGCTGAATGTTTCATCAATTAAGCCCTTTTCATACATCTGTTCATATTGTAAGGAGCTTTTGCCAAACAGCGTCTCTAAAATGAGATTCATCCCAAGCTCATGCTTTAGCAGCTGATTTCCTTTTTTATGCGGATTCTTTGTTTTCAAACCGAACATACATTTAGAGCCTTGTACGTTCATTGGAAGTTCGTATTCTTTCCGGTATACACCTTCAGGCTCATTGATGTCTTTTCGTTTGATCTCCGGCTGGTCTGTAAATGGCTTTTTCGCCTGATTCGCTCTGACTTGATCTAAAATTTGCTTCGGATCAACAGGCCCGACAACGAATAGAAGCATATTGCTCGGGTGATAGAACGTTTCATAGCATTCATATAAATGATCTTTTGTAATAGGGGCAATGCTCTCTACTGTTCCAGCAATATCTATTCTCACAGGATGCTCTTGATATAAATTTTCAATCAGACCAAAGAATAAACGCCAGTCCGGATTGTCATCATACATGTTAATCTCTTGGCCAATGATGCCCTTTTCTTTTTCGACTGTTTTTTCAGTAAAATAAGGCTCTTGAACAAAATCAATGAGTGTCTCAAGGTTTTGTTCGACATTTGAGGTGCTTGAGAATAAATAAGCCGTTCTTGTAAACGTTGTAAAAGCGTTTGCGGATGCTCCTTGTTTACTAAAAGTATGAAACACGTCTCCATCTTCTTTTTCAAACAGCTTATGCTCTAAGAAATGGGCAATTCCGTCAGGCACTCGAATCATGTCTTCTTTTCCAAGCGGCACAAATTCGTTATCGACAGAGCCATATTTTGTTGTAAAGGTCGCATAGGTTTTGTTAAACCCTTGCTTTGGCAGCACATAGACGTCAAGTCCGCTTTCCATTTTTTCGTGATAGACCGTTTCTTGCAGCTGATCGAATTGAATTGTTTTCACTGTCATGAAGCACCCTCCGTTCCTTTAAGAAAATAGGTCGTATCCCATTGGATTTTCTGACCCACTTTGATGATGTCCTCTTTTGTCACTCGGTCTAATGCTTCTATAAAGGAATCAAGGGTTTCCCCAGTTGGCACAACGGCATGCTGATACAAATATTCTGCTGTTCCATAAGACGTATCGATCGTTTCAAGCAGCTGGTTTTTGACGACTGCTTTTGTTTGATCAATTGCTTCATCTGAAAAATCACCTTTTTGCATCGCTTCAAATTGTTCTTTGATGATGTCTACTGCCTGCTGGTAGTTGCCGACTTCAATTCCTGACATGACCATCATCAAGCCTTTAAAGCTCTCAAGTCTAGACACAGCATAGTACGCAAGACTTGCCTTTTCACGAACATTAATGAATAGCTTAGAATGCGAGAAACCGCCGAATATACCATTAAACAAATGCAGCGCCGGATAATCTTTATCTGCAATCGTTGTATGTGTACGAAAGCCGATATTCAGCTTGCCTTGTTTCACGTCCTCTTCATCAATGACTTCTTTTGGTTCATTTTGAGGTCTTGCTGATTCAGCCTGCTGTTTGACTGGTTCTCTTTCACTTGTTTTAAAGTACTGGGAGACCATTCGGCTGATGTCTTCTTCGTCAACATCTCCGACAACATAAAGATCAAGCTGGTTTGATTGAAGCGCATGCTCATAAGCTGCAAAGAGCGAGTGAGCTGTGATGGCGTCAATGTCTTCCATTTCACCATTGACGTGCAGTGCATATGGTTCTCCTTTACACATTTCCTGCACGAGTCTTAAGTTCGAATAACGCATTTTGTCATCATAAACTGCCTGAATTCGCTGTTTTAAAGTGCGTTTTTCTTGATCCACATATAATTGACTAAACACCCCATCTTCAACATACGGGTGGAATAATAGGTCGGATAGTAAGGCAATCCCTTTTTCTAGTAAAGGAGTTTGATCCTTTAAATATTTTTCATTCGCCATTTCTAGGCGGAAGGTAATGATGTGATTCTCACCTTTTTTTGCCATGTCTGCCGAAACGGTTGCTCCATAGAGCTCATCAAAATAGGCACGCAGTGCTCCTGTTTTGGGCATCTTTTCTGTTCCTCTTAACAGCACATGCGGGAAAAGAGAACGCATGGTGACGTCATCTTTGGATAGCGGTGCAAGCATTTTAAAAAGGATTGTCACGGTTTTAAATTTTTCTGTTTTGACAATATGAGTATGAAGACCGGGTGTGTCCAGTGTCTTCTCTTGTAAGTACGTCATGAGAAACCTCCTTTGTTCATCCTATTTATTATGTATTAGAACATGGCTGATATATACGTGAAACAGCCATTTAATAGACATTATATCAATCAGAGGAAAGGATAGGAAATAAAAACGCCTCTGCTCATAGCAGAGACGCCAGTCGTTATTTCATTCTAAACGGCCACCAATTCCATTTACCAAAAATACGAACCATGACCGGAATAAAGAGGGGCAATACAACAAAAGCATATAATAAAAGTCCAATGAGTACGACTGTTGCAATTTCAACAAGCGATAATACTCCTGATGGCAGCATAGCAGCGAACGTACCTGCTAAAATGGCAACTGCAGAAATAATAACAGAACCCATATTTCTCATCGCTGATATCATCGATGCTTGTACATGCTCTCCCTTCCATTCATTAAAACGATCCATGAGGAAGATGGAATAATCGATCCCGAGCGTCACAAGGATGACAAAGCTGAAAAATGGAACAGCCCAGCTGACACCATCGTAGCCAAAAAATGTTTTAAAGATCCATTCTGTTAACCCGATTGATGTAAAATACGTTAAAATCAGTGAAAGTGTTAAGTATATTGGCATGACGATTGACCGTAATAAAATAATTAAAATAATAAAAATACCAATTAACATGAAGATAACAGTTCGAATAAAGTCACCGTCAGACGTTTCTTTTAAGTCCACATTTAAGCTTGAGATACCAGATACACCGTATTTGGCATTTTTGAGTCCACTTACAGGTAAATATTGATCAAGGGTTTCCTCAATTTTCGCGACACCTTTCATCGCTTCATTGCTGTATGGATTCACATTTAAGATGACTTCAAAAGTCGTTAATTTACGATCTGGAGACATATACGTATGAAAGATTTGCTTAAATTCTTGGCGTTTCAGCACTTCTTCTGGAATAAACCAGCCCGTTACTTCTTCATCTGGCGCTTGCTGAAGCTGCTTTAAGTAGCCGTCAGCCTCGGTGAAGCCGCTTTTGACCTGCTCAAGCCCTTCAATACTTTCATCTAATCCATCTGTTAATAACGTAAGTTTCGATGAAAGCTGGCTAAATCCTTTTTTGATGGCTTTTTGGCCTTCTGTCAGCTGATCTGCACCATCTTCGATTTTAGGCATTTCTTTAATCAATTGTTTTTGGCCCTCATTTGTTTGGTCAAGGCCGTCATAAATTTGATCAAGCCCGTCCATGAGTGCTTGCACTTGGCGTTTTACTTCTTTTTGCTTGCTTGATAAGGTTTGAATCACTTGATCTGCCTGCTTGATCTTTTGCTTAAAATGAGCGGCTTCCTCTTCATATACACTCATTTGATCCCCTGCTTGATCAAGCATTCCTTTTGTTTCTTTGAATACTTTCTTGATTTCTTTATATTCATCCATGTCTTTTACTTCTGGAAGACGATTTTCTAGTGCTTCAAATGATAGATTTTCATAGGATGCTTTTACTTTCTTAATGGTTGTCATCAGCTGCTGATTCGATTTTCCATGGCGTTCAAGTGTATTCACCACACGCTCTAGCTCTTGAATCATCGTTTCGCTGCTGCGATATTCTTGCTCTAATTCTTTTTTCGCTTTTTTGATTTTACTTCGAATGGTGCCGACGCCTTCCTTACTGCGTCTCACCCCATCTTCTAAAGAGATTAGGGATTCCCTGACTTCTCCGACACCGCTTTTGATTGCTTTTGTTCCATCAATCAGCTGGTCAATGCCTTGAGCGGATTCTTCAATTTTTGGTTTTTGTTTGAGAAGAGCGAGGTTTGTTTCGGTCAAGCCATCTGAAATTTTCCCGATTCCTTCATGGCCTTTGCCAAGTTCTCCTCCCAGCTCTTTCGCTTGAGAGGTGACATAAAGCTGGCTCAGCCCGTCCCCAACAGGACGCGTGACACTGCGGACTGTTTTGACTTCGTCAATGTCATTTAATTTACGAGTCAGTTTTTCAATCATGACAATCTTTTCTTGATTATCTAGCTTATCATCATTTTCGACAAGCACATTCAGCGGCAGCGCTTCACCAAAGCCAAATTGCTCTGATATCGTATTAAATGCAGACACCGACTCATACTTATTCCCAATTTCATTTAAACTGTTATAAGACAGGGTGCCGTCGTACATCAGAATAGGAGGTACCGTAATAAGAGCGACTAACCCTAAGCTGATGAGCGGCCTTTTAAATGAAAAACGCCCAGCCCATTCCCACATTTTACTTTGCGGGTGCCGAATGTTTTCTCTTTTAGATGGCCAGAATAGAGATTTTCCGAAAACAGACATAAAAAAGGGAACGATGGTGACAAGGGCAATCAGCAGAATGCCCACTCCAACGGCAACACTAACGGCTGATTGATACAATTGGAATTTAGCAAATCCAATACTTGAGAAGCCGACTAACACGGCTAAGCCGCTGAAAAATACCGTTTTCCCTGCACATTGATACGTGACGATAATCGACTCTTTGACATCACGGCCTTGACCGATCTCCTCTTTAAAACGGCTTAACAGCAGGATGCAATAATCCGTTCCGATACCGAACATAATGGCTACCATAAAAATCTGAGTAAAATTAGATAGAGGAAATTGTGTATATTCTACGAGAAAAGCCACAATACACCGGCTGACAGCGTAAGAAATGCCTATCGTAATGAGCGGAACAACAGGTGCCAATATCGATCTGAAAACAATAATTAAAATAAAGAAAATAAAAATCATCGTGATAAGTTCGGTTTTCTTCAGACCTTGTTGAGAGCTTTGAATGACATCTGAATCCACAAACTTTTGACCCGTTATTTCATATGAGACATGATAGGGCTTTAAAACTTCCTCAATTTGTTCTTTAATCTTCACAGCTTTTGTTTCGTAGTGGTCGAATTTGAATGGAACAAGAAGTGTACTTTTATCCTTTGATAAAAGTTGTTTTTGAATGTCCGGATCTACATGAAAATACGAAGTAATTCCGTCAATGTGGAGTTCTGGGGCATTTGACATGAGTGCAGCTAAAGCCTTTTTTAATTCCTGCTCTTTCGCAGGGAACAGATGTTGTTCGGAGAATACAAGCACACCTGTATCTTTTTTCCCGTTCTTATCTGACAGCTTATCCAATAGGTGAAGTGCCTCAGCTGTTGGTGTCCCCTCCGGAACCTTTAATTGCCCTTTTTCTCTTGTTAATTCCTCTAAATCGGGCGCAGTAATAAACAGAATCACAGCTGTTATCATCCACACCACTAATACAATCCATCTTGCTTTAATTATTTGCAACATAGCTGCTTCAAGCTCCTTCTACTTCTTCAATCAATTTGCTGTATTTGAGCGTGTCTGAAGTGCTGACTGCGTCTCCTTCAAATGGCAGGATGACCTATTCAATTGTCCTTTCGTGTTGAAGAAGCATATCTCCATCATCAGCACGCGAGCTCAATTTCTGCCTAAAGAAAGACAGAAAATGAATGTTTTTGAACACCTCCAATTTGGGATAATTTAAAAGATATTACTATACATTAGTTTAACTATCAAAATTTTACATGTCAATTTATAAAAAAGAAAAAAGATGGCAAAATACCATCTTTTTTCTATATTTAAACCGTTTTTAATTGTTCACTCTCATCCTCTTCATCTGGCTGGATGAAAAAGAGAACCAAAAATAGTGAAATGAGACTGCAAATGGTCGAGAGAATAAAAACAATGGAGTCTCCTTTATCCATTAGATAGGCAAAAATCGGAGGTCCTAACGCAACACCGATAAAACGCATACTGCTATAAAATGACGTAATGGTACCGCACTGCTCTTTTTCAATTCCTTCTGTAATCAGCGCATCAAGTGCAGGCAGGACAATACCGATGCCCACTCCGCCAATGCTTAAACAGATAAACAATACGAAAAAGCTGTGATTCCACCATAAAAAAATATAAGAAAGTGATAACAAAGCCATCCCTACAATTAAAAAGATTCTCATTTTTCCTTTTTCTTTTCCAATCGTTTTTCCAGCAATGTAGGAACTGATTGATAGAAAAAGGAGCGGAATACTCAGCAGGAGCCCTTTTTTGACGCCCTTTATTTGATAAGCTGCCTCTAGGTTATCGGATAAGTAAAAAAGCACACCAAAAAGAAGAAACATAATAAAGCCGCCAATAGCAAAAATGGCATAAAGCCAGCGTCCCTCATGCTTAAAAATGGTCTTTGTTGATTTTAAAAATTCTTTAAATGTAGGCGGATCCTCCTCTTTTTTCGACGACTCTACCATGAACAGTACCATGAGAAAGCTGATGATCGAAAAGAACGGAATGAACCAAAACGGCACAAACCAAAACCATGAAGCAAGAAGTGCCCCAATAATAGGGCTTAGTACCTTACCTGCTGTATTAGAGGTTTCAATGGCGCCAAGTCCTGCACTGACCTCTTCATCATCATGAAACAAATCTCCAATAAACGGCATAACGACAGGTGCGGCTCCAGCTGAACCAATCCCTTGAAGGACCCTTCCAAACAGAATCCACATATAAGGTTCTTTCATGATCGTTGAGGCGACTGCTGCCACAGCTCCTCCAAGTCCGGCGATTAAAAGACACGGCAGCAGTACCTTTTTCCGCCCAATCCGGTCTGATAAGTAACCGGCGATTGGAATACATAAGATGGCTACAACCGAATATACCGTAATAATGAGAGAGACTTGAAAGGAAGTAATCGAGAGTTTCTTTTCTATCTCTGGCAATACTGGTATTAACATCGAGTTCCCTAGTGTCATGATTAGAGGGACTGATGATAATGCAATGATATTCTTTTTACTGACTGTTTTCTCGCCCAACATCATTCACCCAATTCTATATACTGTTACGTATTAGTGTGGCAAGTTTGACGAGTATTATGTATGGGCAAACAAAAAGCAGACGCCTATGGAAGCGACTGCTTGTTAAAATCGTTTGCGTATGACATGAAAGCTGAATTTATCCGCTCGAAAATAATTGAGGGAGTATAAGACCGGCTGATCATCCTGATCATAGTGCATTTGTTTCAGTAATAATAACGCCGTTTCAGGGTCACAATCTAGAATCGGTGAGACCTGATCGTGGTAGCCAATTGGTTCAATGTCAGCAACTGCATATTTAATCCCGCTGTGCGGTTCTCTTCCAAACAGCTCAAAAAGAGACTCTTCTTCATGTGTAAAAGAAGCGGGAAGATGTTTGACCGGAATTTTATCTAAACAATAAACAACTGGCTGCCCATCTGCCGTTCGAACGCGTTCCATTGAAAAAATCCCATCAGATTTATCACACTGAAAACGAATGACATCATTCTCTGTTGGCTCCCCTTCTTGCGAGGATAAAAAGATGGTGCCAGGCGTCATATTGACCTGCTCAATCATTTTCGTGACACTTGTCAGCTGTTCTATGCCTGTCGAAAAAAGCGGTCTTGAATTGACGAAAGTCCCTACCCCATGCCTTCTAATTAAATACTTTTCTTCTTCTAATATACGAAGGGCCTCACGCAGTGTCGCTCTGCTCACACCTAAAAGTTTTGAGAGCTCAAACTCAGAAGGCAGCTTTTCTTTTTCGGCATATACACCTGTTTGAATATCTTCTTTAATACGGTCAATCACTTTCAAATATAAATGGCGATTGTCTGTTTTGGTCGACATGTTTTCCCTCCGTCTAATCAATGCAAATGATAAGATGAGAAATCTCTATTCCGAGATAAGTTGAACATAACTATATCATGTTTTTGCAAATAAATAAATAGTCTGACATCCAGTTAACATAATCATACTATCGTTTACTATTTTTTCAGGAAAGCTCTCTTCAATTATGAAGAGAGCTCGTCATATTGTTCTTTTGAGAGAAGAACTTCTCTCGGTTTACTTCCTTCATATGGGCCTACCACGCCCCGCTCTTCCATTGCGTCAATGAGACGTGCCGCCCGGGTATAACCGATGCGGAATCTTCTTTGCAGCATAGAAACAGAAGCCGTCTGCATGCCGATAATCAATTCAACTGCTTCATCATACAGATCATCTTCCACAGCCGCAAGCTGATCCTGCGTTTCTTCGCTCGGAATCATTTCCTCTTGGTATTGAGCTTTTTGCTGTGTGATCACGTGATCCACAACATGCTCCACTTCTTCATCTGATAAAAAGGCGCCTTGCACACGAACCGGCTTGTTTGCACCAACAGGTAAAAACAGCATGTCCCCTCTGCCCAGAAGCTTTTCTGCGCCTCCCATATCAAGGATCGTCCTTGAATCGGTTTGAGAGGATACGCTAAAGGCAATGCGGGACGGGATGTTGGCCTTAATGACACCTGTAATGACATCGACAGAAGGTCTTTGTGTGGCGATAATCAAATGAATTCCCGCAGCACGAGCCATTTGAGAAAGTCTTGTAATGGAATCCTCCACATCAGAGGAAGCGACCATCATTAAATCTGCAAGCTCGTCTACTATGACAACAATATAAGGAAGCTCTGGCTGTTTAGCATCTTCTGTTTGATTCATCCGTTTAATGTAATCATTGTATCCTTCAATATTTCTTGTCCCCGTATGCGAAAACAATTCATAGCGGCGTTCCATTTCGCTGACTACTTTTTTCAGTGCCTGCGATGCTTTCTTAGGGTCTGTTACGACAGGAGCCAAAAGGTGCGGAATACCGTTATACACATTTAATTCAACCATTTTCGGATCAATCATCATCATTTTCACTTCATGAGGCTTCGCTCTCATGAGAATGCTTGTGATAATACCATTGATACACACACTTTTTCCGCTTCCAGTCGAACCTGCTACAAGCAAATGCGGCATTTTGTTCATTTCAGCAAGCACGGCTTCACCCGAGATATTACGGCCGAGTCCAATGAGGAGCTTGGCATTTGGACGGTCATTTTGCTTCGATTCTAATACCTCTTTTAATGAAACCATAGCAATTTCTGCATTCGGAACTTCGATGCCGATGGCTGATTTGCCAGGAATCGGAGCCTCAATTCGAATATCCTTTGCTGCAAGGGCAAGGGCTAAATCATCACTTAGATTGACGATTTTGCTGACCTTCACGCCAACATCTGGATATACTTCATATTTGGTCACAGCTGGACCTAAATGAACCTGTGTGACTTTTGCTTTCACACCAAAGCTTTGAAATGTTTTTTCAAGCTTTCTGGCATTTTCATAAATATTTTTCTTATCTGTTTGCTGACCTGAATGCTGGGGCTCTGCCAAAATATCAAGTGACGGCAATTCGTAATCTTTGTTTTCAAGTTCTGTAAATGTCATCGGCGGTGCCTCTTTTGGTTCATCGGCTGTATCTGATTGAACTGGTGCACTTTGCACAGAGTCCTGAAGAGGCGCTGTCTCTTTTGCCGCCTGCTTTTTTTGAACCGTCGGGGTGAGAATGTCATCTCTATCTGCAAAGCTTGAAATAATCGGCTGGCTATTATCAGAAGACGGTGTTTCCTCTTCGATCAAGATCAGATCATCCTCGTCTTCTTCTTGAATGCGTGAACGTTTTTTCTTTTCACCTGTTTTCTGAGAGGACGCGCTCTTTTTCGCCTGCCTGATTCCTTTCATATCTTCAACAAACGCTTTCCACTGCTTCACCATAAATTGTGATAGAGGAATCGTCACTTTTTTCACCATTTCCTGAAGGGATCGGTTTGTAATCAGGACAATTCCAATCAGCATCAGAACAATCGCCATGATTTGCGAGCCTGCTTGTGCAAATAAGAAATAAGAAGCAGCAAACAAGACGGCGCCGATCATGCCGCCCCCTAAATCAGGCGATCCTGTTTCACCTTTCATATCCATCAAGAAAAGCTCAAATGTATTTCTAATCACACTTTGAGAGCCAATGACACCAGCAGATGAAAGATGCTGAAAGAGCTTCACATGTGACAAAAGCAAGATGCTCGCAATGATGCAGTAGAGACCTGCTTTTCTTCTTGTTAAAATATCTGGGATTTGTTTTTTCCAGAAAATCGTCACACCAAAAAGAAATAATCCGATAAGGCAGAGAATGAACCATTCACCTGCAAAGAATCGGAATAGATGTACAAAGGTTTGTCCAACAACGCCCAGCTGTAAAATGGCAATGATCGCTATGGCAATACAGACTAACCCATTTAATTCATATTTCAGTTTTAGCTGTTTATTTTGTTTTTTTCTCGTTTTCCGTTTTCTCTTTTTAGCCATACTCATCACCTTACTACGAAAGAAAATATAACCTACCGAAAGATCAGAAAGAAAGCAGCCTGGTTTTGGCTGCATCTTGTTGTAAGTTTTCCCTTTATTATAGCATAGAATCATTCATATGAGTCGGTTTGATTGGTGCCTAAATGTAACTTCAATCGCTTGCCTGGTGCAAGCTCTTGATTGAGAAAATCCATTGGATTGGTGCTCATGACTTGAACGATTTCTGCTTCATCTTCTTTCATTTCAACCATCACTGGCACACCTTGAATGTTTACCTGCTGGAGTTTGCGTTCTCCCTGTTCCTCAGCGTAAATGGCTTCATATGGCATAGGCGTATATAAAATCATTGGATCAGCCCCTCGTTTTGAGATGCCCTGTCTCCGATAAGTTCGTTCAACTTTTTAATCGCTTGTCCTACACCGCCCACTTCATTCATGAGTCCGTATTCTGCTGCCTCATGACCAACGACATTTGTTCCGATGTCTCTCGTCAAATTGCCTTTTGAGAACATAAGCTCTTTAAACTTCTCTTCTGTAATGTTGGAGTGGCTTGTGACAAAGTTAATGACTCTTTCCTGCATTTTATCTAAGTATTCAAAGGTTTGCGGAACGCCAATCACAAGACCTGTTAAACGCACAGGATGAATGGTCATCGTAGCTGTTTCTGCAATATACGAATAGTCACACGATACAGCAATCGGGACACCTATGGAGTGGCCGCCGCCAAGCACAATCGAGACAGTTGGCTTTGATAAAGAAGCAAGCATTTCTGCAATCGCAAGTCCCGCTTCAACATCTCCTCCTACTGTATTTAAGATGATCAGAAGACCTTCTATTTTAGGGTTTTGTTCAACGGCTACGATTTGTGGAATGACATGTTCGTATTTGGTTGTTTTATTTTGCGGTGGAAGCTGCATATGGCCTTCAATTTGTCCAATAATGGTGAGGCAATGGATATTTGTATCTTGCGGCAGCTGCGGAACGGCTGTTTCACCAAGCTGCTGTATTTTGCTCATAATACTGTCTTTTTCTTCTGGCTTTCGCTCAGGCTGCTGTTCATTCTTTTCGTCCATTTGTCTCCATCCTTTCCTCAAACTCTTCTCCTATTATGAACAAATAGGGCATATTCCATCCGCATTCCTCATGCCACATCAAAAAAGCCCAAAGAGCTTATACTCCTTGGGCTTAGCGTGTAGACAAACCCTCGCATTCGCCCGCAGTCCTACGCTTCGGTGCTCACGAATGTCAAATTCGCTCCGCTCCGGTGCTCGTCCTTTCTAGACTGCAAAGGTTTTCTATCACGCTAAAAAGAAGACAAAGTGCTAAAATGAAGTTCATTTTAGCACTTTGTCAACAATCTAAAGCCCAAAGAGCTTATACTCTTTGGGCTTTTCTCATCACACTTCCATAATAATTGGAATGATCATCGGCTTACGTTTTGTTTTTTCATATAGGAATTGATTTAGCACATCGCGCATGGATTGTTTCAATGTTGACCATTCAACAATTGAGTTTTCCGTTTGCTCTTTGACAATCCCTTTGACCATTTCTGTTGCTTTCACAATCAGCTCTTCGGATTCTCTTACATAGACAAATCCTCTTGTGATGATTTCAGGTCCAGAAATTAATTGTTTCTTTTGCTTATCGAGCGTAATGACAACAATCAAGATGCCGTCTTGAGACAATAGACGTCTATCGCGTAACACGATGTTTCCGATATCACCAACGCCAAGACCATCGATCAAAATGTTTCCTTGGTGAACTTTTTCACCGATTTTGACATTCTGTCCTCTAAACTCAACAACATCGCCTTTATCAATCAAGAAAATGTCACTGCGTTTCATGCCTACTTCTTCAGCAATACGAGAGTGTGCTTTTTGCATACGATATTCGCCATTCACCGGAATTAAATACTTCGGTTTTAGTAAGTTCAGCATTAGCTTTAACTCTTCTTGGCAGCCATGTCCAGATACATGTACACGTTTTTGCGCAAAAATGACTTGTGCTCCGCTTCTTGTAAGGAAATCCACTGTTTTAGAATATGTGAGTTCTTGTCCAGGAAGAGGTGTAGATGCAATCACAACTGTATCATCTTTTTCAATATGAAGCTGTTTGTGATTTTGCTTCGCCATTTTTGTTAAAGCAGCAAGCGGCTCTCCGTGGCTTCCAGCGGTCAGAATAACTACGTCGTTTTTCGCCATTTTCTTCACTTCTTGAACGGGTACAAATAATTCTTCGTCTGCTGTAACATAACCAAGCTTGATCGCCAGCTGTAGGGTTGTCATCATATTTTTCCCTGCAACTGCAAGCTTACGGCCATTTTGATTTGTTGCATTAATGATTTGCTGCACGCGGTTAATATTAGATGAAGACACAGCAACAATCACACGATTTTCAGCATTGTACATCGCATTTGAGATTTCGTCTTGGACGAGCGCCTCAGAAGGTGTATAGCCTGGTTTTTCAGCATTTGCACTGTCTGAAAGTAGTGCTAAAACGCCGTTGTTCCCAATTTTCGCAATCTCTCCGATGTCACAGGCTTGGTTAAGCGCTGGGGTTTGATCAAATTTAAAATCACCTGTGCATACGATTGAACCAAGAGAGGTTTTGAAGCTGATCCCAACTGAATCAGGAATGCTGTGATTCGTTCTAAAGAACGATACTTTTGTTGTTTCAAAAGTAATGACTGATTTTGCATGTACCTCACGCAAATCAGCTTTTTGATTGAAGCCATACTGCTTTAATTTTTCTCGAAGTAACGCAAGGGTCAGCTTCGTTCCGTAGACTGGTACAGACAATTTGCTCAAGCAATGGAATACGCCTCCGATTGCTTCATCATGTCCGTGGGTAAGAAAAATTGCTTTCACCCGATCAGCACGCTCTGTTAAATAAGAGATATCAGGAATGACGACGTCAATGCCCAGCATTTCATTTTCTGGATGCATTAAACCTGCATCTACTACATATATGTCCGAATCAATCTCAATGACATATAGGTTTTTTCCGATTTCTCCAACGCCTCCGAGTGCAATAATTCTTACGTTCTCTGTATTTTTCTTTTTCAAAATTCTTATCCTCCTAGTCTCAAGCCCGTCCATCATCGCTTAATGCTATTATAACTGAATCTAATTTTAGAAAACAAGATGAAGTCACATTTTAAGAAAGTGTTTATGTATAAAAAACGGTCATACTCAGGGACATCTGAGAATGACCGCTTACGAAATCTTTTGTTTTGATCAGCTGTTTAAAACGCTGCTTAAATCCAGTCTCTCTTCTTCTGACAAAGGCAAAAGCGGAAGACGAACAGATCCGACGTCTAGTCCTTTCAGCTGAAGGGCTGTTTTGACAGGCGTTGGATTTGGTGCTGAGAAAAGCTGTTTCATGATTGGAAGCAGCTTTTGATGGATCAATGCTGCATTCGCTGTTTGGCCTGAAGCATAGCTTTTCAGCATTTGCTGCATATCCAGTCCTACGATATGAGACGCAACCGAGACAACTCCTTTTGCACCAACAGATACAGCTGGAAGTGTTAAGCTGTCGTCCCCTGAATATACGTCGAAATCTTCTGGCGTCTCTGCAATGATTTTTGTCATAGCATCAAGATCGCCGCTTGCTTCTTTAATGGCAACAATGTTAGGTATTTGCGCAAGCTTAATCGTTGTTTCTGGTGCTAATGAAGCTGCCGTTCTTCCTGGTACATTGTAAAGCATGACAGGAAGAGATGTAGACTCGGCAATGGCTTTAAAGTGTGCATACATGCCTTCCTGTGATGGCTTGTTGTAATAAGGTACGACAAGCATCACTGCATCAACGCCCGCTTCTTCTGCTTTTTTCGTTAGTTTGATAGACGCATTTGTATTATTACTGCCTGTTCCTGCAATGATTTTACAACGACCATTTGCTAATTTGACCGATTGCTGAAAAAGAGCGACTTTTTCTTCATTCGATAAAGTTGGCGATTCGCCTGTTGTCCCTGCAACGACTAAGGAGTCACTGCCGTTTTTTAACAAGTAATCAATGAGAATTGATAGCTTTTGGAAATCGATGTTGCCCTTTTTATCAAAAGGTGTAATCATAGCTGTTGCGATATTTCCGAAATTCATTTTTTTCACCTCATCATGATTCAATCACATTTATCTTGAAAGTTCAAACACTTCATGCAGGGCATTGACAGCCGCTCTCATGTTTTCTTCGTTCACTAACACCCAAATGGTCGTATGACTGTCAGCCGATTGTAAAATCGGAATGTTTTGCTCGGATAGAGCCGTTACAATTTTCGATGTGACACCTGGTACACCCATAATGCCTGCGCCAACAGCTGATACTTTCGCACAATTTGTTGTCACAATTGGTGTATAGCCAAGTTCTTTTAGGATCGACGTTGCCTTTTCAGTCATTGCACCTGTCACTGTATACACAATTTCACTCGGTGTGATGTTGAAGAAGTCGACACTGATTTGTGCGTTTGCCATTGCTTTGAAGACCTCTGTTTGTACGCTGTACTGACCTTCTTTTGCAGGGACTTTGATTTGTGTCACATCATTGACATGTGCAATACCCGTAATGAGGCGGTCATACACATCATGGCTCATTTTATCGGAGTAATGTGATGTAACGAGTGTGCCCTCATCATCAGAGTATGTTGAACGCACCCTCATTGGTACTTTTGCCTGCATCGCAATTTCAACAGCTCGCGGGTGAATGACTTTTGCCCCTTGATATGCGAGGTTGCAAATTTCCGTATATGTCACGACTCTCAGCGGTTTTGCATTTTCAACAATGCGGGGATCTGCTGTCATAACGCCTTCTACATCTGTAAAAATATCAATAAAGTCTGCCTGCAATGCAGCGCCTAAAGCTGCTGCGGACGTATCACTGCCACCTCGTCCGATTGTTGTCACGTCTCCATTTTTCGCGGCTCCCTGGAACCCAGCGACAACGACAACATCATGTTCAGACAGTGCTGCTTCCAGACGTTCGCACTTCATGTCAATAATTTTCGCACTTGTATGCTCCTTATCTGTCACAAAGCCCGCCTGAGCTCCAGTCATCGCTACAGCCTTTAGACCGTTTTCATTCAGCATACTTGAAAACACAACAGCTGAGATATTCTCCCCGCAGGAAACAAGTAAGTCTTTTTCTCTGTTTGTCATATGCTGCGCGCTGCCGTAAAGCAGACCGAGCAGCGTATCTGTCGCATAGGGATCGCCTTTTCGTCCCATTGCAGAAACGACAACAACCGACTTATAGCCTTTCTCTTTTGCAGATAAGATATGTGCAAGTGCCCTTTTTCTACCTTGATCATCTTTGACAGATGTACCGCCAAATTTTTGGACAATTATTTTCACTGTTTTCACTCCAAGTTCATTCTGACGTAACAGAAGAGAGCAGGCGAAAGATGCCTAACTCTCTTCTGTTCGTCCTCATCATCCATTGAATGTTAAACTAATTTTAATGCTTTTAAGCTTTCTGCAATTTGAACTGAGTTCCATGCAGCGCCTTTAAGCAGGTTATCAGATACAATCCACATATGGAACCCGTTTGGACGGTCCAAATCTTTCCGAATGCGGCCGACAAATACGTCGTTTTTCCCAACAGCATCTGCAGGCATTGGATAAATTTGCTGAGACGGATCATCTTGCAGCGTAATTCCTGGTGCATCTTTTAGAATTGATTTGAGGTCTTCCACTGTTGCATCATTTGATTCTAGTTCGACGTAGACAGATTCTGAATGACCTGTTTCAATTGGAAGCCTTACGCATGTTGCCGCTACTTCCAGCTCAGGCATATGCATGATTTTTTTCGTTTCATTGATCATTTTCATTTCTTCGAATGTATAACCGTTGTCTTGGAATTTATCAATTTGCGGGATCGCATTAAATGCAATTTGATAAGGCATGACTTCTGGTGTTACATCCTCTTTATTTAAAATGGCTTGTGATTGGCTGTATAGTTCGTCAATGGCTTCATGTCCCGCACCTGATACTGCTTGATACGTAGAGACAATGACTTTTTTCATTCCATATGCCTGACGAAGCGGTTCTAATGCCGCTACCATTTGAATCGTTGAACAGTTAGGGTTTGCAATGATCCCTTGATGATCATGCAAATCTTTTTCGTTTACCTCTGGTACGACAAGAGGGATGTTTTCGTCCATACGAAAAGCACTTGTGTTGTCAACAACAATCGCACCTCGTTTGACTGCTTCAGGAGCCAGCGCTTTAGAAACATTTCCTCCAGCACTGAATAATGCGATGTTCACTCCTTCAAAGCTTTCAGGTGTTGCTTCCTGAACAGTGTACTCTTGACCTCTGAATGTCACTTTTGTTCCAGCAGAACGTTTTGAGGATAGTAGAGTAAGTGTATCCATTTCAAAATCTCTGTCAGCTAGTGTTTTTAACATTTGTTGACCGACAGCTCCAGTCGCTCCAACTACAGCTACATGCAATCCTCTTCCCATCAGTAAAACTCCTTCCGACCCATCCATGATTCTTTTCTTTCGGATGGCCATCCTATGACTTTTTACATTTTATTTTACCATAGAAAAGCAAGGCTTGAAGCATCTTTTTTGAATCTTTCTTGATTTTCTAGTGAATCTATTATTCGTTTGGTCCAATTAAAATTGGTTGAATTTGTCTATGCTGGAGTGCCTCTTCTACTGTTTGAGATAGCAGATCCATGTTCGCGACCATAGAGGTCGGTTTTTTGAATGGATCATCCTGACCAAACGGAATAAAGAAAATATTCTTTGTCGACATCAGCCTCATCAGATTTGTACCATTTAAACCTAACGCATCATTTGTTGAGATACCTAAAACGACAGGTCGATGATTCCGTATGGTTGCTTTAGCAGCCATTAAAACAGGACTGTCTGTCATGGCATTTGCAAATTTCGCCATCGAGTTACCAGTTAGAGGAGCAATAACCATACAATCAAGCGGCAGCTTAGGCCCGAGCGGCTCTGCTTTCACGATTGAGTCAATCGCTTGAAAACCAGTCAGCTTCTCAATCCGGTCGATCCACTCGGCTCCATCTCCAAATCTCGTATTCGTGCTCTGCACCGTGTACGACACCACTGGACGCACCTCTGCCCCTTCTTTTACAAGCGCTTCGATTTGCGGAAAAACAGCTTCATACGTACAGTGGGAACCTGTTAAACCAAAGCCGATTCTTTTCCCTTTTAATGTTGTCATGATTCCATCCCCCTTTTTTCCTCCGCAAGTTCACATAAAAGCCCGGAAAGCACTTTTGCAATGATTTGTCCTGCTGTTTTTGGTGCAACAATCCCCGGGAGTCCTGGTGCAAGAAGTGCCTTCACTCCGTGCTTTTGTGCAAAGTCAAAGTCTGTTCCGCCTGGGCGTGAGGCGATATCCAAAATGAGTGTCTTTGGTGTCATGCTGACGATGACAGATGAATCTAATACAAGACTTGGAATGGTATTGATGATAATATCAACATCCGTTACTTCCTCTTTTAACTGGTCCATTGAAAATGGATTAAGCCCCATCTCAAATGCCCGCGCTAAATGTGCTGTGTCTGCCGCCCCTACTTTTACGTCTGCCCCTAGTGCCCGAAATGTGCGGGCAATGGTGAGTCCTGTTCTTCCAAGTCCGAGAACAGCGACATGAGACCCGTGAATCGTATAGTCCGTTTGCTGAATGGCCATCATGATAATTCCTTCAACTGTTGGAATAGAGTTATATATGGCAATATCATCTCGCTCAAACAGCTTCACAAGCTTCCGGTTCACCTGCTTTGCCAGATTGTCTAAGTACGTATTTGAAATACCTGAGTACAAGATACAATGGGCAGGGGTTCTTTCTAAATATTTAGCTTCCAGCAAAACCTGCTCGTTTGAAAAAACTGTAGCAACAGCGCCTTCATCCGTTGTCCCAGATACTGGCAGGATCATACTGTCTACTTGTTCGAATGGAAGTTCAGACATTTTCAGCTTTTCAGCACCGATAAATCCATGATCCAGCTGGTCAAATCCAACCAAAAATACTTTGGCATGCTGCTGTGACAACTTGCGAATAATTTCAAGCTGCCTTGCATCTCCCCCGATCACCGCAACCGTTAAACCGCTCAACATACTGACCGTTCACCTTCTTTATTTAAAAAAGTCTGTAATATTTTCTGAATCTCCCTTTCAGCATATGAGGAGAGGATTCAGCCTGTGAACAAATCAGAGAGAGAAAAGAAAAAGAGCACCCATTATTGCGGGTGCTCTTTTTCTCCGTGCAGCTGAAGTTCTTCAGGCACATCGAGAATGATCATATCTGATCCTATTTTTTGAATGTGATTCCACGGGACGCGGATGTCATTTCCTTGTTTTCGAAAGCCAAACCACTTCACGGAAGGTATAATGAGTGCTGTAATTTGACCGTCCTGTTCATTGATTTCAAGGTCGGTTTGTCCAAGCACGCCAAGCCGCTCCGCTCTTTTAATATCGACGATCTCTTTTCCTGACAGTTCACTCAGCCTCAAAATCGCATCACTTCCCTTCCGTATCATATATGCAGCAAAAGGAAGAAATAGACCGTCCTGCTCTTTTCAAGTTATGTATGATGTGAGTTGGTATACCAAACAGGCTTAAGTTGATGAAAGCAATTATGATCTTTTAGCATTCTCTCCACTCGTTTCACCATGTCTTTTACATGTCGCGGATCATAGGAAAGCGTCCAGATGATAGATGAAAAGCAGCTCATTGCTGTATAGATGGAAAAAAGAAGCCAAAAATCGTTTGTTGACTGCGTACTCACGTATTGATCCAGTTGTCCAGCTGAGAACGGAATGCTGCTTTCTCGACTAAATAAGGACAATTTATAAAAGTCATGAACCGGGTCGCCCCAGTCGGATTGATCGAAATCAATCACACCGGCATATTGATTACCTTGTATGATGATATTCCCTAAATGAAAATCATCATGCTGGAACTGGTTAGGCCTCTCTTTTACCGCATCAACATGCGACTTGATAAAATCTAATACAAACTGATCATTGGAAAACGTCACGCCACTTGATTGATAGGCATGTACATACCGTTCATGTTTTGCCATGACTTTCTCATCCCACGGACGAACATGAGAAGGTGCACGGCATGTATGCATCAAACTTAGCTCTCGCGCTGCCCGCCTCCCGATTTCATACTGCTCTTCATTTGTAAGTAGATGGATGGAGTCTCTAGCATTCTCGCCTTCGATAAAGGAGAAAATACGATAGGTACAGTTTAGTTCAGCACTCATTCCAATCTCAATCACTTCAGAACAAAGAACCCCTCGATCTTTTAAATTCCGCTGAAATAATGCTTTTCTTTTATAGCGCGAATACGTTTGAATGTCTGATAACTTAAGCACCAGCTTTTCACTAGATGATATTGTAACCAAAAAGGTGCGATCTCCCGAAAAACCAGATGTCATGGCTTGGAAAGAAATAGCTTGTGTCAGAAGTGGAGAGAGCTGTTTCAGCTTTTCATGTTTCATGAAAGCAGAACCCCTTTCTTCTTTACCTACAATAAAACGGCAGACTTTTTTGAGTCTGCCGTGTTGTTTACATTATGATGGCTGATCACCCGTCGGACTAATAAGCGAGAGCGCATAATCTTCTGTAAAAATGCGTTTAGATAAGTTATTCACGCCGTCTAATGTGACGCTGTTGATTTCATCAATAATTTCATCGAGTGTCCGATGTTTGCCAAGGAGCAGTTCATTTTTACCGTTTCGGCTCATTTTGCTGTTTGTGCTTTCAAGGCTGAGCATAAGGTTGCCTTTCATTTGCTCCTTAGAGTTCTCTAGTTCTTTCTGCGTGATTCCCTCACGTTTTAAGACGTCTAATGTTTGTAAGATGGTCTCAGAGAGCAGGTTTAGCTGTTTCGCTCCAGTTCCGCCATAAATCGTCAGCATTCCATTATCTGCAAATGAACTGTGATAGCTGAAGACGGAATAAGCAAGTCCTTTGTCCTCTCTTACATCTTGGAATAATCGGCTGCTCATGCTTCCGCCAAGAACATTATTTAAGACGATTAAGTCATAGATGCCCTTATCTCCAGCTGGAAGGCCATTAAAGCCCAGGCATAGGTGCGCTTGTTCCGTTTCCTTTTTGCGTGTGAGCTTGCCATAATGAAATGCTGGAGCTTCTACAGGCTGCTTTTTCCCTTTTCCTTCATAAGAACCGAACAGCTTTTCAACCTCGCGAATAAAGGTCTCATCTACGTTCCCTGCAACTGAGATCACGACGCGGTCCGGGGTATAGAATTCATCCATGTATTTTCTAAGTGAGTCTCCGTTAAAGGTTGAGAGTGTTTCCTCTGTTCCTAAAATCGGATATCCTAATGAATGATCACCATAAATGGCTTTGCTTAATAAATCATGAACGATGTCATCAGGAGTATCCTCATACATTTTAATTTCTTCGTACACCACATTTTTTTCTTTTTTCAGCTCTTCTTCATCAAAAGCTGAGTGAAAGAACATGTCGCTTAATACATCGAGGGCGTAGCCAGCATGTGAATCAAGCACCTTCGCATAGTAGCAAGTGTATTCTTTTGATGTAAAGGCATTCACCTGACCACCAATGCGGTCAAAGGATTCTGCGATATCACGTGCAGATCTTGTCTTTGTTCCTTTAAAGAACATATGCTCTAAAAAGTGTGAGATTCCATTAATTTCAGGTGTCTCATGTCTAGAGCCTGTTCCAATCCAGACGCCAATTGCGACAGACCTTACAGTAGGATTGTTTTCGAGTACAATTCTTACTCCGTTTTGGCATGTATACGTTTTGACCAAGTTTTGCTCCTCCTATTCAACAAACAGATCGCATCACGGATGTCTTTTTTCACTTAGGAGGTCAGAAACCGTCCCTAATTCATATCCTCTTTCTTTAATTTGAGTGATAAGTGCGTCAAGACTTTTCGCTGTTGCATCTGTTGGATGCATTAATATCATCGCCCCATTGTGAATTTTCCCAAGCACCCGCTTTTGTAAAATAGCCGGGGATGGTTTTTGCCAGTCGATGGTGTCTACTGTCCACATAATGGTTTCCATGCCTTCTTGTTTGGCAAGCTTGACTGTTTCTTCTTTAAAGCTGCCGCTTGGAGGCGCAAACCATTTTGGTTTCTTCCCAAGGGATTCTTCAATTTGGCGATTTGTTTTCGTTATCTGCTCTAATGCTCGTTCTCTTGTCAGTGTGCGCATATCTGGGTGATTGTATGAATGATTTCCAATTTCATGACCATCTGCCGCGATTTTTTTAGCAAGCTCTGTGCTTTTTTTCACCCATTTGCCTTCTAAGAAAAAGGTCGCCTTGACTTGATGCTTTTCCAGCGTCTTTAACATGTTGATTAAATGCTCATCACCCCAAGCTACGTTGATGAGGAATGCATTCATTTTTTTATCTGGATGTCCCTTATAAATGGGCTCTGCCCCAAGCTCATGTAAATGAGTAGATGGTTTTGTTTCATTGAAAACAAGCAGCTTTTCATCGAATGACCCCTGTTTCTTCATTTTTTCATAAGAGGCATCGATATCAACTGTCTGTCCATTTAAGCCAGGCATCTTTTTCCACACTTTATCAATCTTAGCATTTTGCGCCTTTACTTCATAGTCAGAAGACTTCGATTCAATCTCCTGATATAAAATATCTTTTGACACAGATGCAACCTCGGCATGCTCTTTCATTGATTCAATATATGTAACAGCAGCCGGCTGCTTCATCGTTTGATAAGACACGAGCAGTAAAAATACAAACACAATGAATGGTAACGTTTTTTTCAATGGTTGTCCCTCCCCTATATCACAAATTATGATGGGGAGAAACAAGCTAGAACTATTGTTAGCGCAAGAAAAGAAAGAAGCCTGGCACGGATACCTGGCTTCTAACACATTTTATTTGATCTCATTAAGACTGCTTTTCTTCTTTTTCCTTCTCTTCACGTAAAACAGCTTTCCGAGAAAGGTTCACACGGCCTTGTTTATCGATTTCAGTGACTTTGACAAGTAATTCATCGCCAAGTTTCACGACATCTTCTACTTTGCCCACACGCTCAAGCGCAAGCTCAGAAATATGAACAAGTCCATCTTTTCCACTGAAGATTTCAAGGAAGGCACCGAATTTTTCAATGCGTTTGACTTTACCTAAGTAAAGCTGTCCTACTTCAACTTCTCTCACAAGATCTTCAATAATTTTCTTCGCTTTTTGGTTCATATCTTCTTCTGTAGAAGAAATAAAGATTGTACCATCTTGTTCAATATCGATTTTCACACCGGTATCTTCAATGATTTTATTGATTTGTTTACCGCTTGGTCCAATGACATCGCGAATTTTATCCGGATTGATTGTCATCGTTAAGATTTTAGGTGCATAACGAGACAATTCTCCTCTAGAAGCAGGAATTGTTGACAGCATACTGTCTAAAATTTCCATTCTTCCTTTTTTCGCTTGTTGAAGAGCCTCTTCTAAGATGTCTTTTGATAGACCATCGATTTTGATGTCCATTTGAAGGGCTGTTACACCTTTTGATGTACCTGCAACTTTAAAGTCCATATCTCCAAGTGCATCTTCCATTCCTTGAATGTCTGTCAGCACTGTGTAGTATTCACCAGATTTCACAAGTCCCATTGCAATCCCTGCAACTGGTGCTTTAATTGGAACACCGGCATCCATCATCGCAAGTGTGCTTGCGCAAATACTTGCTTGTGAAGTAGATCCGTTAGATTCTAATACCTCTGAAACGAGGCGAACCGTATAAGGGAAATCTTTTTCGGATGGAATGACTGGTTCTAGTGCACGTTCACCTAGTGCACCATGTCCGATCTCACGACGGCCTGGACCACGCATTGGACCTGTCTCGCCAACACTGAATTGCGGGAAGTTGTAATGGTGCATGAAGCGTTTTGATTCTTCAACACCTAAACCATCAAGAATTTGCACATCACCAAGTGCACCTAATGTACAAATACTGAGCGCCTGTGTTTGTCCTCTTGTAAATAGGCCTGAACCGTGCGTTCTTGGCAGAAGTCCTACTTCTGAAGAAAGTGGACGGATTTGATCTACGCCGCGTCCATCTGGACGTACTTTCTCTTCAGTGATCAGACGGCGAACTTCGTTTTTGACAAGCTTGTTTAATACATCTTTCGCTTGTTTAATCGTTGCTTCGTCACGTTCTTCTGCTTCAAACTTCTCAACTACAGCTTTTTTCACAGCACTGATTGCATCCTCACGCGCATGCTTCTCATGTACTTGAATCGCTTTCAGCAGGTCAGCTTCAGCAAGTGCTTTTACTTCGTCTGCTAACGTTTGATCTACTTCATATAAAGGAATATCGATTTTTTCCTTACCGACTGCCTTCACAATTTCTTCTTGGAATTCGATTAAGCGTTTGATCTCTTGGTGACCGTACATGATCGCTTCAAGCATTGTTTCTTCCGGTACTTCATCAGCACCAGCTTCTACCATGTTGATCGCATCTTTTGTTCCGGCAACCACAAGATTGATGTCACTTTGTTCAAGCTGCTCCACATTCGGGTTAATAATCAGCTTTCCATCCACTCGTCCTACTGTAACGCCGGCGATTGGTCCCTCAAATGGAATGTCAGACACACATAAAGCTAAAGATGAGCCAAACATTGCAGCCATTTCAGATGAGCAATCTTGATCCACACTCATGACGATACTAATGACTTGTACTTCGTTTCTAAATCCATCTGCAAACAGCGGACGAATTGGTCTGTCAATTAAGCGGCTGGCAAGGATCGCCTTTTCACTTGGACGGCCTTCTCTTTTAATGAAGCCGCCAGGAATTTTACCTACTGCGTATAGTCTTTCTTCGTAGTTCACAGTGAGCGGGAAGAAATCAAGTGGTTTTGGTTCTTTAGAAGCTGTTGCTGAGCTAAGCACAGCCGTATCTCCGTAGCGTACGAGGACCGCTCCGTTTGCTTGCTTTGCAAGCTGGCCAGTTTCAACTGTCAGTTGACGTCCAGCCCAGTCTATGGTGAAGACATGTTTCTCTTGTCCCATTCTGAGATAAACTCCTCTCTTATCGTAAAGTTTTAGTTAGTTCTTATTATGAACAAAATGATTTTCACATATCAATGTGAAAGCTGTATGTAGAAGGGTTTTTGCCATTCTTTCAACATTTTAACCATAAAATATTAGTGATTATACGATAAAAAAGCGGGAATCCTCCCGCTTTTTACGATTATCGACGTAAGCCTAGTTTGTTAATTAACTCACGGTAACGAGTTACGTCTTTATTACGTAGATACGTAAGAAGATTACGACGTCTACCTACCATTTTCAAAAGACCGCGACGTGAGTGGTGATCTTTCTTATGAGTACGTAAATGCTCGTTCAAGTTGTTAATTGATTCTGTTAGGACAGCGATCTGAACTTCTGGAGATCCAGTATCAGATTCGTGTGTTTTGAACTCATTAATTAATTGCGTTTTACGCTCTTGAGTAATAGCCATCCTGTTTCACCTCCAAATCATGTTAGCCCCATCTACCTCGCAACCGTCGGTGAAGTCGGCCTGCCAAGTAAGTGGTTTTAAAGCTACAGGAATAATCATACTAAAAATATGCTGAATTTGCAAATGGTAGAGCAGTTTTTCTATGATTTTTTTGTTTGCTTGAGCTGATCTTGAAAAAACTGAATCGCTTCTTCTTTATCTTGACTGATTTGAGCCGTCAGCTCCTGGATTCCGTTAAATTTTCGTTCACTGCGAATGCGCTTGAACCATTGTAATTTAATCGGCTGGCCATATATTTCTTCGTTAAAATCAAAAAGGTTTACTTCAATGGCAGGCTGATCAGGACGTTTTTCATAAAATGTTGGTTTATAGCCGACATTACAAACGCCGTCATATACTTTACCTTTTACTTCTGCTCTTACTGCATATACCCCTGTTGGCGGAATAATGTATTCAGCAGATAAGCCGACATTAGCTGTCGGAAATCCGATCGTCCGTCCGCGTTTGTCTCCATGGATGACAATGCCGCGAAGCTGATAAGGTTTTCCTAAAAGCTCGCTCACATATTCAACATCCCCATTTTTTAATGCGGAACGGATGAGAGTGGAACTGACTTTTCGGTCTTGATTGGACAGCTTAGGTACGATGGTTGCCGTGATACGGCCTTTTCCGTATTCATCGAACGTTTCCATTGTGCCTGCACCAAAACGGCCAAACGTAAAATCAAACCCCGCTACTGCGTGCTTCACATTCAATTCATCCAAATATTGATCCACAAACTCTTGAGGAGATAGAGCTGCAAAGCTCTCGCTGAATTGTACGATGTATAAATAGTCAGCGCCCAGCTGTTCGATAAAATCAATTTTATCCTCAAGCGGTGTAATTAAGTCTTTTGGTTCCCGTGCCTTTTGCAAAACATGTGATGGATGCGGATGAAAGGTCATGACTGCTAAGGCCAATCCTTCTTTTTTCGCAATGCTTTTCGCTTCGTCAATGACTTTTTGATGCCCGAGGTGAACACCGTCAAAGTACCCTAAAGCCATGACAGACGGGACTTGATCCTTTTGATTCAATGTATGTGGGTGTGAAATATGTATAGTCTTCACGAGATGTCACCTTTTCTTTAAGATTGCTTGTCCTGAGATAAGATCTTCGCCGGCTTCATCAGGTTCTGTTTGGTCGGGTGCTTCATATATATTGCCAGACAACGACCTGAAGGAGCAAAAACAGCGACACGATCCTCCTCTGCGAAATGAGCAAATTCATCAGGCATTGGCAGGACTGCACCGTTTTCCACTTTACTTGCTAATGTATCATTTATCTCCCATTTCGGCAAATGATTGAGCGCACGCTCGATCGGGACAAGGTGCTCATCTACAGTTCCTTCCTCGCTTATATCTTGCAGCTCATCCAGCGTAATACATTCATCAAGTGTAAAATCACCAGACCCCGTACGAATAAGATGTGACATGTGGGCTGGAAACCCTAGTTTCTTCCCGATATCAACCGCTAAGGTCCTCACATACGTTCCCTTTGAGCATAGAACAGTAAACCTAAATGACACGCTGCCATCCTCATATGTGACAGGTGTAGTCCGCTCGATACGGTGAATAGTAATTTCTCGGCTTGGCCGCTCAATTTCAATGCCCTCTCTTGCATACTCATAGAGCTTTTTCCCGCCAATTTTCACAGCAGAAAACATGGGAGGAATTTGTTCAATGGTTCCTTCAAACTGCTTCAGCGCCGCATCAATTTCTTTTTCTGAGATCGGTTTTTCCACCTTTTTTTCTTCTACGATCTCACCTGTTTGGTCTTCTGTTGTTGTAGAAAAGCCAATCGTGATTTCTGCATCGTATGTTTTCGATTTATCTGTTAAGTATTCTACAATCTTCGTTGCTCTTCCGATACAAATAGGCAGAACACCTGAAACCTCTGGGTCGAGGGTGCCTGTATGGCCGACTTTTTTTGTGTGTAAAATTTTTCTTACTTTAAACACACAGTCGTGTGAGGTCATGCCTCTTTCTTTATGTAATAAAAGAACACCATTTATCATCTGCGTTCTCTCCTTTCATAAACGATGAAAAAGGACAGACGATCATCGCCTATCCTTATTTCAACGTCTTATTCGTGATCTTTTGTGTTTAACTCAGCAATCAGGCTTTCAATTCGGTTTCCGTAGTCTACGGATTCGTCGAATTCAAAATGCAGTTCTGGTGTTTTGCGAAGTCTGATTCGATTGCCAATTTCAGAGCGGATATACCCTTTAGCCTTTGCAAGACCTTTTAAGGTTTCCTCTCTTTTCTTCTCGTCGCCAAGAACAGAAATGTAGACTTTGGCAATTTGCAAATCACCGGATACTTCGACATCGGTTACAGTCAAAAAGCCGATTCTTGGATCTTTTAGCTTTCTGCCTAAGATGTCGCCCAATTCTTTTTTCATTTGCTCACCCACACGGGTTGCTCTCATACTCATGATCTTATCACCTCTAATTAAAACCACTCAGTTTTCGTGATCGTTCGTTCAATTTCAGGAAAAGAATCGATAAAGCCTAATACACGCTGAAGCTCCTTTTCCACTTGAACCCGAGATGAGGAAATCACGGCGATTCCAATTGATGTACGCTGCCATGTATCCTGGTAATCCATTTCAGCAATGGTTACATTGAATTTATGACGCGTTCTTGTCAATATTCGCTGAAGAACCGCACGTTTTTCCTTCAGTGAGGATGCATCATAGATCATGCACTCACATTCGGTATAACCGATCATTTTCTTTCGATTTCTTGCATAACGAATGATTCCATGACATCACCTTCACGGATATCATTGTATTTCTTTATGGTAATACCACATTCATAGCCTTGTGAAACTTCTTTCACATCATCTTTAAATCGTTTTAACACGTCAACTTCGCCTTCAAAAATAACGACGCCGTCACGGATTAAGCGGATTCCGCTATCTCTTGTAATCGTTCCTTCAGTTACATAGCCGCCAGCAATTGTACCGATTTTAGATACTTTGAACGTTTGACGAACTTCAACTTGACCGATAACTTTTTCTTCATATTCAGGGTCAAGCATTCCTTTCATCGCAGCTTCAATTTCATCGATGACTTTATAGATAATGCGGTGCAAGCGGATATCAACGTTCTCAGTCTCAGCTGTGCTCTTCGCATTTCCATCAGGACGTACGTTAAAGCCAATCACGATGGCATTAGAAGCACTTGCTAAAATGATATCTGATTCCGTAATCGCTCCAACACCCGTATGGATGATTTTCACTTTTACGCCTTCGACCTCAATTTTTTGAAGAGCTGCCGTTAATGCTTCAGCAGAGCCTTGTACGTCTGCTTTCACGATCAAGTTGATATCTTTTACGTCACCTTGTTTGATTTGCTCAAATAGGTCGTCTAGAGATAATTTTGCTTTATCTGAACGCTGTTCGTCCAGCTGTTTAGAAGCACGCGCCTCACCGACTTGACGAGCTGTTTTTTCATCTTTGAATACGAGGAACTGATCCCCTGCATTCGGTACATCGTTTAAACCAGTGATTTCAACAGGTGTAGATGGTCCTGCTGTTTTCACGCGGCGGCCGATGTCATTGACCATTGCACGTACACGGCCAAATGTATTTCCGACAACGATTGGGTCACCTACTTGAAGTGTACCTGTTTGAACAAGAAGGGTTGCAACAGAACCTCTTCCTTTATCAAGCTCAGCCTCGATGACAGTCCCTTTTGCCGCACGATTTGGGTTGGCTTTCAGTTCTGCAACTTCGCTGACAAGAAGGATCATTTCGATCAATTCGTCGATGCCTTCACCTGTTTTCGCAGATAGTGGAACGAAAATGGTTTCGCCGCCCCAAGCTTCTGGTACAAGACCATGCTCAGTTAATTCCTGCATCACGCGGTCAGGGTTCGCTGTTGGTTTGTCAATTTTGTTCACAGCGACAATGATTGGCACTTCTGCCGCTTTCGCATGGTTAATCGCTTCAATTGTTTGCGGCATGACGCCATCATCTGCTGCAACGACTAGAATTGTTGTATCCGTTACTTCGGCACCACGTGCACGCATCGTTGTAAATGCTGCGTGTCCAGGTGTATCAAGGAACGTAATTTTTTTGCCATTTTCTTCGATTTGGTATGCACCGATATGCTGCGTGATTCCACCTGCTTCGCCTTCGACGACTTTTGTCTTACGGATGCTGTCAAGAAGAGTTGTTTTCCCGTGGTCAACGTGTCCCATGATCGTTACAACTGGAGGGCGTACTTGCATATCTTCTTCTTTATCTTCAACTTCATACTTTTCAAGTTCAGTTTCTTCTAAAATGATGACTTCCTCAACTGGAACACCATATTCAGAAGCGATTAACTCAACTGTATCTTTATCAAGCTCTTGGTTGATCGTTGCCATGACACCTAGCATCATCAGCTTTTTGATGATTTCAGCTGTTTCTTTTCCTAGCTCATCAGCCAGCTGGCCGACAGTCATTGAATTTGTAAATTCAATTTTTTCAGGAAGCTCTTTTTTAGGCTTTACAGGTCTAGCTTGCTGATGCTGCGGTTTGTTATTTCCACCGCGTTTGTTTTTGTTTTTATTTTGGTTGTTGTTTTTTTTGTTTTTATTAAATTGATTATTCTGCACGTCATTCTTCTTTCTATCATTGTTTTTGTTAGATGATTGTTTTTTTTGTTCTGCGGGTTTCTCGTTAGCTGTCTCTTTTGCTTTGGCTTTTTTATAGATAGCGTCTAGCTTTTTCACAGTGTCGTCTTCAAGCGTCGCCATGTGGTTGTTCACTTCCACGTTCATATCCTTAAGCGCTGCTATAATATCTTTACTTGAAACATCTATGGCTTTTGCGTATTCATATACTCTCACTTTAGCCATTCGTTCACCCCCAAATAAATTAATCGAGCAAGCTTATGAGCTTCTTAGCGAAGCCTTGGTCAGTGACAGCGACAACTACGCGAGCTTCTTTCCCAATAGAACGTCCGAGAACGGAACGGTCTTCAACTTTTCTAACCGGAACATTATAAAATTTGCATTTGTCAGATACCTTTTTCTCTGTGTTAGATGAGGCATCTGCTGCAAGAAGAACCAGCTTAGCACGCGCATGTCTAATTTCTTTGATCACCAGATCTTCTCCTGACACGACTTTACGAGCTCGATTTGCTAGACCAAGCAAAGGATACCATTCAGATTCATTCATTAGGTTTTTTCACCTTTTCAGCTAGTTCTAGTAATTCTTCAAATATGTGTTCGTCAATCTGTGTCTGAAATTGCTGCTGTAAACTGCGTTTGTTCTTTGCCGCAAGAATGGTTTCTTTATCGAGAGAAAGGTAAGCTCCGCGTCCGTTCATTTTTCCGGTAGCGTCAACAGACACTTCTCCTTCTTTAGAACGAACAACACGGATCAGTTCTTTCTTTGGTTTCATTTCTCCCGTCACGACGCATTTTCTAAGCGGGATTTTTTTTCGGCTTTTCACCTTTAATATCACCTCTTATTCGTCAGATTCCTCAGCTACTGGTTCAGCCTCTAAGAAAAGAGATTCAGAGTCTTCAGTTCTTGGGAAAATACCGAGTTCCCTTGCATCTGTTTCGCTTTTAATATCGATTTTCCAGCTGGTCAGCTTCGCTGCAAGGCGGGCATTTTGACCTCTTTTACCAATCGCTAATGACAGCTGATAATCAGGGACAATAACTGTTGTCGCCTTGTCTTCTTCATTCACAATGACATCAAGTACTTTTGATGGACTCAGCGCATTGGCAACAAATTCAACCGGGTCATTAGACCAATGAACAATGTCAATCTTTTCGCCTTTTAGCTCGTTGACAATTGCTTGTACACGCTGGCCCTTTGGACCAACACAGGAGCCAACTGGATCAACATCAGGATCATCTGTACGAACAGATATTTTAGAACGGTCCCCAGCTTCTCTAGCAACCGATTTAAGCTCTACAGTACCATCATAAATTTCTGGCACTTCAATTTCAAATAAACGCTTTAAAAGACCTGGATGTGTTCTAGACACATAAATTTGTGGTCCTTTTGTTGTTTTTTCTACTTTTGTAATGAACACTTTAATGCGGTCATGCGGTTTGTATTCTTCATTTGGCATTTGTTCATTGACAGGAAGAAGGGCTTCAATTTTGCCAAGTGACACGTAAATAAATTTACTGTCAATCCGCTGAACGATTCCCGTCATAATGTCTTCCTCGCGGTCGATGAACTCAGTGTAGATAACACCACGCTCTGCTTCTCTCACACGCTGCGTCACAACTTGTTTCGCTGTCTGAGCTGCAATACGTCCAAAGTCTTTTGGTGTGACTTCAATCTCAACGACGTCACCAACCATGTAATTCGGGTTAATATTGGCTGCATCATCTACAGAGATTTCAAGGCGAGAATCATACACTTCATCTACAACATCTTTTCTTGCGAACACACGAATCGTTCCCGTTTCGCGGTTTAAATCAACACGAACATTTTGTGCTTGATTAAAATTACGCTTATATGCAGAAATGAGTGCAGCTTCTATCGCTTCAATTATAATTTCTTTACTAATACCCTTCTCTTTCTCAAGAACAGTCAGGGCATCTAACAACTCACTACTCATTTTTATGGTTCCCCCTTATATCAATGAAAAGGTTAATTGAACGAAACTGCTAATCTTGCGTTAGCTATTTTCTCGTATGGAATATTGATCTCTTTCTTTCTTGTCTTGATCTTCACTGTCACTGTTGCAATCTCACCATCAAAGCTTGTAAGCTCACCTTCAAATGCTTTTTCACCATCAATTGGTTCATATGTTTTCATGAAAACATTTTTTCCAAGTGCTTTTTCAAAATCAGCTTTTTTCTTTAATGGGCGCTCCGCTCCAGGAGAGGACACTTCAAGAAAGTAGTTTTGGCTAATCGGATCTGCCTCATCAAGCTTTTCGCTCAAGGCTTCGCTCACTTTGGCACACTCTTCGATATCGACACCTTTATCAGAGTCAATAAACACGCGAAGGAACCAGTTTTGACCCTCTTTGACAAATTCAACATCAACGAGTTCAAGCTGTAAGCCATCTAAAATTGGCTGCACCATTTCGCTTACGACATCCACTACTTTTTTGCTCATTCTCTTCCTCCTTGTGCTTTCGATAAACGCTCTTATCAATCATTCTGCATAAAAACCCTGCTTTATGTGAGCAGGGGGAGCAGAAAACGGATGAATAATGTCGAGACAAAAATTGCCTGTTCAATACAAAAGAGCGGGTTTCCCCACTCTTGTCTCGGTAATCGTTAGCATTTCCATAAAGACTATACCATATCCAATTTTTTTATGCAAATGAAGTTCCTCCTTATAATAGGTACTCGCTTATCGATTAATGCAGCATGTTCAGTACCATTAATACCTCTCTCTTCCTTTATATATAAACGGAAAGCCACTATGAACAGAGCGGACTGATAATAATGCACCTGAATACAATGAGCGAACAACAGAGCTCCCTATGAAAGAAAGTAACATCTACACTAAGTCATCTCTAATTCCAAAAAACTTTGTATGACACAGTATGGTTATTCATATAGAAGCAAAGAGTGTATCAGTAAACAGCCTTCACTTTCCACTTTCTCAAAACCCCCTAATGGATAAGTACTTCAACGTTAAAGAAATAAGCAGTTCAATTTTAATCACACTGCCATTCTCCTTCACTTCAGAGAAACGCGTTCTCATTTTTAGGGAATCGCAATTTAAAAATCATTCATATTGAACTCCCCGAAAAGCAGGCAGAGACTAAACGGATAACCTTCATATTATACATAGAGAAAGAATCATGTTTATATGGAATGAATGTATCCAGACTGTTTAATCAGCCATGCATGTAAAAGTAAAGGTGTCTTCTGTGCTGAACTGCTATGTTCATCTGGAACCTGCCTTAAGGTGTGCTGTAAATTTTCATTTCCTATTAACGATAAAAATTCCATACTAAATGGGCTGAATCCTCCAATTATAGAAGTACCAATCTTATACTTTACATCTTTTCTAGGTTGGGTTATATAGGTGAGTAACTGCTCGAACTCAGATAATGTCAATGAGGCGTGATATTGATCATATAAATACAGTTCTTCTTCTTTGTTCTGAACTGAACTCATTCCACTTTCTATACTATCTCGATTTAAATCAACTATATAAATAATAGATTCATTTGATAAATAAGGAAGGAACTGTTCTAATAATGCTACAGGATCTTCAAATAGCCCAAAACACAGATGTATTAAAATCGCATCATAACTTTTCGCATGTGATGAAAAATTTTCGATATCTGTACAAATAAAATTAGCTTTTATATTCAATTGATTTGCACAATGTATGGCTTCCTCTGATGAATCAATTCCTGTCAAATCAGCTAGAGGTAATTGCTTAGATAAATACTCAAGCATCTGCCCTTGTCCACATCCTATATCTAAAATAGAGGCAGGCTTTTTTTTGAATGTTAGTTGATAATAAGAAATGAAAGTTTCAGCTGATAGACATCGAGTAAATGGCGTTTCTCGATTATCATAATTTGAACTTATTTTTCTTTTTTCTGGATCCAAAAACCATGACTGAGCCAGCGCTCTTTTTCCTTTAAGCTCTTTCATCTTTTCTAGTATTATCACAGGGTTTACCACCTTTATAAAAGCCTCACCAATCAGTTTCAGATAATACGGGAGGTTTCGTTTTGAAGTTGTTTATTTTGAGAGGTTGAAAAAAATGAATGAACAGATTATGTGAAATATGAAATGCTATCGCTGCTAGAATACCAAATGTTAAGTATGAAATAACTGTGATGAATGTAAAAAGCGACATATAAGCAATAGACTTAACACCGCCTATTGGTATATGCAGCAAGATAAATCCTATTGAACTGATACAAATCGATACCGCCACAGATTCCACAGAATTTGTTAGTAATAATAACGGAAGAAAGAACCGCCAAATCAATTCTTCTGATAGAGCAGTTAATGGAAGAAAAAAGATTGAATCAACATTGACAGCATATCTGCCTCTAAATGCAACAACTTTGTTTTTTAATTTCCATAGAACTGACGGTAATAGGACACCTAATAAAAAGAAGAATAAAATACCATACACATTTTTATTATTAGAAATTTCAACTAAGAGCTCTTGAGAAAATGCTCCACAGCATATAGAAGCTCCGATTATCGTGAATCCATCATAGCTCCTCTGAGGAGTGATATATGTTATTAACTTTCGATCGGATATTGGTTTATCTCTCTTGATTTTGATAACCATTTTAGAGCTTAAGGGACCCAAAAAGTGAAGGAGGATCCCTAAAGCTGCTACCATTGAAATCATCTATTTAAGTACCCGCAATCAATGTATAAATTGGAGCGTCATCTACTCCATTAAATCCACCGATCAGTTCCATTAACTCATCATCGATAAACCCTCCGAATGGTCGGCTATTAATCTTCTGTGCAGTAGATAGCAAAATCATATTTTGCATGACATGTCCTGCCTCCATAAAAACGAAGCGATAAGAACGATGTCCATACTTAAATCGAGAACGCCAAAAATTCGCTGAAATGACTACGGCAAATGCAAAATCTTGAACGGATTCTTCTTGTAACATTATTTTCTCAAATTCTTTTTCAGAGTAATCACCCATTTTAGTCAATCCTTTTCTATACGGATCGAAATGATAAATACCTTTGTCTAAAGAATCCACTTTGTTGGCTACAATAAATAGATCTAGAGGATAAAGTGCCCCGCCAGATGGTATAGGGCGTCTAGGTCCTTCTTTACGCTCTACCAATCCATAACTCTTCTGTAAAACTGTTGAGAGTTGTTCTAATGAAACACTCCCCCCGCTAAAATAATCTGCACTTCTTCGTTCCTGAATGACATCGTCTAAAGATATATTTGTATTTAATGGTTTAGGTAGTAAAATTAAAGGCAGGTCATCAAATCTTTTACTTGCATGTGTAGCAATCTTTTGCAAAGTTTGAGATCGCAGCAGCCCTGCAACACCGGGTGCGTCCCATGCCATTGAACCCCTATAGATTTTTGTTGCCTCAAACCAATTTTCAGAAGGATCATCAAACCGTAATGCTTCGTTTCCATACACAACATCAGCCAAATTAGTAGCATGTCTTTCAATACTATTCATATATTTAATCACCTTTCTACGATATTAAGGAAATGGATGCGGAATTGGATTCAGTTCTTCTAACTTAAAAGGTTTATCTACTAAACCTAAATGATAAGAATGTTTTAAAATTCGTTCTCCGCCCAACATTCTACCTCTATAAAGAACGTCAATCGGTTTATATCCAGGAATAATTGATTTTACGACATAGGCACCAGCATCTTTTATATCAGGGCTGGTTAAATCAAAAGTTGCCACATGATATCCTTGTTTTGATAAATGACTGACAAGGTTAGTCCATAGAATGTCTGGAGAACGATCATCAAACGGTGCATAGTCTTTAACGTCCACTAATTTCTCACTTGCTGTTAAAAAATCAGCTTCTTTCACAATAGCTGTTCCCGCATAGAGTTTAATATGATCTTCAAAACTGTTAATATCTCGATGATAATCTACATCCACTAAGGCGTTCCCTAATCGTTGTTCTGTTTTTACCCAAGTTCTTGTATACATTCCCTCTATCGCAGCTTTCTCACATGCTCTTTCAATTGAATGAGCAGAGGCCGCGCCAATAGCAAATGGAGCTAAATCTGTATGAGGATTTCTTATCACTGCCAAAATAGTAGGAACACCAGAAAAAATGCTCATGTCTACTAAATGCAAATCAAGAGAAGTAGGTTTAATATATCTTTCATAGAAGTGTTTTAATCTAGGTGAGGTATTAATATCGATCTGCGGTAAACTTAACTTATTGTACCAAGTAAGCATAAATGCATCTCTTTCAATTGTTTCAAATAAACCTGAGATTGCCGCTTCTTGATATGTAATACCACAAGCTAGTCCATTACTAGTTGCATGACCAATATTGGGGTCTCCTGGCCACTCAGTATAGTTTGCAATATGAATTAATTGAGCAGGCGTCCAAACTTCTTCATTATTTTCAGCAATATGACCTTTTCTCCACCATAATTTTGTATCTTCATTCCATCTATCATGAGGAAAATTCGGGTCTTCATATTGAGTGACAGCATACATCTCCCACTTATCAAAGCCAATTACTGATTTGCCTTCATTGATTAAGTCCTTTTGAGTACCAAAACATACAATATCAGAGTTTAAAGGTAAATAAGCGGCACTATATCTTTCCACCGTTTCACCTATAGCTGCTAATCTGGCTGCAGCTGGATTAGCAGATCCTCCCCCATTATATGAATTAGACGGTACCCCAAATAAAATATTGCTGTCTGTACCATGCGCTCCATATGAATGACCCCATATATCATCAACGTCTCTGAGTTTTCTATACTCTCTACGGACTATCCCAACATAAGGATCTGCCAATTGGTCGAGTATTTCCCATGACTCTTCTAACGTTGTCCATTTATTAGCCATAATTAATTATTCACCTCACCATGAAACCAAACTTGAGGAAAACCTGTATCTGCAGCTGGGGAACACTTCGGGCATCTAGGTACTCTATAGACACGATGATGATTAAATGAGACACCTTTATCATCTAAATTAATTGTTGTAAATCCACCTGGTATTGCACTTGGTGCGTAATCTTTTAGTGTGAGCCATTCTAAAATTAAATTACTTGCAATTCCGATTTGAACTAAATGAATCGGCATATGATAAACCGGTTTCTTTTCAGGATTTATAGGCTTTATTTTCATTAAGTCTGAACGCAATACTTCGTCAGAAAAGTTTGCTGACTTTCGAAGGTTATAGCAATGTAAACAAGCTGATTGATGTGGTATGAAAAATGGACCTACCCAAGATGTCTGTCCATCATATGGCACAATGCTCAACCAAGGTATGTGGTCTTCTAATGCTAGATCATTTATTTCTTCAAAAATCGGGTCTAAATGAGAGTTGCCAATAGCAACCCTGATATCCGGCTGCTTATTTAATTCTCCTTTAAGCACTACATGTAGCCCTGCCTCTTGCAAATGACGAATAAATTCAGCAGCAACTGGATTATGATCTCGCGTAATAACTTCAACAATTCCTGTTTTTAAACGATCTAGTATATCTTCAACCAATACTTGTCCACCGGCTCTTTCATAAGACAAAAGCGCCGTCAAATCAAAGTTCATATCCGTCTTAACACACATTCCGTTTGTAACTAAAAATTCGAGGACATGTTTTAATTGATCACTCTCTACTTCGAAATTCTCCTCTAGTTCTTTAATCGAAACCCCATTATCTTCCGTGAGATAATTAGAAATTTCTTGAATAAATTCAATAATTCCGTCACCTTCAATTTTGGTGACAGTTTGCGCTTTTAAACCAATCAAACTGTCTTCTAGTTTACCTAGCGTAATGTGTGGTGCTAATTTATACCTCGTCATTTCTTGGTCTTTGACAAACATATATTATTCCTCCTTTAAGAATAATTAATTTGTATTTTAGATAATTGGGCCCGAGTTGGGGGGTGACCAATTATTTGTTCAAGCGTGTTCGTAAATGGCTGTAAATGTTTTGAAGAAGAAGCTTCTTGAAAACCGACTAACCATTCTAATACGTCTAAAGGCATATTGTTCTGGGACAATATTGATATGACCTCTTCTTTACTTTTACAATATAATTCAATTTTCATATTTAAATCCTCTTCAAAAATATCCTTCAGCCTACTCATACTTACTAACTCTGGTCCTGTTAAATCATATGCCTTTCCAGCACGATTCCTAACATCTTTTTTAGGGATTAAACATGCCTTTACAACATCTTTTGTATTGATCCAATTAACTCCCTCGGGAGAAAATGCAGTTATTAATTTACCAGTAGCACCTGCCCATCCTCTATAAAGTTCTATATTGATATCAAGCGGTGAAGTCCTATAAAGTATGCTATTCTGATAGATTTTCAATAATTCACTTTCAAGAGAACCTAGTTCATCCTCAACAGTATGCCTTCTATTAGATAAAATAATCGTTTCCGTTTGAAAATCAGTATTATTTATAAAGTATTCTTTGTCATAACTAACAGCCCCGCCCAAATCGATTACTTGAGCAGGATAGTCTTCATACTCAACTTTCATCTTCTCTAAATAGGCTTTGATTGGTTCTCTAATACCGACATAATGAATACTCATAAAGAGCCCCCTCTTCCCCGATCACATTGGGATAAAATGGTTAAAATCTAAGTGAATCAACTTATAATAGAAAAAGTAATCTTCTATTCGAGTTCTTCATAACATAGTAACCTCAACTTTTTTCATACATTTAATTAACTTAATATCTAAATACCCAAAATATTTGATCCAAAATAACGCCGCCCTTCAATCAAAAAAACAACATTAAGACCATATAAACCCTTTAAATACATAAAATTTTAAATATAGTATTATTTTCCATAGTCATATTAAACCACACTTTTTCAGGGTTATCAACGGACTTTTCAGAAAATATAAAACTTTCACACTTAATCATTGACAAATAAAGACTTATGAACCATCATATGTAATATATCAACTACATATCTATGTTGATAAATTTTAAATAAGGAGGTCTAAAGATGACTAAAATTACAATCCCAACTGCTTTGGCCGCTAAGGTACATGGGGAAGGTCAACATTTATTCGAACCAATGGCTGCGCGCTGCACTTGCACAACAATCATCTCAAGTTCTTCAACTTTCTAATCAACTTTAGTTTTTCGACATATCATTGAAAAGATCGCTCGCCCACCTAGCAAAGAAGACTTAGCTGGGTGGGTGGGCATCTTTTATTTTAAAATAGAAGTTCTCCACATTTATTTTGCTTAACGAAAACCTTGCATTAAACTTTCATATCATGTTATTGGGGCAGCAAGAGATAGTGAATAAAACAAAAATAAAAGGCTATTGAGATTTTTCTCAATAGCCCCTGCTGTATTAAATATCGATTACTTCCACACCCCTTAAATCTGCCCCTTCTCCTTCTAAAATATGATAAGTCATTTTATCCATTGTCACTCCAATAAAGTTTAATTTTTTAATCGTACATGATTTAAAATTAACATTGATTAATTTAGAATTCTCAAAAGAAATGTTTTTAAAATAACAATTTTCAAATAAAACATTGATTAAAGATGATTCATCCATACTAATGTTGGGTAAATGACAGCCATATAAGGATGAATTCGTTATCTCACAATGTTCAAAATGAGATTGAGTCAAATCACTCTTTTCAAAGGTAGTTGAGGAAATTTTAGAATGGCTAATATTAACTTTTCTCAGATAACACCCATTAAAATCTGAATGGCTCATTACTTTTTGTACAATCGATAGTCCTTTAAAATCGCACAACTTATATTTAACATTTATAAATGTTAACCATTCTAAATCAGCATTAACAAATATTTTTTTCACGTGCTCTACGCGGTTATGATCATCAATTACTAATGTATGGTTATCAATGCTTATTTCGCCTGATTTCAGCTTTTCAATAAGCATATCCTGAACCTCTGCATCTTTTAATCCATCATTTTCGAGTTTTAATTTAACATTTCCAAGCAGCTCTAATAATTCTTTTTTCTTTTCTTCATATGTTTTGTCTTTTTTATATGGGCGAAAACAACTTTCAACATACAGTTCTAACTCTTCACTTAACATTGCCTCACTCCTTTTTTTACAGACAGCATACATGCATTGATTTGGCGGCGCATAACATTTAGCTGAAATTTTTAGTGACTAGCCTCTGGCTCTCTTTATATATTTTTTATAGCCAACCAACGAAAGAATAAACCCTAACAGTGTATAGCCTATAAGGACTGCTGTTACTAAGATCAAATTCTCTCCTCCTGGTAGTGTTGATACTGATTGCACTAAGCCTTGATGTGCCCAATACTGCGGGAAGAGCATACCAATTATTTTGAGATAACTAGGTAATTGATCAAATGGAGTCCATAAACCACAAGCAACTGCTGTCCCTAAAGCAATCATGTTTGTCATCACTAAGCCTGTATTCTCAGTTTTAGCAAATGCAGCGATGGCAACTCCCCATGAAGTCACTTGCATTGATAATAGGACAACTACTAAGAAATACGAGCTGTATTGTGTTATTTCAATACCATATAAATAAACCCCTAAAATGGTTAACAACAAAACTTGAAATAAGATAATGATAAAAAACGGAACGCACTTTCCAAGAAAAAAATGATGCGGCTGTAAAGGAGTACTTGCCAGCCTTGACACAATTCCTTTTTCACGATCTTTTACAAAACTAATGACAATTGAAATAATGACAAATGTGGAGAAAAACACGCTCATCCCTGTCACTGATTGAGAAGCAACCAATGTTTTTTGTGCTTGAGAACTACCTGATGTAAATAATTCTATTAAAAGAATAATTGAAGCAACTGGTAATAAAATGGTCCAGAACAACAATGATCGATCTTTCACCTGTTTTATAGATTCGATGCGGACTAGTGGCCACATAAAAATCACTCCCGTTATATTCATTTGATTCCCTTCTATACAACTCTTAAATAATCACATTTTTTATTTATTTTACCATTTGCGGATGTGGCGAATTAGAATTAGTCAAATAATGTTGACTAATTACTTATGATTTTAAATCTACGGTACACACAAATTAATTCTGTTCGTTAGATTTATGCTCTTTCTACATCAGTCACTCTTTTAAGTTATTTTCATTGAAATACGAGAGTGGTTTTCATTCATAAAGGGCATTTTTATTGTAATTGATCACGTAAATCTGTTCCTGTTAATTGAAAAAAGACATCTTCAAGTCTCGGTCTGTACAAAGATAATTGTTGGGGAACCAATGATTCCTTCTTACTCAGTTTAGCCAAATCTTCTAAAGTATCTAATGGTTTTGTAGTTTTAACTAACACTCCACCTTGATAAGTTACAAAATCATACCCGAGATTAGTTAATGTTTTATTAGGAATCTTAGATTCAAAAAAGACTGATGTTTCTGCGTAACGATTCAAAAGCTCATCTATTTTGCCTTCTTCAACAATGTTCCCTTTATCAATGAAAGCCACATAATCACATAAACTCTCTATTTCCTCCATATAATGACTAACATAGATAATAGTTCTTCCCTCTTCCTTCAATTTGTTAATGATGTCGAAAATATAACGTCTTGATTGAGGATCTACCCCCACTGTCGGTTCATCTAAAAGAATTAACTTAGGAGCATGCATTAAAGCGCAGCCAATATTCAAACGGCGTTTCATTCCTCCTGAAAAGCTTTCAACGATATCATTTGCTCTTTCCCACAATCCTACATCTTTTAGTGTCTTTTCTACTCTTTCATCTAATGTTTTCCCTTTTAAACCATAAATTTGTCCAAAAAACTCCATATTTACTTTAGCTGTTAATTTTTCCTCTAAGCTGATGTCTTGCGGTATGTAGCCGAGCGCACTTTTAGATTCACCAACATGCTCAACTTTGCCTTCATATGATTTAATGATGTGAGAGATAATTTTCATCAAGGTTGATTTACCAGACCCATTTGGACCTATTAATCCATAACAAACTCCTTCTGGAATCGTTAATGTAACACTTCTTAACGCTTGGGAAGTTCCATATTTTTTACTGACGTTTTCTATTTGCAACATTCGGCACCCTTTCCTTTCATCTCATTTATTTTTTAAAATGGCTTCAATAACACTCAAATATTCTTTGTAGGCTTGCTCTCCCAAATCTGTTATACTAACGATTGTTTTTGGTTTTTTATCCACAAAGGTCTTTGTAATTAGCACATAGCCTGCTTCCTCTAATTTTTTTAAATGCGAGCCCAAATTACCATCTGTTACAGATAAAGAACTTTTTAAGAAGCTAAAATCACATTTTTCATAAATCATTAATAAACTCATAATCCCTAACCGAACTTTTGGATGGATTAAATCATTTAAACTATTGACATTACTCATTTCCTTGTCCTTTTCTTTTTAAAATCACACCAGTTAATAACAAACTTCCTCCACCTATAAAAGCGAAGATAATGTTCATTAAACTAGGAAATAATAAAAATGTAGTTACACCTAAAACACTTAGCCAGAACCCCATAATAAAGATCTCTTTAGCCAGAACAATACCTAAGAGTAAATACATGATGGAAACCAATAAAACAACATAGAAGGGTAAATTATTTAATGTATATGGTAATAAACCAACACATATTAAAAAAATAAAGATACCTAAAATGATTCCAATACCAAGCCATGTGTATTGCAATTGAGTTCTTAAAAACAAGGGCATCGGTATCATTTTCTTTTGTTTAAAATAAGTAGTTAAAGTGATAACCCAGCCAGCAATGCCTAAAATAAGCCAAAAGACAGCTGCAGTTATAGAATGAGCAAAAAGTAAAGGTATTGAATATCCCATTATCCAAATAAGGCCCCAAATGATAAAATAAATACTGGTTTGTTTACAATACTCTGTTTTATAGTTTGTAATCGTCTTGATATGAGATAAATTCTCTAATATTTCTGAATTATTAAATTTTTCATTAGACATAAATAAACTCCTCTTCCACAAAGAACTCTGTACTACAGAGTATAGAATTAAATTTCCATTTAGTCAAGTTATTGGAAATACCTTTTTATGAATTAAAATAAATATAACCACCCCCTTCCTTTCAACGAAATCTCATAAATACCTTCTGCTTCTTGATCGTTTCTGGAACTTGGTCTCATAACCGCTTCATATTTCAAGAAATTTAAATATAGAAAAAGTGATAAATATTCTGTCTGAAAAGTAAGAATTACTAATTGGAGTGAGCTATATAAACAGTTCCTTATTCAGCAGGCATTCGTCATCGGTTCTTTTCATTCATTCTTTTCGCATGTTCACTGATAAGTGCTGCCTCCCTGCTTCCTTTTATAATGCGGAAACCGTCATAATCCGGATAGAGCGAGTCATCGTCCTGAATGCTTGTTAAAATCCAAAATTGACTGCCAGCCCCTCCGAGCCGCTCTACCGCTGACAGCCAGCTCTGATATACGTCAGGACGAGCTGATTGATTTTGATAGCCAAACTCTTCTAGCACAACTGGCTTTCCGATTGACTTCCCGCGGGTGATATGGTCTTCGATCCATTTCACTCCCCAGGCAGCAGACTTGCTCCAGTGATCTGGGTACAGATGATAGGTTCCATAATCGATATTAGGAAGAGATGTTAAACGGTCCCAATCGACGCCTTCTCCTCCTCCGTAAAACCAATCTTCATGTCCTGGTATGCGAAAGAATCCTTCATCTCCTACTGCAACAAGATGGTGACGATCCAGCGATTTGATCCATGTACTCATTTCATCTGCCCATTTGACTAGTACATTTCCCGTTGGATCTGACTGCATCCGCGGCTCGTTGGCTAATTCCCAAGTCATAATAGCTGGATCGTCTTTATATTGAACACCTGTATACGTATTGGTTCTTTCTAATACATAGCGCACATAATTTTTGTAAGCTTTTTGAATACGAGGATCTGTATAGAAGGCATCATGCGATCCTGCCCCGAACCACTTCACATATTGATTCATACCGCCAAAGTCATCCCAATTGTTCACTAGTGGGATCACAAGCTTTATTCCTTCCTGTCCTGCTTTATAAATCGCATAATCTAGTTTTTGAAAACCAGATTCTTCATAGACGCCTGGACTAGATTGTAAGACTGAGTTTTCTTGAGGGGCCCCGTCGTGAAAGCCCCAAATTCGTATGACCTTTAAATTCATTGCTTTCATATCATCGAACACAGCATCTACCATTTTTTTAGATTTATAATGGAAATAGTAATTATTTGTGCCGGCGAAGTAAAATGGTTGATTGTTCAGCGTAAATTGTGTACCAGACGTCTGCACATAAGCAGCGGCCTTCATCGTAAGCGAAAACCAGCCAGACCATATAGCGGCTATAAGTATGAAGCAAGACACTCTTTGAGCCCACTTTTTCATTTACATTCTCCTCACAATCTATCTCTATCCTTCTTGAGGCAGGATTACGTCTAGTTGAAACGGTGTTTGTTCATTTGAATCAAGTTCAATCGTCTGCTGTTTGAGCATTTTATTTTCTTTACCGATTCGAATCTCATATGTTCCGTGAAATGCTGGACATTTCACATGGCCATTAGCATCGGTTTTTTCAACTCTTTGGGTCGTCCACTCATTTAGAAGCTTTTCATAACGTCGTCCTGCTTCATTTAAAGACCAATCATAATTCACGATGGCTGCATGTTCACCTCTCCAATGGGCACCTGCCCAAAATCCCCACATCAGCACTCCTTTTACGGCTGGATGACTAAATGCGACGCGATATAAAGCTTCCAGGTTATCCGCTCTTCTATTAGGGTCAGGGTGAACAGAGTCGTACTCTGTGACCCATATTGGAAGACCAAGCTCAGCCAGCACATCGAGCCTCTCTTTGACAATGACTGGATCGACCCGTTCTTCAAAATGGCCTTGAACCCCAATCGCCTCAATAGGTGCGCCTAACTGACGCAGTTCATTGATATGCGCTTTATAGGCATGGTGTTCACCATAAGAGATCACATTATAATCATTCACAAACAATAGTGCTTGAGGGTCAATTTTTTTCGTTTCTTCATACATCCACTTCCAAATATTTTTCCCAAAGCGATCTTTAAAAAATGAACCATGCATCATTTCATTGTTTACATCCCAATGCCGGAACCTTCCCTTAAAGTGATTTCCCGCATGCTCAAGCCGGTTTTTCATGGCTTCATATACTTCGTGATTCGGCAGTGACCTTAGCCAGCTTGGATTCGCATCCTCTACCTCCCAAAATAAAGCGTGCCCCCTCACTGGAAGCTGATGTCGATCTGCAAAATTCAACATCGCATCTGCTTTTTCGTAGGTGATTTTCCCTCTTTCTGGCTCATTCGCATACCATTTTGCTTCATTTTCAAAAACAGCCCAATTAAAATGCTTTACGAAAAAATCAGCATATTGTTGATTAAATAACACTTGATCATTCATCGCTGAACCAAAGGCGAATTCATGTCTGATTTGCTTTATTTCAACCTCTATACCTGCTATTGGCTTTTTTTCGCCGTTTGTCACGTTGATCACAAGATCTCTTTGTCTATGCTCTGAGATTCGATCATCCGCCTCTTTTTTCCACATCAGATTTTCCTGCCCATTTTCGCCTCTATTGAATGAATGATGAAGAAAGCTTCTTTCTTTGACCATGTGAAATCACCCTTATCTTCATTGGATTGATATTACTAATCAAACTGCCGGCTAGAAGCCGGCAGCTTGATTTTAACCTCTTAGTTGATCAGACGATGGTATTCAGCATAGGCAGTGGCCATATCCACTTGAGACCAGAAGCGGTGATAAGTGAAAACTGGTGCGCCATTCTCCCATTTGCCTGTAGCTTCATTAAATGAAGACTGATATTTACTTTCGAGTGAAGACCATGCTGGATCTTGTTTAATCTTCGGACGAAGATCAGCAAAACTCGTATAGACCCCATTCCCTCCTCGCTGCGGGTCAGAAGGAATGGTGCTGGCTCCAGGAATCTGATTTCCTTGACCAAATGTCCCATTCCATCCATTTGGGAAATACACTTCTTTTCTAAAGAAACGGTCATAGTCTTCTCTATCTTCCTCTGTCACTATGCCGACGCCATCATTGTAATTCCATGCAACCTCTAGGAGCTGCGCGGCTGCATCTTTCGCTCTTGCACCAAGCGCTGTATAATCACCTGTTTCCTGCTTTGTGGCTGCAGCAAAGAATATCAAAGTTTTGGCTAGACTTCCTAATACGCCCGTATCCTGAGTCGGATCTTTAGTTACAGCTGTTAAATTTGGATTTCCTGTTGCAGACTGGAACCCATTCCAAGTATCAGGCTGTCCGCTCCAAGCAATATTTCCAGGAAGCCAAAACTCTCCAGGCGCACTTGTTGTAGCAACCGAAACATTCGTTCCCCCTAGAATTCTCTGTCCTTGCTCATCTAAGAAATAACCCTCTTCATCCGACACAGGACGGTTGCCGATAAAAATGTAATCTAAGGCATAGCTGACCCATTTTGTTATGACAGATTTGGCCATTTGGACATTTTCAGATGTTTTGTCGCCATCTTTTACAAAAATATAATAAAGCTCTGCTACGCGCTCCATTGGCCACGCCTGCATTCCAAACCAGTTATTTGAAGGCGGGTCAAGGTAAACAGGTGCATCTTCATATGCCATATCATAAAAAGTACTTCTTCCTGCTGGATAAGCGCTATAGTCTCCATTCCAGCTATTGGTTGCGCCTCCTGCTATGGCTCCTTCTTTCGATTGAAGCCATACGTAAAATTCAAGCTGTCTCTTTAAGGTTTTTTCCCAATCGCTTGCCCCTGTTGACGAAGATGGCTTTAAGCCTCCTTTATCAGAGGATAAAGCATAAGCGGCGACAGGATTTTGATATCCCTGATGACAATGGCTCGCTCCGATACGCCATGACCAGTTTGCATACTCCCCAAGTCCTCCGCCCCAAGAGGTATACCACGCCATTAAGTAATGACAGGCGCCCTTTCCGTTTCCAGGATATGGATTCCCCTGCTTCCCGCTTCCAATCGTTTGAAAATATTTATCGTACATACCGTAACGGAGGAAATCCCCCATTTTTTTCGCTTTATCAAGATAAGTTGACTGATTATAGCCGAGCTCCTTTGCCCAATACATCGCTTGTATCGCACGCGCATCAGCATCCGTTGCATTCGTATAGCGCCACTGGGCAGCTGGAGCTTGATTTTCTTTTGTGAACAAGCTCATAAAGCCTTCATTCGGCTTACCAAAAGATTTATCGTCCTGTGATGGATGAGGGATGGACTCCCATACAGATTCTTGCGGACCACGCTGGAATGTGTTCACATAGGCGGCTGTATGTGATGGGTTGAGCAAGTTGCCATAGCCATACCAGTTATCTACGTCAAGGAGCCAGTGCATTAAATACGTTTCATTCGTCCCATAGGTTGATTTCAATTCACTATCAATTGGATCTTGACCAGCAGGACGAGCACCGGTCAGCTGGCTTGGATATTGATCCGGAAATGGTTTCTCTGCTGCGTATGTGGCTGGGCTGGACGGATTATAAGCGTTCATATGCGGCTGCTCATCATGTCCATCTTCATTGACTGGGATGATGTACTTCTCCATATTGTCCCAAGCTGCCTCTAATTTGCTCCAGTCCCCTGTGTAATGTCCGTACAGCACCTCAAGCCACAGCCAATAGCTATACGCTTCTGAAGTTGTCATATGTCCGTAATCAGGTGCTTCACAAATGAGCGTCTCAATTGAATGATACGGAATTCCTTCTGGTGAAAAATATCCATTCGCATCGCTTTTGATTTGATGATAAAGCGTTAAAAACCGTTCTTTGTTTGACAAGTCCTTCACCCTTTCAATAAAATCATTGTTTTTTTATTTGTCTGGAAGTATGCCAAATACTAAAACACCATCGTCAAAGACAGGAATCTTCGTTGTTTTTTGCATATTGGATGTTAATCCTTGATAGGAATAATCATTTGAGGCATCCCATATATTCGATCCATTTGGAGCAGATAACCGAAATTGTATTTCCTTCTTATGCTCAGATTCTCCCCTAGGAGAAATAGCTACGCCTGTAAAATCGATTTCTGCAAAATAGACGCGGCTTGATGCGTCATATACCTTTAAAGGTGATAAGGAAGCGCCTTCATTGTAGGCTGCTGTCACTTGAATATCCTTTTCAGTGAACCCCTTTGCAAAGACCTCACTCAGATTAACGTAATATTTAAAGGACAGTGTTTGACTGCTTCTTGCCGGCCAGCCTGACCTGTTGTATAGCACTGCTTTCACTTGAGTAGATGTTGTATCGTTATGCATCACAGCTGCTTCTACAAAAAACTCATCCTCCACTAGTTCTTTAGGCGGGAAATTGGGCAGCTTTGATTGCCCTTGACCAAACAGCTGCACCATTTTGGCGATATTTCCAGTAAAGGCGGCATTATAATCAGTCGCCACTTCGTTTGATACATAATCCGAGATATCATCGTCATATTGATCCTGTGCATTAGGGCCCCCAACAAGTGCTCCATAAAGTGTGTGCCGATGAACTGGAGGATTTGTCAGCTGGTTCGACCATGAGCCATGTGCAGTACGGTGGTGCGGGTGCTTCGGCGGATTCTGGCCAAAACCAACGACATAACTTCTATTCAGCGGATTATCACCTAACATATAGTGAGTTTGCTTGATCGCAAACGATTGGTATCGATTTTTCTTTTCTTGATCAGATACCCAATCAGCATAGACAAAGGCTAAAAATGCTGCATTGGCGGCATAACGAAGTGAACCCCATTGATCAAGCCATGCCAAACCGCCAGGCGTATAGGTGATTCTTTCTACTTTTCCATTTTGAACAAGACCTGTAGTCCAGTAATCAAGATTGCGCTCTGTCGATTCTATAAATCTGTTTTCTTTCGTGATTCTTGCAAGTAAGATTTGTGAGGCAAAAAAAGTATTATCCCATGACATGGTAAACGTATAATCCCAATCCTTCGGCCATTCCTCTACCGCTTTTAATGCTTTGTTTAAATAGGTTTCTTCATTTGTCGCCAAGTACAGCCAGATCCCGCCCCAAATAAGTTCGTCAACATAGCCGCTCCAGGAGTTGTAAAATGGCTGCGCATTGGTGACACAATCTGTATATTTGCCGCGATACCTGTCAGCAAATGCATATAGCTGTTTGGCGTGCGTCAAAAGCTTTGCTGCATAGGACGCATCTGTTTCTTTAAAAATGATAGAACCTGCTGCTAAAGCCGCCGCAGTTTGTGCAGCTACTTCTGTGCCAGGGCAATGTTCATCAATTTTAAAAGCTGGCCGGTTCATCGGCATCACTTCTGCGGGACCCCACCAAGCATGATCGGCGTTTCCATCACCTACTTGCGCCCAAAATTCATTCGGTCCTGTATGTGCTTTCAAAAAATAATCCGTTGCCCACTTGATTTGATCTAAGATCTCATCAAGCAATTCTGCTTCTTCATAAGCTTCCCGGTATTCATATACTGTCCATGCAAGCACGGCTGCTGAATAAGCCATCGGAAGTCCAAATTTCACATGATCTCCTGCATCATACCAGCCGCCAGTTAAGTCATGCCCAACATCCTTCCCGTCCTCTAGTCCAGAATCTCCCCGCCAGTTAAGACGATTACTTTCCGGAAGCCGGCCTGACCGCTGCGCTTCATAAAACAGCATGGATTTTTGGAGAACCTCTACATAGTTGTAAGATGCCATTTCTCTATTGCTCACCCCTTCTTTTTAGTGAAACATTGATCAATAGATGCGACCGCCTCCTTTCTATCCTTCATTTCGTGATCTGTACAGTTTTGAAAAGAATCAAATAGGTTTCAAAAATAAGCATAGTAAACAGCAATCAGCTTTACGCTCATCGAAGGTTTTCTCTTGATTCTCCTTCTGACTGTACCCAGAATGATCATATGTCGCTTGAGAACATTTCAGACGGCGAAATTCTCTTTTGAGCTCTATTTGGGTAGAAAGAATGACATACAATCTCTTCTCTTAAAACATCACGCTAAATCAAGATATATGAATGAATAAGAAAATAATTCCAATTGATGAGAAATCTTTATTAGTTAACATAATAAAATTATTGTATATAGAGAAAAGAACGCCCTTATAGGGCGCTCTTATTTATCACATTAAAATAAAGAAAGCTGGTTTTGATCAGGAAGTGCTTCTAAACAGCCTTGACGATCTAAATATTCAAGGATGGTCTTCGACACTTTTCCGCGTTTTTGTAAATCTTCTTTTGAGAGGAATTCCCCATCTTGACGCGCGCGGACAATATTTAACGCAACGTTTGTACCAAGTCCAGGGATTGAGTTGAATGGCGGTATTAAACCGTCTCCATCAATGATAAACTCCGTTGCACTTGAGCGGTAGAGGTCAACTTTTTTGAAGTGGTAGCCTCTTTCACACATTTCAAGTGCAAGCTCTAGTACAGTTAATAGGTTCTTTTCTTTCGGTGATGCATCTAGACCTTTAGAGTTAATGTCATCCATAACAGCTCGTATCGCATTCGATCCTTTTGTCATCGTTTCAATATCAAAGTCATCCGCACGAACGGTAAAGTAAGCTGCATAGTACAGGAGTGCATGATGCACCTTGAAATAAGCAATCCGAACAGCCATTAACACATAAGCAGCCGCGTGGGCTTTAGGGAACATGTATTTGATTTTTTTACAAGAATCAATATACCAGTTTGGTACATTATTATTCTTCATTTCTTCTTCCCATTCAGGAGGAAGTCCTTTTCCTTTACGAACAGATTCCATGATTTTAAAGGCAAGGGACGGCTCTAAGCCTTGATAGATGAGATAGACCATAATATCATCACGACACCCAATTACTTCACTTAGTTCACATGTTTTATTGTGAATGAGCTCTTGCGCATTTCCGAGCCAAACATCCGTACCGTGTGATAGTCCAGAAATCTGAACAAGCTCTGAGAAGGTCGTTGGTTTTGTATCCTCTAGCATTTGCCGAACAAATCTTGTCCCAAATTCTGGGATACCGAGTGTACCTGTTTTACAGCCAATTTGCTCTTCTGTTACACCTAGTGGCTCTGTCCCTTGGAAAATCTTCATGACTTCAGGGTCATCTGTTGGAATCGTTTTTGGATCGATTCCGCTTAAATCTTGAAGCATACGAATGACCGTTGGATCATCGTGCCCAAGAATATCCAGCTTGAGCAAGTTATCGTGGATCGAATGGAAATCAAAATGTGTCGTCTTCCAATCGGAACCTGTCGCATCTGCTGGGTATTGAATAGGTGAGAAATCGTAAATGTCCATATAATCAGGCACAACGATAATCCCGCCTGGATGCTGGCCTGTTGTTCGTTTTACCCCTGTACAGCCTTGTACAAGCCGGTCGATTTCAGCGCCTCTCATATGAAGGTTATGATCTCCTGCATAGCCTTTTACGTAACCATATGCTGTTTTTTCTGCAACGGTACCAATCGTACCTGCTCTGTATACATAATCTTCACCGAACAGCTCTTTCGTATAGTTATGTGCGATCGGCTGATATTCGCCTGAGAAGTTTAAGTCAATATCAGGTACTTTGTCTCCTTTAAAACCTAAGAACGTTTCAAACGGAATATCATGTCCATCTTTTTTATACGGCGTTCCACATTCTGGACAGTCCTTATCAGGAAGGTCAAAGCCTGAACCAACAGATCCGTCATTAAAGAACTCAGAGTGCTTACAGCTTGGGCATACATAATGAGGTGCAAGTGGATTTACTTCAGTAATCTCTGTTAATGTCGCAACAAGAGATGAGCCGACAGATCCCCTTGAACCAACAAGATATCCATCATCAAGTGATTTTTTTACGAGCTTATGAGAGATTAAGTAAATAACGGCGAAGCCATGACCGATAATACTTTTTAGTTCTTTCTCAATGCGGTCTTCTACGATTTTCGGCAAATCATCTCCGTAGATGCTGCGCGCCATTTGATAGCTCATTTCCCGTATTTCTTCATCTGCACCTTCAATTTTTGGTGTGTAAAGATCATCTTTGATAGGTTTAATGCTTTCGACCATCTCAGATACCTTTTGCGTATTTGTTACGACGATCTCTTTCGCTTTTTCGTCTCCTAGGAAGGAGAAGGCTTCGAGCATTTCATCTGTCGTTCTAAAATGAACTTTTGGCAGTTCATGGCGGTTCAGCGGATTCGCTCCACCCTGTGATGAAATTAAGATTTTACGATAAATTTTGTCCTCTGGATGCAGGTAATGTACATTTCCAGTCGCCACAACTGGTTTATTCAGCTTTTCGCCAAGCTTGACAATGTTTGTGATGATTTCTTTTAACGCACGCTCATCTCGAACTAGCTCAAGCTGCAGCAGGTGCTGATACACTTCTGGCGGATGTACTTCTAAATAGTCATAAAATGCTGCAATGTCTTCCACCTCATCAGGTGACTTTTGCATCATTCCTTCAAATACCTCACCCTTATCACAAGCAGACCCAACAATTAAACCTTCTCGATATTTCTCAAGCTGAGAGCGCGGAATACGCGGGACCCGGTAGAAATAATGAATATGAGAAAGTGAAACAAGCTTAAATAAATTCTTAAGGCCAGTCTCATTTTGAGCAATCAATGTCGCGTGGTAAGGACGTGAGCGCTGGTAAGCATTCGACTGCCCCATGTTTTCATTCAATTGATCGTGATAGGCAATCTCTTTTTCAGCCGCATCTTTTAGCATCTTCAGCATGAGATAGCCTGTCGCCTCTGCATCATAAATCGCCCGGTGATGCTGCGTCAGTTCAATATCGAACTTTTTACAAAGAGTGTTCAGCCGGTGATTTTTAAATTCTGGGTAAAGGAACCGGCCAAGTTCAAGTGTATCAATGACAGGGTTTGACGCTTTATCTGTTTTTAGCAGGCGTTTATATGCTGCATTTAAAAAGCCCATATCAAAGCTCGCATTGTGCGCAACAAGGATATCTTGTCCAATCCATTCTTTGAAATCCCGCACGACGTCGACGACATCTGGTGCATCTCTCACCATATCATCGGTGATACCTGTTAATTCGATGGTGGTCGCTGATAACGGGTGATGGGGATTAGCAAATGCCTCAAAGCGGTCAATGATTTCCCCGCCTTTTATTTTCACTGCTGCCAGCTCAATGATCGTGTCATAAACAGCTGAAAGTCCAGTTGTCTCTACGTCGAATACGACATACGTCGCATCCTCTAACAAGCGGTGCTCTGGGTTATATGCAATCGGCACCCCGTCGTCTACTAAGTTGATTTCCACACCGTACATCATTTTGATGCCATGCTTTTTACTTGCTGCATACGCATCTGGGAAGGATTGTACAACGGCATGATCCGTCAGGGCAATTGCTTCATGTCCCCATTTTTTTGCTTGTTCAACAAGTCTGCCAATGCCAGTGACAGCATCCATTTGGCTCATAGGGGAATGTAAATGAAGCTCCACACGCTTTTCACCCTCAGGTGCTGTATCTTCTTTCAGCTGCGGTTTCATTTCATTGACATCATTGGCGATCATGACAAGATCTCTGACAAACGTATCATTTTGAATGCTTCCTCTTGCTTTCACCCACATGCCTTTTTTCAATGATTTCATCAGCTGAGCATCTTCTTTTTCTCTTGCAAACATTTTGATCAAAATACTGTTTGTATAATCTGTGATCTTAAAGATACAAAGCGTTCTCCCGCTTTTCAGCTCACGCGTTTCTGCATCGAATACGTAGCCTTGAACGGTAATTCTTCTTTCCTCGTCCATGATACTATCAAGCGTACGAATTTCTTCATTGTCTTTGATTTGATAGCCAATCATCAGAGGGCCTGACGGAGCTTCATTCTGCTCCTCACTTTCTTTCTTCTCCATCTCAGTGAGGGCTTGCATGGCTCTTTCTTGATCTTCAGCAAGCTTTTGTTCTCTGAACTTCTGAATCTCTTGATCTGATACAAAAATTTCTGTATCGAATTGCAGCTCTGGAAAGCCCACTTGTTTAAATGCGGCCTGGAGCATCGGGCTGTACTTCTTCTTAATAGCGAGTGCCTCTGTTTCGCTTTTTGTTTTAATGATGATTTTATGTCCAGACAGCGATGGTTTTTGCTGCTGAAGCAAGCTGATGATTGGGGGAGAAATTCCTTGAAGTTCTTCCACACAATGTGACCAGTACGATTGCACGAGTTCTTCAGATATGTGCGGATCACTCACTTCAATCGTACAAGTGATTTGTGCAATATGTGAAAATGCATTTGTCAGCCTGCTGAGAAACATGGCGTATACTTTGTAAGGCAAAAGCGCTTTAAATTTAAAAAGGAAATGCCATGTTTTCGTCGCCTTATGCACCGTCAATTTGACGATTTCTCCTTCTTCAAAGTAACGACTGAGGTCATCATCTGTCATTTGAATCTGATTGAGTAATATATGAAATTGCCGCCGTGTGATCGGTAATTGTTCATCCAAGACAGGACCCTCCTTTTGTCAATCAGAAAGGTACCTCTTTTCTACAGGAGGTACCTTCATTTTTTTGTTCGCTTTATGCTTGGCGTATAAATGAAATCAGATCATCAACAGATACTTCATGTGATTCACCTGATTTTCTAAACTTCACTTCTACTATACCTTCTTCTGAACGTTTTCCGCAGCTAATACGAATTGGCAGTCCAATTAAATCACTGTCTGCAAATTTTACTCCTGCACGCTCCTGGCGGTCATCGAAAAGTACGTCAAAGCCTTCATCTTCTAAGCGCTCGTACAACGTTTCAGCCAGTTCTTTCTGCGCATCGTTTTTCATATTTAATGCAAGGAGGTGAAGGTCATATGGTGCCACTGTTTCCGGCCAAATGATTCCTTTCTCATCGTGATGCTGTTCAACAATCGCTGACAGTGTTCTAGAGATGCCGATGCCATAGCAGCCCATAATCATTGGCTGCGCACGACCATTCTCATCGAGGTACGTTGCATCCATCGACTCAGAATAACGAGTGCCTAGTTTAAAGACTTGTCCTACTTCAATCCCTTTTGCAAACTGGATTGTGCCTTCCCCATCTGGAGAAACATCTCCTTCTTGAATCAAGCGAAGATCTGTGAATTCTTTTACTGACACGTCACGTGCAGGATTGACATTGACATAATGATAATCCGCTTCGTTTGCACCAGCGACTGCATTTGTCATTCCCTTCACAGCAAGGTCCGCATAAATATCGACTTCTGCTTCCAGTTTAACAGGTCCAACAAATCCAGGCTCAGTTCCAATAACTTTCAGCACTTCTTCGCGTGAAGCAAGCTCGACAAGCTGTGCTCCTACCAAGTTTTTCACTTTCACATCATTTACTTCATGATCGCCTCTAGTAAGGATCAGAACATACGCATCATCTGCTTTAAACAAAACAGATTTAATGCAAGCAGCAGGGTCAACTTCTAAAAATTCAGCCACATCTTGAATGGTTTTCACTTGCGGTGTGTGGACTTTTTCAAGTTCTTTGAAGTCCGCAGGATTTGCTTCTTCTCCGTGATATACAGCCTCAGCCATTTCAATGTTTGCAGCATATGAGGAAGTATCAGAATAAGCGATGGTATCCTCTCCGACTTCTGAAAGCGCCATGAACTCATGCGTATCTTTTCCTCCCATTGCCCCAGAATCTGCAATGACTGGTCTAAAATTGAGACCCACTTTTGAGAACACATTAGAGTAAGCCGTAAACATTTTGTTGTATGTCTCATCAAGGCTTTCTGGTGAAGAATGGAATGAGTATGCATCCTTCATGATAAATTCACGTCCGCGCAGCAGTCCAAAGCGTGGTCTCTGTTCATCACGGAATTTTGATTGAATTTGATATAAAGTTAAAGGAAGCTTCTTATACGATTTCACTTCGCTGCGTACTAGTGATGTGATCACTTCTTCGTGGGTTGGGCCAAGCGCAAATTCGCGGCCATGGCGATCCTTCATACGCATCAGTTCTGGACCGTATGTATACCATCTTCCTGACTCTTGCCACATTTCTGCCTGCTGCAGCACTGGCATTAACAGCTCAGCTGCGCCTGCCTTTTCCATTTCCTTGCGGACGATCGATTGAATATGCTGAATGACTTTATGCGCAAGCGGCAGATAATGATAGATTCCACTTGTATTTTGTCTAATAAACCCAGCTCTTACTAAGAGTTGATGACTTTTTGCCTCAGCATCTGCCGGCACCTCTCGAAGAGTTGGAATGAAAGTCAGGGATTGTCTCATGTCGTTACACCTCATTTATGAAATAGGACTTCTCACAAAAACTCTTGTTTCCCGGAATGAGAAACAAGAGAGAATGGTTTTTATAAAAATAACCGCTGAATGTCATTCCACGTTACCACTAACATTAACAGCATGAGGAAAGCAACACCGATAAAGACAACAAGTGCTTCCTTCTCACGATTAATTGGTTTACCGCGAATGGCTTCAACAAATAAGAATAGTAAACGTCCTCCGTCTAATGCAGGAATCGGTAACAAATTCACGATGCCTAGGTTGATACTGAGGAACGCCGCAAACTGCATTAATGTTAAAACACCTTGTTTGGCTACTTCTCCTGTCATGTCATAAATTCCAACAGGACCTGCTAACATGTCTAGTGAAAATTGTCCTGTGACAATTTTTTGCAAATTCGTTAAGATCAGACCTGCCGTTGAAATGACAGTTGTTCCAGAAGATGAAATAACTTTCAAAAATCCATTTTCCGTTGGCGGATATGATCCGAAACGGCCAATGCTTTTCCCATCTGCTTTTACAGCTTCTGGTACAACCTGCACAGTGCTTTCTTTGCCGTCTCGGTCAATGACGACATTCATTTTTTTTTCAGGGTTCTTTTGAACTGTTTGAACGACGTCTGTCCAAGAATTCATTTTCTCGCCGTTAATGGACACGATGTGATCTCCCTGCATGAGTCCAGCCTCAGCCGCTCGGCCGTCTTTCGTCAGCTTACCGAGTACAGGATCATCAACGGTAACCCCTTGAATAAAACCTAAAGCAACCAAAATCACATACGCCAGGATAAAGTTCATAATCGGTCCAGCTGCGATGGCTTTAATTCGCTGCCAAACTGTTTTTGAACCAAATTGACGATTGTATGGTGCGATTTGAATTTCTTCACCATCTGCAATATAGAAGCTTGTTTGACTGACATTGTAGCCAGTCAGAATATCTTCATTTCCAGCTTCATATCCCGAGATTCTCATAGCATGATCTAAATCAATCTGCTCAACTTCGATGACAAGTGCATCAGGATATTTTTCTTTATCATTTAAAATGATCTTTTCTACTTCATTTTGCTCATTGAATAAGAGCCCCACTGTATGACCTGGTTTAATTTCGATAACTTCAGGGTCCTCTCCAGCCATTTTAACAAATCCGCCAATAGGGAGAAGTCTAATGGTATAAACGGTTTCTTTTCGTTTAAAGGAGAAAATCTTCGGCCCAAAACCAATTGCGAACTCGCGGCATAAAATCCCCGCGCGCTGCGCCATAATTAAATGGCCAAGCTCGTGGAAAAAAACGAGCGTTCCAAAAATAATAATAAACGCAATCACTGTATTCACGAACATACCACCTTATGTGAGGATTGATTGAACAAAGTCTCGTGTATCTTTGTCCACTTCATGGATATCTTGCAAACTAGGCGTTGAAATCACATGATGTCTGATTAGTGCCTTTTCAATCAATTCTTCAATTTGCAGGAACGTTACTTTGCCTTTCAGAAATGCATCGACTGCCATTTCATTTGCTGCATTAAGTACAGCAGGCATTGTCCCTCCTATTTTACCTGATTCATAAGCAAAATGTAAGCAGCGATACCTGTCAAAATCCGCTTTTTGGAAATTCAATTGTCCAATCTCCCAAAGGTTCAATGATTTCGCTTCTTGTAACGGCGCCCTGTCAGGGTATGTGAGTGCATATTGAATAGGCACTCTCATGTCAGGTGTCCCTAATTGAGCCATGACGCTTTTGTCGTGAAATTCCACCATCGAATGGATAATGCTCTCTTTATGTAGCAGCACATCAATTTGTTCATAAGGGATATCAAACAACCAATGTGCCTCGATCACCTCGAGCCCTTTATTCATCATCGTCGCTGAATCAATGGTGATTTTCGCTCCCATCGACCAGTTCGGGTGGTTCAGCGCTTCTTCAACCGTAACACCTTCAAGTTCAGTTCGTTTTTTATCTCGGAAACTACCACCTGAAGCTGTCACGATTAAGCGTTCAATATTTTTAGCTTGTTCACCTTGCAGGCATTGAAAAATAGCGGAATGCTCACTATCGACAGGAAGTAAAGGTACATCATATGTTTTAGCGTACTCTTTTACTATATGACCAGCTGTCACAAGTGTTTCCTTATTTGCGAGAGCAATCGTCTTTTTTTGTTCAATGGCCTTTAATGTTGGAACAAGTCCAACACTTCCTACAAGTGCATTGACCACTACGTCCACTGCATCATAGGTCGCTGCCTCGATATTGGCTTCATCACCAGCAGCCAGCTTCACATCGTATGCAAATGAATGATTTTTTAGCATGTGATAGGTTTCTTCGTCTACACAGCCGACGAATTCAGGCTGAAAGCGCTCAATGATCGGAATCGCCTTTGCTATATTTCTGCCAAATGTCATGGCTTTCAGCTTAAACTTGTCCGGGTGCTGACTGATCACATCTAACGTTTGTTCTCCAATTGATCCTGTTGCGCCTAATAGCGAAATATATTTCAAATTGCCACTCCTTCTCTCGTTCAATAAGTTTCTATGAGGTTAGCTGGCAAACGTTGCGAGCAGTAAGTATAAAAACGGCAGAACGAATAAAAAGCTGTCAAACCTGTCCAAAATCCCGCCATGGCCAGGGAGAATTGTCCCTGAATCCTTCACGTGATAATGACGCTTTAAAGCAGATTCCACAAGGTCGCCAAGCTGTCCAAAGATACTGAGTAAAAGAGTAATAAACATCACAAGCAGATATGATGGCAAAAATCCTGTAACCGCCTGAAACACAAGTGACAACACGACCGCTGTGACGATTCCGCCGATAAATCCTTCTACTGTTTTGTTTGGGCTGATTTCTGGCCAAAGCTTTCGTTTCCCCATAGATTTTCCAATAAAATAGGCTCCTGAGTCAGTAGACCAAATAATCACTGCTGCGAAGAAGATCGCACTCATGCCATATAAGCCTCTAATTTGGATAAAATAATAGAAACTAACGCCAATATATAATGTGGCTAATACAACAAAAGCAACCTCATCGAAAGTGAAAGAGTTTTTGCTCAAAACTGTATAAGTTAAAAGTATTAAGACTGCAAATAAAGCAATCTGCATTTTTGATGCGTCCACGTTTGGGAAGAAGCTGTTGTCTCCGCCCATTAAAAGCCAAAGCAATATTAAGCTGACAATACCAGGAAAGCTGAAAATCGAGATCTTTTTCATTCTTAAAAGCTCAAAGAGAGCGACACTTCCCATTAAATAAATCAGCAGGGTAAATGGCATCTGTCCATATATAACTGCAAGCAAAAAGACTGCAGCTGCCAAAACACCCGTCAAAATTCTTTGTTTCATCTGCACCACCCTCTAAATTCCACCGAACCTCCGGCCGCGGCGCTGGTACTCTCCGATAGCGCCTATAAGGTGCTCATCAGAAAAGTCAGGCCAAAGCACATCCGTAAAGACAAACTCGCTGTACGCAATTTGCCAAAGCATAAAGTTGCTTAATCTAATTTCTCCACTCGTGCGAATGAGCAAATCCGGATCTTGAAGAGATTCTGTCATTAAATAAGCTGAAAACATCTCTTCTGTGATGTCTTCTGCTCGAAGCTTACCTTCTTTGACCTTTTCAGAAATTTGTCTGCATGCGGAGACGATTTCTGTGCGCCCACCATAGTTGAGCGCAAAGTTCAAAATGAGTCCGTCGTTGTTCGCCGTACTCTTTACTGCGTTCTCTACCGCTTTTTTCGTATGCTGCGGGAGGCCGTCTGGATCACCTGTTAAACGCACACGGACATTTTCTTCGATGAGTTCAGGTAGGTAGATGTTTAAAAATTCTTCAGGAAGTTTCATTAAAAAGTCTACTTCTAATTTTGGACGTTTCCAATTTTCCGTAGAGAAAGCATACAAAGTCAGCACTTTGACATTCAGCTCATTTGCAAGCTTTGTCATGCGCTTGACGACTTTCATTCCTTCATGATGACCTGCTACCCGTGGAAGAGCACGTTTTTTCGCCCATCTTCCGTTCCCATCCATGATAATGGCGATATGTTCAGGAATTTCTCCATTTAATATGTCTTCTTTTGTCAGGCTTTCTAAGTTGGAAGCTGCTGTTTGCTGATTCTTCCAATTTTTGAGTATATTGAGCATGAGATTCCTCCATCACCCAAAAAGGTTGCGTTCCCGCTAAATAATATAGTCATCAACAGTATTAACAAAAAAACCCCCTGTAAACATGAAGAGGGTCTTTTCACTATTATCTATTGTACATAGTTTTTTCTTAAACTTCCATGATTTCTTTTTCTTTATCTTTCGTCACGTCATCAATTTTAGCGACATATTCATCTGTCAATTTTTGAACATCCTCTGTCGATGATCTTAATTCATCTTCAGTGATCTCCCCATTTTTCTCAAGCTTTTTCAAATCATCGTTTGCATCACGACGCACGTTACGAACAGCTACTTTTGCTTCTTCTGAGTATTTTTTCACGACTTTCACAAGCTCTTTACGTCTTTCTTCTGTCAGCGCAGGAATCGCAATGCGGATTACATTTCCGTCACTTGTTGGCGTGATGCCAAGATCAGACTTTTGGATCGCTTTTTCGATATCACCGATTGCTGTTTTATCGTAAGGTGTGATAATCAGCATACGTGCTTCTGGCACTGTGATCGACGCAATTTGGTTAAGCGGTGTTTGTGCACCGTAATAATCCACTGTCACTTTATCAAGCAGTGAAGCATTTGCACGGCCAGCACGAACAGTTGCAAGCTCACGTCCGTAGGCTTGTACGGCTTTTTCCATTTTTTCTTTCGTTTGGTTCAACACTTCTTTTGACACGTTATTTCCCCCTCACGATCGTTCCGATTGATTCGCCGTTTACGGCACGTTTAATATTTCCTTCTTCCATAATGGAGAATACGATTAATGGAATGTCATTGTCCATACATAATGAGGACGCAGTAGAATCCATTACAGCAAGCCCTTCTTTAAGTACATCAAGATATGAAAGCTTATCATATTTTACTGCATCCGCATCTGTACGAGGATCAGCACTGTAGACACCATCTACATTATTTTTCGCCATTAAAATGACATCTGCTTCGATTTCTGCTGCACGAAGTGCTGCCGTAGTATCTGTAGAGAAATAAGGGTTTCCTGTTCCTGCAGCAAAAATGACGACACGTTTCTTTTCAAGATGACGGATCGCTTTTCTTCTTATGTATGGTTCTGCAACCTGTCTCATTTCGATAGAGGTTTGCACTCTAGACTGAATGCCAAGCGTTTCTAGGCTGTCCTGTAACGCCAGTGAGTTCATCACTGTTGCCAGCATCCCCATGTAGTCTGCTGTTGCACGGTCCATTCCTAGATCACTGCCTGTCTTTCCGCGCCAAAGGTTTCCTCCGCCTACAACGACTGCAACTTCAACATCGAGCTCTGCAATTTCTTTTACTTGCTTTGCAATTGATTGAATGACAGTTGGGTTAATTCCATTTCCAGCATCACCCGCTAGTGCTTCGCCACTTAGCTTCAGTACAATGCGATTATATTTCGGTTTGCTCATGATAACCTCCAAGTGTAAACTATACCGTCTCTTATTATGCGTAAGAAACTGTCTTTTGTAAATCAATATCCTCTAAAAAATAGGGAACACAGTGCTTGTGCTCCCTAAAAAAGCCCCAGAGAGCTTTTCAAACATTATTTTTTCACTTGGCTCATAACTTCTTCAGCAAAGTTGTCTTGACGTTTTTCAATACCTTCGCCCACTTCATAGCGAACATAAGTTTGAACAGTTGCGTTTTTCGCAGCTACAACTTGTTTCACTTTTTCATCTGGGTTTTTAACGAATGCTTGGTCAAGTAAGCAAATTTCTTCGAAGAATTTGTTTAGACGGCCTTCAACCATTTTAGCTACGATGTTTTCAGGCTTTCCTTCTTGAAGCGCTTGCTGTGTTAATACTTCACGCTCACGGTTTGCTTCTTCTTCTGACACTTGGTCACGAGAAATGTATTTAGGGTTTACAGCTGCAACGTGCATTGCGATGTCTCTTGCAAGCTCTTCGTCAGTTGTTCCGTTAAGAACAGCTAACACACCGATACGTCCGCCCATGTGCAGGTAAGAACCGAATGCAGCATTATCTTCTTTTGTGATGACAGAGAAACGGCGTAGAGTGATTTTCTCTCCGATTTTCGCAATTGCAGATGTGATATGCTCTTCAACTGTTGAACCGTTTTCCATTTTAGAAGCATGAGCTTCTTCAAGTGTTGCAGGTTTAGCAGCAAGCAAATGATCAGCAAGTTCGTTAAGAAGTGCTTGGAATCCTTCGTTTTTCGCAACGAAATCAGTCTCAGAGTTCACTTCTAGGATCACGCCTGTGTTGCCGTCAGTTTTGATAAGAGTTAATCCTTCTGCCGCAATACGGTCTGCTTTTTTCGCAGCTTTTGCGATTCCTTTTTCTCTTAGAAGGTCGATTGCTTTCTCGATGTCACCATCAGTTTCTGTTAACGCTTTTTTACAGTCCATCATACCTGCACCAGTTTTTTGACGCAGTTCTTTAACTAATTGAGCAGTAATTGCCATTTTACATTTCCTCCTTCTATGTTAAAACACGGATTACTAGGTGAAAAAAAGGTGATAAAAGGCATTTCCCTCTTATCACCTTTTGAATAGGTTACGCAGTTGTTGTTTCAGTTTCTGTCGTTTCTTCTACAACAGCTTCTTCTTCGCCTTGTTTAGACTCAAGAATCGCATCTGCCATTTTAGCAGTTAGAAGTTTTACAGCACGGATTGCATCATCGTTTGCAGGGATCACAACATCAATTTCGTCTGGATCACAGTTTGTGTCAACGATACCGATGATTGGGATATTCAATTTACGAGCTTCTGCAACTGCAATACGCTCTTTACGAGGGTCGATAATGAAAAGTGCATCCGGAAGACTCTTCATGTCTTTGATTCCGCCTAGGAATTTTTCAAGACGCTCTAATTCTTTTTTCAGTTGAACGACTTCTTTCTTAGGAAGAACTTCGAATGTACCGTTTTCTTGCATTTTTTCAATATCTTTTAAACGTTTAATACGTTTTTGGATTGTTTCAAAGTTTGTTAAAGTTCCACCAAGCCAGCGTTGGTTCACATAGAACATACCAGAACGGATTGCTTCTTCTTTCACTGAATCTTGTGCTTGCTTTTTCGTACCAACGAAAAGGATTTTTCCTCCGTCAGCAGCAAGGTTTTTCGTGAAGTTGTAAGCTTCCTCTACTTTTTTCACCGTTTTTTGAAGGTCGATGATGTAGATACCGTTACGCTCTGTAAAGATGTAACGCTTCATTTTTGGGTTCCAACGGCGAGTTTGGTGACCGAAGTGAACACCAGCTTCTAGCAATTGTTTCATAGAAATAACTGACATTTTGTTGCCTCCTAATATAATGGTTTTTTTTCCTCCGCTTAAGTCATGTTCACATAAAACTGCGCCACGGCAGCACCTTTATACGAATCATTAAGCGTGTGTATTTAACACCAAGAAATAATATAACACATGATGGACTGACAATCAAGAATCCTTTACAGCTTTCCGCTAAATTTTAATAAAAGCTCGATTTCTGTCTTGCCAGTTTTCATTTCTTTCGCTATTTCTTCTAGTGACCGCCCTTCATCATATAGGGTCTTCACTTGGTCCTCGAATGTTTCTTCTATTTCACTTTTAGAAGGCAGAGAAGCCTCTGTTTCAAGTTGTGGAACGGGTTCGTTTACCTTCTCTTCCTGCACCTCAACTTCGCTAAGGAGAGCCGACAGGTGCTCTGGTACGGGATCTTCACTTTCGACCGATTGCTGGGATTCAATTGGTGGTTGTGGCTGCTTTGGTGTCTGAAGATCCGATTTCAGCTCTTCAGCAGAAAAATCAGGGGAAGCGGCTGCCACTTTTGATAGTTTGTCATTCTCTTCTTTGACCTCCATCAAAAATGCAGCCAGGGTATTTTCCGTTTCTTCTAGAAGTTCTCGCTGCTTTTGTTCTGTTGCCTTCAGCGAATTCATTCTCGTATATAAAATAATCACAAAATAAATAAGTGCAGCATGAAGCATGAAGCTAATCAGCCATAACATATTTTTTCACTCACTAACTCTTTAAGATTGAATGGCTTTATCAAGCAGATGCTTAAGCTTGAACAAGGCCTTTGAATGAATTTGCGAAATGCGCGAGGTAGATAAATTGAGCACTTGACCGATTTCTGTTAATGTCAGTTCTTCTTTATAGAAAAGACTGATCACAAGCTTTTCTTTTTCTGAAAGCTCTGTGATTTTTTCAGAAAGCTGTTCAATTAATTCATCTTTCAGCATTTTCTCTTCTGGAGTCACAGACTTCTCGTCGCGAATCATGACTTGGACGTTCTCTCCGTCTTCTTGATCATGCAGCTTCTCATCAATTGAGAGCAGATTTGCAAAGAATCCTTCATTCATCGTTGTGACGACATCCTGTTCACTCATGCCGAGTTCCTCAGCCACCTCTGTCGGCGTCACATTACGCAAATACCGCTGTTCAAGCTTTTCAATAGCCGCTTCTACTTTTTTTGTTTTTTCTCTTGATGTACGAGGCAGCCAGTCCTCTTTACGAAGACCGTCGATAATGGCCCCGCGGATTCTGAAGGATGCATATGTATCAAACTTCAGATCTCTTCCGGGATCAAATTTTTCAAGGGCATCATATAAACCGAGCATCCCTAGACTGATCAAGTCTTCTTTATGCACTGACTTCGGGAGACCGATGGAAATTCTTCCAACATGATATGTGACGAGCGGCATATAGCGGCGCATAAGATCATCTCCAGCAGCTGGGTCTTTCCACTCTTTCCATCTAGCCCATAGCGCCTGATCTTCGTAATTTAAGGATTGCATCTTTATCCCCCTATACTTCCTTAGTTATATCTTCATAATGCCTTGCTTCACAGTACGGATCTCAAGCTCTGCCGTAAGCGGATCGAATTCAATTGTACGGCCACTGTTTCCGCCTGTATCCTCACTAATAATCGGGATATGATGAAGAGACAGATGTTCTTTTACAGCTGAAACGTTTCTAGGTCCAATTCTCATTAGATCATTGGTTGACTTAAACTTAAACATTTCCGCCCCGCCAGCAAGTTTTGCCTTTAGCGCATGTTTGCGTGCGCCTGCTTTTAGGAGCAGATCAATTGTATGCTTGACACCTGTATCTGCATATTTAGCCAAGTTCTCCACCGCCCCTTTTGAAAGAGAGGAGTCTGGAAGCATAACATGGACAAGGCCTGCCAGCCTTTTGTCTTGATCAAACAAGACAAGCCCTACGCAGGAACCAAGACCGGATGTCCGAATGCGGTCCGGTGATTTAACAAGCTGAACATCCGCAATACCAACCTTTACAACTGCCGGAATTTGCACGTTCATTATAGGTTACCTAATGCTTTGAATAGTTTTTCAAACGATTCAAAGTCTGGTAATAGAAACATATTTCCTTTCAGCTCTTGCTTATTTTGATCATCAAAAATAGATGTATCAATCACAATCGCCTGATCGCCAAGAGGACTGAATTGCATCAACCCTTCACTAATGACAGCCCCGAACATATCGAGCGTGACATCTGGAACACTTGGGTAAAGCTGCAATTTGGTTAAATCGGCAAGGGCTGATAAATAAGAGCCCGCTAAAATATTTCCCAGTTCATGAAGTGCTGACGTCCCCATCTCATGTTCATGAATCGTATCAATATCAAATGCCGGATCCTGGACAAGCTCTCTTACAAATTGCTCTGCTTGCTCAAACGGCATAATGAAAAAGATTGAGCCGGTTAAATCCCCTTCCATTCGCAGGAAAATACTTGCAACAGGAAGGTCTGCACCGCCAAAGAAATCCATTAAATCTTCAAACGAGAGAACCTTGACAAAAGGAACAGCCATATCTATTTTGCGATCCAATAGGTTGGCAAGAGCAGACGCTGCGTGGCCTGCCCCGATATTCCCAACCTCTCCTAAAATATCTAGCTGTTCATCTTTAATTTCGTTGAAAATGCTCATTTCACATCCCCCTTAATGAACAGGTGCACCTTGAACGCTCTTGTCGAGGACAGCACCGGCATGAATGATATTGAAAAGACGCTGATCATGCTTAATGATACCTGTCACCCATGACTGTCCTTCTTTTTCAGCTGATTCAGGAGAAGATTCTACTTCTTCCTGATGGACGGTTATGACATCATTTGCTTCATCAACAATCCAGCCGACTTCAATGTCACCAACTTGTACAATGATCATTCTTGTTTCATCTGTAATCTCGTTGTCAGTAGAACCAAGTCTGACTCTCAGGTCAATGACAGGCGTCACGACACCGCGTAAATTAATAACACCGCATATATAAGGGGCAACGCCAGGAACTCTTGTCGGCTGCTGCCATTTTTCAATGGACTTTACTTCTGATACTGAAATGGCGTATTCTTTTTTGTTTACGATAAACACAATCATCTTTTCGCCAGTTTTGATATCTGTACTCATTTCAGACCGCTCCTCTATTGTTTTTTACTTGATCAGTGCATTACAGTCAACGATGAGTGCAACTTGACCGTCACCTAGGATCGTTGCGCCGGATATCGCAAATACGTTTGGCAGATAATCTCCTAGTGATTTCAATACAACCTCTTGCTGACCAATAAATGAATCGACCACAAATGCTGTCAGCTTGTCTCCTTTACGAACAACAATGATGTGCAGTTCTTCCTCTAATTCATTCGCATTTGGTACGTGGAATTGTTTCTTCAAGTACACGACCGGTACGATAAATCCGCGGAAATCAATCACTTCACGATCATGCGTTTGCAGGATGTCACTTTTCTTAATGACCGCCGTTTCAATAATAGAAGAAATCGGAATCGCAAATGTTTCCTCTTCTAGTTTTACAAGAAGAACGGAAATAATCGATAATGTAAGCGGAAGCTGGATCGAAAATAGTGAACCCTGTCCTTCTGTTGAGTTAATGCTCACAGATCCGCCAAGTGATTCCAGCTTGTTTTTCACAACGTCAAGACCTACACCGCGGCCTGAGATGTCAGAAATCGTATCAGCTGTAGAGAATCCTGCTGCAAAGATCAATGAATCAATTTGATGATCTTCAAGCGTTTCTGCTTCTCTTTCTGTAATAACCCCGCGCTCTAACGCTTTTTCAAGCACCTTTTTACGGTTAATCCCGCCTCCATCATCTTCTACTTCAATGAAGACATGGTTTCCGCTATGATACGCTTTTAATAGAACCGTACCTTTTTCCGGCTTGCCTTTTTTCACACGTTCTTCTGGTGATTCAATCCCGTGATCTAGACTGTTTCTAAGTAAGTGCAACAGCGGATCTCCAATCTCGTCGATCACTGTTCGATCAAGCTCCGTCTCAGCACCCTCAATAATCAGTTCAATTTTCTTATTAAGCTCTTTCGTCAATTGACGAATCATACGCGGGAATCTGTTAAAGACAGTTTCCACAGGTACCATTCTCATGTTCAGGATGATTGATTGCAGGTCTCCAGAAATACGAGTCATTCTTTCGACTGTGTCTGTGAGTTCGTTATTTTCTAGTTCTTTAGCAATCTGTTCCAATCGGCCTCTATCAATCACAAGTTCTTCAAATAGATTCATAAGAGAATCAAGACGGTCGATGTTGACACGAATTGTTTTCGTTCCGCCGGCAGCTGCACCGTTATTGCCATTTGCTTTTGGCGCATCATTTGCTGGCGCTTTTACAGCAGGAACGGATGTTTCTTCTTTTTTCTGTTCAGGCTGCGCCTCTTGTTTTTCAGCCGGAGCTGCTTCTTCAAATGCGGAGACTTCAGAGATCTCAACCTTCTCAACCTCTGAGATCGCCGTGACGATTTTCTGCACTTCGTCCATCGGCTGTTTAGAAAGATAAGAAATGCTGAATTCAGATTCAAAATCTTCTGATTCTAACAGTTCTGCATTTGGAACGGTTTTGACAACCTCGCCTGCTTCATTTAGTCTTTCAAAAATCATATAGACACGAACAGCTTTTAGTAAGCACGCTTCGCTTAATGTCACGTTAAGTTCATAGCATTTGAAGCCTTGCTCTCTCGCTTCATCAAGAACCGTACGTTCAAATTCGTTATAATCTAAGTCATTAGCAGCAGCTGATGCATCTGCTGTTTCAACGCTAGAAGCTGCCTCAGCATGGCTTCCTGTCACATCTAGCTTTTTACTAATCTCTGTGACATCACGTTTCCCGTCTCCTCCTTCTGCAATCGATTGAACCATTGCTTCAAGATGATCGAGTGCTTCGAACATCGTATCCATTGACTCAGGAGTGACAATCATTTGTTCATTACGGATAGCATCAAACATGTTTTCTAAATGATGCGTTAAATGAGCCATATCATCAAAGCCCATCGTTGCACTCATTCCTTTCAATGTATGAGCCGCTCTGAATATATCATTCACTAGCTGCAAGTCGGTTGGGTTCTTTTCTAAATCAAGAAGTTTTTCATTACAAGTTTGTAAGTGTTCTCTGCTTTCATCTAAAAAGATATCTAAGTATTGGTTTACATCCAACGTGTTCACGCCCTCTCTTTTTTCATGGAGCTAATAATTGCATGTGCGATGTCATCCACATGCCTTGTTTCATGTGCAAGGCCTGCTTTAATGACTGATTTAGGCATTCCGAAAACAACACATGATTCTTCTTTTTCTGCAATGACTTTCGTATGACCGCTTGCGACCATTTTTTTGACACCTTCAGTACCATCACTGCCCATACCTGTCATAATGACAGCGATTTTCTCGTAACCCTTTATGCTGCTGATGGATTCAAATAAATAGTTAACAGATGGTTTGTGCCGGCTTTCCGTGTCTTCAGGGGACAGCCTGATGACAAGTGACCCCCCTTGGTCATGAAGTGACATATTCATTCCACCAGGAGCTATGTAAGCCACTCCATTTTTCGCGATGTCTCCATCTTGCGCTTCTTTAATCGTAATTTGTGATAAATGATCTAACCTAGTAGCAAGTGATGCCGTGAATCCTGCTGGCATATGCTGCACAATCAATATAGGGGCCTCGATGTCCTTAGGCAGCTTCGTTACGACTCGTTGAAGTGCCCTTGGTCCCCCTGTAGATGTTCCGATAGTAATAATCTTTCGGAGTGAGCTGCCTTTTACAGATGGCAGCCGGGGTGCAGCCACTGGACTTGGCGGCTTTATCACCGGCTTAGGAGACACCTTCTCTTCAGTGCGTTTCCTTGACAGTCCTGCTGCAAGTACCCGCTCTACAATTTGCCCCCTCACTTTGTGCAAATCGAGAGAAATACTTCCCGAAGGCTTTGTCACAAAGTCAAAAGCACCGAGTTCTAAGCAATGGATGGTTAAATCTTTTCCTTGCTTTGTCTGGCTTGACACCATAATCACGGCAAGGTCGTGTTCAGCCAGAATTTGTTTTAATGCTTCTGTTCCATTTAAAACAGGCATTTCCACATCTAACGTGACAACATCTGGATTCAGTTCCTTGATCCGTTTTAAGGCATCTTCCCCATTTCGCGCCGTTCCGACGACTTCTATTTCTTGCTCGGCACTTAGAAAATCACTAATGAGCTTTCTCATAAAGGCCGAGTCATCTACTACTAGCACTCTAATCATGAGTCCACCTTCCTCCTTTTAAAAAAAGAGGACAACTTATCTATAAAGGTATGCTGTTCTCTCCGTGCCTCTCTTATCTGCTGATGATATAGTGTTTCTGCCAGCATCTTAATGGTTTTACTCAGCCTTGAATGAGGCTGCTTCATATAAAATGGAATTTGTTCTGATACTGCTTTAGGAACCGCAGGATCATCATGCACAGCGCCAGCAAATACAAGTTTTCTGTGAAGAAAAGATGTGACCACTCCTGCTAATTTCCGGTAGGTTTCAGACCCTTCTGACGGGGTTTTGCACCGATTGACAATGATTTGCACAGACCGTTCAAACTGATGAATGGCTAAGTGTTTAATCGCGCTGTAGGCATCCATGATGGATGTTGGCTCTGGCGTAGTCACAACGACCACTTCTCCTGCCGATAAGACAAAAGGCAGCTGATCTTTTGACAAGCCGGCACCCATATCGAAAAAGATACAATCGAAGTCCTGCATGATTCTTTCCATCTCTTCCAAAAAGAACGACCATTGATCTTTATCTAAAGAAAACAGCTGTTCAAGCCCGCTTCCGCCAGAAATGTAATATAGGTTGTCCGTTCCTTTTGTCATGGCTGCTTGGAAGGATTTTTTTCTAACGAGAACATCTAATATAGAACTAGTCGATGTTTTCCCTAGTAAAATATCAATATTCCCCATCCCAAAATCAAGATCAATCACTAACACTCTTCTCTCTGTACTTGCGATAGACAGTGCCATATTCAGGGTCAAATTCGATTTACCTACCCCGCCTTTACCGCTCATGACGGCAATGGTCTTTGCCTGTCCGCTGGCGTTGAGAGGAGCCGGTGTGATGATTTGACTCTGCTGTACTAGTTTTCTTAACCCTTCTGCTTGGTCAGGCTTCATGATTGTAAAACCATCCTTGTAAGTTCAAGAGGAGAACCTTCAAGAATATCCTCAGGCACATTTTGACCATTTGTTAAAAAACCAAGTTTGATTTGAGAGTCAGCAATGATTTGAAAAATGGTTCCCATCGTGTCCGTTTCATCTACTTTTGTAAAAATGAATTGATTGATTGGAACGTGCTCAAAGCGTTTGACCATGGCTTTCATGTCTTGATACTTCGATGTGGCACTCATCACGAGAAAACTTTGAATGCTCTCATCAAATGGAATAATGTCGGTCAGCTCTTTGATATACGCTTCTTCTTTAAAGTTACGGCCTGCTGTATCGATGAAAATATGATCATATTCTTTAAAGGTCTCTTGGGCTTTTACAAAATCCTCTCTCGAATAACAAACCTCAAGCGGTGCATTCAGAAGTTCAGCATATGTTTTCAGCTGTTCGATCGCTGCAATCCGGTACGTATCGGTTGTAATAAAAGCGATTTTCTTTTGCTGCTGAATAGCCGTTTTAGCAGCCAGCTTTGCAATCGTTGTCGTTTTACCAGCTCCGGTTGAACCGAACAGTACAATGTATTTTGACGAAATCATCGGCTCATCAGAGGTTTGCGCTGGCAGCATATCTGTCAGCAGTTGTTCAAGCTCTTTATTTATGTGATCATCTTTAACTGCGCCCTTTGTTAAAAGACCCTTCAGGCATTCGTCTCGAATGGCATCATCAAGCCCTTGATCCTTTAGCTTTTGATCGATTGCTATAAGAGGATCAGGCAGAATACCCGCATGCCGTTCATTCCTCACATATTCTAAAGGCTGGGTATGAGAAGGCGCTGGTTTCGCCGCCTTGGGAACAAATGAAGGCTCTTCGGGCAGCTTTTCCTTTTTTGGCAACACTGGAAGAGGCGGCGCAGGGTTTAACCCTTTACCAGCTCTTTCCTCGAAATCTTGATCCAGCACTGCAATCACTTCGACCATTTGCTGTTTCTTCAAACCGAACAGTTTGCGTTTGACAACGGTTTTAGAATTTAAAATAACGGCATCTTTCCCAAGCTGCTGCCTGATTTGAATCGTTGCCTCCTGCATAGAATTTGCTGTGATTTTTTTCATTTTCATTAGATATCCACCACTCCGATGCTCTGTACTTCCACATTCGCTTCTAGTTCGTTATAAGATAGTACCGGTAAATCTGGGAAATATCTTTCTAACAACTGCTTAACGTACATTCTTATAGGAGGTGAGCATAATAGAACCGGCGTTTCCTGACGAAGCGAAAGCTGTTCAATTTCTCTCGCCACTGATTGAATCACACTTTCAGAGGATTCTGGATCTAACGATAAGTAGTTTCCATGCTCTGTCTGCTGAACGCTGTCTGCAATTACCTTTTCTACTCGGCCTGAGCATGTCACAACTTTAAGTGATTCATTTTCTCTTGCATACTGTGCGGTGATCTGTCTTGCGAGCGCCTGTCTAACATACTCTGTTAATAAATCTGTATCAGTCGTTAATTTTCCGTAGTCTGCAAGCGTCTCAAAAATGGTGACAAGGTTTCGGATAGAGACCTTTTCTTTCAGCAGCTTCGCCAGTACTTTTTGAATATCACCGACTGCCAGCGGATTTGGTGTTACCTCATCCACTAAGACAGGATAACTTTCTTTCAGATGATCGATTAATTGCTTCGTTTCTTGGCGTCCGAGCAACTCGTGTGTGTTTTGTCTAATCTTCTCTGTGATGTGAGTAGACACAACAGACGCTGGGTCCACAACCGTATAGCCTAGCATCTCAGCCTGATCTTTTTCTGCTTCTGATATCCATTTAGCCGGCAGGCCAAAGGATGGTTCGATTGTTTCAATTCCTTCAATCGGATCATCATCAGGCGTTGGGGACATCGCTAAGTAGTGATCAAGCAGCAGCTCACCTTTTGCTACTTCGTTCCCTTTAATTTTCAACCGGTATTCATTTGGGTTCAGTGCAATATTGTCCCTGATCCGGACGACTGGAATGACAAGACCAAGTTCGAGGGCAAGCTGCCTTCGGATCATCACAATTCGGTCTAACAGGTCACCGCCCTGATTTGCATCAGCGAGCGGGATCAGGCCGTAGCCAAATTCAAATTCAATAGCATCCATTTGCAGGAGATGAATAACACTTTCTGGACTTTTCATCTCTTCTACCTCTGCCTGTTCTTCCAGTACCTCTTCGATTTCTTCTTGATCTTGTTTGTTTTTCGACATCATGTATGCGCCAAGTGCTATTAAACCTGCAATTGGCCCAGTTAAAAGTACGCCGATTGGCGTAAACAAACCAAGAAGGAAGATCGTTCCTGCTGTGACATAAAGCATGGCTGGGAAGGCAAAGAGCTGACCTGTAATGTCTGATCCAAGGTTTCCGTTAGAAGCGGCTCTCGTAACAACAATCCCTGTCGCCGTTGAAATGAGGAGTGCCGGAATTTGAGAAACAATTCCGTCCCCTACCGTTAATAGGGTAAAGTGGGAAGCTGATTCTTGAATCGACATGCCTTGCTGAAGCATCCCGATAATGATTCCAAATATAATATTGATGATGACGATGATAATACCTGCGATGGCGTCCCCTTTAACGAACTTACTGGCACCGTCCATCGCTCCATAAAAGTCTGCTTCCCTCGCTACTTTTTCACGGCGGTTTCTTGCTTCACTTTCTGTCAGCATCCCTGCATTTAAATCAGCGTCAATACTCATTTGTTTACCTGGCATCGCATCGAGTGTAAATCTTGCCGCAACCTCTGATACACGCTCAGCCCCTTTAGTAATAACAATAAACTGAATGATGATCAGAATAAGGAAAACAACGAGACCAACGATGATATTTCCTCCAACAACAAATGAACCGAACGTTTCGACAACCTTTCCAGCATCTCCTGTTGAAAGAATAGAACGTGTTGTAGAGATGTTAAGCCCTAAACGAAACAGTGTTAAGAGCAAAAGCAATGATGGAAAAATTGAAAATTCCAGTGGTTCTTGCATGTTCATAGTGGTGAGAAGCACGATAAGCGCAAGAGAAATATTAATAATGATTAAAATACTTAATAGCATTGGCGGAAACGGTATGACCAGCATCGCCACAATTAAAATAACACTGAATATAACAGATAAATCTCTTGCTGACATGCCTGTTCTCTCCTTTTAAAACCAAAAATTCATAAAATCTTTTGTTTCGTTTTATAGACGTAAGCTAAAATTTCTGCGATGGCCTTAAAGTATTCTTCCGGCACCGCTTGGTCGATGTCGACCTGATCATAGAGTGCACGGGCAAGCGGGCGGTTTTCTACAGTCATGACATCATGTTCTTTCGCAATCGTTCTAATTTTCAAAGCCAAAATATCTGTTCCCTTTGCCACAACATAGGGCGCGTCCATTTTTTCTTCATCATACTTTAAAGCAATGGCATAGTGGGTTGGGTTTGTAATGATGACGTCCGCTTTTGGGACTTCCTGCATCATCCGTCTCATGGCCATTTCCCGCTGACGCTGTTTAATCTTTGATTTGATGAGCGGGTCACCCTCTGATTTTTTATACTCATCTTTGATGTCTTGTTTGGACATCCTCAAGTTTTTTTCATAATCAAATTTCTGATACATATAATCAAGCCCTGCCAAAATCAAAAGAGCACCAGCAGCATACAGCCCCATAATTAAGGTCATATTTGCAACGAAATGAAGGGTTTCCTCTGCTGTTAATAAAGGAAGCCGCAGAATTTCGTCAAAGTGCATCCAAAGAGCAATAAATGTCGCAAAGCCAACAAAGCCAATTTTCAAAATGGATTTTAATAGCTCTACGAGGGCTCGAATACTGTATATCCGTTTAAACCCTTTGATTGGGTCAAGCTTTTCTAATTTCGGTTTGATCACTTCTGCTGAAAAGAGAAAGCCGACTTGTAAATAGTTACTGATAATCCCCGCCAGCATGCCAACACCAAGGATTGGCATGAGGAGGAGCCCTGTTTCCTGAAGCAATTCCAAGAATAGTTGATGAATATTAGATGTGCTAACCTTCATTAGCATAGTTGTTGAATAAAAACGTTCTATGAGCGCGATAATCCGCTCTTTCATAAAAGGCCCAATAAAAAAGAATGATAAAAAGATTAATAAAAATGAGATGGCTGTATTGACGTCGGTACTTTTGGCAACCTGTCCTTTTTTACGTGAATCCCGCCTTTTTTTCGGCGTTGCTTTTTCTGTTTTTTCACCTGCGAAAAATTGCAAGTCTAGTCTAAGCCTTGTCATCATGACGAACCACCGACCAATGCTAAGAAATTCCTCATGGTGAGTACAATCGTTTCAAATGTATTTTGGACAACACCGAAGATGACGCCCATACAGATGATGATCATGATAAAACTCACACCTATTTTAATAGGAAGTCCGACCACAAATACGTTCATTTGCGGAACTGTACGTGCCACAATCCCCAGCGCTAAATCGACTAAAAACAGACTTGCCACGACAGGTGCCGAGATTTGAAAGGCGATGATAAACATTTGGTTGAAACTCTTTGCGATAAAGTAAGCAAAGGATTCACTGCCGAAATTCAGCGCGTATTGATCAACTGCAATATATTGAAAGCTGTAATAGATTCCATCAAGCAGCAAGTGATGTGCGTTTGTTGCCAACATCAACAGTAATGTGACCGTATAAAAAAACTGTCCCATCAGCGGTGTCTGCGCCCCTGTTTGCGGATCAATAATATTGGCAATCGCAAAACCCATTTGAAAATCAATGAATGAGCCGGCAATCTGAACAGCGGACACCATGATGTATGCAATCAGCCCAAGCAGCAGACCGACCATTGCTTCTTTCACCGCAAGCATCATATAAAGACCGTCTATGTCGAGTGCTGGCGGTTCTTTTATGGTGCTAAAACTAATGACAGCTAAAAACAGCGAGAATCCAACTCTGTGTACAGCTGGGATCGTTCTATGCGCTAAAAGCGGTACTGTCACAAAAAAAGCAGTGATCCGAATAAAAACTAAAAGAAAAGCAGGGAATAATTCTATGATTGACATCGCTTGTTAACCTGCAAATCGATCTAAATTCGAGAACAGCTCTGTCGTAAAGGACACGATTGTTGAAAGCATCCATGGACCAAACACAACAAGCCCAATGAGTACAGCAACAATCTTAGGAATAAACGCAAGCGTCTGTTCTTGAATTTGGGTTGTCGCCTGAAACACACTGACAATCAGTCCCACAATAAGTGCGAGCGCTAGAAGCGGCCCACTCACAAGCAATACTACATACACTGATCTTTCAGCCATCGTAATGACAAATTCTGAACTCATGTTTTAAGCACCTACTCTAAAAGCTTTGCAGCAAAGATTTAACTATCAAATACCATCCATCGACTAAAACAAATAACAATATTTTGAAAGGGAGCGATATCATAACCGGCGGAAGCATCATCATCCCCATTGACATCAGAACACTTGCGACCACCATGTCAATAATTAAAAATGGAATAAAGATCATAAAACCAATTTGAAATGCCGTCTTTAATTCTGAAATGGCAAAAGCGGGAACCATCGCCGTTAAAGGAATATCTTTAATCGATTCAGGTGTATCCATTTTTGCGTAGCTAAGAAATAAAGCCAAATCTTTTTGTCTTGTATGTTTACTCATAAACTCTTTAATAGGCACTTCGGCTTTTTCATACGCCTGATTTAACGTGATGTCATCATTTAAAAGCGGCGTCAGCGCCTCTTTATTAATCTGTGAGAACGTGGGTGCCATGATAAAAAATGTGAGAAACAACGCAAGTCCAACAAGCACTTGGTTTGGCGGCATTGAGTTGGTTGCAAGTGATGTTCTGACGAATGAAAGAACAATCACAATCCGTGTAAAACACGTCATTAAAATGAGAATGCCCGGTGCAACCGAAAATACTGTTAAAAGTAAAAGAAGACGGACAGATGTGCTGATGTTTCCTGCACCGCTGGAATTAAATAAATCAATAAACTCATTCATTTTGTTTCGGGCCTTTCTTTCTGACTTCTGATTGGGTCTTTTTCAATTCGGCTAGCTGCGCCTTTAAATTGGCTGAAAAAGAAGAAGTGGTCGGCTGATCATGTTTCTTTATCTGCGATGTGAATTTTTGAACCATTTTTGGTAAATCGGTTTTGCTTTCCATCGCTTCTTCATATTGTTTCACGATCGCTTCACATTCTTGTTCATCATCAATTTCTTTTAGCAGCTGGATTGAGTCTGCTACGCCGACAACTAATACTCGTTTTCCCACTTTGATCAGCTGGACTGAACGGTTTTGTCCGACTGTCGTTCCGCCGATATTTTCAACATAGCGAAATGGTTTGAGTAAGCGGTTTTGCTTACCAACAAATCTCACTAAACCATAAATAAGCAGGATGACAAAAAGTAAGGCACCAATCATTTTGACAAAATCCATAATGGAGACAGAAGAAGAGGGAACTTCTTCTGCCGGATTCGTTTGATTGTCAGTGGTTTTCTTCTCTGTATCCTTTTTGCTTTCTTTCTCACCTTTGAGCCAGTCATTCACTGTGCCATTCTCAGGATCTTTCGTTTCGGCAAACAGTGAGGCAGGCTGCATCGTCAAGAAAAGCATAAAACTGATCATTGCTATACATATCAAACGTTTTTTCAACAAATCTTACACCCTTTTTTAGCCTAACGTTTTATTAATTGCTTCAAGTACGCGGTCTGCCTGGAATGGCTTCACGATAAAGTCTTTTGCACCTGCTTGGATCGCGTCAATAACCATTGACTGCTGCCCCATTGCAGAACACATGATGATTTTTGCAGAAGCATCGATTTGTTTAATTTCTTTTAGTGCAGTGATTCCGTCCATTTCTGGCATTGTGATATCCATTGTGACAAGATCAGGAGATGTTTCCTTATATTTTTCAACTGCTTGTGCGCCGTTTTCTGCTTCTCCTACTACATCAAATCCGTTTTTTACAAGAATATCCTTGATCATCATTCTCATGAATGCTGCATCATCTACGATTAATACCTTAGTAGCCATTTACTTATTCTCTCCCTGTATGTTTGTTTATTTTAAATTAGAAAGTCTTTCTGACTGGCTTAAAATGTCAGTCACACGAACACCAAAGTTCTCATCAATGACAACGACTTCCCCTTTGGCGACGATTCGTTTGTTAACTAGGATGTCTACTGGCTCACCAGCAAGTTTGTCCAGTTCAATGATACTTCCTGCTGAAAGCTCAAGAACTTCTTTTACACTGCGCTGAGTTCTTCCAAGTTCCACCGTAATGGAAAGCGGAATGTCCATCAGCATGTCAAGGTTTCCAAGCTGGTTTGTTGTATGCTGAGGCTCACTGAACGATTCAAATTCAACTGGCGCCACATTTACAGGTGCTGCCGGCTTTGGCTTCGCCTGTCTTTTCGGCGGTGCTGCTTGCTGCGCTGGGGCAGACTGCGTTTGCGGAGCTGCCGGCTGAGGTTCAGGTGCACTCACTTCTTCTTGAACCGGCTCTTCTCCTTGCGCAGGATCTGTTAATTCTGCGATTAAATCCTTCGCAAATGTAATAGGATAAAGCTGCATAATATTTGAATCGATGAGTTCACCTATTTTTAATCTGAAGGATACTTTGACAAGCATTTCTTCAGCTGGAATGCGGTCTGTCCCTTCTCCTTCTTTCACATCAAGTAATTCGACGCGCGGCGGAGAAATATCAATCTTTTTATTAAAGACAGTCGACATGGATGTCGCAGCAGAACCCATCATTTGGTTCATTGCTTCTTGTACTGCACTTAAGTGAATTTCGCTTAAAGAAGGGTCAGCATTTGTCCCGTCTCCGCCCATCATTAAGTCCGCAATAACTGCTGCATCTGTTTGCTGGACGACAAGCAGGTTACTTGCGCTGAAGCCTTCCGTATAATTCACTTCAATAGCAACATACGGATGAGGAAATTCCTCATTCAGCATACTTTTTTGAATCACTGTAACAGTTGGAGTTGTAATCTCCACTTTTTGATTTAATAGGGTTGAAAGTGCTGTTGCAGAGCTGCCGAATGAAATATTTCCGATTTCTCCAATAGCATCTTGCTCCATTGCAGAAAGGACTGTATCAGGCTCTATATCGTCATTGCTGCCTCCTTTAAGGAGCGCATCGATTTCGTCTTGTGATAATTTACTTCCGTTATTCTCCATCTTCTTCACCTCTTATGTCGTGATCTAGAATTTGAATCGCCTGTTTCCGATTCACGCGGCCGGCCTGTCCCAAGAATTTCGGTTTATTTCCGACCATAACAGTAAGAGGCGCATTTACTGGTTTGTCCAAGGCAATACAATCACCAATTTCCAAATTCAAAAACTCTTCCACCGTCATTTCCGATTGTCCCAGCTCTGCGACTACCGGTATTTTTGCCTTCATAATCCGTTTTTCAATGGCCTTTGTTTCTTGCTGTTTTGGTTCATTTCGTTCAGACTGCATCCAGTAGTGTACAGACAGCTTCGGAATAATAGGCTCTAATACAACGTGAGGAATACATAGGTTAATAACCCCGCTTACCTCGCCAATCTGTGTATTAAGAGAAATGACGACAACTGTTTCGTTTGGTGACACCATTTGAACAAACTGGGGATTTACCTCGAAATCTGCCATTTCAGGCTCGATGTCGGTTATGGACTGCCACGCTTCTCTGTAATTTTCCAAAGCTCCCTCAAACATGTTTGAGATAATCTTTGTTTCAATTTCTGTAAGTGATTCTGTCTTATTATGACTAATGCCAATCCCGCCCATCAGCCTGTCCATCATCGCATAGCCGATTGTTGGGTTTACTTCAAGCATGATTCTTCCTTCAAGCGGGCTGACATAAAATAAGTTTAATAATGTCATATTAGGAATCGAACGAATAAATTCTTCGTATGGTACTTGGTCAACCGAGCTGACAGTAATTTGAATATATGATCTTAGCTGCGCTGAAAAATGCGTGGTGAGCAGTCTAGCGAAGTTATCATGAATCCTTGTTAAACTTCGAATCTGGTCTTTTGAAAAGCGCAGTGCACGTTTAAAGTCATACACCTTCACTTTTTTCGTCGTTTCCTCTTTTTTCAGCTCTTCTGCATCCATTTCGCCTGTTGAGATGGCGGATAATAATGCGTCGATCTCATTCTGGGAAAGCACTTCTCCTGACATTTCTTCACCTCCATCGCGTTAATTAATCGCCTCTATTGCAGATTAAAGGAGGTTATATATACTTCTTTCACCTTGCCATCTTGCAAATAGTTATTCACTTTGTTTTTGACTTGTGTTTTAAAATGTTCTCTGCCTTTTTTGCCATCAAGTTCATCTGCATTCGTGTCTGATAAAATGTCGATTACAGCATCTTTTACCTGGAAACTTCTTTTCTCAAGCTCTGATTTTGCTTTTTCAGAGTCCGTTTCAATATTCAGGACAAGTTTGACAGCATTTCCTTCAGACTTTAAATTGGTGATAATCTCAGGAATTTCAACAGAAGCTTTTACGACTTCATCTGCTGTTGGCTCTTTTTCAGCTTTTGCTTCGTCTGACCCATTCAGCAGAAAAAAGATGCCTGCTCCAATTCCGACGATGGCAATAATCATGATTAGCATTACTACGACTAATTTCTTCTTCATTCAAACTCCTCTATTCCTTGATTCAATGAAATGACTTGGATTTTTCTGTAGAAAGAAATGATTTTCTCTTGAAGCTGCTCTTCATCTTCTTTCACAACGAATTTCTTTCCATTGGCCAAAGTAATGGTCGTGTCTGGAAAACTTTCGATTTGCTCGATATGGAGAGCGTTCAGCATAAATCCTTTGCCATTTAATCTTGTCACTTCAATCATATTAAGCAGAGAAGCGAGCATCCGCTCCCCCTACCTCCTATCGTTTCAGATTCACAAGCTCTTGCAGAATTTCATCAGATGTTGTAATCGTCTTTGCATTCGATTGGAATCCACGCTGCGCGATAATCATTTCGGTAAACTCGTCTGTTAAATCAACGTTTGACATTTCAAGTTTCCCTGTTTGGATCACGCCAGTTCCTTCTTCACCAGGTACGATAGGATTACTTGGTGCACCTGAGCTTAACGTTTGGCGGTAAAGGTTGTCACCAACTTTGTCTAATCCTCCAGCGTTACGGAAAGATACGAGTGAAATCTGTCCAACATTTCTAGATACGTTGTTTTCAACAACCGAAACCGTTCCATCTGGACCAACACTTACACTTGAAACGCCATCTGGAATCGTTATCTTTTGTCCATTCATTCCAAGTAGATAATTTCCATCAGGGGTGACTAAGCTTCCCTCTGAATCAGTGTCGAAATTCCCTGTTCTTGTATAAAGAATTTCTCCTTGACTTTCAATACGGAAAAACCCATCGCCATTGATATAGAAGTCGTAAGGTTCATTTGTATTTTGAGAAGATCCCGCTGACATGATTTTATCAATAGAAGATAAAGATGACCCTAAACCAATTTGTTTTGAGTTGATTGAACCAGAGTTGTTCGTTGGTCCACCTGAACTTCCAATGGTTTGGCTGACCATATCTTTAAACGTGATACGGCTCTTTTTGTATCCGTGTGTATTGACGTTGGCTACGTTGTTGGCTACCACATCTAATTTTGATTGGAAGTTTTTCATTCCGCTAATTCCTGAGTAAAGTGAGCGTAACATTTATTTTCCTCCTCGAATTACTTCGTTTTTTCTCCAACTGCTGTAACATCCCAAGGGCTGATTTTCGTTCCATCTTCTAAAACAAGTAAGTATTCATTGTCTATGTTTTTAACAGACTTCACAGTGCCCGATATCTCTTTATCATCCAATTTGCCCGATACTTCTTTACCAATCCAGCCTACATACGTCGTAAACGGATCTTGGTGTGCAACAAATGTAGACATGAGCTGATTTAGTTTAGTGATCGAATCGTTCATATTGGTTTGCTGTTCTAAAGATGAAAATGTCGCCAGCTGCGTGACAAACTCACGGTCATCAAGCGGGTTTGTCGGATCTTGGTTTTGAAGCTGCGTGAGCAAAATTTTCAAGAATTGATCTTTGCCAAGCGTATCTGTTTTCTTTTCTGCTTTTGAAGAAGTGTCTGCTTGTGCGGCTGTTCTATTCGTAGCATCAACTGTTGCCATTAGATCTCCTCCTCTTCTTCATCTGACCCAACAAGAGCATCCAGTACATCTTGGAATTCTGTTTCCTGTTCATCAGTCTGCTGGAAATTCTGTCCTTTTGGCTGCTGCTGCTTGTTTTCTTCACTAAACTGTCCAAATAACGGCTGCTCATTTGATTGAAGCGGTATATGGAAACGGTCCACTTGAACCGACATATTCGGAAGCGCCTGCTTGAGCTGCGGCAGATGATGCTCTAACAGCTCTTTCGCTGCTTGCGTTGAAGCTGTAATTTTACTCGCATACATCCCGTTTTGCTTTGTTAGCTGAATGGTAATGAATCCAAGATTTTCCGGATTTAACCGAACGGTAAAGCGTCCGCTTGAATTGCCAAACGGCGTGAATTTCATTTGCTTCCACGTGTTTAGAATTTGCTGATCAACCGTTCCTGGCTTTTCATCAGTCGTTTGTGTCTGCTGAACAGGAGCCGCTGACTGCAGTTGGAAAAACTGCTTATGACCTGGCAGAAGCGAGTGGGTCATTATTTTTTCAGAAGCTGGTGCAGCAGCGCTTTGTCCTTTAACGACTTCTTTTTTGATGAGCCACTCAAGAGATGCATTCCCTTTTGCCGGAGAAGCGAGTGTAGATTCTTGTTTTGGAGAGATTAGTTCCTTCAACTCTCCTAGTGAAATTTTCCACTCTTTGTCAGACCCTTTCGCATTCGCCATCATATGGTCGATTAGCTGATTAAAGTGCTTTAGCTCACTTTGAGTCATCGAATTCAGCTTTGGCGCTGAACCCTGCGAGAAGAACTGCTCTTTTACTTGCTGAATGAGTTTTTCATCTACCCCGTTTTTAGAAAGAAAGTGGATAAAGTCTTGACCTTTCCCTTCAATATCCTGCACAAGTTTCGCATCAAAGCTGAGCGGCTGTTGATTGAGCAACTGATAGATGAAAAAGTGGACTTGTATGAGCTGTTCACTATGCTCAGAACCTGGCTTTTCAGCTTGATCACCGTAAATGGAAGATTCCATTTTTTGAAATAGTTCTTCAAGTGACTTGAGATCAGATAATTCAAGCGTTTGACCTTGTAGTGTTTGAAGCGCACTGAGTAAGTCTGCGCTCATTCCTTCTTCAGGTGATTGCATCCATTTTTCAACAATTTGCATCGCATCATTGATAGAAAGAGAGGCAAGAGCGGCTGTTTCAGCATGAACAGGGCCGCTTTGAGCGCCTGCTCCGCTAAGCAATTGTTTAAACAAACCGCGTGCAGATGCAGCGCCGTCTCCTTTTAGCCCTGAGAGACCTTGAGAAGATTGCTGTAAGGCTCCAATATCCAATAGCTTCACTTATTGTCCACCCCCATTTTCACTTTCTTCTTTTTTGGCAAGCTCTTTTGTAAACGTTGCTGCCTTCTGAGGTGTCAATTTTGCTAATATGTCTGTCAGTTTATTTTTGCTCAGCTCTTCAAGGATTTTTAACGCCTCTTTATCACTTAATTCTGATAAAATTTTGGCGGATTTCCCTGGGTCCATGCTTTCATAAATGCTGGCGACCTTTCCTTTTGTCTGCTGATTAGAGGAAGCCGCTGCATCAGAGGACGCCCCTGCTGAGTTATTACCTGACGTGTTATTTGATGAGCCGTTATTCGATGAACTGTCATTGGCTGACGTATTCTTTGCATCATTTTCAGATGTTTTTTCAAGTGAGTTGATTTTTTGATTCAATCTTTTAATCTCTTCATCACTTGTTTTCAAATCTTTTTGTGCAATTTCGAGCTCATTTTTTTGCTCTTTAATGGTCTTTTTCAGTTCTTTCAACTCTGCATCGCTTTGATCATTAGGTGAAGATGACGTTTTTGAGGTGTCATCTGAACCAACCAAACTGCTGATCCCAGGAATGTTTTGAAGCGGTTTTTTTAGATCAAAACCTGCCATATAAAGGATCGTGCCAGTGACAATCACAAGCACAATCAATGGGATGATGACAATAAACAAGATCCATTGAAATTTTCCGCCGCCTGATTCCTTCGTTTTTTCCTTCTTAGGCATTCATCTCGACTCCTAATGTCCTTGAAACATGAATTGGCTGATAGAGATATCATCCATTTCTTTCATTTCAATTGCCTTATGTTCAAGGGAGAACTTTTCAAATTGCTTTTCTTTCATTTTTTCAAACTTTTTAAACTCAATGTTTTTTTCAGTTAAATCAGATTGTTTTTCATTCATTTGGTGACGTTTCATGATCACAAGCTGCTGATAATGCTGAATGGTGTTATCTAAGTTGGTCACAAATTGCTGGTAATGACGCATTTCTTGAACACTCATTCCACTTCTCAGCTTTTCTTCTTTGCTTTTTTCCATCAGCTCTTTTTTACTCATATTTTCAAAGAGTTTTTCAGCGACTTGCTCAAATGCCGAAACGGATTGTTGGTACGCTGCGAGTGACTTGTCTTTTTCACTTTCTTTCAGTTCTAAGAGCTTTTGAAATTTGTATTGATATCTCACTGTTTTTGTCAATCCTCTCTATTCATCAAACTGAGCAATAAACTCACACTGTCTTCAATAGATACAGCCTCTTCTACATCCTGCTTCAAAAATGAAATCAGATGAGGATAAGCCTGCATGGCCTCATCAATATCTTTGGAGGAGCCTTTTTTATATGCTCCAATATTAATGAGGTCTTCAGCGTTTTGATAAGTGGACAAAAGCTGGCGGAACCGGTTAGCCGCTTCCTTGTGATCATGACTTGCGATATTACTCATGACACGGCTGATACTTTTCAAAATGTTAACAGCGGGAAATTGTCCTTTGTTGGCTAAAGCACGATCAAGTACAATGTGCCCGTCAAGGATCCCCCTCACTGTATCAGCGATCGGCTCGTTCATATCGTCTCCATCAACAAGCACTGTGTAAAACGCTGTGATGGAACCAAGCTGATTTGTCCCAGTTCGTTCGAGCAATTTTGGCAGTATAGCGAACACTGAAGGCGTATATCCTTTTGTTGTTGGCGGCTCGCCAGTTGCGAGTCCTATTTCCCTTTGCGCCATGGCGATCCTCGTAACAGAATCCATCATGAACATGACATTTTTGCCTCTGTCTCTGAAATATTCCGCAATGGCTGTTGCAGTATACGCAGCTTTCAGTCTCGTCAGTGCAGGCTGGTCAGAAGTAGCAACGACAACAATTGATCGCTTCAGTCCTTCAGAACCTAAATCCTTTTCAATAAACTCACGAACTTCACGGCCACGCTCTCCAACAAGGGCAATGACATTCAGGTCTGCTTCTGTCTGCTTTGCAATCATCCCCATTAAGGTACTTTTTCCAACACCACTTCCGGCAAAAATCCCGATCCTTTGACCAGTGCCAACTGTGAGCAGACTGTCGATGACTCTAACACCAACACCCATCTTTTCTCGAATAGGCGGCCTGTCCATTGGATTTGGGGGTGACTGATCTGTCGAAACAGGTGCAAGTCCCTTTGGAAGCATACTGCCATCAAGCGGATGACCGAAGGCATCAACGACTTCACCTATTAATCCAGTTCCTACTTTGACCTTCAGCGACTCACCCGTCGCTTCAACAAGACTTCCTGGTGAAATATTGGATGCTTCTACATAAGGCATGAGCAGAATGTTTTCATCTCTAAACCCTACGACCTCTGCTTTTATTGGATGGTGCTTGCTCCCTTTTTTATGAATGAGACAAACATCTCCGATCGAACTCTCCGGCCCCTTAGATTCAATCATGAGCCCAACCACTCGATTGACTTTACCAAATCGTTTATAAGGATCGGCAGTTTCAATCGTTTCTTTTAGTACATCCATTTTCATTTGTGATCACCTGAATCAATGACTTCTAATAATTTTTCTTTCAACTGATTCATTTGGGTATCAACACTCGCTTCCACTTTTCCAAAACTTGTTTCTACGTAACAAGTTCCTTTTGGCGCTTTTTCATCCGAGTAAATGGCAAGGTGTGTATCCTTCTGTAGGATTCTAATCAATTCGTCTTTATATTCCATCACATGCTCGTAATGTTCAGGGTCAACATAGATGGAAATATCATCATATTCTTTCACTTCTGAAATGACCTGCTTCACAAGAGCCAAAAATGGATCTTTCGTGTCCTCAGCTGCATTCCAAACGCGTTTGGCGAGTTCAAAAGCGAGTTCTACAATTTGCTCAGCAGAGCTTTCAATTTTTTCTTCGTAATCCTGCCTTGCAAGACTGACGATGTCATTTGCTTGATCAAGAATAGCTTGGTACTGCATATTCGCATCTGCTTCGCCCTTTTGGAAGCCTTCTTGATAACCTGCTTGTTTCGCTTCTTCAATGAGCTGCATTCTTTCCTCTTCAAAATCAGTCCGGCGCTGATTGATTTCAGCCATTGTTTTTTCCAGCTCACTGTTTGCTTGTTCTAATATGCGGCTCGCTTGATCTTCTGCATCACTGAGTACTAGCTGCGATGCTTCAGTTTCATTGACAAGCTCTTCTTCGTGATGTTCTCTTTTAAAGTTTACTTGCTGTAAAGGAATCGTTTGCCGCCCTTGTTCAGGAATAACAGATGTTTCATGTTTGATAATCCTAGACAATGATATCGTCTCCTCCGCCTCGAGCTATGACGATTTCTCCAGCTTCCTCAAGTCGTCTTACGATGCTGACAATACGGGTTTGTGCTTCCTCGACATCTCTAAGCCGGACAGGCCCCATAAACTCCATTTCTTCTTTGAATGTTTCGACCATCCGCTGTGACATGTTGCGGAAGACAATTTCTTTGACTTCTTCGCTTGCCACTTTGAGTGCGAGCAATAAGTCATCATTTTCAACATCTCTGATGACACGCTGAATCGCTCTGCTGTCAAGAGTGACAATATCTTCAAAGACAAACATACGTTTCTTAATTTCATCAGCAAGCTCTGGATCTTGAATTTCAAGTGTGTCTAAAATGGTTTTCTCAGTAGCACGGTCTACACCATTTAGCACTTCTACAACCGCTTCGACTCCGCCCGTTTGCGTATAGTCCTGCGTAAAGGTTGAAGAAAGCTTTTGTTCAAGAATACGCTCCACCTCATTGATGATCTCTGGAGATGTACGGTCCATTAAGGCAATACGTCTCGCAACCTCAGTTTGTACTTCCTCGCCTAACTCAGATAAAATTTGCCCAGCCTGCACTGGATCCAGGTAGGAAAGGATAAGTGCTATCGTTTGTGGATGCTCATGCTGGATAAAGTTTAAAATTTGTTCTGGGTCAGCCTTTCGAGCAAAATCAAATGGTTTCACTTGAAGAGAGGATGTTAGCCTGTTTAAGATGCTGTCCGCTTTATCCTCACCAAGCGCTTTTTCAAGCACTTGTCTTGCGTACATAAGACCGCCCTGCGATATGTAGTCCTGCGCGATGGCAATGCTGTGAAACTCTTCGATGACTTCATCTTTTTTAGCAGTATCTACACTTCGTACATTGGAAATTTCTAATGTTAATTTTTCTATTTCGTCTTCAGACAGATGTTTGTATACAGATGCTGACACGTCTAGCCCTAAGGAAATCATTAGGATTGCTGCTTTTTGTCTGCCTGTTAGTCGATTTGGATCTTTTCTCGACATGTGTATTCCTCCTAATCCTCGGACAGCCAGCTGCGTAGCAATTTAGCAAAGTCTTCTGGTTTTTCTTTTGCCATTTTTTCAAGCTGATTTTTTCTCACCATTTCTTCTGTTTCTGGTTCAGTGTCGATATCAGGAACATCGATTGGTGTACGTTCATCAAACTCAAACTCTTCTTCCTCATCTCTTCTACGCTTGCGTACAAGAAGAATGATAAGAGCGATAATTGCAAGTAGAAGCACACCGCCTACAATATAAACCCAAATTGGAATATTGTTTGAAGGGTTATCTGCCGCAGTTTGCTGTTTACCGTCTAATTTTGATACAGATAAAACGATTTTGTTATCTAAGTCGGCTTGAGTGAGCGCTTGACCATTTGTGTATTCTTTATCAATCGATGTGCTAATGATCGTTGAAAGAATCTTTTTGATATCATCTTGTCTTTCAGCCGTTAAAGAGTTTACATCGTTTGCAGTTGGTGGTTCGACCAATGCTTGAATGCCTACATCTCTAATTTTATAAGGGCTTTCTTTGATATCTTTATGAATGCGGTTGACTTCATAATTGATGCGATCTTCGCTCTTTTCGTAATCTCCGCTTCCATTCGCTCCATCGGCACCTTGATAATTTGTGACATCATCGTCACCTGTTCCAGCGGTGCCTCCAGCTGCTGCGCCGTTACCTGAATAAGTTTCAGCAATCTTTTCAGCGCTGACAGCAATCCCCTGCATGTTTTCTTTATCAACAGGTTCTACTAGGTCTTCTTTTCTTTTTTCTTCAGTAAAATCAATGTCTGTTGTGACCGATACAGCCACTTTATCTTGACCCATCATTGTTCCGAGCAGCTGCTGAATTTTTCTTTGAAGATTCTTTTCGATTTCCTCTTTTTTCTGCTGCTGTGCATCCATTCCACTTGCATAGGAATCGGAGCTGGTGTTTAAGTCGTAGTAGTTGGAATCTTGGTCCATAATGACAATGTTTTCTGTTTTTAAATTCGGCACACTTTTTGAAATAAGATGATAAAGGCCTTTTACTTGCTGCGGTGTGAGCGTGTAGCCCGGCTCAACTTGCAGCACTATGGATGCTGATGCATTACTTTGCTCTTCTCCAACAAAAACGGAATCTTTTGGCAGGTTAATCATCACTTTTGAATCTTTAATCCCATCAATTGTGTTGATCAGATTGGATAGTTCTGTCTGAGTTGCGTCTACTTTCAGAACATCAAATTCATTATCTGTTAAACCGAAGCCTGAATTGTTTGCAAAGAAGGAATAATCAATGTTGCCTGTCTTAGGGAGCCCTTCGGATGCGAGTGTTACTTTTAAAGAATCTGCTTGCTTTTCTGGAACGAGAATCGTTGTTCCATTGTTTGCAAGTTCCGATTTAACGTTTTTGCCATCTAGTTCCTGTTTGATTTGTCCAGCTTCTGCCTCAGACAAGTCTCTAAAGAGCGGAACCATTTTTTCAGAAGAAGCAAAGATGCTAACAACCGTAATAATGATTGCTAGGGCAGCAACGCCGCCAATCATGAGTATTTTTTGTAATTTTGATCGATTTCGCCAAAACTCAACTGTTTTTGTTCTTAATTGCATTAAAGTACGATTCATCTTAACCCCCGGTCATTCCATTCAGTCTTTTTTTGTCCACCAGCACCTCCTACATCTGCATTCTCATAATCTCTTGGTACGCTTCGACTGCTTTATTTCGAAACTCTGTTGCAGCTGTGAGTGTGACACTCGCTTTTTGTGAAGCAATCATGACTTCATCGAGATTGACATCTTTTCCTTGTGCAAGCGCATTTGTATACTGGTCTGATTTCAGCTGTGATTGATTTAATGCCTCAATGGAATTCTTCAGCACATCAGAGAAATTCGTTTGACTTTTAGGTGCAGCCGCCTGAATGGGCGTTGCATTCGTCAATTCACTTGCTTGCTGAGCAGTTTGAAGCTGGAAAGGAGATATTGCATTAACCAATTGTTTTCACCTTACTTTCCTATTTCTAAAGCTTTCATCAGCATGCTTTTATTCGCATTTAGAGCAGTCACGTTTGCTTCATATGATCTTGAGCTGCTGATGAGGTCGACCATTTCTTTTAATGGATCGACATTTGGTGTTTGAACATATCCATTTTCATTGGCATCGGGATTTGTAGGATCATATTGAAGGTTGAATGGAGTTTCGTCTTCAGTAATCTTTGTTACTTTGACGCCGTTTCCTAATTTGCCGCTCGAATTCATACTTGAGTTCAATATAGATGAAAACGATTCACCTGACGGCTGTAATGTGACAAGCTTACGTCTATAAGGCTCCCAGTTGCCATCAACCTGTTTAGCTCTTGTCGTATCCATATTTGCAAGGTTTGAGGATACAACGTCCATTCTGAGCCTCTGTGCCGTTAATGCTGAGGCCGAAGCGTTCACTCCTGAAAAGATCGACATCACTTACCTCCTGTCAAAACTGTTTTAAGAGAATTGAATTTCCCGCTCATTCTTTCCACCAGCGCATTATACTGAATTTGGTTTTTAGCGAGTTCACTCATCTCTTGATCAATATCGACATTATTTCCGTTTTCTTGATAAGAAGTACGGTTGCTCGAAACAACTGAATAATTAGACCCTGTTTTTGAAAAATCAATGTGACCTTGGTACGTTTTTTTAGCATCTAATTTGATTGACGCATCATTTAGCATGTCATGGAATGCGACGTTTTTCGACTTGTAGTTCGGTGTATCTATATTCGCGATATTATTGCTTATGACTTTTTGCTTAACATTCGCTCTGCCCAAGGCATTCTCAAGGTTGCTTATCGTTCCAGAAAATATATCCAAAACCATATACCTCCAATCATATGTATTTCATTCCATTTAATCATGTCGAGATTTGTAAAACCATATGTTCATTGTAAGAAATAATAGGATTAAAGTCTATGATGTATATGTAAAAAAAACTCGTAATATATATCTATTTTACGAATAGGTATAAAGGCCTAGATTCAAAGCACTACAGATTTGTAAGGGGTTTCTTGGAAAAAAGAGTGACATTTTTCGGACAAATCCTCATTTTTTCACATAAAAAAACCCTTTTCAGCATTTATTTCGGCCAAAAAGGGTTTTTGATTAATGAGATTTTAAATTTTCGAGTTCAATTAAAAATTTGTTGTTTAACACTTTGATGTACGTTCCCTTCATTCCAAGAGAACGAGATTCGATTACGCCTGCACTTTCTAACTTACGTAAGGCGTTTACGATCACTGAACGCGTAATCCCTACACGATCTGCAATTTTACTTGCGACAAGAAGACCTTCGTTTCCATCCAGCTCTTCAAAAATGTGCTCAATCGCTTCAAGCTCACTATATGAAAGAGAGCTGATCGCCATTTGGACAACCGCTTTGCTTCTTGCTTCTTCTTCGATTTCTTCTGCTTTCTCGCGAAGAATCTCCATTCCAACAACTGTTGCCCCGTATTCAGCAAGAATTAAATCATCATCTGTGAATGTATCTTGTAAGCGGGACAGGATTAACGTACCTAAACGATCTCCTCCGCCGATAATTGGGACAATTGTTGTTAAGCCTGATTGGAATAAGTCACGGTTCTCAATCGGGAAAGCTGTATATTCACTGTTAATATCAAGGTTTGAAGACGTTTCAGGGACATTGAATAGACTCTTTGTATATTCCTCAGGGAACTGACGATCTTCAAGCATTTTTTTCATACGTGCATTTTCGATCTGCTGATTAATGGAGTAGCCAAGAAGCTTTCCCCTTCTGCTTAATACGAAAATGTTTGAATCAATGACATCTCTCAGTGTTTCTGCCATTTCTTTAAAATTAACTGGTTTCCCCGCTGCATCTTGCAGCATTGAGTTAATAATCCTTGTTTTTTGTAGTAACGCCATAATAATGATCCTCCTAGATTACTTTATTCATTTGTTAAAGTATAAATTGACTTAAATCTTTGTTATTTGCAATCTTTCCTAGCTTCTCTTCGACATACTGAGGGGTAATGGTCACTGTCTCCATCGTAATATCAGGCGCCTCAAATGAAAGCTCTTCAAGCAGCTTCTCAAGTATGGTATGAAGCCTTCTTGCACCGATGTTATCTGTCTCCTGATTGACATGATAAGCCACTTCGGCAATCTTATGAATAGCATCGTCAGAAAATTCAAGAGATATACCTTCTGTTTCAAGTAAAGCTTTATATTGCTTTAATAATGCATTATCTGGTTCCGTTAAGATTTTCACAAAGTCTTCTATACTTAATTTATCTAATTCTACACGGATTGGGAAACGTCCCTGAAGCTCCGGAATCAAATCTGATGGCTTTGCCATATGAAATGCACCTGCTGCAACAAACAGCACATGATCAGTTTTAACGGCACCATATTTCGTCATCACAGTTGAACCTTCTACAATCGGTAAAATATCACGCTGAACCCCTTCTCGAGAAACATCTGCAGATGATGCACCACCGCTTTTGGCAATTTTGTCGATTTCATCGATAAAAATAATTCCTTGCTGCTCTGCTTTGTAGACCGCTTCCTGACTGACTTCATCCATATCAATCAGTTTTGAAGCTTCCTCAGCCGTTAACGCCTTTCTTGCTTCTCTGACAGTCAGCTTTCTGCGTTTTTTCTTTTTAGGCATGAGATTGCCGAGCGCATCCTGCATGTTCATACCCATTTGCTCCATACCCGAGCCTTGAAGCATATCAAACATGGAAGGCTGCTGTTCTTCTACTTCAATCGTGACGTAATGATCTTCAAGTTCTCCCATAGCCAGCTGATGAGCGATTCGCTTTCTTGTCGATTCGAGTTCCACTTCTTCATTTGAATGATCTCGATCACGGTCATCTTCATCAGAACCGCCAAACAGCATCTCAAAAGGATTTTTCACAGACTGGCTCTTTTTCTTACCAGGAACAAGTAAATGAACAAGACGTTTATTTGCTTGTTTTTCTGCTTCTTCTTGAACATCTTTCATCTTTTCTTCTTTGACAAGTCTAATCGCTGTTTCAACTAAATCTCTCACCATGGACTCTACGTCACGGCCGACATAACCCACTTCAGTAAACTTCGTCGCTTCCACTTTAATAAAAGGCGCACCAGAAATTCGAGCAATTCTGCGGGCAATTTCTGTTTTCCCCACACCTGTTGGGCCGATCATTAAAATGTTTTTAGGAACGACTTCATCCTTTAGCTTATCATGTAAAAGACTTCTTCTGTAACGGTTTCTTAAAGCCACCGCCACTGCTTTTTTCGCATCAAGCTGACCAATGATGTATTGATCAAGCTTTTCAACTATCTCTCTTGGGGTAAACGGCTTTTTCTCCATACGTCTCATGTCCTTTCTATTCAAGCTCTTCTAAAGTGATTTGATCGTTCGTGTAGACACAGATTTCTCCGGCCGTTTCAAGAGCGGCCTTTGCAATTTCTCTCGCTGTGAGATGATCACCTGCATGGGTTTTGAGAGCTCTCCCGGCGCTAAGCGCATAGTTGCCGCCTGAGCCAATTGCCAAAATCCCATCATCTGGTTCAATGACCTCTCCAGTTCCAGAGACGAGCAAAATACTTTCTTTATTCATGACGATGAGCATAGCCTCAAGCTGCCTTAGCATCTTGTCACTTCGCCATTCCTTCGCTAGTTCTACGGCTGCCCGCTTTAAGTTACCACCATATTCTTCAAGCTTTGTTTCAAACTTTTCAAAGAGTGTAAAAGCATCTGCTACTGAACCTGCAAAACCTGCAAGCACCTTGCCTCCGAAAAGACGGCGCACTTTTTTTGCTGTGTGTTTCATCACGACAGCCTGCCCGAAAGTAACTTGACCGTCGCCAGCCATTGCACTTTTTCCTTTATGTTGAACGGCAAAGATGGTTGTTGCATGAAATGATGACATGAAAAAACCTCCTTTTAGGATCGTTTAAAAGCCCTTGGGTGATGAGACATGTACGTGTTTCTTAAAGAATCTTTTGATACATGCGTGTACACCTGTGTAGATGATAAATTTGAATGACCGAGAAGTTCTTGAACACTTCTCAAATCTGCTCCCTCGTTTAAGAGATGCGTGGCAAAGGTGTGCCTCAACATGTGAGGATGGATATGTAATGTACCTGACGCCTTTTTCATTAATTCAGTGAGAATGAATCGAACACCTCTGTCTGTAAGAGGCGTCCCGCGCTGATTCAAAAACACATGAGTATCAGCACGGTCTTTCCCCTTAGCTTTCAGCTTCTGCCTTCCATCCTCTAAATAAGTAATGAGCGCTTCATGAGCATATGACCCGAAAGGAACATACCGCTGTTTGCTGCCTTTCCCATGAACAAGCACTGTATCCATCGATAAATCAAGATCAGATTCTTTTAATGAACATAACTCACTGACCCTCATACCTGTTGCATAAAGAAGTTCTAAAATGGCTTGATTTCTTTGCCCAAGTGGTGTGCTGACATCAGAAACTGTAAAAAGCTCTTTTAGTTCCTCTTCATACAAAAATGAAGGAATCCGCTTATCCTGCTTTGGTAAGCTAACGAGTAAAAAAGGATTTTCTTTCACAAGCTGTTCTCTTAATAGAAATTTATAAAAGCTGCGAAGCGCAGAGACTTTCTTACTAATCGTTCTTCTTGTCAGGCCTTTTTCATAAGCTTCTGTTAAATAAATTCTCGTATCTTGATAGGATACCTCTTCAAAACCGTCTATTCCTTGAATGTTCATAAATCTGACAAACTCTTCAATGGCTTCTGTATATCCTGAGATCGTTAAAGCTGAATAGTTTTTTTCAATTTGCAGATATTCAATGAATAAGTGGACAAGACGCTGTTTATTCGTCATTTTTACACCTCTTTAAGGCTTTTAAATGGTATCACATATCTTGCTTTCCGTGCAATGTTTTACTACAGAGATTTCGAAATAGTTTGAATAGTTTCGATTGCACGCTTAGCGTACTCTGCATAACGTTCTTGTTTGTTTTTAATTCGAACTCCTAGATCTTTCAGCAAACCAAAATTCGCATTCATCGGCTGGAAGCTTTTCTTGTTTGTCGATGTGATGTAGTGAGCCATACTGCCAATCGCCGTTTCCTCCGGAAGTGTCACAAGCTCTTCTCCTTTGACAAAACGAGCGGCGTTAATACCTGCCACTAGTCCCGACGCTGCGGACTCGACATACCCTTCAACGCCTGTCATTTGTCCGGCAAAGAATAGATCATCTCTATTTTTAAACTGATAAGTCGGTCTTAAAAGGCTTGGCGAGTTAATAAATGTATTACGGTGCATCACGCCGTAACGGACAATCTCTGCTTCTTCAAGACCTGGAATCAAACGGAATACTTCCTTTTGATCGCCCCACTTCAGATGCGTCTGGAAGCCAACGATGTTATATAAAGTACCTGCTGCATCATCCTGTCTTAATTGAACAACAGCGTAAGGTCTTTTGCCTGTTTTCGGATCTTCAAGTCCTACTGGCTTCATCGGACCAAACAGCATCGTTTTCTTTCCTCTTTTCGCCATGACTTCAATTGGCATACAGCCTTCAAAGAAGATTTCTTTTTCAAATTCTTTTAATGGTACAGTTTCAGCAGAAATGAGCGCCTCATAAAAACGATCGAATTCTTCTTCTGTCATTGGACAGTTTAAATAAGCAGCTTCTCCTTTGTCATAGCGAGATTTCAAGTACACCTTATCCATATCAATGCTGTCTTTCTCTAGAATAGGTGCTGCTGCATCGTAGAAATAGAGATATTCTTCTCCTGTTAACGATTTTAATTCTTTGGAAAGTGCTTCAGATGTCAGCGGGCCAGTCGCGATAATTGTCGGACCTTCTGGAATGCTCTGCACCTCTTCTTGAAAGACAGTAACATTCGGATGATTTTTCACGCGGTCTGTCACGTTTGCTGCAAATTCATGACGGTCTACTGCAAGCGCGCCGCCAGCAGGAACTGAGCTTTCATCTGCTGCTGCGATGATGGCTGAATCTAAATGACGCATTTCTTCCTTTAATACACCTACTGCATTTGTCAAAGCATTCGCACGCAGTGAGTTGCTGCATACAAGCTCCGCAAATTTATCTGTGTGGTGAGCCGGCGTTTGTTTCACAGGTCTCATTTCATATAAATTGACTTTAATGCCTCGTTTAGCGATTTGCCATGCTGCTTCACTTCCAGCTAAACCGGCTCCGATCACATTTACAAATTGACTCATTGTACAACTCTCCTATTTCGTAAGGTCTGTTTGATGACATAAAAAAGCAGGTGAACAAGGCTGCTCACCGCTATTTTTGTTGTTCCTCTTTATAATCACAGTTCACACATTGAACTTGAACGCCTTTTTTCAGCTTTTTCTCTACAAGCATATTTTCGCATTTTGGACACTTTCTTTCAATTGGTTTGTCCCAAGAGACGAATTCACACTCTGGAAAACGATCACAGCCGTAAAAAATGCGGCGTTTCTTCGATTTTCGTTCAACAATGTTTCCTTCATGACAAGACGGGCATTTGACACCGATATCTTTGACAATTGGTTTTGTGTTACGGCAGTCAGGAAAGTTAGAGCAAGCCATGAACTTACCGTATCGACCCATTTTGTACACCATCGGATGTCCGCACTCTTCACAATCAACTCCGGCGTATTCCGGCTCAATCTCAACTTCTTGCATCTCTGCTTCAGCTTTTTCTACCCGTTTTGCAAAGTCTTGATAGAAGCTGTCGATAATACGAACCCATTCGATCGTACCTTCTTCAACGCTATCAAGTTCCTTTTCCATTTTCGCTGTAAATTCAACGTTAATGATTTCAGGGAAGAATTCAATGATTAAGTTGAGTACAATCTCTCCAAGCTCTGTCGGAGTAAATCGTTTATTATCAAGTGCGACATAGCCGCGCTTTTGAATCGTATCTAATGTTGGTGCATACGTAGATGGACGGCCTATACCGAGCTCTTCAAGTGTTTTGACCAATCTTGCCTCAGTGTAACGCGGAGGCGGCTGTGTGAAGTGCTGTTCAGGTTCGATATCTTTTGAAAGAACTGTATCTCCTTCTTTGAGATCAGGAAGCATTTTGTCCTTTTCCTCTAGCTGGTCGTCCTTTCCTTCCACATAAACCTTCATAAACCCAGGAAATTTCACTTTACTGCCATTCGCACGGAAAGTAAGACCGTTATGATCAAGATCCACACTCATTGTATCAAGAACAGCCGGCGCCATTTGGCTTGCCACGAATCGTTCCCAAATCAATTTATACAGACGAAGCTGATCGCGGCTTAGCACATGCTTGACATCTGCCGGTTTTCTTAACGTAGAAGTCGGGCGGATGGCTTCGTGAGCATCTTGTGCATTTTCATTCTTTTTGGCCGGTCGTTTTGTTGTGTTTAAGAAATTCTTGCCGTACGTCTGATCAATGAAAGCAGATACTTCTTCAATCGCCGTATTGGAAATACGTGTTGAGTCCGTTCTCATATATGTAATGAGACCGACTGTACCTTCTTTACCAAGATCAATTCCTTCATATAATTGCTGTGCAATCATCATTGTTTTTTTCGCACGGAAGTTTAATTTTCTTGCAGCTTCCTGCTGTAAAGTAGAAGTCGTAAACGGAACGGCTGGATTACGTTTCCGCTCTTTTTTCGTTACTTTCTCTACAGAGAATTTGCTTCCTTTTAATTTCGAAAGGATTTCTTTTACATCTTCTTTTGTTTTCAATGGATGTTTTTTACCATTGAGGCCAAAGAAACTCGCTTCGAAGCTTTCTTTTCCTTTAAGGAATGTACCGTCAATAGTCCAGTATTCTTCTGGTTTAAATTCATTAATTTCATTCTCGCGATCAATAATCAGGCGGAGTGCAACTGATTGAACACGTCCGGCACTTAAGCCCTTTTTCACTTTCTTCCATAAAATCGGACTGATTTTATACCCAACGAGACGATCTAAAATCCGTCTTGCCTGCTGCGCATCAACTAAGTCCATATTGATCATACGTGGATGCTTAAAGGAATCCTTAATCGCATCTTTTGTAATCTCGTTAAAAACAACGCGGCATTCAGAAGAGAGGTCAAGGTCAAGGCTGTGTGCTAAATGCCAAGCAATCGCTTCTCCCTCTCTATCGGGGTCAGCTGCGAGATAGACTTTTTTTGCTTTTTTCGCCGCTGTTTTTAATTCTTTTAAAACCGGGCCTTTCCCGCGAATCGTAATATATCTCGGTTCGAAGTCATGCTCAGTATCAACACCGAGCTGACTTTTCGGTAAATCCCTTACGTGCCCCATTGAAGCTTTTACTTTATACTTTTTTCCTAAATAACGCTCAATCGTTTTCGCCTTTGCTGGCGACTCAACGATGACTAAATAATCAGCCATACTCAAAATCCCCCTTAAGAGGTGTTCTCTCTTTATACATTTCACAATTCATATTTATGTTAATTGCACCTATCTAACAGGCAATCATTAAAAATTCTTTATGATGAACATCATTATAAACACGAAAAACAAAGTGTAAACTTAAATCCTCACTATTATTAAATATTCCGATGTCTTTTGTCAAACGATATTTTTATGTTGGTTCAGTATATTGAACGCTGCGGAAGGAGAATTCCTCTAAAATATCTTTTGTTGAATGAACAAGCTTTGCTCCCTGCTGAATGAGTCTTGCCGGACCTGTGGAATTAGGATCAAAGATGGATCCAGCAACTGCAAATACCTCTTTTCCTTGCTCAAGTGCTTGATAGGCTGTAATAAGAGAACCGCTCTTTTCTTTGCACTGTATCACGATGGTTCCTTTCGTCAGTGCACTAATTAAACGATTTCTCATTGGAAAATGCCACTTTTCTGGTTTGACATAAGGAGGATGCTCTGACAAAAGCAAATGATGCTCGCCCATGTATTGAGCCATTTGCTCATGCTCTTTTGGGTATAAATGCTGAAAACCGCCTGCTATAATGCCGATCGTTTTTCCTTTTTTTCTGATGCACTCTTTATGTGCCAGTCCATCGATTCCTTTAGCTAAACCACTGACAATCATCCAATCTTCCTTTACAAGCTCACCAACAATTTTCTTCACACATGCTTCTCCATAAGACGATGGAACTCGCGTGCCGACTACACCTAAACTTTTTTCTTCATTTAAATATGATACGTTTCCTTTTAGGAATAACACAGGGGGAGGATCATAAATATTTTTTAGTGTGCTGGGATATAAGGGTGATGTGATGGGAATCATGTGAATGTTTTGCTTTAAATAGGCTTGAACGATGTGTTGAAAAATGGGGAATTCATTTTCTTCAGCTTGTTTTAAGCGGGTAAAGTCGATCGTTTGTAACGCTCGATCCTGTTTAAAATGATGTGTTTCTTCATTTATATATAGCTCAGGATCGACTTTCCACCATTTTGTTAATAATGAGGGTGAGATGAGGCCTTTTAAGCGGTGAAAAATCATTCTTTCGGACACGTTGTACATACCATTCCTCCAGTTTAAGATAGAAAGAAGAAGACTTGCCAAAGAACAAGTCTTCTTGTGTCATTAATGCGTTTTACAAGCTTCGAAGAGATTCTTCTCTTTTAATACTTTAATCAACGTTTCTCCCATGACAGATGGTGTTTCTGCCACTTCAATTCCACATTCACGCATTGTTTTTACCTTTTCATCAGCTGTTCCTTTACCACCAGAAATAATGGCACCAGCATGTCCCATACGTTTTCCTGGAGGCGCCGTTTTACCGCCAATAAAGCCAACGACTGGCTTAGTCATATTTGCTTTTACCCATTCAGCTGCTTCTTCTTCAGCCGTACCGCCGATTTCACCGATCATAATCACAGCATGCGTTTCAGGATCTTCATTGAATGCTTTTAAAACATCAATAAAGTTTGTCCCATTTACCGGGTCTCCCCCGATTCCTACAGCTGTCGATTGTCCAACACCAGCTTCTGAAAGCTGATGTACCGCTTCATATGTAAGCGTTCCAGAACGAGAAACAACACCCACATGACCTTTTTTATGAATGTAGCCAGGCATGATACCAATTTTACATTCTTCAGGTGTGATGACACCTGGGCAGTTTGGCCCAACTAGTCTTGTCTTTTTCCCTTCCATATACCGTTTCACTTTGACCATGTCAAGCACTGGAATATGTTCAGTGATACAAATGACGAGATCGACTTCTGCGTCAACAGCCTCTAAAATGGCATCTGCCGCAAATGGTGCTGGTACATAGATAACAGAAGCGTTCGCTCCAGTAGTCTGCACTGCTTCAGATACAGTATTAAATACAGGAACTCCTTCTACTTCAGTTCCACCTTTTCCAGGTGTGACACCGCCAACGATATTTGTTCCGTACTCAATCATTTGTTTTGTATGGAACAATGCGGTTGAACCGGTAATCCCCTGAACAATTACTCTCGTATTTTTATTAATAAATACACTCATTTAGGTTCCCTGCCTTTCTGCTCTACTTGACTAAAGATACAATCTTTTCTGCCCCGTCAGCCATAGACTCAGCAGAAGTGATATTTAAGCCTGAATCACTCAGGATTTTCTTCCCTAATTCAACGTTTGTTCCTTCAAGACGTACAACAAGTGGTAATGTTAAGCCGACCTGTTTCGTCGCTTCAACAACACCTTCTGCAATCACATCACATTTCATGATGCCGCCAAAAATGTTCACGAAAATCCCTTTGACATTTTGATCAGATAAGATGATTTTAAATGCTTCCGTTACTTTTTCAGCTGTTGCACCGCCGCCAACATCTAGGAAGTTTGCAGGGTCCCCGCCGTAATGCTTGATGATATCCATTGTAGACATCGCAAGTCCTGCTCCATTGACCATACAGCCAATATTTCCATCTAAAGAAATGTAGCTTAAGTCATATTTAGATGCTTCAATTTCTTTTGGATCCTCTTCATCAAGGTCACGGTATTCTAATATATCTTTTTGTCTATATAAGGCATTGCTATCAAAGTTTAATTTTGCATCAAGTGCCATGACTTTTCCATCGCCTGTTACAACAAGTGGATTAATCTCAGCAATTGAACAATCTTTTTCAATAAACGCATTGTAAAGGCTTGTCATAAACTTAACAGCTTGGCCAACTAATTTTGTTGGAATATTAATTTTAAATGCTACTTCTCTCGCCTGATAGCCTTGCAGGCCAATCGCTGGGTCGATGACCACTTTGACGATTTTTTCTGGCGTTTTTTCTGCTACTTCTTCAATTTCAGTACCGCCTTCTTCAGATGCCATCAATACAATTCTTGATGTCGCTCTGTCCAAAACTAGTCCAACATAGTATTCCTTTTGAATATCGCAGCCTTCTTCAATAAGTAAGCGTTTTATTTCGCGCCCTTCAGGCCCTGTTTGATGTGTGACAAGTGTCTTGCCGAGCAATTCCTCTGCAAACCCTTTCACTTCATCTTTCGTTTTTGCAATTTTTACCCCGCCTGCTTTACCACGGCCGCCTGCATGAATCTGTGCTTTTACGACATATACAGAGCTCCCTAGCTCTTCTGATGCTTTCACTGCTTCATCAGGTGTAAATGCTACTTTACCATTTGGAACTGAAACCCCATATTTTCTTAGGATTTCTTTTCCTTGGTACTCATGGATATTCATTTCCCATCCTCCCAACATATGTAGAAACAAAAATTATAAAATAGACTGCGCTTTCATTTTAAAGAATAAAAAAGAGAATGTCTAGGGTTCTATGTAAAATCGTAAAATCCTTCTAAACATTCAAACTTTTATTTTATTAAAAATATAAATTTTTCAGCCAAATCACTTTTTTTACCTTATTTTTTCATTTTTTGATCTAATCTGTAGATAAACGAAAAAATTTCTGCTACAGTATCGTATAACGCTTCGGGGATCTCCTCATCTAATGTTAAATGTCGCATGAGTTCGACTAAATTACGGTCTTCCTGGATTGGGACTCCCGACTTTTTTGCTTCTTCAATAATATGATCTGCCACATAGCCGCTGCCTGTTGCAACGACTTTTGGCGCTTTTTGTTTTTCTTCATCGTAATGCAGAGCGACCGCTCTTCTAAGCGGTTTTGAATCCTTCATACTCGTAAGTCCAGCCCTTTCTCGCTGATTTTATGAAAGTGTTCATCTAGAAATTGAGACGGATCTACTGGCTCTTGTCTCTTTTTTGCTGTAATTCCCGTTAAACTGTATCCTAGAGCATTTAAATTCTCCCGAACAGCCGGAATCATCGGATTAATGGTTCCTTGCAGTTCATGGGCTGTCTCGACAGTAATAGACATGACCTTTTGCTGAATCGTACAGTCTATTAAGGTTTCTTCAAGGTTTTCCATGTTTAGATAAAACATCAGGCGGCACTGAGAAATATCAATAGAGCCATCTTTTTTCTTATGTCCCTTTAGTATAAAGGTTAAATCTTGAACACTATGTTTTGAGAAAAGAGGATAGGAAACCATCATTTGACTGACGGTTTGGTTCTCCTGCTGCACAAATAACTGCCCATTCAATCTATGAAATAATTGATCCACTTCTTTTTTAACGTGCTCTGGTAAATCCGCCTGTCTCACATCATTTAAGGTAAGCTTTAATTGGTGCAGCTCCTGACTTTTGACATCCTGGCTGCCTTTTTCAAGCAGTTTCAGCATACCAATTTCATCACGCACACCTATTGCCTTTTTCATCGTCATAAGTAAATCGAGCACATCGGTTTTATTGCTTAATGTTGGTTCAGTCTGCTGCACCACCTGAGCCAAAGCTATCGCCTCTCTTTTTGACAGGAAGGGAAACTCTTTTTGCAGTACAGCTGCTTTTGCGTCAGGCTGAGAGCCTGCCTGCTGGAGTCCTTGAAGCAATACTGTAAGCTGTTTTAAGTTAGGCTCTTGCTGCCCGTCTGCACCTTGTTTCATCAAGCTTGTCAGTATCCGCTCAATTTGCTGAAGCGGAATTTGCAGCGCTGTTGGACTTGTTGACTGCTGCTGCACGTTTGTCTGAAGAACTTGGGACGGCTGACGCTCTTGAACAATTGGGGCAAGACTATTTTCTTTTTGCTGAGACGGATTGAGCGGAGTCGTTATTGGTGAATTGCCGTCTTGCTTCGCCACGCCTTCTCTCGCTGCTAGAAGGACCGATAAGAGCTTTTCTGCATGGACGGCTGTCTCTGCATCTACAACTGACCGAACGGCTTGTATAAGGGTTTGTGTGGCATCTGTGTGCTTCGGAAGCTGTGTTAATTGATTTAATAGCGCTGTTATATCCTGGTGAAGGGCAGAGGATGATTTTACGGCTAAAATAGATTGAAGCACCCCTTGCTGGATCGGTAAATCTTTCTTTAAAGCAAAGAGAAGTGACTGGAGCCCTTTCTTCACATCAGCTCCTTGAAGCTGTTCGATCCACTTCACTGCCGTTTTTAACTCTCCTTCGTTGATGACCGGCTTTTCCTTTAAAAAAGCTGTAGCCGTCAGCATGTTTTCAATCCCATTTTTCAGTGAGAGACCTTCTAATAGTTTGGCTGCTGCATCCTTTAATGTCTTAGGATCTTGATCAAATTGCTGAACGGGTCTTAGTTTATTGAGGCTGCCTCCACCCTCTTGTTCAAATTGGAACCAATAAAACGCGTCTGCTTTAAGCTGAGCCGCCAGCTGTGCTTTTATTTTCGTTGAGCCTATTTGAACAAGGGCTGTATCATCTCCAAGCATTTTTAGTACCTTGCCGAGAATCAGCCGATGAACATTATCCTTCCCTTCGGTGTTTAATGGAACCGATTCGGCCGTATTCAGCCGGCTATTCAGTGCTGTATGTATGTCCTCAACTCTTGCCATCACAGGCAGCCTCCTTAGATTAAAATTTATGATATAACAGATTTCACCGGCGCAAACGATAAACGGTGGATTGGGGTAGCACCATGTGTTTGAATCGCAGCCAGGTGCTCTTTCGTTCCGTACCCTTTATGTTTTTCAAATTGATACTCAGGATATTTACGCCCGTACTCTTCCATCATCTGATCCCTTGTCACCTTCGCAATACATGCACCTGCTGCAATGGATGCACTTTTTGCATCTCCTTTGATGATATTCTCTTGGTGGGTAGAAAGCGGGAGTGTCATGGCATCTATGAGTAGATAATCAGGTGTATGAGTTAACTGCTCTACAGCTCTTACCATCGCCAGTCTTGATGCTTCATAAATATTGATTTCATCGATCGTAGCCGCATCAACAATGCCGATTCCGATATCAAGTGCTTCTTTTTGAATTAAATCATAATAAGCCAATCTTTTTTTCTCAGATAATTGCTTTGAGTCGTTTAAACCGAGCAGGACTGTCTCTTCCTTTAATATAACGGCTGCTGCCACAACTGGGCCGGCAAGCGGTCCTCTTCCTGCTTCATCTATTCCAGCAATACATGTGTATCCCTGCGCCTTTGCTTTGTTTTCAAATTGCAGCATGTCATGCCATGCTGCGTGAAGTGCTTGCTGCTTTTCTCTCTTTTTGTGCCAATTTTCTATTAGTTTTTGGACACTTTTTCTCGTATCATCTTTCACAAGCTCGCGAATGTATGACTCGTCGCCTGCATGCTTTTCTATTAGTTCTTTTATTTGTTTCACCGTGTACATAGGCTTTTTCGCAGCCTCCTTCTTTATATCGGCAGTTTTTCGCAAAAAATAAAGACCCGCATGAGCTGCGTGTCTTTTAGCTTTCAGGCTTCTCAAAAGTGAGGGGACCAAATTTTTCTGTTCGAATATCCCGAATAATGATTTCGGTGGTTTTGTCATAGTTAATGAATCCCCCGCTCATTAGACAGCCGCGCTTAGTGCCAATTGCATCAAACAGCTCAACCGTATCTTCAGGTATCTCCGCTAGGTCATAGCGTTTTTTTAATCGCTCTGGGTAATTCTCTTCTAGAAAACGAAGTGCATACACAGCGACATCCTGTAAGTTAATGATCGAATCTTTGATCGCTCCAGTCACCGCAAGCCTGAGTCCTACCTGCTCATCTTCAAACTTTGGCCAGAGGATTCCAGGGGTATCGAGCAGTTCTAGTTCTTTCCCTACCTTCACCCATTGCTGTGATGTCGTAATCCCAGGCCGGTCTCCTGTTTTGGCAATGTTCTTTTTTGCTAAACGATTGATTAAGGTCGATTTGCCGACGTTGGGAATCCCGATAATCAGTGCTCGAATGGCACGTGGTTTGACGCCTTTTGCTTTCATGCGGTCGAATTTTTCTTTTAAAATTTCTTTTGAAGTCGTGATGATCTGATTTAACCCTTGTCCATCGACAGAGTTAATGGCAAGTGACCGAACGCCTTGCTGCTCAAAATGCGCCTGCCACTCCTTTGTCATACGAGGATCTGCTTTATCTGCTTTGTTTAAGAGCATGATTTTGGGTTTGTTTTGAAGGATTTCTTCGATCATTGGGTTTCTAGAGGACATCGGAATTCTTGCATCGGTTAATTCAAATACGATGTCGATGAGCTTTAATTTTTCTGTGACTTCACGTCTTGCTTTTGCCATATGGCCTGGAAACCATTGAATCGTCATATGTGCACCTTCTTTCTTCTACCATTATCTTTATACATTGTACAAAAAAAGAGCCTGTTACAGGTAACAAGCTCTTTCCTTTGATATCATTATCGTCTGATTTCTTTGATACGAGCCGCTTTACCGCGAAGTTCACGTAGGTAGTAAAGTTTCGCACGACGTACCTTACCGTGACGTACAACTTCGATCTTAGCGATTTTTGGTGTGTGTACAGGGAATGTACGCTCAACGCCTACACCGTAAGAGATCTTACGAACTGTGAAAGTTTCGCTGATTCCACCACCACGACGCTTAATTACAACACCTTCAAAGATCTGGATACGCTCACGAGTACCCTCGACAACTTTAACGTGTACACGTAAAGTGTCACCAGGACGGAACGCAGGAAGATCAGTGCGTAATTGTTCTTTTGTGATTTCTTCAATCAAATGTTGCATCGTTTTCAACTCCTTCCAACAGATGCTCATGTCCTCTTTCTTCATTGCAGCGGAACATCGTTTTCAAACTTGGATCAGCAAGCCGTCCAAGTCACAAGTAGTATCATACCATACCTCTATGCCGTGTGCAATACAATCTAGTCATTATGAAGCTGCCAAAGCCATCTTTTTTCTTCATCCGTTAATGTTTTGCAAGAATCGATCAAATCTGGTCTTCTTGTATAGGTTCGCTTCAAGGATTCTTTGCGCCGCCACTCTTCAATTTTGGCATGATTTCCAGAGAGAAGCACGTCCGGCACTTTTAGTCCTTTATAATCAGCTGGCCTTGTATAGTGCGGGTGCTCAAGCAGACCTGTACTGAATGAATCTTCGATGTGAGACGCTTCTTTTCCAAGCACATGAGGCAAAAGCCTGACCACACTGTCTGCAATCATCATCGCTGGCAGCTCTCCGCCTGTGAGGACGAAATCTCCGATTGAGATCTCATCTGTGACAAGATGCTCCCTGATGCGCTCATCGTAGCCTTCATAGTGGCCGCAAATGAACATAAGATGCTCTTCTTTTGCAAGTTCTTCTGCTTTCTTTTGTGTATATCTTTCCCCTTGAGGACAGACAAGAATGATTCGGGGTTTCGTGCTTGCTTTTTTCGTTAAATCTTCTACCGCATCAAATACGGGCTGCGCTTTCAGTACCATACCAGCACCGCCGCCATACGGATAGTCATCCACTGTTTTATGCTTATGATCCGAATACTCTCTAAAATTGACGACTTGAAATGAGACAGCTTCTTTCTCCTGTGCTTTTTTTAAGATCGATGAGTGAAGCACACCTTCGAACATTTCAGGAAAAAGGGTTAAGAAATCGATTTTCATTCGTCAATAAGTCCTTCCATCACTTCAATGTGTACGGTTTTGGATGAGATATCGATCTTTTTGACGACAGATGGTATATATGGAATGAGGGCATCTTTTTTGCCTTTTCTTCCAACCACCCACACATCATTTGCCCCTGGCGTAAGGATTTCTTTGATTTGGCCGATCAGCTTGTCCTCTTCATCGTATACTTCACAGCCAATGATTTGGTGGAAATAAAATTCTCCTTCGTCTAATGACCCAAGATGTTCTTTTTCTACCTTTAAGATTGATTCTTTCAAATGCTCTGCTTCATTTAATGAGTTGATTTCTTCAAATGTGAGCAAATCAAACTGTTTGTGCTGGCGATGTGATGCGACAGTCACTTTCAGCGGCTCGCTTTGACCTTGCTTAAAAATATAGAGGACGCTTCCCTTTTTGTAGCGCTCTTCTGGGAAATCTGTCTTTGACACGACACGTACTTCTCCGCGCACTCCGTGTGTATTGACGATCTTTCCAACATTCAACCATTCTAGCTCCATGTTTTCAATCACCCCTGACGTATTTCCACAATGGTGCCGTCTTTCACGACGATGACATTATCTTGCATCTTGTCATCCCATTTATCACCTATTTTTACTTCAACCAGTGCATCCACTTCTGTTTCTTTCATTTCACTTCCAAGCGGCAAAATATGCAGCTGCTCTACTTGAAAATCAATTTGCCGGATCTTCTCTTGCCTTTTATCGATCGCTTTTTGAAATTGAGGGATGGCTTCTTGCTGATGTGGTTCTTTTTCATGTTTTTTTAATTGAAAATATAGTTGATTGCATTCACGTTCTAGTCTTTCTTTTTTCTCCAAAAAAGTCGTTAACAGTTTGTCCTTACTGCTTTCAGTTAATACTTGCATCACGGTGACATGTTGAATGATCTGCATCTTCCTTTTTGTCCCCCTATCCGAAGGCATTTGTCCTCTACAGTATAACGAAAAATAGATTTAAACGTGTAAAAAAAGGGGAGGTCCTAAGCCCTCTCCCTTTTTAGTCAGCAATCTCAAGTTGAACTTTCTTAGAAGACTCTGCACTTGCTGCAAAAATGACTGTTCGTATCGCTTTTGCTGTACGTCCCTGCTTTCCGATCACTTTTCCGGTATCTTCAGCATTGACAGACAGTGTGTAAATCACCTGCTCATCTTTTTCTAATGAAGATACGTGAATATCTTCAGGGAAATCAACAAGTGGCTCGACGATGGACACAATCAATTCTTCCAAGGACAGCTCATTCATTATTTGCTGTTTTTCGCATTATGAAATTTTTCAAGAATTCCTTGGCTTGAGAAAAGATTGCGAACTGTATCAGATGGTTTCGCACCATTTTGAAGCCATTTAAGCGCTAATTCTTCGTTGATTTTCACCTCAGCTGGTGATACCACTGGGTTGTAAGTTCCAACTGTTTCAATGAAACGACCGTCACGTGGTGAACGAGAATCTGCTACAACAATACGATAGAAAGGAGATTTTTTTGCTCCCATACGTTTTAAACGAATTTTTACTGCCATTTTACTAGCACCTCCGAAAATATTTCAACAAGATAGTATATTAACAATGATAAAAGGGTTTGTAAAGTGTTTTTTCTTAACAACGGTTTTATCATGTATAACCAATTACATAAATGGTAATTTAAAGCCCTTTTTCTTTCCTTTGGACATGTTGGTCATTTGCTTCATCATCTTTTTCATTTCATCAAATTGCTTTAAAAGGCGATTGACTTCCTGTACAGATGTTCCGCTTCCTTTTGCAATCCGTTTTCTTCGGCTTGCATTGATGACCTCTGGCTGTTCTTTTTCCTCGGTCGTCATTGATTTAATGATCGCTTCGATATGATTGAGCTGCTTTTCGTCTACTTGGACGTTTTTGAGCCCTTTCATTTTACCGGCTCCCGGCATCATTTGGATCAGTTCATCAAGTGGACCCATATTCCGAACTTGGCCAAGCTGCTCGAGGAAATCATCGAGCGTGAAGCTCATTGTCCGCATTTTTTGCTCAAGCTCTTTCGCTTTATCTTGGTCGACGTTTGCCTGTGCTTTTTCAATCAGCGTGAGCACATCTCCCATGCCAAGAATTCTTGATGCCATCCGCTCCGGATGGAATGGCTCAATCGCATCAAGCTTTTCTCCTAGCGCAGCGAATTTAATCGGCGTGTTGGTGACAGCTCGAATAGAAAGTGCTGCACCGCCTCTTGTATCACCGTCTAGTTTTGTTAGAACGACACCTGTTAAACCAAGCTGTTCATTAAAGCTTTTCGCGACATTGACCGCATCTTGACCTGTCATAGAGTCAACAACTAGGAAAATTTCTTCTGGATTTGCTACTTCTTTTACTTTCTGAAGTTCATCCATTAATTCTTCATCGATATGAAGACGTCCTGCTGTATCTAAAATGACATAATCATGGTGTTCTTCTTTCGCTTTTTCAATTGCCTGTTTGGCAATTTCGACAGGGCTGACTTGATCACCTAATGAAAACACCGGCATATCAAGCTGTTTCCCAAGCGTTTGAAGCTGCTGGATCGCTGCTGGTCGGTAAATATCAGCAGCTACCATCATCGGCTTGCGATTATGTTTTTTGCGAAGTAAATTGGCAAGCTTCCCTGTTGTGGTTGTTTTACCTGCCCCTTGAAGACCAACCATCATAATAACTGTTGGAGATTTTTTCGCTACAGCGATCTTACTCTCTTCTCCGCCCATTAATTCAGTGAGTTCTTCTTTTACAACTTTAATGACCTGCTGTCCAGGGGTAAGGCTTTTCATGACCTCTTGTCCAACTGCCCGCTCACTTACTTTTTTCACAAAGTCTTTGACTACTTTAAAATTGACGTCAGCTTCAAGAAGGGCAAGGCGTACCTCGCGCATCATTTCTTTTACATCTTGTTCTGACACTTTTCCTTTGCCGCGGATTTTTGAAATCGTCTGCTGCAGTCGGTCGGCTAATCCTTCAAATGCCATACTGTGCCGCCTCCTAATCTAATTTCTCAAGCGATTCAATTAAAGCTTCTGCTTCTTCTGTTTGCGCAGAATCAGCTACAAGCTCTCTCATTTTTTTGAGAAGTTCTTTACGCTCTTTAAATTTCTTAAACAAGAGCAGCTTTTCTTCATATTGTTCAAGCATCGCTTCAGTCCGTTTAATATTATCATAAACAGCCTGCCTTGATACTTCATATTCATCCGCAATTTCACCGAGGGAAAAATCGTCTAGGTAGTAAAGCGACATGTAGCTCTTTTGCTTTGCGGTCAACAACGATTGATAGAAGTCAAACAAGTAATTCATTCTCGTTGTTTTTTCAAGCGTCATGGGCTCTCTCCCCTTTGTTAAGTTCATTCCCTTTACATCAACTAAGTTTACACGGTTCTCTTCTGTGTGTCAAGTTTTTATCTTGTCACTTCATGAAGCTACGCATAAATAAAAATGCCAGCAGATTTGCCGGCATTTTTTTGTTAGTCTTGTTGATCAATTACGTCTGAGAATAATCCATACACATACGATTCTGCATCAAACTCTTGCAGATCGTCCACCTTTTCACCTAAACCGACAAGCTTCACGGGAATGTTCAGCTCATTTCGAATCGCAAGAACAATTCCGCCTTTTGCAGTACCGTCAAGCTTTGTTAAAGCAATCCCTGTCACATTTGTCGCTTTAGAAAATTCCTTAGCTTGTGCCATTGCGTTTTGACCCGTTGTCGCATCAAGAGCGAGCAATACTTCATGAGGTGCATCTGGAACCTCGCGTTCAATGACTCTCTTGACCTTCTCCAGCTCTTTCATCAAGTTGACTTTGTTTTGAAGTCTTCCTGCTGTATCGCAGATGAGGACATCCGCATTTTTCGCTTTTGCTGATTGAACGGCATCATAGATCACCGCTGCTGGATCAGAGCCTGCCGTTTGTTTGACGACAGGAACACCTGAACGTTCTCCCCACACTTCAAGCTGCTCGATGGCACCGGCACGGAACGTATCACCTGCTGCTAAAATGACGGATTTCCCTTCATTTTTCAGCTTATTTGCAAGCTTGCCGATAGTCGTTGTTTTCCCAACACCGTTGACGCCTACAAATAAAATGATATTCAAACGCCCGTCTTCAATGTTCAGCGCAGAGATTTGTTCCTCTCCGCTATTGTAGATATCAACCAGTTTTTCAGAAATGACCGCTTGTACTTCGCTTGGGTCTTGAATGTTTCTTAATTTCACTTCTTTTTTCAGCTCATCAATCAGTTCCATCACAGTTGTGAAACCGACATCAGCGCCGATCAGAACCTCTTCCAGCTCTTCAAAAAAGTCTTCGTCGACTTTGCGGTAGCGGGAAATCAGTTCATTTACTTTTCCTTGGAAGGAGTTTCTCGTTTTTTCGAGTCCATCTTTAAACTTTTCTGATACTGAATCGGTTTGCTGCGTAAATTTTTCTTTTAATTTCTTAAAAAAGCTCATTGGTTCAAAAACCTCCTTTAATTACTGGACAAGCTCTTTCGTTTCTTCTAGTTTGACAGATACAAGCTTAGAAACACCTGATTCCTGCATCGTCACGCCGTAGAGCACATCGGCTTCTTCCATTGTTCCCTTGCGGTGCGTAATGACAATGAACTGTGTTTCCTGGCTGTATTTCTTTAAATATTGCGCAAAACGGAAAACATTTGCTTCATCAAGCGCCGCTTCTACCTCATCTAACACGCAGAATGGAACAGGTCTCACTTTTAAGATAGAGAATAGTAAAGCGATCGCTGTTAAGGCTCTCTCTCCGCCTGAAAGAAGGCTTAAGTTTTGCAGTTTTTTCCCTGGCGGCTGCGCGACAATATCAACGCCAGAGTTGAGTAAATCATTTGGATCTGTCAGCTTAAGATCTGCTCTTCCGCCGCCAAATAATGCTTGGAAAACAGATTCAAAGTGACCGCGGATTTGAGAGAATGTCTCAGAGAAACGCTTTGTCATCTCTTGATCCATTTCTTCGATGACTTGGAATAATGTATTTTTCGCTTCTGTCAGATCATTTCGCTGTTCTGTTAAGAAGAGATAGCGTTCATTCACACGTTCATACTCGTCAATGCTGCCTAAGTTTACTGTTCCAAGCTCTTCAATGGCTAGTTTGATCAGCTTCACTCGTTTTCTTGCTTCATCTGGCGATAACGTCAACTGATACATCTCTTTTGCTCCTTCAAATGAAAGAGCATATTCATCGTTCAAATAAGCGATCAGGTTATCGAGCTCGACTTCCATACGGCCAAGCTTAATTTCTTCATCTTTTAAGCTTGTGGTGAGCTGCTTATACAAACGTTTTTGTTCTTTAAGCTCACGTTCAGCAAATTCTAATGTTTCAGAAAGAGCGAGACGCTGCTTACGGCGCTCTGAAATGAGGGCGGTTGTTTTGTTTTTGTTTTCCAGCTTCTCTTTCGCCGCTTCTTCCAGTTGTTCGGCTCCGCTTGAACTAGATGACATTTCACTTGTTAAGAGTGACAGATCTTCTTTTGTTTCCATCAGCGTCTGTTCAGCTTCTTCTAATTCAGCCATTAAGCTCGAAAGCTTTTCTTGTTCATTCGCTAAGGACTGCTCTTTTTTGGCAAGCGAGATTTTCAGCTCAGTTAATTCAGCAGAAATGGTTTCTTTCGTTGAGCTTTGCGTCTGCTTACGCTTTGTTAATGTATTGATCTCTTGATCAAGAGCCGTCAATTTTTCACCTATAGAGGCTTCTAGAGCGACCTGCTTTTTGTCCTTATCCGCGAGTTCAGTAGAACGCTGCTGCAACTCTTCTTTTTCTTGATCATAGAGCTCAAGATGAGCATTGATATTTTTTTCTGCAACTTGCAGTTCGTATAGCTTTCCTTTGAGATCTTGCTGCTTTTCACGAAGCGTTTCGCCGCGCTGACGCAGTTCGTTTAATTGGCTTTCGTTTACTCCGATTAGTTGCTTCGTTTCTTTTGTTTCTTTTTCAAGGATCGTTGTTTTCTCTTCCATTTCAACGAGCTGCTTTGTTAACGTTTCGATCTCCCGGTTTCTTGAAAGAAGAGAGTTGTTCTTTTTCTTTACGCCGCCACCAGTCATTGAACCGCCGGGGTTTACGACATCTCCATCAAGGGTCACAATGCGGTAACGATGTCCAAGCATTTTCGCCAGTTCATTGGCGCCTTTTAAGTCTCTAACGATCAGCACAGTTCCAAGCAAGTTCTGAATCACCTTTTGATACTTTTCGTCAAAGGAAACGAGGTGACTCGCTACACCGATAAATGCAGCATGCTGCTCTGCTGTTTGAACATCTCTGAGCTGAATGGTTCTTTCTTTGATCACGTTCATTGGCAGGAAGGTTGCACGTCCAAAGGAGTGCTGCTTTAAGTATCCAATCGCTTGTCTCGCAGCTGCTTCATTTTCTGTAACGACGTGCTGCGTGGCTGCACCCAGCGCAATTTCAATCGCTGTCTCATACTGCTGATCCGTTTGAATCAGCTCTGCAATGGCACCATGAATACCGCCTAACCGCTCTTTTGCCTTTAAGACCTCTTTCACTCCTTGGAAAAAGCCTGAGAAGTCTTCCTGCATGGATTCAAGCATTTCTTTTTTGGATTTTGCCTGCTGTACGTATTGATAGGCTTGGTAAAGAGCCGTTTCTTTTTTCTCGTATTGACGCTTTATTTGCTCAAGCTTTTGTTCTGCTTCTCTAAAGCGTTTGACTTGAGCCAGAATGTCTTCTTCCAGTGCTGAAAGTTGCTGCTCAGCTTCTGTTTTCTTTTCTTTGACAGACACTCGTTCTTCAATATGTTTTTGGTTATTTTGCGTCAGCCGCTCTAGCTGCATCGCCGCCTGGCGCTGCTGTTCTTCTAGTAATTTACGTTCATTTCGAATGGAAGCCTGTTCATTGAGCAGATCAAAATAATCACTTTTCAGCTGTTCAATTTGCCCTTCCACATCTTCACTATGAAGCGACAGTTGATGCTGCTTTGTTTTCACTTCATCTTTTAGCTGGTGCACTTCTTTTTGCAGGCTGTCCCGCGTGATTTTCTGTTGCTCAATCTTTTCGGTTAACAGCGACTGCTTTTCAGTTAAGCGAACGAGCGTTTCTTCAAGCTGTCCTTGGTTTGCGGCCGCATTTTTTTTCCGTTCTTTTAGCACTTCTTTTTTTCCTTCAAGCTTTTCTAATTCTTCACTTGTGAAAAGAAGGACTTCTTGCAGGTCATTAATTGATTCGTCAAGCGCTTGAATGCGGTCTCTCGACTCTTCAATTTTGGCTTCTTTTGCTTGGATATCTGTAGACTGCTTCATTTCATCTTGTTTGAAGCGCTCGACTGCTTCACCAAGTGTTGTCCATTTTTCATGAAGTGCTTCGATGTCATGGACAGTTAGGGCAATTTCGACATTTTCAAGCTCTTCTTTTTTTTGCAAATAGTCCTTTGCAATGGATGCTTGCATTCTTAATGGTTCTACTTGATCTTCTAGTTCATGCAGAATATCTTCTACTCGGTTTAAGTTGTCCTGCGTTTCAAACAGTTTGTTTTCGGCTTTTTTCTTTCTTGTTTTATATTTTAAAACGCCAGCCGCTTCTTCAAAAATACTTCTTCTCTCTTCTGCCTTGCTTGATAGAATTTCCTCTACCTTTCCTTGGCTGATGATTGAAAAAGCTTCCTTTCCAAGACCTGAATCCATGAAAAGATCAATAATATCCTTTAAGCGGACAGATTGATTGTTTATGAGAAATTCACTTTCGCCTGAACGATAAACCCTTCTTGTCACACTGACTTCATGAAAATCGATCGGTAAAAAGTGATCTTCGTTATCTAACGTTAAAGTCACCTCTGCTAGATTGACTCTTTTTCTTGAGTCACTTCCTGCAAAAATGATATCTTCCATTTTTCCTCCGCGGAGGCTTTTCGCTGATTGTTCTCCAAGTACCCAGCGGATGGCATCGGTAATATTACTTTTGCCGCTTCCGTTTGGTCCAACAACAGCTGTGACCCCTTTAACAAAGTCCACGGTCACTCGCTGTGCAAATGATTTGAATCCTATCACGTCTAGACGTTTGAGGAACATGAGAGTGATCCTCCTTATGTATTTAAAGTACTATCATCTTACCATATGAAGTGAAAAAAGATGATGGAAAACAGAGTGAAATCCCCCTGAATAACGAGGGGGATTTTATTGGTTCATATGATGTTTCTGCAATTTAGCAAGTGCTTCCTGTGCAGCGTGCTGTTCTGCTTCTTTTTTAGAGCGTCCATTTCCGATTCCGAGCACTTCACCTCGAAGGGATACATTTGCTTCAAATTCCCGGTTATGTGCAGGGCCTTTTTCATGCAGGATACGGTATTCAAGCACACCTTTTCCATCGCGCTGCACAAATTCTTGCAGCTGGCTTTTAAAGTCCATGACGTGCGAGAACGCTCCATCATTAATTTTCGGATAAACGTACGCTTCTAGGAACCTTTCAACCGGCTCAAGCCCTTGATCTAAATAAAGTGCACCGATAAACGCCTCGAATACGTCCGCTAAGAGTGCTGGGCGTTTTCTGCCGCCTGTCATTTCTTCGCCTTTTCCTAAAAGAACAAGGTCTCCGAAGGACAGCTCGTGTGCCAGTGATACAAGTGACGGTTCACATACGATCGCCGCTCTTAGTTTCGTTAAATCTCCCTCGCTCATCGCTGGATATTTTGCAAATAAGAATTGAGAGATGGTCAATTCTAAAACAGCATCTCCTAAAAATTCAAGTCTTTCATTGTCCTCGTATGGTTTTTTCCGGTGTTCATTCACATAAGAGGAATGGGTAAAGGCTTGATATAGAAGCTTTTCATTTTTAAAGTGTACAGAAATGCGCTGCTGGAATTCTCTAAATTGCTCTAGTTTTTTGCTCTGTTTCTGTTTGTCTTTATATTGTTTTGGCATAGCAACCTCCAGGTAGGCGTAATCGCCTTTAAGGATACTGATTATATGGAGTCTCTCTTTCTACATGCAGGGAAACAGTGCTCCCAGCATCTGAAAAAGGCTGACAATTGATCAGCTGAATGTGTTGAAACTAACATAAATTTTCAAAGTCCCGTCGAAAGTAGACGGGACTTTGTTACGCTTATTGCTGGCTATTTATGTAGTTCACAGCGTCACCGACTGTTGCAATTTTTTCAGCATCTTCGTCAGAAATTTCCATATCGAACTCATCTTCAAGTTCCATAACTAGCTCAACTACATCAAGGGAATCAGCGCCTAAATCTTCTTTAAATGAAGCTTCCATTTTCACGTCAGCCTCATCAACGCCAAGGCGGTCTACAATAATTTTTGATACACGCTCTAATACGTCTGCCATTGCCTTTCACCTCCCCTCAAAGTATTATAGTTGAATTGTTTTTAAAAAACTAGAGAAAACCTAATGAAATTTTGATATTTCTTAGGACATGACCATTCCGCCATCTACTTGGATGGTTTGGCCTGTAATATAACCTGCTCCTTCTGAAGCTAAAAAGACAACGACGTTGCTAATATCTTCAGGTGCACCAAAGCGTGCGAGCGGAATTTGCTTGAGCATTTCCGTCTGTACATTTTCATCAAGTTTGTCTGTCATATCTGTTGAAATAAAGCCTGGTGCTACTGCATTAACAGTAATATGACGGGTTGCCAGCTCTTTTGCTGTTGTTTTCGTTAATCCGATGACACCAGCTTTTGCTGCAACATAGTTTGCTTGTCCAGGGTTTCCACACACACCAACGACTGAAGCCAAATTGATGATTCTTCCGCTTCTTTGCTTCATCATTTGACGTGTCACGGCTTTTGTACAGTTAAAGACACCTTTTAAGTTTATGTTAATGACATCATCCCATTCATTCTCTTTCATTCTCATGAGCAGATTGTCCTTTGTGATCCCTGCATTATTCACAAGAATGTCAATTGAACCAAAGGTATCAATTGCTTGTTTCATCATGGATTGTACTTCTTCAGCATTTGAGACATCAGCTTTCACAGCAAATGCCTGCTGGCCGAGTGCTTTGATTTCATCTACGACTTCATTTGCTTTTGCTTCGTTTCCAGAATAGTTCACGACAACATTTGCACCACTTTTCGCTAGATCGATCGCGATGGAACGGCCAATCCCGCGTGATGCTCCTGTTACAACGGCTGTTTTATTTGTAAGCATCAAGAATCCCCCTTGAGTGTTTGAATGGCTGCTTCAATTGTTTCTTGATCTGAAACGGAAATCGTCGTCAGGCGGCGATTCACTTTTTTCACAAGACCTGAAAGCACTTTGCCAGGACCAATTTCAATAAATGTTGTGACGCCTAAATCAATAAGGCGTTCCACACTTTCTTCAAAACGAACTGGAGAATACAGTTGTTCAATGAGCTTTGTCTCAATTTCATCACGAGAAGTCACGATGTCTGCTGTTACGTTTGAGATGACCGGAGTTTTGGCATCCGCAATATCCAGCTTTGACAAAACATCTGTAAATTTTTCAGCGGCTGGTTTCATTAATGCAGAATGGAAAGGTCCGCTTACTTCAAGGGCAATTGCACGTTTTGCGCCTTTTTCTTTCGCTTTCTCTGAAGCAAGTTCTACTCCTTTGGCTGTACCAGAGAGCACGATTTGACCAGGACAGTTTAAGTTAGCGAGCTCTACAAGGTGACCGCTCTCTGTCACTTCTTTTGTCACTTCTTCAAGTGCCGCTTTGTCTAAGCCAAGAATTGCTGCCATGGCGCCTTCTCCTGCTGGAACAGCTTCATTCATTAATTCTCCGCGCTTTCTGACTGCATAAACAGCATCTTTAAACGAAAGTGCGCCTGCTGCAACGAGGGCAGTGTATTCACCAAGACTGTGTCCTGCTGCATAATCTGCTTTGATTCCGCTCTCTTCAAATTTCTTTAAGATGGCGATACTTGTCGTTAAAAGAGCTGGCTGCGCGTTAAAGGTGAGCGTCAGTTCTTCTGCATCCCCTTCAAAAATCATAGAAGATAAGTCAAACCCGAGGGTATTGTCTGCTTCTTCAAAAACAGCTTTAGATACTGCTTCTTGGTCAAATAAATCTTTTCCCATGCCAATTTTTTGAGAGCCTTGGCCAGGGAATAAAAATGCAATTTTAGTCATGCTGCTTTACCTCCAATTAAGACTCTTTCGTCGTTTCTTTTTGGACTTCTTGATGAATGATGGCTGAAACGTCTTTTTCTACGATATCACGCGCCTGACGAATTGCATGGAAAATGGCATTTTCATCAGAAGAGCCGTGCGCTTTAATAACAGGTGCCTTTAAACCAAATAAAGCGGCACCGCCATATTCGGAGTAATCCATTTTAGATTTCATCTGCATCAATTTCGGCTTCATCATGCCTGCTGCTATTTTTGCTGTGAAGCTGGATGTTAAAGTTTCTTTCAGCATTTTAAAAACAGAAAGGGCTGTGCCTTCAATTGTTTTAAGCGCAATATTTCCTGTGAAACCATCTGTGACAACAACGTCAGCAACACCTTCTAATAAGTCACGGGACTCTACATTCCCTACGAAATTCAAGTCTGATGCTTTTAATAATTCAAAGGTTTTTTTCGTTAAATCGTTGCCTTTTTTATCTTCTGTTCCTACATTTAACAGTCCAACACGCGGATTGCTCTTTGGGAAAACACGCTCTGCGTAGATGGATCCCATCATGGCATATTGCACGAGATGCTCTGGTTTTGCATCAACGTTGGCACCAACATCTAGTAATAAGAAGCCGCTGCCATCCAGTGTTGGCAAAGTTGGGGCAAGGGCTGGTCTGTCAATACCGTCAATTCTGCCTACGATAAACAGTCCCGCTGTCATGAGGGCGCCAGTATTTCCTGCTGAGATGCAGGCATCTGCTCGTCCTTCGGACACTTCCTGCGCCATTTTCACCATAGATGAATCCTTTTTACGTCTGACTGCACGCACTGGTTCATCCGTCGGTTCAATGACTTCTTTTGCATCTAAAATCGTGATGCGGTCGTTGTTTGTTATGTATGGTTTAATTTTGTTTTCATCGCCGACAAGTGTAATCTCGATATCTGAAAATGCTGTTAAGCTTTTTTGCACACCGTCAATAATGGCTTTAGGGGCATGATCTCCCCCCATTGCATCGACTGCAATTCTCATATTACGTGCCACCTTTTACTTTTGTTTTGAGCGATACATGACGAAGTCACCTGAGAAGACAACTTCCTCACCAACATAGCTGTTTACTTCAACTACGGTTCTTCCTTTTTCTTTATCATGTGAGGCTACTTTGGCTTTAGAGACGACTCTTTCGCCTTGTTTCACCTGCCTTGTAAACCTGATATTCGCTTTTGCTGTCAAAGCCAGTTCATCGTCAATGACGGCAACTGCCAGCGAATTTGCCTGGGCGAAGAGATGATGTCCCCTGGCAATTTGGTTTCGGCTGAATACATGCTCTTTTCTCACTTCTAAAATGGAAATGGCTTGATCATCAAGCTCTACATCAATCATTTCTCCAATCACTTCATCCAGTGGAAGTGACTTTACTTCATCCTCTAATGTCTTTTCGGCCACATGCTTAATTCTTTCGCGTAATTCAGGGATTGACAGCTCTAAACGATCAAGACGAACCGTTTGTATGCTGACACCGAATTTACTTGCCAATTCTTCATCAGTAATGAATGGAGTCGAGCTGATCGTTTGCTGGAGAAGCTTTTGACGTTCTTTTTTATTTAGTTTCATATGCAGACACCATCCGTACATTTATGACTAGGTACTAATAGTAGTATATAATCTCATAGATGATAAATCAATCCTTGTTTCAAAAAGACAAGAAAATTCCTCCAGCGTTTGATCAGCTTAATTTATCTCCACCCAGCACACCGCTGTCTATCAGCGTTTGCCGAAGTTCTTTGTATTCGGGATCAGTCCAAAAGGCGTCCGATTGGACAAGATCTGCTGCATCTTTTCTAGCTGTTTCCAGCGCTCTATAGTCGTGAACCATATCTGCTACCTTAAATTCTGGCATCCCGCTTTGTTTTTTACCGAAGAAATCGCCGGGTCCTCTTAGTTCTAAGTCCTTTTCAGACAGCTCAAAGCCATCGGTTGTTTCGGACATGATCCGCATCCGCTCTTTCCCTGTTTCGGATTTTGGATCAGCCATTAAAATACAAAATGATTGATGCTCTCCTCGTCCGACCCGGCCTCTTAACTGATGAAGCTGAGACAGTCCGAAACGGTCTGCATCATAAATGACCATGATGGTTGCATTCGGCACGTTGACCCCGACTTCAACAACTGTGGTTGAAACGAGAATTTGTACTTCATTTGCGGTAAAGGCTCTCATGACCTGATCTTTTTCATCACTCGCCAGCTTCCCATGCATTAAGCCGATTGACCACTTGCCGCGGTATGCCTCAGTGAGCATGCTATGGACATCAAGCGCATTTTGCACATCCAGCTTGTCTGATTCTTCAATGAGCGGACAAATGATATATGCCTGTCTTCCTTTTCTCAGCTCTTTATCCACAAAAGCAAGAATTCTCTCAAGCATGTCATGCTTCACCCAATACGTTTCGATTTGTTTTCTGCCAGCTGGCAATTCATCAATGACGGATACGTCCATTTCTCCAAAGACAGTGATCGCAAGTGTTCGCGGAATAGGTGTGGCCGTCATAAACAAGACATCTGGGTCCTGTCCTTTACTTCGCAGTTTTTTCCGCTGCTCTACGCCAAACCGGTGCTGTTCATCTGTAATGACAAGACCGAGCTGCTGAAATTCGACTTCGTCTTGAATGAGTGCGTGCGTGCCGACTAATATGTCAATCTCGCCTTCTTTTAAACGTTCAAGCAATTCTCTGCGTCTCTTTCCTTTCACAGAGCTTGTCAAAAGGGCGATATTCAGCCCCCATTTTTCAAACAGCTGGTAAAGTGAATCGGCATGCTGCTCTGCCAAAATTTCTGTTGGGACCATTAATGCACCTTGAAAACCTGATAAATGAGCGGCATAAAGCGCAATGGCTGCAACAGCTGTTTTCCCTGAACCTACATCTCCTTGAAGCAGCCGGTTCATTCGATATGGAGACGCCATGTCCGACATGATTTCATCAAGTACTCTTGATTGTGCCTTCGTCAGCGGAAATGGCAGGCTGTTAACAAACTCAAAAACAGCCTCTTTGGAAAACGGATGCTGGATGCCTGATGTTCTCTCTCGTTCTTTCTTTCTAATCGCCTGCATCTTCAGCTGAAAAATGAGAAATTCCTCGTACACAAAACGGCGTCTTGCTTGCTTGAGCGAGTCCCTTGTTTCTGGAAGATGAATGGCTTTTAATGCTTCCTGATAGGACATGAGTTTATAGGCAGAGACAAGCTGCTTTGGCAATGGATCTTCCGCTTTGTCTGCATAAAGTGACAAGGCCTGCTTTACAAAGCGCCTCATCATTTTCACGGTCACATTTTCTTTTACTGAATAAACGGGCTCTATACTGCCATCTTGCTCGTGCGTCCCTTTTTTAAATTCCTGCACCATGATAGATTGACGGTTTTTATCCCATTTTCCTGTAACGGAAACTGTATCACCTAACACAAGGCTTCGTTTTAAATATGGGCGATTGAAACAAATCGCTGTAATGAGAAAACGCCCGACAAGCAGCCTGAATGTCAGCCTGCTTCGTTTTTTTCCATAATAGGTGAGAACGGGCTCACTATGTACTTTTCCTTCAACTGTGACACGTTCGTCATGCTTGACTTCTTCTAAGTTACGAAGCTCATAGTCGTCATATCGATAAGGAAAGTAGCCGAGTAAATCGGCTACTGTGTAGATTCCAAGTTCATTGAGTGTTTTTTCGGTTTCCTCTCCAATCCCCTTCAGGACAGAGACATTATCTTGCAGTTTCTGTATCACGAGATGAGGTCACACCTCCGAAAATCTTCTTTTCAAGCTCTCTTGCTGTCGGTGTCGCAGCGAGACCGCCTTGTGCAGTTTCGCGAAGAGCTGTTGGCATCGTTTGACCGATTTTGTACATCGCATCAATGACTTCATCACAAGGAATGCGGCTTGTGATGCCAGCAAGAGCCATGTCTGCTGCGATCATGGCGTTAGATGCACCCATTGCGTTTCGTTTTACGCAAGGTACCTCGACAAGTCCCGCTACTGGATCGCAAACAAGTCCAAGCATATTTTTCAGTGTAATCGCCATTGCTTCTGCAGATTGCTGCGGTGTACCGCCTGCCATCTCGACAATCGCTGCTGCCGCCATACCTGATGCAGAACCTACCTCTGCCTGACAGCCGCCTGCTGCACCGGAAATGCTCGCGTTATTCGCCACAACAAAACCAAATGCGCCAGAAGTAAATAGAAATCTGACCATTTGTTCCTTTGTTGGCTTTAATGTTTCTTTTACTGCAAATAACGTACCTGGTACAACACCTGCTGAGCCTGCTGTAGGCGTTGCACAAATGGTTCCCATTGCGGCATTGACTTCATTTGTTGCAACTGCTTTACTGACCGCATCTAATATCGTATGACCAGACAGTGTTTTGCCTGATGCGATATAGGCTTGAAGTTTGACCGCATCTCCGCCTGTTAACCCTGATAATGATTTCACACCCTTCAGCCCGTTTTCAACGGCCTGCTCCATCACTTCTAGGTTGCGGTACATCTGCGAGAAAATTTCTTCACGTGACTTCCCTGTCACTTCCATTTCTTGCACAATCATAATTTCTGAAATGGAGGTATTCCGTTCTTCTGTTAGCTGCACGAGTTCTTTGACGTTTTTAAACATCATTCATAACCTCCTTGTTGTTACTCTGCAATTTGTGTGACTTGAATAATGTTTGGCAGCGTTTCAAGCTCTGATAGGACCGCTGGGTCAATATTTTGATCCACTTCAATCGTCATCAGTGCCTCTTGCCCGACATCTTTACGCGCCACTTCCATATGACCGATGTTGATGGCGAATTTCGCTAAGACATTGGCAACTGCCGCAATCGTCCCGTAGCGATCGTTATGAACCACAAGAATGGCAGGATGATTCCCTGAAAGCCTGAGCTCAAAGCCATTTAATTCTGTGATTTCAATTTTACCTCCGCCGATGGAAATCCCGATTAGTTCAAGGCTTCCGTTCGCATCTGAAATCTCTACTTTTGCTGTATTCGGATGCGCCGGCACCGCCTCTTCTTCTTTAAATTCAATGTCGATCTCTTTGCTTTTTGCAATATCGATCGCTGTTTTGATTCGTTCATCAAATGTATCAAAGTCAAGAACACCGCCAATAATGGCGACATCTGTACCGTGTCCTTTATACGTATCTTTAAAAGAACCATAAAATGAAACGACAATTCGTTTCGGTTCTCTTCCAAATAAGCTGCGAGCTACTCTCCCTATACGAGCCGCACCCGCTGTGTGCGAACTTGATGGCCCAATCATGACAGGTCCAATAATATCAAACACACTTCTAAATTTCATAGGTCTTCCCCTCTCATCACCACTCGCGTATGGTTTGGTTCTTTCTTTAGACTAATGGATTCATTCGTTTCCCGCAACTCATTTCACCGTGGAATGGCTAGTAAAAAATTGCAAAAGAAGAAGAAGGGCTTTATTTGCCCTTCTTTCGTTATTCAACCGCCAAAATATATGAATAAAGCGGCTGTTTTCCATCGTGGACTTCAACTTCTACATCTTCAAATGTTTCTTCAATAAAGGCTTGCAGTGCATCCAGCTCATCAGATGATGCATCTTCCCCTTTAATGATGGTGACAATCTCATCATCTTCTGTCACCATTTTGGTTAGAAGTTCTTTTGCTGCATCTAATTGATTTTTCGCTGTTAACGTGATTTTCCCGTTGAACAGACCCATATAATCACCTTTCGCAATGTCGATTCCATCAATTTGAGTATCTCTTACTGCAAAGGTAATTTGCCCGCTTTTCACATGGTCAATCGCTTCTAGCATCGCTCTTTCGTTGTCTTCATTTGAAGCTGCTTCATTGAGAGAAAGAAGTGCCGACATTCCTTGAGGAACGGTCTTCGTCGGAATGACAACGACCTCACGGTTTGAGACAGTTGCCGCCTGTTTAGCTGCCATGACAATATTAGAATTATTAGGTAAGATAAAGACGGTTTCGGCATGTACGCTTTCTATTGCTGTGACAATGTCTTCTGTGCTCGGATTCATCGTCTGTCCGCCTTCAATGACGACGGAAGCTCCGATACTTTTGAACAAGTCAGCAATTCCTTCTCCCATTGCGACACTGACGACGCCAAAGCGCTGTTTTTCAGCAGCAGGTGCTTTTGGTGCAGCAGGTGCGTGTTCTCTTTCTTCGTTCACGATTGAGCTATGTTGCTCTCTCATGTTTTCTATTTTCATATTAATTAAGCTGCCGTAGCGCTGTGCATAGGATAAGACATCTCCTGGCTGCTCTGCATGAATATGAACTTTCGCCAGTGTATCGTCAGACACCACAAGAAGTGAATCTCCGAATTCACTTAAGTCTTGTCTGAAGGCATTCTCATCAAAGGACTGTTTGTCTTCTTCAAATTTCACCATAAATTCAGTACAGTAGCCAAATTCGATATCTTCTGTGTTCATATGGCTTTGCGCACTTTTATGATGCTCTGCACTAACGAGTTCTTTTAGCGTAGGTAAAGAAGCCGCTTTAGGAGGAAGCTCTTCTCCTCTTAATGAAGCAAGGAAACCTTCATATACGCATAGAAGTCCTTTACCTCCACTATCGACAACACCCACTTCTTTTAAGACAGGAAGCAGATCTGGCGTTCGATCAAGTGATGCTCTTGCTTCCTCAATCGTTAACTCTAGAACGCGGTCAATTTGATCCTCTGCTGCCGAAACAGCAACCGCTTTCTTTGCTGCATCCTTTGCAACTGTTAAGATCGTTCCTTCAATCGGTTTCATCACGGCTTTATATGCTGTATCAACACCCGCCTGTAAGGCAAGAGCAAATTCTTTTGCATCAATCGTTTCTTTTTGTTCAATATGTTTACTGAAACCTCTAAAGAGCTGTGACAGGATCACGCCAGAGTTTCCTCTTGCGCCCATCAATAAGCCTTTCGAGAGGGCCACGCCGACCTTCCCAATATGATCGGTATTTGTTTCTTCAACTGCTTTTGCCCCTGAAGTCATCGACAAATTCATATTTGTCCCCGTGTCTCCATCTGGCACTGGAAAAACATTTAACGCATCAACAATTTGTGCGTTTTGAGAAAGATGGTGAGCACCTGCAAGAATCATTTTTGCAAATGAGCGGCCATCAAGATTTCTAATAGACAATATATTTCCTCCTTACTACGGGTTCGTAACTTTTACTCCTTGTACATAAATGTTGACCGAGTCAACAGAAAGTCCAATTGTGTGATGAATCGTGTATTTGACTTTCGTTTGAACATTATGTGCGACTTCTGATATTTTTGTACCGTAGCTTACGATGATGTACATATCAATATGAATGCGGTCTTCTTTTTGACGCACAAGAACACCCCGGCTGAAGTTCTCTTTGCGGAGAATATCCGTCAAGCCGTCCTTGATTTGATTTTTGGACGCCATGCCAACAATACCATAGCAATCGATCGCAGCGCCTCCTGCCACCATTGCAATGACTTCATTTGATATATCAATTTGTCCGTATTTCGTTCTAAGTTCAATGGACACATTGGTTCCCCCTTTTTGAGAAATTGCCCTGAGTTATCACTATTTTACTATAAGACCCTTCTTTTTAAAAGAAATCATTCAATCCGACCCAATCCTACTTATACTATAGCCTTGATTTTTTATCAAGATGTCAAGGTATTTTTCTTGAAAGAGGAGTAAACAATCCTTGCAAACCCCTTGAAGCTGTGGTAAATTATTAAAGTATCTTGAGGCATCTCTAAGTACGTATATGAAGAATATGATGATGTTTTCGCAGTTAGGAGGGAAACAAATGGCACGTAAATGCGTTATTACAGGCAGAAAAACAAAAGCTGGGAACAACCGTTCTCACGCAATGAACTCTACAAAACGTACATGGGGCGCGAACCTTCAAAAAGTTCGTATTCTAGTGGACGGTAAGCCTAAAAGAGTATATGTATCAGCTCGAGCTTTGAAATCTGGTAAAGTTGAGCGTGTATAAGCAAGAGTAAACGCCTGCTACAATAAACTGTAGCAGGCGTTTTTATGTGGAAATAAAGGAGATTACTCATTAATCTTTTTTAAATGAACCAAGCATCGCACGGACAATGCCGCCAAGAAATCTAGGCAGTTTGATTGTATAAAATTTCATTTTGTCCCCCTCCTAAAAGTACCGCTTGCAGCACAATTGAGCTTAATCAGCCATCCACATTGATAGGTTGGTCAATCTTTGCTTCTTACCATTATTAATATGCCTTCATGAAAAGAAAAAGTACCACTTGAGTGGATGAGTTCGTTACTAATACATAGTGTGGAACCAGGCTCAATATGACAATTTTTCAGAGGATATTTGAAACCTTTTAATGTCAGCTTTTCAACCGATGTACCAAAGGGCAGAAACGACACATATTTTTTATCAGGGTCTTCTTTTATTTCGTATGTACCAGGTCCAAACATTTGAATGATATTTTGCTTATCTACAAGAGTGATGTTCTGCTTGTGCTGAATGCCTTGATATAGAAGGTGAATATTTCCTAGAAAGTGATCAGCCCTTCCTCCTGTAATGCCGTAGATGTGAATATGCGCTGGGTGCTGGCGCATGGCCCAGTTCAGCGCAAGCTCTAAATCGGTTTCATCCTTTTCAGCCTGAAATACATTCAAGGCAGGCAATTTCTTTTTCAGCTCACAAAGCTCTTCTTCTGTCACACTGTCAAAATCACCAAAAGCCTTGGCAGGCATGATGCCGTTCTCTAGTAAAAAAAGCGTCCCCCGGTCTACACCGACCCAGAGAATATCGTCCTGTGATGCTTCCTGTTCAAGGGGCGGGATGTATTCAAAAGGACCGCCGGCTACGATATGTATGTGCATGATATACGCTCCTCTCCATGTAAAAAGAACCAAAGATCAGAGTGACTTTGGTTCCTTTTTTTACGCTTCTCGAATGGCCTGAATGGCGGCTGCACGGTTGTTTTTACCGTATACCGCTGAGCCGGCCACAAGTAAGTTAGCGCCCGCCTCTTTACAGCTCTTTGCAGTCTCTACATTGACACCGCCGTCTATTTCTATGAGTAAGTCTGATAAGCCCTTTTGTTCGCTAAGGGTCTTCACTTCTTTTACCTTCTCGAGGACAGATGGAATGAACGCCTGTCCGCCAAAACCAGGATTCACCGTCATGAATAAGACAAGGTCTACGTCCTCTAATACATGCTCAATCTGAGAAACAGGTGTGTGCGGGTTCAAGACGACACCTGCTTTTACACCTTGTTCTTTTATGTGCTGTATCGTGCGGTGCAAGTGCGGACAAGCTTCTACATGGACAGAAATAATGTCAGCACCTGCTTTTGCGAATGCAGGAATATACCGGTCTGGCTGCTCAATCATTAAGTGAACATCGAGCGGCAGCTTTGTATGCGGTCTGATCGCTTCCACAACATTCGGTCCAAATGTGATATTCGGTACAAAATGGCCGTCCATCACATCGATATGAATGTAATCCGCTCCGCCTTGTTCCACATCACGGATATCTTTCTCCAAATTGGCGAAATCTGCTGATAAAATGGAAGGGGCAATATAAACCATGAGTTAGTACCTCGGCTTTCTGTCTTTGATTTCAGTTAAAAACTCTAAATAATGCTGATAGCGATACGCTCTGATTTGCTCTTGTTCGACCGCGCCTTTTACTGCACAGCCAGGCTCTTTCACATGCAGACAGCCTCTAAACTTACAATCAGCACTCCGCTCTTTGATTTCTAAAAAGTAAAGACCTAAATCTTCCGCTTCGATGCCGGTAAATTCGAGCGAGCTAAAGCCAGGTGTATCTGCAATGAGCCCTTCTGCTGTACGAATGAGTTCGACATGTCTTGTCGTATGCTTTCCCCTTCCAAGATGAGAGGAAATATCATTGGTTTTCAGCGCCAACTCAGGACTCATCGCATTTAAAAGGGAGGACTTACCTACACCAGACTGACCGGCAAATACAGTGATTTTATTGTGAAAATGCGGGGTCAGCTTTTCAATTCCGTCTCCCTCGATCGTGGATGTTACATGAACATCATATCCAATTTGCCGATAGTCCTCTGCATAGCCTTGAATACTTTCACGCTCTTCATCTGTTTTCAATAAGTCCATTTTTGTGATACAGATAATCGGCTTAATATCATTTGCTTCCACCAGCACTAGAAATCTGTCTAAAAGCGATGTGCTAAAGGTCGGTTCTGTCGCAGAGAAAACGAGCACCGCTTGATCGACGTTACTAATAGGCGGACGAACAAGTTCGTTTGTCCGCTCTTTTACTTCTAATAAATAGCCTTCTTTATCGTTATCCGCTTGATATACAACATAATCTCCAACTAGAGGTGTGATTTTGTTTTTTCGAAAAATGCCTCTCGCTCTGCACTGAATCACTTTTCCACTTTCTAGAGACTCATCGAGCACATAATAAAATCCGCTTAATGCTTTAATAATTTTGCCCTCAGGCATAAAGTCCCTCCTTTATTCATCGTCAGGGTATTCGATTGTTTTAGAGCTTACGACTTTATCATCAACCGTCACTTGATAGTATCCTTTTTGACCCGGTTCAATCTTAAATTTAATGGTCCGTTCAGTTGGTGCAGTGATGTTAAAGGTTTCATATGAATCAGAAATGCTATGCTCAGCATCGTCAATGGAAATCTGAACGGTCATCTCTTGCCCTTCAGTGACTGGCTCATACGGGATGGCAATCTTCTCAGTTACCGTTTTAGCCGGTTTTTTCTTCGGTCCGAGTGAGAAGGTGATCTTAACCGTATCCCCTGGTTTCACAGCAGTACCTGCTCCTGGCTCCTGCTTCATGACCTCACCTTTTGGTACATCATCAGAATACGCTTCTTTTTCATCAAGCTTTAATCCGTTATCCTCTAAATAATTCGATGCAGCCTGTTTACTATATGTCGTTAAATCCCGCAAAGTAATATCGGCAGGACCTATGCTGACCGTCAACGTCACTTCTTCATCTGCTGCCACAAGCTCAGTACTCGCTGAAGGTTTCTGTTCCATGACAATTCCAGATTCGGTGTCATTATCATTTACTTCCTCCACAACAACTTGCTTAAACCCTTTTTTCTCTAATAATTCTTTTGCTTTATCGACCTTTTCACCTGTTACATCAGGTAATTCGGTCTTTTCTTTGCCAGTACTTTGGTAAAGCTGAATCTCGGTTCCTTCTTTTACCTTTGTGCCGATTTTCGGGTCTGTTTTGACGACAAGCCCTTTTTCAATTTTTTCATCAGCGATCTCAATTGGTTCAGAGGCCACGGTAAAGCCGGCTTTCTTCAAGGTGTCCTCTGCTTTTTCAATCGTCATGCCAGATACATCAGAGACCTCAACATCTTTTGGAAAGAGCAGTCCGGGAAACACAGTGATGGCTAAAATGGTCGCAGCAGTTAGAATAAACAGGATGGATGCCACAACCCAAGGCCATTTTTTTCGTTTCTTTTTCGGCTTTTGTTTCTCTTTTTTCTTCGGTTTTTGCACCGGATGGACAGCTGTTTTTTCATTGTCTTGATCGACTTGATGATCTTGAATGATTGGGATCGCTTTCGTTGCTTCATGATCCTCTTCAATGACAAAGCGTTTTTCTTTTAGTCTTGAAGGGTCGAAAGCAGTTTGCAGATCTTTTTGCATTTCAGATGCATCTTCATATCGATAAAATGGATCTTTGGCCATTGCCTTTAAAATGATGTTTTCCACGCTTTGTGGAACAGAAGGATTCCATCTTCTTACAGATGGCGGCTCTGATTGCAAATGCTTCAGCGCAACACTGACAGCTGATTCCCCTTCAAATGGCATGCGTCCAGAAATGAGTTCATAGAGCACAATTCCAAGTGAATAGATGTCTGACTTTTTCGTCGCAAGACCTCCGCGGGCTTGCTCTGGAGACAAATAGTGCACGGATCCTAGAACCGAATTTGTGTGGGTGATGGTCGCTGAGCTGAGTGCAATGGCAATCCCAAAATCAGTGACTTTAATATTCCCCATGTTGTCTATTAATATATTGTGAGGCTTAATGTCCCGGTGGACGAGCTGCTTTGCATGGGCTTCTTCCATTGCCGCAACCACTTGCTCCATAATGCGAACGGCTTCTTTCGGATGAAGCGGGCCATTGGCATGTATGTATTCTTTCAGCGTCATCCCCTCGACATATTCCATGACAATATAATAAATGTCATCTTCTTCCCCTACATCGTAGATGCTGACAATATTTGAATGATCTAAACTTGCGGCTGACTGCGCCTCGCGCCGGAAACGTCTAATAAAATCATCATCGCTTGCAAAGTCAAAGCGCAAAATTTTAATCGCAACTTCGCGATCTAAAATCATATCCTCCGCCAAATAAACGTTTGCCATTCCGCCTCCGCCTATGACGCGAAGAATCTGATAACGGCCGCTGATCCGTTTTCCGATCAACACTTGCTGTCACCCTCCTCTGGCTGGGAGGAGATTTCTAACAATACTGCTGTAATGTTATCTTCACCGCCGTTGTCATTCGCTGTTTGGATTAATGCTGTTACTTTTTCATCTGGTGCGGTCGTTTGCGTTAAAATATGAATCAAATTCTCTTCTTCTACTTTATTGGATAAACCATCTGAGCAAAGCAGGATTTGATCTCCAGGGTCCACTTCAAAGGTATGGGCATCGATTTGAACGTGTTTATCTGTTCCTAATGCTTTCGTAAGCACATTTTTTCTTGGATGATATTCTGCATCCTCTTTTGAAATTTCACCTGTTTTCACAAGCTCATTTACAAGTGAATGGTCATCTGTTAGCTGGGTCAGTGCTCCTTCTCTTAGCAAGTAGCAGCGACTGTCGCCAATATGGGCAATTGTGACCGTTTGCAAATGAACGAGCGCACAAACAATGGTTGTCCCCATTCCTTGGCACTCCTCATTGTTTTTCGCATGTTCATATACTTGATCATTAATGTCACTTATTTTTGAGATTAACCAGCTTTCTTGCTCTGCTGGTTTTGCTGGAATTGAAGATGTTTCTTCCCAGTATTCTTTTAAAGAAGAGACGGCCATCCTGCTGGCGACATCACCAGCAAGATGACCTCCCATTCCATCTGCTACAACAGCTAGAAGGGTGTCTTCTTTTGCTTCAAAAATACCTGCATCATCTTCATTATGCTGACGGACTTTTCCTGTATCGGTTTGAAAGGCTGCCCTTATCAACATTCGTCACCTCGTCTCTTCCTGACGCTCCTTCGCTCTTAGCTGACCGCAAGCAGCATCAATATCATGGCCTTGCTCTCGTCTAATTGTTACGTTTACGCCGCGTTCTTTCAGCGTTTTTTCAAATAGGAAGATTTGTTCTCTTGGTGTTCTTACATAATCCCTTTCCGGTACATAGTTCACCGGAATGAGGTTCACGTGGCACTTGATTCCTTTTAATAAGTCTGCAAGCTCTTCTGCATGATGCACTTGATCATTTACTCCGCCAAACAGGCCGTATTCAAAGCTGACACGTCTACCCGTTTTTTGAATGTAGTATTCAATGGCTTCCATTAATTTTGGCAGCTTATATGCCTTATTGATCGGCATCAGACGGCTTCTGATCTCTGTGTTCGGTGCATGCAGAGAGACAGCAAAATTGATTTGCATTTGCTCATCAGCGAATTGATAGATCTTTGGAATGATTCCGCTTGTCGACACTGTAATATGACGCGCGCCAATATTTAAGCCGTTGTCATGGTTGATGATTTTAAGGAAGGCAAGCATTTCGTCAAAGTTATCAAACGGTTCGCCAATTCCCATGATGACAACCGAGCTGACTCTCTCATCTGTTTCGTCAAGTGCCTGCTGCACTTTCAATACTTGAGCAACGATTTCTCCTGCTTCAAGGTTTCGTTTTAACCCGCCAAGTGTAGATGCACAGAATGTACAGCCGATTCGGCAGCCAACCTGAGTTGTGACACAGACAGAGTTGCCGTATTCGTGGCGCATCAGTACTGTTTCAATCGTATAGCCATCATGTAATTCAAATAAAAACTTGATCGTTCCGTCTTGAGACGTTTGTTTGATCACAGTTTTTAATGTGGTGATCGCAAATTGATTTTTTAATTTTTCTCTTAAATCCTTTGAAAGGTTAGACATATCGTCAAAGGATGTCACACGTTTCTCATAAAGCCACTCGAAAATTTGGGCTGCGCGGAAAGGCTTTTCGCCTTGTTCTTTTAACCATTCTTTCATTTCGTGAAGCTCAAATGAGTAGATCGACGGCATTTCTGTCTTCAGTTCTTTTCTTACTTTTTGTTCTGTCATTTTTTATCCCTTCTTTCTCATGCTGCAAATAAAGAAACCATCTGTTCCGAAATAATGAGGAAGGATTTGTACACTTCCGTTTTGAACAAACGGAGCAACCTGCTCAGGCAGCCGTTCATTAAGAGATAGATCGGGTTCGAAGTCTTGGTGTTCTTGTAAAAACGCATGAATCACTTGTTGATTTTCTGTTGGGTCCATTGTACACGTACTGTATACAAGGGTTCCGCCCGGTTTTAAAAGCGGGGCCGCTTCCTTTAAAATGGCCTGCTGGATAGCTGCAAGCCTTGCTGAGTCTTCTTGTGACTTTGTATATTTCATATCTGGTTTGCGTCTAATGACGCCAAAACCGGAACACGGTGCATCAATGAGAATACGGTCAAACGAAGCTTCGCTGTAATAGTCTGCCGCTTTCCTTGCATCAAGTGCTTTTGCCTCAATGTGAGTAAGGTTCAGACGTTTTGCTGCTTGTTTGATGAGTTTCACTTTGTGTTCATGTAAATCAAGAGAAACAATTTTGCCCTCATCGTTCATACGTTCTGCAATATGTGTTGATTTTCCGCCAGGAGCCGCACAGGCGTCAAGCACCGTTTCTCCCGGCTGAGGGTCGAGCGCTCTTGCGACAAGCATCGAGCTTTCATCTTGTATCGTCACATAGCCTTCTTGAAAAGAAGGGGTTGAGACGATGGACCCTTTCATGAGCTTAAGTGCATCTTCAGATAAGTCGCCAAGCTCCGTTTCAATGCCTGCATCCATTAGTTTTTGCTGCAGTGCCGTGCGGTCAGTTTTCATTCGATTGACACGAAGGGTTTGCTTTGGCGGAACTAAATGAATGCGGCACATGCTTTCTGCCGCTTCAAACCCGTACGCCTGAACCCACTCCTGCACAAGCCATAATGGGTGGCTTGTCTCAATGGACAGCCGCTTTACGGGATCTTTGATCGCATCAAATGACGGAACGCCTTCTCTTTGTACGGAACGAAGAACACCGTTCACAAGTGAAGAAATGCCTTTGTGCCCGCGCTTTTTCGTTAGCTCGACAGCTTCATGAATGGCTGCACGATCTGGTATTTTTTCAAGGTACACCATTTGATAAAGAGACATCCGCAAAAGCTGCATCACCCATGGAGCGACCTTTTGCGGTTTTTTCACAAAGGGCGTCAGCATATAATCTAATGCCAGCTTATTTTGCAGTGTACCATATACAAGCTCTGTTAACAGCGGTTTGTCCTGATCAGCTAAGTCTTTATCTTTCATGACTGACTGCAACAGCAAATTACTGTAAGCTTGATTTTGTTCGAGTTTGATTAAAGCGTCCAGCGCTACTTCTCTCACATTACTTTTCTTCATTCATTAACCCTAATTTCTGTCCAATTTCGATATTTGCGCCTCTTAAGAAGTCTTCGCCGCTCATTTTTTTCTTACCAGCTGGCTGCACACCTGTTAATAAAAGGCCTTGCTCATTCCCAGTTGCAATGACCGGACCTTCTTTTTGAAGCTCAATCACTTTCCCGGGTTCTTCTTGCGCTTGAAGCGGAACCTTTTTCGCTTCCCATACTTTTAGATGAGCGCCGTTCCATTCAGTATAGGCAACTGGCCAAGGATTTAGCCCGCGAACTTGGTTGTAAAGCTCTTCACCGGTTTTTGTCCAGTCTAATCTTTCTTGCTCCCGCTTAATATTTGGTGCGTATGTGGCCGCTTCTTCATTTTGCGGAATTGGAGAAATAGACCCGCTTAGAACATTTGGCACCGTATCTTTTAGCAGCGTGGCACCAGCTGCACTTAATTTATCATGCAATGTTCCGACATTGTCTAATTCATCGATTTCTACTTCTACTTTACTGATCATGTCACCTGCATCAAGCCTTTCCACCATGTACATGATGGTAACGCCTGTTTTCTTTTTGCCTTGAAGGATCGCATAATGGATCGGCGCGCCGCCTCTTAGTTCTGGCAGGAGCGAGGCATGAACATTGATACAGCCAAACTTAGGTTCATCGAGTAATCGCTTTGGTAAGATTTGTCCAAATGCCGCTGTGACGATTAAATCCGGCTGTAATGCAAGCACCTTATCAATTTCTTCATCAAGGCGCACCTTTTCAGGCTGCAACACAGGAATGCCGTGCTTTAAGGCTTCCACTTTTACAGGAGGCGGTGTGAGCACTCGTTTTCTTCCTTTTGGGCGGTCTGGCTGCGTGACAACCCCTACCACTTCGTATCCTTCTGTTATCAGTGTTTGCAGCACAGGTACTGAGAAATCAGGGGTTCCCATAAATACGATACGTGCCATTTTCTTCACCCTTCCATTTCCGCAAGTTCTTTTTCTGTATACGTTTCAATGATTTTTGACGTAAATAAAATGCCGTCTAAATGATCAATTTCGTGCAATAAAGCTCTTGCTAAAAATCCGTCTGCTTCTATTGTAAATGGTTTACCTTTCTTATCAAAGGCTTTTACCTTCACATAGTTCGGTCTCTCTACAGTGCCGTATAAAGATGGAAAGCTCAGGCAGCCTTCAATATCTGTCTGGCTTCCTTCTACTTCAAGCACCTCGGGGTTCACTAAGTCAATTCTGCCAGATTCTTCTCCGATATCTACAACAGCGATTCTTTTTGAAATACCGATTTGTGGTGCTGCTAGTCCAACTCCATCCAGCTCAAGCATTGTATCATACATATCATCCAGCAGTTTTTTAAGCTTTTTATCGAACGTCTCGACGCGCTCTGTCTTTTGTTCAAGCACTTCTGCCGGATGTATGACTATTGGTTTTACTGCCACTTACAGCCCTCCGTTTTACATCATCATATATGGATTCATATCTATTGAAATCATCAATTGTTTTTGTTCCATTTCCTTTTGATAATGGTCTTGTATTTTCCGTAGTAAACTTGCCAGTTCATTTTCCCTTTTGTATTTTATCACGCATTGATATCGATATCTATCTTTGATCTTAGCGATTGGTGATGCGGCCGGACCAAGGATTCGAGTATTCGGTGCACAGTTCATTTTTAGGAACTGGACAATTTGGTCAGTAACATGCGCTGCCTTCGTCACTTCTTCGTGTGACACTGTCACCATCGCCAAAAAGTAATAAGGCGGATAGGACTGGTGGCGACGATGCAGCATCTCCTGTTCATAAAAGGCTTCGTAGTCATGCTGCTTCGTTAATTCAATACTATAGTGAGAAGGTGTATACGATTGAATAATAACCGAGCCTGCTTTTTCATGGCGCCCTGCCCTGCCGCTGACCTGCGTGAGAAGCTGAAATGTTTTTTCACTTGAACGAAAATCAGGGATGTGAAGGGATGTATCCGCACTGAGAACACCAACAAGTGTGACATCTGGGAAATCCAGCCCCTTTGCAATCATCTGCGTCCCGAGCAAAATGTCCGCTTCTTTATTGCCAAAAGACGTAAGAAGCTTTTCGTGAGCACCCTTTCGAGACGTTGTATCCACATCCATTCGAATTACACGCGCCTCAGGCAATACCTTTGTCAGTTCCTCTTCTACTCGCTGCGTGCCAGTTCCAAAATAGCGAATATGCTCACTGTGGCATTCTGGACATTCAGCAGGTACTGGTGCTTCGTGACCACAATAATGGCACTTCAGCCGTTTTTGATAGCGGTGATAGGTAAGAGAAATTTCGCAATGAGGACATTGCTCCACATAACCGCAATCACGGCACATCACAAAGGATGAATAGCCTCTTTTGTTCAGAAATAAAACGGCTTGTTCTTTTCTTTCAAGCACTTCCTTTAACCTGATCATTAATTCTTCTGAGAACATGGAGCGGTTGCCATTTCTTAGTTCTTCTCTCATATCAATTAACGAAACGTGCGGCAGCTGCTGCTGGTTGACGCGGTGCTTGAGCGACAGCAATGTATAGACGCCTTTTTTTGCACGTGCATAGGTTTCAAGTGAAGGTGTTGCACTGCCTAATACGACTGGACATTGATGCCGCACTGCTCGTTCAATGGCGACATCCTTGGCATGATAACGAGGCATTTCTTCTTGTTTATAAGAGGATTCATGCTCTTCATCTATAATAATCATGCCTAAATTTTCAAATGGAGCGAAAACAGCAGATCTTGCGCCAACGACAAGCTTGACTTCCTTGCGATGAATCTTCCGCCATTCATCATATTTTTCTCCTGTCGATAAGCCGCTGTGAAGAACAGCCACATTTGAGCCAAATCGTTCTTTAAATCGCTGCACCATTTGAGGGGTTAACGAAATCTCAGGAACTAAAACGATCGCTTCTTTGCCTTTTTGAAGAACATGATCAATTGTCTGCAAGTAAATCTCCGTTTTGCCGCTTCCTGTCACTCCGTGCAGTAAAAAGGTTGCGTGCTGATTCTCACTGACTGCTTGATGAATATGTTTTGCCGCCTCTCTTTGCTCAGGCGTGAGATCAAGTGATGCAGATGGTGTAAACTCCCGGTCACGATAAGGATCCCGGTAGACCTCTTCATAGCTTTCTGTTAACAGCCCTTCTTGAATAAAGGTTTTAAGCGTTTGAGAACTCGCGCCTGTTTGCTGCTGCAAGTCTTTCGCTAAAAAGGCTGCCTCTCCCGCTTGAAGCAAGTAGGAGATCAGTGCCTTTTGTTTTACCGCATTTTTCTTTAGCTGCTGCTGCTTTTCTTCAAGTTTTTCTTTCGATACAGCCAGCTGGAGCATGCGGACCTTTTTCTTTCCAGATTTTTGCGAGACATGGTATCTCACCTCTAGATGACCTTTTTGGACATGCTTTTGAATCTGTTTTAATTGTTCAGACGGGATGTCAGCATAAAGAATGCTCTCTCGCTGACCGAAAAGCTCTTTCAATGACTGCGGAAGTTCTTCCTCTGATAGCACCTGTATTTCTTTTTCATACTTTGCCTTCATGGCTGCGGGCAGCATCGATTGAAGTGCCGTAATATGATAGGACAATGTTTTTTCCGTCAGCCAGTGAGAAAGCTCCAGTAGCTCATCTGTCAGAACAGGTGATAAATCAAATAAATCGACTATCTCTTTAATGCTTCCTGTCTTGATGTCTGTTTCCTCTTTGACTTTTGTCACAAACCCTTGAATCTTCCGCGGGCCAAAGGGAACGACCACCCTCATTCCCGCTTTGACGAGATCTTTGAATCGATCTGGTACCCGGTAATCAAATGGCCGGTCAATGGCTTTCGTTGTGACATCTACGATGACTTCAGCAATCATGCGCGATCACGCTCTTTTGGAAGCAGCATTATTGCCTCCTTTAAAATTTCAAAAGCGAGGTCTTTTTTGCTCATCATTGGCAGCTCTTTTTTCGTTCCATCTGCTTTGATGATCGCTGCCACATTGGTATCTGTGCCAAAGCCTGCACCTTCTTTAGTGACGTTATTGGCCACAATCATATCTAGATGCTTGGATTCAATTTTCTTTTTCGCATAATATTCTACATCCTGCGTTTCAGCTGCAAATCCGACCAGCACTTGATGCTCTTTTCTTTTCCCCAGCTCTTTTAAAATATCTTTTGTCCGGGTGAATTCAATGTCCAGAGCGCCGGCCTGTTTTTTCATTTTATGAGCATATGTCGTGACAGGGGTGTAATCGGCGACAGCTGCTGATTTAATGACAAGATCAGCTTCCCCGTATACATCTAGCGCAGCTTGATACATCTCTTCAGCTGATTCAACGTGCACTACATGTACATGGTCAGGTTCAGTTAAAGAAACAGGTCCAGAAATCAGCGTAACATCTGCACCCATTTGCTGAGCAGCCTCTGCAATCGCATAGCCCATTTTTCCACTAGAACGGTTTGTAAAGAACCGGACAGGATCGATCACTTCACGTGTAGGACCTGCTGTCACCACAACTTTTTTACCTGAGAGCGGTAAGCTTTTTGGCTCTTCAAAAAAGGCCCGGATGTGTTCCACAATTTTTTCAGGCTCTTCTAATCGCCCTTTTCCAATGTACCCGCAGGCTAAATAACCTTCACTCGGCTCAATAAACCGGTAGCCGTCTTCATATAATGTGCGAATGTTCCGTTTCACAGCCGGGTGATCATACATATGCACATTCATCGCTGGTGCGACCCATACAGGCGCTGTAGAAGCAAGCAAAGTCGTTGTGAGCATATCATCTGCAAGTCCACCTGCCATTTTACCAATCGTATGTGCTGTTGCAGGGGCAACAAGAATGAGATCGGCCCAGTCAGCTACGTCAATATGTGCAATGACTTTTGGATTGTTTTCTTTGAATGTATCTACATATACCTCATGCCGAGACAGTGCTTGGAAGGTAAGCGGAGACACAAACTCACGAGCAGATTCCGTCATAATCACTCTTACATTTGCGCCTGCTTGTACGAGTTTACTAGTAAGTGCTGCTGCTTTATATACGGCGATTCCTCCGCTGACACCGAGCAATATATTTTTTGACTGTAACATTTGTTTGTCCCCCTTAACGGCCTTTTTCACAAATTCGTCTACAATTCAAAAAAGTCAAAACCAATCATAGTTTTGACTTTTTTGAACGTATCGTATCTGCATTGCAGAAGCGATGTGTTATTCTTGATCCTCTTTTTCAAATGTCAAAAGACCAGCGTCAATTTCTTCTAGTGCTTTGCCTACGAATTTGTAAGACTTTGTGTTTTCAATCTGCTGATCTTGATGGATCTGCATTTCACGTGCACGGCGTGCCGACACTGTTACAAGTGTATATTTTGAATCAAGTTTGTTCATCAATGAGTCAATTGAAGGATCTAACATGGTTTATTCTACCCCCAGCATTTTTTTATATCTTGGTGCGACTCTGTCTCTGCGCAGGTGTTCTGCAAGGACGATCGCTTTGATTCTTTCACAAGCAAGCTCGACATCATCGTTTTCAACGACATAGTCGTAAGCATCCATCATTTCAATTTCTTCTTTCGCAGCAGCCATTCGGTTTCGAATGAGCTCCTCAGATTCTGTACCGCGAGTAATGATACGGTTTTGAAGTTCTGAAAGACTAGGCGGTGCAAGGAAAATAAAAAGACCTTCCGGGAATGCTTCTCTTACTTGAAGTGCACCTTGCACTTCAATTTCAAGGAAAACATCTTTTCCTTCGCTTAATGTCTGTTCTACATAGTCAACAGGCGTGCCGTAGTAATTCCCGACGTACTCTGCCCATTCTAACAGCTTTTTATTTTCAATCATATGTTCAAATTCTTCCCTGGTTTTAAAGAAATAATCGACACCATTTCTTTCACCTTCACGCGGTTTGCGTGTCGTCACAGAAATAGAGTATTCAAATTTCGTATCTTCCTGGGAGAAAATGGCTTGTCTGACCGTTCCTTTTCCAACTCCCGAAGGTCCAGAGAGAACGATTAAAAGTCCTCTTTCTTTCATAATGGCGTATTACCCCTGCCCTTCATCTATGATTTCTTCTTTTACAGATAGTCTTTGCGCGACAGTCTCAGGCTGAACGGCAGATAAGATGACATGGTCACTGTCCATAATGACAACAGCACGGGTTCTTCTTCCGTATGTAGCATCTATGAGCATGCCTCGATCTCTTGCGTCTTGTATCATTCGTTTAATCGGTGCTGATTCCGGACTGACGATCGAAATCATCCGATTCGCTGAAATGATGTTTCCAAATCCGATATTGATCAACTTTATGGTCATCTTCTTTCGTCCCCCCTGTAATATAAACGTCTCTAGTCTCGCCGAAAGAGACGCACTGTAAACAGCATACACAATGACTATTCTATATTTTGCACTTGTTCTTTTATTTTTTCAATAGCACTTTTCATTTCAACCACCAGCTTTGTTAAATGGTGATGGTTCGCTTTTGATCCAATGGTGTTCACTTCACGGTTGAGCTCCTGTACAAGGAAGTCAAGTTTTCGGCCGGCAGCACCGCCTTGCAGCAAGATTTGCTGGAACTGCTGAAAATGACTTTTCAGTCTCGTAATTTCTTCTGTAATGTCACACCGGTCAGCAAAGATGGCTGCCTCTGTAGTCAGTCTACTCTCGTCAAGCGCCTCTCCGATCCATTCTTGCAATCGCTGATTCAATCGTTCTTTGTACTGACTCACAACCTCTGGTGCAAAGACTTTGATTTCTTCTGTATAGGCCTCTAGTTCAGAAAGCCTCAGTTCACAGTCTTTTTGAAGGGATGCTCCCTCTTGCTCTCTCATGAAGCAAAGCTCCTTGACAGCAGCCTCGCAAGCTTCCATCAGCAGCTGCTCTAACTGTTCATTTCGGCTGGCTGACTCTTCCACCTGAACGGCAAGCTCCAGCCCCAGTAAGTCATGTGCATGCTGAATGCCTGAAATGTGATAGCGTTTCTCGAGGTCTTTTGCGGCTTTCATGTATTCATCAAGCAGCGGCCAGTCGATCTGTAAGGACCGGCTTGCTAGTTTACCGCCTTCAATCGTGACAAACAGCTCAATTCTACCGCGCTGCACGTGACGAAGAATGATCTTTTTTAATGTATCTTCGAAATATAAAAGCGGCCTCGGCAAACGGGCATGAACCTCTTTAAAACGGTGATTGACCGATTTTAGCTCAACTGACACTGTCAGTTCTCCATCCGTTTTACTCGCTTGGCCGAATCCCGTCATACTGCGTATCATGTTAAAACACCCAATTCTTTCATATTAATAAAATGAAAAAGGTAATAGCAGACACTATTACCTCAAAATTATACCATAATCAATTATTTTTTTCTTGTCAAAAGTGATCCTGCCAGTAAAAAAGTTGGCAGTGCAGACATCCCGATGATCAGCAGCCAATCAATTGGTGCAACCGCGACCGTTTTGAAAATCGGCTGAAGCGGCGGGTAATAAATGACCACAAGCATGAGCAAAAGTGATGACAAAACCGCACCGATCAAATAAAGGTTCCCAAATGGGTTACGTTCAAAAATGGACCGTTCACTGCGGCAGTCAAATACATGAATGAGCTGCGCCAAAACAAGCGTACTAAATGCGACAGTCTGTGCATATTGCAGGTTGTTTGGATCGCGGTGATACACAAATATAAATGCCAAAAGGGTCGCAAGTCCGATGAGGAAGCCTCTTGAAATGACCTTCCAGCCAAGCCCTCTAGCAAAAATGCCCTCTTTCACATTCCGCGGCTCTCTCTTCATGACATCGCCTTCTGGCTTATCCATGCCAAGTGCCATAGCCGGCAGACCATCTGTGACAAGGTTTACCCATAAGATTTGTATAGGAACGAGCGGCAGCGGCAGCGCGAGCAGCATCGCAAACAGCATGACCAAAATTTCTCCGACATTTGATGCCAGCAAATAACGGACAAACTTACGAATGTTTTCATAAATATTCCGGCCCTCTTTAATGGCGGATTTTATGGTCGCAAAGTTGTCGTCAAGTAAAATAAGAGAAGACGCTTCTTTGGCTACGTCTGTTCCAGTGATGCCCATGGAGATACCGATATCTGCTTGTTTAATGGCAGGCGCATCATTGACCCCATCACCTGTCATCGCCACAACATGCCCATTTTTTTGATAGGCTTTGACAATTCTCAGTTTATGCTCAGGGGAAACCCGGGCAAAGACGTATACATTTTCAGCTGTTTGCTCAAGCTCTTTGTCGTTCATCTGATCAAGCGCTTTCCCGTCGAGCACCTGTCCTTGTTTCGGTAAAAGGCTCAAGTCTTTGGCGATCGCTTTGGCCGTTTCTACGTGGTCGCCTGTAATCATGACCGTTTTAATCCCGGCATCCCGGCACTCTTTAATCGCTCGTCTGACTTCAGGACGCGGTGGATCGATCATGCCCTCTAACCCGATAAATGTTAAATCGGTTTCAGCCTGCTTTACAGAGGTGATTTTTTCTGTCAGACCGACTTTTTTATACGCAATGGCAATGGTTCTAAGCGCCTGTCTTGCTAACCCTTGAATCGCAGCTTCTGCTTCTTGCCTATGAGTTGCTGAAAAAGAAGCTGTGCGTCCGCCGTGCATGATATGACTTGAACGGTTCATTAGTACATCCGGCGCACCTTTTGCAATGACATACCGCTCTTTTTGATTCGTTTCAACGACGACTGACATCATCTTTCTTTCTGAGTCAAAAGGAAACTCCTCAATGACATGAAATCCAGCTTCAATGAATTGCTCTGTAAAACCCGCTTTACGTGCTGCGGTAAGAAGCGCCCCCTCTGTCGGATCGCCATCAAGCCTCATCTCCCCGTCTTTTTCAACGATGGTCGATGTATTACAAAGCGCCCCGTATAATAACACCTTTTGCAGGCTTGGGTGCTTGTCGGCATGGACGATTTCTCCGTTTAAGGTAAAGTCACCGGATGGCTCGTAGCCTGTGCCAGAAATATTCCACGTTTTCCCCTCTGCCCATACATGGGTCACGGTCATTTTATTTTGCGTCATCGTTCCTGTTTTATCTGAGCAAATGATTGACGCGCAGCCGAGTGTTTCCACAGCCGGGAGCTTTCTGACGATCGATTTCTGTTTGATCATCCGCTGCACCCCTAGGGAAAGTGCGACAGTGACAATCGCCGGCAGTCCTTCTGGAATTGCCGCAACAGCAAGAGATACTCCCGCTAGGAACATATGATACAATTCATGTCCTTGCACAACACCGAGAACCACTACGAGCACCGTTAAAAATAAAGCAGCCACAATCAGAATTTTCCCGAGCTGCTCGAGACGCCTTTGCAGCGGCGTTTCCATATTACCTGCTGCATCCAGCATACCGGCAATTTGCCCCATTGCCGTATTCATTCCTGTACCAATGACAACCCCTACGCCGCTTCCTCTAGTAACAAGCGTCCCCATAAAGGCCATGTTCGTCAAATCTCCAAGTGAGACATGGCTGCTTGAAAGAGGACTTGCGTGTTTGACCGCTGGGATAGACTCGCCAGTGAGAGCGGACTCCTCAATTTCTAAGCTCTTTGTTTCTAGTAATCTAATATCTGCCCCAATCCGGTCTCCGCTTGAAAATTTCACAATATCCCCTGGCACGAGATGTTTAGACGGGATCTTGACCCATTCATTATTTCTCCTTGCATATACATGCGGAGTTGATAATTCTTTTAACGCTTGAAGGGATTTTTCCGCCCGGCGCTCTTGATAAAAGCCGAGTACACCATTAATCAAAACAATGGCTACAATCGCAACAGCATCAATGTATTCTCCTAAAAAGGCAGAAATGATTGTTGCTGCAAGCAAGATTAACATCATGAAATCTTTAAACTGTGCTAAAAAAATGATCAGAGCCGACGCCTTTTTTCCTTCCTGCAATTCATTTGGCCCGTGTTTTTCAAGCCGCTTTTGTACATCTTTTTCTGACAGTCCGTCACCTATCGATGTATTCATTGTTTTTAATAAATCGGTTTGGTTCAGTTCATGCCAATTCATTTGACCTCGTCCACTCCTCTTTTGTTCTCTCTCATATGCAGTGTTCTATAAGCCAGTTTATTCAGACTCGTCCTAAATCATGCTATAATAATAAGACTGCCTAAAGAACGAGAAAACGGAAGTTCTTTCAGTAGATTTGTGTGAAAGAAGAGGGTGTATCCAACATGTCATTTGACGGCATTTTTACATATGGTATGACAAATGAATTGCAAGAGACATTAACTGGCGGGAGGATTTCTAAAATCCATCAGCCATATAAGCACGAGCTGATATTTCATATTCGGGCAAACGGGAAAAATCATAAGCTCCTTTTATCGGCTCATCCGAGCTATGCGAGAGTGCAGCTCACTGAGCATCAATACGACAATCCAAGCGAGCCGCCAATGTTTTGTATGCTCCTCAGAAAGCATCTTGAGGGCGGCTTCATTGAACGTTTTGAACAGATTGGATTTGACCGGGTGATCGTGCTTCATGTAAGAAGCAGAAATGAAATTGGCGATGAGCAGACGCGTAAGCTTTACATTGAAATCATGGGACGTCATAGTAATTTCATTCTGGTAGAGGATGGAACGCAGCAGATCATTGATGGTTTGAAACACCTTTCTCCATCTGTGAACAGCTATCGAACGGTGCTTCCTGGTCACGAATACCTTCTGCCGCCTGCGCAGCAAAAATTGAATCCTTTTGACGTGACAAAGGATGATATTTTGAAGCATTTACGCTTTCAAGAAGGAAAGATCGCAAATCAAATTGTCGATACCTTCTCTGGGGTTTCCCCGCTGTTTGCAAAGGAAGTTGTACACCGGGCCGGTCTTGCCAATCAAGAAACGATTCCAAATACACTGCTCGACATGTTTCAGCTCATTCGCATGCATTCTTTTACACCGCAGCTCACAAGAAAAGACGGAAAAGAGTATTTCTATTTATTAGAGCTTCAGCATGTCCATGGCGAGATGAAGACATTCGACTCACTCAGCCAGCTGCTTGACCGCTTTTATTTTGGAAAAGCTGAGAGAGATAGAGTCAAACAGCAGGCAGCGGACCTTGAACGGTTTGTCGTCAATGAAAAAAAGAAAAATGAAAACAAGCTGAAAAAGCTAAAAAGAACCCTTGAAGAATCTCAAGATGCACACAAATATCAGCTCTATGGTGAGCTGTTAACAGCCAATTTATATGCGATTAAAAAAGGGGATAAAGAAGCGACTGTCATCAATTATTACGATGAAGACGGCGGAGAAATCACGATTCCGCTCAAAACAAACAAAACCCCTTCTGAAAATGCCCAGGCATATTTTACAAAATATCAAAAGGCAAAAAATGCTGTAGAAGCTGTAAATGAACAAATTAAGCGGACACATGAAGAAATTGCTTATTTTGAAGAGCTGATTCAGCAGCTGTCCTCTGCTTCACCGAAGGATTTAGAGGAAATGAGAGAAGAGCTTGTTGAAGGAAAATATTTGCGCGCCAAACAAAAGCGTCTCGCCAAAAAGAAAAAACCGGCGGCCATTCAGCTCGAAACGTATGAATCATCCCAAGGCATTCCAATTTTAGTCGGAAAAAACAACAAACAAAACGAGTATTTGACTACAAAGGCAGCTGCTCGTGATGATATTTGGCTGCATACAAAGGATATTCCTGGATCACATGTCGTCATCCGTCACCAAGCACCTGATGAACAAACCCTGCTTGAAGCGGCTCAAATTGCCGCCTATTTTTCAAAGGCAAAAGAGTCCAGCTCCGTACCTGTCGACTATACAAAAATCCGGCATGTGAAAAAACCAAACGGAGCAAAGCCTGGCTTTGTTACGTATGATCAGCAGCAAACATTATTTGTCACGCCTGACGAAGATCTTGTGCTCAAGCTGAGAAAATAAATAAAAAGCCGATAAAATCGAGGGTCAGTCCCCGATTTTATCGGCTTTTTATTTGTCGTTTTTTTCTTTCGATGTAAAGGGCATCAAGTGCGTCAATATCCTCTTCTTCAAGCAAGGATTCAATTGCCGCAGCCAATTGTTTTGTCCGGGCGGGGCTTGCACCGCTTGTAGAAACTGAAATCGTCACTTTTCCTGCTTTGACAACCTTCGGCACCATCACATTGCCGAGCTCAGATTGGCTCACACAATTCACGAGCTGGTGAGGCTGTGCTGTTTGTGCAATCCATTCATTTACCGAAGGGTCGTTTGTAGCAGCAACAATGAAAAACGCATCCTTTAAATCTTCAGCGCCCACCTTCTTTTCCTTCCAATTCAATGCGTATGTATCAATGAGGCACGCCATCTCTTCAGAAAGATCAGGACTCACAACTGTTATCTGGCAAGACTCCGTACACAATGCCTTTGCTCTTCTTAACGCGACAGATCCGCCGCCGGCGATGACCACTTGTTTATCGGTTAAATCAAGATGGACTGGAAGCATGGATTTCTCCTCGGAAACGAAACGCATCGTCTTTGTTTAAAATGGTTTCTTGCACGCGTTCAATATAAGCCGATTTGACATGCGGATGAAAGCCAATATACCGGCATACCTGGACATCTTTCAGCCGCTTTCTCGCCTGAGCGGCTTCACTTTCAATTTCTTTCATTAAAATCCCCGTAAACAGCAAGTAAGGAACGAGATAGACAGGCCCATCGTCATCTGCTGATAACTGCGCGAGAACATCTCGATAATTTGGCTCACATGCTGTAATAAAACACGGAAGAACCTCTGCATGCGGAAGCAGATTTCGGACATCGTCTGCAATGCCAAACACATCTCGCTTCACATCCGGATCAGAGCTCCCGCGGCCAATTAAAAGAATCCGCGCGCGCTCGCCTTGATATCCTGCTTCTTCAATTCTTGCGGCAACCGCTTTTGTTACTTCTTGATTCACGCCGATTGGCTTTCCATATGTGACCTTCACTTGCGGGAAACGCGCATGCACTTTCTCAATTTCGACCGGGATATCCGATTTGGCATGCATGGCAGTTAAAAGGAGGAGCGGGACGATTGCAATGTGTGTCGCTCCTTTTTTCACACAGGCCTCAAATCCTTCTTCTATAGAAGGGTCCGTCAGCTCTAAAAAACAAATTTCTTGTATATCTGCTTTCACTAACGGCATACAGCTTTTCATAAAAGAAATGGCCTTATCTTGTGCTTCTTTTACCCTGCTTCCATGCCCAACATAAAGGACAGCTTGTTTCATGCGGCTCCTCCCTCTCACTTGTTTTCATCAGACGAAAAGACACGATGTATGCACGTGTCTTTTCTCTATCATTCTCATTTCTCGATGAATGCAGGTTCAAACCAGTTCAGCTTTTGATGAAAATGAACGACATCTCCAACAACAATTAAACTTGGATGCTCGATCCCTTCTTTTTCAACGGTTTCAGACAGTGTCGCCACCGTGCAGCACGTTGTCTTTTGCCTTGTTGTGGTTCCCCAGTGTATAAATGCAGCGGGTGTTTCAGGGTCCCGTCCATTTTTCAAAAGCAGGCGCTGCACTCTTTCCACGTTTTTGACACCCATGTAAATCACAAGAGTATCAATCCCTGTAGCCAGCGCCTCCCACTTTTCTTCAAAATGTTCATCCTTTTGATAGTGACCCGTGACAAAAGCAACATTTGAGCTGAATTCACGATGTGTCACAGGGATGCCCGCATAAGCAGCCGCTGCAATCCCAGAAGTAATTCCTGGGACGACCTCATACGGAATTCCGTGCTCAGCTAAGCATTCGATTTCTTCACCGCCGCGGCCAAAGACAAAGGGGTCGCCGCCTTTCAGCCGTACGACAACGTTCCCTTCCTTTGCATGAGCCACAAGCGCTTCATTGATGGCTTCCTGTCTCATTGTATGATGATTTGGCAGCTTGCCGCAATAAATCAATTCCGCCTCCGGTTTGGCATGGGCGAGAATTTCTTGATTGACAAGACGATCATATAAGATGACATCTGCCCGCTGTATCGCCTTATGGGCCTTTAATGTTATTAAATCTGGGTCACCGGGTCCAGCACCCACAATGTATACTTTCCCCATCTTGCTTTTCTCCCCCTGCCATCAGGCGATTATTTCGTTGTTCCTTTTACATAATCAACAAGACGCTGTTTAGATTCCTCACGGGATAATTCCCCTGTATCTAATACGAGCTCAGGCGCAGCAGGCTCTTCATACGGTGAATCGATTCCAGTGAAAAACGGAATTTCACCGTTTCTCGCCTTTTTATATAACCCTTTTGGATCACGCTCTTCACACACGTTCAGATCACATTTGACAAATACTTCGTGAAATTCCCCATCTTCGACCAACTGTCTGACAGTGTGGCGGTCTTCTTGAAATGGAGAAATAAAAGCAGTGATGACAATCGTCCCTTGCTCCACAAATAGTTTTGCTACTTCTCCGATCCGGCGGATGTTTTCTTTTCTGTCATCATCTGAAAACCCTAGATCTTTATTGAGTCCGTGCCGCACGTTATCGCCGTCAAGAACTGTGACTTGGTAGCCTTGTTCAAACAGCTCTCTTGCAGCTGCATTCGCGATCGTTGATTTACCTGACCCGCTTAGACCTGTAAGCCAGATAATGCCGCTCGTATGATTGTTTTTCTGCTGATATTCTTTTTTTGTAATTGATGAATCATGCCACACGATATGTTCGTTGCTCATGTCATACCCTCCCGTTAAGATACCGTCGTTTTTAATCCTTCGATTAATGTTTCAATGACTTCTTTTCGGCTGAACGTGCTTGGTGGTAATTCACCGTTTCTCAGCATTGTTCGAACCTTTGTACCTGAAAGAATGACATGCTCGCTTTTGTCGTGAGGACACGTTTTTGGAGTGGCCATCGCTTCACATGTATTACAGTAGAAACTGTGTTCAAATTTTAATGGAGTAATGCCGATTTCTTCGCTTGTAAATTGATCAAATAGTTCCTGCGCCTCGTATGTGCCGTAATAGTCACCAACACCTGCATGATCTCTTCCGACAATAAAATGGGTGCAGCCATAATTTTTCCGCACTAGCGCATGAAAAATGGCTTCCTTTGGTCCAGCATAACGCATTGCAGCAGGAAAAACACCTAAAAAGACGCGGTCTTTTGGATAATAACCGTCCAATAATACTTGATAGCTTTTCATTCTTACATCTGCCGGGATGTCGTCAGATTTTGTTTCACCGACAAGCGGATTTAAAAATAAACCATCGACTGTTTCCAGTGCTGTTTTTTGAATATATTCATGAGCACGATGAACAGGGTTTCTCGTTTGGAAACCAACAATGGTTTTCCAGCCGTTATCTTTAAAATGACGTCTTGTTTCTTCTGGCTCATACGTAAATTGAGGGAATGGTTTTTCACTGCGTTTCGTCAGTGTAATTTTTCCGCCAATGTAAGTATCGCCGCGTTCAAATAATTTTTTCACGCCTGGATGATTGCGGTCATCTGTTTTATAGACATTCACCGCTTCTTTTTCTTTATCTGGTGTGTATTGATCCTCTACTTCAATGACCCCATATACAGTTCCATTGTAGGATAAGCGCACGATATCGCCTTGATGGATTTCCGCCGCCTTTTCTTTTGTTACTGGCAGTGTAATAGGAAGAGACCAAACGACACCACTTGCTAGCCGCATACTGCTTACAACTGCTTCATAATCAGCTTTTGTTAAAAACCCTTCAATTGGACTATATCCGCCAATTGCAATGAGTTCAAGGTCTGCAAAGGAAATCGCATCTAGTTCAATTTCCTTCGCAGCCGTGCTGAGATCATATTCTTCATTTACTCGATTAATTAATACGCCACCATGTGGTGTTAAACTCATTTGTTCATCTTCCTCTCAATGTTCATATTTATTAGATGTTAATAGTCGGATTTATGGTTAAATCCCGCCGCCCTGTTCATGAATAGAGCTGCTTTCATTTTTGACTGCCTTCATCAGACTCAGCGCACCAAGTGAGGCAAGCAGTACACTCATCATGATAAAGATAGAGTAATAGTCTCCTTTTAAGAAAAGGCTCACAAGCAAATACGAGAGGCTGAGTGATAAAAAAGGTGAGACCACCCATACTTTCAGCATTTTTTTCACAACATGTTTGTGAAAAATGTTAGGCCCGCCTTTTGCCATTCCAAGTCCGATGATAGACGAGGAGGTGATTTGCGTAAGTGGAACGGGCAGCCCAAAAATAGAGCTGACGATGACAAGCCCGGCACCGGTACTCGAAAGTAAAATCCCTTCGCCTGTTTGATAGCGGGTAATTTTCTTTCCGTTTGTTTCCAGCACTCTTCTGCCTAGCAAGAGGGCCCCTGCTGCGACGAAGATTCCGCCGTAAAGTGTTCCCTGCCCAACTGACAAAACGCCTGAAGCGACGAGCGGGCCGACGGCATTTGCCACATTGTTCATACCGGCTGAAAATGCCTCTAAAAATCCGCTGAGGATTAATACGACAGATAAAATAGCTGTGCCTTTTTTAGACAGCTTCCGTTTAGGGAACATTCTGATGATTTTGACGACAGCAAAGGTAAAAAGAAAGGCAAAAAGCGGGATGATGATCCAAAATGCCACAATTACTAAAATGGATTTCACAAACAATACTTTATACGCGACTGCCACACCAACCACAGCCCCTACTGTGACCTCACTTGTTGATAAAGGAATCGCCATGAGATTCGCTATGAAAAGTGATAGTGCAGCAGAACCAATGATAATACAAACGATTTCAAGTGTAATGACTGATTCTGGCATAATACCAGAGCTGATCGTTTTGACGACCTCGCCGCCGCCAATCACTGAACCTGCTAAAATCCCCACTGCACAAAAACTGAGTGCATAAATGGGCTTTTGAATGGCACCTGATCCATACGCAATGCCCATAGAAGCAGCTGCCCCGCTTGCGCCTATGTTTAAAGCAAAGAATAGACTAAATAAAATTGCGGCGATTTCCATACGTTATGCTCCCTTACTCATGTAATCCGCACTCTGTCTTTGCTGTTCCTGACCATCTGCCAGAACGCAGATCATCTGCAGTAAATGCTGGCTGTGTACACGGTGCACAGCCGATACTTGGATATCCTTGGTCATGCAGCGGATTATAAGTAAGTTCCTCTCTAGATGCATATCTCCATATGTCCTTCCACGTCCAATGGATGAGCGGACATACTTTCACTGATTTGAATTTTTCATCCTTATTTAAGAAATTCGTCCCTGCTCGTTTTGGTGACTGCTCTCTTCTTAAACCGGAAAGCCATGCTGGATAACCAGAGAGGGCTTCTTGCAAAGGAATGACCTTACGCATATGGCAGCAGCTTTGAGGATTTGTTTTCCATAATTCATCACCGTGCTGCTCATTTTGCTGTTCAACCGTCAGCTCAGGCGTTTTCAATACAATGTCTAAACCCGGGTATCTTTCCTTTACCGCATCAATTGTGTCGTATGTTTCCTTAAAATGCAGACCTGTATCTAAAAAGACAATTCTCGCATCTTTTTTTACTTTTGCAATCAGATCAATCAGAACGATGCCCTCGATGCCAAAGCTGCACGCATACACGAGCTGGTCACCATAATGACCGTACGCCCATTTCAGTACAGACAGGGCTCCTTTATACAAATCATCCTCTTGAAATGTAATGGACGGCTCTTGCCAATTTTCATAAGTTAACATGATTTCTCCCCTTCCGGAGTACCGCTCATATTGCTATTTTCCGCACTACTTTAATCTAATTTTTTCGTTTTTTTCCACTTGAATCACTTGACCGTCCTGAACAATTAACGTAATTGAACCGAATTTCATATCCCCAATCAGTTCTTGCATATGCTTTACTAAGTCCTCATCCTGATTTTGTTTCACTTCCATCTCCTCTTCCTCCTCACCGTTAAAATAAAAAAACTTTCTTTCAGTCCGAAAGAAAGATGAGGAAGCTCACAATTTCCTTATCTTTCAAAATAGAATCATTTTGCAGGAAGTAGCACCTTGCGAATCGCAGGTTGCCGGGTTTCATCGGGCCAGTCCCTCCACCTCTCTGGATAAGAGTTTCAATTTGTCTTAAATATTAACACAATTCAAACAAAAGTCAACCCGACTTTATTGATAGGATTAGTTTTTATTAAAATTTGAGTCTATTTTACTATTTTTACCCAAATAAAAAAGCCGTGCGGGCAGGCACAGCTTTAAAATTGTTAACGATGGACTTTGACTTTTCAGACCGTTTCTTCCATCCAAGATTCAGAGGAAGGGTCTTGTCTCCAGCGTTTTAGTTTGTTCATCGCAGACGGCTCAATCGCTTTCAGTTCAAGTGCCACGTCTGTCAATGTGTCATAGTCTGTCAGGGTGACATATGGAATATTTTTTTCTTGAAAAGCGGCCGCTGCTTTTGGCAGTCCGTATGTGAAGATTGCGGCAACTCCTAGTACCTCGCAGCCCTCAGCTTGAAGAGCAGCAACCACTTCCAGCACACTGCCTCCTGTGGAAATAAGGTCTTCGACGACGACAACCTTTTGGCCTTTCGATACGGCCCCTTCAATTTGATTTCCTTTGCCGTGTGCTTTCGGCTTACTTCTGACATAACACATCGGGATGTTCAAGCGGTCTGCTGCTAATGCCGCATGCGGAATGCCTGCTGTTGCAGTACCCGCGACAACCTCTGCTCCCTTGAAATGAGTGAGAATCAAATCTTTTAGACCTTCCGCAATGTCGTGTCTGACTTCTGGATATGATAATGTGAGGCGGTTATCACAATAGATCGGTGATTTTATACCGCTCGCCCATGTAAACGGTTCGTCTGGTTTTAATGAGACCGCTTTGATTTGTAATAGATGTTTCGCGATTTTTGATTTCATCTGGCACTCACTCCCACTCTTTCAAAATTTGATGATAGGCTTCTATTGGTTTATCAGCTTTTGTGATTGATCTCCCGACAACGATTTGTGAAACACCTTGCTCTTTTGCATAGGCAGGTGTCGCCACACGCTTTTGGTCATCGGTTTGATCATTCGGTAAGCGAATCCCTGGCGTTACAGTGAGAAAAGAGGGTGAGATATGTTCATGAAGTGCTTTAGATTCATGAACAGAGCAAACAACACCGTCCAGTCCACTTTCATATGCTAATTGTCCATACCGGATCACAGTCTCTTGCAGCGGACGGTCAATGAGTAATTCGTTTCTCATCATGTCTTCTGACGTACTAGTCAGCTGGGTCACTGCAATAATGCCCGGACGGCTTTGTCCAGCAGGAGTCCCGCTTTCAAGTCCCTCTAATGCAGCCTGCATCATTCGTTTCCCGCCAGCAGCATGCACATTGACCAAATCAACGCCAAGTGCGGCAAGCCGGTTCATCGCTTTTTGCACCGTTGTTGGAATGTCATGTAATTTTAGATCGAGAAAAATGCGGCAATTTTTTTCTTTCAGCGCATCAAGGATGGCAGGTCCTTCTTGGTAAAACAGCTCCATGCCGACCTTCACAAATAATGGTGTCCCTTCAAAGGGATCTAAAAAGGCAAGCGCGTCCTGCCCTGATGGAAAATCAAGCGCGATGATGGGCAAGTGCTTCATGTTTCCAGCTCCTTCCGATACATTCCTCTACAGATGAATAACCATATGCTGCTAACACATTTGGCAATTCTTCAATGATTTCCGGGCAAATAAATGGATTCACAAAATTGGCTGTACCGACAGCGACTGCACTTGCACCTGCTAGTAAAAATTCAAGTACATCTTCAGCACTTTGCACTCCGCCCATCCCGATAATCGGAATAGAAACCGCTTGACTCACCTCATGCACCATACGTACAGCGACAGGTTTGACAGCTGGTCCTGATAATCCGCCTGTTTTATTGGCAAGGATGGGTTTCCCCGTTTTTAAATCTAAACGCATCCCAATTAATGTGTTAATCATGGTGAGTCCATCTGCTCCAGCAGCTTCAATCGCTTGAGCAATTTCTACAATATTGGCTACGTTAGGTGACAGCTTGACATAGACAGGTACGGAAGAGACTTTCTTGACTGCTTTTGTCAATGATGCTGCCATATTTGGATCTGTACCAAAGGCGATTCCGCCGGTTTTAACATTTGGGCAAGAAATGTTCAGCTCAAGGGCATGAACATTTTTTGCTTGGCTGATTTGCTTGGCTACTTCAACATAATCATCCACCTGTGAGCCAGCAACATTCGCAATAATAGGCGTATCAAACTGCTCGAGCCAAGGCAATTCATTTTCAAGCACACCTTTTAGACCTGGGTTTTGAAGGCCGATTGCATTGAGCATACCGGCTCCTGTCTCAGCTACCCTTGGAGTCGGATTGCCAAATCTCGGTTCAAGGGTTGTGGCTTTGATCATGATACCGCCCAGCAATGACAGGTCATATAAGGATGCAAATTCTCTCCCGAATCCAAAGCAGCCTGATGCAGGGATAATTGGATTCTTTAAAGATAATCCCGGCAACTCAACGTTTAGCATGACAATGCCACCTCCTCTGCTTTAAATACAGGTCCATCAAGACACACTTTGACGTAAGGTTTGTCGAGCTGATCGGTATGACAGACACATGCAAAGCAGGCACCAATCCCGCAGCCCATTCGTTCTTCCATCGAAATGTAGACAGGCTTATCAGGATACGTGTCTTTCAGCGCTTTTAGCATAGGTGTTGGACCGCAGGAAAGCAGCACATCAAAGCTCAGGTTTTGCTCTTTTATCACATCTGTTACAAAGCCTTTAGCAGCGTATGTGCCATCAACCGTTGCAATAAACGTATCGCCGAGTGCTTGAAATTTTCCCTCGTAAAATACATCCTTTTTCGACTGAAAGCCGAGGACATGCTTTACGATGACGCCTTTTTTCGTTAAACGCTTGGACAGTTCATATAGAGGCGGTACGCCAATTCCGCCGCCGACTAGTAATGCCGTCTCTCCGGGCTTGACGACTGAAGGATCATACCCGTTTCCAAGCGGCCCTAATACATCGACTGATTCTCCCTCCCGCTTTTGGGAGAGGAGCTTTGTGCCCTCTCCTTCTGCGCGGTAAATGATGGTTGCTTCTTTTTGCTCGGCATGAATGTTGGCAATACTGATCGGTCTTCTCAGCAGCGGTGTCATCGATTCACTGACCTTTAGATGAAGAAATTGTCCAGCCGTTTGAAAGGAGTCCACAAGGTCACCTTTTAATGTCATTTCGAAAATATGATCAGCGATCTCTCGGTTCGAGACGACCGTCAAGTATGCTTTTTTCATATCGTTACTGTCACCTCAGCATTCGTTTTCACTTCTGGCATTTCATCCGCTCTAAATGTCATGCTCTCAAGCACTCTTAAAATGGCTTCTGCTGTATCTAGTGACGTTAAGCAAGCCACTCCATTTTCAACAGATTCACGTCTAATTCTAAAGCCGTCTCTTGCCGGCTGTTTTCCTTTTGTTAATGTGTTGATCACGAATTGGGCTTCCCCGTTTCGAATGACATCAAGAAGATTTTTGCCTTCTTCTCCGATTTTGCCGACCACACTTGAAGGAATGTTTGCTTGTTTTAAGTAATTCGCCGTTCCTTCTGTCGCTAAAATATGATAGCCGATCGAATGGAATCTTCTTGCGATCTCAAGTCCTTCTTCTTTATCCTTATCAGCCACTGTCAGAAGAACGGTTCCGTCATTAGGGATTTGAATGCCTGATGCAATCAATCCTTTATAAAGAGCTTTTTCGATCGTGACATCTTTCCCCATGACTTCACCTGTTGATTTCATTTCAGGCCCGAGTGTAATATCCACTCTTCTTAATTTTGCAAAAGAGAAGACTGGAACTTTGACGTACACTCCTTCTTGCTCTGTATGAAGCCCTTCTTCGTAGCCATAATTTTTGAGCTTGTCTCCTAAGATGACTTTTGTCGCAAGGTTTGCCATCGGGATGCCTGTAATTTTACTTAAGAAAGGAACCGTCCGGCTTGATCTCGGGTTCACTTCAAGTACATACACTTCACCTTTTGATAGGACAAACTGAATGTTCAAAAGCCCAATAATGTTGAGCCCTTTTGCAAGCTTGATCGTGTACTCTGCGATCTTCGCTTTGATGTCCTCAGACAATGTTTGCGGCGGATAGACCGCAATCGAGTCACCAGAGTGAACTCCGGCTCTTTCAATGTGTTCCATAATGCCTGGGATTACGACAGTTTCTCCATCAGACACGGCATCTACTTCAATTTCTTTTCCTGTCAAATACTTGTCAATTAACACTGGATGCTGCGGGTTGACCTTCACCGCATTCTCCATGTAGTGAAGAAGCTCAGCTTCTTGATACACAATTTCCATCGCGCGGCCGCCTAATACATAGGAAGGACGGACAAGGACTGGGTAGCCGATTTGATTGGCAATCGCTACAGCTTCAGGCACAGACGTTGCTGTTTTCCCTTTCGGCTGGGGCACGCCGAGTGTTTCTAACGTTTGTTCAAACTTGTCCCGGTTTTCTGCGCGGTCTAGATCTTCTAGAGAAGTTCCAAGAATTTCAACCCCTCTATTTGATAATTCATCTGCTAGGTTGATCGCCGTTTGTCCACCGAACTGAACGACGACTCCTTCAGGCTGTTCAAGGTCGATGATGTGCATGACATCTTCTACAGTGAGTGGTTCAAAGTAAAGCTTATCTGAAATACTAAAGTCTGTTGAGACCGTTTCAGGATTGTTGTTAATAATGATCGCTTCATAGCCTGCTTGTTTAATTGCCCACACAGAGTGAACAGTCGCATAATCAAATTCAACCCCTTGTCCAATTCGGATAGGACCTGAACCTAATACGATAACGCTTTTCTTGTCTGTACGTTCTGATTCATTTTCATCTTCATATGTGCTGTAGAAATAAGGTGTCTCTGATTCAAATTCTGCCGCACATGTATCCACCATTTTGTATACAGGTACAATGCCTGCTTCTTGTCTTAGCTTGTAGACATCCGCTTCGTTCATCTTCCACTCGCGGCTAATGTAGATATCTGAGAAGCCTTTCTCTTTTGCTTCTTTTAATACGTCTGTATTGCCTTTGTTTTCTTTTAATGTCTTCTCAAAGGCAATGATGCCTTCCAGCTTATGAAGGAAGAAGTAATCAATTTTTGAGAATTCATGTATTTGTTCGACTGTATAGCCTCTTCTAAGCGCCTCAGCGATATAAAATAATCGTTCGTCTCCCGCTTTGATAATCCGTTTTTCAAGCACTTCATTTGTGATGTCTGCTTCATCTTTTAATTCAATGTGATGCACATCGGCTTCAAGTGAACGTACAGCCTTTAGAAGAGACTCTTCTAATGTGCGGCCGATCGCCATGACTTCACCAGTTGCCTTCATTTGCGTACCAAGACGTCTGTTCGCAGATTCAAATTTATCGAACGGCCAGCGCGGTATTTTTGAAACGATATAGTCAAGTGCCGGCTCGAAAGCTGCATAGGTTTTACCTGTGACTGGGTTCATCATTTCATCAAGCGTTAAGCCGACAGCAATTTTCGCTGCCAATTTGGCAATTGGATAGCCTGTCGCTTTTGACGCAAGCGCAGATGAACGGCTCACACGCGGGTTTACTTCGATGATATAGTATTGAAAGCTGTTTGGATCAAGTGCCAGTTGAACGTTACAGCCGCCTTCAATGCCAAGTGCACGGATCAGCTTAAGCGACACATTGCGAAGCAGCTGATATTCACGGTCACTTAACGTTTGGCTTGGGGCTACAACAATACTGTCACCAGTATGGATGCCGACAGGGTCAAAGTTTTCCATGTTACAAACAACGATTGCATGGTCACCGCTGTCTCGCATGACTTCATATTCAATTTCTTTAAAGCCTGCAATGCTTTTTTCAAGTAAGCATTGTGTGACTGGGCTTAGCTTCAGACCGTTTTCAACGATTTCCTTCAGTTCTTGCTCGTTTGTACAAATTCCGCCGCCCGTTCCGCCTAATGTATAGGCTGGTCTGACGATGACAGGGAAACCGATTTGATCCGTGAACGCCATCGCTTCTTCCAGGTTATGAATGATTTCACTTTCTGGTACTGGCTCATTTAGTTCATTCATTAAATTACGGAATAAATCTCTATCCTCTGCTTTTTGGATGGCTGACAGCTTTGTACCGAGTACTTCAACGCCGCATTCAGCTAATACGCCAAGCTCTGACAATTCAACAGCAAGGTTTAATCCAGTTTGCCCGCCAAGTGTTGGCAAGATCGCATCAGGGCGTTCTTTTCGAATGATTCGTGTTAAAAATTCTGGTGTCAGTGGTTCGATGTATACCTTATCAGCCATTTCTGTATCTGTCATAATGGTCGCAGGGTTAGAGTTCACAAGAACGACTTCATAGCCCTCTTCTTTTAGCGCTAAGCAAGCCTGTGTACCTGCATAGTCAAACTCCGCTGCCTGACCGATGATGATAGGACCTGATCCGATTACTAAAATCTTTTTGATGTCTACGCGTTTTGGCATACTTCTTCCCCTTCTTTCTCAGTCGTATGAATCATTTCCATGAACTGGTCAAATAAGTAGTTTGCATCTTCTGGACCCGGTGATGCTTCTGGGTGGTACTGAACAGTGAATGCTGGTGCTTCTTTATGTTTTAATCCTTCAATCGTATTGTCGTTTAGGGCAATATGTGTGACTTCGAGCACGTCTTCGTTAATACTGCTAACCGTGTAGCCATGGTTTTGAGACGTCAGTGTCACCTTGCCAGTTGCTAGTTCTTTCACCGGATGGTTTGATCCTCTGTGGCCAAATTTCATTTTTTCTGTGCTTGCACCGCACGCTAGAGCAAATAATTGATGTCCGAGGCATATACCAAAGAGCGGCACCTTTCCAATCAATTGCTGAATCATCTCAACGGCTTCCGGTACATCCACAGGATCTCCAGGTCCGTTTGAAAGCATGATGCCATCAGGCTTTAGCTGCAGCACTTCATCTGCAGTGATGTTGTATGGCACCACAATGACGTCGCAGTCACGTTTATTGAGCTCGCGCAAAATGCCGTGCTTCATGCCGAAATCGACAAGGACAATTCTTTTTCCTCTGCCTGGGCTTGGGTACGCATTTTTCACAGATACTTGACTCACTTGATCTGTTGGCAGCTGCAATGTTTGAAGGCGGCGGACAACGTCTTCTACTTGTTCATCAGGTCCTGCAAATGCCCCTCTTAAAGTCCCTGCACTTCGAATCATTCTAGTCAGCTTCCGTGTATCGATTCCGCTCAGCCCCGGAATGTTTTTCATTTTTAAATATTCATCGAGTGAATATGAAGAGCGCCAGTTTGAGGGCTTTTCACAAAGCTCTTTCACAATCAGCCCTTTCACAAACGGTGTGATCGATTCAAAATCGTCACGGTTAATGCCATAGTTGCCGATAAGCGGGTAAGTCAGTGTGACAATTTGTCCGCAGTATGATGGATCAGATAAAATTTCTTGATAGCCCGTCATCCCTGTATTAAAGACGACTTCTCCGACTGATGGTTCTAAGCTGCCAAAGCCTGTTCCTTCGAATACTGTTCCGTTTTCTAGCACTAAGCGTCTCTTCATTTTACTAGTCTCCCCTCTTCATAAACGACTTTCCCAGATGCAAGTGTCATGACCGGCCATCCTGATACAGTCAATTTGTCAAACGGTGTATTTTGCCCTTTAGATAAGAAGCTTGTTTTATCGATTGCCATTTCTTTGTTTAAATCAATAAGTGTGATATCAGCTATGTGCCCTTCTTCAAGCTTTCCGTATGGAAGAGAAAATGCTTCTGCTGGTTTAATTGTCATATAATCAACAAGTTCTTTTAATGTCCATTCGCCTGTTTTGACAAATCGTGTATACAGAAGCGGGAACGCTGTTTCAAGTCCCACAATTCCAAACGGGGCACGCTGCATGGTTTCGTTCTTTTCTTCTTCTGTATGCGGCGCATGGTCTGTTGCGATGAAATCAATCGTTCCATCTAACAGTCCCTCGATCAATGCCTCGCGATCCTCTTTTCCTCTGAGCGGCGGGTTCATTTTATAATTTGTATCAAGACCTGGAATGTCCGTATCACACAACAGCAGGTGATGCGGTGACACCTCAGCCGTCACACGGATGCCTGCTTTTTTTGCATCGCGTACGACCCGCACAGATTCTTTCGTACTGATATGACATACATGATAATGACAGTTCGCTGCTTCTGCTAAAAGAACATCTCTTGCAATATGCACCGATTCACAAATGGACGGTATTCCGTTTAACCCATTTGCTTTTGAAAATTCTCCTTCATGAACGCACCCGCCGTAAATGAGCGAGTTATCTTCACAGTGCGCCACAATCGCTTGATCAAGACTTGCTGCCTGTTTCATCGCTTCGTACATCATGCCTGCTGTTTGGATGCCGACACCGTCATCTGTAAAAGCAAAGGCGCCTGCTTCTTTTAGTGCTGCAAAATCCGTCATCTCTTCCCCAATTTGTCTCGTTGTGATGGAGGCGTATGGCAGCACTCTCACAGATGAGGTCTCTTCGATTCGATTCATCAGCCATTCCATTTGCTCTTTTGTATCTGGAACCGGCCTTGTATTCGGCATCGCTGCAATCGTCGTAAATCCGCCTCTTGCGGCTGCTTTAGAGCCTGTTTCAATCGTTTCCTTTTTCTCTCCGCCTGGCTCTCTTAAATGCACATGCAGATCGATCAAGCCTGGTGACACAAATAGCCCCGCTGCATCAATAACCTCTTCTCCGTCTTCTCTTTCTAGGTGACCAATCGCTTGAATCACTTTTCCTTTTACCCTAATATCCTGCTGCACTCTTTCACCTGTGCTTGTTAAGATAAAACCGTTTTTAATGAGGTATGACATAGACAGAATCTCTCCCTTTTTGATGTAGTGTGCTATTTTGAAAAGCTCTTTTTAATACGGCCATTCGGATATAAACACCATTTTCCATTTGTTTGAAAATCCTTGACTGCTCGGACTCTACTAATGAATCATCTATTTCAACACCTCTGTTTACTGGTGCTGGATGCATAATAATCGCGCGTTCTTTCATTTTGTTTGCTCTGTCTACTGTTAATCCATAAGTTGATAAGTAATCTTCACTGCCCATTTTTTCAGCGTGCCGTTCATGCTGGATTCTGAGCAGCATCACCACATCAGATTGTGCGATGGCTTCATCTACTTGGGCATACGTTCCGTGAGGGTTTTGTTCATCCTGGAAGGAAGCAGGCCCTGAAAACAGGACTGTCGCTCCCAGCCTCGATAAAACCTCAGCATTTGATCTTGCCACCCTGCTATGTTTGATGTCTCCATGAATCGAAATCGTTAAGCCTTCAAAGCCGCCAAACTCTTCAAAGATGGTCATGAGGTCAAGCAGTGATTGGGTTGGATGCTGCCCGCAGCCATCTCCTGCATTGATGATGGGAATTCCAACCTTCCCAATCAGCTCGTTATAATATTCATCGGTGCTGTCTCTGATCACACATGCCTTTACTCCGATCGATTCGAGTGTTTTTACCGTATCGTAAAGTGTTTCGCCCTTTTGAACGGAGGTGCTTGCCGCATCTAAGCTCAGGACATTCATCCCTAGTTTCTTCTCGGCTACTTCGAAGCTAAAACGTGTTCTTGTGCTTGGTTCAAAGAAAAGGTTTGCCACAAATTCTCCGGCTAATCCATGTTCTTGTTTCCCCTTTTTGAGTGCAGCTGCTTCTTCAATCAGCTGTAAAATCTCTTCTTTTGATAAGCTGCTCATTGTCGATAAATCATTCATTTTTTCTTCCCCCTCTAGTTTTTCATCACTTTCAGGTTCAAAAAAACCCTAAGCCTCGGCAGCTTAGGGTTCTCCAAAAGAAGCAGCGGCACTTTTGTGCATTCCGCTCCATTTAGAACCCTTGTCAGCCTCACTGGACTTCTTTTAAAAGGTTTTCTGTATTTGATTCATTTGAGTTGTCATCTTCTGCTTTTTGATGCGGCAGGATCAGATTTAACAGGACACCCGTAATCGCAGCAAGTGCCATTCCAGATAGGGTGAGATTGATTTGTTTCACCTCAATGAATGCCCCGCCAATCCCAATGACTAGGATGACTGATGCGATAATGAGATTACGCTTTTCTTCAAAATTCACTTTATGATCAATCAGAATTCTCAGGCCGCTTGAAGCAATGATTCCAAAGAGCAGGAACGAAACGCCTCCCATCACCGCGGACGGCACTGTACTGATTAATGCTGAAATTTTTCCTACAAAACCGAAGCAGATCGCAAACACGGCTGCTCCGCCGATGACGAAGATACTGAACACTCTTGTGATGGCTAGTACGCCAATGTTCTCTCCATAAGTTGTTGTTGGTGGTCCGCCAATAAGTGAAGCGAAGATCGTCGCCGCACTGTCTCCTAAAATGGAACGGTGAAGACCTGGTTTTTTAATAAAATCTTGTCCTACGACCTTACTTAACACCACTTGGTGGCCGATATGCTCAGACATTGTGACAAAGGCTACCGGCACCATCACTGTGAGAATGCTTAAGGTCACAGCAGGTGTATAGTCGACAAATGGCACAACGAAGTCTGGTACAGCAAACCATTTTGCGTCAATGACCGGCTGGAAGTTCACGATGCCTTGTGTTAAGGCAAAGAGATAGCCGCTGATGATGCCGATTAAAACTGGGATTAAGCTAAGGAATCCTCTTAGGAAAATCATACTGATAATGGTGACAGCCAGTGTGAAGCCAGCGACCATTAAGTGCTTGAGGCTGTAAACAAGCTCGGTTGCATTCGGATCAACATACATCGCCATGTTGACTGCTGTTCCAGCGAGTCCGAGTCCGATGACCATAATGACTGGTCCTACGACCACCGGCGGCAGAAGCTTCATCAGCCAGCCTGTGCCGAGCCATTTAATGAATAGGGCGATGAGTGCATAAGCGACACCCGCCATGAAGGCGCCAACCATTGCGGCTCCAGGGCCTCCCGTTGCTTTCACATTCAGTATGGGGGCGATGAAGGCAAAGGACGATCCAAGATACGCCGGAATTTGTCCTCTTGTGATGATTAAGTAAACAATCGTTCCCACTCCGCTTGAGATGAGCGCGACGGCTGGACTCATATCAATGATTTTTGGTACAAGAATGGTCGCACCAAACATCGCAAACAAATGCTGAAGGCTAAGTGACAGCCATGTGAATGGTTTTGGGATATCTCGAATGCCTAAATTGGCTTTTTGCTGACTCATGATTTTCCTCCTAGATGTGTCCTTTTTCATTAAAAAAGCCTCTTTGCGAGTATGCGCAAAGAGGCCTAGATAAACCGGACACGTCATGTTGGCCGTGTGCTCGGTTTCTCTGTTATTGCCCTCTTTGCAAACTCTCTGGAATGCATTTAAAAAGGTTATTTTTCATATATAGCGACAAGGTCGTTTTGATCTACTTCATTGAGCTGAACCATGACTGTCTCTGCTTTTGAAGTCGGAATGTTTTTCCCGATATAATCGGCTCGGATCGGCAGCTCCCGGTGTCCCCGGTCAACGAGCACAGCCAGCTGAATGGAAGATGGTCTTCCTACATCCACAAGGGCATCCATAGCTGCTCTGACGGTTCTGCCTGTAAACAGGACATCGTCAACAACAATAAGTGTTTTGTCATTAATGTCAGCTGGTATGTCTGCACCCTTTACAAGCGGGTCTTGGTTGTCTGTCTTTTTTGTCAGGTCATCACGGTATAGCGTAATATCAAGTTCACCTACAGTGACTGGATTCCCTTCAATTTGCTCGATGCGCTCTGCAAGGCGCTTTGCAAGATGTATGCCTCTTGTCTTGATCCCGGCAAGGATGACATCCTTCATCCCTTTGTTGCGCTCAATCATTTCATGTGCAATTCGGGTAAGCGCTCGTCTGATCGCTTGTTCATCAAGAATGACTGCTTTTTGTTCCATCTTTTACACCTCTTTTTGACAAATAAAAAGCCCCTTCTGCAAAGGGCAGAGAGGGGCGTTCATTTGTGCATATGCGTGCACAAATTGATCCGTTATCCTTCTCAGCCTCTCTGGACTGTTTTAAAGAATCTCAATTTCTTCGTTTATTATTTCAAAAAAAGAACGGCCTGTCAATCGTTATTTCTTAATGAATCGATAAAGGCTTGCATATCAGCTGGAATTGGTGCTGTGAACTCGATATATTCTCCTGTTCTAGGATGATCAAATCCTAAAACACCTGCATGCAGCAGCTGTCCATTAAAATCGACTGTTTTTCTCGGCCCATATTTCGGATCTCCTGCAAGAGGGTAGCCGATATATTTCATATGAACACGAATTTGGTGTGTTCTTCCTGTTTCAAGGCGGCATTCGACAACTGTGAAGTCTTTAAAGCGTTCAATCACATCAAAGTGAGTAACGGCTTGTTTTGCATTTTCTTTTGTGACCGTCATGCTTTGGCGGTCTTTTTTGTCTCTGCCAATTGGTGCATCAATTGTGCCTGTATCATGCTGGATAATACCGTGGACAACAGCCGTATACTTTCTTGTGACAGTTTTAGCCACCAGCTGATTGACGAGTGACTCATGTGCCATATCGTTTTTAGCGACCATTAACAGCCCAGACGTATCTTTATCAATTCGGTGGACAATTCCAGGACGCATCACACCGTTAATCCCTGATAAGTCTTTGCAATGTGCCATCAGGCCATTTACAAGTGTTCCTGACACATGACCCGGCGCTGGATGAACGACCATTCCTCGTGGTTTATTTACGACTAACACATCTGCATCCTCATAATAAATATCAAGATCCATTGGTTCTGCTTCTACATCTAGGGCTTCCGGATCTGGAATCTCCACTTTGATTTGATCTCCAGCTTGTACTTTGTAATTGGCCTTTACTTGTTTCCCGTTTACTTCGATCAGCCCATCTTTTACCCATTGCTGGACTTGGGTTCTTGACCATTCTGGTTCTGTCGTGCTTAGAAATTTATCTAGCCGTTCACTCGTTTGTTCTTCTGAAACGGCAATATTTACTTGATTCATGTAGTTGACTCCTTATTTTTCTTTCCATCTAACAGCATTTGAATGAAGAGCAGAATAACCCCTACACAGAGAGAAGAATCTGCAATATTAAAGATTGGGTAGTGATAATCCCCAAATACGAAATGAGCAAAATCAACCACTTCCTGACGGAAAATACGGTCGATAAAGTTTCCGATCGCTCCGCCAAGCATTAAGGCCAGCGCTACTCCCAGCAGCTTGTCCTTTTGTCCATGTTTTTGTAAGTAATAAACAATTCCCGCAATAACAACGAGTGTGATCACATAGAAAAACCACATTTGCCCTTGGAGAATTCCCCATGCGGCTCCTGAATTACGGTGAGACGTGATATAAAAGAATCCATCAATGACTGGAACAGAATCACCGAGCATCATATTTTTGACAATGAGCCATTTTGTTAATTGGTCTAAACAAATGATAACGAATGCGATTATGTAATAGAACACACACGTTCCTCCATCTTCATACTTTGATCTTTAAGCATTTTATCAAGAAAACAGGAAGGAGTAAAGAAACTTTAGTTGACAGACAAAAACCTCCCTACATGTGGAAGGCTTCAAAATGAGAATCATTTGATTCGTAAGGATAAGGAGTGAATGCTTTTTTCTCGTATTGCTTATGATATAAAAAGTCGTCAGCCGTGCGGGCGGTAGGAAGAATACTCATTTGTTCAAGCGGAATCACATCTCCTGTTGCCTCACATATGCCATAGGTTCCTTGTTCGATTTTTGCAATAGCGAGAGACACATCTTGCAGCTCTTCTTTGATGTGATAAAGAAGCGTGGTCGTTTTGACCTCATTCAATGTGACATGCTCAGCGGGTGAACGAAATGATGCGTATTCAAACAGTTTAGATTGCAGCTCTTCCTTCATTTGAAGGAGTTCCGTGTAAATCGTCTCTAGATCGCCATTCATGTCGCTATTTCAACTCCTGCCCTGTCGTGATAATCATATTGTTGCCCCGACTGGTCACTTTAAAGCCATAAGATTTTTCCTTTCGTTCTAAACGCTGTCATTTTCTCATAAAAGAAAACGCCCCGCATATGACGGGGCGCCAGCTTGTGATATCGCACTGTTAATTCTGGTAATATTTCTCCACGATTTCAGCATTTTTCAGCGACAATGTTGGGTATTTCGGATTTGCCCCAACGTCTTTTGAAATAATGCGGGAACGCTCGCACAGTTCTCCTTCTGCTTTTTGAACCACAATTCGTCCTGATGCATATTCAGGCGCTGATGTATCTGCATGCTGCTCATCTTCTACCGTTAATTCAGAGATGATAAAGAGCTGCTTCACATCTTCTTTAATGGATGCAAGAAGGTTTTTCACTTCATCTGTCGCATAAAGCGTCACACTTGCTTCAAGTGAACGTCCGATGACTTTCTCGTTACGCGCAATCTCCAGCGCTTTTAGCACATCGTCACGTACCTCCATAAAGCGGTCAAACTTCGTTTCTGTCGCTTCAGCTTGAGGAACTAGCACACCTTCTGGCATATCTGTTAACTGAACACTTGGCTCTTCAACAAAGCTTAAGTGGCTCCATAATTCATCTGCTGTATGCGGAAGAATTGGTGCAGTCAGCTTCACTAATGCCATTAATGTTTCGTAGAAGACCGTCTGCATGCTGCGGCGGTCTGGATGATCGGCATGCTCAATGTAGACGACATCCTTTGCAAAATCGAGATAGAAAGAGCTGAGCTCAATCGTACAGAAATTGTGAATCGCATGATAGACGACCGCAAATTCGTAATCATCATAAGCTTTTTTCACTTTATCAATCAATTTGTTTAATTTGATCATGATGTATTGATCCACTTCGCGAAGCTCTTCTACTGGCACGGCATTAACTGCTGGGTCAAAGTCAAATAAGTTTCCATGCAGGAAGCGGAAGGTGTTACGGATCTTACGATAGACTTCTGCTACTTGTTTCAAAATATCATCAGACACTGGATGATCGGCTTGATAGTTGACAGAAGATACCCAAAGTCTAAGAATTTCTGCACCAAGCTGCTTCGCGACCTTCGTTGGATCAATCGTATTGCCTAATGATTTACTCATTTTACGTCCTTCTTTATCAAGCGTAAAGCCGTGGCTTAGGACCCCTTTATATGGTGCTTTTCCAGTAACAGCAACTGCTGTTGATAAAGAGGAGTTAAACCAGCCGCGATATTGATCAGAGCCTTCAAGATAAAGATCTGCCGGACGGACTAGGTCATCTCTTTCTTCTAAAACAGCTTGGTGAGAAGAACCGGAATCAAACCATACATCCATGATGTCCTGCTCTTTTGTGAATTCACCATTCGGGCTGCCTGGATGTGTAAAGCCTTCTGGCAATAGCTCTTTTGCTTCTTTTTCAAACCAAATATTCGAGCCATGCTCTCTAAATAATTGAGATACATGCTGAATGGTTTCGTCCGTGATGATCGGCTCACCATTTTCCGCATAAAAGACTGGAATTGGAACGCCCCATACACGCTGTCTTGAAATACACCAGTCACCTCTGTCACGCACCATATTGAACAGGCGTGTTTCTCCCCATGCTGGAACCCATTTTGTTTCTTTAATATTGTCTAATAACGCTTCTCTAAAATCTTTAATGGATGCAAACCACTGAGCTGTCGCACGATAAATCGTTGGTTTTTTCGTTCTCCAGTCATGCGGGTAGGAGTGCGTGATAAAGTCGAGCTTTTTCAGCGCACCTTTTGCTTCAAGCTGTTCTGTGATGGCTTTATTGGCATCCTCGTAGAATAGTCCTTCAAAACCAGGCGCCTCATCTGTCATCACACCTTTTTCATCTACTGGACAGAGCACATCAAGACCGTATTTCATACCGACAATAAAGTCATCTTCCCCGTGGCCTGGTGCTGTGTGAACACAGCCAGTTCCCGCATCAGTTGTCACGTGATCGCCAAGCATCACAAGAGAATCTCTATCGTAAATTGGATGTGCTGCAACGATTTTATCTAATTCTTTACCTTTTAATGTTTTCACAACTTCGTATTCTTCAAAGCCGAGTGTTTTTACTACTTGTTCAACCAGTTCAGATGCAACGACATAACGCTCAGCACCGACTTGAAGAACACTGTACTCTAAGTTTGGATGAACACAAATGCCAAGGTTTGCAGGAAGCGTCCAAGGTGTTGTTGTCCAGATAATGAATTGTTCGCCGTTTTCAAGAACGCCTTTGCCATCTTTTACTTTAAACGAAACGTAAATCGATGGTGAACGTTTGTCTTTATATTCAATTTCCGCTTCAGCGAGGGCTGATTCACTTGAAGGAGACCAGTTAACAGGCTTTAATCCTTTATAGATATAGCCTCTCTTCGCCATTTCACCAAAGACAAGGATTTGCTGTGCTTCGTATTCAGGCTTTAATGTGACATATGGATTGTCCCAGTCTGCTCTAACGCCTAATCGCTTAAACTGGCTGCGCTGACCTTCAATTTGCTTCCAAGCATACTCCTCGCATAGTTTGCGGAATTCTGCTGTAGACATTTCTTTGCGTTTGACTTTTTTATTTTTAGTAAGAGCTGTTTCAATTGGCAGCCCGTGTGTATCCCAGCCCGGAACATACGGTGCATGATACCCGTTCATTGATTTAAAACGGACGATAAAATCTTTTAGGATTTTATTGAGTGCATGCCCCATATGAATGTCACCATTCGCATATGGAGGTCCATCATGCAAAATAAACGTCGGGCGTCCTTTAGTCCGCTCTAAAACCATTTGATAGATGTCTTTCTCTGCCCACTCCTCTTGGATTTCAGGCTCTTTGTTCGGCAAGTTCCCTCTCATCGGGAATTCTGTTTTCGGCATTAATAAGGTGTCTTTGTAGTTCATACCCATTCCTCCACATGCAAATTCTGATTAAAAAACAATAAAAAAAGCCCTCTCATCCCATAAGGGACGAGAAGGCTTGTCTCGCGGTACCACCCTTTTAGACAAGCGATATGAAAGAGCCGCTTATCCACTCTAAAATCGTAACGTGATCAGACGCCTTTTCTTACTGGTTTTTTTCAGAAAAGGAACTAAAGGGGTGATCTCATTGCAGCGTCTCGTAATGTCAGGCTTCCACCATCCCTGATTCGCTTTATTACGCATGTGACAGCTGCGAGTGTCCCTTTCAAACGTTTATCTCTTGTTAATTTATGATGGTATTATATGCAACATGAGCACGTCATGTCAAGATGATGCGCTTATTCTTTTTCATCAAAGACAGCGTCTACTTCATATTCCAGTAAATGATCCCAATCGTCATTTTTCAGAAGATCAAGCTGCGCTTCGATGAGCATTTGGAAACGAGTTCTAAAGACCTTCGACTGTTTCTTCAGCTCTTCGATTTCCATTGCAATTTTTCTTGATTTTGACAGCGCTTCGTTGATAATACGGTCTGCATTTTTCTCTGCTTCACGAATAATCAATTTTGCTTCTTTATCAGAATGACGTTTTACGTCTTCTGCTGCTTCCTGCGCCACAAGAATCGATTTGTTTAATGTCTCTTCAATTGTTGCAAAATGACCTAGTCTTTCATCAAGCTCATTTACTTTGTCTTCAAGCTCGTTCTTTTTACGAAGTACGATCTCATAGTCTTTACGTACTTGGCTTAAAAACTCGTTTACTTCATCTTCATCATAGCCGCGAAAGCTTTTTGTGAACGTTTTATTATGAATATCATTAGGTGTTAATGGCAACCTCGCCACCTCCAGATTCAAGTTCGTTATGTCAGAAGCTCAAATGTTACTTTGAATTTATCTTTTTTGGTCTTCCCATCAATCGTTTTGAGGCTAAAGCGGCCAAATCCCCGAACAGAGAGCTGATCGCCTTCACCGATTGTAAAGGAAGGGTCCTCTGTGACTTTCCAATTGACTTTGACAAGCCCATTTTTGACTAAAAGCTGTGCTTTTTGCCGAGACTGACGGCTGACAGCAGCACATACAGCATCAAGCCGAAGTGAAGAAATGGTATCTTCTTTGATATCAGTCTTCGTGATCACTGGCTTTATTTCTGCCTGTGTGATTTCCTCTAATGAAACGGCTGCTCTGCCGACATGAGTCAGCTGCGCCCGCACAAAATCGGCGACATCACTTGTACAAATAAACTGCACATCTTCCTCTGAAAATAATAGATCTCCGAATTTTTGACGCTTCAAGCCTGTCCCAATCAATGAGCCGAGAAGCTTCGGGTGTTCTAAAGAAATAAACTTTTTCGCATAGTTCACCTGAAAATATGACAGCTCAACATCTTGAATAGAAGGTTCTAAATAATCAGGATAAATGAGGGCTCTTTTGCGCTCCGCTCCCTCATACCCGCCAAAAAACATGATCCCAAGTTCTTCGCCATGCTGGATGACGGACTCAGTAATAAATTGCTCACGCGGATCAAGGAAATCTGTTAATTTCATTCGATATTGGTCGAGTGCGATTTTTTTCCAGCCTAACACTTGGTCGACAAATGGCTGTTCGTCTTTTCTAAAATGCTGATAGATATCGCTCATTTTGTTCCCCTCTTATGTAAAAGAGCCTGGCAGTGCCAAGCCCGGCAGCCTGTTTACATGAAGCGCACAATCATATTGTAAAGACCAGTTAGTCCATATGATGATGCAAAACGAATCACAAGCAATGCCACAATCGGCGAGATGTCAATCATGCCGATTGGCGGAATAATTTTACGAAATGGTTCTAAATACGGTTCGCAAATATTTGTCAGAAAACGGCCAAACACAGTTTCTCTTGCAGATGGCACCCATGACATAAAGATGTAAATAATAATCGCGAATGAGTAAATCGTTAATACCGTTCCTAAAATATTAAAAATGAAATTTAGAATCACTATGATTTACCACCTCTGAGGTTCTTCCTCTGTCAATAGCTCTGATATTGTACCAGATACATCTACATTATCAGGTGTGCAGAGGAATATATTCGAGCCAATACGCTGGATGTCTCCACCGATTGCATAAACGGTTCCGCTTAAGAAGTCAATGATTCGCTTTGCTTGATCATGCTGAATGCGCTGCAAATTCACGACGACTGCACGTCTGTTTTTAATATGGTCTGCAATCTCCTGCGCCTCTGCATAAACACGCGGCTCACTTAACACCACTTTAGAGGATTTTTGCACGCTTTGCAAGCTGACGACATTTTGTTTTCCTGTCTGCGGGCGATCTTGAAATGCTGCTTTGTCCTTCGTTCCTTTTTCTTCTTGAACGGGTTCTCTTTCTTCATCAATATATTCGTACTCATACTCTTCATCGTCGAGAGTGAAAAAGCTTTTAAACTTATTTTTTATGCTCATGTCACGCACCTCCTGTTTCATTTCCAACAAGTGAAGAGCCAATCCGAACGAATGTCGCACCTTCTTCAATTGCGATTTCAAAATCATTTGACATGCCCATCGATAAATGCTGACAAGGTGCATTTACTTGGTTAAGATGTTTTACTTCTTCTCGAAGGTTTTTTAATGTTTTAAAACAGTTTCGAATCACAGTGTGATCATCTGTAAATGGAGCCATCGTCATCAGTCCAGCAATTTCAATCTGTTTGAAATCAGCGAGCTGCTTCACAAACGGAATGACGTCTTCACTTTTCAAGCCGTGTTTTGACTCCTCAAGTGACGTGTTCACTTGTACAAAACAGCGAACTGTGTGATCCGCTCTTTTTTCAATTTCATTCGCAAGAGACATTCTGTCAAGCGAATGTAAGTAGTCAATTGTCTGAATGACAGATTTCACTTTTCGCGTCTGTAAACTGCCGATGAAGTGCCAGCTAATGTTTTCATCGGTTATGGCCGCCTGCTTTTCAAGTAACCCTTGGTCACGATTTTCACCAAAATGCATAATTCCTGCTTCTTTGGCTTCTTGTGCTCGTTCAATTGAGACATACTTTGTCACAGCAACGACCGATACATCTGCTGGATGTCTACCGGCTCTTTTACATGCTTCGTTTATTTGTTCATTTATTTGTCTGAGATTCTCTCGTACATTCAATTGCACTTATGCCTCCTTAAACCCGACAAAAGACATCATACGTCCTGTTTTGCCTTGATCACGCCGGTGTGAGAAGAATAGCTGATCATTGCAGCTTGTGCACATCGAACTGACATGTATGTTTTCTTCTTTTATTCCTGCATGAAGCAATACGTTTTTGTTTAATGTTTTCAAATCAATTTTATATTGTCCTTGTGAAATCTCGGAATACACATCCTCTGTTGAAAAAGGAAGCTGTTTCACTTGATCCATGACTGCGTCATCGACTATGTAGCAGCAGCTGCCAATGGATGGTCCAATGACGACTTGAATATGATCGGCCTTGGCACCTTCTTGGCGGACCCATTCATCAACCATCTTTGCACCAATTTGCTTGACGGTTCCTTTCCAGCCGGCATGAGCCGTTCCAATTAATCCGTTTTGCGGAGCTAGAAAATAAAGCGGAACACAATCAGCGAAACAAAGAGCGAGCATCATGTTCGTCTCAGAGGTATATAAACCGTCTGTACCAGGCAGTGCCTCATGATAATGAAGACTTCCTCTTCCTCTTTGCTCCTTGGTGACTTTCAGGATGCGATCCTCGTGTGTTTGGTCTGCAAACACCCAATCAGAGAGCGGCACAGCAGCAGCATCTGCTATGACTTGACGATTCATTTGAACACTAGAAGCATCATCTCCTACATGGAGTCCAGTGTTCAATGATTGATATGGAGGTAGGCTGAAGCCGCCATTTTTTGTCGTAAATCCGGCCAATACCTCTTTTCCAGAACATGTCATGTTCGTCCAATCATGAATGGTCATTGCATATGGTGATTTCTGCTGAAAGGGGTCATATTTGTGTGTCAAAGCTGCCTCCCACCTTTCATTCATCTCTCTTTATATCGCTCCTATTTTACCACAAGACATGCATAGACAGTTAGTGGGATTCATTAAATATTACACTCAAATGTGCCCTTTCTGCAGGTTTTTTTTCAAATTGATATGAAAACGTAATCTTTTTACCCGAAAAAGACATTGTTTGCTGAGAATGGAGAGTTTGTTTTAAGGAAAAATTGAATGATTCATTGAGGAGTTATATGAATTAAGAAGACAATCGGACAAGTATCACATCTTCGCCAATTTTTACTATATTTCGCCAAGGGACGATCATTTCCTCTTCTTTTCCGAAAAATCCCATCATTTTCCCTGTGCCGCCAATAATAATCGCTTGTATTTTGCCGCTTGTCACATTAATATCAATGTCCCCAATGGTGCCTAGTTTTTTTCCGCTGGATACATCGACGACATCCTTGATTTGGAATTCAGAAATACTGATCATCTGTCCTTCCCCGCCTTTCGTTTTCTACTATAATATGTATGATGGAAAAGCAGGGACGCAGACCAATAGTTTCTTTTATCTACAATTTACTTAAATGCGGACGGCCATTTCTCCACATGACATCTACCGGACATTCAAAAAAAGAAGAAAGCAAGCCGCTTGTCATCATTTCTTTCGTTTCTCCTTGATCAAAAACAGATCCATCTTTTAATAATAAGGTGTGCTGAAAAACAGGCAGAATCTCCTCTGCATGATGGGTCGTATAGAGCAAAGTAGGCGCATCAGGCTTTGCTGCAATAAATGAGATGGTCTCCAGCACTTGCTCTCTTGCTAAAAAATCAAGACCCGTCACAGGTTCATCTAAAATCAAAAGCTGCGGATCATTCATTAAAGCCCTCGCAATCAAGACTTTTTGCTTCTCTCCCTGTGAGAGGTTTTCATATGTTCTGTTGGCATATTTGAATGAACCAAACGCTTTTAATAGATCAATGGCTTTCTCTCTCATTTCATCAGTCGGGGTTTCATAAAGCCCGATAGAAGCAAATGCTCCGCTCAAAACAATTTCAAAAGCATTGTCGTCTCTGTGCAATTTCTTTTCAAGTCCCGCTGAGATGAGACCAATTTTCCTCCTGAGCTTTTCACCAAGAGCTTCCTTGCCAAAGACATGCCCCAGCACTGTCATCTCGCCTGAGGTGGGGAAATAATAGGAGCAGAGCATATTTAATAAAGCGGTTTTTCCCGCACCATTTAAACCGTAAAGCACCCAGTGTTCCTGCTTATTTACCTGCCAGTCAACAGACTGCAGCAGCCATTTCCCATTTCTTTTTAATGAAACATTCTTCAATTCAAGTGACACCATAACTTCCTCCTGAGTAAAAATTCTGAATATACAAATAATGAATGTTTACAGCATATCGTAAATGCTCTTTCTGGTAAACCTCATATAAAAAAGCTGTTCCAATTTAGGAACAGCTTTTTTTACAAGGTTACGAAATTTCAATTCGTACGCCTTCTTTTATATCAGGAAACGTGTGCGGGGATGCAAATACAGCTCCTGGTAATACATCATCAAACGGCTCTTGGAAGTAGATCGAAATATGGCCGAGCTCTTTAAAGTTGTCATTTGCTTTATTGCCTAGGGCTGTGATCGTGTACGTTTGATCGCCCACTTGAATGGTTCCGCCTAGCTTCAGCGGCTCTTCTTCTAAATGTTCGAACTCATGAATGACAGACATATCTCTTAATTCCTGCGGCGCTGCGGGTCCAAATAAAACAATCAGCTTATCTTCTTTAAATTGCGGGACTAAGATCCCAATTTCTTTTACGACAGATTGTGTTACCATGTATCTCGATTCCTCCTTTAATACGTTTAATACATACCGAAGCTGGCAACGTATGCGATCACAACAGATAGAACCCCTGTAATAAGACGGCTATACAAAACAGCTGGTACCCCATATTGTACCGTTTCCGGCTTCGCTTCACCAAGTGACAGCCCCACTGGAATAAAATCACACCCTACTTGACCGTTGATGGCAAATAGTGCAGGAAGTGCAAATTGAGGCGGAATGTTTCCTAGTGCAATTTGACTACCAATCAGAACACCGATGACTTGGGCAATGACTGCTCCAGGTCCTAAGACAGGTGATAGGAACGGCAGTGTACAGACCACAACGAGCAGTAAGAGCCCCCAAAGAGATCCTGCCAAGGGTGATAGAAAATGGGCAATCAGATCGCCGATTTTTGTATAATTGATAATTCCAATTAACATACTGACAAATGCCATGAATGGAATAATGTTTTTCAAAAGCATATCAACAGAATCACGGCCAGCCTGGTAGAACGTACCGGTGACTTTCCCGATTCCGCGTGAGAATCTCATCAGGAAATTGCCTTTTTCCTGCCGCTCAATATTTTCCTCTTTCAGCTTTGCATACGTTTCTTTGAAATTCTCTTTGTCAATCGACTCACTGTTTTCCTGACCTTCTGCTTTCGCCTCACCATCAGATGCTTCTGCATAGGAAATATCTTTTTCTGTTACGCCTGATACGAAGATATCTTCTGTAATATGTTTAGCAAGCGGCCCAGAAGGAGAGGATGCCAAAACGTCTACAGTTGGAATGCGTTTCATTGGATAAAGTCCGATTCGCGCTGTTCCCCCGCAGTCAATGACAACACACATCATTTCATCTTCTGGTATAGAGTTTTTAAAGCCATCACATGCTTCTGTCCCTGTCATTTCTGCAATTTTACGTGCAACCGGGTGAATGCCTCCCCCTGTAATGGAAACAACCTTTCTTCTTTTACCAGTTGGTTCAAGCTCTAAGCCTTCTCCCCATCCGCCAGCACCTTTTGCAACAAATACTTTGTGGTTTGTCATGTCTAACCCTCCCCTATTGTGAATTCGCTTTCATTTTTCCTGCTAAATATTTTGTAATCCATTCAGTAATGATTCCGCGTAGCAAAATGACGACGATCCCGACTAAGAAGTAACGAACAGCAAGCTCTGACATTGAATATCCAGCTTCTTTAATCCCGTTCGCAATTCCTAAGTAGACAAATAGTTCTCCTGCGTTGGCATACGGGAACAGTGATGTCACCGGATGAACAAATGAAACAGCTGAATCATAGAATGCTGGTTTTTGTTTTTCAGGTAAGAAGCGGCCAAACGTATAAGCCATTGGGTTTGTCAAAATAAGAACAGATAAGATCGGCATTAACGTGTAGCGCAAAATGGTATATTTCGCTGCAAACTGAATGGCTCTATTCACTCGCTCTTCTCCAATAAATTTCATGACAGCATAAGTGAAAGTAAGTAACACAACAAGCGTTGGAACGATACCTGTAATCAGACCCATGAACTGCTTTCCGCCGGCTTCAAACATTCCGATAAAGTGCTCTCCAAACCATTGAATCCATTCCATGTTTCATCTCCCCTTTCTTTAGTTCACATTTGTTATATTTTTTTTCGAAATCGAGACAAGTGCCTGCTCAGCCGCCATGGAAAGTGCTTGCATGACAGCTGGCGCTTTTTTGCGCTTTTTCAACGTTTTCTTCATCATGTGGTGCTCGTCCAGCACAGCCCCTACATGCTTGCCTTCATATGCAGGGACTTCTTTAAATTTAGATAAGATCGATACGCCGCCAAGCACATGGCATTTTTGAATGATATACGATTCATCCACAATGATGAGCGCAATGGCCCCAGGGCCAACTTTGCGCCGTTCCATTCCTGAAAATAAGTGATAGCCTTGTTTCCCTCTGTAGTCATCAATCAGTGAGTCCATGCTTTTGCGGTAATACTTGATTTGAATAAAAGATAACCCATACTGCACGATGAGAATGATACAAAGTACGATTGCTAATTTTTCCATAGCTTCACGTCCTTATGATTGAAATAAGTGATCTTGTAATGAACGCAGCTTCCAGACGGTTGTGTTTGAATCAAGCTCTACATCATCATGAGTCAGGAACTGTCCTAATTTGATGTCTTTTTTCGCTACGACTTTTCCGCTGATTAAACCAATTGGAATGTGACCGTTCGTTTTCATGTCTTGATGCGTTTCAAGTACACCTCTTACGGAGTATCCGCCAATCCCGTCAAGTGATTCCCCTGCTTTAATATCTCTTTTCGCAACAGCGACTGTTTCTGACACTGGTACACCAATCGGGTGGATCGATGAATCATGCTGTAAGACCGCTTTTGCGATAGTAACAGGTGTTTCAAGACTCGCTAAGTGGAAAGGACGGTAAAGCGTGTAGTGAGGACCTTTTCCAACTTTTAAGTAACGAAGCTCTTCATCTACTGGCTCTAGATCACTCTTGACGATAACGAATACGCCTGGTGCAAGTCCATTTACATATTCAACGACTCCGAAGTTATCGAGCACGCCGCCTTGTTGTTTTTGATTCAATTTATCTGCTACATTCTCTAAATTTGCTTCGACTCCGTGCATACCGACTTTATCTGGCAAAAGCCCTGTCGCGTTACTTAATAAGTTCATTTCTGCCATTGTTTTTGTTCCGTCTTGGAAGGCAGCGAGCATATGTGCACTCATATGTTTACTATCTGCTTCTGCTTTACACGTATCTGGATTTGCTTCTGGGAAGAATGGGTTGTTCTTGCCTTTCCCAGCAACGAGCACTTCAAGTCCCATTGTTTTTGCAAATTCATATAATTCTAGTGTTGCTGCCGGTTCGTCTCCAGCTGATCCAGAATAAACAAGTCCTGCATTTGTGAATAATTTATGCATCACCAAACCGATGGTAATATCAACTTCTACATTTAAAAGAACGAGATGTTTCTTTGAATTAAGCGCTTCCAAAGAAATGTTTGCTCCGACCTCTGGCACTCCTGTTGCATCTACGACAACTTCCACAAAATCTGATTGAATCACTTCTCTATAATCATTTGTGACGACCATTTGATGCGGCTTCGCATGCTGCTTGTAAAAATTCGCTGCCTTCTCTGCTGCACTAAGGTGAATATCACAAACACCTGCTACAATCATGCCTGGAATTTTAGAAATTTGTGAAATAAGTCCAAAGCCCATTTGGCCTGCCCCAATAATTCCTACTTTGATTGGATCTCCACTGCGTTCTCGAGCTAACAACTGTTGATAGATTGACATCTAAATCATCCTTTCAGGTTTTCTTGCTTCTCGGGTAGATTGCTAGAAAAATAATCTGAAACTTTTAACAAATGTTATAAAAATTAACAAAAATCTGTTTCTTGTAACATTTGTTATTTTATTTATCATTTGTTATGAACTTAGTTTATATGATGTGTCAACTTTGTGTCAAGATAAAATCAATAAAATTTTCAATCTTTTTGAGTCTAAAGACTCAAAAAAACTACCTAATCATATTAGGTAGTTACTTTAATAAGGCATCTCCTGTTCGTTCATCCGTAATTAATACATGAATTAATCCACCTTCTAAGGCTGCCCGGATCGCTTCAACTTTTTCTTCTCCTCCAGCGACACCAATGACTAGCGGGATTTCTTTCAACTTTTGCGGGCTTATGCCCATTACCCTGTCGTTCCATGGGTGAGGATACACTTCCCCTTGGTGATCAATAAAGTTATAGCAAATGTCACCCGCTACATCCTTCGCTTGAAGAATATCCTCCTCACCGCTTGTCATATAAGATTTCACCATCGTTGAATGCTGCGGAACCCCGCCAATCCCGACAACCGCAATATTTGATGATTCTCCTAATTCAATCACTTTTTTGATTGACGGCTGCCGTATCAGTACATCCTTCGCTTCTTTCGTATCAAGCATGACAGGCACATGTAAAAACTCACATTTAGATTTGAGTGCCTCTGTGCATCTCGCAATAATATAATTGGCATGGATATCAACATCTTCGTTTCCCACACCCCCGACAAGCGGAACAAATGTCACGGATGGGTAGTGCTGAACTGACGTAAGCGATTTCGCCATTTCATGCAAAGTGGTTCCTGAGGAAAAACCGATGACTTGTCCATCCTTCATGACTTTTAATAAAAAGCCTGCCGCCGCAGCGCCGATTCGGCTTTTTGTTGTTTCTTGGCTGAGCGTTTCCACACAGACGACTTCTCGCAGCCCGTATTTCCGCTCTATTTTTCTTTCTAAAGATCCATATTGTTGATTCATTTCATCATGAATAATGATTTCCACGATTCCTGCTTCACGTGCTTTTGCCAAATATTTCGATATGAGCGAACGGCTAACCCCAACAGCATCTGCTATTTTAGATTGAGTGGCGCCTTCTTCATAATACATATGCGCAACCTTAATGAGCAGCCTTCTTTCATCATGGAATGTCATAATAACCCTTCTTTCCGCTTAAGTGTTCCCTAACAAATGATATCTAAAATAACATTTGTTAAAAACAGATTAAATGAAAAAAATAACAGAGTCAATACTAGAGACGTGCTCTTTCCAAGAATGAAAAAAGCCGCACATGAAGCGGCGGCTTTAAAAGATGTTTTTATTCATTTGTTTGATGGCTGCTTTTTCAAGTCTTGAGACTTGTGCTTGAGAAATCCCGATCTCTTCAGCGACTTCCATTTGCGTTTTTCCTTGGAAGAAGCGTTTGCGGAGAATCATTTTTTCTCGATCATTCAATCTGCGCATTCCCTCTTTTAAGGCCAATTCCTCTACCCATTGTGTGTCTTTGTTCCGATCATCACTAATTTGATCCATCACATAAATCGGATCTCCTCCGTCATTATAGATCGGTTCAAACAAAGAAACAGGATCTTGAATCGCATCTAGGGCAAAGACAATTTCCTCATGAGGCACTTCCAGCACTTTGGCAATGTCTTCTGCCGTTGGCTCCTTGCTTGTCTCACTAATCAGCCTCTCACGAACCTGAAGCGCTTTGTAGGCAATATCTCTTAGTGAACGAGACACCCGAATTGGGTTGTTATCACGCAAGTATCGACGGATTTCTCCTATGATCATAGGGACCGCATAAGTTGAAAATCTGACATTGTGGCTTAAATCAAAATTATCAATTGATTTCATTAATCCGATACAGCCTACTTGGAAGAGATCATCCACATACTCGCCTCTGTTGTTAAAACGCTGAATCACACTTAAAACCAACCGCAAATTGCCATTGACTAGCTTTTCTCTTGCTGTATCGTCACCCTCATCTTGCAGCTGTCTGAACAATTTTCTCATCTCTTCGTTTTTCAGAACAGGCAGTTTGGAGGTGTCGACTCCGCAGATTTCCACTTTATTTCTGGACACTTTTTTCCCTCCCTACAGGAGCTGTTGTACAAAGTTCAGTATCTCCTTGGGATGGAAAAATATGCACGAGTGATGACGAGAATCATGAGAAAAGAAGTTGATTCCTTTGACAGCAAAGGGACAGAGCTTTTTTAAAAATTTTTTTAGACCATTTTGTTAAATTCTTTTTGTAATCGTTTAATAATTCTTTTTTCAAGCCTTGAAATATACGACTGAGAAATGCCTAGCATATCAGCGACATCTTTTTGGGTTTTTTCCTCACCGCCAACCAAGCCGAATCTAAGCTCCATGATCTGTTTTTCACGGTCATTTAATTGCTCCAGCGCTTTTTTCAAAAGTTTTTTATCTACATTTGCTTCAATATCACGTGTGATAATATCATCATCTGTTCCAAGTACGTCTGATAAAAGCAGTTCATTTCCGTCCCAATCAATGTTGAGCGGCTCATCAAACGACACTTCTGAACGAATTTTATTATTTCGGCGCAAATACATCAAAATCTCATTTTCAATACATCTCGAAGCATATGTCGCAAGCTTGATCTTTTTTTCTGGGTTAAATGTATTGACTGCCTTAATTAGACCAATAGTTCCAATACTAATTAAATCCTCAATATTAATCCCTGTGTTTTCAAATTTTCTTGCAATGTAGACCACCAACCGCAAATTTCTTTCAATCAGGATAGCCCTTGCTGTTTGATCACCTTTTGGTAATTTGACAAGCAGTTCCTGCTCTTCATCCTTTGATAATGGCGGAGGCAGCGCCTCACTACCACCAATATAATAAATCTCATCACTCTTAAGACCTAGCTTCATGAGGAGTTTATACCAGTAGTAAGTGAGTTTAAATTTTAATTTTTTCATCTTCTTCTCCCTTCTAAATGTCAAGTTGACCTCGTAAGATAAAAGACATCACCAAAACTTAAGACACCCCTTGGATGATTTTTCCGTCTAACATATCTGGATGAATGATGGATTGAAATTCCTGATCTGCTGATAAACCGCTCAGACTCATGCCTACAAAACACTTGGCTGGCTGGATCATATGCGTTTTTGAATAAATGATGACCGTATCTGGTTTTAAGCATAGAAGAAACCCGTGATCATGACCGACCGCTCGATATGGAACAAGTCTTAAACGGTCAAGAAGCGGAAATTGATCATCGAGCTTTTGCATCACTTCAACAGGATGAGACTGCTTCATAAGCTCTATAAATGGCTCTCCGCAAATGGACATGAGTTGATCTGCTTGAACGATCATCACAGGTGTTTTCGTCATAGGATCATACAGCTGATTGCCAGAATCGACGAGTCCCTTTAAGCGGATGGTCTCTCCTTGAATGTGTATCTCCGCAAGGACTTGTTCATCAAACTGTCTTTTTTTCGCACCGACCTCTCCTAATCGTTTCTTTGAAAACAGCCAAATCGCAGGAAAGCCGGTTAAAACGAAAAGCCAGCTAATGGGATCACCAAAGCCATCATTTTGTGAAATCAGCAGCCCGTCTTGAATAACAGTATTGGTTTGTAAAAACGAATGAACCCCGATCATGCCTCCTCCCATCAAAAATGTGACAAAGTAAAAAGCAAACAGGTTTTGAAAAAAGAATCGAAATCTTTGAAATCCAAAAGTTGCAAGCACGATCAAGACAGAAAAAAGCAGTTTGCCTAGAGGGTGTGACACAAACATTGCAAATGGTGTAAAGAGCAAGAGAACAATGCTCGATCCAATCAGAGCTCCTAACATATATCGCCGTTTTTTTACTTGTCGTTTGAGAATAAATGCAGTGAGTAAGAGAAGCAATAGATCAAAACAAAAGTTTAACAGCCAAATCACATCTAAATAAATGACCACCTTCTGCTCCTTTCATCTGAAACAAAGAATCAAAAGCAGTACTTGCACTTGTTTGTACCAGTATAAAACAGCCAAGAGATGGAAGTCTGTCAATTCTTGTTGGGGATGATAGAGAACTTTTGGTGGATTGTTATTGTTTTTGTCGAGGAATGAGAGCACAAAGAAAGAGAGTGTGCTTCCGGACAAGCTTACAAACAATCATTCGAAACGAAAAAGACACGCTCCAAGGAGTCGTGCCTTTTTTAAGTGTTATTTTACATTGATATTTAATGTGCCTGGGGCCTTTTGTCGAGTAACATTTCCATAATCATCCCGCACAATCACTTCAATGACTGCACCTTTTGCTTTGGCGGTAGAAGTAGCTGTCCAGTAACCTTCATATGTTCCCTTGGCTACCTCGCGAAGCGGCAGCTCTGTTGTATTTTGCAGCTTTGATCTCGCGTTTGTCAGCGGCATGTGAATGACAAACGTTGCGTCTAGCTTTTCTCTGCTGTTAAATGAAATTTTAACAGACTCACCTGATGATAGATTGACATTCTCTGCTGGTGTCAGCTCAGAAATCTCAGGCGCTTCGTATTGAACATCGATATCGACTTTTTTAGTCGTTTTGTTTCCTGCTGCATCTTTTGCTGTTACTTTGATCGTATTTTTCCCGTTTTCAAGCAAGATTCTTGCAGAATATTTCCCATCTTTTATTGCTGCTTTTTTTCCATTCACAGTGACTTGATCAAGATGATCATCCGATACCTTTCCTTCTACAGTGAGTGATTCTTTGTTAGACTTTTCCCCTTTTTTTGGTGTATCTATCGTTAACACTGGGGCTGTTTGATCAATGATCACCTTGACTGATTTGGATTTTTTCGTTGCGCCTTTATCCGTAACAGTAGCAGCCGTGAATACATGCTCTCCGCTTGACACTGTAACCTTCTCTTTGAAAGCACCCGACTGATCTGCTTGCACTTTAGCAATCTCTTTATCGTTTTGATAGATCGCTACATCAAGCCCTGGAGAGGCTTTCCCTTCAATCTCCAGTTCATCTTTGTTCGTGATCGTTCCAGCCTTTGGAGATGTTATTTCTGGCACATCTGCTTCATATTGGACAAGCGCACGAATCATATAATTTCCCTCTTCTTTTGGAGAAGGAGAAAAGGCACCGCTTGTCAGCTGCCAGCTTCTTTCAGCATTTGGTCCATCTTCATCTGTTGCAAGGCCTGGAGATTCCGTATTCTTTTTCGTTTGAATATAGACAAGATAGAAATCTCCATCCACCGTAATGGCTTGATCTTCTAAATCTACTTTTGTCCATTCACCATTACGCAGCGCATTCGCTTTAAAAGGTCCCGCAATTTTCTTACCTGGAGCGCCGTCCTTCCCAGAAGCATCATACACTTCAACCGCAAATTCATTCCCGCCAGGGGCTGGCCACTCTGTTGTCCAGAAACGGAAAAGCCCCCCTGTGACCTGTGCTTGTTTCTTCCCTTTTTCTAATGAAAATTTCACCGCCCAGCCATTACCAGGATCATAGAACGCCCGTGCATTTTCAGCTGTTCCGTCATCGTAGCCAATTTCGCCAGTAAAACCGATGAAAGGTTCCAGCTTGATTGCTTTTTCAAGCGGCTTTTCTGTCACATCGGCTGTAAACGAATATCCTTTAAACCCTTTCGCAAATACTTTGACTGTATACACACCGCTCAATGCCTCTAGAGAAAACTCGCCAGATTCATCTGTTTTCACCGGCTCAATTTTCGCATCCTCTACAAGATAAACCGTAGCATCTTTTACTTTTTCACCCGTTGTTTCATTGACAATTGTGCCAGATATCGTTCGTTTTTCTAGTGGCTGTAACGAGAAATTTGCCTCTGCCTGATCATTTGCAGAAATATTGACTTTTTGTGTGCGTGATTCAAAGCCATATGCTTCAGCTTTCACTGTAAATTCCCCTGCACCATGAGAAAGCTGATATCTCCCTGTCGCTTCATCTGTGTACGTGGACTTGCCGCTTTCAAGAACACTGATTTCTGCCTTCATCGGAAGAGCTTTGATAGATGGGGCATCTAAGCTTTTTTTCTTTTTCATCTGGACATGTTTTTCTTTTATTTTAGCAGGCTTTGCGCTTTTCGGATCGACGGGTTTCTTCAGCTCCTGTGCTGACTTTTCTTTTTTGATGACGCCAAGCTGTTTCTTTGCCTTTTGAGGCAAGGCTTGATCTGTTATTTTCACATCATCTAAATAAAAACCGTCTTTTGTCACACTGCCATCCGTTCTTAGCTGAAAAATAACTCTCACGTTCTGACCTTTGTAAGCAGATAAATCTACTTCTCCTTTTGTCCATCCACTTGTTTTGCCTGTGTAGGCTGCCACTTGGACAGCATCTTCCCCCTCAGGCTGCACATGAATATGCACATAGTCATAATTTGCTTCAAGGTCATGCCAGTATTGATATTGTAAAAAGGAGGAGCCTGACTCAGGTACAGCAATCATCGGCATAGATAAATGAGCATCTGTTTGATTTTCATAAGGACTGTCTAGGTTTGTAGCGTAGACATGATCTCCAGTAAAGGCCTTTTTCGGACCGGTGGTCGGCTTCCCCCACTGCCAAGGATCTTTTGTTCCACCACTAAACCATCCACTTGGCCAAGCTTCAAAATCTTGCGAGTAGCCAGTCGTGATGGATGTTTTAATCGGAAGCGTATACGGTTCTGATGCAGCTTCATTTTCTCCAAAATCTTTCACAATCCATCGGTACGTGACGTTTTCTCCCTCAAGTTCTGGGAGCTGAACAACATATGTCCCTTTTAAATGATTTCCATCCGTTCGTTTTGCTTGCAGCGTCTCCCTTTTCCCTTGATCCACTTCATAGCTCAAGGAGACATTTGTCACAGCTACTTCATCTTCTGCTGTAATACTTAGAGGTGTTGGCGTAGAGGCAAAAATTTCATTCGGTCCTTTATGAGAAAAAACAGGTGGTTCTGTATCTTCTCCTTCTTTTGTTACCTGTCCTTCAATCTTGCCAATTCCATCTGTTAATGCTGTGATGGCTTCTTTTGCATCAACTAATCCTGCCCCATAGCCATTGTTAGGGGATTCCGGGAATTGCTGATCTGTCAGCGGTTTTGCAGTATTAATGAGAATTTCTTCGATCTCTTCAACAGACAGATCTGACTGTACTTGGCGCAGAAGAGCCACAATAGCTGAAACATGCGGACCTGCCATCGAGGTCCCATTCCAGCCATCCTCATATCCTTTCCCTGGAATAGAAGAACGAATATTTACCCCTGGGGCCGCAATATCTGGTTTCATGACCCCATATGGAGAGGGGCCTTGCAAAGAGAAAGAACCCAGTTTGTTGTTTTGATCTGTTGCACCCGTCGCAAAGGCTTCGGGATAGTTCGCAGGATTTGCAATAGATCCCTCACCGCCAGGGTTAAATAAATCCGTATTACCAGCTGAAAACTCTGGGAAGATGTCCGCTGCTCTCCAAGCATTGACCACATCTTTATACCAATCATCAAGACCAGGCCCACCGCCCCAAGAATTATTGACCACATCTGGCGCCTTTTCTGGATGAGGGGTTCCGTTTTCATCTTTTGGAGCTAAAATCCATTCACCTGCGTCAAGCAGATCAGCATCTGATCCACCATCTTCTGAGAAAGCTTTCACCGCGATCCATTTTGCACCTGGTGCGACTCCAATTTGATTCTCTCCATTTGGCTCAGAGCCAACCATCGTTCCCGTTACATGTGTACCATGCTCTAAATCATCGTATGGCGCTTTAGAACCTGTCGTTGCATCGTACCAATTGAATTCATGAGAAGGTTCATTCGGACGTGCAGGGTCAAATCCGCGGTATTTTTCTTTTAATGCAGGATGATCCCATTCCACACCTGTATCAATACTTGCCACAACGGTACCAGTTCCGTCATAGCCTAAAGCCCACGCTTCTGGGGCATGAACTTGAGAAATATTCCACTCGATTCCATCTGCTGCTTTGATTTGTTTGTTTTTCTTTGAAGTCTTCAAATCAACAGGACGATGGATTTGACGGATTTCATTTGGCAGCACTTGATCTACTTCTGGGAAGGAAGCTACCTTTTCCATGACTTCTTTCGTTCCCGTCACAGCGAGACCATTCACAATATAGTACGAATGAATATCCTTCACTTGCTTTTTCTTCTGGGCTTTTTGTAAATAAGCAAGCAGCGCTTCCTGCGTCTCTTCAGACGTCGCTCTTAGTTCTGATACGACAGCTGATCTTTTTGTGTACTGCGTTTTAGCAGCTGTTAACTTTTGTTTTTTGGCTTTTGACACAGCATCCTTCGCCACTTTTTTGACATTGGTTTGTTCCTTCATTTTGACTAAAAAGGTCACCTTGTCTTCTTGTTGAAACTGTTTCATTAATCTAGATGAGATCTTTGCTTTTGTTTTCTTGGAGGAAACAGCTTCCTCTTGATATGAGGTAGAAGTCGATTTTGCTTGAACCATCCCAAAGCTTGTCATCATTAAAGTACCAATCACCAAAAGACTCATCAAACGATAGCCGGCGGTTTTGCGAAACTTCACTTTCAATCAAATCCCTCCTCCTCAAATGGTCAAACAGTGTATGGGTTTAACTCCTCCCTTTCCTTTGTTCATGACAAGATTCATGGTGTTCTATTTAATGTAGTCAAATAAAGTTCATCATTTTGTCGCTTTTTGTAATAGGATTTAAAAATGATTCTTTTTACTTAATCACTCTAAGTCGAAATACATATGTTGGATAAAGTAACCCAGACACATTTAAGACTTTTTGATTAGTAGTGATGCGGGTTTCTTTATATATTGGACATGAAAAAATCCCCTTCCGGTGGAAGGGGATGAGAGATACTCGATTAGCGTTTATTACGGTTGCGCAAGAACGTTGGGATATCCAGCGTATCATCGCTTGATTGTGTATTTTGTCTCGGCTGAGATGATGACTGCTGATGTTCCTCACGTTTTACTTCACGTTTTTGAGGAATGGATTGATTTTGCTTTAATCCTTGCCCTAATGGATTTCTTTGTGGTTTTGACACCTCTGGCTCTTGCTCAATAAATCCAGTTGCGATCACAGTTACCACAATTTCATCCTTCAAGTTATCATTAATGACAGAACCGAAAATCATGTTTACATCTTCATCAGATGCAGAAGCCACAATGTCCGCTGCTTCTTGTACCTCATAAAGACTTAGGTTCGTACCACCAGTAATATTCATGATAACACCTTGTGCACCGTCGATTGCCGTTTCTAGAAGTGGTGAAGAAATAGCTTTCTTCGCAGCTTCAGCGGCACGATTTTCACCAGTCGCAACACCGATACCCATAAGAGCAGAACCTTTATTGGACATGATCGTTTTCACGTCAGCAAAGTCAAGGTTGATTAAACCTGGTGTAGCAATAAGATCTGAGATCCCTTGAACACCTTGTCGTAGCACGTTATCTGCTGCACGGAATGCTTCAAGCATTGGCGTGTTTTTATCAACAATTTCAAGCAAGCGATCGTTTGGAATCACAATTAAAGTGTCAACTGCTTCTTTCATAGAAGCAATTCCTTCGACTGCTTGAAGCTGACGCTTTCTTCCTTCAAATGTGAAAGGACGAGTCACGACTCCAACTGTCAATGCACCAGAATCTTTTGCGATTTTTGCAATGACAGGTGCAGCACCCGTACCAGTTCCACCGCCCATACCAGCAGTAACAAAGACCATGTCTGCGCCTTTTAATACTTCTTCAATCTGTTCTTTGCTTTCCTCAGCAGCTTTTTTACCGACTTCAGGATTCGCACCTGCTCCAAGCCCTCTTGTCAGCTTAGCACCGATTTGCATTTTCGTTTCTGCTTTTGATAGATTTAACGCCTGTGCATCTGTGTTGACTGCAATGAAATCGACACCTTGTACGTCATTTTCGATCATTCGGTTGACAGCGTTATTTCCGCCTCCACCTACTCCGATTACTTTAATTGATGCTAGGCCGTCTATATTTGTTTCAAACTCCAACATGCTGAATCCTCCTAATCCGTCGAAAATCTAATTCTATTCCCAGAACATATTAAATAGTTTTTTCATTTTGCCCGGTTTTTTATTTGTCTCTTCTTGTGCTTTTTGTTTTACTTTCGGTCTTGGCTGCGCTTCTTTCACTTGTGGTGCAGAAGAAACCGGCTCCATGGATGCGCCTACTTCATGAAACGCCTCATCCGGCATTTGGAATCCAACTTGTCTGCCCTGAATCTTTGCATTGCGATAAGCAAAGTGGATCAGACCCACTCCTGTCATATACTGAGGTTCTCTCACCCCAATATAATTCGGACTTGCAATTCTAACATTGTTTTGCAAGACCGTTTGTGCAAGAGAAAGGATACCTGGTATAGCTGCCTGTCCACCTGTTAGAACGAATCCGCCAGGCAAATCATGGACACCCATATTTCTTAATTCCTCTGCCACAAAGAGCAAGATTTCTTCCAGCCGAGCCTCGATGATATTAGCCGCCTCAAGCTGTGTATACGTCTGTTTCTGATCGGTACCGATGACAGAAACTTCAAATGTTTCTTCAGACGATGCCTCATCATAAAACGCATGTCCAAATTGTTTTTTGATTCGTTCAGCTTCTTCAGTAGAAGTTCTAAGTCCTATAGACAAATCTTTTGTAATGTTCTCTCCGCCCAAAGGGATACTGTGAGTAGAATAGAGATGCCCGTTTTCAAATACGGAAATCGTTGTAGATCCGCCGCCAATATCGACGAGAGCTACCCCTAGATTTTTTTCATCTTTCGATAATGCTGCTGAGCCCGATGCGAGCGGCTGCAAGCAAATATCCATAATTTCAATTCCAGCTCTTTCTACACATCGGAGCCAGTTATGTAGAATCGTCTTAGAACCTGTAATTAACGTTCCATCCACCTCTAGCCGAACACCAAGCATTTTTTTCGGATCAGTGATCTCATCTCTTCCGTCGACGATAAATTGTCTCGGGATGACGTCTACGACGAGATGTTCTTGAGGAATAGATACTACCTGTGCAGCATCTAAGACACGTCTCACATCTTCAGCATGTATTTCTTTGTTTTCACTAGATACTGCGACCACGCCGCTCGTGTTCTGAATATGAATGTGGTTTCCGTTAATTCCGACAATCGCCTTTTGTAAAGGAAAACCTACCATTCTTTCAGCCTGTTCAAATGCTTGTCTAATAGAATGAACTGTCTCATCTATATCAACAATCGATCCTTTTTTTAACCCTTCTGAAGGGACATTTCCAACACCTATAATGTTAAGCGAATCATCCGCCATTTCTCCGACGATGACTTTTATATTGGATGTACCGATGTCAAGGCTGACGTAAATTTCATTGTTGTTCATTCTATGGCACCTCCTCACATATCAATACTTTCTATTCTATTATTTGCTGAACAACAATACAATGAATGTGTTTTTACAAGTGTGTAACAAAACTTAAAAAATCAACATTTTTTATTAGGATTACTGAAAATATTCGTTACATCATATGTATATCCTTTTTTATGACTCACTTTTTTTCTTTTTTTCTCTAGAAATTGTCCATTTTGTTAGTAGAATTCTTCGAATAACTGCTATATTTTGAAACAATCTAACGCCGAAAGCAAACATTCCGACTAAATACAAGTCTACACCAAGATGGACGCCCAGAAAAGCTAAACTTATTGCAAGTATAATATTAAAGAAAAAGCCTGATACAAACACTAGTTCATCGTATGCCCCTTGCAGATGTGCCCTGATTCCACCAATCAATGTATCAAGCGCAGCAAGTACAGCGAGGGAAAGATAATTAGAATACTCATTCGGTATCGTAAAATTTGTTAAGAAACCGATCGCAACTCCTATGATTAAGCCAAGTACAGGAAGCCACATTAAGATTTTCCCTCCTTTACATCGTCAAGAGGCTTCAACTCGTTTAACTGAATCGCACCGTCATATGCTTTTAATTGAATTTGCTGCTTCGGCTGGCTAATACTTAAGCCGAAATTTTCCTGAGCAAACAAATCACCAATATCTGATACATTTAAACGGCTGTATAATTTGTCGGCCTGGTCGCTGATCATCTTGATGGTCACTTCATCACCATCTAAGCTGTAGCCATCCATTTTCGTCGTGCCATTAATATCTCGAATCACACTTGTATTAATCACACGGTGGTCATTAATGGAAATATGTTTTGCCCCATACATATTGGCTTCGTTGATTAACTTTTTCAGAAGATCAGGCGGGATATTTTTCACTTCTTCCCCGGTCAGTTCCTTGGAGAAAAGCTGAGAGATGTCAACTTCAATTCCTTCCCCTGTCACTTCTGTAAAACCAGCCTTTTCTTTTAAATCTTTTAATGTTTTTGTCAGTTGAGCTTCTTTTGATTGATCTCCTTGATGACCATACTTTTTCAGCATTTCATCGTATTTATCAATTTCTTTCAGTAAATCCAATTCTTTACTTTTAGATGCAGATAAATCCTCTCTTAGCTCCCACACATCGCGAGTATCACGAACTTTGGGCTTTTGCAATGAATTAAATTGGATGGAGACCATGATGCCGAATATCACCATTAAGGCTGTCAAACTAAGTAAAGGCTTCTTTTTCCTCAACACCACTCACCTTTTCACTTTTAATCTTTGTGTTTTAAAAGAGGATTCATACGAATATCCTTTTTTTCAATCGTCATCGAAATGTGATCACTTGTCAGCTGATCGACTACTCCTCCTGCAATATTTAATGCAGGTATTAACACAGCCGGATCACCAATAGCAGAAATAACAAATGGCGCTGGATGCTGAACCCCGTCAACTGTGACAACTGGGCCGTTACAATGTATGTACGATTGGTGTGTAATTCTCTGTCCATTAATAGATACAGCAGAGGCCCCTGATATAAACAGTTCGTTTATCACATGAAAAATGTGGCTCTCATGAACAATGTAATTATTGACATTTTGTCCACTCGGGATATAAGATGCATCTTCAAGGGATACTTTTACCCCTTTTCCTTTTACACCGATCTCTCCTGTAAACATCCTGTATTTCTCAACATCTTCCAATACATTAAAATACTGCTCTTTTTCATTTTTCAAATTGGCCTCAGTGGCTTGAACCTGTGATTGTAGGCTATATAATTCTTTTTCAAGTTTCTGATTCGCCTTTTCTTGCTTTGTCAGCTGACTTTTCAAGGAATATTCTTTTTTCCATTGCTCTGTTCGGATGACATCTGCCTGATGCTGCTTTGTATATTGGTATGAAAAAGAAATCAGAAAACCAAGAACAAGCATTACAATTGAGAATATAACTGTTTTGCCTCTCAACGTTCATCTTCCTTTTTCTTAGATTTAAACGCTTCAAAATACGTCGCGACTTCCATATGGATTGTGCCTTTTTCAGATGGCGAAAGTTCTTTTACAATGGCAGGATAGGTTTTCATTTTATCAGCGAATGTTTTAATTGATGCAATCACGGTGTTCCCGTCATTCATATAAAATTTAACGAGCCACTGGTTTGAGCTTGTCGGCACATAATATATTTCTGAGATGAGTTCCTGAATAGAGGCTGGCAGCTGATTTAAAGTTCTAACCGTTTGCTTCAGCTTCTCTTTATTGTCCCAATCAACAAAAATAGGTCCTGCATGACTTGGTGTGACTTCTTCTGGCAATACTGTCCCATTTTCAAGAAGCTCATAGTATAGATTTCCCTTTTGAAGATAAGCAATATTGGCATATTCTTTGACAGCAATACTAACCTTATTTGGAAAATGTTTTTTGATACTGACACTTTTAATCAGTTTGTTTTGTTTAATATGATCTGCTGTTAAATCTTTATTTAAATTCCAAAACTCTGTTTCGCCTTCTTTAATCTGGGAAAGTTTCACAAGCTGTTTTGTAGGGACATGCTCGTTACCCGTAATAGTTAAAGAAGAAATTTTACTGATTGGTGTCTGCAAATAAATAATGATTAAAACCATGATAAAAAATAGTAGAATAAAAGAGATTAGTCTCCGATTCGCTTTCTGCTTCCTTTGTTCTTTAATTTCAGGAATCCGTTCTTCTATATTGACGATCTTTTCATTTTCATGATCAGGCCGCATATATATTCTTCACCCCATTCAAAGCTGCTTGTCCACACCTTTGGGTCATCATTTTGATGAGAAAACAAACGGCATTCTTCATGCCGTTTGTTTTCCTGTGATGCCATCATTCATAAATCTTGCTTTTAATTTGCTTCACCGATAATTTCTACTTCTGTATGCATATCTACATTGTAGTCATCTTTAATTTTCTTTTGGATGTACTGGATTAAGTCCAGCACGTCTTGAGCAGTAGCCCCGCCAGCGTTCACAATAAAGTTGCCATGCATATCAGAGATTCTTGCTCCGCCAATTTGGTACCCTTTTAAATTCGCTTTTTCTACAAGCTGTCCTGCATATTCAGGCAGCGGATTTCGAAAAATACTTCCGGCACATGGTCGATTATAAGGCTGTGTTTCCTTGCGATAGTCTTTATTTTGCTGCATTTTCTTTGTGATTTTCTCGCGATCATCCTGTTTGAGCTTAAACACGGCCTCGAGAACAATGCCTGGTCGTTCCTTTTGAAGGACAGACGTTCTATAGCTAAAGTTCATCTGCTCATTTGTTAGCCACTCGATGCTTCCATCTTCAAATAAGATTCTCGCTTTCACAAGAATCTTACTGATATCAGATCCGTGCGCACCTGCGTTCATATAAACAGCGCCGCCAATAGACCCTGGGATACCAGCTGCAAATTCCAGCCCTGAAAGACCCTGCTTACTAAGAGACGTTGCAAGCCTTACAACAGAATAGCCGCCGCCAACTGTAATTTCTTCATCATTTACAGTTAAGTGATCAAGTCCAGCGCCTAACTTCAGGACGACGCCACGTATTCCTTTATCAAGTACGAGTAAATTTGACCCTCTTCCAATAACCGTCCAGTCCGCGTGGTGTTTTTTTATCTGATCCATGATCGTTTTAACTGAATCGATATCTTTAGGAACGATCAATAGATCTGCCGGCCCGCCTATTTTCATTGTCGTATGATTTGCAAGCGGCTCATTTTCAAGCACTTTACCGACTTGCGCTTCTAATAATTCATTCTTCAAGTTCTCCATATTACCCTCCGCCTTACCTAATATCATTCCATCATGTAGTCGTAATTTCTTTTAATACATTATATAAACGTCCAGCCGCATCTGGTACTCCAAGTTCTTTTGTTAAACGGCTCATTTCGTTTAATTTTTCTTCATTACCAGCAATTTCATCAATGGCATGAAGGAGGCTTTCTCCAGAAAGCTCTGATTCTCTTAAAACGATTGCAGCGTCATGCTTTTCTAGTGATCTTGCATTGATTTCCTGGTGATTTGCCGTCACGTATGGGCTTGGAATAAAAATAGTTGGAATTCCAAGGGCTGTCACCTCAGCAATCGTTGTGGCACCGGCTCTTGCAACAATCACATCAATCGATTTCAAATACTCCGGCATTTGATGCAAGAAAGGCTTTGTGATCATATTAGGTGCTGCACCTTTTTCCTTTAGTTCGTTCAGCACTTTTTCATAATGAACCTCACCCGTGATATATAAAAGCTGATAGTTCTTAGCCTTTAATGCATCTTGCATGTCAATAACTGCTCTATTAATCGGCGCAGCCCCCCGGCTCCCGCCAAAAATAAGAACCGTTTTTTTCGTTTCATCCAGTCCAAACTCCTTCAGAGATTTCCCCTCTTTTATAGAGACGACTTCAGAGGCTCTAGGGTTTCCCGTAAATACAACCTTTTCAGAAGGAAAATGTGCCTTTGCTTCTTCAAAGCAGATGGCTACCTTATCAACATATCTTGCTAGAAACTTATTTGTGATACCAGGCAGGCTGTTCTGTTCGTGAATAATGGTCGGGATTTTCAGCTTAGAAGCTGCATAAACGACAGGGCCGCACACATAACCACCTGTTCCAATGACCGCATCTGGCTTAAATTCCTTTAAGTAAGATTTGCTTTTTTGAACGCCTTTTAGAAATCTCATCACCGTTTTTACGTTATCAAAGGAAAGCTTTCTTTTAAAACCTGAAATTTCTATGGATTTGAAAGGGATATTTTCTCTTTCTACAATTTTCTTTTCAAGTCCATTTTCAGTACCAATATATAAAAATTCTACATCAGGATGCAGTCTTTTCACTTCTTTAATAAAAGCTAAGGCTGGATAAATATGTCCGCCTGTTCCGCCTCCACTGATTACTATACGCATTATACCATTTCCCCTCAATTTTTTTCTGCTCTGAACAAAGTATAAACCCTGTTTTAAACAACAGGGCTCCGTTAAAACCTGTAAAGAAGAGTCGAAAAACATGTTTCCAATACAAAATCTGTCATTTCTACTCTTCAAATCATTTTTTTGTACTTTTGCAAAATAAATGTCATCATTGTTTCATGAACTAGCAGCACTAATATCTAGCGTACCTGCTTACATTCAAGAGTACGCCAATTGCCATCAGCATTAATGTCAGTGATGAGCCGCCATAACTTAGGAATGGGAGCGTGATACCTGTCACAGGGATAAGTCCAGTAACAACTGCGATATTAATCATCACTTGAATGGCAACCATAGAAATAATACCAACTGCTAGGAAACTTCCATATAAGTCTGGGGCTCCAAGTGCTATTCGTATGCCTCTCCATAATAGAACACTAAAGAGCAGCAAAATGAGTGATCCTCCTATAAAGCCGAGCTCTTCAGACAATATTGCAAAGATGAAGTCTGTTTGAGGCTCAGGTAAATAAAAGAATTTTTGTCTACTTTGACCGAGACCCATTCCGAACAGACCGCCTGGACCAACAGCGTATAAGGATTGAATAATTTGAAACCCACTGCCTAGTGGATCTTCCCAAGGATTTAAGTACGATGTAATTCGTTTTATGCGGTAGGGCGCTGATAACACTAGTGCAGCAAATCCGCTGAGCCCTAAAAGACCGAGAAATATAAAGTGAGCAATTCTCGCACCTGAAACAAATATCATAATAATACAGGTTCCAACCATTACCGTCCCTGTTCCCAAATCTGGCTGCAGCATGATGATGGCAAATGCAGAAAATACAATGCCTAATGCTGGTGCGAAACCTTTACGAAAGGATGTGATATTTTTTTGTTTTTCAGATAAGAATTTTGCAAGAAACGCAATCATCGCAAGCTTCATAAATTCAGAGGGCTGAATACTAAACGCACCGACACCGATCCAGCTTCTTGATCCATTTCTCTCCATACCGATACCAGGAATAAGTACAAGCAGCAAAAGGAGAAAACAAACAGCAATCAATATCTTTGACCAAGTCCGCCACGTCCAATAATCGACTCGCATAATGAAAAACATCGCGATAACTCCGATTCCGGCAAACAAAAGCTGTCTTTTTGCAAAATAAAACGAATCATCAAATTTATACGATGCCCACACAGCACTAGCGCTGTACACCATAATTAAACCAATCGTCAATAAAAGTAACGTAATGACAACAAGCAAAAAGTCCGGAGAAGTTTTCTTATTCGTCAAGAGACCGACACCCCAAGCATAATTTCATTTGGGCTGTCAGTCATACGAGAGACAAGCCCTTATTTAAGCATATGCACGGCGTTTACAAACATGTCTCCACGTTCTTCAAATGTTTTATGTTGATCCCAGCTTGCACAAGCCGGGGATAATAAAATCACGTCTTCTTCTTCAGAAATGTTAAACGCCGCAGGTACTGCTTGTTCAACATTATCGACATGTTTTACGTGATGTATTCCCAGTTCTTCACCAAGCTTCACAAACTTAGGTGCCGTCTCACCAAATGTGATAATTCCTTTTACATTTTTCATAAAAGGTTTCAATTCATCAAATTCATTGCCGCGATCAAGCCCGCCAGCTAGTAAAATGGTCGGCTGATTAAAAGCTGACAATGCTTTACTTGTTGCCAGTATATTGGTGGCTTTACTATCGTTATAGAATTTTCTGCTTTGAATTGTATCTACAAACTGCAGACGATGCTTCACTCCACTAAATGTCGTGAGAACGTGTGCGATTGCTTCATTTGAACAGCCTGCATTTTTCACAACACAAATAGCTGCCAAAATATTTTCTTGGTTATGCTCACCAGGAAGAACAACATCCTTTAAATCGATGATATGTTCATTCATGTAGTAGATCGCACCATTTTTAATATACGCACCATGTTCTACTTGATCTTTCACTGAGAAAAACACTTTTTTTGCTTTTGAAGCTTCAGCCAGTTTTACGACTGATGGATCATCGAGGTTAATAACAGCTATGTCATCTTCAAGTTGATGTGCGTATACTTTCTGCTTTGCTTTTTCATATTCATCACGAGTGTGGTGATAGTCTAAATGTGCATCAAAAATATTTAATATTAAGCTGATTTTAGGTCTGAAATCAACTGTTCCCATTAACTGAAAAGAAGAGAGTTCAGTTACGATCCACTCATCGCCAGCTGCCTTTGCAGCGACTTCGCTGGCAACTGTGCCAATATTACCTGCTACTAAAGTTTTTTGACTGTCTTGTTTCAACATTTCATAAATCAAAGTCGTGGTAGTGGTTTTTCCATTTGAACCAGTAATCCCAATAAAAGGAGCTGAGGTTAAATGATAAGCTAATTCTATTTCCGTCCAAACTGGAATTCGTCGGCGAAGCGCTTCTTGAACCATCACATTTTCATATGGAATTCCTGGATTTTTAATTAAAATCGTAATTTCTTTATCATCGAACATACGAAGAGGATGGCTGCCGCAAACGACATCAATCCCCTTTTCAGAAAGAAGCTGAGCAGGTTCATTTTCTTCAAACGGCTTTTGGTCATTTACTATGACATTTACTCCATGCTCATGAAGAATTGAAGCTGCCGCATATCCGCTTTTTGCAAGACCTAATACTAGTACATGTTCGTTTTTTAACATTTGCACCTTATTCAATTATAACCACACCTCGATGTAAATTCCTAAAACAGCAAGTAATAAACCAGCTGTCCAGAAGGTGACAACTACTCTCCACTCAGACCAACCAACTAACTCATAGTGGTGGTGAAGCGGACTCATCTTAAAGATTCTTTTTCCAGTTGTTTTAAAGGAGATCACTTGAAGAATAACGGATAACGTTTCGACAACAAATACTCCTCCAATAATGACAAGTAAAATTTCAAGCTTTGTTAAAATCGCAATTGCTACAATCGCTCCGCCTAAAGCAAGCGACCCTGTATCACCCATAAATACTTTTGCAGGATGCGCGTTAAACACAAGAAACCCAAGAACGGCTCCAGCAACAGCTACTGAAAAGATCGCTACATCGTACTGTGATTGATTCCAAGCCAATATAGCAAAGGCTCCAAAGGCAATAGCCGCGGTTCCAGATAATAGACCATCCAGTCCATCCGTTAAGTTCACGGCATTAGAACCTCCGACAAGCATGAAAACGACAAGGATAAAGTAAGCCCATCCTAAATCGAAGCTCACATCTGTTCCTGGAATGCGAATCGTCGTTGCAAACTGATAATAATGGAAGACTGCATAAAAAATCACTGCGATCACAATTTGACCAATTAATTTCTGTTTCGATGTTAAACCTAGGTTTCGTTTCATCGCTACTTTAATATAATCATCTAAAAATCCTAATAGACCGTAGCCAAGCGTGACAAATAACAATAAAAACATTTCTGGACTAATCTCAGAAAATTTGTTGATCATCACAATCGTTGTAATGGTAATAGAAAAGATAATCATAATTCCGCCCATTGTCGGAGTACCTGATTTCTTTTGGTGAGACTGTGGTCCTTCTTCTCTAATACTTTGACCAAATTTAAGCCTTCTTAAAAACGGAATAAAAATCGGGGATAAAAGAACACTGATTAAAAATCCCATTATGATTGTAAACAATATCACCTGTTCAAGCATCGTTCTTTACTCCTTCCGAATTTCCAAAGCCGTTTTCCATCAGAAAATCACATTCATTAATAAGGTATTCATTCGCGTTCTTCGTATGTTGTTTTTGTACAAAATGCTTCATTTCATTACACTCTTTTCATCATTTTAAGATTTGTTTAGATCTAAAATAGCGTCCATAGCAACCTTTGCATCATCAAAATCGTAAACTTGATCGCCGACGATTTGATATGTCTCATGACCTTTACCCGCTATTAAGACTGTATCGCCTTTTTTCGCATTGGCAATTGCAAAAAAGATGGCTTGTTTGCGATTCACAAAACTATGATAATATGCGTCTGGCACCCCATTTTCCATATCCTTTAAAATAGCTGAAGGATCTTCGCTTCTTGGGTTGTCTGATGTAAATACAGGTTCATCTGCATACTTCACAGCGATTTGGGCCATTTGAGGACGCTTTGTTTTATCACGGTCGCCGCCGCAGCCTATCACACAGAAAATTTTGCCCTCTGTTAATTCTCTACACGTTGTCAGGACATTTTCTAAGCTGTCAGGTGTATGGGCGTAATCGACGATAACAGGGAAATCTTGATCACAGTTCACAAGTTCAAATCGGCCTTTGACTCCCTCCAGCTCTTCAATAGCACTTACAATCGTTTCAAATGTTAAGCCAGATACGATCCCTACTGATACAGCTGCTAGGATGTTGTACACATTAAACTTACCGATGAGGGCAACTGTCACATTTTTTGTGCCAATTGGAGTGATCAAATCAAATTGAGTCCCCTTCGGTTTGATTTGAATATTCTTTGCCATCACATCTGCTTCTTGCTCTAAGCCATATGTCATGACTTCAGCAGCTGTCACTTTTTCATAATAACTCGAAGCGTCATCATCTGCATTTAAAATCGCATGCTTCGGCTTGTCGTGATGAAAGGCACTGCCAAGCTGTGAGAATAGCAAGCTTTTCGCATGTTTATATTCTTCCATTGTGTTGTGGTAATCAAGATGGTCCTGAGAAAGGTTTGTGAAAACAGCAATATCATAATCACATCCATGTACCCTGCCAAGATGCAGTGCATGTGATGATACTTCCATAATGGCTGTGTCTACATCTTGGTCAAGCATCTGTTTAAAAGTTTTCTGAAGCGTGACACTTTCAGGTGTGGTGTTTTTCACATCGAGAATGTCATCATTCACTTTCATATACATCGTACCGATTAAGCCAGTTTTCTTTTCGGCTTTTCTCATCATTTGTTCAATCATGTGTGTTGTCGAAGTTTTTCCGTTTGTTCCTGTGATCCCGATGAGATTCAGCTTATGAGTTGGCTGCTCATAAAACGCATCAGCTATTCTTGCAAGAGCTCTTTGAGAGTGTTTTACAATAATGACTGGTACATCTGATATGTTAAGAGGGTGTTCTGCTACAATCGCTGCAGCCCCGCTTTTCACCGCTTTTTCAGCATAATCGTGTCCATCTACTGTATAGCCTTTTATACAGACAAAAAGGCTTCCTTTTTTCACCTCTCTTGAATCCATTTCAATGGAAGTGATATCAGGATTTTCGTTTATTAGTTCGTTGTTTTCACTTTTAAAATATGTAAGGAGTTCTTGTAATTTCATTTCATATCAAACCTCTCAAATTCGTTCACGTGCATGTCTTGTGAAAAAAACACACAGTCTATATTTTATCGTAAAAAAAGGGATACATCCAGCGTATTCCTTAAGTTTCTCTTGGAAAAAACACACTTTGGGCTCTTTTTTACAAACAGACCTTCTCTTTCAACAAAAAGAGGCAGCCGAATGAGTGCGGCTACCCTCTGTTCATTCTTTATTATTCATCGTTTAAGTATAATCTGATGGTGGAGCCTTCTTTGACTTTTGTCCCGGCAGCAGGCGATTGCTTCACCACTTTACTGCCAGTTCCAGAAGCATCGATCTTAAGGTTAATCAGTAAGGATTCAAGGTCTGAAACAGAACCCCCTACAAGATTCGGTACTTCAATGGTTTTTGTGTCCAGCCACTGGTACTTCTTTTCAATTTGTCCTTTTCTTTTTTTCACACCCATCTCAGGCAGGCTGTCCCGCATAATATGACCCACAATTGGTGCAGCAACTGTCCCGCCAAATTGAATAGTGCCTTTCGGATTATCTACAGCCACATATACAACGATACTCGGATCATCAGCAGGCGCAAATCCGATAAACGACACAATGTGATTATTTTCCATGTACTTGCCGTCCTTTACCTTCTGTGCTGTCCCTGTTTTCCCGCCAACTCGATAACCTTCAACAAATGCATTTCGGCCAGTCCCTTGAGCGACTACACTTTCAAGCGCATATCTGATTTCTTTTGATGTTTCTGCTGAAATCACTTTCTTTTTGGCAATCGGTGATTGCTTTTTCACTACCTCTTTTGTGATTGGATCTATCCATTCTTTTGCAATGTACGGCGTGTAAAGTGTTCCGCCATTTACCGCAGCTGCTACGGCAGCTACTTGCTGTATCGGCGTAACAGATACACCTTGACCAAAGGCAGTTGTTGCCTGCTCTACAGGACCAACCCGGTCCAGCGGGAACAAAATGCCTCGCCCTTCCCCTTGAAGATCGATTCCTGTTTTTTGGCCAAACCCGAAATTTTTAATATAGGAAAATAATTTATCCTTTCCAAGACGGTCGCCTAGCTCAACAAAGCCAGGGTTACAGGAGTTTTGAACCACTTCTAAAAATGACTGTGATCCGTGTCCGCCTTTTTTCCAGCACCTAAGTCTTGCACCATCAACTGTCACAGAACCGCTGTCAAAAAAATGATCGCGTTTTAAATTGACTTTTTTCTCTTCTAGTGCTGCTGCAAGCGTAATAATTTTAAACGTCGAACCTGGCTCATATGTGCTCCACACCGGTAGATTTCGGTTAAACACTTTCGAGTCAACTGATTGATAATCCGCTGGATCAAAATCCGGTCTGCTCGACATCCCAAGCACTTCACCGTTCTTCGGGTTCATCGCAATTGCAATCATCCCATCTGGGTTATATTTTGCCTGCGCATTGTCTAATTCCCGTTCTATAATGGTTTGCACCTTCGCATCGACAGTTAACTTCATATCAAGACCATCTTTAGGTGGTGTATAATCATCTGCTTCATCTGGCATTTTTTGTCCTTTTGCATCGGAATAGAACTTGACAGAGCCTTTTTCACCTTTTAGGTCATCGTCATAATAGGCTTCCAGCCCAAGTAACCCTTGATTATCAATTCCAGCGAAGCCAAGCACATGAGAAAGAAAACTGCCAAACGGATAGTGTCTGATGCTGTCTTCCGCAACATAAACGCCATCTAAATCAAGCTCTCTGACTTCTTTTGCTTTTTCATGAGATACTTTTCTCCCTTCTGGAGAAATTCGTTCGATGGATGTTTTCTTTGTGACGTGCTTGTACGCTTTCTCCTCAGACATATTCAGTACTGCCGCCAATTTCTTACTTGTTTCTGCGGGATCTTTAATTTGCCGGGGGACGACCAATATAGATGGGGCACTTTTGTTCGTCGCAAGCTCTACCCCATTTCGGTCCAAAATATCTCCCCTTTCTGGTTCGAACGGGAGGTTCCGGCTCCACGAATCTTTTGCTAAGCTTGTCAGCTTCTCGCCCATAATAAACTGTACATATCCTAATCTAGTATCTATGATGAAAAAAATGATCACCCCAAACAGCAGCACGAAAAGCAATCGTTTTCTCACTGTTACACTTGATACTCGCACGCCCGGTTCACTCCTTACATACATATGGCTTGTTTCCATCATATGCAGGCCCGTCCTTATGTAGAACGTCTCGTCTATCCCGCTCGGCAAAAGAAAAAACCTAGCAAGTGGTTTGCTAGGTTTTGCAGTTAATTCGGGCTTTTAAATGTCACAGTGACGACTTTATCTGAAATCTCCGCTCCATTTTTCACACTTTGTTTGACAGCATATCCTTGTCCTTTTGTTTCGATATGCACACCGGAAATGGATGCATATTGAAGGACTTCCCGTCTCGACCAGCCTGTCATATCAGGCATTTTTATCGTTTTTCCTGCTGTTTTCAAGAAAACTTTCTGGCTTTCAGAGAATTCAGAGCCTGCACTTGGCCACTGTCGTTTAATGGAGAGGCCGTCGCCGATGACAACAGGCGTTAAGTTTTTGTTTTTGGCTTCTGTTTCCGCCTGCTTCACTTCTAAATCTAAGAATGAAGGCATTGTTTCTTGTTTCACTTTTTGTTCGCCTGATTTTTTATCGTCTGTTTTTGTTGGTGCAATATTTAAATATAGCAGACTATTTTTCATGACTGGGTTAAAGATTTGTGCAACTGGGGCAGAGCCAGTTTCTGTATCAGACAGCTGCGGCTGCTGTACAGCGACATAAACGAGCAGCTTCGGATCATCTTTTGGCGCCATTCCCATAAATGAAAAGACGTAATCGTTTCTTCCTTTGAGATAACCGCCGGCACCGCCAATTTGTCCTGTTCCTGTTTTCCCAGCAACGTCAAATCCTTTGATTTGGTAAGGCTGGCCTGTTCCAATCTTCGAGGAAACCACCTCACCTAAAATGTCACGGACTTGCTTTGCTGTATCAGAGGAAATTGGTTTTCCAGCTACTGTTGGTTCGTGCTGTAAAATCGTTTTGTTTGTGTTCGGGTCTGTAATATGATCAATGACATATGGCTTCATCATCGTTCCGCCGTTTGCTATTGCTGTCGCTGCTTCGATTTGTTGAATCGGTGTAATGGCAGACGCTTGACCGTAAGCCGTCGATGCTTTGTCATATTCGTATCTGTAATTGATTTTACTAGACGCTTCGTTCGGTAAGTCAATACCTGTTTTGTCATAGAAATGGAACTTCTGCAAATATTGTTCGTAGCGCGTGAAGCCTAATTTTTCTTTTGCCAGCTTTGCAAAAGCTACGTTAGACGAACGGAGAACCCCTTCATGAAAGTCAATTTTCCCCCAGCCATTTCCATTGTTGTGGTCTCTTACAAGGCCGCCTCCTACTTTATAAGTACCAGATTGATATTTATCATTGCCTTGGTAGACCCCTTCTTGGATTGCCGCAGCAAGTGTGAAGATTTTCATCGTTGAACCTGGTTCAAACGCATATGAAATGACATCATTGTTATAATTCGTAATGTCTAATTCATTTAAATTAAAGCTTGGCCGCTGTCCCATCGCGAGCACCTTTCCTGTTTTTGGGTCAACGACTGTGGCAATGATTTTCTTCGGTTTATATTTTTTGGCAACCTGCGTCATACTTTCTTCAAGGAACGCTTGGATTTTTTGATCAATGGTCAGCGTGACATTTTTTCCATCCTTCGGAGCGACAATGTCTTCTTTACTATTTGGAAGAGCCCATCCGCTTCTGTCACTGTTATATGTCACATAGCCGTCTTTTTCTTTTAAAAATTTGTTCAGCGCCTTCTCAAGTCCCATCGCGCCTGACATGTCCTTCGTTGCCTCATCTAATCTTGCATAACCGATCAGATTCGACGCAAACATGCCGTTTGGATAATATCGCTTCGTGTCTTTTTCAAATGCGATCCCTGGAAGCTTTAGCTTTTCAATTTTTTCTTTTGTTGAAAAACTGATGTCTTTCCCAGCTTTACCAAACTCAACTTGGAACGCATCTTTTGTATTCAGACGCTTTAAAATTTCGCTTTCACTCATATCAATGACTTTTGACAGCTCTTTTGCTGTCTTTTCTTTGTCGACGACATGCATCGGGTGCTTTGGATCGACCGTCATTTTCTTGCTCATGATCGCAATGAGCTTATAGACAGACGTATCCTCGGCAATCACATTCCCATTTCGGTCTAAAATAGACCCTCTTTTCGCTTCAAGTGTTTTCTTCGATTGATATTGTTCATTTGCCTTTGCGGCTAACACTTGGCCATCGACCGTTCCTGTAATCTGAATATAAATAAAACGTGCAAGGATGATAAAGAAAAACAGGGCGAAGCAAATACTCGCAATTGCCGCGCCTCTGTTCATCATTTTATTCTTTTTAGGCATCGCCATCTTAATCGACCTTCTTAACATCTTTCGAAATGCTTAAGCCAGCTTTTTTCGCAGTATCAATGACTCTCTCTGGTTCACTCAGCAAGTCTTTTTCCTTTTGAAGCTCAGTGATCTTCTTCGATTCTAAAGATACTTGCTGCTCTAATTTCTGCACCTCGATATTGGCGTGATAGACAGCAAAGGCTTTAGAAATGATGAGAATGGAGCTGCACATAAGAGCCATGACAAACATGACAAGTAAGATTTTTTCACCAAGTGTGATAGAACCTCTTCTTTTAATAACAACCGATTGGCCTTGCTGCTCTGTTTGATATTGTTTTACTTCTCTTTGGTAAGCCAAATTACTCATAAGAAACCTCCTTTTTATCATCATCTATGGTGTCGTTTTACTTTTTTTCTGCAATTCGGAGCTTCGCTGAACGGGCACGGTTGTTATGTTCCAGCTCTTGTTCTGATGCAACGATTGGTTTTCTCGTGATCAGCTTCAGCTTTGGTTCAAGTCCTTCTGGAATCACTGGTAGTCCGTGCGGAAGTTCTGGAAGAGAAGACATTTCTTTAAAAGTACTTTTACAAATCCGGTCTTCAAGTGAATGGAATGTAATGACAGAAATTCTCCCCTTCGGATTGAGTAACTCTATTGCTTGTTCTAGTGCTTCTTCAAAAACTTTCAATTCATCATTTACGGCAATTCGGATCGCTTGAAACACTCTTTTTGCTGGATGTCCGCCAGTTCGTCTTGCAGGTGCGGGAATTCCTTCTTTGATAATGTCGACAAGCTCACCTGTTGTTTCAATTGGTGCTTTTTTTCTAGCTTCTTCAATTTTGCGTGCGATTTGCTTGCTGAATTTTTCTTCCCCATATTTGTAGAAAATCCGAACTAGATCTTCAAATGGCCATTCATTCACCACTTGTTTTGCCGACAATGCGGCTGTTTGATCCATTCGCATGTCAAGAGGTGCATCATGGTGATAACTAAAGCCCCTCTCTGGTGTGTCGAGCTGAGGAGATGAAACCCCAAGGTCAAAAATCACACCGTCTACGCTTGTAATGCCTTGTTCATTCAGACGTTCTTTTAAATATCGGAAGTTGCTCTTTATGAAAAGAATGTTCGCTTTTGAATCTGCGAGCTTCTCTCGTGCATGATCCAGTGCAGCATCGTCTTGGTCAAATCCAATCAATGTACCTTTTTCTGATAGTTGAGATAGTAAATATGAGCTATGACCTGCTCCGCCCAGCGTGCAGTCTACATATGTACCGTCTTCTTTGACGTTTAAACCGTCAACTGTTTCTTTTAATAATACTGTCTCATGTTGAAACATGATGTTATGGTCCCACCTTTTTCAAATAGAAATGAATGTGTAGAAAGCTTGCTGCACAAGGGATTATTATATATCAAACCCAATCATGTTTTCAGCAATTTCAGCAAAAGAATCTTCTTGCTCTTCTGTATATTGTTCCCAGATCGACTTACTCCACAACTCAATTCGATTTGAAACGCCGATGACCACACATTCTTTTTCGAGTTTTGCATATTGGAGTAGGTTTGATGCGATGTTAATGCGCCCCTGCTTGTCCAGATCACATTCAACTGCGCCGGAGAAGAAGAACCGGGTAAACGCACGTGCATCTTTTTTCGTTAGCGGCAGTGCTTTGAGTTTCTCTTCAATTAGTTTCCACTCACTCATAGGGTAGCCAAATAAACATTGATCAAGCCCTCTCGTCAGCACAAACTGTTCTCCGAGACCGTCTCTAAATTTAGCAGGGATGATCATGCGCCCTTTTGTATCAATCGTATGTTGGTATTCACCCATGAACATGATAATCAGAGCCCCACTTTCTCACCCTTACTCTCCACTATCCACCACTTCTCTCCACAAAACTTATTTTACACTGTTTCTACATAAAAAAAAACCCTGAACTAGTCAGGGTTCATTAAAACTTTATTTCAAAGTTTGACAATTTGCTGCTTGTTTCGAAATGAAAATGGCAGATTTTTGAACGTTTTGAAGAATTCTGGACCATATTTGTTTAAAAAGTACATGATATTCCAAATTCTTTCTTGCGGGGCATCTAATGGTTTTAAGCTGTTTTCAATCCGTTCAAAGTCTCGAAGGATATATCCTTCCTTCTCTTCCACACGCTGTGCTACCTTTTGATAAACAAATTGAAGCTGATCTTCGATAAATTTGGCATTTTTATCTAGCAGCTGCTCGAAGTTTGGTTCAACCTTCAGTGCTTCTTGCCTCAATACACCATGAACATTCGCTAATTCACGTTTCGCTTGATCAACGGCTTGAACAAAGCTGTCTGGAAGGCTTTGCTCAAAGTGAGCCTCTTTCTTTTCTTTTACTCCGTTTGTGAGCACTTCTTCTAGAGAAAGTTCTCTGACCGGCAGCTTCTTATCGATGTGCCTTTCAAGAATGGTCACGTGCAGTCTTGGAAGAACGGGTGCCATCTTTAATTCAAAATGCTCAAAGATTCCTTTCAGTTCTCCCCAATAGTTGATTTCACCGTGTCCTGCCATAAAAGCAAGTGTTGGGAGAAGGGTTTCCTGCATTAAGGGACGCGTCACCACATTGTTGCTGAACCGTTCTGGGTGCTCCTCAATTTCCTGCAAAAGCTCTTCTTTTGTCCACGTAAGCCCCACTTCTGATATAGAAAACTGGCCGTTTTCTTTTTCAATAAGGAAACGCTCTTCATCATATTCGTAAAACAGGTTTGCCTGATTGTCACCAGCTTCAATGATCGGCTGATATCCCGCTCGTTTCATGGCAGCCTGCGTTTCATTCAAACGAGCCGTGACTGCTTCATTTGTCTCGACAATGTGCTTGAATAACGTACGCTCAAGTGGTTTGACGCCTAAGTCTCCTGAATTAAATAGAAGCAGTCCATCTTCTTCAAAAAGGTCGCATACAATCCATTCAAAGAAATCCGTAAACGTTTGTGATTTGCGTAAACATCGAAGAAGCTGATCAAGCAAGTCATTAGTATACGCAGATTCTTCATACGTTGAAAACACATCGCGGAGCCATTTTTCTGTTTTTTCTTGATGCAGAGGTGTTCTTTTGGCCGCAGTTTTTTTGCCGTTATGTAATGGCAGCTTTTGCTTGACTGGACCTTTTTCGCCGGATGTGTAGACAAAATTAATTTCATCTACGTCATGATCCTCACCTGCTACCCAAAAGACTGGAATCACAGGAACGCCAAGCGCTGTTTCTTTTTCTTTTGCGAACTGAATAATGGATATGATTTTATGTATGGTATAAAGCGGTCCTGCCAGTAGGCCTGCCTGCTGTCCTCCAACCACCATGACACTCCGTTCGTCACGGATCTTTTCAATGTTCTGACGCATCGCTGCCGATTCAAACTTTGCGTGGTATGCGCTCATATAATCCGCTAAAGCCTCGCGCGGGAAGCTCATTTCCATGAGATCGTCGTATCTTTTTTTCCATGTGTGCTCAGAATGTATATCATAATCAAAAAAAGCAGTCATCTCTTTTTTTTCTTCTATATAATCACGTATGAATAAATTCTGACTTCGGATGGAAAGTTCAGTCAATTGCATGTTTAGAACTTCCTTTCTTCAATAAATAGTTAGTTTCCCGAAAAAAGTATAGCATGTAAATGAGCTCACTCAAAAGATTTTGTTTGCTTTTTTTCCAATACTTCCAAGCTTCGATTAAAGAAAGTAAGATGTGGCGCCAGAATCTCTTGAGCTTGAGCCTTTTTTAAAAGATAGCCAACGATGGCTTTTCTTTCGGTTTCACGGCCTTTGACGATATCTTGAAGCATTGACGATTGATTGGCGGCCGTTTTTTTACAAATTGAAACGACGTGTGACCAGAGACGCTCTTCTTCAGCCAGCCCTAGAATGGACAATGCTTCTTCAAATGCACATTTCATCATGTATTCATATGTAGGATTTGCGATCAATTCTCCATTTTTCACATGCAATAAAGCCGTGAGCGGGTTAATGCATACATTGACTAGCAGTTTTTCCTCCAGCACTTTTTTCCATTCATCCGTATAAATCATCTGAAAATGGGCCGGCGTTTCATTCAAAGCATTTCTCACATCATCTGTATCCTCACGATGAAAAGCTCCCCACTTGATGACACCGATCCCTGTATGGTTCACTGCATGGTCTGATACCTTCATGGCGCCGTGCTCTACGACACCTATATATATCGAATGCGACGTGTCCCAGTTTTCTAAATCTAATAAGTGGGCCATGCCATTTTGTAAAAATAAGATTCGCTGACGAGGTAATGTTGATAGTTCATCAAGCACCTCTTGCAGATGGTGATATTTCACTGTCACAATCAGCAGATCAAATACTCCTGTAATCCCTGCCCTTGCCTCCGCAGACGCCCGGAATGTCTCTCCTTTTACCGTTCGCTTAATTCCTGATGTTCGAATCTCCTCTGCTTGTTCTTTTCTTCTTGTCAAAACAGTGATGTCATGATGCTGTGATAAATAACTGGCACAAAGCAGACCAATCGCACCGCCGCCAATGATTCCAATGTTCAACTGCCGCACTTCCCTTTTTCTTTTACTTCATCATATCAACCATTTTAACAGTTTCAAGCCGCGATGCAAAAAGCAGATAGCGCACCGCGATTGAATTTTTTTAATTTAAAAACTATAATAATAAGTGTAAAAACTTTTCAAGGCGGATGGGATGAAAACGCCTTCAATGACATCACTGTCGACATTATGTGTGTAAGGGGGAAGATCATATGACACAAGTAAAACGACTTCTAATCAATTACAAAACTTTAGAGGAATTTAAACAATTTAAAGAATATGGCATACAAGAACTATCCATGCTTGAAGACCTTGAAAGTAATATGATTGAAAATGACAGCAATTCTCCATTTTACGGGATTTATTTTGGAGATAAGCTGGTCGCACGTATGAGCCTTTATCAAGTGGACGGTTCGACGACAACGTATTTTGACCACAATCATGATTATTTAGAGCTGTGGAAGCTGGAAGTGCTTCCTGGGTATCAGCGTAAAGGGTACGGCGAGGCACTTGTTGATTTCGCCAAATCTTTCGGATTGCCAATCCGGACCAATCCTCGCGTCAAATCCGCCGGTTTTTGGGATAAAATGGGCTTTGAAGCGGTCAAATATGATATGGAACGCGACAAAGGTGAAAATCCACTCATCTGGGAACCTGCCCATATCCAAAAAAATACAGGTGAATCTGCTTAATACTGATGCCAAAACGCCCCTCCTTTCTCTGTGAGGGGCGTTTTCTTATTTAGCATATTCTTTTAAGTTGATATTCTGTTTGACTCTTTCAACAATCCCAATGAGTGCCCGGTAATCTTCTTCTGTCATTTTTAATTGCCGCTTCAAGTGTTCATTTTCTTCCGTGAGCGACTTCAGTTGATGCTGCGTGTCCGCTAGTTCTTCGCGTAAATCTGCAGAGCCAGCAGGTTCTTTTTCAAGCTGCTCTAAGAACTGAATCACTTCTCGCAAGGTCAATTCAGCCTGAACTGAAGTTGCCTTTTCTTCTATCGTTAACGTATTTTGTGGTAAACCCGAGGAATGAATCCCAATCTTTTTACGCAGTTCTTTCCGCTGTTTTTTCGCCAGCTCAATGCCTGCCTGATATTGTTTTCTGACGTATGAATTCCACCTGAATCCACATGCTGCAGCCGTTCTTGACAACGCTTTTCCGACTTCTTCAAATGCGGAAAGCTGCGTTCCTCCATCTCGAATGTGTCTTAAGACGACTTCTGCTAAAAGTAAATCTTCATCTTGCGTCCATGCGTCCTGCCTTGTAATCGTCAATTGATCATCCCCCCTGAATCTGAATACCACATCATATGCGCTTACTAGAGTAGATAGACTATTTGCAGGAGAGAAACCTAAAAAATAGACAAATAAAAAAACGCAAGGGAAGATTCCCTTACGCTTTTTTATCAAGCATTAGTTGCTTTTTACGTCTTTGCCTTTGTATGTTCCGCAAGATTTGCAGACACGATGAGAAATTTTCATTTCACCGCATTCTGGGCAAGCTACCATACCAGGTACTTGTAGTTTGAAATGCGTACGACGCAATCTTTTTTTCATTTTAGAAGTTCTTCTAAAAGGTACAGCCATTATTCCCACCTCCTTAAAGAGTTAAGATTCATTATTTTCTTCTAAGAGCTTCTTCAAGCCTTCCAGACGAGGATCAATTCGGTTTTGATGTGCATCTTCCGAAATGACTGCCCAGTCATTCCCTTCCTGTGGTGCAGCACCTTTTACGTCTGTTTGGTCGCAAAAGATTTGCATCGGCACTTCAAGAAGAATTTCTTCCTTGACTATAGGCGTTAAGTCGATGATATCGTCTTCTACAACAGATACGTCTTCATCTTCTATATCGTCTGTCTTATGAAGTACAAATAGTTCTTTCGTTGAAATCGCAAATGGATAATTTACATCAACAAGCGTTCTTGAACAAGGCAATGTCATTTCACCTGTGATGGTTAAATCAAATGCGACTTGCTTTGATTCGATCACTCCAGTCCCTTTCACCTCTACTGGTGAAATGCGACGTATATCTGAATGAAGGCTAGTAAGTTCATTTAAGTCAACCGTCTCATGAAAATCGAAGCTGTTTTTAGCTTTTTGATGTAACTGATAAACTGTCCATTTCAATTGTATCACCTCTAAGAGCAACAAACATGATTATAGCTTTCATCATGCTATTTGTCAATATTTTTTCTTTACAGTCCTTTGTGATGTCAGAGCGTTGTTTGACATCAGTTCACGGAATGCCTACACTGAAAAAAATGGGCTTCATTTTTCCCTTATGCTACTGTAGCATAGACCATTTAACCATAGCAAGAAAGGCGGAACATCTATTGAAAGCAACAGGAGTTGTTGTCGAGTACAATCCATTTCATTATGGACATGCCTATCATGTTCGCCAGGCGAAAACACATACCTCCTCAGATGTAGCCATTGCCGTCATGAGCGGATCCTTTCTCCAGCGCGGAGAGCCCGCTATCGTCTCCAAATGGGCACGAACAAAAATGGCATTGCAAAACGGTGTAGACATCGTGTGTGAGCTTCCATACATATATGCAGTGCAAAAGGCAGAAACCTTTGCAAATGGCGCTGTGTCCATTTTAGACGCTTTAAAATGCCGCTCCCTTTTTTTCGGAAGCGAGGATGGGGACATTAAAGCATTTGAGCGAACAGCTCACGCTTGGCATGAGAAAAAAGAAGAAATCGACCTTTTCACAAAAGCAAAGGTAAAAGAAGGTCTTAGTTATCCGGCTGCCGCTGCCGCTGCGTTTCAAGAGGTCATTGATCCGAAACACTTACTGGATCTGTCTAGGCCTAATAACATTTTAGGCTTCCATTATGTCAAAGCCATCTTAGAGAGATCTCCTCACATAGAGCCCTTTACCTCTCAAAGAATTGCATCCGGTTATCATGATCAAGAGCTTCCTAAACATCAGAAAATCGCAAGCGCTACAAGCATCCGAAAAGCCATAAAAGAGAATGGGTCATTTGAAACTGTCGCCTCTTATCTCCCGGAAGCCTCGCTTAAGCAATTACATGACTATTATTCTTCTTATGATCTTTTACATACGCAAGAAGACTATTTCAGCTTCTTAAAACATGTGTTTCACACAATGGATACAGCTGAACTAGAAGGCATCTATGAAATTGAAGAAGGCATCGAACACCGCATGCAAAAGGCGATCACACATGCGTCCTCCTACGAGGAATATCTATCACTTGTGAAAACAAAACGATATACGTGGACAAGGCTGCAGCGGATGAATACGCACCTTTTAATGAGGGTGAAGAAAACGGTCATGCATGAGCTGCTAAAGGAGAAACAAGCACCATACATTCGTTTACTTGGTATGTCAAAGAAAGGCCAGCAATACTTATCTCTTGTAAAAAAGGAATTGGACGTACCGCTTGTCAGCAAGCTGTCTTCCTTTTCACATCCTGCCCTTGATCTTGACATTCGCGCTTCCCGCGTCTTCAGCCTTCCCATCAGCGAACCAATGCAAACAAAGTTAACAGAAGCAGAATTTAAAACCTCACCGATCCGCTATGATGAAGAGACTGGTCTCTTCCAACCTCGATAAAAAAAGCAGCCTAAGGCTGCTCTCTGATTGTTGACAAAGGGCTAAAAGGATCTTTATTTTAGTCCTTTGTCCTCTTTTCAGCGTGATAGAAAACCTTTGAAGTCTAGGAAGGGCGAGCACCGGAACGGAGCGAATTTGACATTCGTGAGTACCGGCGCAGAGACCTGACACCGAATGCGAGGGTTTGTCTACACGCTGAGAGCAGCCTGTGATAAAGGCTGCTCTTTTTTCACTTAAGATGCTTTCTCTTTTAACTTGTTTAAATAGTTCAGTGCGTCCTGCATTGTGTCCACAGGAACGATTTTCATATTACTTTTAATATCTTTTGCTGTTTTCACTGCATTTTTGTAGTCTGAATTTGGATCACCTTTATCGTTTGGTGCAAAGAAGATATCTTTTCCTGCTTTATCTGCTGCAACAACCTTTTGATCTATTCCGCCAATTGGCCCGACCGTACCATCAGCGTCAATCGTTCCAGTCCCTGCAATCGCATAGCCATGTGTTTCGTCTTCTTTTGTCAGCTGGTTATAAATTTCAAGTGACATCATTAAACCTGCCGACGGGCCGCCGATATTTTCAATATCGACCTTAATGGAAGGCGAGACTTTCACATTTCGGTCTGTAAATAATGATACGCCAATTCCAACTCGGTTCGGCTCTTCTTTAAAAGGTTTTAACTTCACTTTCTGCGTGATATCCTTGCCGTTTCGTTCAAGGACAAAACGGACAGATGTACCAGCTTTTTGACGGCTGATATACGACACCATTTTATCAGCAGAATCATACGTCTTGCCATCAACGCTTTTAATCCGGTCGCCCACTTCAATTTTGCCATAAGCAGGCATGCCTTTCATGACGTAGCTCGCATATACCCCATTAAACGTATAATCTACTTTTTTGCCTGCTTTTGTATACGCTGCAATCATGGCATTTTCTTGAGAGCTTTTCATCAGCTGAAGCTGTCTTTTCATATAATCTTCATCCGACTCTCCGTCCGCTTTAATATTTTCTTCTGGGACGATCTCGTCATATTTATTCATTTTCGCAAGTAAATACGTATACGGATTGGCTGGACCTACTTTTATCGTCATAAGAGAGAAGCTGCCCTTCTCGCCGTATCCACCGTCCACTTGAATGTGAGGGGCAATCTCTGTTGCATCACCCGGCTTTGTCACGTAATACGGCAGTTTAACAAAAGTTAAGCCAAATAAGACAAGAACAACGACAAAAAAGCTGAGCCAGCGAATATTCAATTTTTTCATTCGATTAACACTCCCATTTATCAATGACATCTTTCAGTTTACCTGCTAGTTGATCTGCGGCGAGCTCACCAGCTTCAATCATCTCCTGAACCTGGGTGAACGAACTAGAGCTAAATGTTTCAAGCCTCGGCCGGATCATGAGATCTGCATGAATGGTTTGATGACGGACCAATTCATTTTGAAGGATGTCCAAACTTTGCATAATCACATCCGATAATCTCGTCGCCTTTTCTGTTTTTTTCACCCTTGATACATCAGAGGCGATAATAAGGTCTGCGCCCATTTCTTTTAAAACAGACACAGGAATGCGGTCAACAACCGCTCCATCCACTAGCTGTCTGCCGCCCATATCGTGAGGAACAAACACGCCTGGAATGCTGATGCTTGCTCTGACTGCTTGTGAGACAGACCCTTCTTTAAACACAACCTTCTCCCCTGTTTCGAGGTCACAGGCAACCACCGCAAGGGGCATTCTTAATTCTTCGAATGTTTTCCCATATGTAAACGTGTGAATCAGCTGCAAAATTCGATTTCCTTTTAAAAGACCGATTTTTGGCAGTGTATAGTCAGCATAATACTTTCTTCTGAAGACAAGTGCAAGTTTTTTCATTTTTTCTACGTCTTGTCCTGCCGCATAAAAGCTCCCAACAAGTGCGCCAATACTGCTTCCAGCAATCATATCTACCTGTATTCCTTGCTTCTCAAGACTAGACAATACCCCGATATGCGCCATTCCCCTCGCACCCCCGGAGCCTAGTGCAAGCCCGATGATCGGTCGCTTCATGAAAATCCACCCTCCTCTTTCTATGCATATATACGAATCTATAGGTCTAAACATGCCCCTACTGCTCGTATAGTAATAGAAGACAGGCTCGGCTAGTTTCTTTTTCTAATATCACGAGCTCGCCAATAGATCATAACGGCAAGGGGCGAAATCTCCATGAAAAAATGGAACACTCTGTTCATCGCTGCTTTTTTTATTTTTTTAACAGCCACTGTGATTACACATCCACAAGCCTCTTTGCAAGCGTCGAAAAATGGACTTGCAATGTGGTGGGAGGTTGTATTTCCATCATTGCTTCCTTTTTTTATTTTGTCCGAGCTATTAATTAGTTTCGGGATTGTCAGATTTGTCGGGGTATTATTAGAGCCATTTATGCGCCCCATCTTCCGGGTGCCGGGTGTAGGCGGATTTGTACTGGCTATGGGAATGGCTTCAGGGTTTCCTTCTGGTGCGAAATTAACGACAAGACTGAGGCAGGAAAGGCAGCTGACGCGGATCGAAGCAGAGCGTCTCGTTTCTTTTACAAATTCATCGAATCCATTGTTTATTTTCGGTGCGGTGGCTGTTGGTTTTTTTCATCACCCAGCTTTAGGCATTGTACTCGCCAGCGCTCATTATTTAGGGAATCTCGCTGTTGGTGTGACGATGCGCGCGTATAAAGCGCGGCATGATGCACACCTAAGAAGCCGCAAGAAGTTTTTATTCCCGCCGTTTAAAGAGGCATTCAATGCTCTTCATACAGCAAGACTCGCAGAGAAAAGACCGCTCGGCCAAATTTTAAGTGATGCAGTCATGTCATCAGTCCAAACACTCTTTATGATTGGCGGCTTTATTATCTTATTTTCTGTGTTTAGCAAAATGCTGTCAGTTGTCCATGTGACAGACCTTTTATCCATCGGGCTCGGATATATGCTGCAAACGATGCATCTTCCGCCAGAATTAGACCTTGCCATGATTGCCGGTTTATTTGAAATCACATTAGGAAGCCAGATGGCGGGGTCACAGGAAGTCACCCTTCTCGCTAAAACCATTGTCGTCAGCTTTATTTTAGGATTCAGCGGGTTTTCTGTTCAAGCCCAAGTCGCCGGCATTTTGGCGGCAACCGATATCCGCTTTAAACCGTTTTTCTTCGCCCGTTTGCTTCACGGAATTTATGCAGCTGTTTTTGCCTTTTTATTATTCAAGCCTCTTTATGTCTCTCGATCAGACATGGCTCTCCCAGCGGGTGCCTTTGATGCAGGCCAGCAGGTCGTCATGTTCAGCAGCGTGGTTTGGAATCAGCTTGTGACAGCTGGTCCTTTGATCACACTTTGCAGCTTGATTGTGTATATCGCACTGTACTATCGGAAATTAAAAAATGGATGAGTGCTGGGTGCACTCATCCATTAAATTTTTCCTTCAGCGCTGCTTCTACCTCTTTTGGTACAAGATCTTTGACTGCCCCATGATATTTCGCTACTTCTTTGACAATACTGGAGCTTAAGAAGGAATACTGATTGTTGGTCATCATAAAAAACGTTTCAATTTCATCGTCTAACACTTTGTTCATTGAGGTGCCTTGCATCTCATACTCAAAGTCCGTCACAGCCCTTAATCCGCGTAAAATGACTTTGGCTTCTTTTTGCTTTGCATAATCAACAAGCAGGCCGTGAAACGATTCAACTTTAATATTTGGCAGCTCCTTCGTCGCTTGGCGAATAAGCTCACACCGTTCTTCAACAGTAAATAACGGTTTTTTAGATGAGTTATTTAATACACATACATACACTTCATCAAAAATCTTTGCACCTCTTTTGATGATATCCAAATGCCCCAATGTAACTGGATCGAAGCTGCCCGGACAAACGGCTATGTTCCCCATGCTAATTTCCCCGCTTTCTATAGATCGTAATACCAGTCAATCCGTACAGTTCCTGCCTTGTGATGTGGAGCTGCCCTGCTTCTTCTGGCAGCTTCACATCTTTATCATGCTCACACACGATCACGCCGTCATCTGTTAACAAGGCGTGCTCGTCAATCATTTCAAGAAGTGCTTTTAGCTGTTGATCTTTATAGGGCGGATCAAGGAAAATGGCTTGAAAGGATTCCTCTCGTTTCACAACAGCTGCGAGTGCACGCTTTGCTTCATTTCGAAACACTTCACTTTGATCCATTAGCGACAATTGATTCAGGTTTCCTTTAATCGTCTGAATCGCCTTTATATCTCGATCAACAAATATGCAATGATCGAATCCTCTAGAAAGCGCTTCAATCCCTAAACCACCGCTTCCTGCAAATAAATCAAGAGCCCATCCGCCATCAAAATACGGGCCGATCATATTAAATATTGATTCTTTTACTTTATCTGTCGTCGGTCTTGTTGATTGACCTGGTACCGCTTTAAGTGTACGGCCTTTTCTCGTTCCAGAGATGACTCTCATTTTTCCACCACTTTTTCTGCTTGCTTCTATTCGTCATTGTTTATGACAAAAAATTCAACATTATCTTACCACATCACTCCTCAAGGAACAATGCGCGGATATTCATTCATTTTCTATGTATAGATCAAGAAATCCGGGGTCATACTACTTATAACAGCATCTGATGTGGTGCTGTTGCCAACCGCGGAGAAGACTTACGTTTCCCCATAAGTTCTTCCTCCGGTTTCTCCTCTCCCTTTGCCTTCTCCTTAATGAATCATTAAGAATAGAAGGACCCCGCGGGTGATGCCGCGGGGATTTTTTTGTGTCTTTAAAAGCCCACCTTATAATCATACTCTTTTGCTTTGTCCAATTTGGATTCGTACTCTAATTTAATAAAAGGTTTATATGAAGGCTCAACACGTTTCACAAATGGTAACGAGCTGAGTTTAGCCATATGGCGCTCAAGATCATCCATATCACAATAGATCACGGCATATTTCATTTTCCTTGAAATATAGTGAACATTCCCGAATTTTCTTAGCGCTTTTGACTGCTTTAACGAATGCAGCCAGACAACCATCCCTTGACGTTTGGTTTCCATCTTTTCACCTGCCGCTTTTCAATTCTTTTCATTCATTATGTAAAAGACGAGACATTCAAGTCTCGTCAAGATACTTTACAGCCGCAGCTGCCACCTGATCCACAGCCGCCGCCGCATGATGATAGACCATCAAAATATGGGTTCCCTGTTGGAACTTTAATATATGCTGATACAGCTTGACCGATTTCAATACTAATCTCATCTAAGATGGATTGAATCGCTGTTTCTGCTTTTTTGAAATCAACCACTGTATCGTGAAGATCTAGCTTTCTTTTGACCTCACGCATTTCCTTTGAGATCGTTCTATAGTCCGGATGATACTTGCCGAACCGCTGCACATCCTCATACTGCTCTTTTACTTTTGTAAAATGGGCAATAATTTGTTGGGCTTCTTCGTCTTGCTGGAGACGCTTAAAGCAGTTGCGGTAATGTTCAGCCTCCTCCGACTGAAGAATCATGGCAGCCAATTGATTTGCTTCCTCTTGGAGCTCCACAGATTCGATTGTCGCATACATAAATGTTGCACCTCCAATTCATAGTTTACCACGAAACCTATGGATCAGAAAATGCTTTTACGTAACAAATACATCCCATGTTTCTCTTTTCTGTTTATATTCTGGATGACGGGAATTCAGCACAACGGTCATTTTATGCTTTCCTTTTGAAAGATGCTTGACCACAAATGCCGCGGTATACTCATTCCCTGCACGTTTCCCGTCTACATACACTGTAAAATATCCCGCCTTCTCGTTCTTTTTCAGACGCTCTGGCTGAAGATGAAAATCTTGAAGTGTACTTTCTATATAGACAGATGACCCTTGCACTTTGTATTTCAAAAAGCCTTGCTGCTTCATTTCGCTTTGGGCCTGCTGCATGACTGGTACTGCTGGGTCTTGCTTAATCACTTGCTCTTCTCCATGTTGACTTTGACACCCGGTAACAAGAAAAAGCAATGCGCCTATTGACAGCATCCATTTCATCATCTGATTCTCCTTTCATCTACTTTTATAGGATGCTCAGGAAATAGACATCTTAATCAACTCAAAAAAAGCCTCAGCCGGCTCCATTTTGATTGCGCATTGCTTGGAACATTTGAATCATCATTTCAGCCATTTGGACGCTATTGCTCAACTGACTCACACGATGAGGAATGGTTTTTTCGTAAAAGTTCATTTTATCTAATTCAAAGGACGTTAGATTTTCAGGATGCCGCGTCAGCTGTCTGTACCAGATAGGACGCTGCCTTATGAATTTGATTCGCTCCTCTTCGGCCATGACAAATTCCTGTACTTCTTTTCGCACCAGAAGCATCCCCTTTCACTTAATCTTTCCTGAAGGAGAATGGGTGCTGACTGCCTCCAGATGAACCTTTCTTTGAACCATTGGATGAAAATTGGCCGAGTAAGCTTTGTAAAGAGGAAATAGACTGGCTCATTTTGTTAATCTGTTCATTCATTTGATCAGCGTCCATTTTTTTCACAGCAGAAACCATTTTAGACATAAAATCTGCTTTTCCTGTTTCACTTGGCTTAGAGGCTTTTTCTTCTTTCGCATCTTCAGATTTCGATTGCCGGTAAGGTGACCACATCTCATCTTCCTCACCAAACATGACCCAATTCTCGTATACACTTTGCCAGCTTTTTTCTTGCGATTGCACTTCTTGAATTAACTTCGGATGGCGTCTGACGAATTGTTTAAATTCATCAATGGATGTTTGTTTTTGCTTGTTTGTCATATCCTCACCCCCCATACAAATGCCTACTATACTATATACATCAGCATCTGTTTTGGTGAGCCTCTTTTTAACCATCAAAAAAGCAGCTGCGACCATGCAGCTGCTTTCGTTTAAGATGTTTTCTTGATGAAATTTTGGGTGTAATATTTTTCTTTTACCCCTACGCCAAGATGCGTGTAATCTTTATTTAATAACGCCTTCCTGTGACCTTCACTATTGAGCCAGCCCTCTACCGCTGCGGGTCCATCGACATAGTTATAAGCAATGTTTTCACCTGCGAGCTGAAAGCCCACCTCGCCTCTTTCTAACCGGTCTTTCAGCGTACCGTATTTTTTAGATTCATGGGAGAAATAATGATTCTCTTTCATGTCCTCACTATGCATGAAGGCCACTTCAGAGGTTTCATCATCCCACTTTAAGATCGGCAGGTTGTACTTATGGCGGATAATATTGGTCATATCAAAAATTTGTTTTTGACTGGAAGCTTCGATATCTTTCCACTTTTCACCTGATATCGCCTCAGGTTCTATCAATTGACCTCGATAGACCACCTCATACGGCTTTTGTTTCACAAATGTATCTGCGTTGAAGGCCCTGATACTTGAAAGGGTGCTTTCAAACTTATCCATGTAAAGCTGAACATACACATCATCTCCCACTTTCACAGTGGGTCTTGTATTCATATCATCTTCTGAGAATTCAAAGCGGTATGAATTTTGTTCATCCTCTACATGAATGTAAGGTGCAATTTGTGTTTTCTTAAATACTTCACTTGTGGCTTGACCGATTTTAAACGGTTCTACATTCAGTCCGTCTCCTGTTGCAAACAAGGTCACCACTTTACTATCCTTTACCCCTACTTGAATATAGTGCTTCTTCGATTGGTTGTAAATCCACCAGTCATAATCATATGCGGAAGGATCAATGCGATCTGGTTCTCCCAGCTGTTTAAGCACTTCGTTTGAAGATTTCCCCATAAAGGACATGAGTCCCTTTTTTGGGATGTTGATCGGCTTATCGCTAGATGTTTCTTCATTAGACACCTTCGGTTCATTGCTGTTTTCTTTTTCTGGTGAAGATCCATATTGAATAAACAGAACGTACGTTCCAGATATAATCAGGAGGATGAGGAGTGTTTTGAGCACAGTTTTCAAATAAACACCTCCGTTAAATTGGCAAGGTACAAAAAGTACCTTCTACTGTCATTTAAACAAAACTTGCTCCATTTATCAACGACAATACAGCCTATTTAACACGAATTTAAAATATGCCCCTCTTAATGAAGAAATCCTTGTCCATGATCTTGATCCTGTTGAGAGATTTCTGTCAGTGCCTCTCCCGCGCGATCATTTGATAAATCTTCGACTGATAAATCTCCTAGAGCGACAATCCCTGTTAATGCGCCGTTTTTAACAACAGGAATGCGGCGGAGCTGATGCTCTGACATGAGCCGGACAATTTCTTCAAGTGTTGCATCTTCTTCAGCTGTTAGTACTTCCTTTGTCATCAGCGAGCCCACTTCCTGTGAGTTTGGCTTCTTTTCTGCAATGCCTCTAAGCACAAGGTCACGGTCTGTCACTATCCCAACGAGCTGATCTCCGTCAACCACTGGAATGGCACCGATATCAGCATCTCTCATTTTGACTGCTGCTTCATACGTATTGTCATCTTGCTGACATGTCACTACTTTTTTTGTCATAATATCTTTGATTTTTTTCGTTTTCACGTTGATTCCTCCATCCGTTATTTTCTTTATTACTGTAACCAGCTTATAAAAGAACATACCTTTCACAGTTGAAAGTTTAACGCTTTCATACTATGATTGTCAGTAAAGGGAAATTTTATAAGGAGGGGTTTTGGGTGAAGTTTGAAGGTACGGGGATTGAAGAGGTATCAGCTGACTTAAATAAATTAGATTTCATTATGGAAAGCGAAGGATTTGTACGAGCCGATCAATGGGATTATGAGCGTGTGACGTACGACAGAAAGTACAGCATGGTAGAGGGAACCTTTTATTTACGGATTTCCGGCTACGCTACTGAAGGAGATGTCGGTGCCAAAAAGGCACACATTCAGCTTCTAACACCATTACTTGGAAAACACTATTATCCACATGGCGTTGAATACGGCGAAGGCGAAGAATTCCCTAAGTCTCTCATCCAATCGAGCAAAAAAACACTTGCACAGCTGAAGGAAAAACTAGAAGCCATGACGGCTGAAGCATAAAACAAAGGGCTAAAATATTCTTTATTTTAGCCCTAGATGAAAGCACAGCCAGATGGCTGTGCTTTTTTTATTCATATTTCGGAATAAGCGCATCTGGTACGGCATCTTTCGCTCTTTCTTTTCTTGCCCAGTCAAAGAAGACAACAGCAAGAATAGAGCCGTACACAATCTCCTGAATAATTTTCATTAAAATGGCACCTAGCTGCTGATCCTCTAGCAGCGGCAAGGTGTGGAACATATCAGGGCCAGTGAGAGCAAGGCCAGCAAGCATATCACTTGGCACACATAAATGCAGTGCTTGTATCCAGGCGCCTGCATCTGAATAGGTTGCATAAATCGGTGCCTCACTAAACATGATGAGTGCGCAGGCCGGAGTCATCAATATCCCGTCTGCCATGATATATCCAAGCTTCAAAATGCCTGTGATCTGCGGCTGACTTTGGACTTTATGGACAAGCGGCCACCACATGAAAAAGGCAGCGATAAAAATAACCACCGTCATCAATGCGTGGTAAAACGGATCTGTTTTCACAAAATCAAACACAAGCGGAATGTGATACAGCGAAAACAATCCGTTAAATCCAAGCAGTGCAATTAAAGGTTTGGAAAACAAACGGAAAACAGCTTGAATACCTGGTGTTTGAATGATCCGCTCCCATATGGCTGGAGGCAATCCTGTAATAAGGAGAGGCGGGATGACTAAGTATAGCACCGCCATTTGCGCCATATGTGCACTAAACATAATATGCCCCATTAAATCAATTGGGCTCCCTTTCACAGCATATAACAGAACAAGCCCCGTCAGAAATAACGTCTTCTCTTTCACCGTCGCACGGTGCTTTCCCTTTGTCACAAGAAGCAGATAAAGAGCAGCTGCTATCACAATACAAGTCAAATAATAAGGGCTCCATAATGCCCGAAATCCGAATATTTCTAAGTTCTCCATTGCTGCGCCTCCTTCAAGGGCAAAGCGGGTTTACCACCATATAATGGTCAAAAAGGCTAATACGGTAATAAACGCAACAAACACACCTGAGTATAGAAACAAGGCGGGTGTTTCATGCCCTTTTTGGTTCATGTGCATAAAATAATAAAGCTGAAAAGCCACCTGAATGCCTGCAAGCAGTAAAATAAATGGTACTGCGAACCAATTCCCAACGTCTTCTGAGGCGATCGTTAAAAACGCAACAAATGTTAATCCAATCATCAAGCCGAAAGAAATGAGCTGATGCTTCATTTCTTCGGCATTTTTCTTTTTACGATATACAAGGTCGACTTTAGACTGATTTGTGTTTTTATTTCCCATTCTTATCCCACCATTCCCATTAAATATACAACGGTAAAGATGAAGACCCACACAACATCAATGAAGTGCCAATAGAGACTAGCCACATAATATTTCGGCGCATTGTATAAATCGAGTCCGCGTCTCATATTTCGGATCATGAGAGCGGTAATCCAGCAAAGTCCGAAGGCGACGTGAGCTCCGTGAGTTCCTACAAGAGTATAGAAGGAAGAACCAAGAGCAGAGCTGGTAATCGTAAATTCATACGCATGCACATAGTGATAAAACTCATATATCTCAACGCCTAAAAATCCAGCACCTAAAAGGACCGTGATACCAAGCCAAAGCTGCATTTTTTTAAAGGCAAAGTTTTTCATATGATACATGGCATACACACTCGTTAAACTGCTCGTTAATAGAAGCATTGTGGCAATAAAGACAAGTGTGAGGTCAAACATATCAGTTGTTTTTGCTCCGCCTGCATTTGAGTTTTTCAGCGCCAAATAAGTGGCAAAAAGCGATGCAAACAGAACGGTTTCTCCTCCAAGAAACAGCCAGAACCCGACAAACTTATTCTTCCCTTCTAACGTGGCCTTCTCAGGAGAAGCCGGAAAGGTTTCCGCCGTCATTTTTTGTGGTTCCATTATGCTTTCACCCCTTTATCATCGTCGTCAGTCAAATCTTCTTTGTGAATATGGTATCCATGATCATCTTTCAAAGACCTAACCAGCATGGTCGCAAACGTAATACCAAGACCAATGAAGATCACCGGAAGCCCCCAGCTGTGCTCTTGACGATACATGAAACCAAACGCTGACACAAATAGACCGAATGAGATAATGACAGGCAAAATGGAGTTATTCGGCATGTGAATATCATCGAGCGGTTCAGATGCTGTCATTCCTTTTTTACCATCCATTTTTTCAATCCATAAAGGATCTAGTCCTCTCACAAGCGGCAGCTGTTTAAAGTTGTATTCTGGCGGAGGCGAAGACACTGCCCATTCAAGTGTTCTTCCATCTCCCCAAGGATCACTCGATACCCGCTCTCCTTTTGCTGTTGTCCAGATGATGTTAATCAGCATGATCACAACAGCTACAAACATAAACAGTGCCCCAATCGTACTGACTAAGTTCCCAAGCTCGAGACCCTGACCTGGCAGGAATGTAAAGACCCGGCGCGGCATGCCCCATAAACCGAGAAAATGCTGGATAAAGAAAGTTAAATGGAAACCGATGAAAAACAGCACAAAGCCAATTTTCCCAAGCTTCTCATTCAGTATTTTTCCAAACATCTTCGGCCACCAGTAATGCACACCTGCTAGAATACCGAATACAACCCCGCCGATAATGACGTAATGGAAATGCGCCACAACAAAATACGTATCATGGAACTGATAATCCGCTGCAGCTGCTGCAAGCATGACCCCAGTTACCCCGCCAAGTAAGAACGACGGAATAAAGGCAACAGAATAAAGCATCGGCGTTGTAAACTTCACATTACCGCCCCATATCGTGAGCAGCCAGTTGAATACTTTAATTCCTGTTGGCACCGCAATTGCCATGGTCGCTACAGCAAAGATCGCATTGGCGATAGGTCCAAGCCCCGTAGTGAACATGTGATGCGCCCACACCATGAATCCAAGGAAACCAATCAATACAGTAGCGAACACCATGGACGAGTAACCAAACAATCTTTTTCTTGCAAACACCGGAATGATCTCAGAGAAGATTCCGAATGCCGGCAGGATCAAGATATATACTTCCGGGTGTCCGAAAATCCAGAACAAATGCTCCCAGATGATTGTATTTCCTCCAAGCTCTGGATTGAAAAAGCTCGTGTCAAACATTCTATCAAGCATCAGCATCGCAAGCCCTGCTGTCAGCGGAGGGAATGCGAATAAAATAAGTGCGGAGGCGACAAATGTCGTCCAAGTAAAGAGCGGCATTCTCATATACGTCATACCAGGCGCTCTCATATTAATAATCGTTGCAAGAAAGTTAATTCCTGCAATCAGCGTACCAATACCCGCGATCTGTAAACCTAAAATGTAGAAATCCATTCCATGACCTTCTGAATTCAGCGTGAGCGAAGCGTATGCAGTCCAGCCTGCATCAGGTGCTCCGCCCATAAACCATCCAAGGTTTAAGAAAATTCCTCCGAAAAAGAATAACCAAAAACCAAGTGAATTCACAAACGGAAATGCTACGTCACGTGCACCAATTTGAATTGGTACTACCGCATTCATTAATGCAAATAACAGCGGCATAGCTGCAAGGAAAATCATTGTCGTTCCATGCATCGTCATGATTTCATTGTAAACCCCTGCACTGACAAAATCATTTTCAGGGATGGCTAGCTGAATACGGATAAACATCGCTTCTAGGCCGCCAACCAAAAAGAAAAATCCCCCTGCCACTAAATATAATATGGCAATTTTTTTGTGGTCAACCGTTGTCAAGTAATCCCATAAGACAGCGCCAAACCCCCGCTTTTTAGCTATTGTACTCACCATGAAATCCCCCTCTTATCTCCCATTTGCCCCTTTTCATATAGATGTCTTTCTTCACGATCCTTTAAGCAGACTATGTCTGACAGATGACGACTTCTCGGTTGTAGTGACATATTCGGGAGCTCTTAACAAAAACTTCACATCGATCACATACCCTCTTGAATATCTGCTCTAGTTGTTACTCGATTTTAAGACCTTTTAAATACTCGTAAAGTGCATCTGCTTCTGAGTCATTTAATTTAGGGTACGTTCCTGTCATCTTATTACCTGGTTTAAAGCTTTCTGGATCTTTCAGCCATGCTTTCACATTTTCTTTGTTCATGTCTTTAATTCCAGCTACTTTCGTCCGCTCTCCGAAGGTCGCAAGGTTTGGTGCAGTCCTTGCTGCTTCCGGCCGCTTGTCACCAGGCTCTACTGCGTGACAGCTTAAGCAATTTTTCTCTTTAAATAGCTTCTCGCCCTCTAAAGCGAGATCCTTTGTGGATTCAGGCTTCTTGTAATCAGCCATTTTTTTCGTCCATCCTAAAAACTCATCTTGAGAAAGCGTTTTAACTTTAAAGTCCATTAAAGCATGTGACGGCCCGCACAGCTCCGCACATTTCCCGTAGAAATATTCCCCTGCATCTTTCGTTCGTTTCGAGTCAAAGGTTAAATAAAATTTGTTCTCATTATCTGTGTTTGTATCAATTTTACCGCCAGCCGATGGAACCCAGAATGAGTGTTTGACATCGGACGCTTTCAGCTTAAAATATACCTTCTGATCTGTTGGTACGATCAATTCCTGACTTGTGACAATCCCATAATCAGGGTATTCAAATTCCCACCAATATAAGCTGGCTCTTACATTGACAACAAGTGTCTTTTCAGGATCTCGTTTTTTCTTATCCATAGCGCTTGTATCCCCTAGTTCAAGCGTGTATGCCACAACAGGTACAACGAGAATAATGAGTAGAAGAATCGGAATCGCTGTCCATGTGATTTCCAGGTTGCGGTTCCCTTCCACCTGCTTTGGAATCGTATCTTCTCCCACTTTAGAACGTTTGAATTTAATGATGACGTAAAAGAAAATGATCGATACAACAATGACGACAAGAACCATAATGAGTGTACTCAGTACCGTTAGGAAAAACTGTTTATCTGCTACTTCCCCAACAGGCCTGAGTGTTGATAAGTATGGTTCACCACAGCCCGCCAAAACGAGCGTCAGTAAGAGAAACAGTGAATAAACACGCCATTTTCTTATCATAATTTGTCCCAACCCCTTTTGCTTGATCTCCTTTGCCTTTCGCTTTTTACCTCTTATTTATAAAATCACTTCTCACCCATGCATAACCCCCGCCTCTTATAAAAGCACTTACATTTCCTCTTTTCATAAAAAAATGATGTTTTTACTCAAAATACCATCTATGTATAAACAGAAAGCCGCCTAAATAGAACTGAATATCAGGCGGCTTTCATAGTTGTTAGAAAATGTTGTGTTATAAGATATAGCCATTGTTTTGTTGTGATCAAAGTGTATTTCACTCTAGAATAGTGTAATAATAATCATCGCTACGAAAAAGATGGTTAAGTAGTTTAATGAATAAACGAACATGAGCGTCGACCACTTCATGATGTCTTTCATTTTAAAGCCCATAAGGCCAATAACAAGCCATCCAATATTAAGCAATGTACCAAGTGCGACAATCGGCCATCCTAATCCACCTAAGAAAAATGGAAGCGGTAGAAGACATGCTGTCCAAATGATGATCTGACGTTTTGTGACTTCAAAGCCGTAAACAACTGGCAGCATTGGAATGCCCGCCTTACGGTAATCTTCCGTTTTCTTAATCGCAAGTGACAGGAAGTGCGGGATTTGCCAAATGAACATAATCATAAACAAAACCCAAGCCGTTGTGTCGATTGTACCTGTGACAGCTGTCCAGCCGATTAATGGCGGAACCGCGCCAGATACACTTCCGATAACTGTATTGATGGTGTAATGGCGTTTAGACCACATGGTGTAAAGAACCGCATAAGTAAAGACTCCAATAAATCCAATCACTGCTGATGTAATGGTTGTCATCAGAAGCATAATGAGTCCTAATACAACAAGCAGAATGCCAAATGCATACGCTTGCCCCGGCTGAATTTTACCTGTAACCGTCGGTCTTGTTTTTGTTCTTTCCATTAATATATCAATATCACGGTCAAACGCATTATTAATTGCGCATGAACCGGCAATAATAAGAGAAGAACCAATCATTGTTAACAGCACAATATCAAGATTTCCAAGAAAACTCATACCTGTAAAATAAAAAGCAAGCCACATTCCAGTAAATGTCGTAATGAAATTGGAATTGACGATGCCCATTTTAATCAGAGCAAGAAAATCTTTCCACGCTGTTGTTTCTTCTATTTGTCCATGAATAGCTGCTTCCGCGGCTGTTTTGGAATTTGCCAATGTGTATAACCTCCCTTGCCCAAACCTTCAAACGAACGAATGACACGTAAAATCATTACAACTCTATCATACAAGATAAACAGCTGTAAAAAAACATCCTATTAAATAATAAACGACAAACTTGAAGTTATTTGTGAACTTTTCGTGAATTTATTAGGATATATGTGTGTTTCAGAAGGCGGTGCAAAATGAAATATTCTCTCCTCTATTTCTATCAGACTGTCAAAGAAAGATCAAGCACTCTAAATCTGTAAACTTTGTGAACTGACATATCATTTTTTTGTGAACTTTGGTCATTATGAATTGCAACAGAACACGCATTTGGCTTAAACTTGAGAGCATGTGAGGTTTTCATTTACATCAGAAGTTTTTTAGAGAAGGTGAAATAATTTGATGAAATTTGCTTTAAGGCTATTGAGCGTGATCACAACGTTTGTGATGCTGATCGTGCTGATTGGCGGTGCGCTTGTGACGAAAACCGGTTCGGGTCTTGGCTGCGGTAGACAGTGGCCCCTTTGCCACGGTCGTTTCTTTCCTGAAATGAACCCCGCTTCCATCATCGAATGGAGTCACCGCATGTCAACAGGGGTTTCCACCATTCTTGTTCTGGCACTGGCGGTCTTATGCTGGAAAAAAATTAGTCCAGTATTCCGTGAAACCAAATTTTTGGTCATCATGTCCATTATATTTTTAATGCTTCAAGCGCTGTTAGGAGCTCTTGCCGTCGTATTTGGTTCTAACGCACTTGTGATGGCACTGCACTTCGGTATTTCACTCATTTCATTTGCTTCAGTATTACTGCTTGCACTTCTTGTCTTTGAAGCAACCAGATCTGAAACAAAGCTTGTGAAGCCGCTTCATATCGGCAAAAAAATGCAGTTCCATATTTATGGGTTGATCACGTATACGTATATCGTGGTATATACGGGCGCTTATGTGAGACATACAAAGTCAAGCCTTGCTTGTTCTGTCTTCCCGTTTTGTTCAAAAGACGGTGCGCTTCCAGCGTATTTTAATCAGTGGGTTCAAATGTCTCACCGAGCAGCAGCACTTCTTTTATTCGTCTGGATATTTGTCGCTATGTTCCATGCCCTGAAACATTATAAAGAACAGAAGCAGCTGTATTATGGATGGATCATTTCAGCCATTCTCATTACACTTCAAGCCATTTCAGGTGTGATGTCTGTTTATTCTCAGCTTGCACTTGGTTACGCGCTGGCTCATTCATTCTTTATTTCTTGTTTGTTTGGGGTGCTATGCTACTTCTGCTTACTTATTGCCCGGTTTAAATATGAAAGCAAAGAGCCATTTAGATAAAAATTGTATCCCCCTTTCATGTAGAGAGGGGGATTCTTTATTGTCGTTTTGCTTCTTCGAATAGCGAGATGGCTTTTTTGCGTCTTTCCTTGTGATCAACTGTCGGCAGCGGGTATGTATCACCCAGCACACAGCTCGATTTCCGTTGTTCATCTATCGGCATTTTACTTGGTTCATGAATCCATTTTTCCTCAACATGCTCTAGCTCTCGTACATATCTTCTAATATATTCCCCGCTTGGATCAAACCGCTTTGACTGGGTCGTTGGGTTAAAAATACGGAAGTACGGCACGGCATCTGTCCCAACAGAAGCTGCCCACTGAAATCCTCCGATATTCGAAGCCTCATCATAATCCACAAGCTTTTTTGCAAAATACGCTTCTCCCTTTCTCCAATCAATCAAATAGTCCTTTGTTAAAAATGAGGCAGTGACCATTCTTAAACGATTATGCATCCAGCCTTCCTCATTTAATTGTCTCATCCCTGCATCAACGAGAGGAAAGCCTGTTTCACCTTTACACCATGCTTCAAACAGCGTCTCATCTTCATTCCATTTCATCCCTTGAAACGCTGAATTGATTTCTTTTTCTTTCATTTCTGGATAATGAGCATAAATCATATGGTAAAAATCTCGCCACGCCAGCTCTTTGATAAAGGTTTCTCTGCCCTCGTCTTCAAACAGTGCTTCCTCATGTACCGCATAAAAGATCGTTCGAATTGAGATAGTCCCTGTTTTCAAGAAACGTGACAGCTTGCTCGTTCCAAAAACAGATGGCATATCTCGTTTTTCATGGTAACGTGTTAGTCTTTTTTGGATAAAGTCATGCAGCGTGTTCATCGCTTTGTGTGAGCCGATTTGATCAAATTTTCTTGAGCATCTCATGATTATGCTGCGTAGTTTGTCATTCCCTTTGTGTGAAAGTGACTCATCACAAATCGTATGAGCGCTATTGAGAAATGATTTGTCAACTTTTATCACAGGCTGCTTCTCTTGCTTTCGCCATGATTGATAGTATGGAGTAAACACTTGATAATGAGTGCCATCCCTTTTTAAAATATCTTGCGCCCCGTGAAGGTGTGTATCTTGCCATTTTGAAACATGAATGCCCTTCTTTTCTAAAAAATCGGTTACTTGATGGTCACGCTTTTGACCGATTCCCACTTGATCTTCATTAAAAAAGACAGCTTTGATGTCATACACATCGATAACTTGCTGAAAGGCACGCAAGACATCGCCATAGAGAAGGTGAATATACATTTGAGATTCTCTTGCTTTCTTGATAAAATGCGCCAAGCTTTGAAAAAAATGTTCGTTGTTTAAATCGAGGTCCATTTCAGTAAAAAATGGATCTAGATGATAAAGAGCAAATAATTTGTACTCGTGTTTTTTTGCATATGTGATCGCTTTTGACAAGGCGATATGATCATCTAATCGCATATCCCGGCGAAACCAAATCACAACAATGTTGTCCAACTTTCTTCACCTCACTCTATAGTGTAATCACTCTCACTGGCTGCTGCACATTTTAATGCGCTCAAAAAAGACACATCACGGTGGATGTGTCTCCGATTGTTGACAAATGTCTAAAATGATTTTTTTTAGACATTTGTCTTCTTTTCAGCGTGATAGAAAACCTTTGCAGTCTAGGAAGTACAGCTACTTTTGCAGAGCGAATTTGACATTCGTGAGCACCAGCGCACAGGACTAACAAAGAATGCGAGGGTTTGTCTACACGCTGAGACACATCACGGTGGATGTGTCTCACTTCTTATTCAGGCTTTAATACGATTAACAGATCACCGGTTTGAATCGGCTCTCCATTTGTCACATGTATTTCATCTACGACCGCAGAAAATGGTGCTTGTACAGTCGTTTCCATTTTCATGGCTTCATTGATCATCAAATGCTCACCTTGTGAAATTTTCTGCCCTTTTTCCACGAGTACTTTGATGACAGTGCCTGGCATCGATGCGGCGATGTGATTTGGATTTGAACGGTCCGCCTTCATTTTTTCTTGAACGGAGGATTTGATGCTTTCATCCTTAATCACCACTTCACGCGGCTGGCCATTTAACTCAAAGTAAAGAACTCTCGTGGCATCTGGATTCGGTTCACCAATTGATACGAGTTTGACAATCAGGGTTTTTCCTTTTTCGATTTCTACCTCAATCTCTTCTCCAAGCCTCATCCCGTAGAAGAACGTTGGTGTATCAAGAACAGAGATGTCACCATAGCTTTCTGCTGTTTGGACAAATTCAGAAAAGACTTTCGGATATAAGGCATACGCAATTGCGTCTTGCTCTGTTAACGTCAGGTCATGAGATTCTTTGAACTGCTTCTTAATGTCTTCAAAGTCCACTGGCTTCAGCTTCTCACCAGGTCTGACAGTAAGAGGCTCTTCCCCTTTTAAAATCAGCTTTTGCAGCTTTTCTGGGAATCCGCCATGCGGCTGGCCTAAATAGCCTTTAAATAATTCCACAACAGAATCCGGGAAGTCTAGTGTTGCGCCTTTTTCATAAACATCTTCTTCTGTTAGATCATTTTGCACCATATAAAGTGCCATATCTCCAACTACTTTAGAGGATGGTGTTACCTTTACAATATCACCAAACATGTCATTCACACGTCTGTACATTTCCTTTACTTCATTCCAGCGCTCGCCAAGACCGACACCTTTCGCCTGCTGCTGCAAGTTACTATATTGACCGCCAGGCATTTCATGCTCATAAATTTCTGTATGAGGCGAATTCATGCCGCTTTCAAATTCATGATAGTATTTTCTGACGGAATCCCAGTATTGAGAAAGGCGTTCGACAGATTGGACGTTCATGTCTGGCTTTCTTTCATGACCATCTAAAGCATAATAAAGTGAGCTTGCACTTGGCTGCGATGTGAGTCCTGCCATAGAGCTGACGGCAACATCCACAATATCAACACCTGCATCAATCGCTCTTGCATAGGTGAACAGTCCATTTCCACTCGTGTCATGCGTATGAAGATGGATAGGGATCGTAAGCTCATCTTTTAAAGCAGAGACTAGCTCGTAGGCTGCCTGCGGTTTTAATAGCCCCGCCATATCTTTAATACCTAAAATATGCGCGCCGGCAGATTCAAGCTCTTTTGCAAGAGATACATAGTAATCAAGATCATATTTTGGACGAGATGGATCAAGAATATCTCCCGTATAACAAATCGCCGCCTCTGCCACTTTGCCTGATTCCCGAACAGAATCAATGGCAAGCGTCATGCCTTTGACCCAGTTTAAGCTGTCGAAAATACGGAACACATCAATGCCTGCCTCGGCTGATTCTTTTACAAATGCTTTGATCACATTATCCGGATAGTTTGTATATCCGACAGCATTTGATGATCTTAACAGCATTTGGAACAGCGTGTTTGGCACTTCTTGACGAAGCTCTTTCAATCGTTCCCAAGGATCTTCTTTTAAGAAACGGTACGCAACATCAAATGTAGCACCGCCCCACATTTCCATACTAAACAGCTCTGGCCATAAACCTGCTGTCGGCTGGGCAACTTTCTTTAAATCATGTGTTCTGAAGCGTGTCGCAAGCAGAGACTGATGCGCATCTCTAAAGGTTGTGTCAGTTAAAAGGACGTTATTTTGTTCTTTTACCCAGTTGGCAAGTCCCTCAGGTCCATGCGTATCTAACAATTGTTTTGTCCCAGACGGAATCTCTTGATTAAGAGGAAGCTTCGGTACGTCTGGCTTGTCAAAATGAGGCTTCTTTTTCTCCGCAATACCCGGGAACCCATTAATGGTAACGTTACCAATATAAGTCAGCATCTTCGTTCCACGGTCTTTTTGCTTAGGGAAATTAAATAGCTCTGGCGTTGAGTCGATAAATGATGTATCGTATTCCCCTTTTAGGAACTTCTCATGCTTAGCCACATTTTCAAGAAATGGGATGTTAGTTTTAATCCCGCGAATCCTGAATTCTTGTAAATTTCGGACCATTTTAGCAGCCGCTTGATCAAACGTGAGCGCCCATGTAGACAGCTTGACCAATAGTGAGTCGTAATAAGGTGTAATGACCGCACCTTGGAAGCTGTTCCCTGTATCAAGACGTACACCAAATCCCCCGCCTGAGCGGTAGGCCATAATTTTTCCTGTGTCTGGCATAAAGTCATTTAAAGGATCTTCTGTTGTGACCCTTGATTGAATGGCAAAGCCGTGTGTAAAGATATCTTCTTGCTTTGGAATACCAACTTCTTTGCTGTGAAGGTTATGCCCCTTTGCAACAAGAATTTGGGTTTGAACGATATCGACACCTGTGATCATTTCTGTAATCGTGTGTTCTACCTGCACCCTTGGATTGACTTCAATAAAGTAAAACTCTCCATTTGCAACAAGGAATTCTACAGTCCCTGCATTAATGTACGATACATTCTTGGCCAGCTGGACAGCTGCTTCGCAAATATCTTCACGCAATTGATCTGTTAGAGACACACTTGGCGCCACTTCAATGACCTTTTGATGCCGCCTTTGAACAGAGCAGTCACGCTCATATAAATGAATGATATTGCCGTGATTGTCTCCAATCACCTGCACTTCAATATGTTTTGGATTTTCAATCAGCTTTTCAACGTATACTTCGTCATTTCCAAAAGCAGCTTTTGCCTCTGACTTCGCACGGTCATAGGCTTCCTTCAGCTCTTCTTTTGATCTGACAATGCGCATACCCCGGCCGCCGCCGCCTAGTGAAGCTTTAATAATAAACGGGTAACCGTATTCTTCACCGAATTTTTCGACTTCTTCGACCGAATCAACTGGTCCGTCACTTCCTGGAATGACTGGAATACCAGCTTTTTTCGCTTCATCTCTCGCCTTTACTTTATCTCCAAACATATCTAAATGCTGAGAAGTTGGACCGATAAATTGAATGCCTTCCTCTTCGCATCGTCTTGCAAAATGAATGTTTTCGGATAAAAATCCGTAGCCTGGATGAATCGCATCCACGTCATTTCGTTTTGCAATTTCGATGATCCCCTCGATATCGAGGTAGGCATCAATCGGTTTCTTCCCTTCTCCAACTAGATATGCTTCATCAGCTTTATAGCGATGATAAGAGCCCGAGTCTTCTTTGGAATAAATGGCTACTGTACGTAAGTTGAGCTCCGTACAGGCCCTGAAGACTCTGATAGCGATTTCCCCTCTGTTTGCAACTAGAACCTTTTGAATTGTTCTCTGTGACATTCTCACTCCTCCATATCCCTTAAAATTTTATATGTACTCTATAATAAAGGAAGAAATGAAAACTGTACACTTTTGTTTTCTAAAGATTCAAAGTTTTCTGCAATCCATTTTTTTCAACCGATGGTTTGCTCATTGATTTTTTCTTTTTATAACGCTCTTTATATTCAGTAAACATGCTGATATTCAGCAGCATTCCCATACAGATGCTAAGTAAAATGATAGACGATCCCCCGTAGCTGATAAACGGAAGTGTCACCCCAGTAATTGGAATAAGTCCTGAAACACCGCCTAAATTGATACAAGTTTGGATCGCAATCATGGAGGAAATTCCTATTGCAAGCAAACTTCCAAACGGATCTTCACACTTTCTCGCAATATAAAAACCTTTCACGACGATGAAACCAAGAAGAGCGAGAACAAAAAACACGCCGAAAAAGCCAAGCTCTTCTGAGATAATTGCCATGATAAAGTCTGTGTGCGGTTCTGGAAGATACCCGTACTTTTGAACACTTTCCCCTAGACCGAGTCCAAAAAAGCCGCCTGATCCAATCGCATAATATGAATTAATCAATTGATGCCCAGTAGCCCCTGCATCTTTAAATGGATCTTGGAAACTCTCAAAACGTCCGAGACGATTTTGCGTGAAAATTTTATCCCAAAAAAGAATAATAAACGGGGTCACGACGACCATCACTGCACTAAATAGCGCCAGCAGCTTCGCAAGCGTTTTGCCGCTAAAGCCTGAGCATAAAATCATCGCAAGGGCAATCATGCCGATAATAAAGGCTGTCCCATAGTCTGGCTGCAAAATGATAAATCCGCACAGGATAGAGACAATCACGATTGGAGGCGTGACACCTCTTAAAATATGATCAATATAATGCTGCTTTTTGGCATACACCGCAGCAAGATAGATGATGACGACAATCTTCACAAATTCAGCTGGCTGAAGACTAAAAGGGCCTAATTTGATCCAGCTTCTTGCGTTCCCTGCAACATGACCGAGAAAGTACACATAGATGAGGGAAAAAACTGAAATCAGCAGCATACCAATCTGGAATTTCTTATTTGAAAACAGCTGATATGGAACTAATGCTGTAAAGATCAAGATGACTGCTCCAACAATCATAAATAAGAGCTGTTTCTTAAAAAAGTTATCTGGCGCGGCATCGTATCTGATAACAGATGTAATCATACTTGAGCTATACACCATAACCAAACCAAATGCGCTGATTAAGATAATGGCGAACAATAATGAGTAGTCATACGATTTTAGCATTCTCTTTAACATATAATCCTCTTCCTAACGTCTGTTTCTACTGCTTGATATCTTCTTAGCTGTTCTTATTCTACTACATTTTCTCCGTTTGATCCCGTTTTACCTCTTTTATATTGTTCGTCATTCATGAAAGAATCAAGTCCGTTTGCTGTCAATCCATCAAAAGAAAATAGGGACAAAAAAACTCAAACTTATGTTGTGGAAGTTTGAGTTTTCAATCGTTATTTTTTTGTGAACGCATCATGAAGTGCGGAAAGCTCTCTCTCAAGTTTATCGAGTAGTTTCTTGCCTTCATGTTGATCAACTAATCCAAGCCGGACAGCAAAATCAATCTCTCTCGATAATCCGAACATTTGAGTATCTAAAACCTCTTCATAAAGAGGACATTGCGGCATCGTTAAGTTGTCCATTTGCACTTGGATCAATTTTAAAATTTTATCTGCATCCAATTTTAATAAAGCCAGTGCTTTTTGCCGATGATCGACTAAAATTTCTGACGCCAAAAGTATCCCTCCGTTCCCCAGGCGAGTACCTAATTCTTCTATTTATCATAAAGCGAAACGCCCAAAATTGCAAGCAGATTTGTACAGTTCGCTTTGTGAAAATAAAAAGAAGACATTTCTCATTAAAAGATACTCATCTCATATTTTTCACTCATGAGCTCAAGCAGCTTAATCCCAGCAATACTATTCCCTTTTTCATCCAGGGCAGGACCGAAAATTCCGATCCCAAAATCATATGGTGCCGCTCCCATAATCCCGCCTGAAACACCGCTTTTGGCAGGTATGCCGATATTAATGGCAAATTCCCCGCTTGCATTATACATGCCGCACGTCACCATAAAGGTTTTACAAATTCTAGCGACATCTTTTGAAAGAATTTGCTTGCCCGTCTCTGGATGTCTGCCATCTAATGAAAAAACACAAGCAATTTTCGCCAAATCTAAGCTGTTCATCATGATGGCGCATTGTTTCGTATACACATCCATGACCTCTTCTACGTTCCCTCTAATAATATGATATTGCTTCATATAATAGCACATAGCCCGGTTAATCATCGATGTCTCAAATTCGGATGCGGCTGTTTCCTTGCAGTATGTAATGCTTTTGTCATTTGCGAGCTCTCTAATAAAGCGGAGCAAGCGGTTCAGCTGATCTTGCGGAGTCGCTCCTCTTATTAAGCTTGTGACTGCAAGCGCTCCTGCATTAATCATTGGATTCAGCGGCTTATTCGGACTTGCTGTTTCCAGCTTAATCATTGAATTAAACGGGTCACCTGTTGGCTCTTGTCCAACAAATTGAAAGACTTTTTTTGGCCCTTCTTCTGAAAGCACGAGCGCAAGGGCTAATACTTTAGAAATACTTTGCAGGGTAAAGCGTTTATCTACATCTCCTGCCGAGTGGCAAGTATTACTCACATGGTACACAGCCACAGATAAATCCGTCTGATCCGCTTTGGCGAGAGCGGGAATATAGGATGCTACTTTGCCACCTTTGGCCACTTTTTTTGCTTCTTCTACAAATCGCTGAAGCTCTTCATTGTCACGACATGCCATGCCCAACATCCTCCCTATCTTTCATGTACGATTAGTGTGTACAAGGAAAAGCATGTTTATGAAAGTGACAAAGCAGGCGAAAACTTCTATAATTTATGTTGGAAAGGGGTTGTCTTGAACATGAGCATCATTCAAATTAAGGGGAACGTAAAGTACAAGATCACCATTGATCCAAGTGTATGGATTTTTGATGACCGCAAATTTTTAATGGATTCATTTTTTGAAAAAAGCACGGCAAATGAAGAAAGTCAGCTGGATCAGGAGCTTGACCAAGAGCGGGTGATCAGAGAAGGACAAACACTTCCACCCACTTTAAAAACAGAGAAGAAGTACGAAAAGGAAAGACTCATCACAGGCAGCTTCGGGATGAAGCTGGGTGATATGCTGAAAAATGCAGAACCGCTTGAACATGCAGACACATGCGAATTTGTCACAGAAACAGAGACAGTTGCTGTTCCGCTTTCTCAGGCAATGGAAAGCATTGCACACTTCAGCCAAAACGGGAAGCCGATGACTGAAGAAGGACCAATCCACGTTTATTTCGCAGATCAGTCCAACCTCACTCAGCCGATAAAAGGTGTCAAAGAGCTCATCATTACATAAGACAGAGGGTCTGGACTACAGCAAATCAGCTGCAAGCTGTGCAAGTCCAGACCTTTCTCCTTTGACAAGCTTGACATGTCCAGATATTTGCTGACCTTTGAACCGCTCAATGACATACGTAAGCCCATTATTTAAGCTGTCTAAATAAGGATGATCAATCTGCTCCGGGTCCCCCATCAGCACGATTTTACTTCCCTCTCCGACGCGCGTTAATAATGTTTTTACCTCGTGTTTCGTTAAATTCTGCGCCTCATCAATGATGATAAATTGATCAGGAATACTTCTTCCACGGATATACGTTAAAGCTTCCACTTGAATAGAACCAATTCCCGCCAAAATCGCATCAAGTTCACCAGGTTTTTTTGTATTAAATAAAAATTCCAGGTTGTCATAAATCGGCTGCATCCATGGTCTGAGTTTCTCTTCCTTTTCACCTGGCAAGTAGCCTAAATCCTTGCCAACAGGGACAATGGAACGGGCTACGATCAGTTTTTTAAACATGCCGAGATCCTCTGTCTGCATTAATCCGGCAGCAAGTGCAAGGAGTGTTTTACCAGTACCCGCTTTTCCGATCAATGTCACAAGCGGAATATCACGTCGCAATAGCAGCTCTAGGGCCATCGTCTGCTGAACATTTTTCGGACGGATTCCCCAAACATGCTCTTGATCATAAATAAGCCGTTTCACATGCTCTGCTTTTTGATCAAGCATTCCTAAAGCAGAACCGCCTTCATTCCCCTTCATAATGACAAATTGATGAGGGTTTAATGGTGCACTTGTGACTTCTTTTATCGGCAATTGACTTTGCTTATAAAATGTATTCAATTGCTCGGTCGGAATATAGAGCTCATGATAGCCGTTATCAATGTCTTCGTTTTGCAGCACACGGTCACTTAAGAAGTCCTCTGCTTGGAGACCTATAGCATCTGCCTTTACCCTGACTAAGACATCCTTACTGACTAAAATGACAGGCCGGCCGTGAGGCTTTGTTTCTTCCTCTAAGCTCAAATTTTTCGCGACCGCTAAAATCCGATTATCGTTCGTTTTTTCAATAAAAATTTCTTGAAGTTCATGGAAAGAGCGGTGATTCAGCTCGATGCGCAGCGTCCCTTTTGACTCTAGCGTAATTTTTTCATGCAGTTTCCCTTTCGATCTCAAACCGTCGATTAAACGTGAGACGCGCCGGGCGTTTTGCCCAACCTCGTCCATGTATCTCTTTTTCGAGTCTACTTCTTCTAACACAACGGCCGGAATGACGACCTCGTTGTCTTCAAATGAAAAGATTGAATTCGGATCCTGTAATAACACATTTGTGTCTAATACATAAATTTTACTCAGGTCCTTCGCCTCCTGATCGGGGTTTCATTCATCCTTGTCTTTCCCAAAACGATTGTTAAAATATATGTTTTCATGAATAAAGTTAGAAGGTTAATTCAACAATAAAATAAATCATGCAGTTTGTGAAGGAGGGAATATAAATGCGACTATTTTTGACATTATTCATGATTCAAACGATCATTCTGTTAGGCGCTTGCCAGCAGCAGGAAAAGCCAGAGGCGCTGGACAAGCAAGATGGACGCCAGCACTTAGTAAGGGTGTCTGACTCATCGAAGAAAAAGACAGATCAAGCCCGCCCATCCACAGATGTTGCGGAGCATCTTGTCAATGTGACAGAGCACGTAGCAGATGTCAATGATGCAACGGCAATCGTCATCGGCCGTTATGCTGTTGTTGGTATTGATGTAAAAGATGATTTAGATAGAAGCAAAGTAGAAACCATTAAATATTCAGTTGCAAAAGCGCTGAGAAATGACCCGGAAGGTGCAAATGCTGTTGTGGTTGCTGATCCGGATACAGTCAGCCGTTTAAAAGAAATGGGCAAAGAAATTCAAGCAGGCCGTCCGGTAAGCGGTATTATGGATGAACTGGCTGCCATTGTCGGCCGCGTGATGCCTGAGATGCCGAAAAATGAGATCGACCGTAACGAAAAGGATCCGACAAATGATCCGAATAATCAGCTCAAAGAACAGGATCAAAAGCAGTTAGAAAAAAATCAGAACGACCAATCAAACCATCATATGAATCAGAAGAAATAATGAGAACGGCTTATATCTCCTGTGATATAAGCCTTTTTCTACGCTGATTTTAAGTGGCTGGAAAACATGCTATAATAAATGCATTAAAGTGAGGTGAAAATGATGAGAGTGAAGTGCTCATTATGTGAAAAGCTTGAAACCATTGATGATGATACACTCGTTGCGAAACGGTTAAGAAACCGGCCAATTCATACATATATGTGCGATGACTGCCAAGAACGCATTAAAATAAAGACAGAAGCTCGCATCAAAACCGGCAGATTCTCTCTTTATCAGGATCCTGCGACAAAAGAGAAAAAGAAGAAAAAAGGAAAGAAAGAACAAAAGACATAAAAAAAAGACCTGACACATGTTCAGGTCTTTTTTTACGTATTGACTGTTCCTTCTTTTTTCGCACGATGCAGCCGTATTTTATAAATAATCAAAATGGCAGCTGCCACAACCAGTCCTTCCGCTACTGGCAGGAAGATACCTAGAAATGTGAGAAACGTGCAGCCAAAAATCAAAAACAAATAAATCACGAGCGCTTTTAAAATCGGTAAACGTCTTGCAAAGCCGAGCTTAAAAACAATAATCGCTAAAACAAGGATGGTGCCATATAGGAGCCACATCCCTGTTTGCGGATTTTCATCGACACGAAACAGCATCGCGAAAAAGGATAGATTTTCACTTACTTCCTGATCATTCAAAAAGATTCCCTCCCCTTATCTTTCAGGGTTCTATCTTTTTAATTCTTCATGGAATTAAGATAATCCTGCTAGCTTTTTCTTCTTCGCTGCTTTCTCACGTTCGTTTTTGTCTAAAATTTTCTTTCTAAGACGAATTGATTCAGGTGTAACCTCACAGTATTCGTCTTCATTCAAGTACTCAAGAGATTCCTCAAGTGACATAATGCGAGGTTTTTTCATGCTAACTGTTTGATCTTTCGTCGCTGAACGTACGTTTGTTTGTTGTTTCATACGGCTTACGTTTACAACAAGGTCGTTCTCACGGTTATGCTCTCCAACAATCATCCCTTGGTATACTTCAGTACCCGGCTCAACGAAGATCACACCGCGCTCTTCAACACCTTGGATTCCGTAAGCAGTCGCTTTACCTGTTTCCATTGAAACAAGTACACCTTGACGGCGTCCGCCAACTTGACCAGACTGCATTGGCTGGTAGCTGTCAAAAGTATGGTTCAAAATACCAAAACCACGAGTTAATGAAAGAAATTCAGTTGTATATCCAATTAAACCACGTGATGGCACTGTAAAGATCAGGCGAACTTGACCGTTACCATTGTTGATCATGTCAATCATTTCACCTTTTCTTGCACCCATTGATTCCATAACAGAGCCAGTATGCTCTTCTGGTACATCAATTTGAACGCGCTCTACAGGCTCACATCGAACACCATCAACTTCTTTTACAATAACTTCTGGCTTCGATACTTGTAATTCAAATCCTTCACGTCTCATATTCTCAATGAGAATGGATAAGTGAAGCTCTCCGCGTCCAGAAACAACCCAAGCATCAGGTGAATCAGTTGGATCCACACGAAGACTGACGTCTGTTTGAAGCTGCTGCTCTAAACGCTCTTCGATTTTACGTGATGTCACGTATTTTCCTTCACGGCCTGCAAATGGGCTGTTGTTTACAACAAACGTCATTTGAAGTGTCGGCTCATCAATACGAAGGATTGGAAGTGCCTCTTGGTGTTCTACCGGACAAACCGTTTCACCTACGTTGATGTCTTCCATTCCAGATACAGCGACAAGATCTCCCGCTTTCGCTTCGTTGATTTCCACTCGTTTTAACCCTTGGAAACCAAAGATCTTTGTCACGCGGAATTGTTTCACAGTGCCGTCGACTTTCATCAAGGCTACCTGCTGTCCTACTTGCATTGTTCCTCTGAATACACGGCCAATTCCAATTCTGCCAACATAATCATTGTAATCAAGTAGCGCCACTTGGAATTGAAGCGGCTCTTCATGGTTATCAACCGGGCAAGGAATATGGTTCACAATAGCTTCAAACAAAGATTCCATGTTTTCATCTTGCTTGCTCGCATCGTTACTTGCTGTACCATTGATTGCTGATGCATAGACAACTGGGAACTCAAGCTGTTCTTCTGTTGCATCCAATTCAATGAACAAGTCAATCACTTCATCGACTACTTCAGCCGGACGAGCAAAGTCGCGGTCAATTTTATTGACGACAACGATTGGTGTTAAGTTTTGCTCAAGTGCTTTTTTCAGCACAAAGCGTGTTTGAGGCATACAGCCTTCATAAGCATCCACAACAAGGAGTACACCATCTACCATTTTCATGATACGCTCAACTTCACCACCGAAATCGGCGTGTCCTGGTGTATCTAAAATATTAATGCGTGTATCTTTATAATTTATCGCAGTATTTTTAGCTAAAATCGTAATACCGCGCTCTCGCTCTAAATCATTTGAATCCATGGCTCTCTCAGCGATATTTTCATTCGCACGGAAAGTACCAGCTTGATGGAGCAATTGGTCAACAAGCGTCGTTTTACCATGGTCAACGTGGGCAATAATTGCGATGTTGCGAAGGTCTTTTCGAAGTTTCACATTTTCATCTCCTAAAATAATTAGATAACTTTCATATTATATCACAATCCCCTTTAAATGCCGATCGTTTTTCTGTAAACTTATATTAACTCTAAAAAAAGGGATGGGGACATATGAAACAAATCAAATGGCTTCTATTATTATGTGCATTACTTGCAGTTGTCAGTATGGCGTTTATTGGGGTAACTCTTGCAGAAAAAAACATACTGGGTATATGTCTAAGCATTGTATTCGCCATGATTTTCATGGGTACAGGATTTACATTAAAAAGAAAATTAAACGTGCAATCATAAAATTAGGTAAAAGCCTTTTACATTCTACATGTAGAAGGCTTTTTATTTTGAGTAAAAACAAGACAAATCACCTATGAAAGCTCCATTCATCAGACGGAACGTATCTTGAAGAATTGACAAAAGTAAGCAATCTGAACCCCTCCATTTTTCGACAAGAACTTTTATAGTTCTCCAAAATCAAACATAAAGTTACAATTTTCCTATTCTTCCACAAAGTTTCTCATGGTATGCTTTTCTTGCAACAAAATTTAACAGAAAAGGGAGAGAAAAGAAGCATGAAGAAGTTTTTGAGCAAATCGCTCAGCTCTGTTGTATTTTTCGCTTTAGCTATCATTCTTACTTTCACAACAGTAGCTCCTGGGCAAGCAAGCGCTGCAACTTTCAAAGGAATTCCTTTTGAACAGCAGCAAATCATTAAAGAATTATTGGAGAAAAACGAGCGTGTCATCAACATTCTCATCAATTCATTTGTTGAGGAAGACAACAACTACACATTTGATGTGAAAAAAGCTGTTGAGCTCGGACTAACTGAAGAAGAAGCGGCGACTGCTGAGAAATTCTTAGATCGCGCAGCTGTTCTTACAATCGTTTTCAGTGAGAGCATCACTAAAAACGAAAAAGGGAAATTGGTTTTTGATGCAGCAAAAGCTGTTGAACTTGGTCTTACAAAAGAAGAAGCGGCTAAATTCGAAAAGCTTTTCAAATCAGTGATCAGAATTGCTGATCTTGCTGGTGATGCCCTTGTTCTAGACAAAAAAGGAAACGTTGTGATTGATTCAAAAATCGCAAAAGGTCTTGGATTCAGCTCTACTGAATTACTTGTTTTCAACCAAATGCTTAAGAAAATTCCTCAAGAGCAATTGAAAACGTTCTATGATGCAGTTCAAATTGCGAAAGAAAAATTAAGCTAAGCTAGAAAAACCCCCACCTGGTTTATCCAGATGGGGGTTTTTTATTTCAGCCAATAAAGAATGATCATCACGACATATCCTATACAAAACGCGATACTTGCTCGATATAACAGCTTGCCATAGTAGCGCTTTTCAAATTTTCTTCTTTCTTCCTTTTCATCTATATATGGCATGAGATCAGGAGTTTGTATAAAGGTTATTGGCTCTTTCATTTCGTGATAAAGGTGTTGGCAGCTCTCGCAGGATTGTAAGTGCTCTGCAACAATTTTATTTGTTTCTGCACTTGTGTCCCCCTCTATATAAAGTGGTAACAATTCTTCAATCAAATAACAGCTCATTTATTGAACTCCTCACAATGTAGCATTCGCTTCAGCTCTAATCTCGCTCGATGAAGGGTTGTTTTGACTTTAGATAAAGTCCAATTCAGAATTTCAGCTACTTCTTCATATGACAATTCTTGAATATCTCTTAAAATAAGGACCTCCCGGTAGGAATCCTTCAGCTGATAAATATGATGCCACAGCCTTTCGATGTCAGTTTGTGTTTCGATGTGATCTTCTGGTGTCGTGAACGACTGCTGCTCTAAGAAATCTATTTCCTCTACGTTTGTAAAAGTCCATTTTATTTTTCGGCGATAATCATTCACAAATGTGTGATACGCAATGGTATAAAGCCATGTTTTCATACTAGAATGTCCCTTAAAGGAGGACAATCCATGCAGTGCCTTCATAAATACGTCCTGTGCAAGGTCCTTGGCTGTTTCCATATTTCCCGTCCGGCGATATAAATATTTAGTGATTTCCTGAAAATATTCTTCATAGATTTTTTCAATTTGGTCTGCTGGTCTGGACATCAAAAATAAAACCACACAGTCATCCAAATCGATAAAACGATAAAAAAGAAATATAACGAGTAAATAAACCCTTTCATACGTTTTAACTCGTCATAGTCATTCTGACCTTTCATCGGCGCTGAAGACTGCTTTTTACCCGCGTCCACATGCTGAAATTGCTGCTCGTGTGCCTTCATCCAGCTGGCTGCCTCGGCTCCCAGATCCCCTTCTTGATACAGTTCATATAAGTCTTGAAAGATGGCTTGTTTTTCTTTATCTGTCAAAACGATGCACCTCTTTTGTTCGTCCATTCACTTCATAGATTTTATGCTCATTTGATCCGAAGGTTTGTATGATGACAAGCCATGAAATGTCGATGTTCCCTTCTTTGTCGATCATCTTCACAGGTTTTATTTGTTTTTTATAGATCGTATATGGTTTATACCTTTTAAGTACTTGCTGATAGACTTCCTCCCGATCTTGATTAGATACTGCGTGCGGGATTGAAGAATCTGATTGTACTCTCAACTCAATTCCATCATCCCCTTTAAACAGATTGACGACATGTGATGAGTGATTAAATGTAAATTGTTTGCTTTCACTAGTGCCTGTTTCTTTTCTTATGTCTTTTGGCTTTTTCCCTATGATTTTTAACAAATCTTCATCGCTGACGTTCTCTTTTTTCTGTTGAAGAAACGCTTTTGACAACTTGAAGCTGATGAGTCCTTTTGATGAGCCATTAAACAGAAACTCCGATTGATCTTTTGTTGTGACCCTCACTTCATGCTGCCAATTAAAATAAAATTCATCAATGCCTGTGATTTGATAAGCTGGCGGCTTTAAATTTAAATTTTGATAAATACTGTTGACCCTGTTTTTTATCTCAGTTTCTGTTAAACGGATTCCGTCTATATCCTTTAATTGAAAGATGGCGTTTACGTATCGCGCTTGTCGAAGCGTCCCTTTTTTCCAAGTGGCAAACGCTAAACTGTCCTCTTCATTCTGAGACATTTTTGGCAGAAGAAGAACATTCGTCTCACCGTCCTCTTTTTTTACAGCTAATTGAATACGCTGTAGATCTATTGACCTTCCGCTTCTTTCGAAAAATTCAATGGTCTTTTGCCTATATTCTTTATCGGTCATCTCCTTTCCCTCTACACGACCTCGATAAGAATATCCGCTTAATTCACCTGTAAACGGAGAAATATTCACTTCATACTGATCATCTGCAAACACGTAATGGTAAGGGATAGGCTGATGACTAGCATTTAAATACAGCGATTGATGCTCTGGTACAAATTTTGAAGCGAATGCTTTTGCACTTGCTTCAGATAAGGGGCGATATTCTTGTGAAAAAGTATCTACCAGTTCCGTTTTGGTAAATTGGAACATGGTATGAGGAATATTGACAACCGGGTTGAGTAACAGCAGAAAAAAGACAGTTATACAACCAGCGCCCCACTGCCTTAATCTCAGCTTGTCCCGTAGTAAAGCAGATAACAAATCAATCGTCATAAAGCTTCCTGCTGCTGCCGCTAAAATGACAATCGATTTAAATGAAGATTGGAGCTCATACTTCGAGATAGAAGGATAAAATATATAAAGCAAGGCTGCAAAAATTAGGCCATAGAACAACAGCAATTCCTTCCACTTCCAGTGCCAAAACAAGCGAAAGAAAAGATGCAGCACCAAAGTGGCAAAGCCAGCCATAACCAAAATGGTGATCAGATCTCTCCATACTAGCCCCATATCACCGCTAAGAAAGAACTTTTTGCTTTCAGCAAACACAATAAACACTGTTTGACATAAAGGCAGAAGTAATACAGATAAATCAAAAACAAAGAACATACCTTTATTTTTTAAATAAGGAAGAGTAATCACATAGTACAGTGATGCAAGCAAGACATACCCATAAATGAGAAATTGCATGAAATCTGTCAGCACTTCAAATGTTTCGATCGTATACTGTCTAGACAGAACTTGGTGGATCATTTCAACTGTCATCCCGCCAAGCAGAACAACTCTTAATACGATTCCAGCATAAAATACATAACTACTCCTCTTTTCTTTCCATATGGGGAGTGTCACGAACAGGACAAATAGTCCAAGTACACACCATTGAATGATGTGGATACTGTACTCATTTAAAATAAAATACCTTTCAAAATGGAGCGATAAATCACTAAACAAATCAAACATTGATACACAATCCTTTACATGAAATTAAGGCCTCATTCGTATAGACATCCGCCTTACCAAAAAGTTTCAGGAAAAACAAAAAATCACTTCATTCTCATGAAGTGATGTCGTTTATTTTTTATTTCCGCTTCCTTTTATGTAATCATGCAAGATTTTTTCACAAATGGATCGATTTCCAGCCACTATACTGTTTTTGTCTAGGAACGTAAGACGTTCTCCGTGAATATTTGAGTAAACGGCCCCTACTTCATCAAGCAGTACGCAGCCCGCTGCATAATCCCACGGCGCAAGCCTTAAGGTGACATATGCGTCACTTCTGCCGCTTGCAATATAAGCAAGCTCAAGGGCAGCTGATCCAATCGTTCGTGTCCCTCTCACGTCACGCACAAGACGGGCAAATGGTTTGGCGTTAAAATAAGGGCTTTCAATCGCCCATGTCGGATTAATACCCACAATGGCTTTTTCAATCTCCACATCTTTTAATGGAGGGAGCAGGATATCGTTCATATAGGCTCCTTCTCCTTTAATGGCATGGTAGAGCTCGTCATGAATGACGTCATAAATAAGACCAATTTTCCCCACACCATTTTCGAATATCCCGATTGAAATGGCAAAGTTGCGTTTTTGATGGACAAAGTTCATTGTGCCATCGATCGGATCAATGATCCACACAATTCCATCGAGTGAGGTCACCTCTTCCCCTTGTCCCTCTTCTCCTAAAATGTGATGATCTGAAAATGTCGACTGTATTTTTTCAATAAAAAAACGTTCTGTTTCTTTATCGATATTCGTGACTAGATCATTTGGATTTGATTTTGTTTCAATTGATAGACCTTCCTGCATGGACGCTTTAATACGGCTTCCTGCTTCTTTTACCCAGAGCTTTGCAAGACGGTCAATTTCCACCCAGTTTGTCATCAGATTGTAAACCTCTTTTCTATGTAGGACCTATTTGTAATAGCATACTGATATTATGTACGTAAAAGCAAGAAAAAAGCAGCTTCATACAAAAACGAACCGATGAATTGGTTCGTTTTTACCTCACGCTGTTTTACCCTTGAAGCTGCTCCCATTCTTTTCTTAGGCGCTCAAGCTTTCGTTTGCTGCGTTCGATTTGGATGTCATCTTTTTGTTCGATGGCTTCATGAAGCGTAGAAAGCTCATAATCAACCTCTAATCTCCACACAGCGATGCGATTTTTCTTCTCCTGTCTATAGCCCTGCTTCACGATTTGCTTCATTGGTCAACGCCCCTTCCAGAGAATGATTCATTCCTTGTCAGTTTTCATTGATAAAAATTCAATCGATAAGAGAAATGGTTCTTGCTTATATCGTATGAAGCGATCGCATAACCGCAACGACATTCTGAAAATTGTGTCTTTACCTATTAATGATGTACCACAAATTGAAAGGTTTTAAACGCTGCACCACGCCCTTCTATCTGCCGGTGCATCTTTTTTTGAGCTTGACCCAAGCTATGATAAAATATGATCAGCGAAAAGATACAGGAGGCATAACATGAGTGAAATGCGTTTTAGAGATGAAGATTTTGAAACATTCACAGTTGATGGTTTAGATGAACGAATGACTGTATTAAAAGAAAGAGTCCGTCCAAAGCTTGAGGCACTTGGCGAACATTTTGCACCACTTCTTTCTTCTATTACAGGAGACGAAATGTTTGTACACGTCGCAAAGCATGCTAGAAGATCTGTCAACCCGCCAAATGATACATGGGTTGCTTTTGCAAACAGTAAGCGCGGATATAAAAAGCTCCCTCATTTTCAAATTGGGCTTTGGAAAACACATGTGTTTGTCTGGTTTGCGCTCATTTATGAATCTCCAGTGAAAGGTGAGTACGGCCAGCTATTTGAAAAAGAGCTAGACACCATCCAGCAGAAAATACCGCAAGATTTTGTTTGGTCCAAAGATCATATGAAACCAGATGTCATGCGTCACAGCGAACTAGATTCCGAACAGCTGAAAACGCTTTTTGAACGTGTTCAAACAGTGAAGAAAGCCGAGCTTCTGTGCGGTATTCAGCTGCCTAGAGAGGAAGTCGTTCAAATGAATAATGAAGAATTCCTATCGAAAATCGAAAATGCCTTCCGCACGCTGACGTATCTATACCGCTTCACACAGAAAGAATCTGTATAAAAAAACGAGCCTTTATAGGCTCGATTCAAATTGTTGACAAAGGGCTAAAATGATTTTGATTTTAGCCCTTTGTCTTCTTTTTCAGCGTGATAGAAAACCTTTGAAGTCTAGGAAGGACGAGTACCGGCGCGGAGCGATTTGACATTCGTGAGCACCGGCACGCAGGCCTGACACCGAATGCGAGGGTTTGTCTGCACGCTAAACGAGCCTTTATAGGCTCGTTTTTTACATACGTATAATAGCAGTCTCTTCTGCCTCTCTTGCGGTTTTCACTGCACGATAAGGGGAATACCCGCTTCCCTTTTCAAACGCCGCACAATGCGTTTTTTCCTCTGCTTTTGATGGCACAACCTCTTTAAATCGTTTATAAGCATCTAATAACTCCTGCTTCGCAATTCCTTTTTCATAGGCTTTTTCAACAGCCTGAAAAAATGAAATGACTGCAATTTTTTCATCTGTCGTCCAGTCGACATCCATTGGATATTGATATTCCATTTACTTGTCCCTCACTTTAACACTCATTTCTCATTTGAACTTTTATTATAGCATCTGTTTGATCAGAAACCGATTGATTTTATGCTTTACATTCCGATCAGTTCATAATATAATTCTTTTGTTTTATGCAATGAAATCTGCTGTAATTGGCACAATAATAGCAGGTATTTCGATGAAGGTGGGAAAGCAATTGTCACAACATGATACACCCTTATATACTGGACTAAAAAAACACGCAGCAACCAATCCAGTCCAATTTCACATTCCAGGCCATAAAAAAGGAGCCGGAATGGATCCTGAATTTAGAGCATTCATTGGCGACAATGCATTAAGCATTGACCTCATTAATATAGAACCTCTCGATGATTTACATTCACCTCGAGGGATGATAAAAGAAGCACAGGAGCTTGCTGCTGAAGCCTTCGGTGCTGATCATACGTTTTTCTCCATTCAAGGCACAAGCGGCGCTATCATGACAATGGTGATGACGGTATGCGGGCCTGGAGATAAAATTATCGTTCCGCGTAATGTCCATAAATCAATTATGTCCGCGATTGTATTTTCTGGCGCAGTTCCTGTTTTTATTCACCCAGAAATAGACAAAGAACTTGGCATCTCTCACGGTATTACACCTGAATCAGCCAAAAAGGCGCTCATTGAGCATCCAGATGCGAAAGGTTTGCTTGTCATTAATCCAACGTATTTTGGTATTTCAGCAGACTTAAAATCAATCGTAGACATTGCCCATTCATTTGATGTGCCTGTCCTTGTCGATGAAGCACACGGTGTGCATATACATTTTCACGATGAGCTTCCCCTCTCTGCGATGCAGGCAGGTGCCGACATGGCAGCAACAAGTGTCCATAAACTCGGCGGCTCTCTTACGCAGAGCTCTATTTTAAATATGAAGGAAGGGCTTGTTTCAAAAGACCGAGTGCAATCAATTTTGAGTATGCTGACGACAACGTCCACTTCTTATTTACTCTTAGCGTCACTTGATGTCGCTCGAAAACGATTAGCCACTGAAGGAAAGGCACTAGCTGAAGAAGCCATTCGTTTGGCTGAATCAGCGAGAGACCGCTTGAATCAAATTGAAGGCATTACCTGCATTGGCAAGGAAGTACTCGGTTCAGCTTCCACTTACGATTATGACCCAACGAAATTAATTATCTCCATTAAAGACCTTGGGTTAAACGGACATGATGTCGAAAAATGGCTGAGAGAAAGCTATCGAATTGAAGTAGAGCTCTCTGACCTGTACAACATTTTATGTATCGTTACCCCTGGCGATTCAGATGAGACAATTGATACGCTCGTGACGGCGATGCAAGAAATTGCCGCAACCTCTACTCGTGAGAGCGGCAAACAAGCAGTAACGGAAGTGCTGCTGCCTGAGATCCCTTCGCTTGCTATGACGCCGCGTGACGCCTTTTACGCTACAACGGAAGTCGTTCCATTTAAGGAAGCAGTCGGCCGCATTATCGCAGAGTTTGTGATGGTGTATCCGCCAGGTATTCCGATTTTTATACCAGGTGAAATTATCACAGAAGAAAATATATCGTATATCTTTAAAAATATTGAAATTGGTCTTCCTGTCCAAGGACCTGAAGATTCAACGCTTGAAATGATCCGTGTGATTAAGGAACAAAAACCAATTTTATAAAAAAGAAACATGCAGCCCCAAATGGAGCTGCATGCTTTTTTATTTATTCAGAGGCTTCATCACAGCAATGACAGTGACCGCATGTTCCGTATAGCGTTGTCACTTTTTCATTTTCAAATTGATCAATGGTTTCATTGCAATCTTGACAAATAATTGTACCCACGTACATTCCCCTTTTCTTCATTCATAGTTTGAAAGCGTTTGATCTATTTCTTATTTCTATAATATGATGTCACATTTAAGTTGTCAACGGTTAATTGTATGACACATTTAATCATTTTTTATAAATATGTGCTTTTTTCTTATCATATTGAGGGAACGTTTCAATTGTATTTTGCTTCATATCAATTCTGTAACAATTGAGTAACAATCGAAAATTGTCAAAAGGGACATGATACACTAGAGTGACTAACAGGGAACAAGCTCCTAAAAATGTTGGGACAACCCCAAATGATTTTGAGGTGAATAGATTGAATTTTATGAGGACACTTCTCATTATATTCCCCATGCTCTTTGTACTTAGTTCATGCTCATTTGCGTATATCATACCGAATCAGACCGACCAAGTCCGTCATATTCAAAAACCGAGAATTCTCTTTTTTACTGATGCAGAAAACCTTGATAAAGAAAGCCCATATTATGATGCAGTCCTCGATTTAAAAAATGAATACCCTAAGGAAATGTCAAAAATGATTGTAAAAGAAGATCGTAAAGGCTGGAAAAATGAAGTGGACGAATTACCGGCTATTTTACTTGTCAATGATGAAAAAGTGATCGTGAAGGTGGAAGGAAATGTCCGCAGTAAACAAGAGATCTTATCGCCTTTATGTCATGCTTTAGACCGCGTCAATACAAACTAATGATATTTACCTTGCACTTATATATATCCATATGAAAAAACCCCTCACCTCATGAGGGGTTTCAAATTGTTGACAAAGGGCTAAAATGATCTTTATTTTAGCTCTTTGTCTTTTTTTCAGCGTGATAGAAAACCTTTGAAGTCTAGGAAGGACGAGCACAGGCGCGGAGCGAATTTGACATTCGTGAGCACCAGCGCGCAGGACTGACAAAGAATGCGAGGGTTTGTCTACATGCTGAAACCCCTCACCTCATGAGGGGTTTTTCATATGGTGTTTAGGGCACCAAAAAAACCCTCTCCATCAAGGAGAGGGCTTCATAGGTTTCATTATTTTACGATGTGGATTGGGCTTCCGATTGCTACTTCAGCCGTTTCCATTGTAATTTCACCTAATGTTGGGTGAGCGTGAATTGTCATAGCGATATCTTCAGCAGTCACTCCAGCTTCGATTGCAAGGCTAAGCTCTGAAATCATATCAGAAGCGCCAACACCTGCGATTTGAGCACCGATCACTAGACCATCCTCTTTACGAGTGATCATTTTCATGAAGCCATCAGTTGCATCAAGAGAAAGTGCACGTCCGTTCGCTGCGAATGGGAATTTCGCTGCAACGATTTCGATACCTTCTGCTTTTGCTTCTGCTTCAGTGTATCCAACTGTTGCAAGTTCTGGCTCAGAGAATACAACAGCAGGAATACCAAGGTAATCAATTTCAGCTGGCTCTCCAGCGATTGCTTCAGCTGCAATTTTACCTTCGTAAGAAGCTTTGTGAGCAAGTGGTGGTCCATCCACGATGTCACCAATTGCATAGATGTTAGATACGCTTGTACGGCATTGTTTGTCTGTTTTGACAACTCCGCGGTCAGTCAATTCAACACCAACTTGCTCAAGACCAAGCTCATCAGTGTTTGGACGACGACCAACAGTCACAAGTACGTAATCAGCATCAACTGTTTTTTCTTCGCCTTTTACTTCGAACGTAACAGTGACACCATCAGATTTTTCTTCAACGCCTTTTGCAAGAGCGTTTGTATGGATTTCAACGTTTCCTTTTTTCTTCAGGTTACGTTTAACCAATGAGCTCATTTGCTTTTCGAAACCTGGAAGGATTTCGTCTCCACCTTCAAGGATCACAACTTCTGTTCCAAAGTTTGCATAAGCAGTACCAAGCTCAGTACCGATGTATCCACCACCGATGACAACTAACTTTTTAGGTACTTCTTTAAGCGCTAAAGCACCAGTTGAGTTGATCACGCGGTCTGTGTATTTAAAAGTAGGCAATTCAATTGGACGAGATCCAGTTGCAAGAATTGCATTTTTGAACGTATAAGTCTGTGCTGAATTATCATCCATTACACGTACAGAGTTGCTGTCTACGAAATAAGCTTCACCTTTGACGATGTCTACTTTATTTCCTTTAAGAAGACCTTGAACTCCACCTGTTAACTTATTAACAACAGAAGCTTTCCACTCTTGAACTTTTGTGAAATCAACTGTTACGTTTTCAGCTTTGATACCCATGTCTTCAGAATGCTTAGCATTTTCAAAACGATGGCCAGCATTGATTAATGCTTTTGAAGGGATACAGCCAACGTTTAGACATACACCGCCAAGTGTTCCTTTTTCAACGATTGTTACTTTTTGTCCAAGCTGTGCAGCACGAATAGCAGCTACATATCCACCAGGACCTGCACCGATGACAAGAGTATCTGTTTCGATTGGGAAATCTCCTACTACCATGACATTACGCCTCCATTAAAATTAATTGTGGATCATTCAATAAACGCTTGATGTGGTTAAGGGCATTTTGCGCAGTAGCTCCGTCAATCATACGGTGGTCAAAGCTTAGGGAAAGAGCTAAGACTGGAGCTGCAACGATTTCGCCATCACGAACAACCGCTTTTTCAGCGATACGTCCAATACCAAGGATCGCTACTTCTGGGTGGTTGATGACTGGAGTAAACCATTGTCCACCAGCAGAACCGATGTTTGTGATTGTGCAGGATGCACCTTTCATTTCAGCTGGAGCCAATTTACCATCACGTGCTTTTGTTGCAAGCTCATTGATTTCGTTAGAAACTTCGAAAATCGCTTTGCGATCTGCATTTTTCACAACTGGAACTAGCAAGCCTTTTTCAGTGTCAGCTGCAATTCCGATGTTGTAGTAATGCTTTTGAACAACTTCATCCGTTTTATCATCGATAGAAGTGTTAAGTACTGGGTACTTTTTCAAAGCAGAAGTTAGAGCTTTTACAACGTAAGGCAAGTAAGTTAACTTGATTCCTTGATCAGCTGCAACTTGTTTGAATTGTTTACGATGTGCAACAAGGTTTGTTACATCAACTTCATCCATTAATGTTACGTGAGGAGCTGTATGCTTAGAGTTCACCATTGCTTTTGCGATTGCTTTGCGGATTCCGCTCATTTTCTCGCGAGTTTCTGGGAATTCTCCTTCAAGAACTGGAGCTGCTGCCGCTTTAGGAGCTGCTTCTTCTTTCGCACTTTCAGCTGCTTGAGGTGCTGCTTCTTGAGCTGCAGAACCACCATTAACGAAGCTGTCGATATCTTCTTTTAACACACGGCCGTTTTTACCAGAACCTGCAACTTTGTAAATTTCAACGCCTTTTTCACGAGCATATTTACGTACAGATGGCATAGCGATAACGCGTTTGTTTGGATCAGCGTCTACTTGCTCTTGTGCGCCTGCACCAGTTGCTGCTGCCGCTTCTTCTTGTGCTACTTCTTTCTTCTCTGGCTCGTTACCAGCTTCAGCAGTACCTTGTACTTGAGCTTCAGTTTTTGCTTCGCCTTCTTCTTCGCTGCCTTTAAATTGAAGATTTTCGTAACCAGGTGCATCAAACGTAATGATTGTTTGTCCTACAGTTGCAACTGTTCCCTCTTCAACTTTTAATTCTAATACTTTTCCTTTAACAGGTGAAGGAATTTCTACAACTGCTTTATCATTTTGTACCTCTGCTAAAACGTCATCTTCATTGATTTCGTCGTTTGGTTTAACAAACCACTTAACGATCTCACCTTCGTGGATACCTTCTCCGATGTCCGGAAGTTTAAATTCAAATGCCACTGTTTTTCGCCTCCTAGATTTTGTTGAACCCTTGTTGTGTATATTTACACGGTCATGTAATTGATAAAGGGGAAGAGAAATAAATTCTTTTCCCCTCTGTCATTTAATTAAAATTCAAGAACTTTCTTCGCTGTTTCAAGTACATCTTTATGGTTTGGAAGCCATACGCTCTCAGCTTGAGAGAAAGCAAATACAGTATCAGGTGCAGCTACACGAAGTACTGGTGCTTCCAAGCTAAGGATCGCTCTGTCATTGATTTCAGCTACTACGTTTGCAGCAATACCCGCTTGTTTTTGTGCTTCTTGAACAACGATCGCACGGCCTGTTTTTTCAACAGAAGCGATGATTGTTTCAATATCAAGCGGGCTTACTGTACGAAGGTCGATAACCTCAGCAGAAACGCCTTCTTTTTCTAGCTCTTCAGCAGCTTTTAGTGATTCGTGAACCATTGCACCGTAAGTGATGATTGAAAGGTCAGAACCTTCACGTTTCACGTCAGCTTTACCGATTTCAATTGTGTACTCTTCTTCAGGAACTTCCTGACGGAAAGAACGATAAAGTTTCATATGCTCAAGGAACACTACAGGATCGTTGTCACGAATTGCAGAAATTAAAAGTCCTTTTGCATCGTAAGGTGTTGAAGGAATAACAACCTTGATACCAGGCTGTTGTGCGATAAGTCCTTCTAAGCTGTCAGCGTGAAGCTCAGGTGTGTGAACTCCCCCGCCGAATGGAGAACGGATTGTCACTGGAGAATGCCAGCGTCCGCCAGAACGGTAACGCATACGAGCCATTTGTCCAGAAACAGAATCTAATACTTCGTAAACGAATCCGAAGAATTGAATTTCCATTACCGGGCGGAATTCTTGTAGTCCAAGGCCAATAGCAAGACCGCCAATACCAGATTCAGCAAGTGGAGTATCGAATACACGATCCTCACCAAACTCTTTTTGCAATCCTTCAGTCGCACGGAATACGCCGCCGTTTTTACCAACGTCTTCTCCGAAAACGAGAACGTTTTCGTCATTTTTCAGTTCTGTGCGTAACGCATCAGTGATCGCTTGAATCATTGTCATTTGCGCCATGGCTTACTTCGACTCCTTCTGTTTGTAAATTTCAAGCTGTTCAACTAAGTTGAATGGTTTTACATCGTACATGTTTTCAATCAAGTCAGTGACTTTTTGCTTAGGCTGTTCGTCAGCTTCTTTGATCGCTTGTTTGATTTGTTCTTTTGCATCTTCGATCACTTTATTCTCTTCTTCTTCAGACCATAGGCCTTTGTTTTCCAAGAATTTGCGGTAGCGTACCAATGGATCTTTTTGCTCCCACTCGTTTTCATCTTCTTTTGTACGATATCTTGTTGGATCGTCACCAGCCATTGTATGTGGGCCGTAACGGAATGTAAGAGTTTCGATTAATGTTGGACCTTCACCATTTACAGCGCGCTCACGAGCTTCAGCAGTTGCTGCATAAACAGCTAATGCATCCATACCGTCAACTTGTACGCCTACGATACCAGCTGCAGCTGCTTTTTGTGCAATTGTTTGTGCAGCAGACTGCTTTTCAACAGGTGTAGAGATCGCATATCTGTTGTTTTGGACAACAAAAATCGCTGGCGCTTTGTAAGCCCCTGCAAAGTTAATACCTTCGTAGAAATCACCTTGTGAAGCTCCACCGTCACCAGTGTAAGTGATTGCAACAGCTTTTTTACCGCGCTTTTTCAAACCAAGAGCTACACCAGCAGCTTGAATGATTTGAGCACCGATAATGATTTGCGGTGAAAGTGCATTCACATCTTCAGGCATTTGGTTACCAACAAAGTGTCCGCGAGAGAACAAGAATGCTTTTGTTAGCGGAAGACCATGCCAGATTAATTGTGGTACATCACGATATCCTGGAAGAATGAAATCTTCTTTCTCAAGTGCAAAGTGAGTTGCAAGCTGAGAAGCCTCTTGTCCAGCTGTTGGCGCATAGAAGCCAAGACGTCCTTGACGGTTCAATGAAATTGAACGTTGATCTAATACTCGTGTAAACACCATACGGCGCATTAATTCTTTTAATTGGTCATCTGAAAGATCCGGCATTGCCGCTTCGTTTACGACTTCGCCTTTTTCGTTTAAAATTTGAAACGTTTCAAACTGCTTTTTGATGGCATCAAATTGCTTTTTGCTATCAACAATTGCTTTTTTTGTTTTTGCAGCCATTCTAAAGTCACCTCTTCCTTTCTTTTAACAGTCCATTTGTCGTGAATCCATTTATACATACAGATATAGGATAACCCAAAATACTCATATGACTCCTGTATATAATAGCCACTAAGATCGTTGTCGAAACATTGGTTGATCACTCGTTTTTGAGTCCTTATAACTGTATTAACGATAGTTCACAAAAAACTAATACAACTTCTGTTAACAAGGAATAGTTTACAACAAGAAAAATAGTCCGTCAATTGATTTAACGGCTTTATTTAAATAAATGTATTCGCTTTACTTTTTATGGTGAACTGTATCAATCTGTTTAACAAACAACCTAATCTGTACTAGTATAGAGTGTACTGCTGTACTACAATAGAAAATGTTTGTTTTTGTCGAAAAATAAAAAAAGAGCTGTTTTTTCAGCTCTTTTTCGATCCTTGATCTGCTGCTTTATACAAAGCCTTTTTATGATCATTCAATTGATCTGTATATCGATTGAACTTCTTACTTTCTTTTCTGACTTTGCTATATGAACGATTCACGGTCTTCAGCTTTGACTTCAGCTCTTCATATCCTAGATCCTTTTTCTTTAAAGATTGATACAAAAGCTGATCTTGTTTCAGCGCCTTTTGATACTCCTTGTAAAGCTGATCATATGACGCATATCGTTTCTCGATTGATTTGACCGTTTGATCTGCTTTCTCTTTTAAATCCGCATCTTGCAATCGTGCAGCAGATTCCTTTACTGTTTTCAATTCTTTTTTCGATTCATCCATACTGACTTTTTCTGTTTTTAAATGTTCTTCTCTTTGTGCTGCCGATGCTAACGCCTGATCAGAAAGGCTTGCCACTGTTTTTGTATGGTCCTTTGTTGTTTGAATCATTTTTTTATACAGCTTCTGCTCTTTTTCCTCATAGCTTTGCAGTGTATCTTGCTCTTTTTCGAAGGATGCTTCTTTTTCACTCATTTTCGTCATTGCGTCCTGCATATCATTGAATGGACTTTGACCTCCGCACCCTGTCAGCAAAAGGGTACATATCCCCGCTAAAGCAGCACCTGCTTTCATGCTTCTTTTCATCTGTCTCATGACAAGGTCCCCCTTTACATCTCCACATACCACTATAATTTTTATAGACGTTTGTGACAAGGAAAGAGGTCAGTTAAATGAGGCGGAGAAGATTTTTTTCAAGCAATAGGCGCATGACTATACAAATAGTGCATTCATACATAGTTTATATTACACGCTTCGCCTTCACTTATGAGAGGCCAAGTGTATTTCCAAAGGAGGTCAAAAGTATGTCTAATTATAGTCATGGAAGTATGTATGGTGGATACGGCGGTTACGGGTATGGATTCGGTGGCGGATATGGCGGCGGCTGTTGTTACCCAAGTTATGGCGGTGGATACGGATACGGCGGCGGACGTACATTCGCTTTAATCGTTGTGCTTTTCATCCTATTAATCATTGTTGGCGCAGCATTCTTAGGCGGCGGTGGCTGCTGCTAAGGCTGTTTAAGCCTCTGACCGGTCTCACAGGACCGGTCTTCTTTATTTCATTGCATATGTTGTGTATCATTTTATATACTTTACATACAAAGGAAATAGGAGTGAAGTTTTGTGATTACCATGGATGATATCGTAAGGGACGGACATCCCGTCTTAAGACAAACAGCTGAAGCGGTCGAGCTCCCGCCGACAGAAGAGGAAAAACAGCAATTAGCTGACATGATCGAATTCGTCAAAAACAGTCAGGATGCTGACATTGCTGAAAAATACGGACTAAGACCCGGCGTTGGATTGGCAGCTCCGCAAATCAATATTAGTAAACGCATGATCGCTGTTCACTGTGAGGATGAAGACGGAGAAGAATACAGCTATGCTCTGTTCAACCCGCGTATTGTCAGTCATTCAGTCAAAAGAGCTTATTTAGCGACTGGTGAAGGGTGCTTATCAGTTGATGAAGCCATCCCTGGATTTGTTCCTCGATATCAAAAAATCAGGGTCAAGGCCACTACGCTTGAAGGAGAGGACATTGATATCCGTCTAAAAGGGTTCCCCGCTATTGTTTTTCAGCATGAAATTGACCATTTAAATGGCATTATGTTTTATGATCATATTCAAAAGGATCAGCCGTTCGCTGAGCCAGAAAACTCTGTTGCGATCGGCAGATCATAACATAAAAAGAAGACCCGCGATCTAAGGGTCTTCTTTTTTATTCTTCAATGAGGCCAAGCTGGGTCACTGCATGGAATATGCCGTCCTCATCTACCGGCTTTGTCACAAAATCAGCCAATGCTTTCAATTCACTCACAGCATTTCCCATCGCCACGCCTGTTCCAGCAAACGAAATCATTTCTCTATCATTCAATCCGTCTCCAAAGGCAATGGTATCCTTTTGATCGTAAGGAAGTCTTTCGATGACTCGTTTGATTCCTTCAGCTTTTGATCCGCCTTTTGGCAGAACGTCCGTTGACAGCTCATGCCATCTGACAAGGTCAATTTCTTCGCGGAATGCCTTATACTCCACTTCCTCTTCTGCCTTACAAAATAACAGCATTTGAAAAATGTCGTTTTCTTTAAAGAAAGATACATCGTGCTCAGGATGCTCTGTTTTCAAAGTACCGATTCCTTCATGGATAAACGGATGATTCGGCACAGACGCCTTCATCGTTTCTTCTCCCATAAAAACGAGCGGATGATCATGACGATCCGCTGTCTCATAAATCCGCTCCATCAGCTCCTGCTTCAGCGGATTGCCGTAAATAACGTCTCCCTCATACATGACATACTGACCGTTATAAGCAATGAATGAGTCAAGCCCTAATTCTTCTAAAATGGGCCGGATCAGAAAAGGAGAACGCCCAGATGCAATAAAGAGATGATGACCTTTTTCTTTTAATAAATGAACCGCTCGCTTCGTTGACTCAGGTATATTTTTATCATGGTCATATAAAGTACCGTCGATATCAAAGAAGATGACTTTTTTATTCATATCTCGCCCTCCTGCTCTTCGTTATGTATACACACTCCCTTTCATCATACAGAAAGATTTCAGCTTTCGAAACCAATTCCTTTTGAAAGCGCCTATTTCCCACATATAACCATGTAACATTCAATAGAAACATCATATAATACAAGTATATAGAGAGACCGGAACACACTGGTTAAGCTTACTTCAACCCGAAAGGAGGCGGCATGTGATGCTTCGTCGTCTGCGTAAGAAAATTCGAAGACAATGGAAGGACATGCTTCGTAAAAAATCGATTGCTTAAAGGGATCTTCCGCACATTTGCCGAAGGTCCTTTTTTCTCAGAGACTTTTCTTATGCGCGTTTTTTTAATATAATAGAATAAGCGAGTGTAACATACGGTATTTAAGGAGAGATTTGGATGATATATAAGGTATTTTTTCAGGCAAGTACTACTGAGGTACCTGTAAGAGAACACACAGATTCACTATACGTTGAAGCGGTTTCTGAAAGAGACGTACGCGATAAGTTGAAAAAACATAACTACAACATTGAATTCATTCAGCCTGTAGACGGTGCTTTTTTAGACTATGAACGAGAAAGTGAAAATTTTAAAGTATTGGAGCTATGAGAGGAATGAAATTTGTTAAAAACGATCAGGCGGCAGTTTTTGCGCTCGGCGGTTTAGGCGAGATCGGTAAAAACACGTATGGCGTTCAATTTCAAGATGAAATCATTTTAATTGATGCAGGCATTAAGTTTCCTGAAGACGAGCTTCTTGGAATTGACTACGTCATCCCTGACTATACGTACTTAGTTAAAAACGAAGATAAAATCAAAGGTCTTTTCATCACTCACGGACATGAAGACCACATCGGCGGTATCCCTTACCTTCTCAAGCAAGTGAATATTCCAGTTTACGGCGGCAAACTCGCAATCGGCCTACTTCGTAATAAATTGGAAGAGCACGGTCTCTTGAGACAAACAAAACTTCATATTTTTGAAGAAGAAGATACCATTAAATTTAGAAAAACAGCTGTGTCTTTCTTTAGAACGACACACAGTATTCCAGATTCTTATGGAATTGTCGTCAAGACACCTCCTGGTAACATCGTACATACAGGTGATTTCAAGTTTGACTTTACTCCTGTTGGCGAGCCTGCCAATTTAACCAAAATGGCTGAGATCGGAAAAGAAGGCGTTCTTTGTCTTTTATCTGATAGTACAAACAGTGAAATCCCAGAATTTACGATGTCTGAAAGACGCGTAGGTGAAAGCATTGATGACATCTTTAGAAAAGTCGATGGACGCATCATCTTTGCCACGTTTGCTTCAAACATTCACAGACTTCAGCAAGTGATTGAGTCTGCTGTTGCCAACGGCAGAAAAGTCGCTGTATTTGGACGCAGTATGGAGTCTGCTATTGATATTGGACAAGATCTTGGCTATATTAAATGTCCAAAAAACACGTTTATTGAACATAATGAAATCAACCGCCTTCCAGCAAACAAAGTGACCATTCTTTGTACTGGAAGCCAGGGTGAGCCGATGGCAGCTCTTTCTCGTATTGCGAACGGTACTCACCGCCAGATTTCCATTAACCCTGGAGACACTGTTGTCTTCTCATCTTCACCGATCCCAGGTAACAATATTAGTGTAAGCCGCACCATTAACCAGCTTTATCGTGCAGGTGCTGAGGTCATTCATGGCTCGCTTAATAATATTCATACATCTGGTCACGGCGGACAAGAAGAACAAAAACTCATGCTCCGTTTAATTAAACCAAAATTCTTTATGCCGATTCACGGTGAATACCGCATGCAAAAAACGCATATCAAACTTGCGAATGATTGCGGCATCCCTGAGGAAAACTGCTTTATCATGGATAACGGTGAAGTTCTTGCATTGAAAGGTGACGAAGCAAGTGTCGCTGGCAAAATCCCATCAGGCAACGTGTATATCGACGGAAGCGGTATTGGCGATATCGGAAACATCGTTTTAAGAGACCGCCGCATTCTTTCTGAAGAGGGCCTTGTTATTGTGGTCGTCAGCATGGACATGAAAGAATTCAAAATCTCTGCTGGTCCTGATTTGATCTCAAGAGGTTTTGTCTACATGAGAGAATCTGGAGACCTGATCAACGATGCACAGGATTTAATTTCGAAGCATCTTGAAAAAGTAATGGAACGTAAGACAACTCAGTGGTCTGAAATTAAGAACGAAATTACTGACACCCTTGCACCTTTCCTTTATGAAAAAACAAGACGCCGTCCAATGATCTTACCGATTATTATGGAAGTGTAATCACAAAAAGAGACACAAGCCGCTTGGCTGTGTCTCTTTTTTTCACCGTTCATTGAAAAAACCGCATATATACATATGCGGTTTCTCTCTTTTTATGATTGAATTGGGAGATGCTGAAAGCTTCTGACATCAAACAAACCCTTTGTCGTCATTTTCACATCAGGAATGACTGGGAGTGCCAAGAAGGACAGCGTCAAAAATGGATTAAAATCTAATGTAAAGCCTGTTTCTTTCAACGCTTCATGGAGTGCATGAAGGCTTTCATTTACAAGATGTGCCGGCTGATCTGAAAGTAAACCAGAGATCGGTAATGGCAGCGTATGAAGAGACTGACCCTCTTTGACAACCGTCAAACCGCCCCCTGCTTCTTTTAATGCGTCAATGGCTTTCACGATATCAGCATCATTTGTGCCAACCGCAATTAAATTGTGAGAATCATGCGCAACCGTTGTTGCAATTGCGCCCTTTTCTAATCCAAAGCCGCTGACAACCCCTATCCCCATTTCAGATAAGCCTTGATGGCGTTCAACAAGCACCATTTTTAATACATCTCTTTCTGTATCACTAGTGAATTGTCCGTTCGTTTCTGATGGAGAGATGCGTTCTAATTTTGTTTCTAGCTGATTTGGAATAATGCGGATGACATTCATTTTTTGATGAGCTGTGATAGGCAGAGACAGATCTTGCTCTTGAACGTCTATAGCATGAACAGATTGTAATAAGGCTGGACTTGGTGCAATTTTTTCGACACTTGGCTTGTACTCTCCATGCTGCGCCACCAATTCTCCTGCAATAAATACGCTGGTGATGTCTACTTGATGAAGATCAGAGACAAGCATAAAATCAGCATCAAAGCCTGGCGCAATGGCTCCCTTTGTTTTGAGGCCAAAACACTCCGCTGCGTTTAAACTTCCCATTTGATACGCTAAAAATGGGTCTAACCCTTCTTTTATAGACATACGTACTTGTTCATCAATACTTCCTTCAGCCATTAAATCATCTAAATGTTTATCATCGGTACAAAAGAAAAAACGTCTCGCATTCTTTTCATTCACAGCTGGTAAAACGTTTTTCACGTTTTTGGCAACAGAGCCTTCTCTCAGCATGACATACATGCCTCGTTTTACACGTTCAAGGGCTTCGCCGGCTGTTGTTACCTCGTGATCTGTTTGGACACTAGCTGTGCGGTAAACGTTTATTAATCGGTCCGTTAAGCCTGCTAAATGGCCATCAATCAATTTATTCTCATTTTGAGCATCAAGCAGTTTTTGAAGCATATCTTCTTCAGCCTGCTCCACACCGACGTAATCCATCACCTCGGCAAGACCAAGTACCTCTTTCTCTTGATACAAAGGCTTTAAATCTTTCGCTTTTAAAACAGCACCTGATCGCTCAAAACTAACTGCCGGTACGCAGGATGGCAGCATGAAATAAATATTTAAGGCAGCTTTTCTCGCTTCTTCCAGCATAAAACGGATGCCTGTGATCCCTGACACATTGGCAATTTCATGCGGGTCTGTTACGACAGTTGTCACACCGCGCGGGACGACAGCTTTGGAGAATTCAGCAGGGGTCACCATAGAGGACTCGATATGAACGTGGCCATCAATAAAACCGGGTACAAGCATTTGACCTGCTGCATCCAGCTCCTGTTCTCCCTCGTACTCTCCAATCCCTACTATTTGTCCATTTTCAACAGCGACATCAGCGTTTAGCCATTCCTGGTTAAACACGTCCATAACCTTCGCATGTTTAATCACTAGGGCTGCTTTTTTTCTCTTTGCAGCTACTTCAATTTGATGTCTGAAAAGCTCCTTATCCAACGACACTGCCTCCTCCAAGTAAACAATATAATGTTTCTTATCGTAAACGAATCTGTTTGCCCAGTCAATGACATTTAGAGAAAATCATCCAGATAAAAAGACTGATTTTTATTTCTGAATAGTGATAATTGCATGAATAATATGATGATTGACTTTAGCTGTTTATGCAGAACAAAACAGCCCTTTTAAATGTCTTCTTCCCTCTTCACTGTCCACCTCATGTGTACACAATCATATAAAAAAACACCCCGCCCAGGGTGTTTAATAATCGTTCTGCATTTCTCGTTTTTCAAAGCGTCCAATATCGGCTACTGCCCCAATGACAATCAGAATATCTTCTTTTTGAATCATTTCATCTGCGAGCGGTGAAACAATCACTTCTTTTCCACGCTTAATCGCCACAATATTAATGCCATATCTCGCTCTAATATCGAGATCTAAAAGAGAATGCCCTGCAAGCCTGCTGTTGGCAACGATTTCAATGAGGCTGTACTCATCTGACAGCTCAAGATAATCTAATACGTTATTGGAGATGATTTTATGTGCAATTCGTCTGCCCATGTCCCGCTCTGGATGAACGATGCGGTCAGCCCCAATTTTATTTAGTACCTTTTCGTGATAGTCGTTTTGCGCCTTTACTGTGACCATTTTGACGCCAAGCTCTTTCAGCATGATCGTCGTTAAAATACTGGCCTGAATGTTTTCACCAATCGCAACGATGACATGATCAAAATTGCGGATACCGAGATTTTTTAAAACAGATTCATCCGTCGAATCACCAATCACCGCATGTGATGCAATTTTCGCGTATTCGTTCACTCGATCTTCATTCATATCCATGGCCATGACTTCAAGTCCTTCTTCGCTCAGCGCCTTGCAAATACTTCCGCCAAAGCGTCCAAGACCAATGACTGCATATTCCTTTTTCATGTTCAGACTCCTTTTATCTCACTTACCATGCATTTTACTACGGTTTGATTAACGAATCCATATGCGAGCGAATTTTTTTGCGGAACGCTTCACTTAAGTAAAGATCTGCTCCTTTTTCAATTTCACTGCGGTAATGACCTGGCGGAGCAATTTCATCGCTTTTTTGAAGAACTAGAAAGGTTAAACAGTCTGCATATATTTGATCACCTATTTTGACATCGACAAATGCTGGACGATATGTGCCCTCATAGACGCCTTCTCGTTTGTACAAATATCGAATGGCATCAAAAGGAACCTCATATAAAACGCCCTCTGTTTCTCCGCCGTCTTCTACCATATCTGCTCTTGATCCATCAGGCCTCACCAACGTAAATCTAGTTGTAAAGCCGTTCAGAGCACCGCCGCCGATGATTTGTTTAAAATAATGATCAACTTCTGCCAGTTTAAATCTTGCATCATCCATACAGGAGCCATAGGCAAAATAATAGAAGGATGCCGGCTTCTGCTGCCACAGTCTATATTCCTTCCAGCAGCCGCTCTCGATCTCCTTCAGAGATGATGCCTTCTGCTTTGGTAAAGTGTATGTAACAGCCGCCACCAGCCCTTTGTCTGTCATGACATCGACCACCTGCTTGTCATACCCTTCCTCAAGAAAATCTATCTTATTCAGCGTGCTTGCGGTTACCTCGTACAATTCTCCATATACTGTGCTTTTCTCTTCTAGAACGCACGCAGGGTATCCTTGACCTGTATCATAGATTCTGCCGCTGATCCAAGCTGATTTAGCTAATGACCTGCTATCTTTCATATACGCCTCGTGGTGCTCTTCATGCTGCAAAAGCGTCCCATATACGAATAAAGCTTTCACCTTCATGAAATCACGTCCTCTCGCCTTTCTGCTGTCTGCATTTTTGCCACACAGGTAAATAGATATGAAAAGCTGTACCTTTTCCCAGCTCACTGACCACATCCATCCTACCGTGATGATCTTTTAAAATCGCTGCACAGATGGTGAGGCCAAGTCCCGTCCCTTCTGTTTTCGTGGAGAAGAAAGGATCATATATTTTCTGAATATCCTCTTCAGACATCCCTTTTCCTTCATCTTGAATGGTAATTTTCCATTCGTTCATCACTTTTTCTGTTGATATGTATATGCTGCCGCCTTCGGGCATTGCCTCAATGGCATTTTTGATTAAATTAATGAACAGCTGCTTCATTTGATTAGCGTCTGCTAATATAGCGCCGGCATCCTGCTTTTTAAATGGCTGTTTGAGATCAATATTCGAAAGGACTGCATTGGTTTTCAGCAATGTAATGACCTGCTCTAACAGTCCATGAAGCTGAACTTCTTGAAAATGGACCGACTGCGGCTTTGCCAGCACAAGCAGCTCACTTAAAACAAAATCAATCCGTTTAATTTCGGAAAAGATAATGTCAAAATAATCGGTTCTTTCAGGATATTGTGTTTTCATCAGCTGCAAAAAGCCGTTTACTGAGGTCAGCGGATTTCTGACTTCATGGGCGATTCCAGCGGCTATTTGTCCTGCAACGGCTAACTTTTGCGCCTGCATTTGCACTTGTTGATTTGATCTTTCAAGTTCAAGCTTTGCCAGCTTTTGTTTTGTAATATCTGCAACTGTTCCAATACCTCCAGTAAACTGGTGCTGCTCATCAAAGTAGAGCTTATAATGAACGTCTCCCCATACTTTCTTTCCCTCTTTATGAAGAAGCTGCAGCTCGATCCGCCCTGAATCTTTATGCTCTTTGATGACAGATGACAAATGCTGAATAACTCTTTCTTCTTGATCAAAGTACTGATTGTACTTCGTACCTAGACATTCATCTATGTCATAGCCGGTCATTTGTTTCCATGCTTGATTTAAGAAGATGATGTGCCCTTTTTCATCTGTTTCAAAGACAATTTCTTGCAAGTTATCTGTAATTCGATTCAGCCGCTCTGTCAGTTCGTGTGCTTCTTTTTCTCTCTTATTTAGATCTGACACAAGTAAATTCAAGCGGTCTACATATCCTGAGACAATCCAGATCCCTGCTAACACAACGACTGTAAAGGCTAGATCGAGCGGCCAATTAATTTGATAGCCGCCTAGATAATAAAAGAAATCCCAGCTTATGATTAAGATAAATGCAAGAACAGATAACACGATCCGCACTTGATATGTTTTCTTCAAATGATTCCACCTGCCGCCCTGAGATTCTTTGTCAATTGTACCATTTTCCACTTATTTTTTGAGGGAGATGGGGCATTTTTAAGGAACTTTTTTAAAGAAAAATAGCCTGTTCTCAGCACAAAGGAAGAGAGCAGGCTATTTTGATTACTTCTGAAGAGCTTCTTGCAGCTCTTTTAACAGCAGTTCTGCGCCTTCAGCGCTTAATGTAATTTGACCATTTCCATATTCATGGTTCTCTGATGTAATCTCACCAGTCATGAGACAAACGCCCTCTGGCTGATATTTTTTCAAGACGATTTTATCTCCATCTATAAAAAATTCCATACTGTCTTTAATAGCGATATCAAGTGCTCTTCTCAATTCGATTGGCATCACAATACGCCCTAGTTCGTCTACTTTTCTTACGACTCCGATAGATTTCAATTTCGTTCCCTCTTTCTTTCATTAGCTCAAGATCAATCTGTTTTTCACCAATTGATATATCGTAGACGTAAGAGATTCTTAAAAGGTTTCTCCTCTATAAAAATTTTTTTCATAAAAGAAAAAACAAAGGGAAAATTTATTGTGATTGTCAAAATGATACTTGAATTTTACAGATTCATTTCAAGGTGATCACAAACCCCCACAAATGACATCAACCCTCTGAACTTTTAAATGTAAAATTGTTTAAAACAGCAAAAATAGAGATTGGGTGAAAACATGTTTCAAAATGCCGAAATTGGAATTGATTTAGGAACAGCTAACATATTGGTTTATAGTAAAAATAAGGGAATTATTTTAAATGAACCGTCCGTCGTAGCAGTTGATACAGAAACAAAGACTGTACTTGCCGTCGGATCAGAAGCAAAAGAAATGATCGGGAAAACACCTGGGAAAATTGTTGCGATCCGTCCGATGAAAGACGGTGTCATCGCTGATTATGATATGACAACAGATTTACTTAAACAAATCATGAAAAAAGCAGGAAAAAATATCGGGTTTACCTTCAGAAAGCCAACTGTCGTTGTATGTACACCTTCTGGTTCAACAGCAGTTGAGCGCCGCGCGATCAGCGATGCTGTGAAAAACTGCGGAGCAAAACATGTGCATTTAATTGAAGAACCTGTTGCAGCTGCCATCGGTGCTGATCTTCCGGTAGACGAGCCTGTTGCGAACGTCGTAGTCGATATTGGCGGCGGAACAACAGAAGTTGCAATCATTTCATTTGGCGGCGTTGTCTCTTGTCATTCGATCCGAATTGGCGGCGATCAGCTGGATGAAGATATCATTACGTTTGTCAGAAAGAAATATAACCTATTAATCGGCGAACGGACTGCCGAACAGGTGAAAATGGAAATTGGGTATGGTCTTATTGAGCATGAGCCTGAATCATTAGAAGTGCGCGGGCGCGATCTTGTGACAGGACTGCCAAAAACGATCACACTTGTCTCTCATGAAATTCAAGGAGCCATGCGTGAATCACTTCTTCATATTTTAGAAGCGATCCGTGCCACATTAGAGGACAGCCCTCCAGAGCTAAGCGGAGATATTGTAGACCGCGGCGTCATTTTAACTGGCGGAGGCGCTCTTTTAAATGGAATACAAGAATGGCTTTCTCAAGAGATTGTTGTTCCAGTCCATATTGCAGCCAATCCCCTTGAATCTGTTGCAATTGGAACAGGTCGTTCATTAGAAGTGATCGACAAATTGCAAAAAACTTTAAAATAATCTTCTTGTTCTACTTCTTTTTTTGTCATTTCGATCATATCGTGAGAAATGGATAAACGTGAAGGAGGAAGAACATGTTGCTTGATTTAGGTAAACGGGTCGTTGTCACAGTCATTTTAACGGGTATTATTTTAGGAGGAATGAGCCTGTCGTTTTCACATATGCCGCCTTCTAATGCACAGCCTGTGAAACAACTGAACCGCTAAAAAAGCCGCACGAAAGCGGCTTTTTTATTTTGGCTTTAAACGGGCTCCCCATTTTCCTTTTCGGTCATAAATCTGATATGATGAACATGACTAAAGGAGGGGTTTTTTATGAGTTCATTTGAAAAACAACTAGATCAATATGCGAAGACCATCGTTGAAGTCGGTGTGAATGTACAAAAGGGGCAGGAAGTCGTTGTATCCGCATTTACTGAATCTGCACATCTTGTTCGTCTTGTAGCGAAACACGCGTATGAACGCGGGGCGAAAAACGTACATATCCGCTGGAGTGATGGTGTTCTCACCCGTTTAAAGTATGAACATGCACCGCAAGATGTATTTGAGCAATTCCCTGAATGGGAAGCACAGATGATGGAAACCATCGCAAAACGCGGAGGCGCTTTTATTACCATCCTGTCAGAAAGCCCTGACCTTTTGCGAGGCATTGATTCGAAAAAAATCGCTGCACAGCAAAAAGCTGCTGGTTCAGCACTACATACATATCGTCAATACGTTCAATCTGACAAAGTCGCTTGGACAGTCGTAGGTGCTGCATCAAAAGAATGGGCGAAAAAGATTTTCCCTGACCATACAGATGAAGAAGCTGTCACGTTATTGTGGGATCAAATCTTTAAAGTCGCACGCGCTGATCAAGCAGATCCAGTTGAGGCTTGGAAAAAGCACGATGCGTCATTAAACGAAAAGGTCAAAATACTCAATGAACGCCACTACCACAAGCTTCATTATGAAGCACCTGGCACAGACTTAACGATCGAGCTTCCAGAGCAGCATATTTGGGTAGGTGCTGGCAGCGTAAGTGAACGCGGCGTTTCGTTCATGGCCAACATGCCGACAGAAGAAGTCTTTACCGTACCGAAAAAAGACGGTGTAAACGGGACAGTCTCCAGCACAAAGCCGCTCAGCTATGCTGGAAACATCATTGATGAGTTTTCATTAACCTTTGAAAACGGCCGGATTGTGGATGTGAAAGCAAAAGAAGGCGAAGATATTTTAAAATCTCTCGTTGAAACAGATGAAGGCTCTCATTATCTAGGTGAGGTTGCCCTCGTACCAGATGATTCACCAATTTCTAACTCAAATATTCTTTATTACAATACACTTTACGATGAAAATGCATCAAACCACCTTGCCATCGGCAGCGGATATGCGTTTAATATCGAAGGCGGAAAAGAAATGAAACGAGAGGAATTGGATGCTGCGGGTGTGAACAGCAGTATTACACACGTTGATTTTATGATTGGTTCAAAGGAAATGAATATTGACGGAATCACAAAAGACGGGAAACGCGAACCGATCTTCCGAAATGGAAACTGGGCGATTTAATCAAAAAAAGACATCCACATTTGGATGTCTTTTTTTGTGTTATGCGTAAAGCTCTTCAAGTCTTTTTTGGATGTCTTGATCTGATAAAAACTCATCATATGTTGTTTGTTTATCGACGATGCCATTTGGCGTCACTTCGATAATCCGGTTTGCGACTGTTTCAACAAACTGATGGTCATGAGATGAGAAGAGCATAGCTCCTTTAAAGCTCATGAGACCGTTATTCAGCGCTGTAATGGATTCTAGGTCTAAGTGGTTCGTTGGCTCATCCAACAGCAATATATTCGCTCCAGACAGCATCATTTTTGATAACATACAACGAACCTTTTCTCCTCCTGATAAGACACTTGCTTTTTTCTTCACTTCTTCCCCAGAGAAAAGCATACGTCCCAAGAAACCACGCAGGAAGCTTTCGCTTTGATCATTCGGAGAATATTGACGGAGCCAATCCACGAGATCAACATCGTTTCCTTCAAAGTATTCACTATTATCTTTCGGGAAAAAGGCTTGTGACGTTGTGACGCCCCATTTAAATGATCCGCTGTCTGGCTCCATTTCACCAGCAAGGATCTTAAATAAAGTGGACACAGCAAGCTCATTACGGCTTAAGAACGCAATTTTATCTTCGCGGTTCATAATAAAGCTGACATTATCCAGTACTTTTACACCGTCAATTGTTTTTGATAGACCTTCTACTTGAAGGACATCATTTCCGATTTCGCGCTCTGGTGCAAAATGGACATACGGATATTTACGTGAAGACGGCTTAATGTCATCTAAAGAGATTTTATCAAGCAATTTCTTTCTTGATGTCGCTTGCTTCGATTTAGAAGCGTTCGCACTAAACCGGGCAACGAATTCTTGAAGCTGCTTAATTTGTTCTTCTTTTTTCTTATTTGCTTCTTGGCTTAGTTTCAGCGCTAACTGGCTGGACTCATACCAAAAATCATAGTTACCGACATATACTTGGATTTTTCCGAAATCAAGATCCGCAATATGAGTACATACTTTATTTAAGAAATGACGATCATGCGAAACGACGATGACGGTATTTTCAAAGTTAATGAGGAACTCTTCGAGCCACTGGATTGCTTGTAAGTCCAAGTGGTTCGTCGGCTCATCGAGAAGAAGAACGTCAGGCTTGCCAAATAAAGCCTGAGCTAAAAGTACTTTTACCTTTTCAGAACCGCCAAGCTCAGACATTTTCTTCGATTGAAGGCTTTCTGGAATGCCAAGACCCTTTAATAGGATCGCTGCTTCACTTTCAGCTTCCCAGCCGTTTAATTCGGCAAATTCACCTTCAAGTTCTGCTGCACGAATCCCGTCTTCATCTGAGAAATCAGGTTTCATATAGATCGCATCTTTCTCCTGCATCACATCATATAGACGTTTGTGACCCATGATGACGACTTTCAGCACTTCAAACTCTTCGTATTCAAAGTGGTTCTGTTTTAAAATCGCTAAACGCTCGCCAGGACTCATATGAACATCGCCCGTTTGAGGCTCAATTTCGCCAGAAAGAATTTTTAGGAACGTTGATTTACCAGCTCCATTGGCACCAATTAATCCGTAACAGTTGCCAGGAGTGAATTTAATATTTACTTCTTCAAATAGTTTACGATCAGCAAAGCGCAAACTAACATTATTTACTGCAATCATTTATTAATCCTCCATCACTCATTCATCATTATGAAGTATAACATGAATAACGTTTGATAGAAACGTCTCTCGCTAAGAACGAAGGCTTTTTGTCTATTATGCTATAATAAACGGGAATGATTGATTGAAGGAGTTCGGGCGATTTGAGATTACTCACACTGATGGAATACTGTTTATTGATTTTCTTTATGGGCATTTATTTATCTGCAACAGGCTTTAATGCGAGGGACTTTGGCCTTTATATTGGGCTTGTCCTGATTTACACACTGGTTCACATCTTTTCCAAACGCTTTTTACAAAAGCGGGGAAAAGAAAACCAAAAGATCGGATTGTTTCGATCCGTTTTAGCCATTATCGGATCTGTGTTCGCTTCTGTTCTTGCGATTGTGATCATTGTGACGGTGCTCACACCAAATTAAAAACGACCCTTCTGTAAGGGTCGCTCGTTCAAGTACCTTTCTCTTGCCCATGAGAAGGTGCTTTTATTTTGTCTGTCGAATATCGCCAAATGGGAAGAAAACAAATTCTGATGTCCCGACAACCCGATCCTTTTCAATGAGGCCAAGTCCATTTCGGCTGTCCATGGAATTGAGTCTGTTGTCCCCCATCACAAAGTAATCGTTTTTCGGTACTTTTACTGGACCAAAATCTCCAGTTAAATGCACTTCATACTCTTTCGCATGCGCCTTGTTCTCTTTTAAATAAGGCTCATCTACTTTTTTTCCATTAATGTAAAGCGTATCATCCTTCATTTCAATCGTATCACCTGGAAGGCCGATTAATCGTTTGACATAATGAATCTTCTGACCATCTTTTCCATTAATAATCACGATGTCACCGCGTTTCACACCACCGAGATAGTTAATGGTTTTGTTGACAAACAGCTTTTCCCCGTCATGAAGTGTCGGTTCCATTGACTCTCCTTCCACCACATACGGTTCAAATATAAACGTACGGATGAGCAAGACGAGCGCAAGTGCGATTAAAATGGCTTTGATCCATTCAAATAGTGAACTTTTCTTCTCTGTTTTGGCTTGCTTCGCATCAGATTGAATTTCATTTTCGTTTTGTTTGTTTTCTTCGTTCAAAATACTGCTTCCTCCTAAGACTTTCTGCTAAAAGACTTGAAACGTGAATTGAATAACTTTACTTTATCATATGTCATTTAAAAATTCACAAGACAACCATCTAATTAGATATTTTTTCCTAATTCACTGATAATTAAACAAAAAGAAGCACCGTTTTACACGATGCTTCTCTTCTGCATTACGCTTCTTGTCTGACTGGTTTTTTCAAAATACCCAGTAAAATCGCTGTCACAACAGCACCGATTAAGATGCTGATGATATAAAGAACTGGATGATTTGTTACCCAGAAAACAAATAGTCCGCCATGCGGTGCAGGAAGCGTCACTCTGAAGAATTCCGTTAATCCGCCAGCAACTGCTGCACCAATAACAGCTGAAGGAATCACACGAAGAGGATCTGCCGCCGCAAATGGGATCGCTCCTTCCGTGATGAAGGCAGCTCCCATGAAGTAACATGTAATCCCTGCTTCACGGTCACGTTTTGAGAACTTATTTCTAAAGATCGTTGTTGCAAGTGCAATACCTAGTGGTGGAACCATTCCGCCTGCCATAATCGCAGCATGCGGTGCATAGTTGCCAGCAGCAATCATCGCAAGACCAAATGTGTAAGCCGCTTTGTTAATTGGGCCTCCCATATCAATTGCCATCATACCAGCTAAAATAATACCCATTAAGACAAGGTTTCCCGTACCTAATGATTCAAGCCAATGTGTTAATCCGTCCATCACCATTTTCACTGGTGTGTTGACAATATAATGCATGATAATGCCTGTGAAGAAAATACCGAACAATGGATACAGCAGAACCGGTTTAATCCCGTCGAGTGTCTGCGGTACGAATGTGAATACTTTTTTGAGCAGCACAACAATGTAACCTGCTAGGAAACCAGCAATCAATCCGCCTAAGAACCCTGCACCTGCTGCTGACGCCATAAAACCACCGACCATACCTGGCGCAAAACCTGGACGATCTGCAATACTCATGGCAATAAATCCAGCCAATACCGCAACGATTAAGGCAAGCGCATTATCGCCGCCAATTCCTTTTAAGACAGCTGCAAATGAATTAAATGAAGGGTCCTTAGGATCGGCTGAGTTAATGCCCCAGAAGAATGAAATCGCAACAAGGATACCGCCTCCGACAACAAATGGAAGCATGTTACTTACACCACTCATTAAGTGCTTGTAAAATCCGCTTCTTCCTTTGCCAGATGATTCATTTTCCTCTTTAGAAGAACTGCCGCCTGAACCTTTATAAATCGGCGCATCTTGATTGATTGCTTTTTCAATTAATTCCTGTGGACGGCGAATACCAGCTGTTACAGGGACTTCAATGACATGCTTGCCTTTAAAGCGTTCCATTTCTACTTGCTTGTCCGCTGCCACAATGATGGCTGGTGCTTCTTCAATTTCTTTTGCTGTAAGGGCATGTTTAATACCGCCAGAGCCGTTTGTTTCAACTTTAATGTCAACGCCCATTTCTTTTGCTTTTTCTTTCAAAGCATCTGCTGCCATAAATGTATGGGCAATGCCTGTCGGGCAGGCTGTTACCGCTAAAATTTTAGCAGGTTTTCCTTCTGCAGCCGGCTCCTCTTGAACTTCCTCTTCTTCTTCATCATCTTGATCATGTGTATTGATGATCTCAATGATTTCATCTTCAGTCGCCGCTTCAAGGAGCTGCTTTCGAATTTCTTCACGCATAAGAAGTGTGGATAAACGAGAAAGTGCCTCTAAGTGCGTGTTGTTTGCGCCTTCAGTTGCGGCAATCATAAAGACAAGGTGACTCGGCTGCGCGTCTAGTGACTCATAATCTACACCAGCAGTTGAGCGGCCAAATGCAATGGCAGGCTCTTTTACACTCGCTGTTTTAGCATGCGGGATGGCAATTCCTTCGCCAATACCAGTAGAGCTCTGTTTTTCACGATTGATCACAGCTTCTTTGTAGCCCTCTTTATCATTTAACTTGCCTGCTGTATCTAAAACAGTGACCAGCTCTTCAATGACTGCTTCTTTCTGCTGGCTGTCTAATTGAAGCTTAATGGTATGCTTCGTGAGTAGTTCTGTAATTTTCATGATGACTCCTCCTTTAAATGCGTGTGACTTTTACTTGTGGTAATAGTGTGTCAACAAGCTCTTTTGTGCCAAGCTCCTCAGAAAAGGCTGTAGCGCTTCCTGAAGTAACACCAAGCTTAAATGAATCTTCAATTGAAAGGCCTTTTGAAACGCCGGCTAAAAACCCTGCAACGACTGAATCTCCTGCTCCAACTGAATTAACGAGCGTTCCCTTTGGAACATTGGATTGATAGATTCCTTCTTTACTGAATAATAGGGCACCATCTCCAGCCATGGAGACGATGACATGTTCAGCACCTTGTTCTAACAGCTTTTCCCCATAAGGAATTGCTTCTTCTGCTGATGAAATACTCGTCTCAAACATTTCACTCAATTCATGATGATTTGGCTTCATTAAGAACGGTTTCATGTCTGCTGCTTTTTTTAACGCTTCGCCAGAAATATCAAGAACAACTCTTACACCTTGCTCTCTGCAAACTTCAGCAATACGCTCATATGTGTTATGAGGTAATGAAGAAGGAATACTGCCAGCTAAAACCACGACATCTCCTTCAGTCAATGAAGAAAATTGAGATAGAAACGACTCAAATTGCGCTTCAGTAATTGATGGGCCGAGTCCGTTGATTTCTGTCTCTTCACCTGTTTTTAGTTTCACATTGATTCTTGTATCTTCTGACACCTCGTGAAAGGCTGTTTGTAATTGTTCGTTCTGTAAAAAATCTTGAATATATTTGCCTGTAAATCCACCAATGAATCCAAGTGCTTTTGATTCAACACCGTGACGTTTTAATAGCCTTGAGACATTGATACCTTTACCACCTGGATATTTTTGATCATAGGTTGAACGATTTAAACCGCCGACTGCAAAATCCTCCACGTGTACGATGTAATCAACTGATGGGTTTAAAGTAACTGTATAAATCATGTTTTCACTACCTTTATAACCGTTTTTTCATGGTAATTATCGAATGAATCCTCTTTTGCGTCGTTTGTGATAATGGTGGCTTCCTGTAAACTAGCAAAGGTTGAAAACGATATTTCGCCAAACTTCGAGGCATCTGATAAGATATAGGTTTTTTTCGCCTGTTTCATGGCTCTTTTTTTCATGAGTGCTTCCTCTGGATCAGGCGTTGTAAATCCCGCCTCGGGATGAATGCCGTTTGTCCCAACAAAGCTTTTGTCAAAACGATAATTTTCCATCGCTGTCAAAGCTGCGGCTCCCACCATGGCTCCTGTTCGATGTTTCACTGATCCGCCTATCAAGTAAAAGGTAATGCCTTTTCTCATAAGTGCTTCAATATGCATCACACCGTTTGTCACCACAACAATATCTTGATCTGGATCGATATATTCAATCATTTGCTGTGTGGTTGTACCTGCATCTAAATAAATACAGTCGCCCTGTTTTAAAAGAGATGCCGCTGCCTCTGCTACCACTGACTTTTCTTGAAGGTTTTTGGCAGATTTCTCAAATACATCTGGTTCAAGGCGAATACTCGAAATCTTGGCTGCTCCTCCATGAACCCTTTTAAGAAATCCTTTTTCTTCAAGGGCTGATAAATCTCTTCTAATTGTAGATTCAGACGCATCCGTCATCATCGTTAAGTCCTGTATTTTAATGACATCATTTTCTTCTAAGCTGTCAATAATGAGTTGATGTCTTTCCGGTGTTAACATGAGAACACCCCTTTTGAAAACGTATTCATTTTGCGCGCACCTTTATTGTAATCGCTTTTTTCAACATTATCAATACAAAACAATCAAATACATTCAATAACTATCAAAATCTTTCACCATGGTCATCTTACCTTTATATGTACCATTTGTAAACTGAAAAATATGTGACATTAAGATGAAAGTCATGATATTAGCATTTCTATCATTTTTTATTTCATTCAATGGAACTAAAAAAAGCTTCTATGCGATTTGCATAAAAGCTTTTGATGTGTAATGAAGGCAAATGTAAACCATTTGTATGCTTTTTTCTTCTCCGAATCATTCATACCTGAGCGATTCAATAGGGTCTAGTCTCGCTGCTTTATTCGCAGGAATTAACCCAAAAACAATTCCAATGAGCATACTAAACAGTACGCCTCCACAAACCACTTGCCAAGATACGAGAGACGGCCAGCCGGCAAATAGTGATACTAGCGAAGCACCGCCTAATCCAAGTGCAATTCCCATCAGCCCGCCGATGAGTGTTAAAACGACAGACTCAATTAAAAATTGAACGAGAATTTGCGCCCTTGTTGCGCCCATCGCCTTTCGAATACCGATTTCTCTTGTCCTCTCTGTCACAGAAACGAGCATAATATTCATCACACCGATGCCGCCGACAAGTAAAGAGATTCCGGCTATTGAGCCAATGATCGTTGTCATAACGGACGTTATTTGACCGATCCCCTCTGCGATTTCTTCCATATTGATCATTTCGTAAGCTTCTTCTGTATGATGATTTTCATTTAGTATGGCAGCCGCGCTCTTTCCTACTTCCTTCATTTGATCCGCATGTGCGACTTGAATAGACAACTTATCATATTCATTCATACCAAATGTGGAGGTGAGCATCGCAAATGGGACATATATTTCATTCATATCAAATGAAAACATCCCTTTCTGTTTTGCTAACACACCGATGACTTCAACTGGCTGTCCGTTCATCCAAATCAGTTCACCTAATGCCTTTTGTCCATTGAATAGTTCTTTTTGTAAGCCATCCGAGATGAGGGCAGCTCTTCTGCCGCTTCTAAAGTCAATATCTCTTAAATTCTGTCCTTCTGCGATTTGTAATGAATGTACATCCGTATACCCCTCATTTATGCCGTTAACGGTCGCATCAACTGTCGTATCTTGAAATCTCAGCTGCATTCCTTGTGCAGTCGAGGAAGCGACCTGCTTCACCCCATTGATTGTCCTAATGCTTTTTATGTCTTCCTCAGTAAATGAGGCTTCGAATAAAGCATTTGGATTTACATTTAACTCTTCGTCAGAAGGCGTATATGTCATATCAATGGTATTGTTTGGACCTGAAATCGATCCTTTTAACATTTGCTCACCGCCTTGACCGATCGCCACGACTGCAATGACTGATCCAACACCAATAATAATCCCAAGCATCGTTAAAATAGAACGTAATTTATGAGCTAAAACCGAATTCAGCGCTATTTTGATATTTTCAAAGAGTTTCATTCATAGCGTCCCCTTGTATCCATCTATCTTCAACAAGCCGTCCATCTCTCACAACGACCGTACGGTTTGTATACGCAGCTATTTCTTCTTCATGGGTGACAAGCACAATCGTTGTCCCTTCCTCATTCAGCTGTGTAAACTGTTCCATAATTGACATGCTTGTTTTTGAGTCGAGCGCACCAGTCGGTTCATCTGCTAAAATAAGCTGAGGCATATTGACAATCGCTCGTGCAATGGCCACCCTTTGCTTTTGTCCTCCTGACAACTCACTTGGCATATGTTTCATTCGATCTGCCAAACCAACCTTTTCAAGCGCCAATTCCGCACGTTCTTTTCTTTCCTTTTGACTGATCCCAGCATAAATCATTGGCAGTTCAACATTGCGCCTCGCATTTAACCTTGGTAGGAGGTGAAATTGCTGAAAAACAAATCCAATGGATTGATTTCGAATGACCGCAAGCTCTTGATCCTTTGCTGCTGACAGCTCTGTACCTTGAAAATGATATTGTCCTGTCGTCGGGCGGTCTAAACAGCCAATAATATTCATTAATGTTGACTTTCCAGAGCCGGACGGGCCCATAATGGACATATACTCGCCTTTTTCAATGACAAGATTCATGTCACTTAATACATCAAATGTTTCGTGTGCGACCTCATAGCTTTTTGTTACGTTGGAAAGCTGAATCATTCAGCATCCACTTCCATTCCGTCATACATATCATCTGCTATATGAGCAATGATTTGATCCTCTGCCTTGACACCTTTTGTCACTTCAAGATCATGACCTGACGTTTCCCCTATGACCACTTTTACTTTTTTCAGTACATTTTTTCGAACAACATAAACGTATTGTCCATCAGTCTCTTTTTTTACCGCTGTTTCAGGAATCGTTTGCGCTTGGCGCTTATCTGTTTCAATTTCCATGATCATTTTAAAACCAGGCTTCGCCTCAGGTTTCTTTCCCTTTATTTCAACTTCAACAGGATATTGAACCGTTTGATCGCTCGAAGTTGTTTCGGCTGTAGTCTGGACAGGAACAGCGCCCACTTTTTTCACGACTCCTTGCCAGCTCTTCCCGCGAATAACATCAGATGTTACCTTCACTTTTTGTTTCTTTTTGATTTTGATGGCATCATACTCTGAGATCAAACCCCGCACAATCATTTTTTTCTCATGACCAATATGGATGATCGGCTGTCTTTCTTCCGGTCCCCCTGCCCCGGCCTCTTGCTCAATGGAAATGACTGTTCCATCAATTTTACTATGTACGGTTAAATCTTCTATTTGCGCCTTTACTTTTTCTTGGCTGATCTCTGCTTGCTTTTGTTCTAATTCAGCCGCTTTCAGTTCTAATTGAAGCTGATCTCGCTCGCTTTTAGCATTAGCGTCAGATCCGCCTGCTTTTTTCTCATCTAATTCACTCAGCCTTTTTTGCAATTGTTCCAGTTTTAATGTACTTGACTCAGCCGCTAGTGCTTGCTGCTGCTCCTCAAGCTCCAGTTCCTTGTTTTCATATGTAAGAAGCGGCGTACCAGCCTTTACCTTTTCCCCTTCTTTCACAGCAATTCCCTTCAATTTCCCCTTTTCCTCTTCTTCATAGATGAACTGCTCTTCAGAGAACGAAAGTGTCCCGGGTGTCATCACCGTAGATGTGATTTCTTTCGGCGTGAGTTTGACTGTTTTAATCGCTGCTGTAGAAGCAGGCTTTGCTTGGTTTTTCGCAATATTAAATCCAATAAATAGTCCAATCACAATAATTAAAATAGATCCGATGATGATTTTCTTTCTCATAAAAACCTTCTACCCCCAGCTTACTGATATGTTAATTGCTGTTCCTATATATTGAAAAATTAACGATAAGATATAAAAAACGCCTATAATCACCCAAGAAATTCTCGGTGATATACGCCCAACTCGGATGAATAAAAAGCCTGTTAAAACAAGATTCCAGATCACAAAAAGATCGATATTGGCTAACACCGCCTGCCATGGACCAGACATTCGAATGAGCGCGTTTAACGAGGTAACCGTGATGTCTTTTGGAACATGAAAAAGGATGACTGCCAAATGAGAAATAATCGTTCCAATGATCGTAACGGGCGTAATGAACAGGACCGCTGAAAACAGCTGCCGAAATGATGCATCACCTTTCGCTAAAAATACGATGAACTTATATATAGCTGCATTGATGACAATGCCAAATACCAGGCCAATGAGCGTCACCACATAAACAACAGGTACCGGCAAACTTAAATCTGCCCACATTCCCTTATTTACGAGCTCAGACAAATAAGTCACAACGACTGTTAAAATAAGCACACAAGATAAAGGCCACCAAACAACTGGATGTTCCCATACTCTTTTCAGGTGCTCTGATGGTCTTGTGCTCACTCCAATGATCGTAGGTTTTTGCATGTTTTCTTTCATCAAATGTCATCCTCTCTATGTCAAGCAAGTATGCAAACGCACAATGACGCTCTTTTTCTTTCTATTTTATCAAAAGATTGCCAATAAGTGATCGATCATTTAATTTTCTTATTTTCGTTGAGAAAAAATTTTATCTATTATTCTATTTTCACGAATGAAATCCTTCAAATGACCTCATGATCCGACCATATTCATATCAAGAATCGTGCTTTTACTGACTTAAAAACATTTTATTAAGTAAACAATATGTCTTTCGGAATAAATATCCTTTTCTTTTGGATTCGCATGGTCTTACATAGACACAACAATTTTTTGTTAAAATAATCCTAGTAATTTCGGCAAATCCCGGCTTTATAGGACTATGAATGGTTTCTTTTACAGAACAAATAAGTCTTTAGTATCAATACTTTCATATTAAAAAATTAAAAATAAAGGGATTTTACTTGATCAAAAGTTATTTTTTCATATAATGTAAAATAGAGGTAGGTTAAATGATAGTGGAAATGGAGTCAAGTGAATGTTAAGAGAAAAATTGAAAATGCAATTGATTTTACTGTATGAAAAGGAACAAGAAGCATGGCAATACTTTCGAAAGGAAAGAGAATCGATTTATCATGAGCTCAAATTACTTGATATGAAAGAAAGCAGACCTTCTAACGACAAAATATACTACGCTGCAAGATGTGTAGATATTATTAAAGAGAAAAAGGGAAGCATTGTGAGCACAAAAGAATTAAAGGAACAGCTTCAAGCTCAAACAGATTTCAATGTGAGACGAATCAGCGAATTGTATGATCTCATTCAGCAGCTCGATCCTCACATTTCTAAAGCAAGAAGGGGATGTTTTATTTACGAAGATCACACCCAAGCACCTCTACAAACTTTTCACACATAAAAAATTGGTTACAGCCGGGTGGCCATAACCAAATCCTCTAATATCTATTATCCACCACTTACAGGAGGAATGAGTGCAACAGTGTCCCCGCTACGCACTTCAGCATTTCCCCTCGTATATATTTCGTTGACTGCAACCATTACATTTTGTGCAGCATCAACACCATATACCTCCTGTAATTCTATTTTAATCTCATCAACCGTTGTTTGATCTTTTTGAATGATGATTTGTTGTTTACCGGCCTTCTCAGCAAGGCCGGCGAACAATAACACATTAATCATGCTGATCACCTTCTTTTTCTGCAAGTTGAAGATGGCTAGGTTTACCTTCTGGATATGAAACCGTTTCAAGCTGATCACCTATCCAGGCCTCTCCGTCTTCCCAATATTCTTTTTTCCAAATGGGAACGATTTCCTTGATTCGTTCAATGGCATATTCATTGGCTTCGTAGGCAGCCTTCCTATGAGGAGACGAAACGGCGATCGCAACAGCAATATCCGTTATCTCAAGTGTTCCAATCCGGTGCACAATCGCTGCTTCAGTGTCAGGCCATCGATTCTTGATTTCTTGTCCAATCTGCCTTAGCATGCTTTCCGCCATTGGTATGTATGCTTCGTAGGTTAAACGCAATGTTTTCTTGCCGTTTGTCCATTCTCTGACCGTCCCGATAAACGTCGTAATCGCCCCTGCCTTTCGTCTTGTCACATGCTGAATCAATTCGTTTACCTCAATCGGCGTTTTTGTTATTTTAAAAAGTTCGCTCAAAACGTGCCGCCTCCCTTCAATAAGTGAAAAGCAAATGTCATCCCGCGCTTATCAAAAGCTGAAAACACAGGAAACGGGTAATTTTCGGTTAATGGATCCTCTTGAGAAAAATAAATAGCTGCTTGTATATTAGAAAGAGTTGAAAGGTCAATAAGCTCCTCTTCATTCTTGACACAAACGATTTTGCGATAAGGCGCCTGTTTGTACCCCTCTATGAGAACAGCGTCTAACGGAAGATGCTGACACATGTTGAGCAGCTGCTCTAACGTGAAGTCCTGCATCGAAAAGTGAAATTCACCTTCTCCTTCCACACCTGCGGCATATGCACCTGCCTGAATATATCGATCAGTATCTTTTTCTTTGAAAAGACGATCTGGTGTCCCGCCATGTCCATGATGTTTAAAGCAGCCTAGCTTCAGCCCTTCACATTCAGCCAGCTGACAGAGCTTTTCGATCAACGTGGTCTTGCCGCTATTTTGATAACCGACCACCTGTAATATGCTTAATTTGTCATCCAGCACGAGGAACCACCGCCTTTGTGCTGAAACAGCAGAACATCAACTTGATCACCTGCTTGAAAACCTCTTGTTCCCCCAGGCAGCACGATGAAACAGTCAGCCTCTGCAATAGAGGTCACTGCACTTGATTTATCAAGACCTGTCGGAGTCACACTGATGTGACTGCCAGTGAATTGAAGGGCAGCCCTGACAAAACGAGTAAACGGATTGGCTTTTGGAAAATCATGTGTGAGTTTCGCCTCAGCAAAAGCGGGAAATGGATTTTCTTTCATATACCATTTATAGATGATCGGCTTCACAAATAATTCAAAGCCCACAAAACAGGCAGCAGGATTTCCGGACAGCCCAAACAGCAATTGACCATTTGGCATTGCAGCCACAGTCGTCACACTTCCGGGTCTCATGGCTACTTTATTAAACAGGACCTTGGCTCCCAGTTTTTCATAAATGGCAGGCAGAAAGTCAAAATCGCCCACTGACACACCGCCTGTTGTGATCAGAATGTCTACCTTGCTTATGGCTGCTTTTACTGCATGATAACTTTTATCAAAGTCATCGGAGACTCCGCCTAAATCAAGCGGCTCAGCTCCGGCCTCAAGTACCTGCGCATAGACCATACTAAGATTACTATTTCTAATCTTGCCGTCCACCATGGCATCACTTACTTGAAGAAGCTCTGTGCCTGTTGAGATAATGCCAATCACCGGTTTTTTGACAACTGGCACTACCGCATATCCGAATGTCGCCAATAGACCCGTGACGCCAGGAGTGACATCTGTTCCTTTTTTGACCATCACGTTTCCTTTGAGTACCTCTTCTCCTTGACGAGAAATATTGTCTCCCTTTTTCAGCGGTCTTTTCAGTGACATGAATGATTTGCCGCCTTTTTCAAAAGTCTTCGTCAGTTCAATCATGATAACGACATTTGCGCCATTTGGAATTTTTGCTCCTGTCATAATACGAATGGCCTGAAAGGGACCGATGGTTTTTGCTGAGACCATTCCTGCACCAATATGATCAATGACTTCGAATTCAACTGGATGCTCGCTTGATGCTTCTTTTGTATCTTCTGCCCGAAGTGCAAAGCCATCATACGGAGAACGATCAAATGCCGGAACATCATGGTCTGCCAAAATATCTTCTGCAATAAACCGTCCAAGGCTGTCCTTTAAAGGGACCCATTCTATTTCTCCATGTTTTTCGTATTGGTGGACTTTCTTTATGGCCTCTTCTACTTGTATTGGCTGCCGTCTTTCCATCACACTTCACTCCTATATCCCTAGCAGTCTTGCTAGTAATGAATTGGCTTCTTTTTCATCATTTGTTCCATGGATTAATGCACGTCCCCCTTTGAAACAGACCATTCGGTAGTTTTCGTAGCGTACATGGATTAAGAAGTCGTTTACTTCCACCTCACATATAGATGAGAGCCGCTCTTTTATATGCTGAAATGATAGTTTTGCTAAATCCTTTGATACAATTTGAACGGTGTCACGTCCACAAAGCACCGTGGATTTTTTACGCTGGTCATGTAAATAAGGATAGGTTCTTGCCGTGCCGCAAGTTGGACAGTCTTTCTGCTTCGTGCGAGATAAATCCATTTTAAAGGATGTAGACTGCCAAAGATCAAACGTGACAAATTTCCGCTCGATTTGCTCTTCATGACCTGTTAAATATTTGAGTGCCTCTGTTTGCTGATAAGCAGAAACCATTTGAACGGCAGGTGAAATAATCCCCGCTGTATCGCACGTCAAGCCGCCAACAGGCATTGCCGTGAACACACATGATAAACATGGCGTTTTATCCGGCAATATGGCCATATACATCCCCTGACTGCTCACACAAGCGCCATATATCCACGGCGTCTTTGTTTCTAGTGATAAATCATTCATGACCATTCTTGTCTCAAAATTATCTGTTGCATCAATGACGATATCTGCTCTCTGGAATAACGGCCTTAACAGCTCCGCCCCTGCATCTTCAATCAGGGCGTGTATGGTCACTTCATAATTGATCTGCTCGAGACGTTTTTTTGCCGCAGCTGCTTTTGGCATATGCGCCTTTGCATCATGTTCCGTGTACAGCTGCTGCCGCTGTAAATTTGAAAATTCCACATAATCACGATCGACAATCGTAAGCGTACCGATGCCAGACCGGACAAGCCCTTCCGCAGAGGCGGTACCAAGAGCACCGGCTCCAACGATCAGAACATGACTTTCAGCCAGCGCATGCTGTCCTTTTTCCCCAACCGGAGGGAACAAGATTTGTCTTGAATATCGGTCATTCAATGCTGCTCTCTCCTCACCGTTTTTTATGTATCATATCATACCGTTTTCAGGTAAATCGCTTCTTTTATTGATATTACGAAATTCGTTTGATGTCACGTTCAGTTCTTCCTCTGAAACGATGCGCACTTGAAGCTTTTGAAGCAAGTCTTTAATGGCTAATTGATTCTCTTTTAAACACGCGCGAATAAACGGCAGAGAGCGGCGGTGATAAAACGCAAATAAAGGCTGTAATCTGCCCTGATCAAGCGGGATGACGGCGTCTGCGTGCTCGCTGCAATAAGACGATAACACTTCCGCTGTTTCCTTCCGTATGAAAGGCATGTCACATGCCGTCACTAAATACCAATCTGCCTTTTGCTTTTGCATCGCCGTATATATGCCGGCAAGCGGTCCGCATCCGCGCACCTCTTCATCATCTAACCACACACTTTGTTCACCTCTTGCTTTGAAAAAAGGAAGAAGCGATGGATGGCTGATGATGACCGTCTGCCCTTCTAAAAGCTGCTCTTTCACATGCTCATATAATGGTTTCCCTTGATACATATGACTTGCCTTTGGCTCTCCAAAGCGTCTGGAAGCGCCTCCAGCTAAAATTACATTCACTACGTGCATCCTCTAAGTCCTCCTTTGATATGGTTGTTCTAATCGCACTCCTTTCGCATACTTTATTGGTAACATGAATAAGGAGGGTCTATCGATGAACAGGCGTCATGCTTCTCCCCTATTCCATGATTTATCTCAAGAGAATTTATACTTAAAAGCTGAAACTGCCAAATATCAACAAATGATCTCTGATTTACAGTCCTCATATACGTATTCTAAAAATAAGAAGTTAACTCAAGAATATCATGAGATGAAAAAGGATTTCACGCAATTAAAACAACAATTGGATGAAATGACCAATGATCAACACGATGCTGCCTCAAAAATACAGGATCTCTCCTACAGCAAATCAGAATTATTACATAAAATGGTCCTTCTCCATGAGATGCTGCAAAAGGAAACCTATCATAGAAGAAAAGAAACAGAAGAAAAACACAGGCTGCATTTGAAAGTTGTCAAATATAAAGAAATCTCTCAACAATTAAATGAACGGATAGAGGATCAAGATAAACGACTTACAAAAGAGAAAAAAAAAGGAAATACTTTATCCGCAGTGATTGAGAAGCTGCAGCAAACATTGGGCAATAAAAACGCAGAGCTCCATGTATTACAGGAAGGCGTCAGACATCTTCAAGAGCGTTTTTATGAAACACAGGAGAAATTACTGCAAATTGAAAAAGCAAAAGAAGCGATTTTTTACGAAACACTCACAAGCTATCAAAAACAGTTAGCAGAAAGCGAAGAATGGATTGCATCTCATTTTGCTGATATTGACCAGTCAGCACAAACAAATGCACAGCCATTCTCACGAGACCGCATCCTGCAAACGACAGAAGAAATCGAACCGATCTTGAAGAAACTCAACGAACAAGTTCAAACACTTCAGGAACAAGTCGATGCAGTGCAGCGTAATGGAGAGGTCATGACAGTCAAAATCGACAGCTTCAAAAAACAGCGTGATCATCTGCCCAAGGAACGCAAAATTGTCTATACAGTTGATCAAAAGAAATAATTCTCAAAATAAAAAACTGCTGGCTTTTATGCCCAGCAGTTTTTTATTTATTCGTCTTCTGTTTGAATGTCGCCTTCTAAAATATACTGTCCGCGATAAGGCTTCTTCACTTCAGGGTACATTTTAATTAAGCTTTGCATAAACGTTGTCATATTTGGGATTTCAAGACCGCTCTCTTTTTCGATCTCTTTTTGAAGCTCTGAGCTTTTAATCGCTGCATTATGACGCTTTAACGTTTTAATCGCAGCTTCACGAAGCTTCGCTGCCTTAGAGCCAGGACGAGCTGTGCCTCTTCTGCGTCTTGTCGATCCTTCAGGAATACCTACAGGCGCACCGTTTAGCTGTCCTGTTCCTAAAGATGATGATTGTGGTTGTGCCGGCTGCTGGTAGCTTCTCATTTCTTGCGCAGCAAGCTCAGCTAATACAGGCAGTGAATCCGTCTTTCTCTCTGTACGTACTTCTTTTTTTGTATCTGACACTAGACCTGTTCCTTGACGGTCTAATTCTCTTAATTTTGCATAAATCGCATCTCGCTCAATTTGATATTCACGGATGACCTTTACTTCTGCCTCGTTTAATTGTTCCAATCGTAAACGTAACGCTTCCCTCTCATTAAACAATGGATTTCCCCCTCATCATATAAAAAATATTCTATAGTAAATATTAGATTAGAAAACTAATTTTATCAACTATTTTTTTATCATTTTACAGTTTGCTAACAGATAGGTATTTTCAACTAAAATTTTGCCAAAGAGGAAAAATCGGCACCCATTTCATTGCCACTATAGGCTTTTGACAAACCTTAAAATATTGTAAAAAAATTGAATAAACGCTTATACTACTTGATTTATATAGTTATTTACCTAACTGAAATTTCTTTTGTGCAAAAACGTTCTGAATAGTAAAAAGTTAAAATCTTTACATTTTCATTTCAAAACAAAAATGTAAATAGGTCGTTATACCTTTTTGTTTCAGGGATATTTTTTAATAAACTCCCTCATTTTCTCTTTTCTTAGGAATAACACCTACATAAAAACTCATCCGAAGCCATATGCTTCCTAATTTTGTCCATGAAAAAACCCCCATTTATGGGGGAAAAGCTTATTCTGCAGCCTTTTCAGACTCAGAAAGCACTCGATTGACACGTTTTTCAAGCATTTTCATTCCGCTTCCGCCGGCTTGGAAGTGGCGCAAAGCACCTGTTTTATCAAATACATAATATGCCGGTACATATTCGTTTTCAAAGGCTTCTGTTAAGTGATGATCACTGTCCACAAAGATTGGCTGCGTAATTTCATGCTCTTTCGCAACTTCTTTGATTTTTTCTAGATCTAGGTCATCCTCTGAACGAGGCATATGAACTGCCACAACGTTTAGTTGATCCTTGTATTCATCACGGAATTGATTGACTTGAGGCATTGCCTCTTTACAAAGATGACAGCTGACTGACCAGAAATGAATCAATGTTGGTTTGTCACCAATCAAATCTTCTTTTGTTACTTCTCCATTTAACCATTCTTTTGCACCAGTTAGTTCTGGCATTGGTTGACGTAATTTCATTATGAAGCGCCTCCATCCATTGTATGTGTCGAAACAAAAAGGTCTAACATCAGTTAGACCCTCCTGTTTCTTCAGTTATCAATTAAAGTGTTTTTTGACCAGGTTTCCAGTTCGCTGGGCAAAGTCCACCAGTTTGTAGTGCTTGAAGAACACGTAATGTCTCATCTACATCACGACCGATATTGTTGTGGAATACTGTTTGGTATTGTAGTTCGCCTTCTGGGTTAATGATGAATAAACCGCGAAGAGCAATTCCTTCTTCTTCGATTAAAACGCCGTATTCTCTAGATACTGTGTGGTTAGTATCAGCAGCTAACGGGTATTTTAATTCACCTAGACCATTATCTTTACGGTCTGTATTAATCCAAGCAAGATGCGTGTGGATTGTATCAGTAGATACACCAATGATTTCTGCATCTAAATCTTCGAACTCGTCATAACGATCGCTCATTGCTGTAATTTCAGTTGGGCAAACAAATGTGAAATCCATTGGATAGAAGAAAAGAACTGTCCATTTGTCATTCTTCATGTTTTCCTCTAAACTTACTTTACCAAATTCCTTGTTAGCAAGTACTGCTTCCATTTCAAAACGTGGAGCTTGTTTTCCTACAAAACGCTCTGCCATATGTAAATCCCTCCAAAAAATAATATCTTTATACAGTCTTCTTAGCTGTATATAAAATGAGAATCAAAACTTAAAATTCTCATTTAGTTAATAACTTCACAATTACAATTATAATACTTATGCGATTTTTAGTCAATATTAATTAATAATAAATTTAATTAACGATTTGTCACAATTCCTGCTCTACTTATCAAAAGTTTAACATGACTTGCATAAGGGAACAAATGATTAGCTTCTCTTTTAGAGCATACATAGAAAGGTTTTGAAGATTATGAGAGCATTTCAACAAGTAGATTGGGTTTTCATTATCCTCAATAGCAGTATGATTTTGCTAAAACTAGTCGCCATTTTTGCCATTTACTTTATCATCAGAGCCATAGGAAACAAGATGATTAAGCGCGCCTATTCAACATTCGCTGAAAAGCATGAAGTCTCTTTATCAAGAGCTCAGACACTGCAAAGTTTGACGTTAAATATTTTCGCCTACTTATTGATTTTTATTCTAGTTGTGATGATCCTCGACTTATTTCATTATAACCCGACCGCTTTGCTGGCAGGTGCGGGCGTTGTGGGACTTGCGATTGGTTTTGGCGCTCAAGGGTTAGTGAGTGATATTGTGACCGGATTCTTTATATTATTGGAAAAACAATTTGATGTAGGAGAATATATAACGGTCGCGGGCTTTGATGGGATTGTCGAACAAATTGGCCTAAGAACCACGCAGCTTCGAAGCTTTGACGGCACCCTTCATTTCATTCCAAATCGCAGCATACTGAATGTGAGCAATCATTCAAGAGGGACGATGCAGGCACTCGTTGATATTGAGCTGTCACCGGATGAAAATGTGGATCAGATGATCACAGCCCTCCAAGCTGCCTGTGATGAAGTGCGGGAGGAAACTCCGCAAATTATCGAAGGTCCTCAAGTTGTCGGCGTAGAGGCGTTCGGTTCCTCTTCCCTTGTGCTGCGCATCATAGCGAAAACTGAAACAATGGAGCAATGGCGAGTGGAACGAATCTTGCGCAAAAAAATGAAAGAAGTACTCGATATAGAAAAAGAGCAAAAAGAACCGGGATCATAATCTACCGGTTCTTTTTCTTGTTTTATTGAACACGCTGTTCTACTTCTTGACAAATTTCATCAGCCGTCATACCTGATGCTGTAATAACAGATGCCTTTGTTGTTGTGTCTGAAATGCCAAGAACATTTGAATCTAGTCCTGTGACGACATAACAGTCACACTGATCCATTTGCTGTTCATTTTGAATACGTACGACATCATACCCTTTTTGCTTCAATAGTTCTTCTACATCGGATAAAGATTGTTCTACACCAATTCTTGTCATAATCAAGTACACCTCCTGTTCATAAGGTGTACAGGAGGCAGCTCGATTATTCATTCGCCAGCTTGCTTTTTAAAATAAGCCGTCATGACTTTCACAGCTGTTTCAATCGCGTTTTCATCAGGCTGGAGCTTTGCATGGTGCAGGCCGTATTCTGAATCGACCCCTAACCAAAACATGAAGCCGGGATACTTTTTCAGCATGTACCCAAAATCTTCTCCTGTCATGGCTTCTCTGCATTCAATCACATTTGCTAGCCCTTCTTCGGCTACATATGACATAAATTCCTCAGTCAAATCCTTTGAATTGTCCACTTCGTAATAAGATGAAGGATATCGAACGGTTGCCTTGCATTCGTAGCCAATTTCAATGCCTTTTGCCAATGCTTCAATTCTCTTTCTCACCTTGTCCATAGACTCTGGGGATAATGTGCGAATGGTACCGTCAAGCTTTGCATGCTGCGCAATAATATTTTGAGCCGTTCCACCGGTAATTGTACCGACTGTAATGACCGCACTATCAAGGGGGTCGACATTACGCGAAATAACCGATTGCAGCTGACCTACAAGTGCACTTGCAGCAACAACCATATCATTGGCTAAATGAGGATATGCAGCGTGTCCGCCTTTTCCTTCAAGCTCAATCACAAGCTCACTCGTATTGGCAAATAACAAACCAGGCTTCGTAGCAATTGTTCCAACAGGATATTCAGGTGCGATATGCAGCGCTGTAATAAAATCTGGCGTCCATTTTTTCAATACATCACTTGCAAGCATCGGTTCAGCTCCGCCTGGACCTTCTTCTGCCGGCTGGAAGATAAATAATACGTCTTCTTTGATCGGTTCATGGACGAAATGATCAATGATACCAAGTGCAATGGTCATATGAAGGTCATGTCCACATGCATGCATCTTTCCTTCATGCACAGATTCAAATGGATACCCTGTTTCCTCAGGAATAGACAGACCGTCCATGTCTGCACGATAAGCAAATACGCGCGTTGGATTTGTTCCCTTCACTTTCACAAAAAGCCCAGTTCGCCACGTTTCAATCTCAACTCGATCTTTTGAATAGATATTAAGGTGCTGAATGAGATACGCTTGTGTTTTAAATTCTTGGAAACCAAGCTCAGGGATTTGGTGTAAATCTCTTCGAATGGATATTAATTGCTCACGATTTAACAAGTGAACTCACTTCCTTTCTTCTATACGAATAAGACGTGGATATCTCATCCACGTCTTTGTCTTCAGCTGCGAATTATATGAATTAAAGCTGACGCAGTTCTTGTTTGATTTCAGTCTTACCTTTTGTTTTCTCATCAATGTCTTTGATTTTCTTAGCAGGTGTACCTGCTACAACTGTGTAAGGCTCTACATCGTTTACAACGATTGCACCAGCAGCTACTACTGCACCTTTACCAATTGTCACGCCTTCTAGAACAACAGCGTTCGCACCGATGACAACGTCATCTTCTACAACAACTGGTTTAGCAGACGGCGGCTCAATGACTCCTGCAAGAACAGATCCAGCACCGATATGACAGTTCTTACCTACTGTCGCACGGCCGCCAAGCACCACGTTCATGTCAATCATCGTACCTTCGCCGATCACAGAACCGATATTAATAGAAGCACCCATCATAATGACTGCATTATCACCGATTTCAACTTGGTCACGAATGATTGCCCCTGGCTCAATACGGGCTTTAATGTTTTTCAAATCTAACATCGGAATTGCAGAGTTGCGGCGGTCATTTTCCACGACAACATCTTCAATTTTATCTTTGTTAGATGCTAGCGCTTCTTGAATTTCGCTCCACTCACCGAAAACAACTCCAGTGTTTCCTGTGATGAATGTTTTTACATGTTCACCAAACTCAATACCTTCTAAGTCACCTTTGATATAGACTTTGACAGGTGTTGATTTTGTACTATTTTGAATAAATGAAATAATTTCATTAGCGTCCATTTGTTTCATGTATGTATGTCCTCCTCTTAATTTATACTTCATTACTGTACCAAAGGAGTGTTTTAATGACAAGTGAAAGAGTCATCTCCGCAATGGAAAATAAAACAAGCGGGACCGATTATCCCGCTTCTTGCTGGTGAAGCTGAACAAATTGTCTGCCAAAAGATATTAATTCGTCTTCTTCCTCCCCTTCTGGATTCAGCTCAATCTTAACTGAGGGCAGGACAATGTCACCGCCAAGCTCCTTCACTTTTTCTTCAATTAGGTCAACAGCTCCGCAAAAATGTTCGTAAGATGTATCGCCAGAACCAAATACTGCAAATGCTTTTCCCGTTAAATCAAGCTCTTCCATTTCTTCATATAAATCAATAAAATCATCCGGAAGATCGCCATCTCCCCATGTATACGCACCTAACATAATGTGCGAGTAATCATTGAGCAGCTCGGCATCAATATCCATCGCTTCATGCCGGTCTACGCTGGCTCCTGCTTCCGTTATACCTTTTTCAATTAAATCTGCCATCGCTTCTGTATTTCCAGACATCGTGGCATATACCAATAAAACCTTTTCTGTCACTTTTTCTTCCTCCTTATCAATGAATCAATGCAGGCTCCTCATATGGCCTGACAAACTTACTTTCATATAAACCCGCACAGAAAAAGTTTTCGTTTTGATTGGCTACACGAAAACCATGTCCTTTGATCGTATCAAACCATTTGAGCTCTTTTTGCTCAATATCAAGCTGATACACTTTAGAAAATCCGTGTTCGTCTTGTGAGGTGGTCACATACACAATGCCATTATCCTCTGACACATCCAAAAATGATTCTTCTCTAGCAAAGGCCTGTGATTGAATATCATGCAAAATATTTGTATGTAAATCTAATATTTGAACAGATCCTTTTTTGCCTTTTTTTGAACCTAACGCACAAACAAGAAGATGTTCATGACAGAGCAGCATAGAAGCTGTCATGCGGTGCTCCTCTCTGTTTAGAAGAAAAATATGTTCTCTTTGCAAGTCATACACCCATATTCCTCCGTGAACCTCATGAATCTGTGTTCCAATATAAAGATGGTCACCTGCAGCACATAAAGAACGAATGACCGGCGGATGATTCACATGAGCAAATGGCTTCATAATTTCCCAGGAAATTCCGAAATCATTTGACACATAGATACTATGTTTTCCATGCGCACACACAAATCCATCTTTGCGTCCTGTAATAGACCAAACGACTGCATTTGTTGGAAATGAAGATAACGCCCATGTGTTGCCTTCATCTCCTGATCTAATTACTGTGCCATTTTCACCAACACCGAATAAATAAGGACCAATATAGCTGATCGCATGGATTTTATGCTTGAGCTTAAACAGCTGCTGCCATCCGCTCTCCACACTATAGTGAAAAATACCTTCACGTTTTACAGCAACAAAGTATCCACCGCTTTTAGATGCTGCAACGGCTGTTGCTCCTTTATGAAACATGATTTTCAACTCGTTTCTCAGATAAAGCAGCCCACGTTAAAAAGCTCGCAGCAAATTCCTGACAGCACGCCACATCTTCATCTGTATCCGGTGCAAGCTCCATTTTTAATGTTTCAGGAAAAACAGATGCACCCGTTGATTTCAGCATATCATGGAATGTATGGACAGCCTCGCAAAACTTCGGATAGCTGTAATCACCCGATCCAAAGACAGCTGCTTTGATGTGGCTAAGTTCAAGAGTAGAGACCTCTTCATAAAAATCCTCTGCTTCATAAGGCAAATCTCCATCACCCCATGTATAAGAACCAATGAATACGTAATCGTATGAGGAAAGGTCTTCTGCATTCGTATCATCAAATTCCATCATTTCTGTATCGATCCCTTTTCCTTCAAGTGTTTGCTTTAAAATCGCTGCCATATCTTCCGTATTTCCAGACATACTCGCAAATGCAATTAGTGCTTTCATCTATCGGTCACCTCATCTAAATGATAATCATTTTCAATTATTATATGTACACTTTAAATGATAATGATTTTCATTGTCAAATGATTTTATAAAAAAAGTACCTCCCTATTCCAAGAAGGTACTTACACGGCATCATTCTCAAGCATTTCTTTAACCACACTGACAAAAGCTTGCACCTGTTTTAACTGAAAAGACGCTTCATAGCCTAGCAGCCATGTGTCACGGCCAATTTGCTCTCCGTTCACATCAACAAGCGGTGTTTTATAAACACTTTTTTCGTGGTCATATAAGGTAACAGAAGGCAAAATGGCGTAACCGATGCCGTGGTAGGCCATTTGTTTACATGTTTCAATTTGGTCTACTAAAATCGTCTGCTTTGGAGACACTTTAAACTTTTGGTGCCACCAGTGCTGGATTTCCTGATAATACGTGCTGTCGCTTTTAAATTGGATAAATGGCCGCTCTGTCTTGATTAATTCATCTACGTCCTTGATCACGGAATCGACTAAATATAAATGATCTGTCATCAAGTATTCCTTTGTCCCCTTCCAATCAGGGTTACCGCGAATGATTCCTATGTGCACGTGGTCTTCATACAAGCTTTTGAGCATTTCACTGCTCCAGCCAGTAACGAGTGATACTTTGGCATTTGGATATTTTTCAACATACCGTTTTAACACCTTTGGCAGCCAGTGCTGTCCAATAATCGACGCCACCGCAAGCTTGAGTGTACCGTGAATATCACCCTCAAGTTCATCAATTCGCTCTCTCACTCGATCCTGTTCAACCGTCACCTCTTTTGCAAATTGAATAATCTGTTCACCTGCCGAGGTCACAGTCAGCCCCTTTTGTGAACGAAAAAAGATTTTGGTTCCCCATTCCTTTTCGATCGTCTGCAATCTTTGAGATAATGCAGGCTGAGAGACAAAGAGCCGCTCTGAAGCCTTTCTCATATTCAATTCTTCACTTAGCACAACAAGCATATGTAATTCCTGAAGCTGCATGGGCGTCCCCTTTCTCTCTATAAGTTTTTCTTATTTTATATGCTCATTATATAAATTTTAACTTATGAAGGCAAAAAAAATAAGCTGGGCTGCAGCTCATTTTTTTGCGGAATGAATGACCTCATTTAAGCGCTTTAATACAACTCGTCGAGTAAAAATGCCTTCAAAGACCTGCTCCTCATTTTCTACACAAACAAATCCATTATTCGTCACAGCGTGAACGCCTTTTAGTACAGGATCTGTTGTTTTAAGTCTCGGAATATCCTTCAGCATGACTTCTTCAACCTTCAACTGATCGAGCTTCTCGAATTCGATTCGTTCTAAACCGAAGATTTTATCCATAATCATATTCGTTCCAATTAACCCGTGTAAATGATAAGAAGCGTCTAATACCGGTATAGCTGTATATCCTGTTTTTGTTAGAACCAATAGGGCATGCTCAAGGTTATTTCCAATTTGGACATGTGCGACTTTATCTGCATCAATCATATGCTCGGCTACTGTGGACTCAAGCAATTGAGTCGGTTCTATCTCTATCATGTTTCTTCGACCCCTTTTCTCTCAATCATCAATCATACATTCCCCATTACGATTAAGCATAAACTAAAACGAATTTTGTCGAAAGATTTTTTCTGCATAAAAAAGATACTCAGCCCCCGAGTATCTAATAGAATGTTAAACCAATATTAATTCTCAAACCTTACTCTGTCATACAATGTGATCAATTGCTTATACGTATTGTCGTCGACATTTTTTGTTCCACATTCTATATCATTGATCTCACTGCTTAGTAATTCGACAGCATATTCCTGATTCAGCAATACGTTTAATAATAGCTTTTTCTCTTCTTCATTAAAACGATTTTCGATGACGCTCATTCAACATCAGGCCCCCTGTTTCATATATGCTTTTATATTGATTAGCAGGCTTTTGAATGTCTGCTTCCTCTCTATACAGCTAGAATAAGGAACTAGAATCGAATCGTCAACCGCACGTTTCGACAAGGTTTGGAGAAAAATGACGGAATTTATTTTGTGTATCGATTGGCATAGCAAAATGCTGCATATGAGTCGGGTTTTATTTTTGCTTCAATTCCCATAGCTGTGATCATTCCGGTCATTTCCTGAATCAGCTCTTTCGTACTTCCTTTTTTGCCAATATCCAGATGGGCTTCAAAACGAAGGTCTGCCCCTTCCTCAGCAAACGGAAGAAGCAAATCCATCAGTTCTGTTAAAGGCCCCTCAAGGATGTCTGCACATACCTTTTGGCTAAACGCTGTCTCTAATGAAATTTTTTCTCTAAGACTTTGCACAGGCCTCTTGATCACTTGTTGTGTGAGACAGCCCCATGCTCCTTTGCCAATCCGGTGGAGATGAATTGCAGTCATAAATGTTGTGACATTTTGATTGACCTGAGAGTCCGTACCAATTGATAACACATAGGCGGATCTAGGGTCTTTTCGTATAAAGTCTTTCATTCTCATGACGACATCAGAAAACGCTAAATAGTCTTCAGAAAGATTGTAGAAAAAAGAATCACTCACTGAAAGGAACTCCTTTTTAATGGTCTCTTATCCGAAAAATGCGCTGATTGATCATCTTCCATTTGTACATCTCATCTATGATGATACATGTATGCTGCCGCAATAAACGAAGGAATCCTCAGAAAAAACATTTCATACGATTCAGCTTAGGATTGTAAAAGCTCAAAAATCTCAATCGAAATCATATCAATGTTGTCAAATGGGAAAGTATTTGGCTTATCCCCTTGTTGAAAAACAGTCAATTCAAACGTTTGATTCTTTTCGAAATACTTAACACTACAGATTTTCTCACCGTTCACTTCGAAATAACGCTGTGCCGGCTCGTTTGCAGCTTCTGCTGTCTCTTGAAGACTTTGCAGCCTTGTAATGATACCCATTAATTGTGACATTCTAAAAAAAGACTCCTTTCAAAAAAACAACTCAAGATGAACCCGTATTGATTATACACAAGTCCTACAAAGCATCATACCATAAAGTGTTCTCAGATGATATTTTTCCTCTTGAATTCAAAAAAAGAAAAAGAATCTGTTTTTTTAGTTTGAGTCTTTTTTCTCATCTCATGCATCTTGATTTTTATAAACCGGCCGATCTCATCAGCCGTTTAGCAATTTCATCAAAATCTTCTTTAGAAATGCCCGGAGCAAACTCTTCCGGTAATTCTCTATAATCTGGCACAGGTGCACCTTGAGGGGTGCCCTCAATGACTGTCAGCGGCTTTCCATCAATCGGGTGGCTGCCTTTCCAAATTTTATTGATATCCTTGTAGTCCGTATCACTAAATGTGTACAGCTTTGTATGAACATTCTGGTCTTCAAATTTCCTCGCTGAATCAAAGTATTTGTTGTCGAGATTTGGGATTGGCAGCATCTTCCCTACATCTACTCCTGTAGCGACTTCAAGTGCCTTTGCATATGCCACAACATGCACACCGCCTCTGACAAGTAAATAACCGATCATCTCTCTTGCTGTAGGATGGTCCGTCATTTCATATACGCGCATTTTGTGCGTACGTGCTCCACATTCAAGAAAGAAATTATGGAGGAGATCAAGAATGAGGTTGCCACTTGAGAACACATTCTCTCCGGTCCAAGGTTTTGCCATTGAATCAAACGGATAGCCAGTTTGAGCTGTTTGAATAAAGTGCTGTGTATTTCGTTTATCGACAGCTGCCTTCATCGGCGTGGTATCTGGATCCCCGCCATGTGTCGTTCCTGTAATCATAAGATTGATGGCTGTGGTCACGAGCTCGACATGACCGAATTCTTCAGCCGTAATACTGGAGACGAGATCATAAAACGGTTTGAGTTTTCGTTTTCCTCTAAAGTTAAAGGATTGAAACATGTAATTATTTAATGTGGACATTTCACCGAATTTCCCGCCGAGTAATTCTTGCACAGCAGCGGCACCATTTGCATCTGGGTGATCTGGTCTTGGCAAATCAATGAGCAGCCGCATGTCACGTTTGATCATGATGTTTCCCTCCTACCGTCTAACTATCATCACTTAAGATGTATGGAGAGTTCGGGCTGTCCTATGCATGAAGGGAAAGATTGAAGCACAAAAAAAACTTGGCGGGGGTAGCGCCAAGTTTTTTGGATCTTGATCTGATAGAGGGGTTGGGGAACAGAGAGTAGCTTCTCTCTATAACTAAATGATAATGATTATCAGTTTCATTGTCAACCATTTTTTATTTCTTTTTTCATCTATCAAAAAAAGCAGCCTAAGAGGCTGCTCAGATTGTTGACAAAGGGCTAAAATGCCTTTTGTTTACATTTCAGCGTGATAGAAAACCTTTCGTGAGCACTGGCACACAGGACTGACAACGAATGCGAGAGTTTGTCTTCACGCTGTGCCTTCAAATTAATCCATCTTGCTCATATAAATAGGCATACGGAAGGTCTATAAACAAATACATATCTCCCTCTAAAGGATAAGAAAACGTGCGTATCCTCTCACCTGTTTCTAAATCACTGTAAATATCGCTGAAAAATCCTTTCCCGCTAATTCTCATTTGAAGAATATTTGCTAGGAAATAAGGGCGCCAGCTCCAGTTTTTTTCGATATACTCCGGCTGAAACAGCCATTCTTCTTCTTTTTTAAACACATTTCCAGTGATTTGAAAGCCTTCTTCATTACACATATAAATCCGAAAGCTGCAATCTGTTAGTTCAAGTGCCAGTTTTTGAATGAGCTCATCATTTGTGCTGCACGATTTCTTTAAAGTCGTAACAGCTTGATGAATTCGTTTATAAAATGTTTCAGAATGTTCGTAGACAGCTTGCAGCTTCTTTTTCTCATGGGCAATAAATTGCTGGAATTCTTCTCTAAGCTGATCTTTTCTGTGGCTTCGGTCGATTAATTCTCCTGAAGGCTCATGAAGATAGAACCCTTGAAAATATCTCCCGCCATTTCTCCATGCATACTGCAGCTGGAAATTTGCTTCTATGTCCTCATAAATTAAGGCAGCTCCTATTTTTCTTGCAAGCAATGAAATGCTGTACAAGACATATTCATAGGAAGGAGATGGCGCCGATGCCTTTAATGCCTGTAAATCTATTTTTAATAAATCAGGTGAAAGCAAGGCAATCCGGTCCAGATTACTGCTTTCTTTTCCTATATTTGAGACGGCGATTTTAATCCCATATGTACGATAATACGTTAACGTATGGTATAGCTGTTCAATGTCGCCGCTAAACGTATGCTCTGCAAACTCAATAACAAATCGGTTAAGCTGAATGCCCCTTGCTTCATATTCCTTTAAAAGTTCTAAAAAGCTTTCCCCATGATCCAGCATGAGGATATTGGCATCATGATTAATAAAAATGAGCAAATCGTCATCTGCTGTGGTGAAGTGATCAAGTGCTTGCGTCAATACTTTGTGATCTACTTCCAATTTATATTCGTCAGGAATAGATGAATCCGTAAAGAAGGAGCCTAGGCTGACCGTTTCTGACTCAAGCTTCATTCTTCCTAGAATCTCATAGCCTATCACTTTTTGCTCTTCCGCACTGAATATTGCTTGATAGTGCGGGAAAACATCTTCAATATTCGTTAAAATATCCAATGGATCGACCATTTTCATCACCTGCTTCTCTCTTTGTGTGATTATACCACATCAAAAGCAGGTCTTACATCGTCAATCAGAATGGTGATTGGTTGAGCCATTGTCCCCCATCCATCGTGATACAATCTCCATTTATATAAGACGCATGCTCCGACAATAAAAAGCTCGCAAGCGCTGCAATTTCCTCAGGTGTGCCTAGTCTGCCAATAGGAACACTATCTAATGTCCTTTGCGCTGCCTCTTCAGATTCCCATAGTTTATCTGCACCGCCTGTTCTCTCGATTGGGCCTGGTGCGATGGCATTGACGCGAATTCGATATTGCTTTCCCCATTCAACAGCAAGCGTTCGAGTCAGGGACAGCACGCCGGCTTTTGCTGCCGCCGAATGTGCCACTCCTACACCAGCACCCCATGCATAGGTGGCCACCATGTTAATCATACTTCCCCTTTTCTTTTGACGAATCCAGTAATTGCCCACTGCATGGCTGCAAAAAAATGTACCATTTAACACAATATCAATGACAGCCTTCCAGCCGTTAGGTGACAGTTTTTCTGCTGGCACTAAAAAATTTCCTGCTGCATTGTTAATGAGGGCATCGACATCACCAAATGTATCCACTGCAAACTTAACCATTTGGTCAGCATCCTCTGGGTTTCGTACATCCATTTGGAAATAAGCAACCGATCCGCCCTTCTGCTTCATTTCTTTTGCCGTTTTTTCCAGCGTCTCTTCCGTTCTACCAGTAATCACGACATTCCAGCCTTCAGCTGCCAAATGAGCAGCCATCGCCTTCCCCATACCGCTTGATCCCCCTGTGACAATCACTGTTTGTTTCGTCATTTGTTCTCCCCCTCTGTGTCATTTGAATGACTATTCATTCATTATTGTCTATCATATCATGATTGACCCTCGGTGCACCATATGGGAGATTATCCAAATATGATGCTATACTTAATTTTATTTATAAAGGAGTCTTATATGAAGCAGCTTTCCCGCAGACAATTTTTAAAAGGAGCAGCTGGTGCGAGTATTCTCGGTTTTTTGGCTACAAGTTGTGGATATGGATATGCCAGGTACATTGAGCCGCGCATGATCGATACCGTGTCACTGACCATTCAAGATGCTCAGCTTCCAGCTTCATTTGATCAGTTTAAAATAGCCCAATTTAGTGACGTTCATTTGAGTGATACATTCGCTGCGAAGAATCTAGAAGCCATCGTCCAGAAAATCAATGCTGCATCTCCAGATCTCATTGTGTTCACAGGTGATCTCGTTGATTTTCAAGCATCCTCTGAAGAGCATGAAAAAGCGAAGGCTTATTTGAATAAGCTTCATGCTCCGTTCGGTAAGCTTGCCATCTACGGAAATCATGACTACGGACCATTTGGCGTGGAGCTTTATGAGAAAACAATGGAGGCTTGTGGATTTACTTTATGTAAAAATGATGTGTTTCTATTAGAAAAAGATCATGCGCATATTCAGATTGCTTCACTGGATGATCTCATGATGAGCGTGCCTGATTACGATTTGATCAAACGGGAAGTATCAACTGATTTATTTACATTACTGCTCGTCCATGAGCCTGATGCCGCCTTAGAGCTGAAAACCACACCTATTAACTTGCAGCTTTCCGGGCATACGCATGGCGGTCAAGTGCAGCTGCCTTTCTATGGACCGATTCTCACAGCACCTTACGGCCGTACATATGTAGAAGGTTTATACGGCAGTGATCAGCACCGCATCTATGTCAACCGTGGACTTGGAACAACGCGGCTGCCGCTTCGGTTTTTAGCCAAACCCGAGTTAACCTTTATCACCTTGACATCTCGCGTATAAATAGAAGCCAAACCGCCCTCTCCTGCATATGTATAATCAAAGATCTTTCTCATGACAAATGTTAGGAGAAACCTTACGGGGCCTGATTCCGTCCATATAGTATGTCAAGCGACGGCATCATGGCTTCTTTTATTTGAGTAAAAGGAGTGTGCTTTGGTGCTTCGATACACGGTGAAAAGCGGGGAAACCCTTGCTTCTATAGCACTTGATTTTCGAACAACAACAGATGCCTTAAAGGCTGCAAATCCGTCACTTCAAGCTCGCGAGCCCGAACATAATGAGGTCATCATTATTCCTGGTTTGCCGGATCCTAATACGATCCCTTACCGCATCTTTGTTTCGATTTCAACGAAACGTCTTGTTTTGTTTTCTGGATCACAGCTTATTCGTTCGTATCCGATTGCAACAGGGAAAATTTTAAATATGACACCGACAGGTTCTTATTATATTGTCAACAGACAGCCAAACCCAGGAGGTCCCTTTGGCGCTTATTGGCTGAGCCTCTCAAAAATTCATTACGGCATTCACGGTACGAATAACCCGTCTTCAATTGGTAAAGCTGTTTCTAGAGGATGCATTCGCATGTATAATCAGAATGTCATCGAGCTTGCTTCACTCGTTCCAAACGGAACACCTGTGACCATTAGCCAGTAGATGAAATCAATTGTACGAATGGTTAAAATTTTATATGATATAAAGTGGGATCTTCAGGTTAAGGAGCGTATTTATGGATATTTTTAAAAACAGAAATTTTGTTCGTCTCTTTTTTGCGGCACTTGCTTCGCAAATGGGGACAACAGTAGGCAATATGGCGTTTGCCTTTTATTTGCTCGACCATTTTAGTCATCAGCCCGCATACGCCACATTGGCTGAGCTTATGTATTCTCTTCCTACTGTCTTTGTCTTTTTTATGGTCGGTGTGGTCGCAGACCGGTTTGATCGTAAAAAAGTCGCAGAGAATTGTGATTGGATACGAGCTGGGCTGACGATTGTATTATTCATCGTTATTTATTTTAATTCACTGCCACTTATTTTCTTGATCTTGTTTATTCGAAGTGCCATTACGAAATTCTTCTATCCAGCTGAAGCTTCTCTCGTTCAGGCCATTTTAAATAAAGATCAATATGCAAAAGCCGCTGGCTTAAATCAAATGCTGTTTAGTTTATTTATGGTATTTGGCGTTGGACTCGGTGCCATTATGTATAAAACGATTGGTCTTCACGGTGCCATTACAATTGATTTAGTCAGCTTTATTATTTCAGGCATCCTGATTCGTTCATGTAACATTCCAATTGAAGCGCGTCAGCCAAATGGACAAGCTGGCTGGAGAGGTATGACCATTAAAACGTCTCTGAAAGATTTTAAAGAAGGCATACTGTATATTTTAAAAAATAAATTATTGGCTTCTTTAATTTTTGGCTTTTTTGTTTTCGGTCTAGTCAATGGCGCATTTGCCGTTCTTCCGATGTTTACAATGAAATATGGACTTTCACCGGACCATTTTGAGCTGCATACATCCTTCTTTACAATTGCGATCGGTGCAGGATTGCTCGTTGGAAGCTTAATGGGCTCTGTCCTCGCTAAGAAGGTAAAGATGCAATATCTCATGTCGATTCCAATTCTGGTCGCAGGTATTTTGATTTTTGTCCTTGGTTCTACCCATACATTATGGTTGTTTTATGTCACATCATTTGTCATTGGTACATGCATTGGCCCAGTCAACATTGTCATTGGCGGCTGGCTGCCTAGAATCGTCCACCCTCGCCTGATGGGCCGTGTGTCAGGATGGGTTGATCCGCTTACTATGTTTGCTCAATCGATGACATTAGGTCTGATTGCTGTATTATTTCCAAAACTCATCACAAATGTTTCTTATATTTATTACGGAATGGGCTTTATTATTTTACTCGTTTTCCTTTTTTACTTCATTACACTGCCAAAGTTCAGCAGAGAAGCTGCCGACTTAGACGTGCAGCGTGAACTAAAGGGTCAGGGAGTTCAATAAGTAAATAGCAAAAAGGACTTTCTTTTCGGGAAAGTCCTTTTTGCATGGCTGAAACATCCTTCATTTCATTTCCTCTGCCCATAGAATCTGCTTGAAACATGCATAAATAAATCACATTTACCTCGCTTTACTCCCCCTCCATCCATTTAGCACCTCTCGTTTTGTTTTGTTGATCCATTTTTTCTTGTTTTTCACAATAAAATTCCTTTACATCATTAAACGTTTTATAGTAGGATAGTCAGGTTGGAGGTGAAAGAAATGCTAAAAAGTTACTATTTTATTCATACAAAGAATGAACAGGGACAGTTTGTTGTACATACAGAAGATTGTGCATTTTTAGGTGATGCTGCAAGCCGTACATTGATTGGCATGCATATGAATGGGGAAAGCGCCATGAGCGAAGCCAAACAAATGACGAATGAAACGGACTTTAATGGTTGTTTTTATTGCGCTTATTCTATTCATACAAAATAATTCATCTGCTTACATCATATAAAAAAATATCATTTGAGAAACTACCCATTTTAATAAATAGGTAGTTATCATGAACTAATAGTTCACTTCATTTATATTTCATTCAGTCAATTCTTCTTATCATTCCTTCTATTGTTCAACATCCATCCCTCTCATTTTTTCGGCTGATACAATGCCAAGAATAAAATCATATAGACAATACAAGCTGTCCCTATCCATTGGAAAAGTCCGAATGGCTCTTTTAACCAGAAAACAGTCGTAACGACTGCTGCAAGGGGCTCAACACTTCCAATTAAGCTCGACTCTTTTGGTGATAAGTATTGCAAACTTTCTATGTAAAACCAAAAAGCGATCATCGTTCCAAATATGACCACAAATAATAAATAGACATACGCTTCAAAAGGTAAATGAGTGAGATTAACCTTCCAAGGAGGATGGAACAAGCTAAGGGCGCCTCCTCCTATCAGCATTGCCCAGCCGACAATCACTAGAGAGTCGAATTGTTTTAACAGGCTGATTGGATATAACGTATAAAACGAGAGCGCCACAGCCGATAATATTCCCCACATCACTGCCGCAAATGGAACGGTTAATGTTGAAATAGAACCATTCGTCAATAAGAAAAACATACCTGCTAAAGCCAATACCACTGTGACTAGATCTCTTCTAGTGAAGGTTGATTGCCTGCGAATGACCAAATACACGATAATCATAACAGGGGCTGTATACTGAAGCAGCGTTGCCACAGCAGCATTTCCATGTTGAATGGATGCCATATAAGTATATTGAACAGCCAGCATCCCCATTAGTCCAAATAGAAGGATTTGCATCGCTGTCCTCTTCTTTTGCCACACACCCATCAGATGTGTTTTTTCTTTTGTCATCACATGAACAAATAAAAGCAATCCCCCTGAGATGAGCAGCCGGACCGTCACAAGCCAATTGACATCAATCCCATATTGCTGAAACAATTTTTGTGAAATCGTTCCTCCTACACCCCAGCAGATGGCGCCTATGAGTACAAGTAAAATGCCCTTTCTCCTATTCATTTTCATTCTCCTCAATTCTTAACAAATCATGATAATATAGTTGATAGTAGTTCACTTTGTTACATATTGATATATTAATTGAACATAAAAATAAAAGAATATTGAGGAGAATTATGCACAACCATCATTTTCTGATTGACTACAATCTGAAAGAATTAACGGAGCATTCCACGACAGCATGGCCTATTGCTCTTTATCATACGAAGATTCGTCATCATAGAAGCGGCTATATTCCTCTTCACTGGCATGACGAGTTTCAATTTGTCTTTATTTTAGAGGGTGAGGCTGAATTTCATATCAATGAAGAGACATTATATGTAAAGCAAGGAGATGGCATTTTCATCAATAGTGGCTGCCTGCACATGGCAAAAGATGCGAATGGGACGGCATGTACTTATGTTTGTTTAAATGTCTCTCCCTACTTCATCACAGCGAATGAATTATTCACCACTTTTGTCCATCCTTATATGCATGCGAGCCAGACAGCTTATATTTTACTCAACCAAAAAGATCACTGGCCTAAACATATTTATCAATGTATTCAAACCATTCAACAATTAATTGATGAAACTCCAGTCTATTATGAACTTGAACTCAATATTCAGCTCATCACCATTTGGAAAAGCTTATTACAAAATGGCTTCCAAATGAAACATGATGCGCGTAAACACGATAAAAATGAACGGATGAAACACATGCTGAATTGGATTCATCAGCATTATCATGAAAAGATCCTTCTCCAAGATATTGCTCGTGCAGGACAGCTTAGCCGCTCAGAATGCTGCAGATCCTTCAAAGACATTTTAAAGAAATCACCTATGCATTATGTAAATGAATATAGAATTCAGCAAAGCCTCATCCTGCTTCAAGAAACGGATCTCACTATCACAGAAATCGCTTACCAAGTAGGCTTCAACAGCACAAGCTATTTTATCAATTTGTTTAAAAGAATAAAAAATACGACACCTTTAGCATATAGAAAATTAAAACAGCTGGATCTTCTCCAAATAAAACAGGTAGAGGAAAACTGATGGCAGATAGCTTGTTTACTAAAAAGCAGAAGGTGTTTTAGACCTATCATGAATGGCAATTGTAAATACAAGCGATGAGAATCCCATCGCTTTTTACAATAACTCTATTTGCAATTTACTAATAATAATCCAACACGTTACCAAACGTACGTTCTAAACTATTTAAAAGTATTGATATGACTGACTTCCTCCTAATTCGCATAAATTCCACCTTCTTAAAATCAACTTGATAGTATTCTCTTCGAGAAGGTTTGGGGGAGGTTTCTTTATAATGGACAGACGTAAAAGGAGCGCACAATGAACATAAACAAAATAAGATCATTCCTTTATAAAACATCAAAATACCTGGGTGACGTCAATGTCATTAAAAGGGGTACCGTATCATGGACATGCTGCGGGTAAAGCATCCGGCAAGCTAATGAAAAAAATATAAATAAGATATCCGAGGTGGTGATTTCATGAATGATCTTGAGAGGAAACTATACAGGATCATCTATAATATGAGCAGGTTTCGCAAAACCCCACAATGGAGGACTTCCATTAGAAAAGCCGTTAGAAATCTTATGTCAAGAAATGAACTGGCGTGGGATAAGGAAAAGCAGGAATGGCGGTTCAATAAAAAGAAGCCCCTTGAAAAGGGCTTTTTCTTTTATTAATGGAGTCTAGTTCTCCTAATGCTTAACCAAAGTAGCCGTTTTCTGCGGTTTGAAAATCATTTGAGGAATTTATATGCACAGTAGTTGTAATACCCATTAATAAGGTAAGGCTTAAGATTATTACTTTCAGTTGTTTCATTCAATTTCCTCCATCCATGACAATTTTTTGGCTTGTGATTCCAAACCATCATCAAAGTATTTAGATGCCAACTTGTGATTATCCTGCTTTTTATAAAATTTTGCAGCCATGATTGACAATTCAGCGGCATCTGTCCAAAGATTTTGATTTTTCAGTGCATTTAAAGTTGCATCTAGTTGAGCTTCATCACCTGTTATATAAATTGAATGTATGATGTTTAACTTAGCAATATACGCATTGTCAGATAATTCATTCGCTAACTTGAGTGACTCATTGTATGACTCCAGCCCTTCAGCTTTTTGATCTAACTGGAAGAGTACACGCGCTAACATGTAATTTGTACGCATATACAGTGTTTTGTGTGGCTTTCTCAATTCAACCGACAAGACATTCTGTAAACATTCTAAAGCTTGCTGGAGCTTTCCTTGCCGCTCATAACATATCCCGAGATTGAAATACCCTAGCGCTTGTGGCAAATCAACTTTAGATTCTGCTGCTAAATTAATAGCATCCTTAAAGGTTGATTCAGCTTGTTCAAATTGGTTTAAATCCATCTTATTTGATGCAATTACCATTAGAGTAGTAGCAACCCGACTCTCTTGTAAATGTGCTGATTTAAAGCTTTCTAAAGCTTTTTTGGCATGATTGATTGAGAAATGATTTTGTGCAATTTCGTAGTATGCAATCGAAAGTTGATAATTAAATTCAGCACGTTCTAACTCGTCAGGAACGTTTCGAAGGCGGGTTTCTGCAATATGATAATAGTTAATAGCGTTTGAAAAGCGCTTTTTATAAAACTCATACATGCCATTGAAGAAGAAATAATAGTACTGAATCATGTCATCGGTTTTCTGCTTCTCTTCAATGTCTATTTGCTTCAATAAAGCTTTTGATCCTTCAAACTCCTGCGCCAACATTTTGTACCTGGAATCAATCAAGTTAAAGTATAATAAGACATTTTGATCTTCTTCCATATTTTCAAAGGCTTTTACGATCTCTTTTCTCTTATTTTCAGCCTTTAGTATGTCCTGTTTCTTGATATATCCGTACCAATCACCAATCATCATAGCAACAAATGGGCTTGCTACTTTTTCTGCCAAACAAACCTCCCCCTATCCCTTCCTTTATTTTCCCTATAATTACATATATTATCATCCGTTTAAAAAGTTCACACCGAAAAGAAACCGCAATTTCCCATAGAATAAAATGGTATTTTAGTCTCTGTTCTAAATTTGTTGAAAAAGATAAGATAGTGTCGCAAGACTATATTTTCCATAGGAGGAATTACATGAAAAAAAGGGCGTTGTTTATTATTTTGTTGTCCTTGTCTCTGGTTTTGACCTCTGTTCCCCCAAGTTTTGCGGCCGAGAAAAACACCTCAAAAGAAGAAAATGATTTTAAAAATCACGAAGAATTCACCGTAGAAATTGACGGATTGAAAACGAATATAAAAACAATGGAAAACACTTCTCAACATGTGACCACTTTTAAAACTGAACTTGGTACTATCACCTATACTTCTAACAAAGAAACAGGTCATAGCTCTGTTTCTAGTAACTATCTAAACTCTGACGAAATAGCAGCAATTGAAGAACAAGTAAATAAAATTGCGAATAGCATTGTATTAGAAAATCAAATGAATCCAACGATCACTAATTCACTTGAACAATTAGCAAATGATGATTTCACAACACAGAAACAGAAAGGAAAATGGGTGTGGTCAAAATATGATCACTACCGTGTTACAGTAGAAGGAAAGGCAGCTTTAGGAGTAATTGCAGCCGCAATTTTAAACCGTATTCCTTATGTTGGTTGGATTGCTACTGCTGCTGCTCAAATAATGATTCAATTGAAATTGAAAACAGGTTACTTCTCAGCACGTTGGGCAACTCGAGCCGACACTGATATTTGCTATTTGTGGAGAAAGAGACATTTGAAAATGTTCTCGGACAGTAAACGAAAAAATAAAAAATTGGACGAAGTAGGGTCGGCAGGAAAAGTTTATATGTGTGGAACTGGTTGAATAAAAAAAGCCCCAGTCTAATGCAGACTAGGGGTTTTATTATTGCTGTTTTTGCTCTTTTAGTTTTTTGAAAATCACAAATTGATATACTCCAAATAGGACGGTTAGGATCATAATTGCGGTAAATATTTGTTCGACTGGAAGCAAGAAATATACGACAATAAAAGATAAAAGCAAAACAAGGTAACCTATATTGAACGCTTTTTTAAATGTCATCATATTACCTCCTTTTTACAATCATATCACGTTTCAACTAACCTTATAACCAACTTTTTCCCTATTAAAACACAAAAAAGCTCCTATCCTACAAGGACAAGGGCTTTACTTCATTCATTTTTTCAAATGCTTTTTGAAGAGCTACTTTAGTCTTTGGACCATAGTGCCATTTCTTTTAGCTCCCTTTTCAGGATAGAAACATACAGCTACAAGGGCTTCCTGTTCGGCTTTTACACCTGCCCCTTTCGTAAAGGCTTGGTTACTTTTAAAATGCCAGAAGGCAGGTTGTATTTTCAGGCTTAGCTGTGCTTTTTGATGGTGCTGATTTTTACAGGTTTTGAGCTTGCCTTTTTACCAGTGTGAACGGTTGCAATACCTGCTTTGAAACTGTCCACACGATTAAGCAGTTTGCGGGCGTTCTTTTCCGCTCCTATGCTTATGTGGCACAACATTAGCAAATGAAATGTCATGGATCGTAATATATAGCGTTCATATAGTTGTCTGGTCTGTTACCATTGCTCTTTGAAATGAAGTCATGAATTTTTACACAATTGTTCATCGTCTCCTTAAAATTGTTTTCTTAGTATTTAAAAAAGGCGTCTGGGTAGCTCTTATTTTGTTAATTCTTTTTGTTTCAATGTTTTTTTCTGAAACTGCCCTTTAGACGTTACATAGTTGTTTTTGACCCATGCTACAGGTGTTTTCACCAAAGTAAAGATCATTGAGCCAGCTAGGTATAAAGCTAACTGATCGGCAAAACAGGTTTGTTAAACATGATAAGTCCTTGGTTGATCAATGAGGTTAAAGGAATCACCGTGCGAACAACCTGCCTTTGTCAAAGTTTTAAAATTTTTTATTCCTATTTTTAATTTCGTTCAATTCTGATAAGTTTATCGATCACGACCATATAAAGCGATCCCAGCAACAAGAACGGATTTACCGCCTTTACGTGCCATGCTGATATATGCTTTTGTAAATCATCTATATCCTGTTTCTTTGTCTCGCCAGGCAAATATCATATAAACAATGAATTTTTGAAAGAGTGCTAATGATGTAGGTTTTCCCGTTGAAATATCCGGCAGCATTTCAAGAAACTTTACAACCTTCGCCCCTTTTTTTGGCTTGTACTCGTATGGATAGTTAGGGTCTTTTGATTTTTCAAGATCCCGCAAATGTCTTTTACAAGCCTGGATGACTTTTTTACTTGCTACAATTTCCCTGTTTACTACTTTTTCAGCGTAAAGAGTACCGGGGTCTTTTTTAATCGTCGTCATCCTGCCTCATTGCCTCGAATATATCGTCATCCTCGCTCTCTTCACCTAAACTAACTAGACATAATCGAGCATCAAGCGCAAGACCAAGTTATCCCCGAAATGGCTCGAACCTCTTTCGACATTTGCATCATGATTTCAATAGACGGGTTTTTCTTTTTCACTTCAAAAACGACTTGTCCCTCTGCTGCTACATCTTCTAGTGCCTGTCGATACTGTGCGTAACTATTACAGTACATAGCCAACAAAGTGCGATCCAGTTCCGAAATAGGCAGCTCGATAATATGCGGGTAAATTCTGATCCATTTGTTTTTTGCCATTGTTGACAGCCAATAAGGCGGGTTCTCTTTCAATGGCGAAATGCCTTTCAATTTTTCTTCATGCTGCTGCCGCTGCTCTCGTTCTTCATTTGATATTTGCCCTTTTAATGTGTCCGTCAATTGTTTTCTTCTCGCCAATAAAAACCACCACCTTTCAGCAAAATCCAACCTATTAATTTAAGGCAATCAAACAAATGAGTAAAATCGCTCTATCTCAACGCCTGTAAAGGATCAAGCCATTTTATGAATGAGTGAAAAACCGCAAAAAACGGGAAAAATCAAAACTCCATTTCAACACTTTTTTTAAAGTTGAGGGGACGCCGATTTCCAGGAATCAAAAAAGCCCACCCCGTTAAATAATGGGGAGACTTAAAAAATCATAACAGACACTTTTTTCAATAAGAGATGGTACTAAGAATTCCATTCTCAAAATATAAATATTTATTCCCTTTATAAATCCACTGCTCCAAGGTTTGATCTGCTGTTTGGGTTGTCTTTACCTTTTCAGGTTTCCCCCATCCTTCAATTAGTACTTCTTCTTTTGTCATACCAACAGAAACATTTTGAGGATTATTAGTTCTCTCTTCAATAGCTGTAGACCTTTCTACTTTTTCCGATTCCTTAATATTCTCTTCAATCTGATCATTTTTACCTTTTTGCAAAGCATTTATGTTTTTTTTGTTATTGTCTTGAGTTTGAAGAAAATCCAAATCCTCATGACTGTTTTTATAATCTACTTTATCCAGCATGGCATCAACATAAGTATATGTATCATAATTATCTAAACTTACATCAACATCTTTAAGTTCTTCCAACTTTTTATAAGCAGAAGCTATAAAATAATAATCTTTTTTAAATTCATTTTTTAAATTCCTTGTCTCTTCTATAACTTGATCATATTCTTTATTTTTTATAGATTGAATAATTTTTTTGTCTTCACTAGATATTTCATGTGTTTTTTGAGTCTCCTTTTCTTTTTTTGACGATGCTGTTAAATTATTTTCACTGGTCATTGAATCTGTTGAAACACTTTGATTAGAGCAACCAAATAAAGCAACTATAAGTAGAGATAAAATAAGAAGAAATTTTTCCATTTGAAACCTCCATATTATTACTTTTTTTAGTATAGCATCTATTCGAATCGAACTTCATTTATATTTGTTTACATGTTCTTTTCTTTCTTGAACGTAATCTGATTATGATGAAACTGACAAAGCACTTCAAGGTTGTTTAAATCATTGCGCTCTATATCGTCATGAAACACCTCTCTAAGCTCTTTATACTTATGATGGACCACTAACCACGACAGGGGGGAACGTTACAACGTTTCAAGGGCATCACTTATTACCTTCACTTGTAAAAGACTCAAACGTTTGACAAAGATGTATATTAAAGCTGCTTTGATTTTCGTCCCTGGTTCTTCGATCAAATTCTTTTTTCGCCTCTGAATAATCTTCATAAAACTCTAGGTAAGGGTCGCAATCATAATCCGTTAAGACCACATAGCCCGATTTCATAAGTCCACACTCTCCTTTTTTATTTGATCTAAGCCGCCCCTGTTTGTTAGCCGCCATTGATTTTGTAAACAGACAGGGACGCTTTACAGCAAATAGAAAAAACGCCATCCCTTTTGGGAAAGCGCCATAATACACATATATTAAATTAAACACTGATTAGAATTATTTTGAATAAGTATATCTAGTTATTGGAAATAGAGGTATTTTCAGTATCAACCTTTTTTTCTTCAATTTCTAAAATAAGATTATTAAGAACTTCCTCATAAAGCTCATTTATTCTATTAATATTGTGACCTAGAATTAAAAATTTACTTGCTAGCATTATTCCAATTAAAGACAGAGTGAATCCATTAGTATAATAAATGAGATTTTCGTCAATTGAAGTTGATCCAATTTTAGAATTAAGAACCTTCATTACGTCCTTATTAAAAATAATAGTCGCCGTTAAACCTAAAGTAAAAGTTATTGTAGAATTAATAAAGAAATTATATCTTTTTTTATCTGCATTAACTTTATCCAGTATTCTTAATAGCTTTAAATTTTTTAGAGCTTTTTCCTCATCATCTCCTGCCCACTTTTTAAGAGATTTCTTTAGATTTTCAATCTGAAATATTATGTTATTTACATTTGAGTTTTCATGTGTGAAAGGGGATATTTCTTTACTTTTCATAAATATTGGATCTTTTCTGCTTATTAGATAAAGAACTAAAGTTGCAAACCAATTAATCATAGAAAAGATAATTATATTTCTTAATAGGAAAGATAAAAATTCAACATTTGGAGTTTTTAGAAAAACCGCAAATTCACGAACTAAAATTACCAGTATTATTAATTGGAAATTTCTCATTGAATAATTTTTTGATGGAACAATTAAAAAAACCATAATTTTTTTGATCATCCAGAACAAATAAAACAGTATCTTCTTTAAAATTTTCATATAATTTCCTCCCAAGTCTATATCGGAAAGGAAACATAAATGTTGAATTAATTGACAAATTTGTCTTATGAAAAAACGACCTCCTTGGAAGTCGTTCTCAATCTATCGCATAATACAATATTACAACCTTTTTTCTGTCATGCTGCGCCAACATAACGACAAAAATGCGCCAGTTTTACGCCAATAAAACACCAAAATAAAAACGCACCTCGAAGAATGCTACATCTTCATTTTCTTATTATGTATCTTGTCTAAAAAACTCCCTTGAAAATAATTTAAGTTTGCGGAGTAGTATTTGAAACTTGATACCGCAATAAACACTATTAAAAGTTGTATAACTAACATAATCATAACCGGCAGCGGATAATAAAACTTACCATACTTAAACAGTGATGCTATCACTATAAACACGAAAGCTAAACAATGACTTACCAATACAGTACCCAATGCATGAATTGTCGATAGCAGATACCTATATCTTTCAACGATATAGTTTCTTTTATCTTCTTTAAGTTTTAATAAATTTTCGTGCCATAAAACCTCAAAATAAAAATAATCGTTCATATTGTTATCTTTCCAATTTGCAGGTTCGGGAAAATCCTTCACCTGCTTAATTGCATTATCAAAAATCCGGTTTTTATTAAATATCCAATTCGCTACAAAGTATAAATGATGAATTATATAACCCACTACCACTCCAAATATACTTAAAGAAATGAAAACCCCTATTAATTTTCCAAACTCATTTAAATTTATGTGCGCTGATATATAGGCATATTCAGTGATTGCAAAGTAGGTCCCAATCCAAAAAATTAACATCCATCCAGGGATGCCCCATCTTATCAAATACTTCGTTTCAAAACTCATAAAATCCCCTCCTTCCTTTTTATCGACAAAAATCGAACACATGATAGTATTCACAAAATTTGTCGAACAAAAAACACTTCTATACGGGTGCTTTAAATACAACTTCATTGAGAGCGTAAGCCAGGTCTAGGAAAGTCTTTGCTTTTAACCTTGTATACGATCTTTCACTCATGCCGATTTCGTTATATACCTGGTAATCGAAAACAGGTTCTTGCTACATGTAACGTTTTATAATGATCTGCCTCTCGTTATACGGAAGACGATTGACCGCTCTTTGTACCTTTTCAAGAAACGTATTTCGTTTCTGCTCCCATTCAATCCGTTTAATAGCTGTGCTTTCTGTGGATGAGCGGAAAGCGTTGCTTGTGGCAGGCGGCACGATACTGAATCCTCCTGTTATCTTCGGCAGCATATCGTCCGGGACTTGAAGGAGATACAAACGATAGTTGTCGAGAATTCTTTCAACTATCTTTTTCTCGTTTCTTTTTTATCTATTACAGGTGGTTCACCCAACATAAAATACCCTCCCCTCCCCCTTTATTTATCCTTTAAAGCCCCGCCGCTACCTCTTCTATATGTTTGGCGGTAAATACCCATTAGCGCATTTATCTCTTTGTCTGAAAGCTCCTGCGTGCGATTTTAGGTGCTTTTCTTCTTAGGAACGTCAGTTCTTTTTTTAGACATAGATTTACACCTCGTGTCCTTCTTTTCTGAATATAAAAAAGGGACACCAATCACACAGCGCTTTTTTGCTGTCATGATCAGTGTCCCCCGGCTTTCCGGTAGAACGGTTTTATTCAAATAGTTCACCTTCGTTAAAAATCAATCGAGTCACTTTGTTATTGTGAGTGACAATTTTTGTTTCACCATGCGGCGGTAATTGTGTATATTTCAATGTGCCATCAGAAAAAACTAAAACGATGGGCTCTTTTCCTGTGTCTAAGGTCTCTATAATTTTACTTGGAATCTCTTTTAGTCTCAAGTCTTTCATTGCCTCCTTTAATTATATGCTGAATAATAAGCGAAAATTGAGTCAAACACACTGAAAAATATAATTAACGTTTCTTCACTTACTCAATTTGCTATTCTCCCTTTTAAGATCTCTATATTTTTCATTGCTAGGCGTTCTTTTGTATTGATAAGCAAATTCACAGGCACTCTTAATACCAATCACATACTCTTGTGGTAAAATTATGATAAATAATTGAATGGAGCTGGTTTATTTGAGTCATAATTTATCCCCAGATTTTTTACCATTAGATTTAGGACTGTACCAATCCCTAATCATTCATGATGAGAATGCTGAAATAATTGAATCATATTTAAGAAATCCCAAAAAAATTCAATTTGATTGTTACTGTATCGAATGTAAAAAAGAATCAACTTTTAAGCTTTATAGTCAAACCGGCGGCTTGAAACCACTCACTATAAATGACTATCCAGAAAAAGCTATAGATAGAATACAAACACAATTGCCTATCGCTTTAATATTCCGATGCCACCGGGATGAATTACATTTATTCTATTTCTCGGTACTAATTCAACAAAACAAAGTTACAAAGATTGGACAATATCCATCAATTGCTGACCTTCAATTACATAAGATTAAAAAGTATCAAACCATTTTAAAGAACGACTATAGAGATTTTTCTAAGGCAATACGACTGAATTCTCAAGAAATTGGCGCAGGTTCATTTGTATATCTTCGTAGAATCTTTGAAAACTTAATTGAAGAAACCAGACAAATCGCATTAGAACAAAATACTAATTGGAACAATAGCGACTTTGAAGGATCAAAAATGGATCATAAAATTAAGCTACTTAAAGATTATTTACCAAGCATACTTGTTGAAAACAGAAAGCTATATGCAATTTTAAGCAAAGGTATACATGAGTTAACAGAAGTAGAATGTCTTGATCTATTTCCTAAAGTACAACTTGCCATCGAATTAATACTCGATGAAAAAATTCATCAAAAAGAGAAACAGAACAAGATATCATCTGTAAGGAGCTTTGTGTCCGCTACTATTGAAAAATTTAAAAATTAGAGATTAAACCATCTTTTCAAGATGGTTTAATTTTCTCGACGCATGGTACAACACTCTACTTAAATAAAATGATTTATCATTATTTGCTTATTACCCCTCTCTTTAACAACTCACGGTCATGGATGATAATTATAGTTTCCGGTCGCACTCGAATTAATAAAGATCGTTGGCTCGTTCATACTTCTTGGGGAACGTTAAGCAAATATTGCTTTTCTAGTTTCTGGTCGTCCATATTCTCGTAATACTCCCTTGAAAATCCTCGGCTTGCTACACATAGCCATTCAATAAAAAATTGTCTTTGATCTTCTGTCAACCGCTCTTTCTCATTGTTCATATGCCCGATTCCTCCAATTGAATTTTTGTATGATAATTCTTCAAATGCTCATTCATTCTCGAATGAAATTTCGGTTGTAAGTAAAAGAAAAGTTTTTCTTCTTGGCCCGTCATTTTTATTACTGCCTTTTCGTATACTAGGAATTCGATCAGCAATATCAAGGCGTACTGATTGAACTTTATCGCCTCTTTATACCAATCTTTAACCGTCATGCCGATTCCCTATATTCCAGGTTGACGAATTTGTTATATTCTTTGACGAACGCTTGAAACCGTACCGACTGGACCGTTACGCTGTTTAGCAATAATGATTTCAATAATGTTCTTATTCTCTGTTTCTTTGTCGTAATAGTCATCACGATAGAGAAATGCAATAACATCAGCGTCTTGCTCGATCTGCCCCGATTCTCTAATGTCTGACATCATAGGGCGCTTCTCCTGGCGTTGTTCGACTCCACGTGAAAGCTGACTCAATGCAATGACAGCTATGTCCAATTCCCTTGCCATTTGCTTGAGCATACGGCTTATTTCTCCGATTTCTGCTTGTCTGTTTCCTCTGTGGACTGGATTTCCGACGATCAATTGCAGATAGTCAATAATGATCATCATGTCCTTGCCTTCAAATTCCCGTTTCATTTTACGAGCATTTGCCCAAATGTCATTTATCGTCATGCCTGGTTGATCAAATATTCTAAGAGCGGCACAATCTAAAACCCCGTTCACTTTGCTTAATCTGCCCCACTCATCAGCGTTTAAATTACTCGTGCGAATGGATTTAGCATTAATGTTACCGATACTTGATTGCATCCGTTTTATTAATTGCTTACGTGACATTTCAAGCAAAAAGATGCCAACCGCTCCGCCCTTACCTAAATTAAGCGGGTTTTCCATGAAATTGCTTGCTACATTCAAACAAAAGGCGGGTTTTCCTACGGATGGACGAGCGGCGACGATAATAAATTCTTGTCGCTGAAAACCCGACGTCATTCGGTCCAATTCAGTAAAGCCGCTAGGCATACCAGTTACATCACCTTTTGGCGTTTCTAACTCTTGATAGATTTCAACTAAGTCATTATTGATAGACCCGTCGTCGTCTGTTCCTGTTGCATCCTCTAAACTCATGAGAGAGCTTATACCCTCTTGTATAGTTTGACTCGTATCGTCGCTGTTGGAAGATTCTTTAAGTTTGACACCAACTTTCGCAATCTCTCGCTTTTTCCAATAATCAATAATTAGATTTTCATAGAATGCTTGTTTTGCTGTAGTAATTGAGGCATTCATCAATTCAGTTAAGTATTTTCTTCCACTGACCGATCCCCTTTAGTTTTTTCTCGTCCCACATGCTCAATAACTGACACTATGTGTCAATAGGATCACCTTTTTTATCAAGCTCTTGAAAGGCTTTGGAAATACCCTCTTTATATCTCTTTAGAGCATCAGTTTTATTCACTATATCCACATTCACGTGCGCGCAATTTGTTTCCTATTTTTAAGTTTCGTTTGATCAATTATATTTCTGTGAGTAGTAAAGTGATGAACAAGTTCTTCAGCAAGGGTACATGTTTTTTCAACACTAGCCGCTTGCCTCTTTCCTTGCGATATTTTATTGGGAAAGCGCCAAGGATTTGAGGAAGTATTGGGGGGAGGTTTTAAAATCAAATTTTCAACCCTCCCTAATCCCTTTATACCAAAGGTTTTCTTTTTACAATAACTCTATTTGCAATTTACTAATAAAAACGTATAATTTATACTAAGCACAGGAAGACGAAAGACAAAGGAGAGAAAAAATGGACGATTATGCTCATACTAAAGACATAGAACCTACAGCAGAAAACATCGCAAAAGCCATTTATACTGTTAACCGCCATGCTAAAACCGCACCAAACCCCAAGTTTCTTTATCTTTTGAAAAAACGCGCGCTGCAAAAACTATTGCAAGAAGGTAAAGGAAGAAAAGTGGGCCTACATTTCTCTAACAATCCCAAGTATAGTCAACAACAGTCCGACGTGCTGATTGAAATTGGAGATTATTATTTTCACCTGCCACCAACGAAAGAAGACTTCGAATTTTTGCCACACTTAGGAAATTTAAATCAATCATATCGCAATCCGAAAGCGAATATGTCATTAAACCGAGCAAAACAAATACTTCAAACGTATGTCGGTTTAAAAGAAAAACCTGCCGCCACAAAACAAAAATCACATTACACAAAGCCCGTCTTCAAACGTCTCGGGGAAAGTTATTTTTAAACAGAAAAAAACCACTCATACCGAGTGGTTTTTTAGTTTAGATAATAAAATGATCGACTTTTTCAATCAGCTGATGAATTTCTGGTTTACTGATTTGATCATCTGCCCCGATCGTTTCCCCTTTATGACGCAAATCTTCAGTGATTAACGAAGAGAAAATAAGAATCGGAATGGAATTTGTTAAAGGATTGTCCTTCAGCAGTTTTGTTAGCCGGTGGCCATCCATTTTAGGCATTTCAATATCCGTAATAATCATATCAATTTCTTCTGTGACACTGATTCCTTTGCTGACAAGGTCCATGACATGATCATATGCCTGTTTGCCATCTTCAAAGGTCACAATGTTTTTATAGCCTGCTTCGGTTAATTCATTTGTTAATAAACGCATGAGAAGCGGAGAATCTTCAACGACATACAGTTTCTTCCCTGTTCTTCTCTCGTCTTTCTCACCGTCAAACATATGATACGTATCAACACCAGAAGCGGATTCAATATCATAAATGATTTTTTCGTAATCTGGAAGGAAAATCATTTTTTCATCAAGCTTAATGATGCCCGTTAAATGACGGTCCATCCCTTGATTGAGTGCAGTCGGCTTCTCAATCTCTTCCCAGCTGACGCGGTGAATTTGTGATACCGTTCCTGTATGGAACACAAATTTCCGTTGGTTGAATTCAGTCACAATATATTTCTCTTGTTCTGACTGATCTGACTCGACATTAAAAAAGGAAAATAGATTGATGACTGGTAAAATCTCGCCTCGTAAACTAATCATCCCTTCTACATCTTGGTGAGAGTGCGGTACAACCGTCACCTCAACCGGCTGAATGATTTCTCTTACTTTCATGACGTTAATGCCAAATTGATTTGCACCAATTTCAAACTTCACAATTTCCAATTCATTGGTACCAGAGTCAAGTAAAATTTCTTGTTTGTTTAAAGCCACGGAAATCCCTCTATTCTTCAATATAAGATTGTACTTTTTATATCGGCAGCATAGGTAAAAAGTTGACGTTTCTTTACGCTTTCTCTCGAACGAATTGATGAATCACAAGTCCTATCGCTGCAAGGATGAGCAAAGACCCTAGTGCAAGGCGGCTTGCGAGATTTCCGTGCTCTGCAAACAGCAGGGTAACTGAGCCATAAATGATCGGCCCGATAATGGAAGATACCTTCCCTGAGAATGCAAAGAGGCCAAAAAACTGTCCTCGCTTTTCCTTCGGTGTCAGTTCAATAATCAAGATTCGTGATGCCCCCCAGCTTGCGCCAAGTGAAATCCCGAATAAACTGCCCGCTATCCAGAAGACCCATTCGGTTGCCGCTGTCACAGCCAGAATGAGCGCCACAATTAAAATGACATACACGACTGTAATCGATCGCTTTGCCCCTATCGCTTTTGTGATATATCCAAACAGAAAGGAGCCAATGATACTTGAAATGGTCGACACAAGATAGAGCAAAATAAATTGCCCAGCGGTAAAGCCAATGATGATTTTGGCATAAACAGCCATCATCGCAATCGCTGTTTGTAAAGCATCATTCATAAAAAAGAAAGCAATCATAAAGATAAAAGCTGGCTTGTACTTTTTCATCTCTTTAAACGTGTGAATAATCTCTTTATACCCGCTGAAAAAAGACGCCTTTTTCTCTCGCTGAGGCAGCAGATGAGGATCTTTTACAAAAAAGAGAAAGGGTAGAAAAAAGAGAAGGAATAAAAGAGCTGTCGGGATAAATGCTTCATGAAACTGGTCATTGCCGACAAGTAAATAAACAGAGAGACCGACAAGTGTTCCTAAATAGCCAACGGCGATACCAAATCCTGAAATAAGCGGGATTTCTTCCTTTGTCCCAAGATCGGGCAAAATGGTGTCATAGAAAACAAGACTAGAATGATAAAAAAACTTTGCGATCACAAACAAGGTGACCACGACTAATAAAGAAACAGGCAGCCCAAACCATTCACTTGAGAAATCAATCCCAGCAAAAATCCCCATCATCAACGTACAAGCAATACATATGAACGTAAACACCGTAATGTAGCGTTTCTTTTTCCCTGTACGATCAATCAGCACTCCGTATAAAGGTGTAAAAATGACGAGAAAAAAGCTGGCTAGTGCGTTTGCATAAGAAATAAAGGTGCTGGCGATCTGGTCCATTCTCGCACTGTCCCCGATCGTTTCCTGCAAGTAAAATGGGAAGAAAATGGTGATCATATTTGATGAAAAGATCGTATTTGCAAAATCATACAACGCCCAGGCCAGCACAGGTGCTGTCATAAACAGCCCAAAGCCTGCCCCTTTTTTCTGTGCGGTCTTTTTTCCTGTTCTCAATCGATTGTCTCCCTTCCCTGCCTCATTTTTCACTATCATTCTATTTTATGTGCTGTTTCCCTCTTCCATACGAGCGATCTATGAAAAAAAGCACCTCTTACCATATAGCAGAGGTGCTTTTTTCATTATTTCTTCACAACAATGGTACTTGCAATCAAATCGTGAAGTGCTTGTTTTTTTTCTGTGAAGAAAGCAATGATATAGCCAATATATAAGATCGGAGACAAAAAGCCTTTTGCAAAGAAGCGGCCAGTTGCACGGCCAAATGTGACCTTTTCGCCTGTGACTTTTGTTACTTTGATGCCGAGAGCCATCTTTCCAAGTGTTCCTTGCAATTTTGATGATTCCATGATGGCGTAATAAAGCCATGTCACCACGGTACCCATCAAGATTGCCCCTATATAGAAAAAGATCAGTCCCATAATAGCTTCCCACTCCTCATCCGTTATGACGGTTGAAGAATAGTAATAACTGTCGTCATCCATCATCATTGCTGCCTCTGGGCTTGAGATAAAAAAGACTGACGCCAAAATAAACATGATAAATGCAATTGGTACACCGATAATGATACCGTCCAAAAGGTGTGCAAGAAAACGATAGCCTACACCTGCTAGCTCAGGATGCTTCTTTTCTTGAATGTGTGGTTCTGTTATGTTGGTTTCCATCCTATTTCTCCTTTATTATGTATGTTTTCTATAAATTTCTTATAATCATTCGTTATTATATCCTATGAATATAGCAAGATCAATGGAGCTTTACACTTTTACATACATTTTAGATCAGTTTGATCTAAGCGATTTATGTGAATAAATACTGAAAATTTGTGAAAAACATGGCACTTCTAGTTCTTTTACCTCCTGATTTTTTAACATTTTGTGATATTTTCGTCTTGTTTCCATTCTTCTGTTGACAATGATTCTTCAAATGGTACAATAGTCAAGGATTTTTTAAAGAAAGGTGTTCATGATGGGAACTGTCGTATTATTAAAGAACAACGAAATGACTGTAATTGAAGATATTTGCGAGGCTGATTTTTTAGATATGAAGCATGGTTTGTCAAATGATGACACAGCTTATATCTCTTGGTATGAAGACTACGATACTGCTTATGGATATTGATTTCATTTCATAGATGAAGCGTAAAAAAAGGCGATACAACCTGAGAATAGGTTGATCGCCTTTTTTACGTTTGTGCGCTTCTTTCACTTTCAGGTTCCACATGAATAAAGATTTGTGCATGCGGAAATTCCAGCTGAATCTTCTCTTCAATTCGATCACATAATTGGTGCACATCTTCAATCGTTGTCTTTCCATCTACAATCAAATGAAAATCAATATATTCCTCGGCACCAGACCGCCTTGTTCGAAAGTCATGATATTCAATAAATTCTTGACTAAATCCTTGAATGATCGCTTCGATTGATTGTTCTTCCTCTGGTGTTAACCGAGCATCAACAAGCGGCGGGAAGGCTTCCTTCATGAGTTTAAACGCTTCACGCATAATAAAGAGGGCCAGAACCATTCCAATGATCGGATCTAGGAAATACCAGTCGGTTAATGCCACAAGCAATAAACTAAATGCCACCCCTAATGACGTAAACACATCCGTTAAAAGATGCAGTGCATTTGATTTCATGGCAACTGAATGTACTCGCTCAGCCTCTTTGTTCACAATCCTCGATACAACAAAATTGATGAGCGCGCCTAGCAGCATGACCACAATGCCAAGCACAGGCAGCTTGACTGGCTCTGGATGCATTAATTTGTGAACACATTCGTATATAATCCAAATGCCAGCAACGAAAATCAGCAGTGTCTCAATCGTTCCAGAAATATTTTCGACTTTTCCATGTCCATAAGGATGTTTAGAATCTGCTGGCTTTCTTGAAATACGAACAGAAATAAATGCAATAAACGATGCCATTAAATCGAGAAACGAATGAATGGCTTCTGATAAAACCGCGACAGATCCGGTTAATAGACCCACAATGATTTTTAAGATGACAACAAATGTGTTGCTCAGCACGGATAGAAACGCGATTTTCGATGTCTTCGCTGATTGTTCCATCTATCGTCCTCCTTTAGGAGATCGTATGTCTATGAAAGCAATTCCCATGACCCTGATTCTCACGTTCTTTCAGTTTACGCAGTTTTGCCGTTTTCTAATCATCTTCATCACAGCCTGTATTTTCTCTTGAGGTTACGCTATAATAAATGTTGCTCTTTCTTTAATATATCACTCATGCGGTGATGGATAGGAGAATAGACTACATATAACGATATCCAATGCCTTTCGCAGGTGACATTTATGCAGTGAATGGTAAAATAGGATAAAAACATAAATTTTTAAGGTGATGAGAAATGGAGCATTTGCTGAATCCAAGAGTAAAGGATATTGAAATTTCAGGCATTCGAACATTTTCAAATCTCGTATCGTCATATGAGGATGTCGTTTCATTGACGATAGGCCAGCCCGATTTTTATACGCCGCATCATGTCAAAACAGCTGCCAAAGCAGCCATTGACGAGAATTTCACCTCATACACTCACAATGCTGGTTTCCTAGAGCTAAGACAAGCGATCCAGCATTATATCAAGAAGAAAGTGAATCTTGATTATGATGCAGAGTCAGAAATCATTGTGACGACAGGTGCAAGTCAAGCAATTGATGCTGCGTTTCGAACCATTTTAACAGAAGGCGATGAGGTCATTTTACCTGGACCTGTATACCCCGGATATGAACCGATCATTCGAATGTGCGGTGCCATGCCCGTACATATTGACACAACGAATGCCGGCTTTAAATTGAATGCCAAGCTGATTGAGGATGCGCTAACGGAAAAGACAAAGTGTGTGGTTCTTCCTTACCCTTCAAACCCGACTGGTGTCACGCTTTCAGAAGAAGAATTGAAAGAAATTGCCCAGCTCCTTGAAGGAAAAGACATCTTTATTTTATCCGATGAAATCTACAGCGAGCTGACATTTGACCGGCCGCATCATTCAATTGCCTCTTTCTTAAAAGAACAGACCATTGTCATCAATGGACTGTCTAAATCTCATAGCATGACTGGATGGAGAATTGGATTTTTATTTGCTTCAGCTCCAATTGCTAAACATGTATTAAAAGTACATCAATATAACGTGTCTTGTGCCTCGGCTGTCTCACAAAAGGCGGCACTTGAAGCTGTGACAAATGGTGTGGATGATGCACTGATCATGAGAGAGCAATATAAGAAAAGACTCGATTATGTATATGATCGGCTCATTTCTATGGGGCTTCCGGTGATTAAACCTTCTGGCGCTTTTTATATTTTTCCATCCATTGAATCGTTTGGGATGAGTTCCTTTGATTTTTGCATGGAGCTGTTAGAAAGTACAAGACTTGCGGTCGTACCAGGCTCTGCTTTCTCTCCACTCGGCGAAGGGTATGTGCGCCTGTCTTACGCTTATTCACTTGAAACGCTGAAAGAAGGACTTGACCGGCTAGAACAATTTGTACTCGAAAAACGTTCTATTCATTCGCTAGATTGAAACAACGGCTCTCTTGCCGTTGTTTTTATTTTGCAGGAAACATGATGTGAAATACAGTGCCCTTTTCAGGCTGACTATCCACACGGATCGTCCCGTTATGATTTTCTAAAATATTAAATGTGACCATGAGGCCAAGTCCTGTTCCTTTTTCCTTTGTGGTTAAAAAGGGCTCTCCAATCCGCTTCATCACCGATTCAGGAATGCCGATCCCTTCATCACGAATCGTGACAAGTATTCCATCACCTTCTGCTTTGGCTGTGATGTCTACCTTTCCTCCGTCCGGCATGGATTCTACGGCATTTTTGATTAAATTGATAAACACTTGCTTGAGCTGATTTTGATCTCCGTTCATCAGGAGACCCTCCTCTATCTCACTTGTGTTCATTAAAATGCCATTTAAGTTCGCTTGTGTTTCTAACAAGGCTGTGACTTCGCTGATGATTTTTTTCAAATCAAGCGTCTGCATTGAGGACGTTTGCTGCGGTTTCGCCAGCATTAGCAGCTCACTCAAGATAATTTCTATTCGGCTCAGCTCAGAGAAAACAATCTCGAAGTATTGATCGCGATCTTTTGTTTTCGGTTTAATGAGCTGTAAAAAGCCTTTGATGGCGGTCAATGGGTTTCTGATTTCATGTGCAATGCCAGCCGCCAATTGGCCTGCAATCGATAATTTTTCAGAGCGGAGCATGAGCTCTTCTGTCTGCTTACGTTCGGAGATATCTCTTAAAATAATTTGAACCGCTGTTTCTCCAAAAAATGTAGTTGGGATACAGACCATTTCTGTATAAATCAGCTTATGTTTAAACGTATGACAGCTCATTGTGACAATCTCAGAATCTGATGCTCTTTCAATAATACGTGATAAACTCTTTTTGACCTTTTGCTGATCACAGGAATGAATTTGATGAAAGATATCCTTTCCTATTAATTTATCGTAATGCTCGGCTTCAAATAATTTAATGCCAGATTCATTCATAAACACCCATTTGTGATCATGGATGACCGCAATCGTATCAATGGAATTTTGAATGAGCAGCTGATACCTCTCCCGGCTTTTTTGAAGAACGGTTTGAAATTTTTTACGGGATGAGATGTCCACGAGCAGTAAAAGCTCTGCCCGCTGATTTTGATAAATCGTCGGTGATGACTTTACCTCAATATGAATACTGCTTCCATCTTGACGCTTCCATATCTGTTCAATCATTCCGACTGGAAGGCCTTGCTGCAGCCTTGTTATTCGGCTTCTGACAATGTCATGGTACTCTTCAGCAATAAAATCAAACGCGGACTTGCCGATCATGTCATCTCTTGCACTTACCCCCATTAATTGCAGCATCGCATCATTCGCATACACAATTTTCCCTAAAGTCGTAATACATAACGGATTTGGCAGCATGGCAATCAATTGTTCAGCTTCACCGACATTTTGGAAAGCCGGCAGACTGCCTAACGACTGTTCTGCTACGTTTGATGTTGTTTGAAATGCTGCTTTTTGGGGCTCAGTATCCAGCACCCTCATTTTCAGGATCATTTCTCTACTTACTTCGTTGTCTAACCCATCACAAGCAACAAAATCAATGCTTGCTTCGATCCATACAGCTGTCAGATCACTTCTTAGCAGTCTAAAGTGGCAAACCTCTAGCATGTGCTGATTGTAAAAATAACTTTCGACGAGAAATTGATCTTCGGTATGAACAAAGTCTTTCAAAAAACACCCTAGTAAATCCTTTTGTTCATAGAGCAAAAGCTGCTTACAGTTGGAAGAAATGTAGAGAAAGCGGCCATTAGAAGAAAGAACGGCATGTAAATCGATGTTCGAATACAATTGATTCGAATCTTTCATTTGTTGTTCCATCGTCGTCCGACCCTCCTTTTCATTTTTTAGGGTTGTCCTTAGATTGATGTATAAAAAAGATTCGCTAGAAAACCCGTATTTTCCTTCTGTCATCGAGGGAAACGTCCATATTTTCAGCAAAAAGGGAGCACTTTCTGCTGCTGTGCTCCCTGCGGTTTATTGTTTTTCATATTTCTTTTGTAATTCAACGTACTTATCCACAATTTTACTCGGGATGTTTTTAATAACAGGATCCTTATCTGAGACATAAGGTGTCACGACACTAAACGCCACCTTTGGATTAGAAGAAGGATAATATCCTCCAAAGGTTAAGTTGTACGTTGAATTTCCCCACCAGCTGCGGTTGGCACCATAGTAGAACGTTTGCGCTGTACCTGTTTTTCCTGCGACATCATGCTGACCAAACCGGCCAGCGGCAGTTCCGCCTGTTGATGTGACCATTTTCAGTCCCGTTTTTACGCGGTCAATATCTGCTTTCGAGTTGTTAATCGTATTCAGCACTTTCGGCTCATATTTTTTTACGACTGGGCCTACTTCATCCTTCTTCGTTGGAAGATGAACACTTTTCACTACTCTTGGCTGAATACGGCTGCCTCCATTGGCGATCGTTGACATGTATTGTGCCACTTGAAGCGGTGTATACGTGTCATACTGACCAATTGCTTCATCAAGCAAGAGTCCGCCGACCGTCTTAGGATGCGTCTGCATCCCGCTTGATTCCTGCGGCAGATCGATCCCCGTTTTCACGCCAAGACCGAATTGCGCATAGTAGTTTCTCATTTTTTGTAAGTGCTCAGGCCTTGCAGGTAACGGACCATCCTTTTGATAGGTGATGCCCGCCATTCTCATCGCTACTTGGAACATGTAGACGTTGGAACTTTTTTGGAGTGCTTGAATGTCGTTAACCCATCCAAGAACTTTGTAAGACTGTTTCGGCTTTCCATTACTCCCTGCAAAATAGAGCGGTGTATCCATATAGGCTTGGTTGTGTGACATCCCGTCCTGATAACCGCCAAGTACTGTGGCTCCTTTGACAACAGAGCCCATTTCGTACTGGGTCGTAAATGTTCCGATCGCATAATCTGTGACGTCTCTGCCGTCCATTTTCTTGCCTGACATGGCGAGAACATCCCCTGTGTGAGGGTCCATCATGACGACAAAGGCACGATCCATCATATAGTTTCTCGCGCTGGCGGATCTAAGCTCTGATTCAACGATTTTGTCGACTTCCTTTTGCAGCTCCATATCAAATGTCAGCGCAAGATCAAGTCCTCTTCGTCCTTCTGTCCGCTTGATTTCATCGAGCAGCTTCCCGCCAACCTGTGTATATTGAACGGTCGCTTTCTCTGGGTTTAGAAAATCCTCGTATTGATATTCTAAATAGCTCTTCCCTACCCGGTCATTTCGCGAGTAGCCTCTTGCCATATAGTAATCTTCACGCTCTTTAATGATTCCTTGCTCTGGTGTAGTCACACCGCCAAGTACATTATAAAGGGTCTTTTCATACGGATATTTTCTTGTCCAGTCGTTGATGACGTTCACACCAGGCAGTTCATCAAGATGCTCTGAGACAAGTGAAATTTCTTCATATGTCAGGCTTACGGATGAAGTTTGTTTTGATTCTTTCGTTTCATCGAGTAAAGCCACTTTTTCGTCCCCTTTTTTCTCTTCGTTTGGGTTCATTGCCTTCACGATTTGGGGCTCAAAGGCATATCCGCCTGTAAATCTACGGTAGATCGCTGCAACAGCTTTTTCCTCTGCATCCTTTTCGATCGCTTTGACTTCTTTCTTTGGGACACGCTCTACTTGAAGCGGATAGACATCCTTTGCATCGATATCTTTTTTCTCCGCTTTTGAAATGAGTTTATCCGCTTCTTTCGGATGGCTCGCCAGCCAAAAATCTCGAATGTCACGCTCTCTCAAAAAATCAGTATCCATTTTTATATAAGTCGCAAGTTTTCTTGCTACCTTAATCTTATCCTCCGCTTTCACACCGCTTTCTGATGTATAAACGATGGCAGGTACACTTTCGTTATCAACGACGACTCTTCCTCTCGCGTCATACATTTTTCCTCTTGGAGACGGGTATGATGCTGTTTTGACCTCTGTTCGGTTGGCTTGCTTTTTATAATCTTCACCATTGACGATTTGCAGCACACCAAGCTTGATCACAAGTCCAGCAAATAAACTAAATACAGCGAAGAAAAAGAGATTAATTCTCCAGGCGTTCCGGCGCTTGATTTTTTTTTGCTCGGCAGCACCTTGATGCTGTTTATCTCCCACTTATGTAGCTCCTCTCATCCTTTTCAATCTTTTACAATTACCACTCATTATTGTAACACTTTTGTAATAGTTGTTACAGCGAAACGAGTGAAAAAAAGCTGTCAATCCCTAATCTGCAAAAAAATATACTAACACTTTAAAATATTGGTATGTTTATGTCGTTTTCTTTAAATGGAAGAATTCCCTATCCTTTGATATGAAGCGGCTCTTACGATGACTTTAACAAAAATGACAAACTTGCATTGTCAATGGAGGATGCTGGTACGTTTATAACAAAAAGTCCATGTTATGATTTTTTGTGAGAAAACAAAACAAAGATTTTAGGAGGAGTTACAATATGAAGAAGAAATCATTCTTTTTTTCAGCGCTGACAGCTGCTGCACTCATCACATTCACTGGAGGACATTCAGCTGATGCGAAGGAGCTTAACCTGAAACAAGTAATAAATGTACAGCATCAAGCCATTGATCTTCATACACTAGCAGCAAAATTACATATCTCTTCAGATGTAAACAAGCTAAGCAAGTCGAATCAAAAAGAGATCGAAGCTCTATTAAACAAACTGATCAAAAGCGGTCAACCTGTTACAGGAACAAAAGTAGTGAAAGAAGTAAACAAAGCAAAACAAGAACAAAAACAAGAATCAGTGAAAAAACCAACTGCTTCTAAACCAAGCACTCCAGCAAAAGAAAACACAAGCAGCAACACAAAAGCTGACCAAAAAGACACAACCGCATCAAAAGCAGACAGCAGCTTAAATGCATTTGAAAAAGAAGTGGTTGAGCTTACAAATAAAGAGCGTGCAAAACAAGGCTTAAAGGCCCTTTCTGTTGATTCTAAATTAAGTAAATCTGCTCGCGCAAAATCTCAAGATATGAAAGATAAAAACTATTTCTCTCATACAAGCCCAACTTATGGATCTCCATTTGATCAAATGAAGCAATTCGGTATCACTTATAAATCAGCAGGTGAAAACATTGCCCAAGGTCAAAAATCTCCTCAAGAAGTTGTGACAGCATGGATGAACAGTGAAGGCCACAGAGCGAACATTTTAAACAAAAGCTACACACATATCGGTGTTGGTTATGTGAAATCTGGCAACTACTGGACGCAGCAATTCATCGGAAAATAATATCAAAAAAACCTGTCCCTATTTGGGACAGGTTTTTAGTTTGTTTTGAGGGTGCTGCAAACTATTTGACCCATAATTTATAGATGCTCTGGGTCCCGCTGTTTTCTTCGCCCTGTTCGCTCAGCTTTTCATAAAGGGACTTCGCAAGTGAGAGCCCTGGCATTTCTTCCCCCATCAGCTCTGCTTCTTCAAGTGCAATGCCCATATCTTTGATAAAATGCTTCACATAAAACCCTGGCTCGAAATCGCCTTTCAGCATTCTTGGTGCAAGGTTTGACAAAGACCAGCTGCCGGCTGCACCTGTTGTGATGCTTTTGAGCACCTGCTCTGGATCAAGCCCTGATTTTTCGGCATAGGCCATTGCCTCTGCGACACCGACCATTCCCGCTGCAATGGCAATTTGGTTACACATTTTTGTATGCTGACCGCTTCCTGCCGGTCCTTGATATTGAATGTTTTCACCCATTTGCTCAAATAGCGGCAGACAGGCTTCATAGGCTGACCTTTCTCCGCCGATCATAATGGCCAGCGTGCCATTTTTGGCTCCTATGTCTCCGCCTGATACAGGTGCATCTAATGTAAATATACCTCTTTCCTTCGCTTTCAACTCAATTTCTTTTGCAAGCTGAGGCTTCGATGTCGTCATATCAATGAGATATGTACCTGGCGCGGCATGTGCCACAAGCCCATCTTCACCTAAATAGATCTCTTCTACATCAGATGGATATCCCACCATTGTAATGACGGCATCTGCACTTTCTGCAATCTCCTTTACTGCCGGCTTCCATGATGCGCCTTTTTGAATCAATGCGTCTGCTTTTGCTTTCGTTCTTGTATAAACGATCACTTCATAGCCTGCATCCATTAAATGTCCTGCCATACTGCGACCCATTACACCGATTCCTATAAAACCAACTGTTTTGATTTTTGCCATCACTTGTTCCTCCTTAAAGAGACTTTGTCAATCCACCATCAATGATCAGTGTTTGACCTGTCATATATGTATTGGCTTCTGATAAAAGAAACACTGCATATGCTGCAAATTCCTCTGGCTGGCCGTAACGGCCAAGCGGGATCGCTCGTTCAGCCTGTGCTTTGATTTCTTCAACCGTTCGATTCTCTCTTTGTGCACGGTGCTTTTCCAGCTGTTTCACACGGTCTGTTTCAATTTTTCCCGGTGCTAACGTATTGATCAAAATACCATCCTTTGCAAACTCCAGAGCGGCTGTTTTTGTCCAGCCGGCTATGGCCGGTCTAAATGTATTCGACAGCATCAAGCCCGGGATCGGTTCTTTCACTGACATTGACGCAATATTTAACACACGTGCGCCGCGTTTTTTCAAATAAGGCAATGCCTCTTTTAATAATCGAATATAGCTGAGTAAATGAAGCTGAAATGATTCGATCCAATCTTCATCTGTTAAGGTGTCGAGCGTTCCTGTTTTAGGCCCGCCTGTATTGTTCACAAGAATGTCTAGACACTTCTCATCACCAGCCGCCGCTTGAACAAGCGCCTTGATTTGCCCGGCGTCAGATACATCACATACTTGATAAGTCAGCTGTCCTTTGACAAGCGGAGACAGCTCCTTGACTGTTTCTTTCAGCTTCTGTTCATGTCTTCCCGAGAGCATCACATCTGCTCCCTCTTTTGCTAGAGCAAAGGCAATCGATTTTCCGATACCTTGACTGCTTGCAGCTACCAATGCTTTTTTTCCAGTTAGATTGACATCCATGTCAACACCTCCTCTAGTTTATTTTATCATACAAAAAGAACCTTGCTCACATCGCAAGGTTCCTTTCCGCTCATTACACCTTAAATCGATCAACCGCCTGACGCAGTGCCTGGCTTGATTCGTTCAACATTTCAGTTGAGGTTTTCGTTCTTTCTAACACTTGAACTTGTTCATCTGTAGACGCATGCACTTCCTCAGCTGAGGCAGCAGATTCTTCTGAAATGGCAGCAATACTTTGAATGGAGTCACTCATCTTCTGCTGTTCTTCTGTCATTTCATTAATCTGTGTATGAATACTGTCGATTGAACCGACAAGTGCCTGCATTTCCATTGTGATACTGCTGAGTGCCTCACCGGTTGCATTGATGGCGGCACCTTGTTCCTCATTCATTTTACTTGCTGTTGTCATCGCTTCAGCCGCCTTCTTCGATTCATCTTGAATGAGTTTGACGGTTTCACTAATGTGTTTTGTTGACTGCGCAGATTGTTCAGCAAGCTTTCTCACTTCTTCTGCAACTACAGCAAACCCTCGTCCACTTTCTCCTGCTCTCGCTGCTTCAATGCTTGCATTTAGTGCAAGTAAATTCGTTTGATCCGAGATTTCAGAGATGGCGGTCACGACATTTTCAATATTTTTCGTTTTATGCTCAAGGTCTAGCAGCATTTGCTCAACCTTTTTCGATTCTTCACTCGCTTGTGTTGATTTTTGGACGAGCAAACCAAGTGCGTCAAGCCCTTTATAGCTTGCATCTTCAGATGATTTTGAGTTGGTTTGCATTTGTGAAGCGAGCTCACCCATATGGCGCACTTTCTCATACAAATACTCTGATTTTTCATTAATCGTTTCTGCATCTGATGCCTGCTTAGTCGCTCCTGTTGCCACCTCTTGAATGGCCGTTGCAATCTGTTCGCTAGACAGCAAAGTCTCATTTGAAATGTGGGTCACTTCATCCGCTGATTTCACAACTTGATCTGAAGCCCCTTTCACTTTTTCAATTAACTCCCTGATATCCTCGGTCATTTGATTAATGCTTTTCGTGAGGGAACCAATTTCATCTTGGGATTTCACTGCAAGCGTACTTGTTAAATCGCCTTCTGACACCTTACGCACATGCTCTATTAGACGCTTGATTGGCGTTGTAATGCTTCTTGCCAATAAGAAGCTGAGGATCATCGCAAGAATAATGGCAATGACGGAAATAATGATGCTTGTCTGATTCATTTGTTCTGTGATCCAAAGCAGTTTCTTTTTCTCAAAGCTGACACCAATCGTCCAATCAGCTTCTTTGATTTTAGATATGACCGTCAGTTCTTTTCTGTCATCAATACCTGAATTGTCGATCGCTTTTTTCACAGAAGCTACTTTTGATATGTTTTTTCCTTGCTCTGTTGGATGTGCTAAAATGGTTCCTTTGCCGTCAACTAAGAAAGCGGTACCCATATAAGGAATCTTTTGTTCCTTTATATAAGATTGAATGGAGGATAATTTCAAATCAAGTCCAGCGACCCCAACGACCTTTCCGTTTCTGACAATCGCCTTTGTGGCTGAGACGACCATTTCATTTGTTGCTTTATCGATATATGGATCAGTCCAAATGACTTCGTCAGGCTTTTCAGCTGATTGGATAAACCAATCTCGTTTAGATGGGTCATACCCTTCACCAAAATCGGACTCTGGGAAGGCGAACATTTTGCCGTCACTTGTTCCAATATAGGCAAGTGAAATAAGTTCATCCTGCTCCTGCAAGCCTTTTAGTTCATCGTTTTCGAAGACTAATGTTTGTTTTGTTTGTTTTTGCGCAAAATCTTCAGTAAGTGTACTAGTTGCCAGTTTATTAATTGTATCACTGTAATTATCAAGCTTTTGTGCAATGATGTCTCTCATGCTCTCTGCCGTTGCTGCTGTGGTGGTTTTTGCATCTCGTTCAATAAGTGGTGTTAATACTATGTTAGAACCCACTTGAACGGCCACGACGGTTAAAATTAAAATAACTGAGATGAAAACAGCTATTCTCACTTGAAGTTTCTTAAACATCTCATCACCCCTACATCTACTTTCACACCTTAATTTATATATCGGCAAAATGATACCGCATTCAATAGTTGTAAGAAAATTTAAATAGAAAAAACAAGCCGTATAGGCTTGTTTCAAGTAAAATATTCAATTTTTGCAGAAGGAAAGTACTGATCTATATATGACTCTAAAGTCTTTCTTAGTTCTTGTTCCTCATCTTTTTGATAGATATATTTTCCTATTCCGTATCTTCCCCACTTGTATCTTCTTTTTTCTTCGTCCAACTCTAATTTTGATTTTGGGTAGTTTTTTTGAATCACACGCTTTGCTGGTTTTGTAAAGCGATGCTGAATCATCTCAAAGGTGATATCGTCTCTCACATCTTCAGGAAGAGCTGCATCAAGCTTTTCAAAAAGAACTTTATATCCTTCCTGCCAGCCTTCATGGATATAGATTGGAGCAACAATAAAGCCTAGAGGATAGCCTGCCTTTGCGACCTTAACAGCCGCTTCAATCCGCTGATCTAGCGGTGATGTTCCGGGCTCAAAATATTTAATGACATAATCGGCATTGATACTAAAACGGAATCTTGTCCGGCCATTATGCTTTGCATCTAACAGATGATCGACATGATGGAACTTCGTGACGAAGCGAAGCTTTCCTAAGTCGGTCTGCCCAAAGTATTCAATCGCTCGTTTGAGTGTATGTGTCAAATGGTCAATTCCTACGATATCTGAAGTACATGATGCTTCAAATCTCGTGATATCCGGCGCCCGCTCGTTCATGTACTGCTCTGCCTGATCTAATATTTCTTCTACATTGACGTACGTTCGAATGTACGGCTTACTTCCCATTGTTGTTTGCAAATAGCAATAATGACAATGTCCCATACACCCTGTTGCAAATGGGATCGCATACTCTGCAGATGGTTTAGACGAGTCAAACTTCAATGTCTTCCTCACACCAATGACAAGCGTTGACTTCGCATTACGATACTTTTGCAAGTCATTTTTTCCCGGAATATTTCTGACCTGGTTATGTGAAGTCGTTTCTCTTATTTCGATTCCCATACCCTCAAACTTTTCCTTCAGCTCTCGTCCTAACGGGTACTCTAACGCCCGGGGTTCAATGTAAACAAGCTGGGGAACGAAAGGTTTGATCATATTAAGCACATCCTTACCTTTAAGGTTTTCATACCGTTACTTTAACCGCACAGGATGGCTTTTATCCTTTCTAAAATCTCCCTTATTCAAACAAGTCTTGATAAAGAGCTTCTGCTTCTTCATATGTTGGAAACACAGCATCATCAGGTGCTAGTGGATGATACGTTTCAAGTAAAAAGAGGGCAAGCTCTTCTTCGTTGTATGGATGTGAAACAATTTCTGCTTCTTTAATTTGTGCTACGTTTGCAGCATGTGGATTTCGATAAATCACATATACTTGATCACCCGGTTTGTAGTCTGAGAAAGGCAATCTGGTCACCTCCATTTTTTAATTATAGGGTGCCCTTCTCACTGCCCAATATGACTCAATATGATAAAATTCGACAAAAAAACCAGACAGTTTCACCTGTCTGGTTTTCATTCACTTAGTTCTGTTGAAACGTCTTCTTGACGAAATCAACCACTTCTTCTGTTGTGCTAAGTGATAAAATATGCTCTTTAAATGATGCAGCTTCTTCTTTAGAAAGCTTGCTTAGCTGCGTTCTAGCTGGAAGAATGGATGTTGCACTCATTGAGAATTCATCTAATCCTAATCCAAGTAGAAGTGGGATTGCGATTTCATCTCCTGCCATCTCTCCGCACATACCGACCCATTTACCCTCTTTATGCGCTGCTTCGATCACAAGCGTAATAAGACGTAAAATCGCTGGGTTGTAAGGCTGATAAAGATAAGACACTCGTTCGTTCATTCGATCAGCAGCCATTGTGTATTGAATCAAATCATTCGTTCCAATACTGAAGAAATCTACTTCTTTTGCAAATTGGTCTGCGATGACAGCTGTTGATGGAATTTCTACCATCATTCCGATTTCAATGGAATCAGAAACGTCTGTACCAGCGGCAACCAATGCTTCTTTTTCTTCAAGTAAAATGGCTTTTGCTTCTCTAAATTCTGATAACGTCGCGATCATAGGGAACATGATTTTCAAGTTTCCATATGTACTTGCACGAAGTAAGGCGCGTAGTTGTGTTCTGAAAATCTCCTGCTCTTCCAGGCAAAGGCGAATGGCTCTATAGCCAAGGAACGGGTTCATTTCTTTTGGAAGCTGCAAGTAAGGAAGTTCTTTATCGCCACCAATATCTAGTGTGCGGACAACCACTGCTTTCCCTTCCATCTTCTCTAAAACTGTTTTATACGCATCGAACTGCTCTTCTTCTGTAGGAAGCTGGTCTCTGCCCATGTATAAAAATTCAGTACGGTACAATCCAACTGCTTCGCCGCCATTTTCAAGTACACCTTTTACATCTTCAGGTGTTCCGATATTTGCAGCTAGCTCTACGTGAACGCCGTCTTTTGTAACCGTTGGCTGGTCAACAAGTTTCGCCCATTCCGCTTTTTGAGCTAAGTAGTCTTCATGCTTTTTTTGATACGCTTTCACTTCATCTTCAGAAGGCTGAATGATGACGTCGCCGCTAATACCATCCACAATGATCAGATCATCGTTTTTCACCGTTTTTGTTGCTTCTTTTGTCCCAACAACTGCTGGAATCTCCATAGATCTTGCCATGATCGCTGAGTGAGAAGTACGACCGCCGATATCTGTTGCAAAGCCTTTGACAAATTGTCTGTTCAGCTGAGCAGTATCAGAAGGTGTTAAATCTTCAGCAATGATGATGACTTCTTCAGAAATCATGCTTGGGTTTGGAATGTCAACGCCTAGCAAATGGCCAGTCACACGTTTCGTTACGTCGCGAATATCCGCTGCACGTTCCTTCATGTATTCATTGTCCATTGCTTCGAACATTGTGACAAACATTGTCGCTGTTTCTTTTAAAGCAAACTCAGCATTTACTTTATCAGATTTGATTTTATCCTTTACTGGGTTTAGCAGTTCAGGATCACTTAACACAAGAAGGTGGGCAGAAAAGATATCTGCTTTGTCTTGGCCAAGCTCTTTTAGCGCATGCTCTTTAATTGCTTCAAGTTCTTGTTTAGAAACATGAATTGCTTCTTCAAAACGCTTCACTTCTGTCTCTGGATCATTGATGTCTTTTTGGTGAACTGTTAAATCTGGTTCTTCCAGACGATACGCTTTTGCAATCGCAACGCCTGCTGAAGCACCGATTCCTTTCAGTTGTTGCATTACTCGCCTAGGCCTTCACTTTTCATTGTGTCTTTAAGCGCAGCAAGTGCATCATTTTCATCAGAACCAGAAGCAGAGATTGTGATTGTAGCACCTTTCGCAATTCCTAGAGACATTACACCCATAATAGATTTCAGGTTCACTGTTTTACCATTATATTCTAAGTTGATATCAGCATCATATTTACTAGCAGTTTGTACAAGAACTGTTGCAGGACGTGCGTGAATTCCAGAATCTGCAGTTACTTTGAATGTTTGTTGAGCCATTTTTATCAATCTCCTTTTTATACAATTAATACATCCACAATATTATATCATACTGCCGAGCTTGTCATCTAACAAGAACGGCAGTTATGAAAATTATTTTGAAATTTTCATGATGTTTTCTTGTCCAGCTTTGATTTCACCGGATGCTTGAAGGTCAATAAATTGTCCTTCACTTAAGTTGGTAAATACAATTGGAGTCATCAAAGATGGTACTTCAGACTTAATTTTATCAATATCAACCTCTAAAAGTTTTTGACCGATTTCTACTTGATCTCCCTCTTGTACAAATGCTTCAAACCCTTCTCCTTTGAGGCCGACCGTATCAATTCCGAAGTGGATCAAAATTTCAAGTCCACCATCAGATTGCAGGCCAATGGCGTGTTTCGTCGGGAACACATTTAAGATCTTCCCTCTTACCGGTGAAACAACCGTTCCATCTGTTGGGAAGATGGCGAAACCGTCACCCATCATTTTCCCTGAGAATACTTGATCTGGTACATCTGTAATTGGATGAAGCTCCCCTGTAATTGGTGAAGCAAAAATTTCTTCCCCTTGCTCATTTTGAAGCGGCTTTGCAATAACTTCTTCAACCTGCTGGCTGACTTCTTCTTTTGCAGAAGGGTCTTTCGCTGGACGAGGCGTGCGGCCTGCAATGATGTCCTGCATTTGTGTTTTTAAGTTATCAGAGCGCGGGCCGAAAATGGCCTGGATGTTGTTTCCTACTTCGAGAACACCAGAAGCGCCAAGCTTTTTCAAACGGTCTTTATCCACTTTCTTCTGATCATTCACAGTGACACGTAAACGCGTGATACAAGCATCCAGGTGCTTAATGTTTTCTTGATCACCCATTGCTTCAAGGATTTCATAAGGCAAGTCATTCCCTTTTTCAGACTTCGCCTCACTTGCTCCATCTGCTGCTTCATCCTCGCGGCCTGGTGTTTTCAGATTAAATTTGCGAATGGCGAATCTAAATCCGAAGTAGTAAATGACAGCAAGTACAAGACCTACTGGAATGACGAGCCACCAAGCGGTTCTATTTGGCAGGATACCAAATAGGAAGAAGTCGATTAACCCTCCTGAGAAGGTCATCCCGATTTTCACGTTTAGAATATCCATTATCATAAAGGATAATCCAGCGAATACACAGTGAATCGCAAATAATACTGGTGCAACAAACAAGAATGAGAATTCAAGCGGTTCAGTGATCCCTGTAAGGAAAGAAGTAAGGGCCGCTGATCCCATAATTCCTGCTACTAGCTTTTTATTCTTTGGTTTTGCTTCATGGTAAATCGCAAGTGCTGCTGCTGGAAGACCGAACATCATGAACGGATATTTCCCTGTCATGAATGTACCAGCTGTCAGCTGTACACCATCTTTGATTTGCGCCATGAAAATACGCTGGTCACCACGGACAAGCTCTCCTGATAAGCTCTTGTAGCTAAAGAACTCATACCAGAATGGTGAGTAGAAAATGTGGTGCAGACCAAACGGAATTAATGATCGTTCAATGACACCGAATACAAAGGCAGCCAGCGGCTCATTCGCTGCGAGCAGTCCTGTTGAAAATGAGTTCAGTGCACCTTGGATTGGCGGCCAAATGACTAGCATCAATAGCCCTAAAATAAGTGCTGAAATAGAAGTAACGATTGGAACAAAACGCTTACCAGCAAAGAAGCCAAGATATTGCGGGAGCTCAATTTTGTAAAATTTATTATACATATAAGCTGCTAATACCCCGACGATAATCCCGCCAAAAACGCCGGTAGACAAGGTCGGTATGCCGAGCATATTAATATATGCTGGATGGCTTTCCTTGAAGAACTTAGCCAGTTTGAGTGAATCAGATGGAATCGATCCGTTAGCCATTAATACGGCACTCATCGTGACGTTCATGACAAGGTAACCGATGATAGCGGCAATCCCTGCCACTCCGTCTCCATTGGCAAGACCGATGGCAACCCCTACAGCAAATAATAGCGGAAGATTCGAGAAGACGATGTTCCCCGCATTCTCCATGACACTTGCAACAAGCTGAATTGTATCATTGCTTAAAAATTGAGCTACATCAATCAGCTGCGGATTTTGCATCGCATTCCCAAGTGCCAGTAAAATACCAGCAGCAGGAAGGATCGCAACTGGAAGCATGAGTGCTCGTCCAATTTTTTGCAACACACCAAAAAGTGATTTAAACACTGGTTGAACCTCCTTTTGTTTTCGCTTACAACATACATTTGGGATGCTCCCTGACGTACATTTCATAATTAACCGTTTACATTTCACTTTCAAACGCAAAAAAAGGCATGGTGATATAAGGTTGCGCAAATAACAGGATCTTATCCTGTATTTACCTTAAGTCACTCATGCCTGATCGAATCAGTTACACGTTTCAAGGAAACTATGAAATTTTATTTGTCAATCTGTACAGATGAAGTGTCAGGTAGACAGCCTCAGCATCCTGTACAGGCTTTTTCAATGCATGCTGCAAAATTTTGATCATTTTCCAAGCAGTATTGTAGCATAAAGGATATTCATTTTTCAATAGATGAAGCAATTTTTCTGGCTCCTCTAATGATTCTCCCCGTTTAATACGCTCAATTGAAAACGTAATATGGCGTAATAAGCGTAAATAATGAATACTTTCTCTGTCTACTTTCATATGAAATGAATCTTCAATGACTTGAACCATTTGTGTAATGAGCTGCGAATGACGGTTCACTTCAGATAATGGCCGATTCGTCAAAGCTGAATGGATATGGAGCGCTATAAAGCCAATTTCTCCTTCTGGCAGCTTCGTTTCGACATCTGGCCGCTCGTTAATCAGTTCAACAACTTCCTTTGCAACCTCGTATTCTTTCGGGTAAAGCGATTGCGTCTCAAGCATAAAAGGGTTCGTGATATCATAGCCTTGCTGCACCCGCTTAAAACTAAACGCAATATGGTCGGTCAGTGCAACATGTATATGCTCATTCAATCGTTGTCCCATTTTTTCTCGTATATGATAAATGACGTCATTGGCAAGCTCGATCATGTTCTCATCAATATGATGAAGCAGTTGTTTATATTCTGTTTGTTCCTTCGTGTTTTTTAACACAAACATTTTTTCAAACACGTCTTGATCGAGAAGATCCCCCGATTTTTTACCGAAGCCGATCCCTTTCCCAATCAGAACCACTTCGCCCAAAGAAGGGTGTCTTGCGATGATGACATTATTATTTAACGCTTTATCAACGGTGAAGGATTCCATGAACATCCCCACCTCCTTCTTATTCAATCCCTCTTATCGTACAAAACAGATGAAACGTGCGTCAACGATTGTTTTTCAAAACGGTTGTTGTTCGCTCAATCAGGCGAAATGGCAGCATTCTTTTTTCTGATTTCTCTCCCTTTAATGCCCGGTCAAACAAGTCAAACGCTTCCTGTCCCATTTGTTTGAGGGGAATATGAATGCTGGAAATCCCTAAAACCTCACTCAATTGGTTATTTTGAAAGCTGAGTATGGCTGGTGATTCTCCTACTTTTATGTCATGACGCTGCGCCTCTAATAAAAAGCCGGCAGAGACTTCGTCATTTGTAATGAATAAAGCTGTAGGACGATTTTCCATTCTCTGCCATTCTACAAATAATTGCTTCCCATCAAGCAGAGATAACTTCCCTTCAATGATCCAATCCTCATCAATGGTCTGCCCGAGCGATTGCATCATATCTTGATAAGCCTGAAGTCGCGACTCGCTATTCGCTCCTTCTGTTCTGGCGAGAACAATCGCAATTCGTTGATGGCCGCATGCCGTCAAATGATGCAGGCCTTCCTTAAATGCTTGATCATGCGCAATCGACACGGTTGAGCATTGATCGTGCGGTGCAGGATGACAAAATATAATCGGCCCTGATTCCTGCCACTTTAAAATGTGACCATCACTTAACGCATTTGAACAAAATATTAAACCATCCACACGGCGCTCTTTTAAACTCATTAACGCTTCTTTTTCTTTTAATGGGTCATATCCTGTTTGAAATAAAGCAAAATGCATGCCGCGCGCCTGTGCTTTTTCTGCAATACCTGTGACGAGTGCGCTGAAATAAGAGTGTTCAATGTTTGGAAGGACGATGCCAAGCATATTCGAATAGCCCTTCGCTAAATGAACCGCCTGGATGTTTCTCGTATACTTGAGCTCTTTCATCGCTTGTAGAACACGTTCCCTTTTTTCTTCTTTAACATAAGGATGCTCATTCAACACACGTGATACGGTTGTCACAGATACGCCCGCTCTTTTCGCAATCTCCCTTATGTTTGCCATTTTTTCTCCTACTTTCTCTTGATATGGTAAGCGTTTCATACTTTAAGATGTATGTGAGCTGAACAAATCACTGGATGGAAAGGGGAATTCAAGATGGGTTTCATCATATGGATTATATTATGTATGACTGTTTTGTTTTCTGCTCGTTTTGCATTACATCCTTTAGGAAAAGAACATAAAATCAAACCGTTTCAATCAATTGATGATTTTTTTGTTGATAAGGATCGAGAAGAGTGATAAAAAATCACGATGACACTTCCAAGACCTGGACGTTCATCGTGATTTTTTTATTACTTGATGATCGTCAGCTCTTTCGGATAATTGGTTAAGGTGACTGGACCATCTGCCGTAATGAGAACATCATCTTCAATTCTTACGCCGCCGACTCCCGGGACATAAATTCCTGGTTCAATCGTATACACCATACCTTCTTGCAGAAGGTCGTCATTTGCCTGACTCATAGAAGGAAACTCATGAACAGAAATCCCTAACCCATGTCCGAGGCGATGTGGGAAATATTCACCATACCCCGCTTCTGAAATCAGCCCGCGGGCTTTTAAGTCAAGATCGCCGATTCTCACGCCTGGCTTACTCATTTCAAGTGCTGCCATTTCTGCATTTAAGACGGTTTGATAGATGTCCTTTTGCTTTTCAGAAGCTTCCTGATAGATGAATGTTCTTGTGATATCTGAGCAATATCCATCGACAATGACGCCAAGGTCAAATAACACAAAATCACCTTTTTTTAAGGCTGCCTGTCCCGGATTTCCATGAGGCTCGCCTGATTTTTCACCAAAGAGAACCATAGTTGAAAAGGACATACCTTGAATGCCTTTTTTCTTTAGTTCATATTCTATGACAGCGAGCACTTCTGTTTCTGTGACTCCTTCTTTTAAGGCGTTAACCCCAATTTTTACACCTTCATCTGCCAATTGAGCCGCTTTTTTGAGTGTAGCAATTTCAGATTCATCTTTAATCAGTCTGAGCTGATTGAGCGCATCTTCAGCCCGGACGAACGTTTCTGCCCCGGTAACAGCTTGGAGCTGTTCAGCTCTTTGAAGCGGAATCGATTCTTTTTCAATCGCGAGACGCGCCGTTTGAATACCGCGTTTTTCTATCGCTGATTGAATGAAATCAAATGGATTCTCATGATCTTCATATCCAATAATATCGCCGAACCATCCTGCATTTTTTGCCTGCTCGACTTCCATTTTAGGCAAAATAAAAAATGGTTCTGCCTCTTGGAACACAAACAGCCCCATCACTCTTTCATGCGGCTCTGTGAAGTATCCAGATAGATAAAACACATTTTCCTTTGTATGTATAAATGCACCTTGAATGTCTTCTTTCTTTAGCCAAGAAGACAAGCTCTTCATTCGGTTCATCATGATCCTCCTCACACGTTTTACTACTGGTCTATTGTATCAGTTTTTGCTTTATTTCGCACAAAAGCGCACTGGCATGTAACCAGTGCGCCCTGATGATTGATTTAAGATGCACGAAGCAGACGCAGACCATTTAAAATGACCAAAATCGTACTTCCTTCATGCCCGATGACACCAAAAGGCAAATCAAGCACTTGTAAGAAATTCGCACAAATTAACAAACAGATCACCGTTAATGAGAAAATAATGTTTTGCTTAATGATTCGATTCATTTTTCTTGAAAGACGGATCATCTTTGTTAGGTTATTTAAATTGTTCTTCATTAAGATGAGATCCGCTGTTTCTAAGGCAACGTCTGTGCCTCCGCCCATTGCAACCCCAACATCTGCTGTGGCAAGCGCTGGTGCATCATTGATTCCGTCTCCTACCATGATGATTGAATTACCTTGTTTTTTTAATTGATTGACCTCATGTACCTTTTCATCTGGAAGACATTCAGCCACTACGGTTTGGATGCCGGCTTCCTGCGCAATCGCTTCAGCCGTTTTTTGCTGATCTCCTGTCAGCATGACGGTCTGGATGCCTAAATCATTTAGTTCTTGAATCATTTTTTTGGCTTCAGGTCTGATTTGATCCTTAAGGCCAAGACAGCCAACAACTTCTTCACCCTTTTGAACATAGACCACTGTGTATCCTTGAGCTGAAAGGTCATCACCTGTCTCTTCAATCTCGCGGTCGATTGACGCCTTACCCGCAAAGTCTTTCTTCCCAATCCGCCACGTTTCTCCATTTAATTGTGCTTTTACACCAAATCCAGAGGCTTCTTCAATGGTGACATGGACTGATCTTTCTGTTTGGTGTTCTTTTGCCATATCAGAAATTGCTTTCGCTAATGGGTGGTTTGATTGACTCTCAATTTGATAGAGTGCCTGATAAAAAGCAGATTCATCCTGCCCTTTAGCCATGACGACTTGTTCTACGGCTGGCTTCCCGCTTGTAATTGTCCCCGTTTTATCAAAAGCAATCATGCTGCTTGTGCCTAGTTTTTCTAAAAAGACACTTCCTTTAACAAGCATTCCATTTCTCGCGCCATTTGAGATCAGTGACAGTGCTGCTGGCATGATGGATGCAACTAGAGCACAAGGTGAAGCAACGACCATAAACACCATTGCCCGGTAGAAGGTTTCACTCATACTCCAGCCGAGAACAAAATGAGGCAGAACCATTAATACCGCAACGGTAATCAGCACACCTTTTACATAGGCACCCTCAAATTTTTCGATAAATGCCTGGCTTGGCGAAACACTTTCTTGAGCGGATTCAACAAGTTTAATAATTTTATGGAATAGCGTTTCTTCATTATGTTTCGTGACTTCCACTGTTAAGGAACCATTTAAATTCACTGTTCCTGCAAATACGTCTTCCCCCTGCCCTTTTTCCTGTGGAATAGATTCGCCTGTAAGGGCAGATTCATCCACACTTGTTCTCCCGCTTAAAATGACACCATCTGCTGCAATGCGTTCCCCAGCTTTGACCATAATCTGGTCACCTGGTGTTAATGATGAAGCGGCGATTTGAATGGTCGTACCATCTTTTTCAATTAAAGTTGCTTCATCTGGTGCAATGCTCATTAATGCTGTTAAATCTTTCTTGCTTTTATTTGACGTATACGTTTCAAGCGCACCACTCAGTGAGAAAATAAAAATTAAGATAGCGCCTTCTGCCCAATAGCCAATCAGAGCTGATCCTATCGCTGCGAAAATCATTAAAAGTTCCACATTCAAGGTCTTAGACGAAATCGTTTCTTCAATTCCTTCCTTCGCCTTTGCAAAACCTCCAATAACAAATGCTAGGATGAAAAGAGGAATGCTCCACATACTCTGATCCTTTAGAATCCATCCAGTTAGAATAAGAATCCCCGATATACCTGCTGCAATTAATTCTCCGTGCTGTGCCCATTTATGTAAGGACCATTTCGATTCCTTTTGATTTGTCGTTTGGTAAAGTGCTGTATTCTCATTCATGATTGTTTTCTCCTCTCTAATTGATAATCGTTTTCATATTATCAATCGTTGCCCGTTTCTTTTTCATCTATATTTTCTGCTATTTCAAGCTTTTTATTGGTCTGTCACTCATTATAACAGGTTCTGATTAATTTTCAATTAATAATTATTATAATTTCTTTTTGATAATAATTATCATTATTGATATAGACCGTTCCGTCTTCTTCTGAGCACAGTGTATTCAGATGAAAAGCAAACGAACACAAAAAAGAACCAACAGAATTGGTTCTTTCACAGAAAGGATTTGTTCTACGAATTTGTCCACTCTTTGATTTGTTTTTTCGTCAGTGGACCTACATGATTTTTCACCACTTCTCCTTTTTCGTTAATCAAAAAGGTCGTTGGAATGGTGATGATTTGATATTTCTTCATCATTTCTCCGTGTTCATCTAGTATGATCGGGAATGTAAACCTTCTATCTTTCACAAATTGGGCAACAGCATGTTTACTTTGTTCAGCACCTAGTAAATTCACGGTCAATATGTTAACATCACTCTGATTTTCTTTCACAATCTGTTCAAATTCAGGCAGCTCCATTTTGCAGGACGGGCACCATGTTGTCCAAAAATGCAAAATGGTCTTTTTCCCTTTTTCTGGAACCATCTGCATGTCACCATTTAATGTCGGCGCCTCTATCCTTGGCGCCATCACAGGCTCTTTTGCTTCTGCTGCTGTGCTCGTTAGAAATAGAAGCAGGGTCATCATCAGAAGACTGGCGGGTAGATGTTTACGATTCATCATGATCTTCCTTCCCAGTTTTCTTCTAGCTTGCCCTCTCGATGGCGATGACATTCAAGCTTTTTTCAATGTAAGAAACATTGAAACGCCGAGCTCCTTACAAATCGTCGCATAATGCAGGGCAGTCAACAGCAGCATGCCTGTGTTCATCCCTAAAATGACACCCATCATATTCAAGCTTTCAATTGAACCGAGGAAATACACCATAGAAAAAGAGACGACATGCACCCATATATTATGTAGGAACACATCTTTGATGAGCCCCATTCCGATTAAACACGCTTGAAACGGCATCACAAACAGGTGGCATAAAAAGTATGGCCATAGCAGCTGTAAATAGACAGCAGCTTGCGGTGAATCAAAAAAGAGCTGTGTGAGCGGGTAAGCAAAATAATACATGACCATCACTGCCGGCACCCCATATCCAAACGTTATAAGAATCGCCTGTCTGACACGTTTTTTCACAAGATCATACTGACCTAAAGCATAGGCTTCAGAGACACTCGGAATCATCACAATCATGATGGAATGAGCGATAAACGCTGGGAAAAAACCGATCGACATTGCGACACCAGCCAGCATGCCGTAATGATCAACAGCAAGTGTTCCAGAAATGCCTGCTGCTACGAGCGCTCCTTTGATTAAAAATGGTTCAACCGCATTGGCGATCGCATGAAAGATGCGCATGCCCGTTGTCGGAATGGAAACGGCTAATAGGCGCTTTCGCACATCACTTCCTCTTAATTCAACAGACCTGACATTCACAGCATTTTTTGCCATGACGTATTGGGAGTATAAATAAATAAAGACAACAAGATCACTCGCAACAATGACACCAATGGCGATGAGTACTGCTGTTTCAATATCAAACGAATACCAATGAAAAAACAAAAACAAGCAGATAAGCTGGATCGTTTTCTTCAGCATATTGGCTAAAGCAATTCTGCCCATTTGCTGCTTTCCCATAAAATAGCCGCGGGCAATGGAGGTAAACGCAATAATTGGGATAAGTGACAGCACTAGGCCCTTCATAAGCGGATGATACGACTGAAACACTGGAATGAAAGGCAGTACAATAGCTGCTATAGCTGTTGTTGTACTTGTCACCACAAGTGTCATTTTAAAGGCATGACGGAGCATGCTTTTGTGGAGACGCTCATGTGATTCTGCAATGAATTTAGAAATGGAGACTGGCAGCTCTAAACTGGCGATCACAAGGACAAGCATGATGATTGGAAGGATACTCATATATAAGCCCATTCCATGTTCTCCAAGCTCTCTCGCTAAAATCATATTGACTAAAAACTCTATACACTCCGCAATAAAAGCTGCGACAGATAGCAGAATGACCCCTTTTACAAATCGATTCATGTAGCCTCCCCTTGTCTAAAGCAAATTCTTTTCACATTCTATGAGACAAGTCCAAAAAATATTTTAATAATTGAAGACAAAAAAAGAGCAATCTCATTGATCGCTCTTTTTCTCTATACGGCAAACACGTGACGTCCGATACGTTCTACAATTTTGCGGGAACGAATCCAATGATCTGTTGCCGTTTTTGGATTATAAAAATAGATAGCCTTTGTTGTTCTGTCATGCTCTTTTACTACCTGCTTCACCGCTTTAATGGAATCTTGATCTGCCTTATCATGAATGCTTCCATTCGATACTGGCTGGAAGGCATTTCGCTGATAAATCACACCTTTCACGCTGTCAGGAAAAGAACGATGCTCCACCCTGTTTAAGACAACACTTGCCACCGCTTTTTTCCCTTCGTAAGATTCACCTTTCGCTTCAGCGTGTACCAACCGAGAAAGCAAGTCCATTTCTTCATTAGAATACTGTTTTCCGCTTGCCTTATTCGTTGTTTCAGATTTTACTTTTTTCTTTTGCTTCGGTTTTGAAGACTTTTCTTCTGTTGACGTACTTAGCAATTTCACTTTTGGCTGACGCTTTTCTTCAGAAAATGCTGGGATGACTTGCTCGTGGTCTTGATCTATATATGAAAGCTGATGTTTAACAGGTGCTTGTGAAAGTTCGTGACTTAATGTGCCTTGCTGCTCTTGTATATTGTCCATCTTCATTGCTGCAACGAGCATAAGGATGACAAAAAGAGCTGTATGAATTTTAATCATTCGCCTTTTTCCTCCTATAATCAAAGTAGGCTGTAAGATACTTGTCCACTCTAACAAGAGCTCATTCTATTTTCACGCACAAAGATTTACATGCCTGTCCAAATTCCGTCATTAAATGGCATGTCCTAGTTGAGCGCACATAAAATGGAATTGTTAGCGCTTAAAAAGGTCCCTTTTTCACCTATCATCATCCTTATGCTCCTGATTATGGGTTATTACATTTTCTTTTCATATGTATCAGAGTCGTTTGAAGTGTGACAAAAGAACGAAAATAAAAAAGCTTTCTCTCATCAATGAGAAAAAGCTTTAGCTTCTTGCTTCTGTAAGATATTCAAAAATAACATCTCCACCATGTTTGGCGATCCCGCGAAAATGTTTAAAATCATCTTGATTCACCAAAACAGAACGAAACGTTAAAAAGTCATCTTTTTGGATGGCCACCTGTTTTTCCGTCCCATTCCGTAAAGATTCGAGGATTGTGAGGATTTGTTCTTCAGTCAAAAAAACCGCTCCTTTTCAGCCATGATCAATTATTAAATATACCATTCGTTAGAAGAGCATACAACGAAAACAAAACAAAAACGTCTTTATCCTTTACATTGGTATGAAAATATTGCAAAATACTTTTTAATAGGGAATGAAATCTGTTTTTAAAGGAGAGGGATCGGTTGAAGATTGCAAAAATTGGAAATGTGATCGAATTTAGAAATGGTTTAACAGGTGTAGTTGAAAAAGTGAATGAAAACTCTGTCATTGTGGATGTCACCATTATGGACAACTATAGAGATCTAGAACTGGATTCACTAACAGTCGTTAATCATAAAAACTATAAAATCATCAAAGACTCCGTACATTAATTTGCAATCCTCAATTCAGACAATCGGTACATACGTATATATAAAGCAAATTTGGCTCGTTTGACAACTTTGCTCTATTTGAACAATCACATATGAAAAAGACTGATACCACTTAAAGAGGGGTCAGTCTTTTTGCGTATGAAAGGTTTGCATTTCCGCCTTCGTCTTGTACATCTCGACTTCCTCGGGTGTGATCACTCCTTTATCAATCAAGAGGGCAATCACTCCAAGCAATGTGGAGGCACTCCATTTATACCTTTCTTTGTTTTGATGTTCGAGCATTTGAAGCTCTTCCCTTAGATCCATTAGCAGCTGCTCTGCCCGCTCTTCTTTGTTTGCCAACTCAAACGCCTCCATTTATCATTCATTGCCCTTATTTTATCTTACATCAAATGAGATAAGCAAAAAAACATGATCCCCCTTTACAAACGTACGTTCTGTCATGTATAATATGTTTACGAGCTGGTAGCCCCCAGCCGTCCTAGCAAGTTCTATTCCCATTCGTATGAGAAGAGTGACATGACTCTTCTCTTTTTTTATGGTTGATTCGCAAAAAAAGACATGCATCCGGCATGTCTTTTCCTTTTTTCTCATTTTACATATCCATCACCAAACTTAGTTTGCAGTATTTGTGAATATTCGGGACATCAGGAAAACGACTTTTTTATATGACTCAAGTAAATCCCCATTAACTTTTTTTGGGGACGATTTGTAATCTCTTCGCAGTGACATTATACCTGTGCTAGCCCGCCATCTACGAACAATTCAACACCCGTCAAGTAACTGCTTTCGTCTGAAGCAAGGAAAGTTACAGCGTTTGCTACTTCTTCAGGTGTCCCAACTTTTCCAGCTGGAACAGTATTTCTGGCATCTTCCATCGCTCCTTCAAGTGCATCACCAAAAAGCTCATCGTATGCAGGTGTAAGAATCACTCCTGGACTTACCACATTTACACGAATTTCAGTACCTTTTAGGTCAAGAATCCAGTTGCGAACTAGTGCTCTTAATGCTGCTTTAGATGCTCCATATACACTAAATGCTGGGTTGCCAATTGATCCAGCAGTAGAGCCCGTTACAATAATAGAACCTACTTTGTCCGGGAATAGTGATAGCGCTTTTTGAACAGTAAAAATGGTTCCTTTCACGTTAATGTCGAACGTTCTATCAACCTGCTCTTCAGTAATTTCACCTAATGGAAGGAAGTTGCCGATGCCTGCATTAGCAAAAAGAATGTCCAACTTACCTTTTTCCTGCTTTATCATGTCATATAGTTTGTCTAAGTCTTCAAGCTTAGAAATATCACCTTGAACACCGGTTACGTTCTTGCCAATTTGGTTAACAGCTTTATCAAGTTCGTTTTGTCTACGTCCCGTGATATACACATATGCACCTTCGTTTACAAATTTTTGTGCTGCAGCAAGACCAATCCCACTTGTTCCACCCGTTACAAGTGCTATTTTACCTTCAAATTTACCCATACTTAACACTCCTTTAGAATTCATATTATTTTATGTCTAGTACCTTTAAGTACTTGAAGAACAACTTACAAGATATAGTATCCTTCAGTAAGCACATTATCGGAAGTACCCACTTTTTTGTGATATAGTAACTAAAAAGTAATAAATGTGGAATGGAGAGCTTTAGACATGAAAAAATTCAGCTGCGGGTTTGAAGTGACAAAGGAAGTGATTGGCGGAAAATGGAAAGGCCTTGTATTATACTTTTTAATGAATGGATCAAAGAGAACGAGTGAATTAAAGCGCATTATCCCAAATATCACGCAGAAAATGCTGATTCAAACACTTAGAGAGCTTGAGGCCAGTGGACTTGTGACCAGAAAGATGTATAATCAAGTACCGCCGAAGGTTGAATATTCATCCACTGAACTTGGAGAATCTCTTAAACCTATCTTGCAGGAGCTCTGTCAATGGGGGAGCCATTATGCGGAGCAAGAGTATGCAGAAGGTGAATATGAAATTGTACAACCAGAACAACTAAAGTGAGGATTGAAGTAGCTGCTGAAGTAAATGCTAAACAACATCAATACCCTCACCTAACAGATGAAGAACAGTCAGAAATAAATGAGATAGTCAATTTTGAAAGTGAAGTTCTAATCAGAAGTGTCATGGACTATATTCAGGAGAACTTTGATGAAATTCAAAAATGAGCTGTTTCAAATGTTAAAGAGAAGGTTCAGAAACTTAACTTTAAACAATATAAGAAGATATGATCATAATATTTAATGCCTATGATCTCTAAATAGACATTTTTTCTTTCGGATAAAAAAGAAAAGACGTACAAATTGTACGCCTTCATCTGCTTCTGCACTATCAATTTTTCACTGCATAAAAGTCACAGTTCAGGTTGCACCTCAGGTCACACTTTTTCATACAATTCCCATGAGTATTTTCAGGTGTGACTTTTTCCACTTTAATGTGACACCAATTCGTTTCACACTCCGTCTCACACAGCGGAATAATTACCGATTATCAATCGTCTCCGGATACATATCATGGTTCATCATACGGTATTCTGCCATTTCCTCATATTTCGTGCCAGGTTTCCCGTAGTTCGTATACGGGTCAATGGAAATACCGCCTCTTGGCGTAAATTTGCCCCAAACTTCAATATACCTTGGATCCATCAATTCAATCAGGTCGTTCATAATAATGTTCATACAGTCCTCATGGAAGTCACCATGGTTACGGAAGCTGAACAAATATAATTTTAGCGATTTACTTTCGACCATGATTTCATTTGGGATATAGCTGATATAAACTGTCGCAAAATCAGGCTGACCTGTTTGCGGACATAGTGAGGTAAATTCTGGGCAGTTGAATTTCACAAAGTAATCTCTATTTGTATGTTTATTTGGAAACGTTTCAAGCACTTGTGGTGCATAATCAAACAAATAATTGGTTCCTTGGTTTCCCAGTAGCGTGACACCTTCTAATTCTTCTGGTTTTCTTGTCGTCATGTCATCTCTTCCTTTCTATACGCCTCGTTTATTTCCCCACAATAACGTGTGCAGCTGCGGCAGCACTCTTACGCGGTTTAAGTCTGGATCTTGCGCTACTTGATCGACAAGCGCTTCATATTTCTTTAATAAATGCGTCAATAAGTACGCATCATCAGCTGTCGTCGTGTCATCATTTCCTACCTGCAAATAAAAAGGAAGCTCAGGGTATTTTGCATGAACATCCTTCGCATACGCTAGGTCACGATCGTCAAAGATCACGACCTTCAGGCTAGCATGCTGCAACCTATTTCCGTTTTTCAGCTCATCTATAATACGTGTTAGTTTCGTAAAATCTGTTTTCATATTCGAGCTTGGCGGCTTAGGAGAAATAGTTAAATCATCAATTTTCAAAAACCATTCCTGATACATCGTCCCTTGTGTTTCAAGCGCTGTATAAATTCCCTCTTCATGCAGTAAATCAATGAGGGATTCCATTTGTTTTAAAAGGGCTGGGTTTCCCCCTGAAATGGTGACATGAGAAAAAGCCTGTCCGCCTATTCTTTTTAATTCTTTGACAATGTCTTCTGCCTCAAGCCACTGAATGTCATGCTTCGCTGAGCCATCCCATGTAAAGGAGGAATCACACCAGCTGCACGAGTAGTCACAGCCAGCCGTTCTGACAAACATGGTTTTTTGTCCAATGACCATTCCTTCTCCTTGAATGGTTGGACCAAAGATTTCTAATACGGGAATCGCTTTAGCCATTGATCTCAACTCGTTTCGGACGGTAAATGCAATAGCTTGTTGGTGTCTCTCTGACAAAGACCTGAACACATGCCGGCTTGTTCGCTAAAGTCGATAAATACGCTGCGACTTTGTCATGTACGGTCTTTGCCACCACCTCAGTGGTTGGCATCGCGTATCGATCGTTTGATGAGAATTCCTCATGATCATTGAGCAGCGTGTGGTCGTACTGCCCATGAATGAGCTTTTTCAATGTACTGAAATTAACAAGGAAACCCGATTCATCTAGCTCGTCTCCCGCAATCGTGATATTGATGGTGTACGTATGACCATGAACACGGCTGCATGCGCCCGCATCTTCTCGCGGGATGAAATGGGCAGCAGAAACATGCATGTCTTTATTTAATTCAAATGAAAATGGATGATCGGTTTGTGGATAGATTTGAGAAAGCATTTATTTTGCCTCCTTCATTTCCATATAAGTGTCATAGCCATTTTTCCGCAGCTTACACGCAGGACATTCCCCGCAGCCATCAGAGATGATGCCGTTATAGCAAGTGAGCGTTTCATTTTTCACAAAATCCAGCGCATTAAGCTCGTCTGCCAGCTTCCATGTTTCTGCTTTATTCAGCCACATCAGTGGTGTATGAATCACAAATGGTTTTTCCATTGCTAAATTCACTGTGACGTTGCAAGATTTCACAAACTCGTCACGGCAATCTGGATAGCCGCTAAAGTCTGTCTCACAAACACCTGTGATAATATGTCTTGCTCCAATTTGATACGCAAGAATAGAGGCGAAAGATAAGAACACTAAGTTTCTTCCTGGTACAAATGTGGAAGGAAGCTCTCCTTCTTTTTCCTCAATGTCAATGTCATCTCTTGTTAAAGCATTAGGTGCCAGTTGATTTAAAAGAGACATATCTAACAGATGATTCTTCACACCTAATTTGTCAGCGATTCTTTTGGCGACATCAATTTCTTCTTGATGACGCTGATTATAATGAAAGGTCACGGTTTCTACCTCTTCAAATTGTTGAAGTGCCCATAATAAACATGTCGTACTGTCCTGTCCCCCGCTAAAGACAACGACTGCTTTTTCATTTTTCATTTTCTGTTCTCCTCCTTTTGCAGATGAGTACAACCGTACAACACTGCATCTGAAAGGCTCCTGAAAACCCCTATTTTTCTCAAAAGAAAAGACACCTTTACATGTGTATGAGGTGTCCCAGCCATAAAAAATAAAAAATGCCACATCCAAGGATACGGCAAGTCCTTAGTTTTTTATAGAGGGTTTTGCTAGAACCTCTCCCGTCTTCACGGATTTTTGTTCAATTTTCACAGAGGATAGTGTACCACATATTTTTCATGCAGGCTATCCTTTCTTTACTTATCTAGCGGGGCAGGCACTTTTTTTAGACAAAGAAAGAGGATAAAAAAGATGCTGACATAGCCAAAAACCGGATAAACCGTTGAAATCAGTGTACCGTAACCAATTTTACTAATCACATAGCAGCATATGAGAATAAGTGATATCGTAAAGATGCTGTTCATTCGGATATATGCCCTCACTTGTCTCTCCAGCCCGTATAAATTGCCTATGACGGATGTAAAAACTTCACCGAAGATGACAAATAAATAAATGAGATGAATCGAGTTTGCGACTTGATACACTACCTGGGCCATTGGAATATCAAACGCCTCCAGCATATCTAATGAAGAAAGAGATAAGAAGCAAGCAAGCAAAATGAGTGTCAGCATAACGCCCCCAAGCACCGCTCCCTTTTTAATGACTGCTTCAGAGGTCATTTCATTTGCGACGGGTACTAACACTGCCTGTGACAGTGCTAAATTAAAGGCACCATATGACACTGCTGATAATATCCACTCGCCCTCACCCATTTGCAGCGCAAGAACATAACTTTCACTGCTGCTAAACACAAATGAATCAAGAAACACGATCATTGAAAAGAAAATCAGCATTGGAACGACAAGGACGTTGACTCCAAATAGCCCTTTTGAACCTTTAAAGAGTACAATGACGCTCAAAATGATCGTCAAAAAGATCCCATACTCCTTCGATATGCCAAGCTGTTCTTCAAAAATAGCCCCTGCGCCTGAAATCATGACTGAGGTGACACCAAGTAAAATAAAAAACATGACAATATTAATATATCGACTCGCAGCTGCGCCAAATAAAAAACGGTTCATATCTTGATAAGATTCTGCTTCGATTCGTTTCGAAATCAGCATCATTTTTGCCCCAAGGCCAGTAAAAATAACACCGCTAATCAGGATTCCTAATAGTCCAATCCAGCCAAAACGAACAAAAAATTCTACGATTTCTTTCCCTGTCGCAAACCCAGCTCCAACCACTGTTCCTACATAAACAAAGGCAAGCTGAAAAGCGGATTCATTTGAACGTTTCATGTGACCCCTCCGCACCCATCACTTTCGATTGTCTCTTTTTTATCCTATGAGACAAGTTCCTTGAAAAGAAGGACAAACCATGATTAAATGCAAAAAAGGATTTTTATTCCCCTTTGAGCAAAACAGTTGAAAGTCAAAATAGGTCAGAGTATACTATAGTCAAAGATGGTCAAACAATAGACCATTTTCTTTAACATTCATTGGTCAAATAAAGTCAAACTTTATTTTAAGGAGGTCATGGCAAATGCGTTGTCAACATTGTCAAGTAAATGAAGCAACTATTCGCCTGAATATGCAAGTAAATTCGTCCCGGAGCCAAATGGTTTTATGTGAAGACTGCTATACCTCTTTGATGGAGCAGTCAAAAATGAAAATGGGACCTCAGCTTTTTGGAGGAAGTTCATTCTTCTCTCAGGCAGCAAGTCATGCCCCAAACATGGAGCAGCCAAAGCAAAAAGGCTTACTCGATGAGCTTGGCCGTAACTTAACAGATGGAGCAAATGCTGGTTTAATTGATCCAGTCATTGGCCGAGACGAAGAAGTCGCAAGAGTCATTGAGATTTTAAATAGAAGAAATAAAAATAACCCTGTTCTTATTGGTGAACCAGGTGTTGGGAAAACAGCGATCGCAGAAGGACTCGCGCTCAAAATTGCGAGCGGCGATGTGCCAAATAAATTAAAGAACAAACAAATCTATTTATTAGATGTCTCCTCACTTGTCGCAAACACAGGTGTACGCGGTCAATTTGAGGAAAGAATGAAGCAGTTAATCAAAGAACTGCAAAGCCGTAAAAATATCATCTTATTTGTAGATGAAATCCACCTTCTTGTGGGCGCAGGATCTGCAGAAGGATCAATGGATGCTGGAAACATTTTAAAACCAGCCCTTGCAAGAGGCGAGCTGCAGCTAGTAGGTGCGACGACATTAAAAGAATATCGCCAAATTGAAAAAGATGCTGCACTCGAACGGCGCTTCCAGCCCGTTATCGTAGATGAGCCAACACAAGATGAAGCAATCGACATCTTAAAAGGCATTCAAGATAAATACGAGGCCTATCATGGTGTCTCCTATTCAGATGAAGCAATCAAAGCGTGCGTTCAATTATCTTCGCGGTATATTCAAGACCGTCATTTGCCGGATAAAGCCATTGATTTAATGGATGAAGCTGGTTCAAAAGCGAATCTCTCCATTGATGCAGCAAGTGAAGATGAGCTGACAAACCGACTAGCGCAAATTGCCGCAGAAAAACAAGCTGCGCTAAAAGAAGAACAATATGAAAAAGCAGCGAAGCTTCGCGATGAAGAAGAAGCCATTGAAGCAAGACTTCAAAACAAAATAACTGAAAAAGAGCATATCGTTACAGCAGAGGACATTCAGGCCATTGTGGAACAAAAAACAGGCATTCCTGTCGGGAAACTCCAAGCAGACGAACAAACCAAAATGAAAGAAATTGACGTCCGTCTAAAAGCACGAGTGATTGGACAGGAACATGCGGTTGATAAAGTGGCGAAAGCCGTGAAAAGAAGCAGAGCTGGTTTAAAATCGAAACATAGACCAACAGGCTCCTTCCTTTTCGTTGGACCAACAGGTGTCGGGAAAACCGAATTGTCTAAAACGTTAGCTGAAGAATTATTCGGTTCAAGAGATGCGATCATTCGTTTAGATATGAGTGAGTACATGGAAAAACACTCTGTGTCCAAACTCATCGGTTCTCCTCCTGGTTACGTTGGACATGATGAAGCTGGCCAGCTGACTGAAAAAGTGCGCAGAAAACCATACAGCATCATTTTGCTGGATGAAATCGAAAAAGCACACCCAGATGTACAGCACATGTTCCTGCAAATCATGGAAGATGGCCGCTTAACAGACAGCCAAGGCAGAACGGTCAGCTTTAAAGATACAGTCATCATCATGACAAGTAACGCAGGCAGCGCAGATAAAACGGTCAAGGTCGGCTTCCAGTCTGATCAGGAAGAAGCGATTGAGGAACAATCACTCATTGATTCACTAAGCAGCTACTTCAAACCAGAATTTTTGAACCGTTTTGACAGCATCATTCAGTTTGAATCATTAGACAGAGATGATTTAGTGAAGATTGTTGATCTTCTGCTCAATGAGCTGTCAGAGCAATTAAAAGAGCAGAATTTAACAGTCCATGTCACAAATGAAGCGAAAGAAAAAATCGCAGAGCTTGGATATCACCCTGCATTTGGTGCTCGTCCACTTCGAAGAACCATCCAAGAGCACGTTGAAGACCAAATGACGGAGATCCTGCTTGAAGAGGAGCAGCTTTCTGGATTTACTGTGGATGTTGAACATGACGAAATCGTCGTAAAAAAAGGATAACTACATCTTCAGGATGATATGCATCTCCATCATGTTGCGGCGTCTAAGTTCCATCTGAACGACGACGCTCCCCCGCCTCTTTTCCTTTACGATAAAAGAAAAAGAGGTGGATCACATGATGAATTGGAGCTACGATCTTGTTAAAATCATGTATGAAGAAAAATTAAAAGAGCTGCTTCATTTAGATGAACCAGCTCAAAACGATTAAATGGAGACTCCCTTTATATGAGAGGGAGTTTTCTTTTTACGCAGATAGAAAGCGCTTTCATCAAAAATTCTTCACAGAAAGTGTCTTAATTTTATATTCTGACTAAAACCCTTCTGGAACACACCGATATTAACTATAGAAAAAGATAGTTAAAGGATTTGGTGAGATAATGGACAAAACATCGTTAATTGGTATTATTTTAGCATTTATTGCACTAGGTGTCGGTATGGTTTTGAAAGGTGTGAGTCTAACTGCTCTTCTCAACCCGGCGGCTATATTAATCATCATTGTTGGGACGGTTGCAGCTGTTGTCATCGCATTCCCTTCTAGTGAAATTAAGAAAACACCAAAATTGTTCGGCAAAATTTTCAAAGACAGCCAGCTTCCAACGATTCAAGAAATGATCCCTCTATTTTCAAACTGGGCACAAATTGCGCGTCGTGAAGGTCTTTTGGCATTAGAAGCAAGTCTTGAGGAAGTCGATGATGATTTTCTAAAGAACGGGTTAAGCATGGCAGTTGACGGCCAAAGTGCTGAATTTATTCGAGACGTCTTAACAGAAGAAGTTGACGCCATGTCTGAACGACATCAGTCAGGTGCATTAATCTTTACACAAGCTGGTACATACGCTCCGACGCTAGGGGTACTTGGCGCCGTTGTCGGACTTATTGCCGCACTTGCCAACATGGGAGATATTGAAGCACTTGGACATGCGATCAGTGCTGCCTTCGTCGCCACACTGCTTGGGATTTTTACCGGATATGTGTTATGGCATCCATTTGCCAACAAACTGAAGCGTAAATCAAAGGAAGAAGTAAAGCTTCGTCTGATTATGATCGAAGGTATTCTTTCTGTTCTTGAAGGTCAATCTCCAAAAGTCATTGAACAAAAACTTCTTATGTACTTACCAGCAAAAGAACGTGCAAATCTTGTCATTGAAGAAGGAGAAAATCAAAATGGCTAGGAAACGTAAAAACCATGATCATGAAGACCATGTAGATGAATCTTGGCTTATCCCTTATGCCGATCTACTAACGCTTCTTCTCGCCCTCTTCATTGTGCTCTTTGCATCTAGTTCAATTGATGCGGCAAAATATGAACAGATGGCTAAGTCTTTTAATGTAGTTTTTACTGGCGGTACTGGTGTTATGGATCAATCCAGCATGCAAAGCACGGAAGAAACTGAAAACAGCAACCAAGTCAAGAAAGCAGCCGAGGAAGAGAAAGATGAAGAAGCCAAAGCAAAGGCTAGGGACCAAGCGGTTCTCACAAAGGTCAAAAAGCAGGTCGATTCATTCATTGCAAATAAAAAACTTGGTTCAAAGCTCGAAACAAAGCTTACGGATGAAGGTCTTCTCATTACGATTGAGGACAGTATCTTCTTTGACTCTGGACGGGCAGTTATTCGCCCTCAGGATGTCCCGTTAGCAAAAGAAATCTCAAAACTGCTCGTCATTAATCCTGCTCGTGACATTGTCATTAGCGGACATACAGATAATGTACCGATCAGAAATTCAGAATTTGAATCAAACTGGTATTTAAGCGCCATTCGCGCTGTGAACTTTTTAAATATTCTTCTTGAAAACAGCAATCTAAACCAAGAGAACTTTAGTACAAAAGGATACGGCGAATTCAAACCGATTGCCTCAAACGATACAGCAGAAGGCAGAAGTAAAAACCGGCGTGTAGAAGTACTCATTTTACCGATTGAGAAAAAAGCGAAATAAAAAAAGAAGCCAGCGGCTTCTTTACAGATTGTTGACAAAGGGCTAAAATGATCTCTATTTTAGCCCTTTGTCTTCTTTTCAGCGTGATAGAAAACCTTTGCAGTCTAGGAATGAGCACCGGCACGCAGGACAGACAACTGAATGCGAGGGATTGCCTGCGCGCTGAAAAGGAAGCCAGCGGCTTCCTTTTTATTTATTCTTGATGATCATATAAATGCTTTGCACGCAGCCCTACATGTTTGAGCATATCGATGCAGGCATCTTTCTCTTCTTCGCTGAGGACACTGATCATCTCATGAATTTCTTTCGCATGATCTGGGAAGATGTCATCAAGCAAAGCTCGTCCCTGCTTGGTAATATGCGCAAATGTCACCCTGCGGTCTTCTGCACAAGCCTTGCGGCTGAGGAGTTCTTTCTTCTCCAATTTATCAACCACATACGTGATGCTGCCGCTTGCAAGTAAAATCTTATCACCGATTTGCTGAAGCGGCTGATCACCTTTATGATACAGCAATTCTAGCACAGCAAATTCAGTTGGATTCAGCCCGTGCTTCACAATATGTTTGTTCATGTGATGATTAATTGAGCGATAGGCACGTGATAATACAATAAATAGTTTCAATGATTTTTCAACATTATGATTTTCCATTTTTTATCATCCTTTATGAAATGCAACCCACTAATGTGACATTAATAAACAATAAGTAAAATGTCAACATTTTGATCCATCTTTAGCACGAAAATGAGACCAGAACGAATCACCTAATTTTTTAAAAATCACACAAGTCATCGTAATAAAGATAGGTTCAATGCTATAATAAGTCTATTAGGTAATACGTTGGAGCGATGAATGATGAGTATACTGAAAGGGTTTTGGAAGAAGATCAGGCTTTACCTTATTTTGGTCATGCTTCCAACCCTAATCATTAGTTATTTTATCTACGAAAAAGAAACTGAAAAAATCGATTTAAAGAACAAACAAACCGCTACACTTATGTTAAATATTCACAAAAATCAAATGAATTATTTAATAAGTGAAACAGAAGCGAGATTAACTTCCCTCGCCATGGGATTTGACCAGCCGCTTGAGACGAAAAAAGTACAAAACATCCTAGAGAAAATCTATAAACAAGAACCTCGTTTTTCAGGTCTGTATCTCCTAGACAAAAAAGGAAATGTAACAGCAAGCACCACCCCGTTAAAGGAAAAAATTAACCTATCATTCAGAGATTACTTTAAACGCATTCAAGTGACCAAGCAGACCGTGATCACAGACAACTATGTGAGCCGAATTACAAAACAGCGGATTCTCTCCATTTGTGTGCCTGTTCTCGATGAAAACGAAGAGGTCACCAATGTACTGATTGCCGCCATTCAAATTGACTATTTAAGAAATATTATGAATGTATTGAACCCTGATCTTCATTTTAAGATGCTGAATCAAAATGGACATGTCGTCTTTACAAGCGGTCCACAGCCAGTACCCGAGGGCGGCAGCACCGTGTCTACATATTTAGATGAAAACAGCTGGAAGCTGGAGGTTTTTCCGCAGCGTGCTTCAACAAGTGAAGTGCTGTCTGTGATGCTCATCCCTTTATCCAGTGCGTTTATTTTATTAAATATTTTATTCACACTCGTCCAATATATCGTGTTAAGGCGGCAAACTCAGCAGGAGCGTCATCAAAATGAAGCGCAAAAGCTTGAATTGATCGGAACACTCGCAGCAAGTACAGCACACGAAATTCGCAACCCATTAACAGGGATTAGCGGATTTATCCAGCTATTGCAAAAGAAGTATCATTCAGAAGAAGATCAGCTCTATTTTTCTGTCATCGAGGAAGAAATTAAACGGATCAACCAAATCGTCAGTGAATTTCTTGTATTAGGAAAACCAACGGCAGAAAAATGGCAGAATAACTCTGTAAAAGAAATTGTAAGTGAGATCATGCCGATCGTATTCTCTGAGGCAAATCTTTATAATGTCGAAGTGGATTTGCAAATCAATACGATTCAAGATGTCGGCGTGTATTGCACAAAGGATCATATTAAACAAGTTGTTTTAAATGTAGCAAAGAACTCTTTAGAAGCGATGCCAAACGGCGGTCATTTGAAGATTGTGATCGAAGCTGAAAAAGAACATGTCATCATTAAAGTAGAGGATACAGGTGAAGGCATACCGGAAGAGATGTTAAAGCACATCTTCCTCCCCTTTATTACATCGAAGGAAAAAGGCACAGGTCTTGGGCTTGTCGTGTGTAAACGAATCATTTCGATGTATGGCGGAACAATTGATATTCATAGCGAAGTGAATAAAGGAACGACTGTCATGATCATGCTTCCTTCTGCTCACTCAGCATAACTGAAGATGTCAGCCGGTTTTGCTTATGCAAGACCGGTTTTTCATGTCAATAAGAGGGGCGGTTCACAGATAAAAGACTCATTTGAGACACAAGATCATGAAATGAGGGGGCAGATTGTTTCTCATGAAAAAGAAGATGCTGATACTCATTCATCAGGTTGTCCAGTTCTTGACTATATTTAATTGTCTTCTCACCAGTGTAACCTTCCACTTGAGCAGCTTCTACCATTTGTTTTCTCTTCTCATCAATGGACATCAGCAATTGTTCTTTCCTTACGTAAATATTCATGATCTCAGCTCCCGCAATGATTTCGACTGTCTATGCTCAAAATGATCCGACACCAAAATTATACTTTATTTGTAAATTAAATTAAATATGCTTATTTTATTTAATTTTTTACAGCCTAAAGACCTTTTACCCAATCAAATTTGGGGGTAAACTTCAAATTTGGACAGGACTGACACATTGATTAAACAGAATTTTATCCTATGCAGAAGATCAAAATCAACTATTTTCTTTCTCATTTTATGTCTAATTTCCTAAAAAAAAGCTGATCTTCCGCCTCATGCGGAATGATCAGCTCTATCATTAAACCGTTTCTTCCTCGTAAATCGGCACCCAGCCCTCAGTTGTGACAAATATGCGAACTGCGACCACTTTGCGATCCTCTTGAAGTGTAAAGTAATGACGAATGTTTGGCGGAACAGAAATTAAATCACCTGGATTCAATCTCACATCAAAAAAGACGCCATCCTTGCCTTGAATAGCAAAGATTCCGTGCCCGCTCACAATAAAGCGTACTTCGTCATCTGTATGGTGATGCTCACGTTTAAAGTTTTGGAGCAGCTCATCAAGATTTGGCGTGGCATCAGATAATGAAATGACATCCTGCGCTTTGTACCCTCTTTTTTCAGAAATACTTTGGATTTCCTTTTGGAAAACAGTCAAAATCTCTCCCTTTTCCTCATCGGTTAAATCATACTTTTCTGATAAACGGTTTGGCAGCTTTTCAATATCCCAATGCTCATAAATGACCCCTTGGTTTTCCAAATATGATGCTACCTCTTGCTCGCTTTCAAGTAATGTGTTCTCTTCATTATGAATCAAAATCGTCGCCATGTGTTTTTCCTCCTTTTTATCTTACAAGCTGCTGTTGATAAAGCGCTAATTTTAAGTGATAGCTAAATAAAAATTCATATGCTTCTAATACTCGTTTTGCTTCAAAGGCTGTTTTTCCCCAGACTGTAATACCATGATTGCGAATGAGTACAGCACCAGATGACGCCTCTAGTGTCAGATGTTTGGCAAATTGCTCTGCAAGCTGCGGAATATGAGCTGGATTTTCAATAATCGGAATCGACACTTCTGCATCCTCTTCCCAATAACCAAGCGCTTTGATGATTTCGTTGCCTTTAAAACGAATCTCTCCCTTATCCCCATACAGCTCTGACATCACATTATTATCGATTGTATGGACATGGAGGCAGCAGCCTGCTTTCGTCCGTTCATATACGTACGTGTGAAGCAGTGTTTCAGCTGATGGTCTAAGCGGCTCGTTAGGATCATGGGGCTGGCCTGCCGCATTTACTAGCACAAAATCTTCGTTTGTTTCTTTTCGTTTATCTTTGCCGCTTGCCGTCACCAAAAACATGATTGGATCATCCGACACCTTGATCGATAAATTACCACTTGTTCCGAAAAACCAGTCTCTTTGGGCCAGTTCACGTTTAACGTCTGCTAGCTCCTGCCAGCGTTTGCTCTTTGCGTCTGCCATTCCTTCACTTCCTTTATTTGAACAAATTGCGCTTGTAGATCAATAAATGTGTCATATTCCTTGTGTACGAGCCCGAGCTCTTGACATTCATTGAGCAAGTAGTCGCGCGCAAACGTAATATCCGCATGCTTCGCCGCCTCCACATCAGTCACTGAATCTCCGATCATGATGATGAAGTCATCCTCATGAGCCAGCTTTCGAATGATTGAGGGCTTGCAGCATCCGCAGCCATTTTGACATTGCGTATCGCAGGCATGCGGCCATTCAATCTGAATATGGTCTTCCACAAATGATGCATGGTTGCAATAAATATCGTCTCGATCGACAATGCCTTCGAGGATGGGGTAGACAAAAAAGTCCATCCCCCCGCTAAGTACATAGAAAGGAATATCTGCTTTTTTTACCTCATCGACAAATTGCTTAAATCCTTCTCGAATCTCTGTATCCTCTAAAATAAATGATTGAATGGCATCCTTCTGATCACTTTTCAGTAATTGAAACATCTGCCCGACGCCTTCTTGAATGGTGATTTCCTTTGACAGGACACCATCCTTCAGCTTCGTCCATTCACTTGGTGCAAACTGTTTCATGATGCGGATGATATTATCATTTTTTGTAATTGTTCCATCAAAATCACAGCATACAATTGGTTTTTTCATTATTCTGCTACCCTTCCCCAAAGATCAAGTGCCGCTTTTAAGTCTTGGCAGGAAGCCGCCTTATCTCGGATGGACTCTTCGTGAATCACTGCATCAATGATCGAACGAAATGCCTTCCCTCCGCCAATGGCTCCCCCCGGATGTCCGTGAATGCCTCCACCTGCATTTATCACATGATCAATTCCAAAATCTTTGATCAATACTGGAACCATTCCTGGATGAATGCCTGCTGACGGGACAGGGAATGTTTTTTGAACCGTATCCTCTTTCACGCAAGCTTCATAGATTCCAATGGCATCTTTTTTCGGAAGTGCAACCGATCCATAAGGTGAGGGAAAGAGGCTCAAATCAGCGCCAGCATATCGATTTAATTTGCCTAAAAGAAGAGAATGCGAGAATCCATATTCAGGAGAGGATGTCAAAGCACCACTCACAGCGGGATGCGCCATAATCGGCAGTGGAATGTCTGGGTCCTCAGCTAGGCTTTGCATGACATCAAGGCCGTATGCAAAGACATTGAATAAGAGCGCATCTGCCCCAAGTTCAGCGGCCTTTCTCGCTCGATCCTTCAGGTCAAAGGTTCTGCCCGTTAAATTGACAGCATACAGTGTGCGGTGTCCTGTTTCTTCATAGGTTTCTTTTAAAATCGCTTTTCCTTCTTTGATTCGCTCTTCAAAAGGAGCTAATGGACTTTCAAATAAAATTTCATCGTCTTTGATGAAGTCAACCCCGCCCAATGCCTGTAAACGGAGCTGCTCTTTTAAATCCTGCATATCACGGCCGATGACGCCTTTAAAAATACTCATCAATAATGGACGGTCAAACACATTTACCTTTTTTCGTATGCCATCAATTCCAAATACAGGTCCTGGCAGGCTTTTTTTAAATTCTTCAGAAAATTGGATATCGACTAGCTTCACTTTTCCGTCTAGTGAAAGCTTTCCAAAAATGGTCGTGAAAACAGCTGGTAAATCAGCTGAAAAGTTTGCCTCAGGATAAGCAATGGTCACCTCTGATTGATAAAGGCCATTTTCGGCTGGAACAGCCTTTTCTAATACTTTTTCAACTCGGCCTTTATGCTTTTGAACCTGCTCCTTTTTGAGCTGCGGCAAATCCGTCCATGATCCAACTGTTAAACCAAGCGCGATCTGCTCTGCTTTTCGATTTATTTGTTCATCCTCTCGATGTGTTAATACGTATGTTGCCAGTAATTCACTCACTAGGAATCCCCTTTCGATTGCGTCATGCATATGTTCAATAAAAAAACCTCTTCAAGTGCTTCATGAGCGCCTTAAAGAGGTTGTTTCGTGTCATTCATCCGAATCTTATCTCTCAGCGCTTGCTGCAAGAATTAGCACCGTGCTTCATGGAAGTCGGTTGCCGGGCTTCATTGGGCTAGTCCCTCTGCCTACTCTTGATAAGAATATTCAATTTTCTTAAATATTGCCTGAATTATCGCACCATTTTTTTATGTTGTCAATGGCTTTTTTTCAAACAGCTTCAAAGCAGCGATACGCTGAGCGGCTTCTTGTAACCGCTCCTCACTTGTTAGAAGCCCTACTCGCACGTACCCTTCACCGTGAGCACCAAAGCCATTACCTGGCGCAACAACAACATGTGCCTTCTCTAATAATAAGTCAGAAAAGGCTTCAGATGTATATCCTTCCGGCACCTTTAACCAAGCAAAAAATGAACCCTTTGGTGCACTGACTTCCCAGCCAATTTCTTTGCAGGCAGCCATCCACACATTCCGCCTTTTCTCATATCGATCATTTTGCACCTGCACGCACGTTTGATCGCTTAACAGCGCTTCCGCTGCTGCATCTTGAGTGGCTTTAAACAGCGAGACAAACAGATGATCCTGATAAAGCTCAATTGCTTCAATAACAGATGAATTTCCGGCTGCAAATCCTACTCTCCACCCTGCCATATTGTACGTTTTAGATAATGTGTAAATTTCTATTCCCGTCTCTTTCGCTCCCTCTACTTGCAGAAAGCTGAGCGGCTTTTCTCCATCAAATCCAATGCCGCCATATGCAAAATCATGGACAACACATAGCTCGTGATCTTTCGCAAACGTAACGGTTTCTTCAAAAAATGCACGGCTTGCCGTAGCACCCGTCGGATTGTTGGGGTAATTTAAATACATTAATTTTGCCTTTTTCTTATCATCTTCAGGCAGCAAATCGTAGTCAGGTAAAAAATCATTTTTTTCAAGAAGTGGCATGGTTACCATATGCGCTCCAGCAAGCACAGCGCCTGACCAATAATCAGGATAACCAGGATCAGGGACAAGAAGCGTATCACCCGGATTCAGCAGACATTGCGGCAGCTCAACAAGCCCTGCTTTCCCGCCAAATAAAATCGCAATTTCCGTTTTTGGATCAAGTGCGACCCCATATTCTCTTTCATAAAAAGCGGCAGCAGCCTTTTTTAATTTCGCTGTTCCACGGAATGAGGAGTATTGATGATTTTCAGGTTTTGCTACCGCTTCCTGCATGGCTTTTACAATGTGCGGAGGAGTTGGCTGATCAGGATTTCCCTGCCCCAAATTAATGATATCTGCCCCTTCCCGTACTTTTTTCTGCACCTTTTGGACAAGGGACGCAAAAAATTGTTTCGGTAATTGTTTCAACACATCTGATTGCTGGAATTCCATTTCTTCACCTTCTATTCAAGTTACGTGACAATACAATCACTGTAATGGATTGTTTTATGAATTGTAAAGCAATTTTGAAAAAAGATTGACATGTAAAGCGCAGCTCTGATAATATCTTGAATTAAGAAATGCAATCAGACACGAAACAATTACATATTGATTTCTCTTATCGAGAGTTGGGCGAGGGATTTGGCCTTTTGACCCCAACAGCAACCGACCGTTAATACCACTGTGAAGTGGGGCGCAGCAAATAAAGCGCCAAGACAATTGTCTTATAGGGCACGGTGCTAATTCCATCAGACGTATGTGCTGAGAGATAAGAGAGGCTTTGGGCATACACACCATCAAGCCTCTTTCTCTCAGGAGAAAGAGGCTTTTTTATATGATTTGGAGGGGAAGCAATTGGTTACACTTACGGCATCATATGAAGAACTAACAGAAAGCTCGGCAGTTGCACTCGCAATTAGACTTGGCTTGATCCAAGAAAGCAGTCATTTGACATGTACTGAAATCGGGGACGGGAATTTAAATTACGTCTTTCATATTTATGATCACAAACAAGAAAAAGGATTGATCATCAAGCAGGCGCTGCCTTATGCAAAGGTGGTAGGGGAGAGCTGGCCGCTTACATTAGACCGGGCAAGAATTGAAAGTGCCGCCCTGATCAAGCAGTCAGAATATGCGCCTCACCTCGTACCAGCAGTCTATTATTCAGATACAGCTCTTGCAGTGACAGCCATGGAGGATCTCTCCCACTTAGAAATCGTCAGAAAAGGGCTAATTGCCGGAAAACAATACCCGCATTTATCTGATCATGTTGGAGAATTTTTAGGAAAAACACTTTTTTACACATCTGACTTTGCTACAAATCCTAAAATCAAAAAACAATTTGTGAAGCAATTTACGAACCCTGACCTGTGTGATATTACAGAAAAACTCGTCTTCACAGACCCTTTCTTCGATAGTGAAACAAATGACTTCGAAGAAGAATTAAGAGAATCAGCAGAAGCGCTTTGGGCAGATCTTGAAGTGCAAGCTAGGGCAGCAGAATTAAAGCGTATCTTCCTGACATCAGCTGAAACATTGGTTCATGGAGATCTTCATACAGGCAGTATTTTTGCAAATGAAACTGAAACGAAAATCATTGATCCAGAATTCGCGTTTTACGGTCCCTTCGGATTCGATATCGGCCACTTTATCGCCAATCTGTTCCTGAATGCTTTATCTCGCGAGAATGAACACGAGCAGCAGCACCTTTTTAACCATGTCGTCAATGTATGGGCAACCTTCAAAGAAGTGTTCACAAAAGCTTGGAAAGAGGACAGCATTGAAGCGTTTAGTGTATCGGACAGCTTTTTAGAAACAACCTTTGACCGGATCTTACAAGAAGCGACAGGCTTTGCCGGCTGTGAGCTTGTCCGCCGAACAATTGGTCTTGCTCATGCCGCTGACCTTGATGCAATTCCATCACCAACTAGACGGATTCAGCAGAAAAAAGCAGCACTGACACTTGGAAAAACATTTATCAAACAATATCATGCAGTGGAAACAGCGTCTGACCTCGTCGCATTATTCCAGCCATCTGTAAAGGAGTGACGGGTTTTGTCAAAAGAATTTGAAGTCCCCCGTTCTGTCGAATGGGAAGAAAACCGTATTCACATTTTAAATCAGCAAAAATTACCAACCGAAACCGTATTTGAGCATTTATATACGAAAGAAGATGTGTATGATGCGATTGTGTCATTAAAAGTACGCGGAGCGCCTGCGATTGGCATTACAGCAGCTTTTGGGCTGGCGCTTAGTGCACAAGCAATTGAAACAGAAGAATTGGATGTTTTTAAACAAGAAGTCATTCGAATCAAAGAATATTTAAACAGTGCTCGTCCAACCGCTGTGAACCTCGCCTGGGCATTAGACCGGCTGCTGCAGCGCATTCAGCGTGCAGCATCAGTGAATGCAGCCAAAACCGACCTTGTCCATGAAGCCATTCAAATTCAAATTGAAGATGAAGAAACATGCAGACAAATCGGTCAAAATGCTCTTCAGCTCTTTAAATCAGGTGACCGTATCATGACCATTTGTAATGCAGGCTCCATCGCAACGAGCCGGTACGGAACAGCCCTTGCTCCCTTTTATTTAGCCAAAAAGAAAAATCTTGATCTTCACATTTATGCATGTGAAACACGCCCTGTTCTTCAAGGTGCTCGTCTGACAACATGGGAGCTTATGCAAGGCGGCGTGGATGTGACGCTCATTACAGATAACATGGCAGCCCATACGATGAAGGAAAAGCAAATTTCTGCTGTCATTGTTGGTGCTGACCGTATCGCCCGTAATGGAGATACAGCGAATAAGATTGGAACGTTAGGTCTTGCCGTTCTAGCCAAGCATTTTAACATTCCGTTTTTTGTAGCAGCACCGCTTTCAACCTTTGATGTATCCACCCGCGACGGGTCAGATATTCCAATTGAAGAGCGCGACCCGCTGGAAGTAAAGGAATTAAACGGCGTCCCCATTGCACCGCCTGATGTTCAGGTATTCAATCCCGCCTTTGATGTCACTCCTCATCATCTTATTTCAGGCATCATTACAGAAAAGGGAATTATCACATCGAACTATGCAGAAGAGATTGATGCTCTTTTCGCCGAAAGCATCTCTCAATAATCGCAAAAAAGCGCCGTGTTCTTGTCATTTAAGAGCACCGCGCTTTTTTGGTTCTTGATTCGTTTTTGTTAAGATTTCTTTTTTTTGTTCTTCTGTCAAAACGTTCATTTTGACACATAGTGACGTCACGGCATACATTTTGCCTTTTTTGCCCCAAAACATGCCAGCGCCCTCCTTTTTCCCTCAACCAACTTTTTTAGCTTAATAAAAGGATATGTCGCTTGACAAACATTCGGAACAGGTCAATCGATTTATTTTTGAACAAATGGGATGCCTTCTAATTCAAGGAGGACCGCTTTCATGTCTGTTTTCGATCCTGCATAGCCCGTCAGAGTCCGGTCTTTTCCAATCACCCTGTGACACGGGATAAAAATAGGTAATGCATTTCGTCTGTTAGCTTGTCCGATGGCTCTTACAGCCTTTGGATTGCCAATCGCTTCTGCAATGTCTGCATAGCTTTTTGATTCACCATATGGAATGGCCGACAATGCTTCCCACACCTGCTCTTGGAACGGAGAACCAGTTTGCTTGAGCGGGAGATCGAATACTTGCCGCTCACCTTTGAAATATTCATCTAGCTGCTTTTTCGCTTCTTGTAAGACAGGCGTATCTGCTTGCTTTAGATTCGCTGCCTGCTTTTTTGCTAAAAACGGTTCATCATCAAACATCACCTCGATGATGGCACCGTCCTTTTCTAGTATGTATAATTCCCCGATGGGTGCGTGATAGACGGTATAATACACGTTACTGCTCTCCTTCTTGTTTCTGCTGCCTAAGTGGCAGCGTGAGATGGAAGACGGTTCCTACGCCTTCCTCACTTTCTACCTCAATGGTTCCTTGATGCTCTTCAATAATTTTATAACTAACCATTAAGCCAAGTCCAGTTCCTCTTTCTTTCGTTGTATAAAAAGGCTCGCCTAGACGCTTTAGCTTATCCTCTGCCATTCCGCAGCCTTCATCACGCAGTGAAATGACAATATGCTCCTCGCCCTTCCGCTGAATGCTCACATAGACATTTCCTTTGCGCGGCATGACTTCAATTGCATTTTTTAAAATGTTAATAAAGACCTGCTTTAATTGGTTTTGTTCACAATAAATGAGCGGAATCTCATCCAGCACATTGAGATGCATTTGAACATTGCCAAGATTCGCCTGTGCGTGCAGAAGATCCATCGTGTCTTTCACAATTTGCACCACATTTTTTTCTTCATATACAATGGCTTGCGGTTTCGCTAAAATCAAAAATTCGGTGATGATGGATTCAATCCTTTTCAGCTCTGATGTGATGACATTAAAATAGAGCGAATATTCCCCTTCTATATTTCCTTTTAACAGCTGAATGAAGCCTTTTAATGCTGTCATCGGGTTTCTAATTTCATGAGCAATTCCAGCGGCAAGCTCTCCGACCACATGAAGGGTATCTGATTTTCTCACCCGCTCTTCTAATTCCTTCCGCTCTGTCACATCTCTAAAGATCGCCAAATTCATATTATGGATAATGTTGCGTTTAAAAGAGAATTCCAGGATACGCTGATCTGGATGGTTCAGTACAAACGGAACCTCATTATCCATTTCATCTAATGACATCGCCTCGGCGGGCTGAGCCAAATTTTCTATTTGATAAGGAGCAAGGATGTGGAAAAGATTCATTTCTGTTAAATGATCGTCCTTCAATTGAAGCAGCTCGCTGGCAGATGGATTGACTTCAATGATTCGGTATTGATTATCAAAAAGAACAATGCCGTCCATTGAGCCATTAAAGACTTTACGGAATTTGAGCTCACTTTCGCGCAGCTCCTGCTCCATTCTTTTTCGATCACTTACATTACGTAAAATGGTTAAGTGCTGTCCTTCTAATACCGCATGCTTTGAAGTAAACTCAAGCTCTTTATACTGTCCATTAGCCATTTTGAACAACAGCTCTTCCCTTATTTCATCATTCCGGATATAGCGTCTTCTTGTTGGTCTATATCTCTTATCAGATTTGACGAGAAAGTCGGTGAGTTTTTTGCCAATCAGCGAGTGCATCGGTAATTCAAAAATTCGGCAGGCTGATTCATTGGCTTTCACAATCTCTCCATCGTCCGCCCATATGATGATGGCATCCATTGCATTTTCAAAAATTTCTCTAAAGCGTTCTTCACTTTTTAACAGCTTCTCTTCCATCAGTCTTTTTTCTGTAATATCCCGCATGATGGACATATAAAAACCACTCATCACATTTGATGTAATGGTGAGTTCAAATAATTTTTGCTGGCCAGATTGAAGGGTAACAGGAAGCTCCCCTTTTGCTTTCCCTGTTTCTTTAAGTGACGTTAAAAGATGCTGCAAGGCGGGAAGATTTTCTTCTTCGACAAATTCATGTAAATAGCGATCGGTTAAATCAGTCTTTTGCAGCTCAAAGCTCTGACAAAAAGAATGATTCGCATCAATCATGCAGCCATCCTGATCAAAAATGACCATCCCGTCAATGGCTCGGTCAAACAAATCTTTGAACAGCTGCTCATTCATGGAGCGTTCTCGTTCTAATATTTTCTTTGAAGAAATATCTCGCATGACCACAATATATTGCTGACTCATGGTATCGTGCTCTGCGACAAATTCAATGTATTTTGTCTCACCATTTTCCAGCTGAATGGAGATCTCTCTTTTTAACGTACCTTTTCGAAAAAATAGATCGAGTGAACATTCAATTTTATCTTTCGGGATGCCGTATAGGAAATCTAGAACGGATTTATTGAGGAGGTCTTCTTTCGGTGTCTGGACAAGCCTGCATGTTGCTTCGTTGGCTTGGATGATGTTGAGGTGCTGATCAAATATAAAAATGGCATCTAGCGTCTTATTTAATAGCATTTTTTGTTGCATTAACTCAGTTCGCAAATATTCGTTCTCTTTTTCTAATTTTCTGATATCTCCCGCAGGGGTTAACCTATTGCCATCGAGCGTTTCAGTCATTCTCTTACACTCCTTTTCCAGCCTCATTCCTCTACAATATTTCTACAATATTTTCATTGTTCCTTCATTCGACTCATAAAAAAAGATAACTTTTTACACGAAGACTGTCTCATTTATTTCATTTGGATGACAGGATTGTATAACGGTTCACTTTTCTTACGCTTCTTTTACAACCATTCTACAATTTCACATCAAATAGCGAATTGAGCGAAAATGTATTTTAGAATGAGGCAAATAAGGGAACAGTGCACTTAGAATATTTATGTTTGAAATCGAGCAGGAAAGGTGATGTTATGGCATCTTCACGAGATAGTTATTTTGATAATGCGAAATTCCTTCTGATTTTTCTAGTTGTTTTTGGTCATTTGTTACGATCATTCATTCATGATAATGACTGGATGCTCTATTTATACAAGTTTATTTATACCTTTCACATGCCCGCCTTTATTTTAGTTTCTGGCTTTTTTGCAAAAGGGTTTAGAAAACCGGGCTTTATGAAAAAAGTCGCCGTTAAGCTGATCATCCCATATTTAATCTTTCAGGTGATCTATTCGGTTTACTATTATCTCTTGCAGGATCAAAGCATGGCCAATTTAAATCCAATTGATCCACAATGGTCCTTATGGTTTTTAATTAGTTTATTCTTTTGGAATTTGCTGCTCATTCCTTTTTCAAAACTGCCGTTTCACTGGGCGATGATCGTCAGTTTATCGATTGCTTTACTCGTCGGTTATGTGGACAGCATCAGCGATACACTCAGCTTATCACGTACGTTTGTCTTTTTGCCTATGTTTTTAGCTGGATTCTATTTAAAAAAGCAGCATTTTGAATTCATCCGTACAAGCAAAGGAAAGCTGGCAGCACTTTTTGTATTAATGGCTGTGTTCCTGTTTTGCTACTTCTATGAATTTGATTATTCCTTCTTATTTGGCTCAAAGTCGTATGCTTCTCTTGGGGATGAAGGAATGATTGCGGCGATGAAACGAATGGCATGGTATTTGCTTGCATTTGGCGCTACTTTCAGCTTCTTTGCATTAGTTCCAACACGCCGTTTCTTCTTTACAAAATGGGGAACAAGAACGTTATATGTTTATTTATTACACGGCTTTGTGATCAAGCTGCTAAGAACCACTTGGTTTGATGACTGGGCGCTAAATGCAGCAAGTGTACTCATTTTATTGCTGCTGACCATTCTGTTAACCTTTACCCTGTCTAGCACTTTTGTCAAAACCGTTGCACAGCCAGTGATCGAGCTCAAAATGACCCATCTCATGCGAACGATCACCGGCAGGCAAGGCAGTTATATCAAATAAAAACGATCCTTCATGGATCGTTTTTTCTATTTCTTATTCTGCTGACATGCATCATCTTTCTTTGGCTTTACCAACGTATCAATCCATTTGCTGCTGTTAATATCTCCAAGCTCACTGCCAAATTCCTCTTCTAAAATATCTGGGTCCATTGGCTTTTTATGGTCCTTCATCTCTTTGCTCTTCATATGCTTCTTAGTCACGAGATGCTCCCCCTTGTTTCCCTTTATGAGAATTTCGGTTTGCCTGACGATCTCTTGATTGTTCGTCAAATTGAGTTTGTCCTTGATCATGTGCCATACTTTCTGTCGGCGTCATATTATTTGTTAATGCTTCATTTTTCGCTGCTTTTCTTTTCATCTGAATTCAGTCCTTTTTTGACAGGTTTAGTTCTTCTCTTAATTGGTCAAGGAGTTCTTTCATTTGCTTGACCGTCACTGGCTTTTCCTCAGGTTTTAACTCATAGCCAATTTGCCCATTGGCTTCTAGCGTGGCTTTTTTGAGACAGCTGATGTCAGTGATGCCTTGCTGCTTTAAACGCATTTTAAATTCGTCCCTTGTGAGCCTTGTTTTCTTCAGCTTATGATCAAGCATTTGGCCATCCTGTAAAATCACGACCGATTTGCCTGAAAGCAATTTTTCAAAAAAATCCGATTGAATCGACAGCTTCTCCATAATGACAAGTGCCACAATAAAGATGGTAGCTGCATAAATGGTTTCAAGTAAATTATGCTCAATAAAGGGTTGGATAATAATCGATCCGATTGAAATCATGATGACTGTTTGTTGTACAGTTAATTGACTAATCGATTTAGGCCCTGCTATTCTCAGCAGCAAGGTACCAACTAGCAGCATGACAATTGCTTTCCATAACACATCCAGCACGTCTCGTTCACCTCTTACCTATAGATTGCGAACATCCCATGTGATTTAGCCAGTTAGATAATGGAAATAAAAAAACAGCATTCGAATTGAATGCTGTTTAGCCAATAATGACGCGCTCTTTCGGATAATGATAATTTGCTTCGCTTTCTCTTCGGCCTATTAAATATAAAAAGCTTGGAATGCCGATCCGGCCAATAAACATGACAACCATGATGATACATTTACCAAACACAGTGAGATCTGAGGTGATCCCAAGCGACAGCCCCGTTGTTCCGAAAGCAGAGCAGACTTCAAATAAATTTTCAAGAAGTGTATTATGCTCTGTTAAGGATAACAGGAACGTAGCGCCAAAGACCAAAATAAAGGCCATCATGGTTACCATAAGAGATTTATTAATATCCGCTTGATGAAGCTCTCTCTTGAAGATTTTGATGGATTTATTTCCCCTAGCAAAATGAAACAAGGCAAGTAAATTAAGAGCAAACGTAGTTGTCCGAATGCCGCCCCCCACAGAGCTTGGGGAAGCCCCGATAAACATGAGCATACATAAAAATAAAAGCGTCGGTTCCGTCAGCTGCGTAATATCTAACGTTGTCAGCCCCCCGCTTCTTGTTGCAGTCGATTGAAACAAAGAATAAAACAAGATTTCGTGCCAGCTTTTCCCTACAAAGCTAAACCCGGCTTCAAGTGCATATATTCCAATCGCTCCAACAACGACAAGGCCGCCGAACGTGAGCGTTGTGATTTTTGTAAACAATGAGAATGATGCGTGCTTTCGGTCCTGATTGAACAAATAATCCTTCACTTCCACGAGCACAGGAAAACCAATCGCTCCAAAGATGATCAGCAGCATCGTAATAAACTGGACGAAATAATCATCTTTGTAAGGAATAAGAGAACTCCCTGTAATATCGAAGCCCCCATTGGTTGTCGCACTAATACTTGAGAAGAAGCCATGTAAGAAAGCGCCTTGCACATCGTAATACTTGAGAAAATACATGCTTAAAATCAGCCCGCCGACAAACTCAATCAGCAAAATTAAATATAAGACCTGCTTCATTAGTTTCACAATTCCAGATAAATTGCTTTGGTTTTGATCTGCCATGATAAGCTTTCTTTCTTTAATTCCAATTCTTTTTCGCATAACTAGCCATACGAAAGTACCGAGCGTCATAATGCCGATGCCTCCGATTTGCAGAACAAATGCAAGGATCCACATCCCTGCCACACTAAATGTTTGTGAGGTGTCGACAACAGTCAGTCCTGTAACACTTACAGCACTCACCGCTGTAAACAAGGCATCAATGAATGTCCATTTGACTCCCTCTTGATGAGCCACTGGCAGGCTGAGAAGAATAAACGACACGGTCACAGCAAGAAAATAATAAAGGGCAATCAACTGAAAAGCTGACAGCCGGTCAATTAGCTTTTTTATAGGATTCATTGTCATTCCTTCTTTTATCTATCTTTTCGAATACCTTTATCATTTTAATGAAAAGAGACATGATTTTAAAGCTATTTTATGCTTTATTTTCTTTTTCATCAAAAAGAAAAGACATCCTGTAAAAGAATGTCTTTTTCCTCTTTCTTATTTTGCTTCTAGTCTTCTGATTCTTTCGTTTAAATCAGGGTGTGTTGAGAAAAGAGAAGCTTTTCGTTTACCGCTGATTTTAAGTGTAGCGACTGCTGTTTGATCATCATCTTTGATTCTTGACGTGTACGCCTCAAGTGAACGAAGCGCATGAATCATTTTATCTTTACCTGCAAGGTCGGCTCCGCCGCGGTCTGCATGGAATTCACGGTGTCTAGAATATGCAAACACGACAAGGCTTCCTAGGATAGAGAAAATGATTTGGAAAACAATCACAGCGATAAAATGAACAATCGGCACAAGCTCTTCTCGTGAAACAAAACGGCTAGCGATCCATGCCGCAATTCTTGAAAGGAACACAACAAACGTGTTGACGATTCCTTGAAGCAGCGTCATCGTCACCATGTCACCATTTGCAACGTGAGCGACTTCGTGGGCGATTACACCTTCAACTGCTGCATCATCCATTTCCTGAAGCAATCCAGTTGATACCGCAACAAGTGATCTTCTCTTAGAAGGACCTGTTGCAAAAGCATTTACTTCAGATGATTGATAAATACCAACCTCAGGCATTTTAGAAAGGCCTGCTGCTCTTGATAGTCTGTGCACGCGGTCAACAAGCTGCTGCTCATCATATGTTAATGAATCCTTTTCTGGATTCAACACACGTACACCCATCATCATTTTTGCCATCCAGCGAGACATTGCAAGTGACATAAACGAGCCAACAAAACCAACAACTGCACTGAATACAAGCAGTGCAACAAAATTAATTCCACCGTCTGCTCCTATATAAGAACCAACACCAGTTGCTGCACTAATAACCGACAGTACAATACCAATCGTAGTGATAACAAGAATGTTCGTTAATATAAACAGAAATATTCTCTTACCCATACATAACCTCCGCTGTCATATTAAGTTCAAATGAACTTATTAATAAAATTATAAAAATAAACGTCTCAAATTGCAAGGAAAAAGGAATCACTTTCTTTGTTTATCATAACGGCTAAAGCCCCGTCACATCAATATTTACGACATTTACCCCAGCAGAAAAGTGAACAAATTGTGACGCACAGGTCTGATTTTGAGTTTATTTTGCATTTTCATCAAAAAGAGACTATGATGTTGAATTAGATCAATAATCACGTTTTGACGTACAAATGAGGTGGAACATGGTTACTTTTAAATTAACGAGAATTGACATGACAAGACTTCTGTATTCTCTAAAAGGAGAGGGAGATCTGACTCCGCTTCAGCTTTTGAAACTATCTGTAAAAAATGGCAAGGATCATGACTATGATGAATTAAAGATCCCGTCTTTTTTTGAGAAGCTTGAACGGCGGAAGCAAAAATCAGAGCATGGTCTTTCTACAAATGAAATTGTTGAGCTTGGCAACTTGTGTGAGCTGACTTCTCTTAAATCGACGGCGATCCAAAATTGGATCAAACGTGATATTAAAGATATGATTGGCCATCCAGAGCTTGGCAAGAAGTACTCTATTGATCAGGTCGTTATTTTATTAATTGTCAGGGATTTAAAATCAGTTTTTGACTTCGATACCATACGTATGATCTTATCTGCCTTATTTAACACCATCACAGATCGAACAGATGATATTATTAGTCCAATCCGTTTTTATGAAGCATATGCGCACGTCCTTGATTTTATTTATCACCATACACAATTTCCATTAAAGGAAACAAATTTACGAGAAATAACCGAGGAGCAGACAGACAAGCTTCATGACGAGTTTACAGAATTGACGAAGAGCCAATGGAATTTGATTAAAGGGATTATCAGTTCTACCGTCTTCTCTGTCTTTACTTCTCATTTGCAAAGTACAGCTCAAGAAATGATGTATAATACGCTGCAGCTGAATAAGGGATAAATAAGAACCGAGGTGACCTTCATCATCTCGGTTTTTTGTACAGCAATTGCCAGCATAATTGTACGGCTTTTTTTTCAAAATAAGAAGGCGCAACAAACATGAGGTGAAAGGAGGAATACGAACATGGCAAATCGAAATCAACTTCTTGTTCCTGGAGTAGAACAAGCTTTAGATCAATTTAAATACGAGATCGCTCAAGAATTTGGCGTCACTCTCGGTTCAGATACAGTTTCACGTGCAAACGGTTCTGTTGGCGGTGAAATCACAAAAAGACTCGTTCAACAGGCTCAATCACAAATGGGTAATCAATCTAAATCATGACATGGTGAAATACGCCGGAGCTATTCTGGCGTTTTTTTATTGTTGATATGTGTGCTCATGCCGGTTCTCGCGATAAGGAAACGGTGCACCTTTCCCTTTTTGCTTTGCATGTTCTCTTTTTTGTTCAGCGGATGGATTGTTCTGATCCCTGCTGTTTTTTTTTGCGTGTTTTTCTGCATCACCACGTGATGTACCGTTCCAGTGTCTTCTTTCATCAGGATCAGTTGAGTGATTTTTTTTTTGCTCTTTATCGAAAGAATGATCCTTTTCTTCCTTTATGTTGCTGTCTTTGCTTTCATTATCAGGTTTTTGAGGCTTTTGAACAGATCCTTGCTCTTCCCTCTCTGCCTCCTTCTGCTCTTTGTGCTCAGCTTCAGGAGCCTCTTGATCTGGCTGCATCTCTTCGCTATCGTCTGTCTTTACGTCTTCTTGTTTGTCTTTATCTGCTTGTTCTTCTTCATGTTTCTTAGGATCTTCTTCCTTCACAGCATCGTTCTCTGCTGCGTCTTCATCCTTTTTGATGTCTTCATGTTCTTTATTTTGCATTTCTTGATTTCTAATATATGTTCCTGTTGAAATGCCTGCCTTTTGAGCTTTTTCTCTTGTTTCCAGGTCACTTTCCACAGTTTCCAGCTTATAATTGCGTTTTTGATATTCACCAGAAATGGTGTTAATTTTGCTTTTTACGTTTGTTTTATATGTATTGTCCTGCTTGTTTTCATAAACGGTTGAAATATAAATACTTTTAGAATTGTTCACATATCCTTTTTTGTCACAGTCATCTATAATTTCCTGCACGACTTTGGTCATGTCGTTTTTTTCTAAATCCTTCATACTCGCCAGTACTTGCTTTGCATCTTGATTCAGCGGTGTGACACCGATCACTTGATAATTGTGATCAAGCTTCAGCTCAAAGCTTGGATTAATGTCAATTGTCATATACGCATATGCTTTTTGACTTGAGAAAGATGGCATCATAGTAAAAATTACGACAATAATCGCTGCTATTGATAGGATTCCTGCATTTAACGGACGTAAACGAAGCAGGTCAAAAAAACCGGCTCTTTTTCTTTCGAGACGTGATTCATTCGGAAATGTCACTTCTTGGCCGATTTCATAGTTTTGCTCTTCATATTTTGTCCGCAGAAATTGTCCATCAGGGGTCAGCAGCGTGACATATTTTTTGTTTTTCTCTACTATAATGCCTCTTCTCATGAATTAAGCACCCCTTTAAGGTAATCTTTCAAATACACATAGTCACCTGTCATAATGATCGCCATCGCAATGATATATTTTCTATTTCTCTCAATCGTTTTGCGGCTGACTTCCACTAGCTTTTCCAGCTGTTTGACAGGCAATTGTTTTTTCTGAAATAAAATGGTTCTCAGCTCATCGTGTTCAACGAGTGTATGGGCTACTTTAATGGCATTTTGCCTGGCATCTGCATGCTTTGGTGAATGCTCAAGCAGCTCTTGAAACGTGAGACCGTAAACTTTCAATCGTTCTTTAAAATGTTCAATCTCTTCTCTTCTATGTTCTTGTTCAATTAAACGCCTATATTCATTTGCAGAGAGCTCTGCTTCAATCATGCTTTGAGAGTATTCGCCATTCTCACTTTCTTGCAGGTCCATTTGAACCGTTGGCGCATTTCTTGCTTCTTTTCGAATATAGTCAATCACTTTTCTTTTAATAATTAATTCTGCGAAAGCAAGCAGTGAGTTTCCTTTTTCGGCAGAGTATTTTTCTATCGCTTCATTAAAGGCTATTAAGCCTATGCTGAATTCATCATCTTTTTCATCTATATATCGTTTACAAACGGATGAAACCGTCTTAGCGACAAATGGTTTGTATTGCTCTATTAATGCATTTTGCAGTTCGATATCACCTTGTTGAATACTGATAGCCGACTGCTCTAATGTTTGCTTTTTCTTTCCTTTTTTAAACAAAAGGCTAAGCAATGGTTTCACCTCAGTTCTCCCTATATTACTCATTTATGATAGCTAATTTATGAGGGAAGCGCAAAGGAAGAAATGAGGAATTCATTTCCTGTTACTCAATTATGACATGTATGTCACCATCTACTTTACAATGTTTCGTCTAAAAGCAAAGAAATAAGGGGGTATCTCCCCCTTATTTGTAATATACGTGTTATGAAAATGAAATGATATTTCTTTCAAAAAACCTACTCTCCCAAGCGTGCCTCTTGTTTCTCCTCGTTTTCCTGCCCGCCTTTTCTTGATGGACTTGATAAAAACCAGCCAAATGCTGCAATTGCGAGAAGCACTGTCCAGAAAATGACTTTCCATAATGCTGAATGGATAAAATGAGACGATACGACCCCGATGGCTGGATGTGACAGTGTATAAAGCGTGAGCTTCACACCCACCCATCCGACAATGACAAATGCTGCTGTTTCTAGGCTCGGTCTTGTTTTGAGCAGTTTCACAAAGACCGTTGCTGCAAATCGCATAATAACAAGACCAATGATACCGCCTAATAGAATAACAATAAATTGACCGCCATCGAGTCCACCGATTTGCGGAAGACTTGTTTTTGGCAGTGTCACAGCTAAAGCGACTGCCGCTAAAATGGAATCTACAGCAAAAGCAATGTCGGCAAGCTCTACTTTCACGACTGTTGCCCAGAAGCCGCTTTGTTTCATGTTTGTATCTGTTTCCTTTTTCTTAAATACGTGCGATTTTAAAATATGGTGAATGGAAATATAAAGAAGATAAATGGCACCAATGGCTTGAACTTGCCACACATCCACTAAAAACGAAATAAGAAACAGAGAACCAAATCGCATAATAAATGCTCCTGCAAGTCCGTAAAACAGTGCCTTTTTTCTTTGTTTTTCAGGAAGGTGTTTGACCATCACGGCCATGACCAGCGCGTTATCAGCTGCTAAAATCCCTTCTAATCCAATCAGTACGAGCAGAACCCACCCGTACTCTAAAATAATGGCTGCATCCATCATCATTCCTCCTTGTTTTTATCTATTGTCCCACAACAGACAAAGGCTTATGAATGCAAAAAAGACCTTTGCCTGTAATGGCAAAGGTCTTGCTAGACATGTGATATGTAGAATCATGCCAACAAAGCCGATGAACATCAGTCCATGTAATGACGACTTTGTTTCCGGTAAAAACCGGACGCTACTCCCCTTTGGCGGGATTTAGAATATTTAGATTACTTATATCTTAATCAATAGTCACTGAATTGTCAACAGGTGACTTTCTGTTCGATCCATTGATTAGGCAGTTGGCGTTTCTGTTTTTCTTTTTTTTCGTTTTATATATAGGTACAGAACAAACAATAACAAAACACCTATCCCAATTGGTAAAAGATAAGGATCTAACATAGCGCCAACCTCTTTCCAGTTCTCCCCAAGCATAAACCCAAGATACACATACACAAACGTAATTGGTGTAATCGCCAAAAACGTATACAGGCAAAAGACCCACACATTCATCTTAGCAATACCGCACGGGATGGAGATCAGTGTTCTGACTCCTGGTATAAACCGGCCGCTGAATGCGACCAATCCGCCATGCTTTTCAAAGAAAGCATCCGATTTATCAAGTGACTCAGGTTTTATAAAAAAGTACTTTCCATATTTATTTAAAAAGGGTCTGCCGCCGTAACGTCCTAACCAGTACAAGGTCAACGGGCCAGCCACGCCGCCTATGGAGCCGGCCGCCACAACACCGATAAAGGCCATGTCCCCTTCTGAGACCCAGTAACCTGCAAGAGGCAAAACCACTTCAGCAGGTACAAATTCAATGCATAATGCTAGGAAGATGCCAAAGTATGACAAGTTCTTAAAGGCATCAGCTAATGAAATAATAAAATCTTCGATGTTTATCAATCCCTTTCACACATAATCATTTGACTGATTCTATCTCTTTTAGAATCACACCATATATTAAACGAATAAAACCGAAGAAACGATTCACTTTTCATCGTTTTTTTACATTAAATTTGATTTTACTATAAAAGAAGGATGAAAAAAACGTTGATTGTTTTATTTAAGTGAAGGAAAGGTGAACACAGAAGCCATTCGATCCGATATATTAAGTATATGTCTGTTTTAAGATACAGGAGGTTTTCTTACATGACCCATTTAACAGGAAGCTACAATGGATGGCTTGTCTTTCTGTCAATCGCTGTCGCCGCTGTCGCCTCCTACTCAGCTCTTCATATAGCCAGCAGGGTAGCACAGTCAAGCGGTGCAAAGAAAAAGGTATGGCTGCTCATTGGTGCAATGATCATGGGAATGGGGATATGGTCGATGCATTTTATTGGCATGATGGCATTTCAAATGCGTGTTGGCATTACATATGATACGTCCTTACTGATTTTATCGATTTTGGCCTCATTTATCGGATCCTTGATCGCTTTTTCAATATGCATTCAAAAGCAGCTCTCTAGAAGACGGCTGCTCATTAGTTCAATCACCATGGGTTCAGCTATTTGCAGCATGCATTATCTTGGAATGGAATCAATGGCCAATGTCTCAATCAGCTATGATCCAGTCCTCTTTTTTCTTTCGTTTTTCATTGCTGCCATTACCTCCTACTTCTCATTGAAACTCTTCTTTCGTGTTGACCGCAAGAAAAGTAAACGAGAGAATTATCTTTTAAAGAGTCTTGGTTCAATGTTGATGGGCGGTGCTATAGCAGGTATGCATTATACTGGTATGGCTGCCTCTACCATGTTTTATCATTCAAATGGACAGGCTGCTATAGGTGGATCTCTTGAAATGTCGCCATTCAGTCTGTCGATTTTTGTCGGCTTAATGACACTTATAGTCCAAACACTGATGATTTTTGGTGCCTATATTGATCACCGGATCATGACGCAGTCAGATCAGCTGAAAGAAAATGAACAACGGTTTCAATCGCTTATCAAACATAATATAGACGGCATTATCGTGCTATCTGTCGATCGAAAGGTTCTTTCTGCAAATGACTCTGGTAAACAAATCTTAGAGTTGTACAATTCTAAGATTGGTGATGATGTCAGCCAATATGTGATGCCGACTGAGTTGTGGGAAGAATTTATTTCTCAGTCAAAAAAAGCTATCACACGTGAAGCAGAACTGAAAACAGCAGATCGTTTTTATTATTATCATGTCACTTACATACCTGTTCATGTGAACAATTCACTCGACAGCATTTATCTTGTTTTAAAAGATTTAACGCAGCAGCGGATTGCAGAAAAAGAAATTCATGTGATGGCACATTATGATGCACTAACAGAGCTTCCTAACCGCCGCCACGGCATCAATCATTTAAATGATGTTCTCTCCGCTCAAGAAAAGTCAAAAACGTCAACAGCGGTTCTGTTTCTGGACTTAAATCGTTTTAAAATTATTAATGATGCACTCGGGCATAACATAGGAGATTTACTGCTGAAAGCTGCCGCAAACAGACTGACGCAATGTTTACCGGACAATGGCTTTATCGCAAGACTTGGCGGTGATGAATTTTTAATGATCTTTCCCCACATGGATCATGATACACATAAAATCGAACAATTTTCTAAGAATATCATCCATCAATTTGAACGTCCTTTTTTCATCCAGAACCATCAGCTTATTACGTCAATCAGCATTGGGATCGCTATCTCTCCGCAAAATGGCAAAGACGGGATGGAGCTGATGAGAAAAGCCGATATGGCCATGTATTTATCCAAAAAACATAAGCAGAGCCGTTATGAGTTCTTTACCGAATCCATGGAAAGATTAAGTGAGGACAGGTTAAACCGGGAGCTGGAGCTGAGGGATGCCATTCAAAGAGAGCAATTTGTCCTTCACTACCAGCCTCAAGTCAGTGCCAAAACTAGAAAGATGACTGGGGTTGAAGCCCTTTTGAGAATGAAGGCACCAGATGGGTCCTTAAAATCACCTGAGGCTTTTATTGAGCTGGCAGAGGAATCAGGTCTGATCATTGATATTGGCAGATGGGTCATTGATACGGCTGGCAAACAGGCAAAAAAGTGGTATGACGATGGGCTGAAAATTCCTGTGGCTGTCAATTTATCTGCGAAACAATTCAATTCTGAAGACTTAATTGATTTGATCAAGCTCACACTGAAAAAATACGACCTGAAACCGTCACTCTTGGAGCTTGAAGTCACAGAAAGTATGACAATGGACAATATCAAGCAATCAAAACAGGTGTTAACATCGCTAAAACAGCTTGGCGTCCGCATTAGTATTGATGATTTCGGTACAGGCCACAGCTCATTAAGCTATTTAAAGGATTTACCGATTCATCGACTGAAAATTGATAAATCCTTTATTGAGGATATTTTAAGTGATTCAAAGTCTGAACAGATTACAGGGGCTATTATAGCGATGGGACACCAGTTATCTCTCGAAGTGATAGCAGAAGGTGTTGAAACGTTTGCACAGGCTCAGCTATTATCTGCCCAGGGCTGTGACGACCTGCAGGGGTTTTATTATGCCAAACCGCTGCCAGCAAGCGATATTGAAAAATTCATCGCCTATCCGGCGCTGCTTGACACATAAAAAAGGTGCCAATGATGGCATCTTCCAGCGTGCAGACAAACCCTCGCATTCGGTGTCAGTCCTGCGTGCCGGTGCTCACGAATGCTCAATTCGCTCCGCTCCGGTACTCGTCCCTCCTAGACTTCAAAGGTTTTCTGTCACGCTGAGCTGAGAAGAAGACAAAGGGCTAAAATAAAGATCACTTTAGCCCTTTGTCAACAATTTAAAAGGTGCCAATGATGGCACCTTTTCGTTTTATCTAAATAATAAATGCTGACTGTGAATACCTGCTTTTTTCAATAGACTAATCAATTGTTCTTGCTCTTCACGCGTCAGACCAGAGAATGCACGCGCAATCCGAAGTGAGTGGATCGGATAAATCTTGTCAAGATAGCTTCGCCCTTTTTCCGTTAAATGGGCATAAACCGACCGTTTATCCTTGGGGTCCTGTTCTCTTTCAATGAAACCATTTCGTTCTAATTTGTCAATTACGTACGTCACATTCCCGCTGACAAGCAGGAGTCTTGAGCCGATTTGCTGAAGCTTTTGAGCACCTCTTGTGTACAGTAATTCAAGAACGGCAAATTCAGTTGGATTAAACCCATGCTCTTTGCTGTCTCTAATACTGTGTTCTGAAACGCTTTTAAATGCTCTTGCAAAAACCTTGTAAAGCGTCATTGAGCGTTCTACTTCTTCTTCATTAAACGATAGTCTCATCACATATCTACCTCTTATAATATTTTTTTAACTTCAAGGCTGTCTTGCGGTGCAGTTGGAGCCTTTCGTAAAAAATAGAAGTACGTTTTTGAAAACCCTTTCAACCACATAAGTGACTCCATTCGTGTTATGTATAAGGTTTCGATATAAACTTTTAAAATCCTTCTTATTTTTCACAATCATCTCGAAAAAAAGCTTTTTCAGCAAACCATCAAGATGCGACACACTTTAACAAAATCTGTAAAGAATCTATGGTTTCTTGCACTTCATTCGCCAAATTTCTACAAAATTCAATATTGCTATAATATTAAACAAAAAAAAGAACCCTTTATGTGACATACGCACATTTCAAGGGATTTTTACAGACAGCGTTCTGTTTTGTTGAAAAAGAAATGATACTCTTTTTTTAGGTCACTAATTGTCATGTTCTTGGCCGCATCAGGGCTGTAAACCCCTAATGAACATAGCTGCTTCGTATAATAATGTCTTTCCTTTGCTAAAGCTTCTTTTAATATACGCCGCACCGATTATCCCTCCTATCAAGTGATTTGGATCGGGTGCTTATGAAGACTTCTTATACAAATCATTTTGCATGGCTCTTAGAAGCGCATGTGCATTCTGACCTGCAGACTGCATGAATTGCTCAAGCAATTCATCCCTCTTCACATCTAATGCGATGATTTCTTTTGCCATACGAATGATCTGTGCTTCCTCCATCATATGCTCCTCCTCCTATGTCAATTCACCATGATTATATGCCGCCGTAAGATGTATTGCACACTCCCTGTAATCTTTCCTCCCATGGTTTTTTCATTTTTTTCGTTTTTGTGTTATATTTTCTAACAAACGATAGGTTTTTTCACTTCTCGTTCTATATAATATGAAGAAAAGACTTGCAGGGGTGAGTATATGACGCAGGAAGATGTATCTTATAAAGATAAAAAAGTCATTTCAATCGGGATTGTCAGTGAGCTAACAGGGCTTTCCGTCAGGCAAATCCGATATTATGAGGAACGTAAACTCATTTACCCCCAGCGCTCAACAAGAGGCACACGGAAATATTCTTTTGCAGATGTTGAACGTTTGATGGACATCGCCAATAAACGGGAAGACGGTGTGCAGACAGCTGAAATTTTAAAAGACATGAAGAAAAAAGAACAAGCGCTAAAAAGCGGACAATTTAAGAAAAAAATGCTGGAAGGTCAGATTAACGCACACTTTCGGTATAAAAATCGTTAAACAAAAAAAGAATCGCTCTTTTGAACGATTCTTTTTATTTAGAGGAAGCTTCAGTACCTTCTACAACCCCTACAAAGTCAATCAGCACGCCACCTCTTTCAGGATCTTCTTTCACCCGCAGGGCAAGTGCCTTTTTCTTCCCGGTTTTTGCATCTTCGTAATTCGCATGGAACACATGAATGCTGGCTTCTTCCAATTGAAAATCCTCATAAGAAAGCGTGTCTATGCCCCATTCTTTTTTCAGTTTCAGAATGTCATCCGGGCTCGGGACCGCACCTTCGACGTAGATGTCTTCCATTTTTCTTTTATTTCCTTCGGTGATGGCTTCAAGCATATGCTCTGCAGCCACTAGCCTTCGGTCTTTCCCCTCGTCCTCCCTTTGACATGCACTCAGCAAAAACATACACATCAAAACGAATAAGAATTTCTTCATGTTTCTCTCCCACCTTCTCCTTAAAATGTAAAGGATGGAAGCGCTATATGCAATCTTTATACAAAAAAAGCCTGTAAAACGTCATGTTTTACAGGCTTAGATTGCGGACAAGGGATAGTCCTTTGTCTACCTTTCAGCGCGATCTGAAAACCTTTGAAGTCTAGGAAGGACGAGTACCGGAGCGGATCGAATTGAACATTCGTGAGCACCGGCACGCAAGGACTGACACCGAATTCAAGGGTTTGTCAGCGCGCTGAGACTGCAAAACGTCATGTTTTACAGTCTTCTTGCTACATAAGTGTATGAAGGAACGCTGTCGCAATACCAAAATAGATAAGCAATGATAAAATATCGTTCAATGTTGTAATCAGCGGCCCAGATGCAATCGCAGGATCGACGTTTAATCTGTGTAAAATAATAGGCACGATCGTACCTGCCATCGTTCCAATAATCAGTGTAGCAAGCAGTGAGGAACCGACAACAAATCCTAAAATCATATTGCCCTGCCACACCATTGCGACGACTGTAATAATGATGGAACAGACAATCCCAATGTAAATACTTGTTCGGAGCTCTCTAAAAATCAGGCGCATAATGGTTTTTTTCGTTAATTCTTCTTTTGAAAGCCCTCTAATGACGACGGCAAGCGACTGTGTGCCTGTATTCCCTGTCATTCCTGCAATCATTGGCATGAAGAAGGCTAAGGCGACGACTTGCTGAAGGGTATCTTCAAAGTAATTTAAAATACTGCCTGAAATCAGCCCAATGAATAAGAGTAAAATGAGCCACGGGAGACGGCGGTATGCCGCAACAAAAGCGGGCGTGTCGAATGTAATATCTTTACCAGAGGCAGCGAACTTCTCATAGTCTTCTCCTGCCTCTTGAATGACGACATCAATGATATCATCGACTGTGACGATTCCGACCAGGACATTGTTCTCTTCTACAACAGGAATGGCAAGAAAATCATACCGTTCAATCAGCTTTGCGATTTCTTCCTGATCTTGAAAAGCTCCAACGGCAATGACTCTTGTAAACATAAGATCCTGCACTTTTTCATCTGGTTCACCTAAAATGAGATCCCGGTACGACAGAACCCCTACAAGCTGCTTTTGATCATTAATGACATATAAATAGTTGATCGATTCTGCAATTTCAGCAAAGCTTTTCAGCTTTACAACTGCGTCCTGAACCGTATAGTGCTGAGGAATCCAAACGTACCGGTTGGTCATGATCCGGCCTGCTGTCTCAGCAGGATAATTCATGAGAAGCTGGACGGCCTTTGATTCCTCCGCCTCCATGTTTGATAAAAGCTGGTCTTTCAGCTCATCATCCATTTCATCAAACAAGTTGGCTAGGTCATCGTTATCCATTTTGTTTGTGACGAAGGTGGCTTTGTCTTTTCCTACTTTTTCAAGCACAATTTCTTGGTATTCGCGCTCAAGCTCACCCATCATTTCCGTCACATCATCGATTGTTAAAAAGCTGAGGAAACGGCCGCGGTGTTTTTCTGGAAGTTCTTTAAATAAATAGGCCATATCATATGGCTGAAGTTCTTCCATAATGTTTTTAAATTCTTTGCGTTTGCCATCTCTTAATAAAATAATGATTCTTAAAATGAGTTCATCGTACGTAATGTTCTGTATCATCGCTGTTACCTCCCCAAAGTCAGGAGATACCCGAATCCCTTAGAATGTGCGGGGGTCAGGATCTCCTCTGTCTGATGCGTCAATCTGATCTTTTGACATACTCTTTATGTGTCTCGAATCGGGATGATCCATCCCCACACCTCCTTTTCTCATAAAAAAGCACCTTCAACCGAATGAAGGCGCTTTGTAAGCATGACAAAATAAACACTTGCTCCTTCAATCGTAGAGCTTTAGCACTGTATGGCATAGGATCAAATCCAGCTGCATTAAAAATCACCTTATGTCGATGATTTCTGTTGACCCATTGGCGTCTTTGGACATTTTTGGGCAGCAGCGTATCTCCATACAGGAGCCTCACCTAACGAAGTCTCATATTGTTAACACACTGAGATTACAGAAAAAGCGGAATGATGTCAATAAGCAAGATGCCAAGTATCCTTATGTATTCGCTTACTTTTCAAAAAAAGAGCGATAGACAGCTCAGCCATCGCCCTTTTCATGTCTTTTTATTCCTCTTCCGGCTGATTCATATCCTCTTGGGAGAGGAGATGAAAGGAATCATGCAAAAACAAAGCATATCCTTCTCCATCAGGATGCGGAACGTATTCCGCGTGATCCATTGTTTGCTCTTCTTCTTTTTTCTTCATATTCTCTCGCCTCCTTTCCCGTAGTTTGTCCCAATGAAAAAACCTTACACATGAAAGTGTAAGGTTTGGTCATAACTTAATCATCCCACTCTTGCTTCAGGATTTTGCCTGTTTTAGCGGAAATCTCAAAATCAACTTCCTCGCCGCTTGGTGTTGTGATTTCAATTTCGTAAATGTACACACCATTTTCTTTATCTAGATCAGAATCAGTGACTGTGCCTTTTACTTTTGCAAGAGCAATTTTTTCAGCCTGTTTTTTCGTGATCTTAACGTTCTGTTTCTTTTCTTTGACTGGATCATTCAACGCTTTTCCAGTTTTTGCATCGACATATACTTTATATTCAAAGCCGCCTTTTTTGATCTCGACCTCATACACCCATTTTCCTTTTTTACGTTCAAGATCCACATCATCCACATAGCCTTTCACCACTTTTAAGGCTGCTTTTTCAGCTTGTTTCTTTGAAACAAATGACGATTTCTTTTGCACGACTTGCTCGGCGTTTGCTGTTTGATTTGTATTTTGCGCTTGAAGTGTGAAACCACCTGCGACAAGAGTTCCCGTTAATGCTGTAGCTACTAGTACTTTTTTCATCATGTTCATTTCCTCCTCTGTTTGATTTCTTCTATATCTTAAGAAAACAAGATGATAAAGGAAGGAAAGAAACATGAGAATATCATGAGAAAAGGATTAGTTTTCGTACGTAATGCCCTCAATGTCTCCTGTATAGGCGTTCACAAGCACCTCTGCCTCTCTGCCGTCAGGCAAATCCAGCTCCACCTCAAATACGAGCATACCGCTGAATGTTTCAAGATCAGCATCATCCACTGTTCCGCCAACTTCTTTGACGGCAATTTGGATGGCTTCCTCGACGGTGATTTTCGTGAGCTTCTTTTCTTTAGAGGTTGGTTTTTTCTTTTCTGCTTCAAGCACCTTAAATGACTGTTTGTCGACCTCAACTTGATACAATTCTTTTTTTGATTGGATGGTAAAAATGAAACGATCTGACGTCTCCTTTTTTTGAATGACGGTTCCGCTCACCTTTTTAACAGCCGCCTCTTCTGCCTGGAGCTCAGCATTTTTTTCATTTGGCTTCTGATAGCTTTTTAACTGTCTAATTTCTTTCATTTGACCGCTTGCAGAAGATGCAATGATTTGATAGATGCCATTTGCATTTTCCAGCGTCATTGTGTAGTCCTGTTTATGATTGATTAAATCAATATGTGTAATGTTTCCATTATAGTCTTTTGAGATCATTTTTTTCATTTCTGCTTCACTTAATATTTTTTGATCAATGGTTTGGATCATGAGCATTGCAAAGGCCGCAAGAATCACAAGACATCCTGCGAGCGCAAGCACCATTTTCGTTTTTCTAGACATGCAGCGCCTCCTTCCTATTTCCTATTTTATAAGGAGGAAATGAGAAATTGATGAGAAAAGACCCATTTATTTCTGAAAAAGAATGGTCATGGCTGTTCCTTCGCCGATACGGCTGTCTACCTTCAGCTCGGCTTCATGTTCTTCTGCAATTTGCTTCGCAATTGAAAGACCGAGTCCGGTTCCGCCCGTCTCACTGTTTCTCGCTTCATCCACACGGAAAAAGCGGTCAAAGATTTTCGGCAGATCCTCTTCTTTTATGCCAATTCCTTGATCAATCACTGAAATAAATGGCTTGTCTCCTGCCCATCCGCAGGTCACATCAACTGGCTCTCTGCTATATTTGACCGCATTATCAATTAAGATAGTCAAAAGCTGTTTGATTTTCTCTTCGTCTCCTTCTGCGATCAGCGGCTGATCTGTCTGCACATGAGATTGAATCGTTCGATTGGTAGCCACTTCAAGTGTATGACATAGTTGCTTGCACAAATGACCAAGATCAACCGGCTTCATATCCAAGTATAACGGCTGGCCGTTTTTCGCCAATGTCAGTAATTGATCTGTCAGTCTTTTCATTTTTTTCGCTTCATCATGAATCGCTTGGGAGGATTCTTCTACAACCTCTGGACGTGTTTGCCCCCAGCGTTTGAGTAAATTGCTGTAGCTCATAATGACGGTAATCGGCGTCTTCAATTCATGGGAGGCATCATGCAAAAATTGCTGTTCTTTTTCATAATGCTTCTCGAGAATCTCGGACATTTCATTAAAGGTTTGTCCCATTTGATATAGTTCATCCTTTGAATCGCCTGTTAATTCAATTCGTTTAAACGCCTTCTCTTTCATACTTGCCTTCATGGTATTCGTCATTCTGCTAATCGGCCGGACAATTTGCTTTGTTAAAACGTGGCCTGCAAAATAGGAAAGCACAATAAACAAAACGCCGGTAGCGATTAAAATCATTTTTAATAACGCTAAGTTCTCTTCCGTATTTTCGATTTCTTCATATACTTGAAGCGACATAATCTCACCATTTGTCCAAATGACCGGAATAGCAGCGAACGCAATCATATGCTTATTGTATTCTTTGATTTCTGCTGTCTGGCCAGATTCGTATGTAAAAGGCAGTGAGCTAAACGTTGATTCCTTTGTGACAGTCAGTTTTGACTCTCCCGTTTCTGTCACGACACGGATCATACCATTTTGAGGCAGGTACGCCTTCAGCAGCTCCGAGGACGGAAGACCCTCTTCCTCTGATTTTTTTAAAGCAATCGCAATATTTTCAGCCACCTCAGACAAGCGGGACATATCTTTTTGCGTCAAGGTCATCGAAAAAATAAAATAAATGGCTGTATGAAACAAGAGCACCATTAAAAACAAAGACAACGACGTATAAAGCTGAATCTTATTTTTTAATCTCATTCTTTATCCTTTCATCACATAACCCACACCTCTCACTGTGTGAATCAGCTGTTTTTCGAATGGGTAATCGATTTTTTTCCTTAAATAACGGATATAGACATCTACCACGTTTGTATCACCGAAATAATCAAAACCCCAAACCGCTGTTAAAAGCTGATCTCTTGTGAGCACTTGCTGCTGATGGTTCAGTAAGTGAACAAGCAGGTCATATTCTCTCGGTGTGAGTTCAAGCATTTGCCCAGCCCTTTGTATTTCTCTTGTTTTCTCGTTGACCGTTAAGTCTGCTATGCTCAGCTCTGTCTCCTTTTCTTCTTGTGCATATATATTCAACCTTAGCTGTGCACGAATTCGTGCTAATAATTCTTCTATGTCAAAAGGTTTTGTTATATAATCATTCGCCCCAAGATCGAGCCCGCTTACTTTATCAGGAACACTTCCCCTTGCTGTAATCAAAATAATAGGTGTCGCTGTATTTGTCTTCCGAACCCTTCTCAGCACTTCAAGCCCGCTTAACTCTGGAAGCATGACGTCAAGCAGAACCAAATCGAAGCTATCTTCTTCAAGAGCCTGAAGCCCATCTATTCCTGTCTCTTTGACTGTCACCTCATATCCTTCATATTCAAGCTCAAGTGACAGCACTCTTGCGATTTTCTTTTCATCTTCGACTACGAGTATCTTCCCTTTGTTCATCTATATCTCTCCTATCTAAAAGGCAAGCTTGTCTTTCCATTATTATATGTTGCCTTTCTTATTTGGAACAGTCACAATCTTCACATCTATTTTTTTATGGAGGGAATTATTTTTGAGAAAAAACATTTAACTTGAGCCTTCTTCTCAAGTTGTTACTTCATCTCATTATTTTTTAGTCTGCCGCTTTTAGTTCTATTCACCCATTTTCATCTGTACAGGTGCAACCTCACTATGCAGCATTTCCTTCTTTTTCATATGATATCAAGAGTTTTCTTCAAAAGGTGAGCTCTTTCGTCAATATGTGAGGAGAACTGCACTTTTGATAATAGATTGATTATTTGAAAAATTATTACAATTGACCCTTTCCGATCAAAAGTTTCTTTTATACAATAACATTATGCAGCCTGAATCTACTTTGAAAACAAAATAAGGAGGGCTTTCTTATGAAAGGTGAAATTCGCTTAATTCCGTATGAAGTAAAAGCCAATGTGATGGAAGCGAAAGAGACGCCGGAAAGTATTCAGGAGATTAAAGCACCCGAACTTTGGTCAAGTGGCTTCAAAGGAAAAGGCATAACCATTGCTGTCCTTGATACAGGCTGTGACACAGAGCATCCCGACTTAAAAGATCAGATTATCGGTGGGAAGAACTTTACCGATGATGACGATGGAGATGCTGAAAATGTAAAAGACTACAATGGGCATGGTACCCATGTAGCAGGAACGATTGCCGCAACAGATCAAAATGGCGGAATTTTAGGGGTTGCCCCTGAAGCCAAGCTTCTCATCGTGAAAGTACTTGGCGGTGAAAATGGCAGCGGAAAATATGAATGGATCATTGATGGCATCAACTATGCCGCAGAGCAGAAGGTGGATATTATCTCCATGTCTCTCGGTGGTCCAAGCAATGAGCCTGCCCTGCAGGAAGCCATTCAAAATGCGGTAAAAAGCGGTGTGCTTGTTGTGTGCGCAGCAGGAAATGAAGGGGACGGGGACGAGCGTACGGAAGAGTTCTCCTACCCAGCAGCATACAATGAAGTCATTGCCGTCGGTTCTGTTTCCCTTGCTAGAGAATCCTCTGAATTTTCTAACGCCAATAAAGAAATCGACCTCGTCGCTCCAGGAGAAGACATTTTATCCACTCTCCCTAACCATAAATACGGCAGGCTCACAGGAACTTCAATGGCTGCCCCTCACGTAAGCGGTGCACTAGCCATTATTAAAAATGCTGAAGAAGAAGCGTTCCAGCGCAAGCTGACAGAGCCTGAGGTTTATGCTCAGCTTGTCAGAAGAACCCTTCCATTAAAGCAGTCGAAAGCCCTTGTAGGGAATGGATTTTTATATTTAACTGCGCCTGATGTCCTTTTAGAAAAAACATTGGAAGCAGATCTTTTATCTCTATAGCTTAAATAGAGGTCCTGAGAAAAGATAGAATTTTCTCAGGATTTTTTTAATTAAAATTATTCAAAATTTACTTTGACGAAATGAAGTGAACGTTATATAATCGAACACAATAAATTCATAGTTTGAGAGTCGGTAATTCGATTACACGTCGAATTTTAATTGGGAAGACCGGTGAAAATCCGGCGCGGTCCCGCCACTGTGAGTGAGGAGAGCTTTTCTCAGGATCCACTGTCATTAGGATGGGAAGGATGAAAAGCTTGCAGATTCACCAGCCAGGATACCAGCCGCTCTATCACATCAAACCCCCTACGGTTGATAGGAGATGTCGGAAAAGCGTCAGTGATACTCACGCCTTATTTCGCACACACATTTTGTCTTTTAAACCAGACATTTACCTCATCAATCATGATCATGAGCGTAAATGTCTTTTTATATTTAGAGGAGGAATTGGAATTGACAATTGTTAAAACAAGTAATCTAGGCTTTCCGCGAATTGGTTTAAACAGAGAATGGAAAAAAGCACTTGAGTCTTACTGGAAAGGTCAAACAGACCGCGAAACCCTCTTAAGCACACTGGATGAACAATTTTTAACTGCCATTAAAACACAAATCGATCAACAAATTGATGTTGTTCCTTCTGGAGACTTTACCTTCTATGATCACGTGCTGGATACCGCTGTTATGTTCAATTGGATTCCAGAGCGCTTCCGCAGCTTAAAAGACCCGCTAGATACATACTTCGCGATGGCAAGAGGAACAAAAGATGCCGTCTCAAGTGAAATGACAAAATGGTTTAATACAAACTATCACTACATTGTTCCAGAATACGAAAAAAGCACAGAATTTAAACTCACACACAACAAACCGCTTGAAGCTTACGAAAAGGTGAAAAAGGCGTTTGGTGTTGAAACAAAACCGGTTGTACTTGGTCTATATACATTTGTCTCACTTTCTAAAGGTTATGAAGCAAATGAAGTAAAAAAAATCCAGCAGCGTCTAGTGCCGCTTTATACTCAGCTTTTAAAAGAACTTAAAGAAGCAGGCGTCAAATGGGTTCAAATTGATGAACCTGCACTTGTCACAGCTTCAAGTGAAGACGTAAAAGCCGTAAAAGAAATTTATCAAACGATCAAAGAAGCCGTACCTGGCTTGAACATTCTTCTTCAAACATACTTTGATTCAGTAGATGCGTATGAAGAGCTTGTCACATATCCTGTTGAAGCAATCGGTCTTGATTTTGTCCATGATCAAGGGCGCAACCTTGATCAAGTGAAAAAGCACGGCTTCCCGAAAGATAAAATTTTAGCAGCAGGCGTCATTGATGGAAGAAATATTTGGAGATCAGACCTTGGCGAAAGATTATCCTTTATTTCTGAAGTCATTGCTGACGTTCAGCCGAAAGAAGTGTGGCTGCAGCCATCAAGCAGCTTGCTGCATGTGCCAGTTGCCAAACACCCAAGCGAACAGCTTGAAGAAAAACTATTAAACGGACTGTCTTATGCCACTGAAAAGCTGGCTGAATTGACACTGCTAAAAGAAGGTTTAACAAAAGGAGCAGCTGCCATTGATGCTGATATTAACGAAGCAGCACAAGCACTTCTTACCTTAAAAGAGTTCGCAAAAGGAACAAATGCGGATCTAACAGCGGAACGCAACAATCTTTCATCGAAAGATTTTAAACGTCCAGCTGCCTTTGAAGAACGCCTTCGTATCCAAAACGAATCTCTTGAGCTCCCGCTTCTTCCAACAACAACAATTGGCAGTTTCCCGCAGTCTGCCGAAGTGCGCAGTGCTCGTCAAAAGTGGCGCAAAAATGACTGGACAGATGCAGAGTATGATGAGTTTATTAAGAAAGAAACAAAACGATGGATTGATATTCAAGAAGAAATTGGTCTGGATGTGCTCGTACATGGGGAATTTGAACGTACAGACATGGTTGAATACTTCGGCGAGAAGCTAGCCGGATTTGCCTTTACGAAATTTGCTTGGGTTCAATCCTATGGATCACGCTGCGTGAAGCCGCCAATCATTTATGGAGATGTAGAGTTTACAGAGCCAATGACAGTGAAAGAGACAGTTTACGCACAAAGTTTAACAAAGAAAAAAGTCAAGGGCATGCTGACAGGACCTGTTACCATCTTAAACTGGTCTTTCCCAAGAACGGATATCTCTCGCAAAGACATTGCTTTCCAAATCGCTTTCGCTTTGCGTAAAGAGGTAGAAGCTTTAGAAGCAGCTGGTATTCAAGTGATCCAAGTGGATGAGCCTGCGCTAAGAGAAGGACTTCCGCTCAAAGAAAGTGATTGGGCAGAATATTTAAACTGGGCAGCAGAGTCATTCCGTTTATCCACATCATCCGTTCAAAATGAAACACAAATTCATACACATATGTGCTACAGTAACTTCGAGGATATTGTCGATACAATCGAAGACTTGGATGCTGACGTGATTACAATTGAACATTCACGCAGTCATGGCGGATTCCTCGATTACTTAGAAAAACACCCGTATTTGAAAGGACTTGGACTAGGTGTTTATGACATCCATAGCCCGCGCGTTCCATCTGTTGAAGAAATGAGCGAAATTATTGATGATGCGCTGAACGTTTGTCCAACAGATCGCTTCTGGGTGAATCCGGATTGTGGTCTAAAAACTAGACAAGAGCCTGAAACCATTGCTGCTTTGAAAAACATGGTCACAGCTGCTGAAGTCGCTCGTAAAAAGCTGGCGCAGCACGCTTAATTGAATGTCTCTCCCCTGCTGAACTCGGCAGGGGTTTTTTATGCGCAAATTGGCCTGTTCGATCTCCTACTATGATGATTTCTTTTCTAGCATGATTCGTTTATACTAGAGAAGTCAGTCGAACAAAGGGAGGAAGACAATGAATCACGAAGATTTTTTACAACGCGCAATTGATCTTGCAGTAGAAGGAGTCAATAGTGGTACTGGCGGCCCTTTTGGAGCAGTCATTGTCAAGGATGGTCAGATTATTGCAGAGGGCAGTAACAACGTGACAACGAGTAACGATCCAACCGCACATGCAGAAGTCACAGCCATTCGCAAAGCGTGCCAAACTCTACATACATACCAATTAGAAGATTGCATTCTATACACAAGCTGCGAGCCTTGTCCGATGTGCCTTGGCGCTATTTACTGGGCTAGACCAAAAGCTGTGTATTTTGCTGCTGGACATCAGGATGCAGCGGATTCTGGTTTTGATGACTCATTTATTTATGAAGAAATCAACAAAGAATACGAATCAAGAAATATACCATTTTACAAGCTGACACCTCAAAAAACCCTTGCACCATTTGAAGCATGGGAAACATACGATAAAAAGAAAGAATATTAAAAAAAGACACCTGCGGTAAGCAGGTGTTGCGGATTGTTGACAAAGGGCTAAAATGATCTTTATTTTAGCCCTTTGTCTTCTTTTCAGCGTGATAGAAAACCTTTGCAGCCCTAGGAAGGACGAGCAGCGGAGCGGAGCGAATTTGACATTCGTGAGCACCAGAGCGCAGACCTGACACCGAATGCGAGGGTTTGTCTACACGCTGGACACCTGCGGGTAAGCAGGTGTCTTCTACTATTACTCCGCCACTTCAAGCTCTACTTCAATGTTCCCTCTTGTTGCTTTTGAATATGGACAGAATTCATGGGCAGCATGGACAAGCTCTTTCACTTTGTCATGATCATGACCTTTCGCAGACACAATCAGCTTTACGCCAAGCTTAAAGCCGCCGTCGCTTTCATCTTTTAAAAGACTGACATGTCCTTCTACTTCCGATTCTATTTCTATCCCTTGCTTCTTCGCTACGTGCTCAAGTGCTCCTCCGAAACAAGCTGCATAGCCTGCTGCAAATAATTGCTCTGGGTTTGTACCAGTCTCTCCATCTTTCTTTACGTTAGGCATGACAATGTTATGGTCGAGCACACCATCCTCTGAACGAACATGTCCAGCTCTTCCATGCTGCGCCTTTACTTTTGCTGTGAATAATGGTTTCATCTTCATCTCCTCCTTCATCTATTCATCCTTTTCACGTTCTATTCATTTCTCAAACATTTATCGCACATTGAAGAATTTTTCATTTTTCGTCTGTATTTATTTTAAAAAGGAAGAAAATCTTATACAATGATAAGTATGACAAAAAATAGTTGGTGACTGACATGATAAATGAATTTGAACATATGAAGCTGGAAAATCAGCTTTGTTTCTTGTTATATGCAAGTTCACGAGAGATGACGAAGCAGTATAAACCGTTGTTAGAAGAATTAAACATTACGTACCCGCAATATTTGGCACTGCTTTTATTGTGGGAGCATGGAACATTAAATGTGAAAACGATGGGAGAGCTTCTCTATTTAGACTCCGGTACACTCACGCCCATGCTGAAACGAATGGAGCAAAATGGACTCATTATCCGAGAACGCTCGAAAGAGGATGAGCGGTCTGTACAAATTCGTTTAACGGAATATGGAGAGCAGCTAAAAGAAAAGGCCACTGCGATTCCGTCTCACATGCTGACTGGGACAGGCAGATCGGAAGAAGAGCTAAAAACACTGCGTGCCTCTTTACATGAGCTTTTGCAAAATTTAACACAATCAAAAGGCTGAGGGAATGTTCCCTCAGCCTTTTATAATGTCTATTATTGTGCGACAGCTACTAGTTCTACTTCGATGTTTCCTTGAGTTGCTTTTGAATATGGGCAAACGCCGTGTGCTTTATGAACAAGTTCTTCTAATGCTGACTGCTCAATTCCAGTTCCTTTTACCTCTAATTGAACGCCTAGTTTGAAGCCGCCATCTGAACTGTCTTTTAATAAGCTGACATGTGCTGTAACTTCACTTTCAAAGCGAATACGCTCTTGTCTCGCTACCATTTGAAGGGCTGAATCAAAACATGCAGAGTAGCCTGCTGCGAATAATTGCTCTGGATTTGTTGCTTTTTCAAGTTTTTTTGCTCTTGGTGTTCCAGGCATTGCTACATCATGTTCAAGTACACCATCTGTTGAAACAACCTTACCTTCTCTTCCTCCGACAGCTGATACCGTTGCTGTAAATAAAACGTCTGACATGAATATAACCCTCTTTCTCTCCAATAATGTTTCCTACAATTGAATTGTACACAATTTAAATTACAGAGTCAATCAATAAATACTCTTTTTTAAGTTTTCCTGCCTGAACCCTTTTTATGAGTATGTCCGGAAATTGTTAGGCAGTAAAAAAAGCCCTTTAAAAAGGGCTTTTAGATCGTGTCATGCTGCGGATTCGGTTGTTCTAGCGTATGGTTTCTGTTATCTGGGTCGGCATTTGCTGCTGCCAGCCACAATGCCATAATGGTGATACTTGTACAGACGACTGCCCATTTTTTAAAATTCATATAAACAATCCCCTCTCTGAATATAGATTCGAGCATGTTCCGCTTCCCCATAGAACATGGAAGATTTTTCATAATCCCCCATTTCATTATAATACTTTGCGGTATCTAATGCCAGCTCCTCTATATCTGGATATGCATAGGCAGACTCTAAAAAATGGAAAATTCGTTTAATATGCTCAGCATCTTGTCTTAAATACAATGCTTCTAGAAATATGGTTTTCTGAATATGAATGTCATCTTGAAGAGCTTCTGCTCTCTTCATACATTCTTCTCTGTAGTGTAATGCTTCTTCGTGTTTTCCTTGTTTGTATAATATCTGAGCGGCTGTATAAAGAGGGTCTATAGATCGACGAAGATGATCGGATTGATTTTGATCAAATAACGAGATGGATTCTTTCATTAATTCGAGTGCGCGGCCCAAGTCTCCCATTCGGTAATAACTGTTGCCCATATTAAACAAAGAGGAGGCAATAAAACGCACATTTTGAAACTCTCTTGATCTCGCAAGTGCTCTTTCGAGATGTGGTAATGCTTTTTCATGCCTTCTCATATCATCGTAGTTACCGGCCACAATAAATTCACACTGAATCGTGCGAAGCGCATACAGTTCATGCTGTACATAAACATCCAGCGCTAGTTTAGCATGGTGCATCGAGATATGTGTTTGTTTCATGTGATAATATATTTCTGACATTTTAAAATGAAATTCCGCACGTTCAATATCATCTGATACAAAAGAAAGCTTATGCTCTGCCTTTTGATAAGACGATATGGCAGCAATATACTCCCTCCGCCCGAATTCATACATGCCTCTAAAAAAATGATAGTAGTATTCAAGCATGCCTGTGACATGCGTTTGATGCTCATCTATTTCTTTCGAAAGCTCGGAAAAGTTGGCGCGAAGCTTTCCTTCCTTTAATGGCTTTAAATAATCGAGCATGACCTCATGCCTAAATTCCATTAAAGAAAAATAGAGAAGCAAATTCTGATCTTCTTCCATTGAATCAAGAGAGGTGCGAATTTCCTGCTTTAACTGTTCTGCTTGTTCGGAATCAAATCTGCGGATTAATTCATACCACTTGTTGATTTTCACTCCAATATCCGAAGAGGGAATGATTTTCGCCATACGTTGCCTTCTCCAATCTTCTCAAAATATAAAACATTACCATATTTTATCATACTTGACCGGAGAAATACAAAAATGAAAGGAAAAAGAGAGCCTGTTGTCACAAGACTCTCTTTTAAATTCGTTATTCTCTTATTTGTCCTTGACCACGAATGACAAATTTTTCAGACGTTAAGGCTGGCAGACCCATTGGCCCTCTTGCATGAAGTTTTTGCGTACTAATTCCTATTTCCGCTCCATAGCCAAATTCAAATCCATCTGTGAAACGAGTAGAGGCATTATGATAAACAGCGGCAGCATCGACTGCTGTTAAGAAAAGGGCTGCATGCTCATCGTTTTCTGTAATGATCGCTTCAGAGTGCTTAGAGCTATATGTTTGAATATGCTGAATCGCTTGTTCTATGTTTTCTACAATTTTAATACTGACGATCGGTGCTAAAAACTCCGTTGCATAGTCCTCATTTGTCGCTAATGCAGCACTAGGAGCAAGCGCGCAAACGGCTTCATCACCGCGTATTTCTACCCCATTGGATTGAAGGGCTTCAAATAAGGAAGCACAATAGTTGTTTGCCCATGTTTTATGAATGACAATGCTCTCGATCGCATTACAAACAGAAGGTCTTTGAGTTTTGGCATTCAGCACAATCCGCTCAGCCATTTCGTTTTTCGCTGTTTCATCAATGTAGATATGACAATTTCCTGCACCTGTCTCAAGCACCGGCACAGTTGACTCTCTCACGACAAGATCAATTAAATTCTTCCCGCCGCGCGGAATGAGGACATCTAGGTATTCATTTAAGGTGAACAGTGTTTTTGCCGTTTCACGGCCAGTATCTTCAATTAATTGCACACTGTCTACTGGAATATCCGTCGTATGAAGCGCTTCATGAATCACCTTTACAATCGCTTTATTACTATGAATAGCAGATGAGCTTCCGCGCAGAATCACAGCATTCCCAGTTTTCAAGCAAAGGGTCGCAGCATCGACTGTCACGTTTGGTCTTGCTTCATAAATCATTCCAACCGTTCCAAGCGGTACACGAACCTTTTCGATGAACAGACCGTTTTCTTTCTGAATGGTTTCTAACGTTTCACCAATTGGGTCTTTTAGCTGAATGAGTTGAAGGGTCGCATCTGCAATGGCTTCAATTCTCTCTTCCGTGAGTGTGATCCGGTCAATGACAGATGGCGTGAACTGCTTTTCCTCAGCAGCCTGAACATCCTTTTGGTTCTCTTCTATTAAATAAGCTGAAGATGCTTTTAGTGCACTGGCAATGGCGTGCAGGGCAGCATTTTTTTGTTCCGTCGTTTTTAGAAGCAGCTGATCTTTGGCTGCACTTGCTTTTTTTGCTTTTTCAAGAACTTCATTCATCGTATTCCCTCCTCAGTTTTGTACATGCTGTACCCAGTGATCTCGGTGTATGACCTCAGGCTTCTCTTTTGCAAGCTCGTCACTTCGCATTCCTTTAATGCCGAGAAGCTCATCGGAGGCGTACAAGGTTTGTCCCTTACCAACTAATCCGTTTGGACCGACGACTTCTACGACTTCTCCTTTAGAAAAGTCACCAGCGACATCAATAACTCCTGCCGGAAGAAGGCTTCTGCCATTATGCAAAATCGCCGCTTCCGCTCCTGCATCAATCATGATCTTCCCAGAGACCGGTGAATGGAATTGAATCCATTGACGGCGGTTGTTCACAGCTGATAAATCCTGTTCACCGATATACGTTCCGTCGCCTTGACCCGCAAGTATGCGAAGCAGCTTGTCTTCCCCAGTGCCAGTGCCAATGAAGACTTTCACGCCAAGTGAAAGTGCCGTTTGTGCAGCTGAGAGCTTCGATTTCATTCCGCCTGTTCCAACCTTTGAACCGGTGCTCTTTGCATATGAAAACAATTCTTCTGAAATGTGGGTCAGGACATCAAATCGCTTCGCCTCAGGATGCTCATTTGGATTTGCATCATAAATGCCATTGATGTCTGTTAATATGATCAATTGGTCTGCATGGATTAATCCACTGACAAGAGCTGACAGCATGTCATTATCCCCAAAGGTAAGCTCCTCGATGGAGACTGAATCATTTTCGTTTATGATCGGCAAGATTTTTCTTTCAAGCAGCTCCATCATCGTTGCGTACGCATTTCGATATCTTGTTCGATCTGAAAAGTCATTACGTGTTAAAAGCATTTGAGCAGGTATCATATGAAACTGTGAAAAAAGCTCTGTATATTTCTGCATTAACAAACCCTGTCCAACGGCGGCAGCTGCCTGTTTCCCCTTTAAGGTCACAGGTCTTGATGGATAGCCTAAACTGCCAAACCCTGCTGCAACGGCTCCTGATGAAATTAAAATGATTTCATGACCTGCTTCTTTGAGCTTTGCTATGGCTCTTACATGATCCTGCATCTTTTGTTCATCAATGGCTCCTTTTTGCTCTGTTAATGAACTGCTGCCAATTTTTATGACGATCCTTTGCTTTTTCATCCTTGATTCCCTCCGCTATACCTTTAGGCACAAAAAAATCCCTATTTCTCCTTATGTAAAGGACGAAAAGGGATTTTCCGTGGTACCACCTTCATTGAATAAGCATGCGATCTGCTTATTCCACTCAACTCCTGTAACGCCAGGCACGCGCTTAGATTTTTCCTCTAAGGCTCAAAGGGCAGGTTCAGCAGCTGTCTGCGGCAAATGTTTCAGCACATCATTTGCTCTCTTTACGCATCAGTTCCTGCTTACTATTCCTTTTCAACGCTCGTTAATTTTTTTATATTATCACCAATTGCTAAAGAAAAGTCAAGCGGTCAATTAAAGACAATCGTTTTATTCTCATGAACAATAATGCGATCTTCAAGGTGCCATTTGACAGCACGTGCAAGCACACTGCGCTCAATTGTCCGGCCAATATTTTTTAGGGCTTCCGCATCATCCCGGTGATCGACCCGCTCAATATCCTGTTCAATGATCGGGCCTTCGTCTAAATCATTGGTGACATAATGAGAAGTCGCACCAATTAATTTGACCCCCCGCTCATATGCCCGCTTGTATGGGTTTGCACCAATAAACGCTGGCAGGAAGGAATGATGAATATTAATGATTTTGTTCGGATGCTCTTCAATGAATCCAGGCGTTAAAATTTGCATGTATCTAGCAAGCACAACCACATCAATGTCGTACTCTTCTAATAAGGCGAGCTGCTCTTTTTCAGCTTCTTTGCGAATGTCTTTGTTCGCCTTTACAAAATGGAATGGGATTCCAAGCGATTCTACTGTATCTTTTGCCGTTTCATGATTGCTGATCACAACTGCGATTTCAGCCATTAAATTTCCGCTTTGCCATTCCCACAGAAGCTCATGCAGACAATGAAGCTCTTTTGAGACAAAGATTGCCAGCTTTTTAAGCTCACTTGCACGCGACATGCTCCACGTCATTTGAAATGATGCTGCGATTGGCTCAAAACTATTTTTCAATTGATCCATATTCGCCGAGATGTCTTTCCAATCAAATTCAATTCTTAAAAAGAACCGGCCGCTTTCATGATCGGTTGTGTATTGGCTCGATTCAATGATGTTCGCTCCGTGCTCAAATAAAAAGGAAGAAACAGCTGATACAATACCAGGCTGATCTGGGCAGCTGACAAGTAATCTGCCTTTTTGCTCGTGCTTTTGTCTGTGTAATTCAAGTTTCTCTGTAATCAATGTTCTCATGTATCATGACCTCATTTGCGTTTTCATTCTAATGAAATATTATACTGGACTGGAAAGAGAAAAAGCAATGAAGAGTCCATTTTTTATTGAATATTCATTCAATTCTGCACCTAGCGTGATATAATGTGAGTAGACCTTTTATCACAAAAGGAGTGATGAAGATGAAAAGCATGACTTTGTTTGGTAAAGTGAGCTTTTGGCTCGGCATCGTATGTCTGATCACAGGTATTTATCTTTTTATGGCCGGTGAGAGACTCATTCCTTTGCTCACATTTGGTGTCTGTTTTCTTCTAGTGAGTCAGCTTTACCGCAAAAATGAAAACGATTCCAATCATCATTCGATGTAACAAAAAAGGGCTAAAATGATTTTTATTTTAGCCCTTTTTCTTCTTTTTCAGCGTGATAGAAAACCATTGCAGGCCTGACAAAGAATGTGTGGGTTTGTCTACATGCTGAGGCTAGCAGACAGATGACAGCCTTTTCTTATTCAATGATTTTTAACCCGACCGCCGCAGATAAAATCAGTGCGATAAAGAATATACGTTTTGCGTCCTTCGACTCACCGTAAAACAGCATGCCGACAATGGCTCCTCCAGCAGCTCCAATGCCAGTCCAAATGGCGTATGCCGTTCCCATCGGAATTGTATTCATCGCAAGAGAGAGCATGAGAAAGGACAGCGAAAATCCAGCTGCAATGAATAAAATCCATTTGACATGCCGGTCTTTCTGGAATTGATTCATCATGGTGACACAAAGCATTTCTAAAATGCCTGCACCAATGAGTAAAAGCCAGCTCATGATTTAGTCTCTCCTTTCTTTTCACCTGTGGTTAGTTTAAGTCCTAATACACCGCTTAAAAGCACCATGATTAAAAGTAATTTCACTAGCTGTACTGGCTCTCCCAGTACCATACCTACTATGACAGTACCTGCTGTCCCAAGTCCGGTGAAAACGGCATAAAGTGTGCCAACTGGCAGTACAGTGGTGGCTTTCAGGAGTAAATAAAAGCTCACGACAATACAAACGATGGTTGCGGCCCATTCCAATAAAGAGTCAGCATATTTCAACCCCATCACCCAGCCAACTTCAAAGATGGCTGCAATCAATACATTTCCCCATTTCATCCGATTCTCTTCCTTTCTGAACGATTCCAAGCAATAAAAAAAGCCCGGAAATCGATCGTTTGATCAAATCTCCCGGGCTTTTATCCCTCCGTGTCCATACGGTCTATTGTCTAGACCCTATGTGTTTTCTCTCGGTCCAGACTGCGCCACCCGCACGGAACCCTAGAAAACCATTTCTTAATAAGCAGATCTGACTTAAAGCAGATTCTGTGTGTCAAAATTGTATCACACCCCGAAATACCGGTCTACCGCTTTGCTTTCCACATGCAAATATACTTGTTCATTTTTCGAAAGAATTTTTATGGAACCGCCGTATACTAAGTGTTAGAAGCAGGTCAACTGATAAAGAAGCTTTGCGGGCTGTTTCGCGTGAAGCGGACTGAAGGGAAATGAGCGTATATGACAATCCATTTATTTTTTATGACATTGACGATCAAGCGTAAATACAAGGACATGGAGACCGTACTTTACGAACAAGAAGTTGAAGCATTTTATGAAGAAATGAAACAGAAGCAACTAAAGTATATGAACTAAAACAGGAATGAGAAAAGGAGGAGATTGACATGTTTATGATGCTTGATTGTTCCTTAAAGCACGGATACGTCAATGATCACATCGCTGATATAATGAAATCAGATTGATGCGATGAACGTCCAACTTTAGGATGATGTATTTACAGATCATCCGTCGTACCCCAAACAATGCTGAAAAACATTTTATAGAAAATCAAGAGGTGGCTTCATATGATGATGACCGATGAACAAAAACATGAATTTTATCAAGCACTTGTTGACAAGAATCCGCAATATGACGGCACATTCTTTGCCTGTATTAAGACAACCGGTATCTTCTGTCATGCCACATGTACGGCCAGAAAGCCAAAATTTGAAAACTGTGAGTTTTTCTTTACAGCGGAGGAAGCACTGCTGGCAGGGTATCGCCCGTGCAAGCGCTGCACACCATTAACATACCCTAACAGCATTCCTGAAGAAGTCAAAACACTCGTTTCAGCAGTAGAAAAAAATCCTGAGAAACGCTGGAAGGAAGAGGACTTCCGCCAATTAGGGATTCACTCTGCCACAGCTCGAAGAAAGTTTAAAGACATTTACGGCATGACCTTTGTTCAATATGCAAGATCACGCCGAATGGGACTTGCCTTTAAAGAAATTTTGAACGGAAAAAAAGTAATCGATCAGCAGGTCACTTTCGGCTATGAATCTTCAAGTGCCTTCAATGATGCATTTACGAAAATCATGGGAAATCCCCCTAAAAAAGCACAGATTCACATTCTCTATGCTAATTTTATTTCCACACCGATCGGGCGGATGATGAGTGTGACAGATGCCACACATGTGTATTTACTGGAGTTTATGGACAGGCGTGGACTCGAAAAAGAAATTGAAACATTAAGAAAGAAGCATCATGCCCGCATTTTAGTTGGAGAAACAAACGTCCATCAGCAATTAGCAAAGGAATTGGCCTTATATTTTGAGAAAAAGCTGACCAAGTTTACTGTACCGCTTTCTTTACATGGCACCCCATTTCAAATGAAGGTGTGGGACCAGCTCTCACGCATTCCCGCAGGCGAAACGAGATCCTATCGAGATCTAGCCACGAAACTAGGCGATCCGCATTTGGTTCGTGCCGTTGGTAATGCAAATGGTGCCAATCAATTGGCGATTATCATTCCCTGCCACCGCGTGATTCAAACAAGTGGTGAGCTTGGAGGCTACGGCGGAGGGATTGAACGGAAGAAATATTTGCTTCAGTTAGAACAGCGTGCATAAAAAAACGGCTCTGCTTATTCGGTAAGCGAGCCGTTTTCTCCGTTACGGGTGATGCTGTATACATCAATGATTTGGTCCCATTTTGAAATGGTTTTTTCTTTTTTCATGCCCATTTTTAAAGCGACCTTCACCGACGCTTCATTCTCAGGACGAATTAGGCTGACCATCCGTCTGACCTTCATTTCTTCAAATCCATAGGTAAGGCAGCCTTTTGCAGCCTCAGCAGCATAGCCATTCCCCCACGCCGCTTTCTTTAGCATATAGCCAATCTCAAGCTCGGTTTGTCCTTCAATGTTTTGCAGGACAATGCCGCTTTGTCCAAGTCGTTCATTTGTTTCTTTATCTTCAATGATCCATAGCGAGGTGTGGTACATGCGGTCATTTTTTTGATTCCATGCAATCCACTCTTTTGTCTGCTGTTCATCCTTCAAAGAAGGATAATACTTCATCACTTCTTCATCCTGAAACAGCTCGTCATATAAAAATGACGCATCATGATCATTCATCGTTCTCAGTTTCAGGCGCTCTGTTTCCAATACTGTTCTTGTTTGAACTGTCATTAATGATCCCCCCTTTTTTACTTGCTAAAAATATCTCCGAACAACCCATTTGAATCTGGGGCAAAGTAATGGAAGCCCGCACCGGTTAAACTAGCAGCCAGCGCTGTCCACATCATTAAACTGACAGTCATCCACACCGCGACTTGCTTTCTTTTCGTTCCGAAGCTCATGCACATCAAGGCCGCTAAATGACTGCCGATGATAAAAGGTCCTATGAGTGCTAACCCAGGCAGACCGTATCGTTCCCAAATTTTTCTCGCCCGCAGCTGCTTTTTCTCTCCTTTTTCATCACCTTTTTCCTCTTTTCTTTTTAACCACCATGCTTTAAACCGGTCGACGAACACAATGAGAAGCAAGACTGTCAAAAAGTTGCCGATGAATCCAATCACAGCCGTTGTCACAGGATGCAGCCCACTTAAGATTGCGAATGGAACGACACCAATCACTTCAAAAAAAGGCAAGGCAGCCAATACAAAAACGAGTACATATCCCCATACAATATCCAAAAACAGAACCCCTTTTCATTTTTGTCCTCTCCCCATTGTAATGAAAAAGACAATTCCATTTCTACATTTTTTTAGAAAAAGAAAAGCACATCGGATAGGATGTGCTCAGTTTACATTCGTATTTTCATTTTTCTTATTTGTCCGGCGCAGTACAATGAATATAAGCCCTATTAAAATCACAATAGATAGCAGACTTTGCAGCAAAATCACACTTGGTGACGTCCAGCCAATCCATTCGAAGATGAGCTGCGGTCCGAAAAAGATAATCGGAATCAATGAAACGACATTCGCCTTTAAGATTGCATTAAATACAACGATACATAGCAGCATGAGCAAAATGACGCCCCACCTCTGGCCAGAAGTAAGGACAAGTAGTGGTGTGCCGACTTTTTGATCCAATAGTTTGATTGTCACCATCGCTGTCAGCTGAAAGATTCCTAACATCCAAAAGTAGAGAAATACCCGGCTGCTTGTTTGAAAGGCGGACGCTCTAAACATCACAATGATCATGATAACATTGGCCACTAAAACGAGCGGATATCCAATCAAAGCAAACCAAGAATAGGATAAGTTTTGGCTGATTGCATCTGCTAAAATCATGTAAAAAAGCGATCCAATTAAGAAAGCACTGACGAATGGCACCCAGTCTTTATGATTCCCTGACAGCTCTTTTGCCAGTTCATCAGCATAGCTCCGCGGATCTCCGCCGAACACATCCTCACCTGTTTTGCCGTCTTTTTCAGCCTCAACCGCATGTGCTGTCAGTTCGTCCATCAGCTCATCGATTTCATCCTGATTTTTTCCCTTTGATATGAGATAAAGTTGCAGCTCTAGTAGAATGTGTCTTGTTTCTTTTGATACCATAATCTCACTTCCCTTTTTGTAATAAGCGGTTTACATTTTTTGAAAGCTCATTCCAGCGGTCAATAAACTCTGTGAGCGCTTGTTCTCCCGCTTGTGTGAGCGTATAGTATTTCCTTTTCGGGCCGGTCGCTGACGCTTTTGTGACGGTGGTCACCAGCTGTTCCTTTTGCATACGCAGCAAAATCGGATAGATGCTGCCTTCACTTATTTGATCAAACCCATAATGCGCGAGCTTCTTCGTCATTTCATACCCATAAATTTCACCCTCAGAAATAATCGACAGCAGGCAGCCTTCTAAAATTCCTTTTAGCATTTGTGTGGATGTTGTCATGATTGTTCCTCCGATTCCAGTACCTTGCATCACAAGATAGCTTTATCTTACCATACACTATCTTGCCATGCAAGATACTGGAACAGAAAAAAATCACCGCTTAAAGGGTGATTTTTACGCCCAAGGCTTATCTGTCCCAAGTGCGTCAGCAAGCGCCTTACTATGCTTTCGGCGGCTTTTTCTTTCCTCTGCCCGCTGCTTCGCTGTTTGATGAAGCATGATCTCTTCCTCTGTTTCCGGCATCACCTGCGGGACTCGTTTAGGCTTTCCGTTTTCATCTAATGAGACAAATGTCAGAAATGAAGTTGCTGCGAGTCTGCGTTCTCCAGACATCAAGTTTTCTTTAATGACTTTGACGAACACTTCCATAGAAGACGTACCCACCCATGTGACATAGGATTCCAAGCATACGGACTCCTTTTGTCCAATCGGCTCTAAAAAGTCAACAGAATCCATTGAAGCTGTGACCGTTTCACTGCGGCTGTGTCTTGCAGCCGAGATGGAGGCAATGTCATCTATATAACTCATTAATTTCCCGCCAAATAACGTTTGGTGGTTATTCGTATCGAGAGGGAATACCCTGCTGGTTTTAACAACTTTCGATTCCTTGCAGTATTTGAAATTTTCTTCACTCATCATCATAGCTCCTTCTTGCTGTTTTCGTGGATGCGGAACGACTTTTATTAAACACTATTCTTTTAGGTTTGTCTAAACTTTTAGCTTTAGTCTTATGTGAGAGATTTTCTTTCGGAAATGTTTCAACCATGGCTAGAAGAAGGAATAATAGAACTATGAATGAACAAGGAGGCCATTTGATGGATTCTATGAGAGCAGAGCAATTATACAAAATGCCGCAATGCATGAGTGAATACGACGATTTAGAAGAAGTTCTTTTATGCAGTCCTATTTATATGGAAATCAAACAAATTATTAACGAAACCCAGAAACATTTTGCGAAAGAAAATATTTCTCAAATGAAAGCAGTCGCTCAGCATAAGCAATTGATCCAAACCCTTAAAGAGAATCAAGTACGGCCCATCCTGCTCCCGGCGAATGACCGCTTCCCTGAGCAAGTCTTCACTCGGGATATTGGGTTTACGATTGGACATACACTGTTTGTTTCAAGTATGGCCGCTCCGGTTCGGCAAGGGGAAGAACAATACCTAAAAGAATGGGCACACGCAAAAGGGTGGTCAGCTGTCACTTTGACAGACGGAACGATTGAAGGCGGCGATGTGCTTGTGGATCAGAACCGTGTGTTTGTTGGCACGAGCAAAAGAACTAGTCCAGCCGCTATCTACCAGCTCAAAAAGGAACTGCCGGATCATGACATCATTCCGATTCACCTTCCTCCTCACATTTTGCATCTTGATTGTGTGCTGAATATTCTGTCTCATAACGAGATCATCATTTATCCTGAAGCGTTTAAGCAAAAGGATCTCCAGCTGCTCAAAACGTATTATGATTTGATTGAAATCAGCGAACAAGAGCAATTCACACTTGGACCAAATGTTTTATCCATTGGGCAGAAAAAAGTGATCAGCTTGCCCAGCAACCAAGAAACAAATGCTGCGTTAACCGCTCACGGATACACCGTTATTGAAGTGGAATTTTCTGAAATTATTAAATCCGGCGGCTCTTTCAGATGCTGCACATTGCCTATTCGGCGTTCATCTATTAAAAAAGCCAGCATGTAGAACAGCTTGTCTACTTGCTGGCTTTTGTCTAGCTTGTCCTATTTTCTATTATATAAATGACAGGCGACTTCATGTCCTTCTTCCACCGCTTGTAATGCCGGCTTTTTTTCAGCACACACATCCATCGCGGCAGGACATCTTGTTCGAAATACACAGCCGCTTGGCGGGTTCACTGGACTTGGAATTTCTCCTTTTAAAATAAACCTTTTGCGCTTGTCCTCTACGTCAGGATCTGGAATGGGGATTGCAGACAGCAAGGCTTGTGTATATGGGTGAAGCGGTGTTTGATATAATGCATCACTTGTCGTCAACTCGACGAGATGGCCTAAATACATCACACCGATCCGGTCACTAATATATTTCACCATCGACAAGTCATGTGCAATAAAGAGAAATGTTAATCCTTCCTCTTTTTGCAGTTTTTTCAGCAGATTCACGACCTGCGCTTGAACGGAGACGTCTAGTGCAGAAATCGGCTCATCTGCCACAATAAATTTTGGCGCTAAGGCAAGTGCTCTTGCAATGCCGATTCTCTGCCTTTGTCCTCCGCTAAATTCGTGCGGATAGCGGGTGGCAAAATCATAGCTTAATCCTACCGCTTCGAGCAGTTCTTTCACGCGGGCAATCCTTTTCTTTTGACTCCCATAAAGCTGATGAATCTCCATTGGCTCAAGCATAATATCTTTTACTGACAGTCTTGGATTTAACGAGGAATACGGATCTTGAAAGACCATTTGCATTTGCCGGTTGAAATCAAATGATTCTTTTTTAGAAAGGTGGTGAAGACTTTTCCCTTCATATAAGGCTTCACCATCTGTAGGTTCATAAAGACGCATGAGCACTTTTCCAAGTGTGGATTTGCCGCAGCCAGACTCACCAACGAGACCAAAGGTTTCACCTTGTTTCAGCTGAAAAGAGACACCATCCAGCGCTTTTAAGGTTCTCCCTTTCGATAGATGAAAATGTTTTTTGAGGTTGTTTACTTGTAAAAGTGGTTCAACTGTCATGTTCGCTCCTCCTCTCACTTGGTAAATACCGCCTTGCACCTGCCCATTCCTTTTCATACGAAGTGCCAGAAAGGGAAAGAAGCTCAATTTGTCTGCCGGTTTTAGGCGAATGAAGCATCATCCCGTCCCCAGCGTAGATCCCTACATGGCGGACCGCTCCCTTTCCGTTTTCATTTGCAAAAAACAGCAAGTCGCCTTGTTCTAAATGGCTTGATGTAACCGGCGTTCCTTGAACTGCTTGGTCACTTGCGTCTCTCGGCAAAAGATATCCGCACGCTTTGTACATGCTGTAAGCAAAGCCTGAACAATCATAGCCAAAGCTGCTCATGCCTCCCCATAAATAAGAAAGGCCAATAAATTGTTTTCCTGCGTCTACGACATCTTTGCCGGTCATAGAGAAAGCTTGCGATACTGGGCGTACATCCGCTTTGTTGATTTCTCTTATTCCTAATGGGGTGACAACATGAAATTGATCATCTGTTTCTTTGGCGGCTGCCAGCTCTGTTAAAAAGCTAATCTCCATATCAGGTTCCCCGTTTTGATAGAGTGTGGCTTTTTTCTGACAAACGATAAGAGATGCAGCTGACGCATTTCCCTCTGTTACTTGTTTTAATTGCTCAGCAGGTATATAGCCTGGATAGCCTTGCGGATGTTTCCGGCTGGCCTGCTGTGGTATGACGACTTTCATCCAGCCATCTATCTCTTCTAATCCAATCACTCGTCCGCCGAGCAGTACTTGAGATTGAATCAAATTTTCTTCACATAAAGCCAGCTTTTCTTCATATGTTTGCTGGTCAATCCATTCTTTGATGTTGATGGAGTCCTGAAGTACCTTTCGATCGATTTCTCGGGGAGACTGCGGCGCTGTCCATACGTTAGCGACTGGAACCTTTGATTCGTATATCATCATGAGACTCCTTTCACCCCTTGAATGCCTAACCCATGATGCAGCGGTAAAAATATATCTTTTCCTTTGTACACGATTCCTCCGTCTATCATGTCCTCTTTCAGCATAAGCGGGGCATCAAAATCGCAGCGGGTAATATTCGGCTGGCTTGCGGCGAAATGTGCCGCTGCTGTAATGCCAAGCTTTGACTCAATCATACTGCCAACCATGCACTGAACACCGTATGCTTCGGCAAGGGCATTGATTTTTAATGCTTCTTTTATGCCGCCTGATTTCATTAATTTTAAATTGATCAGATCACAGCTTCTCGTTTCAAGCACCTTGATCGCATCATGAAAACTGAAAATGCTTTCGTCTGCCATAATCAATGTTTCAGTTGCTTCCGTCACACGACGCAGGCCTTCGATATCTTCTTTCGGCACTGGCTGTTCTACTAATTCAATATTCAGCGCTTCCATTTTTCGAATAGCTGTGATCGCTTCCTTCCATGTCCAGCCCTGATTGGCGTCGAGCCTGATCTGAATATCCGGTCCGACTTTTTCTCGAATCCGTTTGATCCGCTGAATGTCCGTGTGTATATCATCTTTTCCTACTTTGATCTTTAACGTCTGAAAACCTTCAGCTGCGTATTGCTTCGCATCTTCTGCCATCTCAAGCGGCCGGTTTACACTGACCGTATAGTCGGTTTCGAGCTGATGACGATATCCGCCAAGGTATTGATAAAGCGGAAGTCCTGCCTGCTTTGCTAACCCATCATAAATGGCCATATCGATTGCAGCTTTTGCGCTTGTGTTGCTTGCGAGCACGCGGTTCATAGCAGAAAAGATTTGTTCATACTCTGCCAAGGAAGCCCCGAGCAAAATGGGTCTGATCACTTCACAGATGGCATAGTCGATGCTTTCCAGCGTTTCTCCTGTAATCACCGATGTGGGAACTGCCTCTCCGTAGCTGACATCACCTTGATCATATGTGATGATAACGATCAGAGATGCTGCGTCATACACCGTTCTTAAAGCAGTTTTGAAAGGCTTTTTTAGCGGTACACTTGTTCTGCATGTACGAACATCGACAATTTTCATTTGATCGCCTCTTTCGCTGCAACGCCTGGAGAAATGTGCAGTTTTTTCCCTGCAGCATCTAGTGTAGCCTGCACGCCCATCGGAAAGGCAAAGTTCGGTGATGAATGACCGATCCGAAAGCCGCCGAGTGCGGGTTTCTTTTGCGGCACAATATAGGTTTCCCACAGCTGTTCCAAGGTTAAGGATTGGTCTTTCTTTTTTGGTTCACATTGATGAAAATCTCCAATGATGAATCCAGCCGCATCATCCAATTTTCCAGCAGAGGTGAGGTGCTGCATCATACGATCGATTTTATAAGGCTCTTCGTCAATATCTTCAATGAACAACAGCTTTCCCTTCGTATCAATTTCAAAAGGTGTACCAAGTGTTGTCACGATGAGAGCAAGATTCCCTCCTATGATGTCACCTGAAGCGGTGCCGGGGTAGAAGGTATGAAGAGGTGACAAGTGATGCGTATACGTAAAGGCCTTCGGCGTGAACAGCTGCAAAAAGGTATCCTTCGTATACGGATGGACCTCTTCAAGCCCCACATCAGAGGAAAGCATTGGACCATGAAAGGTCACAAGACCGGTCTGCTGCTGGATGGCCGTATGTAAAAACGTAATGTCACTATAACCCCAAAAGATTTTTGGATTCCGGCGAATGAGGTCATAATCAATGGCTTCCGCAAGTCTTCCAGTTCCGTACCCTCCGCAGGCACAAATAACTGCTTTGACTTCTGGATCTTGAAACATGCCATGAAGATCTTCCACTCTTTCATGATCACGCCCTGCTAAATACCCGTACCGGGAATCGAGATACTTCCCTTTTTTCACCTTTAGCCCAAGGCTCTCTAAAAAGGCAATCCCTTTTGCTAATTTCAATTCATCAGGCGGGCTTGCTGGTGCGATAATCCCCACCGTATCCCCTGTTTGAAGCGCCGCTGGCAGCTGGTTCATGAAAATCCCCTCTTTCTCTTTATTTCTTACAATCTATGGGCATTTTCTCCATAACATGAACAAATAAAGGAACAGACGCTTTGTTCAAAGCGTCCCATATTGTTGACAAAGGGCTAAAATGATCTATATTTTAGCCCTTTGTCTTCTATTCAGCGTGACCTGAAAACCTTTGCAGCCCTAGGAAGGGCGAGCATCGGAGCGGAGCGAATTTGACATTCATGAGCACCGAAGCGCAGGACTGACAAAGAATGCGAGGGTTTGTCCGCGCTGAGACGCTTTTGTTCAAAACGTCCGTGTCCCTCATTCCCTTCAATTACTCTCCATCTACTTGTGCCCATTTCAAATCGATATACCCAACAGGGTGGCGGACAATTCCCTTCACGCCCTCTTTTTGCAAATGAACTTGGTTATAAAAATGAATTGGAATGATCGGTGCTTCTTCAATGAGAAGTGCCTCTGCATCATGAAGAATGCTGTTTCTTTTTTGTTCATCTGCTTCCTTTCTCGCCTTTTTCATCAGCTGATCATAGGTGTCGTTTGACCATCCAGTCCGGTTCATCGCATTCCCTGTTTGAAAGCTCTCTAGGAAATTAATCGGATCTGCATAGTCTGCTAAAAATGAACTTTGCGAGAATTGAAATTTCAGCGCCTTTTGATCTTCTGCAAATACATTGGCTTCCATGTTTGCAAGCTTCACGTCCACACCCAGCGCTTCTTTTAGTTGCTGCTGGATGGCTTCAGCTTTTTTCTTGTTCTCAGGCTTTGTGCTATATGTTAATGTGACGGGCGGCAGCTTTGAATAGTTTTCTTCTTTCAGCCCTTTTTCTAATAGCTTCGCAGCTTCACTCGTATCTTGTTTGACAAGATCGCCGCCAGCTTCTCTGAAATCATCACCCTTTGAATCTAGAATCCCCGGTGAAACGAAGGCGCGGGCTGGCTTCTCTTTATTTTTCGTGACATAATCCACGATATCTTGCGGATTGATCGCCATTTGAAAGGCTTTGCGAATGTTCTTATTTTGAAAAGGTTCCATGTTCACATTCAGACGATAAAAGAACAGTCCAGCCTGATCTTCAATTTGTACATCTTTATTTTTCAGCAAATTTTCACTTTGTTCTGCTGGAACGAAGGCAGTATCTAAATCTCCCGATTGATACATTTGATAATCAGTGTTTCGATCGCTGATCATCAGCCACTTTACCTGATCCAGCTTGACTGATTTTTTGTCCCAATACGTCTCACTTTTTTCCATAGTGAAGCTTTCATCATGCTTCCAATCTGTCAGCTGAAATGGTCCATTCCCAACAAAGGTTTTGGCATCCTTTGCCCAGTTTGGATCCTTCTCTGCTACCTTCTCATTGACAGGGAAAAAGGCAGGGTTTGCGGTCATATTTAAGAACGATTTCTGCGGGTATGCCAGTGTGACCTTTAGCGTTTTGTCATTTTCAGCACTGACTTTTACATCCTCTTTCTTTCCTTTTCCGCTGTTAAATGCCTCTCCGCCTTCAATCATGTAAGCTAAGAACGATGCAGAAGAGCCTGTTTTCGGATCAAGCAGACGCTTCCACGCATATTCAAAGTCACTCGCTTTCACTGGATCACCGTTCGACCACTTGATGCCGTCTCTTAAATGAAATTTGTACGTTTTTCCATCCTCTGAAATTTCCCATTTTTCCGCCATTGCAGGAGATGGTTCGTGCTTTTCATTCAGTCTTGTTAATCCCTCCATTAAGTTATTCAGACCTTGCCACGATACATTATTAAAACCAATCGGCGGGTCAAATGACGTCGGTTCGTTTTCGTTATTTAAGGTTAATACTTTCTTTTCATCCTTGTTGCTTGATGATCCTTTACCTGCTTGCTCATTGGCTGTACATCCTGCGAGCAGCATGATGATGAACAAACAAACACTAATGATCCACCCTTTTTTTCTCATCAAAAACTCCCCCTTTGTGTTGAAGATAACATCGCTTGGTTCGCTCGCTCATCCTGGAGCCAGCAATGCACTGTATGAGTAGGTGACCGCTGCGTTTCGTGCGGCATGATATGATCACACACTTTCATGGCAGCCGGGCAGCGATCGGTATACGGACAGCCCTTTGGCGGTGCAAATAAATCAGGCGGGCTTCCTTCAATCGAAATCAGTTCATCTTTCATATCAAGTCTTGGAACGGATTGCAGGAGTCCTTTTGTATAAGGATGCTGCGGACTGTAAAAAATATCTTGCCTTGTTCCGGTTTCAACCATTTTCCCTCCGTACATGACCGTTACCCTATCGGCGACTTGGGCTACGACCCCTAAGTCGTGTGTGATTAAGATAATGGTAACCCCTGTTTTCCTCTGAATCTCTTTAAACAGTTCTAAAATTTGTGCCTGTATGGTCACATCCAGCGCGGTCGTCGGTTCATCTGCGATCAGCACCTTTGGCTCACAAATCAGTGCCATGGCAATCATGAGCCGCTGCCTCATTCCCCCGCTGAATTGGTGCGGGTATTGCTTTAATCTCTCCTTCGGCTGCGGAATACCAACCAAATCAAGCATCTGTATGGCAGCTTCTTTCACTTCTTTTTTCGTCAGCTTTTGATGTTCCTTCGCCGCCTCCATCAGCTGATCCCCTATTGTCAAGGTAGGGTTCAGTGCCGTCATCGGATCTTGGAAGATCATCGAAATATCGACACCTCGTATGGCGCGCATTTCTTTTTCAGATAATGACAGCAAGTTGCGGTCTTGAAACCAGATTTCTCCCTGATCGACATGCGCGCTGTATGCAGGCAGAAGCCTCATAATGCTTTGTGATGTCACACTTTTTCCGCAGCCTGATTCTCCCACAATGGCTAAGGTTTCTTTTTCATATACATCGACATTCACTCCGCGTACTGCTTGAACTGAACCGCCGTATGTCCGAAAGCTGACGTGCAGATCGATGATTTGTAGAACTTTTTTCAAAGCGCCATCACCTCTTCATCTTTGGATCAAGCGCATCTTGCAAGCCATCACCTAAATTGTTAAAGCAAAACATCGTGAGTGAAATAAAAAATGCCGGAAAAAATAAACGCCACCAATGTCCATTGTCTGACAGCACAGTCGGCAAAGCATCATTGGCCATCACGCCCCAGCTTGCAAACGGTGCTTGAATACCTAAACCGAGAAAGCTTAGGAACGCTTCAGCAAATATCGCGGTCGGCACAGTCAGGGTCATTTGGACGATAATCGGCCCCATCGTATTCGGCAGCAGGTTGCGGCGAATGATCCGCAGGCTTTTGGCACCAAAGGTCTTTGAGGCAAGGACATATTCCTGGCTTTTCAGCTGAAGAACCTGACCTCTCACAATTCTTGCCATTCCAATCCATCCGGTGACAGTGAGCGCTACAATAATGGTGACAAGCCCTGGACCCATGAGCACCATCAATAAAATGACGACAAGTAAATAAGGAAGTCCGTAGAGCACCTCGACAATCCGCATCATGACATGGTCATAGCGTCCGCCTTTATAACCGGCTATGCCCCCATAAATCACACCGATGGCAAAATCAATCAAGGCTGCCATGACACCCACAAATAACGAAATGCGAGCTCCGTACCAAGTACGAGTAAACACATCTCGTCCAAGCTCATCTGTTCCAAACCAATGAGCAGCCGAGGGCGGCAGATTTTGCATCGAAAGACGCTGCTCTGTCACACTATTTGGTGCAAGCAATGGACCTAAGACTGCCATGACAAAAAGAAAAATCAGAACCGATAGACTAAACATCGCAAGCTTATTTTGCTTCAGCCGCCTCCATGTATCTGCCCAATAGGAAAGAGAGGGTCTTTTAATGGCATGGGCTTCTGTTTTCTTTTGCTCTCGTGGAGAAAACCATTCGTCCGGCACTTCAGGATGCCTGTTCGGTGGATCATGCTGAAGGTGTATACTCATGCCTTTCCTCCTTTCTGATGCAGCTGAATCCTTGGATCAAGGAGACGATACGCCACATCGACAATGAAGAGAAGTGTGATTAAAATAATGCTGTAAAAAACAGTGGTTCCCATGATGACAGGATAATCACGGTTGTTTATGCTCTCGACAAAGTATTTTCCCATTCCAGGAATGGCAAATATTTTTTCAATGACAAAACTTCCTGTTAAAATACTTGCGACAAGTGTTCCAAGAATGGTCACAACGGGTAAAAGTGCATTCCGAAGCGCATGCTTAAATACAATTTTAAAGGGAGAAAGTCCTTTTGCTTTGGCCGTACGGATATAGTCTTGTGACAGCACTTCAATCATGCTCGACCTCGTTAACCTGGCGATAATCGCCATTGGGCCGACAGCAAGGGCGATTGTAGGCAGCACCATATGCATTGGACTTGTCCACATCGCTGTAGGAAAGAGCTTCAAATTGACAGCAAGCTGCTGAATTAATAAGGTAGCAAAGATAAAGTTTGGAATGGATATACCGAATACAGCAATCGTCATGGCGATGTAATCAATCAAACCATTATGCCGGAGGGCAGCCATAACCCCTAGCAGGATGCCAGAGATGACAGCAATCAATATCGAGATAAGACCAAGTTCTAATGAGACTGGGAAGCCTCTCGCCAATAGATCATTGACACTTTCAGAAGGCTTTTTAATGGAAGGACCAAAATCAAAGGTAACAATGGATTTTAAATAGATGACATATTGAACATAGAGTGGTTCGTCTAAGTGATAGTAGCTTTCGAGGTTTCGCTGGACGGTTTCGTTTGTATTTCGTTCTTCATTGAAAGGCGATCCTGGGATGACCTTCATTAAAATAAACGTTAAAGTCGTAATCGTTAAGATCGTAGCAATCATCGCAATAAAACGCTTGAACAAAAAGCTGGCCATCTGCTGTCTCCCCCTCACTTAACAAAATGTTGTACGTGCGGCAAGCTCTGTCATGACAAGCATCGCTTGATAGGCTTCTAATATATTGTCTGCTTGGTACGTCACCGTCGTTGTTCCTTCTATGATGGCAGTACCCGGCATTAAATTCGCCCATTCAGCTTGTCCATAATTGGCAAACTCAATCTTAAGCAGCGGCTGATCAGGAGGCGTCAGCGGCTTCATTTGATCAATCTGTTTCATCGCGGCTTCCACTTGCTGCGAGATTTGTTTATTGACTTTGGCAGGAGGTAAGCATTTCACAGCAGATCTTGAGATGGTTTCTTTCACTGCCACTGTTTTCACACCAGGCATCAGCTTTTCTGCCTCACGTGCTGCTTGATCATCCCCGCAAACAAGAATCACCGGCACACCATAGTAGCCTGCAACATACGCATTAAAGCCCATTTCCCCAATTGGATGATCATTTATGTAAAAATGTCTGACACCAAAAATCATACTGTGCGACATCACACCTTTCATTGATGCCCTTGCATGATAGCCTAAGAAAACAGCTGCATCATAGGTTTGATCCAATCCTTGCACCATTGAATAAGGCTTTACGTCACCTGATATGAGAACTGCCTCTTCATGCAGTTCTTCGATCAAAAGATTATTCATTTTAGAATGACTGTCATTCACCAAAATGTCGGTGGCACCATGCTGAAGAAGCGCTTCTACACAAGCATTCACTTCACCTGTCATAATGCGTCTGCCCCGCTCATAGTTATGCTGGCGCGAATCAACAAATGTATGATCAGCTAGACCAGTAATCCCCTCCATATCGACAGATACATAGAGCTTCATTCCCATCCCCCTTTAATTAAACATAAAATTTGTGTATATTTTTCTAAATTTTCTAAAAAATTATATGAGAACTTGATTGATTTTTCAATACAATGTCCGAAAATAAGGAGTTTAGACTTAGATAATACAGGTCAAAAGGCTTTTTTAGAAAGGTTTTTTTTAACAAATAAAACACCACTAACTATGTCTTTAGTGGTGTTTATCCGCTTCGTTAATCTGCGATTTCAGCTGTTCATATTTCTTCATGGTTTGTGTAAATAAATCATCAAACATCTGAGGTGCCTGCTGTTGAATGACCTCAGCACCTTCTCCTGTAATTCCCCCTTTTGTCGCCACTCTATCGACAGTTTCAGCAAAGGTTAGGCCTCGCTCTACGAGGATCTGGCCAGTTCCTAAAAGGGCATACGTTAAAAATTCATTCGCTTCCTCTAAGGAAAGATCACTATTTCTCACAGCCGCTTTCGCCATTTCTTCAAAAAGAGCAGCGATAAAACCAGGAGATGAGCTTGTCAAATTGCTCGCCGCATCAAACCGGTCTTCTCCTACTTCCCTGACGATGCTAAAAGCTGAAAGCAGACGGTGCAAACGCTCCTTTTCCTCGCGTCCTGCTGCTGCACCATGCGCAACAAGTGATACGCCTGTCCCAACAGCTGACGTGAGTGTTGGGATGTATCTGGATACTGGCTGTGTTGTATGCGCCTGTAACTTTTCTAATGTCACAGCTGCTGCTACTGACACAATATGTACCGCTCTCGCTTGAGAAGGCAGCTGATCCAGAACATCAAGTACTGCAAGCGGCGGCACGCAGACAAACAATATATCACATGACGCAGAAAGTTCGTCTAATGAACAAATGTTGACTTCTTGGTGCTTTTCTTTGAGCTGATGAAGGCGCTCCGTTTCACTTCTTGTATGGATCATGATTTGATGAGCATCCAGCACCCCATTTTCCAGCCACTTTTGCACCATCATATCAGCCATACTTCCATATCCAATGATTCCAATTGTCTCCACAGTTTAATCTCCTCTATCTTGCTTAGATTCACTACTTATTTTAACAATTTCCCACAATGTTTTCATTTTTATCCCACACTTTTTTCATACGATAAAGTCAGTCCCCACCACATACGGTAAAACACCCAAACACATACATGAAAAAATCATTGAAAGAGAGTGATTGAAATGACACAGCACAATGATGACAAACAAACAATTGAACAACCTCAAAAACAGAAAAAGCCAAACGGCTGGTTTAAGCCATTTGTCAGCGGTGTTGTAGGCGGTACATTAGCGTTAGGTGTCTACGTTCTTACGCCATATGCTCAGCATTCATCAGACAGCACTGCAAATGATTCGGCAGCGAAAACTGAAGCAGTATCGACAAATCACACGAATTCGTCAAAAACAACAGCCGTCCAAACATCAAATTCATCAAGCAGCATCTCCAGTATGGTCGAAAATGTATCACCAGCTATTGTCGGCATTACAAACTACCAAGCACAAACTCAACCAGACACGAACTTTGGCGATTTCAATACGCCTTTCGATGAATCACAGCAAAACAAAAGCAGTCAAGAGGAAGAAACCGGTACAGGCTCAGGAGTGATTTTCAAAAAATCAGGCAATAAAGCCTATGTCTTAACAAACAACCACGTCATTGAAGGGGCAAATAAACTAACCGTATCCTTACACGATGGCAAAACCATTGAAGGAAAACTGGTTGGAGCTGATCCGCTCACTGACTTAGCCGTTGTGGAAATTAGCAGCAGTCATGTGACGAAGGTTGCGGCATTAGGCAATTCCTCCTCACTGCGTGCTGGAGAAACCGTCATTGCGATCGGAAACCCGCTTGGTGAAGATCTTTCAAGAACGGTGACACAAGGAATTGTCAGCGGTGTCGACCGAACAGTCTCTATGAACACATCAGCAGGCGAAAGCAGCATTAATGTTATTCAAACAGATGCAGCCATTAACCCAGGTAACAGCGGCGGCCCGCTTCTGACGACAGACGGAAAGGTTGTGGGGATCACGAGTATGAAAATCTCTGAAACAGGTGTTGAAGGCATTGGGTTCGCACTGCCAATCAATGATGTCAAACCAATCGCTGATCAGCTTCTCGCAAAAGGAAAAATTGAACGTCCATATATCGGCATCAGCATGCTGGATCTCGAACAAGTTCCAAATGTGTATCAAAAAGAAACTCTCGGACTCAAAACCAGTCAGCTCGATAAAGGCGTGTATGTCAAAGATATCGCCGCAGGTTCACCTGCCGCCAAAGCTGGCTTAAAGTCAGAGGATGTCATTACCGGCATCAATGGGAAACAAATCAAAACTGGCAGTGAATTACGTCATGAGCTATACACGAATGCAAAAGTAGGAGACACCGTAAGCATCACCCTCATTCGAAACGGAAAACAAGAAACAAAGCAGGTCACATTAACACAATCTGAATCTAAGCAGGTCAGTTCCTAATAAAAAAACAGCTCAGTTGATGAGCTGTTTTTTTATGACGACTGAATTGGCGTTAATCTTTGTTCAATTTCTGCTCGTTTATGCTCTAGGAACGGCGGAAGGGCTAATTGATCGCCAAGCTCATCCACCCCTTCATCGACTGTAAATCCAGGGCCATCTGTTGAAATTTCAAATAAAATACCATTTGGCTCTCTAAAGTAAAGAGCTTTAAAGTAAAAACGTTCTACAACACCAGAGTTCGTGAAGCCTGCTTTTGAGATTTTTTCATACCATTTTTCAAGCTCCTCTGCGTCTTTCACACGAAATGCGACGTGATGCACACTTCCTCTGCCGGAACGTTCAGAAGGCCCTTCTGTTTTTTCGATCACATGAATTTCTGTTCCAGCACCCCCATTTCCTGACTCAAAAATGGTCACGATCTCACCATCATTTGATTGTTCACGTGCTCTTTCGGTGAAGCCAAGGATGTCTGTTAAAACACGGATCGTCTTGTCAGCTTCTGCAACGGTTAATTCAACTGGACCTAAACCTCTAATCGCAAACTCTGCCGGAATATCGTCATGCACTGGCGGTGAGCCTGCCTCTTGCGTATTCGGTTCTACTGTTAAAAACAGCTGCTGCCCTTCTGGGTCTTTAAAACGCAAAGCAGGTCTTCCACCTCTCAAAGAAGCTGTTTCTTGCTGCACGCCTTTATCTTCAAACCGCTTTTCCCAAAACGTGAGTGCCTCTTCAGAAGAAACGAGAAGACCTGTGCTTGTGATCGCATTTGTCCCTTCCAAACGGCGGGCAAGCATTGGAATTTCAAAGAATGTAAGCTCTGTTCCTGGTGAAGCGACCTCGTCTCCATAAAACAAATGATACATAGACGGGTCATCCTGATTGACTGTTTTCTTTACAAGTTTCAAGCCAAGGATTTGGCGGTAGAAATCAACATTTTTCTGAGCATTGGCTGTTAACGCAGATACGTGATGAATCCCATTGATTTTCATTATTTTCACTCCTATTTTAAAATATCTCGAATTCGAGATATTATCCTTATGAATAAAATAGTTCATTTTTCAAAAAAAGTCAACCATTTGGCTGCACGTTTACTGGATGTTCGGTTTCCGGTCATTAAATTAACATTAAATCAAAAATAAACTTTCATTGTTCGTTTTTAACACAACATTTACCCTAATATCTCCAATAAACGAACACTTTTAAATACAAATACGAAAATCAGAAAATTTTTTTAATTCTTGTTTTCCTAAAATCGTATTACAATGAACAAAATACATGTCACAGTAACGTACGAAAGTGATGCAGGAGGTCGTGTGTAATGAACAAAGAACAACCAGCGTTAAAACAAGACATCGGCTTATTTTTCGCCCTATCTCTTGTCATCGGGACCATTATCGGCTCAGGCGTCTTTATGAAGCCAGGCAACGTCCTTTCCTATTCAGGAAGCTCAGACATCGCATTATTCGCTTGGCTGTTAGGTGGAATCTTAACCCTTGCAGGCGGACTGACTGTCGCTGAAATTGGTACACAAATCCCGAGAACCGGCGGTTTGTACGCCTATCTTGAAGAAGTGTATGGTGAATTTTGGGGCTACTTATGCGGCTGGGTGCAGATTATTATTTACGGACCTGCCATCATTGGTGCACTTGGTCTTTATTTTGGTTCATTATTAGCCAATTTATTTTCTCTATCGACTTTATGGTCTACAACGATCGGCATTATCACCGTTTTATTTTTATGTATTATTAACATCATGGGAACAAAATACGGCGGATTTGTTCAGGGGCTGACCACTATCGGAAAGCTTGTCCCAATTGCCGCGATTATTGTGTTTGGCATATGGAAAGGTAACGAAAACATCTTCATGGCCGTCAACGATAGTATCGCTCAAATGAACTTCGGTGCAGCGATTTTGGCTACGCTGTTTGCCTATGATGGCTGGATTTTACTTGCTGCGCTTGGTGGTGAAATGAAAAACCCTGAGAAACTGCTTCCTCGCGCGATGGCAGGCGGAATTTTAATCGTGACGGCTTGTTATCTCTTTATAAATGTCGCACTTTTGCACGTGCTGCCAGCTGATCAAATCGTCCAGTTAGGTGAAAATGCAACAAGCACTGCTGCTACCATGCTCTTTGGACCAATTGGCGGGAAAATCATTAGTATTGGGATCATCATCAGTATCTTTGGCTGTTTGAACGGAAAAGTTCTTTCATTCCCACGTGTGATTTTTGCGATGGCAGAGCGAAAGCAGATTCCTTTCGCCAACGCGATTTCGCGGATTCACCCAACGTTTAAAACACCTTGGATCGCTGTATTTGTGCAAATTTTGATCGCCATTGTGTTTATGATCGTCAGTAATCCAGAGAAGCTGTCTGAGGTGTCGATTTTCATGATCTACATCTTTTATGTCATGGCCTTTTTCGCCGTCTTTAAGCTGAGAAAACAAAACAGCGGAATGAAGCGTGCGTACAGTGTACCACTTTACCCGCTGACACCGATCATTGCGATTATCGGTTCATTATTCGTTTTAATCAGCACCATGATCACCGATTGGAAAAGCTGCCTGATCTCCATGCTGATCGGGATGGCCGGACTGCCTATTTATTATTATATGAAAAAAGCACAAAAAGCAGAGCACTAAGCAGTGCTCTGCTTTTTTTCCTTCTTCTCAGCGTAATAGAAAACCTTTGCAGTCTAGGAAAGACGAGTACCGGAGCGGAGAGAATGTGACATTCGTGAGCACAGTAACAGAGGCCTGACAAAAAATGCGAGGGTTTGCCTACACGCTGAAGCAGAGCGCTAAACGGTCTCTGCTTCATTTTTTATATTGTTTGATCACTTTGTATGATTCGTTTAAATATCTCATGAGCCGGTATGGCTTACTAAGCACGCGGATTGGGAGTCTTGAGATAAATCCATTCAGGTTCGACTTATATTCCTGCGTGATCCGCTTTGGCTTTGTTGCTATTTTCTCGTATACTTCCTTGTAAAATTCCTTCATGATGTCGACTTGCACACTGATCTTTTGATGACACTCTGTACACTCAACGCTTTTCATCTGATCATTCACATAAACGATGCTGTGGAGGGTCTCTTCTTGGCACCGAGTACAGTGTAGGTTTGCTTCCATTTCGGTTTTCTTCAAGATACACAGCTCCTTTCTCGTTTGATGTTGCTCTTGTTATACTATTCGAACGCTGCCAGTCTTTTATTGAACGGATGCTTCCTTTAAAATGGCTGCCGCCGTTAGTTCGTCTGTCACCAGTACTTGGATGAAGCCGCCATTTAAAGCCCCTAAAATGCTCTCAGCTTTATGGGTTCCTTCTACAACAGCGATGACCGTTTTGACGCTCTTTAATTGTTCCAGCGATAAGCCAATGACCTTTTGATTCAGTTCATCTTGAACAGGTTTTCCTTCTCCATCAAAGAAACGAAAGCCAATATCACCGACAGCCCCTGATTGCCTTAAACCAGATAAGTCCTCTTCTTTTAAATAACCGACTGTTTTTAAAGTTGACCCTTTATGCGGGTTGCCAATACCGATGAGGGCAATATCCACATTTCTGCCTTCTTCAAGCACAGCTTCTATGTCCTGCATCGCCATAAGCCTTTCTTTTAATTCTTCTGTTTCTAAAATCGCAGGGGCATATAAATAGGAACACGTGCCGTTCATTTTCTTTGCCAGCTCATATGCCAGCTGATTGGCATGAATGTCGACCGCCTGCCTGCCCATTCCGCCTTCTAAAGGAATGACCTTCACATCATTTCTTCGTTCAAAAGGATATTCTTTGACAAGCTCAGCAAGCGTCGTGCCCCATGAAATGCCGATTTTCTCCGCATTTTTCATGTTTTTAGACAAATAATAGGCGCCTGCTTGACCGACTGCCCGCTTCACCATCTCAGACATTGTCCCGACACTTGGAACAACGACCGCATCTGTTAATTGAAAGGTTGTTTCTAGCTGCTTTTCAAGTTCCACCGTATGAATGCTTTCGTCTTTAATGTACACTTCAACGATTCCCACATCTTTCGCTTTTTGTAAGAGCTTTGAAATGACTGGTCTTGAGACATTGAGCTTTTTTGCAATTTCCTGCTGCGTCCACCCGTCTGTATAATAAAGATGAGCAACTTTGACGAGCTGTCGTCTTTCTTCCCAATTCAGCATGTGACATCATCCTTTTAATATACTATGATTACCAGTATACCAAACATTCGTTTCCAATTGGAACAATTGTTATGAAAATGACAAAAAGAGCGATTAACTCTCCGCTCTTTTTCCCTCAGTATATTTCGGCTGATACGTTCTCCCTCCGTCTAACAGGATAATTTGTCCGTGCAAATAACTCCCCTCGCCACGTGTGAGAAATAAAGTGAGTCCCGCAATATCCTCAGGCTTTCCTAATCTTCCGATGGGAATAAGTGATTGCAGCTGCCGTTTCTCCTCTACAGTAGGATAGAGCGTATCAAGCATTTGAGATTCAATGACGCGGGGGGCAATCACATTGATGCGTATATGATGCGAGCCTAGTTCTTTTACGAGCGAACGCATCAATCCAAAAGCTCCTGCTTTTGATGCATAATATTGAATACCGCCGCCTGATCCGGTGATTGCCGATCCCGATCCAATAATGACAACACTGCCTTCCTGCCGCTCACACATATAGGGTGCCAACGCTTTGATGCAATAGTAAAGACCATATAAGTTCACAGCCAGTGTCTTTTTCCAAAGTGAAAAATCGACTTCTAAAAAAGGCAGTGATTTTGTCATTCCTGCTGAATACACAAGGTGAGCAATACCGCCCAGCTCCCTTTCAGCTGCTGATATCATTTGCTGAACACTTTCCCACGATGAAACGTCAGCTTGAAATATCAGCAGCTGAGGATACTGTGTCTTTAAGAGCGAAAGTCCCTTTTCGTCTATATCTGACACGGCGACTTGGTGCCCTTCTTTTAAAAACCGCTCAGCAATTTCTTTTCCGATCCCTTGGGCTCCGCCAACGATGAGAACTGGTTTTTGAACATTAGCCAGCACTCTCACCCCCATCAAGCATAATCGCCGCGCCATCTGTAAATGCACCATAGGATGTACTGAGAAACACCGTCATATGGGCCACAGTCTCCTTGATTTGCTCTGTATCAGGAACCAAATCGAGAGGCGGCGGCAGCAGCGCAAGCACCCGGATACCTTTGTCCTTAAATTCTCTTGCTAACCCTTTTGTCATGGCATTCAGCATAGAATTTGATGTAGCATGTGAGATCCCGCCATCCCCTGTGATACTGCCTGATGACGATATATTAATGATGCAGCCTTGCCTCTGATCAACCATATGCCATACGGCAGCCTGGCTGGAAAGAAAGACGGTATTCACAGCCGATTCCACTTCATCCACCCACTCATCTGGGCTCACGTCATCAAGCTCCGCGTCCGCTCCTTGTTCAGCTTGATTGACCAAAATATCCAGTTTACCGCATGTATCAATCACTTGCCTCAGCATTCGCGCGGCATCACGCGGCGTTTCCAGCGGGTTCTGAATGATACTCGCTTGACCGCCCATTTTTTGAATGTCTTCACAAATGGTTTTAGCCTTTGATTCATCATGAAACGTGTGTAAAAAAACATGTGCACCTGCCCGGGCTAAAGCCAGGCAGATGGCTTCTCCAAATCCATCTGTGCTACCTGTCACAAGTGCCGCTTTCTGATGAAGCTGGACGTGCACATGCATCTCCTCCCTATCCCTTGTTTGGCATTTATTTTCTCAGCTTACTCACGATATCAAGTGCTGCTTCATAAAAACCTTCTGAGATGGTCGGATGCGGATGAATCATTTTCGCCATCTCTTCTGCTGTTCCTTCTAAATACATAAAGGAGGAAGCTTCTGAAATCATCTCTGTGACGTGCGGGCCAACCATCGTCGCACCAATCACTTCACCATAGGCTGTATCGTATACCAATTTAATAAAACCTGTTTGCTCGCCTGCCGCTAGTGCTTTACCACTTGCTGCTAAATCAAATCGTTCTGCCCGCACGTTAAGTCCTTTGGCTTTTGCCTCTTTTTCAGTTAGACCAACACTTGCTACCTCTGGTAATGTATAAATACATCTAGGCATGATATCAGCATTTATTTTTTCAGACACACCGCAAATATTACTGACCGCAACAGCGGCCTCTGCCATCGCTGCGTGAGCAAGCTGATAGCCGCCAGCGACATCTCCAACTGCATAGACACCTTCCACGCTTGTCTGCATCTTGTCGTTCACCTTGATAAAAGGACCATCCAACTGAAGGTCAAGCTGGCTGACAGCAGAAACGCTAGGTCTTCTTCCTACACAAACAAGCAGTCTTTCAGCCGTAAAGATATGCGTCTCTCCTTTATCGTCTGATGCATGAACCGCTTTGATTCCTTCGCTTTCCGTCACCTCTGTCACAGTGGTTTTTTTCGCGATATGGATGCCTTTTTTCTTTAATTCTCTTTCTAGCAGCTTAGATGCTTCCTCATCCTCTTGCGGAATAATAGACGGAGCCGCTTCGATAATCGTGACTTTTGATTGAAGACTCTGGAAGATACAAGCCAGCTCAAGTCCAATGACACCGCCGCCAATGATGACGACAGAAGCCGGAATATCTGGAATGTCAAAGATTGTATCACTTGTGTCAAATTGAATGTCTTTAAGGCCCGGTATTGGCGGAATGGCAGGTGAAGATCCAGTAGCAATGATGAGTTCTTTCGTTTCGATCGATTCTGCCCCATCTTGCTTTTCAATCTCAATCCGGTGCTTTGTAACAGCTGTACCTCTGCCGTTATATACATCAATCTTTCCTTGCTTTAATAAAAAGGCAATTCCGCCTCTGAGCTTTTCAATGACGTCATCTTTGCGCTTTCTCATTTTATCGAAGGAAAGGACCAAATCACCTGTTTCAATTCCCCAGCTTTTCGCCTTCTCAATTGATTCAATGACTTCTGCATGTTTGAGCAGCGTCTTTGAAGGAATACAGCCCCGATTTAAACAAGTACCGCCTAGAAAATCCTCTTCAATCAATGCGACCTTCCGTCCACGCTCAGCTGCTTGAAGGGCGGCAGTATACCCGCCAGGCCCTCCGCCAATGACTGTCAGATCATACGTTTTCGTCATCCGATTCATCTCCTACATTAACAATTCAAATGGTTGTTCAAGCACTTTTTTAAGATCTGTTAAAAAGGCAGCCGCTGGTGCGCCATCTACCACTCGGTGATCAAACGATAAACTAACGCCCATCATCGGCCGCACCTGAATTTCTCCATCTACTACAACAGCTTTTTCTTGAATGCGCCCAACCCCTAAGATCGCCACTTCCGGCTGATTAATAATCGGGTTAAAGGTATCAATGGCATACATCCCTAAGTTACTAATGGTAAAAGTGGACCCTTTCAGCTGGTCTGGCAGCAGTTTTTGGTCACGTGCGTTTCGGCCGATTTCTTTCGCCTCTTTTGTCAGCTGTCTTAACCCTTTTTGGTTCGCATGAGAAATGACTGGAACCATTAAGCCATCTTTTACAGCGACAGCGAGACCAATGTGCACTTCATCATGGAAATGGAGCTCATTTTGTTCAAACGTCATATTGATATGCGGGTGGCGTGTGAGTACGTTGCTGACCGCATGAATGATAATTTCTGTGAATGACAATCTGTAGCCTGTCTCTTTTTCAATCGCTGGCAATAGCTGTTTGCGTACTTCTTTCGCTTTTGTCATATCGATTTCACTTGTTAATGTCACGTGCGGTGCTGTAAAGGCACTTTGTGACATCCTATCAGCGATCACTTTTCTCATGCCAGCTAGTTTTTGTGTTTTCGCTGGAGAAGACTCTGCTGTTTGTGCAGCTGCTGCCGTTACATCACTCTTCATAATTTTTCCGTGTGCACCAGATCCAGCAACATTCGCTAAATTGATTCCTTCACGAGCAGCCACTTTTTCTGCAAGTGGTGACACGCGCTGATCTTTCTCACTAGAGTGGACGGCCGCCTCGACGTCACGCTTTTGAACTCTGCCTTTAGGTCCTGTGCCAGATACCTCATGAATCGCTACATGATGATCCTTTGCCGTTTTTCTCGCCGCAGGTGTGGCACGTACTTTTTCATTAGGTGTTTTTGGAGCTTCAGTAGAACTGGATGAAGCCGCTTCTGATGAAGACGATTCGCTGCTGTCTGGTGAATCTTCATCTGATTGTGCTGGCGGTTCGCTTGGTACCTGTTCATTTGCCTCTCCGATGTATCCAATGACAGCATTGACTGAAATTTGATCATCGGCTTCATAATATTTCTTTAGAAAAATACCATCATCATAGGCTTCCACCTCAATATTGATCTTGTCTGTCATAATTTCAAAAAGAGGCTCACCGATTTCAACCGAATCTCCTTCTTCTTTAAACCATTGAAGCAAGGTGCCGACTTCCATCGTACTGCTCAGCTTCGGCATAAATATCTCTTTTGGCATGATCTTCTCCCCTTTACTTAAGAGCGCACAAGCTCTTTTGCTGCTTCAATAATATCTGGCACTTGTGGAATGACCGCTTTTTCCAGCGTCGGGTTGTATGGTATTGGGACCGCAAGACCGCCAAGTCGTTTAATTGGAGCATCTAAGTAGTCAAAGGCTTCACTTTCCGCTATCATACTTGCAATCTCTCCGCCATAGCCGCCTCGTTTTACCGCTTCATGAATGACGATACATTTACCTGTTTTCTTCACAGATTCGATAATCGTTTCTTCATCTAATGGGACGAGTGTTCTTGGGTCAATGATTTCAACATCGATTCCCTCAGCTTCTAGTTCCTTCGCCGCTTCTAACGCTTTGTGTACCATTATCGCTGTTGCTACAATCGTGACGTCTTTCCCGCTTCTTTTCACATCTGCTTTCCCTAGAGGAATGGAATATTGCTCTTCAGGCACTTCACCGATTGTTTTATATAAAAGCTTGTGCTCGTAGAAAATGACAGGGTTGTCATCATCCATCGCCGCTTTTAAAAGTCCTTTTGCATCATAGGCTGTTGAAGGCTGAACCACTTTAAGTCCTGGAATATGCGCCATCCACGCTTCTAAGCTTTGGGAGTGCTGCGCCGCTGCACCCGTTCCTGATCCTGCTGGTGTTCTTACGACAAGCGGCACCTTTCCTTTTCCGCCAAACATGTATCGTGTTTTGGCTGCTTGGTTCACAAGCTGATCCATTGCGATTGTGATAAAGTCAGAGAATTGAAGTTCTAAAATCGGACGCATACCAGTTAAAGCCGCTCCGACTGCCCCACCTGCGATGGCAGCCTCTGAGATAGGTGTATTGCGAACGCGCTCTGGCCCGAATTCTTCAATCATGCCGCGCGTGACACCAAAAGCACCTCCATATACGCCGATATCTTCACCTAAAATGAAGACATCTTGGTTTTCTCTCATTTCCTGACTCATTGCCTCTCGAACGGCTTCTAAATACGAAATCTCTCTCACTGTTGTTTTTGTCACGTGATTCCCCTCCTAATTAGGCGTATACATCCTCTAATAGTGTGTCAATTGACGGTTCTTTACTGTTTTTGGCGAATTCGACAGACGCTTCAATTTCCTGCTTTGCTTCTTCCTGTAGGCTTGCTGCCTGCTCTTCTGTCAAAACATTCAGTTCAATCAAGAGAGACTTAAAGCGTTTGATGCCGTCTTTTTGTCTCCACTCTGTCTCTTCTTCACGTGTACGGTATTTTTTCGCATCACTCTTAGAGTGACCCTTCCAGCGGTATGTTTTCATTTCAATGAGTGATGGGCCTTCTCCCGCTCTCGAACGGCTGACTGCTTCATCAACTGTGTTCATAATTTCGACCATGTCATTTCCATCAACCGTTTTCCCTGGCATTCCGTAGCTTTCTGCTCTTGTTGAAATGTCTTCAATGTTGATCATTTCTTTCACAGGGCCAGACATGCCGTACTGGTTGTTTTCACAAATAAACACAACTGGTAAATCCCAAATAGACGCAAGGTTTAATGCTTCATGGAAGCTGCCTTCATTTGTGGCGCCATCTCCGAAGAAACAAAGAACAACAAAGCCTTCCTGCTTCATTTTAGATGTGAGCGCTGCACCTGTTGCCAGCGGGATACCGCCGCCAACGATTCCATTTGCCCCAAGATTTCCTTTTTCTAAGTCCGCAATATGCATGGAGCCGCCTTTTCCTTTACAATAGCCGGTTTCACGTCCAAACAATTCAGCCATCATTTTATTAACCTCGGCCCCTTTTGCAATACAGTGACCGTGTCCCCTGTGTGTGCTGACGATCTTATCTTTATCTTCTAATACGGCAATCGATCCAACAGCTGACGCTTCCTGTCCAACACATAAATGAGTGGTGCCATGGATAAGTCCTTTTGCAAAGAATTGATCGACCTTTTCATCAAAATATCTCACTAACCACATTTGTTTATATAAATCTGCTAATTTCTCATGACTAATCTGTTCAGGCAAAGTGATTTGTTTTTGCATTTCTTCTCTCCCCTTTACATTTGTTCTTATGTGTTACATTTGTAATTATCATACGTTTAAGTGTCATCGAAGTCAAGCATTTCTCTCTCATTTTTAAGCGTTTTCATCTTTTGTCAGAAAAAAAGAGAAAGGCAAAGCCCTTTTCCAAAGAACTTCTCTTTCTCTTTTAATCTCATACACTCATTCATCTGGATACATCATGATTTTGACGCTCTCACCCTCAGGATGCCTCGCACATTCTATCGCCTGAAGCAGCTGGCTTAACGGATAACGATGCGTTACCATCTTTTCAGTGTTGACCACTTTTGCTTTCAAAAGCTCAAGGGCTTCACGATAATGATATGGATGCGAGGAATAGGCTCCTACTACCTTCACTTCATCATTGAAAAATCGTTCAGCAGGAATGGCCACATCTCCCTTTGGAAAATGAGCAAACACCAAAATCGTCCCGCCTCGCGCTACAGCCTGAAACGCCTCTTTTAAAAGCGCACTGCTCCCAACAGAAATAATAACGAGGTCTGCTCCCTTTCCATCTGTTTCTTTCATCACCCGGTTTTCAACCGGCTCAGCTGCTGGATGGAAAGCCACATCTGCACCTAAACTCCTCGCTTGCAGCAGCCTGTTCTCATTCACATCTGTTATCATCACTTTCCCAGCCAAATAATATTTGGCGAGCTGCAATTGAATACAGCCAATTTGCCCCGCTCCAAGGATCAATACGGAATCTCCTGGGTGAACAGGAGCTCGTTCAAACCCATGCAGACAGCAGGCTACCGGTTCTACCATCGCCCCTTGCTCATACGATACGTCTTTTGGAAGCTTGCCCATCGTGTGCTTGACATGCAAAGCAGGTACACGGATATATTCTGAAAACCCGCCCGGCTCTACATTTGTGGCTGTAAACTGCGGACACATCGTATAAAACCCCTTTTGACAAAAGTCACAGGTGAAACAAGGCACATGATGCGCCACATAAACCCTGTCTCCCGTCTGGACATTTGTCACACGCTTGCCGGTCTCGACAATATCACCAGCGATTTCATGTCCTAACACTGTCCCAGGAGGTACTGTCTCATGTGTTGCTTTGTAAATATCCGTTCCACATAAGCCGCAGGCCCGCAGCTTTAACAAAACTTCATCATCACCGATGACTGGCCGGTTCCGCTCCTCATACCGAATGTTCTCTGAAGAATAAAAGACAGCTGATTTCATGTAGCAGCACCCTCCTTTTCATCACCCTTCGCAAAATCCTGCAGTGTTTGAACAAGCTGCTTGTACTCACTCATCTCGCTGGATATCCAGTAACGCCCTCCGAATATACGAGCTGGCCCCACCCTGACATAGACTTTCCCGATATGAGGATAAGGCTTTAAAAAAAGCTTTCCTTTAATATCAGAAACTGCATATGTGTGCCATCTGCCAAAAGCCCCTATCTTCAGTTGATCTTCACTAATGATGACGTTTGTCGGCTGGTTCAGTCCTGTAATACTAGAGAGCATGAGAATAGGCAGCGTATAAACGCCTAACACAGCTAACGGGTCAGGTCCTGCTGACCATAACGTATAAAGAGACCAGAGAAAAAACAGACAGATGAGCACAGCCGGAAGAAAAATAGACAACATTGCAGACGTTCGGCTATAAGCATGATGCTGCATGAGACTTCCTCCTTTCAGATCACTAGAAGGAGCCGCAAAAGCTCCTCCATGCAATAACTCTCTACTTGATATGATCGATGATTTTCTCGATATCATCTTCAATACCAAATCCAGTTAAAAAGGATAATGTTTGAATCACAGGTGTCCCTTTTGTATCACTCACAGGCGTTGTTGTCACAATTAAATCAGCACCCTCCGCTTTTTGCGGGACTTCAGATGCCTTACACTGTTCCACGATGACATCATATCCTTTTTCCTTTAACGTTTCTTCTACCTTTTTAGCCACAACCGTTGATGTTGCAACTGCCGTTCCGCATGATACTAATATTTTCTTCGCCATTAGAATCCCTCCAGCTCATTTATTGTTCTTTCTGATCTAAGCCCATTTCTTTCGCATACTGCTTTTTAATATCATTTCGCACCCAGTACCATAGAAGCGCATAAGCCAAAGCACAGATAATCGCTGCAATAAAGTAAGGGTTGCTCGGATCAAGAAGTCTCACCATGATCCAAGGAATAACGTGAGAACCAAGGTCAATACCTGAAATCATGTTTGCCCCTTCTGGGAAATCAAAGCCGACTGCTTTCCCCATGGTTGTCGCAAGCGGTGCAAGGTTCGTTGCGATAAAGAAGACAATCATTAATGTAAAAATACTGTTAATAAGACCGCGAATAATATTTCCACGAGCGGCTGCTACTGCCCAGACAACTGTAAATGGCAGAACCGATAAGTCAGCAAACGGGAGCATGCCATTGTAAGGCAGAACAACTGCGAGCAAAATGGTAATCGGCACCATTAAAAGGGCTACCGCCATATTCGCTGGATGACCAATCACAATCGCTGTATCTAAACCAATATAGACATTTTTCCCTGGGAAACGCTTTTGAATATAAGAACGAGCGCCCTCAGAAATTGGAATGAGCCCTTCCATTAATAGCGCAACCATTCTTGGCATTAAGACAAGAACTGCTGCCATTTGAATACCGAGCGTCATCACACCTTTTGCATCATAGCCGCCAAGAAGACCAATAATGATACCAAGTATGAGACCCATCACAAGCGGTTCACCAAAAATGCCAAAGCGTTTCTTCAATGTTTCTGGATCAGCATGAATTTTGTTTAAACCAGGGATCTTATCAATGATGCGGTTTGACGCATACATGAGCGGGGCAAAGTTGACCGTTTCAGCATGAGCCATCGATACGCCTTTTAATCCGAAATGGTGTTCGATTGTCGGCGCCGTCCAATCGGCTAATTTTAGCGTGATCGCAGAGACGATCAAGCCAACAGCAAGAGCCAAGAACATATTATGATAAGCGTAGTAAGTAACAGAGGCTGCGAAAATCAAATGCCAGAAGTTCCAAATATCCACATTCAGCGTTTTCGTAAAGTTTACGGACAATAAGATGACATTTAATAAAAGCACAAGAGGAATCATGAGCGGGGCAACGGGTGTACCAAAGGATATGGCAGCTCCAATCGGCCATCCAACATCCAAAATATCGAGCTTTAGCCCAAGGGAATTAACCATGGCTTTTGCTGCTGGCCCAAGTCCGCTCACAAGCAAATTAATGACAAGATTGACACCGACAAATCCAATTCCGATCGTAATACCGGCCCTGAAGGATTTCTTAAAACCCTGCCTTAAAATCATACCGAAAAGCGTCATAATAATCGGAAGCATAATAGTTGGTCCAAGGTCTAATATAAAATCGACGGCTTGCTTGATCATACATCCACCTCCTGAATTTTTCAGATAAAGCGCTTACATATTTTTGTGAATGGCTATTGGTTTAATTCTTGCTGAAGCACGTCAACTGCTTCTTCATAAGATGTCATGTGTGAGAGCTTTGTCATCACTTCTTCTTTTCTAAAAAGTGTCATCAGCTTCTCCAGCATCACAAGCTGTTTGCTAGGCTCAGAGATTGCTAGGACAAACACAATTTTGGCTTGCACTGTTTCATCAGGGCTTCCCATCTTATGAAAAATGACAGGTTCCTTTAAAGTGGCTACACTAATCGCTGGTTTGTTCACATGCTCAGGATCTGTATGCGGAATCGCTACCCCAAAGGCTGCCAGTGGAAGGCCTGTAGGATATGTTTTTTCTCTTTCAAGCACTGCTGGTAAAAAGCTCGATTTAATGTACCCTCCAGCTTCTAACCGCCCTGCTAAATATGTGGTCACCTCCTCTCTCGAAGATGCTTCGAACTGCAGCTTAATCAGTTGTTCATCTAACTCAAACAAGCTGTTCAAACAACCACCCCTTTCATTTGGTATAAATATGAACACATGTAACAAAAGAAAGAACATTTTTAGAATAGAACCTTTTATAAAGCGCTTAAAATTATGCGTTCTAAAAAATGTTCAATACTGTTACCTTTGTAAAGATATTATAATATTCAAAATTATAAGTCAATGTCCCTAGGGAAATTTAAATAAAAAAAGACGCAGTCATCACCGCGTCTCTTCCTTCTAATCTTCTATACTGCTTGTTAAATGTGGCTTCCTATATCTAAAAATTCAGATACAAATAGATTGTCTGTCTGCACTGCCATTTCTTCCTTTGTGCCAATTTTTTCGATTCTTCCTTCATTCATCACCACAACACGATCAGCAATATCGAATGCTTCTTCTTGATCATGTGTCACAAAAATGGTGGTCATTTGAAAGTCACGATGAACTTTTTTCAGCCAATGCCTTAATTCTTTCCTCACCTTTGTATCAAGTGCACCAAAGGGTTCATCTAAGAGGAGTGCCTTCGGCTGAACGGCAAGTGCGCGCGCCAGTGCCACACGCTGCTTTTGCCCGCCTGACAGCTGATCTGGATACCGCTGCTCAAACTGCGTAAGCTGAACAACCTCTAAAAGCTCATGTACCCGCTCTTTGATGTCTTTTTTAGGCAGTCTTTCTCCTCTAGGTTTAATTTTCAGCCCATATGCCACATTATCAAAAACCGTCATATTTCGAAAAAGCGCATATTGCTGAAATACAAAACCGATCTGCCGTTTTCGTACTGGAATGTGTGTGTAATCCTGATCTCCAAATAAAATCTGTCCGTTATTGGCATAATCAAGACCTGCAATGATTCTTAATAAAGTCGTTTTCCCAGAGCCAGATGGTCCTAGTAAAGAGATTAATTCACCATTTCTTATCGATAAATCCACGTTTTGCAAAACCTTTGTCTGACCAAATTGTTTTGATATTTGTTTTGCTGTAATCCCCAAGGCCGATCCCTCCATTTATGTTGACCGCTTGCCAAGCCGGTGATCCCTCTGCTGAATGATTTGCTTAATGATTAAAGTAATGACTGCCACAAACGCCATGAGAGACGCCACAGCAAAAGCAGCTTGAAATTGGTACTCATTGTATAAAATTTCGATATGAAGCGGCATCGTATTGGTCATGCCTCGAATATGACCTGATACAACCGACACGGCACCAAATTCACCAATCGCTCTTGCCCCGGCCAAGATGACACCATAAAAAAGAGCCCATTTGATATTCGGCAGTGTCACAAAGAAAAAAGTCTTCCATCCGTTTGCACCAAGTGTGAGTGATGCTTCCTCCTCATGAATGCCTTCATGCTGCATAAACGGGATTAATTCTCTAGCAATAAACGGAAATGTAACGAATATGGTGGCTAGGATCATGCCTGGTACAGAATAAATGACTTTCCATCCATTCGCCATAAGCCAAGGTCCTAAAAGCCCGTTTGAACCAAATAAAAGCACAAATACAAGTCCAGCAATCACAGGCGAAACGGCAAACGGGAGATCAATCACAGTCGTTAACAAACGTTTTCCGCGGAAATTAAATTTTGTGATAAGCCATGCAGCACTTACCCCAAAGATCATTTGAAGCGGCAAGGTGACGACGACAATGAAAACAGTCAATTTGATCGCCGCGAGTGTATCTGGATGTGAGATGGCCAGAAGGTATGAACTCCACCCTTTCTCAAATGCTTTTGAAAAAACGGCGATCAGCGGTATGAGTAAAAATAAAATCAAAAAAGCATACACGACCGTAATCAATAGGATTTTCACCCCTTTAGATTCGGTTACAGGACTTTTATACTGAACATGGTGCTGATGACTAAGCTCTCTCTCCAATGGTTTCACCTCACGTATACTTGTTTTTTCCGCTCAACATACCACTGAATGCCGTGAATCAATAACAGGATGAAAAACGAAAGAAGCAGCATCAAGCATGCAATCGCTGCTGCACCATGATAATCATACTGTTCAAGCTTGGACATGATCATCAGCGGTGTAATTTCTGTTTTAAACGGAATATTTCCAGCAATAAACACAACAGAGCCATATTCACCTAGCGCTCTTGCAAACGCAAGTGAAAATCCAGTCATCACCGCAGGAAACAAGGCCGGCAGCAGTACGTGAAAAAAGGTCTGTCTCCTTGTCGCACCAAGAATCGCCGCAGCCTCTTCGACTTCCTGCTGCAGCCCTTCTATCACAGGCTGAACGGTTCGGATAACGAATGGAATGCCAATAAAAATCAGTGCCAAAATAATCCCAATCGGTGTGTACGCCACCTTTATATGCAGAAATTGACCAATCCATCCATTAGGAGAATAGAGGGTGGTCAAGGCAATACCCGCAACAGCTGTTGGGAGAGCAAAAGGCAAATCAATGAGAGCATCTAAGATTTTCTTTCCATGGAATGTGTACCTGGCGAGAACCCAGGCAATCAGTACACCAAACCCTGCATTGATGAGAGCAGCTGCAAAGGAAGTCGTCACGGTCAGCTGAAGCGACTTCAATACTCTTGCATCGGTAAAAACCTTCCAAATCCCCTCTGCTCCTAATGAAGCCGTCCAAATAAATACCATGGATAAAGGAATGACGACAATCGCACTCACATAAACGAGCGTCACCCCAAGGCTCAGCCCAAATCCAGGCAATATACGTTTTCTTTTATTGGCGGCTACATGTGCTTTCTTCATCACATCGCCCCCTATTTTTGTCCGCTGTATATTTGATCAAATAATCCGCCATCATCAAAAAATCTTTTCTGCGCCTTTCTCCACCCGCCAAACGCTTGATCAATCGTCACCATATCAATCTTTTTAAACTGGTCTTTATATTTGTTTAAGACTTCTTGATTTCTAGGGCGATAATAGTTTTTTGCTGCAATTTCCTGCCCTTTTTTAGAATATAAATAATCTAAATAAGCCTTCGCCACTTTCTCTGTTCCTTTACGTTTCACATTTTGATCAACAACCGCAACAGGCGGCTCCGCTAGAATACTAATTGATGGGGTGACAATTTCAAATTTGTCTTTGCCTAGTTCGTGCTGCGTTAAATAGGCTTCATTCTCCCATGCAATTAACACATCCCCAAGTCCGCGTTCAACAAAGGTCGTTGTGGCTCCGCGTGCACCTGAATCAAGAACTTCGACATGTTCATATAGCTTTTTGACAAAATCCTTTGTTTTTTCTTCATTCCCATGAAATGTTTTATCGGCGTAGGCCCATGCAGCTAAGTAATTCCATCTCGCACCGCCGGACGTTTTCGGATTTGGCGTAATGATGGACACACCTGGCCGAATCAAGTCGTCCCAATCTTTAATATTTTTGGGATTCCCTTTCTTCACAAGAAACACAATGGTCGATGTATACGGTGTTGACTGATTTGGAAATTCTTTTTGCCAATCTTTTGAAAGCAGTCCGCGATCTGCAATCGCATCAATGTCATACCCTAAAGCCAGTGTTGCCACATCTGCCTCGAGTCCATCAATAATCGATCTTCCCTGCTTTCCTGACCCACCATGAGACTGCTTGATCGTGACATCCTCACCTGTTTTGTCTTTCCAATACGTCTGAAAGGCTTGATTGTATTCCTGATACAATTCACGTGTAGGATCATACGAAACATTTAACAGCTCAACCTTTCCCTTTTGGCTTGAGGCTTCGTTTGCGTTTGAGCATGCAGTACTCGTCACAGCCAAGACGAATATAATGGTCACGACCCAGACCCATTTCCACTTTTTCATGTTATCCCGCTCCCCCGTTATCAAAAATAGTGACACCAACCTTGCCGTTTCATACGCAAAAAAGACCCTTAGCCACCTGAAATACATCACAGTCCTGTACTTCAAATTGCCAAGAGCCTTCGGTTGTCCGATCAGCTATGTATGATTGATGTTAGTCTATATATTATTCAAACTATTCACAGGTGTCAACTCTGTTTTTTCATTTAAACAAAAAAAGAAACGCCATCTTGAAGAGGCGCTTCTTTTCCCGGGAAATGGTTTTAATCGGCAGAAAGCTTTAAATTGACACCAACAGCGGTTCCATTTCTCGAGGAGTCAGCTACTCCTGTAAATGTCCCTGCTTTCCGATCAATGAGTAAGGCTTGCACATTTCCTATATCAATAGGTGAACTGCCAAAACGATGACCCATATCATTTAGCTTCGTTCTTACATCAAGGGGAACACCTACTTCGTAACGGTAAGAAGTTGTACTGTTTGTATAAATCCGCGGCTCTTCCACCGCATCTTGCAGCTCCATGTCGTATTCAAGCAAGTTTAATATGGTTTGTGAAACAGAAGCAATAATAGTCGTTCCTCCAGGTGAGCCCACAGTCATGACCGGCTCGTTATCTTTAAATATGATGGTCGGGGTCATACTGGATAATGGACGCTTATTCGGCTGGACTTCATTTGCTCCGCCTGGTCTTGCGTCAAAATCTGTTAGTTCATTGTTTAAGAAAAAGCCATATTCCGGAACAAGGATCCCTGTACCAAATAACTGTTCAATGGTTGTTGTGAATGACACGACATTTCCCCACTGATCGGCAACAGTAAAATGAGTGGTCTCGCCAATGGTTTTATCTTCTGGCTGCGGGACAATTGGGGATGGATTTTTTTCATCCTCATACGCCCATGGATCTCCTTCTTTTGGGTTTTTGTTCATTTGATCTAATTGAATGAGAGATGCTCTTTTTGAAATGTAATCATCGTCTAGTAGTCCTTTTAGTGGAACATCTACGAATTCGGGGTCGCCTGCATATGCAGCACGGTCAGCATAGGAGAGATGCATTGTTTCAGCTAGCAGCTGATATTTTTCGAACGATTTGGGGTCATATTGTGATAGATTGAAGTGATCTAGTATTTTGAGCATTTGCAGCATAAACACACCGCCTGAGCTTGGTGGAGGCATACTTGCAAGCTGGTATCCTTTATAGTCCCCCCAGATAGGCTTGTCAGTCTTGACCTCATAATGACCAAGGTCATCAGTTGTCATCGTTCCGCCAAAATCTTGGACTGTATTTGCAAGTGCTTTTGCTACTTTTCCTTCATAAAATGCTTTGCTTCCTTTTTTTGCAATGAGCTTAAATGTTTTCGCAAGACCTGGCTGTACAAGCAGATCGCCTTCTTTGAGCGGCTGATCATCTGGAAGAAAGATTGGCGCTGCAGCCGTTTTTTTCAGCTTTTCTTGATGATCTTCAATGGCTTTTGCTAGAACAGAATCGATTTCAAATCCATCCTCTGCAAGCTGAATGGAAGGCTCAATCAATTCCTTCATCGAACGGGTTCCCCACTTATCTAATGCTGCTTCGAGACCTTTTACTGTCCCTGGAACACCAACCGCATTACCGTGTGTGGACCGCTCAGCAAATGGGATGACTTTTCCCTCATCCGTTAAAAACATGTCAGGTGTTGCGCCCTGTGGTGCTCGTTCTCTACTATTGATGATGGATGTTTCTTTTGTCTTTCCATCATAAACCATCATAAAACCACCGCCGCCAATTCCAGACATCATTGGCTCTGTCACATTCAGTGCGTACTGGATGGCAACAGCAGCATCCACTGCGTTTCCACCTTTCTTCAATACATCAGCACCTACTTCTGATGCCAGCGGGTGAGCAGTAGCCACCATGCCATCTTTACCAACAGCTACTTTACTCCCATGAGATTCGTTCGCATTGACTTGGCTGACAGGCAGAAAAAACGAGAAAACAAACAGACATATGGACAAAACAGTTAGAGAAATGCGTTTCATCAACAACACCCCTTCCATATTCTTACTTTGACCTTACCGACTTCTTGACCAGAATACAATAGATTATTCTAAAATTTCAAAAATTTTCATCCTATCATCCTACATTTCCCAAATCAAACATTGTTTTTCAAAACATATGACGCACTCACTCATTAGGAATAAAGACACAGCATTTCCAACGATTCAGCTTCAAGGTATAATAAACACAACAAAGAGGGGGAAAAACATTGAACAACAAAAGCAGATTATTTTGGGAAGACTATTGGAAAAAGAAATCAGAAAAAGCACCTGCTGATGCGTTTGTTTCGGCGTGGGCATTCGGCTCAGATCCTGATCATTTGCTTGATCTTGTAAAGCAAGGAAAAAAAACAGCCACTTGTTCTGGACACCTTTTTTATGAAAAGGAACAGGAGCCGCTTCCACAACCCGGACAATATGCGGTCATTTTGGACAGCCAGGAAGAGCCAAAAGCCATCATTGAAATTACACATGTTGATGTTATGCCAATGAATGAAGTCCCCGTATCATTTGCACAAGCAGAGGGTGAAGGCGACTTATCTTATGACTATTGGTACAGAGAACATAAAGAATTTTTCACAGAAGCACTCCAATCATACGGTTTAGAATTCAAAGAGGATATGCTTCTTGTTTGTGAACGGTTTAAGCTGATTCATTCAGCTTCTTAGCCTTTAAGCGGCGCCAAATATGGCCCGCTTTTTTCGTTGCTTTTCCCCTTTTAGAAAAAGGTGTGTTGAGATCACATCTTTAGGTCAGAATAAGATCAAATAGAAAAAGTGAAGAAATTTTCGACTACACCTGTTTTTTTTCGACAAAAGAATATATAATTATTTGATGTGTGCATTGTCTCATTTATACAATGGAGGGTTTTTACATGTTAAAAAGGAAAAAAGACAAGTTTTCCGTCTTGTTAACGGAAATTGCTAAAAATTTAGATGAAACTGCTGAGTATTTTGTTAGCTATAAAGTAACAAATCAAACCACTCTGAAAGAATTTTCTGACACATTGAAGGAATATGAGACAAAAGGTGATAATCATGTTCATACCATGATTAAAGAGCTGAACAAAGCCTTTATTACACCGATTGAACGTGAAGACATTCTTCAATTGACGAATAGCCTCGATGATGTTTTAGATGGAATTGAGCATTTTTCCGCAACATTAGAAATTTACTCAATTACAAGCTCTGACGAACATATCGACAAATTCAGCCACTACATCAGAGAGTGTGCGAAAGAAATTTTAATCACAATTGATCTACTAGCTGAAAATCGCTTGAAAGATATTCATCCGCACGCAATCAAGATCAAAGAGATTGAACATAATTGTGACAATCTTCATCGTAAATCATTAAAGAACTTGTTTGGAAAAGAAACAGATCCAATTAAAGTGATTCAATACAAAGAAATTTACGAAACACTTGAAGAAATCGCTGATTCCTGTCAAAGTGTTGCCAACAATCTAGAAACAATCATTATGAAGAATGCGTAACGGGGTTAGTTAAACATGGACACATTACTCATCCTTACCATACTTATTGTCATTTGTGCACTTGCTTTTGATTTCATTAACGGGTTCCACGATACAGCAAATGCCATTGCGACTTCAGTTTCAACGAAGGCATTAAAGCCTAGACATGCGATCATCATGGCAGCGTTCATGAACTTCTTAGGAGCAATGACATTTACAGGTGTGGCAAAATCCATTACAAAAGATATCGCAGATCCATTTACACTTCAAAACGGCTCTGTTGTGATTTTGGCTGCTTTAATTGCGGCCATCACATGGAACTTGCTTACTTGGTATTACGGGATTCCGAGTAGTTCTTCACATGCATTAATCGGATCAATTGCAGGAGCGGTTATTGCCTCTGCCGGTTTTGGCGCTTTAAACTATTCGGGATTCATTAAAATCATTCAAGCACTTTTGCTTTCACCTATCCTAGCTTTCGTATTGGGATATATCGTGTATACCATTATCAAAATTATTTTTAGAAACAACAATCTCGCAAAAACAAATAAACAATTCCGACGTGTTCAAATTTTAACAGCTGCACTGCAATCGTATACCCATGGGACAAACGATGCGCAAAAAGCGATGGGAATTATTACGATGGCTTTAATTGCAGGTAATTTGCATACAACAGACGACATTCCTTTCTGGGTACAATTCTCTTGTGCGCTTGCAATGGGACTCGGTACTTCTATCGGCGGCTGGAAGATTATCAAAACAGTCGGCGGTAAAATTATGAAAATTCGTCCAGTAAACGGAGTATCTGCCGACTTAACGGGTGCAGCTATTATCTTCGGTGCGACGTTTATTCACTTACCTGTTAGTACGACTCACGTTATCTCGTCTTCTATTCTAGGTGTAGGTTCTGCACACAGAGTCAAAGGGGTTAACTGGGGTACGGCAAAACGTATGCTTGTCACTTGGGTGATTACATTACCGATTTCAGGAACTCTAGGAGCTCTTATATACTTTGTGTTAAATGCGATTCTCTAATATCAAAGACCTGTCTGACAGGTCTTTTTTTATTTGCCCGCACACTTAAAACCCTTTTCCTGCAGGACATTTTTTCATGAAGCAGGGTTTCCAATCATATCCATAGAAATAAACAAGTATTCATCTGTCTATGGGAGAGAAGAACATGCTATTATTTTTTCAATTGACTGTATGGTTATTGCTAGGTGCTCTTGCAGTGTATGTATTTGCAGTTTGGCGCTTTGAACAAAAAGTAAAAGAAAAGATGTTTGCCATTCGTAAAACGTGGTATTGGATTTATGTAGCGGGTGCTGTTGTGTACTGGACAAATGACCCTTCTTCTATCTTCACCGATTGGATGCACTACTTGATCATTGCCGTATTTTTCGCATTAACTGATGCCTTCATCTTTCTTAGCTCCTATATTAAGAAACTCGGAAATCATGAGCTGGAAACCGACACCCATCAACTCCTTGAACAAAATAACGATCTCCTTCATTCTTACCTCAATAAACTAAAAACGTACCAATACCTATTGAAAAATGAACCGATCCATGTATATTATGGAAGTGTAGAGGCATATATAGAGGGAATTGAGCGGCTAATTTATTCTTTTGCCGACAAGATGAATATTCAAGCGGTGCTTTGTCCATACGATATGCAGGAACAAAAAGACGACCTGCTTCGGACACTTGACCAGCGGGCTCTTATTCAGGCGAAGCTTGACAGGCAGGAAGTATATTACGATGATTTCGGTCATTTGGTGCTCATCCCATTTTCTGTAGCAGATGCTCATTTTGTCATTAAGCTCACCTCCGATGAGATTGTCACGGAGTTCGACTATTTATTAATGACATCACTTACAACAATTTATGACCTAATCTTGCCTGACGAAGAGGAAGGTGATGAAGATGGACCACGCACTTCAAGGGGATAACAACAATCCTAAGAAAAACCCTTTTAAGATTTTAAAGAAAAAACGCCATATCAGTATGGCCGATTATAAGGTAAGCCCCCATACTGAGCGAATTTTTAAAAAGAATGAACAGCTTCTGGATGAGTATAAAAATAAAAAGGCTTGATTACACTAAAGGACGCGGAACGAAATCCGCGTCCTGCTTCCATTTTCACATAGACTTGCATACAATACACTATACGCTGCAACGATTGAGGTGCCAAAATGAAAAAGAAAATCAAACAACTGAGATATGTTCAGTTTGCTGAATATCAGCCGTCCCCATATACTAAGCGTTTAATTGAAAAGAGTGAAACAGCCATCCAATCATACAAACAGAAACACTCACTGATTTAACAGTTTAAGCAGCTTCTCCTTCGTTTTAGGACCGTATACCCCATCACTTGTCAGACCGTTCACCAGCTGAAAGCGCGCTACGGCATTCGCCGTTTTTTCTCCGTAAACACCATCGATGCCTTTATCTGCAGCCGATTTATCAGGGTAAAAATAAACAGCAGCAAGCGCTTTTTGGACGAGGCGTACGTGCTCTCCCTTCGTTAGAGGCGAAGTCACCTTTAAAATCCCATCTGGCAGCTCATACATCATTTTTCCATCATTTCGATAAATTTTGAGAACCTGTCCAATTTGAATCTTGTTCGGGTCGCTAATGTTATTCCACTTCTGAAGATCTTGAACTGTGACGTCATGAGCTTTGGCAATACTCGTTAACGTATCCCCGCTTTTGACGACATACGTGATGACCGTTTCAGGGTCTCCTGCCGTTTCAATTCCTTTTTTAAATTCATCCCATGTAGCGAGAAGCAGACGCGGACATGCTTTTCCAGACCAGTGCTGATGTGTGACCACATTCGCTAGTGGAATATTATGCTCTTTCAGCAGCTTTTGGATGAGCCATTGCGCATGTTTGACCGCTTGCTGGAAATTCCCATCTTCATTTTCACAAATTTCAATGCCGATCGACTTTCTGTTCCCATTTCCATGTCCGTCCCCTGCATGCCAGCCATTTTCATTTAACGGCAGATGCTGAAAGATTTCATGATCATCCACTGTAAAGTGCCAGCTTTCCGCTGTCGTTGGGCGTTTCACATATGCCGCATGACTTTTCGCATCCGCCCCTTTTGACGTGTTTGCTGTGTTATGAACCGTCACATACATCGGTGTCATGGCGTATCCTGGGCGGTTCCCGTTTCCAACTGGAATAAAATCTTGATAAATTTCCACCATGTTCTGCACTCCCTTTTGCTAAATTGAATTGATCTTTCTCATCAATTGGTGGCGTTCGTAAGACAACTTGGGTTTGTTTTAGTGATAAGACTATGGTAAAATTTGAATTCAAACCACTCTTTTTAGTAATGGAAAACGCAAAAATGAAGAAAAAAACAGGAATTAATTCCATTTTTCCTTGATTTTATGTTAAAATTGTTAAAAATAAGCCGATATTAAAAGTAAGTAATAGCTTCATTAGCTATTTAGTCCTATATGGACTTTTCTTTTACGCCAAAAATAGAACATACGTTTGCATGGAGGTTTTTAAATGACTGGTTTTTTAACCCATTTAGAAGAAGAGATTAAGCGGTTATATGCCAAATTACAAATAAGCGGTCCTGCTTATAGAGACATGCAAAGGATCGCTTCTGAATTTCATGTATGGGTCCACTATGAGGATACTGGCAGCATGATGATCAAACATCAAGGTCTTTACAGTATTATATTAAACAGATCTCTATCGTCAGAGGAACAATGGCAGGATTTTGCCCACGAGCTTTGTCATGTGCTGAAGCATGCAGGCAATCATTTCAAGATGCACAAACTCTTTCGAGAACTGCAAGAGTTTCAGGCTAAACAATTCATGTATCACTTTTGTGTGCCGACCTTTATGCTGATGCAAATGAAGCTTCCAAACCTTCGGCAGCAAGCCATTTTGCACATTGCGCAAACATTTCACGTCACCTGGGCTTTCGCTGAAAAGCGGCTCGCCTTGTTCGAACAGCGGAAAGCAGGTATTCGCTTCCAACAGGAGTTTACATCTTATCTAATGAAAGCCGAGAAGGTCGCGGAAAAAGAAGCTGTTTATCAAACGTAAGCCTCTTCTGCATAGGGCGACAGGGTTTATCCATAAAGATTTAATACTTGCTTGAGTACATTTGTGTACCGATAAAATTGCTCATTTTGCGTTTCACGGCGATAGCGCCGTCTGAAGTCTTGAAAGAATGCTCTTCTTTGCGCCTGACTGATTTCAAGTTGTACACTTTTTCCGGTCAGACATTGATTATTAATATTGTGAGGATGAGTTCCAGAATAACGATCAGATTCAGATAGCAGCACTGCAGGGAATCCATTAAGCGTTAAACGTTTCACTGTTTCTGCCGCTTTTTCTCTGTCTGTCCCGCCCACTAATGTTTGAAGCACCTCTGTTTCCCCGTAGCCATGGAGCGCAAACGTGTAATGATGGGCATGCACTAGAGAAAGGCAGACCGGCTCATTGAAACGTGTGCTTGTAATATGAAGCACATGATTGCCTTTCACTTTAAGGCCTTCAAATAAATACATAGAAATATCACTTGCGATTTCATGAATGAGCTCACTCACGCCAGATTCAATTCCCCCAGCATGAGGGGACAAAACCAAAAGCTGGTCACCTTTCCGCTCGTGAAGAATTTGATAGTCGATTCCCTCTCTTTCATGAGCGGAAAGCTCTTCATAACTTTGATATGTATCAATGATTTGCGTCATTCCATCTTCCCCATTTCTCTATATGAGCATAAGTCTACTGATCTTAAATTCTTTTGTAAAGGGATTTCGCATGACCTATCGACTTAATACATCCTTAAATTTTCCTTATCTTTTCGGCTATCTGTTGAATTTTGAGAAAAAATGACCGATAATTGAAATGAATAGAACTTTTGGACTATATGAATCTTTTTGCATTCTCTCTCATAAATTAGAAATATTGTGATCTACATCTGGAGGAATTCATGTTAAAAAAGAAAACCACCATCACCCTTGTCATCTTAATCCTTAGCTTCGCTGGCATCATTTACTGGAAATGCTTTTCTCTTCAAGGCGTATCTCACGGAACCTTTATCCGCTCGATGACATCACCTGACGGAACATATATCATCAACACCTATCGACATAGCGGAGGGAAACTAAAGGAGAACGCAGTTAGAGCAGAGATTGAAAACAAACTCACCCACCGAAAGAAAACGATTTACTGGAAATACCCTGATAAAGACCCTCTCATCAAATGGAAAAATGGACAGCTTGTTCAAATTGGGCATGAATTTTTAAATGTGGTAAAGGGAGAAACATACGATTATCGCTTTGACCGGAACAAAAGAAAATAGCGTATCAAAAAAACGAATCCCTTTTGGATTCGTTTCAAATTGTTGACAAAGGGCTAAAATGATTTTTATTTTAGCCCTTTGTCTTCTTTTCAGCGTGATAGAAAACCTTTGCAGTCTAGGAAGGACGAGCACTGGCGCGGAGCGAATTGAACATTCGTGAGCACCAGCGCGCAGGACTGACAAAGAATGCGAGGGTTTGTCTACACGCTGAAACGAATCCAATTGGATTCGTTTTTTACGTTGACATTACATGCTGCATGAATTCTTTCATTTCTTTACTTACGCTCGTCAGCCGTTCCACAATTTCACTAAACTCTGTCACAAGTAAAGCCTGCTCTGATGATGAACCTTTCATATGGTCCATACTCTCAAGTAATGTATGTATATTAGAGGAAATCCCTTGCAGTGAACTTTCAATATTTTCTGTTGCACGTGAAGTTTCACTTGAAAGCTTTTGAACCTCACTGGCTACAACACTAAATCCAGCCCCCTCTTTTCCTGCCCTGGCTGCTTCGATTGACGCATTCAATCCCAGCAAACTTGTTTGTTTCGAAATGCCCTTAATCATTTTTGTAATATCAGATGTTTTTTTCGAGCTTTCAAGTGTTTGCTGCGTTTGTAAGGTCATTTCCTCACTTGTCGCAGAAAGCTCTTCTGAATGTGCCGCCACCACATGCACCTTTTCTTGAATACTTTGAATGATGTCATTTAATGACTCCATATATGCTTCAAGCTCTAATTGATTTTTAAGTGGAAAACCTAAAGCGAGTGCGCCGATCACTTGTTGATTTTCATCAAAAATTGGCAGACCCATTGCATTTAACGGTATTCCGTAAACCGATTCAGGCACAAACATACTTGATGTCTCACCTCTGAGCGCTTTTTTCATATTTAAATCATCTGGCTTAATGAGTTCTCCTGCTCGAATTTGAAAATCAACATCTTTCGATGGCAAATACAGCAAGAATTTCTCTCGATCAATGACACCCATCGTCACTTCGTTTTTTAAAATCTGCATCATATAAGGTGCTGCTGTCACAATACTCTGTAGTATATCCAATTTCTCTACCCCCTTATATAGTTTATCGGTCGTTCCTCTTAAATTAATAGTTACTTTTTAAAATAATGATAATGATTAGAAGAAATTCTTCATATTTACGAGTAAAAAGAAGTACTTTTCCTTTCTATATTCAAACGTAAATTTGCTATAATTAATGAATCGACATATGATGAAATGGTCATGTAACCATTTTGTATATTCATTGGAGGCGCATGTTGTGACACAACCCATGAAATATGAGAGGGCAATCGTCATTGGCGGAGGTATCACCGGGATGCTCGCTGCAAAAGTTTTATCAACGTTTTATCATCAAGTTTTGATGATTGAAAAGGATGAACTGCCGGACTCTCCTGAGAATCGTCTTGGCACTCCTCAAGCCTTTCACCCACATAGAATGCTGCCACTTGGCAATCAAATCGTTGAACGTCTATTCCCTGGTTATACAAAAGAGTTACTGGCAATGGGCGGATTTAATACCATGCATCAAACCTCTCGATTTATCACAAAAGATGGCGAATTAACGCTCACTGATAGAGAAGAAACCGCCGTCACAAGACGTGCAATGCTAGAGTGGGTGCTGATGCAAAGAATAGTAAAAGAGGAACGTGTGCAGTTTTTAGAAAAACATGAAGCCATCTCTCTTCAGTTTAAAGAGGGAACAAATCAGGTCATGGGGCTCATCGTGAAGAACCGGCAAGTAAAACCTGGAAGCATTCATGAAATAAAAGCAGACTTAGTGATCGATACGTCTGGAAGAATGTCCAAATTGCCAAAATGGCTGAAAGACGCTGGATGGACCTTACCAAAGACTGATGAGTTACATGTGTTTCTAGGCTACAGCACAAGATATTATCACATACCATCAGGGGCCCCACCCCTGCAATCAATGGTCGTAGTTGGCCAGCCAGACAAGCAAATTCCAACAGGACTGTTTGAACGGGTTGATCATGATTTAGTGGCTGTTCTTCTTTCTGCAGCTGGCGGTTCACATTATCCAACAACGGATGCTGATCAATTTGATTCAGAAACCGCTGCACTGACCCACCCCGCGATAGCAGAAGCCATCACCCATTTAACGCCCTTTACAAAACCAAAAGGATTTAGAGTTCCTTCCTGCGTGAGACATCACTATGAACACATGCAGGATTGGCCAAGTGGATTATTGGTGATGGGCGATGCCTTGTGTACGTTAGATCCCATTCATGGACAGGGCATGACAAAGGCAGCCCTCGAAGCACAAACACTTGACCGTATGCTCAAACTAGCACAAAAAAATGAGCGGCTGTCTTTTGAAAAGGACACATTACAACAAATGCAGCAAGCGAGTGAACTTGGCTGGTGGCTTTGTGCGATTGCTGATATGGCGTGGGACGGCGTCGAGTTAAAAGGAGAAGCAACCATCCCCCACTTGACGTTCGTACAGGAATTTTTAAATCGCTACGTACAATTCGCCATTGTGACAAAACAGCCTGAATGTCTTGAGTCGTATCACCGGATGCATTCTTTTTTATTAGAACCAAGAGAAATCATCAACTTAGAACAGCTGCACAACATGATTCAAGCTGACACCTCTGGAGAAACCGCTGAATGGTGGAAGCAATGGGATCAAAAGAACGATGAAGGCAACCTAGCTTTTTTCCATGAAGCGGTTCCTGACTTTCGTCTAGAGCACTTGCTGTCATTTGAATGAAATAAAAAAAGCCCCTCTCAAAGGGACTTTTTCATTAACGTAATAATTGAAGTACGTTTTGTGGCTGCTGGTTTGCTTGCGCTAACATTGCTTGAGATGCTTGAGAAAGAATGTTGTTCTTTGTGAACTCACTCATTTCTTTTGCCATGTCAACGTCACGAATACGAGACTCAGCTGCTGTTAAGTTTTCAGCAGAAGCACCAAGGTTGTTGATTGTGTGCTCTAGACGGTTTTGGACTGCACCAAGAGCTGAACGCTGTTTAGAAACAGCGCCGATTGCTGCGTCGATTTTTGCTACTTCGGTGTCAAAGTTAAAGCCTTCTTCATTAACTACAATATCTTTTACAGTTAAAGTTTCTGCATCCATTTTGCCAATCTGTACGTTGATATTTTGCTCAATGTTTGCGCCAATTTGAAATTGGAATCCTTCTTCAACGCTACCATCCAACAGATTCTTTCCGTTAAATGCTGTACGCTGAGAAATACCATCAATTTCATCAACCAAAGCAGTAAGTTCTTCTTGAATAGCTGTTAAATCTTCTGTTTGTTGAGTCCCAACGTTACCTGCTTGAACTGTTAATTCACGCATACGTTGAAGAATCGCATGTGTTTCAGTTAATGCACCTTCAGCTGTTTGAATAAGCGAAATGCCATCTTGTGCGTTTTTAGACGCCATTTCTAATCCGCGGATTTGTCCACGCATTTTTTCAGAGATCGCAAGACCTGCTGCGTCATCTCCTGCACGGTTGATACGAAGTCCAGAAGAAAGCTTCTCCATGTTCTTTTGCCCTGCACCATTGTTGGCAGACAAACGGTTCAGTGTGTTAAGTGCTGCGATATTGTGGTTAATTCTCATGTTAAATGACCTCCATGTGTTTGAACCAATTGGACGTCCTTATCCAAAAGTTCTAAATTAGAATTTTTTTGTAAGCCTTACAATCCATTTATCGAACATTTATGGAATATGTTTAACAAAAAAGGAATAAATAAGGATAAAGTCTCATTCACTATGGTCGTTTCGCTAGAGTATTCCAAATTTAAAGGTCATTTTTCATGATTTATAACAGGGGTTTAAGAATCATAAGACTGGAGAAAACGCGAAGAAAAAAACATAAAAAAAAGCCCCATAAAGGGGCCTGTCATTAACGTAGTAATTGAAGTACGTTTTGTGGCTGTTGGTTCGCTTGTGCAAGCATTGCTTGAGACGCTTGAGAAAGAATGTTGTTCTTCGTGAACTCACTCATTTCTTTCGCCATGTCAACGTCACGGATACGAGACTCAGCAGCTGTTAAGTTTTCAGAAGAAGCACCAAGGTTGTTGATTGTGTGCTCTAGACGGTTTTGAACTGCACCAAGTTTAGCACGCTGAGATGAAACTTGGTTGATAGCTGAATCAACAATTTTTAGTTGTGTGTCAAAACCAACATCTGTAGCATCTGCTGCATTAGTTGCAAAGGCTGTTACATCTAAATCTTTAATGGATTGGTTTGCAACGATACCACCAGTTCCATTATCGACACCTAAAGCATCTGCACCCATATCTTGGATGTTCACTTTGATTTGTTGAGTTGCATTAGCTCCGATTTGGAAAACTAAAGATGGGTCAGTATTTACTGGTGGGGTAGAAGCTTTAAAATCACCATTTAAAAGTTTTTTACCATTGAATTCTGTACGATCAGAAATACCATCAATCTCTTCAATTAAAGCATCCATTTCGTCTTTAATTGCAGTTAAATCCTCACCTTGCTGTGTACCAGTATTTCCAGCTTGTACGACTAGTTCACGTACACGTTGAAGGATTGAATGAGTTTCAGTTAAAGCACCTTCAGCTGTTTGGATAAGAGAGATACCGTCTTGTGCGTTTTTAGAAGCCATTTCTAATCCGCGGATTTGCCCACGCATTTTTTCAGAGATTGCAAGACCTGCTGCGTCATCTCCTGCACGGTTGATTTTAAGACCAGAAGAAAGTTTCTCCATGTTCTTTTGGCTCGCACCGTTGTTTGCAGATAAACGGTTTAATGTGTTAAGTGCTGCGATATTGTGGTTAATTCTCATTTCCTATTACCTCCATGTATATGGGACCTGACAGACGTCCTTGTCTGAAAAAAGTCCTTTATTCTAGGGCTTAACAACCCTAACAATTAAAATATCGGTTTATTTTAAAGGATGTTTAGCTTGATTCAAGATTAATTTATGAATTTATCTGTCTAAATTCACAATTACGCTTAATACCCCACTCCTAAATTTTATTAAAAAATTAAATATCATCCATATTTTTTAATTAATAAATACAAAAAAGCCCCATAAAGGGGCCCGTTATTAACGTAGTAATTGAAGTACGTTTTGTGGCTGTTGGTTCGCTTGTGCAAGCATTGCTTGAGAAGCTTGAGAAAGAATGTTGTTCTTCGTGAACTCACTCATTTCTTTCGCCATGTCAACGTCACGGATACGAGACTCAGCAGCTGTTAAGTTTTCACCAGAAGCACCAAGGTTGTTGATTGTGTGCTCTAGACGGTTTTGAACTGCTCCAAGCTTAGCACGTTGAGCAGATACTTGGTTGATTGCAGAATCAACAATATTTAATTGCTCATCAAAACCGCCTGCAGCAGCAGCAGCTACATCTGCAAATTTAGTCACATCAATGTCTTTAACACTTTGACCAGCAACAATTACTCCAGCATTTTTTGCACCAATTGCATCCGCACCCATATCTTCGATATTAACATCAATTTGTTGAGTTGCATTAGCACCAATTTGGAAAGTCAAACTTTTTGTAGTTGCAGGATCACCAGTATCTTTAAACGTACCATCTAACAATTTTTTACCGTTAAACTCTGTACGGTTTGAGATACCGTCTACTTCTTCTTGTAGAGCTTTAATCTCATCTTGGATAGATTGAAGGTCAGTACCTTTATCTTGTGTACCAGTGTTTCCAGCTTGTACAACTAGTTCACGAACACGTTGAAGGATTGAATGAGTTTCAGTCAATGCACCTTCAGCTGTTTGGATAAGAGAGATACCGTCTTGTGCGTTTTTAGACGCCATTTCTAATCCGCGGATTTGCCCACGCATTTTTTCAGAGATTGCTAGACCTGCAGCGTCATCTCCTGCACGGTTGATTTTAAGACCAGAAGAAAGTTTCTCCATGTTCTTTTGGCTCGCACCGTTGTTTGCAGACAAACGGTTTAATGTGTTAAGTGCTGCGATATTGTGGTTAATTCTCATTTCCTATTACCTCCATGTATGTGGGACCTGACAGACGTCCTTGTCTGAAAAAAGTCCTTTATTCTAGGGCTTATCAACCCTGACAATTCTATTATCGGATGTGGTTATAGGATGTTTAGCAGATTTTTTAAAAGATATCACATTTTTTCATGACGTTAATCCTAATTTTAACAAATTTATCAAAATAAAAGCTGCTGATCTCTTATCAGCAGCTTTATCATTTATGAATTTCAGTATTGCTTGATATCAAACATTAAGATATTTTGGTATACGACATAATCCTTCTTACTTGTGAAAGGACCTTTATTGTGTTCATCATTGATTTCATAGAAGTTCATACCAATACCAAAGCTTCTTTCTTTGTACCAGTTAAGAAAATCGTTGATTTCTTTCATTGAAAGCAGATAATCCTTTTGCAGCCCGTTTATCATCGTAATTGAAAGTATGCCTTTTGCTGCTTCTTCACCAGGTTTTGTTCCGTCTTGATCCTTTGGTTCTTCAGTTGAACCATCACCAGGTTTTGTTCCGTCCTGATCTTTCGGTTCTTCGGTTGTGCCATCATCTGGCTTTGTTCCGTCTTGATCTTTCGGTTCTTCGGTTGTGCCATCATCTGGCTTTGTTCCGTCTTGATCTTTTGGTTCTTCGCTTGTTCCATCACCTGGTTTTGTTTCATCCTGATCCTTTGACACTTTTTGCAGATCTTTTAATGGAATAGAAATAACAGATTTAAAATTGTTTTTGACAGAATGACTACCAATTGATTCAGCATAATCTCTTCCACCAATAACATATAATTGATCATCAGCAATAACTGCTACAGATCCAACTCTACCTTCAGGAATTTCATATAAAGAATCTTGAACTTGACTAGTTTGTGGATCAAATATCTGAACTTGTTTTAATAATTTACTCGATCTATCTCCAATTTGCTGACCGCCAATCATAAATAATTTATGATTGGCGGTCGCATATGCAGCTTCATATGCAAAAGAATTTAATTGAATATCCTTTAAGCGTTGCCACTTACCAAACGTCATATCATATTCTAAAATGTCTTTATCTTTCGCTCGGCTAACATTAGCCTCACCACCAGCAATATATAACTTTCCATTTATCTCTGAAATGCTTCTACCCTGACGAGGAGCTAATTGAGAATTATCTAAGCTTTCCCACTCTCCACTTACCGTATCATAGGAATAAAAATTTACTTGAGAGCTTGATAAAGATGCTACTATATAAATTTTTTCTCCAACTGTAACTGCTCTTAAGGAACCAGTTATATAAGATGTATATATAAATTTCTCAGGCATCTTAATTGGTTCTTCTGTCCATTGATCTAGTTCCGTATCATAAACATCGATGGTTTTGTGAACTGTTTTAGTTGTATCAGTAAGACCGCCAATAACATAGATTTTTTTACCTACTGTCGCGTAAGCAGCGCCCGTTCTTTCTCTAGGCATACTTGCTTTTTCTGTCCACAAATCAGTTTTAGGATCATACATATATGTTGCATCGTTGAATTTTGATTGCTGACTTGCTCCACCAAATACATATATTTTTCCATCAACTACTCCTACACTTGCTCCGATACGCTCTTCCGGTAAGTCCGCCCGCTTCGTCCACCCATTTGTCTCAGCTGCATGAGCTTTTAACGGATGAATTGTGACCATCATAAAAATAGTCAAAAGCACTAAAAATAAACCTTTTTTCATCGTTTCTTTCCTCCATATCTTAAATATCCCTCCTTTTATCGACATATTTGTAATAAAATTTAATTTTTATCATTGTACACCAGAACAAATATCCTCAAATCGCACCTGTTATTTACCCTCACACATACATCACCGGCGTTGATATTTTAATAATCTTTCCGCCGCGACGATAAAATCTTGGGACGCGCCGGCTTAAGGTGGCGATGACTTCGTAGTTGATCGTATTGAGCATTTCGGCGATTTCATCGACAGAAATTTCTCCGCCCTTTTGACGACCATATATGACGACTTCTTCGCCTTGCTTTGCTTTCATTTCTCCTAAACTGATCATCGTCATATCCATGGTGACGCGGCCAGCAATCGGCATTCGTTTTCCACGGAAAAGCATAAATCCTCGATTGGATAATGCTCGTGAGTACCCATCTGCATAACCGATTGGTATGGTTGCTATCACTTCATCAGGTTTTGCTACATAGGTTGCCCCATAGCTGACGGTCCTTGGCTTTGTCACCATTTCCTTCACGAATGCAATCCTTGCTTTTAAACTGAGAGCGGGCTCTAGCTTAACAGCATCTAAACTCTCAATGTATTGCGAGGGATACAGTCCATAAAGTCCGATGCCTAGCCGTATCATATCTGCGCTAAATTCAGGAAATGCGATGGCAGCCGGTGTATTGTTCATATGTACAGTGGGCAAAGTAATGCCTTCTTTTTTTAAGAAACGAAGAAAATCAATAAAAATGCTGTGCTGCATTAGTGTGAAATCAGGGTCAGGCTCATCCGCAGTGGAGAAATGCGTAAATATTCCATCCCACCTCAGGTTTTCACTCTTTTCAAGCGCCTCCACCACCTCTAACAGCTCTTCCTTTGTCCGTACACCTAATCGTCCCATCCCTGTGTCAACATTGACATGAATCCCAAGGCGATGCTGACTCTCTTCTTCCGCTAAGATCTCATTTGCTTGAACAATCCAGTCTTCTCGAAGGCCGGATAGGTCAATTCTCCAGGCTGCAGCCCTTTTCACACAGTCGAGCGGGGTAAATCCAAGGACCAGAATCGGTGCTTCAATTTTTGCTCTCCGCAATACAATACCTTCTTCCAAGCTGGCAACCGCAAGCTCTGTCGCACCGCTTTCTAGTGCCTGCCGCGCTACTTCAACTGAGCCGTGTCCATAAGCATTTGCCTTTACGACAGCCATGATCTTGCTTTTCCTTGGAATATGCGCTTGAATGGCTTCGATATTTCTTTTAATCGCGTCAAGATTGACCTCGATCCAGACTTCCCTGCAAAGCTTTTGCATGTATGTTTCCTCCAGTCATTTCGATATCAATGATCGTTTTCGTGTCTAGTCTATCTTTATTCATTTTTGAGAAAAACATTCAACCGCAATGATTGAACCAGCTTTTGTCTTGATGGACATAAAAAAAGAAACCACCTCAAACTGTGATTTCTTCTTTATGAACAGTCATTTATTAAACCGCAGATTTCATCATTGAATCAATTTCATGATAAATCTCCTTCAGATTTTCTCGTTCAGTCAAATATTCGGCAGTGCTCTTACGAACAGGCACATCAAATGTCAGAAAGGTGAGCGTAATCGTTGATGATTCCTGATCATTCATAGTTAATCTCAATTCAAGTGTCGAGATCTCTTCATTATTATCACTCTCAACAGATTGTTCAATCGGTACACCATCTTCTAACATGTCAACTTGCTTCAACTCTTTCAAGGAAAGCTCAGTGACTTCAAACCTGAATTTTCGAGATGAGCGGCCAGGTTGATGTGTAATAAAGCGTATTACCTTTCGCTCATCATCAATCGCAAAGCCTTTATCAACATTTTGTGAAAAGATGTATGTGGAAGCCTGAAACCCGTCTTCTTGAAAAAGCATCATCATTTTATCTAATAATATATTTGGATCATTCTTTTCTTTTTGCCTTTGCAGCCTACCCGCTATCCATAAAATGACCATTGCACCGATGATGCTAAAAACCGTTCCCAGCCCATTACCTACATCTACGAAAATAGTAAAGCCTAAAATAGCAACAATAAAAGCGATTACAATGCCTATGATGAATATCACTCCATGCTCCTCCTGTCATGACCCTCATTGTTATATTGGTTTAATCAAGTATAGCATCTGGATTTTGATCGAAAAAAAAATCTATTATAGACTAAACAGACACTATATTCATTTCGCTTTTAAATAGAAAGGATTTTTATGATGAACCTCTACACGACAGACGAAATCATTGATGCTCTTTATAAAGCCTGGTCCTCTCAATCTAGTTCAAAATGGAGTAAAGAAAACCCGGCCAATGGACAATGCGGTGTCACTTCTTTAGTCGTCCATGATCTTTTAGGCGGAAAAATAAACAAGACCGCATTACCTAGCGGATGGCACTTTTACAACGTAGTGAATGGAAAAAGAATCGACTTTACTTCTTCACAATTCTCGGAGGAAATCGTTTATATGGATGTCCCTTCAAATCGAGAAGAAGCATTTCAAGATACGAATGAGGATCAATACCGATATTTAAAGGAACGAGTCCTAAAATATTTAAACATTTAATACTCATGAAAACAGACCATATGAGGTCTGTTTTCATTGCAGTTTGATAAAGTGTTTAAAAGATAGGCAGTAAGAATTCACACACCTTATCTTCGCCTTCTTCTCTATACCTTTCCATTATAGGTGCCTGACGCATGTTTAATCGATTGTTTTGGATCATTTGAGGCAATTGTCTCCAAAACAAATTCACTTTTTCGGTTGTATGTGTCACCGTGAACACAGCATACTTTCCTCCCTCAAAATGACCAGTCTGAACCATTTGATCTTTTGAGAAATCTCTATTTGTCATAAGCATGAGGTCGTATCTGCATTTTTCTGATGGAATTTTTGCAGGATCATCTTGAGGAACACCATATATACCATATTCCTTTAATTCATCATTTAAATGATGTTGCTTAATCCATTTTTTAAATCTCTTCATCATCTCAAAATTCTCTTTGCTGCCATATGATCCGATATTTCTCATATACACCATTTTCATATTCGTTAACATTTCAATTTTGTAATTCATGATTTCCCTCCAATTTTTATTGGAAGACTGGCCAATCATTCCTTACAAACAACGGTAACATCCTTTAAAATATAATGCAGTAGGATATTAAAAATAATGTAATGCATGATGGAAAATACATATGTAGGATTTGCGATCTAGATCGTACATGAAGTAACTCATTTTCTCTTCATTAGATATCAAATTTTTTCAAATAAAAAAGAGCAGACTATAGCCGCTCACTTTTTATTGATTTTCCTTTGAAGATTTAGCACCGAGAAAGACGCCAATCAAATAGATGATTGTTCCAAAAAACAAACCATTTAACAAACTGATAAACAACATCTTACAAACTAGGCCAACATAATAAGACGCTGGCGTCTCTGGAAACACAGCCATATTGAACAGGCTAATCATAAAGGTTAAAGCAAAAGATATAATGAAAATCCTTCGAAATAATGTTGATTTTAACATTGTCACTTTACTTCCTCCTCAATATCTTTTCTATGGAAAAAATATTCTTTATTCATAGCATATATTCAATCTTAAAATAAAAAGCCCTTTAAGGGCTTTTTATTTAAGCAGTATAACCGATACTTGCAGTATGACCTCTCCTAGCTTCATCATGACTTGCTGTCACTTCAGATGTAAAATAACCAACAATACTGATGACACTGATCATCACGAATACTACTGATAATGTTTTAAATTTCATACTGACAGTCCCCCCGCTTCACTTGAGTTTGGAAATAAAGAATCTTTTCATAGAAATGCATCGCATTGTCTTTATCTCCCATTTCATTATAATATTTTGCAGCATCTTTTGCTAAATCTTCAAGATCAGGATACATTGACTTTATTTCTAGCGATTCCATTATTTTTTCCAACTGCTCAAAATTGTTGTCAACATATAGTGATCTTAAAAATTTGAATATCAATAACAGCACATGGTCTTTCAGCTTTTCAGATAGTTCTATGCCGTTATTTAAAGCATACTTACCTAAATCCTTTTCTTTCTTTTTGAAATAGGCTTTGGACAACATAATGAGCGGGTCTAAGATTCTATTTAAATGTTCGTATCCCTGCTCTCTAAATGCTCGAATTGAGTCATTAAAATGTATAATTGCTTGGGCTATTTCATTATGATGAAAATAACTCAACCCTAAATTATAGAGTGCTGATCCTTTTAATCGTTTTGTTGAGTTGTCGGCGGCTTTTTCTAGTGCGTGTTGAAAATGGGGTATTGCTTTTTCGGGGCAGCCCATATCTATATAGTTTAATCCGATCACAAAAGAACATTGTATTTCTCTTACTGTGTATGTCTCTTTTTCTCGATAGCATTCTATCGCCTGAGCGATATGGTGCATGGACATGTGGGTTTGTTTCATGTGGTAATAGATTTCAGCCATCTTGTAATTGAACTCGGCCCGTTCGATATCGTCACTGACAAGAGACAGCTTTTTTTCTGCCCGTTTATAGAAGGTAATCGCATTTAGGTATTCATAGTTTTCAAATTCATACATGCCGTAGAAAAAATTGAAATAATACTCGAGCAATCCTGTTAATTTCTCTTGGTCTCTTTTGATCTTCATTGCGAGTTCCTTGAAGTTGGCCCGCTCTTTCCCATTTTCTAAAGGATTCAAGTAATCAAGCATTAATTTATGTCTGAACTCCATGAGTGAGAAATACAATAATAAATCTTGATTTTCTTCCATATGATCAAGCATTGATTTGATTTCCTCTTTATATGCTTCGGCGTCCGGTACGTTAAATCTTTGAATATGATAATACCATTCATTGATTTTCAAACCGACGTGAGAAGAAAGCACTTTCTCCATCAGCCCTTACCACTTCCTCTATTTTCCCTATAATGACATATATTATCATTTTATGTACCATTCGACACCGAAAAGAAACCGCAAAAAGGCCCAATAAAGGGCCGTGAAATTGATAAAATAAAATGACTTCTATTCATAAATAAGCACCCAGTATTCCGCCCCAGGTTCTCCTTCTTCCACAACAGCCTTCCACCCTCTTTTTTGATAAAAAGATAAAGCTTTGTGATTGTCGGAGACACATTTGAGGGTGACCGGTGTTCCTAAAACTTTTATAGCCTGTTTGAGCAGCAGATCGCCAGCCCCTTGACCAGCAGCTTCTGGATGTACAAACAAAAGGTGAATAAAACGATCTGGTACATATAGAGAAATGAATCCAAGGATTTTATTGTTCTCCTCAGCTAAGAAAATTTGCTCTTCCTGCGTATCTTGATCAAAATCTTGCAGATGGAGTTCTTCTGAATTGAGCCAGTGAAAGCTCTGGCGCCGGGATTTTAAATAGATTTGTCTTAATTGTGGATAATCGATCGTTTTTGCTTCTCGAATGAGCAATAGAATTCCCCCGTTTTTATTGAAATGTGAAGCAGCATTATTTAACTCGACACTTCTCCTGCTTTTCTACCAAGTTTCATTGATAACTGAACGCCAATCATTAACGAGACGATGACAAGCATTGCCACAATGGAAGCATAAAAATGTCCGCTTAAATCGAAAACCAAGCCAATGAAAAACGGACCGAATCCACCCACGATGTACCCGCCCATCTGCGACATCGCGGACCAGGTTCCGGCTTCCTCCGGAGTACTCGTCTCCATAATCGGGAGCATAAGCGCTAAAGGAAATAACCCCCCGGCACCCATACCTAGGAAAATGACGGCTGGCAAGAACGGCATTGGCAGAAGAAGAAAGATAAGACCAATGAGTTCAGACAGACTGCATAAGATGAGAAATAATTTCGGTTTTCCTAACCGAGTAACGACCGCTGGAACGAGTAGTGCCACCGGAATCTGAATGAGTGTAAATATGGTCAAGAGCATGGCAGCATATTGCGGACTGTTTCCAAAACTAAGAGCAATCGGTGAAATCCATGCCGTCAAAGAATAAAACATACTGGACATAAAGCCAAAGAACAAGGTGAATTGAATGGCCTTTTTGTTTCGCAGCGGCAATTTTAACGGCAACGTTACAAGATCACTCTGCTCATTTTTGCGAGCTAAACCTATCCATAGAATAAGGGCGATCACCCCTAGAATAGCCCAGCAGGACAATGCAAATGGAAGATGATGCTGACTGCGCAGATAAATCGGAATCGTGAAGCCGGAAGCGAGCGCTGCACCTATTGTCATCGAAATTGAATACACACTGACAATACCAGGATTTCTCGGGAAATATTTTTTAATAAAACTAGACAATAAAGGACCTGCGAAGCTAATCCCTACCCCTCCAGCAAACGCAGTCATGAGCAGGATAGCAACCGATTGGCTAGTACCACGCAGTGCAGTGGCAATCGTGATAAGAAGAATCGAGAAAAACAGCGTTCTCTCTAAACCAAAACGCCGGCTGAGTATCGTTGCAACAGGAGCAAATATTCCCATACAAAGGACAGGCAAAGTGGTCAAAAGACTTGCTGTCAGTGCGTTTACTCCAAGCTCTGATTGGATCATGCTCATCATGGAAGCCACGGAAGTAATGATCGGACGTAAGTTTAAAGCGGCTAAAAATAAAGCGGCTAAATAATATATTTTTTTCATCAATACCCTTCTTTCTCTCTCATCTTGTTAAGGTTACTTTGAGTATAAATCTGCCGCATTCATTGATCAATACAATAAATCGTATTATGATGATAGGAAAAGACTATCATTTATGGAAGGTGGACATATGGATACCCGGCATATTACCTATTTTATGGCTGTATTCAACCATTTGCATTTTACAAAAGCCGCTGAGCAGCTAGGTATATCACAGCCTACACTTAGCCAGCAAATTCGACTGCTTGAAGCAGAAGTTGGGATGCCACTCTTTGATCGAATCGGCAAAAAGGTCGTTGCTACCGAAGCTGGTTCGCTGCTTTATCAATATGGCGTGAAAATGCTTCAAGCTGAAAGAGATGCAAAGAATGCGATGAAAGAACTATTATCGGAAAAACGAGGAACCGTTCGTCTCGCAGTACTCCCCTCAGATCTTGATTTTCAGCTGGTGCCACTATTTGTAGAATTTAAAACTCTTTATCCAGAAACCAATCTAAAGGCATATTCAAATATCTTCGTTCGTGAAGAAGTCCTTTCGCATAAAGTGGATCTCGGCATCGGACTGCGAGGGCCTGCGGATAAGCGTCTCGTTCAAATTCCACTTGGAAGTGAGCCTTACGAATTATTTGTTCATTCAGAAAGTTATTTGGCCCAAAAGAGCGAAGTGTCATTAAAAGAGCTGACTCACCGTGCGTTGGTCATGTATCCGAAGGGATATCTAGGGAGGGATTTAGTAGATGACGTATGTAAAGAACAGGGTGTTGAACTGGACACTGCCATGGAGGTTGGGTCCGCGTTTTCGCTATTGCAGCTGGTTGAAGCAGGAATCGGTGCAACCATTCAGCCAAGAGGATTACTAAAACAACATTCAACGTGGCCCAATATTGTTTCGATTCCTATTGCTGAGCCAGCACCTGTCCGTCACTTGGAATTAATTTATTATGCAGATCGATTTGTCAGCAAAGCACAACAGCAGCTATCTGAATGGCTGATAGACTTTTTCAAATCAAGAACTAACTAAAAAGTGAGGTTAACACATGAAGAATGCAAACAGCATATTTACAAGAACAAACCGGGTTGTTATTCGCCAATTTGATAAACAGGATATTGAAGCATTTTATCAGTACCGAGCAAATCCCTCTATTGCAAAATTTCAATCTTGGGAAAACTACACGTACGAAGATGCTGAATCATTTGTTCAACATCAAATGACGCAAAAACCTAATCAACCGGGGACGTGGTTTCAATACGCTATTGCCTTATCTGAGTCCAATCAGCTGATAGGAGATTGCGCCATCCATACACTAGATAGTGAACCTAGAATCGTTGAAATAGGTTTTACCCTCGCGCCTGAATACCAAGGAATGGGCTATATTCACGAAGCTCTCAGTTCAATCTTCGAATATATTTTTGTGACATTGAACAAACATAAAATCATTGCCTTTACAGATGTGCGCAACGAAAAATCCATTCGAGTGCTGGAACGTTTAGAAATGAGACGCGAAGGACATTTGCTGCAAAATTATATGTCGAAGGGACATTGGGTCGATGAATATCAATATGCCATTCTTCAATCTGAGTGGGCCGCTAAGCGTCATTAAACATTTATTTCCTATTCAAAATTCCTAAATAAGCGCTCCATGGACCCACATCGGTTCGATATCGTTCCGCCATGACCCGAACAACCTGGGACATATGTGTGAAGTCATGGACAACCCACGCAGAAAGTAATTCGCTCACTTGCACGACCCCAAACTTCGGATGGACGCCCTTTTTCTCTAAATCAAGGCCTGAATGTGTCATGCGCTGAATGTATGCCACATTCTCCATCCGCACATGATGAAACTCAGATAGTGCTTGTTCTATCTGTCTTTCAGATTGATTCAAATGAGAATAGCGGTCAAACGCAGGAAATGGTGTATTCTCTCCATCAGCAAGAATCACATTTAATCGAGGAATCCAATTGAATTTCTCTGCTTCAATCAAATGTTCAATGACTTCAACTGGATTCCATGTTCCCTCTCCTTCACGGCTGTGAAGCCAATCATTCGATAAACCGGACAAAAGACTTTCTAACATGTGAGGAGTTCGACTCAACATATCTAAAGCTTCATTCAAATTGAAATTCATACGGTTGCTCCTTTTTCAATTTTTCTTTATTCTAATGTTTTTTGAATAGATTGCAACTCATACTTCAAGACAGATAAAGGCGCTTTTGATCAACTTTCTATATACAAATAGAACTTTTCTATAACGATTACCATGCTTTCTTTTTTTATAATAGAAAAAAATGAAATGTGGTGATATCTATGTCTATAACGATTGGTATTATGGGCGGGATGGGTCCTTTAGCAACGATTGATCTGATGAAAAAAATCATTTCACATACACCAGCTATTAAAGATCAGGATCATTTACATGTGATTGCTGATAATTTCCCTCAAATTCCTGATAGAACCACTGCAATTTTTGGGAAAGGCGACGATCCTACAGAATATATGATTGAATCAGTAAAGAGATTAGAACGTGCCGGAGCGGACTTTATTCTTATTGCATGCAATACCGCACACTTCTTTTTAGAAAACGTACGACATTCCACTCATATCCCTATTATGAACATGCCATTAGAAACCGCAAATTACCTAAACAAACATCACTATACATCTGTGGGCTTACTATGTACTGATGGAACATTAAAAACCCAGCTCTATCAAAAGGCTTGTGCTCATCACAAGATTGACGTCATGACTCCTAGTGAAAATCTTCAGAAAAACGTGATGAATGGGATATATGCAGTGAAAGCAGGAAAATTAAGTAAAGGCGAAAGTGAATTGGCGTTAGCTGCAGAAATTTTAATCAATCAAGGAGCAGAAGCCATCATTGCCGGCTGTACAGAAATCCCCTTAGTCTTAAGGTCAACTAAAGATGTGAAAGTGATTGACCCTACTGTCATTTTGGCGAAAGAGGCTGTAAAATTAGTGTATGAGCTTGAAAAACTAAACATTTAAAGAACGTCATATAAGGGGATAACATGAATATTGAGAATATAGAAGCGTTTATTTATGTATGCCAGCTAGGCAGTATCAATAAAGCTGCGGAAGCACTGTATTTAACCCAGCCTTCTGTTTCGGCACGTATTCAATCATTAGAAAAGGAATTAGACCTGAAATTATTTGATAGACAGAGAAATAAACTATCTCTGACGGAAAAAGGTGAACAGTTTTACCCGCATGCCAAAAAGATTCTCCATTCTTATCAAGAAGCAAAGCATAGTCTCAAACAAACGATGATTCCTTATGAATTGACGATTGGATGCGCATCCTCCATTTCCAATAATCTATTGCCTAACATATTGCCCGCCCTAAAAGAAAAATACGAAAACCTGAAAGTGAAAATCGTAACAGGACATTCAAAGGATGTTGTCCAAAAAGTGATTAACAACCAAGTAGACTTTGGGATTGTGAGGACTGAAACACATCCTCAAATTGAATCGATCCCAATTTTCAGCGATCCAATCGGGCTGTTCGTCCCAACTCATCACCCGCTTGCCAGCCTTGACAACATCAATATGAAAGAGCTAGAAGAACAGCCTTTTATTTTCTTTGACTATGGATCATTTGATTGGTTGATGCTCCACCGATTATTTCAAAAAAACAACATCACACCGAACATTTCCATTGAGGTTGATCATATGGAAACTGCAAAAAAATTAGTGCTGCAAGGAATGGGACTATCATTTCTACCTCATCATTGTGTTAGAAATGAGCTAGAACAAGGAACATTAAAACAAATTTCAATAGACCCATCCATTGATTTCAACATCAATATCGAGTTCATTTATAAAAAAGGAAAATCCAAATCCGTTTTCATTGATCAACTCAAACAGTTTTTTCATGAATTAGATTAAAAAAAGCCCTTTTTAGGGCTTTTTTTGGATTCGTTCTGATTGATTAGCTTTCGTTTGCCAACATGTATGCTGCAGTTTCATGCATATCTTTCAATCCTGATCTCTGTGCGTACTCGGCCACAGTGATCGCACTTGTCGTCAGAAGTTCTATTATATGTTCATCCATTCCTGGCCAAGTTCTCCCGCCTGCTTTTTCATACGCATGGATAAGTTTTGTTAACCCTTCTTTCCCAAAGAGAAGTTGATGCGACAAAAAGTCTGCAGATACATCACCAACCCCCACTTCAGACCAATCAATCACACCCGTCACACATTGATTTTCATCAATCAGAATGTGGCCGGGATGCAAATCCCCATGCTTCACTCCCACGAAAGGCGGCCATAAAGAATCTTTAGCTAGCCATTCTTGCCAGCGCTCCCATAAACCGCTGTTAATGGTGTATTGCGATTTGACACGTTCCATTCGCTGTTTCATTGATCCTCTTAATTCATGAGCACTGAGCATCTCCACACCGATCGTTTTAAAAGGCTGTTGATCTAAGGAATGTACATTCGCTAGAACTCTTCCTAATGATTCATAATAAGCTTGCGGTACTTTCGTTTGATCAAAACTCCACACATAAGATTGCTTCTCCATATCAATACTAGCCGCCGGTACCCCCACTAATTCTTTATAAGCAATCAGACTTTCTGTAAAGATAGACCACTGAGGGACCTGAAAGTGAACCTGCTTACTCATATGATCTAATGTCTTTTTTTCTTGTAAGGTATGTTTCATTGATTCAGGTCTACGAGGCATTCTTAATATCCATTGATCACCATGTAAATCTTCGACATGTGCGACACGGAAATCCACACCTGATTCATTTATTTTGATGGTATTCTCTAAAATTTCTAATCCGTGATGTTTGGCTAATTGCTTTAATTCTAGTCTATTCATATTCTTTTCCTCCAATTGCTCATTTAGTCATGATCAATAGGCGTTAAGAAAATCATCAAAAAAACCACAAATAGGCTGCTATCTGTGGCTAGAGTAAACACGGCTAGACTCATCTCTCTCTTTATATTAATAAAAATTACAAAAAAAGACAGAAACGATATCTGTCTGTCTTCAAGTAAAGTTACATACTTGACCGCTGAAAATGATTAAAAATGTGCAGACTCCTCCGTTTACTCTGTTTGATGAAAACAGAGCCTTTGAACATATGAAATTATTGATTGTTCAAAGTTTGCTGGCGTAATCTTCCTGCATGCATCATTTTTAACCATCCTCCTCTTCATAATATAAAACTACTATACTTCATTTAAATATGACTTTCAATAAGATTACAAAAAGAAGCCCTTTTCAGGGCTTTTATTCTTTCACTATCGTTTTTTCACAGGATGAATGTCCTCTCCCAAAAAAGCGGTATCAGGCTCACCACTATTTTCTAGAAACTCCGCTATTTCTTTCAGCTCTTGATTGATAAGGTCATTTCTTTGCATATCCGGGTTTAACAGAAGGATGGAGTGAATCGTTGTCGCTGCTTCATACAAAATATGTTGATCTTTTATCTGTTTGATGCATTTTTTCATACGATCGAAAAACCATTCAATCTCTTCAATTTCTTCCATCGGATAATGTGCCATTTTAAAGAGATTCTGCTGACAAAGGTCTTGTCTCTCAAAAATTTGTTCAAGCTCTTCTTTACTGATATACAAATCCGAGCATTCCTCATCAATTTCTACTACCTCGATCATGGCGTCTTCAGCTGTATATAACTGCTCAATAAAATCATCAAAAGTATCTGCCAGCTTAAAATCCACTCCCATCTCTAAATCAAAATAGTGAATAAGCGGGTGTTCTTTCGTTTGTCGATAATCCATTGCGATCCATGTATTTTCCTCTCCGCTGATGATCACAAGTCCCTCCGGCAGCTCCAATTCATCACTTAACTGGGAACTATTCATGATGCCATCATCTTTGGCGATTCCTCTTAGATGATCAAATTTGAACATGACCCTCAGCCCATGAATTCGGTTGTTCCGTTGGAAAAGCATTACGAACTGTAAAGCCACCATTCCATTCTAAGATGAGCTTTTTATATGTATCAGGTAAAGCGACACCAAGTCTCACCTCTGCTTCACGAATTTTTTCCTCATCTATCTTTTCTAACGTGAAAGGACTCTCTTCTTCTTTCTCCCAAAAAGGTTTCAAAGTGGGGACCTCCTAGTTTCTAATGAGATCAGTATATCATTGACCAACTACTCATTTACCATTTTAAAACCTCAAATTACAAACTCGTTCAATTCCTTCATCCAATAAAGAATTTATCAGTAGATATAAAAAAGATCTGGCTGGAGTGCCAGCCAGGTACCAGGCACTTAAAATGCTCAATGCCAGCATCCGCATGTTATTCCTTCTGGACAAAATATTCACGTTCGTTTTGTTTATCTATATCATACGATGATCCGCATAGAAAAAAGATCCCCTTTTTCTTGATTTGATGACCAATTGACACAAAAAACCTTGAAAGGCATTAGCCAATCAAGGTTCATTTTGTTACTTCATTTTCACTGCTTCTTTCATTTCCTCTATTATTTTATTAAACCACTGTAAAGGGTTTAATGAGATCGCCGGAAAATAGATTTCTGCATTATTTTCGATAAAGTTTTCTTTTTCCTGTATTGTTAAAGTACTATTCAAAAAATCCTGACAATCCTTTATAGTAGACAGCAGACATTCTTTACTAGCTTCATGAATAAACTCCTCTAACGCTTCTTCTGGTGAATCGATATCCTGATGAAATGTCCCACCTAAAAAATCTTCTAACTCCTCTAAATAACTGTAACTCTCATTCATTTTATCATCCTTCTTTCTATTTAACAGGGTATCCTGTTAAAATAAAACCGCCATTCTCATCTTTTTTCAGTATAATTTTTGCATTTGTAACATTCTCAACTACTTCTGAATTTCTCGAAACACTTCTTCCAATTACCTCTCCATCACCCTTATATTTTAATGGTAATGTAGGTCTACTGTTGGGGTCGGATAACCACTTTTGTATTTTATCAACACTCTTCGGATCACCCAAAACTGAATCAGCAACTCTTTCTGCAGTCATTCTATCGTTAAAAGTAGAAGAACCCGTGATTTTAGGATTACTTTTCAGCCTTTCTAATAGTTCTTCATCTGTTTTCCCAACATGTCTCTCTATTAAGTGCCCACCTCTGGATTCATGTGTAGCTAACCCATTACCTGGAGATAAAGGATTTTTCTCACCTTTCTTGATTCCCATCTTACCATGAAACCCTTTTGCACCAAACGGTAAAAGCATCCCCAGCGCCGCATTCATACTCGCTTCCTGCTGTTCTTTTGAGATCTTATTTCCAAACATGTCTCGGCCTGTGATCGCTTCGCTGAAGCCGTTTGTGGCGGTGAGGCCGTATAAACCTTTTTGGGATGTCTTTAGGGCGTCAAAGGATTTTTGTGATGTCTTGTAAATATCGACTGCCCTGACTGCAGCTGATGTGGCTTGGGTGGTTTTATAGACAGCTTTTCCGCCTTTGAAAATGCGGCCTACCCAGCCAACGATAGGGATGTAGCCGGCCGCTGCCATGCCGCCTGCGGCGACACGCTGGCCTGCGGTGAGTTCCTCGCCCGTGATTGGATCAACGCCTGTTGCGGCACGTTTTGCATCGTTCACACCTGTCAATTCATTGACGATATTTCCGCCATAATCAAGTGCTTTTTCATACCAAGGACGGTTGGCGAGCGCTTCTTGTTCCTTTGCGATCTCTCGGGCTTCTTCTTGTTCTTTTTTGATTTTCAGATATTCAGCAGTTTGCTTCTCAATATCGCTCTTTGCCTTGTAGATTTCGCTATTTTGATACGCTTTCTTGTCAAAATTCATAGGCGAAATCGCTTTTCCGTCATTTGTCGCATTCATCATTTCAGCGTACAATGCCATTGTAGCTTGTTGCTCCGTCTCTGACAAAGCATATTCATCTTTTAAATTTTGATCAAGCTCTCTTAGTTCTTTGACCGTCTTTTTTCGTTCATCTTCCGCATCTTCTATTTTTTCATCAAAGGTTTGGCTATCAAATACTTCTAGGGAAATGAGGTCATCAATGTCTTGAAAAATCGTTTTGAGTGCCTTTTTTTGATCCTTCACAATGCTTTTAGCATTCTTGATGCCCATATGTACTGCGTTGTCTAAAAAGTGTTCTTCTACAAAGGTATCGCCGCCAAAGCTCGTATCATCCAGTGTCCCAGAAACACCTTCATGAAAGGCTTTTTGTTTATCAATGAAGCTGATAAACATGTCTACATTTCCAGCGAGCTCTTTATAGAAACTTTTAATGTTATCGGCACCTTTCCCAGTGAAATCATCACCGAGATTGGCCACACCTTGTAATGACTTTTTTAAATCTACCATTTGTTCGCGGAGTTCCTGATAGTGTTTTGCCCTTGTGTCCATGGCACTGGTTAGTGCTTTTGCATCAAGTATCTTGCCCAGCAGAATTCACTCCTTCCTATTCATTGACAAGGTCAATTTTACCAACACAGGGTTTGTCATGAAATAGGATTAAAGACACAAAAACAAGACCTAGAGTACTTTCTAGTGTTTATGGTTACTTGTTTTTTAATAAGTGATATCTATCTCTTCCTAAAAACACTCAAAACAATTTTAGTAGATAAAAGTTTGTCGACAATAAAAAGAAACAGAACATTCGTTGACAGAAAAACAAAAAAATCCTGCTACGCAAGAGTTTCAAAGATGATTCCAACCAGCGACCTCTACCCTATCAAGGTGAATGACCTCATCCGAAGCAAACGGACGTTTTCTGAAAAAGACTGATTTAATAAGGTTCTATAATGTGCAAGTGCATTTCTGATAAAAAACTGAAAGGGTTCGTCCCCAATCTGTCCCCATTTAAAAAAACAGACCCTCAAGGTCTGTTTAGTTTTGCCTATGAGTTTTCAAATGTTGAATTTGGATCGATCATCGTCGTGTTTCGATCGGTTTTTTGAGGAAATACAGTGGTATTTCGATCAGTTGATTCTTGTGAGTAATTAAAAGAACCTAGGCAAGCAGCACCTACCAATAAAGTGGCGCTAATCAATATCTTCATTTTAATATTCATATAAACACTCCCCTTTTTGGATTTCGGTTTGAGCTTCTATGGCAGTTCTATAATAATCTGCTACCCTCTCCGAATCATTCCTTTTTTCATAAAGATTTGCAAGGCTTAAAGCAAACTCTTCAATATAAGGATACAACTTCTTTTCCTCTAACCCTTTAAACATTTTTCGTATATTTTCAATACCTTCATCTACATAAATTGTCTTTAATGAATTGAGCAATGTTTTATAAAACAGATTGTTTTCTGCTGTTGCACTTTTTATTCCTTTAGCGATATATTCAAGTGCTTCTTTTGTTTTATCACTTTTAAACAAAGTCCAACTTAAACTAAAAAATAATCTTGGTTTAATATCTTCATTGTTTTCAGTCATCTTATCCAACCCTTTTTTATAGAAGGAAGCAGCTTTAATATAATCCTGTTGCCTGTCATACGTATTTCCAAGATTCAAATAAGTTTTAGCGATTAATCTTTGATCATTTATTTCTTCAGCAAGATCTAGTGCTTTATGTAAGTGGGGGAGCGACTTCTCATATCGTTTAAAATCATCATAATTTCCTGCGATCACAAATAGACTTTGAATTTTTCTCACCTTATAAAGATCATAACGATCATAAATCTCTAGGGCTTTTATAATATGGTGCATAGAAACATGGGTTTGTTTCATAATGTAATATGCTTCAGCAACTTTAAAATGGAATTCTGCTTGTTCAATTTCATCTACAACAAGCGCCAGCTGCCTCTCAGCAATCTTATAATATTGAATGGCTTGTACATACTCTTTCTTACTGAATTCATGCATACCTCTAAAAAAGGCATTATAGTATTGCAACATTCCAGACAGTTGATGGTTAGAATTCTCTATTTTATCGACTAGCGCGGAAATTGATTGATCGAATGAAGGTTTTATATAATCGAGCATAAGCTGATGTCGAAAACACATCAATTGATAGTAAATGAGCAGGTCTTGGTCCTCTACCATCCGTTCAATTTCTCGTTCTACCTCAGCTTTCAAAATCTCTGCATCGGGTACACTGAATTGCCGAATCATTTTATACCATTCATTTATTTTCACACCAACATGTGAAGAAAGAACTTTCTCCATCCCTTATTCCCCTTCCACTAATTTCCCTTATATTACATTTATTATCACATGTTTAAGTTTACAAGGCACCGAAAAGAAACCGCAAAAAGAACAGTTGAGTAACAGATTTTACGCATTTTCTTCACATAACAAAAAAGCAGACTCCATCAAGTCTGCCTTTCCTAAAAATCAAATGACTACACCTTTTGAAAATTAAGTATATAATGAATCGCTTAACCACTCTTCACAATGTTCTATAAGCCACCTCAAATATTCCACATATTGACCGACGTGATAGCCATCACAAACAGCATGATGTACTTGAATCGCAACGGGTAGGATGATTTTTTCTCCTTTCATCTTAAATTGACCAAACGTAAATATTGGCAGCAAATAAGTTTCATCTGTGGATACATTAAGGTTAAAAGAAGTAAAATCAATCCAAGGTAGACTTGAAATATTGAACATGTTCTCTGGCATATTAGGTTTCGGAAATAGTTTGTTACTTTCACTATAAGTTTCAATGTCCGCTACACAGCTTTTATAAAACCGAGCAAAGTTTTCGTCATAAGGTGTCCAAATACTTGAAAATGTCTTTGTTTCTTTATTTAGAATCGTATAACTAGGATGGAGAAGATCCCAGTGACCAAGTTCATCGTTCACTAGATCCATCCGAAACTCCGGTATTTTTTGCACAGCCCTTGCTAACAAATAAATTTGCACAGGATATACTTTTAGCTTTTTTTCTTTTAATATTGAATGCAATGTCGTGATGTCTAGATCAACCACCAGACTATATGAGCATCGAGTTAACGTCATATAATGATGAAAGTGCTCTTTTCTCGGATAATTTTCATCTATTTGTTTAAACATTTTTTATCTCCTCCTGAATGTGTGATTTACTGTATTCAGGAGGAGACTTTATCTGTTTTCACCACCACAATCATCCTTTCAAGAGATATGTGTTTCTGTCCATTCAAAGTCTACCATGAGTTTTACCTACGATAAAGCCTGCAGCAACTCTTTGTAAGTCATCTTCCCTAACGTGAACTGTTCTAGTGCTATATATTTTTTCTCTGCTGAGGTATTCATTCTATTATGACATTCATTCACTAACTCATGTTCATTTGGTAATGGCTCATGTATATGTTCTTTTTTTCGAAATGCTTCATAATATCTTATACCAAATATTCTCTGGGACAACGCATTGATGTGAATTCCGTCCGGATTAGGTATAAGACCTTTCGCAGTAACATAATAACAATTTTCCTGATGATGTGCATATTTTTGAAGTTCCTCATTAATCAGTGAAAATTCCACACATCCTGCGCCAAATGCCGCCTTTCCCAAGAAATCACCCAAACCTCCTATTACAAGCGGAATGTTAGGTACGGATAATTCAATTCTTAGTTCATGAAATAATCTTAGTATTTTTTCATAGTATTCTTTGTATTTCCCATCTTGGCTGTCACTTTCTCCTTGATGCCATAATATCCCTGCCAATTCGCTACTTTCCTTTGCAAATTTAGCTTCACTTATTGCATGACGAAATAATGCTTCATCCGGCGACCACTCATCAATGGAACTGCCACCCTCTGCACAAGGAATAAGGCCAATCTTCTCTCCTTCATGATCCTTACACCAAGCCGCCGCAAAGGAAGCCCCCAGTCCTACGCCAGCTACCGGCCTATCAAAATGAATGGGTTCAGTCATCATTTGCCATCTACCATTTCGCAGCATCATGATCCTTTCATTATAAATCGGAGGAACTTCATGTTTGAAGCCGCGCCCCGCCATATTTGATTGTCCAATTAGTAAAAATGACTTCATATCTTCTCCCCCTCGCTAATTATTTTATCAAATGTGTATTCACCTGAACGTTGAAGAAATATTTTGTATTATTTTTCACATGTTTATTATTGTTAACAGCTTGTAGCAGTGCAGCATCTACTAAAAAACAGCCACCACAGACAACGTGATTGAAGCTTTCAAAAGTGCTGGGCTTGAAGCAGAAAAACCAACTGATCTTGAACGAAAAGAGTTTGGAAATATAAGAGAAGAAGGAAAAAGGATTCTCATTCCTTCTTTAGGCGAAAATGCTGGAGGAAGGATTTTTAAATTTGGAAATGAGACTGACCTTAACCAAGCCAAATCATCTTATGATGAGTTAGGAAATGCTGGATCTATGTTCTTCTCTCACACATATTCAAAAGGGAACTTCCTGCTTCAAATGAACGGAGAAATGAAGGATTCTGAGTTTGAGAAATATAAGAAAGTGATGGATGAGGAAATAAAATAGTTTAATTTCAATAAAAATTTCACTCCAGCTCACGGAGGTAACATTTTAGAAATGTCTTAATAATAAAAATGAAGTAGGTTTATGAACTGATGAACCTACCTCATTAGCCTTAATATATAAAGTCACTGTATAGATCAGACTGAATTACTTTATTAGGGGTTAAACCAGATTTCGAAACCATTTCTTTTACCTTTTTAACTATCTCTTTTGAACTTCTAGGGGAAACGTATATCTTTTGAATTAGTCTATTCAATTCACACGAAACCAAATTTCCGTTTGGACATGAGAACTCGTAAGACTTTCTTTCAAGCTCTTTAATTTTTTCATACCATTTCTCACTTGGGACACATTCTCTTTCAAACAAACCCTCTAAATATTGTGCGTCAACCCTGCTCGCAATAATCATCAATCTAAGCTCGTTTTCGTGAGAAAAAGATTTTCTTTTATAAAACAGGGTATCATAAATATTTCTACTAGTCATTTCCTTTTTAAAGTCAATATATTGTAACTTTCCAAAGAATACTCTGTATCTTAAATCGTTAATCGAGTTTATTAAGTCATTGCAGTTTGTTTTTATAGCTAACCCATCATGCCCACCAAGATATAAATCCCACATGGCTGCACTTTCATGTCTATTCATATGCCAACATGAGATGGCAGCAAACTCCTGAATCTTTTTCATGTATTCTCTAGAAGCTAAAAGCTCTCCATCATCTTTATATTGCTCAACTTCCCAGTTAGAATAACTTCCTTCGAGAGGGTCCTCAAATTTATTAGGTTTGGAGAAATACATAGCTTTGCTCATAAGCAATGAATTCAGTTTTCCTAAATCCACAAATTTCCAAACAGTAGGATTTCCGTCAACTTTATATTGCTCGCTATAATCATAAACGGATTCAAAATTCATTGCGTGCTCATATGCCTTCCTTTTATATTCTAAGTTCAATATGTTTCTTCCTCCATTTCTTATTTGTATATTAATTATACACTTTTAAATTTTATCAAGAATTGCAGATTTTAATAATTGCAGTATCACGTATGGAACGAAAGAAATATGAGTAAACAACACGAAAACAAGTCAAAGAAGAAAAAAGAATCAATCAAGAACTGTAAGAGTGAAAGTGATTTTCAAGTAAATTTTTTAGAAATTACCAACATTTATCAAATAAATTAGATACATTCCATACCCCTTGTGTTACCATTGATTATCACAAAAATAAGGTCAGGTGATATTAAAGTGAGATTTACTGAGATAGAAATAGATAACATAAAAAATTTACTCGATGCTTTTAAACAAGATGAAGTAGGAGGAATGATCGATCAACATTTTAGAAAGATTGTTAGAAAAAAAGACACTAACTTTGAAACATTTCGAGATAATAATTATTCTGACTTTGATTATAATGCTATAATCGGTTGGGAAGGACAATCATACTACTATGGATATAAAGAAAGTTTTTATAAAATAGCTCATCAATCTATTGAACATGCAAATTTAAATTCTGATATAATTGTGTACTCAGTAATTTTTAATTATAGACACTATCTAGAATTGGTTCTAAAGGATTTGATTACAAAATTTCAAATTTTTTTTAGAATTCCTCTAGTAACTACAATTACCCATAATTTAAAAGAATTACTGAATACTTTAATAGAAATACTTAAAAAAGAAAATTTAGATTTCTTAATTTCTTCTACTCAAATCAAAGTTATTGATGATTTTCATAAACTTGACAGCAAAAATGATGCTTTCAGATTTGTTTATAATATACAAGGAGGACTCAACCATACATTTGACCATAAACAAATAAATTTATTAAACTTACATTACACCATGAATGAAGTTTATGATGACTTTAACTCAATAGATTCGCTATTTGAACCAGATTGTTTCTTTGATGATGATTATACTAGACCTTATTATGAAAGTTTTATTATTGCATTACAACAACATATCTCACATTCAAAATTAAAACAGATTGATTCAGTAAATAAAATTAAAGAAAGAATTCTTGGTTTCCAACATAAGATAAGAAAAGATGGCCCACCCTTCAGTTTTAAAGAAGGGGATATTAGCCAACATTCAAATCCATATGAATTTATAATTAAAAGTAAAGAAATTAAAATATCCTTCATACTTCATATTGAAAATAATTGCAAATTCATCAAAATTATTTAAATGTTATAGTACTCACGGTTAGGTAATCAAAAGAGGGTATTTTAAATTGACCGCATAATACTTCTCAGTATGGTTATCTTTCCCATGACAAAAGCCATCCTTGAATAATTCAGGGATGGCTTTTCATCAACATCTTTTTATATGATATCGACTGAGCTCGAACAGCGACCTCTCCCCTAAAATAACAGACCCTCAAGGTTTGTTCTCATTTTGTCTATTAGTTTTCAAATGTTGAGTTTGGATCGATCATCGTTGTGTTTCGATCTGCTGCAATACTGTACTTCCTGCAGCTGAAATCACAGTAAGAGCAATCATCGTAAAATCCCTCTTAAAAATCATACAAACTATCCTCTCTCTGAATTTTGAGTTGTGTTTCTAATACTTTTGATAAGCAGCCGTAGCTTCTTCAAAGCGACCTTGTTTCCCATACCCATCTGAATACACTATATAGCTTGCATGTTGTCATATTGGCTTACGTTAAACTTGTGAAAAAATCGCATTCATGTATAATACAATTGATGTATGATGCATGAATTGAAGGAGGGTGATTTTTTTGAAAAGAGAAGATGCCTTAAAACTAAGAACAGATATTAAGAAAATGATTATATTAACTGGAGTTTTCGAATCTCAAAATTTGCCAAATGGACCGTTTGAAAAACCTCTACCAACTTCTCAAATGATGGCGTTAGAGGAACTAGAGGTGGAAAGATTAACTGTTTGGCAACTATCCAATAAACTTAGATTAGATACTTCAACTGTAAGTAGATTGGTAGATAAGTTAGTAAAAATGGGGCTTGTTTATCGTGAAGTAAATGAAAAAAACAGAAGAGAACTTTTTCTGCACCTCACAGAAAAAGGACACATTACTGTTAATCGCTTAAGAGAACAATCCCTTACATTTTATCAACGTATCCTCAATAATTTATCAGAATCAGAACAAAAAATAGTTGTGGATGGTTTTGAATTATTTATTGATTCTATTTCTAAGTCTTTTGATTAGAGTGAGGTAAATCATAACCTTTGGAGGATAAAATGAGCTTGGATTTTGAACGTCCTATTATTGAACTAAAAGAGAAATTTGATGAATTAAAGAAAATGATGAAAGAAAATAATGTAGATTTATCGTCAGAAATTCATTTATTAGAAAAACGTTTAAATAAAATGCAAGAAGAAATTTATTCTAATCTTACACCTTTTCAACGAGTTCAAATTGCAAGGCTACGTAACCGGCCCACGACATTGGATTATATACCTTTATTGTTTACAAACTTTTTCGAACTTCATGGTGATGGATTATATGGTGATGATAAAGCAATGATAGGTGGTATTGCAAAATTTAAAGGAATGCCCGTTACGGTTATTGGTCATCAAAGAGGTAGAAGTACAAAGGAAAATATAGAAAGAAATTTTGGAATGTCACATCCAGAAGGATATAGAAAAGCGCTAAGACTTATGAAACAAGCTGATAAATTTAATCGCCCTATTATTACATTTATTGATACAATAGGCGCCTATCCAGGGAAAGGGTCTGAAGAACGTGGAATTTCTGAAGCGATAGCTCGAAATCTATTGGAAATGGCTACACTTAAAGTGCCAATTATTTGTATTGTAATTGGAGAGGCATCAAGTGGTGGAGCTCTTGGCATTAGTGTCGGTAACCATATCCATATGTTAGAGTATTCATGGTACTCAGTAATTTCGCCAGAAGGAGCAGCATCTATCCTATGGAAGGACGCTAAGTATGCTCCAGAAGCTGCTGAACATATGAAAATTTCAGCAAAAGATTTAAAACAGTTAGGAATTATTGATGAAATCATTCCTGAAATGAAAGGTGGAGCACAAAATGATATAAAATCACAGGCAAAAAAGATTGAATCTGCAATCGCCTCATCTCTAAAACAATTGATACTATTATCTTCGGAAGAGCTAATACAACAGCGATATGAAAAGTATAGACAAATAGAGAATTATAAATGAAAATATTTAAAGTCCGTATTACATTTCGGAGGATTCTCGCAAAAAGTCTATATATTTTGCAAATAACCTCTTAAACTGGACACACCTTTTGGAGCCTTTGTTTTTTTGGATCAAACATAGTGAATAAGGATTTCAGAAAAACGTCTCCTGAAAAATAAACACCGAAATAAACCCCTGACCTTTATGGCCAAGGGTTTTACTTATTCATTAGTTCGATGTTTTTGCTAATTAAGGCACTCTCATGATGCAATGAAAATGTTTCTGCGTTAGTATGTATTATCACTTTTGAAAGGATGTGAGGAGATGAATGACTTTGTGACTTTCCTTCTTCTTACCTTATTTGTCGTTGCTTCTCCTGGAGTTGATTTTGCGTTAATTACTAAAAGAACCATCGGAACAGGAAAATCTGATGGGATGAAGATGGCATTAGGTCTTACATCTGGCGCTCTCATTCATACACTTGCCGCAGCATTTGGACTTTCTTTAATTTTAATGAAGTCTGCCTTAGCGTTTGAAATCATTAAGTATTTAGGTGCTATTTACCTTATATATCTAGGCGTGTCTTCTTTCGTCAACAAGAAAAAGAAAGACGATACATCTTTTCATGATGTTGTAGTTCCAAAACAATCTGCTTTTAAACAAGGTTTAATTTCAAATACTTTAAATCCAAAGGTTGCTATATTCTTTTTAACGTTTTTACCTCAATTCGTTACACCACAGTTCAATACTAGCCTTCAATTTGTCATTATGGGCTCTATTTATGCCCTATTATCTATACTGTGGTTTACGACGATTGTATTTCTGCTTGGATACATCAGGAAATTCCTATTATCAACAAAAGTTCAAATGACCATTGACAGAATAACAGGACTAGTTTTAGTAGGTTTTGGTGTAAAACTTTTGTTTACAAATCCAAAACATTAAATTTTGACCACAAGTAGAGTTAAATCATTTAAAACATAAAACCCCCTATCCTACACAGGACAGGGGGTTTTACTTATTTTCAATGCTTTTTGAAGAGCTGCTTTTGTCTTCGGACCGTAGATACCATCAGCTCTAAGCATGCAAGAGCTGGAATCGTTTGACCGCATTTTCTATTTTTGCTCCAAAGTAGCCGTCTATCCCATTTTTTCGGCTACCTTTTGAGGTTAGAAAGATACTGTAAGGCATTACTCTAGCATAGTTTGTTCATTTTAATCATCATAGATTGTTTAGCTCGAATCCTTATTCTATCCCTTGTATTGATATTGAGAATTGGTCAAATGATAACATATTTAATCAGTGTGTGCGATAGCCTTGACTTCAATCAATTGCTCTGGGAAAGCCAGATATGTCACACCAATGAGACTGCCAGCTGGTCTGTGTTGACCTAAGTATTCCTTGAATAGATCTATGACCGTTTCGGAGTGTTCTTGTGGATTTGTTAGAAAAATTTCAACATATGCAATGTTGTTTTTCGTAGCTCCCAATTCCACCAATACCCGATCAAGGTTCTCAAATGTTTGCAGAGTCTGAGCTTCAATATTCTCCTTACCAACGAACATACCATTTTTATCGTATGAAAATTGACCTGAAATGTAGATTGTTCCTTTAACGCTATATCCTTGGGTAATACCGTGATCCCATAGATTGTGATTGTAGGTTTTAATATTAGTCATCGTTTTCTCTCCTTTATTTCAAAGTAAAGTAAGTATAAAATGAATATAGAGAGAAAAAAAGTACGCACTATTTAGATAGTTACTACCAGAAAGGATAGTGTCAATATGAGTATGGCCGATTATAGAAAAACGGGTAATATCCAAGAGACACCTTTTGGATATACTTTATCAGTTATAGGAGGCAAATGGAAAATGCTAATTCTGTATCTCCTTTCGGAAAATCAACCCGTTCGCTTTAATGATATGAAAAGGAGACTTGGAACGATTACCTTTAAAACATTGAGTGCACAACTTAAAGATTTAGAGGCAGATGGGATGATTATACGAAAGGAATATCCACAAGTCCCCCCCAAAGTGGAATACAGTCTTACAAATAAGGCAGAAACACTTTTACCAATTTTAGAACAGTTATGTGATTGGGGAGAGAAAAATCGAAGTAATTAAATTCTTTTTGTATAGATAATTCAAGTATTGACTATGAAGGTTTTGATAAAGCAATGGAGCGTATAGATAACTTCTAATCTAATGAATAGTCCCTATCTATCTTGTCTATACGTTTTGAGGTGTTGTATATCCAGTTAACTGTTTCTATTGAAAAAAGCCGTCCCTTTGGACGGCAAAATGATATTCATTTTATTTCATGCTTCCCCAGATAGATCTTCACCAGTATGGCCCTGTCTTTGCATGCTCAAAGCTTATTAAAGGAAACTTGTTTGCATAGCAATTTGTTCTCCTTGATTTACTATAAGTGGATCTTTATTTTTCTCTAAAAATTTAGCAATTTGATTTAGATTTTTATTAATTTTATCGTTGATTGGCATATTTGGATTCAATAAAAGAACGTTGTTAATCGTAGAAGCTACTTCATAAAGATCATCTTCATCTTTTGTTTTTTCAATATGATATTGCATCTTTTTAAAAAACCATTCTATTTCATCCAATTCAACCATTGGGTAATATTGAATTTTGTACAAATTATCTTCATAAAGGAAGTCCAATTCAAATATGGCTTCAAGTTCTTCTTTACTTAAATGATCTTCATGAAGTTCATATTCACCCTCTGCTGCTTCCTCATCAACAGTGTACTCAGCTGTATAAAGACCTTCAATAAACTCGTCAAAAGAATCTGCTAACTTAAAGTCTTCTTCCATCTCAACATCAAAATAATGAATTGAAGGATTCTCTTTCGTTTTTCGATAATCCATCGCTACCCAAGTATGGCCATCCCCGTTAATCAAAACAAGCCCTTCTGGCAGCTCCCACTCTTTTATCAAATAGGCACTATCCATAATCCCTTCATCTTCAGCAATTCCCAGCAGGTGATTAAATTGAATGTGATCCTCAGCCCATGAATTAGAGTGACTGGTTGGAAAAGCATTATGAACTGTATAACCACCATTCTGTTCTAATATGAGCTTTTTATATGTATCTGGTAAAGTGACTCCTAGTTTCTTTTCAGCCTTAGCTACTTCTTCTGCGGTGATCTTTTTTAACGTATAGTAACCTTCCTCGTCTATTTCCCAAAAAGATTTCAAAGTTTATTTCCTCCTAATTTCATTTAACTAAACTTCAACACGAACTTATATTCTGACAAACTATTTTTGGTGGTGATTGTCTGTCTGATCTCGAGAGAAAGATTTATCGAATTATTTATAATATGAGCCGCTTCCGTAAGAATCCAACAATTGATGATCTGAAAAGAAAAACAGGTAAAGACGAGAAGACTGTTAGGCAAGCAATCGAAAACCTCCTGCCAACTGGAAACAATCTGGCGGATAAAGTTCGTCCCCAATTCGTCCCCAATCAAAAGAAACAGAACCAATATTCGTTGTCAAAAAAACAAAAAACCCTTGCTAGGCAAGGGTTTCAACGATGATTCCGACTGGGCTCGAACCAGCGACCTCTACCCTGTCAAGGTAGCGCTCTCCCAGCTGAGCTACGGAATCGGGTTATGTATCAGTTCTGGGCTTTCTTTTACTGACAATCTCTATTATATAACCATCATATTAAGTCGTCAATGGTTTTGTTCAAAAAAGGTCAAAAAGCCGGCGGCTGTGCCGGCTTTTTTCTCTCCTTCTTTATGATTGGTTCACAAGGACGGGCTTTAGTTGATCGAGTGCTTGTTTGAAGTCGCGTTTGAGGTCTTCTCCGTTTTCAACTCCGACACTTAAACGAAGCAGCCCATCTGTAATCCCTCTTTTTTCTCTTTCTTCTTTTGGCATAGCCGCATGTGACATTTTGGCTGGATATGACAGAATCGATTCAACGGCGCCGAGGCTGACGGCGAATACAGGTAATGTGACAGCATCCACCAATTCTTTGACAGCCGCTTGGTTTTCTAGTTCAAATGAGAGAACGGCTCCAGCTCCGCTTGCTTGCTTGCGCTGAATGTGTGCCCCAGGATGATCGTCTAAGCCTGGATAGTATACTTTTTTCACCGCAGGATGTTCTTTTAGAAATGAAGCTAGTTCGAAGGCCGTTTGGCTTGCTTTTTCTAATCTCACCTGAAGGGTTTTTAACCCTCTTAACACAAGCCAGCAGTCCTGCACGCCAAGGACCGCACCGAAGGAGTTTTGCAGCGAATAAAGTTCCTCTCCCAGCTTCTCATCTTTCACCACGGCTAAGCCTGACAGCACATCACTGTGGCCGCTTAAAAATTTCGTTGCGCTGTGCAGAACAACGTCAACACCAAGGTCAAGCGGACGCTGAAGCGCAGGGGTTAAAAACGTATTATCTAAGAAAGTCAGACAGTCATGCTCTTTCGCAAGCTGGACAACACCTTCAATATCTGTAATCCCTAGTGTTGGATTTGACGGTGTTTCCATGTAAATGACCTTTGTATTTGATTGAATGCCTCTTTTGACTTCATTCAAATCGGTCATGTCCACGAAGGTATGCTCAATTCCAAATCTTGAAAGAACTTGGGTGATCATTCGGAAAGTCCCGCCGTACACATCTCTTGTGACAAGGACGTGATCTCCCTTTGATAATAGAAGAAAAGCGGTTGAAATGGCTGCCATGCCTGATGCAAAGGCAAGCCCTCTCGTTCCTCCTTCCAGCGCTGCAATCGTATCCTCTAATGCTTGACGTGTCGGAGTTCCCGATCTGGAGTAGTCATATTGGCCAAATTCATCGAAGCTGCTTTGATGAAATGTGGATGCATGCTGAATCGGTACACTGACTGCACCTGTTGAACGGTCTGTTTTAAACGCATTATGAACGAGTTGTGTTTCGAGTGTCCAATCGTGTGTGGTCATTTGGCGTGTACCTCCTCTTTTACTTGTGATAGTGCCTGTTTCAAGTCTGCTTTCAAGTCATCTACATGCTCGATGCCAACAGAGAAACGGAGCAGCTTGTTACATACACCGTTTGCAATGCGAATCTCTTCTGGAATATCCATATGCGTTTGCGTTGCAGGATACGTAATGAAGCTTTCGACTCCGCCAAGGCTTTCAGCAAAACAAATCGTTTTCAGCTGCTTCAAAAATGGATTGACCCAGTTCTCTTTGGCTACTCGGAATGACAGCATGCCTCCCTTTCCTGGATAAAGCACATCTTGAATTTCTGGCTGCTCCTCTAAAAACTGTGCCAGCTCCTTCGCATTTGCCTCGTGCTGGCGCATTCTAAGAGCAAGTGTTTTCATTCCTCTCATTAAAAGCCATGAGTCAAATGGTGATAGAACCGCTCCAATCGCGTTTTGATGCTGGAACATGTCTTCAGACAGCTGCTCTCCTTTTGTGACGACAAGCCCGGCAAGAACGTCATTATGTCCGCCTAAATATTTGGTTGCGCTATGAATGACAATGTCCGCTCCAAGCGTAATCGGCTTTTGCAGGACTGGCGTGTAAAAGGTGTTATCGACAATCACCAAAGCGCCATATTCTTTTGCAATCTTCGCTATTTTTTGAATATCTGCTTCCTGCATCAGTGGATTTGTCGGTGTTTCAATAAAGACCGCTTTTGTGTTTGGCGTGATTTTAGAGCGTAAACAGTCTTCATCTGAAAAATCATCATAAAGAAAACGTAAGCCGTACTTTTTCCATTCGTTTTCAAACAAACGGTATGTACCGCCATATAGGTCTGAAGAGACGATGAGTTCATCTCCGCTTTCAAATAGAGCCATGATCGTTTGGATCGCCGCCATTCCCGAACTGAAGGCAAAACCGGCCGTCCCTTCTTCGAGTGAAGCAATTGCATCCTCTACGAGCTGTCTTGTTGGGTTTTTCGTTCGAATGTAATCAAATCCTGTAGATTCCCCTATGCCTCTATGTCTGTATGCTGTCGAAAGATAAACGGGAGGACTGACAGTGCCAGTCACCTCTTCGCTACGGTTTCCAATCTGCGCTAATTTCGTTTCCACATGTTCTGTCATTTGACACCATCCTAAGTAAAAATCTGATTTCAAAACAGAAAACCCCTTCTTCATAAGAAGAAGGGGTTTAATCGCTTCCTCTTATCTTCCAAGCAAAAAAGCTGCTTGCTGGATTTAGCACCTTGGTACATCACATGAAGTGATGCATACCGGTTGCTGAGGTTTCAAAGGGCCAGTCCCTCCACCTCTCACGATAAGAATGTGTTGTCTGTCTGTTCTAATTCTTAATACTGTAACCCATTAAATCTCATTTTTCAAGGGGAAATGACATGATTAATTAAAATTTTCTGTATTTTATAACAGAATGGATGTTATACGATTTGATTGCATGTTAGCATATAGGAACAACGCTGTTTTTCATGTTACAATGAATGGAAACGTTTCACTTTATGATGAATTTGGTTAGCTGGAGGAATGGATTATGGTGAAGAAAACAGGAATCATTCAAGAAGAAACCTTACAGTCAAAAGAACTTGGGGCGGACATGACCATTTTGATCTATTTGCCAGTCAATTACTCCCCCCTTTATACATATCATGTCATCATTGCTCAGGATGGTCATGATTATTTCCGCCTAGGCAAAATAGGCAGACAGGCAGAAGAATTGATGCAAAACAAAGAAATGGAACGCACGATTATCATTGGTGTTCCTTATGAAAATGTCACAGAAAGACGAAACACGTATCATCCAGACGGTACAAAGTTTGAAGCGTATAAACGCTTTTTAGCAAATGAACTGGTCCCTTATATTGATAAACACTATCCAACCTATCAAATTGGATCAGGACGGACGTTTATTGGTGATTCACTGGGTGCGACGATTTCCCTCATGACAGCCATTGATTATCCTTCTTTATTTGGCGGGCTGATTTTGCAGTCCCCTTACGTTGACAAGTCGGTTCTAGAAGCCGTCAAACAGTCAACAGCCCTTTCTCATTATGCCATTATCCATCAAATTGGGCTTGAGGAAACCGCTGTGAAAACAACAGATGGCCAGGTGCTTGATTTTGTTCAGCCGAACGAAGATTTAAAGGCCCTTCTTGAACAATCTGGTGCGGATTATTTATTTGAGACATTCGAAGGGGATCATAAATGGACGTTTTGGCAGCCGCTCATTGCGCCTTCGTTAAAAAGAATGCTCCCATATTCGTTAATCAACTGAATTTTGTTATAATAAACAATAATAAATACTTTCTTATTCAGGAGGGAACATGATGAAATACGGAGTTGTTATATTTCCATCAAAAAAATTGCAAGATATTGCGAACTCTTACCGGAAGCGTTATGATCCGAACTATGCACTCATACCGCCTCATTTAACATTAAGAACACCTTTTGAATTAACGGATCTAGAAGCGGCTGAGGTCGTCTCAACGTTAAGAGATTATGCAAAAAATGCTTCTCCTATTACGTTACGTATTAAAAAATTCAGTTCATTCGCTCCTGTAAACAACGTCATTTATATGAAAGTAGAACCGAACGAGGACATCATGGCGCTCAATGAAAGATTGTACGCAGATCCACTTGCCGGCACACCTGAATATGCCTTTGTTCCGCATGTGACAGTCGCTCAAAAACTATCAGATGATGAGCATTCAGACGTACTTGGCACATTAAAGCTGAGAAAGATTGACCATGAAGAAACAGTGGATCGCTTCCACCTTTTATATCAATTAGAGAACGGATCTTGGACCGTCTATGAAACATTTATTTTAGGAGAAGAGGGTTAAAGACATTTGAAAACAGTCATCGCAACAGAACAAACACAACGAGAAGATGCATATTACGTTCGAAAAGAAGTATTCGTAAAAGAACAAGAAGTTCCAATAGAGATAGAAATAGATGAACTAGAAGACAAAGCCACCCATTTTGTCATTTACAATGATGACAAAAGGCCTCAGGCGGCCGCTAGACTGCGGATCATTGAGGGATCAAAGGCAAAGCTTGAACGAATTTGTGTGTTAAAAGAGGCGCGCTCCTTCGGCCTTGGCCACAAGCTATTAGAGGCGCTAGAAACAGAAGCGGTTGCTAATGGAGCAAAAGAAGCGGTTATGCATGCCCAAATCCAAGCTCTTCCTTTCTACGAAAAGAAAGGCTACAAAGCGGTTTCTGAACCGTTTGAAGAAGCAGGAATCAAACATGTCAAAATGACAAAAACACTGTCTGTTTGACCAAAAGAAAAGCCAGAGCATTCAAGATGCCCTGGCTTTTTCTTTTTCATTATCGTTCGCCAATGGAAGAAAGCGTAATCATTTATATATACGTATTGATATGAACGCCCTTGCCTTCCTCCATAAACATATCTCGTACAAAGCGTTCCCGCTTTTTTTGCTGTACTTTCGTTTCCGCTTCTGTCACTAAGTCCTCTTTTTTCTCCAGCTCTCTGTAAATCTTGTCATGAAAGGTGCGGGTAACCTTTGTTACTTTCGCGTAGTCTTCTTTATCCTGAGGAGCTGGACGATTGATATACTGAAAATACAGATCCGGCTGAATCGGGGCTATATATCCCATCAAGAACGCCTCCTTTGCTTCTCTCTTACTCTACTATTCCCTAATTATGACTGTTTGAAACACGCCTCATTTGATATGATTAGATGTGTTTCATTTTAAGATTGATTGACTATTGGAGGACTAGCTTTGAAATGCGCACGACGACATGATCGAACGATCTCATTACATACGTATTCGAGAGAACACTATCAATTCCTCCATGACGAGGGAAAAAAAGGACAATTATTCTGCCCATATTGCGGACAACCGGTCTTTTTTAGATTAAATATACATGATGAACCTGCCTTTATTCATAAGCACATGTCTCAGCAAGAGATTTGTGAAAAAGCTGAAGAACAAGCTGATCACAATAAAACGGCAGATCAAGAGGAAAGGGATTCTTATAAAGAACTTGGCGGCTTCCGTTTTCCAACCGGGAAACAGATCATCTCGCAAACGAACGAATCATATGACTGGCAGGAACCTAGGTCAATTCAATTTAGCGACGCCTTACATTTAGAAGAGAATGAACAAGTTCATACGATCGACCTCTTTCCGCATATCACCTTCAGCACACCACAGCTTCAAGCTGTCACACATCAAGATGGTCCGATGCTTGTGCTGGCTGGTGCCGGCAGCGGGAAAACAAGAGTCCTGACGGCTAGAGCGGCTTATCTCATGTCCCATCATCATATTCCTGCTCATCATATTTTACTCGTGACCTTCACGACCAAAGCGAGCAGTGAGATGAAAGAAAGGCTGCGCAAGCAATACCAGCTTCATCCTTCACAAGCCAGCCAAGTAGTGACAGGCACCTTCCACAGTCTTTTTTATAAAATGCTGCTTCACGATGACGCAAGCAAATGGAACGGCCAGCATCTGATCAAGTTTGACTGGCAAAAGGAGCAATACATTCGAAAAGCCATAATGAATGAAGGGCTTGATGAAAAAGACTACCCTACTGATCAAGTACTGCAATCGATCGGCTATTGGAAAAATGCCTTTTTACCAGGTGAACTTCCTGATTTGAAGGATGAAAAGGAAAAACATATGTGGACGATCTATCAATCATATGAACAGCAAAAACGAGACAATCAGCAATTTGACTTTGATGATATGGCGATTGCCTGCTTACATATGCTGACAGAACAGCCCGAACTGCTAAAACGGTATCAAGAACGATTCCAGTATATTTTAGTGGATGAATTTCAGGATATTAATCCAGTACAATATCAATTGATTCAGCTTTTAGCCGGAGAATCAGAGCAGTTATTTTGTGTAGGGGATGATGATCAAGCCATTTACGCCTTTAGAGGGAGCAATCCTGCTTTCATTCTTGAATTCAAACAAGACTATCCTTCTGCTCAGATCGTCCATTTACATGCGAATTACCGGTCTCACCATACGATTGTCGCAAGTGCTGATGCGATTATTAAGAAAAATCAGCATCGCTATGAGAAGACGTTAAAAGCCGTGCGCGAGGAGAAAATTCCTCCGACGCTTTTTTATCCATATGATGAAGAAGAGGAAGCGACGATGATTGTCGCAGATATTCAGGAGAAAATTAAAAACGGTGCAAAGCCGAATGACTTCTGCGTGCTGTTTCGAACGAACACAGGCGGCCGTGCGATTTATGAACGGCTGCATCAATCGGCCATTCCGTATGAAACGGATGCCGGCGTCAAAGCCTTCTATAGCAGACGAATGGTTCGGGTTCTCCTCGCCTTTCTATCTTTAAGTCAGGATGCAGATGATGTGGCCGCCATAAAACAGCTGCTGCCCGTTTTCTTTTTAAAGCAGCAAACCCTGAATACACTAAAGGCACTGACCATCACAGAAGATTGCTCAATGATAGAAGCGCTCGGAAAACTGACAGATATACAGCCGTTTCAACGGAAAAAGCTGCAATCAATTGTTCCTTTGTTCCGAACGTTACGGACGTTAAAGCCATCGGACGCGGTGACATTTATTGAACAAAAGATGGGACTCGGGGATTACTTAAAAAAACGGGTGAACGATACGAATGTACTTGAAAAAGGAGCGGATGATGTACGTGATGTGAAAACAGCCGCCAAACGCTTTGAAACGATTGAAGCCTTTCTCGCACATGCCGAACATATGAAGTCTGCCGAAAAGGAAAAAACAGCTGAACCCGGTGTTCAGCTCATGACGATCCACCGCGCAAAGGGACTTGAATTCCAGACCGTATACATCACTTGTGTGGTCGACGGAGCACTCCCTCATGATTTCTCACTGGATGAACTCAGAAACGGTCATGAAGAAGCGCTGGAAGAAGAGCGCCGTTTATTATACGTGGCCATGACAAGAGCAGAACAATCTCTTTATCTGTCTGTTCCTTCATTTAGACGAGGAAAAACGGCTCATCGTTCTCGCTTTTTGTATCCTCTTCTAAAGAAAAACCGTGAATTATTTACGCAAAAACAACAGGCCCCCCTTTAAACGGAGAGCCTGTTGTTTATTTTTTGTTGTTCATCATTTTAGCGATTGTATTGAAATCAAGCTTTTCTTTTCCACTTGTAATCGATTGAACGATTTTGTCTTCCATTTCTTTAGGTACACGTTTGTTCGCAAGCTGCGCTACTTTTTTAATGACACCTCGAACGGTATTCTCATCTTTAAAGTTGGCATTTTGCAAAGAGCCTGCAAGTTTAAACACATCATTCATATTCACACCGGTTTTGTTTTCTACGCTTTTAAAGAATTTATTATCCATTCATTTGCCTCCTCTTTGTGGAGTAATCACTTTACTATATGAAAATAGGCGGGATATGTGCCTATCCTAAAGCCTTGTTTGACCAAAGAGAAAGGAAAGCAAAAGGCTTCCCCCTTGCTTCCCTCACCTTCTTACTGTTTAGTAGTTAAAGAAAGAAGCACCAACGATGATTAGAAGGATGAAAAGCACGACAACAAGAACAAATGTTGATCCATATCCGCCGCCGTAGCCTCCACCGTAGCCGCCGCAAGAACCGCCACCGTAACCGTAACTCATATTTAAGCACCTCCTCTTCTCCCTTACAAAGTATGAAAAATGCAAGAAATGGTTTGGACGATCACATAAAAAAGTGCGGAATTTTTATTTCTGCTGTTTAAAGATGTAATCTGCCTCTCTATGACGCACCATGAATGCTTCTGTTTCTTTCGCAAAAGCCTCCATCTTCACGCCAAATGCTTTTAAGTGCTCCTCAAGATCATTCGCTTTATCCGTTAGATCCATTTCAGCCTTTTCGTGCGCTTGTTCTTTCCCATCATGGGGTTTAGTGAACAAGGAACCGATTAATTGTTCGAATGCATCCATTCTGGTCACCCCTTCTCTCTTACATATGCACCACTCAAAAAAAGGCAACAAAAAAACCGGATAAATCCGGCTTTTGTTTTTCTCTTCTATTATTGAGGTTTCTTTTTGTTTCCACAGCCGCAGCCATTTTTTTTGATTTTCTTCGTATATACAGATTGTTGATTTGACTGCGCTGGATAACCTTGAAGCATATGTGACGGCGTTTCAGTTGGTTTCATCGCAACCCTTCCTTTCCTATTCCATGATAGTATATGCATTTATTGAAAGCGTGTCTGATCAGAATGCCTGTTTATTTCACAAGCTTCGAGACGACCGCTTCAATGATGCCTGCTGCTGCGGCAATCGCTAATAGTAAATTAAGCCACATGCTGATGACAGGAAAAAGTATGTATATCAGAAGCAAGGCAGCAGTGCACCATATGCCAGTACACCAATAACAGCTTAACAGTTCTCCAACCCAAGACCGCAGTCCTTCCCCTTTAATGATGATATATGTTTCGACCTCACCTTGTTCGTTTACCTCTTCCTGTTCTTCATGAAATAGACGGCGGAAAGGGGCTGTAATGGTATCAAACACAATCAGTCTCGTCAGTCTAAAGGATGCGAGGGCAAACACGACAAATGACAAAGCACCGCTCAGGGAGCCTCCACCTCCTTCTTTCTTCTTTTTCCGTCCTTTCTTTATATATGCAAGAAAAAAGACCGTCATGATGAATCGAGCGGAAATAAAATTGGGTTGTACTTTTTCACACTTTCCGATTCCACCTTGCGTCCTTGTTGCATTAAATAATGTATAGATAAGAAAGGAGTGAAAGTATTGTCTATTGAAGAAAGTGCTGAAACATTATATACGCAACTGTTAAACGAATTAATCAGCAATTATGATGATTTCATTGAGATCAAAGATTCCGAAAATGTCACAATTCATAAAACAGATGTAACAGCCGCACTCTCCCTTCAAGCGACCGTAACGACAATCATTACTCTTTTAATCCAAATTCTTGTACCAGACGATGAATTGGCTGCTGACATCACAGACCAGCTTTTATCCACACAACAAGTGGAAGTCCAAAAGAAAACTGTGATTCAAATCATCAACTGCTATAACATTACGATTACATTATCAGATGCATCCATTATGAACTCCGTCCAAATTCTCACTCAAACATTGAATGTGCTCTTAGTTGAAGCCGGCATTCTTTGACCCTTTCTTTTTCTAATGACGTATGAAAGAGGTGAAATCATCGTGGCTGAAGAGAACGAAAAAAAGGAGTTTCAAATCAATACTGATATTGACCCATTAACAAGTCTTCTTGTCAGTGATGTGTTAAACAAAAACAATATCACTGATGATCAGAAAGCAAAAATTTCAGACGATCAAAGAAGAATGATTTTGAAATTAGTCGAGGACTTACAAAAGAAAGCAAATGATTTCGTAGAACAGCAGCAGGAGAAAAAAAGGCAGGCTGAGGCAGCAAAACAGCCGGAAGAAGTAGTGCCTGAACCAAAAGTACGTCCAAATCGAAACTCACTTCGAAATCGTATTCAGCAGCGTCGTAATGCGCAGCGTAATAACGATTAAATAAAAATGGGTTGCCTGCTAGGGTAAATGCCCGAGACAAAACCACGCATTCCAGCATTTAATAAAGTAAACGGAAGGAGGAATAGAAATGGATTCTAAACCATATTCTTGGGTCGCTCTAGATCGTAACTGTTCACACCACGGACACCACAGATACCACGAACGCCACGACGATTGCAACTATGAAAGAAAAGCACTTTGTGACGACTATTATGATGATGAAGATGTCTTACAAGACTTGGATCAAGTAAGCTTCACAAAGCAGACATCTGAGGAAGTCATTATCGTCAGAGACTCTTGTGACATTAACGTATCTTCTGTTGATGCACAGGTTGCAGCATCTATCCAAGTAGCGATTCAAACAGCGATCATCACCATTACAAATATCTCAATCGCAGACGGTGATTTGGCAGACCGCGTCACGCAGGATCTCTTACAAGCAGCTACTCACAAACAAACAAACCGCCAAAAACTTGTCATCGAAAATTCAAGAAACGTTACAGTCTCTACAATCGATGCGGACATCTCTATCGCAATCCAAACACTTACACAAACACTTGTTGCGACAATCGTTGCAATCGGTATCCTCTAATGTCCAAAAGCAGAGCGAAAAGCTCTGCTTTTCCTTTTATAAAAATACAACAAATATAAATGGTCATTTACCCACACCAACTAGAGGGCGCATACATATGTTGTTAAGGACTAAAGTCAAATACCTTGTTAAAGGAGCTGAAATCCATGAGCTGCGGAAAACACCATGGCCGACATGATGAAAACTGTGTATGCGATGCGGTTGATAAGATTTTAGCAGAGCAGGAAGCTGTAGAAGATAAATGTCCTACGAGCTGCTACAGTAATTTATTAAGCCCAACAGTTTCTGGAAAAGATACAATTCCGTTTTTACTTTTTGATAAAAAGGGCGGGTTGTTCTCTACTTTCGGAAACATTGGAGGATTCGTTGACGATTGCCAATGCTTCGAATCTATTTTCTTCCGGGTTGAAAAATTACACGACTGCTGTGCTACGTTATCTGTATTAAGACCAGTTGATGTACACGGACATACGCTGAGCGTGTGTCACCCTTGTGACCCTGACTTCTTTGGTCTAGAAAAAACGGACTTTTGTATTGAGGTTGATTTAAACTGCTTCTGCGCAATCCAATGCTTAAACCCAGAGCTTGTCGACAGAGTCATGCCATCGAAAGATAAAAAGCATCATCACCACGGCTAAATCAACAGGCCGCTGATCTAACTTGTCATAAGTCAAAGCATCCCCTTCCTCACGAATGACAGCCAATCATGCGGAGCAGTCAGCATAAGAAGCGGCCGCTTCCGCATTGGTTAAAAGTAGATGCACGAGCCGGCAAAGATAGCTTGTAGATGATGACAGTGCTCAAACACTCAAACAAATTTCCTAGTATAGGAGGGTTGAATATGAGCCGCAACCATTCATGGAGCTGTGTAACAGAGGCTGTTGAAAACATTAGCGACTTGCAAAATGCTGTCAAAGAAGAGTGCCCGACAAGCTGTTACAGCAATCTCCTTTCTCCATCACATTCATTAGGTGACACTGTCCCGTTTGTTCTCTTTACATCCAAATCAAAACCATTCGTCGCATTCGGAAACGTCGGAGAAGTAGATCCAGGCCCTTGCTTCAGCACTGCATTTTTCAGAGTCGAACATATCTGTGATCACTGTGCAACACTCAGCTTGCTTATCGCATTTGACAAAGACCGTCATATTTTAGATTTTACAGATAAAGATTCCTTATGTGATGTGTTCCGATTAGAAAAATCGAAATATTGCATTGAAGTAGACCTTGACTGCTTCTGCGCAATCGAGTGCCTAAACCCACGACTCATCAATCGTAACTGCTAACAAAAAAAGTCCCTATAAGGGACTTTTTTTATTAGTTAAAAACCTAGCGGATGGATGGAAGTAATCTCAGCAATCGCTAATTCGACTGGATTTCCCCCGCCTGCTGTACGAATGATCACAGTATCATCTTTTCGATCCATGATGATTCCTCTATATGTTTTACCATCAGCTTCAATCAGACAAAGAGCTCTTGGCATATTATGAGGCAGTCTTGTGAGAAAATCGACTTTTTCATCAATACTCATCTGACTTAAAGGCTTTTTCACTCGTTTTCTTCTTGGTTCTTCTTTTGTTTCATGAAAGACACCTTCTGGCTGATTTCCCTCTTCTTCTTGAGGCTCTCGCTTTTGTATGAGCTCTGGTTCTTGTGTGATTTCTTGTTCCTGTGTACGTTCGGCTTCTTGTGTATCCTCTTGTTCCTGTGTAGCCTCTGCTTCTTGTGTGATCTCTTGTTCTTCTGTAAACTCAGATTCGTTTGTCATATCTCGTTCTTGTTGAAGTTTAGGCGGCTCGGCTTCTTTTTTTTGCTCTATTTCTTGAGCGGCAGGTTCCTCCTGCGTGCTTTCTTTGATCACATCTTTTGCATTGGTCTCACTTTCTGGCTGTTTTTCTGATTTCTTTCGCTTTCTCACAATATTTTGCATGGCCGGCTTTGATTCTTGATAGCTCGGCTGAACAATATACATCAGCGGCTTTTGATTCTCATCACCTTTATTTGACATACTAATCCCTCCCGAATGATTCATTCCTTATATATATGAACGGAGGCCTCAAATCAGAAGAAAAATAAAAAAACAGCATACCCTTCATCGGTATGCTGCAAGTCATGTATTCGTTTAGCGGGCAATGATATGGAAGCCGGAATCAACATGCAGATTCTCACCTGTCATGCCGCGAGATAGATCACTGAATAAGAATAGAGCTGTATCGCCAACTTCTTCAGGAGTTGTTGTACGGCGGAGCGGTGCACGCTCTTCAATATCCTTCAGAATGGTATTAAAGCCGCTGATGCCTTTTGCAGATAACGTACGAATAGGACCAGCAGAAATACTATTCACGCGGATACCTTCTGCGCCTAAATCAGCTGCTAAATATTTCACACTTGCTTCAAGTGATGCTTTCGCTACACCCATTACGTTGTAGTTTGATACAACACGCTCTCCGCCTAGGTATGTAAGCGTCACAATGCTTCCACCCTCTGTCATCAATGGACGTGCTGCTTTGGCTACAGCAGTTAATGAGTATGCACTAATGTTGTGCGCCAAAAGGAAACCTTCACGGTTCGTGTTCAAGTATTCGCCAACAAGCTCTTCCTTGTTTGCAAATGCAATGGCATGCGCAACGCCATGAATGACTTGTACTTTTTCTTTAATTGCAGCGAAACATTTTTCGATTTCTTCGTCACTTGTCACGTCACATGGAAGAATAATAGAATCATCACGCTCAAGTGTGCTTGCCAGCTCTTTTACCGATTCAGCAAGACGATCTCCGACATAAGTAAAAATCAAACGAGCTCCAGCTTCATGAAGTGAGCGGGCAATTCCCCAAGCGATGCTTCGTTTATTGGCAACACCCATCACCACGATATTACGGCCTTCTAAAGAAAAGTTCATATGTAATAAAGCCTCCTATTTTTTCAAGACATAGTATTAGTACCTGATCATAATATTATCACAGATCATAAGAGAATGACAATTTCCGCTGAAAGAAAGTTTCATTTTCGCGAAAAAACCGTCTTCATAAGTGAAGACGGTTCGATTCCTTTATCGTTTGATTCTGTTTTGCTGATAAGCAAAATGGTTCGTAGGTCCGTGTCCAGATCCAATACGTAAAGGGAATTTAATGGCTTCATGAACAAAGGTTTCTGCTGTTTCAAAGGCTTCCTGCATCGAATATCCTTTCGCAATTTCAGCTGTTAATGCTGCTGCAAACGTGCAGCCTGTGCCATGTGTATGCGGTGTATCAATATGTTCATTTGTGACTTCAATAAAGCCTTTTCCATCATACAGCAGGTCTGTAATCATCCCATCAGATGGACCATGGCCGCCTTTAATCACGACATGTTTCGTACCTAGCTCATAAAGGCGCTCCGCCGCCACATAGCGGTCCTTTTTCGTCTGAATTTGTATCCCTGTCAGTACTTCTGCCTCAGGAAGATTCGGCGTTACAGCATAGCTGACAGGCAGCAAGTGTGTTTTCATCGCAGCGACCGCATCTTCATTTAATAAAGAGGCCCCTCCTTTTGCGATCATGACTGGATCTACAATCAGCTTCATATCATATTGAACCGTTTTTTCAGCTACAATCTTGATCATGTCTGCACTCCACAGCATCCCTGTTTTGACGGCATCTGGCAGTAAGTCTTCTGCCACTGCATCTATTTGACGCTCTAACGCCTCAATTGAAAGCGGGTATATCCCGTGAACACCTAGTGTGTTTTGCGCAGTAATCGCTGTGATCGCAGACATTCCGTACACACCGAGCTCCTGAAAAGTTTTCAAATCTGCCTGAATACCTGCTCCGCCGCCAGAATCAGAACCCGCGATTGTGAATGCTTTTTTGATCGTCATTTCTTCACACCTCTCATTAGCCAATCCATTGATGATAAATGGTTCTTGCTTTGGCAATATCATTCGTACCATGAACAAGCGCTCTGCCATCTTTAAATAAGACAAGCTTAAACTCATCCTTTTGACACGAAAGCAAATATGGATTCTCAAGCACATCCATTCCTGCCCTCTTTAACCGAAGAGCTACTTCATGTATAGGCGGTGGTGTTTCTGCTGCACTGCGGATTTGTACCGTATTGCGGCCGCATAGTACATCCGCCTTCGCTCTCTTGTCATATGAAAGAAATGGATACGTCTTCAGTCCACAGCTTGGACATTGCTTCTTCTTTAAAGACACGGCCGACCGAATGTCAGATCGTTCATTTTTCCATAAATCGAAGGATTTTAATATTGGCGTCACTTGATGTCCTGTTAAATATTTAAGTGCATCTGCCACTTGATATGCGGCCACCTGCTGCACAACTGGACTAATGATACCTGCTGTATCACATGTCATGCCTTGTGCGGGCAAATGTTCAAGCAGACAGTGTAAACACGGCGTCTCACCAGGGATCACAGTGAATTGAATGCCATAACTGGCTACACAGGCCCCATAAAGGAACGGAATTTGATGTTTGACAGCGGCATCATTTGCAATCATTCTTACCTCAAAATTATCCGCTGCATCGACAATGATTGAAGCCTCACTGACAAGTTCGTCAATATTGTGAGCAGTCACATCGATTACGATTCCTTTGATGTGCACGTCACTGTTTACTTGCTTGAGTCTTTTTTCAGCCGCCACAGCTTTTGGCAGTCGATCCTTCACGTCTTGCTCCGTGTAGAGCTGCTGACGCTGAAGGTTGCTCCATTCAATATAATCTCGGTCCAAAATGGTGACAGAACCAACGCCGGCACGAACGAGCATTTCAGCACTTGCGGTTCCAAGTGCCCCCGCTCCAATAATGACCGCCTTTGAGTCATTTAGCCTCTTTTGACCCTCTGTTCCGATTGGCTGAAAAAGCTCCTGGCGTGAATAACGAGTGCTCAAAATGACGGCATTCCTTCCTGTGGACTGCTCGCTGTCCCATAGTTTTTTAGCGGAATACGTCCTGCCTCATAGCCTAGTCTTCCTGATTCAATCGCGAGTTTCATTGCTTTTGCCATTTTCACAGGATCCTTTGCACCAGAGACAGCGGTATTTAGTAATACAGCGTCAGCTCCAAGCTCCATCGCATAAGCTGCATCCTTCGGAGAACCTACGCCAGCATCAATAATGACCGGCACCTTCGCCTGCTCAATAATAAATGAGAGATTCAAAGGATTTAGTAAGCCTTGGCCTGAACCAATTGGTGAAGCACCTGGCATGATGGCATGGACACCGAGTTCTTCTAATTTTCTTGCCAGCACCACATCATCAGATGTATATGGCAGCACGATAAATCCTTCCTCGAGCAGCATTTCAGATGCTTTTAATGTTTCAACTGGATCTGGCAAAAGAGACCTTGAACAGCCAATGACTTCTACCTTGATCATGTCACAAAGTCCAGAAGCCTTTGCTAAACGGGCAATACGCACTGCCTCTTCTGCTGTACTTGCTCCAGCTGTATTCGGAAGCAGCGTATATTTTGATAAATCAAGCTGCTCCAAAAAATTAGGCTGAGATGCTTCGAATATGTTCATTCTTCTGACAGCAAAGGTTAAAATTTCGGCTTCCGATACGTTCACCGCTTCTTTTTGAACCTCAAATGATGGGTACTTTCCTGTTCCGAGTAATAGTCTTGATGTGAATGTTTTTCCGCCAATGTGCAGCATTGGATCATCCTCCTCCTACGAAATGAACGATTTCAATCGTGTCATTTGGTTGAATTTCTACTTGTTGAAACGCTTCTTTATCAATGATTTCATGGTTCTTTTCAACGATCACCACACGGTTTTCAAGCTGATAGGCTGATAGCAGATCATAGATCGTTCCATTCTCTTGATCGAAATCAACGATTCTGCCATTCAATTGAATCTTCATACGAATAGTGCCTCCTTTCGTCCAATACGAAACGCGTGTAGCCATTCCTCTTTGACCGGTTCGTCTAATATCAGGTCACGAATGATTTCTCCAGTAATCGGCGCAAGTAAAATGCCATTCCTGTAATGCCCTGCAGCAAAAAGAATACGCTTGTCTTCTGGATGTCTTCCGATATAGGGATGCCGATCGTTTGTCGCCGGACGAAGGCCTGCCCAGCACTCTTCAATCGGCATCTCCTTAATAGAAGGCATAAGCTGAGACGCCTTTTGAATCACAGCTTCCATGCCGCCAAGCGTTGGAACAGCCTGCCACTCGTTTGGCTTCATTGTTGCGCCGATAACAAGCTTTCCGCTATCTCGCTGAACGATATAACAATGATCATGATAAATGGTGTGTGCGAGCGCCGGACCATTATTCCATACAGACACACATTCCCCTTTTACTGGATAAAGAGAATGCGATAATCCGAGTTCTTCAAAAAAACGGCCAGACCATACACCACTTGCGATTGTCAGATCATCACATGTGAATGTGCCCTTCGTTGTTCTGACAGTTAACGCTTCTTTGCCCCGCTTCACATCGATCACAGGTGTACACTCTTTCACATCTGCTCCGTACCGGACCGCCGCCTGCCATAAAGCCCTGCATACAGCGTAAGGCTCCACATGCACATCCTCTTCAATCAAACCTGCTCCCAGCATGTGATCTGTAACTTGAGGCATACATTTTTTTACGCTGCTAGCGTCAAGCCATTTAAATGTAGACAAATGCTGCATCCGGCAAAGGGCTTGTTTCTCTTCTTCTGTAAAGGCGACCTTCATGATACCGCCCGCTGAAGTTCGAATATCAATGCCTGATTCATGCAGAAGATCGACTTTTAATTTTTCGTACAATGCCTGGCTTGCTCTGCCTGCCTGAAAGAAAACATCCTCATGACCCTCTCCTTCAGCATGTGCACCGAGCATCCCGGCAGCCGCACTTGTCGTTTGCTTCCCTATCTCACTCGCTTCAAATAAGACCACCTGTTTTCCTGCTTTTGCAAGGTGATAGGCGATGGAGACCCCTATGATTCCACCACCAATGATTGCAACGTCATAATGCTTTTTCATAAGGATTCTCCTTTACCTTTTCAGAAAATGCTTGTGCCATCATACGCGGCTGATGATGAGCAAAAATCCCAGACATGACAGCAATTCCTTCCACATTTGCGTGTTTCAATTCTGGAACTCGTACTGGGGTCACCCCGCCGATGGCCACCACTGGAATTGTTAGTGCAGAAGTCAGTTCTTTCACAAGCTGTACACCTCTTGCCTGAAGTCCTGGTTTACAAGAGGTGTCATATACGTGCCCAAACATGACATACTCTGCTCCATTTTTCTCTGCTTCTTTCGCTTCTTCTATCGAATGGACAGATACTCCCGCATGAAGGTGAGGAAATTTTTTTCGCAGCTCTTTTGGCGAAAAGCTGTGGCCCGGGAGATGCACCCTGTGAATATTGGTAAGCAGCGCAACGTCTACTCTGTCATTGATCACGAGCTTTTCTTTCGGCACACCTTCTAAAAGGAGATTCTTCACGAGATCAACAAGCTCACTTGCTGTTTTAGACCGTTCCCGAATATGAATAAAATCCACTTCAGACGCTATGGCTTTTATTTGTTTGATCAGTTCACCCGCAGAAAGGGAATCATTTGTCACTGCGTGGAGTTCCATTTGCACCAACCCCATCTAAGCAAGCTGTTTGCCACATTTCTTTTTGATACGCCATCTCCCAAAAGTGATATTCATAATAGCTTGAAATCACGAAATTTTCTTTCATATTGGCCCGTACATGGTCTGGTGCTTTTTCTGCTAGTTCATCAAAGCGGTTCACTTGTTCGAAGACGAGTTCCTTAAACCAATCGCCTCCGTATGTCAAAATCCATTCTTGGTAAATTGGATGGTCAGGTGTTGTTTGTTTCAGCTTTTCACCTACCTCATAATAGAGCCAGTAACACGGTAATAACGCGGCTAAAATCTCTTCAAACCGTCCACTTTTTACAGATCGGTACATATGAGAGGTATACGCATAAGCAGTGGGAGAAGGCTTAAAGTTCTCAATGGCTTCATCAGAAATTTGCAGAAGCTCTGTAAATTTCCTATGCAGCGACAGCTCTGCTTCATACGTGCCCTGGGCATGATACGCCATTCTGCCCGTCGTATGTAAGTCCTCACTCATCGCCGCTCCATATGCCTGCACCTTTGCAAAATGAGTTAAATAATAAGAATCCTGCATCACGTAATAGGTGAAACGATCGAGTGAAAGTGTTCCATCTCCAATCCCTTTGACAAAAGGATGTGTAAAGCTTCCATTCCACCATGTTGCTGCAGCCTCTTTACATTCTGTTGAAAACGTCATGTTCCTCTCCTCCTGTTTTTCCATATAAAAAAGCCACTTTCCGCGTGGAAAGTGGCTTGGAATTTGTAAAAAGCATAGTCAAAAACCGCACCACTTCCCTACGCAGGTATGAACCTGTTCAGGTAATGAGGGTCTAAAAGTGAACACTTTTATCTCAGCCCTTTTAAAGGACTCCCCTAGTGGATCAAATATATGATGTTGTACCTCTATCTTAATCAGGAATTGTTCATTGGTCAAGGGTTCATTGTCATTCTAATTGGGCTCTTAGTCCTGCCACATACTCACGAGAGCCCGATACAAGCACACGGTCGCCGCTTCTGAGTGTCGTATCTCCATGCGGTACTAAGCTGTCTATCCCTCTGAAAATGCGGACAAATACCAAATCACCGGTGAAAGGAAATTCTCTCAGCATGACATTATGATAACGATGATTGTTCATTTGAATTTGATACAAAGAAGAATCCTCATTTGTTAGCAATCGAATCGCATCAGGTGCTTCAATCAAAGCTCTTAGCACCGTTTTAGATGAAAGGAAAGTAGAAAACGTATCAATGCCCGCTTCCTTCAAAGTCAACTCTGCCTCTGCTTTGTTGACACTTGCAATGACTTGTTTCGCTCCTTCTTCTTTTGCAAATAAAGCAATTTCCTTATTTTTCGTCTCACTGCCTGTTGCGACGACAAGGACATCCTCTTGACCGACGCCTGCCTTTCTCAGCGTCTCATCGTCGTATTGTTCAATTGATTCGACTTCAAAGATAGAGTCTGCCAGCAGTGCTTCCTTATTTTCTTGAAACACATGCAAAATCCGAATGTCATATTCATCTTGATGTAAATCAAGTGTGACAGGTAAGGTCAGCTGATTTGCTCCAATAAAGGTCACACGCTTCTTATGGCTTGCCGCTTGTTCTTTTTTAAACAGCGCTTTAAACCAAACAGGTGTTAAAATACTCGTTAGCACAGCAACTAAAATCAGCGCTCCTGACATTTTATGATCAATGACACCTAGCCGCTCACCAATCGTCGCAGCTGCAATGACGAGAGATAGCGTTGAAGTTAATAAAAAGCCGGAGCCAATGACCTTTTTCATGTCATACCATTTTTTCAAATAAAGAATCGGGATGAGCTTACTCATAAGCAGCGCAATAAACAGCAGCGGAATCATGATCATGATGGTTGGGTCTTTAAACAGTGCCCATATATTCAGATCTACTCCGACCATCACAAAAAAGATCGGGATTAAAAATCCGTAGCCAAATGAGTCCAGTTGCTGAACGAGTTCTTTATTTGGCGAAAGAAGGGACACAAGCACGCCAGCTAAAAACGCCCCTAGAATATTTTCAGCCCCGAGTGATTCAGATAAGGCAACTAAGACTATAATGAGAGTAAAGATTGCCCTTGTCCCAATTTGCACGGTTCCTTTAGACATCGACTGAAAAATTGACTTTGTCTTAAATACGCGGCCAAATAAATAAAGAAGAATGCCTGCAGCAAATAATAAGAGCAGGAGCCACATGTTCCCTGTTCCATCTCCATAAATGGAGGAAAACACAGCAAGCAAAATCATCGTGACCAAATCGGCAATGACAGCTACAAGCAGAATGATTTGACCGATATTCGTCTGCATCAACTTTTCCTCTTTTAAAGTTGGAACCACTACGCCTAATGAGATGGTAGAGATAATGAGTGTCATTAAAAAGGCATTTTGGATAAACCCTGCGAGTACAAACGCATAGGACAGAATAAAAGAAATACAAAATACCCCAAGAAAAATAATGGTGGCAGCTTTAAATGTATTTGGTTCTTTTAATCCATTTGGAAGTTCTCGTGCTTTCTTCTTTGACTCAAAAGAAGAAAAATCTATTTCAAGTCCACTTAAAAACATCAGAAAAATAAAACCGAGCATGGATAATGTATCTAACCACGCATCATGTTCGACAACCAGTTGAAGACCGCTTTTCCCAATGATGAGCCCCATGATGATTTCAGCTACAACGACCGGAATGGTCAGCTTAAATCGGTGCAATAAAATAGGGGTGAAAAAGGCGACAATGATAACGACAACGAGTGATGAAACAGATGTATGCTCCATTGGCTAAAGCCTCCTAACATTCATGTTTAATTTTTTAAGTCTTACGTTAAAGCATTGATTCTAACAATTGCCCAAATGAAATGAAAGCCATTCGTTATATTTTCTAAAATTCAAACTTCTTTATATCCGACGAATGGATGAAAAAAATCAGGAGGAAACCTTATGAAATTCGATATCATTGGCGATATCCACGGCTGCTACGAAGAGCTGCTTACCCTCATACACAAACTAGGATACGAACTCAAACATGGATTACCCGTCCATCCTGATAAGAGAACGCTGGCCCTTGTTGGTGATCTAACAGATCGTGGACCTCAGTCAGTAGACGTCATGCGATTTGTCATTCATGCCTATTCACACGGCGCAATCCGCTATGTACCTGGCAACCATTGCTTTAAGCTTTATCGTTACTTAAAAGGAAATCCCGTCAAATTGCTTCATGGCATCGAAACCACAGTGAACGAAATAAAAAAACTGCCAATTCATGAACAAAATAAATTGTCACATGAATTTAAGCAGTTATTCGAGAAGGCTCCGCTTTATGATGTACTCATTCCTGATGAGCTGATCATTGCACACGCAGCGATCAAGGAAAAGGATATTGGAAAAAAGCCGAATAAACAAATGCGGTCCTATTTATTATTTGGTGCCGTCACAGGAGAAACATGGCCAGATGGACGACCTGTTCGCAAGGACTGGGCAAAGGAGTATCACGGAAAACCGTGGATTGTGTATGGCCATACACCAGTGAAAGAACCTCGATTCGTTGGCAGAACCGTCAATATTGACACAGGCTGCGTATTTGGCAACAAGCTGTCTGCCCTCACATACCCTGAGCTTAAAACGGTCTCCGTTCCTTCATCCATGCCTTATGATGAGTCAAGATTTCAGCATTTCACATCATAAAAAACCCGGCCCTGCGCTGCAGGTGACCGGGTTCTCTATTTAAAAAAGCAATGATTTCATATCATCAGGAAGCGGGGCTGAAAATGTCATTTGCTCACCTGTCATCGGATGAGGAAATACAAGGGTTTCACTATGCAGTGCCTGCCGGTCTATCCGCTCGGCCGTTCCGCCATACAGCGTATCTCCGATGAGCGGATACCCAAGAAATTGCATATGAACACGAATTTGATGTGTTCTCCCGGTTTCAAGCGAGAGAGACACATCCGACATGTTCAACTCGGCGATTACCGCTCGCACGGAATAATGCGTCACTGCCTCCTGCCCAGTATCATCAACCATCCGCTCGATAATACTATCCCCTTTTCGGGCAATTTTTGCAGCGATCGTTCCATGTTTTTCTGTGATCATGCCATGTGTAAACGCTCTGTATGTTCGCTTAACCGCTCCACTTTTTTGCGCCTTTGATAAAAGGCTATGGGCAAAGCGATGCTTCGCCACAAGCATGACGCCAGATGTGTCACGATCAAGACGGTTCACCAAATGAACCGTATGCCGAACAGACTGCTTGGCATAATGATGCAGCAATCCATTCGCAATACTGTGCTCAGGGTGCTCCCGAGAAGGGATCGAAGGAATATACGGCCTTTTATTCAGCACAAGGACATGCTCGTCCTCAAATATAATATCAAGCGGAATCGGTGCAGGCTTCAGCCCTTCACTCACTTTTTCCTCGGGAAATAAAATGGTGAGTCTGTCCCCTTCATGCAGCTCGCACTTCACGGTAACATGCTCTCCATTAATGAGGAGGTCACCGCCATCAAACTTAATATCCGTCAGCATTCTTTTCGAAATGCCAAGATCAATTAAATATTCCTTTAAAAGCAGCCCTTCTTCTTTGGCTGTTATGGTTTTGTTTAACGTAAAGTATTCCAGCGGGAACAACCTCTTTCTTATTCTCCTTTTCCGATAAAGGAATCTTGCACCCTTTTCCAAAACGGAAACGGTCTAAATCTGGCAAAACGGACATTCTCGTCTGCCACCCGGCATTGAATGGATTTGACGTCTTTATGAAGCAGTGTCAAATGATCAATGGTCACCTGAAAATCGACATCATTCCTCGGTTTAATCACACAAGTATGATGGTCAGGCAAAATAAGCGGTGAACCGACCGTCCGAAACACTCGGTTGTTGATTGAAGCCATTTCTGCCAGCTGAATGGCTCTAATGGAAGGATGAATAATGGCGCCACCCAGTGCCTTATTATAGGCCGTACTGCCAGATGGTGTAGACAGACAAAGGCCGTCACCTCTGAATGTTTCAAACAGCTGGCCTCTAATTTCAACATCTGCCACAAGTGTCCCTTCCATACTTTTAATTGTACATTCATTCATTGCTAAATATTTCTCTTCTCTGCCGCCGTCGTTGTATCTGACAATGACTTCTAAGATCGGATATTCCACAATATGATAAGGCGTTTTCGCAATGGCTAAGACGAGTTTTTCAATTTCACTCGGCACCCAGTCAGCATAGAAGCCAAGATGACCTGTATGAACACCGACAAAAGCTGTTTCATTTAGACGGTCGCTATAACGGTGAAACGCATAAAGAAGGGTGCCGTCTCCACCAACCGTAATGACAAGATCCGGTTCCTCTTCATTTAGTTCCATACCAAAATCCAATAAGTAGGTCTGAATTTTACTTTTGAGCGTGTCAGATACAGAATTCCCTTTTGAAGAAACTGCAAATTTCATGAATTCTTCTCCTTTTTTACCTTGCTGCTATAAGAGGGCAGCATCATATTTGATCAAACTGGCTCAGTTGTCGTTTTTCTTTTTCCGGGAAAATGCCACTTGTGCTTCTTGAATTTCCCCTCTGATTTCGGACATTTCTTCATCGAGACGAGATGCTGCCTCAGATGCTCTTTGAAGGCGCAGCTTGACCTTCTCCGGGATATTCCCACTATATTTATAATTCAGAGAATGCTCAATGGTCGCCCAAAAGTTCATCGCAAGCGTACGAATTTGGATTTCGACGAGGAGCTGTTTCTCTCCACTTACGGTTTGCAGCGGATATAACACAACAAGGTGGTAAGAGCGGTATCCGCTTTCTTTATGTTCTGCAATATAGTCGCGTTTATCTACAACCACAAAATCTTTACGTGACTGGAGCATTTTTTTCACGACTTGTATATCTTCTACAAACTGGCACATAATGCGAAGCCCAGCAATATCCTGCATCGTTTCAATCTCATGCATCGGGATGTTTTTACGCTTTGCCTTTTCTAATATGCTGGCAACGGGTTTCACTCGGCCTGTGACAAATTCTACTGGTGAATGGTCATCCTCGAATTCATACAGCTTTCGAATGCCTTTTAGTTTCACTTTTAATTCTTCGACTGCTTGTTTATACGGTGCGAGGAATTGATCCCATTGTTTTTTGTCCATGAAACTTCCCCCAATTCCATATACCTAATTATTTCAGAGGAATGTGCTTTTCACTTTCTCTTCCATATCTCCGTAATTGGCATTGTCTTTAATATTGTCGATTAAATAATGTAATTCCTGTTGAAGCTGAATGAGTTCCAGCGATTGTTCACCCGATGCCAAATAGACAGGGATGTCACGATTCATTGCTTCTTTTAATGGAGCCCATGTATGTTCCCCTAAAATAAGATACGAAAAGGACTCCTCGGTTTCAAGTATGTAAACGAACGCAAAGTGATCAGAATCAACAAGCATTTGTCCTGATGCTTTTGCTTTTTGGATTTGCTCTTCTGACTGGATTGTCAAAATCAGCCTGTCTTCTTTTAAAGTTGCTTCTGTGATTTCAATTCTGTTTTGCATCATGATCTCCTTTACAACAAAGTACAGCTTTATTTTATCATATCAAGTTCAATATTGATAAACCGAACTTTTTGAGAAAATCCTGTTTTTCTCTTTTAAATGATCCTTTCCCAAGATTCTTCATTCATTTTGGTCCATACCTAAAGAAAATAGAGAGAAAAAAACAGTCTTTTACATGGTGAATACACTTCATGTACAATAATCATATTTCCTCTAATGAAAGGTTGATGTCAAAATGGCACAGGAAATTGAAATCGAACTAAAGCAATTATTAATGAAAGAAGAATTTGAACAGCTGAAACACCATTTTCAATTGAAGGATGCGGATTTCCACACGCAAACCAACTATTATTTTGATACACCTCAATTTGATATAAAATCTCAATTGGCTGCATTAAGAATGAGAGAAAAAAACGGTCAATGGGTGCTCACATTAAAAGAACCGCACGAATTAGGCTTGCTCGAAACCCACCAAACAATCGCTCCCCCATCTCAACTTGACGATTTTGAGCTGCCAGAAGGTGAAGTTGCGGACAGATTAGACCACCTGAACATACAAAAGGATCAAATTGTGTACTTTGGTTCACTTGAAACGTCAAGAGCAGAAAAAATGATCCAAGAAGGCTTAATTGTTTTGGATCACAGCCGATATTTAACAGTAGAGGACTATGAACTTGAATTTGAAGTGAGCGACCTGGAAATTGGACAAGCCGCTTTCTCCACATTGCTCCGCAAATTTCATATTCCAGTACGAAACACGAAAAACAAAGTCGTTCGTTTTTATGAAGAAAAAATGAAAACACAGAATAGATGAATTCCTTGAAGGAGGAACATGATGAACGTCAATCAACTTCAATCCTTTATGCAGCTTCAAGCGCTTAAAACGTTACAGACAGATCCAGCACAAACGCCAATGTCTGCAGGTCAAGAATCGAATGCCCAAGCTTCATTTCAGTCGTTGCTGCAAGATTTTTTAGGCGGATCAGAATTATCACGTCTCCCGCTTTCCATCTCTGCTTTTATGGGCACGGACCCGTCAACGGCTCCGAACACGCAATATGCGCGTACAAATCCATATTTATCTGCCATTTCCGGCAGTGAGCAGCTTCAGGCCCAATCTTTGTACGCAAATGACAATCAATTAAATACAGCGAATGGCATTGGAAATGTCTTAAACAACAGCTACACACCGCCGCTTCAAAAGGCAGTCTCAAGCGGCTCATCATCAAAAGAGATTAATCAAATCGTGTCACAAATGGCTCAAAAGCATGGCGTTCCCGAAAAGCTGATTCACGCGGTCATCAAGCAGGAATCCGGCTACCGCACAAATGCTGTCAGCCATGCAGGTGCGCTTGGACTCATGCAGCTCATGCCATCTACGGCTAAATCACTTGGCGTCAATAATGCCTTTGATGCCGCCCAAAACATTGAAGGCGGAACGAAGTATTTAAAACAAATGCTCCATAAATATAACGGAAATATCTCACTCGCCTTAGCGGCCTATAATGCAGGCTCAGGAAATGTAGATAAATATGGAGGCATTCCTCCATTTAAAGAAACACAAAATTATGTAAAGAAAATCACAGCTCAATATTTCGCTTAAACCGAAGAGAATAACCTCTTCGGTTTTTTGTATGTCGCTTTTCCCCCTTTTTTGACTGAATGTGTTATGATATGGTCAATTGATCACAGAATCCGATTCTCTCTTTATTTCGAGCAGACCAAAGCGGTTTGTTTGTGGAATTGAGATGAGGTTGTTAAAATAAGTACAAGAATAGAAACAATAAAATAGAACAAACTGAATATCACTTTTGAAATAAATGAAATGCGCAATAGGGTGAGTCATCCTATTAACTACGAGTAAAAGGAGTAGTCAACATGGTACAATCGTTTAACGCACCTTACGAAGCGGTTGGAGAGGAACTTCTATCGCAACTTGTTGATACTTTTTATGAAAATGTAAAGTGTCATCCTTTGCTTCATCCTATTTTCCCGGATGACTTAAAAGAAACAGCAAGAAAACAAAAACAGTTTTTAACGCAATATTTAGGCGGACCACCGCTTTATACAGAAGAGCATGGCCACCCAATGCTGCGGGCGAGACATCTCCCTTTTCCGATTACTGAGGAGCGGGCTGACGCATGGCTTGAATGCATGGAGGATGCAATGGATCAAGTAGGATTAACCGGCGATATTCGTGACTATTTATTTGAACGGCTTTCTCTGACGGCTCGTCATATGGTCAACCAAACACCTGAAAAGGATGGACGATCTTGAGCTGCAATACGCACGATCAATATTTCTCACACTGTCACGGACATCCTCAAAAGCCGATTGAAATCTATGTATTCATTGATCCTCTAAGCCCAGACTGCTGGTTATTAGAGCCATCCATTAAAAAGTTGAAAATGAAATATGGCCGTTTTTTCACTTTACGAACGGTAACAAGTTCTAGTATTAATGCTTTGAATCGGAAAAGAAAGAAACATTTACTGACTGAAGCATGGGGGAAATTTGCCACTAAAACGCAGACCAAAAAAGAACAAATGCTGTCTGAACAAATTGTGACATCACCCTACCTCGCCTCACTCGCACTAAAAGCAGCGGAGCTTCAAGGCAGAAAATGCGGAATGAAATTTTTGCGTCTTATTCAAGAATCACTTTTTTGCCATCAGCAAGATGTCACAAGTGAGCAGGTACTGATAGAAAATGCAAAAAGTGCTGGTCTGGACATCGAGGAATTCCAGCGGGACATTCATTCTCAAAGTGCTGTGAAAGCCCTGCAATGTGATATGAAAATTGCAGCTGAAATGGACGTATCTGAGCTTCCGACCTTCGCCTTTTTTAATACCGTAAATGGAGATGAAGGATTAAAAATTTCAGGTGCCTACTCTTATGATATATACGAGGAAATCCTTTTTGAAATGATTGGTGAAAAACCAACACCATCAGAACGGCCTCCAATTGAATGGTTTATTGCTTACTTTCAATTTGCTTCCGCAAAAGAAATAGCCGTTGTCTATGACCTGACGCTTGAAGAAGTTGAACGAGAAATGAAGAAGCTGGCTTTCGCTCAAAAGGTAGAACGTGTACAAGTGCAGCAAGAAATGTTTTGGCGCTATAAAGAGAATGACCACCATACAGATCTTGATGTCTATCGCTGTGAAAATGAACATGGGTGCTGACCCATGTTTTTCTTTACCTTCACCAGGAACATGTGTTCTATTTATAAATACGAAGAAACCGCGCCGGGATAAGCGCGGTTTCACTATGTCTTAACGACAACAAAGGGGATGGGAGAAATTTTTCACGGTCAAACAAAGGGGTAATGTTTGTATGTGATTAATTTCACATCTGTAGTATATCAAATTTTGTCGACTTATGACAACAGATATACTATATGTTCATATTTTTGTCACAAAACATAAGAGGGTTGTCACTTTCATATAGTAAAAGTAACAAAAAAATGGGGGGATCTGCATGCGCAGCACAACTATTGGACTTGTTGCCATTGGCTTATGTTTCTTTTTAAATATATTAGGCTTAATGAAGATGCTTCCTCTTTATTTGACGTCTCCACTCTTATTTGCTTCGATTCTTTTTACGCTTTATCGAATGAATCACCGTAAGACCTTTAGAGGTTTTAAAGGTTGATGCTTGACCAGGAACGGCCTCGACATCTGAAGAGGTCTTTTTTTATGAGAAAAAAACTCCTGTCAAAAGATGAGATAGCACTCACACGTCTGACAGAAGTCTTTTCATTACTCACCTGTTTTGGAGATGAGCTCTTCCATTTCTTTTAGTTTTTCTTCGAACAATTGACATGCTGCTTCGATTGGTTCTTTAGAAGCCATATCAACACCTGCTTTTTTCAGCACATTGATTGGATAATCAGAGCTTCCTGCTTTAAGGAAATCGGTGTAGCGCTCTACCGCTGGTTTTCCTTCTTGTAAGATTTGCTTGCTTAATGCCTGCGCCGCACTATAGCCTGTCGCGTATTGATACACATAATAGTTGTAATAAAAATGAGGGATTCTCGTCCACTCTAATCCAATTTCCTTATCAACCACCATGCCGTCACCAAAGTACTTCTTGTTCAGGTCGTAATAAAGGTTCGTCATAAATTCTGGCGTTAAAGCCTCTCCTTCTTGTGCTTTCACATGAATAAGATGCTCAAACTCAGCAAACATCGTTTGTCTAAATACCGTTCCTCTAAATCCTTCTAACAAGTGGTTTAATACATACAAACGCTGCTTTTTATCGTCTAAATGATTAAGCAGGTATTCGCCTAGTAACGCTTCATTTGTAGTGGAAGCCACTTCAGCTACAAAGATACTATAGTTTCCATACGGATATGGCTGGTGCTTTCTTGTATAGTAGCTGTGGACGGAATGCCCAAATTCATGAGCCAGTGTAAACAAATTATCAATATTATTTTGCCAGTTCATGAGGATATATGGATTTGTACCATAGCTCCCAGATGAATAAGCACCGCTTCGTTTCCCTTTATTCTCATAAACGTCTACCCAGCGATTTTCGAGTCCTTCTTTTAACACGGACACATATTCTTCTCCTAATGGGGCTAACCCTTTCAGCATATAATCCTTTGCTTCATCATAGGTGAGCTTCATGCCAGCATCTTTCACAAGTGGTGTGTACAAGTCGTAATTGTGCACTTCATCAAGCTTTAATACCTTTTTACGTAATTCAATATAACGGTGTAATAACGGTAAATATTGATGAACTGTATCAATTAGATTGTCATACACTTCTTCCGGGATGCTGTTTCGTGATAGTGCTGCTTCTCTTGCCGATTTGTAATTTCGTACTTTTGCATAAAAATTATCCTTTTTAATCGAACCGCTCAGTGTAGAAGCAAGTGTATTCTTATACTGATCATACGTTTTATACACAGCTTTAAAGGCATTCTTTCTCACTTCACGATCATCACTATTTAAAAATGTGATGAAGTTGCCGTGGGTAATCTTCTTTTCCTCCCCATTCTCATCCTTTACAGAAGGAAACGAAATGTCGGCGTTGTTAAACATACTAAACGTAGTAGATGAAGATGAAAGTGGTTCAGATGCCTCAGCTAATAAAGCTTCTTGCTCCTCACTTAAAATATGTGGTCGCTCTTTATTAATTTCTTCGAGAGCATGTGAATACAGTTTTAATTCTTCTTTTTCTAGTATGAATTGCTGCAATTTATCTTCTTGAATCGATAAAATCTCTGGAACAATATAAGCAGATGTACTAGACAGCTGTGTAAATAGATTCGATGCCTTATCATTTAACGCCTGAAATGATGAGTTCGTTGTATCTTCATCATATTTCATGTGCGCATATGTATAAAGCTTGCCAAGCTTTTCAGAAAGTTGATCCTGAAAGGTGAGGGCTTCATACAGAACATCAGCAGAATGGGCCAGCTTGCCTTTAAACTGGGCCAGCTTCGGAATTTCTTTTTTGACCGCTTCGAATTCCTTGTTCCATGCATCGACGCTTGCAAAAATATCTTCAAGACGCCATTTGTTTTCTTCTTTTACTTCGCTTCTGTCTGGTAAATGATTGTTTTTGTTTTGTGAAGTCATATGAATCCCCCTTGCATGAGTTGTGTTGAACCAACCTTTCGGAAAGTGAAAGAAATTGGTGTTGTATTTATCTTCTTTGTTTTGAACTATATTTGTCAAATCATATGCAGAAATAAATACCAAACAGACTAAAAAAATGAGAAAAAAGCGTTTCTTTTGATTCAATAGCAGCACCACCTTTTTCTTATCATGATCAAAGTGGTCATGAAACATGCTAATGAAATAAGAAAGCATCTCGTTTTAACACTTCATCTAGTGTTCGTATAGGCATTTGATTCGACGATACTTCATAATTACCCTCTTTCGTCATATGTAAAAACCCTTGTCTTACAAGCGCATTTACATATGCAGTGACCACCTCTTTTATTTCTTCTCTTGAAACATCGCCATATCGGAGTTTCACTTCTTTCATTTGCACACATCGATTGATTTCCATCATCAGCTGTTGAATCGTCACTCTTCCGCTTCCTTTTTTCCGCATCATCCAATCATAGAGACACCCCTGCCAAACATACACGGGACTTGTAAAGATATACGCTTCTTGCACCGGGATAAATAATTCAGTTGGCAAAAAAGGGAATGCTGTTTGATGATGCTCATAAAAAATATCTCTCAAACGTTTGCTTTCATTTGATAAAATGCGAGGAGGACGCAACCTAAATTGCTGTATACATTTAATCCATTGTTGGTTTACTTGACGCTTGCTTGAAGGCGGAGATAGAAATGCCGGCATTTCGCGGTATGATGAAGGCGGTCTGACAGTCATGGCCGCACATATTTTCGTTGGTTGAAACACGAGGAATTGATCAAGATGGATGAACCTATTCTGGATCGGGCAGAAAAAAATCAACCGCCTTTCCTCTGATTCCCTTAAAATTCCCCAATGAATGGAGGAGAAAGAAAAAAGCTGGGCAGATTTTCGGTTTAAACGATTTGCCCCTATCATCCATATGGGAAAGAGCCCTGCCTCGCGGAGACCTGCTGTTCTTCTGCGAAGCTCTTGCCGGGAAATATTTGCACATTGAAATTCGATTGCATAGGTTTCTTTTCCTATAGAGACGGTCACATCAGGACGCTGATGAATATTTGACATATACTTTTCCAGCGCAGGTTTATGTCCAAGCCCCTTCAGCCAATTCATAATAGTTTCCTTTCCCGCCTGATGATAAGCCGTTTCGCCTGAGGCTAACGGACATGCTGTCAGCTGTTTATGCGCAAAATGATAGACACGATGCTCCCCTAGCTTTAATTGCACCTCCTCCCTGCACTCAGGACAATAAAATTTGCACGTCGTTCTTACATGCTCCAGACGGCTTTTCGATAGATGATGTGTCATTCGGATAAGCTTTCCGTTATCCATAATTGCTGCATTCATTCAGTTCGCCCCTTGCTCTTTGATAACCGTATTATAGCTTGTTCATCTATAAGGAAGCGAAAAAGCAAAATGAATTTTTACCGTGTCAAAAGATGATTTTAATAATCATTTCTTCGGTAAAATCAAAAATCCCCCTTATAGAAAAGGGGGAAAATATAATCTTTATAAAAGTGGTGATAATAATCTTGCGGTTGATTCAAACAGTCTGACCCTCAAAGGTCTCTTTGCGAACTCTTCTGAAACAATTTCATGTGAATGCTCTAAATCACCTAAGAAATCGTTGACGAGCTTCTCTGTGCTTTTCGTTTTATAGAGGAAGGCATTCACTTCAAAGTTCAAATGAAAGCTTCTCATATCCATGTTTGCCGTTCCAATTGAAGCCAGTTCATTATCCACAATAATAAATTTACTATGCATAAAGCCTTGATCATACTCGTACACCTTCGCCCCTGCGTCAAGAAGCTCTGGGAAGTATGAACGAGACGCATGGAAAACAATCCGTTTATCTGGATTCTTTGGAGCAATAATCCGGACATCTACTCCGCTCAATGCGGCAATTTTCAATGCTGACAAAATATCATCATCCGGGACAAAATACGGTGAAGCGATCCAGATGGACTTTTTAGCGGAGATGATCATAGAGAAAAAGAGATTTTTAATGACCTCCCACTGCTTGTCAGGCCCGCCAGCAATCATTTGTACGCCTTCTGTTGTACTCTCAAGGTGGCTGAAATCTTTGAAATAGTCCACACCTGAGCATCTTTCATTCGTCATATAATACCAATCCTGCATGAAAATCTGCTGGAGGTCACGAACAGCTTCGCCTTTAATCATCAGGTGTGTATCACGCCAGAATCCATATTGTCTGCTTCGGCCCAAGTATTCGTCTCCAATGTTAAGCCCGCCGACAAATCCCACTTCTCCATCAATTACGACAATTTTTCTATGATTTCGGAAGTTGATTTTATTATTTAAAAGGGGGAGCCTTACTGGTAAAAACGGAACGATCTGAACGCCAGCCTTTTCTAGATCAGCAATATATTGACGAGAAAGCTTTAAGCTTCCTACATCGTCATATAAAAAGCGGACAATCACGCCATTTTTCGCTTTTTCAATGAGAATCTCCTTTAATTCTTGACCAAGGTCATCGTGGCGGAGAATGTAATATTCTAAATGAATGTGATGAGTTGCTTTTTTAATCTCTTCAAAAATATGAGAGAATGTTTCTTCACCATTGGTTAAGACTTTAGAGGACGTGCGATATGTAATAGGAGTATGTCCGAGTCTGTGGGCCAGCTTAAATAAGAGCTGCTGATGATCACCCATATGCGTCATTTTTTCAATCGCTTCTCTATGGATACGTTCATCTTCCTGGATTAACTTCTCGTCCAATACCGCCTTCTTTTCAAACAGCCGGCGCTTTTTGATATTGCGTCCAAAGAAAATGTAGAACAAAAAGCCGAATAACGGAAAGCTGCCAAGCAGGACAAGCCATGTAATCGTTTGAGACGGATTCCGGTTCTCCAAGAAAATAACAAATCCGATGAAAATAATCGATAAAGTAAATAGAACACTGACAGAACTTAATACACTTACCGCTAAATCACCGACAATCAATTGGATGATTAAATAAGCACCTATCGTAATGATTAGAAAAAATAGAACTTTGACTACATTTCTCATTTCATTTTTCTCCTTGCCGATCTCTTTATTTACCTATTCATTCAGATAAAAAAGCCGATTCCTCTATAGAAATCGACTTTTTGTTAGTTACGAGAAGTGCTGTTGAATCGTTTCAAGGGCATTCCCTTCGATAATCAGCTGACCGTATTCTTTCAGTCTGTAGATGCTGACCACTGATTCATGAGCATATTCAAGCAAAATGCTGAGCTTATTCTCCACTTGCTCATCTGACAAATCCTCGTGGAAGTCAACATATAGATAATAACGGTTTTCAAACGAATATAAACTTGTGGTAAAATCCTGCATATTTAATTGAGAAAGTGCAATCAAATCTTCAAAGTCATCCATTTTCAATACGAATTGAAGTTGAAGTTTTTTATCCTTCTCATTATGGTCTTCTTGATCTTGCTCTTCTTTATGAAAATCATCAAGCAGTGCGTCTAAGCTTTCTTCATCTGTTTGATCTTTTTTATCTTCTGGAATCGGCAATTCGAGCTTTTGTCCATCTTTAGAAAGTTGGGCTTTTGTCACGACAATTTCAAGACCTTTGTCAAGTGCCTGTACTTGAATCCAAAGCGGTCCCTCTACTGCAAATTCTTCTTCTTCGTGCACTTCGTCCATTACTTCCCAAAACAGCTCTTCACTGCGCTCACGATTGTACCAGATCTCTTCACGGTCAAATCCGCGATCTTCAATATCACCGTAGGAAATATAAAATTTGACTGTATGTTCATTTATTCTTTCGATTTCCATTTTGCCAACCTTCCCTTCTATATAAGATGTTGAAGGGACATACAAGCTCCCAATTAATAGTACTTTACTACACTTTACCCGTTCCGTCTACATGTTAACCGTTTAAAGAATTGAGGTATTGCTTCGTACTGTCTATTTTATGATAAAACATGAATAAAAGAAATAAAAACGCATTTTTTGCAGAGAAAACTTGCAGAAACATATATTTGAATTGTCCTCATATATTGGTTGTACGAGCTCTATTTGGGACATGAGGTGAAATGGATGGAAACAGAGTGGATCGTATCCTTACTGATGATTATTGGCATAGACCTAATTTTAGGCGGAGATAATGCGCTCATTATTGCGATGGCGAGTCGCAGTTTATCACATGACAAACGCAATAAAGCCATTTGGATCGGCACTCTTTTAGCCGTGTTGATGAGAATTACAATGACTGGTGCCGCCGTTTATTTATTGACTATCCCTTATTTGCAGTTTATTGGCGGTCTTTTTCTCCTTTATATAGGATACAATCTGTTAATTGAACAAAAGAAGGAATCCATTCGGATAAAGAGCAGCGGCTCCCTTTGGCGTGCGGTTCAAACCATTGTGATTGCTGACCTCTTTATGTCACTTGATAATGTCATCGCAGTTGCAGGTGCAGCAAAAGGCAACATGCTTCTGACCGCTTTTGGTCTCATGATTTCTGTACCGATTATTATTTGGGGAAGCAAGCTGATTCATGCAGCTTTAACTAAATTTCCGTTTCTTTTATACGGAGGAAGTGCTCTCTTGGCCTTTACAGGGGGTGAAATGATTGTACGTGATGTGAAATTGGCTGAATTTATGGCACAGCATGCCACGCTTGAATTGATGCTTCCGTTTTTAACCGTCATAGTGGTCATATTAGCGAGCCTCTTTTACGAACAAACGGCTGAAAATAAATAAAAAAAGCTGCCAAATGATCGGCAGCTTTTTATGTTTTTATTAGTTAGCAAGTCGCTGAGCTTCTCTTAGTTGGAATGTACGAACCGTTCTTGGTAAGAAACGTCTAATTTCATCTTCATTGTACCCAACTTGTAATCTTTTTTCATCCAAGATAATTGGACGACGCAAAAGACCTGGATGCTCATTGATTAGTTTATACAATTGTTGAAGCGGCATTGTCTCAACATTGACATTTAGTTTTTGGAATACTTTTGAACGTGTTGAGATAATTTCGTCTGTACCGTCTTCTGTCATTCGAAGAATTTCTTTGATTTCATCGATTGAAAGAGGCTCAGAAAAAATGTTTCTCTCTTGATATGGGATATTGTGCTCTTCTAACCACGCTCTTGCTTTTCTACATGATGTACAGCTTGGTGATGTGTATAATGTTACCATAAATCTTCACTCCTCAATTTGTAGAATGAATATTGATCTGTATTCTTAAATTAAAATTGTTCTAAATAAGTAATCTTTATAGTGATTATACTATAAAAAAGTAAGTGTGAACAGATTTTCTTGCAATTTTTGTGACAAAAACTAGACAATTTCATTCATTTTGTCGTGCTGCTGGATGTCAGAACATTCTCATTTACTCGAGATGATCGAAAATATTTTTTTGCTTTCTATTTTCAATGATCTTCAATACATCATCAACATCCTCATACGATTGTCCATACCATTCTTCATCTTTATACGTATGGATTCGTTCATAAGTCTTCCTCATGGCTTCCATGATCTCTTCCTCATGATTTGTAAGAGGCGACCAATAAAGAATTTCCATGCGGTTCACTTCATTTGTTGCAAGTGACCTGCGTTTATAACCGATTGATTCTGCATGCTTGAAGTGCTCTCTTTGGTAAAACTTTAGGCGTTTTGCAGTATCTGCATCATCTTCATCTACAGGCTCGACCTCAAGCAAGATCGGTTTCTTTTTTTCCTTCAGCTTATGAATAAGCTTTGACCCGAGGCCTTCACCTCTTGCATCTTTGGAAACAAATAAATAATCAATAAAGATGAAAGAATCAAATTCGGCGTACATCATCACATGATGAGGTCCTTCCTCCTTATGATAAATATCACTTCTTTCCTTTAATAAAGCTTCCATATGCTCTTTTGACTTCATTTCTTCTATCGGGAAGTATTCACTGAGCTTTTCATACCAATTCATGGATCTGCTCCTTATGCTATAGTTAAGAACCACTTCCTTAGATATTCCCGATTTCCTGCTATTTAAACGCCTGTACTAGTAAGACGCAGCAAAGTCTTAAGTAGTTTCACTTTTTTTCAATTAACGCAAAAAAAGTTTTATAACGAACGATTCATGACGAGTTGAATACAGACAAACAGGATAATTGTCATCGCAATTTGAAGCATAATGAAATAAAGATATTTTACGCGCCATGCTTCTTGCTTCTGACCGCTTGTCTTTCGGTTAAGCATATATTCCATTGAAAAAGACACAATCCCAATGAGTACCATAAACGCGAGCATCCACTTTCCTCCGTTTGGTTTCCTGAAAAAAGACGTTGAAAAAAGCATGAATACAATGAGAACATGAAGCAATGAATAACGAAAGGTTTTCCAATTTAACATTTGATTTCCTCCGGTATCTGCTTGTACTTAACTAAAAGTTACCATCATCTTCTTTTTTTGTAAAATAAAAAAAGAAGCACTGACTTAGCAGTGCTTCTTCCTTCTTATGATTGTTTCGCCTGTAGCTCTTTGAATTCTTCCTCTGTGCAGCTCACAAAGTGACCTGGCTTCACTTCACGGAACTCGGTGTTTGTTCCTTTGTGAACAGATGGATCATACTTGATTCGTTTGCGGTTACGCTCATAATCAGGATCTGGAAGCGGAATCGCAGACAGCAATGATTTTGTATATGGATGAAGCGGGTTTTCGTATAATTCATTCGCTGGTGCCAGCTCAACCAATTTTCCAAAATACATCACACCGATACGATCGCTGATGTATTTTACCATGGACAAGTCATGGGCAATGAATAAGTACGTTAAACCTTTTTCCTCTTGAAGCTCTTTCAATAAATTGACGACCTGCGCTTGGATCGACACGTCTAATGCAGAGATTGGTTCATCGGCGATGATGAAATCCGGCTCTACTGCTAATGCACGTGCAATTCCGATTCGCTGTCTTTGACCGCCTGAGAATTCATGCGGGTATCTGTTCGCGTGCTCTTTGTTCAAGCCAACAGTTTCAAGTAATTGGTACACACGCTCTTTACGCGCCTGTTTTGTTTTTGCAAGGCCATGAATGTCGATGCCCTCTGCAATGATATCAAGCACTGTCATTCTAGGGTTGAGTGAAGCATATGGATCTTGGAAGATCATCTGCATTTGACGGTTGAACTCAAGCATTTTTTGTCTTGATTTCTTCCCGTGTACATTTTCTCCCTTATAAAGAACTTCACCATCTGTCGCATCATAAAGTCTAATGATCGAACGGCCCGTAGTGGATTTACCACAACCAGACTCACCTACAAGACCAAGCGTTTCACCTTTGTAAATATCAAATGAAACCCCATCAACTGCTTTCACAGTTCCTCTTGCTGTATGGAAATGCTGCTTCAAATTTTTGATTTCTAACAGTTTTTCTGCCATGCTATTCACCCTCTTTTACTAATACAGGTTTTTCGTAGCTACCTTCTAGTTCACGCATTCTCGCCTTTACAGAAGCAGGCGGTTCAACTTTAGGTGCATTCGGATGAAGTAGCCATGATTTCACATAATGCGTATCTGATACTTTGAACATTGGCGGTTCTTGTTCAAAGTCAATTTTCATTGCATAATCGCTGCGGAGTGCAAATGCATCTCCTTTCGGCGGGTTTGTCAGATCTGGCGGTGTTCCTGGAATGGCAGTCAGCTTTCCTTCATCTCCGCCATCTGTGTCAAGACTCGGCATGGATGCTAAAAGTCCCCATGTATACGGATGCTTTGGATTGTAGAAAATTTCATCGACAGTCCCTGTCTCCACAATCTGTCCTGCATACATAACAGCTACACGATCAGCGACGTTGGCAACAACACCTAGATCATGCGTAATAAAGATAATCGAAGTGTCAACCTTTTGCTGAATTTCTTTCATTAATTCTAAAATTTGTGCTTGAATTGTTACATCAAGTGCAGTCGTCGGCTCATCGGCAATCAGCAGCTTTGGATCTGCTGCAAGCGCCATGGCGATGACAACCCTTTGCCTCATCCCGCCACTAAATTCGTGCGGATATTGTTTAATTCTTTTTTCGGGCATTGGAATTCCAACGAGCTCCAATAGTTCAATGGCTCTTTTTTCAGCCGCTTCTTTTGAAATTTGTTCATGCTTGAACAGTACTTCTGTAATTTGTTTCCCGACTTTCATCGTTGGATTCAAAGACGTCATCGGATCTTGGAAGATCATTGAGATATCTTTTCCTCGAATGGTTTGCATTTGTTTTTCAGTTTTCTTGACAATATCTTGGCCGTCAAACAGGATCTGTCCGCGCTTGAAATAACCTGGCGGCATCGGAATTAATCTCATGATCGCTTGTGATGTCACACTTTTACCAGAGCCAGATTCACCTACAATAGCAAGTGTCTCGCCTTTATTTAAGTGGAAGTTCACACCACGAATGGCTTGAACCTCTCCACCATATGTTTTAAATGAGATTGCAAGGTCTTTCACCTCTAGAATACGTTCACGTTCCATCCTAATCACTCCTTATTTACGCAACTTCGGATCTAAAGCGTCTCTTAGTCCGTCTCCAACCACGTTAAAACCAAACATTGTAATACAGATAAATGCGGCTGGGAACCATAATCTCCAAGGGTAATACGTCATGGCTGGAATTCCGTCAGACGCCATTGTTCCCCAGCTCGCTAACGGAGCCGGTACACCAAGCCCTAGGTAGCTTAGGAATGCCTCTGTGAAGATAGCAGAAGGAATCGTTAACGTCATCGTCACAAGGATTGGTCCCATTGAGTTTGGAATTAAGTGTTTAAATAAAAGTCTAGATGTTTTCGCACCTAATGTTTGTGCTGCAAGAACGTATTCTTGACTCTTTAATTGTAAAACCTGTCCCCGAACAATACGTGCCATGTTAATCCAGCCTACGACTGTCATGGCGAGGATAATCGTTAATAATCCTTTTGGCAGAACAACCATCATTAAGATAACCATTAATAGTGTTGGAATTGCCCATAAAACGTCTGCGATACGCATCATCACTTCATCTGTACGGCCGCCTTTGAATGCAGCAATACTTCCCCAGATAATACCGATAATCACGTCAAGCACCGCTGCAGCAAGCCCGATAAAGATCGAAATTCTTGCCCCGACCCATGTACGGACAAACATGTCACGTCCTAAATCATCTGTACCAAACCAGTGTTCTTTTGAAGGCGGCTGGTCAGCATTCAGCAAATCAGTCGTAGAGTAATCGTATTTAGAAAACATCGGAACAAAGATGGCCAGCATCACGATAATAAAAATGATTGTAAGTCCAACCATTGCAAGTTTATTGGCACGGAAGCGAAGCATGGCATCCTTCCATAAAGATAGACTAGGTTTAGAAATTTTTTCAGATTCTGCTGCGTCAGCTGTCGCAGGCACAAATAAATCTTTTCTCATCTCTTCCATGTGTTAGACCCCTTTCTTCGCCTTCGTCAGTTTAATTCTAGGATCGATAATACCGTAGAGGACGTCAACGACTAGAATACTGATTAATAGAATAATACTGTAGAAGACTGTGACACCCATGATGACGGTGTAATCACGGTTTGTAATGCTTGTGACAAAGTGAGAGCCTAAGCCAGGAATACCAAAAATCTTCTCAACGACAAAACTACCTGTTAAAACTGAAGCAGCCATTGGTCCCATGTATGTGATAACAGGTAACAATGCGTTTCGGATGGCGTGTTTGATCGTCACAGCAGATTTTGTTAATCCTTTCGCTCTAGCCGTTCTAATGTAGTCACTATTTAGTACTTCAAGCATACTTGACCGTGCAAGTCTAGCGATAAATGCCATTGGCATGAAGGAAAGTGCAATAGAAGGTAGTACGGTGCTTGCCCAAGACTCCCATCCTGCAACTGGGAAGATCGCTATAATACTTGCCTCAGATGCAAATACATATTGTAGTAGCGCCGCTAAAATGAAACTTGGAACTGAAATTCCAAAGATCGTTAAAATGGCAATCGTATAGTCTTGCCACTTGTTATGATAGAGCGCTGCAAGGACCCCAAACAATACACCAAATGCTAATGCGAGGAGAATTGCCTCAATTCCGAGGGTAAAGGAAACGGGGAATCCAGAACTGATTAAGTCATTTACGGTTTGTCCTTTATATTTAAATGAGGGACCAAAATCTAATGTTGCAACTGAACCTAGGTAGTTTACATATTGAACAAATAAGGGCTTGTCCAATCCGTAGTGCTCGTTTAGGTTTGCTTCAATTTCAGCAGGAAGTTTCTTCTCACCAGAGAATGGACCACCAGGTGCTGCCTGCATGAGAAAGAAAGTTGCAGTTACAATAACAAACAGTGTGATTAAAATATATATTAATCGCTTACCGATATATTTAAGCAACGGAATTGCACCTCCATGATTTTACAACAATTTCTCTAATCAGCAAGAAAGGTATATGGAGAGACATCCTCCATATACCTTAAGATCCTTGCCGTAGATCTCTTACACTATTACTCTTACTTTTCGAAATGTGCCCATTTGTACTGAACATCACCTAGTCCAGATACAACTACACCTTTAAGTTTTGGATCTTGTACCCAAAGCTGAGTGTAGAAGTAAATTGGTGCTATAGGCATATCGTTGATGATGATTTCTTCTGCTTTTTTCAGCATTTCTTCACGCTTCGTTTTATCTGTTTCTTTTGCAGAATCATTCAACAATTGTTTGTACTCTTTGCTTTCCCATCCAGTGTCGTTGTTTCCGCCGTCTTTATCTTTGTAAAGCTCAAGGAAGTTCACTGGATCGTTGAAGTCACCTAACCAGCCCATACGTCCGATTTGGTAGTCTCCGCTGTGGATTTTGTCGATGTATACGTTCCACTCAGAGTTATCAAGTTCAACTTTCACACCTAAATCTTTTTTCCACATTTCTTGAATTGCTTGTGCAATCTTTTGGTGGCCTTCATCTGTGTTGTAAGAAAGTTTCAATGTTGGAAGATCAGAAACAGACTTATAACCTAATTCTTTCGCACCTTTTTCAAGAAGCTTTTTAGCTGTATCTACATCGTGATCTTTGAAGTAGCCAGTTTTGTTATCTGTGAATCCTTCCATTGTTGGTGGAACGATTGCCATTGCTGGAACTTGTTCACCTTGCGTAATTTTGTCAACGATCGCTTGACGGTTGATTGAGTATGCAAGGGCCTTACGGATGTTTGCATTGTTTAAAGGTTTTACTTCTGTGTTGAATTTGTAGTTATAGATACCAGCGATCGTCTGGATTTTCAGACCGCCTTCTTTTTTCAATGTTTTTAAAGACTCAGTTGGAAGGCTTCCAGTTGGAGAACCAGCCCAGTCAAGCTCGCCTTTTTTGAACATGCTAAGCTCAGTGTTTGTATCTTTGATCATAGACATGTTGATTTTTTTCAATTTCACAGTATCTTTATCCCAGTATTCATTGTTCTTTTCAAGCGTGATAGAACCGCCATGTTTCCATTTAGAAAGAACGAATGGTCCGTTAGATACGTAGTTTTCACCAGCATTTGTGTACCAGTTTTTATTCTTTTCAGCCACTTTTTTGTTGACTGGCATATAAGTATAGAATGCAGTTAGTTCAGTAAAAAACGGTGTTGGGTTTTCTAGCTCAACTACAAGCGTTTTGTCGTCTTTAGCTTTAATGCCAACATCAGCAACTTTCGCTTTCCCTTTGTTCGCTGCTTCAGCACCTTTAATATAGTAAAGCTGGTAAGCATATTGAGATTCATTTTTAGGATCTAATGCCCATTTCCAAGCATATTCGAAATCTTCTGCTTTTACAGGGTCGCCATTAGACCATTTTGCATCACGAAGTGTGAATGTATAAGTTTTACCATCAGCACTTGTTTTGATATCAGAAGCCATTGCATTTTCTGGCTTTCCTTCAGCGTTAATTCTTGTTAACCCTTCAAAAGTCTGACGGATGACACTACCTGAAGTTGAATCATTTGCCAATCCCGGATGTAGAGAAAAAGGCTCAGTGGAGATATTCACATTTAATGTTGTTTTAGCCTCTCCAGAACTGCTCGTGCTGTCGCCTGATTTGTTTCCGCTGAAACCACAAGCGCTTAATACAAGTGTGAAAATAAGCATTAAAGTAACAACAGACCAACGCTTTTTCAACTGTATTCCCCCTTATAATATGTTTTTAGTTCAAAGGTCTCGATAGAAGATGAGATTCAGATTTAAGAAATAGCGTAAAAAAGTCCCTGAATAGCTTACTTTCTATTTCTTTTGTTTTTTCTGAATTTTCACTATGTAAAGAGCCTAGCACAAACGTGTGAACAAATTCATTATAATGAATAGAATAATTTATTGCAATATCAATTTCATATATTTTTTAAAAACGTAAATGGGGATAAAGAGGGATTTTTATAAACTAAAGTCTCAATCACTTCAACAAATTAAAGCGTAAATTGATTAAAATAATTTAACAAATTCAGCAGGAATAATGTTTTATACATATAATTAATCATCCTTTTTAAAAAAATTCTGACAGATATTTGTTATTTTATCTAAAATTTTAAGTGTCAATAGGCATGATGAGAAGGTCACATAAGGGCTTCGTGACTTTTTCATGGTCATCCTTTATAATAGATAGACATATTGTTGCGATGAAAAAGAAGAGTACATATATTCACCATTTACAGAGAATCTGCGGCCGGTGTGAGCAGATAATGGCATGTATGGAATGGGCTTTGGAGCAGCTAACCGAACACTTCTAAAAAAGTGAGTAGGCTTAGACGGAGCAGTCTCCGTTATCAACGTCTTGAGTGATTTCTATGTGAAATAACAAGGGTGGTACCACGGTTCATTCGTCCCTTTTCTGTTGAAAAGTGATGGGTGGGCCTTTTTATATTGAAGAAAAGAGGTTTTAGTATGACAAAGAAGACAATTTTTTCAGGCATTCAGCCGAGCGGTTCTGTCACGTTAGGGAACTATATTGGAGCAATGAAGCAATTTGTTGATTTGCAGCATGACTATAATGGTTATTTTTGTGTCGTGGATCAACATGCGATTACAGTGAGTCAGGACCGATTAGCTCTCCGCCAAAATATTAGAAGCTTAGCAGCTCTTTATTTAGCTGTTGGTCTTGATCCAGAGAAAGCGACATTGTTTATCCAATCAGAGGTACCTGCTCACGCCCAGGCAGGATGGATGCTTCAATGTGTTGCTTATATTGGGGAATTAGAAAGAATGACCCAATTTAAGGACAAATCCGCTGGTAAAGAAGCAGTTGTTTCAGGCCTATTAACGTATCCCCCATTAATGGCTGGCGATATCTTATTATATGGTACTGATTTAGTCCCTGTTGGAGAAGACCAAAAGCAGCATCTTGAATTGACTAGAACGCTCGCTGAACGCTTTAACCGAAAGTACAATGACATCTTCACTGTGCCTGAAGTGAAAATTCCAAAAGAAGGCGCACGAATTATGTCTTTAACAGATCCAACGAAAAAAATGAGCAAATCCGATCCGAACCAAAAATCTTTCATTACCTTATTAGATGAACCAAAGCAGCTTGAAAAGAAAATTAAAAGTGCTGTGACGGATTCAGAAGGCATCGTGAGGTATGACAAAGAGAACAAGCCTGGAATTGCCAACTTGCTGACGATTTATTCTGTTTTAGGCAACATATCGATTGCTGAGCTGGAGCAAAAGTACGAAGGCAAAGGATATGGTGAGTTTAAAGGAGATCTTGCGAACGTTGTCATTGATGCTTTAAAACCAATTCAAGATCGATACTACGAACTCATTGAATCAGACGAGCTTGACCGCATTCTAGACGAAGGTGCTGAAAAAGCAAACCGCGCAGCAAACAAAATGCTGAAAAAAATGGAGAATGCGATGGGTCTTGGCAGAAAACGCAAATAAAAAAAGCTTGCAGCACGACTCGCTGCAAGCTTTTTCTAATTTACTTTTGATTCGTTTTCCATTTCCCAAAGCTTTTCGAAAAAAGGCTGTCCTTTAATCATTTTTTCACAGAAGGCTAAATGATTCTCTGACCACCCATCAATCGTTTCATTGTAAAGCATGTTCCAAATCTCTTCGAAAGACATTCGTTTGATTTGGTTGTACATGCGCGGGTTCCATTCCGTATACCAATACGCAATCTCCGCCCTGTTTTTGAGCCCTTTTAATTGATCGAGCGCCATAAACATCAGCTGTTTCAGCTGTCTTTCTTTTCTCGTTAATCCGCTGATATGCTGCGGCGGCAGTGATAGAATGTGATACTCTTTCGTCGATTCAAGGCTGTCCTTAGAAAATTCATATTCCTCTGCCTTCACATCTTTCACCATTTCATACACCAATTGCTCCTGCCTTGGAATCAAGCGGCTTTTTCTCACAGGTATGGAATACCCTATCGTATCTACAGCAATGATTCGAATTCCGTCGGTGACTACAAAGCAATACTCTAATTTACGGCGTTCATGATTTTTTCGAATATATGATTTCTCAAATACAGACTCTAGCAGCGTCTTCGGCAGCTCTGAAAGATCATTCTCTATGTAATCAAACAAAGGGCTCTGCACCTTAAGTAAAGGCACTTGATCTAACAGTTCAACACTGTCCTCCTTACGCCACTCATGAAAATGACACACATTGTAGCCATTCTCTTCCCCTTCAAACCAATTCACCCATACGTCATGAAGAAATAACATAACCAATCCCTCACTTTATAAAAACTGTTGTCCACAGTATGGGCAAGGGATAGAGAAATTATTCCAACTTTATCAAAACTTCAAGCTGAGAATGATGAGCTTCATGTCTTTCTTTCGTTCAGGAAACGCAGAGCCCCTTTAAACTTTACTTCAGCTTTTTAGGATCAAGCGCATCTCTCAGCCCATCTCCTAAAAAATTAAAGCATAAAACAGTCAGCAAAATGAATAAACCTGGGAAAAGCGGGTACCACCAAGCTTGCACCATAATGGAGAAATTTTGTGCGTCTTGCAGCATGTTGCCCCAGCTTGCCGTTGGCGGCTGAATACCAAAGCCAAGGTAGCTGAGCGTTGATTCAGCTAAAATGACGGAGCCTACTTTTAATGTAGCTGATACAATAATAGGCCCGATACAGTTCGGTAAAATATGCGAAAAGATGATGACATGATTTTTCGTTCCAATGGTTCTCGCCGCGAGGACGAATTCTCTTGTTCGAAGTGATAAGAATTCACTGCGGATGAGTCTGGCCGTTGTTGTCCAGCCTGTCAAAGCAAAGATTAAAATCAATTTATCAATGCCCGGTTTGAAAATGGTGACGAGCGTAATCAATAGAAAAATGTCTGGAATCGACAACACGACATCTACAAACCTCATTAACAAGGAATCAACAAACCCTTTGAAATACCCCGCAACCGCACCAACGACAGTACCAATGGTGATTGCACCGAGCACTGAGACAAAACCGACCAATAAAGAGACCCGCGCGCCATATAGCACCCTTGAGAAAATATCGCGGCCAAACTTGTCAGTGCCCATAAAATGCTCGGCACTTGGCGGCTGGAGCCGCTTCAATAAATCTTGCTGTTCTGGTGTATATGGAGCGATCACTGGAGCGAAAATGGCTGAAAAGATAATGACCAATAAGATCACAGAGCCGGCAACCGCCAATTTATTTTTGAAAAATTTCTCGCAAAATAAACGCAGCATCGTCTCAGGCTTTGGTTGAAGGCCCTCCTTTAATTTGATATCAACAGGAGGTGTTCCCATATTAGGCTGTGCCAATTGTGCTTCAGCTCCCTTCTAATATTCAATACGCGGATCAACGATCGCATATAAAATATCCGCTATTAAATTTCCAACCACCACAAGCACTGCGGAAATAACGGTCATCGCCATAATGACCGGATAATCTCTCGAAAAGGCAGAATCAATGAACAGCTTTCCAAGTCCAGGCCATGTGAAGATTTGTTCCACCACGACTGCGCCGCCAATAAAAGATGGTATCATTAATCCGAAAATCGTTATGACAGGCATAAGACCGTTTCTTAAACCATGCTTAAAAATGACTTTGTTTTCTCTAAAGCCTTTCGCTCTTGCTGTGCGGATGTAATCCTGCCTCATGACATCAAGCATACTCGACCTTGTGTACCGGGTCAGCCCCGCCATATCAGCAGTTGCTAAAACAAAGGCAGGTAAAATGATGTGATGGAGCCGGTCTAACACATTAAAATCGGCATTCAAGGTAGAAACTCCGCCAGTTGGAAACCAACCTAGGTTCACGGATAAAACCATAATGAGGATGAGACCAAACCAAAAGTTTGGAATAGCCAGTCCGATAAAAGATGTAACCGTAATGCCATAGTCAAGCTTTGTATATGGACGTTTTGCTGAAAGAACACCAAATGGGATGGCGATCAGCAGGGCAACTAATGTAGAAAAGATCATGAGGATGAGGGTATTTGGCAGCCGGGCAAAAATCAAATCAGCCACGGGTGTTCCCTTTTTGACAATGGATGTGCCAAAGTCACCTTGTAGCATATTGCCAAGCCATTTCATATATTGCACATATTCAGGATCGTTCAAGCCGTACTTATCAATAAAGGCTTCCCGGTCTGCCGCACTAATAGTAGGATCCATCATGAGTGACATCGGATCGCCTGGTGCTGCTTTCATAATGGCAAAGGACAAAATGGTAATCCCCAATAAGATGGGAATCGAGAGCAATGTCCTTCTAATGATATATGTAACCATATGCACAACTCCTTTTTCATCGGATCGCCATTCTGTGAAAAAAAGGCCAAAATGATGTTATTTTAGCCTTTTGTCTGCTTTTCAGCGTGATCTGAAAACCCTTGAATCCTGTGCCGAAGTGATCTTTTTAGCACCCGCGCAGAGAACTGACACCGAATGCAAGGGATTGTTCTCACGGTGAAAGGGGAGAATCCCCCCCTTCTTCACTATCAGTCTACTGTTCAAGCCACCATTTTTCGATTTTGTAATACTCATCTTTCGGGTGGTAAGAGTAGCCTTGGAGATTAGATGGCATAGCGCGATGTGAATTGGCATAGTAAAGGAACGTATACGGCTGATCCTCTGCGATCAGTTTATAAATTTTTTCATATGCCTTTGAATAATCTTTTCGATCGCTTAAGTTTTTAGCATCGACTAACAGCTTATCGACCTCTTTATTTTTATACCAGATGTTATTTAAGCCTTTTTCAGACTGGCTTGAGTGGAATATGCTGAATTGATCAGGGAATGTCGCAAGGCTCCAGCCGAGCAGCAGCGCATCATAATCCCACTTAGGCGGTGTCGTCTGCTCAATGAGTGCACTGAATTCCACAATTTGCGGCTTCGCTTCCACACCGATTTCTTTGAGCTGCTGCTGGACAACGACAGCGATATCTTCACGAACTTTATTTCCTTGGTTGGTCTTTATGACAAAGGAGAATTTCTTGCCATCCTTATCAAGATAGCCGTCTCCATCTGTATCCTCCCAGCCCTCTTCTTTCAGCATCTTTTTCGCTTTTTCTTGATCAAATTCAAACACTGGCACACTTTCATCCTTTGGATAGTTCCAGGACAGCGGACTTTCTGGAATATTGGCTACTTTGCCGTCTCCATCTAGCACTTGGTCAACAATCGTTTGACGATCAATAGCATGTGTCAGCGCTTGGCGGACCTTTTTACTTTTAAAGAGTTCATTTTTCTGGTTCCAGCCAATGTATGAATAATTGAGTCCTAGATCAGATTCGATTTTAATGTTGCTCACTTTTTCAGCTGTTTGCAGCTCGGAGCCTGGTACAGCAAAGAAATCAATATCTCCTGCTGACAGCTGGGCAATCGCTGCATTCTGATCAGGAATGGTTTTAATTGTGACAGTATCAAGGTAAGGACGTCCATCCCAATAATCGTCAAAGGCTTCTAGTTTGACGTAGTCTCCTTCTTTCCATTCTGCAAATTTAAATGGACCTGAACCGATTGGTTTTTTTCGGTTAAATTCGTTTTCACCGAGATCTTTTATAGGCACATCACCTAAAATATGCTTTGGTAAAATACCGTAGCTTCCTAGTGTGACATTATAAAAATAAGGATCTTTTTTATTGAGCTTGAATTCGATCGAGTAGTCCCCTGTCTTTTTAACAGACTCTAAAACTTCAAAGCCTGATCCGCGCTCCCCGTTGTAGTCCTTATTGATTGGAATGCTGTATGTAAACACAACATCATCAGCAGTCAGTTCTTCACCATCATGAAACTTCACACCTTTTTTAATGGTGACATCAAACTGCTTGCCGTCATCAGATTCTTTAATATCCTCTGCCAGCGATAGCTGAGGGTTGAGCTTTCCGTCTGTTTGAAGTAAGAAGCTGTAGATTCTTTCCTCAATATCAGAGCTTGCCACATCTGTAGAATACAGCGAGTTAAATAATGTTGGCTCTGCAATTGAACCGATGACAAGATCGCCGCCTTGTACCGGTTTACCTGTGGATTTCTTTCCACTGTCTCCAGACGTTTTATTTCCACCAGAACAAGCAGCAAGGATTAATGTAAAAATCAGCAGTAAACTGACCAAAATGGACTTTCTATTTCTACCTTTCATAGACAATTCCCCCTATTCTTTTTTAAAAATAATGACCGAATCCTGTTTCATCCCCCCTCTCAAAGATGAGATCATACAAGCTTGATCAAGCGTTGTAGAGGTGGCAGGCAACAAAGTGGTTCGTTTTTAATTCCTGAAATGCTGGTACTTTTTCTTTACAGATTTCTTTCGCGTGCGGGCATCTTGTGTGAAATACGCAGCCTTTTGGCGGATTTGCAGGACTCGGCAGATCGCCTTGGAGCATAATGCGTTCTCTTTTCGTCTGCCCTTTTTTACGGGTGACAGGAACGGAAGAAAGCAGAGCCTGTGTATACGGATGGAGCGGGTCATCGTACAGACTATGCTTATCGGCAAGCTCCATCATTTTGCCGAGATACATGACGCCGACTCTATCGCTAATATGCCTGACCACACTTAAATCGTGAGAGATAAATAGATAGGTAAGGTCAAATTCCTCCTGAAGCTCCTCCATCAGATTAATAACCTGCGCCTGAATGGATACATCAAGTGCTGATACAGGCTCATCTGCGATGATCATGTCGGGATTCATGGCAAGCGCACGAGCGATGCCGATCCGCTGCCTCTGCCCGCCTGAAAATTCATGGGGATAGCGGTTCGCAAAGCTTGGATGAAGACCTACCTTTGATAAAAGCTGTTCTACTTTTTCATTTCTTTCTTTTAAGGAATATAAGTGATGTGTTTTGTAGGGTTCTTTGATGATGCTTTGAAGTGTTTTTCTAGGGTTGAGTGATGCAAAGGGATCTTGAAAAACCATTTGGATGTTTTTTCGTGTAGATTGTCTTAGCTTTGATTCTGATACGCGCGTGATGTCTTGCCCTTTAAAAAAAATTTGACCGTCTGTTGGTTCGTATAGGCGGATCATTGTCCGGCCTAGTGTGGATTTCCCGCATCCTGACTCCCCGACAATACCTAACGTTTCACCTTTATAAATCTTCAAGTCTATGCCGTCAACAGCTTTCACTGCACCGACTTTCTTTTGAAAGACGCCCGCTTTAATCGGAAAATGCTTTCGAATCTGTTTCAGTTCAAGGATCGTTTCTTTCTCTGGTAATTCCGTTATTTGTGTTTGATTTTGAACAAGGGTCATGTGTGGTCTGCCTCCTCATATAAGAAACATCTGACGCTTCTGCCATTTTCAAATGTTCTCAGCTTAGGCAGTTCTCCCAGGCAGCGTTCCTTCACTTGCGGACATCTAGGAGCAAAGCGGCAGCCGGCTGGAAGCTGATCTGGCGCAGGAACATTCCCTTTGATGGCTGTTAACGGCTGTATGTCTCCGTCAATGACAGGAATCGATTCAAGCAGCCCTTCTGTGTAAGGATGAAGCGGCTGTTCAAACAACTCTTCAACAGTCCCATTTTCAACAACCTGTCCGCAGTACATGACAATCACTCGATCTGCTACTTCAGACACGACACCTAAATCATGTGTGATAAGAAGAATAGATGTACCAAAGGTAGAGCATAAATCTTTCATTAATGTGAGTACCTGTGCTTGAATGGTCACATCCAGGGCAGTTGTCGGTTCATCTGCAATGAGGAGCTTCGGGTCACAGCTTAACGCTATGGCAATCATCACTCTTTGCCGCATGCCGCCTGATAAACGATGCGGATAATCTTTCATGATTTGCTCCGGGCGGGAAAAACCAACAAGCTTCAGCAGATCAACCGCTTTTTTGACCGCTTCTTTTTTTGAAAGTTTTTTGTGATAGATGAGGATTTCTGTTATTTGTTCTCCGATGGTTAAGACGGGATTAAGTGAGGTCATGGGTTCCTGAAAGATCATAGATACATCATTACCGCGGATGCTGCATAATTCCTTTTCACTATATGTAACAAGGTCCTTTCCATCAAGTTTGATGGAACCGTCCATAATTTTCCCACCCGTTCCATGAATCAGACCCATAATGGATAAGGACGTAATACTTTTGCCAGAACCAGACTCACCGACTAATGCGACAGTTTCTCCTCTGTTGATGCTGAAATCAACGCCATCCACAGCAGGTATCGGTTCCTTTTTTCGAAAAAAATATGTTTTTAAGTTTTGCACTTCAAGCAGCGTGCTCATTCATTCGCCCCTTTCTCCATAGATCAATAGAATTTAACCTGAATATTCCGTCTTTTTAAAATAAAAAGAATTATTTGTATATTATTACATCGCTATGACGAAATCAAGAAGTATTTAGTAAATTTGTAATACGTCTCTTTTTATGTGAATTATTCACTTTGTGATTCTATCGCCTTTAAAAAGGTTTCTGCTGGCTCTGCAATCATAGACTCCTCGCTGATTCGGTGCTCATTGAAATATTTTTTCACAATATAAAACCCGGTAGCATAACCAAGCATTTTAGGGTAGTTCCCTTTTCCATAAAGAAGATTCTGTATCAGCCTTTCGTCGTCCTGGACTCTTTGATCAAGATGACTGGATACCCATTTCTTGTACATACGCTGAAGCTGTTCTTCGCTATAGAAGGTGGTCCATTTCGCTGTATAGTTTTCTCCATATCTATGATACACAGCATATTCAGCGAGCCCCTCCATCATGATTGTATCGAGGAATGTAAAGTCTTTTTCTTCTTTTGAGAGAAAATGCAGCCTGCATACATGGTGATATTCGTGAGTCAGCAATGTACCGATTCGCTCCTTCGGGGTATTTGGAGACAAAAAAAGAAAGATCTTGTCATCAAATGCCATGCCGGATTGATAATAAAATTGCTCTCTGATTTCTCTGCTGCTCTCGTTGACAGGTAAAATAAACACGGGAATGTCAGGACCTTTCCACTGCTTTTGAAGCGTTTGATATTCTTTCATGACAAGCTTGAAATACCCTTTTTCCTTGAGCTTGTCGATCATGTTTTTGCACGAGCTCCAAGACCGAACCATCCCGTGATGCTGCAGGTGAGCGAGGATAGACGACCATTCTTTTTCCTCGACCCCTTTAAAATAAGGAACAAAGCGCGCTGCAAGCTCCTGAAATGATGATGATTGATGAATGAGATATTGTGTATTGATCAGACCCATACCGCTGAACACCTCCATTTTCATCATATGCAAAAAAGCGGCGATCTGTTTATCGACCGCCGCTTTCTCAGAAAGTATTACGCTTCGTATTTTTTGAAAATAATTGTCGCATTATGCCCGCCAAAACCAAGTGAGTTACTTAAAGCCACTTGTACTTCTTTTGAACGTGCTTCATTTGCTACATAATCAAGATCACATTCTTCATCCGGTGTTTCAAGGTTAATGGTTGGAGGAAGGATGCTGTCTTTAATCGCAAGAACAGAGAAAATGGCTTCTACTCCGCCTGCTGCGCCAAGTAAGTGACCTGTCATTGATTTTGTCGAACTGATCGCAAGCTGGTTCGCATGCTCTCCGAACACTTCTTTAATCGCTATTGTTTCAAATTTATCATTGTAAGGTGTGCTTGTACCGTGGGCATTGATATAATCAATATCTTCCACAGACAACCCTGCATCTCGAATCGCTTCTTTCATTGCACGGACGCCGCCTTCTCCATTTGGAGCTGGTGCTGTAATATGGTAAGCATCTCCAGTTGAACCATAACCAACGATTTCTGCATAAATGGTCGCACCACGTTTTAAGGCATGCTCAAGTTCTTCAAGAACAATAATCCCTGCACCCTCACCCATGACAAATCCGTCACGGTTTTTGTCGAACGGACGGCTTGCTGTCTTTGGATCAGGATTTGTCGAAAGGGCTTTGTTCGCACAGAAACCTGCAAACGACATTTTTGTTAATGGCGCTTCTGTTCCGCCTGTGATCATTGCATCTGCATCTCCGCGCTGAATAACTTTAAATGCATCACCAATCGAGTTTGTTCCTGTTGCACATGCTGTCACCGTACAAGAGTTAACCCCTTTTGCGCCAAGTGCAATAGAGATTTGGCCTGTCGCCATATCAGGAATCATCATTGGGACGAAGAATGGACTGACGCGTCTTGCCCCTTTATTTGAATACACTTCGAACTGCTCTTCAAATGTTTCAAGCCCGCCAATACCAGACCCAACCCATACACCAACACGCGGTGCGATTTCATCTGTGATTTCAAGACGTGAATCTTCCAGCGCTTTTTGAGCTGCAACGACTGCATATTGTGTGAAGCGTGCCATTTTTCGCGCTTCTTTTTTCTCCATATAATCTTCAATGTTAAAATCTTTTAGTTCTGCCGCTACTTTTGCGGTATATTCACTTGAATCGACACGTGTAATCGGTCCAACCCCTGATACACCCGCTAAAGCATTTTTCCATGTTGACTCTACATCGTTGCCAAGAGGTGTCAAAGCACCTAATCCTGTAACAACTACTCGTTTCTTATCCATTAATTTGTGCACCCCACTCTTTTATCGGCCCCATCGCATAGCGATTGCGCCCCAAGTTAATCCGCCACCAAAACCAACCATTACAATCACATCGCCGTCATGAATTTTTCCGGCTTCGATTTCTTCACATAGTGAAATTGGAATGGATGCTGCTGATGTGTTTCCGTATTTATGAACCGTCTTCGACATTTTTTCAACTGGAAGCTCTAAGCGTTCGCGTGCTGCTTCCATAATGCGAATATTTGCTTGATGCGGGATCAAGAAATCAACGTCTTCTTTTGATAGTCCAGCTTTTTCAATGACATTTACACTTGACTCTCCCATTTGTCTTACAGCAAATTTAAATACTTCTCGTCCATTCATGATTGTATGATCTTTTTCATCTAAGTACAAGTGCTTCCCGCCGCTTCCATCTGCTCCAAGTTCAAATGATAGAATTCCTTTGCCTTCGCTGACTTCTCCCAGCACAGCAGCTCCAGCTCCATCTCCAAACAAAACAGCAGTATTACGGTCATCCCAGTCTGTAATGCGAGAAAGCTTTTCTACACCGACAACAAGCACGTGTTTGTAAGTTCCTGATTCGATAAATTGTTTTCCAGTAACAAGCCCATACATAAAGCCAGCACACGCAGCGCTAATATCCATTGCACATGCTTTATGTGCACCGAGCTGCTCTTGAATCATGCAAGCAACTGTCGGAAATGCTTGATCTGGCGTGACTGTCGCCACAAGAATCATATCGATATCTTCTGCAGCCACATCTGCGGCAGCTAATGCTTTTTTTGCAGCAGCAAGCGCCATATGAGATGTATTGACATCATCAGATGCAATTCTTCTTTCTTCTATACCTGTTCTAGTACGAATCCACTCGTCAGAAGTTTCAACCATTTTTTCTAAATCATGATTTGTTAATACTTTTTCAGGTATATAGCGGCCAAGGCCAATAATTCCAGCATTCATTGAATAAGACTCCTTTTACTCATACGAGCATGTGATATTGTGATCTTATATTAGTATCTGGTACTAATTTTACCTTATTTTTTTCTTCTTGGCAATACAAACGTCTAACCTTTCCTCTCACTTTTTTCATAGATTAATGATATATACCAATAGTAGAAAGGAACATGTGATATGGCACAAAAAGATATTTTCTCAGCAATGATGTTTGGACAGCCGATTGAGAAGGAGAAAAGCAAGACAGAGGCAAAGGAGGAACGTGCGGAGACATCTTCAAGTGAGGATTCAATTGACTACACGCATGTCATGAATCAAATTGGGAACATTATGAACTCCATTGATGAGCTGAAGCCTGTGTTTAAAGATGTTGGCCCTATGATTAGTGCCTTCAAGAAAAAATTATCATAAAAAAAGCCACTATTCTGTGGCTTTTTCTGATTCTGCATCTGCTTTTCCAAGCTCGTATGCTTCCTGCATGACAGATGTAAATAGTGTTAGAAGCGGCTGAAGTGCTTCAGGGTCAAGCTGAATCCCTGCTTTATCTAACTCTTCCTTCGCCTGCGGAAAATACTTCATGGCAATTTGTAAAAATTCCATCGATTTTTCGTGCTGCATGTCGTCGTCTCCTCACTTTTCATTTGGCAGTTTTCCGGTTTTTTTGTAAGACGCAATATCACTTTCAATGTCTTTCACAAAAGCGTCGTCAATGGTGGAACTAAATTTCCCCATCTCGACCACTCCTTCTTTAAAATCAAAGGAGTACTCATCTTGTTCATTTAGCTTGCCTTCATTAAACTTCTTTGCAATGATACTGTACGCTTTATCAACATGCTGTACAGTGCTCGTTAAAACTGTATGGCTGCCGAGGTTGGATTGATCGGTGACGTATCCGATCGCTGATAAATTATCGGCTTTGATTTGTTCAATGACAGGGATATTATAACCATCACCTGCTGGATACACAACATCAACGCCCTGCTTTTTTAATTTTTGATAGAGCTCCACCGCTTTGTCAGCATCATCCCAGTTTTCGACAAACTCTGCTAATACTTGTACATGTTCATCTTGATATTTTGCTCCTTTGATAAAGCCGTCTACTTCACTTTGCCAATCATATGTAGCAAGAATACCAATCTTTTTTGTTTTTGACATATGTGCAGCTGTCATGCCTCCGAAAAAGCCCATCGCTTCACCTTTAAACGTCACGTTTGTGACATTGCCCGCCTGAGGCTTGTTTCCATTGACCGTAATAAATTGTATGTTTGGATAATCTTCACTGATCAAGTTAAAAATTTCACTGTATTCATTGCCATGGCCAATAATCAAATTGACTCCTTTTTTATGGAATTCTTCAATGGCATCAACGATTTTCTCCTTGTCGACCATTCCTTCCTTATAATAAACATCTACACCAAATGTTGATTGGATACTTAATAAGCCTTTATAACCTTTCGTTCCCCAAACTTGATCATTGATCGTATCGGGGACGAGTAAACCCACCTTCTCAATTTTTCCTTTTAAAGGCGCCTGCGAGCAGGCAGATAATAGAAGAAGGAACGAAAAGATCATGACAAGCCGCTGGTACTTCATGCCATGTTCAACTCCCTTTTGCAACATGCAGTGATGAACCTGTATGTTAAATATAGGTTTATTTTATACTGAAAAAAGATAAGATGGAAGATCATTCTTGCTTTTTGTCGAAAAATGTTGAGTTTTGTCTTTTCCATTCTGCAATCATGTCTTCTGCTTGTTTGTCATCTGTTTGGCTTTCTACCTTCAATTCATACGTCATGTCCTGTCTTTGACCTGTGTCCGATGCCCATTGTAACAATTCCTTTGCCACATCTTCTACAAAAAGTGAATCTGCACGCTTTGTTTGATCTTCATTGAGTGTCCATGGTCCGAACATGCGAGGAAGAATAACTGCCGGCACATTCTGTTTCGCGGATTCGTTTTCAGGCTTTTCATAAAGAATCTGGTACATGCCATGCTCTGCTTTGATGTCTTTCTGCCTGTTATGCGGTTCCTCTGATTGAATAAAAATGAGGTCATACGTGTCTTTGCTATCCTGAAGGTCAATGACACGAACGAGATCATTTCTGCCCAGCCACATCATCCGCTCTTCTAACAGTGCCTTTTGTTCTTCTTTAAGATCATGAGGACGCGTGATATCCACTTGAATGCCCTCTTTCATCATATATTCACAAAGTGTCAGGCCAAAAAACTCATCTGCCCCTATGATCAGTCCTGTTTCCATGTTCACGTCCCCTTTTTTAATATCGAATAAAAAGAAGAGCCCTTTCTATGAAGGGCTGTTATCATCCTATTCATCACAATTCTCTTTCATGCGATTTATAAAACTTGTGAATGGATTGAAAGATTCTTCTCGGATGATCAAACATATGCAGCGTGAGATCGACCTGACAATGTTCTGGATTTTTCATATGCTGATCAATAAAAGGCTTTGCGTGAAGTTCATATGCATAAGGTGCGCCGTTTAGCCTTTGCCATATATGAATCGGTACATGAGCAGAATGAACAGGACAAGAAGGCAGTGGATACGTTTCAGCTTCCTTTTCAGAACAGCCATAGCTCTCTGCTAACTCTTTGAGCAGCTGCTTATAAAAGAATTTGTGTTCCTTTTCTCTTTCTCGTTGTGCATCCAGATTCAGACATGGATTCACCATCGCAATGGACCTTAGTACTTCAGGCATCTCCTCAGCAAGGCTCATAGCAACAAGTGCACCCATTCCCTCTGCGAGCACATGAATTTCCCGGTTTAATATTTCTTGTTTTAGTGTGTGATGCACGAGCTGCTTGGCACTAAAAACAGCATCTTCGCATCCCCAGTGATTCCCATGAAGATGACTATTAAACAATGTATATCCTTCATCCTTTAAGGCAGTTAAAAGCTGGTTTCTTCCATAATGCTGAAGCCAGAATGATGTATTTTCCTGCACAAAGTGATTTCGGTCACCGAGGATTAGAATGCCAAAGCCATTTGGTTTTTGAGGAAGGTGAATGATGTTCCACTGGGAACCAAGCTGGAAAAAACGTTCGCTTACACCCATATGGCCAGCCTCCTTTCAGTGATTCTGCTTTCTATGATATGAACAACAACTCTTGTAGGAATAAGGAAATCCCCTAAAGACAGAAGAATTCTTTTTATTTTTATAGCAGAAGGTCTTAAAATGGTCACATAAAGGCGGAAAACAGTCTTTTCCCTTCACTTGCATCTATGGTATGATAATCAATAGATTGTTACATAAAGGACGGTGGGATTATGCATTATATTATCACCCTCATTTGGACTTTTCTGCTGACACATATGGCTGGTTACATCGTTGCCTCTATGAATGGAGCTGCTTATGATTTTACGCTCACTTCCATTCTTGCAGTTGTGTTTACGGTTATTTTATTCATCTTTGCTGAAGTAAGTCCAATGAAAGAAACGGAAAGTTCAACAAAACATTCTTAATATGACTTGTGAAAAAGAGCTAAATTGATGTTTAGCTCTTTTTTCTTTCTTTTCAGAGTGATTGCGGCACGCTAAAACCCCCTGCCTTAAACATACAGGGGGTTTTTATTGTTTATACCTCGACGGTTTCGGACTTCTGTTTGTCTTGAGTCAAATGGCTTTTCGCAAGCCCTGTAAACAGGAAGATCGCGATACCTGATAAAATTTCAAGGATTCCTCCGCCAGCAATGACAGGTCCCGCTCCAAATCTTTCTGCCAGGACGCCTGATACGACAGCTGCAAGCGGGAGAAAGACATTTGATGAGGCATTGATCACAGCATATACTTGCGGCTGATCCTCTTGGTCAACAGATGTTTGAATAATGACCATTTCCGGCACATTGATCGCACTGACAGCAGCTCCGAAAATAAAGGAAGCAAGCAGAACAACCGGCAGCCATGTACTCATCCCTGTCATAAAGAATGCAGCCCCTTCAATCATGCCAGCGACAATAAAGAACAAACCAAATCTCTTAATTTTCACCTTTGCCAGAGCAAAGCCCATCATAAACGCGCCAACTGCGGCAACACCTCTTAAAATGGAATACACCATGGAGTCGCTTTGCAGCGCTTCTGCTACGTATACCGCTGACAGTGCCTGCCACGGAGCTGCTGCGACATTCATTAAGATACAATACAGCGTGAGCGCAAATAAAATGTGATGGTTTTTGACAACGAGAAACCCTCTTTTTAAGTTATACAAATATGTATTCTTCGCTTGTTTAATGCCCGCTGCTTTTTCTTCATCGGTTTTCTTTAGTTTGACCCCGATAATAAACAGACCAGAAATCACAAATAAAGCAGTAGTGATCAGCAGAGTATCTGCAGGTCCAATTAATTTAACCAAAAGACCAGCTACCATGACTGCTGCAAGTGCAACAATCTCAAAAGAAGATTGCAGGATTGCATTTGCTTTTTGAATGAGATGCTTTGGAACAATCTGCGGTAAGATCGCCACCGAAGCTGGATTATATGCTGCACCTGTTGCCGATTGAATAACCATTAATGAAATCAATAACCATAGAGGCAATAGATGCGAAAAGTGCAGAAGTGGAATAATGAGTACAATTGTTGCTCGAACAACATCTGAAGCGAACATCCATTTAGACAAATGGTGCTTTTTCATAAGAGGTCCTAAAATTGGGGCTAACAAAGATGAAGGGAGAACCGTTACTGCTAGAAGAAGTCCTGTACCGAGCGCTCCATCCCCTCTTAAAATCAATAGCCAAAGGACGGATGTAAAAGCAAAACTTTCCCCTGTGTTTTTAATGAGTCTTGATATGAATAATGAGGTGAAGCGTTTATTCCAAACACTTTCACTGAGATTCATCTTTTCCATCACACAAATCCTTTCAACAATATATTACATATTTTACCTTAAGTTCTCTTTTTTTCATACTATTTATTTGAAAATTTGAACTTAATTGTTTTTTATTATAAAGAAAAAAGAGGCATGACACATGCCTCTAAAGTCTTATTCCTGCTGACTCTTAGTCAATTGCTTACGGCTTTCTTTGGTAGGTCCAAACACGATTATGGTTCGAGTTATCAGGAAAGACGTCGCCTGCTTTAAGCTTAATCTTTAAAGGATCTTTCACCATACTGCCAGTTTCACCGATCTCGATATACACACCATTATTCGGTGCTTTATTCCCTGATTTAAACTGATGCTGCTGACCCATTTTCATCCTCCTTTCTCGATTGATGTTATTATGTCCCGTCCCTTGCCTCTCCAATCCTTTATGCAAAAAGTCCCTGCTCATACGAGTCAGGGACACTTGGATTTATTTGGATAGTTGATACATAAGTTCTTTCATTAACGCTTTTTGCACATGCAGGCGGTTTTCTGCCTGTTGAAATACTTTTGAGTGCGGCCCGTCAATAATATCTGCCGTCACTTCTTCCCCGCGATGTGCCGGGAGACAATGAAGGAAAATATAATCCTTTGCTGCATGACTCATCAGTTCGTTATTGACTTGATATTCTTTAAATTCAGCAAGACGTTTCTCTGTTTCTGCTTCCTGCCCCATGCTTGTAAACACATCTGAATAAATAACATCTGCATCTTTTACAGCTGCAACAGGATCTGTTGTCACGGTCACTTCTGCCCCTGATTGTTTTGCAAACTCACGGGCAGTGTCTGTGACTTCTTGAAGTGGTTCATAGCCTTTTGGTGATGCAACCGCAATGTCACAGCCTAGCTGCGCACAGCCGACCATCAAGGAGTGTGCCACGTTATTTCCGTCACCGATATAGGCCACTTTGATTCCTTTTAAAGTACCTTTTGTTTCTTTAATGGTTAATAAATCAGCAAGCGCCTGACATGGATGTGAGTAGTCGGTTAATCCATTAATGACTGGAATAGACGCGTATTGTGCAAGCTCTTCAACCTTCTCATGTTCAAAGGTTCGAATCATAATACCGTCGACATAACCAGACAGCACCTGCGCTGTATCACTGATGGTTTCTCCTCTGCCAATTTGCAAATCATTTGAGCTGAGGAAGAGCGCATGTCCTCCTAGCTGCGTCATCCCCGCTTCAAACGAGACACGGGTTCTAGTTGAAGATTTTTCAAAGATCATCGCTAACGTTTTTCCTTTGAATAAATCTTGATATGGGTTTTGTTTCATTTCTTCCGCTTTTTCAATTAAATATGCAATCTCATGGATTGAGAAATCTTTTAATGATAAAAAGTCTTTTCCGTATAATGCAGGTTGCACGTCGACTTGACTCATGCCGTCACTTCCTTTTTATATAATTCATGGAGCGATACTGGTGATACATCTCCATTTTTTCCTTGCAGGAATGCTTGAACTGTTTCATATTCGGTTAGGACTTGAACGCCGTGTGTGAGTGCTTTTACACGCTGCTCTTTTGCCTCTTCATCTTCTCCTAAATGAATATGAAGGGATTTATTTTCATTCTGCAGCCAAGATTCAAAGCTGCCAGTCCAGACGTCAAAGCCTGCATGCTTCGCTTCATCTATCAATTGCTCGCTGCCTTGTATAAAAAGGCTTCCTTTTTGCTTCCAGATCGGCGCAAATACTTTTTTCAAGGCGCTTTCGGCGTTCTTGCCTACACACATTCCTTCTCCTGTCGCTTTCATTTCAGGTGTCAGCTTGAGGTCGATATCTTGAATGGCATGTGATGAGAACACTGGGAATTTGACCGCTGTCCCCCCTTTGTTTTTCGTTGCAGGGTTTAGTTCTTCAAGCGACGCACCAGCTAATAATTGAGTGGCCATTGTGATCATATCAATGCCCATTACCTTACTGACGACCGGTACAGTCCGGCTTGCCCTCGGATTCACTTCTAATACAAGCGCCTGATCCCCTTTGATGACAAATTGGATATTCATAATGCCCTTGAACGCTAATTTCTTCGCTATTTGTTCAGACGCGGTATGCACCTGCTGTTTGATGTCTTCACTGATTGAGATACTTGGTAAAATGGCAAAGCTGTCACCTGAGTGCACGCCCGCTTTCTCAATATGTTCTACGATGGTTGGAATGAACGCCTTTTTTCCGTCAGAAATAAGATCGACTTCAATTTCTTTTCCAGTGACGTACTCATCAATTAAGATTGGGTATGGCAAATGATCTGGCTGATCAAGCAGTGACGCCAAATGTGCTTCTGACTGAACAACGATCATTCCCATTCCGCCAATGACATACGATGGGCGAATTAATACAGGGTAACCGATGCTTTTCGCATGTACGAGTGCTTCTTCTTTTGAATGAGCCGTATCTCCTTTTGCGTGAGGAAGATTCAGTTCATCAAGAAGCTGATAGAATAAATCACGGTCTTCAAGTGCATCCAGCGTATCAAAGGACGTACCTAACAACGTGACACCGGCTTTTTCCAAGCCTTCTGCGACATTGATTGCAGTCTGTCCGCCAAATTGGACAATGACGAAATCAATTTGTTCTGCTTCCACAACATTTAAAATGTGCTCTAATGTAATCGGCTCAAAATATAAACGATCTGCAATCTCATAATCAGTACTGACTGTTTCTGGATTGTTGTTCATCATGATGGTTTCAAATCCAAGCTTTTGCAAGGTCAGAACGCCATGAACAGCGCTATAATCAAACTCGACCCCCTGCCCGATTCGAATCGGACCAGAGCCAATGATGAGTGCACGTTGCTTTGTTTTTTCTTGATGTTCACCATCGCTTTTGCCGAAGTACGTGGAATAGAAGTAATTCGTTTTAGCATCAAATTCCGCCGCACATGTGTCAACAATTTTAAATGAAGCAGCAATGCCGTATTCTTGACGAAGCTGCCTGATTGACTCTTCCGTGTGACCCGTAAGTAGAGCAATCGTTTCATCAAGGAAACCCTTTTCCTTTATCTTTTTCAAGGTATCTTTTGATAGCGTCCCCTTATGATCTTTCAATTCTTGTTCGAGCGTAATCATATTCTGGAACACATGTAAGAAGAATCGATCGATTTTCGTCGTTTGATGAATTGTTTCAACCGTTTCTTCTCTTGAAAGAAGTTCCATAACAGCGAAAAACCGGCGATCGTCTGGTGTTTTGATGAGTTCAAATAATTGTTCTGTCGATTGCTCTTTCAGTTCTGGCAGGTGGAAGCCCTTCGTTTTAATTTCAAGTGATGCAACTGCTTTTTGAATGGCTGACTCTAAATTCCGATCAATCGCCATGACTTCACCAGTCGCCTTCATTTTTGTGCCTAATTGACGGTCTGCCTGTTTAAATTTATCAAACGGCCAGCGCGGGAATTTCACGACAACATAATCTAGTGCCGGCTCAAAACTAGCATAGGTTGTACCTGTGAGCGGGTTTTTCAATTCGTCTAGCGTATAACCCACCGCAAGCTTAGCTGCCATTTTCGCAATCGGATAGCCTGTTGCTTTTGATGCAAGAGCAGAAGAACGGCTGACCCGAGGATTCACCTCAATGACAAAGTATTCTTTACTGAGTGGATCAAGGGCAAATTGAATGTTGCAGCCGCCGACTACATCCAGCGCTGAAATGATTTTCAGGCTCGCTGAACGGAGCATTTGATAATCCTGATCCGTTAATGTTTGGGAAGGTGCAACGACAATCGAGTCTCCTGTATGCACACCAACTGGATCGATATTTTCCATGTTGCATACCGTGATACACGTATTTTGACGGTCTCTCATGACCTCATATTCGACTTCTTTAAAGCCAGCTATGCTTTTTTCAACTAAACACTGGTGAATCGGACTCGCTAAAAGAGCTCCTTCAATGAGCGGCTTAAACGCCTCCTCTGTTAGAGCGATTCCGCCGCCTTTACCGCCAAGTGTGTATGCTGGTCTTAGGATGACTGGGAAGCCGACTTCTTTTGCAAATTGAAGAGCATCTTCCGCATTATCCACAATTTCACTATCTGGCACAGGTTCGTTCAAATGCTTCATGAGAGCACGGAATTTCTCTCGATCTTCACCGTTTTCAATGGTTTCAACTGACGTTCCGAGCAGAGTCACCCCATGCTTTTTCAGCACACCGGCTTTTTCCAGCTCGACAGCAAGGTTTAAAGCCGTCTGTCCGCCAAGGTTGGCTAAAAGACCATCTGGTTTTTCCTTTTCAATGATTCTTGTCACTGAATCAACTGAAAGCGGTTCAAAATAGATTTCATCAGCAAATGACTCGTCTGTCATAATGGTTGCTGGGTTATTATTCACTAAGATGACTTTGTAGCCTTCTTCTTTTAAGGCCATACATCCTTGTGTTCCTGAGTAATCAAATTCTGCTGCCTGACCAATGATGATTGGACCAGACCCGATGACTAGAATGGTTTGTATGCTTTGATCTTTAGGCATGTGCGACTTCTCTCCTTGCTTGTTTCACTTTCTCAATAAAATCATCGAATACCCATTCACTTTCAGCAGGCCCTGGGTGTGCTTCTGGATGAAATTGAACTGACATAATCAGCTTTTCTTTATGAATGAATCCTTCTACAGATCCATCATTGACATGAAGGAATTTCACATCCACTTCTTTGTCATTCATGCTTTTTTCATTCACAACATAGCTATGGTTCTGACTTGTCATAAAGACACGTTTGGATTCTGTATCCTGGACAGGATGATTCGCTCCCCTGTGGCCAAATGGCAGCTTATACGTATCTCCGCCAAGTGCAAGAGCGATTAATTGGTGACCTAGGCAGATCCCAAGTGTCGGAAATGACATCATGATGTCATGAATTGTTTTTAAATACGGTGTCATGGTTTTCGGGTCTCCAGGTCCGTTTGACAAGAGGATCGCATCCGGCTTGATCTCAAATACCTTTTCCATTTGTTTATATGGAATGACGGTTACTTTACAGCCACGCGCTGCAAGCGAATCTGCAATTGATTTTTTAAAGCCAAAATCAATGAGCGCCACATGTTCCTCACCGCAGCCTTGTGTGTAAATCTCACTATCTGTCACCTGTGCGACGACATTGTCTTGTTTCATTGCAGGCGGTGTTTCGTTTTCGTCTACACTGAGCACAGCGTTCATCGTTCCATTTGCCCGGATGTTTTGCACGACTGCGCGCGTATCTGTATGTGTCAGAAGCGGGATATTCCACTTTTGTAAATAATCTTTTAAGCTGACCGCTGCAAGATGATGTGAAAAATGCTCTGCTGCCTCGTACACAACCACCGCTTTTACTTGAGGCTTCTTGCTCTCAAAGTCTTCATGGTTAATGCCGTAATTTCCGATCAGCGGATATGTGAAAACAATGATCTGACCTTTATAGGAAGGATCTGTGAGCACCTCTTGATAACCTGTCATACCTGTAAAAAAGACCACTTCACCTGTGATGCCAGCTTCTCCTGTCAGATCTCCTTCAAAAGAGGCTCCATCTTCTAAATTTAAATAACCTTTCATGCTTATGTCACCCCAAAAATTGAATAATTAATGATACAAATGTATTTTTATACGTTCGTTTGTAAAAAAATTTACACCGAAACTGTTTTATTGGCTAATACTTGAACAATTGCTTCGATCGCTTGATCCAGCTCTGCTTTCTTCACATTCAGCGGAGGTAATAAACGAATGACATTCGGACCAGCTGGAAGCACCAGCAGCCCTTGTTCTCTAAGAGCTGTGATATAGCCGGCGACTGGCTGATCACATTCAATACCTGCCATCAATCCTTTTCCCCGCACTTCTTTTACGATATTCAGCTGTTTGACATTTTGCAGCTTTTCTAACAGGTAATCACCCTTTTCTTTCACTTCTGAAAGAAACTCTTCTTTGAAAATGACATCGAGTGTCGCATTCACAGCGGCCATGGCGAGCATATTCCCACCAAATGTTGTACCATGTGAACCTGGAGAGAATGCATCTCCTAGAGCTTTTTTCCCTATGACTGCACCAACTGGAAAGCCGCTTCCTAACCCTTTTGCCGAAGAGATAATATCAGGGTCAAGACACGTCTCTTCGTACGCAAATGCTGTTCCTGTACGACCGATGCCCGTTTGAATTTCATCTACAATCAGCAGTGCTTCATGCTTTTTGCAAAATGCTTGAACGGCTTCAAGGAATGCTGGTGTCGCTGGATTCACTCCACCTTCACCTTGCACAACCTCCAGCATCACTGCTGCCACATCATCGACTTCACACGCTGACATAGCGTCTGGATCATTAAACGGTACGTAGTGAAAGCCTTCTAGCATAGGACCAAAGCCAGTTTTGATTTTATCTTGACCTGTGGCAGCCATACCAGCATACGTGCGCCCATGGAAAGAGTGCAAAAATGTGATGATATTTGTTTTCCCTGTCGCTTTACGTGCTAATTTAATGGCACCTTCATTTGCCTCTGCCCCGCTATTGCAGAAAAACACGAGATCCCCTGAACTGTTTTCTGCCAGCTTTTCTGCTGCTTTTTCTTGCAGTCCATTTTCAAATAGATTTGAAACATGCCAGACGTGGTCAAGCTGTTCCTTAATGGCTTCATTGACCTTTGGGTGATTGTGGCCTAAATTTGTAACCGCAATGCCTTGTATAAAGTCTAAATATTTTTTTCCATTTGTATCGACTGCCCAAGAACCTGCAGCCTCTTTAATTTCAACATTCCACCGACCATAAGTTTGAAAGAGATGACTCACAGGACCGCCTCCTTTTGTTTCACAATTCTTGTTCCTTTAAAGGTTTCTCCTGTAAAGATACTGCCTTTGCCATTTACGATCATCACTTCATCCACATCACCTGATAAAGCACTCAATGCGGATTGTACTTTTGGAATCATTCCCCCGGAAATAATGCCTTCATCAATGAGTGAAAGGGCTTCTTGTTCGGTGACGACATCTAATAGTTCACCATTTTTTAAAATGCCTTCAACATCTGTGACAAACATAAGCTTATCAGCCTTCATGGCTCCGGCGACAGCTGATGCTGCTAAATCGGCATTCACATTTAAGGTTTGGCATTCTTCCGTCATAGACAGCGGCGCAATCACAGGAATGAATTGTTTTTCCATGAGTGCTTCTGCCATCTCTGGATGAACTTCTTTGATTTCGCCAACGTACCCGTAAACGTCTTGATCTAGGAAATCGGCGACAAGCATCTGCCCATCTTTACCGGATACGCCGACAGATGAAATATCATGCTTTGCGAGCTCTGACACAAAGTATTTATTGACCGTTCCCGAAAGAACCATTTCGGCTACCTCTAACACAGGCTTCGTTGTTTTACGCTGCCCGTCAACAAATTCTGTTTTCACTTCTAATTTTTGCAGCATGTCGGTGATTTCAGGTCCTCCGCCATGCACGATAGCCAGTTTAAATCCAGCGGCTTGAAGTGAGCGGACATTTTCATAAAAGGTATCTGAAAGTTCTCGAATGACACTGCCTCCACACTTGAACACGATCGTTTTATTCATGTCTATCTCCTTCTTTATGTGCGATAGCTCGCGTTAATTTTCACATAATCATAGGTAAGGTCACAGCCCCATGCTGCTGCTTCACCATTCCCCTCACTCATTTGAATGAAAATCGTAATCTCATCCTTTTCTAGATATGCTTTTGCTTCCTCTTCTGAGAATGGCTGCGGTTCATTGCGTTTGAACAAACATTGTCCGCCTAAATAGACTTCTACCTCTTCCGGTGTGACGGAAGCTGCGCTATGACCAATGGCTCCAACGATTCGGCCCCAGTTGGCATCCGTACCATATACGGCAGTTTTAACAAGACTTGAACCAACGATTTTTTTCGCAATGATGCCGGCTTCCAAGTTATTTTTAGCACCAGCGACTTTCGCTTCAATTAATTTTGTTGCGCCTTCTCCATCTCTCGCAATCTCTTTGGCTAAATCCTCACAAGCAAGTTTTAATCCTTCTTTAAACAATGGCCATTCTGGATGCTCTTCATTGAGTACATCGTTTTGTGCCATGCCATTTGCCATCACAAGCACCATATCGTTTGTCGAAGTTTCTCCGTCGACGGTAATTTGATTAAAGGTCACATCCGTAATGTCACGAAGCGCTTGCTGTAAGGCTTCCTGTTCAACATTTGCATCTGTTGTGACAAAGCCAAGCATTGTCGCCATGTTCGGGTGAATCATGCCAGAGCCTTTTGCTGCGCCTGAAATGATAATCTCTTTTTCGTCTATCGTAAGAGTGTATGCTGTATTTTTAATGACAGTATCTGTCGTTAAGATCGCTTCTTCAAAATGGCCTTTTTCGGCTTTTGCTTCTTTTAAATCGGCGATGCCCTTTTTGATTTTATCCATCTCCAGACATTCCCCAATGACACCAGTAGAAGAAACAGCAATGTAATCAGGTGCTACACCTAACATATCTGCACAGGCTGCCTGCATGTCGTATGCGTCTTTTATTCCCTGCTCACCAGTACATGCATTGGCGATAGCACTATTGACAATGACACCTTTTAATTGTCCTGTCTTTTTTAAGCTTTGTTGTGTGACTTTGAGAGGCGCAGCTTGAAAGTGACTTTGTGTGTAGACCGCTGCACTTGCTGCTGGTACTTCGCTGACGATGAGGCCAAGGTCTTTTTTTGAATAGCGCAAGCCAATGTGAATCCCCTTTGCTTCAAAGCCTTTTGGTGATGATACGTCACCGTCTATTTTGACAATGCTTTTTTCATTCAATTCGATCATGTTTGTTGTCTCCCCTGTTCTCTTATGGATAAAGAGGTGTCATTGTGAGGCCCGCCTCTTCATGTAAGCCTTTGATAATGTTGAAGTTTTGAACCGCTTGGCCGGCCGCGCCTTTCATGAGATTGTCTATGACCGACACGATTGTCAGTCTCCCTGTTCGCTCATCTAAATGAAAGCCAATATCACAGAAGTTACTGCCGTATACTTCTTTCGTTTGTGGATAAACGCCGTGATCTCTCACTCTGACAAAATAGGAATCTTCATAAAAGTCTTTCATTCGCTTCATCAATTCTTCTTTTGTGGCTTCTGTTTTTAATTGTGTATACATCGTCGCCATAATCCCTCTTGTCATCGGGACAAGATGCGTAGAAAATGTGACGTTCGCCGTCTGCGGATTCCATTCTCTTAATATTTGCTCTATTTCTGGCGTATGCTGATGCTCATTCACCTTATAAATTTTAAAGTTATCGTTTAGTTCTGAAAAATGCGTGCCAAGTGAGGCAGATCGTCCGGCACCGGACACCCCTGTTTTTGCATCTATTATAATCATGGATTCATCGATGACATTCTGTTTGATGAGCGGTGCTAAACCGAGAAGAACTGCGGTAGGAAAGCAGCCCGGATTGGCAATCACTTCAGCCTGTTGAATTTTGTCACGATTCAGTTCGGATAAACCGTACACCGCTTGCTGGACAGATGCTGCATCCGCTGCCCTTCGTTTATACCAAGCTTCATAGGTTGCTCCATCTTGAATGCGCAAATCACCTGATAAATCAATGATCGGCACTCCTTGATTCATCAGCTTTGGTGTCAGTTCACTAGATACGCCTGCTGGTGTCGCTAAAAACACAGCATCTGTCTCTTGCACAATGGCAGCCGGGTCAATGGCTTTTAATGTTTGGTCAGTCATGTTTGTCAGATGCGGATAAGATTGACTGTATGATTGCCCATCACCACTTGATGAATACAATATACATTCCTCCACATGCGGGTGATGCTTGAAGATACGAACCAATTCCGCACCACCGTACCCTGTAGCACCTATAATACCTATTTTCAACGTCAATACACCCTCTTGATCTTTGTGAAATTATTTAACATTATAACATGTATAAAAATTAATTCAATTGTATATTTAATATTCGTTTTCATTTTTTTCAACAAAAAAACCGCATATCTTCATGAGACATGCGGATTTATCTTTCGTTTTTGATATAGAGGACCATGAGTGCACTGCATAAATATAATATGGAGCTTGCATAAAAAATGAAGTAAACGGTAAAGAAATCAGCAAACAGGCCGCCAAGCATAATGGCAATGGATGAAAATAGGGCTGTCCAAAAATGATAGTGACCGACTTCTTTCATTCTTTTGTTCTCTGTTGTCAGATCAGTGACAAGCAGTTTCTCCCCATGTTTTTGAAAGCCGCCCAGCGCACCAAGTGCAAGCTGAATGATATACACTTGCTCCACTTCTGTTATATGCGGAAAAAGCAGCAAAAGAAACGCCATACCGAACGAATGAATGATTAAAAAGAGCCGCCTGTCAGTGGTTTCCGGCAGTTTTCCTAAAAGTAAATGAATAAACGCACCGCTTAAACCAAACAGACCATAGGCGAGTCCAAACTGTGAATAGCTTGATCCAACATTTTTAATAAAAAGAATGTAAAAGGGGAATATCAAACTGCTGGCGAAAAACAGCAGACTTTGAGAGTAGACGAACCATTTCATTGCTTTTGCATTCATTGTGTATTGTACCTCTCATAAAAGTAGTTGGTAAACGTGCCATCTGGATCTGCTTGTTTTTTCTTTTGGAAAAATACATCGGTTTTAGGATAAGCCCGCTTCATTTGCGCCTTCGTTTGATAAGGCATGTACGGTAAGTAATAGCTTCCATCGTGCCGCAGCGTGATATCTGTCATTTTTCGAATGATCCGCTCTGCTTCCGCCTTCTCTTCTTTTTCGAACCCGTAATTCACTAAAAGCACAAGGGCAAACATATCTTGTTTCGCATATGAGAGATCCGCTTTTTCATTTTTTTGAACGTAGCGGATTGTGATATTCATTAGATTCAAATCTTCCTGTTGTAAGAAGGCTCTCATGTCATCGATGTACGCACGAAAACGGTCAACTGGGACGAAATATTCCTGCAGCACATCTGTGTCTGACTCATTTTCATATTCCAAAAAGGCAGAATCAGAACGCATCACATTGTTTCTTGTGATCAGCTGATCATTTTGACTTAGGAAATACTTCTTTTGCAAATTCCAGAGCAGATCTTTCCCCATATCAAATCTCCTTGAAAGGCCGAGCATAAATTTCAATGGCATAACGAGTTGATCTTCTTTCAGCTCTTGATATGATTCGTTTTTTTGATCTGAAGAGAGGGAATAATTCGTCACATACATTTCTTTCAAAAAGTTTGTTTTTGCTGTTGAGATTCTGGCAAGATGCATGCGTACTTCTTTATTGTGTTTGACATGCTTTTGAAAATAATCCGTATACTCATCGTAATCTAGAGAGGTTGTCTCCATTTTATATAATTCATCTTTTGTTAAAGAAAGATCAGCATCTAAAATGACACCGAACAATCCGTATCCCCCAATGACCGCAGAAAACAAATCATCACCTGGCTTTACTGTGACAATCTCACCATTTGCTTTTAACAGCCTAAAGGAACGTACCGTATCAATGAGTGACCCGTAGCGAATGTCACGTCCATGTGCATTTGCACTTAAAGATCCGCCAATTGTAAAGATATTCTGCGATTGCATCACCTTCACAGCTAGGCCATATGGATTCACATATTTTTGTATATCATCCCATGTAGCACCGCTTTGAACGCGAATCGTTTTCTTTTTTGGATCAAACGCTAAAATCTGGCGGAATTCCGTCATATCGAGCACGATGCCGTTTTCATAATATGTGTGGCCGCCCATACTATGCTGTTTTCCGGCAATAGAAATCGGCAGGTGTTTAGCTTTTGCTTCTTTCAATACTTCTTTTAACGTGTCTATCTCTTTCCCTTGAACAATTTTTTTGATTTTGACAGGCATGAGATGACTGACATCAGTAAAAGCCTCAAGATCCTTTTTTTTGTGTACTTGGCCTTCTCGTATAGTGATTGATATAAGAAATGCAGCAGCATATACGATCAAAAGAACGATCCATAGCCATTTTTGTTTCATGATAGGTACTCCGTTCTATAAAATTACATCCATTATATCAAGCTACTCTCTTCCTCCACCTTAATTTTTCATAAAAAAACCTGGCATGAGTTCAACTCATACCAGGCATTTTTCATTTTGTGCTTATTGAATACCGAGCGCGATTTTTGCGTATCTTGACATTTTGTCTCGTGTCCAAGGGGGATTCCATACGATGTGAACTTCTGTTTCTTTTACTTCTGGAAGATCACTTAATGCTTTTTTGACTTCGTCTACGATAATTGGTGCAAGAGGACACCCCATTGATGTTAAGGTCATGGTGATATCCGCTTTTCCATTCTCATCAAGATCGACATCATAGACAAGTCCAAGATTGACGATGTCGACATTCAGCTCAGGGTCAATCACCTGTTCTAGGGCGCCTAAAATATTTTCTTTCAATGCTTCATCCATGATATCCACTCCTTTTTCCATTAGTATAACGTACTTTTTCTTATGACTAAACGTTTGTGCTTTTCAGATGTGTCTCAAACCAGTCTATCGTTTCGAACATCGCTTGTCTTGAGACCTTATGTCCAGCTTGTCCATCAGTGATAAAACGAATCAGATGCGGATCCTGCTTATATTGTGTGGCTACTAACTCATCATATAGAGTTTTTGCGTGCCGGTAAGGGACGACAGGATCGTTTTCTGCATGCCAGAATAACAGCGGTCTTTTGTTTAATCGATCTGTTTGCAGCGTTAAATCATATGGGCGCAGGGCGTCTAATTGCAGATGAACCTCTTCGTCTGTAATGTCTTTCATCAACCCTTTGTGACGCATGTCCATGATTTGTGCTTTTAGAAATGTCGTATAGTTTGGACTTCCCATCAAGCTGACAGCGACTTTGATCCAATCATGCTTGGCAAGTGCACCAAAGGTGGTGATGCCGCCCATGGATGTACCCGCAACGCCTATCAGATCGGCTTCAATCAATTGTTTTTCTTGAAAGTATGTTTTAAGTATATCGATTTCACGAATTTCGTTCAGGACAATTTCCCAGAACTTTGATGCCAGTTCCTCTAAGCTGAGGTTTTCTGATCTTACACCATGATAAGCACAGTCAGGTAAAATGACTCTCATGCCTTTTTCCGCCAAATGGAAGGCAAAGTGTAAATTATGCTCACGTGCACTTGTAAATCCGTGAATAAAAAATACAAGCGGCAGCGGTTTGTCTTTATTTTCAGCTTTTACGATATGTAAAAATGGAATATCGCGCGTAATTTGCTCATCAATGGTGATCACAGCCTATGAATCCTCCTTTATCATTCCCGTCTTTGTTTATTTTAACATGTAGACAACAAAGATGTGATAAAGATACACTATAGAAAGAGGCGCTAGCATGAATTGCCTCCTATCACTTACAGATCAAAGGAGATTTTATGGAGACTAAACCTTATCTAATCGCACTTGACCTGGATGGCACATTATTAAAAGATGATAAAACCATTTCTGCGCATACACTTGACGTCATTCAAAAAGTGAGAGACAGCGGGCATCACGTCTGTATATCAACAGGCCGGCCATTTCGTTCCAGCTCTCCTTATTATCAGCAATTACAGCTTGATTCACCCATTGTGAATTTTAACGGAGCGTTTGTCCATCATCCTCTTGATGAAAAATGGGGCAGATTTCATACGTCACTTGATCTTCAAGTAGTCAAACAGCTTGTAGACATTAGTGAAGAATATAAAGTGCATAATGTCTTAGCTGAAGTGTTAGACGATTTGTATTTCCATTATCATGATGAAAAACTCATTGATATCTTTAATATGAATGCAAACAAAGTCACTGTTGGAGACCTTAGGGACAACCTTGGAGAGAATGTGACGAGCGTGTTAATTCATGCAAAAGAAGAGGACGTTGGAGCCATTCGAAGCTATTTATCAGATGTTCATGCAGAAGTGATTGATCACAGGCGCTGGGCTGCCCCGTGGCACGTGATTGAAATCATTAAAACAGGCATGAACAAAGCCGTTGGACTGCAAAAGATCAGTGATTATTACGGTGTTCCTAAGGAGCGGATTGTGGCATTCGGAGATGAAGACAATGATTTAGAAATGCTTGAATTTGCTGGATGCGGTGTAGCAATGGGCAACGGAATTGATGCCGTGAAACGTGTCTCAAATGAAGTCACTGATACAAATGAACAAGATGGGATTGCAAAGTTTCTAACGAATTACTTCTCGCTTTAATTTTTCCATTCATACATAGCAGATGAAAGCGGGCATACTACCGTTAGACAGGTTGTCCTGTCAGCTTGTGTAAAGGGGCGGATTCCGAATGGGTAAAAGAAGCAAATCGAAACGCTTTATACAACAAGGTAAAGATTCAGTCAGTCTTCATGACGCACGTTTTCCTTATCGTTCGACACTTGAAGAAGCGTCAGACAGAGGGAATATGAAGACTGATGCTTCTGGAGGTTCATTGTGAGAAACGAACTTTTTGATCAAGCCAAATCGTTTACTGAAGAAGCTCTTACTTCTTCATTTTCATCTGGGTTAGAGCGTCAGCAGGCAGTCAAACGAGCGAAAAATGCCGTATCCTCTGCATTTGCCAATTCGACAGATGCAGAAAGAAACCAGCTGCATACCTTCCAAGACTTGCTCGATGATCTCTAACATAAAAAAAGCTGTTCACCTAATGTGGACAGCTTTTTCTGATTCCCTCGCTTATTTGACTTGGAATGTTTTCTTCTCCGTGATTTGTTTCAGCCCTTCTGCTTTTCCTTTAAACGTTACGACTGCTTCGTATGTTCCGGGCTTTACACCGTTTGACCATGTATCTTGAAAATCATAGGCCTCGCCTTTTTTCAGCACAAAAGTCTGGATGGCCTGTGTGAACATACGGTCTTTCGAATAGCGGTATTGTTCATTCCCGTTTTCGTCATACACACTAAGCTCGAATTTTTGGCTTGTGTTAAAAGTAAATTCAAAATCTCGATCTGATTCATTTTTCAGTGACATGTTAAATTGAACTGAAGAACCTTTCTGGACGGGGTCTACTGTGAGCTCAACCGTTTTTTCTCCCATTTGACCGGATACCTCCTTGTCTGGTTCATCCTTTTTTTGTTGTCCACAAGCGGCTAAAACCAATAGAATGAGAAGAAGCACAAACCCTTTTTTCATCTGCTACCCACCTTTTAATCTCGTCTGAAAAATCCAAGAATATTGGTTGTCTGCACAATATTTGTAAAGGCTTTTGGATCGACTTCTTTAATAATTTGTTCAAGTTCATAAAGCTCATACCTTGTAATAACGATCACCATCATTTCCTTTTGCTCGTTGGTGAATGCGCCTTTTGCAGGTACAGTCGTAATGCCTCTGACCATTTTTCCGTAAATGGCTTCTTTGATTTCATCTGCTTTCTTCGTGACAATCATCGCGGTCAGCTTCTCATGTCTTGTATGGATGGCATCAATGACCCTTGTAGTCACATATAATGTGACAAGGGTATATAATGCTTTCTCCCAACCTTGTAATAATCCTGCTGTAAAAATGATGATTCCATTTAAAATGAAGAAATACGTGCCAACTGGTTTATCCTTCCACTTCGCTAAAACCATAGCAACAATGTCTAGTCCGCCTGTCGATGCCCCGTATTTGAGCGTAATCCCAATCCCTACTGCGGATATGACACCGCCAAACACAGCATTTAATAAAATATCGTGGGAAACACTCGTTTCTGGTAAAATGCCAAGGAAAATGGTCGTCAGTGCAACACTGATGATGCTGTACAAAGTAAAGGAACGGCCAACTTTCATCCAGCCTAAAATGCCGACTGGAATGTTTAAAATAAATAATAGAATCCCTGTTGATACATAAAATGGCGCATATTGATCGATTAAGCTGGATAACAGCTGGGCTACCCCTGTAAAACCGCTTGCATATACGTCAGCTGGGATTAAAAATAAATTCAGTCCAATCGCATTGAGTAATGCACCAATAACGACGACAATGAGTTTTTTTGCTTCTCCAATGAACATGTTGTCATTCCTCCACTTACCATTCTCTCTATGGTTTTCCCTAAAATTTAGAATTTGAACACGAAAAGATGATTTCTATGATATAGTTAGGCTAAAAAGATGTAAAATATGGCTTATTTTTTAGAAAGAAGGGATTTATATGACTGTTCATATCATAGCAGACAGTGCTGCTGATCTGCCTCTTTCTTATTATGATGAACATAACATAACGCTCATTCCGCTCCGCGTGTTACTTGGCGAGCAGGAATTTGAGGATTTGATCACCATTGAACCAAAACAAGTATTTGATGCGATGAGACAAGGAGCCAGTCCAAAAACGTCACAGGCTTCACCAAACCGGATCAAGGAAACCTTTGTTTCTGCCGCTCAAACCCATACATCTGCTATCTATGTCGCTTTTTCATCAGAGCTTTCAGGTACATACCAGACAGCTGTGATGATGGCAAACGAAGTGAAGGAAGAATACCCTGATTTTGATTTACGAATCATTGATTCTAAATGCGCTTCACTCGGCTATGGGCTTGCTGTCAAACACGCTCAATCACTTGCCATTGACGGAAATACAATACAAGAAATTGAAACGTCTGTAAAGCATTTTTGTGAATCTTTACAACATATTTTTACTGTAGACGATTTATCGTATTTAGCAAGGGGCGGAAGAATCAGTAAAGCGTCCGCATTTGTTGGCGGTTTGTTAAGTATTAAGCCCATTTTACATGTCGAAGATGGAAAACTCATCCCGCTTGAAAAAATCCGCGGACGTAAAAAACTGCTGAAACGCATTATTGAACTAATGAAAGAACGCGGAACGGATTGGTCGAACCAAACGGTCGGTATTAGTCATGGTGATGATCCTGCACTGGCGGAAGACATGAAACAGCTGATCGAAGCCGAATTTCATCCAAAGGAAATTGATATTCAAATCATCGGTGCCGCTGTTGGGTCCCATTCAGGGCCTAGCACGCTTGCGATCTTTTTTACAGGCAAATGATCATAAAAAGCACCCTTCCCTGACACAACACGGGAAGGGTGCTTTTCTTATGAAAGTTTAAATCGCTGGACGGTTTCATTTAACCTCGCCGTCATACTCATCAATTCTTCGACCTGTTTGTTCATTTGATGGAACGATTGCAGCTGTTCATTGGCTGAGGCAGAAATTTCTTCGCTGCCAGCTGCTGTTTCTTCTACAACTGCACTAATATTTTCAATCGAGTGCAGCACTTGTCCGCCAAGTTCTGTTGATTGCATAATTTGGTCATTTAAGACCGCCATTTCTTGTTTAATATGCTGCGCTTTTGTTTCTATATCTTCAAAGGAGTGTGAGGTTTTGTCCATCGCATCCTGCTGCTGAAGTGAAAGTTTGACCCCTTCTTGAACAGTTTGACTAATGGATTGAATGCCTCTTTCAATATGACTGACCATGTCAAAGATTTGTCTTGTTGCATTAGACGATTCATCAGCAAGCTTGCGAATTTCATCTGCTACAACGGCAAAGCCTTTTCCAGCTTCGCCTGCTCTTGCCGCTTCAATGGCTGCGTTTAAGGAAAGCAGGTTTGTTTGGTCCGCAATGTCAGAAACCGTTTTGGCCATGGCCGAGATTCCGCTGGCGTATTGCGTAAATTCTCCTGCTGATTCTTCGATTTGTCTCGTGGCATGTGTATTTTTTTCAATCGCTGTTTTTGTTTCTGTTAACGTGTGCTTTCCGCTTTCTACGGCTTCGATGGCATCCTCTGTACTGCGGATGACCGTTTGCGAGCGTTCTGAATTTTTACGTCCATGCTGGTCCATTTTCTCAATCAAGCTGACGCCGTGCTGGAGATCTTCTGAAATCGCTTGTGACCCATTGGCCATTTCGTCTGTCGAAACAGATACTTGATTCGCAGACTCCATCATCTTTTTGTTTTCATCATTCAGGTGGATCGAGAATGTCTCTACTCGGCTTGAGACATTGCTGATTTCTTTAATCAGACTAATCAGCTGATCTGTCATTTGATTAAAGGATTCATTCAAGCCGCCGATTTCATCCTTGCGCTGAATATCCATCCGCTCCACAGCAAGATTGCCTTCTGCGATCTGCTTTGCTCTGTAGGATAGTGATTTGATGGGTGTCACGATGGATCGCGTTAATCCAATATTCAAAAAGACAGCAATGACAATTAGTGTAAGTGCTGAGACGAGTGCACTTGTAATAATCCATTGGACATTGTCTGCTGCAGCCTCTAGATTTTGTTTATACGCTTCTTCTGCCCTTTTATTCATCGTATGCACATCGTTTAAAACGCCATCAATTCTTGCTGCCACACGTCTTGCATCCGATGCGTTTTTTTCACCAATGGCGTTGTTTGCTTCCTTGGTCCACGTGTCAAATTTTGAATTTAACCTTGTTAATGCCTCTTTGTTCATATTTCCTGCATGTTTGTTTAGCGTTTGCAGCTGCTTTTTTGCTGTAGAAATATCGTTTTGAACGATCTCTAGCTGTTCATCTGAGAGTGTCATCGAATAATTGGTCATGGCTTGCTCGACACTTTCAAAGCTTGCCTTCGTTTTTTGTACGTTTAATAAGGTTTGCACATCTGTCTCATTTGATGATTGGATCTTTGTCATGCTGACAATGATAAAGGCGATGACGCCAACTGCTAAAAGAAGTGAAATAAGTGAGTTAAGTAAAATTTTGACGCGTAAGCTCATGATGCGTCCCCCTCTTCTTTTAGAAGCGTCTGCTTCAGACCATTTAATTTTTTGGTCAGTGTCTCAGCATTTTTCAGGATCCGGATTTTTGCCATATCGATTCCATCATTGCTTAAGTCATAGACAACATGACCGCTTTTCATTTGATTGTTCTTGACGAGCTGTTCACTGAATTGATAGACCACTTCATCGACTTTTTTCACCATAGACGAAATGACCGCTTTTTCAGCAGTATAGTACTGATCGCTGTCTACACCAATGGCATATTTACCCTGCGCCTGCGCTTCTTTTAATACACCGACACCTGTATAACCGGCTGCGGCATATAAAACGTCTGCTTTCTTTTTGATCATGTCTTTGGCTATTTTACTACCCTTGCCTGCATCACTAAACGTACCGGCATAGGTGGATAAGATCTTGATTTTCGGATTGACTGATTTGGCGCCTTTTTGAAATCCTTTTTCAAAACGATGAATGACATCTGCGTCAACACCGCCAACAAATCCAATGACATCGCTTTTCGTTGTCATCGCAGCAAGTGCTCCCGCTAAATAGCTGCCTTGCTCTTCTTTAAACGTCACAGAGGTCACATTTTTCAGCTCAGATACAGCATCGATCAAAAGGAACTGCTTCTTCGGATATTTCTTTGCGACTTTTTCCAGGTCTTCTTGCATACTGAAACCTACACCAATGACAAGATCATTTCCATCTTTTACGAGTTCTGTCAGCCCTTTTTCATATGTATCAGTTTCTGCAATTTCTCTATAATCAAATTCAATGCCAAGCTCATCACGTGCTTTTTCTAATCCTTTAAATGATGAATCGTTAAATGATTGATCACCAAGACCATCATCTGTGAGCATAACGCCAATATGCTTCGCAGTTGATTTTGGCGAACTCTCCTGTTGATTACCGCATGCGGCGAGCACCATAAGCATGGCTGCCATCAGAAGTAATGAAATCTTCACTTTCATCCAAAAACACACTCCTTTTATCATCCTTACTCCTTTTTTATCGGATTTGAGAGGCGTTGTTTCAATGATTAGTGAAGGTTTTTCATGACTTTTTTCACAGAAAAAATCCATTATTTAAGACAAAAATAAAAAAGTGAGCAAATGCTCACTTTTTCTCGTATGTCCAGCCTTCTTTTTGGTAAACTAAATCATTTTTCATGAGATGACCTAGTGCTCGTTTAAAGGCTGCCTTGCTCATTTGAAATCTTTCGCGGATATCCTCTGGATCACTTTTGTCCCCATAAGGCATGGCGCCGTTTCTTGTTCTCATATAGGTTAAAATTTCTTCTGCATCGACAGATAGTGCATCCTGTTTTCTAGGAAGCAGAGAAACGTTTACGGTTCCATCCTCTTTCACTGCAATGACGCGTCCTGTCACGGTCGATCCTAATCGTGGCTCTTCCTTTCGTTCCGTGCGGTGAATAAACCCACGCACGCCTGTATCTGTCAGCATAAAAGAACCTGTCGCAATTAAACGATAGATTGTTCCAGTGATTTCTTTGTTCATTAAGGTTTCTGGTGCCTCTGTGAACAATTCACTGATCACGTCTTCTGTGGCTGGTTTTGCGAACATTCTGCCGTAGCTTGTGACTTTCAGCATACAGTAGAGTTTGTCTCCTTTTTTCGGCCATGCTTCCTCAAAAGGCGGGAGGTGTTCTGTTGCAACAAGTGCATCCTTTGACAGCCCAACATCAACAAATGCGCCCATGTCTTCTACCACGTCCACGACTTCTACCCAGTCGTATGTATGTGCGTTAATTGTAGGTATTTTCATCGTGGCAGCGAGTCTTTCTTCATGATCTACATATAAGTAGACCTCTACTTCATCTCGGTCACCAATATCTTCTGTCATTTCACTGCGGTGTAAGAGGACCGAATCTTCACCGTCTGTCAAAAAGTAGCCGTATTCCATTTCATTCTCTATTTGCAAGGTCAGTTGCTCACCTGGTCTCATGTTCTCTTCCTTCCTATCTGCCCATAAAAGAGCGTTCGTTCATCTTTTGATTCACTCTATTCTACTATACTTCTTCCTGCATGAACATCTCTAGTTCTGTTAGCTAAAGTGGACAAACTGGACACGATTTATACGGCTGGCGGCTTTACTCTTTGATAAAGTTTTCTTCTTCTGCTATTTGCATGATAAAATAGACGCAATATCTAAACTTGGAGGTCATGTGTGATGGCAAAAGAAAGCTCATTTGACATTGTATCGAAGGTTGAACTGCCTGAAGTGCAAAACGCTGTTCAAGCAGCACTGAAAGAAATTAAAAACCGTTATGATTTTAAAGGAAGTAAAAGTGATATTTCTCTCGAAAAAGAAGAGCTTGTCCTCATTTCTGATGATGACTTCAAACTTGAGCAGCTAAAAGATGTACTTGTGACAAAGCTGATCAAACGAAATGTTCCAACTAAAAACATCGATTACGGAAAAACTGAGCATGCCCTAGGCGGTACAGTACGCCAGCGTGCGAAGCTGATCAGCGGGATTGATCAAGACAACGCCAAAAAGATCAACGCGCTTATCAAGCAGTCTGGCATCAAAGTGAAATCACAATTTCAGGATGACCAAGTGCGTGTGACAGGGAAAAATAAAGATGATTTACAAGAGGTGATTTCTCTTATGCGCAAGGCTGATTTACCGATTGATGTCCAATTTATAAATTTTCGATAAATTTCAAATTTTCCATTGATTATTTCTGCATTTTTCGTTACAGTTGATGGAAGTTCAATTCATTGACATGTTCATATTGCTTTCTTATCAAGAGAGGCAGAGGGACTGGCCCTGTGAAGCCTCAGCAACCGGTGTAGTAGAAATCTATTTTCTATGACCAAGGTGCTAAATCCAGCAAGCAACTGCTTGGAAGATAAGGAGAAGAATTACGATATAGCCAAAAAGTCTTCTTCTTATCAGAAGGCTTTTTTTGTTACATAGAAATAAGGAGGAATACAATGGGCCTATTACAAGACTTACAAAACCGCGTACTGATAGCTGACGGAGCGATGGGAACACTTTTATACTCTTACGGCATTGACCGCTGCTTTGAAGAATTAAATTTATCGAAAGAGGATGAAGTGAAACGCGTGCACGAAGCATATGTGCAGGCAGGCGCTGACATCATCCAAACGAACACATACGGTGCGAATTATATTAAACTATCCCGCTACGGCTTAGAGGAAGAAACGAAACGCATCAATACAAAAGCGGTACAAATTGCAAAAGCAGCCGCAGGCTCTGCTTATGTACTCGGAACAATTGGCGGCATTCGAACGTTTAACAAAAATGCTTACTCTATAGAAGAAATCAAACGAAGCTTTAGAGAGCAGCTGTACATCCTATTAAATGAAGAGCCTGACGGAATATTGCTTGAAACATATTATGATATAGAAGAAGCGAAGGCTGTTCTCCAAATTGCCCGCAAAGAAACGACTCTTCCGATTGTCATGAACGTCTCAATGCATGAACAAGGCGTTTTGCAGGATGGTACCCCCCTGAAGGATGGTTTATCTGAGTTATCATCTCTTGGTGCAGATGTTGTCGGCATCAACTGCCGGCTGGGCCCTTATCACATGATTCAGGCACTCGAAGGCGTTCCACTTTTGGAAAATTCGCATTTATCTGTCTATCCTAACAGCAGTCTCCCCTCTCTTGAAGCAGGCAGACTCGTCTATGATACCGATAACGATTATTTCCGAAAAAGTGCACTTGAATTTAGAAATCAGGGCGCACGTATTATCGGAGGCTGCTGCGGAACAACACCTCAGCATATTAGCGCAATGGCTGAAGCGGTCAAAGATTTAGCACCGATCACTGAAAAAGAAGTGAAGGTGTTAAAAGAAGAAATCATTTCCATCCAAGATCAGCGCACTGAGCCAGGTCTTGATGAGCTGGCTGTGAAAAAACGATCGATTATCGTAGAGCTTGATCCTCCGAAGAAGCTGAACTTCGAAAAATTTCTCGTTGCTGCAAATGAATTAAAGAATGCTGGCATTGATGCATTGACGTTAGCCGATAATTCTCTTGCGACTCCGCGCATTAGCAATGTCGCTTGCGGCGCATTATTAAAGCAGCAGCTCGATATGCGTTCTCTTGTTCATATCACATGCCGCGACCGTAATTTGATTGGGCTTCAATCTCATTTAATGGGGCTCGACACCCTTGGATTAACCGATATTTTAGCGATCACAGGCGATCCATCTAAAATTGGAGACTTCCCAGGTGCAACATCTGTGTATGATTTAACCTCCTTTGATTTGATTCGTCTTATCAAACAGTTTAACGAAGGCCTTTCTTTCTCAGGAAAGCCCCTTGGCAAAAAGACCAATTTTTCAGTGGCTGGCGCGTTTAACCCAAATGTGCGCCATATTGATAAAGCGGTGAAACGTCTTGAGAAAAAAATCGAATACGGTGCTGATTATTTTATTTCACAGCCTGTTTATTCTGAGGAACAGCTTGTGAAAATTCATGAGGAAAGCCGCCACTTGGATAAACCGATTTATATCGGCATTATGCCGTTAACAAGCAGCCGAAATGCAGAGTTTATTCATCACGAAATTCCAGGCATCAAATTATCTGATTCTATTCGTGACATTATGGCTAAGGCTGGCGAGGATAAAGAAAAGCAGCGAGCAGAAGGCTTAGCGATTGCCCGCTCTTTATTAGATACAGCCTGCGAATTGTTTAATGGCATTTATTTAATTACTCCTTTCCTTCGATCAGATTTAACAGCAGAACTGACCACCTACATCCATCAGAAAGAAAAGGAGTCTAACGTCCATGTCAACTATCACTGAACAGCTCAAAAAACGCATCCTCGTCCTTGATGGGGCAATGGGCACAATGATTCAAAACGCCAACCTGACAGCAGAGGACTTTGGCGGAGAAGAGTATGAGGGCTGTAACGAGTATTTGAATGTGACAGCCCCTCACATCATCTCTAAGATCCATAGGGAGTACCTTGAAGCAAGTGCTGACCTCATTGAAACAAATACGTTCGGCGCGACAAAGCTCGTCCTTGACGAATATGGGCTTGGGCACCTTGCCTATGAACTCAATGTTCGAGCTGCGCAGCTGGCAAAGGCAGAAGCTGACCGTTTCTCCACACCAGAAAAGCCTCGTTTTGTTGTAGGCGCAATGGGCCCGACAACGAAAACATTATCTGTAACAGGCGGCACAACCTTCAGTGAGCTCGTCAGAAATTATGAAGAGCAGGCCCGCGCCCTGATTGACGGAAAGTGTGATGCCCTTCTTTTAGAAACAAGCCAAGATATGCTGAATGTAAAAGCTGGATTCAAAGGGATTCAGGAAGCCTTTCAGCAGACGGGCATCCAATTACCACTCATGGTATCAGGAACGATTGAACCGATGGGCACCACCCTTGCTGGTCAGGATATTGAAGCCTTTTATATCTCTCTTGAGCATATGAAACCAATCAGTGTGGGCCTTAACTGTGCGACTGGTCCAGAATTTATGACAGACCACATCCGCACGCTCTCCTCCATTGCAAAGTCAGCGGTGAGCTGCTATCCGAATGCTGGTCTCCCAGATGAAGAAGGCCAATATCACGAATCCCCTGCCTCTCTTGCTAAAAAAATCGCCGCCTTTGCTAAGGAAGGCTGGTTAAATATTGTCGGCGGCTGCTGCGGGACTACACCTGCGCATATTCAAGCATTGTCAGATGAAGTACGCACGCTTCAGCCGCGTCATATCAACCGCGAATCACCGCAGCATACCGTATCAGGAATTGAGCCTCTTATTTATGAGGATTCGATGCGTCCTCTTTTTGTAGGCGAACGGACCAATGTCATTGGTTCTCGCAAATTCAAACGGCTCATTGCGGAACAAAAGTTTGAAGAAGCAGCAGAAATTGCTCGTGCTCAAGTGAAAAATGGCGCTCACGTCGTTGATGTGTGTCTCGCCGATCCAGACCGTGATGAGGCAGCAGACATGGAAGGCTTTTTACAAGAAGCCATGAAAAAGGTGAAAGCCCCTTTTGTCATTGATTCAACGGATAAACACGTGATTGAAAAGGCACTCACCTACTCTCAAGGGAAAGCCATCATCAATTCCATCAACCTTGAGGATGGCGAGGAACGCTTTGAAGAGATTCTTCCTCTTGTGAAGCTATATGGCGGTGCACTCGTTGTTGGCACGATTGATGAAATAGGAATGGCGGTGACAGCAGAACGAAAGCTTGAAATTGCTGTACGTTCTCACGATTTACTAACAAAGAAATATGGTATTCCCGCAAGTGACATCATTTTTGATCCGCTTGTCTTTCCCGTAGGCACTGGAGACGAGCAATATATTGGCGCCGCTGAAGAAACGATCAAAGGCATTAAAATGATTAAGGAAACCCTGCCTGAGTGCCTCACCATTTTAGGCATCAGCAACGTATCTTTCGGACTTCCGCCTGTTGGCAGAGAAATCTTAAATGCCGTCTATTTGTATCACTGCGTGCAAGCAGGGCTTGACTATGCCATTGTCAATACAGAAAAGCTTGAACGCTTCGCTTCCATTCCAAAGGAAGAAATCAAACTAGCTGAAACCTTGCTTTATGAAACAAATGATCAAACACTGGCTGAATTCACCCAATTTTACCGCGGCAAAAAGAAAACGGAGAAAAAACCAAAGATCTCCTTATCACTTGATGAAAGGCTGGCGCTCTATGTCGTCGAGGGAACGAAAGAAGGTCTCATCGATGACCTATCCCTTGCTTTGGAGCAATATGAATCGCCGCTTCATATCATCAATGGCCCGTTAATGCAGGGAATGGCTGAAGTTGGTCGTCTTTTTAATCAAAACGAATTGATTGTAGCCGAAGTGCTTCAATCGGCTGAGGTCATGAAAGCATCTGTTTCGTTTCTTGAGCAATATATGGAAAAGCAGCATGCGAGCGGGAAAGGAAAGATTCTACTTGCGACCGTAAAAGGAGATGTCCATGATATCGGGAAAAACCTCGTCGACATCATTTTGAGCAATAACGGCTTTCAGGTGGTCGACCTCGGCATCAAGGTGACACCTCAAACATTGATTGAAGCTGTGCAAAAGGAAAAACCAGATATGATTGGATTATCAGGCTTACTTGTAAAATCCGCACAGCAAATGGTACTAACCGCTCAAGATTTACAAAAAGCCAATATTTCTGTTCCTATTTTGGTCGGCGGTGCTGCCCTTTCTCGTAAATTTACGAAAATGAAAATTTCGCCTCATTATGATGGACCTGTTCTTTATGCAAAAGATGCGATGGACGGACTATCATTAGCCAATGAGTTAAAAGCGAATCCTCTTCAATTTCAAACAAAACCAAAAGAAGAGCCAGCGGCACCTTTCAAGGAAAAAGAAGGAAAGCAGCCGAAAGCTGTCATAGAATTACTAGAAAAACGCGCAGCACTCCCGAAGGCACCGGTATTTACGCCAGAAAATACCGCACGCCATTATGTGAGAGACATCGATTTGCATCATATTATGCCTTATGTGAATGAACAAATGCTTATTGGTCATCATCTCGGCTTAAAGGGAAAGATCAAAACCTTATTAGCTGAAAAGCACCCAAAAGCATTGGAATTAAAACAGCTTGTCACAGATCTTCTAAACGAAGGCAGAGAGAAAAACTGGTTTGCGCCAGCATTTGTGTATCAATTCTTCCCTGCCAGTTCAGACGGAAATGATTTGCATATTTATGATCCCGAAGAGCCTGACCGCATCATTGAAACGTTCCAATTTCCAAGGCAGGAGAAGCTCCCGTACCGCTCCATTTCTGATTATGTACGGAAAAGTGATGAAAACGAGAAAGATTATATTGCCTTATTCGCCGTCACAGCCGGCGCGCGTATACGCGAGGTCGCGCAGCAATTTAAGCAGGAAGGAGATTATTTAAAAATGCATGCTGTCCAAGCTCTGGCACTTGAGCTTGCAGAAGGATTAGCTGAAAGAGCCCACCAAGTGATTCGTGACAAATGGGGATTCCCTGACCCAGTCGATTTTACAATGGAAAAACGATTCCAAGCGAAATATCAAGGGCAGCGCTATTCCTTTGGTTATCCAGCGTGTCCAAATCTTGAGGATCAAGAAAAGCTGTTCAAGCTGCTTCAGCCTGAAAAAATCGGCATCCATCTGACAGAAGGATTCATGATGGAACCTGAAGCATCTGTTTCAGCGATCGTCGTTTCCCACCCTGATGCTCGATATTTTAATGTTCATTAAGACTGGCCCCTCCGTCATTGGGGGTTCTTTTTTCATACACGCTGAGAGGAAAAGGATCTTCCTTTTCCTTTTTCTTATGCCTTCATATGGTACGATACATATAGATGAAATCAGCTAAGAAGGAGTTGCGTGTATTGGAAAACGTTGTACAACGAACTTTAACACTTGATGACATACCCGATCTTATCGCATTGTCAAAAGAGGTCGACTGGCCTGATTACAATGCGGATGAGCTTACATCTCTTTTAACAAACGGATATTTTACAGGTTTTTCAACAACAGATGGACAAGTGATCTCATGTGCAGGACTTTTCCAATATGATAAAGCAGCATCAATTGGTGCCGTTATTGTATCTGAGACACATCGCGGCTTAGGCCTTGCACGGAAAATGATTGACACCCTGCTTCGCAGAAGCGATCAAAGCGTTCCTGTCGTTTTAACCGCTACTGTACAAGGACAGCCCGTTTACGAAAAAATTGGATTTCAAACGGCCGGCTACATTCATACATACAAAGCACAGACCACGAATCCAGCGGCTTTTCGTGTGTCAGGCGGGATTCACCTTTCTCCTGCTGATGGAGCAGACCTTCCGTCTATTGAAGCACTTGACGAAAAAGGTGCAGGCACCAATCGATCAAGCTTTATAAGAAAGCGAATGGAACGAGCATCGTTCCGGCTGATTGCAAAGAATGAGCACCATGAAACAACTGGATTTGCCTTTGGCATCGAAACCCCTGCTAATCTAATGATTGGACCGCTTACAGCAAACGATGAACAAACCGCTCTCTCGCTCATCCAATCACTCATCTCGTCTTATTCAGGCGCAATTCGTTTAGATATGCAGGAAGAAACTGCTGAACGCCTGCATGAAACACTTGTTGAAGCAGGATTTACAAAAACAAACGTAGCGCATTTTATGATGATTCGCGGGAAAGAAAAACTGAATGATCCCGCCCTTTTCTATTTCCTTGCCTCTCAAGCATTTTCTTAAAAAACAAACAAGCTGTAGACACTTGATGTCTACAGCTTTTCTATTACTTCTCCCCAACTGACGAAAGAACATGAGCGAGTGCATTTGTGACCTTCCCATGCTCTGATGCATGCGGGCGGTCATCTCCATCTCCATAGCCATAATCAATCATTCGATTTCGATTTAAGCAAAGCTTTGTCAGCTTCGGCTGGAATAGATCAAATAATTCAAAACGGTCTTTTAGCTGCGGGAATTGATTTTGATACTGCTGAATTTCTTCAGCAAGCAAACGCCAAAGAGTCGTTTCATCTAACAGATTGTGATTGTCTAATACGTTGGATACATAACGCAGATTGCAAATAAATAGTCCTGTAAAGATAAATTGCACCAGACCTTCTGGCGGCTCACTGCGCAGCACTTCTCTTAAATCTTCTTCTAGTGAAGCTAATTCAGGCAGCGGCTGGTCACTTATATTCACATCATCAACGAAATCTTTGATCGCCAAACGATGCGGCTGATGATTTTTTAATACAAGAATCGTATTTTGCCCATGCGGTGAAAAGACTGTGCCGTATTGATACATGAAGTGCAGCAGCGGCGGCATCACGACATGGAAAAACTTCGCCATCCATTCTTTTGCTGAGAGACCTGATTTTTCAATCAGCTGCTTGATATACGGCTCTCCTTCATGATCCTCATAAGTAAGTGCCGCAAGTGTAACAGGGCTCTCCCCTTCATCTAAGTACGTATAAATGCTTTCTCTAAAAATGACACCGAGCATCTCAAGATATTGATACGGCGCACCAGGCAGTTTGCTGTAGTATGGATGATCGACATTGATACTTGCATTCTCACCTGGTAAAATGACGCGGCACACATCAGATAAAAATGAGTCTTGATCAGCAATCCCTTTAATATGCGCTGTAATGCGCGGGGCAATAACCGTACGTTCTGATGGGAGTCCACGGTACACGAGCGTATTTAAAATACTCATTGGCAGTTTAATATGATGCTTGCCTTTATTTGAGATATTTGTAAAGGTTCTGATCGACTGCTGCGGGATATATTGATCCAGCCCCTCTCCCAAATACACAATCCGGCGCAAGGCCAAATCTTCCGGGAAATGCTGAATAATCATATGCGTCCACTGCCACTTATGGACAGGCATCATATAATAGTCAGCCGCATTCAGTCCTTCATCTTTTAATACGCGCTGAAATTGACGAATCGTGACTTCATCTAATTCTTTAGCGATCACCTGCTCATAGTTTTCATGATCGACTGCATGGAATGTCGCAAGCTCTCTATGTACAGCAATCCAAGACAGCTGCACACATTCTTGACGTTCTGGTGCATAGGCTAAGTAATCATCGTAGCTGAATCCTATACGCCCTTTGTTATACACAATCCAAGGATGGCCTGTCATTTCTCCTTCAATCCATGCATAATCCGTATCTGTTAGCTCATCCGCACGAAGTGCTTTTTTCGACAGCAAATGGACATCGGCTAACAAAGTATGGTGAAGCTCTTTGATAAGATGGCCTGTTGTGTCAGAGGACATTGGAATGATCGGCTGAATGTCTAGTAAAAACACAATGGCACTGACATCCTTTGACCATTTTCCATCTTGACAGCACTCAATTGATTCAGCGATTGTATCAAAACTATCAAACAATCGAGGTTTTGCCAGATAACGATATTTCTTATGTTCATGAATGATTAATTCATACTGCGCGATGCCATCCTTACAATCCAGTTCTACGGGATGAAGCATGTCCTCATACATGTATTCAGACAGCATTTTCGCCACCATTCGCTGGTTTGCCTTTTTCCAAGCAGCAGGATTCACCGCTTTTTTCAATTCATCTTGTACACTCATCGCTTCATCCTCCTTAACCTTTGATTTCTTCAAATGTGTGTGCGTTCTTGTGTGTACCAAATGTCTGGAAGACGTGCTTTTGATAAAGTGGATACACGGTTTGACGAGCAAGTTCATTGATGATCACACTGTTTCGATAAGCCCCCAGCCCCAAATCTGGAGCGCCGACCCCATGTGTATGAAGCTCTGCATTTTGTACAAAAATATCATTTTCACCCATCGTATTTGTTTTCAAACGATATTCACGTTCAACTTGGAAACGTCCTTGATCATCCCATTGAATGTGATGAGAAATAGGGTTGATAAATGGCGGCAGAACTGATTGATAGCCAGTCGCCAATACGACAATATCCGTCTCATGTGTAAAGGATTCTTCCTTGACCCATTGCGTGCAGGAAAGTGATAATCCGCCCGCTGTTTCCTCAATCAAGTTGACCTCCGTCATGGCCTGAAGCACTGTATTCAGCTGCTTTCCGCAGGCAGAACGTTCATAAAGCAAATGATAAATATCACGAATCATCGCCGAACTGATGCCTTTATACAGCAAATCTTGCTGTTTTAATAACGCATCCTTTTTTGTTTGCGGAAGCTCATAAAAGAAATCAATATAGTCAGGGGAGAAATACTCAAGTCCAAGGTTTGAATATTCCATTGGGAAAAATCCTTTTGACCGTGTGAACCAGTGAATATCCTTCGCTTCATCATCTGATAAAATGTCATAAAACACTTCTGCCGCACTTTGACCAGAGCCGATAACTGTCACAGATTTCCCTTTGAAACAGCCTTCTTTCTTTCGTTTTAAATAGTCAGCTGAGTGAAAAACCTTCTCTCCTAAAGCTGGCTGGAGCGATGCGGGTATCGCCGGCTGCGTGCCAATTCCTAAGACGAGATGTTTGCTTTCAAACACCTCTACAGTTTCATCCTTTACATGACGGACATGCACTTCATACCGCTTTTCCCCTGCCTTTTCGATCAGTGAGACAGATTCGACATTCATGCCGAATCGGCAAGAGTCTAACTGGTCAGCGACCCAGCGGCAATAATGACTGTATTCCTTGCGCGGGATATGGAAGTCTTCTAGAAAGTAAAATGAATACAAACGGTTTTGTTCCTGCAAATAGTTGAGGAAGCTATATTTGCTTTTCACATCTGCCATGCTGACAAGGTCCGCTAAAAATGGGACTTGCAGTGTTGTCCCTTCAATGAGCATCCCTGGGTGCCAGTGAAAGGCTTCACTTCTTTCAAAAAACAAAGCGTCGATTTCATTTACCTCTTCAGATAATGCGGCAAGCCCGAGGTTAAACGGGCCAATGCCGATCCCAATTACATCCACTATATTATTTTGCTTGTTGAACCGCGTCATGGTTATACTTCCTTTCGAATCGTTCTCGATCACAAAACATCAAAAGACCTGTTTTATCGGGTAAAGTGACTGGTTTCACACGTTCGAAGCCGCATTTTTCAAATACATGAATCATTTTTTCATTGCGAATATCCGGCTCAGCAACGATTTTTTCTGTTCGTTTGTTCTGCTCAAATTGAAATGCTGTCATTGCCTGAAGGAGCGGCGCAGCAAATCCTTTTCCCACATAATCCGGCTCCCCTATTAACAGGTGGATGCCTTGATCATGCGGAGAAGGCTCATAGTAGGATTCAATGATATCCCCTTTGACGTTGTAAGCCTCAAAATAACTCATTGGCGTCCCATCAATCGTGCCTAAATAAAGGGTTTGATGCGGATCATGTATGGCCTGATAAAAATGCTTTTCAAAAGCAGGAAATGGAATATTCAAATGCCAAAATGGGTGAACGTACTCTTCTTGCATCCACTTATGGACAAGCTGGACATCTCTTTCATATTCAGCACGAATAAACCTGATGCGATGCCTCATCCAATCAGCGCCTCCTTATGTAAAAAGAGCGGATTCAAGACAGCCGTGTAACGAGATTGTGTTTCCAGAGATCCGGTCAGCTCATCCATATCTTCAAATCGTGTCAGCAAATTCGCTTTTGAAGGAAGTTCTTTTGAGCGGAGAAGGCTGTTAGTCAGATCAGATGCTCCGTACGTCTCCTCATGAGCGAGTAATGTATCTCTCACAAGTGCCAGCAAGTCTTCTTCCTTTGCTAATCCTTCCGTGCCAAAGCCATTAATGAGACCAAATAAATGATTAAAGAAGAAATAATAACGGAGTCTCTCAACGGCTACATCATCCGCACAAATGGTTTCACTTCTTACGCTCAAGTTTTGAACTAGATTCGCGAGCTTATCCTTTTTCGATTCACTATAATAGTAGCCTTGGTTGTCACGGTAATAGAAGGTCTCTGGATAACCATCCTTCATTTGCACAACAGCATTTTGCTGATGGGCCTCGAGTGCAAGACCATACGTTTCAAACAGCCAGAGCATCGGCTTTAACGAAATAGTCAAATATTGTTTAAACCAATCTTGGCTGACCGCTTCTGTTGACCTGCCTTCTGCGTCTGCAAGTTTATGAATAATTCCTGCTAATCTCGATTTTCCTCCGTACGCATGATCCTGACACAGCCCAGCAATTAAGCTTGCGCCTTTTTCACGATGCAAGAATGGATTTTGACGAATGACCACTTCAAAGCCAGATTCCGTTTCATCTCCTCGAATAGAGAGATATGCAGGATCTTCAATGACCCGGAATCCAGAGAATTTTTCATATAAAGAAACGCCTAATTCTGTTTTTAAGATGCGGGACATCTCTACTCCTCGATCCAGTTCCTTTTGTTTATTGATGCGTAACGAGTTTGTAATTTTCACAGGAACAGAGAATTTGAGCATGTAAGCAGAATCCTTTTGATAGACCGTTCTAAAGGATGAGGTCGCTGTGTATTCAGACCCGAGCGGTCCTAAATAAGTCAGTTTCCCCTCCTCTATATAACGCTTCACGAATGCCTTCTCCATGACCACTTTGACTTGCAGCGGATGAATCGGAATGAGCACATATTCTCCGTTTTCTGTTAACCTATTCAGCCTCTCTGTTTCTTCTGGCACCTGACGCGAAAGCTCTTCTAACATGAGATTTGCCGCAGATTGTGAAATAGACGAATCCTGAAGCACAATCGAATGGTGCGCTTTAAAGTAATGAAGCTGGAAAGCTCCTTTCAGCTCAGGAGAATAGACGGCTTCCTCTTCTTCTGTCATCCCTTGTCTGCTTTTTGGTGTAGGATGTGTTAAATGGCCAAGGAGAAGTGACTGCTCAGCCTCGATGTACTCAAAATCAGCTTGAGATAAAGCAGCTTGATCACTTTCTCTCTCCTTTAAGAATCGTTCAATATTTCGGCAGCTTAAAATGATGCGAAGCATGAATTCATCCTCTGCATCTGTGCGGCCATATGCAATGAGAAGCTCCTTTGAACATAAAGCAACAAGTGTCGTGTAATCGACGACCGTTCCCTCTTTTTCGCTGCCACTTGGACGAAAGCGAATCGGAAAATCAAAGAGATGGCGGCCTACAGATGAAAAATATCGGATCGGAATCACAAGCTCAAGGTCTTGCTTTGCTAGTTTTGCCACGAATACAAGCGAACCATCTGCTTTCGTCTCTTTTTTTGCAGATCGATCGATTCCTGTTTCACGTAAAAAACAGTTTAAAAAGCTTTGCATAGTTGCATTTTCAGCCATTTGTTTATATTGACTCAACGTAGTACCCTCCCGGATTGAATATGAGCGATCCCGATATCAACGATGTTAGAAAGGATTTCCTCAATATGTGTGATTGTCGTTCTCGGATTTAACAAAGTGAATTTTAAGCATGTTTGACCATCCACCACTGTTTTCGCAATGACAGCAGTTCCTGATTTGAATAACGTTCGATGGATGATTCTATTGATGTCATCCGCCCCCTTAAATCGAAACACAACTGCATTGATTTCTGGTTCAGGATTGATCACTTCAAGGTGATCATTTCTCTCGATAAGCGCAGCCACATCCTTCGCAAAATCAATGGTATGGTCAATAATGTCACCAAACCCTTCCTCCCCAATCAGACGAAGAGAAAGAAGCAATTTCAGTACGTCGAACCGGCGCGTCGTTTGGACAGATTTATGGACAAGATGTAGTATTCCATCCAGTTCATCTTCTTTTGGATTAAGATAATCTGCATGATAATTGATCAAGCCGAAATGTCTCTTATCCTTCAGCAAAAATGCCCCGCAAGAGATCGGCTGATAAAATTGTTTATGAAAGTCAATCGTGATGGAATCAGCAAGCTCAACACCGTCTAATTTATCTCGATAGTTTTCACTTAATACAAGCGCTCCACCATAGGCAGCATCTGCATGAATCCACAGACCATATGGCTTGACGATGTCATACACATTTCGAACCGGGTCAATACTGCCAAAATCAGTTGTCCCGCAAGTCGCCACTACCGCAAAAGGCAGAAGATCCTGTTCCTTTAACTCAACAAGTTTCTTCTTCAAATCGTTGAGGTCCATGCGGTGATGCTCATCTGTCTCTACTAGAACAACTGCCTGCTCCCCTAAGCCTAGCTGGGATGCAGATTTTTTCACAGTAAAGTGAGCATTCTTAGAGCAAAGAATTCTCATGCGGTGAGCCTCACTCGGCAAGCCTTTCTGCTGAACATTCCATTGCCATGTGTTTTCACAAAATGCATCTCTTGCAAGAAGCAGTCCCATGTAGTTAGATTGGGTGCCACCGCTCGTAAATGTCCCATCTGCTAGATTTCCATAAGAAAACTTCGCACATAGCCACTTTAAAATTTCCTCCTCAACCAAAGATGCAATACCGCTTTGATCGAAGGAATCCATTGATTGGTTAAAGGAGCTTACCATCACCTCTGCGGCAAGAGCAGGTATGAGCGGCGGGCAATGCAAATGTGCCAAGCATTTAGGATGCGATACATCAACGAGATGCGGCAAAAGATGCTGCTTTATATCTTGAAAGACAGATTCCATTGATTCGCCAGACGGTTGAAACTGAAATAAGGATTCGACACTAGCCGCTAATTTCCCAGGCAATATTCCGCTGTATGGTCCTTGGTCTTTTTGCCACTGATCCAGTAAGCTGTCGATAGATGTATGAAGAGCCGCTCGGAAGGACTCTCTTCCAAGCTGGCTTTGATTGATAAATAATGAATCCACAGGAGCTTTAGTTGATTGCATCGTAAACGGCCTCTTTGAAAATGGCGATGACTTGTTCAAGCTGTTCTTCTGTCATGATCAATGGCGGTAAGAATCGAATGACGCTACCGAAACGGCCTCCTGTCTCTACAATTAAGCCTTTGTCGAAGCAATTCTTTTGAATAAGACTTGCTAGCTCAGGATTTGCTGGATAACTTCCATCCACATCCTGCTTTTCATTTGGATTGACAATTTCAGCACCAATCATTAATCCTCTTCCTCGAACATCACCGATAGCAGGTACATTTTTTTGAATGTCTTTTAAATAAGCCTGCATGCGATTCCCTAACTGGTCTACATGATCAAGCAGATTGGTTTCTTTTATAAATTTAAGCGTAGCAGTTCCTGCAGCCATCGCCATTTGATTTCCTCTAAATGTGCCAATGTGTGCACCTGGATTCCATTGATCCAAATCTTGATCATAAATCACAACTGAAAGTGGCAGGCTTCCACCAATGGCTTTAGATAATACAATAACGTCTGGCACAATTCCTGCATGTTCAAAGGCAAACATCTTACCTGTTCGGCCAATGCCTGATTGAACCTCATCGATAATGAGCGGAATCCCTTTTTCTTTTGTGATTCTTCTCATTTCTTTTATCCATTCAATAGATGCTGGAATTGAGCCTCCCTCCCCTTGCACAGCTTCAAAGATCATACCTGCTGGCGGAAGAATACCACTTTCAGGATCATTTAATACACGCTCAATATAAGAACTGGAAATACGGTGTGAATCTTTCCCGCCAATACCAAATGGGCAGCGATATTCATATGGATAAGGCATGAAATGCACATCTGGAATTAACCCTTGCACTCTTTCCTTTGGAGACAAATTTCCGCTTAATGACATCGTGCCATGTGTCGCACCGTGATAAGCACCGTGGAAAGAAAGAATGGAACGATTACCTGTCGCTGTCTTGACTAATTTAATCGCAGCTTCTATGGCATCACCGCCAGTTGGTCCACAAAATTGAATTTTTGCTCTCTTTGCAAACTCTTCTGGCAGGTGAGAAAAAATTTCATTCACAAACTCTTCTTTAATTTCTGAGGTTATGTCCAACGTATGCAATGGTCTTTTTTCATGAAGCATACGTTCAATAGCTTCTATAACAACCGGATGATTGTGACCAAGTGCAAGTGTTCCTGCGCCTGCCAGACAGTCATAAAACTCTCTGCCATCTGCATCTGTCACGATCATACCCTCGGCTTTTTGCATGGCTAATGGGAACCGTCTCGGGTAAGACCTTGCATTAGATTCTCTTTGACTTTGCTGCTCTAAAAATTGCTGATTTTTAGAAACGGTTTTGATGGACATAATAAAACACTCCTCCAATTGATAAAGATTATCATTTTCATTTATTAGCCTAGAGGATGTGAGATAGGAAAGTCAATTGTATTCAAAAAGATGATTCAAAAAGCATATGAATGCAATTTTCTCTTTTTAATGAGTATTTTCGAGTAATTTTTACAAACCTTACTGCCATAAGGAGATGGAACGCATGAGACGATTTGATATTGAAAAAAATTACAAATCATTCTTCCTGGTTCTTTTGTTCTATTCAACTCAAAGCGCTCATTTTATGAAGAAATTTGGATGAAATGAAGGTAGAAAATTGAAGAAGTAACATCATTTTTTCTTGATATAAATGGTTTGGATGGTATAATTTCTCTGAAACACAAAGGAATGGAGGGGAATTTGATGATTTTTACAAAGCACGATCTTCACCATTACTTAACGCAGGATAAGAAAGCATTAGCGATTACGCGCAGAAGACCAAAGTGGTTTGGGGACGATATATGGAAATATCAAAGGTATTTACGAAAATATGAATACTATTCTAATAGCGGCGCTCTACTGCGCAAATGGTTTTATCGCTATTTACATAAAAAGAAAGGCATGCAGCTTGGCTTTGATATTCCGATTGGCGTCTTTGGCCCCGGCCTTAGAATCAATCATAGTGGTCTCTTAATTGTGAATAAGCACGCAAAAATTGGGGCATTTTGTGATATTCATCAAGGGGTGAATATTGGCCAAAACCATTCCGAAAAGGATGTACCAACCATTGGAGATCACGTATGGGTTGGCCCCGGTGCTAAGCTGTTTGGAGACATTTACATTGCAAATCATATTTCAATCGGAGCAAATGCCGTGGTGAATCGTTCCTTTCATGAAGAGCAGATCGTCATTGCTGGTGTACCGGCTCAAAAGGTAAAAGAAAAAGGCCCTTCTTCATGAAGGCGCCTGATAAAAAAGAATAACACCGATCAAAACAGAGATGAGCAGCATGAGATAAAACAAGATGGTTAAAATCAAGATCGTCCAGCCCAGCCCCTTCCTCTCTGTCTTGATCAAATAAATACCAAGTACGATGGTGCTAAATAGCACGCCTAAAACAGCCCACAGCCATTTGTCTTTGTTATGTTTTGGCGCATCAAACCATAAATAGATGGCAACAGCAAGTGAAACGAATAGACCCGTTAATCTCATATTTAAATTCCCCCTTATGTAAAAAAACACATTTTCTATTATTCGCTTGAAAAACCGATTTTTTTCAGTTTATTCAAACATACAATACTTTTGTCCTAAAATATTTTATCATTGTTCCGCGGAAGGCTTCTCCATTCTTCTCTCAACATTCCGTAGCGCATTGAATCATAATAAACCCCTTGATAATAACGGACCTTTCTCAGTCTCCCCTCAAGGATAAATCCGCAATTCTCTGCGCACCGCATCATCCGTTCATTCCCTGACCAAGTTGTTAAACCAATTCGAGGGATATCAATATGCGTAAATAACACATCAATCCAAAGATTTAATGCCTTTGTCCCAATACCCCCGTTCCAAAAGCGTGAATCATAAATGATAATGCCGCATTCAAGCCACCTCGTACGTTCATTCTCCCAATAATATGATACGGTGCCTTTGATATCACCATCTATTTCAATGCCATATAGCTTTTGAGGAATGGATTCTTCCTGTAAGTACCGTTTCTTAAATGCAGCAAGCGGGATTTCGTGTTCATAAAAATAAGGGGCATTCCATTTTCGATAGGACTGGTCTGATGCTTTAAATTTTAAATGCCACACCGTTTCTAAGTCCGTTTCGGTTAATGGACGTATGTTCACAAGCTCTTCCTTTTCTTTTTTCATCTGTTCACGTTCCTTTACTTTGTCGTTCTTTTTGCTAAATGACGGTACTCGATCGGCGTCATGCCTTCATTTTGCCGAAACAGCTTAGAAAAATAAGTAGGGTCGTCAATACCTACATGATCTGCAATGGCAGCGATTTTTTCATTCGTTGAGGCCAGCATGCTTTTGGCTTTTTCGATTTTGAGTCGATGGCTGTACTGGTTTGGCGTCAATCCATACACCGTCTGCATACATCTTGTCATGTAATCAGGATGATAGTGCAGTTTCTCTGCAAGCTGCTCCATGTGTAATTTCTCCATAAAGTGATGCTCAAGATAATGAACCACTTCTGATGCGACAGTCTCCTTTGCACTTGGAATATGGAATGCTTCCTTTTGCAGGTGAATGAGCATTTCCTCAAATAATAGCTGTTTTTTCAGCGGAAGTTCAGATGCATCATGATTTAGTGCTCTCATCGCTGAAAGGTGTTTTTTTAACACACTTCGCCCTTTCACTTTTCCTAAACGGGGCAGACTAAATTCATAGGTTGCCGGCTTTTCGAAGGTCGCTTGATTTTGTTTCATATCAATCCAGTGTTCTCTCGGCCGGTTCGTCAGCTCAAATCGGTCAATTGAGAAATGCAGCCACTCATAGTGCGTTTCCTCTTCACATGGCAGATGTCCACCATGAGACAGGCCCGGTGAGAGAATCATATATTCACCTTCTTTTACATGAAAAGCCTCCTCGCCCTCTGTCATCCATAGTTCACCTTTTGTGACATAGAGCAGATCAAATACAGTGAAGGTTCTTGAGATATGTCTTTCTCCTTGATGAAATACCCCTTTACCTGAAGCAATATAAATAGGAAACGGCGGTACAGTAAATGTAATAAATCGATCCATATTCATCCCCTTATGAAGTCGGATTTCTCCAATAAGTTTCGGTTTCATCTCTTCTTATTATAGTCGATGCACGGTACACTATAAATCGGATTTATACGAAAGGAGGCTATGTGATGAAATCTCAAACCCTGTCATATGAAAAGGTTCAAGCCAAAGATGAGAAAACACACCCTTCATTATTTGCATTAACTTGGCCTATTTTTATCGAAATCTCTTTATATATGCTCATGGGGAGCGCTGATACACTTATGCTCAGCCAATACTCCGATAACAGTGTGGCCGCAGTAGGTGTAAGCAATCAGCTCCTGAATTTATTAATTGTCATGTTCAGCTTCATTACAACAGGAACGACCATTGTGATTGCGCAGCTTTTAGGAGCTGACCGCAAGCAGGAAGCGACTCAAGTCGCCTATGTCTCACTAGGAACCAACTTCTTGATCAGCTTTGTCATTAGTCTCCTCATGTTTGTGTTAGCTGTTCCAATCCTGCACATGATGGGCTTATCAAGTGAACTCATGCCGGATGCGGCGGTCTTTTTACAAATTGTCGGCCTGCTTTCTTTTATTCAAGCACTCATTATGACGTATAGTGCTATTTTAAAAAGCTACGGATATACAAGAGACACGATGTATGTCACCATCGGAATGAATTTGCTCAACGTTGCCGGCAATTATTTGGTCATTTTTGGTCCGTTTGGCTTTCCTGTATTAGGTGTCATGGGTGTTGCCTTTTCAACCTCGCTGGCTCGTTTGATCGGATTGATGGCGATGATCCTCATTGTCCGCCGCCGAATTGGATTGCACTTTTCACTGAAGAGTATGTTTCACATCCAGCGGACGCATTTAAGAAAGCTGCTGAAAATTGGCATTCCTTCTGCTGGAGAGCAGCTTTCTTATAACGGCTCTCAAATGATTATTACACTGTTTATTACATTTATGGGGACGCAGGCTTTAGCCGCAAAGGTCTACACTCAAAATTTGATGATGTTTATTATGTTGTTTGGTGCAGCGATTAGCCAAGGGACACAGATTTTAATCGGGCGCCATATTGGAGCGAAAGAATTTGATGCTGCCTACCGCAGATGTATGAAAAGCTTATACTGGGCCATTGGGATCTCTCTTCTTTCTTCCACTGCTTTATCTTTATCATCGACGCATTTGCTTACCTTTTTCACTAGCAATCGTGAAATCATTGAAATCGCCGCCACACTTCTCCTATTGACGATCATTTTAGAGCCGGGACGCTCTTTTAATATGGTCATTATTAATTCATTGCGGGCTGCTGGTGACGCGAAGTTTCCAGTGTATATGGCGATGATTTCAATGTGGGGAATTGGGCTTCCGATCGCTTATTTGTTAGGCATTCAGTTTGAAATGGGGCTCATCGGGGTTTGGATTTCTTTTATTGTGGATGAATGGGTAAGAGGTATCTTCATGTATAGGCGCTGGCGTTCCAGAGTATGGACGGAGTATCGTTTTTCTTCCACATAAAAAGGACTGCGGGTGCAGTCCTTTTTTACGTAATATCTTCTAAAATAAGTGCTTTTTCCTGTTTTGAAATAAATGCTCGCTCTGTAAAGACGCGGTATTCGTTTTCTCTTGTTTTATCTAAAATGGCTTTATAAAAGTAGGCTGCTGCTTTCACCGGTATTCGTGAATAGAGCGGGAATTCATGAAGATGGTCAAAAAACTCCTCGTAGTATGCCTCTGCCTCAAAGGCAATGTACTCCCAGACGTGCTGGAAGGCTTGATTCACAATCCCTTCCTGCAATTCTTGCTCTGTGTACCCGAATTGATCCATCACTTGCTTTGGCAAATAAATGCGGTCTCTTTCAGCCTGATCTTCGCCGATATCTCGAAGGATGTTGGTTAGCTGCATAGCAATCCCTAACGAAATGGCTGCTTCTTTTAGCTGCTCTTTTTTACGCGGTGCAATAATGGGAAGGAGCATAAGCCCAACTGTACTAGCAACATGATAGGAATAGATGAGCAGTTCATCCAACGTTTCGTATCGCTGCTGCTCTAAATCCATCTCCTGTCCTTGGAGCAGGTCACGGAACGGGGCTTCATCCATCCGAAACTCTTGAAATGTATGCTCTAGCGCCACCCATATTGGATCATTCCGGTCTACCTCACCTTGTAAAAATCGATCAAACGTCTCCCGAAAGGATGCAAGGTCCTCTTTTGGCGAAGGAGATTCATCTACAATGTCATCTGCTCTACGGCAAAAGGAATATACGGCCCAGACGGCCTGTCTTTTCTTTTTAGGCAGCATGGAAAAGGCCCGGTAAAACGTTTTTGAATGGGTTTGAATGGTTTCCTCACACACTTTTAATGCTGTTTGTACATCAACCACTTAGCTTCACTTCCTTTCTATCATTCAAATCTTTTAGTAGTACAGAAGCCATAAGCTTCGCACTTTGCATCACGATCGGCACCCCGCCGCCCGGATGGATGGAAGCACCTGCCGCATAAAGATTATCTGTCTCACTGACCTTCACTTGCGGGCGGAAGACACCTGATTGAAACAAATTAGGCGCAAGTCCAAAGCTGCCGCCTTCAAACAATCCTTCTCGCAAGGAATCATTCGGTGTTCTGACCTTTTTCCAGACAATCGACTCTCGCAATCTCGGAAAGCCTCTTTTCTCAAGGACATCCACCATCTTCTCGACAAACTCTGTCTCCTCTTCCCAGTTGATATGATCTCCTGAAGGAACGGGAACGAGCATGTATAGAACACTGCAGCCTTCTGGGGCAAGAGATGGATCAATGATCGATGGATTAAATGTATAAAACGACGGGTCTTGAGGAATCGTTTTCGTTTGAAAAACTTCTTTCATATGCTGATCAAAGTGTTCTCCCATAAAAAATTGATGAACAGGTGCTTCTTGATACATCTTGTTTAACCCGAGATACACCATCACGCAGCCAGAGGACGGCACGTATTTACGGCGATCTTGTTCGTCTAAACCAAGCTGTTTTAACGCAGCTGGATAATCTCCATTGATCACAAATGCATCAGCGGTTTCATATTCATCATTTACTTTAGCTTTGACTGCCCGTTTCCCCTCAAACACCAATTGCGTGACTTCTTCATTTTTTCTTACATGCACACCCATTTTGATGAGCTGCCCTTCCAATATATCTACTAAACTCGCATATCCGCCTTTTAAATAGTAGATTCCATGCGCGTGCTCACTATAGGACACAAGCGAATAAATAGCCGATGCTTCATACGGGTTTCCCCCAACATAGAGGGTTTGAAGTGCGTATGCATCTCGCAGGCGTTCGTCTGAGAAATATTTTTTCAGAGCACTTTGTACCGTTCGATACGCCTTTAATTTCATTAAAATCTTCATATTCGCTTTTGTAAAAAATGTACGTTTTTCGTGAAATGATTTTTCTAGAAAGGCTTGCTGCCCTTCTTGAAACCGGTCTGTCATTTCTTCCATAAACCTCAGGAACCCTTGATCTTCCTTTGGAAATACACGTCTGATTTCATCTAGCTGACGAAGTGCATCAGAGTATTTCGTATAGGAGGTTCCATCTTGATATTGAATTGTGTACAGCGGATCAAGCTGCAGCAGATCAAGAGATGAATCGTCAATTCCTACCTCATGTAAAATGCCTTTTAACATGTCAGGAAGTAGGACAATGGTCGGACCTTCATCTACTTTATATCCTTTCTCACGTACAAAAGCAAGTCTCCCGCCAAGCCGTTCATTTTTTTCGACAAGGGTGACATCATGTCCCGCTTTTTTTAAATAAAGCGCTGAGATCATTCCGCCAATACCGCCGCCTGCAATTAATATATGTTTTTTCATGAGGCGCTCCCCTTTTCTTGATGCGGCATTGTTTTGTGTGAATGTTTCTCTTTTTTAAGAATGGCATTTGTCGTGATACGTGCTGATTCTAAAATGGTTGGCAGTCCGCTTCCTGGATGTGTTCCTCCTCCAACGAGCCAGCAGTGCTTTAATTCATCAAATTCATTGTGCGGCCTTAGGACCATCATCTGCGTCAGCTGGTGGCCGAGGTTAAATGTAGCTCCTTCATATACGTAAAGGTCTTCCTCCCATTGCTTCGGTGTGATCATCCGCTCGACTTCTATATGCTGTCTCACATTCTGAAAGCCTGTTTTCCGCTCCAATGTATCCAGCACAAGCTCTCTAAATTCATGTTGATGCGCCTCCCAATCAATACCGCTTTGGTTATTGGCAACTGGAGCCAGCACATAAAGAGCTGATTTTCCTTTTGGAGCAAGTGAGTCATCGGTTACACTTGCATTTTGAATATAAATAGACGGGTCATCTGGCAGCTCATATGTTTTCGTAATGCCTTTGACAAATCTAGCATAATCATCGGAAAAAACGATGGTATGATGCGGCTCATCATATATGGTATCCAGTCCTAAATAAAGCATAAAGGTAGAGCAAGAGAATTTTTTCTTTTTTAATTTCCTCTCGCTATATTTCTTTAAGAGTCCTGGCTCGACAAGCTTTGTCATCACATGTGCAAAGTCTCCATTGACGACAACCTCATCTGCTTGTATTTCTTCCCCAGATTCTAAACGAATGCCTTTTACTTTCCTTCCCTCCGTGAGCAGCTTTTCGACGCCAGCTGACAGATGAATCTCTGCTCCAGCTTCAAGCGCGGCCTTTGCCATCGCTTCTGACAGCTGATTGACACCGCCCTTCGGATGAAATACACCTGTGTCATGTTCCATAAACGAAAGGATCGAGAACGCACCAGGGCATTCCCACGGGGACATTCCTAAGTACTTTGATTGAAATGTAAAAGCATATTTCACTGATTCATTCGAAAAATAGTCTGACAGCACATCATACAAACTTTTATTTAGTGAAAGCTGTGGAAGTGCTTTGATCACCTTCAGGCGAAGGTAATGATGAAAGCGGTCCATTTTACTTTGTAGAATTGGTGTCAAACGATCCATTTTGCGCTTTGTATCCTTCATAAATCTTAGATACCCTTCGCCCTCACCAGGTGCAAAGGCTTCTAATCGTTTGTACATTTCATCGCGATCCCGAATCATATCGAGCTGATTGTCTTGAAATATTAATCTATACATCTCTTTTAATTCAATCACATCAATATAGTCATAAAGATTTTTACCAGCAAAGGTGAACAGCTCCTCTGCAATATGAATCATGCTGAGAAAGGTAGGACCTGTATCAAACGTGAAATCACCAAGTTGAAACTTAGCGTTACGCCCGCCAACAAAGGGCTGTTTTTCGTATACATGAACATCATGTCCTTTGCTTTGAAGCATCATAGCTGCTGCAAGGCCCCCTGGTCCCGCTCCGATCACAATGATTTTCATTATCCTTTTTCCTCCAAATTAATTCACTTTAAGTTAATTATACAAATTAGAAAGATTAGATCAACTTTTGATGTGCTCAAAAAGTCTCATGTTATGTATCAAAAAAGCCGGCTTCCTTTCAACAAGTGCAAGAAAGCCGACCCTTTATTACGCTTCTATATCAATTCGATACGTTTCAAACCAATGATGAATCTGTGCAAGATGGGCAATCAACTGCGGGCCCTTCATGAGCTGGCCATACCATGGCACATGAAAAGAAGCTCCTTCCGTTTCAATCAGCTGCTTTAATTGATGTGGGTCTAAAAATTCGTGAAGTACAGAGTCTTTTTGCGCGAGGCAGTCTGTTAGCATCTCTTTCACAGCCTGAGTATAGGCTGGATGATGTGTTTTCGGATAAGGACTCTTCTTTCGATAAAGCACTTCATTCGGTAAAATTCCCTCTAATGCTTTTCGTAAAACCCCTTTTTCACGATTTCCATGCATTTTCATTTCCCAAGGAATATTCCACACATATTCGACAAGACGATGATCTGCAAATGGCACACGTACCTCAAGACTAGCCCCCATACTCATTCGATCTTTTCGATCAAGCAGTGTTGTCATAAACCAGATCATATTTAAGTAAAAAAGTTCTCTACGGGCTTTATCAACGCCAGTTTCTCCATCTAAAAGAGGCGTTTCTGCCACCGTTTCTTCATATTTGCTTTGCGCGTATTCCTTAAGTGACAGCTTTTTTTGCCACGAGTCTTGCAGGAGCTGAGTTCTCGCTTCAGTCGATCTCATCCACGGAAAACCATTCGTTTCATTTTCCATATGGAACCAAGGGTAGCCGCCAAAGATTTCATCAGCACATTCACCTGACAAGCCAACAACGAAGTCCTTTTTAATTTCTCGGCAAAACCAAAGCAAGGAAGAATCAATATCTGCCATACCCGGTAAGTCTCGAACCTCAACGGCTTCCTTCAGATAGGAAGCGAGCTCTTTTTGTCCAATGATACAGCTGTGATGATTCGTTTGAAACGCTTTTGTCATTTGATCAATCCATGGGCCGTCAGCATTCGGCTGGAATTGATTTGCCTCAAAGAATTGATCGTTTCCTTCGTAGTCAATGGAATACGTATGAAGCGGTGCTTCCCCTATTTTCTCAAAGTGCTTAGCGGCAATGGCAGTAATGGCACTAGAATCGACGCCACCAGATAAAAATGTACATACAGGCACATCAGAGACGAGCTGTCTTGTCACGGCATCTGTAAAGAGATGCTTAATGTGCTGTGCGGTGTCATCAAGTGAGTCGGTATGCTCCTTGCTTTTGACATTCCAATATCTCCACACGCGCAGTCCGTCTTTTGAAAAGGTCAAGGCATGTGCAGGTCTCAGCTCTTTTATCCCTTTAAACACTCCTTGACCTGGTGTTCTTGACGGTCCTAAGCCAAAGATCTCCGACAGCCCTTCATAATCGACTTTTGCTTTGATATCAGGATGAGCAAGAAGTGCTTTGATCTCTGAACCAAATAAGAAGGAATGATGACGTTCTGTATAGAAAAATGGCTTGACACCTAGCCGGTCTCTCCCTGCAAATAACAATTCACGCTCACTATCCCAGATCACAAATGCAAAAATGCCATTAAAATGGGAGACACACTCTTCCTTCCATTCTGTATAGGCATGAAGAAGAACTTCTGTATCAGAATGCCCAAGAAAGCGGTGCCCCCTTTTTAATAATTCTTTTCTTATATCCTCCGTGTTATAGAGCTCTCCATTGTATACAATCGTATAAGCATGGTTTTGATGTGTATATGTCATCGGCTGCTTTCCGCCTTCTACATCTACCACCGCTAACCTTTTATGCCCGAAAAGAACGTGCTCACTTTTCCACGTATTTGTATCATCTGGCCCTCTTTTAGATAATGTATCTGTCATTTGATTGATTACATGATCCTGTTGGATGAGCTGCTTTTTAAAGTCTGCCCAGCCTGTAATTCCACACATCATCATCAGCTCCCATCCGTTTTTCCTCAAGTGTTCTCATTCAGCCTTTCTTAGTTTATGCATCGTTTCCTTGATAGTTGATTTGTCCTTTTTTCCCGGCGTATAGGACAAGCTTGATTTGGTAAGAAAAGAAAGAAGAAAGGAGCTTTTGCAAATGGAAAATCGAATGAAGCAGCTTGAACGCTGCAGCCGAAGATGGTGTAACGGGTATTTGCTCATTGAAAACGGGCATTGTCTGATTGAAGATGAAGAAGGAGAGATCATGCTGCCAGAAAGTCTTCAAAGCACAATGATCTGTTTGAAGGAAAATGACCAATGGACAAAAGGGGAATTGCTCGGTTCTATGATTCTTCATGAAAACGGGCAACTAATAGAAGTACAGGGAGGAGAAAACATTCAATATACGGCGTCCCTTGCCAAAGGATGGCTTGATCTTCTCATGTTCGTACCGGAAAACGTTTTTGATCACATCCTTGAACAGGTAGAGCAGCTTGGTTTTTCCGTCTATGATTGTGTCTTCTCCTCCTTTTATTCAATGCAGCGCGTCTCTTTCTTTCAGTTTTCGACAGATACGCAATCACTTGCACTTCAATGTCACTATGAGCCTGCAGCCAGCCACATTCGTTTTGAATGGACCACTTCAGACGGACAACGGATCGTTTCACAATTTGATGCCACATAAAAAGGACACTGCTTCGTATAAGCAATGCCCTTTTTATATTAAAAGATATGGAAACCGATCGGCAGACGTAAACCGAGAAGAATGGTCACAATCGCAAATACGATAAACCCAATCAACACACCAGTCACCGATTTTCCTTTTTTCTTGCGCACTAGGACCATTTCCATGAAACCGATCACGAGGATACCGAGAATCATTTTTCCAATATACTCGCCCCCGAAACCTGGAATTTTCATTCCTGTGCGAACATACAATTCTACGCCTGTTGCGATAATGATCAAGTAGAATAAGCGAACGATCATGTGCACAATTTTAGCGCCTTTGTCGTTTTTACCTGCAAGAGCAAAGGCTACGAAGAATAAAATAATCCCCAGCACCCATGCTGTGATATGTAAATGTGTTCCCATTTGTGATTTCCCCCTTTATCAGAACAAGTACCTTCTCATCGTACCACGAAATAAGTCGAACACAAAGCGACAATCCTGTGTCATCACGCGCTTTATTTGACGTGATTTGTCAGCGTTCCAATCGGCTCAATTGTGATGTCAATTCGATCTCCAGAAGCTAAAAACTTAGGCGGTTCAAAGCCCTTCCCTACCCCAGAAGGTGTACCTGTTGCAATGATGTCACCCGCTTCTAATGTCATCCCTTTTGAAAGAGTGGAGACAATGTCTTCAATTGTGAAGATCATTAATTCCGTACTGGCAGACTGACGAACCTCTCCGTTTACCTTTGTTTCCACATGGAGCGCACCATGGTCCTCGATCATTGACTTATGAACGATATAAGGTCCTATCGGACAGGTAGCATCTAAGCTCTTGCCAATGAAAAATTGTTTATGTTTTTTCTGCAAATCTCTTGCCGTCACATCATTTAAAATGGTGTAACCGAATATATAATCTTGGACCTCTTCAGGAGCAATGTTTTTCCCTGATTTGCCCATCACAATGGCAAGCTCTCCTTCATAATCCAGTTCACTGGTCACACCTTCATGAAGAAGAATGTCCGCTCCGTGTCCAATGACAGAAGTAGGTGCCTTTGTAAAAATCATCACGTCTTTAGGAATATCCGCCGCACTTCCCATCTCCATGACATGGTCTTGATAATTCTTTCCGACACACATGATGTTTTTAGACGGCTTTGGAATCGGCGCATGGAGTTTCACGTCCGAAAGCGGATATACATAAGAACCGCGGTCTTCTTCTTTTTTCTCAGCCCAATCAAGAAGCTGTCCTACATGTTCAACAAACTTGTCCCCCATTTTGATACACTCAGATAAAGAGTTTGGCAGTGTCTCAAGCTCAAATAATTTGGCTTCTGCCTTTTTGACGTCCATCACCCATTCATCATCAATGACTACCCCAATAAACATGCTGCTATGTATCTCACCTGTAAAAAACTTCATGTCTTCCCCTCACAATCTTCATTTCGCTAAGTTATGATGTCTCATTTTATTTCTCTACGAAATAAAAAAAACCCTTTTTTATCATACTCTCTTTTAAAAAGGGTTTCAAAAATGATGATTGAATGCTTAGCGGAAACGGCGATACTCCCACATGTTCCCTTGATCCCATTTACGCTCAACATTTCCTCTATTTCTGGAACGATGCGACTTCTTTCCACATCTTCGGCAAGAGCGGCTGCGTTTATGGTGATGAGAACGTTTAGATCTATGGCTGCGGCGCGACTTTCGGCTCTTCTTATGATGAGATCTGCATTTGCTGCGGTGTGACTTGCGGCAGCTCTTCTTATGGTGCGATCTGCATTTGCTGCGGTGTGACTTGCGGCAGCTCTTCTTATGATGAGATCTGCATTTGCTGCGATGTGACTTTTTCGGTTCGCTCTTTTTGCTTCTGTAAGATTTTTTGCTTTTATATGACTTTTTACTCTTCATGCTTTTCTTCGAACGATAGCTTTTCTTAGAGCGATAACTTTTCTTTGAACGATAGCTTCTGTAGCTTTTTTTACTGCGGCGTGATTTACGGCGTCCACCACCGCCAAAGAACCAATGACCGCGACTTGAATGACGAGAACGAGCTGACTTATGCGAACGTCTCGATTCTGGTTCACGATCTAAGTGATGATCACGTCCCTCACTTCGAAGTGAAGCTACTGCATGTTCAATGTGTGAATGATCAAATGTACTCACGAACAATTCCCCTCCCAGTCTATCTTCGACAAAACAAACAGACAAAGCTGTTTATCTTCTCTGCTTTATGTTACGAGACTCGGTAGACAAGTGTTCGTGACGAATGCCTCTTTCCTTGAAAACTCCATGAATACCTACCAGCCGGTACAGGACATTCCTTCACTTTCATATCGTAAAGAAGAGCATATAGGAGGCTGATGAACATATGAACACAGAACCTTTAAAACAACTTGATATGTGGATTCATCCAAAGGACCTGATTGAATTAAAAAAAGACATTTGGAACGATGAACCTGTTGAAGCTATTCTAAAAACCGGCCAAACCAAATCACATATTTATGCTTCATACCGCGGATCGCACATTAGAAAGCTTAAGAAAAAGTCCTATCAAATTGAATACCGAAAGCCAAAACAAAGACAAGGCGAATCCATCTTTCATTTAAATGCAGAGTACAATGATCCGTCGTTTATCCGAAACAGGCTGTCCTTTTATTTCTTTGAGCAGATGGGGGTGCATAGCCCAGCCGCTTCTCATGTGTTTCTCACCATAAATGGAAGAAAAGAAGGGATTTATTTGAAAATAGAATCTGTCGATGAGTTCTTTCTTCAAAAACGGCAGCTTTCAGGAGGCGGCATTTATTATGCGGTTGATGATGACGCGAACTTCTCCCTTTTGAGTTCTTTTGATAAAAAACCAAAAAAGCACCTTCTTCTCGGATATGAGAAAAAAACGGGGACTTCTCAACATGATCAGCAGCTGAGCGAATTTATTTACTTTCTCAACACAGCGAAAGATGACACTTTTGCAGAAAAAATTGAACAATACCTAGATGTGACACAATATTTCCGCTGGCTCATCGGTGTGGTATGCACACAAAACTTTGATGGTTTTGTTCATAACTACGCTCTTTATGTAAATGAACAAGGGAGGTTTCAAGTACTTCCTTGGGATTATGATGCAACATGGGGTCGTGACATTCATGGAGAAGAAATGCCGTTTGATTATATCCCAGTAAACGGGTTTAATACATTAACTGCTAGATTACTAGATATCCCTTCGTTTAAAAGAGCCTATTACACACTTTTCCAGCATGTACTCGATACACATTTTGTAGAAGACCGGCTCTGCCCAATCATAGAGAAATGGCATGAATCGATTGAGGATCGAATTGGAGATGATCCATATACGAAAGGCCGAAAAGACATCTTGCAGTCTGAAAGAGACTTAATCCGGCAATATATCAACAAAAGACGACGTTATTTACAGACTGAGATCAAAAAAGAGATTTTTGGTACGTAAGAACACTTTCGAATTTTGTCACTTTATTACTCATATTGACGAAACAGCTTTTTTTATAGAAAAATAGGGTATACTAACCATATCCTTCTATTTGATAAAAAATGTGAGAGTTGGCGTCCGTTATGATCAATTATGAAATTGAACAAAAAAGATTACATTTAATTGAGACTGCAAAAAAATTCGGGATGAATGCCGAAGAAACGATCAGGTGCAGTCAAGAGCTTGACACACTCTTAAATAAAGGCATCAAATCCACCTCTAAAGATTGCTCAAAAAAAGGGTAAACCATACATCTAATTCCTCTCATCAAAAGCTTTCAAAAAGACAATCACACATTAAAAGACCCATCATAAGCTATGGTGAAACGCCCAAAACAAGTGCCCTAATTTTATAAAGGATGTGCACCGCTATGCCGGCTATTGTGGGAGCCTTTAAAGTAAATGCCGTCGGAACGAGCGGAGTCGTTCATGTTGGAGACTGCATCACTATTTCTCCAAATAGTCAGGTTAAAACGTTTGCTGGCGCAGGCAGTTTTAATACTGGTGATCAATTGCGAATTAGCAACTACAAAAGTGTGACAAATACGTACGACAGTGATGTCATTGATCAACCGCTTGTTGGTAACTTGTAAGGAGTGAGGATCCGTTGAACTTCTATATTAATCAAGCGATACAAATTAATTATTTACGTGTAGAGTCTGTAAGTAACTCCTCTGTTCTGCAAATTGGGAGTGCTGGATCCATCAAGGCCCTTTCCAACCTGTATAACACGGGAAGCTACGTAGAAGCAGCGCCTGCCGCAGCAGGTACACAAGGAATTGAAGAATCTCAAGGCGCAAGCACAGCACCTTTTGTACCGCTTCAGTCACCAACAACTTAAGTCATCTGCAATCCCCGGAGGTGTATGTAAATGTATGATTATCAGAGCAACGCTTCACAGGTATATGGCATCATTCAAAAACACTCGCAACAAATCATGATGCTTGAAAAAAGGCTTAACGAGCTTCAGCAGGAAATACAAATGATCAAAGATAAACCGACAACGAATATTGAACGGATTGATTATCAATTTGATCAACTGAAAATCGAACGGCTGGAAGGAACGCTGAATATCGGCCTCAATCCATCTGATCCAAACAGTGTTCAAAACTTTGAAGTGGGCCAAACAACAACCCCGGGAATTGGAATGATGCAGCAAGAAATGGCTGATCAATTTTTCAATCAAACACGGCAGCTTGTCGATGCATTTTTAAATGAAGAAGCCCCAGAACTTCTTGAAGAACTAGAACAGCGATATGAAGGGTCCCTCGATGAAAGCAACAAACACCATATCATTGAGGATATTCGCAAGCAAATTGACAGCAGGATCAAATACTATGCGGGACAGCTGCCACACCGGGAAGAAATGACACCGCTGCAGCGTTCAGAGCAAATTGCTGAATATGTGAAGCATGATGTAAAGCGGGCGATTGAGCACTTTTTAGCCCATATTCCAAGTGAAACGAAAGGAGAGGAAAACGGATGAATTTCACAGTTGTCAACCGCAACATCGAGACCGGAAGCATTAAAGTAGTCGGGGTTTCGTCCTCTTCCCTGTTTATCATCGGGGACACAGACCATGTACAATTATCCTCGATTTTCGATACACCGCCAGAATCACTGATTATTGGCCCGTTTGTTCCTCTGGCACCTCGATAATGATCAAGCGCACATCTAAAGTGAAGTTCTCAAAGGTGAATTCTGTCGGGATTTCGAGTGTGGTTCAAATTGGTGATACACAAGAGCTGTGCCCGGCAGTCAAGGTTTTAGCTGTTCAACGAACCATTAGTTTGTTTTATGGCTATGAAGCAGAAAATTTAGATGCGAAAGAATTTGAAGTGTATTATGAGCCCATTCCATTGATGCTGCCAGAACGATCAGTGAGAACGGCATTTTACCATGAAAAGCCTGTGATTAAAGTGTCTTCAATCCATGTAGAAGGGGTATCATCGTCCTCTGTCTATCAAATCGGCTCTACTTGTAGAATGAATGGCATTGCGCGAGTGAAGCATATTAGAGAGCTGTTTAGCAATGATGAAAGTCCGCAAAACTCACAAATGGACCTACCTGCGCATATGATGGTGATATGACTTCGAATAAAGGATGTCGATTATGCCAGCAATTGTCGGACCCATTTACATTAACTCTATTTCTGGAGGCGTCGTAAACGTCGGTGACTCATTCTACCTGTCGCCTAAAAGTTCGTCAAAATCTGCTTTAGGCTCTGGAGCGGGGAATACCGGAGATTTCTTGATATTAAATAATGGCATTAGCGCCACCAACTATGTGGATCCTGACTTAAATGATCAGAATATGGTAGGCAATGCATAAAGCAGCTCCTCTACACCCATTTCAAATAGAGGAGCGCTTTTTTATGCTTATTTTTTTCTGCGCTGTCTCGATTTTTTCGTTTTGACCAGCTTGCTTGCCGGCTGTTTCCGAATCCATTTGATGTACGAAGCAAGCTTTTCATCCTGCCTCAGCGCATCAATTGTATTCAAACGTGCGGCAAGCTCCTGGTTTGTAAAGAGGGCATGTACTTGTTTATGACAAGGAATGCATAGGAAGGCAGTCGGTAAAAAAGCCCCGCCCTCTTCTCTTGGCGTTAAGTGATGTTCTGTGAGCAGGACATCTTGTCTTCCGCACATCTCACATAATCCAATTGTTTGCTTTGCCACCGCGTCATCACCTCAATATTTACATTAATTCCATTGAGACTGTTGTCCCTTTCCCGCTTGGATCTGCTGGATGGACAATCAGTTTTTTCGGCAGCCGCATTTTCAATTCTTCCACATGGCTGATGACACCAACAGCTAAGTTTTGAGACTGTAATTTCTCTAATGCGGTAATCACTGTATCGAGCAAGTCTTGATCAAGGGTACCAAAGCCTTCATCAAGGAAAAAGAATTGCAGCGGGAACTCACCTCTCAGCTGAATCTGCGCTGAAAGAGCTAGTGCAAGCGCAAGCGACGTCAGGAAGGTTTCCCCGCCGGACAAGCTGGACACTGGACGTCTGACACCGCCATTCGCATCATCACGCATGACAAAGCCGCCTTCTGAATCAACTTCAATCGCATACCTTTGTCTTGTCAAAATACCAAGACGGGCAGATGCATCACGACTGACACTTTCCAGCTGTTCTTCTGCTAAGAACTCAACAAATGTATTTCCTTTAAACACGGTTTGCAGCTTATCGAGCCGATCAATTTCTTGCTGCAGCTCCGCCAAGCGTTCATGAATACTTGCAAATCGCTGGTGATTCTCTTCCATTACACGCAGATGTTCATATGCAGAGCCGCTCATCACTGTTGCTTCTTCCAATGCCTTCTCTGCCGCTTCTTTCCTCAGTTGAATATCAGTCCACTGCTTTTCATCTAGTGACTCATCTTTCAGCAGCTCAGAAATTCGCTTTAAGTTTGCGGCACATTGCTTTCTTTTATCCTCAAATTCGTCAATTTCCTGTTTAACCGAGTGACGTACTGCCTGATTCATAAAAGCAGATTCAATCTCTTGAGGCTTATCAAAAGGAGAAGACTCCGATTCTTTAGCCCATGCTGCACTTGCTTCTTGTTTTCTCCGGTCAGCCTCTTGAAGCTGACGCTCACAGCTTGAAAAATGACTTTGTGCTTCACTAAAGAGCTCCTGCGCATGCTGTAATTGCTTGTACGATTGCTGTTCCATTTCATTGAGACGAGCAAGCGTGTGTTCCACCTCGATCAGCTCTTCAGAAATAGAGACAGCTTTCAATGGATATCTCCCTAAATCTGTTTCATATTGATAAATGAGCTGCTGCTGGCTTTCTAGCTGATGCGCTAGTTTATCAAGTTCCTTCTCTACATCATATATGGCTGTTTGCAGCTGTTCTTTTGCCTGCTGTTTTTCTTCCAAAAATGAAATACTTTTCTCAATACGCTCTTTATAGCCTTCCGCTTGCTGGTCCTTTTCGTCGATCTGCTTTTGCATCTCTTGTACTTGGTGCAATGTAAAGTGCGGGAAGGCCTGTTCAAATTGAGACGTTTGCTCTGAAAGCTCAGATTGAAGCTCCTTGATCAGCCCGTCTAATTCTTCGATACGCTGCTGATCAAATGTCATTTGATCTTTCGTCTTGCTTATCTCTGCTGCTTGATCGTATGTTTCATCCATTAAACGAGCTCGTTTACGTTCAACTTCTTGAATATCTTGTTTCAAGCCTTTCCATTCTTGCATGAGATACTGCAAGGACTCCGGCTTTTGCACTGCTTCTACTGCTGCTGCAACTTCCGCACCTGGAGCTTTCTGAGATAAAAAGGCAAACTGCTTTACTAATTGATTGGCGTGCGTTTCCAATAACTGCTTGGCGGCATACATGTCTCTTGTATATTCCTCTGCCTGCTTGAGCTCTGTGTCCATCCGTTGAATCACTTCATCGATTTGTGCCACTGTTTCTTCATGGTCATTGTTTTCCAATGCCTTTGGATCATGATGAATCGATCCACAAACAGGACATGGCTCACCATCTACGAGCTCTGCCGCTAATTCTTTTCTTAATTCTGCCGCCCTAACAGCATCACGCTGTTTTAATTTTGCGAGCTTCTGACTTTGTTCTCTTTTACTCCATTCTGTAAAAGCCCGTTCGAATTCACATACATAGAAATAGAGCTGTTCAATCGCTTGAAACGATTGGTCTATTTTTTCATGATGGTCTTTTTGCTGTTTTTGAAGCTTTTCATATGCTGCTGCGGTCTGTGTTGATCGCTTTTTGAGCTCCTCCATCTTTTGTTCTTCCTTGTGTATGCTTTGGTGTATTCTTTGAACATTTTCGCTTAAACGCAAAGCATCCTGTACACTTTTCCGTTCTTTTACAGAGACTTGTAATTGCTCCAGCTCACGCTTCAGCTGTGTTTGTTTTGCCAGTGCACGTTCTAACAAAGATTGGAGATTGTCTGCTTCTTCTTTTTTTTGTAATAATTGCTGCGCTGTATCGTTTTTTCGCTGTTCGATTGCCGTCTTTTCCTGAAGAGCCGCCTCTTTTTTCCGTTCAATTTCCTTTAGCTGAAGCAGCTGCTCTTTCTTTTGAAGAAGTTCTGGCTCAGTTTCTATTTTCTTTTGCCTTGCTTGCTCATAGTTCTGCGTCATTTGATCATAGATCGTTCGTTGATGCAGTAGCTGATTTTCTGCTTCCTGCTTCTCTTTTAATGCTTGAGAAAGCTGATTTTCAGCCTTTGTTAATGCATCCGCATAAGGCTTTAATGCCTCTGCCTGCTCAGCAATATGAAGCTTGGCCTTTTTTTCTTCCATTGATGGTGCCAGTTGATTCAGATGGTTTAGTTCCGTCTCATAGGCTTCTCGTTCCTTTTGATACTGCCAAATTGTTTGCGCCTTTGTAAAAGCAGTGAACGCTTCATCCCGTGCTTGTTTTTTCTCATGAAAAATAGCCTTTGCCTGCTCAGCCGCTTCCTTTGCCTTTGCGAGCGCCTCTGGGCCAGCTTCTCCTAAGCCATTCAGCTCAGCAAGCAGTTCATTTTTTTGTCCATACTGATTCTGCGCTTTTGCGCGCAAACGTTTAACGAGCTGATCCCCATATTTTTCCAGGTTAAACAAACGCTGTAGCATTTGTCGTCTATCGGCTCCTTTTAGGGAAAGGAATTCTGCAAACTTCCCTTGAGGCAGGACAACCGCTCGCGTAAAATCATCAATGGTTAACCCGAGTAATTCTTCTATTTTACGATTGACCTCACTCGCTTTATCTGCAAGAACTGTCTGTGTATCCCCAATTTCAATCAGACGGCATAGTGTCGTTCTGACTTTCATTTCATCTGCCCGCTTGAAAGCACGTTCGACTTTATAAGAAATGTGGTGTTCCTTTTGTAAAGCGAACGTAAAGGAAACTGACAGCTTCTCTTCCGCTTGGTTCAAAATACCATGTGTATTATTTAACGCACGTTCCACTTTGCCATAAAGTGCCAGGGTCATGGCGTCTAATATGGACGACTTTCCGCTTCCTGTCGGTCCAAAAATGCCAAACACACCTGCATCACATAATGAGCTAAAGTCAATTGTTTGTTCTTCTCTGAAGCTATGAAGTCCTTTAATGGTTAGCGTAATCGGCTTCAAGTCGCTTCCTCCTCTTGCATTTCATTGGCGAGCTCCAAAAACAGCTTGACTGTTTTTTCATCAGGAAGACCGCCGCCTGTCTGGCGCTCATAAAATTTCACGAACCGCTCCTCGATTGAGAGCTTTTCGGCTTGCTTTTGTTCTTCCATTTGCTGAAGTTCTTTAAATTTCGGTCTAATATGGACAAACCCGCTATGCTGCTTTCGGAGCTGATGGATCTCTTCTATGGAGAGCTGATCTGTTAAATGAATCTCTAAATCAATCCATGCCTGAAGATCCCGTTTTTCATCCAGCCACTCGTGCACTTGACTCAGTCCCTCAGTTGCCTTCCATTTCACAAGTGGTTTTCCGCTTGATAACAACACTTCTTTCCAGCTTGCTTTTTCATTAGGTTTTGCCTCTACAATTGTGACTGATTTGGCATATCCTGATTCAGAAAAGCTGTAAGCAAGAGGTGACCCGGAATAGCGGGCAATCGTTTTGGCACGCTTAATGGTTTGCGGGCGGTGCAAATGACCAAGGGCCACATAGCAGGCTGCTTCTGGCAGGCTTTCTGCCGCAACGGTATATGCACCGCCTACTTCAATCGGTCTTTCTGAATCTGTTTGACTTCCTCCTGCCACATAAATATGGCTCGTTGCGATATTGACCGTATCGGCTTGAAATTGAGTGCTTAAATGTTGGAACGCTTGCTGTATTTTTAAATTGTAATGATCGCGAAGCAATTTCTCTTCAAATGTTTCAGCCAGCACCTCGTTTAGTCTCGCTTCAGACGGATAAGCGAGTGCTGCAATGGATAAACGTTCACTTGAAGAGGGAACATCGACGCGGATGATGTCATTTGTCGGATAACCAATTAAATGAATCCCCTGATCATTAGTTAAAGGAGATGCGGCAGATAGTCGATCCGGATTATCATGGTTGCCTGAGATGACCACGACCTGACGTTTTCCTTTATCAGATAAGGCGGATAGACTTTCATAAAAAAGCTGTTCTGCTCTAGCAGGCGGATTCACTGTATCAAAGGCGTCTCCAGCCATGACAATGACATCAATGTGTTCGTCTTTTACGATTTGATACAGCTCATCTAAAAACTGTGCTTGCTCATCAAGCCGGCTCCGGCCTTCAAGGGTTTTTCCTAAATGCCAATCTGCCGTATGCAGAATCCTCATGTGATTCACCTCTCATTCCGATACATTTATAATGAAATTTCTAAATTACCATCAAAGAAATAAAGAATTTTCTCCTCTAATTTTCTGTTTGTTAAACGTTCTACTGCTTTTGCATATAACGCTATTTGAGTTTCATAGCGCTTTTTCAATATAGGTACAGCTGCTTCAAGACCGTCTGTATATCTGCCTTGCACTCTATCTGTTTTATAATCTAGTAAATATAGTTTTCCATCCGTTTCAAACAAACAGTCAATCATCCCTTGAATAAGGACAGGCTCCCCCTCTGCATCAATATGGCTGTATACCTCTTTAACAGGTAACACCATACTAAATGACACTTCTCGTTTCACCCAGTCCGCTTTCCGCAGCTTTTGACCAATAGAAGTAGAGAAGAAAGCTGCAATTCCTTCTTGATCAATTGACTGGACTTGTTCATTTGTTAGCAAGTCTCGCTGCTGTAAGAAATCGAGCAGCTGATGTATACGGATTTCATCGAAGGGCTCGTCAGAAGGAAGCGCAATATGCTGCATGACTGTATGCATTGCGGTGCCTTGCTCTGCGGCAGTGAGTGTTTTTTTCTTCATGAAAGCCGGCCGGTCATACATCGTGGCACGGGCTTTTCGAAGAGAAGAAGGAACACTATACTCATCCTGTATTTCTTTCATTCTTTTTATCTCGGAAACTGACTGCTTTGTGCCGACTTGTGAGGCCGCTAGGTATGGGTATCTCCATGAAAGTCTCTCTGCTACTTTCTCATCAGCATCACCATATTCTTCAACAGGCAGACCTTCCATCAAAGCTTGTACCACCTCGTCCTGCTGCTTCTTTTCAAGTGACATATCTTCTTTTAGAAGATCGGAAGCTTGAGTAAATGAGATTGTGAATGCTGATGGGTGTGAAAGAACAACATCACCTGTTTCTTCTAAAATAGATGACATTGCTTGGTGACGGATGAGAGCAGGGCCAATAAAATCTAAGTATGTTTTCGATTGATAACGTTCAAAATCAGGGAGGAGCCAGTCCTCTCCGGTTGCAGCATTTTGCCATTTGCTTAATGCCTTCACCTGATTTTTGACAGAGCCGACAAGAAATAATTTTTCCTTAGCCCTTGTGAGCGCTACATATAGAACTCTCAGCTCTTCAGATAATAGCTCTTTCCTCATCTTTTTTTTCATCGCCACAAGCGGTAATGTTGCATAGCTAATTCTCAGCTCTGGATGAATATATTTGCTTCCAAAGCCTAATTCTTTATCAAGCAAGTAGGACTGGTTTAAGTCCATCATATTAAAGTTTCTGCCGAGTCCTGCGGTAAAGACGACTGGAAATTCTAATCCTTTACTGCTGTGGATCGTCATCATGCGAACAACGTCCTCTGTTTCACTGAACGTTTTTGCCGCACCAAGATCATCTCCACGCTCCTGCATTCTTTCGATAAAACGAAGAAAACGGAACAGCCCTCTAAAGGCAGCTTTTTCATACTGCTTCGCTCGATCATAAAGAGCACGGAGGTTCGCCTGTCTCTGCTTGCCTCCAGGCATCCCGCCAACGTAATCTAGATACTGCGTATCGCGGTATACTTCCCAAATCAATTCCGCTACTGAATGATTCATGGAGAAATCACGCCACTTACGCAGCAACCTGAAAAACCGTTCTAGTTTTTTGCATGTAGGGTGATCTGAATGAGTCACACTCATAAATGCCTTCACAGCATCATAATAAGTGCCTTTTTTATCACTCGTGCGAATCAGTGCCATTTCATTTTCGTCTAAATGAACAATTGGTGATCTTAATACAGCTGCAAGCGGGATATCCTGATATGGATTATCGATGACTTTTAACAGAGAAAGAATCACAGACACCTCTGTTGCTTCAAAATAACCCGAGGAAAGATTCGCATACACAGGGATTCCCTGCTTCTTCAATTCCTCCATCATTTGCGGGGCCCAAGGCATGGAGCGAAGTAAAATCACAATGTCCCGATACTGCAAGTTACGGGTCATTTGCTGTTTTGCATCGTACACTTGAAATGGCTGCTCCACCAGTTCTCTTATTTTTTTAGCAATGACTCTCGCTTCTAGTTGTACGGTCTCTAGTTCTTCTCGCTCTTCGTCAGTTTCTGCTTCCTGTTGATCTAAATGTACAAGAAGCATTTCTGTCGTTGTATCTTCGCTTTCTGGATAACTAGCTCCAAGCTTTAATTCAGCTTGTTCATCGTAATCAATTTCTCCAACTGTTTCCCCCATCAGCTGTTTGAACAAAAAGTTCGTACTGTCTAACACATCTGAACGGCTGCGGAAGTTTTTATTTAAATCAATTCTTTTCCCTGTTTCTTCGCCGTCTGGTGTAAATTGTTTATATTTGTTTAAAAAGAGCATAGGCTCAGCCAGTCTAAAACGATAAATGGACTGCTTTACATCACCAACCATAAACAGGTTGCCCTCTGCAGCATGTTCCCCTTTAGATACAAGCCTTAAAATCGTTTCCTGTACAAGGTTTGTATCCTGGTATTCATCAACGAGCACTTCTTCAAACTGCTGTTGATAGTACTTGGCCGCTTCTGTTTCAATCAAATTTCCTTCCGCGTCCTGCTCTGCTAAAATGCGTAAGCAATAATGCTCTAAATCCGAAAAATCCACGATTGATTTTTCTTGCTTCGCTCTTTCGAAACGCTGTCCAAATTGGATGACAAGCTCCACAAGTGTTTCGACCACCGGCTTCATTTCAGCTAAGCTTTTCAAATGCTGGGCGGGACTGCGCATAAAGTATTCATCTTTGAGCTTTTCTAGTTGTTTTTTTGCTTGATTGCGTGCATCTGTGGCTTTTTCTAACAGCACAGGGTCATATTCGTCCCCTTTACATGTTTTGAGCCTTTTAAAATTGATGTTTGGCAAAAGCTCGTAAAGCTTCTCAAAATCATCTTGGTGCCTGATTAATTCATTGATCTGCTCTAAATCATCTATAAAATTTTCTGCTCTCGGCGCGGGGCCACCCGGTTCTTTTGATAGGGCTAGAGCTCGTTTGAGCAGTTCCAGACAGCTTCGAAAAACGAGAGAAAGATCCTCTTTGATATATGGGTAAAACGGTAATTGTTCTACTTTTGTTTGAGCATCTACATCATAAAGAGAAAGGAATGCCCTCATCCATTGTTCAGGTGAAGGATGAGATCTGGAAAACTCATAAATTCTCTTCACAAGCCATTGCAAATCTAAATCATGACGGTCAGAAGTGTAACGATCAACCAGTTCAAAGAACGCTGGCTTTCCAGCCTTATATTCATCCTCAAACAGTTCATCTAACACTTCATCTCCTAATAATTCTCCTTCTGTTTGATCAGCCAAACGAAAGCCTGGATCAAGGTCAATCTCATAGTAAAAGGTGCGCAAAACCTGCAAACAAAAGGAGTGCAGGGTGGAAATATTGGCACGATTCATGAGCGACAGCTGTCTTCTCATATGAAGGGACCCGGGGTTCTTAGCTAATTCCTTTTCAAGTGCTTCTGTGATCCGATGCTTCATCTCTGCCGCAGATGCATTTGTGAAAGTCACAACGAGCAGACGATCCACATCAACTGGATCTTCAGGACGGGTCATTTTTCGAATCAGCCGTTCAACCAAAACAGCTGTTTTACCTGACCCTGCCGCCGCCGCAACAAGGATATCTTGTCCTTCTGAAACGATGGCTTCCCACTGGTCATCCGTCCAAGTACTGTTATTCGGTTTTGGTATTTGCATACTGATCCCCTTCTTTTTTGATCCGGTCTATCACAACATCATCCTTTTCAGATGAAAGCACTCTAAATTCATTATCCTCTATCGATTCATCAAATTGGCAAATAGACTTAAATGAACAAAAGCGGCATGGTGTTTGATCCTTCAATTTATATGGATTAATGGCTACCTCGCCATTTGTAATTCTTTCGCCTGCCTCTTCAAACGTGCGCCGAACATGCTGTGTGAGTATATGGAAATGATCTTCACTTAAAACAGCAGAGTCAGAACGGAAAGACCCATCCTTTTTCAAGCCAGCTTGAATGACTTGTGATCTTCCTGATTCAAGCGTTTGATCCATTAGCTTTACCGCTTCTACATCTTCAAGCAAAAGACCTTTCATTTTAAATTTCTTGAATATTTCCTGCTCAATTTCATCCTCTGCAAGCGGAATCGGTGCTTGAATGAGCGGATCATGAATATGGAAATATAAAATGCCAGCTGGCGTTGCTTCTACACCGAGCCACTCCTTTGAATACGTAATCGTCAGGTCTAAGTATGTGAGCATTTGCAAGGCCAGCCCATAGTATACTTCTGCTAGATCAAGGCCTTTCTCACTCGATTTGTAGTCGACGATTCTCAACAGCAGCCCTTTTGAACCTTCTGCTTTATCCACCCGGTCAATTCTTCCGACAAGCTCCATCGTGCAGCCATTTTTCAATTTAAAAGTAAACGGCGGAAGTGGCCCTTGGCCGCCAAAGCCTAACTCAAGCCCAACGGGAGAAAATCCACTCACTCTTGCATGCTCACTTAATATAGAAGAGACTCGAATCAAGATTTTCTGGAGCTTTTCTTTAATATAAGCATGTCGGTTAGAGCTTAATAGGATTTCCTTTTGAAGACGCGGTGCAAGCTGTTCGATTGCATGTCTTGAATAGTTGACACAGTCATCCTTCGTTAGGTTTTTCCAATCCTTTTTTTGTTCAACAAGCGTATCTGAAATATGCTTTAAGGCCGAGTGAAACAGCTGGCCGATATCGGGTGCTTCCAATTTATAAAATTGCCGGTCCTTTAGTTTTAACCCGTGGGAAGCAAAGTGAGAAAATGCACACGCATTGAATTTCTCCATTCTTGAAACACTGCCTTGAATGTGATCACCATAAAGTTCTTTTGTGACGTTAGGTTTTAAGCGCTTCGCTCGATTTGTAAAAAACAAACTCGACAAGATGTTTTTTGATACATCCCGATGAGATGACGTCATCAAATAATTATAGACACTCCACCATACACCACTGATGGGGTATTGGCTGAGCCATTGCTGCAGCTGCGAGACAGTATACGATAACGAGACATGCTCATTCGCTACAAATTTTAATTGCTCCTTGTCATCCAGCTGTTCCGGGTCTAACACATACAAAGTATGCTCATGATTTGGCATAAGCTCCTGACAATACTTGATAAGAGGCGAAGGCAATAGAGAGCGCCCCTCTTCATCTGACACTGAATAAGACAGATACAAATGATGAGATGGACTCGACAGCGCCTGGTAAATTAAAAATTGCTCATCTAGCAGCCGTTCTTTTCCTGTCTCTGCGAGTTCTGCTCCTGCTCGTTTTAACCACTCCCGGTCATCCTCAGACAAAACACTTTCGTCAGAAGGACGTGCGGGAATAACGCCATCATTTACCCCAATGATAAACATACACTTCACTTGATACATTCTCGATAAATCCATACTTCCGATAAATACTTGGTCGAGTGAAGGCGGAATTAAAGCGAATTTTAAAGAGGCCAATCCTGTATCCATCATCTGTTGGAATAAAGGAAATGAGAGCTCCTCCTCACCGAGCATTTCAACAAATTCATCCATTAATTGAATAACAGCATCCCATACTTGTCCATGCTGCATGGCTTCAGCTAATCTACCTGCTTCTTCAGCTTCCAGCCTAGCCTTTTCAAGTTTATCAGGCACTTGTATTTCCTCTAAAAAGACATAGACTGCCTCTACCATGTCTTTTACCTTTTGCGCTTTTTTCAGCCTTTTTTGCAATTGGAAAAGCGGCGGTGCGATCCATTCCTTTACATCATTCAGCATCTGTTCCATTTCAATTTCTTGATCTGTTTGTCCAAAATCCTCATCTAAGGATTGGAATCGTCTGTAATGGAAACGGGAACCGTTTGTCCAGCGTTCTCCTTTTACACCATAAGCAATACAGTAGTTTTCAAGCTGGTCTGCCTGTTCTCTCGCTTTGTTTTTGGCAAGTTCGAGCGGAAATAAGAACTCTGTCTTCACGCAGCGAAACACGGCCTCATAACGCCAGTTTCCTTTTATGACATCCAAGCTTGAACGAATTAATTCAATGAGCGGATGATACTGCATCGATTCATTTCCATCAATAAAAAATGGAATATCGTAATCTCGAAAAACCTCTTTTAACGTATCTTTATAGTCGTCTACATGCCGCGCTACAATCGAAATATCTCGCAGTCTAAGTCCTTCTTCTCTCACTAAATGAAGAATTTCTCTCGCTACTCCCTCAATTTCAGCTCGTTTACTCGCACTTTTAGACACTGTGAGATGAGGGGTTATTTCCTGATATGGCTTCACCGGTCTCTGCTCATATTGCCGTTCTAAATAAGCAAGATCCGACGTATGAAGATGACGGTTATTTTTCTCCAAAATGTGCTCAGAAATGGACGCGCCGCACTCTTTAGCAAGCTGATAGAGCTGGAAATACGTTTTACCTGTCATACGAAATAAATCAAGTTCATTTGGCTGTTTATCATGATAGGAACGATCCACTGTGAAAGCAGCCGTTATTTTCTCAGCATGCAGCAAAAGCTGTTCAATGACGAGAAGCTGCTGCGGTGTAAATTGATAAAAACCATCTATATAAATGTGTGCTCCTTTTATTTCTTCAGATAAAGGAATTTGCTCCGTGAGAAGCGTCAAATAGTCTTCTGAGTGCACATATTCATCTTGTAAATGCTGCTCCATCTGCTGATAAAGAACATGCAGATCATGCAATTTCTCGGCTGCCCGTCTTTCTTCTGTATACTCTGAATGCATGCTCTGTAATGAAATTTTTTCAATATCCTCAGGCAGCATGCAGTATCTCTTGAACTCAGCCATCGTCTTTTCGATTTGCTCGACAAACCCCGGCTTATCACTCGCTTTTTTGAATACCTTAAACTTTTCTTTCTCCTCTTCAATCACTTTTCTTAAAAGCATCTGAATTCCTGTGCTTGTCACAAATTGCCGGTTCGCTCCACCAGTCTGCTGTAAAATAGACCAAGCAAGACGCGTGAAACTAAATACTTTGGCCCTGATCATCCCGCCAGCTTCAGACGTTTTTGCAAGCTCGTATTCCATTAAGAATGTCATTTGATCCGGGACTAAAAAAATGATTGGCGGACCCAACGGATCAAGCCGAAGCTGTTCTTTGATTTCCTCTAAGATTGCAGTCGTTTTTCCACTCCCCGATCTGCCTGCTAAAAACTGAATCTCCACGCTCCACAACACCTTTCTTATGTACTCATATTCTAGCGAAAATAAAAGTAAATAGCTATTTTCCCCTTCTCCTTCCTAAAAAGATATAGGCACCTTTCCTTACTCATCTCATATCATAAACCATCATGAACTCAAAGGAGGCTGGCAATATCATGTATTACGGTTATTACGACTACCCGCCATATGACATGCGCCAAAACACAAGAATCATTTCAGACCTTGAAAAAGCAATCAATGGTGAATATTCTGCGATCCAATGCTACGAAAAACTTGCTCAAAGAGCAAAAACTCCTGAGGCAAAAAAAATCATTCAAGAAATACGCCAGGATGAAGTCAGACACTATCAACTATTTTCAAAGCTGTATTATTCTTTAACAGGTAAAAATCACAAACCAAGCGTAACAGAACCTTGTCCAGATCAATTTAGAGAAGGGCTTATTTTCGCATTTAAAGATGAACAAAGAACGGTTGATTTTTACTTAACGATATCAGATTATGTCCGGGATCAAGGAACAAAAGAGCTGATGAAACGTATCGCTCAAGATGAACAGCAGCATGCTGTATGGTTTTTATATCTTTTAACGCACCATGTGTCTTAGATAGTCCTATTTTAATAGGAGATCGTATGTTCCGTCAAAAAATGAAATCGTCTTTTTGTTCATTCAATCTATCAAATAAAATACTATTCTCAATAAATCCCTCATCTCTTTCACTTTTTCAAACGTGAAAACGACAATTTGATAAATAAAAAAACTCCTCTGCCACAAATAGCAGAAGGAGTTTTTTTCATGATCGTTTAATGAAATTTTGCTTTATTGCTTTGCTGCTGATGTTTTAGCAACCCATCAATGGACAGCATCTTACTGCCGCTGAGTGTTAAATAAAGGGCCATGACAAGCAGCGATAGTTCAAATTCATAACCACCAACAAATCCTTTAGAAAAACCAACCGTAATAATCGCCACAGCCATAATTGGTACAAATAATGCTGCGAAAATACGTGTTCCTAGACCTAAAATCAAGGCGATACCACCGACCAGCTCAATTGTCTTTACAATATAGGCCATAAATTCCGGTACACCGATTTGTCCAAAGAATGCCGCTGTTCCTCCCAGACCTCCTTGATATGCCTGAAGTCCGTGTAGAAAGAAGATAATACCTAAAATAACACGTACAAAAAGTGTTCCTATTTCTTGATTCGTTTTCATATAGTGATTTCCTCCTGTTTTTACACTACATAATGTAATGTTAATAAGTAAAAAAAATTAGTAATTTAGGTTAAGCATAATCATTAAGGCCACCATGAGAATGGTTGATGTGACAATGGGAATGATGGGTACATTGAAAGGAATATTGTATGTTGGATTTAAGATCTTCTGTATTCTTAAATTCAATGCCCGATCTCCAAAGGATACCGCAAACTTCGTTTGTTTTTGAAACTGCGTTCTCTTTTTAATCAGCTTCAAAAGGGCTTGCCCTACTCCAAGCTCAGTGCCTGTCTGCCGAATCGCATAGTCATCTGCGATCACTTCACGAAAAACGGAATAGCTTTGTCTCATATGCTTTAACACTGGAATGTACCAAATGACTTTTGTGAGCATTGAGAATGTGAAAGCCTTTAAAGGATCATAGCTGTATTTGTGGTGTAATTCATGATAAACAACAGCGTCAATCTCCTCTTCATCCAGCATGTCCATGAGAGACGTTGATAAGTAAACCTTTGGGTGAAGCATCCCCATGGCAAAAGCAAGCGGTTCATGACAATGAAACACAATGATGTCATTTGCATATTTCTCAGATAAAGATTCGGTCGAGTGGTAATCGACTGCAAGCATCAGATTTTGCTTGAATTGAATGTACGTTTTGATTTGCTTCGTCATATAGAAAATCGCAAATCCCAGTGTGTAGAGGACTAAAGCATCTAGAAAATATTTCAAAGGAGTGAATCCATAGAATTCGAGAACAGATTGGCATACATGAATAAGATTATATGCTTGATTCCAGCCAAAAAAGCTTGAAAGCACGTAATAACCCATCTGATAAAAAATCGTTAAACCAATCAATATACCGCCTAAAAACAGCAGGCTCGATTTCATTTTATTCATTTTGCTGCTCCTCTTTTTTGGATGCCAGCCTTGCTTCAAGCACTTTGAGTAATTCAGGGTCAGCACTTTCAATTGCATCCACCATATGATTCACTGCCAGTGGACCAAAATCGTCCATCAGCCCTTGGGTAATCCATTTTGTCTGCTCATTTAGAAATTCTTCTTTTGTTAAAATGGGATTATAAATAGATGAACGCCCTTTTGTTTTCTTCTCGACAATTCCCTTTTCGGTTAAGCGGTTCAGCACAGTCATCACCGTGTTGAAATTAATCGGCTTCTCATCTGACAGCTTCTGCTGCACTTCTTTAATCGGCATACCCTCACCTTGATAAAGGATCTCCATAATCCTTCCCTCTAAAGGACCGAAAAAGCGATTCAATCCCTTTTCATTATATTTAAAAGAAGGAATTTTCATGTCATCACCTCACACTAAGGATTGTAGTGTAATTGAAAATGATAGTCAACAGATAACCAAAATAGGGGAAAATCGTTGCATATTACCTTGCTTCTTAGTAAAAATTACGAACCTATTTATATCAATAGGCAATCTGATTCTCGATAAGATAATCTTATGAAATTGGTAAAAAAATTCGTATTTTATTTATAGAGACTTTTGTATTATAGTGAAGATAACAACATTTCACTTACTGAACAAATTTATAGGAAGAAGGTTTACATGTGATGAAACAAGGAAACAGCCTTCGAACCGATCTCATTTTGATCGCGATAAGCGGTTTAGGTGGATTTCTTTTGTCTTTAACAGGAATGTCTATTGGCTGGATGATCGGAACATTAATCACGGCTGCATTTATTGCCATGCGACGTCCCGCCCTGTTTCAGCGTAAAGGAAACAACACCTTGCGTATCCACAGCAGATGGCTACTCCTTGGTCAATTTATTCTCGGAATCGAACTCGGACAGAAAATGAACATGAAAGTTCTTCATATTTTCACTGAACATTGGCTCCCTGTGAGTTTCATGCTCGTTTTTTCTATTCTACTGGCGATGCTCTCTGGCTTTGCCTTATGGAAGCTGAGTAAAACAGATATGCTGACCAGTTTTGTCGGAACAGCACCAGGCGGTTTATCTGCTATGCCAGGGATTGCCCAAGAGGTTGGAGCAAATACAGCCGTTGTCAGTCTCGTACAAACAACACGTGTATTAATGGTGGTACTCACCATCCCATTTACGGTGTTCTATTTAAATACAAAAAATCCAGCGGATGCAGCTGCAACCGTGCAAGGGAGCGCCTTTTCATCCGGCGTTTTCACCCTGTCAAATATCTCGTGGAGTATCGCACTTATTTTAGGTGCCTGGCTTATGTCACGCCTCGCGGTTCGTCTTCATTTCCCTGCCCCTTGGCTGATTGGCAGTATGTTAGGAGTTGCAGCTCTTCAAGTAGGTGCAGGTGCGCTCATAGGTCATGATTTGATTCCTTACTGGCCAGCACAAGCGAATATCGCGTCACAGGTATTTCTAGGTGCAACCATCGGTTCAAAAATGAATAAACAGATGTTTGTCGGGCTAAAAAACACGTTAATTGTGGCCGTCGTCAGCTCAGCTGGACTGATTGCTGCAACGGTTCTCAGTTCAATTGCCATTGCAGAGGTCACAGGCATTTCTGTCATTACAGCCATTCTTGCCTTTTCGCCTGGCGGTATTGCAGAAATGGCAACAACAGCAGTCACACTCCATGAGGATTCAACCTTTGTAGTAGCTGTACAAGTCGTTAGAATCATTCTTGTCATTGCGATGCTGCCACCGTTTTTTCGATTCTTACATCATGTCTGGGCAAAAAGACATCCTGAATATAAAGCCGCAAAATAAAAAAAGAGACGCTTTGCATGTGCAGAGCGCCTCTTCTTTTATTCATTCTGATTTCTTTTGACACCAACTACTTGATCCTTTGAAATCGTTCCAAAATGCCGGCTGTCGAAGCTATGTATTCGGTTATCTCCGATCACGAAGTAATGGTTTTTTTTGATTTTATCTTGTCCTGTGATAGCTTTCAGCTGAAAATCTCCTGTCAGGACATTCCCCATTTTATTTTTTTTCTGCTCTTTTAAATAGGGTTCTTTCCATTTTTCCCCATCGACAAATAACTGATCATCTACATACTTGATCGATTCTCCTGGGAGCCCAATGACCCGTTTGATCAAAATTTGATTTTTGGGTCCGTGAAATAACACATAATCAAACCGGCTAATTTTCGTGAGTTTTGGCGAGAACTTGTTGATTAATAATTCTGTTCCATCTGTAAATGTAGGGTCCATACTAACCCCTTCTACTTTATACTTCACAAACATGAAATTCTTTACCTGGAACAATAAGACGATGCATGTAATAATCATCAACCATAGCAATGGCTTCTTTTTCATTAAGAGCCTCCTTTGTCCTCACGCTTGCTCATTCGAATATTCAACCTATTTTCTACTCTCTTTCCAACATACCATAATAAAACGATAACTAGAACCGCAAAAACACTTCTTAACGGATTCTTTACTAAAGCAGAAAGATCATAACCGATAAAACTAATGATAAAGAGCATGACACACTTACCAGCTAAAGCAGCTAATGAAAATTGCCACATGCTAATTCTTGATAAGCCTGCGACAACATTGACAGCCGCAGAAGGTGTAAAAGGAAAGCAGAGTAAAATAAATAACGGACCAAATCCCCGCTTCTCTACCCAAAGCATCAATTTCTTAATGGAAGGGTGTCTGCTGATAAAGTTCAGCATTCTCATCTGTCCAAATTTTCTGATCAGTAAAAAGACAAGAATAGACCCTGCACTTGCACCGATCCAGGTTAATAAAAAGCCTTCCCAAAGGCCGAATGCATTTGCATTGGCCACCGCAAACGCCACAAGTGGTAAAAACGGAAGAAATGCTTCAATCAGAGGAAGCAATATAGCGACAATTGGTCCAAAAGCCTTGTAGCTTTCAAAAAATGATGTGATATTTTCATGAGTAAGTAGAGAAAGAAATGATGTCAACTTGTTTGACTCCTTCAAGGTTTGTCTACATTTCATTTTACATGGAAAACATAAAAATATACAAATGAATCCCACTCGCCCCCTTGAGATTGTTTGACTCATTCGATATAATAAACAAGAACATTTGTTCTATTCATAAAGAAAGCAGGCTTGGACATGACAAGACTATCAAGAATACAGCTTCAGATGATGGAACAGGCCATCTTTCTCCCAATGGTCATCTCCATCCTCAATCGTGATCTGACACACTTAAAACAACATCAAACATTTAAATTAAATGAACCATACATTCAGCTTGTGACCTCCGTGTTAAAGGAAGCACAGAAAGCACTTTACGAACTGAAGCAGCATTTACGTAAAGAAAACATGAAGGTACAGCAAATTGAACACGATGAAGGATTTACAACGTATCTATTTATCATAAATGGCTATGAAGAAAAGCATAAATACTTTAATCCGCGTATACGTCACCGGGTAGAGGAACTGCTGACTGGATATTTTCTGCATCAAGCAAATTAACTTCTTGCTGAAATGCGGCGTGGTACACATTCAAAGAAAAAAGCCTGCCGCGGCGGCAGGCTCCTTCTTATTTATGATAATTCAAGCTGTTTTCTCAGCTCTGTTCTAACTTCTTCTAATCCTGGTCCATCTAACTCAAAGTAATACACATTCCCAGGCTGATAATCATGGCCCTTTAGCTGAATCGTATCCACTGATTTCAATGAGCTCAGTAATGGAAAAAGACCGATGAACTGCTTCATGGAAAGATTGGTTGAGACATTATCACCAAGCGTATCAATGATGTTGTCATATGACGGGATCGAAGAAATCGATTTAGATTTTTCGAAGATGGCTTGAAGTGCTTCCATTTGGCGTTTTCCGCGCATGAGGTCACTATCAGCCTTTCTCGTTCTCACAAAGGCTAAAGCTTCTTCACCATTTAACGTATGTGTTCCTGTTTGCACATGAACTTTCCCTTTTGAATCCTTTTCCATTTGTTTTGCGATACCTTCATCTTTAATCGTTACGTCAATTCCATTTAACTCATCCACAATGTCTTGAAACGCCTTAAAGTTCCCTGAAATCACATAGTCTACAGGAATGTTCAACAAGTTTTCGACCGTTTTGACTGACAAATCTGCACTCCCAAACGCATGGGCGTGAGCAATTTTATCATATCCTCTCCCCGGTATATCCACATAAGCATCACGAGGAATACTGAGAAGCTTAATGGTTTTGTCTGTTCGATTCACCGCCGCCAGTAAGACCGCATCACTTCTTGCTTCGTCTACCGTTTCACCTGGACGGCTGTCAATTCCAAGCAGCAGCACCGAAAAGCTGTCCTTTCCTGGATCAAAAGCTTTCACACGCTTTTGCGAGGTGTCTCCTCTTTCTAATGATACTTGCGCCTTATTCGACGCTTTTGAAATTTTATAGTATGCGTATCCAGTCACGGACACTGCCATCACCATGACAAATGCCATGATAAACAGCACGGCTTTTACCCAAGGCCTTAGTCTTCTTTTTGATCTTTTTTCCTTCATCCTTTCCGAACCCTCACTCTATCTTAGTCTATCAATGTAGGTTCCACTATAACATATTTTGATGAAAGTTTCCTGCATGCAACATATTTTTATGAATCCACAATAAAAAAGCCGCTCAAGATGAGCAGCTTTCGTCCATTATTTTTGGCTAATTCCTTGTTTTATTTCATCAATCATGGCAGTGAATGATTCAAGGCCGCCGCCAGATAAATACCACATGTCAGAGTTCAAATACACCACATGGTTGTTTTTGACCGCTTTGACTGATTTCACATAATCATTCTCAACAAGCTGTTTCGCAGACGTTTCTTCTCCGATCGCTGCGCCTCGATCAACGACAAAAAGATAGTCTGGGTTCGTTTTGACCATGTATTCATACGAAATGCTTTGACCGTGTTTATCAGATGGCTCAAGCTTTTGATCTGCCGGTGTGATACCAAACACATCGTGGATGAGACCGTATCTTGACTTAGGTCCGAACGCTGTCATTTTGCTGTCGTTCGCCATGATCACCAGCCCATTTTTCTTTAACTCTTTTGCTTCTTTCTTTAAAGCGTCCACTTTTTGATCAATGGCTGCAAGTTCTTCTTTAACTTTGTCTTCTTTATCAAAAATCTTGCCTAAAGTTTTGACATTCTTTTTAAAGGATTCCATATAATTGGCATTGTCTACATCCATATAAATCGTAGGGGCAATTTCAGAAAATTCATCGAATGCATCTGCTTGACGGTGCTGGATAATGATTAAATCCGGCTTGATTTCTGCAATTTTTTCAAAGTTCGGCTCTTTTAATCCGCCGACATTTTCATATTTGTCTCCTTCATATTTAGATAAATATTTAGGCACCACTTGTTTCGGTAAAGCTGTTACATTCACACCTAGTTTGTCTAACGTATCAAGACTTCCCATATCAAACACGACCACTTTTTTCGGGTTTTTCTTGATCTTTACACCATCTTTATTCAGCATGTCTTTTACCGTGACGGTTTCCCCTTTTGTGCCTTCAGTTTTTCCTTGGTTCCCGCAGGCAGCGAGTACCACGATTGCTATTAATATAGTCATCATCCAAGTCCATTTTTTCATACGTAATCACCTCTTCATTTTTTAAGAAAAATATAAGCAAATACGCTCACCGCGAATAACTTCAATCGGTATGCGCATGTCATAAATTTGTTCAAGTGCTTCTGTTTGAATCACGTCGTCCACTCCACCTTCTTTAATGACCTGTCCATCTTTTAAGGCGACGATATGATCGGAATACACAGAGGCAAAGTTAATATCATGAAGAACCACAACAATTGTTTTCCCAAGATCTTTGACGAGCTGCTGAAAGAGCTTCATCATCTCGACAGAATGATTCATATCCAAATTGTTTAAAGGCTCATCTAAGAAAATATAATCTGTATCCTGCGCCAGCACCATTGCAATAAAAGCTCTTTGTCTTTGTCCACCGCTCAGTTCTTCTACATATTGATGCTGGATATCGGCAAGCTTCATGTATTGGAGGGACACATCAATCATCTTCTCATCCTCTTTTGTCAGATGACCCTGCGAGTAAGGGAAACGGCCAAAGCTGACAAGCTCCCGAACGGTCAGCCGCACATTCATATGATTGGCCTGCTTTAAAATACTCATCTTCTTTGCAAGTTCCTGCGGAGGGTATGCACTATATGGCTTGTCTTCTAAATAAGCTGCACCTGAGTCTGGCTGAATCAGCCGGCTCATGATGGATAAAAGCGTGCTTTTCCCCGCACCATTCGGACCAATGAGAGACGTCAGCTGTCCCTTTTTCACACTGATCGTTGTGTCGTGAAGCACTGTTTTTCCGTTATACGCCTTACTGACGCCCTTCATCAAGACCATGAACGACTCTCCTTTAACAGTAAATAAATAAAATACAGTCCGCCGACTAAATCAATCAACACACTAAGCGGCGTTTGAAAAGTAAATACCTTTTCTACAAGAAATTCCCCGCCTACAAGGGCAATCACGCTGATAAAAAAAGAGCCTAATAGCAAGTATGTATGCCGGTATGTCCGAAAAAGCTCTCGTGCGACGTTTACGGCGAGTAAGCCGAGGAACGTAATTGGTCCGACAAGTGCCGTTGCGATAGACACAAGGACAGCTATCACGATCAGCATTTTTTTTGTGATGCTGTCGTAGTCAATGCCTAGATTCACCGCATGTTCCTTGCCAAGAGACATGACATCTAATTTGGAGCGGAAAGTCCAAATGTAAACACACAGCGCCGCAAATAAAACAGAAGCAATCAGTAAGATGTCCGTGTTCATGTGATTAAAGCTTGCAAAGGATTTATCCTGTACGACCTGATATTCATTCGGATCGATCAGCATTTCCATAAACGAAGAAAGACTTTTGAATAATGTCCCAAACACAATTCCAACTAGCAGAAGTAAGAAAATGTGTTTATTTTTGCGTTTGAACATGACTGTATACAGCAATACAGAAAATAGAATCATCAGCCCAACGCAAAGGAAAAAATTAATATTCTTATTGACGATCATTAAATGAGTCGACCCAAACACATAAATAATCGCTGTTTGCAAAAACAAGTACAGTGCGTCTAAGCCCAATATGCTCGGCGTTAAGATTCGATTGTTGGTCAAAGTTTGAAAGACAACAGATGAAAAGGCAATCGCGCCTCCCGTTAATGTCATCGCAAGCACTTTCTTTAAACGGCTTGGGACTGTGTACGGCCAGTACCCCATTTGAAAGGTAATAAAAATTACGATCAACACGGCTGCAATGGCTGCAATTAGACATAATATACGTTTCTTATGCATAGCGTTTCCTCCTTAATAACATGTACAGGAAGATCGCACTCCCGATGATGCCTACCATGAGCCCAACCGATATTTCATATGGATAAATGATCACCCTTCCGAGCACATCACAAATCAGAACAAAAATAGCTCCTAGTAAAGCTGTATGCGGGAGGCTTTTTTTCAAGTGATCGCCGCGGTAGATCGAAACAATATTCGGAATGATTAATCCAAGGAATGGCAGCATCCCGACAGTTAAAATGGTGACAGACGTAATCATTGAAACGATCACCAAACCAACTGCCATCACACGTTTATACGTTAAACCTAAGTTGACAGCAAAGCTCTCGCCCATGCCTGCCACTGTAAAGCGGTCAGCATATAAATACGCAATGATCAATAGTGGAACGCTCACATAGAGCAGTTCATAACGCCCTTGGACAATAAGAGAAAAATCCCCTTGAAGCCATGCGGATACGTTTTGGATCAAATCATATTTATAGGCTATAAACGTAGATATTGAACTGACAATCCCCCCAAACATTAAGCCGACTAATGGTACATAAATCGTATCATTCACCTTGATATGCCGCAGGATTTTTAAGAAAAGAAGATTCCCAGCTAAAGTAAATAGAAACGCAATCCCCATTTTCATAAGCGTATTCGCATGTGTAAAAACAAGCATTGCTGCTAAAATACCAAGCTTCGCCCAATCCATCGTTCCTGCAGTGGTTGGTGAAACAAATTTATTCCTCGTCATGCTTTGCATAATAAAGCCGCATAAACTAAGGCTCATACCAGCAAGCACAATACTCACGAGACGCGGGAGGCGGCTTGAAACTAACGTGTGCACTTGTTCATCTGTTAAATGAAACAGTTCTAAAATGGACAGATCCTGTACGCCGACAAACAGAGATATACATGCCAAACATACAAATAACAAACTTAATTGATACAACTTCATACAGGTTTCTCACTTTCTATCAAGCTCTATCCGCCATAAATGATTATCATTATCAATTAAGCGACAGTTCATATATTATCACATCTAGTGAAATATTCAATAGCGGTATAAAAAAGACGAAAACTCAAAAAACAGCCTGCGGCAGCGGCTGCTTTTTCTCTTATTGAATATTCAATTGAAATTGTCCATTCAGTTCTTCTTCTGCTTCTTGAAATAACTGACGCAAGCTCTCAGCATAATCACCAAGAGCGTCTTTGCTCGTTTGAAAATTCACCCATGTCAGTTCAACTGGAAGAGTCACCTCTCCTGTCAAACAGTCCCAAAGGGCATCAAGGTTTTTCCCATAATAGTCAGGAAGGTGTAAAACTGTTTTTAGCTGGTCATGAAGCTCTTCTTGCGACCTGCACGCTGCGCCGTCAAGCTGCACTTTTTTCATGTTCATCTTCCCCTCTCTTGCCTATATTTTAAACGAATTGGAAGAGAAAGAGAAAGATGGACATCTTACTTTTGTTTCTGCCTGACCCCTGAGATCAAGAGAATGAGGCAGGCAGCCAAAACGATCAAGAGAAAGAGGGTTAACACGATCTGAGTACCGTATATATCAGCAAAGAGTCCAACAAAAACACTCGGAATACCAAGTCCTAAATAGGCAAACAAGTAATACCCTGCAACGGCTCTAGCCGCCTCCTTTTTCCCTCGCTCAACAATGAGCTGAAGGCCACCTAAATAAGTAAATCCATAGCAGGCAGTACCCGCCAGCATCGTTCCGGCAAGTACAAGGAAAATAGACCCGCTGCTTGCACCGTATAGTAAGAGGCCATATCCGCACGGAAGACAGATAAACCCCAAAAGGAGCGCTGTGCTGCTATTCATCTTGCGCACAAAGGGCTGCATCAGGACACCTGCCATATTAATTAAAAAGAGCGCTGGCCCTACCCACAATTCATAACCATTTAGTTTAAGCTGTGCTGGCAAAATTGAAATGACAAGGCCGCACACCGACCATGCGATAGCAATGGCTGCATTCGCCGGCATTGTTCCTTTTGGAAATCTTGGCATGTTCATCATCGGTTTACCTGAATCTCCTTGGACAGGCGGCACGAAAAAGAAGACACCCACAATGGTTAAGATCAAAAAAGCCAGCACAATCCAATAGCTAAGCGGCGTGAGGGACACACGCTGAAAAGAAAGAAGTGCCGTAAAAAGAGCACCGCCCCCAAATCCAACCGAACTGCATAGTGCAATAAAAGTTGGAATCCAGCCTGACTTCTCTGGATATAAAGCAATCAAATATGCGGTGCATGTTCCAACACTAAGACCAAGTCCGACACCTTGCAAGAGCCGGGCAGCAAAGAGCATCTGTATGGAAGGGTGGATAATCATCAACAAGGTGGCACATAACGAAAAGCTAAGCGCAACCAATAAAATCGGTTTGCGTCCAACCCGGTCAGAAATGCCGCCAAGAAAAAGCAAAACTGGAATAAGTCCGAAGACATACGCGGCAAATACAAGTGCTGTTGCCGCCTTTCCGTACCCTGCGTGTTCTGCATACGCCGTATAAAGGGGCACTTGCAGATTCACAGCAATCGTAATCATAAAAAGACCAAGTAAAACGAAAATAAACGGGATGATGGATAAGTGTGCCGTTTCCTCTTTGGATGCTGGGATCATTTGACTCTCTCCTCTATGTCATTGCATATGAGAACAGTGTACACACCATTTGGCTTACTTCCTACATCCAAAAATGACACTATTGACCAGTCCATAATTCAGTGTCATCATCAACTTATGATGTGAAAACGAGAGAAGGTGCACGATGTATATTCATTTAGACCGTTCAAGCGCTACTCCGCTCTGGCAGCAAATCGTGACTGAGATCATTCAAAAAATTCATACACAAAAACTGCATCCTGACGATCAGTTAACACCGACAAGAGTGTTAGCACAGGAGCTTAATGTATCAAGATCAACCGTACAGCTTGCCTATGATGAGCTGCTGGCAAGAGGTTACGTGAGCACATCTAGAAGAGGCGGTACCAAGGTCATTTCAAGCGATCAATATACAGCTTCCCCTCCCTATCAAAGTGAACCGCCTTTTTCACCTCCGACAAGACCTCACTTTGAAGAAGCCGAAAAACAAATGGATCATTGGCTGTCAGCCAATCAATTTCATGAGAAGCTTGATATTGATTTTCGTCATCAGGAGCCAGCCATCGATGCACACTTTCAAAACATATGGAAGCGCTCGCTCATGAAAGCATTACAGCGATTAGATATGAAGGATTGGGGCTATTCCTCACCGCATGGATTATGGGAGGTGCGTTCAGAAATACGCCAATATTTATCTGTTGAACGCGGGATTGATGTAGAAGAAGATCAAATGGTGTTAACAGGTGGTACGCAGCAAGCCATTGATTTGATTTCACAGGTATTGCTTAAAAAAGGTGATACAGTGGCTGTTGAAGATCCAGGTTTCCCTGGGGCAAGGCTGTCGTTTATGCATCGCGAAATGAACATTCACCCCGCACCAGTTGATGAAGAAGGAATGGTGGTGAACACATTGCCCCGGCGAACAAAACTGATTGCTGTGACGCCCTCCCATCAGCGTCCAACTGGAGTATGTATGAGTGTAAACAGAAGGCAGCTGCTGCTGAAGTTTGCTGTCAGCCATCAGTCTTATATATTAGAGGATGATTTTGATGGGGATTATCGTTACCATGGCGGGCCGCTCCCTTCCCTATTTTCAGAAGCACCCGAGCATGTGATTTACATCTTAAGCTTCTCAAAAGTGCTGGCACCTGGCATCCGCCTGGCTGCCATTGTCGGCTCCAAAGCAGTCATGAAAGAAATTGCCGCACTGCAATCACTCATTCAAAGGCAGCTGCCCATTATGGAACAAATCACACTCGCTTCTTTTTTCAAAGAAGGAGAATTCACGCGGTATGTCAGGCGAATGAGACAGTTGTATAAAAAAAGACAGGCAGCCATGATGGAAGCCCTTTTGACACATCACTTTGACAAACACTTCCGTATCTACGGAACCGATACGGGCCTTCATGTCTTTTTAGAAGGAGCGCAAGACTTTGATGAAAAAGGAAGCATTGAGGCAGCAAAAGCAGCTGGCGTTGGCATTTATCCATTAAGTCCTTATTGTTTTGAAAGCAATCGAAAGGGATTACTGCTAGGATTCGCCTGTACGGACGAAAGCATGATTCAAGAGGGCGTTCGCCGTTTAAAGAAAATCCTTCACATCTAAAAAAGTCTGGAAGGTTTACTTCCAGGCTTTTTTAGGATGATTGCTGAATCTGACCTACTTCTTCCATAAATGCGGCTGTCTGCTGCAAGCCATCCTGAAAATGATGGGTAGCGGAAATAAACAGCTTTTCTTGATCGGGATGCTTCAAGAGCTTTTCCACCTTACTGATCCCTTTTTCAAATGAAGCAAGGCCTGTCTTTAATTGTTGATCGGCCTTTTGGTAAGCAGCTGGAACTTCTTGATGATCAAGCCCTTTTTGAATCACACGATCAAATGCTTTCGTCGCTTCTGTCAATTTTTTATTTGTTTGGATCTTTCCATGTCCATCTGAGATAAACTGACCGGTCATATTTTCATATGCTTTATTTAACTCATCCATATAAGACTGCACCCATTGTTCATAAGCAGCTTCTTTTGTGTCTTGCTTTGAAGGCGGCTGACCTGCTTGCTGACAGGCTGCTAGTAATGTCAAAGTTAGGATAAATAGCAGCACCAAATGTGATTGTTTTTTCATACAGAGCCTCCATTTCTTCATCCCATTCGTTCATATCGGTCAAATATAAGCATCCTTTACCACATAAGATTTCTTTTATTGTAACAGACAAGCTCGTGTCTCTTCTGTGATTTATGGATAAATGAATGAAAATATGTCTAAGGATTCACATTTCCCTGTCATTTCCCAAACAACCAATAGACGACGAGACATACGTATTTGGTTTCAATGAATTCTTCTTTATGATGTAGCGGCGCCTTTTTGCATTTCATTCATGCTGGATAAGAGGTCCAGCGGCTGCTCTGCCGCTGGCTTTTGACTAATATTTGTTTCGAAGCTCCCTTAATATAAAATCGTATACGAGATTGAGCTGCTGTTCTTTTGGATACAGCATAAATTCTTGTTTCTTCGGAAGACCTCCATCGAGACGATCTTGAAATTTCGTTCGGAGATATGCTGTCCGGTGCACCTGACTCTCAAATGATTTATATGAGACATCAAGTTTGACGGTTTGCTCGTTTGTAAAGGTGACCACCGTGTCTCCGAGGGATGATTCTTGGAAGGTATGAATGTATTTGTGGGAGATCCAGCCGCACTGAGGACGGTTGGATGAATAGGTTGGGAAAAAATACAGATGATTGGATGAGTCAATCACAATTGGGGGTTTGTGAGAAATTCCTGTTACTTCGTATGTTCCCGCCTTTCTGCCTGCATAGCTTGAGCCGAAGAATCTGCAGCTGCGTTCAATAATTTGCAGGGGCTTTAATTCAACGTAAAAGCTTGTCTCTCTTTCTATAACTTTTGAATATACTCTTTTTCCTTCTTCAACTGGAAGGACCGCCATTGTTGTTTGATTAATGACGTATGAATCTAAAGGTGTTTCACTAATTCCTGACACTTCATTTCCTCCTGTGTTAATATTTGGTTATTTTAGATACTATTAATCTATCACCAACATATAAGAAACGACAGGATTTTTTCAAAATTTATTAAAAATCATCTTTTTATCATATTTTTTAGTCCATTCGATCTATCGAAAAGCCATTTTTAAAGATATATCACATCCTGTCGATTGGACAAGTGGTGTCGATTCTGCTCAAAAATAAATTGTCTAAAAATTATAAATTCTTGTTGATTTTTTCTCCGCCAATCCATATACTATAAAAAAGGCATCGGGGGGATTCTTTATGAAAGAGAAAAAAACGTATGCTGAGCTCATGAAGTCCCGCAACACCCAAAAAACCGAAGAAAACGGCGTCACCATTTTAGACATCTATATTCAAATGGTTTTAGATGAGGCGCTTTATAAACAGCGCTTAACCTTCCTAAGAGAAGAGATTGATAAGGCACTGGATCAGCGTGATGAAAAGCGATTCAATGACTTGTCAGCTCAATATGCAGAACACTGCTTACATCAATCATGATGATTTTACTTGCGGCAGAGAGACAGTAACTCGTCTCTTTACCGCAAGTTTTTTGTTTATCCATTTAAAATGGTCCCGCCATTCACATGCAGCATTTGTCCATTCATATAAGATGAGTCTTCGCTCGCTAAAAATAAATAACTTGGCGCAAGCTCTACTGGCTCACCAGGACGTTCCATTGGGACATCTCCGCCAAATTCAGAGACTTCTTTTTCCGTAAAGGTTGAGGGAATCAGCGGTGTCCAAATAGGACCGGGAGCTACTCCATTCACTCTAATCCCTTGTTTAATGAGCGATAAAGATAATGATCTCGTAAAGGTAACGACCGCCCCTTTTGTGGATGAATAATCGATCAATGTTTCATGCCCTTTATAGGCGGTGACAGAGGCTGTATTAATGATACTGCTTCCTTTTTTTAAATGAGGAAGAACAGCCTTTGTTAAATAAAACATGGCAAAAATATTCGTTTGAAACGTCCGAAGAAGCTGATGCGAGGTAATTTGCTCAATGCTTTTTTGCGGATGCTGTTCCCCGGCGTTATTCACCAAAATATCAATGGAACCGAAGGCATCTTTTGTTTTTTTGACGACCTCATTAGAAAAAGCCTCATCCCCTAAATCACCTGCAATTAAGATGACACGGCCTCCCGCTTTCTCAATATAGTCCTTCGTCTCCTCGGCATCACGATGTTCACTTAAGTAAACAATGGCGACATTGGCACCTTCCTTCGCAAATAAAACAGAGACTGCTCTTCCAATCCCGCTGTCTCCACCTGTCACAATGGCTGTTTTTCCTGCTAACTTTTTATTCTGCACCTCACGATCAAAGACAGGTCTAGGGTTCATTTTATATTCAAGACCCGGACGTTCATTTTGGTGCTGAGGCGGTAATGTTTTCTTCGGCTGCTTTGTTGACACGTTAGTCCACTCCTTCCTTTTATCTTGTTTATTTTTATGTGCTGGCTGCTTTTTTATGTATGACGCCCCTGTTTCCTTTCAGATGTATGATTTTCAGCATTGTGGAAAAATTATACACAACAAATCATTGGAGGCGACAACATGGAACAAGAACATAAAGGAATGGAACAGGCAAAATCGTTATGGCTGGCGGATAGTCAGAAGCATTCTTTTCCTGCTGTCAGTGAAGATCTCACAGCAGATGTGATCATTGTCGGCGGCGGTATTACCGGTATCGCTGCGGCGTTTGAAATGACAGAGCGAGGACTAGATGTGATCATCATTGATGCCGAACAATTGCTGCAAGGCACGACCGGACACACAACGGCTAAAATCACCTCACAGCATGATGTGTACTATTATGAGCTGATTCAACAAATTGGGATGCCAAAAGCACGTTTGTATGTAGAAGCAAATGAGAAAGCAAAAGACCTCATCCAAGCTCGTATCAAAGAGCACGACATTGATTGTCAGCTAGAGATAAAAGATGCTTACCTTTATACAAAGGAAGAAAGCGGTGTAAAAAAGTTAAAGAAGGAATTAGATGCCTACAAACAGCTTGGTATTGACCGGGAATGGAAAACAAAGCTTCCTTTTGACGGTGACATCAAAGCAGCACTTGCGATGACCAATCAGGCACAGTTTCATCCCCTTCATTATCTCAATGCGCTAATCGACAAGCTCCTAGAGCGAGGTGTACGTATCTTTGAACAAACAACCGCTGTTGATGTAAAAGAAGGGAACCGCCCTGCTGTCGTCACAAAAAGCGGACATCATTTGACAGGGCGCTATGTCATTTCATGCTCACACTTTCCTTTTTATGATGGAAAAGGACTTTATTTCACCCGTATTCATCCAGAGCAATCCTATGTCGTAGCAGCTAAAACAACCAAACCACTCCCAGACGGAATGTACTTAGGAATTGACCAGCCTGCTCACTCTTTAAGAACGGCAGAATGGGACGGAGAAGAAGTAGTCCTCATCGGAGGAGAAGGCCATAAAACAGGACAAGGCGGAGATGAATCCGCTCACTATGAAGGACTAGAAACGTTTGGAGATGCCACCCTTGGAATAGAAGAAGTGCTGTATCGATGGTCGACACACGATATGGTCACAATGGATCAAATCCCTTACATTGGCCGCCTGACCAAACACCACCAGAATATCTTTGTAGCAACCGGCTTTAGAAAATGGGGCATGACCACAAGCCACGTCGCAGCCACTCTTATCGGTGATTTAATTGAAGGTAAATCGAATCCATACGAATCAATCTTTACGCCATCAAGACCTGTTACTGACTCTTTCGTCAAAGATTTCGTTAAAGAAAATGCCAATGTCGCTGCCAAGCTGATCAGTGGTAAATTCAAACGAACTGATCAAACAATCGATGATTTAAAACCAGGTGAGGGCGGCATTATCTCGTATGAACATAAAAAGTGCGGCGCCTATAAATCAGAGGATGGGAATGTCTTTCTAGTCGATACAACGTGCACTCACCTAGGCTGTGAAGTGGCTTGGAATAATAGTGACCGCACTTGGGACTGTCCGTGTCACGGTTCACGTTTTTCCATTACTGGAGAAGTAGTAGAAGGCCCTGCTAAAAAACCACTAAAAAGGTCATATAAAGAACAGTAAAATTTCACTCGTCCCCCCCTTTAAAAAATCCAATATTATCCGATAAAAAACATAAAGTCTGATATTTTTGATGATTATGGGGGGACAAACACATTGTTATTTAAAAAAGAACCGAAAAGAAAAAACACTGCTTTTTTCACACAGCAGGATGATGGGATAAAACGAATCAACTTCTCGAACAATACGGACATCGCGAAACAAATCAAAATGATTGACCTGACGCAGCATGACCTATTGATATTAAAGCAGCTCAATCCAATTGTTCAGGATGATATTGCACATATTGTTGATAAGTTTTATAAAAATTTAGAAGTCGAGTCTTCCTTGATGCATATCATTCAAGACAATAGTTCTGTCGATCGTTTGAAAAAAACACTCCGCATTCATATTAGCGAAATGTTTGCAGGCGTGATTGACGAAGCCTATGTGGCAAAACGCATTAAAATTGCGCAAGTTCATTTACGGATTGGACTCCAGCCTAAATGGTACATGGCAGCATTCCAAGACCTTCTGCTATCAATTATGGATTTATTCGCTAACCATATCCAAGATTTCAAAGAATATCAGACAGCGGTCAAAGCGACGACGAAAATTTTAAATTTAGAGCAGCAGCTTGTCCTAGATACATTCCAAAATGAATATTCTAAAATTCGTGATGAAGCAGAAGAGCAGCAGCAAGAGCTTCATACAAAAATCACAGAGACTTCAAATTCGCTTGCTTCGCTCTTCTCAAACACAACAAGTGCGGTCGACAAGCTTGTCTCAAAATCGGATGAGATGGCGGACATGTCACAAGCTGGAACACAAATTTCAGCACAGGTCGAAGAAAAATCAATCGGCGGTAAAAAAGAATTAGAAATTCAGCAAACACAAATGAATCAGATTGATGGCAGCATGACGAAGATTGAAACAGAAATTAAGCGTCTTGAGGAAATCGCCAAACAAATTGAACAAATCTTTGGGATTGTCACAGGCATTGCAGAGCAGACGAACTTGTTATCTTTAAATGCTTCAATCGAATCTGCACGAGCAGGAGAACATGGAAAAGGCTTTGCTGTCGTTGCAAACGAGGTGCGCAAATTATCAGAGGACACAAAGAAAACGGTTTCAACTGTATCTGAACTTGTCAACCATACCAATTCACAAATCGCCATTGTCTCTCAGCACATTGCGGACGTGAATTTACTTGTGACAGACAGTAAAGAAAAAATGACACAAATCAATTCACTCTTCGATGATATCGTCAGCAGCATGAACTTAAGCAAAAACCAAAACGGAAAAATTGAAATTGACCTTCAGACTTTCCTTAACGAATTGAAGGAAGTCAAACAAACGGTGTCTCAAGTCGCAAGCTCCGTCGAATCCTTAACAAGCCTGACAAATCGCTAATACAGTCTTTTTTCTTCTGCTTTAGTATAATAGAAGAAAAGATAGAAAAGGCGGGATTTGATTGACAACAATTTGCCTAGTCAGACACGGGGAAACAGATTGGAATGCAGCGAAACGAATTCAAGGACGAACAGATATCCCTTTAAACGACACAGGTAAATGGCAGGCTGAACAAACTGGACTTTACTTAAAGGATGTCCATTGGGATGTTGTCATTTCCAGTCCACTAACAAGGGCAAAAGAAACGGCACACTTGATTTTAAATCATGTCCATGCTCCACTTGTCATCATGGATGATTTTATAGAACGAGATTATGGTGACGCTGAAGGCATGTCGTTTGAGGAGCGTCAGAAGCTGTTTCCAGATAAACAGTATCCAAATATGGAACCAATTGAGACGATTCAAAACCGAATGCTAGAAGGTATTGAGAAAGTCAGAGCCGCCTATCCAGATCAACATGTCCTGATCGTGGCTCACGGAGCTGCTATCCATGCTTTACTCACCACTTTGGCAGATGAACATATGGGTCTACAGAACACGAGACTTGTTAATGCTTGCTTAAATTATGTGGAATGGTCAGATGGTAAATGGAAGGTCCGTGATTACAACGTGGTCAGCCATTTAACTCAATCCGCCCCTTCTTAAAGAGCCTGTTATCTTAGCAGGTTCTTTTTTATGGCAAAAACAATGATAAAATAATATTTTTTTATATCGAAATTCGAAATAGATGCTAGACGATTCTACCTATTTTATGGCTTTTCGGGTATCGAATATTTAACCGGAAATGGATCATGAGAAAAAAAGCACACTCCCTTTTTAATAGAACATCGCTGAAATGATAGAATAAACATATTTTACCACCAGTTCCAAGTGACTTAATTCCCCAATTTTCGCTAGGACTTTCACAAAAATTCGGGTCTACTCTTATTTGCCTACTTCCCTTAAACTGAATATACAGAATAATCAAACGGTTCATTCTTATAGACTACGGATGATTATTCTGAAATAAGAAAAAAGGGATGTGGAATGTGCGTGAAAAAGAAAAATGTGATGACAAGTGTTTTATTGGCTGTCCCTCTTCTGTTTTCAGCAGGGTTTGGAGGATCCATGGCAAATGCCGAAACGGTCTCCAAAACAGATAGTGAAAAAAGCTATATTGTTGGTTTTAAAGCCTCTGCCACCACAAACAGCTCTAAGAAACAAGCTGTCATTCAAAATGGTGGAAAACTAGAAAAACAATACCGCCTCATTAATGCTGCACAAGTGAAAATGTCCGAACAAGCCGCCAAGAAACTTGAACATGACCCTAGCATTGCTTACGTAGAAGAAGACCATAAAGCAGAAGCATATGCACAAACCGTCCCTTATGGAATCCCTCAAATCAAAGCTCCAGCTGTACACGCTCAAGGTTATAAAGGTGCTAATGTCAAAGTAGCTGTCCTTGATACTGGAATCCACGCTGCACACCCTGACTTAAATGTTGCAGGCGGTGCGAGCTTCGTCCCTTCAGAGCCAAATGCCACCCAAGACTTTCAATCACATGGAACTCACGTAGCAGGAACCATTGCTGCCCTTGATAACACAATTGGTGTTCTTGGGGTCGCTCCAAGCGCTTCCCTATATGCTGTGAAAGTATTAGACCGTAATGGCGACGGACAATACAGCTGGATTATTAGCGGTATTGAATGGGCTGTAGCGAATAACATGGATGTCATCAATATGAGCTTAGGCGGACCAAACGGCTCCACAGCGCTTAAAAATGCTGTTGACACAGCGAATAACCGCGGAGTAGTTGTCGTTGCCGCAGCAGGAAATTCAGGTTCATTTGGCTCTACTAGCACCGTTGGCTATCCAGCAAAATACGATTCTACAATTGCTGTTGCCAATGTAAACAGTAACAATGTCAGAAACTCATCTTCTAGCGCAGGTCCTGAATTAGATGTTTCTGCACCTGGTACTTCTATTTTAAGTACGGTGCCAAGCAGTGGATACACTTCTTATACTGGAACATCTATGGCGTCTCCTCATGTAGCAGGAGCAGCAGCGCTTATCCTTTCTAAGTATCCGAATCTATCAACTTCTCAGGTTCGCCAGCGCTTAGAAAACACGGCAACACCGCTTGGTGACTCATTCTATTACGGAAAAGGGTTAATCAACGTTCAAGCGGCTTCTAACTAATCCAAATGTGATAATAAAAATCCGGCTGATCCAGCCGGATTTTATTTATTCCTGCTTTTTCGGCGTTTTCTCTTTTTCCGCTGCTTTTTCCATATCCATAATTCTTTCCATCATGGTCGGGTGTCCATAGCGGAAAATCTTCACTAGAAATGGTGGATTCACCTGGGAGAGCCCTGATTTTGCAAGCTTTTGAAAAGACGTTACGCCTGCATTCCCGTCTTTTGTCATGTTCACCGCATATTCGTCGGCTGCCCGTTCTTGATGCCTTGACACTGCATTTGTAAAAGGTGAAGCTGCAAATGACAGCATGGAAACGATGATTAAAAGAAGCGGAAGAGCGGCGATGTCGTTAGACACCTTGAGTCGAAATGAGGCTGCTCCTTTTTGATAAAGATAAAAATAAAGACGGTCGATTACAAAAAATCCGGCCAGTGACAGCACTAAATATCCTGCTAACCCAATATAGACATGTTTCATGACGTAATGTCCCATTTCATGCGCCATGATAAATAAAATTTCGCGGTCTTTCAGCTTTTGCAGTGTTGTATCCCATAAAACAATACGCTTATTTTCACCTATTCCTGTGACATAAGCGTTCATCGTATTCGTTTTTTCAGACATATTGACCTCGTATACATGATCTGCCGGAATATGCGCTTTGTCTGCCAGCGTTAATATCTTCTTCTCTAGGGCTTGATCCTTTAGTGGATAAAAATTGTTATATAACGGATCAATGACGACCGGCTGTATAAAGAAGAGAAACAGCGTAACTGGGACTGTCAAACACCACGCATACAGCCACCAGCGCTTTCTTCTCTTTTGAATCAGCCAAAAGAACACAATAGCACAAAGGGCAAGGAGCGGATATTGAATCCAAAAATCCAGTGTTTGATCTTTCAACCAGCTTGCCGTACTTTGTGAAGATACTCCGTAGTGTAAAGACAGCTGATAGCCAATCCATTTAATTGGGAATGAAATGATCATTGTTAAAAGTGACAGCACAAACACATACACAAGTTTGCTTAAAAACTTGAAACGGGCTGCTGCCAAGCTCCAGTCTGCTATTTTCCGTGAAAACCCTGAAATGAGCAAAAGAAAAAAGACATACCAATCTAATGGGATGGTTATGAAATACAGCAGGTTCCGTATGTTCGAGAAATTCTCACTGATCACAAGCTCATGGCTTGTCATAAAAGTATGCGGATCTGCACTTGTCTCTTTTATACTTTCAGGTACCGATGAATCCCCCATTAGAAACAAATACGAATAAATAAAAAGACCGTACAATATGTATGCTACCGTTACAAGAGCTATCCATTTACGTACTCGCACAGGTCAGCCTCCTTTCCATCCCTCTCTCTATTCTAGTCGCGCATTTTTTCGTTTAGAACCTGTCTCATGTGGCTCCATCATAGCATGCCCCATCTGAAAAAGCTTTCGCGAAAAAAATGATTATGCGGCTCAAAAATCGGAGAAGCTACATGTAAAACAGTAAGTTGGAGGATCAAAATGAAGAAAATCCTTGCAGGAGTTGTGATTTTTGGACTTTTATTAATCACTTTCTTTTATGTGTTCAGCCGGACGAGCGAAATCTTTGATGAGAATCGAGCAGAAAAATTGCTGCTCTCACCTGCGAATGAATCAATCTCTTATGAAATAGATGATAAGGACACAGCAGAAGATTTAATTGAAGAATTAAATAAAGGCAAACAAACAAGCAATCATCTCAAGAAAAATTTAAAAAAGCCTGATTATATCGCCAAGGTGATGTTCGGACGAACAAACGGCACCACCTTCCAGCTTTGGACCAACCGATCACAGGTCGTTTTTTTAGTTGATGGAACGTTTTATGAACTGAATCAAAAACAGTCGAATTCTTTTCAGAGACAGTTAAAAGAAGCCATTCAAAAGAGCTAAAATGTCTTTGAGAGAAAACCTTGAAGTGCGGGGATTTGTAAGGGAGCCTCCTCATCAGAGACTCCCTTTTTTTATTTACTTTCTTCTGCTTGATACTTTTCTCTTAGCGCTCTTCTTAAAATTTTACCTGTTGTGTTTTTAGGAATATCATCTATGAAATGGATCGTTTGGGGCTGCTTATATTTTGCTAAATAGCGTGAACAATGTGTGATGATGTCTTCTTGATTGATGTGAGCATGTTTCTTAGGGGAAATGTAACAGACGACTGCCTCTCCTGTGTTTGGGTCTGGCACACCGATGACAACGGCTTCTGCTACACCTTCATGTTGATAGAGTACTTCTTCTACTTCTCTTGGATAAACATTATAACCGCCAACAAGAATCATATCCTTTTTCCGATCGACAATGTAAATATATCCGTCTTCATCTCTTCTCGCCAAATCGCCAGTATACAGCCAGCCGTCTCTTAGTGCAGCTTCCGTATCTTCTGGCATTTGATAATAGCCTTTCATGATGTTTGGCCCTTTTGCTATCAGCTCTCCGACTTCATTAGGACCGACTTCTTCTCCAAGTTCATTCACAATTTTATTCTTCACATTCATAATGTCAGTTCCGACAGAACCCGGTTTTCTTTTTCCGTCAAGAGGATTGAATGCAGTCACTGGAGATGCCTCTGATAACCCATAGCCCTCAAGGACCGTAACTCCGAACTTTTTCTCAAAGCCATGCAGTAAGGCAACAGGCATTGAGGCACCGCCTGATATACAGATCCTCACAGATGACATCGCTTCATTATGCCCCTCCTGTCGGTACAAATAGTTATACATGGTGGGCACACCAACAAATAGCGTTGGCTTCTCTTTTTCCATCATGCGCAAAAGCTCTGACGGGCTGAAATGCGGCAAGACATAAATCGTCGCACCATGAATCAACGGCGCATTCATACAGACTGTTAAACAAAATACATGGAACATTGGCAAAGCGGCAATGACCTTGTCCTTTTTATCAATCGATAAATACTCAGCGACATCTCTGGCATTTGAATAAAGGTTGAAATGAGTCAGCATGGCACCTTTTGGTTTTCCTGTCGTGCCAGATGTAAATAAAATAACAGCGGTATCATCTGGCTGAATGGAAGGGTGTACGTTTTCATTCGCAGCACCTGTCACAAGCTTTCCAAAGAAAACAAGCCGATCAGATACTTCCTTGAAGCTTGATCTGCACGCCGCTTCATTTTCTGCACAAATAATGACTCTTTCAATGGAAGGAAGCTGCTCATACACCTGTTCGTACACTGGCAGAAGCTGTTCAGGCGCAACAATACCTTTAACATCACCTGTGATGAGCATATATCCAATTTCACTAGGTGTGTATGTTGGGTTAATAGGCACAACGACAAGCCCTGCCTTTAATGCGCCAAAAAAAGAAATGACGAAATGCGGTGAATTTCCTAAAATAAGCGCGATATGATCCCCGGCTTGAAACCCTTCGCTCACTAATCCATCTGCAAAACGCTCGATACTTGTCATCAGCTCTCGATAGGTCCACTTCTTTCCTTCAAAGATCAATGCGATATTTTCTCCCTTCGTCATCGCCGTCTGCTGAAGATTTTTGATCAAATCCATTCTCCCACCCCTTACATGTCATCAATGAATGAATGGCCATTCATTTTATGGCCGAACATTCCTCCTTTCTATTATAATCGACAATCGAAAAAATCCACAAGATCAAATGTAAATCGCTTTCATTTCCTTCAATCAAAAAAGCACTGCTATGCCTAGCAGTGCTTTCCCGCGATTAATAAATCAAATCAAGAAAATCCTCTTTTGATACGTTGCCGAAATAGTGACGCATGTCCATATCTTCTAAGACGTCACTGATCGTTTTACGATCATATTGCTGGCCAATGAGCCGCTTCTCAATATCGGCAATATCTCCTACGCCAAAGAAATCACCAAAGATTTTGCAATCCTGGATCATCCCTTTTTTCACTTCTAATCGCAAATCAATGGAGCCTGCAGGGAATCTCTTAGAATGCTGCAAATTAAATTTCGGTGAACGGCCATAGTTCCATTCCCATTTTTGATAGCGATCTCGGGAAATCTCGTGAATCTTTTCCCAATCCTTTTCAGTCAGACGATATTGAGGCACGTCCCCATTTGTATCAAAAATGTAGCTTAAAAGAATTTTTCTAAACTCTTCTGTTGTCATTTTTTGATCCATCAGTTCACTAATATTGGCAACCCTGCTTCTAATTGATTTGATGCCTTTTGATTCAATCTTTTCTTTTTTCACATTTAAAGCCGAAACGACATGTTCAATTTCTGAATCAAATAGCAGTGTGCCGTGGCTGAAAATACGTCCTCTTGTTGCGAACTGGGCATTTCCAGAAATTTTACGTCCATCTGCCATGATGTCATTTCTGCCGCTCAATTCAGCTTTAACGCCTAGCTTTTCAAGCGCTTTGATAACTGGCTCTGTGAACTTTTTAAAGTTATGAAAGCTGTCTCCATCATCTTTTGTGATAAAGCTGAAGTTTAAGTTCCCTTTGTCATGGTAAACTGCACCACCGCCGGATAAGCGGCGCACGACTTTGATTCCATTGTCTTCCACATACTTTGTGTTGATTTCTTCTATTGTATTTTGGTTCTTTCCAATAATGATCGACGGCTGATTGATGTAAAACAGCAAATATGTTTCTTCTGGATCTAAATATTTTAAGCAATATTCTTCAATTGCCAAATTAATCATTGGATCATAATGTTGTTCGTTATCGATAAACAGCATCTCTATCTTCCTTCCTTGTTCCATCTAAGCCCTGAATGGGCAAGCTGTATACTGCCAGTATATAACGCCTGTGCTTCATTGACTAGGTCTTTATGACGTCCAAAATGGGGCAGATGGGTGATGATAAGTTCCCCAACATTTGCTTCCTTTGCAATTTTCCCTACTTCCGTACTGTTCATATGTCCGGCACCTGATCCATCTTGTCCAACGTAAAAATTGCTTTCGGCAATGAGCAGATCTGCCCCCTTGCTAAATGGAATAAATGCCTCCTGATAGCTTGAGTCTGCAGTATACACGACCACAGCATCTTCTGCCTGAATTCTCATCGCATAGCATTCTGCCGGATGAACCGTTTTCAAAAAATCAATTTGAAAGGGTCCGAGTTCAATCCTTTCTTCTGGCTGGTAAGGCTTTGCCTTTGTATGTACATCATCAGAAAGCCGCCCAAATGCTTCTTGATCACCAGTATGTCCATAGATCGGAAGCGGGCCGCTGCTTTTTCCTAAATGATATCCCACTAGCTTTGCATATTGGAGTGGTCCGATATCAGCAATATGATCGTGGTGATAATGAGAAAGGAGAACAGCATCTAGTTCTTCTATATCAATGTATTGCTGCAGCTTTGAAAGAACACCGCTTCCGCAGTCTACAAGAAGACGAAAGCCATTTGATTCAAAAAGGTAGCCTGATGTCGCTTCACCAGCTGCCGGAAACCCTCCATAGCATCCAATCACGGTTAAGTTCAACGTCATTTTTCCCTCCTTTTCTAAAAATCCCCTTCTTACAATATACCCATTTTTCAAGGAAAAAGCATTCTTCCTGCCTATTGTTACAAAACAGATTGACAATTATTAATCTGTTATAATACAATAATAGCAACAAATCGTATTGGAGGATGACAAATGCTAGGAAAAATCACAGAGTTTTTTAGAAATTTGCCCTCAAAGAAATGCACAAAATGTGGAAATGATTTAATGGAACAGCACGAGTGTTACGGTAATGAATGTGAGGAATGCTCACAAGTAAGTTATCTTAAATAAGGGAATAAATTGAATAAAAAAGCACTTTTTTCCTCCGTCATCAGTTGGAGTCAAAGGTGCTTTTTATTTTTTCTGAAAAATAGGTAAAAAGGTAAAACCCTCGTCACAAAAGGGTTTTTTAGTATTTTCATATGATGACTTTTAGTTCTGAAGGCACTTTTTATTGACTCGAAACAATGGAGGGGGTTCTAAATGTCTATTTTTTCTAATAATTTTGTATTTTCTTAATATAATTTAATCGTGGACGAACCTCTTTAAATTTAGTTATACTTTAATTCATATATTAAAACTTAATATGGTGGGAATATTCCTTTAATGAATATGTTAGGGAGGAAATCTATGAAAAAATTAAAATTTGGATTGGCTACTCAAATCCTAATCGGTCTTATTCTCGGTGTTGTTGTTGGGGCAATCTTTTTCGGTAACCCAGGTGTCGAGACATACTTAAAACCAATTGGAGACTTCTTCTTAAGGCTCATAAAGATGATTGTCATACCAATTGTCGTATCCAGCTTAATTTTAGGTGTTGCAGGTGCGGGTGATGGTAAAAAAGTAGGGAAACTAGGTTTTAGAACCATTCTTTATTTTGAAATTATCACAACATTTGCGATTGTCCTTGGTCTTGTGCTTGCAAACTTTGTACAGCCTGGTGCAGGCGTTGACTTTGGAAATACGGAAAAGCAAGATATTAGCCAGTATGTTGAAACGGAAAAAGAGCAAAGCAGCAAATCAGTTGCTGATACGTTCCTTCATATCGTTCCAACGAACTTCTTCCAATCATTGGCGGAAGGTGATTTGCTTGCGATTATTTTCTTCACTGTGCTATTTGCACTTGGCGTTTCAGCAATTGGCGAACGCGGTAAACCAGTGCTCGCCTTCTTCGAGGGTGTATCACATGCCATGTTCCATGTCGTCAATGTTGTGATGAAAGCTGCACCATTTGGTGTATTTGCACTCATTGGTGTGACCGTATCAAAATTTGGTCTTGAATCTCTCATTTCATTAGGTAAGCTTGTAGGTCTTGTTTATTTTGCGCTCGCTCTCTTCCTTATCGTTGTATTCGGAATTATCGGAAAGATGATTGGCGTCAATATTTTCAGATTTCTTGCTTACATGAAAGACGAAATGCTTCTTGCCTTTAGTACATCCAGCTCTGAAACAGTTTTACCAAGAGTCATGGATAAAATGGAGCGCATCGGATGTCCAAAAGGAATTGTTTCGTTCGTTATCCCAATCGGTTATACGTTTAATCTGGACGGCTCCGTCTTGTATCAAGCCATTGCTGCGCTTTTCCTTGCACAGGTATATGGCATTGACCTCACGATCGTCCAGCAGCTTACACTAGTTCTTGTGCTGATGGTAACATCTAAAGGAATGGCTGCCGTTCCTGGTACTTCATTTGTTGTATTACTCGCGACATTAGGAACGATCGGTGTACCTGCTGAAGGTCTTGCATTTATTGCAGGTGTGGACCGTATCATGGATATGGCACGGACTGTTGTCAACTTAACAGGAAATGCACTTGCAGCTGTTGTCATGTCTAAATGGGAAGGGCAGTATGACCCTGAAAAAGGACATCGTGTGATGACTGGACAAGAGGCACCTGAGCCAACACAGCTTTCAAGCTAACCAAAAAGAACCCCATCTATCAGGGGTTCTTTTTTTATGCTGTGATTAATGGTGATTGAACATAGTAGTAAAGGAGATCCGCTGTATGGACAAGTGAATCTTCATGTGTTCTTTCAAAAGCATGCGAGGAATCTATACCAGGACCAATCAGTCCATGAATGATATCATGCCCTGCTCTAATGGCTGCTGATGCATCAGAGCCATAATAAGGGTAGATATCAAGGCGGTAATCAATGTTGTTCTCTTCTGCTAATGCAGCTAAATGCTTGCGAAATCCATAGTGATAAGGGCCGCTCGAATCCTTTACACAAATCGATACACTGTATTCATCTGTCGATTGACCGTCACCGATCGCACCCATATCTACAGCGAGATATTCCACTGTTTCTTCTGGAATATTCGAGTTGCCGCCGTAGCCAATCTCTTCATTATTGGAAATTAAAAAATGCGTCGTATGCGGCAATGTGATGTTTTCCTTTTGAATCCGGTGGATGAGCCGCAAAAGCAGCGCAACACTTGCCTTATCATCAAGATGTCTTGATTTAATAAACCCTGAAGACGTCACTTCCACTCTCGGATCAAATGAAATAAAGTCCCCTACTTGAATGCCAAGTGCTTTGACATCGTCTGCATTTTTCACCTTTTCATCGAGACGAATCTCCATATTTTCTTGGTTTCGTTTCGCTTTTCCAGCATCCGCATAAACATGAACGGATGTTTGATGCATAAGAATGGTCCCTGTGTATGTATGGCCTGATGCTGTTTCAATTTCACAATATTCGCCTTCAATTGAGTTATATTGAAAGCCTCCAATAAGTGCAAGACGAAGCCGTCCATTTGATTTAATTTCCTTAACCATCGCACCGAGCGTATCGACATGCGCTGTCAGCATGCGGTGTTCCTTGTCATCTGTTCCTTTGATTGTGGCAATTAATCCGCCTTTTCGATTTCGTTTTGTCTCAATATTCAAATCTTGTAAAAAACGTTCAACAAAGCCGATCACTTTTTCCGTATTTCCTGATGGACTTGGGATTGATACGAGCTTTTGAATCAGCTGAACGGTTTCGTTTACTTCAGTTGTCATTCGGCATTTCCTCCTTTGTCTGAAAGCAATTCCTTCCATGTATGCCTTTTTCAGCATCTCTTCTTAAAATATATCGCTTCAGGTTCGAGATGTCTAATTTCAAATGAAAAATCCTTCCTCTATAAAGAGAAAGGATTCATAGATTAAGCTTCGTCCTGTTTCATTTTTCTTACGTTCCAAGCAAAGTATGCTGTTGTTGCTGCCATCATGATGATCGCAACTGTTCCAAGGATCGCTGCTTGGTGCCATAAATAGCTGTCATCACCGCTTGCAATGATCGTTCTAAATCCGTTGATGGTATACGTCATTGGAAGCAGACTATGAATGACTTGGAAGAATTTCGGCACAAGCTCAAGCGGGAATGTACCAGCACTTGCTGCGAGCTGAAGAACCAAGATAATAACGGCAATGAAGCGTCCTGGGTTCCCCATAGTTGTCGCCAGCAGCTGAATGATCGCTAAGAATGTCAGACTGACGATAATCGCAAAGAGATAGAAGCGCCAGAGGCTTTCCACCTCAAGACCAAGCCCAAAGATGAGCATGGAGCTTGCAATAACTGCTTGCAGGATACCGACAAAGAGGAGCACACTATATTTGCTGAAAAACCATTCAAACGCATTTCTAGGGCGTCCAGCAGGGTCTTTCATTGGGAATACAACAGTGAGCATGAGAGCCCCTACAAAGAGTCCCATCGATAAAATATAAGGTGTGAGCCCTGTACCATAATTATCGATCTTTTTCGCTGTATCATTTTCTGTTTTCACGGGACTGGCAATCATATTGTAATTGTCTTGACCCGCATCAATTTCTCCTGTTTCATCAGCGGCACTTTTTAATTTATCGGACAGCTTACCTGTACCGCTCTTTAAATCTCCCAATCCTTTATCGAGTGATTTTGAACCTTCAGCAAGCTTAGATGTGTTGCTTTGGATATTCGTTGAACCACTTTCCAGCTTATTTAACGCTGCACTAAGCTGGCTTGAACCATTCGCAAGCTTATCTGCACCGCTTTTCGCTGTATCAAGCTTTCCATTTGCTGTTTGCAGACCATCTTGTAATTGGCCTTGACCTGTTTGGAGCTTCAGTGCACCTTGATACAATTTATTCGTACCTGATGTCATTTGATCAATCGCATTTTGTATCGCGACTGTAGACGTGTACAGCTGTTCCGTTTTCTTTGGCAGCTGTTTGACTTGCTGCAGCTGAGCTTTTGCAGAAGCAACCGCAGATTGAACCTCACTAGCATCAGGCAGTTCCTGCAAGGCCGCTAAGCTTTGTTCAAGTCCAGACAGATCAGGCAGTTCGATTTTAGGCAGACTGTCAAGCTGATCCATTGCCGCCTTTTTCTCTTCATCTGTCATTGAGCTGTTTTGGATGATGCTTTTTACTTTAGCATCTCGATTCGATAACGCTTCTTTTAATGAAGCCAGTTTTGTACTAAACGTTTTTGCGTCTTTTTTCACCTGATCAAGTTTAGGCGCCATCTTTTCAAGATTCGCTAATTCTGGTGACGATAAGACTTTTTCTACTGCTTCAATTTTTTCTGAAAAAGATTGTGCTTTGTTGTTTAGCTGCTCAATACCCGCTGTAAATTGCGGCATTTTAGAAGCGAGCTGCTGATGACCTTCGCGGCTTGTGTTTAGCCCTTCAGTCAATGTATCAATCCCTGTACCAAGCTCTCCAAATTTCTGATCGATGGTTTGATAGCCTGTTAAGAGCTGGCCAAGACCGCTGTCAAGAGATTGTATCCCTGTGTTCAGTTCACCCATTTTACCAGCAAACTGATGAACACCTTCGCTATAGGTTAACGTTCCCTCAGCCAATTTTGCTAGATTTTCTTTTAATTTGTTACTGCCATCTTTTGCATCTTTTGTTCCGTCATCAATTTTCTTCGCACCATCGCTTGCTTGATCTAAGCCTTTTGCAATCGTTTTGAAGTTATCAAAAATGACCTCTGCGTAATTTTTTGTGACTTCCTTTGAAACCGAATCTTTTAATTTGATAATGGCATTATTCGCAATTTGTGACGCCGCATAGTTGGCGCCTGGATTCGTATAATATTTCAGATTCGATTTTTTCGGATGTTTATCAAGGACTGTACTTGCATTTTTCGAGAATTCCTTTGGTATTTCCACGACGAGATAATAATCCTCGTTATTTAATCCCTTCAAGGCTTTTTCTTCACTATCGACAAAGTTCCATTTGAAATTATCATTTTTCTTTAATTCCTTCACTAAATCATCGCCGACATGCAGTGTTTTTCCGTCATAATGACTGCCTTCGTCCAAGTTGACAACCGCTACAGGCAATTGATCAACTGTACCATATGGATCCCAGTACGCTTTTAAAAACACGCCGCTGTAAATCAGCGGAATAAATAAGACAGCGAAAATCGGGATCAGTAGTTTTTTGCTCGTCACAATGTCTTTCCATTGATTCCGAATTAAATTCATTGCTGTTTTCCTCCCATAGATGAATGACTAAATTTAGAATTTGGTCATTTGAACTTAAAAAAAATTATCTTGCTGCTAAAAGTCCTTTGAGTACATAAAGCTCCAGCGACTCGGCCACCTCTTCTTTTGTTAAAGGCTCGTATCGCTTTTCCCAATCAAAAATAAGTGCAATATATAGTTTCACCATCACAAATGCAGTCAATTCAGGATCACATGGCTTAATATCGCCTTTATCAATCGCTTCTTTTACTTTCGTTTTAATATAGCGAATGATCATTTGCTCCATCTTCTCAATCATTTCCTTGACCGCTGACGTGCCAAGCTTCGCATTTTCCTGAAAGATTTTGATTGTGAGCTGGTGATTTTTTCGAAATTCCAATATTGCAAAGAGTGCTAAATGAAGGTTTTCAGAGAAACTTTTCTCCTCATCCATTGCTTCATCCGCAATTTTCCTCATCTCACTTAAAAGGGATGTAAAAATTTCATCGAACAGCTCTTCTTTGTTTTTGAAAAAGGTATAAATGGTTCCTTTTCCGACGTTGGCAAGCTTCGCCACAAGGTCCATTGTGGTGGCTTTATACCCGAATTGAGTAAATGCCTTCGTAGCCCCGTCTAAAATCATTTGTCTCCTATCAACACTCATGATTTTCACTCCCAAAATGACTATTTGAACGTTTTGGTCATTAAGTACAGAAAGTAATATACCATATCCTTTTCTCCAGATGCAACAACTTTGTTCACTTTTATGATTCACAACTCTTTTTGAATTATTCGAGCATGAAAAACTCCCTTTCCTTGATAGAAAAGGGAGTTTGTTTTATGAAAATAGATAAGATACAGCCTCTGAAATGGCAGCTTTTCCTTGATCAATACAATCAGGGATTCCGACACCTTCAAAAGCAGCACCTGTGATATAAACACCAGGATATGATTGCTTAAACGTTTCTCGCATGTTCGAAATGGCTTTTTGATGACCGACGTGATATTGCGGCATGCTCGTCTTCCAGCGAGTCACTGTTGTCAGTTCTGGATCTGCTTTAATATCCATAATTTTCTTTAAATCCTCCAGCACAATGCTGACGATTTGATGGTCTGACTGTTCGACAATTGATTCGTCGCCAGCCTTCCCTACATAAGCACGCAATAATGTTTTTCCTTTAGGAGCTGTATGCGGCCATTTTTTGTTCGTCCATGTACAAGCTGTAATAGAGAAATCACTGTTTCTTGAGATGACAAAACCAGTACCGTCATATTCATTATGAACATCCTCTTCTTTAAAACCGAGTGCAACCGTTGCAACAGAAGTAGATGTCATATCATGCAAGTACTCAAGCCCCGCTTCTTTTGGAAACATGGAATAGATCGATTGATGCGGAGTTGTCACAATGGCTGAATCAGCAAAAAGCGTTTGACCGCTGTCTAACTGCACACCGTAGCCCTCATCTGTTTTTTCAATCTGCTTCACTTTTGTCCCTTTATAAATCGTTGTCAGCTTGAGCTTGCTTTCTACTGCTTCAACAAGCGCTTGAAGTCCTTGATTGATCGTTTGGAACTGCCCTTGTTTTTTCGCTGTCACTTGCTGCGCTTTCGCATGCTGCTGTGATTTTTTCATCCCAAGAATCAAACTGCGATGCTTTTGTTCTGTTTGATAAAACTGCGGGAAGGTGGACATTAAGCTGAGACGGTCAATGTCACCTGCATAAATGCCTGATAGAAGAGGTTCGATTAAATTCTCAACTACTTCATCACCGACACGTCTTCTAAAAAATTCACCGAGCGACTGATCTTCTGTTTGCTTGCTTTTTGGCAAGACGAAATCCATTGCGGCTCTCGCTTTTCCTGCAACTGAAAAAAGACCGGTTGTGATGAATGGGCTGATTTGAGTTGGAATACCCATGACAGCGCCTTTTGGCATCGGGTGAAGGGTTTCATTGACTAGTACATACGCCTGCCCTGTTTCATTATTGACGAGCTGATCGGATAGACCTACATCTTTCGCCAGCTGCGGTCCACTGACCTTTCTTTCTAAAAATGAATCAGGCCCACGTTCAATGATGTAGCCGTCTTTATATAATGTTTGGATTTTTCCACCTAGCCTAGGGCTCGCTTCAATAAGAGATATTTGAATGGGAAGACCTTTTTCTTCGACTTCCTTTTCCAAATAGAAGGCGGCGGCTAAACCAGTGATGCCACCGCCAATGATGACAAGGTGTTTTTGATTGTCATGCATAGGATCGCCTTCTTTTATATAATTACTTGCTTTCGTCAAGCTTCTTTAATACGACAGTTGCGAGGGCATCAATAAATGCTGGTTTCGCATTTGGCATTTCTGGTCGATAGTAGGCTGCACCGATTTCATCTGTCACGACTTTACATTCATAATCGTTGTCGTATAACACTTCAAGATGGTCAGCGACAAACCCAACAGGCACATATACGAACGTTTTATAGCCTTTTTGTTCGAATAGGTCCCGTGTTAAGTCTTGAACGTCTGGTCCAAGCCATGGATCAGGCGTGTTGCCTTCGCTTTGCCAGCCAATTTCATAATGTTCAATTCCTGCACCTTCTGCAATCATTTTGGCAGATTGTGCGAGCTGATCAGGATATGGATCTCCTGCTGCAATAATCTTTTCAGGAAGGCTGTGTGCAGACACAATGAGTACGGCTGATTCTCTTTCCTCTTCACTCATTGATGCATACGTATCCTTCACTTGTTTCACCCAATAGTCCACAAACTTCGGCTCATCGTACCAGCTTTCCACAGACGTAATCTTCAGATTGCCAAGCTTGTCTGCCTCATCTTGTGCACGCTTGTTATACGATTTCACGCTAAAGGTTGAAAAATGCGGCGCAAGAACAATACTCACTGCTTCTGTGATGCCGTCCTTGTGCATCTCTGCAACTGCATCCTCAATGAACGGCTCAATATGCTTTAAGCCAATATAGACATGAAATTCAATGTCGTCTTGGATGTCGTTCAAATGATCACACAAACCATTTGCCTGCTGTTCGGTAATTTTTGATAAAGGAGAAATACCGCCGATTGCCTTGTAGCGATCCTTCAAATCTTGCAGCATCTCTGGCTCCGGCTTTCTGCCTCTGCGGATATGTGTATAATAACGCTCAATATCTTCTTCTTTATATGGGGTGCCATATGCCATGACAAGAAGTCCCATTTTCTTTTTCTCCACAACCAACACTCCTTCAGATCATTTGAAATAGTTTAGATGGATGATTTTTTATGTTTCGCTGAATAATCGTGAATAAAATCTGTCAGCTTCTTTAACGTATCTGGTGAAACATCTGGAAATACCCCATGACCTAAGTTAAAGATAAAGTGATCTGATTTCATTCCTTGATCTAAAATATCTTTTGCTCTCTCTTCAATGACTTCCCAAGGAGCAAGTAAAATAGTTGGATCAAGGTTCCCCTGTAACGTTTTTGTGAGCCCTTCTTTTCTTGCTTCGTCTACACTCATACGCCAATCCAGTCCAACCACATCAAGCGGCAGATCATGCCAATCTTTCGCTAAATGGCTTGCACCAACTCCATACATGATCATTGGGACGTTTTCAGACTTCAGCTCTGTGAAAATTCGCTGCATGACAGGCTTAATGAATGTCCGGTAATCTGCTGCATTTAAAGCACCAACCCATGAGTCGAAAATTTGAAATGCGCTGACCCCGGCTTTTACCTGCGCACGTATGTACGTGATCGTCATATCAGCTAACTTGTTCATGAGCAGCATCCACGCCTCAGGATCACTGTACATCAGCGCCTTTGTTTTATGATAATTTTTAGATGGACCGCCTTCAATCATATAGCTTGCCATCGTAAATGGTGCGCCAGCAAAACCGATAAGCGGAACATTCAGCTGCTCCTTCGTTAAAAGCTGAATGGTATCAAGCACATATGGCAGGTCTTCTTCAGGATGAAGTTCCCCAAGACGTTCAATATCTGCTTTAGATCGAATCGGTGCATCAATCACAGGTCCAATTCCATTTTTAATTTCTACGTCCACTCCAATAGCCGGAAGCGGGGTCATAATATCTTTATATAAAATAGCGGCATCTACACCATATTGTTCTACAGGAAGTCTTGTTACATAAGCACATAACTCTGGCTGATGCGTAATTTCAAATAGCCCGTATTTTTCTTTAAGGGCACGATATTCAGGCTGTGAGCGTCCTGCCTGTCTCATATACCACACTGGTACATGGTCTGTTTTTTCCCCTTTACACGCCTTTAAGAACGTGTCATTAAAAACCTTCGTTTTTCCCATTACCTTTCATTCCACCTTTCGCCTTATACTCTCTTTTTGTACAAGGCTCAAACCTGCTTTTACTATACCGTTTTTTCAAGGCACGGTATACTAAAGCGGCTCAATGTTCAAAAAATCGCCGAATATTAACGTCCAAAAGCCTCTGGCTTGACATATGGACTGCCTTCTCCTTCTTCTTGCGTTTGGGTATTATATGGAACAACCTTATACTCTGCATTTGAAAATACATTGGCATACGGCATTGTATAGCTGTCCACGCCTGTCACTGTGTCGATCAGCGTCTCGCTTCCATTTCTCTTTTCATAGATGCGGTATTCAATGCGTTTATCCTCCTGATTGTCCCAAGACAGCTCTAATGTAAACAAGCCTTTGATTTTAAACGCATAGCGGGCTTCAAATCCTGATAATCCCTCTAAATGGATGGGCGACTCGAGCTCTTTAATCCCCTCTGGTTTTTCAAACGTTTCATTGGTGATTTGAGCTGCTGTTAAAATATCTTTAAACAGCTGTACAGGGTATTGACTGCCTCCAGTTAAATAGTGGCTGTTATCGGTTTTGTCATACCCCATCCAAATTGCACCCGTTGTACTAGGCGTATAGCCGGCAAACCAAGCATCCTTTGTTGCACCTTTCACACCTGAATATGTGGTCGTACCTGTCTTACCTGCTAAATCTCCAGCGTATGAACCGCTCTGGGCTGTTCCGCCCTTGACGACTTGCTGGAGCATTCTTGTCATATTCCAAGCATTCTGCACACTAAATACTCGTTCTTGCTGACTACGATTCTTTTCTACAGTTTCTCCTTCATCATTGGTGATTTTTTGAATAAAGAAAGGCTTTTTATATACGCCTTCATTTGCAAATGTATGAAAGGCTCCAGCGATCTGTAATGGAGAAACTCCTTTTTCTAAACCGCCAAGTGCAATAGCTAAGCCTTTATCCGAGATATCTATCCCCATTTTCTCGAGATATGATTTCGACATATCAATGCCCAGCTGGCTTAATGTCCACACAGCAGCGGTATTTTTACTTTTCATGAGGGCTTCCACCATTGTGACCCTGCCTTCATACTGCCCATCGTAATTCTTAGGTGAATAGCCGTCATAGCTTTTTTCTTTGTCTTCAAGCAGTGAATAAGGTCTGAATTTTTTCTCCTGCATTGCCGGACCGTAGACTGCGATCGGCTTAAAAACAGATCCCGGCTGCCTAACAGCTGTCACCCTGTTGTAGCCTCTCGCCTGATATTCTCGTCCACCGATGGCTGCTTTCACTCCACCAGACTCGTTATCAATGAATACGGCGCTGCCTTCCGGAGAACCGCTTTTTCCCGGGAAATAACGGTTGTTCTTCATCGCATCATAAGCGGTTTTTTGCAGATTCATATCAATCGGAACTGTAATGGTATAGCCGCCTTGAAGCAATTGTTCATGCGAAATGGCATACTCTGATTCTGCTTCTTTAATAATGAGATCAACATAGCTGTCCACCCAAGGCGTTTCTGATTTCTTTTTTAAATGAATGCCTAGTGTTCTCCCTTTTGCTTCTACTGTTTCTGTTGAAGACAAATATCCTTGTTCATTCATTAAATTCAGGATGGTGTCCCGCCTCTGTTTATTTTTATCAGGGTGTAAAACAGGCGAGTAAGAAGATGGTGCCTTTGGCATCGCAGCGAGTGTGGCACCTTCGCTGACCGTTAAATCTTTCACATCCTTACTAAAATAATAATTGGCTGCTGCCTGAATACCATAAACACCATGGCCAAAGTAAAGCTGATTCAAATACATCTCTAGCAGCTTATCCTTTGAATAATCTCTCTCTAAATTAATGGCAATAATGACTTCTTTCGTTTTTCGAAGAAAGGTTTTGTCATTTGTGAGAAAAATATTTTTTGCGAGCTGCTGGGTAATTGTACTGCCGCCCTCTACCTTCCCTCCTGCTAATATATCTCGATAAACCGCCCTTGAAATAGACTGTGCATCAATTCCGTGATGCTCATAAAAACGCTTGTCCTCGACAGCCACAAAAGCTTTTGCTACTTTATCAGGCACCTCTTTTAATGACACAGGGTCCCGATTTTCTGAATACATGCTTGTGAGTTCTTTTCCATTCTGATCAATGATTTTGGAGGAAGCGTGAAAAACAAGCTTCTTTTCATCTATGACATAATGTCCTAAAAATAAAATCGTCAGATAGCCAATGAATGAGAGTACGATTGTACTTCCTGCAATGACTAATGGAATGATTATCTTCTTTTTCTTCAAATTAGGTCACCTCATTCCTTTATACGGATAGTATGGGATGTATTGCTTCATAATATGTTTTATGGATTGACTGCCAAAGAATTATATATCATTCTTTTGTTATACTATCAAGCAGGAGGCGGTTTAGATGAATTTCTATATTACATATGGAACAGCAGATTTTTTGCATAAAATCGCAAAGAAACACCATCTGGAAAATCTGCTTTATATGGTCGGAAAAGAACAAGCAGCTCTTTTTCATGAAACGGAGGGTGAGACTGTATTTAAAGCCCCTCATGCCTATGATGTGATTTATGCGAAAGGCGAGCTTGTCCAATCTGGTTTCGTCACCTTGAATCATATCCCTGTTAAGCTTGAAAGCAGAGCACTGTTTGAATCCACCTTTCAGAAAAAGACGAACATCTCAGAACATCAGCGCGGCTTCCAGGCTATTCGCGTTTTAAGACCTAAAAAAGATGAAGAAGTTTATTTGATTTTGACACTTTGGGAATCAGAGGACTTATTTCAAGACTTTCAAGAATCAGAAGCATTCTTTCAGCCACACGAAGATACAGGCTCCATTTTCTCTCGTCCAGCTTACCTCACATCCTACCATGCCGTCACAGACAATTAAGGAAGTGCTGCTCTCAGCACTTCTTTTTTTCATCAAAAAAAGCCCAGTCGCCTGGGCTCTTCATTTTATGAACTTGATTTCAGCTCGTACCGATGAATGATCGGCTGAAGCACATAGAAATTCAGCAATATCCACCCTAATAAGACCGGCCACTTCAACATAGGTGAAGCACCTTTCAATTGAATCAGCAGCACCAATAGTGGAATCAAGCAGATCATAAAAAAACTCATTTTTGAGACAAAGGTTTCTTTGATTTGATGCCGGCAGCTTGGACACATCATCATTTTCGTATGTGATAAATGAAATTTTTCGACGAAAGAAAATGTTTTTGAACAATTTGGACAGCTTCCCAACGCTACTCCTCCCTTTCCCTGCTTCATATCAACTTCGACTTTTATGTAAAATGACCTTTGGATACTGACCACGAAATCCTCTTCTGTTGAAAGATTCTAACAATTACCATACAATCAGTAAAAGAGCATGAAGGAGGTTTTCGATTCAATGACAATATCCACTTTACAAAAAAGCATCAATGAACGTCTTGATGAACATTATGAGGAAATGGTTGAAATTAGACGCCATCTCCATATGAATCCTGAACTTTCTTTTCAGGAAGAAGAAACAGCCGCTTTCATCGCCAGCTACTATGATACATTACAAATACCTACGCGCACCAAGGTGGGCGGTCATGGCGTACTCGCTTTTATTGAAGGAGCTTCTCCGGGACCAACCATTGCCCTCAGAGCTGATTTTGATGCACTTCCCATCCACGATGAAAAAGATGTACCTTACAAATCAACAAAGCCTGGTGTGATGCATGCGTGCGGTCACGATGGGCATACTGCGACACTTCTTGTATTAGCAAAAGTCTTGCATACGCATCGTGATCAATTAAAAGGCAAGATCGTCCTCATTCATCAGCATGCAGAAGAATATGCTCCCGGCGGTGCAAAACCAATGATTGAAGACGGCTGTTTAGACGGGGTCGATGTGATATTTGGTACGCACCTTTGGTCTTCAGAGCCTTGTGGCACGATTCTTTATAAAAGCGGGAACTTTATGGCAGCGGCCGATCGTTTCTCCATTCAAGTCCAAGGGAAAGGCGGACATGGCGCCCAGCCTCATTTAACAAAAGATGCCGTACTCATCGGTTCACAAATCGTCGCAAACCTGCAGCAAGTCGTTGCACGTAAAGTCAATCCAATTGATTCTGCTGTTGTTTCTGTTGGAGGTTTTGTAGCAGAGAATGCCTTTAACGTTATTGCAGATTCAGCTGTTTTAACGGGTACTGCACGATCCTTTGAAGAAAGTGCACGGCATATCATCGAACGAGAAATTGAACAGGTGGTAAAAGGGGTATGCCAGATGCATGATGCTGCCTACACATATGAATACGTAAGAGGATACCCTGCTGTCAAAAACCATCCAAAGCCGACTGAGTATATTGCTGGCATCGCAAACCAGACAGAAGGTGTCACAGAAGTAAAAGAAGCGGAAACCCAAATGGGCGGAGAAGACTTTGCTTACTACCTTCAGCATGTCCCTGGTACCTTCTTCTACACAGGCGCCATGCCGGAAAACAGCAAAGACGTCTATCCACATCATCATCCAAAGTTTGATATCAACGAAAAAGCAATGCCTATCGCAGCAAAGGTTCTCGCTAACGCCGTTCTTTCCTACAATGAATAAAAAAAAGCCGCTGTCATCAGCGGTTTCAGCGTGTAGACAAACCCTCGCATTCGGTGTCAGGTCTGCGCTCCGGTGCTCACGAATGTCAAATTCGCTCCGCTCCGCTGCTCGTCCTTCCTAGACTGCAAAGGTTTTCTATCACGCTGTGCTGAAAAGAAGACAAAGGGCTAAAATAAAGATTATTTTAGCCCTTTGTCAACAATCTGAAGCCGCTGTTATCAGCGGTTTTTCTATTTCATTTCTTTCAATATTCGCAAGTGAAACACATGGCGTGCAACCTCTCCGAGCTGTCCTGTCAGCTGATGATTTGCCACCCCGCCAACAGCGGCTCCGACGACCGGCATTAATTGAAACAGCTTTACAAGATCAATATAATCTCGATACTCCTGCTGAAAGCTGTACCAATCCATTTCCTCGCGGCTCGTTTCCCAATCATCTATGATTTTCATCATTTTTTGACGATGTGCACTGCTGGAAAAGGCGAGTTGAAATATACAGAGCAAAAAGAGTCTTTCCTCCTTTTGAGATAAATCAAAGCCATAAATACACGCCAGCTCATAAAGGCATTTCATCTTTATGCTCAGCAGCAGCGGAAAGTCTGCCATTCCGAGGAATAAACCGCCTGCACCTGTTCCAACCCCTTCGATAGCAGCCGCCTTTTGGTAATACTTCACTTTATCCTTTGCCAGTTCATTTCGTTCTACAATAGATAATTGTTCATCAATCACTGAAAATGAAGTAAAGTGTGATCCTGATACGGTGGATTCAACCATTGTTTTGACTGCACTTGTGATGACTTGATGAAACCTGGCAGGAATTCGGCGGTTCACCTGCTGCTGAACTCCTTTTGAAAACCGTTCGATCTTTGAAGGTTTTCTTAAAAAACGTGTTTGAAAAAGAATGGCTTCTTCATACAACTTCCGTTCAGCTGCATTCATCCGGTCCCCTCCTTGATGTCATCATACGCTCGCTGTAATCTCCACTTATCTCATCTTTTTTAACCTGCTTTGTACGTAAGGCTTAAAGAGGACAAGCACAAACGCTACAGAAATGAGAAGGGCAAGTCCGCTTCCCTGCCAGCCTCCTGCTGGAAGTACCGCACAGCTCAGCAATATCGATTGGATGATGAGCACATTACGGACGAGAACAAAAAAGCTTCGATCCTTTTCTTTTTGAGAAACTGGATAAAGTGCCTGTAATGAAAGATGAGCAAAGTGCTTCGTTAACGGCACAAGCTGTACACCTGTGATAAATACTGTGAACAAGACTAGTAACGCACCCACCCAGCCTGCTGCACCTGTATACAAAATAATCAGGACAAACACGGCCGTTAATCTAAACACCAGACCAAAATAGTCATTTGAGCGTACAAACGCCCTCACATACATATAAGAAAAAGTTTTACGCTGATCGTAAGGAACAAACTTCAACATCCAGTCCATGTATGCTCTTCTTTTCACCTGTTTCTTTAAGTGAGGCACATCTGTAAATAAGTTTGCCAAACGATAAAAGCGCTGCTTCCGTTTTAATTCATCAGAAATATGCAGTTCCCATTGAAAGGGCTGTTTTTTCACTGCATTTGTTAAGTAGACGAGATAGACACCGTAGATAAGATAAAAAACGATTGCAATCACATAGGCTGCCTGTAAGATGGTGTAGATCAACATCATATTTAATAGAAAACGAAGGGCTGCATCGAGCCATCTCACGTGTTTTCCTTGAAAATAAGTCATTCTCCATTGAATGGCTGTATTCAGACCCTTTATTAAGATCATTTGCGCCAATATCAGCACATACTCCGTGATGCCTCCTGAAGACACCGCCGAATAAAGCGGAAGCGCGACAATGGATACAGCAATGAGAGGAAACAGCTGAGAAATGAAGCTAAAGTTAAACGCTTGTTTTAAGTAAGGCTCCATCTTCCCTTCCAAAGGAAGCAAAAACACGAGATCGGCTTCTTTAATCAACGTACGTACGTATGAGCTTGTAAGTACCAATGAGAAAACAACTGCCATCACCCAGTAGGATGGGAAGTGAGCTGGAATATGTTTGAGCCAGCTGCTGTACCAGCTTGCTCCGCCTGCAAGGAAAAAAATGAGCACAATGACAAGATGATCGTTGAACATGTATTTTAAGTATTTTCTTGTTTCTTGTATGTGTTCCTCTAATCTTGATTTCCAAATAGTAAGCGTTGTTTTACTCATAGCTTTCTTCCTTTGTTAATTCCAAATAAAGATCATCGAGTGTCGCATCTCTCATATCGAACTGTTCTCTCAGCTCTGCCAGTGTTCCTTTCGCTCTGATTTCCCCTTCGTGCAAAATAATGAAGGAATCACAATAGCGCTCAGCTGTCGCTAAAATATGCGTTGACATCAGGACACTAGCGCCGCTTTTCTTCGCTGCATTCATCCGTTCAAGCAGTGCATTGATTGCAAGCGGATCAAGCCCTAAAAACGGTTCATCGATGATATACAGCTCTGGTTCCACAAGGAATGCACACATAATCATGACCTTCTGCTTCATTCCTTTTGAAAAATGAGCAGGGAACCATTTCAGCCTTTTCTCCATTCGAAATTCTTTCAGCAATGATGGCAGGCGTTCGTCTAATTGTTCCTTTGATAGACCGTAAGCCATCGCTGTCAGCTCTAAATGCTCTTTTAACGTTAATTCTTCATATAAAACAGGTGTTTCAGGAATAAATGTAAATTGTGAACGATACGCCTCTTGGTCGTCTTGAAGAGTTCGTCCATTCAATTCAATGACACCTTTATGCGGTTTCATGAGCCCGATAATATGGCGGATGGTTGTACTTTTCCCCGCCCCGTTTAAGCCAATGAGACCGACGATTTGATTTCTTTCTAATTCAAATGAAATATTTTTTAGAACGGGATTCTTCGTATATCCGCCCGTTACATCTTTTACAGTGAGAAGGGACATGAATTCGTTCCTTTCTTTCTTTTTTCCTTTATAGTAACAAAAACGAATGATAATTTGAAATGTTTACCTATAGACGAGTCATGAATAAAAAATAGGCGCTTTGGTCATCATAATGTATGTAGAAGAAATGAACTTGATGACCAATAAGTAAATGAGGTGTTTGTTAAAGGCAAAGAACCGCATGACAAGTTGGTTTTTCATCTAAAAACCTTAGCTTCTGTTTTGCTTCACTGATTCTTGATTTTTGTGTCCTATACAATATGTATTCGACAAACCAAAACGTCAAATGAGGTGTTTACGGCAGAAATAGCAGGCACATGAATTCTTTATTTCAGTAAATAGAGAATTCAAAAGGCATTCGAATGAAAGCATCAGCATTTCTTCTGCAGGAGCAGGATGAGCGACCAAAGGAGTTCGCTTGTCCTGTTTTCTTTTTTGCTTCTTTTTATGATACGATAAAGGAAAAATAGTGAGGAGTGACATGGCGTGAGCGACTGCATTTTTTGCAAGATCATTGATGGAGACATTCCATGTGCAAAAGTATATGAAGACGAGCATGTATTGGCTTTTCTTGATATCAGCCAAGTAACAAAAGGACATACCCTTGTAATCCCGAAAATACATAAAGAAAACATCTATGAGATGACACCAGAAGTGTCTAACCACTACTTCCAAGCGATTCCGAAAATTGCAAGGGCGATCAAACAGGAGTTTGAACCAATTGGGTTAAACCTCCTGAACAACAACGGTGAAAAAGCCGGTCAATCGGTGTTCCATTACCATATGCATATCATTCCGCGCTACGGAAAAGGCGATGGCTTTGGTGCCGTATGGAAATCACACCAAGATCAATACACGTCAGAGGATTTAAAAGACATTTCTTCTGCCATCCACACGCGGCTTACCTCATCTTAACAGATGAGGTTTTTCTTATTTTTGCCCCTTTTCCTCGCTTCCATCTCCTAATAGTAAGATATTTTGAACGATTCAAATTTTTTGTCCAAATGCTTCAAATTTGTGATAAGATGGTTTTATCTTTTGATCCATTAACGCGAGAAATAGGGAGAGATTGTGATGAAGCGAACGACGAATTTTAATGCTGGTCCGGCGGCACTGCCGCTAGAAGTTCTTCAAAAAGCACAGGAAGAACTTGTTGATTTTAAACAAACTGGGATGTCTGTGATGGAGCTTTCTCATCGCAGCGGTGAATATGAAGAAGTCCACAATAAAGCAAAAGCGCTTTTGGGGGAACTGATGCACATTCCAGAAGATTATGAAGTCCTCTTTTTACAAGGCGGAGCTAGTCTTCAATTTGCGATGATTCCTATGAACTTCTTACATGAAGGCGAAACAGCTCATTTCATTCAAACAGGCGCTTGGTCAGAAAAAGCATTGTCAGAAGCAAAAGGGTTTGGTCAGACATCTGTGCTTGCTTCAAGTGAAGATGACAACTACTCGTATATTCCAGAAGTAGATACTTCTGGTTTAACAGATGGTGCTTACTTGCACATCACATCGAACAATACGATCTTCGGCACTCAGTGGAAAACGTTCCCGAACACGTCACTCCCGCTCATTGCGGATATGTCCAGTGATATTCTCAGCAAAAAAATAGACGTTTCTTCATTTGATCTCATCTATGCTGGGGCACAAAAAAACCTAGGGCCTTCAGGTATCACGATTGTGATTGCACGCAAACGTTTATTAGAGAAAGAGAAAAGCAGCACGCCGAAAATATTAAAATATTCAACACATGCAAAAGCTAACTCTCTTTATCATACACCACCGACTTTTGCGATTTATATGCTGTCACTTGTCCTTGAGCATGTCAAACAAGCTGGCGGTGTAGAAGCAGCGGAAAAACGCAATGAACAAAAAGCAGGCATTCTCTATGATACCATTGATCAAAGCGGCGGTTTTTATCAAGGGCATGCGCGCGCTGACAGCCGTTCACATATGAATGTCACCTTTACTCTTCGCGATGATGCACTTACTTCTTCCTTTGTGGAAAAAGCAAAGCAAGAGCAAATGGTTGGACTTGCCGGCCACCGTTCTGTCGGTGGATGCAGAGCATCTATTTACAATGCGGTCTCAATTGAAGACTGCCAAAAGCTTGCGGACTTTATGAAAAAGTTCCAGCAAGAAAATGAGTAAAAAGGCTTTTCTATAGAGAAATAAATTTGTTATAATAACGAGAAATATAAAGTCATGACTCTTGCAATAAATGATGAGCCATATTATTGGAGAGTCCTATAAGAGCTTAGCAGAGGAGAGCATAGAAATGAAAACAAAAGAATTAGTGATTATGTCATTGCTTGCAGCAATGGGAGCTGTCTTGCATACGATTTTCCCGCCCATCTTTTTCGGAATGAAACCTGATATGATGCTTGTCATGATGTTTTTAAGCATCATCCTTTTCCCAAAGGTACAGCATGTTGTCGTGATTGCGCTAGTGACTGGTGTCATTTCTGCATTAACAACGGGATTCCCAGGCGGACAAATTCCGAATATGATTGATAAGCCAGTGACAGCCTTTATCTTCTTAGCCCTTTTCTTATCTTGCTTGAAGATAAAGAACAAAGTCGTGCTGACCGCTGTATTAACTGCGATTGGAACCATCGTATCCGGCGTGATTTTCTTATCTGCCGCTTTACTGATCACTGGACTGCCAGCTGCATTACCGGCACTTCTTGTGGGTGTTGTCCTGCCAGCAGCCGTGATTAATACCATCGCTATGGTATTTGTCTTCCCAATTGCTCAGTCCATTCTGAGACGTGCAAGAATGATAGAAGTTGCTTAACGAATAACCGAACCTCTTCATGATAGATGAAGAGGTTTCAGATTGTTGACAAAGGGCTAAAATGATCTTGATTTTAGCCCTTTGTCTTCTTTTCAGCGTGATAGAAAACCTTTGAAGTCTAGGAAGGACGAGTACTGGCGCGGAGCGAATTTGATATTCGTGAGCACCAGCACGCAGGACTGACAAAGAATGCGAGGGTTTGTCTACACGCTGGAACCTCTTCATGATAGATGAAGAGGTTTTTTTCATGCTTTTATAAAAGAAAAAGGGTCAGCAGCAAAATGAGGAGCGAAATTCCTGCACCAGCCGCACACACAAGTGCTTTTTGCTTTAAAACATGTTTTGGCGGATAAGACCCTGCATACCCAAGCTGTCTTGCATAATGAATAGAACCACCTGTAAAAACGATGACGATACACATAAAAACGAACAGAAAGACAGACAACCTTCTCCCCTCCCTTTTCTTCAAAAGTATGCTAAAATAAAGCAAGCTATGTATGGAAGTTCAATGAAGCTGATCGTCAGCTCAGAGAGAACATGCGAATGTGTAAAATTTGACTAGAGGTGATTTGAATGGCTAGTGGACGTTCTTTATTAACAGGATTATTTGTAGGCGGTCTCCTCGGAGGTGCGGCAGTGCTCCTGACGACTCCCTCTTCTGGCAGAGATGTGCGCGGAAAAGTGAAAGACGGCTATGACAAATTCGAAGATACGCTGACAAAATTAAAAAGAGATGGACAAGCTTTAAAAGAGCAAATTGTGGAAACAGCAAAAGAAAGCGCAGAGGTAATTAAAGAAGTCGGGTCTGAATTGCAAACATCGATTCAGCAATGGCGCGAAGAAATCAAACCTCATCAGCAGGACTTACAAAAGGAAATTCAGGAAATTGAGGAAAAGCTCAAACAACTGGAGAAAACCTTACAAAACTAATATACTCACAAAAAAATATTCGTTTACAAAAGTGTGCGGGGTGCGTATCCTGCACTTTTTTTGTTGAAAAAAGGTTATTTTGTCAATGTTTTTCATGACTTTTAAAAATTCTTGAATTTTCAGCTTTATTAATCTTTATTTTATTGGCATAATAGAATTACAAGAAAAAGAGAAGTAGGTGAAATGGATGAATCATTCGGAACAGCCTTTCGATGTAAAAGAAGCACTTTTATTCAGTCAAAGAATGGCCCAATTGAGCAAAGCTCTTTGGAAATCCATTGAAAAGGACTGGCAGCAGTGGATCAAACCGTATAACCTAAATATCAATGAACATCATATTTTGTGGATTGCGTATCAATTAAAAGGAGCTTCAATATCAGAAATTGCAAAGTTTGGCGTCATGCATGTATCAACGGCGTTTAACTTCTCTAAGAAACTGGAGGAACGAGGATTTTTAAAATTTTCTAAAAAGTTAAACGATAAGCGCAATACGTATATTGAGCTAACGCCAAAAGGCGAAGAGACATTCCATAAACTACTCGAAGATTATGACCCGGCCCGAACTGGTATTGTCAAAGGCGCACAGCCGCTTCATGACATTTACGGAAAGTTCCCTGAGATTTTAGAAATGATGTGTATCATTCGAAACATTTATGGTGAGGATTTCATGGAGATTTTTGAGAAATCGTTTTCAAACATTGAGAAGGACTTTTTGAATGAGCGAGGAAAAGTCACGAAAAAGTCTGAGGAACTTGAAGACTCAGCAGAGGCAGCAGAAAAAGCAGCTAAAACAAATCAAATTGTTTAATGATCTTTATAAATTCATTCATTAGCGGCTGAAACAGCCCTTGATCGTGCAAAGCAAATATCGTCTCATGAACATCCAGCTTTTCAATTAACTGTCCCGCAAAGAGCGCAAGGAGATCGTCAAACATGACGTAGCCTTGTGCTTTTTGCTTATCCATTTCCTCTGTAAGCTCAGCACAAATACGCTCAATTTCCTCTGCCTCTTCTTTCGACACACGCTGCCTGATCAATAACGCATAATATGGATAGCGGCTCATATCGGCTGCCGTCAATAAAAGTTCCATATAATATTCAAGCTGGCTCATTCGTTCCTCAATACTCATGTACGTTCCCTCTTTCTCTTAGTCCTTCTATTTTAGCCGAAAATACTCATTGACGAAAGAGACGAACCTCCCCCTTCAGTTCTTTTTTCTTGAAAAATCCAAAGTTTCCTCTCTTTATTCCATATGAAGGCACCATTTTATTTTTTTTCATCAAAACCATTGATTTTTATCCTCAGGAAGAGTAAATTATCTTGAGATATTCAATTCGATTTTTAGATTGGAAGGATGAAAAATGAATTGTTGGAAGACCATTAATCTTGAAAAGGATTATGGTTATACGAGAATGATGATTTCTGCCATAAGTCTTGCTATCCTTTTTTTCATTATGGCATTTTTATGTTTTCAACTGACTCATCCTGAAACGAGGCTAAGCAGCCATAACGCACCGCTTTTTGCCGTGCTCTTACTTGTGACATTGCTTGTCCACCGTGTGGTTCACTTGATCCCAGTGATGAAAAATAAGAAAAAAATGACGCTATTGATGAAACGAAATTGCTGGCAGCGCGTGCCTAAGAAAGTGATGCTTTTTTCACTTCTCAGCCCGTTTTGTGTCATCTCACCGGTTTATTTTGTGTTAGGCGTGGCGTTTCCTATGTACGCACACTATTTTATCATCATCGCAAGTATACATGCAGGCTATTGTTTGCCTGACTTTTTATTTGCATGGAAGCTGCTCAAAGCACCTAAATCCTGCATCATCGATCAAGCTCAAGACGAGTTTGATATTTTAGTTGACCAAACTTCCTCATCATGAGGTTTTTAAAGCCAACTTCTATCTTTTTCATAAAAAATTTGGTAATGTAGTATGGGAATAGCATAGAGAGGGGGGATCTCCGATAGTTTTATTTTACTTCATCGTCTTTGCCGCGTTTATTGTGTATTCAATAAACAGGCTTACTAATACATTATGCCTTGTCAGAGAGATTCCTGAAGAACGGCAAGATAAGGTGTTTCGCTTTATCAATGTATCGATACTGATCTTACTTATCTCATCATTTGTTGAAATTACCATTTCCATTTAAGATCAAAGCAAAAGCTGCCAGTTTGAGGGCAGCTTTTTGTGTATATGTGAATTAGCAAATCCAAGATGCACCGATGATGATCAATAAAATGAATAATACGACGACTAGTGCAAAACCGCCAGCAAAGACTTCTCCTCCCATGTGAAAACACCTCCTGCCAGTTCTTCCTCTGTTCTAAGCTCAGTGTATGCAGAAAAATAAAAAACGTTTAGGCACCTGTCATCGTTTGAAAAAAGAACCGCCCTCACGCACGGCAGGACGGCTCCCTTCTGTCACAGCGATTTAATTAGTAAAGATATGCTGCACCAACGATGATCAGCAAAATGAATAGCACGACCAATAAAGCAAACCCATTAGAATATCCTGCTCCCATATAATTCAGCCTCCTTTTTGTGATCACTATATGTGTATGTCGCGCGCAATTTTTTGACTAGACGAATGCCCTTCCATTTGCATTTCTTTTTACAGCGTGTCACAATATGTTATGATACAAGCAATGATAAATAAATTGGAAAGATTAGGAGTGTTTTTTGAATGAAAAAAATAGCTTTAGCAGCTGTAACAGCAGTAAGTGTTTTAACTCTTGGCGCATGCAGTAGCGGTGATAAAGATGTGATCGCCACAACGAAATCAGGAGATGTCACAAAAGGAGAACTTTATACAACTCTTAAGAAACAAGCAGGTGGAGATGCTCTAAACCTACTTGTTCAACAAAAGGTTCTTGCTGACAAATACAAAGTATCTGATAAAGAAATTGATAAGAAATTGGAAGAATATAAAAAGACACTTGGTGAAGATCGTTTAAAACAGCTTCAAGATGAATTCGGTAAAGATTACATCAAAGATCAAGTGAAATATGAGCTGCTGACTCAAAAGGCTGCCAAAGCTAACATCAAAATCACTGATAAAGAAGTAAAATCGTATTACGATGACCTTAAAGGAAAAATCCGTGCAAGCCACATTTTAGTAGCTGATAAGAAAACAGCTGACGAAGTGGAAAAGAAATTAGATAAAGGTGAAAAATGGGATTCCCTTGTCTCTGAATATTCAACTGATACTGCTTCAGCAGCACAAGGCGGAGATGTAGGCTGGTTCGCAAAAGAAGGCCAAATGGACGAGAACTTCAGCAAAGCTGCTTTCAAACTAAAAGTAAATGAAATCAGCAAGCCAGTAAAATCCCAATTCGGCTACCATATCATTAAAAAGACTGAAGAACGCGGTAAATATGATGACATGAAAGCAGACTTGAAAAAAGAACTGCTTGACCAAAAACAAGCAGACACAAATGAAATCCAAAACATCTTAAACAAATTAGTAAAAGATGCTGATGTGAAAGTAAAAGATAAAGAGCTTCAAAAAACGTTCAAAGAAAAATCTGAACAGCCTGCACAAAATCAGCAGACACAACAGAACCAGTAATCACAAAAAAACCCTCTGCCGTAATCGTGCAGAGGGGTTTTTGTATGACGAGATTAAGCAATTGAATGATCTTCATGTGCCGCAGTATCCTGTGATCTTTTCACCTGCTGATTCTGGCGTCTGCGCTCTCTTTCCTGTTCCATTCGCTCGATAAAAATTTCTCCTTCCTTTTCAATAAAGGATTGATCAATTTCTTGCTCCTCTTTGGCTGTTGTCATTAATTTATACGCACAGAAAATAATGCCGATAATACATGCATACACCCACCACGGAAAAAACAACATTTTTTCATCGCCTCCTTTTCTTAAGGACATTCCTCTCTTCCTTTGTGTTACATGCTTATGCGAAAAGAAGACAAGTTATGAAAAAAAACGCCCGCATAAACGGACGTTTTGACATGATTATTCGTGATGGAAGGTTGGTTTATAAAACGAACGATTCTCAAGTGCAAAAATACGTTCTGTATATTCTCCTGGTTTCACATGCTCAAGCGCACGATCCATCATGTTCATTTTCGCATCTAAATTATCAATATAGTGGAGAATTTCAGCTTCTTTCACCATTGGTGGTTTCGGGCTGCCCCATTCTCCTTTTCCGTGATGACTCAGGACCAAGTGCTGTAAAATGAGAATTTCCTCTGAATCAATGCTAAGCTCTTCCGCAGCTTTCGCAATTTCTGTCACCATAATGGAAATGTGGCCAATTAAATTCCCTTCCACAGTATATGTCGTGGAGACTGGACCCGAAAGCTCTTTGACTTTCCCTAAATCATGAAGAATGATGCCTGAATATAAAAGATCTCGATCTAGTGATGGATATAGGTCAACAATTGATTTTGCTAAATGCAGCATAGACACAACGTGGTAGGCGAGTCCAGAGACAAATTCGTGATGATTTTTTGTCGCTGCTGGATAATCAGCAAATTCCTGTCCATATTTCTTCAGCAAATGCCTTGTAACACGCTGAATATTAGGGTTTTTCATATCAAAAATATATTGCATAATCGTATCCATCATATCGTGTTTTGGAATAGGAGCTGTTTCGAGAAAGTCATCAATTCGAATTTGCTCGTTTTCAGCAACAGGGCGTATATTCCTAAGCTTCAGCTGATTCCTCCCGCGATAATGATGAATGTCGCCTACTACCTTCACGATGGTTTGCGGGCCGTAGGTGATTTCATCATTCTGCTTTGCATCCCATAGTTTCGCCTCAATATCTCCACTTTGATCTTGAAGAATGAGCGTTAAAAATGGTTTGCCATTACTTGCAATCCCTTTAGTAGATGATTTAATTAATAAATGCAGGTCAACTTGTTCGCCGACATCATAGGTCATGATCCCTTTAGCCATTCAATAAAAGCTCCTTCCATGTTTCTGCTCATATAAGTATAACATAAGTCATTATTTGTCAATCATTCAACTGCTAAACTCGTAATCTGTCCATCTTCTGCTGCCTGCGTCATATGCTGATGACAGGTAAAATAAAACAGCTGTGTTTCAAAACGCGTGAGTTCATTCATCAACTCCAGTACTCTTCCTAGACGAACATGATCAAAATGAACGAAGCTGTCATCCATCATAAACGGAAGCTGACATTCATGCTGATGAGACAAGGCGAGTGCAAAACGAATGGCCAGATAGACTTGTTCACAGGTTGCTTGTGAGAGCTCCTCTGGGCGGAATATTCGTCCGTCCATCCTTTTCACGATCAGCCGGTCATCCTCGGGTGAAAATAAAATGGCTTCATATCGATCATTCGTTAACGGCTGAATAAAGCGGGAGGCTGTTTGCAGCAGTGCTGGCAGCCTTTTTTCTTTATGTTCATTCAATTTTTCTCGAATGACGGAGCGAACAAGCTGAATCGCCGCCCATTTTTTCGCAAGATACTTTGCATGCTCCTGCTCAGCTGAAAGCTGATGGGTCAAATCAGACACCGTACCTGAAGCTTCTATTTGCCGGATTTCCACTGCTCGTTCTGCCAGAAGTTTTTCCATATTCGCCGCATTCGATTGTATGTTATTCAGGTGCTGCTTTGCTTCCGCACACTCTTCTTCAAGAAGACGCATTCCTTTACGAACAATCGATTCTTCCTCATCAAAGCAGCCGCTTCTATGCAGCTCTTGATTCAGCTGCTGCAAATGGGAAAGCCGTTCCCGATATTCTTTCGATAGATGGGAAAGAATTTGGTAATCTTTTTTGGACTCTGCCTCTACTTGACGAAAAAGCGCGTCCATTTGTTTTTCGTAATAGTCAATTTCCCCTTCTAGTGCCGTGATCTGCTGTTTCACATGTTGAATCGATACATCCAATGTCTGACGTTCTTTTTCTCTTTTCGCCTCATCTTTCAAAATCTCTTGAAAGGCCGAGATGTTCTCTTGGATGGTGCCTTCCTTTCGTTGCAGAAGACTGCTTAACGCTTCCACCCTGTGCTCATAATTGGATTGCTGGCCGGCAAGCTCGTCTATTTCCCGGCTAAGTTCCTCATATTCCGCTGTATCCGTTTTTAATTGCTTCAGAATAAGAAAGGCTTCTACTAGGAAAGAAAGCTCTGAGGACAAGCCCAGCTGTCTTTTCTTTTCCTCTACTTGCTGCTGGACAGGTTCCAGCTCCTGCTCCCAGTCTTCATATTGCCGAATGATCCTTTCGTACAAAAGCTCCTTCTGCCTCACAAGCGTTTCAGCTGAAGCTGCCTGTACTTGGAAGGAATCGAATGCTCCCCCGCCGCTTCCCTGTTTCACCTGTGCCGATTTCAAAAATGGGTAAATAGCAAAGAAGACAAAAACAGAAAACCCTGCAAATAAGAAAGTAACCCACCACTCTGTTAATAAGAAAAGGACAAGCAGAAATGCAGCATCAAATATCACCATCACAGGAAATAACCACGCCCGGGAATGAACCTGTTTCTCTTTTGTTCTTGTTTCCCCAGCTTCCACTGTACTGTGCGATTTGGCCTGCTGTTCCTTTAATCCTTTTAAAGCGGTTTCCGCTTCTTCCAGCTCATGTCTTGCATGATCAAACCGGTCATCCAGCTGTGCCTTTCTGTCCATTAAACGAACGTATTGGCTGACAGCCTCCTTTAATTCCCACTCAAATTCAAGGGAGTCGTCAATCTGATCAAGCTTGACTGAACGCTGCCACTTTAGCTTCGCTGCGGCTTCGTCCATTTTTTGTTTCAATGAATCACGTTCTGCTTTACATTCAGCTAAGCGGTTTTTGACACGTTCAGCATGAGAAGATTCATCAACGACACGCTTCATCTCCAGTAATGTATCCTTGTCATAAAGCGGTTGAACTTGTGCCAGCGAGGTTTGCAAATGATCTAATTTTTGCTTTAGTGCAGTCATTTGAGCCTTTTTCGGGTGAAGGTGTGATTCTAATTTATCCAATTCATGCTCTGTTTCTGCTCTAAAGCGTTTGACTCGTTCTGGATAACGGGCTAATTCTTTTTTTAACTCCATCTTCTTCTCTATCATGGGATAAAGTCGAATGTGTTCGTTTAACTGCTGAATTTGTTCTTCTGTGTGCTTCATTTCCTTTTGAAGCGCTGCGATATTCTCTATTAATTCAGAATGCTCCCGTTTTTTCTCTGTATAACGGCCTTCTGCCAATCTAGCTTGTTTCAGCTGGGCAGCCAGCTCTTTTAAACGATCAAGCTGCTGGTTTAATTCCGGCTTGCGTCCATTTGGTTTAAACAGCTGCTCCTGCTGCTTAAGCAGCCTGCTATCCATCTTAGAGGCAGCATCTGAGCCAAATAAACTTGAGAAAAGGAGAAATTCACCGATTTGATCTTCGTTTAAGGCTTGGACATTTTGCAGTCCAAACACATCAAATGAATAGATTGATTGGAATAATCTGCGATCTGTTCCCTTTAAAAGAGTTCGTAGAAATGCTTCATCTTTCACTTCACCATTCGGTAAAAGCACCTGTGCTTGACCGCCTCGATCGGACGATCTCTCAATGTGAATGACACCTAACTCCTCATCTAAGCAAGTGAGGGAGCCGCCATAGAAAGATCCTTGTTTCGGCTTGTCTATCTTGTTTTTTGAAAAACCAAATAACATCGACTCAATAAACGCCTTCAATGTCGTTTTCCCCGATTCATTCAGGCCGTAAACTAGCTGAAAACCGTCATCAGAAAAGTGAAAGGTTCGATTTGAAAATTTCCCGAAATTCGCTATATGGAGTGAACGTATTTTCATCATACCTCTCCTTTTCTCATAATTGCTTCAGCTGTTCCGTCAGCAGCCTTTGTGCTTCTTCTTTTATATCCAATTCATCCTCTTTTGTGAGCGCTTTTCCTGACTTCCTGTAGATTGGGTGACGCTTGATCGGTAAAAGCAGCTCTTCATATGACTCAAACTGTGCAATTTCTGCCGTTAGTTCCTTCAAAAAAGAATCCTCTGGATAGATCACATCCTCATTTGTTCGGCAGTCAATTGACATCACCCAAACGAACACGTCTTCATCTTCCTCCTGCTCATGAAAAACAGTCAACAGCTCTTCGAGGACCTCAAGCTGCGTATGCTCAAAGTAAGAAGGTGCATCACCTGTCAATTCAATTCTCACAAAATGAGGAACGCCTTCCTCTTTCAGCTCATTGATTTTGCCTTCCACTAGTGTGACAAGATCCGTCATATGAACCGTTTCTGTGATGTCTATGGCCAGTTTCTCAAAGATGATATCTGCACAGCTGATAAAATCCGCTGCCTGAGAATCTTCGGAGAGGTGAATCAAGTAACAGCCTTTTTCTCCCGTTTCTTTTATATGTCTGCCCTGCACATTACCAGGGTAAATAATATATGGATCTTCATGCAGAAGGGCTCTTTTATGTATATGTCCAAGCGCCCAATAATTGAAATCCCTCGTTAGGAGCTGCTGAAGCTGAAATGGGGCATATGCATCATGTCCTTCTTGTCCGGCTAATGTGCCGTGAAGCATTGCAATGTGATAGGCAGCATCTGTTGTTTTGACATAATGAGATGTCATATTTTCATAGACAGCCCGCTCTTTGTAGCTAAACCCATAAATACTCGCGACAAGCTGCTCCCCTCGATAATAGGAGATCTCACTTGGTGTACTGCTCGAAAAGACATGTACATTCTCGGGCCACTCAATCGGTGTCCATTCCCCGCCTAAATGATCATGATTCCCATAAATAATAAAGACTTCAATCCCGTGCGTTTGCAGTCTTACAAACTGATTTCTTAAAAACAGCTGTGCTTTTAAGCTGCGATTGGATTCATCAAATAAATCTCCGCTCAGCAGCACAAAGTCTACCGCCCGCGCAATGGCGAGATCAAAGATGTTCTTAGCACTTTGAAATGTACTTTCTTTGAGCCGCTTAAATATAGAATTAGGTATAGTCGACATTCCTGCAAATGGACTGTCTAAATGTAAATCTGCGGCATGAATAAAGGTGAGCTTAGTCAAACGTCTATCTCCTTGTCCGATACTGTCATTGTCCATATTTTATCATGCCATTTTTACGAATGCACGTTCTATCACTCTCAATCTAAAAAACACATTTTTAAGGGCTAAAAAAGAGGTTTTGTCTTATTCCATGTTTAATTACATTAAAAAACAGAGGAAAGGAAGATGAGGAATGGAGAAGACATACTTTTTAACCGTATTTGACCGGTCGGGTGAGACTTTATTAAATGAAAAAATCACAGCGGATAGTGACAAGAAAGCAAAGGAATTAGGACGCCATCGCTTAATGGAACAGCAATACACAAAGCATTCTCATCGACTCGTTGATCAAGCAGGCAAGCTGCTTTTATTTGAACGTTAAAAAAGCCGGCTTTCGCCGGCCTCATGTTCATTTATGCTTTTTGAAAGACAGGACGTCTTTTTTCTAAAAAGGCCTGTATACCTTCCTTGTGATCATGACTTTTTCTCAGTCTTGCCTGTGCTGCTCTCTCTTTTTGAAGAGCGGCTAAGAGCTTTGATTCTGACTGCTGGAAATAGATCATCTTTGTTTCGATAAAGGCTTGAAGCGGCATGTTCATAAATGGCTTCACACACACTTTTTGGTACGTATCGACCTCATCCTGAAACACCCCGTCTGCAAGGCGCAGCTTTAACGCTTCTTCAGCCGGCAGCTTTTGTCCGCTCCAAATCAATTGTTTAGCGGTTTGCTCACTCACTCTTTTTGTGAGGAAAAAATGCCCCCCGCCATCTGGAATTAATCCTACTCCATTAAAATTCATGGCAAGTTTTGCATCCTGATGCATAAACAAGTAGTCACAGCTTAGAGCAAAGCTAAAGGCGAGGCCTGCTGCTGACCCGTGGACAAGCGCAATCGTCACTTTTTTCATACCAGCTAGAGAAAGTGTAATTCCCTCGATCAAATCCATCACACGATGAAAATCTTCTTCACTTTCCTGCTTGAGCATCATCCCAATATCTCCGCCTGCTGAAAATCCTTTTCCTGCTCCCTTGATGACAACGACTTTTGCACTGCTTTCCTCCGCTGCATCACATGCTTCTTTGAATTCAGCAAACATGTCCACATGAAAAGAATTATAAGCTTCAGGCCTATTGAAAACGATTTCAAAAATATCCCCGTCTAACTGACAATTGATATATGTCATCATCCATCCCCCTCTTCTTTTAAAAGCTCATAACTTACTTCCATTTCCATCATGTAAAACCTTTTTCTCTAAACAAAAAATTTCAAGATCAATTGATACTAAAATAAGCATAATGATTGAAACAAGAAATATATTTTTATATAGTAAAAAAAGAAAGAAAATAAATTTGAAAGGAGGAGGATGATTGATCAGATGTTCCATCATGATATTGGTTAGCTTCATCGTCATGTTTTCTCCTTTTTCAAATGTCGTTTTTGCTTCACAGGCAGAAGCGAGCACACCTAGCCTGATTTCTCCATCCATTTATGATGAAGAAATCAATGCTGTGAAGACACCTTCGTTTTCAAAAAAACACGCTTCATCCATTCTGTTGAAAGACAGATTATCAATGATGGATGCCAAGACTTTTCTGCCAAAGCCTGCCCCATCAGCTGCATTGTCCATTGATCTATGTTTTTTGGAAATGAAGTGTGCGATCCCCGTTATGTATCAATCTAATTACCTCTACTGATTCATTTTATTTCATCCGCATTTACTATATAAAAACACAGACTATCAAATTCGGAGGGATAAAATGAACATTAAAGAAAATGATCTTCCTGGGATCGGAAAGAAATTTGAAATTGAAACGAGAAATAGAGAAAAGATGACGATTGTGATTCATGATGATGGCAGACGGGAAATTTATCGTTTTGACGATGATGATCCAGATGAAGTGCTGTCTACCATTTCACTCGATGATGCTGAATCCCGGCAAATCGCTGCTATTATCGGCGGTATGGTGTATAAACCGCAGGCACTAGAAACCATTGAAATGGCCTTCAACGACTTGATCATTGAATGGTTTAAAGTGGAAAAAGGTGCAAAAGCGGTTGGACATACACTCGGTGATTTAGATGTGAGACAAAATTATGAAGTCACCGTGATTGCGATCATTAAACATACAAATGAAAAATTACTCAACCCTGGTGCCGATTCGATTATTCAAGCAAATGATACGATGGTCATTTCGGGCGAAAGAAAACACTTGAAACGATTGGTACGTGATTTTCTTTCTAGAGGGGGAGAGTGATGAATGGATCATTTAGTCTTTGAAGTTGGGACGGCGCTAATTCTTATCGCCATCGCCAGCTTAATCGCCAATAAAATTAAATTTTCTATCATCCCTTTTCTCATTGTCCTCGGAATGATTGTTGGGCCGCATGCTCCAACTATCGGGATCATTGATTTGAAATTTATCGAAAGCACGGAGATCATTTCGTTTTTTGGCAGAATGGGCGTCCTGTTCCTTCTTTTCTATCTTGGACTTGAGTTCTCTGTCGGAAAACTCATTAAATCGGGTAAATCTATTGCAGTCGGCGGATCTATTTATATTTTGATCAACTTCAGCTTAGGACTGCTCTACGGTTTTATCACAGGGTTTGGATTCCTTGAGATTCTCATTATGGCAGGTGTGATCACCATTTCATCCAGCGCCATTGTGGCCAAGGTCCTTGTCGATTTGAAACGGACGGCAAATCCTGAAACAGAGTTAATTCTAGGGATTATTATGTTTGAGGATATTTTCCTTGCCGTATATTTATCTGTCGTATCAGGTCTTGTCCTTGGAGATGCCACTACTGTTGGCGGTGCCTTATTATCGATTTTAATCGCTTTTGGTTATATGATGCTTTTCTTTATCATTGCGCGGAAGCTGCCAAAACTATTAAATAAGTTGTTTGATATCCGTTCGAACGAAGTGTTTATCATTGTGATTTTTGCCGCTTTGTTCTTTGTCGCTGGTTTTTCAGAAACAATTCATGTAGCAGAGGCTATTGGAGCTCTCTTACTTGGTCTTGTTTTCTCAGAAACAGAGCACTCAGACCGCATCGAGCATCTCGTGGTTCCGTTTAGAGATTTCTTTGGAGCGATGTTCTTTTTCAGCTTTGGTCTCAGTATCGATCCGTTTACATTGGGTGATGCCTTCTGGCTTGCGATCGGCGCTGTGATTCTTACCTTAATTGGGAACTTCACTGCCGGAATGTTCGCTGGACGGAGAGCTGGATTTTCTTATAAAGCCTCTTCTAATATTGGATTAACCATCGTATCGAGAGGAGAGTTTTCAATCATTGTTGCCGAGCTTGGCATCGCCGGCGGACTTGCCGCTACTTTGAAGCCCTTTGCTGCATTGTATGTCTTAATCCTTGCGATCTTAGGACCGCTCGTAACGAAAGAATCTAAGAAAATCTATCAAATCCTAAACAAAATGTTCAAATGGAAACCTGAAAAACCAAAAGTAAAAAAAGAAACGACGATCTAATGAAAAAGGGCCCTATGCTTAGGCCCTTTTTTATGTCTTATTCAAATTGCTGAAATGCAGTTTCTTGCTTGACTGGCGCTTCCTCGACCCCGCGAATGGTTCGAATGACTTTCTGGTTGCGGTAAATCGATAGTTTCAAATTGGTTGCCGCTGTTCCATGAGAATGATCAAGATTCGTGAATGTAAAGAAATGATTTGAACGCTTGTCTTTGAACACAAGCCTGAAGTCGTCTGTCACTTTAAAATGCTCTTCACTTTCCCATTCAATCAAAGGTTCATATGCACTAAACCATTCAGGAATATTTGGTGTGTATCCTGTAGCCAATACAGCATGATTTACAGTTATGCTTTTTTCTTTCTTCAGCTGCCACTGTTTGAGATGCAGCTCCAAAGGCTGATGCTCTCCTCTTTGAATCGCTTCAAGCTCGGTCATTGGCTGAATGAGCACAGATGGCTCTTCACCTGAAACAGAGCGATGATACAGCTCCTGATAAATGCGCGAAAGCGTTGATGCATCGATGCCATTTCTTAATCCTGTCAGCCTAGGCAATGTGTTCATACGTTCTTCATAAGGAAGCGAATGAAAATACTCGACATACTTTGGTGTAAAAAGTTCTTGGCCAAGCTCTGCCGTCTCCAGCTCTCTAAATTCACTAGAACGTGTAAACCATGAAAGCTGCTGTCCTTTCTTTTGATGCTGAAGCAGGTCTAAGAAAATTTCAGCTGCACTCTGCCCTGAGCCGATTACCGCCACCGACTCAGCTTCGTGAAGTGCTTTCTGCTGATCTAAATAACGGCTGCTATGGGTCACATATGAGTATGCTGCTTCAGGCACATCGACTGGAATCATTGGTTTGCTTCCTGTGCCTAACACGACATGCTTTGCACGATACTCAGAAAGCGATCCATCGTTCAGCCGTCTGACTTTCACAAGGTAGCCATCTTGACAGTCCATCACTTCTTCTACCTTCATCCCGAACTGACAGCTGTCTAATTCCCCTGCCACCCATGATAAATACTCATTGAATTCTCTCCGCGGGATATCAAACTGTTCAAATGTATAGAACCGGTGAAGTCTATTTGATTCATGTAAATAATTTAAAAATGTATACCTGCTCCTTGGATTCGCCATTGTGACAAGGTCTGCTAAAAAGGAAACTTGCAAATCCGTTCCTTTGATCAGCATACCAGGATGCCAAGCAAACTCAGACTCTTGTTCAAAAAAACAGCATGAGACATCCTCATACTCCTCTAACAAAGCGGCCAATCCTAAATTGGCGGGCCCAATCCCAATTCCGATCACATCTATCATATGTACACCTGCTTTAACTTTTTATCACTTATATACCCTTTTACAAATGAAAAAAACACTGCGTCATCGCAGTGTTTAAACGTGAGAAACAAATAATGATTCAAGGAACTGAATTTTCTCTTCTGTATAGTGTTCATACCGGTCATTATACGATTTTGGATCTTTTGGATTGGCATACTGCGTAATTTTTCCTGTCCGTGGATCAATAAATTTACTCGCTGCACCGCACCCAATGCCAATGATTGTCTGTACTTCTTCCATGATAATGATATTATACAAACTTTCCTGTCCATCTAATGAATACCCGACATTTTCGAGATTTCCCAAAATATTTTTTTGTCTATATAAATAATACGGGTGATATTGATGTGCTTTCGTCCAAGAGACCGCTTCATCCATCATACGTGTGATTTCTTCTCGGTCTGCTACTTGGTATTTCTCCTTATTGCGCGTCATTTCAGATGCTCTTTTAAAGGAGAGTGTATGCACGGTTAAAGATTCAGGCTTGAGCTCTTCAGTCTGCTGCAAGGAGTGCTGAAATTCTTTGAGCCCTTCTCCCGGCAATCCAATGATTAAGTCCATATTGATATTATTCATGCCGTACTGTCTTGATAAGTGATACTTTTCAATCGTTTCTTCCACACTATGATGCCGGCCAATAGCCTTTAGTGTTTCATTCTCATACGATTGCGGGTTAATGCTAATCCGGTCAATATTGTAGCGGTTTAGCACCTCTAGCTTATCAGGCGAAATCGTATCAGGACGCCCTGCTTCGACAGTCACTTCCCGTATATGCTTCACATCTGGGAACGAGCGATACATTTCTTCATACAGCAAATCCATTTCTTCCGCTGTGATGCTCGTTGGCGTGCCTCCGCCAAAGTATACAGTCGTCACTTTGATTCCATGTTCTTTAAGCCATGCGCCCATTTTTTGCATTTCATAATGCAGACCAAACAAAAACGTTCCCACTCTGCCAGCTTGTCCTTTAATGGCGTAAGCAGGGAACGTGCAATAAGCACATTTTGTGGGGCAGAAAGGAATGCCAATATAAATACTCACTTCCTGCTGAAGGTCATACAGATCTGGAATGGCTTTAAGCTGACGATCGACAATCTCCTGCATCAAATTGATTTTTTCATCATGAATCAAGTAATCACGCTTTAATGCCTCATGTGCATCTTCCTTTGATATGCCTTCTCTCAGCATCTTATGGAGCAATTTCGTCGGACGTATTCCTGTGAGAATCCCCCACTTTTGTGTCATTCCTGTGTGCTCCTGAAGCAAGTGTAAATAAACAGACAGCACTGTGTTTTTGATTTGTTTCCAGCGCTCCTTATCGTTCAAGCTCTCTGGGACATTCCGCGAAAAACGACTGGTGATGTCTGATCCATCGATATGACCAGATGCTTCCACCATGCCATTTTCTTCCTTCCAGCTAAATTCCATGATCAAACCATCATCCAGTTCACTTGGTTCAAACATCACTTCACTATCTTCTTCAAATAAATTGGCTATATTGACAAGCGGGCGATGAAATCGTTCATCTGACAGCCCTTTAATTAAAATTCGCATCATATCACCTTTATCTTCAAACTTGTTTCATTTTACAAAATTTATGTAGGAAAAGCAATGAAGGGAACAGACGAAGGCCCTGTCATTTCTTGATTGACAGGGCCTTCAGTGTATTATCTCTTAATATCGAATTGATGTAAAAATCCTTCTCTTTGCTGCATTCTAAAGTATTCCTTGATCATATAAGCCACACCCTGTTCATCATGCGAGCGCGTCACCCAATCGGCTTTACGCTTGACATCATTGGGGGCATTTCCCATAGCAACGCCTAAACCAGCCAATTCAAGCATTGGAATGTCATCTGTTCCATGACCAATGACAACCGTATCTTCTAAAGTAAAACCGAGTGCAGAGGTTAAAAGAGAAAGTCCCGCTTCCTTTGAAACCCCTTTGCATACAATATTCATTTTCTCATCACTGATCCTAATAAGATCAACAGATGGGAATGCTTGTTGAATGGTCCTGTGAATCTCGGGCTGAAGCTCCGCGGTCGAATATACTTCAATCACTGGAGTACTGACTGGTTCATCCATCAGCATATCACTTAACGATTCAACAAATTGGACGGGATAGAAAATAGGATCAGACGGATGAATGAGCGTCTTTCCCATCAGCTGAGACTGCGTTTTTTTCCGGTTGCCGATCGAGAATTTTTCATGCAGCAAGCGGACATTACAATCGAAGCTTTCAAGGATTTGCACAAGATTAAATGTCTTTTCTTCCGTTAATTTTTTCACATGAAGCGGCTCATCGAGTTTATCGGCGATAAATGCACCACTATGCGTCACAAGGGTTGATGTTGGAATCTTCAACGCCTTGGCAATTTTTTGAGCGGAACGAAAATGCCGGTTGGTGACAATCGTCACGTAAACCCCTTTTTTCTTTACATATTCCACAGCTTCTTTTGTAGCAGAATGGATTTTACCATTGGAACGAAGTAACGTCCCATCTATATTGAGTGCAAGTAGTTTTTTTGACACTGAGGCATCCCCCTTCTTGATGACTGTACTTACGATGAGGATATGCCCTAGCTTGGTGCTTTAGAACATGCAGTTGAAAGAGCCCAAAGTTATGAATGATTGATATAAATAAAAAAAGCCTACCCCTAGGCTTTTTTTTATGTATGGTTTGGATGCGTTACAATGGAGTGATGAAGCTCCCCATGATCCCCTTATCATTTACACACCAAAGCATTGCTTATATCAGATCCCCTTATGATGCTTTGCGTTTCTCCCAGAAGCGCTTCTCTCTCGTTTGGCTCACCGCCATAAATCCCAAGTGAAACGCACCCAATTGTCCCTTGAGAGCGCCTTTTGAAAGCACTTTCAATATAAGTATTATCGCAGAATTTATGTGCTTCGACAACCTTTTTTTAAAAGATATTGAGGAGAAAAGATAAAACAAAAAAGGGCGAATGACATCGCCCTTTCCATTAGTTTTCTTCTGGATTCCCATAAAGCTCTTCAAGTGGCTTCATGATAATTTTATTTAACTCACCGATAAGAACACTCACACGTTGTTCTGCTTCCATCAACTGAGAGATTTTGTCGTGCTGCTGAACAAGAGCAACTGTTTTTTGAGCTTGCTCCACTTCTTCTTGTGTGATCTCTTGACCAGTCATTTGTTTTTGTTGAAGGTTTACTTGAATGTCACGGAAGTTCTCAAACATTCTTTTAGAGGACTCATCCGCGTTTACCTCATCATAAAGATTTCTTAAAGTTGAATATTCTTCGCTATGACGCAATGCTTTTTCAAGGTCATATGCAACATCATAAAGATTTACAGACATGTTATGTCTCCTTTCTATCCGTTATCACCGATATGATCGGCGGACACCACTCCACTATAACAAACTATGGCTTTCGTTTCACATATATACAATGAATTCATTAAAATTTCTATAGCTTGTCTTAGAATAGCGCCACAAAAACAGCCTGGATAGCACCAATCATCCCGCCTAAAAGACCGCCTAGAAATGTTATCATCTTCAGCTCCTTATTAGAGATGCTGACTACAAGCTCTTCCATTTTTTCAAGCGGGAAAAGTTCAATTTGTTCACGAATGATATCTTCAAATTGCAGCTTTGCAAGCAGACTCTCTAAAGCATTTGAAGCCGCTTCGATCCCCTTATCAATCAACACTGGCGCAAAATGTGTTTTAAGGTCATCCGCTACAGCACTGACATATGTTCCAACTGGTTTGTCTAATATCAGCTTTGTAGAGAAATGAGAAAGCAATTGATTTTTCACACTAAAAATAAGTTCCTTCACATTCCATTTTTCATCAAGCTCATGAAGAGAAAATAGCTTCACCTTGTCCCATTCTTGAACAAGTAAATCTGATAAAAATCTTTTTGTTTCTGCGTTTCTTAAAAACTTGATGATTTCGGGATGTACACGATCAATTAAGCTTGAATTCCCTAGAAACATTTGGACCATACTGCCAAGCATTCCCCGTTCTTTTAAGAAATCATCAATCATATTGCCAAGCCTGGCTTTGCCTTCATCACTTTCAAAATAATGAATGCCTCTCTTTAAAATATAATCTGCTGCATCTGGAATTTTTGATGATATTTTGGTTTCCACTTCTACCGGGAGCAATTCAGATAAAGTTTGCTCGTTATATGTTTCAAGCAGTGATTTGAGCTTCTGATCAGACCACTGATGGAGCCATTCATCTGCTTTGACATCAGCCTCTGTTACGCCGAATTTTTCTAGCAGGGAGAATACGGTGATCTCCATATTTGCGCCTTTGTCAATATATTGATGGACTGTACGCAGGATCTCCTGCTTTGCCTCCGATGATTCAAATCGCTTTTGAATACCTTCTGGCGTGAGCAAATGCTCCATAACCATGACACCAACCTGCTTGGCTACTTCGTCTCTTCTTTTAGGGATAAGGCCTGGTGTAAATGGAAGCTGTTTTCCGAATAAGTAATATGGCTTATAAGGCCGAAAAAGCATTTTAATTGCAAGATGGTTTGTCGCTGCTCCTATGACTGCGCCGATAACAATCATAAAGATAAACGTTGTGAATATATTCAAAGTCGTCATCTACCTTTCAAACAACACCCGAGGTTTATTGTTTTGATCTATACGTATTATAGTTGTTGTCAAGTTCCCAAGCAAATGAAGCATGCAGCGAGACATATGATCAAGCGATCTGTCGTAATGATAAAGGAGCGTAAGCTTTATGTAAAATCATAAAAAAATGTTTTTTGATGGTAAAAAAAGAAGTTGAAAAGAAGGTGTTTTTTAATGACAACATTAGGTATTGCGAGCCTTTCTCCGCAGTATGAAGAGGCATTCACACGGCAGCTCGCCAAAGCTGCCTCTTCTTATCATTTAGAGATTGTTCGTTTTACACCATTTGATTTAAAGCCGGCTTCAAATATGATACAAGGCCAAACATATACGAATGGCCAAGGGTTTGCCGACGCACAATTTCCGATTCCCGACTTGATTTATGACCGATGTCTTTACCGGCATGACGCACAATCTAAAAAAGCAAAACCCATCATGGAATGGCTAAAAAAATATCCAAAAACAGATTTTTTGAATACCGGCATTTCAAATAAAATGGTGCTATTTGAGCAGCTCCGTCTCCTCTCTGCTTCACAGCCATATTTACCTGGCTGCTTTTTATTAAAAGAGCCCTCAGACCTGAGCAATATGGTAAGGGGGTACGGGGCTGGCGGTTATTGTAGAATGCAGCCTCTCTCCCATCAGCATGCAGCATCTACTTACTTCATTTCCTTTGATGGCAAATCAACATTTACTGTTCAACTAAGTTCCAATCAAACCATTACATTTTCTCGTACGTCAGAGCTGGAGCGCTGGTGCAAAAAATATGCAGGCCGGTATTTCCTTCAATTTTTCAACACGAATGATCAAAAAGAAATTTCATTCAATGAAATCAAGATTTTCCTTATGAAAGATTCACAAAATCAATGGAAACGCATGGGAATTCACACAAAATCACCTGCAGAAAATAGTCTTTTAAGTCATACACAAAAATCAGCTCCTGTGATAGGCTTTGAACACTATCTAAATACATTGCAGCCACACATCAAGGAACTCCTTTTAGATGATATGGCATCCATTCAGGCATCACTCCCAGCTTATATAGATAAAACTTACTCTCCTTGCTTTGAATTCGCAGTAGACTTACTTCATTCAAGTGAAGGCAGACTTTTCATATCAAATATCAGATCAAAGCCAGGGCGGTCCGCTTTTTTAAAAGTTTATCCTGAGAAGGAACACGAATTGATTCGTATCATTCTTGAACATGCGCAATCGATAAAGTCTCAACCGAAGGAGGTTTCTTATGAACAGAAAGCGCTGCATCATCGCCCCACACCTCACAAGTGAAAAAACAATTCATCTTCCCGTCCATTATAAACAGAAAGATGCCATCTATTCTCTTGCTCTAGGATCTCGTTTAGTAGATGGCTTCAACATTTCCTATCATCAGCATCCAAATAAAATTTTATTATCTGAAGATTTATACAGAGGTTTACTGATTCCTTACCAATCAAAAGCTGATGTGATCATCATTGACCATACACTTTTTATAGGGCCGTTGATGGGCATTTTCACTGCAGGTTTTGAGCAAAGTACACAGCCATTAGGAACGAGATCAGAATTTTTTATCAAACTGCTGCACTCTTTCAGGCAGCATCCTGGTTTTGCCTATCTTTTTGGGTCACATTCTATTGATTGGGAAAAAGGAATTGTAGAAGGACTGTTGTACCACGAAGATTCATGGGTTAAAAAACAGCTTCCCCTTCCGTCAGTCATTTATGACCGGCTTCCAAATAGAAAAGCTGCTCAGTCGGCACTCATTCAAGAAACGAAGCGAAAACTCACTCAAGACTATGATATCCCTTGGTTCAACCCTTACTTTTTTAATAAATGGGAGATTCATGAACAGCTATTAACAGATGAAAAAACATGGTGCTTTCTCCCACATTCTGTACAATTAGATCCCGTGGACGCTCTTAGTAAAATTGAAACACTCCTCCATCTGCATCAAGTTATATATCTAAAACCAACAAACGGAAGTCATGGAGACGGGATTTATCAGTTAAAAAAGGAAAACGACGGAATCACTGTATTCTCAAATTTCGGAAATTCTATTCCATATGATTCAATAGATCAGTTTGTTCAAAGGCTGCGAAAGGATCATGCAATTCATGATTTTATTGCACAACAAGGCATTGAGCTTCTTCAAATAGACAATCAACCGATGGATTTCAGAGTTCAAACGAATAAAAATAAAGAAGGTGATTGGACAGTCACAGCATCAGCAGCAAAGGTTTCTGGAGATCATACCATCACGACTCACCAGTTACACGGGGGAACGGTGAAAACACTTTATGCTGTCTTTCCAGAAGAAAAGAAACGTTTGAAGATTTTACAGCAGCTTTCTCATACTGCCATCATGCTTAGCCAAGTGATAGATAAAAAAATGACCGGACATATTGGTGAAATCGGTTTTGACTTAGGCATTGATCAAACAGGTGCAATTTGGATGTTCGAAGCCAATTCTCGCCCTGGCCGAGAGATTTTCCAGCATGTCTCTTTGAAAAAATCAGAATGGCTGATTGGGAAAAGAATCATGGATTACGCATCTTACCTTTCAAAAACGGCACTCACCACTTCAGATCACGCGAACGTCTATTGACGCTTTTTTGTCACATGTCAGTGCTCTTAAATCTATGCTTTTTCTATGCTCTTTTCATGAGATGAGATACAATAAAATCAAGTTCAAGGTTGTTTCCGTGTTGTCGTGTTTGTTTATTGTTTCATCAATAAAAGCAAGGAGGCAATGATGATATGATTTCTCATTTTCAATGGAAACCCCTTTTTAAGAAAGCACAATTGCCAGGCTGGAAAATATCCTTTTTCCACAATGGTGCACACTATGAAGGCATCTACCACAAAACAGGTGACATTGAATGGGGCTCTCAGCTTCCGCCCCATGAAGTAGAACCAACTTTAAAAGAAGAAATCCACGAATTAATGCTGTTCCATGTCTATGATTAAACTGTTTAAGGAGCCCCGCCATGTTAGAAAAATTAAAACTTGTTTACGGAGACCATATCATCAGCACACCTACTCATGACAAACAAATTCTTTGGTATCAAACAGACGAAGGTGAAATATTTGGAGTAAACAAATCGGAGCTTTCAGAAAGAGAAACACTTCTTCTCAACTCTTTTCTTACACCAATTGATCTATTTCAAAAAGCGCAGACCGAGGATGAACAAAAATGGTTCAGCTATCTTTTTGAAAACAAACCACTAACTGTTCAACATCCCGTCCGTGTTTATTATTTTCAAATGATCCATCAAGAAGAACAAAGACAGCAAATAAAAGAGGCTGTGAATAACAGCCTCGAACATACTCATTTCATATGGACAGGCCCTGAAACAGCTATGCTGATTCAACCAAATGCCACATCAGAAAACAGTCAATTAGATCAGTTAAATGATTTGTCTCTGGCTATTACAAGTGATTTTTTAACAGACTCAGTCTTTATACAAGGACAGCTGCATTTGCCAAATGACCATTTACAGATGAGGTTATTAAATGAACAACAGCTATTTTTATACCATATGCAGCGAGAAAAGCTTAGATCAGGGGCTGCCACATTTTATCAATGCCTGCCTTCGTTCATTTGTTATGATGCATCCGCACTCTCTCATGCTATTTCAGATGCTTTTAAAGAAGCGGTCTTTGACCGGGATGTTTACCGAACTCTCATGACCTATATGCAATGTAATTTAAACGCATCCAAGGCAGCAAAAGCGTTATATGTTCACAGAAACAGTCTTCAATATCGAATTGATAAATTTATTGAGCGCACTGGGCTAGATATACGACATTTTCCAGAAGCATCCGCTGCTTATTTGATGATGACTCTACTCGATCTTTCATAAAGAATGAAGACTTGAGCACCCTGCCCAAAAATGAAAATAGGATGTTGTGCACGTTGTCCATTTACAGACTCTTCCTCATTTTATACACTTTATTTACTAGTAAAGCGCTTTCGAAAAAAGAGGGACTGGGGAGGCTGACATCTAATGGCTGAAATGATGCTCAATCAAATTTATAAAGTATACGATAACAAAGTAACAGCAGTAGACAACTTTAATCTACATATAGAAGATAAAGAATTTATTGTGTTTGTTGGTCCATCAGGCTGCGGAAAATCAACAACCCTTCGCATGATTGCAGGTCTAGAAGAAATATCACAAGGAGACTTTCTGTTAGATGGAAAACGGATGAATGATGTAGCGCCGAAAGACCGGGATATCGCAATGGTTTTCCAAAACTATGCATTATATCCTCATATGAATGTGTACGATAATATGGCTTTTGGATTAAAGCTTCGGAAGTTTCCAAAAGCAGAAATTGATGAGCGGGTTCGAAATGCCGCTAAAATATTAGGGCTTGAGCAATATTTAGACAGAAAACCAAAAGCACTGTCTGGCGGTCAAAGACAGCGTGTTGCACTTGGCAGAGCGATTGTACGTGATGCAAAGGTTTTCCTTTTGGATGAGCCGCTTTCTAATTTAGATGCAAAACTCCGTGTTCAGATGCGTGCTGAAATTTCTAAGCTTCATCAGCGTCTGCAAACAACATTTATCTATGTGACACATGATCAGACTGAAGCCATGACAATGGCAACACGCCTTGTTGTCATGAAAGATGGTTTTATTCAGCAGGTAGGAGCGCCGAAAGATGTATATGAAAACCCAGAGAATGTGTTTGTAGGTGGATTTATCGGCTCACCTGCGATGAACTTTTTTACAGGAAAGCTCTCTGACGGTGCCATTGCGGTTGGAAAAACTCATATTCGTGTACCAGAAGGAAAAATGAAAGTATTACGCAGCCAAGGCTATATTGGAAAGGATGTCATTTTAGGCATCAGACCAGAAGATTTTCACGATGAACCAGTATTTATAGAGGCGTCTGAAGGCACAAAAATTCATGCTGACGTAGAAGTAGCTGAATTAATGGGGGCAGAAACGATGCTTTATTCTTCTATCGATGGTCAATCGTTTATTGCACGTGTTGATTCTCGAACCGATGTACAGGCCGGACAGTCTATCCCTCTTGCGATTAATATGAACAAAGCCCATTTCTTTGATTCGGATACGGAGCTGCGCATCCGCTCAGCAGAATAAAAAGATATATAAGCAGCACCATCACTCATCATTGGGTGATGGTTTTTTGTATGTTAACACAACATTTACCATGTTCTTTTTTCGTATGTTTTTTTCGGAAATAACCATAATACTTAGTACAAAGCAGTTACTGCATTGGGTTTCGCCAAGTGGCAAATGACTTGATCATTTCGCTGGTGCGATTCCAGCAAACCCAACCAAAAAAACAAATCATATACAAAAAGGAGAATCACATCATGGCTAATTCTAATAGTTCAAACCAATTACTAGTTCCTGGAGCAGAGCAAGCGATCGATCAAATGAAATACGAAATCGCTTCTGAATTTGGTGTAAATCTTGGAGCAGAAACAACATCTCGTGCTAACGGTTCAGTTGGTGGAGAAATTACAAAACGTCTTGTGTCTTTCGCTCAACAAAACCTTGGCGGAACAAAAGCTTAATTTCATATCTGGATCATAGAAGGCACCTCTTATGGTGTCTTCTTTTTTTGTTTTTATCCCTCACCAAACTCCTTTCAGCTCATATCATGTAGTAGAAAGGAGCGGATCTTCATGGACATTTTTTCTGGTATGAACTTTGAACTTTTACAATTTGTAGGGATCTCTCTATTATGTGAATATGCTCATAGTATTCGGTCCTTTCATCTTTATAAAAAAAGCATCACATAAAAGTTGTACCAATTTGGGTTCTTTTCACTTATAGTATGTAGTGGAGGGATCGAACAGATGAAAATAGCTCTTTTCGGTGCTCATGGACGTGTAGGACAAGCATTTCTTCGTTTCGTTCAAGTAGATGAGCGTTACATGGTTCGTTCATTGATTCGGACAAACCGAGAAGAAATGCTTGCGGGTATGTTTCAAGTCACCGGCAATTCAAGAAATCGAGAAGATGTGCTTGAGACAATCAAAGGAGCAGATATTGTTGTGAGCTGTCTATCAACAGATGGAGATGATACATTATCTGTTTCAATGGAGCATATCGTACAAGCCATGAAGCAAACGAATACATCAAGAATTATTACAATTGGTACAGCAGGCATTTTAAAAGCAAGGCAGCAGCCGGAGCTCTACCGTTTTGAAACAAATGAATCAAGACGGACCACTTCCCGAGCAGCTAAAGAGCATGCGAAAGCGTTTGAAATCCTTCAATCGACTGATCTAGATTGGACCATTATTTGTCCAACCTATTTACCAGATGGAGAAGTGACACGGTCATATCGCTATGAGAAAGATTTTCTCCCTATAGATGGAAAGAAAATTTCAGTTGAAGATACCGCACACTTTTTATATCAGCAGTTAAATTCGAAGGAGTTTGTACATCAACGCGTCGGCATCGCTTATTGATGATGATGCCTGTCCAAACAATATAACCAGTAAAAGTCGAGGACAGAACCCTCGACTTTTTCATGCAAAGGAAAGAGCCTCTTCCAATTGAATGAGGCTCTTTTTTTCTACTATTCATCAGCTGTTTGCAACAGCACCTTTTTGCAGTTCATACATTTGTGCATACAGCCCTTCTTGCTGCATGAGTTGTTCATGACTGCCACGCTCGACGATTTCACCTTTTTCTAACACCAAGATCATATCGGCTTTTTTAATAGTGGATAATCGGTGAGCGATCACAAAAGTCGTTCGTCCTTCTTTCACTACATCAAGCGCCCGCTGAATGATCGCTTCTGTTTCTGTATCAATGTTCGCGGTGGCTTCATCTAAAATTAAAATTGCTGGATCGTACGCCAATGCGCGCGCAAATGAAATCAACTGACGTTCCCCTGAGGAAAGGGTGCTTCCCTTTTCAACGACTGGTTCATCAAAGCCTTCTGGCAAATGCTTCAATAACTCTGCGGCACCTACTTGCTTTAATGAGGATTCAATCGTTTCTCTTTTGATGTCTTCATTTCCTAAGCTCACATTGGAAGCAATCGTTCCAGAAAATAAATATGGGTCTTGCAGCACAATGCCCATTTGTTTACGGAGCGTTTGGCGCGACTGATCATAAATGCTTTCGCCATCTATGAGAATGTCTCCTTGCTGAATGTCATAAAAACGCAGCAGCAAGTTCATGATCGAGCTTTTCCCAGAACCAGTATGCCCCACAAGTGCAACCGTTTGACCTTTCTTCGCTTCAAACGTAATGTTCTTTAAGACATTTTTCCCTTCATTATAAGCAAAGGTGACATCTTTGAACTGAACGTGTCCCTCCAGCTTCTTCTGAACAGGTTCTTCCACTTCTGTTCCTGGTTCATCTAATAATCGGAAAACCCTTTCTGATGAAACCCTTGCTAATTCCAACCTAGAGAACTGATTCACAATGCCTGTAATCGGCTGGAACAATCGATTTAAATAATCGACAAACGCATAGAGCACACCAATGGACACAATGCCTGTCGCACTTAGCGACGCACCGCCAAAATACCAAATGAGTGCCACATATGCTAAATTTCGCAGCAGGTTAACCAAGTTATGTGAAAGAAGTGAATTTAAATGCAGCATCTTTCGCTGATATCGAAAATGATTGTTGTTCAGCTCATCAAATTCCTCTTGCGTTGCTTTTTCATGACGAAAGGCTTGAATGATTGTCATCCCTTGAATGGCTTCATTTAGTTTGGCATTGATTTCACTGATGATCGAACGAATGCGGTGATTGTACACTGATGCAAACTTTCTATAAGTCATCGACCATAGGAAAATAATCGGTACTGCGATCAAACAGATGAGTGCCAGCTTCACATTTAATAAAAACATGGCAATGTAAATCCCAATCATGTAAATAGCACTTGTCACGAAATTTGCAAGGACTGTTACATATAAATCACGAATGGTTTCCGTGTCATTTGTAATCCTCGCGACAACTTTTCCAGCCGGTAAATTATCAAAATATCGGATCGGCAGCGTTTGGATGTGCTCAAATACGTCTACCCTCATTTTTTGAATAATTCGATTTGCAATCCTCTGGAGCAAATAATGCTGCCCATACTGAAAGAAAATCGCAACGATAAGCAGTCCTAGATAAAATAGAACAAGCTGCACCAAACCACTGATTTCTGGCTGATAAAAAGCGAAAATCTCCTCTTTTGATAAACGCTTTACCTCATAGGTTTCACGCTCGTTCCCATTATCAATGGTGAGCTGATCTCCCGATATTTTTCTGTTTCCATCAAAACGAATCGGCTCATTCACAAAATAGTACCCGAACCCGACTTGCACTACATTGATTTGCTTTCCAGAATCCATTCCATTATTTAATCGATCACTTCGTATATAGTTATTTCCCTGGTAATAAACGGTTTTGTCTGTCTTTTCATTGACCTCGACATACGGTTTTTCTACACCTAAAATATGATCATCAATCATTTTCTTCCCAATAAACGGCCCTGTCAGCTCAGCACCAACTGCAATCATTAGAAAGATTAAGGCAACAGACAATACTTTCTTATATAGGAGTGCGTAGGCAAGGAGTCTTCTTCCTGTTGTCATGCCTCATCCCCTCCTTCCAGCTGATTTGTTAGCTGCTGACGCAAAAATTGTTCTTTGTACCACCCATCCTGCTGGATGAGCTCGTTGTGGGTGCCCTTTTGGACAATGCGTCCTTCTTCCATGACAAGAATGAGATCCGCATGTTCAACAGCTGATAGGCGATGAGTTGTAATAAACGTCGTTTTGCCATGACGGTTTTGTCTTAGATTTTCTAGGATAGCGGTTTCTGTTTTTGCATCTACCGCAGATAATGAGTCATCCAGAATTAAAATGTCTGGATCAATTAATAAAGCACGTGCGATGGATATTCGCTGTTTTTGTCCGCCTGACAGCGCCACACCTTTTTCTCCAACCATGGTTTCCAGACCCTCTGGCAGAAGGCGTAAATCCTTTTCAAAGTAAGCATCTTTGATTGCTTGTGCTAACTCATCTTGTTTCGCGTCCCGATGACCAAAGCGCATATTCTGTTCCACGCTTTTTGAGAAAAGTATATGATCCTGCGGTACGTATCCGATCCATTGAAATAACTGATCTAATTCAATGTTTTGAATCGGAACACCTGATAGCAAGATTTGCCCATCACCTGCCGGATACTGGCGCAGAAGCTGTTTGACAATGGTCGTTTTGCCGCTTCCCGTTTTGCCTGTAATCCCAATCGTCTGCCCTTTTCGAACGGTAAAGGACACATCAATGAGATTATCTTTAGATGAGGTTGGATATCTGAATGTCACATGATCAAACTCAATATCTCCAGGCTCTTGTAACGTTTTCGGCTGAGCAGCATCTGTTACGTCCGGCTTGTAGCTGAGTGTATGATTTAACCGGTCTAACGACGCATTTCCTCTTTGCATAATATTAATCAATTCGCCGATCGCAAACATTGGCCAGATCATCATGCCAAGATAGACGTTAAATGCAACAAGCTCCCCAATGGTTAAATCACTTTGGAACACGAGGTATGCTCCGTAGCCGATTCCGATTAAATAGCTGATCCCCACAAGTAATTTCACTGTCGGCTCAAACAAAGAATCAATGATCGCCACTCGCATGTTTTTTTGAAATACATCATCTGTCATTTCTCGAAAGCGTTCGACATCTTGTTTCTCCTGCACAAAAGACCGAATGACCCGGACACCTGCCACTGATTCAAGAACGCGATCGTTCATATCTCCAAATGCATCTTGAGCGACTGTAAAGCGCTCATGGATTTTGCTTCCATAAAACGCAATCAAGAGCGCCATCAGCGGCATAGGAATAATCGCCATTAAGGTTAATTTCCAGCTAATCGTCAGCCCCATCGTAAAGAAGATCATCAGCATATAAGCAGTGGAATCAACCAAGGTCAGAACGCCAAAGCCTGTTGTTAAGGCCACAGCATTCAAGTCGTTTGTACCTAATGCCATTAAGTTGCCCGTTTTTTTCTTTTCATAAAAAGTAGGCGTCATCTTAAGCAAGTGGCGCATCAGTTTCCCACGCATCACACGCTCCATGACATTTGCGCCGCCAAATAACTGATACATCCAAAAATATGTAAGTGTATAGACGACGACACCTAGTAAACAAAAAATGGTCACATAAAACACAATACTGGATGTTGTAAATTGACCAGAACGAATGTCATCAACTGCCTGGCCAAGGTATCTTGGCGGCAGCATTTCAAGCACATTCACAATGAGCAGGAGCGTAATAGCAATCGTATAACGCCTCCACTCTTGTTTAAAGAACCAGCCTAATTTCGCAAATACTGAAAACATGTTTGTCTCTCCTTTTCAAGCTAGCCGCTTTCTAAATTTTCCTGCAAGTCACCTTGTTTCGTTTTTTGAGCTTTTGTCATTTGTCTTGATTTTGGCATGTTCACATGCTTTCACTCCTCTTCATTTACTTGTTGTTTTTCATCCCTTTATTTCGAAATGCGAAATGAATTCAACAAAAAAAGAGGCCACCAGCTGGCTGGTACGCCTCTTTTCGTCATGTAAAAAGGCGCATGTTGACAAATACGCAACATACGCCTTGATTCATCCGATCAATTGGAACAGACGAGTTCCTTTTCCATGACCAATGAAGGTGTAATTGTCACGTGAATCAACCCATTCATGCAGTTTGATTTCATTCTTCCAATGTTGCACATGACATTTCCTCCTTTTGGCTCTTGAATCTTTTTTTATCTTATAGTGGCTGTCACTATTTTGTCAATAAATATTTTTCAATAAATGAAATTTTCTAACAAAAATCATTCTCCTTCATGTGTATCTTTTTCTATTAACGGGTATACCATGAGTGTAAAGACTCCTTTTGAAAGGAATGAGGACATTGTTTCAAGCTGATCGGATGGTCGTAGCGTTTGATGGACATGAAGACAGTAAGAAAGCATTAAAAAAGGCAATCGCTTTAGCTAAAACCTTACATGCCAAGCTGACCGTTACCTATGCACATGATGGCAAAACAGACAGACAGGTGTTTGATGTGCCGCGCCCAATGACTGGCGGAGCTTATATCGGCGGCGGTACGGCAGATCTTCAAACACCCCCTGTCTATGTACCTCATGATGAACAGCAAAGTCCCTTGATTTTTGAAGACCATACAGAAGAGGTCGTTGCGGAAGCAAGAATGCTTTTAAATGAGGAGCAGTTTGAGGCTGCCATTGAAATTGTAGAGGGAGAACCAGCGGAAGCGATTATCGAATATGCGGAGGAAATATCAGCAGACCTCATCGTCATGGGAGCACGTGACCAAAGCAGATTGAAAAAAATGCTGTTTGGCAGTGTGAGTGAAAAGTTATCATCAAAATCAGATATACCTGTGCTTATTGTGAAATAAATGCATCACAAAAGGCTGTAAACATTGGTTTACAGCCTTTTTTTATTTATGAAGAGATCGATGCTTCACTTTCATGGTTAATTTTTTGCTGGAAGCCTTCCTGTACGCGCTTTGTCAGCTTGCCCGGAACGCCTTCCCCTACTGGCTCGCCATCTATTTCAACAATCGGAATGACTTCAGCTGTCGTCGAGCTGATGAAAATTTCCTGAGCGCGCAGCAGTTCTTCTTTGCTTATACGAGTTTCTTCAACAGTACACCCTTCTTCCTCACATACCTCCAGCAGCTTTCTACGAGTAATGCCGTTTAAAATGAGATTGTTTGCAGGGTGAGTACGAATCACGCCATCAATCACGGCATATACATTCGAGGAGGTTCCCTCGGTCACAAAACCGTCTCTCACAAGGATTGCTTCAAACGCACCAGCTTCAGATGCTTTCTGCTTTTCCATGATGTTATATAAAAGGTTTAAGCTTTTGATATCACACCTTAACCAGCGAAGATCCTCAGATAAAATGGCCTTTGCCCCAGCTTCCTGCTCTTGAACAGGCTTTTTCACCTGGAACGTATATGCCGTGATTTGAGGAGTGAGAGAATCACTATATTGATGTTTACGAGGGGCGACACCCCGCGTGACTTGAATATACACACCGCCATCTGTTAATTGATTGTGAGCGACGAGCTGTTGTAACTTTTCTTCCATATCTGATACTGTACCTTGCAGATGAATGCCAATTTCCTTTGCACTCTTGAACAGACGCTCTGTATGTTCCTTTAACGTAAACAAAGTACCATTGTATACACGGATGACCTCATAGACTCCGTCACCAAATTGATAGCCTCTGTCCTCAATATCAACATGTGCATCCTTTTTTTCAATGAAATCTCCATTGTACAATACTTTCATATGGAATCTCCCCTTCGCTTTGCATTAATGGTTGAATCTGATGCTATCTTAGCGGATAAATGGGTACGTTTCAATGATTATTCAGAATTATTTCACATCATAAGAAATGGATAACCTTCTATTGTAACAAATATAGATTCATAACCAAAAAGATTCCAATTTTTTAGCATCTTCTATATTCATAGGCTCTTTTTTCCTGTATACTTACTCCATATAAACACGACAAAAAACAGCGAAAAAAGACAGAATCCACTACATGATTCGACACAAATTTTTGATTTATTGGAGCGATTGTAATGCAACGGGTTAAAAAAAAACAGACACCTTCAAACACAATGCTGCTCTCAAAGGCGATTGGTTTTGTCATCCTGACACTGATCCTCTTTTTTATTTGGGATATGTCCAAAACCAATATGCAGGCAGCAGATCAGCCGGCGAAATTATCTGCGAGCAGTCAATTTAGAGACACAAGCACTAGTATGAAAGCAAAAGATGCTTCTCGGAAAACATTAGATGCACATTTTAAGATCAATTCAGATAAACATATAACGGATCAAACGATCTTTTTAACCTTTGATGATGGTCCATCAGCGACTTCAAATCAGCTGTTAGATGTGCTAAAAGCGCATCAAGTGAAAGCCACATTCTTTATGCTCGGACCGCAGATTAAAGAACACCCGGCAGCTGTGAAAAGACTTCATCAAGAAGGTCATCAATTAGGGCTTCATGGCATCACCCATGATGTGAAACGCTTTTATCAAAAAAAAGATTCTCCTGTTAACGAGATGAAGGAAGATCAGCGCATTTTGGCTTCTGTGACAGGTGAGTATACCCATCTTGTGAGAACACCTTATGGCAGCACCCCAAATTTAACCGATCAGCAAAAAGCACGTTTAAAACAAAAAGGCTTTGTCTACTGGGACTGGACCATTGACAGTCTTGATTGGAAATATAAAAGCTCAAAATATGTACCAGAGGTATTAAATCAGCTGCAAGTGCTGGAGACAAAAAATCCAAAAGAACCAAAAATCATCTTAATGCATGATCAGCCGGCGACGGCAAAATACTTAAGCAGCTTAATTACGCAGCTAAAGGCAAAGGGCTATACATTTGAAGTCCTTGATGAAACAATGAAGCCGCTGCAGCAATAAAGTAAAACCCGCACCTTTAGGATGCGGGTTTTTTAATGATTTATAAAGCTTTCACGAGATCGCCAATTCGCTCATGAAAGATAAGATCAAAAAGCGGATCGAATTCTGTTTCACTCAAATTCATCATCACCATGAAGATGGAAGGATCATGAGCTGCATCTTCTGGAATATACCTTGCTGGCGCTACCTCCAAGGAAGTCCCCATGACGAGGAGCATGTCCGTTTTCTGAAGTGATGTCTCCACTTGGTCTAAATGTTTGACCATATCGCCAAATAGGACAACATCTGTTTTTAGCACACGTCCACACGTACTGCCGTCTGAGGTAACCCTTTGACAGACCGGCACCTCTTCTTTTAATAAATAAGGCAGATCATATACCGCCTGACACGATGGACAAGTGGCCGTTTGAATGGAGCCATGGAGTTCATATACATGCTGGCTTCCCGCCTTTTTATGAAGACCGTCAATATTTTGGGTAAAAATATCCACATGCTTCCCTTGTTGCTCAAGGCTGGCTAAAAAGGTGTGCCCGCTATTTGGCTCATATTCTCCACTCATTTTCATTTGAAACAATTCTTTAAATTTTGGCCAGAATTGATGAGGGTTTGATAAAAAGTAGGACCGGCTCATCGCCTCCATGCGGGAAGTATCTTCTGTCCACAGACCACCCGTTGATCTAAAATCAGGAATACCCGATTCTGTACTCATACCTGCACCTGAGAGTACTGTGATATGTGAAGCCTGTGATAATTTCTCTCTTAGTGCTTCCACTTTTGTTTGATCCACGCACCATTCCTCCTTTATTCACCCAGCTGCTTCTCACCTTTTTGTTTCATATAAATGGCCTGACCAGGGAAAGCAAATTCTACGCCTTCCTCGTGGAAAATATCTATGATGCGATAGTTAATATCCTGCTTAATATCAAGGTTTTCAGACCAAGCTGTCGTATTAGTGTAAAAGTTGAAAAACAAGTTCAAATAGCTGTCTGCCAGTACATCGAGATTTACCATAATCGTCTCTTTATGCACCCCATCATGCTCGTGAAGCATCTGTTTGAGACGCTTAATACACTGATCAATATTTTCCTTTGGTGTATTGTAGGAAACGCGAACAGAGAACGTAATCTGACGTTTATTCATTCTTGTCCAGTTTGTGATTGGCTCCTTAGAAAGCGTAGAATTCGGAACGGTCACGACGGCTTCAGCAGGTGTTCGAAACCTTGTGCTTCGAAATGTAATGTCCTCCACAGTCCCAAGTACACTTGGTGTCTCCACAAAGTCGCCCATCGTAAAAGGCTTCTCCGTAATGATGACTATCCCTCCAAAAAAGTTAGCCACTGTATCCTGAGCAGCGAGCGCAAATGCTAGACCACCTAGACCAAGCCCTGCCACAAGTCCATTTACGTCATAATTAAATTCTTGTGCAATGACGCTAATACTCAGTGCAATAATAATGAAACGAAGTACCTTTGATAAAAATGGTGCTAAAATATCATCCATATCTAATTCAAATTTCGAATTGACCTTTTGAAACAAGAAAGAAGATGCAGCGGTTAAATTACAAAGCCCCCACGTCAGCATTAATATAATAGAAGATCTATACAATTTAATGATGACATCCATATGATGCTCAAAGTATGGTGCCTGTCTTAACGCAAAATATAAACCAAGTGCCACGAAAAACAGCCTGGCTGGTTTTTCAAATGCCACAACAATTTGGTTAATGACCTCCGTTTTAGACCGATTCGTCAGCCTAAACAGAAGCTGAAATAAATACTTCGTAAATACTTTCCGAAGCAATAAAAAAAGCAATAAAATACAAAGGCTAATACCAATTTGGATCGCAATATCTACTGTAAAATATGTATCCATCCATTTTTGTGTAAACATGTCTGTCTCTCTCCTTTAAAACAATCCTCTCTAGTTTATAATATAACCTTCGTTCATGTCCTCTCTTAAATGTCTGACCTCTACATAAAAAGCCTCGGGACTGATCCCGAGGCATGAAGTTCAAATATGAAATTTTGGCTAGAGACATATCGACGGGCAGCAAACTACTTTTTCTTCTGAGCCTGATCAAGGAGAGTCGCTTTAAACATTTCAGCATCCGTTTCAGCCTTAATACGTTCTTCCACTCTAATTCTCCCTTTACCCAATCATCTCGCCTCCTTTTCATCATTATAAAACATCAGAATTTTCAGTCAACATGACGAAAGCACTAATATTTTGACGAACGCTGACGATTTGGACAAAATTGATCGAAGAAAAAATGATGTAGTTCAGATTTACTCAATAAGAGCTTGGGATATTCCTGCAACTTTTCACCTTTTATACACGATGCTTTCTCACCACACGCCATGTTCCATTACATACAGCTCTCCATCGTTCCATATAGTAAAGAAGGAAAAACAGCAAAAATTTGATATGATAAGACCAGAACTTATGTCAGGAGCTGGAGCATGTGTATATTATCGCGCATAGAGGGTCTTCAAGCGCTGCCCCAGAAAATACAATCGCCGCATTTGATTTAGCTGTTCAGCAAGGTGCGGATTATATTGAGTTAGACGTCCAGCTGACAATGGATCAGCACGTAGCCGTCATCCATGATGATACCGTTAATCGAACAACTAACGGAAGCGGCTTAGTGAAAAGTTATACACTTGATCGGCTGAAGAAACTGGATGCAGGAAGCTGGTTTGATTCACAGTACGCCAACGAACGAATTCCCACCTTACAGGAAATTCTTGAAAGGTACACTCATCGTGTCGGGATACTGATTGAGATCAAGCATCCAAAACGGCAGATTGGGATTGAAAAGGCAGTTGTCGACATCATCAACCGGTTTGCCTATTCCCGTCACATCATGGTTCAATCTTTTGATGCCAATGCACTTCAAAGAGTCAAAGCTTACGCCCCTTCTCTTCGAACAGCTTTTATTATAAAACCCTCTGCCTTTAAACTGACGAAAAGGAAATTAGCGGAGTACAGCTCCTTTGCGGATTGCCTTAATATGAAGAAAACGATGATCAACAGATGGTGGATTGACCGCATCCACTCATTTGGAATGGATGTCTTTATATGGACAGTGAAAGATCAAAAAACAGCCGACAGGATGAAAACATACCTCATTAATGGAGTGGTGACGGATCACCCGCCATTTTTTCTAAAGGAGAAATGATTAAATGAAAGCATATCTCGCCGTATTTATCGGTGGATTGGTTGGTACCCTTTGCAGATATGAACTTAGCCAATCCGTTGTCAGCCAGACATTCCCCTATGCAACACTGATTGAAAACATGACAGGCAGTCTGTTTCTTGGCTTTTCAACAGGATATTTTATGTTTCGGAAAGGAAAAAAATATCTTGCTGCATTGATCGGAACAGGATTTTGCGGTGGTTTTACGACAATGTCCACTTTTTCTAAAGAAACGGTTCTCTTATTACAGGATGGACTGTTCACATCAAGTATCATGTACATTCTACTCTCAGTGATTGCTGGAGTGGGCGCTGCCTTATGTGGACTGATCACCGCTCAGCGCCTCTTTCAACAAAATGAGCAGCCGAAAGGAAGCAGATAAATGATTGTATTTTATACAGCTGTTGCCGGCGGGATGGGCAGTGCCCTTCGTTTTTTCCTCAGTCAATCGATTCAGAAAACCAAGTTTCATACTCGTTTTCCGTATAGTATTATTCTCATCAACTTACTCGGCGCTGCCGGTTTAGGTTTACTGACAGGTGCAGTGTCTGACAATGATCCGCTGCTTATGATCATTGGTACTGGGTTTTTCGGTGGTTTTACAACATTCTCTACATTTAGTGTAGAAGCTGCGTCCATGCTGCATGAGCGGCAAATTGGACTTCTTGCTGTCTACTTGCTGGTCACAATCATCGGGTCTTTATGTCTCTTTGCTGCGTTTTATCAAATAGGACAGCATCTTTTTTAAATATTGGTAATGGCGGCTAAGCTGATGAGCAGCTGATCCATGAGCTGGCGCTTCATCAAAAAGAGTGTTTTTTCACTATAGCCAATTTCCATTGCACACTTTGCCATCCGCCAATCTCGAAAATATTTGTAATCGATGAGCTGCTGCTCTATTTCGTCCAACTCTTTTAATGCCGTTTCAATACAAGCAACGATGAGTTCATACTGACTTTTTTGTTCTTCTAACTTTTTCCGTGTTATGTGGTCGAGATGATGCGGGCTTCTTTTTTCAAGCTGCCTTTCGATATTTAAGATTGCTGCTTGATAATTTTTGAAATTCTTTAAATGAAACTCAATTCGTTTCATTGAGGTTTTTTTCTCCGTGATACTTGCTGTTTCATACCAAAGCATGTCCATCCCCCTCTATCGAACGTTTGTTCTTATTATATACCGAACATATATTCGTATAAAAGAGACTAAATACCTAAAAAAACCTTGAGCTTATTTTTCGCTCAAGGTCATTTCGTTTACTAAAAGCGGCTCCTTTATATCAAGCCCAGTGCGTGCGCTGCCTTTTTCTGACGATGTGACGCCTTTTTTCAAATCGATCTTTTTAACGTAGCGTCCATCCATTTCCAGCACTTTCATTCGAATATCATCAAGATAGACGGATTGTCCTTCTCTGATATCAATATTCTCTTTTAAGATGAGTCCGCCGATTGTATCAATTTCCTCATCATGATAAGAGATCTCGATCAAATCTTGAACTTCATCTAATCTCACTTTGCCATCTAAAACATAATGATGATCGGCTCTTTTTTGAATAACTGGCTGCTCATCTTCATCGAATTCATCTCGAATATCTCCGACAATCTCTTCTAAAATATCTTCCGTTGTGACAAGTCCAGACGTTCCGCCATATTCGTCAGTTAAGATCGCCATATGCATTCTATCACGCTGCATCTTAACGAGAAGCTCTTGAATAGGAATCGTGTCGATAACCTCAATCACTGGATATATATAATCTTGAATTTTCAGTTGATCTTTTTCACCTTGATACACAAGATCTGCAAAGAGCTGCTTTTTGTTCAGCATGCCGATGACATGGTCTTTATCTCCTGAAAACACAGGGAAACGTGTATACTTTTCCTGCGTCATGATGGCGAGGATATCATCTAACGGCATATCTTCTGGAATCGCACAAATTTCTCGCCGCGGTACCATGATCTCTCTGGCAATTCGATTATCGAAATCGAAAATCTTGTTCATATAATTATATTCTGATGGGTTGATTTCCCCATTTTTTAAGCTCTCAGATAATAAAATCTTCAGTTCCTCTTCAGAATGGGAATGTTCTTTTTCAGACCCCATATCAATGCCCATCATTTTAGTTAGCAGACGTGCTGACCCGTTTAACACATAAATGAAAGGGAACATAAGGATATAAAATGCATGCAGCGGGCCTGACAGCCATAGTGTCATTTTTTCCGCCTTTTGAATGGCAAGCGTTTTTGGTGCAAGCTCACCTACAACTACATGCAAAAAGGTAATAATAGAGAACGCAAGTGTTGCTGAGATCAGGCTGATTGCTGAATCAGGAATGTTTGTCAAACCAAAACCTCGAACCAAAAGTTCTTTCACAGCCGGCTTACCAATCCACCCTAAACCAAGGGATGTCACTGTAATACCGAGCTGACAGGCTGACAAATATTCATCTAGCCTTGATGTCACCTTTTTCGCCATGATGGCCTTTTTGGACCCTTCGGCAACAAGCTGATTAATTCTTGAACTTCTCACCTTTACTATGGCAAATTCAGATGCAACAAAGAAAGCTGTTAAAGCAATCAAAACACCGACTATACTCAGATTAACAATATCGTCCATTTAACCTTGCTCTTTCTTAGAAGAACAAGGAGTCACCTCCTGATTGATGATGTTATGTTTTGCAAAACGGTTAACTGATTAAATAAGACTACATTGAGGGCCCCACTTAACCACCTCCGGTTCACGTAAAATTCCGCCTCTCTACATATATATGAAACGGTATTCATTTTATCTTACCATAAATAATCTGAAAATTCCTGTATCATCATGCTGTTTTTGACATGACTGACTAAATTGAGGGAAATCCTCCTCTGTTTCTTCTTATTGGCAGGAAATATGAACAATTAACTTGTGTTTCAGACTAGAATTATATTAAACTATTTTCATAAACTATAACGTGACGGTTAGGAGGAGATGTTCAGATGGGGCTGAGAAAAAGTATCGTATTGGTGAACTAGCACAGATTGCACAGGTGACGAAACGAACTGTAGATTATTATACAAATCTAGGTTTGCTTGCGCCTGTTAGATCTTGCTCAAATTATCGTTATTACGATGAATATGCTTTAAAACGATTACAATTAATCGTTCTTTGCAAACAGCAGAGATTGGCTCTTTCTGACATCAAATCCAGATTAGATGAACAATTCCCTTCTCAAAAGGAAGATCATGATGAACTTGTCCATTTAACCTCTGATATCGATCGGATGAATGAGCATATGGACCGCATTTTGGCACGTTGTAAGCAGCTTCAGCCAGAACAACGTGAAAAACTAAAAGAGCAGCTTACTCCTGAAAAAATGACGGCTGTCCAATCATTTTTACTGCTGTTAAGTTAAAATTTTTACTAAACAGGAGGTGTTACCTTCGTTCTCAAAGTCAGAACGAAGGCCTTAATTGGACATAGTTAATTTACTCATAGTTGCTTTACTTATAGCTTTAACCGCGTTTTTCGTTGCATCAGAGTTTGCGATCATTCGCTTAAGAAGCTCAAGAATTGATCAGTTAATCGCAGAAGGTAATAAAACAGCAGTTGCTGTCAAGCATGTAACGACTCACCTTGATGAGTACCTATCAGCCTGTCAGCTTGGTATTACCATTACCGCCCTTGGTATTGGTTGGTTAGGGGAAGAAACAATTGCGCATATGCTTGCGCCGCTCTTTGCAGAGTTGTCCATTCCTCAATCAGCTAGTTCTATTGTCACTTTTATTATCGCGTTTAGTATCATGACGTTTTTACACGTTGTTGTTGGAGAACTTGCACCGAAAACACTCGCCATTCAAAAGGCTGAGCAAGTATCCCTTCTTTTTGCTAGACCACTGATGATCTTTTACAAAGTGATGTTCCCGTTCATTTGGGTATTAAATGGATCTGCTCGTTTGTTAACGAAAGCGTTCGGTCTTCAGCAAGTATCTGAGCATGACATGGCGCACTCTGAGGAAGAATTGCGGATTATTTTATCAGAGAGCTATAAGAGCGGCGAGATTAACCAGTCTGAATTCAAATATGTAAATAAAATTTTCGAATTTGATGACCGTCTGGCGAAAGAAATTATGATTCCTCGTACCGAAGTTGTCAGCTTCCCGTATGATATTACCATTGAGGAAATGCTGAAGGTAACAAAGGTAGAGAAATATACACGTTATCCAATTGAAGATGGCGACAAAGACAACATTATCGGTGTTCTTAACATTAAAGAGGTTCTCACTGCCTGCATTAGCGGTGAGTGCTCTACAAGCGATACGATCGAGAAGTTTGTAAATCCGATTATTCATGTGATTGAAACGGTTCCTGTTCATGATTTACTGCTCAAAATGCAGCGTGAACGTGTACACATGGCCATTTTATCAGATGAATATGGCGGTACAGCAGGTCTTGTAACCGTTGAAGACATCCTTGAAGAAATCGTTGGTGAAATTCGTGATGAGTTCGACATTGATGAAATCAACGAAGTGCGTAAACTTGGAGAAGACCATTACATCTTTGATGGCAAGGTTCTTGTTGATCAAGTCAACCTGCTATTAGGTACACAGCTTGATAATGAAGAGGTCGACACAATCGGCGGCTGGTTCCTTACTCAGAAATATGAAGTAGAGAAAAATGACGCCATTCGTGAACAAGGCTATGAATTTATTATTAATGAAGTCGATGGACACCATGTGGCATACATCGAAGTAAAAAAGTTAAATGAACAATTATTAGAAGCAGCTGAAGAAGGCGCTTCGTAACAAAAAACGCCCACTTGCTTAAGCAAGTGGGCGTTTCACATTGTGGACAAAGGGCTAAAATGATTTTTATTTTAGCCCTTTGTCTTCTTTTCAGCGTGATAGAAAACCTTTGCAGTCTAGGAAGGGCGAGTACCGGAGCGAAGCGAATTGAAACATTCGTGAGCACCGGAGCGCAGACCTGACAACGAATGCGAGGGTTTGTCTACACGCTGAAACGACCCTTGCCTAAGCAAGCGGTCGTTTTTCTTATGCCTTTTCCATTAATTGAGCTTCTAGCTCTTTGATTCTTGTGTTTAATACTTCTGTCATGGCACCTAATCTTTCTTTTGGCGGCAGATGGTCAAATTCAGACAGCTCAATCGGTTCACCGATGATTAAGCGCATTTTCCCTTTTTTGAAAAGACTTTTCGCATTTGAAGGTCCTTTGTATGCGGCTGGAACAATTGGCGCTTTACCGAGCTGCGCAATGGTAACCGCCCCTCTTTTTAGAGGAACATCCTCTGTTGTACGTGTTCCGCTTGGAAAAATCCCAACGATCTTTCCCTCTTTTAATAATTTAATGGGCGTTTTAATACTACTTGGCCCAGGATTCTCTCGATCAACAGGAAAGGCATGAATCTTTTTTAAAAATCCACCGATCCATTTATTTGCAAACAATTCTTTTTTCGCCATGTAGTGGATCTCAAACGGAAGAATTCCTGCGCCTAATGCAAGAACATCCACAAAACCCTCATGTGTACAAGCAATGACAAAACCCCGATCAGTTGGCAGATTCTCTTTTTGATATACTTTGATTCCACCTCGGAGACCAAATAATAGTTTGACGGTATAGCCTGAAAATTTATACATAGTGCACTTCCTTTGTTTGAAGAATGAAGGATTTGTCTCTATTATAACAAATTTTTTATTACCTGGTACTAAAAATTTGTACACAGTCCAATCCTCCCTATTTTTTTCGTTTAAAAATGAACGTTCTGCCTGTATTCAAGCACAAGGTTTTAGGGGAGAATAGAATAGGAATTGTGTCCAATTTTGTCGTTTTTCGATGTTTTTTCCTGATTTGTTCTATTGAAAATACTTTATAAATGATGCAAATTTCGCTATGATAAGGAGAAATGATTTTGATTCGGCGAAAGAGATGAGTAATGTACGGTAATGAGAAGTTTCGTGCAACTTTATGCCTTTCTTATGCGTGTATAACATAGAGGGGAGAAAAATCAGTGACGATCGATGAAATTTATCAAATGTATATGAACGATGTTTACAGGTTTCTGCTCTCCATGACAAAAGACAAACATTTGGCAGAAGACTTATTGCAGGAAACCTTTATGCGTGCGTATATACATATTCATTCCTACGACCATAGCAAAGTGAAACCTTGGTTATTTCAGGTGGCACGAAATGCTTTTATTGATTATGTCAGGAAACATAAAAAAGAAGTGACCATATCGGATGACCTCATTGGCGGTCTTTTACAAACGTCTGTACAAAGCCCTGCTGAACAGGTTGAAATAAAGGAAGTCCTCACCATGTATTTAGAGCAGCTTCCAGATAACTACAAGGAAGCGTTGACATTGTATTATTTAAAAGAACTAAATTACAAGGAAGCATCCAAGGTCATGAATATTACTGAAGCAAATTTCAAAAGTGTTTTATTTCGTGCAAGGCAGCGCCTAAAAGCACTTTACAACAGAGGTGTTAATGATGAATGAAGAGTTTAACAAGCGATGGGAACAATATAATAATGGTGAGATGAATGAGGAAGAAATGATAGCGTTTGAGGAAGAGCTTGAAGAAAACGAAAAACGCTTAAGCCAGGAACTGAACGACTCGGATTGGACAGATTTTTCCATCAGTCCTGAGAAGCAAAAAGCCATTTTACAATACGGAAAAAGAAAGTCATATTTACGTATTTCCGTACTGGCTGTCATATCGACACTCATTATTTTACCGCTTTGTACATTAGGAAGTTATTTATACTACGGCGTTGGCGGAGCCGAGAGCAAAGGCAATCACTTCATGGAAACTGCCGCTGTCACCGTCGCTTTGACCAAACCAAACGTGGCCATTGATATGAAGGATTTAAAAGGTCAGGTCAAACTTTTTGGGATGAACACCGAATTGAAGCTGCAAAAGCAAATTGGCAATAAAACAGAAGCCATTGGCAGTGAACAAATCGAGATGTTTTTCGATAAATTAAAGCAGCCTACTATCTCTTATTATGGTGACAGCGCACGTGAAACGGAGGGTTTCTTTACCCATCCTTCGGCGCAGGCAGATGCCTCAAAAAAACAAACACTCACTACGTTAGACAAACTTCCTGAAGGAACAGTAAGTGAAGTGTATGTATCCTATGACAGAGCTTACACACCAAAGGATGTTTATTCCTTTGCTAAAAAATACGATATGAAAGTGCTGTGGAATGCGATTAAAACAGAGGATTCATTAAGTGGAAATCAGCGGCCAATCGGCTTTCCTGGGAAGGACTCTGAATTTTTAAAAGAGCTTCAGCACACATCAAAAACTGAGGTAGATCAATTCAAAGATGCCCTTGCTTATGTTAATCAGCACCCGACATGGGCAACAACGATCTCTGGCAGACCTGATCTTGACCTGTCTAATCGTATACGCTATATCGATCAAAATGGCGTCACGGTTTATGGCTCTGTGGTCACTGGGCCTTCAAAAGAGATTGAGAAATTTGTAAAGACAAAACGCATTAAAACGGCAAAAGTGAGCGAGGTGGAATTATGGAATTGGTAAGAATTTTTAAAGAGCATAATGTATTTGGCTGGATTTCTGTCGGCACAGCGATATTATCCCTGCTCATGCTAAACCTCGCCATTATCAGCAACGTGACATTTTATTCTTTTCAAATGCTTCCTTTTGCAATGGCCGCAGTTCCATTTGGCATTATTGAACTGTTCATTAAAAAAGGCCGTACGGGTCCAGGTTTCCTCGGTGTCGTACTGAATATCTTTGTCATTGTTTGTGTCTATGCCATCGTATCAATCGATGTCGATCTTCAATTAGGTTTTTAATCAGCACTCAAAAGCAAAAGCCCGTGTTACTTGACTAATGCCAAGCATCACGGGCTTTTTTCATTTATTGTTTATTCAATTCTGAATGCTTTCTTGAATATAAGAAATACACAACCAGCCCAATGGCAAGCCAGATTAAGAAACGTACAAAGGTGATTGCACCAAGCTTATAAATGAGCAATCCGCAAGATAGAATAGCTAAGATCGGAATAAGCGGAACTGCCGGGCATCTGAAAGCTCTTGGTAAGTCCGGCTGCGTTTTTCTCATCACAATGACCGCCACTGAAATCAAAATGAATGCTGAAAGTGTCCCGATGTTCACTAAACTTGCCAGCTCATCAAGTGGAATAAATCCACCCATTAATGCTGACAATGTACCGAAGAACAATGTATTGATGTAAGGAGTTTTATGCTTTGGATGAACTTTTGATAATACCTTTGGCACCAAGCCATCACGAGACATAGCAAACATCACGCGTGTCTGGCCGTACAACATGACAAGCATCACGGTTGTCATCCCTAGAATCGCTCCGACATCCACAATACCAGCCACCCAGTTTTGTCCGGCTACTTGTAAAACGAGAGACACTGGATGTGATACTCCTTCAAAATTCATAAAAGGAACGATGCCCGTCATAATCGCACTGACAACGACATAAAGCAGCGTACAAATCAATAAAGAAGTAATAATTCCTCTAGGCAGGTTGCGTGATGGATTTTTTGTCTCCTCTGCCGCAGAAGCAACTGCATCAAACCCGATAAATGCAAAGAATACTAGGGCTGCTGCACTTAAGACCCCTGATGTCCCAAATGGAACGAATGGTGTCCAGTTTTCAGGTTTTACATATTTCACAGCGACTAAAATAAAGAGCAGAATCACAGCAATTTTCATAATAACCATGATGTTATTTACTCGTTTTGATTCTTTAATACCAAAGTACAGCAGGAAGGTGATGACCATTAAAATAATAAATGCTGGAAGATTAAAATATGTCACGTGTCCCTTTAAACCACCTGGTGCTGCTGTTAACTCAACTGGTATATGAACCCCTATCCCATTTAAAAAAGACACAAAATAGCCTGACCAGCCCGCTGAAACGGCACTAGCAGCCAGCATATATTCTAATATTAAATCCCAGCCAATGATGAATGCTAGAAATTCCCCCATTGATGCGTACGTAAATGTATACACAGACCCTGACACAGGCACTGTTGAAGCAAATTCCGCATATGACAGTGCTGCAAACAAACAAGCAAGACCTGCGATGACAAATGATAGCACAAGTCCTGGCCCCGCAGTGACGGCTCCTGTACCTGTTAGAACAAATATCCCTGTCCCGATAATGGCTCCAATGCCCAGCATGGTTAAATCAAATGAACCCAATTCCTTTTTTAATGCTTTTTCCCCTTGTGTTGCCGCAATGAGCTCTGAAATGCTCTTTTTTCTAAACAACGAATTGCTCATACCATCACTCCCAAAACTTAGTATCAGTCTAAAGACGCCACATTCATATAATTCACAATATTTTCTGAATATTTAGATTAAATTTAGCGCAATAAATTGGTGGCGTAAAATTATTATATATGAAAATTAAAAAATGAAAACACTTTTTTAAAAAATAGAGTGAAAATTCTTATATATCAACGAAAATATTGTCAATAAAACGGTTAGATTTTCTTCAATCCTTATTCAATTGATAGTTTGTCTCCCTCTATTTATGATACAACATGGAAGATTATATTTTTTTCATATACTTATTATTCAACAAAAATAAGACCCTTTTTTTAAAAGCGGGGTCACAATTATGTTATTTTAAAGCCTTTAGACCGATAGTGATCTATGAGAAAAAGACCAGTTCTGCGGCACAAATGATATATGAAAAAAGAGACTGCTTCATAGCAGTCTCTTAAAATGAATTAGTTTACAAATGTTTTCGCTCCAAGATAAATAGGCTTCCAATAGCTTGATGTCATATCACTGATCGTTACACCGTCAGAAGCAGCATGGATAAACTTATTGTTCCCAAGGTAGACACCCATGTGAGATGGACCCGATTTATACGTTGTAAAGAAGACAAAATCTCCAGCCTTTGGTTTGGATACACTTTTCATCGATCCCCAGAAACCTTCAGTTGTTTGTCTTGAAATCTTTTTTTGTTTGTTAATGATATACCACATAAATCCGCTGCAATCAAAGCCCTTCGGTGTCGTTCCACCCCATCTATATGGAGTACCGTTTTGCGCTTTAGCATCTGCTATGAGCTTAGACGTGTTTAAGGAAGAAGTAGAGACTGTTTTTTCTTTCACAGGTTTCGCCTTTACTTTAGACGTCTTTTTCACCTTTAGCTTTTGCCCGATTTTAATGAGGTCTGTTTTAAGTTTATTTAACGATTTCAACTCTTTCACAGTCATCCCGTATTTTTTGCCGATCTTAGATAATGTATCACCTTTGACAACTTTATGAGTGGCAGTTGCTGAAGCCGTTTTTACTTTTGTTGTTGTTTTTGATGTCTTCACTGCTTTTTTCGAAGAAGTGCCATTCACTTTTAAGGTTTGTCCAACATAAATCACGTTAGATTTCAGCTTATTGTCTGATTTAATTTTGCTCACGCTTGTTTTGTATCTTTTCGCTAGAACAGAAAGAGAGTCACCTTTTTGAACTTTTACTGATTGTGCTGAGGCAGCGCCGGCAAATAATGTCGTCCCAAGTAGAACTGCACTTGCAGCTGTGATCAATTGTTTTTTCATTTGTTCCTCCTGTATGTATCTATCTGATCCGAATTTTTATCTACTCCCTATTATAAGGATCAAATACCAGAAGAAATAGTCTTGACTTCCTACGACATTATGCTTATTAATTCGGCAAAATTTATTTTTTTTTAGGGTTCTTTTTATTTCATTTTCATTACACAATCATGACAAAATAATCGCATCTTGTCATGGATAAATGATACATTCATTTCTCTTTTTGGTTCATTCTATGTAAAGTGGACCTTTACAATTTTAAAGTGAACTTTACGGTGCTGTAAAAAGGAATCCACACTTCTGCTCTACCATTGTAAACGTAAGAGCGATACATAAACAATGAGGAGGCAAAATGAATGAGTGTGTTGAAAAGCTCGAAAACGAAAATTGCTGCAGTGGCAGCAGCATCTGTGCTATCGATTGGCATTTTTTCAGGGATTGAATTTGGACAAGCTGACAAAGCTGAGGCTAAAAAGAAGCCGAAAAATGACGTGCAAAATGTGATCGTGCTGATTGGAGATGGCATGGGAACACCTTATCTTTCAACTTACCGCTCATTTAAACACAACGGTGACCTTTCAAAGCAAACAGCGTTTGACCCTTACCTCACTGGCATGCATAAAACATACCCTGACGACTCTAAAAGTAACATTACCGATTCAGCAGCAGCTGGTACAGCCATGGCCACTGGTAAAAAGACATACAACAATGCCATTGGTGTAAACAAAAACGGCAAAAAACTAAAAACCGTTTTAGAAGAAGCCAAACGAAAAGGAAAATCGACGGGTCTTGTCGTGACATCTGAATTAACAAATGCTACGCCTGCTGCGTATGCCGCTCACGATGTGTCTAGGAAAAACACTGCAGCCATCGCTGATGACTTCTTCGATGAGAAAATCGGAAAACAGCATACAGTCGATGTCATGCTTGGCGGAGGACTTGTCGATTTTGTCCGAAAGGATCGTGATCTGACGAAGGAATTCAGACAAGCCGGTTATGATTATGTCACCAATAAAGCCGCCTTACAAAAAAACAAAAATGAAAAAGTGTTAGGCATTTTTGCTGATGGAGGTCTCGATAAAGCCATTGATCGTGATCAAACGACCCCTTCCCTGCAAGATATGACATCCTCAGCCATCAAACAGCTGTCTAAAAACAAAAAAGGATTTTTCCTTATGGTCGAAGGCAGTCAAATTGACTGGGCTGGACATGATCATGATATTGTCAGTGCGATGAGCGAAATGAAGGATTTTGAAAAAGCATTTGAAGAAGCGATCCGTTTTGCGAAAAAGGATAAAAACACGTTAGTCATCACGACCGCAGATCATTCAACTGGCGGACTTTCCTTTGGAGCAGACGGTTCAGGCAGCTGGGATTACAAACCGGTCAAAGCAGCGAAAAAAACGCCTGACTTTATCGCAAACAAAATTGTCAGCGGCATGCCTGTCGAGTCAGCGCTGAAACAATATATCAATCTTGATTTCACAAAAGAAGAAACAGCCTCTATTCAAAAGGCCGCTGAAACAAAGGATACTGTTAAAATTGATGATGCGATTGAAGAAGTGATCAATACAAGATCACATACAGGCTGGACAACTTCTGGTCATACCGGTGATGAAGTTCCATTCTTTGCGTATGGCCCAACAAGCCAGCAGCTAAAAGGTCTGATGGAAAATACAGATCAAGCGAAACATATCTTTAAATTACTTCATCAATAAAACGAAGAACATTGTAAGAGCAGGTGTAGAAAATGCCTGCTCTTTTTATTGTTCAATCTTCCAGTTGAAATTTCTGAAAATAAAGATATTGACAAATTGTTTATTTGTCTTACAATTAAACAAAAGAGTTTTTGGTAGCGCTTACCTTTCTTTTTAACAAATTACAGGAGGTTTTTAGCAATGATTCAAGGTAGAAGAGCACCAGAAGGCATATTAGGTTTTCCTATCGCTCCTTTTCAAGCAAATGGTCAGCTTTCTGAGGAAGCACTATTTCAAAACATTCAATTCTTACTAGACGAAGGGCTCGATGCCATTTTTATTGCATGTGGGTCGGGAGAATTTCAGTCTATTAGTCAAAAAGAATACGAGCAAATGATTGATGTGGCACTTGCAGCTGCCGGTGGTCAAGTTCCTGTTTATTCAGGAGTTGGCGGAAATTTAAATACCGCACTGGAGTGGGCAAAAATTTCCGAGGAAAAAGGCCTTGACGGTTACTTATTACTCCCTCCTTATTTAATTCATGGTGAACAAGAAGGACTATATGAATACGCCAAAACCATTATAGAAAGTACAAACCTAAATGCCATCTTATATCAACGAGATAATGCTGTTCTTTCTGTGCAGCAAATCAAACGGCTCACTTCTTTTGAACAGCTTGTTGGTGTAAAAGATGGGGTCGGTGATATGGATTTAAACGTGAATCTTTCCTATACAATAGGCAGCAGGCTCAGCTATATAAATGGATTGCCTATGGCAGAGGTCACAATGCCGGCTTACTTACCGATTGGTTTTCATTCCTATTCCTCCGCAATTTCTAATTATATCCCGCACATCTCAAGAATGTTCTATCACGCACTAAAAACGGGTGATCAAGAAACGGTCAAGGACATTTACACAACTGTTATTCTACCGATTAACCGGATTCGCCAACAGAGAAAGGGCTATGCCGTCTCACTCATTAAAGCCGGCATGAACATCATGGGACATTCTGTCCGCAATTCAGCAAGACCGCCTGTTGTTCCTGTAGAAAAAGAACACTATCAAGAACTAGAGAACATTTTACAGCACGCAATGGAACGCTTCCCGAAAAAAGCGGCTGTGAATTAACGAAAGAAAGGAGCTCATATTATGTCCACTTCAGTGAAACAAAAAACGTACTTCAATTATATCAATGGTGAATGGGTAAAGGCTTCCACAGGAGAAGTGATCCCCATTCAAAATCCTGCCGACAAAGAGGAGGCTGCTGGATATGTGCAGCGCTCAAGTCTCGAAGATGTAAACGCAGCCATCACTGCAGCTCATGAAGCAAAGACGATGTGGCGAGATTTATCAGGTGCAGAACGAGGACAATATCTTTATAAAGCAGCTGATTTGCTGGAAGAACGTCTCGATGACATTGCCATTACTGCTGTAAAAGAAATGGGTAAAACTCTGCCTGAGGCAAAAGGAGAAGCGGCACGCGGTGTAGCCATTCTCCGCTACTATGCCGGCGAAGGAATGCGCAAAGAAGGCGATGTCATTCCTTCTACTGACCGAGAGGCACTCATGTTCACTAAAAGGGTTCCATTAGGTGTTGTAGGCATCATCTCTCCTTGGAATTTCCCTATTGCCATCCCTATTTGGAAAATGGCTCCTGCACTCATTTATGGGAACACGGTCGTCATTAAACCTGCGACAGAAACTGCCGTTACTTGCGCAAAAATCATGGCCTGCTTTGCAGATGCCCACCTTCCAAAAGGAGTAGTCAATATGGTCACAGGATCGGGAGCTGTCGTAGGTCAAGGAATGATTGAACATCCAAATATCCAAGGAATTACATTTACTGGATCAAATGCAACGGGTAAAGCCATCGGTCAAAAAGCCTTTGATCGCGGGATTAAGTATCAGCTTGAAATGGGAGGAAAAAACCCCGTTATCGTAGCCAATGATGCGGATCTTGATCTTGCGGTAGAAGCAGCCATTACAGGAGCCTTCCGGTCAACTGGACAAAAATGTACAGCAACGAGCCGAGTCATTGTCCAAGAAGACATCTATGATGCCTTTAAAGAAAAACTCGTTCAAAAAACGCAAGAGATCACTATTGGGGACAGTTTAAAAAAAGACGTATGGATGGGTCCGATCGCAAGCAAACAGCAGCTTGATCAATGCCTTTCCTATATTGAAACTGGAAAAAAAGAAGGTGCCACCCTCCTTTTTGGCGGGGAACCATTAACAGATGGTGATTATCAGAATGGTTATTTTATTGAGCCTGCTATTTTCGAACATGTCACCTCAGACATGACCATCGCTCAAGAAGAAATATTTGGTCCTGTCATTGCTTTAATCAAAGTGCAAGATATCAATGAAGCATTTCACATTGCCAATGATGTGGTTTTTGGCTTAAGCGCTTCTATTTTCACACAAAATATCGGTCGTATGCTGTCCTTTATTCAGAATATCCAAGCTGGGCTCATTAGAATTAATGCAGAAAGTGCTGGTGTAGAGTTACAGGCACCATTTGGTGGAATGAAACAATCAAGCTCTCATTCTCGTGAACAAGGAGAAGCGGCAAAGGAATTCTTTACAGCCATTCAAACCGTTTTCATTAAATCGTAAAATTGAAGCATTTGAGAGGGCATCTGCCCTCCTCAATTCTCTATTTTAGAAAAGGAGAAGAAATGATGATAAATAACCTCTTCCATGCTTCACAAACTGATAAAAAAACGTCTGTCCGCTGGTTTATCGTCTTCATGCTGTTTCTTGTCACTTCTGTCAATTATGCAGATCGTGCTACCCTTTCTATTGCTGGAGATTCTGTTCAACATGACCTTGGTCTTAGCTCTGTATCAATGGGTTATGTCTTTTCTGCTTTTGGCTGGGCATATGTCATTGGCCAATTGCCTGGCGGTTATTTATTGGATAAATTCGGTTCTAAAATGGTGATTGCCTGCAGTATTTTCTTTTGGTCTTTGTTTACATTGTTTCAAGGTGCCATAGGTTTTTTTACAGCGGGTACTGCGATTATTCTCCTTTTTACCCTGCGATTTTTAGTAGGGCTGGCGGAAGCTCCTTCCTTTCCAGGCAATAGCCGTGTAGTGGCTGCATGGTTTCCTAGTTCTGAACGTGGAACAGCTTCTGCTTTCTTTAATTCAGCTCAGTATTTTGCGCTTGTCATTTTCTCTCCAATTATGGGCTGGCTTACACATTCTTTAGGATGGCATTCTGTTTTTGTTGTTATGGGAATCCTCGGTATTTTGCTGTCTTTTCTTTGGATAAAAACCGTCTATAATCCAAAACAACACCCGAAAATTAACGCAGCAGAGCTCGATTACATATCAAAAGGCGGGGCTTTGACCTCAATGGACGATGAAAAGAGCCAGCAAAACAAAGAATCCAAATGGCCATACGTGAAACAATTACTTTCAAATCGGATGTTAATTGGGGTTTATATTGCTCAATATTGCATTACCACCCTCACTTATTTTTTCTTGACGTGGTTTCCTGTGTATCTTGTTCAAGCAAAAGGAATGTCCATTCTCGAAGCAGGTTTTGTTGCTTCCCTGCCAGCTCTCTGCGGTTTTTTAGGCGGAATCCTTGGCGGCTTGTTATCCGATTTTTTATTAAAAAGCGGGAAATCGCTTACTTTCGCACGAAAGACACCCATTATTATCGGCATGCTTCTTTCATGCAGTATGATCATCTGCAACTATACAGAATCTTCATGGATTGTTGTTGCGATTATGTCGCTTGCTTTCTTTGGAAAAGGATTCGGTGCACTTGGCTGGGCCGTTGTATCAGATACCTCCCCAAAGGAATGTGCCGGGTTAAGCGGCGGTTTATTTAATACCTTTGGCAACATTGCATCCATTACAACACCCATTATCATTGGATATATTGTCAATGCGACAGGCTCTTTCAGTGGTGCGCTCGTCTTTGTCGGCAGTAATGCCGTTATTGCAATCTTAAGTTATTTATTCCTTGTGGGTCCCATTAAACGTGTGAAGTTAAAAGAACCCCCTTCAACACCTCCGGCCCAAGTCCCATCCAGCTCTATTTGAAAGCGCTTTATATAAAGGAGGATATATATGAATCAATACTTAAAAGAAGTCAAAAAGGAACGAGCAAACAATCTCCCTTACATTACTGACATGAAGGTGATTCCTGTTGCCGGCTATGACAGTATGCTTTTGAATCTAAGCGGAGCGCATGGACCTTTTTTCACAAGAAATGTTGTCATACTAACAGACAGCAGCGGCCGTCAAGGAGTCGGAGAAGTTCCCGGCGGTGAAAACATTCGACAAACACTTGAAAAAGCCGCCAGACTTGTCCTCCAAAAACCAATTGGGCAATATCATGCCATCCTGCAATCGGTGCAGCAAACATATCAAGACCTCGATAGAAGCGGGAGAGGCAATCAAACCTTTGACTTACGGACAACAATACATGCTGTTACAGCGTTAGAAGCGGCTCTCTTGGATTTATTAGGTCAATTTTTAGAAGAACCGGTTGCCTCTTTATTAGGAACAGGTCAACAAAGACAGGTCGTTGACATGCTTGGGTATTTATTTTACATAGGGGATCAAATGAAAACCCCTCTCCCCTATTTGAAAGAAGATCATTCATCTTGCAGCTGGTTCCGGCTAAGGCGTCAAAAAGCACTAACACCGATCGACATTGTCCGTTTGGCTGAAGCGGCTTATGAACGCTATGGATTTCAGGATTTCAAGTTAAAAGGCGGTGTCTTTTCCGGGGAAGCAGAGATGGAAGCTGTAGAATCTCTTTCAAAACGTTTTCCAAATGCGCGCATCACACTTGATCCTAATGGAGCGTGGTCTCTTGATGAAGCCATTCAGCTTTGCAAAGGAAAACAACATGTGCTTGCATATGCAGAGGATCCATGTGGAGCAGAAGACGGATTCTCATCAAGAGAAATTATGGCCGAATTCAAACGAGCTACCGGCATTCAAGTGGCTACAAATATGATCGCAACTGATTTCCGTCAATTGTCACACGCCATCCAATTACATGCAGTTGATATTCCACTGGCGGACCCGCACTTTTGGACAATGGAAGATTCAGTTAGAGTCGCTCAAACGTGTCATGATAACGGCTTGACTTGGGGATCGCACTCAAACAACCATTTTGATATTTCTCTGGCCATGTTTACACACGTTGCCGCTGCTGCACCAGGTCATATAACAGCGATTGATACCCACTGGATATGGCAAGATGGCCAGCATTTAACCAAGAACCCACTTTCAATCAAAGAAGGTCGTGTCAAAGTGCCACAAGAACCCGGGCTGGGTATTCAAATTGATCTAGAAAAGATAGAGGAAGCCAACCGTTTATATAAACAAATGAAGCTTGGTGCAAGAAATGATGCCATTCAGATGCAATATCTCATGAATGGCTGGACATTCGACCCGAAAAAACCGTGTTTGATTCGGTAGTTTGACTGTAAATGATTGTATTCCCCTTCATTTTGTCTTACAATTGAACAACTGAAGGGAGAGAATGACTCGTGAATGAAAGTATGGATGAACTTAAATTTGAAACAGTGAATCGAAAAACATTAGCAAAACAAGTCATAGAACGTATCGTTCATTTATTGTCTAGCGGACAATTAAAAGCTGGTGACAAACTGCCAACAGAAATGGAACTCATGGATATTTTATCGGTAAGCCGCCCTGTGTTGCGCGAAGCTTTAAGTTCTCTTGAAACATTAGGCGTTATCACTAGAAAAACACGAGGCGGTACATATTTTAATGATAAAATTAGCAATCAGCCATTTTCAGTTATGCTCGCACTGGCTCAAGATAATTTACCAGCCATTCTAGAAGCTCGTATGGTACTAGAACTAGGCCTTGTCACCGTTGCTGCTGAGAAAATTAGTGATGAAGAATTAAAAAAATTAGAAAGAACCATTGAAATGATTGAGGAAAGTACAGATAACAACTATGGTGAAGCCGATAAAGAATTCCACCGGATTATTGCCTTAAGTGCAAACAATCCAGTTGTTGAAGGCATGATTCAGGCGCTTTTAGTATCACACGCCAAGATTGACAGCCAAATTCCTTATCGAGAAAAAAACGTGACCGTTAATTATCATCAGAAAATTTATGAAGCGCTTCAGCTTAGAGACCCATATCAAGCACACTTCCATATGCATGAACATTTGAAGTTTGTACGTGATAAGATTTTAAAAGGATTAAATCAAACGCCATGATACGGAAGCGGATATGCTTCCTCTCCTCTTAAAAAAGACAGCGCTTTCAAAGGAGTGATCTCTTGAATCAAAAAGCAAAGGAAGCACCCCTATATATTCAGGTAAGTTCAAAGGATAATGTAGCAATCATCGTAAATGATGGCGGACTACCAGCTGGCACCAGCTTTTCAAGTGGATTGACGTTAACTGAACGCATCCCTCAAGGGCATAAAGTTGCACTTAAGACAATTGAACAGCATGCACCAATTGTGCGATATGGTGAAATCATTGGATACGCTAACGAAACCATCATACAGGGAAGCTGGGTGAAAGAAGAGCTCGTTCAAATGCCAGCTCCTCCTCCTTTAGACAAATTATCATGCCTAACATACAGCGGTCCTCCGCTTAAAAAGCTTGATGGTTATGAATTTCAGGGATACCGAAATCCAGATCATTCTGTTGGTACTAAAAATATTCTCGGGATTACAACAAGCGTGCAATGTGTCGTTGGGGTTCTTGACTATGCGGTCAAAAAAATCAAGGAAGATCTGCTGCCGAAATATCCAAATGTGGATGACGTAATTCCCCTCCACCACCAATACGGCTGCGGTGTGGCCATTCATGCACCAGATGCGGTCATTCCCATCAGAACCATCCAAAACTTAGCCACACATCCGAACTTTGGCGGAGAAGTGCTCGTCATTGGATTAGGCTGTGAAAAACTCATACCATCACGCATTGTGTCAGAAGAGCGGCAAGACGATATTTTAACATTACAGGAGGAATCAGGCTTTTCTTCAATGATTACCTCCATTCTGAAGGCTGCAGAGCACAAACTAAAGAAACTCAATAGGCGGACACGCGTCCCATGTCCTGTATCGGATTTAGTGGTAGGCTTACAATGCGGTGGAAGCGATGCATTCTCAGGTGTAACAGCAAACCCCGCCGTTGGATATGCAGCAGACCTCCTTGTCAAAGCAGGAGCAACGGTTCTTTTTTCAGAAGTGACAGAAGTGCGTGATGCCATTCACCTATTAACTCCAAGAACTTTGAATGAAGAAACGAGGCAGGCACTTATACGGGAAATGAAATGGTACGACGACTATTTAAGCAGAGGTCAAGCAGATAGAAGTGCAAATCCTTCCCCAGGAAATAAAAAAGGCGGTTTATCCAATGTCGTAGAAAAGGCGCTTGGTTCTATCGCCAAATCTGGCACAAGTCCAATATCTAGTGTGATTGGGCCTGGTGAGAAAGCGGCCACCAAAGGGCTGATATTTGCTGCGACGCCGGCAAGCGATTTTGTTTGCGGAACACTGCAGCTCGCCTCTGGTATGAATGTACAAATTTTCACAACAGGCCGAGGAACTCCATACAGCCTAGCAGCAGCACCTGTAATAAAAGTTTCTACGAAAACCAGCTTACAGACACAATGGCCGGATCTTATTGATTTTGATGCCGGCCGTATTGCAACCGGAGAAGCAACAATCGAGGAAGTCGGTACAGACCTGTTTCATTATATACTAGATATCGCCAGCGGCCGGAAAGAAACATGGGCCGATCATTGGGGGATTCATAACGATTTGTGTCTATTTAATCCAGCCCCAGTCACATAAAAGAGATGTCCGTTTGAGGACATCTTTTTTTATGATCATTAAGCGAGATATTTCCTATGAACCCCTTTTCCATCATAAGAAAACATCACTTCTTTTCCTTCAAGAACGGACTCGATATGCACACTTCTTCCCCACAGCTGATATAAATACGGAAGGACTTTTTCTAAGTATTTCAGATCAAGTTCAATGCCTTCATACCAATGCTTGATATAAAGTTCGTTATTTTTTAAATAGTCACCATCGATCACGGTCAAATACGGAAAGCCGCCATTCACTCTCATACTGACTAACTGATCACGAACCGCCTTCCATTCTTTATCAATGACTTTATAATCTCTCCCCTGCTTTTGAAACAAGTACAAGTCTTCTCTCATCACAAGGTCTTTCGTTAAGTAGTTTCGAATAAAAGAAATATCCGATTCAATTTCCCTGACTTCAAACATTTTACTGCGGCCAGATCCTTCTTTGACCCCTGCTTTTTTTAATTCTTCACATGGGTTGTTATAGCGTTCTTCAATATCTTCAAAAATTTTCAGCCCTAAATAGTAAGGATTGATGCCTGTTTTAGATGGCTGCACCACACCTGCATTTAATTTCGCAAACTCTATCGATTCACTTGAATCCAAATCAAGCTCCCGCATAATCCGCTGGTGCCAATACGATGCCCAGCCTTCATTCATAATCTTTGTTTCCAGCTGCGGCCAAAAATAGAGCATTTCTTCTCTCAGCATGGTAAGAACATCCCGCTGCCATGGCTCCAGCTCCCGGGAATGCGCTTCAATAAAGAGTAAAAGATCCTTTTCAGGCTTTGGCGGAAATTGCTTAACGGTTTTCTTTTTCTCACGCATTTTCGGCTCATCCATTCCCCACAAATCATCATAAGGCGTTTGACGTTTTGGTTTATCATCTTCACTTTCTTTATCGTCCATATTCCAGCTTAATTTTGATCGAACAAGAGACGGATCAATATGCTCCTGGATAGCCAATACGGCATCTAAAAAGGCTTCGACTTCTTTTGTTCCGTGGATATGCTCATATTCTTTGATCCGCTCTGCCGCTGCTGACATGCTTTCGACCATATCTCGTTTTGTGTTTTGGAAACGGCAATTATTTTTGAAGAAATCACAGTGTGCCAATACATGAGCCACAATTAATTTATTTTGAACGAGCGTATTGTTATCTAGTAGAAAGGCGTAGCAAGGATTTGAATTGATCACCAGTTCATAAATTTTGCTTAATCCTAAATCATAATGAAGCTTCATTTTATGAAATTGCTTCCCAAAGCTCCAGTGGCTGAATCGTGTTGGCATTCCATATGCACCGAACGTATAAATAATTTCCGCGGGACAGATTTCATACCTCATCGGATAAAAATCTAGACCAAATCCTTCTGCAATTTCTGTAATTTCATCAATCGCTCTTTGTAAAAGACGTTTTTCAGATACGCTCAAGGAAACCATCCCTCCTCATCGGACTTATCCCTACTATATGAGCGTATGTAAAAAAACATGATGTTCCGCCAACCGTTTAGACGACTTCCATTTCTTTTGTGGATTGCCCGCCAAATGCTTCGAAATGAATATTGCGCGATGGAATTCCAAGCTCTTTTAAAATATGAATGATCTCCTGTGTAAACACCGGGGAACCGCATAGATAAAATTGGCCTTTCCCTTCTCCGATCACCGATTGAAGAAATGGACGGTCAATGCGGGAAGCCGCTTTCTCAACAAGTTCACCCTTTCCAGACTGCGCAAATTGTTCGTTACATAGGATGATGCGTCCATAGGAAGCTGAAGCTAGAACGCGTTCAAACTCATTTTCAAAAGCGTTTACATCCTCTAATCGATCTGCATGAATCATCGTGAATGTCTGGCTGTTTTGTGCGGCAGTTTTCACTAAACCCATCATTGGTGTAACACCAGACCCAGCACTGATGAAATAAACAGGCTCTTTTATGTCATCTTGCAAACAGAACATTCCCTGCGGCATACTCACTTGAAGAACGTCCCCTTCTTCCATTTCATCATGCAAAAATGTAGACACATGACCATCACGCTTCACTGTAATGCGGTAATAAGATGGATGATGCTCGTCTGATAAACTGTATTGTCTGCTGCACATATAGGCTTCTCCTGGCATATCTGCCTGAACCGTAATGTATTGGCCTGCTTGATACAATGGCAGCTCTGATTCATCTTCTGGTACTAAATAAAAAGAGATAAGCGATGGAGATTCTTGCTTCTTTTTCTTAATCACAAACGGCTTCACATCTGCCCATCCGCCTGTCTGTTTCACATTTTCATCCATCATTTCTGCTTCTATGGTCATGAAAATATTCGCAATGATGTCATATGCAGCTTTCCAAGCTAATAAAGTGGCATCCTCTTCTCTTAAGCCAAACACATCTTTCATCGCTTCAATCAGGTGATATCCGACAATTGGGTATTGTTCTTTTTTGACCATGACACTGACATGCTTATGGGCAATTTGTTTGACCGCAGGAAGTAATTCTTCTAATCGATCAATGTGCAGTGCAGCTTGATATAGTGTCGCAGCAAGTGCCTCTGGCTGACTTCCGTTCATCAGATTTGTTTTATTAAATTGATTGAGCAGCTCCGGGTGCTGGCGAATCATATTTTGATAAAAAACAGTGACAAGTTTGGTTCCCTCGGCTTTTAGTAGAGGAGCTGATTGCTTTATTGCATTCATTTGATCTTTAGATAACATCGTCATTCCTTCTTTCAAAAGAAGTATTTTAAATACATCTTTATCGTAATGGATGACAGTCTCTAAAAGCAATATTTATAATACATGTTTTAAATGTTGTCACATTTTACACTTTCTCGAACAGTTTTTGTCTAAAATGTGTTACGATGATACAAAACTCTATTAGGTTTAGAGGTCGTCAAAATGAAACTTACGAATTACACAGATTTCTCATTAAGGGTACTCATTTATTTAGCTTCGAGAGAAAATAATGAACTGTCAAATATTCAGCAGATCGCCGATGTTTATGGCATTTCTAAAAATCATCTGACAAAGGTGATTTATCATCTTGGAAAACGCGGGTATGTGGAAACGATTCGCGGAAGAAATGGCGGGATCAGGCTTGGAAAAAGCCCAGAAAGCATTAATATTGGAGAGGTTGTCCGTTATACAGAGGATGATTTAGTCATGGTTGAATGCTTTGATCCAAAGAAAAACAGCTGCATCATCTCCCCAATTTGTTCATTAAAGCATGTACTTCATGAAGCACTCACTGCTTATTTAACCGTTCTAGACCGATACACACTAAACGATTTAACACAAAACAAAGATGCTCTTAGAGAGCTCCTGCTTTAAGGCGAAAGAATTTATTCTTTCGTCTTTTTCTTTACCTTCTTGTAATAATAATTTATTTAAAATTATTATAAATAAATATTGACTATCATGTTTGATTCAATATAATTAGGGTATATAGATTGCTAGAAAACACTTTTTTGTTTACAGGAGGAGAAAAGAATGACAAATTCAAATCATAAAAATTTGACAACGAACCAAGGCGTGCCTGTTGGCGATAACCAAAACTCAAGAACAGCTGGTCACCGCGGACCTACCTTTCTTGATGATTACCATTTGATTGAAAAACTCGCACACTTTGATCGTGAACGTATTCCAGAGCGCGTCGTTCATGCAAGAGGTGCCGGCGCTTACGGTGTGTTTGAAGTAGAAAACAGCATGGAGAAACATACAAAAGCAGCCTTCTTAAGTGAAGAAGGAAAACAAACAGACGTTTTTGTTCGCTTCTCCACCGTTATTCATCCAAAAGGTTCACCTGAAACATTGCGTGACCCGCGCGGCTTTGCTGTCAAATTTTATACAGAAGAAGGCAACTATGATCTCGTTGGTAACAACTTGCCGATCTTCTTTATTCGTGATGCATTGAAATTCCCTGATATGGTTCACTCTCTCAAGCCAGATCCTGTAACCAATATTCAAGATCCTGACCGTTATTGGGATTTTATGACCTTAACGCCTGAATCCACTCATATGCTCACATGGCTTTTCTCTGATGAAGGAATCCCTGCAAGCTATGCTGAAATGCGCGGTTCTGGTGTGCATACATTTAGATGGGTGAATAAATACGGCGAAGCAAAATATGTAAAATATCACTGGAGACCTTCTGAAGGTATTCGCAACTTATCTATGGAAGAAGCAGCGGAAATTCAAGCAAACGATTTCCAGCATGCGACAAGAGATTTATATGACCGCATTGAAAAAGGTAACTTCCCAGCATGGGACTTATATGTTCAGCTTATGCCGCTTAGCGATTATGATGAACTTGATTATGATCCATGTGACCCAACAAAAACGTGGAGCGAGGAAGATTACCCGCTTCAAAAAGTAGGACGCATGACACTCAACCGCAATCCTGAAAACTTCTTTGCTGAAACAGAACAGTCTGCTTTCACGCCAAGTGCATTTGTTCCAGGAATTGAGGCATCTGAAGATAAACTGCTTCAAGGTCGTCTGTTCTCATATCCTGATACGCAGCGCCACCGACTCGGTGCGAACTACATGCGCATTCCGGTTAACTGCCCTTATGCACCTGTACACAATAACCAGCAGGATGGCTTTATGACAACGACTCGTCCAAGCGGTCATATTAACTATGAACCAAACCGTTATGCCGATCAGCCAAAAGAAAACCCTCACTACAAAGAAAGTGAGCCAGTTCTTCACGGTGACCGTATGGTGAGACAAAAAATTGAAAAACCGAACGATTTCAAACAAGCTGGAGAAAAATATCGAAGCTACTCTGAAGAAGAGAAACAAGCATTGATTAAAAACCTCACAGCTGATTTGAAAGATGTGAATGACCAAACAAAATTACTTGCAATCTGCAACTTCTATCGTGCCGATGAAGATTACGGCCAGCGATTAGCAGATTCACTTGGTGTGGATATTCGTGCTTATCTTCAAGGAAGCATGAAGTAATTCCATTTCGAAAAAAAATTGTTGGACAAAGGGCTAAAATGATCTTTATTTTAGCCCTTTGTCTTTTTTGACTGAACGCCTCGAGCACCCTTTACAAAAAAGGGGCTTTTTTATAATCGAAACACGTTAATACTAATCAAATGACCAGTCACCGGATGAAAATAAATTTCTGCATGTGCGGCAAAGCGAGTTGATCCTTCCTTTACAGTGACACGAAACACATCTTTTGTCTGCTCATCATTCACTTCAGTCCGGCCAATGTAATGATAATCATTTAAAGCGGCACCTTTATATTCATCTTTAAACGCTGTGTATGCAAGTCTTTCCCAATTTTCAAACGGCAGCACCGCTGCTTTTGATGCAGGATGAATCATCAAACTGCCAAGCAAAACGATTCCTGCTGCAATAAGCATCCACCATTTCGGCTGCATGATATCATTGAACTCACTTTCATATATGTTTTGTTTAGGTTTAGCAAGCCTGTCCTTTTTCATACATGAAGCAATTATTCAGCCTATAATTCCCGGTACACGATTGATGCGGACACCAACTTTTCCCCTGAAAAAGTCGATATGATCCGAGCAAACTAATGAAGACTTCTCAAGGGAAAGGAGAAGGTTTAATGAATGTGGCGGATTATGATAAAGCACTTTATTATACGCATCGCTCGCAATGGGATAATTTACTTATTCTTATGGTACGTACGCAAGATGATTTGCTCTCGAAACGTATTGAGCATTTCTTACATGCGTATCAATTTAACCGGAACGATGCAGATGTTGAAAAATGTTTATATGGGCTCCTGCAGTACATTGATCATGCTTCAGAGGCTGCTGCTTCTGAAGTTTATTCACAACCGATGTACACATAAAGAAAAAGGGCTAAAATGAATTTTTTTAGCCCTTCCCTTTTATATACAATTAGCAGTGCGCTGAATGGGAAGCGTTAGAGATAATGTATGGATCGCAAGCTTATTCAAGTTCTCTTTTAATTTGTCATCATGACGAAAATCACTTACTAATTCATATGCCTCACTAGTTCCCCTCCTATTTTACATTCACCTGTGATTGACCGGTTCATCCCCTCCTTTAAAATAAAAAAAGACTTGATGAGCATACACTCATCAAGTCTTTTATGGTTTTTCTATTAGAAATTAGACTGTTCATGCTTCTCTTTTTTATTCAATTCATTGAATTGAATGTGCGCTTAAACGTTTTAGCATGACGTCTAGATCTCCTTCTGTCATAGCAGCTCTTTCGGCTGATTTTTTTGATAATCCACTGCATACAGAGCCGCTTGGGTTCGATCTGCCAGCTCTAATTTTGATAATACATGAGATACGTGCGTTTTGACAGTTTTTTCAGAAATAAACAGCGATGAGGCAATTTCTTTGTTGCTTTTGCCTTTTGCAATCTCAAATAAGACATCTCGCTCTCTATTGGTGAGCTCTTTCATCAATGCCCATTTCTGCTCTTTTGGCTCTGTCAGATGCTGCACGAGAAAGGTCGTGATATGACCATCTAACTGGTAGGTGCCATTTTGAACTTCAATCATGGTCGAAAGCAGCTTTTCTGGTGCTACATCCTTTAATTGATAGGCTTTCGCCCCTGCTTGAATGGCGGGAATGACATAATCTTTATCCGCATAGCTTGTCAGGATCACAATGCGGGAGTCCGGCATTTCCAGCGTCATTTGTTTCGTTGCCTCAATGCCATTCATTACAGGCATAGACAAATCCATTAAGACAATGTCAGGCCGGGTTTCTCTGACAACCTCTAATGCCTCTTGCCCATTGGACGCCTCACCAACGATGTCCACATCAGACTGTGTCTGCAAGAAAAACACAAGCCCTTTTCTCACAATATGATGATCATCTGCAATGACAACTCTCATGACGATCCCTTCCTTTCTTGTGAAAATGGCACTTTTACATGAATCGTAGTTCCTTTACCTAACTCTGAATGGATACAAAATGTACCACCTGCTCTTCGGATGCGGTCAGACATCCCTTTCAGCCCAAGTGAAGGAAGGCTCATCTGCTCGTCATATTGAAAACCTTTTCCGTGGTCAATGATTTTCATCTCCAACGTGTCTTTTGATTGCTCAAGCTTGACCTCGACTTCTTCTACTTCCGCATGTTTTTGACAGTTATTGAGCGCTTCTTGACATACCCGAAACAAAGTTTCATTGTGAGAATGGTCCATTTCTATACAGCCTGATAAAGATAAAGTGCAGCGTAATCCTAAAAGCTGTGCATACTCTTCAATTGCTGTCGTAAACCCTTTTTCAAGGCCTCTGGGTCTCAGCTGCCAAATGAGTGACCGCATTTCAATCAGAGCATCTTGTGACAAATGCTGAATAAAATCAATCATTTCCCCTAAATGTTGATCGCTTGTCATTTGCCGTGCAGCCTTAGCAGTCAGACTCACAGAGAACAGCATTTGGTTGACAGAATCATGCAAGTCCTGTGCGAGCCGGTTTCTTTCTTCCAGAAGTGCGTGCTGCTGTTCATTTTGCACAAGCTTCATCCGCTGAATGGCGGTGCCAATTTGAAGTGCAATGCTTTCAAGCAAATTCAGCTCTTCTTGCGTAAATGTGACTTTTCCTTTTGCCGCCACATTTAATAAGCCGAACGTACGCTTACACGCTTTTAGCGGTACGGTTGCATGATGAGTAATTCCTTCTGTATCCCCGAGCTTTTCTTCAATTGCCGTTTCAATCCGTTTGCAGTTAATAATATTGGTGGCTGATTGCAGCGAGCCTTTTGTGTATCGGTTGATGCAATAACAATCATTTTGACACATGAGCTGCTTTTGATGCTTTGCAAGTGCTTCAGGTAAGGAAACCTCTGCCATCAGTTCATATGACCCGTCTTTTTCTATAAAATAAATCCATGCTGAATGAAAACCTGTGACATCCATCAGCATATGGAGCACTTCATGGAGCGTTTCTTTCATTTCCATGCCTTCATTTAGCTTTTCAGCAATTTCTTTTAACGTTTTTAATGTTTCAACCTTCTCTTGGTATTCTCCCATACTGTTTACCCCCGGCATTTGCAGCCTTCACTTATCATTACGCTCATTATACCATGAGCCCCCTCGTCGCTCTTTCTCCAAAAGAATGATTTCTTCTCATCCTTTTGGCTGAGAAAAGGCCATCATGCATTCATACACGATGGCCTTGTCTTTCGTTATTTCGCTGTTTCTTCCACAATATCATAAACGACTTTCATCACTTCTTCTGACAGGTGCTTCAGCTTTTCCTCACTATCTGTTAAAGACGTGCCTTTGACTGCAATATAAAATTTCACTTTAGGCTCAGTTCCTGAAGGTCTCAGGCAGAACCACGAACCATCCTCAAGGAAATATTTCAGCACATTTGATGCTGGCAGGTGAATGGTTTCCTCTTTCTTTTCAGCCACAAGTTGTCTTTGACTTGATTGATAATCCTCAATCACTGTGATGCGCTGCCCTGCGATGGCAGCTGGCGGATTTGTTCTAAAGGTATGAAGGATCGCTGAAATCTGCTCTGCTCCTTCTTTTCCTTTTAAGGTTAACGACTTTAATCCTTCCCGGTAAAATCCAAACTGCTTGAAAATATCAACAAGCGCATCGTACAAGGACTTGCCCTGCTTTTTATAGAAAGCAGCAACTTCAACGGCTAAAAGTGCCGCTTGCACCGCATCTTTATCTCGGGCAAAGTCACCGATCAAATAGCCATAGCTCTCTTCATAACCGAATTGAAACGTGTATTCTCCGCTCTTTTCAAACTGCTTAATTTTTTCTCCAATAAATTTAAAGCCTGTGAGTGTGTCTATCGTGTCGGCACCAAAAGCTGATGCTACAGCGCGCCCAAGCTCACTTGTGACAATGGTTTTCATCACAACGGGACGAGGCGGCAATTGACCCAGCTTTTGTTTTTCAGACAATAAATAATGAAGCAGCAGGGCGCCTGTCTGGTTGCCTGTTAAGACGGTAAATTCTCCTTCGTGATCTCTGACCGCAATGCCTAACCTGTCAGCGTCTGGGTCTGTGGCAATGAGGATATCTGCATTTTGTTTTTCACCAAGCTTAATGGCGTACTCAAATGCTGCATGCTCCTCTGGATTCGGCGAGGTCACTGTTGAGAATTGTGGATCTGGTTTTTCCTGCTCAGGCACAACAGTGACATGCTGATATCCAAGAGCCTGCAGCCCGTTTCTGACAGGGTGATTGGCTGTCCCATGAAGCGGAGTAAACACGACTTTGACATCGACCTCATGTGCCAGCTCAGGGTGCACACTAATGGTTTTTAATTTTTCAATATAAGCATGGTCGATTTCTTCTCCGATTATTTTGATCAGCCCTTGCTGTTTCAACGTTTCTTCAGAATCAACTGAAATCGACAGTTCATTTTCAATTGCATCTACTTCTTGAATGACTTGATCTGCTTCAAATGGAGGCAGCTGCCCGCCATCTTCACCATACACTTTATAGCCATTATATTCTGGTGGATTATGACTTGCTGTCACGACGATTCCAGCAAATGCATGCAGCTCACGAACCGCAAAGGAGAGCTCTGGTGTCGGACGCAATTCATTAAATACGTACGTTTGAATGCCCTGTGAAGCAAGTGTTCTGGCTGCTTCCATTGCAAATTCAGGCGATTTATGGCGTGAATCATATGCAATGGCGACGCCTCTTCTTTTTGCATCCTCTCCATGTTTCGCAATATACGCAGCAAGACCTGCTGATGCTTTACGAACAGTGTACACATTCATTCGGTTCGTGCCTGCACCAATCTCACCGCGCATTCCTCCAGTGCCGAACTCAAGGTTTTTGTAGAAACAGTCTTCAATGGCCTGGTGGTCATCTTGATGCGTCTCCAGCCATTCCTTTAGTTCAGTATCCAGGTGCTTCTCATTGATCCATCGCTCATAATTCGTCTTCCAACTCATGGTCGTCCTCCCCAGCTCTTATCATCAATAAAATAACATCTACTGTTATTTTATATGGAATCATCCTTTATGTCATGCTATATCATTAGCAGTTGGAAAAAATGCTGCACAAATAAAAAAAGCCGATACATGATCGGCTTTCAGTTTGTTCACAAAGGGTTAAAATGATCTTGCTTTAGCCCTTTGTCTTCTTTTTATTCAGCATCAAGCGGTACGACTGCTTCATGGAATAGTTGATCTAATTCTGTTTGATATTTCTGTTTTGCTGCTTCATCCCAGCCAAAACGTTCTGCCATATAATCGATGACTGGCTGTGCATATTTTTTTGCCCAATTGATATTAAATAATAGGCTTCCTGTTCTTCTTAAGAAGAAGTCAACAGGAGTAACGGCTAATTCTTCTTCAATCGCATAGACAAGCTCTGCCAGTACATACGCTGGAATATTTCGTTTGTCTGCTTCCCCTTGAAGCTGCTCGACACGTTTGAAGAGACTGCTGACATTTGAACCATATTTTTCAGCTAGTTTTTGTGCAATCGGTTCTGTTAAACCAACAGATGCTCCTTCTGCTGTTTTCGCTTGAACAAAGGCTGCCATGTTTTTAGATCCGCCTACATGGCCGCCTGAGATTGGCATATGTTTTGTTTTACATGGTCCATAATCTTTGCCCGTTTCCTGTTTCAGTCCATCACGTACTAGATCGACAATATGCTCAGCCATTTTACGGTAGCCTGTTAATTTACCGCCAGCAATGGTGATTAAGCCTGAAGATGATGTCCACACTTCATCTTTACGAGAAATTTCTGAAGGATCCTTGCCCTCTTCATGAATGAGCGGACGAAGACCGGCCCAATTGGATTCTACATCTTTTTCTGTAATATTGAGATCAGGGAACATGTACTGAATCGCTTGGATGACATAGTCACGATCGGCCTTTGTCATACGCGGGTGCTCCAGCTGTTTCTTGTACACTGTATCTGTTGTTCCAACGTACGTTTTGCCTTCTCTTGGAATGGCAAAGACCATACGTTTATCAGGTGTGTCAAAGTAAATCGCTTGTTTTAATGGAAAGACCGATTGGTCAAATACTAAGTGAATTCCTTTTGTATGCTGTAAATGTTTTCCTTCTTTTGAGTGGTCCTTGTCTCTCAGCTGATCTACCCATGGACCTGTCGCATTGACGATCTTCTTCGCATACACATCGTAGGTTTTCTGTGTCATGACATCTTCAATGACAACACCAACCACTTTGCCTTTATCATAAATAAATTCTTTTACTTTCGCATAGTTGACCGCCTCCGCTCCAAATTTCACAGCCTCTTTCATGACTTCGATTGTGAGGCGTGCATCATCTGTACGGTATTCAACATAGTAGCCGCCGCCTTTTAAGCCGTCCTTTTTGACAAGCGGTTCTTTTTCAAGTGTTTCTTTTGCACTTAGCATGCTTCTGCGTTCGCTATGCTTTACGCCAGCTAAAAAGTCATACACTCTAAGCCCAATAGAGGTTGAAAACTTACCAAATGTCCCGCCTTTATGCATCGGAAGAAGCATCCATTCTGGCGTTGTGACATGAGGACCATTTTCGTATACAATGGCACGCTCTTTACCGACCTCTGCGACCATTTTCACTTCAAATTGTTTTAAATAACGAAGTCCGCCGTGCACTAGTTTCGTTGAGCGGCTAGACGTACCTGCAGCGAAATCCTGCATTTCTGCAAGACCGACACGCATTCCGCGTGAAGCCGCGTCAAGTGCTGTACCAGCGCCTGTTATACCCCCACCAATGATAAACACATCATATGGTTTTTTTGTCATTTCCTGCAGCATTTGTTCTCTTTCTAAGCTAGAAAAAGTCATCTCTTGTTCCTCCCATGTTGTACGGTAAAGAAAAAGAGACCGCAAACACCCAAAGCGTATTTCTACACTTCGGTGCCTGCGGTCTCTCCAGTTCTCCAACCGTTCTATTAACTTACTTTGAAGTATACCATACTTTTGGTTTATTTGAAAGCTTGAGCTGCTTTTACAGCCTTTTTCCACCCGCTGTATAACGAGTCGCGGCTGTCCTCTTCCATTTTAGGGTCAAAGCGCTTGTCAAGGTTCCATTGTTTTGCAATGTCTGAACGGTCGTTCCAGAAGCCAACTGCTATTCCCGCAAGATAGGCCGCACCGAGTGCCGTCGTTTCATTAATTTCTGGACGCTCTACTGGTACATCCAGCAAATCACTTTGGAAGCCCATTAAGAAATCATTCTTTACAGCTCCGCCATCCACACGCAACGTTTTTAATGAGATGTTTGAATCCTTTTCCATCGCATCTAAAACATCCTTCGTTTGATAAGCAAGTGATTCTAACGTTGCACGGACAAAGTGCTCTTTAGAAGTACCGCGTGTTAATCCGAATACAGCGCCTCTGACATCACTGTCCCAGTATGGTGTGCCTAGACCAACGAATGCTGGAACGACATATACGCCCTCTGTTGACTCAACGCGCTTTGCATAGGCTTCGCTGTCTTTTGAGTCTTTAAACATTCTCAGTCCGTCGCGCAGCCACTGAATCGCTGAACCAGCTACGAAAATACTTCCCTCTAAAGCATATTCAACTTTACCGTCAATGCCCCATGCAATTGTCGTTAATAAACCATGATCCGACTTAATTGCTTTTTCCCCTGTATTCATCAACATGAAACATCCTGTACCATACGTGTTCTTCGCCATTCCTTCTTCAAAGCAAGCCTGACCGAATAGTGCAGACTGCTGGTCTCCCGCCGCTCCTGCAATCGGGATATTTCTGCCGAAGAAGTGATAGTCTGTTGTTTCACCATAGATGTGTGAGGATGGTTTCACCTCTGGAAGCATAGAAGCAGGTACGCCAAGAATATCAAGTAATTCTTCATCCCATTTCAGATCGTAAATGTTGAACATTAATGTTCTTGACGCGTTGGAGTAATCTGTGACGTGTGATTGACCGCCTGTCATCTTCCAAATGAGCCATGTATCAATTGTGCCAAACAGCAAGTCGCCATTTTCTGCTTTCTCACGAGCACCTTCTACATTATCTAAAATCCATTTTACTTTTGTCCCTGAGAAATAAGCATCAATGAGAAGACCCGTTTTATTTCTAAACGTTTCATTGTGTCCTTGCGCTTTTAACTCTTCACAAATGCCAGACGTTTGTCTAGACTGCCAAACAATTGCATTATAAACGGGTGCGCCTGTATGTTTATCCCAAACAACTGCTGTCTCACGCTGGTTCGTAATTCCGATACCGGCGATTTGATCTGCTTCAATGCCTGATTCAATTAAAGCAGTTGAAATGACGGATAGAACAGAGCTCCAAATTTCATTTGCATTATGTTCTACCCAGCCTGGGTTCGGAAAATATTGATTAAATTCCTTCTGTGCTGTATGAGCAATTTTGCCTTCTTGATCAAATAAGATCGCTCTTGAGCTTGTTGTCCCTTGATCTAAAGCGAGAATATATTTTTCTTTTGCCATGATGTTTTCCTCCCCTTACATACTTTCATTTACAGCATTTGTTTGATTTTTCGTAGAGACATAGAGTCCTAACAATACCACAACTAAAATAACGCTTACAATCCAAAAGGCTGGAGTGATGTTCGCTTTAAAGGCTGCATTGTAGAAAACACCGCCAAATGCGCCGCCTAAAATTGGACCAACGACTGGCACCCAAGCATACTTCCAATTCGATGGGCCTTTACCTGGAATCGGCAGAATCGCATGTGCAATTCTCGGACCTAAATCACGTGCAGGATTGATTGCATAACCAGTTGTTCCGCCTAAAGAAAGACCAATTGCCACAATTAAGAATCCAACAATCAGCGGATTGATTCCGTCTGCGAATTTATTTGCACCAATCGCTAAGATTCCTAGAACCAATACAAATGTACCGATGACTTCACTAAGTACGTTTGCAAAAGTATGCGGAATCGCAGGACCAGTTGAGAATACACCCAGCTTTGCACCTGGATCGTCTGTTGCTTTCCAGTGCGGTAAGTAATGTAAAAAGACAATAATAGCTCCTATTAATGCGCCAAGCATTTGACCGGCAATATACATTGGTACGTCAGCCCAAGGAAAACTTCCTTCAAGCGCAAGCCCAATTGTTAGTGCTGGATTCAAATGCGCTCCGCTGATTCCACCTGTTGCATAAGCTGCTATGGCTACTGCAAATCCCCATCCGAAAGCGATTACAATCCAGCCGGACTGATATGCGAGCGATTTCTTTAAATTGACTGCCGCACATACACCGCCTCCAAAAATAATGAGAAGCATTGTACCTACGACTTCACCCCAAAATGGTGTCATGAAAATTCCTCCTCTGGTTCAGTTGCCATCCCCTATGAATGTGTAAAAATAGATAAAGAAAAAAGATCCACAACAAACATACTTTACATCAGGGTCATTTGTCACCTAGTAAAGCGCTGTTGTGGATCTCCGTTTCTCCATCACATGATATTAACTTAGTGCTATAGTATCAGAGGATGAAAACGTTGTCAATCAATTTTCACATTTTATCTTTTTCACTTTTGGAACGCTTTCCAAAGGGCTGTATTCGATGTTGTCACAGCTGTAGCTCCTGCTTCAAGTGCTCTTTCTACATCTTCTTTTGTGCGGATAAACCCGCCTGCAAATATTGGAATACCAGCTCGCTCGCGCACTTCTGTAATTAAATCCGGCACAACCCCTGGCAATACTTCAATAAAATCTGGGCGATGTTTCCCTACGAACTCCATGCTTTTTTCCATGGCACTTGTATCAAGTAAAAACATTCGCTGAATGGCATATACCTTCTTTTGCTTAGCTTTTACTATGACAGAAGACCTAGTAGAAATAATTCCTGCCGGCTTCATTTCCTGACAAATAAATTCCGTTCCATACTCATCATGTTTGATCCCATGAATGAGATCGACATGGACAAACATTTTTTTATGATGGGCATTTGCCTCATTCATGATGCCCTTTAGCCGGCCTAAATGGACATCAAGTAACACCCCGTATGTAAATGGACTTTTTAAAAATTCCTCAAATTGCTTCATATTGCGAACAGCAGGTAGAATGGGTTGATCATGAAAACTCATATGCCGTCTCCTTCTAAAGTGTATTGGTTCAGTCTTCTCCTAACAGTAATAGAATCTCTTCTATTTTTCAATACACCTAGTGTATCCAATGCTGATTTCACCTAGCAGCATCTTACTGGATCTATGTATGTGCTTTTTCCACAGAAAAAAGCAGAGAAATCTCTCTGCTATAACTGTGCCATGCTTTCTTTTAGCGTGTTGATAATAAACGAAGCGTCTTCGGCTGTTATATTTAGCGGAGGTGCAAGCTGGGCAACGTTATTATAGCCGGCAACCGTATCACCATTTTTCCCGATGATCAGTCCGCGTTTTTTACATTCAGCAATCAATTGACCGACAACCTGTGGATCAGCTGGTTTTTTGGACTGTTGATCCTGGACAAGCTCAATTCCAAACAGCAGGCCTTTCCCTCTGACATCACCGACAAATGGATGCTCTTTTAACTCTTGCAAACGTTCGAGCATGTCTTGCCCAAGCGTGTCAGACCGTTCTACTAATTTCTCGTTTTCCATGATCTCTAGGTTGGCAAGTGCAACCGCACAAGAAGCAGGGTGACCGCCAAATGTATTTACATGGCGCAGCCTGTCATACGTATCTTCCCCTGCGTACGCTTCATAAATTTCTCGTTTCACGCACGTTGCAGAAAGAGGTAAGTAGCCGCTTGTGATCCCTTTTGCCATTGTGATAATGTCCGGCTTTACTTCCTCATGCATAAAACCAAACCGCTTCCCTGTCCGGCCAAATCCGCAGATGACTTCATCCACAATGAGAAGCGCTCCATGAGCCTCACAGATGTCTTTGACCTTCTTCAAATACCCTTTCGGAGGCATTAAGATACCGCCGCCTGTAATAATCGGCTCCATAATGACCCCAGCAATGGTCTCACTTAGTTCCCACGTCATGGCTTGATCGATTGCCGCTGCACTTGCCAATGTATCTTGATCCTCAGGATGACGATACATATCAGGCGGTGCGACATGGATAAAGCCTTGACCTAATGGTTCATATTTATATTTACGCTGCGCCTGCCCCGTTGCGGCAAGGGCTGCTGCTGTATTGCCGTGATACGACCGATACCTGGAGATGAACTTTGTTCTTGTGCTCTCTTCTTTTTGCGCATGATATTGTTTGGCGATCTTAAATGCGGCTTCATTGGCTTCAGAACCGCTGTTAGAAAAGAAGATGACATAGTCCCCGCCAAGCCATTCATTTAGCTTTTCAGCCAGCTGAATCGCTGGCACATGGCTTTGCGTCAGCGGATAGTAAGGCATTGTATTTAGCTGCTTATATGAAGCTTCTGCCAGCTCTTTTCTGCCATAACCGGCATTTACACACCAAAGACCTGACATCCCGTCTAAATATCGATTCCCATGAATATCAGTCACCCATGCGCCTTCTGCCTCGTGAATGACCATGCTTTCATTTTCCTTGTTTGTCCCTTTCATATGGTGCCAGATCAACTGATCATCTTTCGCCTGAAGATTTTGAGCCTGCTCATGTATTTTCATCTTCCCGCCCCCATGTATCCGTTTTCATCATTAAAGAAGCTTAGACCGGTTCAGCAGCACACTGCCTCTCCATTCATTATATGGATGAAAAGGGAGGCATATGAAACTGAAACTAGGCCGCCCGTAAGAGAGAACCAATCGTTACTTTCATTATAAAAAAGGGGACGGGCTGATTACATTAGACAGATCGTCAACTGATTGAAAAGAACCATAAGACACTCTACTCGGTTGCCTTAGCAAATCTACCATACGTTGTTAACGACGATTTCCTTGCAGGAATTCATATGCAAGAATCGCAAATTCAAGCGCCTGTCGTTTCGGTGCCTGCATCATATCCTCACCAAGCAATGCATGCAGTTTATCGAGTCTATGATAAAGGGTCTGCCTGACAATATAGAGCCGGCTTGCAGTTTCCTTTTTAGAACCGTTTGTCTGTAAAAAGATATTCAGCGTTTGATAGAGTCTTCCGCTATTTTGCTTATCATATAAAATCACAGGCTCCAAATACTCTTTCACCATACATTCAAGCAGTCCGCTTTCCTGCATGACAGGCATGAGACGGAGCATATGCAAATCTTGATAAAATGGGCTTTCCACCCGCTGGGGCATCACTTTCTTTATATGCAGCACTTCTTTGGCTGCCTGAAAGCTTTTTCTCATATGCTGAAACTGTTCACAATATGGACCGATGCCAAAATTGATCACAGTTCCGCGTGGCTGCTCCCGATCATACAATTGTTTGATGTCAGCTGCCGCCTTCTCTGCACGCTCTTTCCAGTCCTCCTTCTTTCTCGTGTTCAATAAAATAAACAAGGTTTGTCCTTGATGCTCATACGGAATCAAGTGGAAACCTGCTCGCTGAAAGATGGAGCGGCACGATACGAGAAAATAAAGATTTCCTGCAATTTCTTCGATTTGATGATGCTTTTGAAAGAGCATGACCACACAGCCGGTTGGTTTTTTCAATCCTTCTGTTTCTTCAAGATGCTCTAAAATATCTCTTTCTGAATGCTCTTCTTGGAACCATTTTTGCAGCCATTCGTTCTCTTTTGTCTTCTTCAGCTCTTCTGTATAAAGCTCTCTTAGCGTTTGCTGGGCAAGAGCATTTGCTCCTTTATCCATAACGAGCAGTTCGAATTCTGAGAGTGTGTTTGTTTGATGAATGAGCACAAGGTCTGCAAATGTCTGCTTGAGTGCAAGCACTTCTTTTTTGGTCACTTCATATCCTTTTGGCAAGGAAGCAAACTGTAAATAATTCATGACCAGCTCTTCGGTTTGTTTAGAGGAATCACATAAAATAATCGGCTCCCCCTGAACAGGAATGAGTAAAAGAATGCCCCTTACGTGCTGATACACTTGATCCAAAATATCCATCTGCGGATGGGGAGTCAATAAAAGCTCATTCAGCTTTGATGACAGTGCTTCTAAATCAGCCATCATTTGATACTGGCGTTCAATCATCCTCGTATGGAGATGCTGTGTAATGTTGACGAATTTCACTTCTTTTGTAAACAGAATCAGCGGAAAATCTCTTTCTTCTGCATACGCAATCAGTTCTTCCGGCACATCGAATCTGAGCGGAACAAATTCAATACACAAGCCTGCCGCACCAGAATCGATCAGCTGTTTTAAAAATGCTTGAAACACATCCAATTGATCATGAAAGCCTGCGGCTGTTGTTAGTATGAGCTCTCCCCCATTTAACAAATCTTCTACAGCAGGCACTTCTAGCACATGGACCCATTTGACCTGCCGAAACAATCCCTTTTCTCCTGCTAACACTTTTGCATGGGCAAAATACTTTGTTTTCAACACATCACTCACTTGAAAATGAACATCTGCATTCATTGATATGTCCCCCTTTGTTTTGCCGCCTATCCCCTATCCCAGAGGGTGCATAGATAAAATCCATAATAAAACTGGTAATGTCACAATGCTTAAAACGGTACTGAGAAATGTCGTGCTTGAGACAAACTCAGGCTTCGTTCGAAATTGTACAGCCATCAGCGTGGTATTTGCTGCTGTCGGCATGGCTGCAACTAAGATCATAATTTGTTTCACCAAATCATCTACCGGTAAAATGAGCGTAAAACCAAATGCGATGAGAGGTGAGATAAACAGCTTCAGCAATACAGCATAAGAAATATTTCGATAATCCACTTGCTTAAAAGAAATGACGGCGAGCTGCATGCCTAAAATAAGCATAATCGTCGGTATGGCGGCATCCCCCACAAGCTGGACACCCGTCATCACCTCTTTAGGTAATGAAAGATCAAGCAGCTGAAATAATAGACCGAGGAGTGCCCCATATGCAACCGGCATACGCAGCACTTTTTTCAGCACAACCTTTCCATCTCCTGCATCCTCTCCGCCCTTTGCTGCATAATACATACCGATTGTACTCATGACAAGCTGCTGCAGTACCATTAAAACGATGGCAATATCTAAACCAGCAGCTCCGAAGACAAGCAGGACAACGGGTGTGCCGTAATTCCCATTGTTCATAAATGCTGACGACAGAATCATGGCACAATACATTTCATTCGAATAACCATAAATACGAGATAAAATAAAAACGCATAAAACAAGTGAAAGACAAAGTCCGACGACAAAAATAGATAGGTACACATAGTCCATCGATACTTTGTTTTGATAAAAGGTTTCAAACGCAAGAAATGGTGACATTAAATATAAAGACATTGATGAGAGCGTATGTATGTCAAAACCAATGGCCTTCTGCCCAATATATCCGATAAAAAAGATACCGAACACTGGCAGTAAGACAAGTAAAAACTCCATGCTGCACCTACTTTTCTCTAGATGAATTCCTATTCTTCCTCATTATCATACCACTGTTAAACAATAAAAAAGAAGCACCCTTATGAAAGGCCGCTTCTCTCTTCATCCATATAGAATACTTCCCACAAATGACCATCAAGATCTTGAAAGCTCCAGCCATACATGAACCCATGATCCTGCTTTTCCTTAAACGGTGAACCGCCTGCTGCCATCGCCTGCTCGACAAGCTCATCGACCTCTTTTCGTGAATCAACCCGCATAGAGACAATGACCTCTGATCCCTGCCTTGCATCCACCAATTGTTTCTCTGAGATGGTTTGAAAATGCTTATGGGATAACAGCATGACCGTAATAGTGTCACCAATGACCAAACAAGCTGCCTGATCATTGGTAAGCTGCTCTTGAAACTCAAAACCCAGCTGCTCAAAAAAAGCCTTTGATTCCTTGACATGCTTTACCGGCAAATTGATATACAAATGTTTAGCTTGTCGTCCCATGTTCCTCTCCTTTTTGAACACATGATCTCCTTTCAGTATATTCAGATTTTGCTCCGGCATCCCTTTGTCAATTGAAAAAATCTGATGTCATCAAAAAGAAGCGCCTCAACAATAGGCGCTTCCTTCCATTATTTCTTATATTCAATATGGTACACGTCTCTTCTTCGGTCTTTGAGCTGACGTACCGTTCCATCTTGCCGCTGTCTTCTTAAAATTTCTAAATCGACATCGCCAACGACAACCATTTCTATATTCGGATTACACTCTCCTACAATTCCATCTCTTGCAAATTCAAAGTCAGATGGGGCAAAAATCGCTGATTGTGCATATTGGACATCCATATTTTCGGTTTGCGGAAGGTTTCCGACAGTTCCTGAAATCACGGTATAAATCTGATTTTCAACCGCTCTAGCCTGTGCACAGTAACGCACTCTTAAATAGCCTTGACGGTCTTCTGTACAGAACGGCGTAAAAATAATTTTCGCTCCTTTATCAGCTGCAATCCGAGCAAGCTCAGGAAATTCAATATCGTAGCAAATTTGGATCGCAATTTTACCGCAGTCTGTATCAAATACCCGAACCTGATCACCTGCTGAAATCCCCCACCATTTTCTTTCATTCGGTGTGATATGGAGCTTATATTGCTTTTCAATTGTTCCATCACGTCTAAATAAATAAGCGATATTGTAGATTTTCCCTTCCTCTTCAACGAAATGTGATCCGCCGATGATGTTAATGTTGTACTTCACAGAAAGGTCTGTAAACAAATTAATGTAATCCTCGGTATATTCCGTGATCCGCTGAACTGCAAGACTTGGGGAGCGCTCCTCTAAGTAAGACATGAGCTGCGTTGTAAAAATTTCTGGGAATACGGCAAAGTCAGCTGACGCATCTGATGCGACATCAACATAATACTCCACCTGATTCATAAATTCCTCGAAGGAATGAATTTGTTTCATCGCATATTGAATGACGCAAATGCGAACTGGGAACGCCGATTTATAAAATCTTTTCGATTGCGGACGATAATCAACATTATTCCATTCCATTAACGTCGCATATGTGCTCGATGCCTTATCATCCGGCAAGTAATTCGGATTGATCCGCATGAGGCTGAATTCATTTAACAGCTGAAAAGATAAAACAGGATCATAAATTTGGTGAAGCATGACCTGCTCCACATATTGACGAGGCGTCATTTCCTCTTGGTATTTATGATAATTCGGGATGCGTCCGCCAATGATGATGCTTTTTAAATTTAATCTTCTCGCTAAGTCTTTTCTTGCTTCATATAAACGATGGCCAATTTTCATGCGGCGGTATTCAGGACTAACCATCACTTCAATTCCATACATATTCATCCCATCTGGATTATGGTTAGTGATGTACCCATCATCTGTGATGTCCTGCCAAGTATGACGGTCATCGTATTCATCAAAGTTAATTAATAAACTTGAACAAGAGCCAATGATTTCTCCCTCAAATTCAGCACAAAACTGACCTTCTGGGAAATGCTCAAGATGGCTTTCAAGGTGCTCTCGTTTCCAAGGGTCCATGCCCGGAAAGCATACCTCCTGCAAGGCGATGATTCGGTCAATATCTTCTTCCCGGATATTACGGATCACCATTCTTTTTTCAAACCGCGTTAAATCGAGTTTTTCTGCCATGATGTTTTTGCCCCCTTACTGATCCTCTTTTTCAAGCTGATGGAATAGCTGGAGCAATTCGATTTCAGCCATGGATTCTAATCTGACATCATATTCTTCAAACTGCAGCGTGCTCGTCACTTTGTTTGGGACGATGACGCATTTCATGCCTGCCCGTTTGGCAGCAATTGATCCATTCACTGAATCCTCAAATGCCACACAATCCTTTGGCTCTACACCTAAGCAGCTTGCGGTTTGCAAATAAAGCTCTGGATGAGGTTTGACTTCTTCCACATCATCTGACGTACGGATACATTCAAAGTAATCGAAAAGACCAATTTGCTTCAGGTGATCAGACACCCATTTATAGTCTGAGCTGGAAGCAAGTCCAATCTTGATTCCAAGCTCCTTCGCTGCCTGTAAATAAGCTTCTACGCCAGGTCGTGCTGATTCATCCTTCATTCTCTTTTGAAAACGAGAACGCCGGTCCGCTGTGAGTGCCTCATGATCGAGCGTCTTTCCTAGCTGCTTTTCTAAGTATTCAAAAGGCTTAAAGCCCGCCTGAGTCCCGATGACGTTACCCCATACAGAAAGAGGCAGCTCCGACTCATGCTCTGCAAACATTTCTTGTAAAACTTCATATTCATGTGTTTCTGTATCTAAAATTAATCCGTCAAAATCAAATATAATCGCCTTTACCAACGAGGCCACTCCTTTTTTTTACGAAAGTCTTTAATATGATACTCAATGCTATCATATCGTGAATAAAATTGACTTTCAAAGATGAATGTCTGCTAAAATAATTATGTATAAAAGGAGCCTGTACCATTTTGTCAGGCTCCTACCCGTGTTCGGTTTATTCTGCAAGAGGTCCAAGCGCTCCGATTCGTGGAGAAATAGGCAATGTTGAAAAAGAGCGGGTTTGGTATTACAGATCTAAAGGTTTCTCCGTTCCCTTAAAAATAGTATGTGCGGCAGCCTTGTAAGTTAACAAGGAAGTTCACACCAACTTTTACGCATTTTGAAGGCGGCGGCTGGCAAAATCGTCTAAATCAAACGGAAAAGAAAAGCCGCATGCATTGACCTGCTCACGGTTTCGCTCGAATAGCTCACGATCACGCTTTGTCATATGGCGTTTAGGTTTTACAATAATGGTATGTAATAGCTGAAGTCCCGATAAAATACGAAAAGCATCGTCCATCGTTCCGTTATAAACCCCTTCAACAAAGGTCAGCGGGCGTTCTTGTTGACGCGCAGCTGGGTTTTCACCGACAGCATGGGATAGAAGATCTTCAACGTCCTTTGATATTTCTTCAATTGCCTGCTCTTGCAGGTCTGTAGCAGCTTTCATTATTCTCACTTGGCATCTACCTCTCTGTCGCTAGTTCTCCATTCAGAATAGCACAGAAAAAAAGGCGTTCGCCAAGGTAAGTGTTTCCTATATATACCCAAAGAGAGGAACGGATATTATGAATATTAACGGGCACACGCTCTCACTAAAAGCAGGTGAGCAGCATCATGACACTTCACTTAGTCAGTTTTTAAAAACAGCCGTATCGGCCTCAAAACCGATTATCCATTTTTGGATGGAGCATCAAAAAATACGTTTAAATCAAAAGCCTGCCCATCACGCGGCAAAAGTCAGTACAGGCGATCACATCCTGATCGATTTATTTGAAACGGAAGAAAGTGATGTGACGCCAGAATATGGTGAATTAGAGGTGCTCTTTGAGGACGAGCATTTATTGATTGTGCAAAAGCCCGCTGGACGGCCAACGCACCCGAATGAAAAGGGACAAACGGGCACACTGGCAAACCTTGTGGCCTTTCATTTTCAAGCAAATGGCGAGGAAAAGCGAGTGAGACATATTCACAGACTCGATCAAGACACAAGCGGCACGGTCATTTTTGCTAAACACAGATTAGCTCATGCTGTGCTTGATCAAATGCTTTCTAAAAAAACGATCAACCGAACTTACATCGCTATCGCAGAAGGACTTTTCAAGAAAAAGAAAGGCACTATCGATGCAGCGATCGGCCGTGACAAGCATCATGCCGTCAGACGAAGAATCTCTCCTACTGGTCAAAGTGCTGTGACTCATTTTCAGGTTATGGACACTAATAAACGTCTGCAAATGACAGCGGTTAAGCTGCAACTTGAGACCGGAAGAACACATCAAATTCGTGTCCATCTTAGCAGTCTTGGGCATCCTTTAGCCGGGGATTCACTTTATGGCGGTGCTCGCCATCATATCAACAGATGCGCTCTCCATGCCAAACAAGTAGACATGACACATCCTTTTACAGGTGAGCAACTGAGCATAGAAGCGCCGCTTCCACCAGATATGGCTCAGCTCATGGACGAGATCATTCATTAAAAAAAGAGCCTGCTGATTAAATGCAGGCTCTTTTTTCATTAGACAGATGCTCTTTTTGCATAAATAATATATCGCTCTGGTGCATTGCCGACGAAATGAAATGGATAGCATGTCGTTAACACGAGCTCTTCCTTTTCATTCTGCAAAGTAATAATGGATGTATCATGCTGATCCACGATTTTCGTATGTGTGATTTCATAAAGAAACTCACCATACGGCACAGTGATTTTCAGCTGATCCCCAATATCCAGCTCACCTGTTCGGCGAAATACCGTGTCGCGATGGCCAGATAGGACGATTTGTCCCTTTTGATCAGGGTAATAACTGCCTTTGTAATGCCCGACTCCTTTGGCAAGATCATCCGCATCTGTCCCTTCGACAATGGGAAGGTCTGCTTTTAATTTCGGAATCGTCAGGATGCCAGAGGCTTTCCCCACTTCAGGAGAAAACTGCTTCTTTGACATCCTTTGATCGTCCGCTACCGCTTTCTTCGCGGCTTCTAATGATTGTGCTGTTTGAAGGTGTGTAGAGGCGATTTGCCAAATTCCCCAGCCGAGCAAGACAATTCCTGCTGTCATCACAGTAAGTGCAAGCCACTTTTTCATGCTTAAACTCCTTTACCTGTTACATTTCTCTTATATGAAACGCTCTTTAGCTTGCTGCTTTTTCTTCTTGTTTTGCTTTTTGAATGCGTCCCTCTTTTTGATACACAATGGAAGCTCCTTCAAAGCTCTTCACAAAAGCGACAGTGGCTTCTAAATCCTCTGGACCTGTTTCAGGATTTTTCCCCAGCCTTCCTATCGGTGCATACTTACTGCCAGTTGCAGTTGCCATAAAGTTATTCACCGTGAGTGTATACGTTTGATCGAGCTCAACGTCTGATCCATCTGGCAGCTTTAAGTCGACTACTTTATATGTTACCGGATCATAGGAATATGAAAAACCCGAAATGCTATAATCTGGTCCAAATTGAGGAGAAATTTGCGCTTCAATGATCTCAGCCAAGTCTTTCCCCTTAATCTCAAGTTTAACTAAGACGTTGCCAAAAGGCTGAATATTAAACAGATCTCCCCACGTAATCGGCCCTTTTTCAAGGTTTTGCCTGATGCCGCCGCCATTCATCATGGCAAAATCACTTTTCATAGAATACCTCATACCATCAGCAATCAAATTTCCGAGCGGCGTATCTCCATCATTTGAATAGCCGCCTTCCATTTTGACACCAGCTTCTCCAACTACCTCACTAATAATCGGCTCAACTTCTTTTCCGTAATGAGCCAAGATGCCGGCTGCTTCCTTGTCCTTTTCAATACCAGACTGGTCTACATACTGGATATTTGCACTCTTTTTGACAATATCCTTCGTTTTGCGGTCAAGTGTTACATTGACTTCGCCAACGGCCTTCCCATATTCAAAGGCTTGGACAATTAATTTCCCATTGACCTCTCCGTTTACCACTTCGTGATTATGCCCCGCAAAGATGACATCAATTTCATCATCGCCTTCTTTGGCAAGCTTCGCACTTTCTCCAGTGATGGTATCTCCATTTTGAGAGGCTGTCATATGAGCTAAGACCGCAATGGCTTTGATCCCTTTTTGTTTTAATTCCTTCGCGGCTTCATTAACGGCTTTGACTTCATCTGTAAACTGAATGTCTTTAATCCCTTCTGGCATCACCATTCCTGCGGCTGACTTTGTCACAACACCGATAAATGCTACAGGAATTCCCTCGACATCCATGATTTCATAAGCAGGTAAAAGTGGTTTACCTGTATCCTTGTATTCACAGTTTGCACAAACGAGCGGAAAATTCTGTCCGTCATATCCCTTTGTGCCTTTAGGATGATCTCCGCCATTTATGATCCGTAATAGCTCGTCCACCCCTTCATCAAATTCATGGTTGCCGACCGTGCCAACATCAAAGCCAATGTTCTCCATGAGTTCAACAGTTGGTTCATCCTGCAGAAGAGACGATATTGGAGAGCTGCCGCCAATCATATCTCCGGCGTGAACTGTGATCGTATTTTTGTTTGCTGCTTGTTTTTGTTTCATATAAGCCGCCACATAATCCATCCGTCCGTACGTTCCTTTATTGCCATCACCTTTTAGATCCAGCTCGTATTGTTGATCAATTTTTCCGTGTAAATCATTCATGCTTAAAATGGTTAACGGGACTTCCCCAGCTTCCTCTGCCGGCTGATAGCCAGCCTGTTCTGCTTCTTCTTTTGAAGCAAAAAAGATGCGTTTATCTACAGCGATTTCTTTCCAGCTGTCAGGCGATACGTACGTTTTCGCTGATGAATCACCGACGTAGCGTGTCAGTCCTTTTTTCTGTTCACGTGCCCTAAATTCAAACGGCTGTTCCAGCAGCGGGTCCGCTTCGTTCCATATGCCCAGCCCTTTTTCTTTCGCCTCTTTGACCGCTTTTTGGAACATCTGATAGTCCTTTTCATCTCCAATCGGCCAGATGAAATACGTAGGAGCATATCCTTTTTTCACAAGCTCTAAATTCGTATTGACCCCTTTTTTGGTTTTCACTTGAGCTAAAAGACGTCCATAGTCGTCCTTCGCTTCAGGACCAATCTTTAATGTGACTTTATCTCCGCTTGAGAGCAGAGTATTTAAATAGTCCGCCGCCTTCTGTCCAAAACGCAGCTGGTTTTGATCTAATTCATTTTTTGGCTTATGGTACGTTTCCGGCGTGTCCATATTCACAAAGCGCACCTTTGTTGTACCAAGCACAGGCTTCTTTAAATGAATCGTATCACCATCCACTACCCGGTCAACCGTTGCCTCGTATTCTTTCTTGATTTTTGGCGGCTTTGGCTGGCGTTTCAGCAGACTGACATCACCCTTGTGTCTTGGAAGCACCTGCAGCGTATCATATCTGCTTAAAACTCCTGTAAACTCATACCATTTCCCTGTCTTTACTTCATCAATGGCACTTGTATCCACCATCACTCTAAGGATGGTGCTGTGATATTTTTTATCAATAATCACGACATTATATCCACCGCCAGCCGGCTGCTCTGGCTTTGATTCAACATAGCCTTTGATCTTCACAAGTTTTCCTTCATGTTTATGTGCCTGATCCGTTTCTAGTTGTTTCAGTGAGACTCGCTTTGGCTTTGGCAAGGTTTGATTGACAGCATCTACCTTCAGGGCATCTCGATCCGGCACAATTTCAATCAGTCCTTTATAAGACGTGATCTTCCCCGTTACTGTAACCTTCATGCCTGTTTTCAGTTCTGGGAAGTTGTTGGGCTGTACTGAATAAATATTGATTCCTGCTGATTTGTCTTGAATGTACGTTGACAGTTTCCCATTGCCTATAGCCGATTGGTCTGCTGTCACAATTCCACTCACCGTCACCGTTTCTCCGATCAGCAGACGGGCTTTCTTGATTTTCATTGGCTTCTTTTGGTTCCAAACCGTTTCCTTCTTTTCAGACGCAATGGCTTGTTCTGCTGTAATCATGCCAGGCAGTAAGGATTGCAGACTAAAGATCAGTAAAACCAGACAGCAGATCATACGAATGGATCGAACACGTTTCATTAGACCCTCCCCTTCCGAGCTTTATCTCTCATAGTGTACTAAGTAAATATTGATGGTAGATGGATTTCTTGTAAATCTTATGTCTGTCAGCTCATTGGAAACGTAATAATCACTCGTGTCCCCTCAAAGCTTTTGCTTTCAAAACGAATGCTGCCGCCATGGCTTTCAATGATTTTAATCGTCATCATTAAACCAAGACCAGTCCCTTTTTCTTTCGTTGTATAAAAAGGTTCACCCAGTTTCCCTAGTTCTTCTTCTGGTATGCCCTTTCCTTGGTCTTCAAAAATCAGCATCATCTGATTATGTTCCAATACGGATGTGACTTGAATGACACCTGTCACACCATCCATCGCTTCAATACCGTTTTTAAGAATGTTTAAGAAAACTTGTTTCAGCTCATTTGGTATACCTTGAATGTTTGGCAGCGACGGAGACAAATTCTTCTGAATAGATACGCCTTTTAAAACCGCCTGTGATTCAACGACCATGATCACTTCTTCGAGCAGAAGATTGACATGTACCGGCTCAAATTTCACCGATTTGCTTCTAGAGAGCACAAGGAATTCATTAATAATGGCTTCAAGCCGATTAAATTCAGACATCATCACATCTGCATAATCCTTCTGATATTTCTTACTTTGAATCATCAGCTGTAAAAATCCCTTTAACGACGTCAGCGGGTTCCGTATCTCATGGGCGATGCCGGCTGCAAGCTGACCAACTGCGGACAGCATCTCGGACTTCATCAGCATCTTCTCTGACTGCTTTTGATTGGTAATGTCCTCAGAAATCCGCATCACGGTTGACTGCATTTTGTCAGGATCATCAATTCGGTGTAAAGAGACTCTCTCCCATCGTTCACGGCCTGATAAATCCTGAAAGTACAGCTCACCAGTCCAGCTGCCTTCTTTTAAACAAACGTCCCATTGCTTTTCTAAATCATCACATTGACACAGCGAATGATAGACAGAAAAAATATCTTTGCCGATCAGGTCATATTCATGCTGCTGTACAAACTGGCAAAAGCGCTGATTCACGCATTGAATGACCCCTTCCTCAGTTGCAACAACAATATGGATATGGCTGTTATCCAGTGCTGTTACCGCTAGATGGAGTGACTGTTTGATTTTTGTCATTTCCGTCATTTTAATCCACGTCATCACCGCTCCCTCATGATCTTGATCAAAGATAGGTGTGATGTGAACAGTAAATTGTTCTCCTTCATTCGTTTCAATTTCTCGTTCGATGACGCGCCTGTCCGAGATAACCGATTGTATGTCATGATAGAGCGTTTCCTGTGTAAGCTTTTTAGCCATCGCCTGAAAGGATTGCTGTTGCCTTATTTGTGCTGAAGTAAATAAAGAGGCGGCTGTAGGAGTGTAATAGCGAATATTCATGTCCCGGTCCACAAACAACGTCGCAAGCTGAGGCTTGACAGAAGGTCTATACAGTTCTTCCCTTGTTACCCTTAAGTTGTTTATGATATTAATAAAATGTTCATGTTTTTTCTCAAGCTCCGCTATTTGCGTGTTTTTCACTTTTAATTGAGCCCTTGCCTCCTGCTCTTTTTGTTTAATTTCATTGAGTTCAATTTCTAAATCGACAATACGCTGCTGATAAACTGAATTCTGATCTGGCATCCCTTTTTCCCTGCTGTTCTTTTGAATTTTCCCTCTCTCATTCATTCGAATGAGAATGACGTATACCTCTTTAAAACGGTGATCAAAACTCTTTACAATAAAATCCGCATACTGTTTTTTTCCTTTTTCCGAAATGAGGACATGCTGAAACACAACCTCTGTCTCGTCCGTCCATACCTTTTGAAAGGTTTGACTCAACATCTCTTTCAAATAATCAGGTGTGACATATTCACATGATTGATCTGACACTTCTGTACGGTCTAAAAAGGAATAGGCCCCATTTGACATCGCCAGAATTTTGTCACAATCATTGATCACCATGCATGCGTCATATTCTCCGCCCACTTCTTCCATATATTGTGCAGCTCGCTTTTTTAACTCGGCATCACGAGCGTCATATACCCAAGGGACACTAGATGCAGGAACATTTGAATAGGTGTAAATGTTCCACTTCTCATTGAACAATTGAAACAATCGAGGAATATTGGGAACAGTTTCATTTGGCCCTAAGATTAACACCCCTTGATCTTTTAAAGCATATTGGAATCGGGATAATACTCGTTTTTGTACTTCTGGCTCAAAGTACATCAGAACATTTCGGCAACTGATAAAATCGAGGTGGATAAAAGGTGAATCAATCAATAAATTGTGAGGAGCAAAAACAATATGTTTTCTAAGCGACTGCTTCACAATAAAAGCGTCACCTTTTTTTTCGAAATATCGCGCCCGCCATTTTTCCGGTATGCTTGCCATAGACTCTATCGAGTAAAGACCTTTACTAGCTATTTGAATGGCTTTTCGGTTGATATCTGTCGCAAAGACTTGAAGTTCAATGGACACATCTCTTCGCTTCATTTCTTCTAAAAATAAAATCGTAAAAGAATAAGCTTCTTCCCCTGTCGAACATCCCGCAATCCAAATTCGGCACCGAGATTTCCCGTTGTTCATCGAATGGTCAATGATTGACGGGATCACCTTCTGTTCACATACTCGAAAAGCCTCCATATCTCTAAAGAAAGCAGTCGTGCCGCTTAGGAGCTGGGCATGCAGGCGGTCAAGCTCATCTGGTTCTCTTTCTAATAAACGATCGTACTCTGTTAATAATGACATTGGTTCGTTTGCAGTGCGCATGCGTTTTTGAATAACAGAAAGCAGCCTTTTCTTTTCATAGGTTGAAAAGGCAATCCCTTTATACATTTCGAGACGTTCAATGATTCTTAGTAAAGCTGGATCCGTCTCATCCGCATGCGGGACATTGATGATATTGGCCATATAAGCTGCAAGGGTGGATGGATTTTTGAATGTGTGATGATACATGCTGTCAAAACCACTCTCTACCTCACTGCACGATAACGCTGTACCGCCTTGCTCTACCAACCGAAGCAATCCACTCCCCACACAATGACCTTTTTGAAAAAAGATCGCAAACGCCTCTTCCTTTTGAACACTGGCAAGTGACTTAAAAAGCGAGTCGACAGAGCATCCCTTGTTTGTTGGCAGCTGCTCAGATACATGAAGCCCATGATCTTCTGTTAACGTCACAGCCGCATGCTGCGGACAAAAATAGATGGTCTTCTTCATGACTTTCTCACCATGTTTAATCGTTTTTGCCCGGTAGCCAATCGGTAAAACAAGTGCTTCCAAATCTGTTATACAATCGCCTGTCACGTGATTTTGCACAACAATAAAAGAGGCATTTAATTCATGTGGCAACGATTGAAAAAAAGCCTCAAGATGATGCTGTTCAAACGGCGAAACACCGATGCCGATCACTGGTGCCTGCACATGTTCGTCTTCTATCAAACGATTAATGATTTTGTCCTGCATCTGGTACCCCCATGTTCATTCGTCTGATACTTTTTTTCGACAAAAAGAAAGAAAACCCTCTAATTGTAAATAATGTTTTTTGCATGAAAACGAGAAAATATCCTCACATTAAAACAGATTGTATAAACAGAAGGAGGAATATCAATGCAAAACGATCAGCAGCCAATGTTTCAAGGAAGCGCTCAGCAGCCTGAGCTCAACCATGGCGGGCATGAGTTATTCGATTTACATGAAATTTTAGCCGGCACGATTAATATTTTGGATCAATATATGATCCTGCGGCAATTTATTCAAGATCCTGCATTATGCGACATCCTGGATCGACAATATCAGTTCGTTTTATCACAGTACAATGTCACTGTAGATTGTTTTTCTACAGGCCAAAAGCCTAGTGAAGAAACCGCTACTTATATGATGAAAGAACACACACAAGTGACATACGGAATCAAACCTTCTCAGCCGAAGAAGCCGAATCAGTCATTACAGGATGTAAAAGACTTAGGCATCACAGGACATATGCTCAGCCTAGTCAAATCACACGCTGGGCTACTTTCCATGTCCGCATTAGAAGTAACAAATCCTGTTGTCAGACGTGTGCTTGCTGCGCAGATTCCGAACTTTATCGAAATGGCATATGAAATTTTCTTGTATCAAAACAAGCATGGCTACTATCAAGTTCCTCAGCTTTCCAAACAAGATATGACAGCCATGACGTCAGCTTTTGCACCGCTTCAGGGGCAGGTTCAAATGCCTCCTAGCAAGGCAGATCAACAAAAACCGCTTCATTAAAAAAACGGCTGACCCCTTCTCTGGTCAGCCGTTTTTTCTTTGATACATCACTTTAAACTGTTCTTCAAAATCTGTGAGCTTCTCCCCCGACGCCTGTTCAAAACCGCTAGCAAATTGGCCCGTTTTCGCAGTTTCCTCCATGATCTCATGTATGATGTCTCGTCCGTAAAGCTGCACCAGCTCATAGATCATATAATAGCTTTGTAAATAGACATCTGTCTCATACGTTACCCGGGAGTTCTGCCAGTCTTGATCAGAATGAAGAGATTGAAATGGAATTACATCGAAGCGTTCAGACGTAGCATTTAACACATCATAGGCCGTCCACTCTGCTGTTCCTTCGTGAAACCAAAGCGGAAAAATGCCTGGAGATACTTCATATGAATGGACCTTTTCATAGAAAACAAAATGAGCATACTCATGAATAAAAAGCGTATTGAAAAAGTATAAAGGCAGTGTCTCTTTCTTCAATAATGCTTCCCGTTTATCTGGATATAACCCAATCATTTGATCATGATCGGAGTAAAATCCCGTAATATGCTTAATACCAGCGATTTGTTCGATCGTCTCTTTATCATCAAAATAAATAACGTCTAAAGGTCTGTCAGCTTCAAATTGAAACACTGACGCTGTCCTCTTCTCTGCCTGCTTCATGGCCTCTATGGTCAGATCAACAAAAGCATCCTCTTCCTCTGCATAGTAGATTCGAATATGTTCATAGACTTGCTTATTGAGTCCCTCCGTGATAACCGTTTTAGGAGAAGACTGCTCCAAATATTGTCCTGTCAGCTGAAACGCAACATAAATCAAGTACGCGGTGAAAGCATAAAAAATCAGACCTGCTGCAATCATCCCGCTTACAAGTTTTTTATGAATCAATGATGGCCCTGCTTTCATTTGCTCCCCACCTGAATTCATCCTGCACCCTCTTTCTCTCTCTATGAAGAAACAAAGATCAACAAGAGGTGATATATTTTTTACTTTATGCAGTCAGGTGCGTGAGGTGCGGTTCCAAACAAAAAAGCCGCATATGACATACGGCTTTTGTCGTAGCTATTTTGATTCAGGGAAGACACGTCTAACCGTTTCAGTAAATTCATCGAAAAATCCTGATATCGGCTCTCCGCTTTTAATACGTTTTCCATAACCTTGCATACGATCGACAAAGTCTGGATTAGCAGATACATACACGTTGTCGATTTGTTGATCCGTTGATTTGACTTTGTCTGAAATTTTCTTTTTCAGATCGTCCGTCACATCACCGCTTTTATTGCCTTCAAGTACAACGGCAACAAATGCATTTTTTCCTGTGACAAGCACGTTTGCTGTCTTCACTTCAGACATATTGGCTACAAGCTCTGACGCCTTATCTGCCACTTTGACCTTCTGAGGTGTTTGAACATCTGGCTGATCCTGTCTCATGTTGTCATTTTTATATGTGACATTTTCATACTGCCTTTTCATTGTTCCTCTACGCTCATCGCCTTGGTTGTTCATTCCACACCCAGCGGTGATTAATGTTGGCACGAGCAGTAAAGATAGCATCCATTTCTTATTCATCAATTATTCCCTCCTTTTGCTCATAGGTTTTTCATCCAGCCGGCTTTTTATGCACATATCCTCTCTTTCCGCAAAATGAATTCATAATTCAGCTGTGATTGGTCATCCTAAACTTGATGAAAGATCATCACGATCAAATGGAGGGATTCGTTTGTTTAAAAAAAGAAAAGGTATGAGCACTGGCGCAATGATCGCAGTATCAACAGCTATCATTGCATTATTCTCCCCGGTTTTACGAAGAAGACTGAAAAGCATGACACAAATGAATATGTCTTCAATGATGAAAGGCGCAAACCATCAGCACCAAGATTCATCTCGTCATGAGTCCCGCTCACATAAGGAATCAAAAGGAACAGGTGAAGTTGGCCAAATGATCAAGCAGGCATTCACAGCTGTCCAGCCAAATCAAACGAACCAGCACCAATCACCATCAAGAACTCATCAGCCAAGAGAATCTTATGCGCAATCTCTTCACATTGATGAAAGTGTGATGAATGTGATGGATGATGAATCGATCCAGCAAGTCATCAATGACATCGAGCACAAATAATAAAACAGGAGCCTTCATAAAAAGAGGCTCCTGTTTATTCTCCTGAAAAATGTTCTTTGACCATAAGACAAAAGGAAGGTAGAAATGTGATTTCGATTGTTGTGATGAAGTCGTCATGATGCTCTAATATCAGCAACAGCTCCTTTTCTTCCTTCCGATCTTTTTTAATCTCTACATGCTGGACTGTTTTAAAATCATATATTCCAAAAACGGATTCGGTCTTTTTTCGAACGACCTTTAAGGTAAACTCCTGCATAGCAAGCGACATGTTCACAACAAATCGCTCCTCCTGATTCTCGAACCGAAACGTCAAATCTTGATATTCAACCGGCATTTCTTTTTCAAATCCGGCATCTGGCATTTTTTCAAAAAAAGAAAGCCAGTCCGTTTGATCTGGAAAGCGTTTTCCCCGCATTTTCTTCAATTCCTCATCATTAAAATTTTTATTAATTATCCTTTTTCCCCTTTTCTTTTGCAACAAATTTTAGTAATTTTAAAAAGGTGATTCTATTTTGCTAAGAGACCTCTTTATTAATTTAACAATTCTTGTCACTTTCCATTATTTATTTATGCTTGTGTTTAAAGAGAATTTTCTGAAGAAAGAAGATACCTTGCTCAGACAAATATGCAAAGGCATGCTTTCTGGGTTACTCGGTGTCCTTTTAATGTTCTTCTCTATTAAAACAGGACCAGCGATCATCGATTTAAGACATATTCCCCTTATTTTAACAGCCTTTTATGGAGGCATCGCCCAAACAATGATTGCAGCTTTTATTGTGATCATTGGCCGATTATTAATTGAAGCCAACATCGCTTCTTCCATCAATATTTTTTCCATGATGTTTATCGCAGCCTCTTCTTTTTTGATTGCAGAGCGTCATATGAATCATGTTGTGAAAATGCTGTTATCCATTACGATTGGTAATGTGGTTGCCACAAGCCTGTTCATCTTGATCGTGCATGAGACATCATTTCAGCTGCATTCTACATATTGGATTTTCTCATATATTGCTGGATTGTTTAACTTTTATGTCATTGAACATCAAACAAAAGCATATCAGCTGTTAAATTTATATAAATTCCAAGCTCATTATGACTTTTTAACAGGTGTTTTAAATAAACGGAAGTTCGATGAGGTATTAAGAGAAGCTTTTACTAAGAAGTTGAAGCAGCCTATCCATCAAATGTCCCTTATTTACCTAGACATCGATTACTTCAAAACCATCAATGATCAATATGGGCATCATGAGGGAGATATTGTTTTAAAAGAAATCAGTACAAGGCTGATTAAAAACACAAGAAGCTCTGATTATATTGGTCGGATTGGCGGTGAAGAATTCGCTGTCCTTCTACCAAATTGTACAATTGAAAAAACATGGCAGATTGCAGAACGCTTACGAAAAAAAATAGCCGATCAGCCGATTTATTTAAAAAATGGTATGTCCATTCACACTACGGTATCAATTGGATGTGCTTATTCTCATGGAACGAGTGCAGACATCAAGCAATTACCAATTATAGCTGACCAGGAGCTCTATAAAGCGAAGGAGTCTGGCCGAAATCAAGTGAGCTTTTCAGAGAGAAAAAAAGACCATTTGACATAGGCATTTTCCTCAATTTGTTAGCACTAATTATTTTTAAAAAAGTTTTCGTATAACAGTTGTTTTTTCCCGCAAACACTGGTAAAGTAAAGGTAATTATTTTTGTTCGTATCATCTTTAAGAAGAAAGTTTTGAAAGAGTTTTCGTCTTTGAAGTTTGTGTAAGAGCAAGAATAGTGAATTTAAGCGTTAAGATCGCTTTAGGAGGAAATTTCATGTTAGAAGGTAAAGTAAAATGGTTCAACTCTGAAAAAGGTTTCGGATTCATCGAAGTAGAAGGTCAAGACGATGTATTCGTTCACTTCTCTGCTATCCAAGGCGAAGGCTTCAAAACTTTAGAAGAAGGTCAATCAGTTTCTTTCGAAATCGTTGAAGGTAACCGTGGACCACAAGCTGCTAACGTTAACAAAGCGTAATTTAAGAGCATCTGCTCTTTTAGCACTTTATAGAGTGAAGGAAAACCGCCCGGCTTCTGCCGGCGGTTTTTTTGTGCCATAAAAAAAGAGAACCTGTTGAGAGGTTCTCTTTTTTATTTGTCCTTCTGCTTTAGCTTCTGCAAAGCAGAACGATACATATCATCATTCATTTTTGTCTCTGGTTCTTCTTCTTTGACAGGTGGTTCTGGCTGTTTAAACTTTTGAAGCGCCTGTCTATAGAAATCGTCGCCAGACGCAGCATCATCCGTTCGAGAAGGCTCTGACGCTTTTTTTTCAACTTCAGGCTCTACAGGTCTCGCCACAGCTTCTGGCTCGCTATGCGGCACGTCAGGCTGATTGGAGACATCTTCTTTGATCTCTTCCTTATCGGCTGATGCGTGTCTGACATTGAACGCTACTAATCCAATAATGACTAGAACAGCAGCTACTAACGCTACAATAATCGTCGCCAAAAGAACCCTCTCCTTATCGCTTAAATGATGCAGTGACTGATGCTACACGTCTTCCTAGTGCTTTTCCAAGTTCAATGCCTTCAGTCGAAATCAATTCATCTGAATCGATCGGACATGTCACACCAGCTCCATAGTAAGAGCCGTATAAAGCATTCTCTGGAACATTTCCAGGAAGGCCGACAACAAGCATTCCTTGGTGGAACATTGGTGTAATCAAATTATGCATTGTCATTTCTAAACCGCCGTGTGTTGTAGCAGTTGTACAGAAAACAGCACCGACTTTATCGATTAGTTTTCCTTCTGCCCATAAGTAGCCGAGACGGTCAATCCATGTCTTTAACCCAGAACTAATGGTACCAAAGTGACCAGGGCAGCCCCAAATGATCGCATCCATTTGATCGAGCTTGCGAATGTCTGCATCTTTCACGTGATCAATGAATACTTCAGCTTGCTCTGTTTCACCTGCGCCTGCTGCAATCGCTTCTGCAAGTGCTTTTGTATGGTCACCTTCACTATCGTATACAACATAAATTTTCATGTACGGTCCCTCCACACTTATCTTGCATCCTGGTTAGCTTCCTTAGGTGCCGGAAGCAGTGATATTTCTTGTTTCTTATGCTGCTGTTCTTTTCGCTTTTTATCCTTACGAACATCTCGCAGGAACAAGCTGAGAATGACACCAGCGGCACAGAATAATGTCACCCACATGTAAGCATCATTGATGCCCATCACGTTTGAATCAACCTGTGCTTTTGTAAAGAGCTGGGTAGATACATATTTTTGAGCAGCTTCTGCTGTCATGCCCATATGATGCATCACATTCGATACAGCCGCCTGGAATGAATTCATAAAGAACGGGTCCGCAGTATTTGTTTGATCCGCCATATTGGAATAATGGAATGTCGTCCGATTCGTATAAATCGTTGTGATCAAACTCGTACCGATGGAACCACTAATTTGTCTTAATGTATTAGACATCGCTGTACCATGGCTGTTTAAGTGCTGAGGTAATTGGTTCATCCCTGCTGTCATAACCGGCATCATCAAGAGCGACATACCAAATGCGCGTACTGCATACATGAGCACAATGTGACTATAGGAAGTATCAATGGTCAGCCTCGTAAACTCATACGTCGTGACAACGGTAATGAGCATCCCCACAATGGCAAGCGGACGAGGTCCAAATTTATCAAACAAGATCCCTGAAATCGGGGACATAATGAGCATCGCAAGTGCCCCTGGAAGCATTAATAGCCCAGATTGCAATGCCGTAAACCCAACGAGGTTTTGCAGATAAATCGGAAGTAAGAACATCCCCGTATATAAAGCAACCGTAATAATGATGTTAATGACACTTGATAATGAGAAAATGCTGTATTTAAATACGCGGAAATCAAGCATCGGATTATCAACTTTCAACTGTTGGAAAATAAAGAGAATGATCGCAATCGCACCAATAATAATCGTAGATAAGACGATCGGATCTGTCCAACCATCACTTCCTGCTTCACTCACTCCGTATAAAAGGGAAGCAAAACCGACGATTGAAAGAATCGCACCAAGACTGTCCAGCTTGATTTTTTTAGGCTCTACAATATTTTTAAACATAAAGAAAGCCGCGATAATGACAATCGCACCGATTGGCACAAGTCCATAAAACATAATACGCCAAGAATAATGTTCAATAATGTAACCAGATAATGTTGGTCCTACTGCAGGAGCAAACATCATCGCAAGACCAAAAATCCCCATTCCTTTCCCTCTGTTTTCCGGAGGGAAAATAAAAAGGATTGTTGTCATAACGAGCGGCTGTAAGATACCGCCGCCGACAGCCTGAATCAAACGGCCAATAAGCATCGTTGAAAAGTTTGGCGCAATGCCGCAAATAAATGTACCTAGTGTAAACGAGATCATAGCCACTAGGAATAAGCTGCGCTGTCCAAAACGTGTGATTAAAAACGCAGACAACGGAATCAGCACACCGTTGACAAGCATGTAGCCTGTTGTCAGCCACTGAATCGTCGTTGCACTCACATTAAATTCTGTCATTAAATGGGGCATAGCTACGTTCAAAAGCGTTTGGTTTAAAATCGCTACGAACAAACCGGCCATTAAAATGATCAGTAAAGACAAGGAGCCTGTTCCCTGTTTTGTCGCTGCAGGTTGATTTGCCATCTCAGACAACCTCCTTTCATATTTTGATATCAATCATCATTAAGATGAAATTTTGACAGAAGCATTCATACCTGGAAGCACTTTGTCTGATGGATTTTTAATTGAAATTTTCACTGCTACTTTTTGCGTTACTTTTGTATAGTTGCCACTTGAATTAGTTGCTGGCAGCATATTGAATGTTGAGTTTGTCGCATAACCAATTTGTTCAACAGTTCCTTCAAATGTTGTATCAGGATCTCCATCTACAACGATGTCGACTTTGTCGCCTTTTTCAATGTTTTTAATATCTGTTTCCTTAATATTTGCTGTGATGTAAAGCTTGCTTAAATCAATTGTTTCACCGAGAACTGTACCAGGCTGCACTTGTTGATTGTTTTGTACTTCTTTTTTGACTAATGTGCCATCAGCCACTGCTTTAATGTTTGTTTTTGTTTGTCCTTCAACTTTTGCAACTGTGCTGTCTTTTTCCACTTCGTCACCTTCGTTGATATCCCAGCCTTTGATTTGTCCAGCTGCTGGTGCTGTAATTTGATACATGTCACCTGTCACTTTTGCCTCATCTGTTTTGACAAAGTTTGTGCTTTCATAGTAGTAATAAGCACCTCCGGCAATAATGGCAAGAATCACAATAAGGCCAATAATGTTCGTTAGCAATAAACGCCCTCTGTTCATGTTTTGTTTCTCCTTTCATGTATAAAAATATAGTGTCATCTGCTTTAGCAAACTTAGAATGCCCATCATCTGACAGAATATGAAACAAGCTCAACACTCTGTCCTTTTCCCTTCTTCTACTCCCGCCCCTATCATGGTGTGCAGCCCATTTATACTTATTGTTCACTTATGAGCAAAGAGCAGAAAAAGAAGAAAAGACGATCGGCATCTTTTTTGAAAAACTTATATTTAACAAGATTAAATATTAATAAATGAAAATTGAAATGTCAAAGAGAAAGTTTTACTTTTTTTTTGGCGATCCTTTCCTTCTCCACACAAAAAACCTTTCAGCCCTTATGCTGAAAGGTTTTTTCAAATGTGCTCGTTATGAATGAACTTCTTCCTGCTGAAAAAATTTTTTTAGTGCGAGAAAAACGTCTGATTTTTGCTTCAAAATATAATGCTTAAATTTCTCATCCTGAATGTGTTTATATGCTGACATTAACGTAGAATGCCGGTTGTATTGATTGACTTCACCATAGCAGAATAAATTGGCTTTTTTCATGATCTCAGAAACAAGTTTCACACACCGGGCGTTGTCTGAGGTCAAATTGTCACCATCAGAAAAATGAAAAGGATAAATATTATATCGCGACGGTGGGTATCGTTCGTCTATGAGCTCTAGTGCCTTTCGATAGACAGACGAGCAAATGGTCCCCCCGCTCTCACCCCGTGAGAAGAAATGTTCTTCGTCTACCACCTTCGCCTCTGTATGGTGGGCAATAAATTCAATATCGACCGTCTCATACTTTGTCCGTAAGAAACGTGTCATCCAAAAGAAAAAACTTCTCGCCATATATTTTTCCCAAAGCCCCATACTTCCGCTCGTATCCATCATCGCCAAAACGACAGCTTTCGACTCTGGTTTGGTCACTTCATTCCACGTTTTATACTTGATATCCTCTGGGTAAATCGGATAAAAGGAAGGACTGCCTGTCATCGCATTTCGTTTAAATGCCGACAGCATCGTTCGTTTTTTGTGGATATTTCCTGTTAACCCGGTTTTGCGAATATCGTTAAACTCAATTTGTTCAACAATGATGTCGTCAAGCTCCTTTTGCTTGAGGTTTGGCAGCTCCAGTTCACGAAACAGTGCTTCCTCGAGATCCATTAATGAGACTTCTGCTTCGTAATAATCCTCACCAGCTTGATCTCCAGCACCCTGCCCCTTTCCTTGACCCTGCTTGCTGTCTGAGCCGTCACGCGCAACAACATCGCCAACCTCGCTGTCTCCATCGCCTTGACCCACATGTTTATTTTTGTCGTAGTTATACCGAATTTTATATTCATCTAATGAACGGATCGGAATTTTCACAACATCTTTTCCGTTCGACATGATGATGCTTTCTTCTGTAACAAGATCCGGCAAATTATTTTTAATCGCCTCTTTGACTTTTTTCTGATGACGCTGCTGGTCGTCATAGCCTTTTCGATGGAGGGACCAGTCTTCCTGAGACACAATAAACTGACTTTTTTCTTGCCGGGACATCCATCCCCCTCCTCACCTATTTGCACAATTCTTCTAGCCATCGATTCCTTTATCCTATGCTGCTCGTCATCCAAGTTGACGATCATTTCTAAAAAAGACATTACCGGTGCTGATGCGCCAATAATGCCTCCTTCATTTATTAACGATTCAGAAGACTGCCTACATATTTTAAAAGTTCATTTGCACTTGTTGAATTATAGCCATGCTCATCAATTAATCTAGCCACTACTTCATTGACCTTCTTCAGCTGCTGTTCATCCGGTGTCTTCGTCGATGTCGTGATTTTCACCACATCTTTTAGATCAGCAAACAGCTTCTTCTGAATGGCCTCCCGCAATCTCTCATGTGAATTATAATCAAAGCGTTTTCCCTTTCTCGCATAAGCCGAGATACGAATCAGAATTTCTTCTCTAAATGCCTTTTTGGCGTTTTCAGAAATGCCGATCTGCTCCTCAATTGAACGCATGAGCTTTTCATCAGGATTCATTTCTTCACCCGTTAACGGATCACGCAGCTTGTTTTTATTGCAGTATGCCTCGACATTATCTAAGTAATTATCCATCAGCGTTTTCGCAGACTCCTCATAGGAATACACAAAGGCCTTTTGCACTTCCTTCTTCGCAATATCATCATACTCTTTTCGCGCGACTGAAATGAAATTCAAATAACGCTCCCGATCCTCGCTGGAGATAGACGGATGCTGATCGAGCCCTTCTTTTAAGGAGCGAAGGACATCCAGTGCATTGATCGATTCCATATTCTTTCGAATGATGGTAGATGAAATTCGGTTAATCACATACCGCGGATCAATTCCGCTCATCCCTTCGTCATGAAATTCCTTTTTCATCTCATCAATGTCGACTGATTGGAAGCCTTCGACACTTTCTCCGTCATACAGACGCATTTTTTTCACCAAATCAATATCAGAACGCTTCGGCTCTTTCAGTCTCGTCAAAATGGAGAACATTGCTGCTACCTTCAGCGTATGCGGGGCAATATGCACATCTGAGACATCACTTTCTGAAATCATTTTATGATAAATGCGTTCTTCTTCTGTGACCTTTAAGTTATAAGGAATTGGCATCACAATAATTCTTGAATGGAGCGCCTCGTTCTTTTTATTTGAAATAAACGACCGGTACTCGGTTTCATTCGTATGGGCGACGATCAATTCATCTGCACTAATTAAGGCGAATCTTCCTGCCTTAAAATTTCCTTCCTGCGTTAATGACAGAAGGTGCCAGAGAAATTTCTCATCACACTTTAACATCTCCTGAAACTCCATCATCCCTCGGTTTGCTTTATTGAGTTCTCCATCAAAGCGGTAGGCGCGGGGATCTGACTCTGATCCAAATTCAGCAATGGTTGAAAAATCGATGCTTCCTGTTAAATCGGCAATGTCCTGAGATTTCGGATCAGACGGACTAAACGTACCAATGCCGGTCCGTTTATCTTCAGAGAAAAAGATCCGCTCGACCCTTACATCCTCAATTCTGCCGCCATATTCCTCTTCTAGTCTCATCATGTTCAGAGGCGACAAATTCCCCTGCACACGAATCCCATATTCTCTATAGAAATCCTCCCGCAGATTTTGCGGAATGAGATGAAGCGGATCTTCATGCATAGGGCAGCCTTTGATCGCATAAACTGCGCCATGATCTGTGAGTGAATATTCTTCAAGTCCTCTTTTCAATCTAGTGACAAGCGTCGATTTCCCCCCGCTTACTGGTCCCATCAGTAATAAAATACGCTTCCTGACATCCAGCCGCTTTGCAGCAGGGTGAAAATATTCCTCCACTAATCTTTCGAGTGATTCCTCTAACCCAAACAGCTCCTGATCAAAAAATTTGTAGGTTCTGACCCCATTCTCCTCTTCAATCCCGCTGTCTTTAATCATATGATAAACGCGAGAATGAGCAGATTGAGCGACAAGTGGATTTTCCTTAATAATGTCTAAATAATCGCTGAATGTGCCTTCCCATTTGAGACGCTGCTCTTCTTCTCTGTGCTGTTCGATTTTCTTTAAAATATCCATATGAACCTCCTCTTTCAAGATTGAAGCTAGAAATCAGATACTGTTTTACAATCTATGCGGAGGCGTCCTATTACATGCTTTCGTTCTTCAAAATGACGAATTGGCAAACTGAATTGACAACCATCCGCAAGACCCTTCATAATAAAGGAAAAATAGGAGAAAAATGATTTTCTTCTCCTGCTTTTCAAGGTGAACTTCACATCATATGAAACAGGCAGCGAACGGAACAAAGGGATAAGGGGGAGCTTATATGAGAACGGTCATTATGATGGGCGTCATCATTACGTTTTTAGTATCCATTTTCACTGCTGGCTACGAAGGCAAGCCTGGTAAATGAAAAAAAGGATGTTCCATTTGCGGAACATCCTTTTTCATTTAGTTCGTTGTTTTCAGCACTTGCATATTCACTGTATTCCCTGACACCTGCACCTTCGTAAAGTCTTGCGTATCGACCACAGGTGTAACGGCACGATTATCCAATGTGATGTCAGTAAAACGAGTAGAGAAATTCGCCCGAATGTCTTTTCGATAAATATCGTCAGTTACTGCTACCGTCGACAGTAGTTTCCACTTGGTCACAGAGCCAATGTTTGAGTTTTGAATTTCTGTAATAATGCGGCCGGTATAACCAACATTATTTGTGCCCCAGAACGTCGCTCTTGTATGCCCATTCAAATTTTTATAAATCGTCATTTGAACAGTACTTCCAGGTTTAAATCCCTTTGTATACGTGAAGTCATCTTTTCCTTCGATATATGTCTCTTGATTATTTGCTCCTACTTTCATCGTAGGTTTCCACACATTATAGGTTGAACTGTATTGAAGACCAATATCCGCTTCCTTTGAACCTGTGAATCCAGAATAAATATAAGCTGTACCATTTGACACACTCATTGTGGAAGGGAGTTGAATTTTTGTGACCAATATGGATCCGTTACTATTGATATAAGTACGCCCGCCAATCCCTTTTGATAACTGCGCTGCTTCTATCTCCTGCGTCTGAGAGATTCCTGGAATACTGACTGGAAGCGTCCCCATTAAAATTGCTGAGCTAATGGCACTAGTGATCAGTAGCTTTTTCATCTCATTATTCCTCCTAATGGATTCATCATTTTTTGAAAACGTGATCACAATCTATCATACTACCTATTTTTTAACATGTCAAAAAAAGTATAATTAAGTCATATTTTTCATCTTTCTGTTTCTTAACTCACATAAAAAAGCCGAGATCAGTGGGACTGACCCCCGTTTTTGAGACAGGGATCAAAACACCTTTATACAGCCAATTGCCGATAGTTGATCGGTGATTGGTTGTTTAGTTTTGTTTGAATACGAATGTTGTTATAATAATAAATGTATTCTTTGACAGTGCGTTCTACAATGTTGGTTGTAGTTCGATCAATGCTGTTAAGATAGAACGTTTCAGACTTTAGCGAGGAATGAAACGATTCGATGGAGGCATTATCAGCGGGCGTCCCTTTACGGGACATGCTCATGGTAATGCCTTTTATATGAACAGCTTTCTGATACTCGTAAGATGTATACACAGAACCTTGGTCGCTATGTAACACACAGTTTTCAGGCAGTGCTGGGAGCTGATCAAGTGTGTTTAAAATAAAGTCTGTGTCCTGCTTATCACCAATCGTAAACGCAATTACTTCTCCATTATATAAATCCAATATACTGGAAAGGTACAATTGTTTCTGTCCATAAGGCAAATACGTGATGTCCGTTACTAGTTTTTCAAGAGGGCGATCAGATTGAAAGTTCCGATCCAGTATATTACCGGCCACGGCATAGGGCTGCCCATTCTTCTTACGCTTTTTCATTTTAACCCGGCACTGCCACTGGTTTTTCTGCATGATACGTTGAACAGTTTTATGGTTAATATGCATCCTCATTTTTAGTATGGCTGTGATTTTTCGATATCCATATCGATACTTGTGCTCTCGGCACAACGTGCCGATTTGTTCCTCTAGTTGTTTTTTAGAATGATTCTGAGTCAGATCTTTTTTCCATCTATAGTACGAAGCGCGTGAGACGCCTAAATGGACACAGATGTCCTGTACTGTCATTGTTTTGCACAATTCTTCTACCAGTTTGATTGACGTTTCCTTATCAACTTCCTTTCCAATTCGTTGTACTTTTTTAAAACTTCATTCTGTTGACTCAGATAGCGATTTTCTGCCTGCAGTCTCTCTAATTCGGAAGAGTACTCGGGACCCTTTCTATGGGTATATTGTTTTCCAACAGGCTGTTCGAACCGGTGTGTATCCCCAGCCTTATGCCACCTCACCCATGTCTGAACCTGCGTTTTATTTTTGATATTCAATTCCCGCAAAATCTCTTTCATTGATACGCCTGCCAATCTCATTTCTACAGCCTTCTGTTTGACTTCAACCGGATAACTCACTCTTGTCCCCATAGAAAAAACACCTCCATGTTTTATTTCGGATTACAACGATCCGTTTTCAAACTTGAAGGTGTTTTTTATTTGTCTCATCTTATGGGGTCAGTCCCCAGTATCTCGGCTTTTTTATGTGAGATCGCGATATTGCTGCTGGCGAAGTGCCTCATATACAAGAATGGCTGCCGTATTCGACAGATTCAAAGAACGAACATGCTCTGTCATCGGTAAACGAAGACAACGGTCCATATTTTGTTCAATCAAATCTTTTGGCAATCCACTTGTCTCTCTTCCAAACACAAAGAAATAGTCTTCATCCAGCTGAGAGTAATCAAATGTTGTATGCGGCTTTTGGCCAAATTTTGTGATATAGAAAAATTGCCCCTTCGGATGTGCCTCAAATAATTCATCAAGTGAATCATGATAGACCACATTGGCATATTTCCAATAATCGAGTCCTGCACGCTTCAGCATTTTGTCATCTGTCGAAAAACCAAGCGGACGAATCAGATGAAGGGTTGTATTTGTTGCTGCACATGTACGCGCAATATTTCCAGTATTAGCTGGAATCTCTGGTTGATATAAAACGACATGTAGTCCCAAAAAAGTTCACCTCTAATTTTCATTTCCGCTCAACATTATACCACTAACTATCCTTCGCGGCATCGTCCAAAATGTGAAAAAACATATATCGAATAGCAGGTGTATAGGCTGTCGAATCCTCGTATGACCAATAACGCATGCGGGAGTCATACGTCTGTGCATTCACAAGAGGCATTCCGCCTTTGTCATGATCAACGACAATGGTTGTATGATTATACCTTCCATCACCTTCAAAATCGTAGCAAATGACATCACCAATTTGAAGCTCGTGGGCTTCTTTGAGTTTCTTTGCTCTCAAACCCGCTTTCGAATTCGCTAAATAATTTTTCATCGAATGAGCCACCGTCCAGCTATAGCTCCACGTATGCGGACGCACCCACCAGCCAGACCCGCGGTTTGGATACCCTCTCGTTGGCGCGTTCCCTGCTTTCAAACATTGTGAAATAAAATTTGTACAGTTATCTTCAAAGTTTTTATAGGCTGGATTCCGTTTATTCCAATATGTCTCCGCATACTTCACGGCTGCCCGCCGGTCATAATGAAAGGCTCTCCCGAATTGTTCTTCGATCTGAAAGCGCTCATCCATATGCTCTTCGCTTTGCCGCTCTTCTAACATCATCCGATCTTTAACAAGCATGTTGTTATAAAGAAACGCTTCTCTTTTTTCCACCTGTTCCTCTAAATAAAAAGAATCGTCTACATCCTTGCATACATATGTGAGATGAGCAAGGTACTGCACATGCTGAGCCCCATCATCTTGAATGGCTGAATCGAGAAGTTTTGTTTTTGCTTTCGCCTTCACAATCTCAACCTGTCTTCTAGCAAAAAGCTCTTTTTTCCGCTCTACTGCTTCCACATCAGACATAAGCTGCGGCTGTTTGATTGCACGGTCATTGATTAAATACGCCAGCCTGTCTTCTAAAGTTTTCTCTAATAATTGTTTCACACAGACACCACCAAACATTTTTTAAAATCTTTGTTTGGTTCATTCTATGTTCACAGGGATGTTATTTAGTATTTAAAGGTGTCTGTAAAAGCTCAATCCCTTTCACAATCTCCTCTTTCGCTTCTTCATCACTTTCCCGCTCAAGGGCCTTTTCCAACTCTGGGAGCTGCTGATCATCGCCAATTTTGCCAATTGCCCAAGCAGCCGTTCCCCGAATGACCGGTCTTGGATCCTTGTGCATCAACTCAATTAACACTGGTAAGGCAGATGTATCTTTAAAATGAGCGAGTGCCAAAATTGCATTCCGCTGAATGGGCTTTTTCCCCCGCCATGAACCTGAAACATGACCGTATTTTTCCTTAAACTCACGATTGCTGATCGTCAGAAGCGGCTTTAACAGCGGCTTCGCAATTTCAGGGTCTGGCTCCATTTCAGGATGCAGATGAAAGTCTTTTCCTTTATTGATCGGGCAGACAGTTTGACATGTATCACACCCGTACAATCGATTCCCTATTTTCGAACGAAATTCGTCAGGTAAAAACCCTTTTGTCTGCGTTAAAAATGAAATGCACCGCTGAGAATTCAGCTGCCCTGGATTCACAAGCGCACCCGTTGGACACGAATCCACACATTTATTACAAGTTCCGCACTGGTCTTCAATTTTCTCATCCGGTTCAAACGGAACATTTGTGATCATTTCAGCCAAATACACATAAGATCCAAACTCTGGCGTGATAATCATACAGTTCTTTGCACTAAAACCAATGCCAGCACGTTCTGCTACAGCACGATCAGATAATTCTCCTGTATCCACCATTGATTTTGTCCGTATATCGACATGTTTGCTTCGCAGAAATTCTTCGAGCATATCAAGCTTTTTTTTCAGCACAACATGATAATCTGTTCCCCATGAAGCCCGGCAAAAAATCCCCCGTCTCGCATCCTTTGTACTTCGAGGAGCATCTTTCATTTTGGAAGGATACGCGAGCGCTATCGCAACAATTGATTTGGCCTTCGGAAGCAGCAAAGAAGGGTTTGTCCTTTTTTCAATATCAGGCTCTTCAAAACCTGACAAATACCCTAACGATTCATGTAAGATGAGGCGGTCCTTTAATGAATCAAATGTATCGGCACTTGCAAATCGAATTTTATCGACACCAATTTCTTTCGCATATTGAATCAATTCTTCTTTTAATTCTCCAACATGAATCACCTTGCAAATCTCCTTTCTTTGTTTCTTCTGTTGTTTTCAGTATAATACGAGTGTATCATGACCGATTGGAGTGAGTCACTGTGAAGATACATATGGAAATTTCTCATCCTCAAAAACCGTCTATCCATGTTGGGCAGATTGAATATTCACATATTGAAGTGGGTACATCACCTCAAATGTTAAAAGGCCGCTTACGCTTGTTTCAAGAATCTTTATTTTTTGAATACGAAGATAAAGTCTTAGAAGAAGTACCAGCCATCAAAGAATGGACGGATCTTTTAAAAGACGTTCCTTTCCTTCCACTTCTTTCTAACATCCAAAAGGAACAATTTATTGACTCGACCAATTCCGTACAGGATTTGTCGATATTTTTCTCACTAAAATATTTCTTACCTATCCTGACATTAGATGCCGATCGCATCAAAGGACCGCTTTCACTGGCAAAACATGAGGCTGGTGACATCGAATGGCAGGACAGCGCAGGATTGAATGGATTATTTTCTCAAACAAGTAAAGCACAAATTTCTCAAGACACAAAGAACATTCTTCAAATCATCCTTTTCCCGCCATCTATTTCCCGGGAAAAGAGTGAAGCTCTTATTCAATCCTTGACGAAGATGTTTGTACAAATACATGGCGGAGAAAGCAAATATGAACTCATTGAAAAAGCACTGTAGCCTGACAGTGCTTTTTCACATTATACTGACATAATAAAAAACGCAACACTTCGTTTATCTAAGAAACGAAATACTGCGTTATAAACAAAATTATGTATTGGAGCGGGTGATGAGAATCGAACTCACGACATCAGCTTGGAAGGCTGAGGTTTTACCACTAAACTACACCCGCATCAATCTTTTAAAAGCAACGTCATCGCGTTGACTTTTATTATGTTACAACTTTCTTAACAATTCGTCAAGAGAATATGAAAATTTTTCGTCAAAAAACTTCATATTCTCCGTATATATTACGATAGTTATTTATCTAGCTGGATATAAAATAAGTATGCATGTGACTTATTCTTCAGTGCTTGCTTTGGATTCTCCTCAATCTCTTCAAATATTATTGAACCCCCGTCTTTCCCCATCGCCGCTGTATACGCAATCAGTGCCTTTCCTCCGGAAGCAACTTTGACAGTTTCAGATTGTGCAGAAAATACATAGTCACTTACTTTGAACGGGAAGCTTGATGTCGCTTTCGTCATCCCATCATTCTTTTTATTTGACCAAATACTAAATTGTGATTCATATGTATCTTTCTCATGATGTAATTGAAGAAGTACATTCACCGTTTGGTCGGTTCCATCCTGGTGTAAAGAAAAGGTAGCAGATGATGCTTCCTTATTCACTAATCGTCCATTTTTGTAATGACTCCCGATAAACGTAATACTCTTATTCTTCTTCGTTAATCCTTTCAGTGTCAGAGCCACCTTTTCATTAGCCGTTGCTGCTTCTAGTAAGTTTTTTTCTTTTTTTGAGAGTTTCATTTGTTCGATGGTTACTTGGTTTTTAGTGGCAGGCTCTGTTTTTATGGTCGAAACCGTCTTCTCGGTTGTCGTGGTTTCTTCGGCCTTCTCGCCGCATCCTGCTAATAGAAAAACTGTGAATAAAAGAATGCTCCATTTTTTAAACATTGTGATCCCCTTTGGTGTTTTTTATTTCCTATTATACTAAAAAAAGGTTAGGAGAATTCTCCTAACCTTTTGCTTTTTTCTGTTTCATGGCTGATAGGAATGCCACAATGAGAAAACTCACAGCAAAAATCACCATCATATAAATAAAAAAGTTTGGCTTGATCTGAAAAGTAAATGCGGACGAGCCTTCCATTTCAAAAGCGAGACTGTTAAATAATAAAGCATCATTCGTTTTTGATTGAAATAAATGATAGAACAGTACGCCGATTGTCAGCATCGGAAAGCCTAAGAATCCGAGAAAACTACCAACTATCGCGCCTTGTTTCATCGCCTGTACGTTCATGATCGTTGTCCTCCCATTCCCCCAAGCAATAGCTGCTTCATAATGGACTTACCATCCCCCATAAACGGAAGAAGATAGAGTAATTGAATAAAATACGTGATTGAAAAAATGAAAAAAGCTGTCGAAACCGGGTTTTCTTTTAGAAATAAAATGGTCACAATGATGCCTGCTGCGCCAATCACACCGGGAACAAGCGGACCAAGCAGCGTAATCCATACCTGCTTTTTCTGAAATGGATCTAATACGGGCCTTACAAACTTCACTGACATCATGTCACTCGCAAAAAAGCCTTGAGGCCCATCCCGCCCTGCAAATTTTCGATGCGCATAGCCATGTGCCGCCTCATGTAAGGCGGTTCCGGTAATTAACCCGAAATAAATAATCGTAAAATAAATCGCAATGGCTGCAATCGACGGATCAGGAATGAATAAAAAAGCGATCCCTGCCATGACCATGAAAAGCATCCAGAAAAAGATGATTTTACGTGTCACCATGAGCAAAGCCGTCCCAAAAATGTGAAGGAACGAGTGACCAGTACAATCAAATCGTTCCTTCATTTTGACTTGATACTGCTTGAAAAATTGACAGCAGGCTGTCACAATCCGATATGGTGAATGATAATGAATAGACAGCAAGTGATGCTGATTCAATCCCATCATCAGCTGATAAAAGTCACGAGCAATCACCGACTCATCGACCTGAAACATATCGGCGAGCTCTGCGGTAATACTCGCTTCAGTTCTTTTACCGTCCACTTTCGTTAACATATGATAGGCACTTTCATTGATCGGGAGTGTGCTTCCATACTGCGTATCCGTGAGATGCCTCTTTTGTAAGGTCACATACGGCGCTAGTGCCGGTACCCGCTCAATCTTTAGCTTATTGTTAAGAAGTTGAATCATGTGAATACCTCCATGAAAAACCTTTGTATATGGCAAAGATGAGCAGACCCTCAAATGCAGCCATAAGCAGCCACTGAAGCGCTTGACTAGACGCCCCTATGACATAGTTCCCAATAAAAACAATCGGAATCATGAGTAAAATAAGCGCTCCAAATGAAAAAATGCCTGTGTAGGGATTGTTTCGATCTAGAGGAAGTAAGATACCTACCACATAAAAGAGCGCAGTGGCATTGCATAAGACGGCAGCACCAATCAATGCGTGCCAAATCTGATCAGGAAGCGTCAGCGTTGTCAGCATGAATAAAACAATTTGCAGTACACCTACGAGCAGAAGGCCGATAAATTTATATAAAGCCACTTCCCAAGATCTCAGACCAAATGTTTTATACATGCCCAGCATTCGTTTATCATTGCCAAACGAATTGAAGGCTGTTAAACCAGCAAGAGCGCATAGAACAAAAAATGCTTCATCTTCAAAGCGGAATCCAAACTGATAACGGACGAATAAGATCACAATGAGGAGAATAAGAAAGTTTAAAATGTTTTCTTCATTTCGCACCTGTGACTTCATTTCCTTCACAATAAGCGACCACTTCTTTGAAGAAGAGAACGGCAGCTTGTGTAAAAAGGTTAGCGCTTTTTTCTCTGCCATAATCGGCATCATCGCAAGAGAAAGAAATGCCCCGCCTGCCGATAAGAGGATGAACAGAATCAAAATGGCATAATTTACCCCTTCAGGAGGCATTCCTTGTGCCGCTAGGAAAAACGGAGCTGTCAAATACATCAAATGATAATCAAACTGAATATATGATTGCTGAATTTGACTAATATCAAAATGCGTCAATCCATACGCCACGACCAGTGCCAATAAAACAAATATCGCTGCAAATTTTTGCAACGGTAATTTTAATTTCAAAACGAGTAAATAAGTGATATTGTAAATAAACTGGAGCAGCATTAAGACAAAAAGCGACTGCAAAAGCACCATCAAAAAGAAAGTGAAGATAAAAAAAATACCAATTCCCTGGGCAATAAAATTAGGTAAAAGCAGAATGCCGATAAAAAATAAAACAAGCCCTGCCACCACTGTCACCATCGGAATGAAGTATCCAAAACTTTTCTGAAAGGTAGAGAGCGGGAACCAGCTGAGCTGCATAGAAAACCGGTCTTGTTCAGGTGTTCTGACCTTGATCAAAACGAATAACAAGCTTGTAAAAATAGAGGCATTGATCGCCATTGACACGACGAGTAATCCAAGTGAACGTTCATCTCCATTTAAGAAAGCCTTCATAAAGACACCTGTAAAGCTGTATCCGATAATGGCTCCCATTGTAACGGCAAACAAAAAGAATAAGACCACAATGATTCGCTTCGTTTGAGTATCAAAGAGCTTATACATCTCCTGCTGCCACATTTTAAGCATCATTTTAGAAATGATTAATGATTTCATCAAAATGTGCACCCCTATCACTTAACATTGAAGCTTTCAGAAACACCTGTTCCAGTGTGCTTGATTGATACTTCTCCTTTAAGGCTGAGACCGTCCCTTCATCCATTTTATTTCCTTTAGAAATAATGGCGATTTTGTGGCACAGCTCTTCCGCTGAAAGCATATCATGCGTTGAAAGCAAGATCGCACCATGGTGCTCGGCATACCGCTTCATCAGTTTCTTTGTGTTTATAACCGCTTCAATATCAAGTCCTCTAAAGGGCTCATCCATGATCACCAATTGACTATCAAGCATAAATGCAGCAATTAGCTGTGTCTTTTTTTTCATCCCATGTGAATAGGTTTCGATCGGTCTTGATAAAGCCGAGTCCATATCAAACAGTTCAATTAGTTGATTTCTTCTGTGAATTGTTTTACATTCATACATAGAAGAAACAAAATCTAAATATTCAGCACCAGTCAATGCTTCAGGGAGCAGCAGGTCATCTGGAACATAGGCTACTTGTTTTTTAAAGGATGGTTCATCATTTGGGACGTCCTGCAAGTGAATCCTTCCTTCTGTATGCTTAATAATGCCGAGTATACAGTTAATCATCGTTGTTTTACCCGAACCATTCGGTCCAGCAACAGCAACGATTTGATGAGGGTCGATCTTTAAATGAAAATCATTGACAGCAGTCACGTTATTTTTATACGTCTTGGTTAAATTCTCGATCGTAAACATATAACCTCCAAGTGTCTGCATATTCTTTAAAACAGATCAGGCTAAACCGCCCGCCACAGACGGTTTAGCCCTGGTGTCTTATCTAAGAAGCAAAAAGATGAATCCTAAGTATAGCTACTTACATTCAATTTTGACTTTTAAGCCACTTTCCCACTGAACGGCTCCTGTAAAGCTACCCTTGCCGTTTGCGATACACCAAACTGCTGCTCCTAGAACGACTGTTGCTCCCAATCCAAGAAGGACAGCAACAAATACTAAGAACCAAGCTTGGTCCATAATAGCAGGTTCCATAGTGGAATAGTCAACTTGCGGCGCTGCATAAGTCATACTTTTCACCTCCCAGCTTATGATGATCGTATCATAGGCGTCACACGCCAAACATCTACAGAACATCCCATTTTTGACCGAACATACATTTGATTAAAATGTGACTTTTTATTCAATTATTCACTTTCATCTGTTTAAACCCTCTCTTATTTACTAGATTTTGACACCCCATAAGAACCACAAAACCCATTTAATGTCATTTGCGCCATCTTTTTTCTTCTTTTTTTCAAATAGTCCATATTTATCATCTATCATATTTATTCTTTCCTTTTTGTGAGATAGAAAGAATTCCCCCGATATATCAGATATAAAAGTCCTGATTATATGTCGCAATAATGCCAATTATGAAATATTTACTGATCATTCCGATAAAAGAGTGAGCACATTTTCCTTCTTCTCTTGACTCTAAAAATATGTATATACAAGAAAATCGATTGGGAAAAAAGCCCTTACCTTGTTCAGCACTACACAACAAATGACTCGCCTATTCTATGAAAAAAAGCAAAGCAGCCATGGCAGACTGCTTTGCTTTTTCAAATTTATGAGGAACTAGCAGCAGAGGCTGCATCTGGAAAATGATTGTTCCCAATGATTTCACCGGCTGGCACAGAGAGTCCTGTATCCCCAGATCTCTTAAATGGAAGGAGCGGGAAAACAAGCTCTGCTAAATAATAAGCTTCTTCTAGGTGCGGGTATCCAGAAAATATAAATGTATCAATGCCTAGAGACTGGTATTCTATGATACGATCTGCTACTGTTTGCGGATCTCCGACGAGTGCTGTTCCTGCACCGCCGCGTACTAAACCAATGCCTGCCCAAAGATTTGGGCTAATTTCAAGTTTGTCTTTCCTCCCTTGGTGCAATTCCACCATTCGTCTTTGACCCACTGAGTCCATCCCCTGTAACACTTTTTGCGCCTCATCAATGGTTTTTTGATCTAAATGACGAATCAGATGTTCCGCTGCCTGCCATGCCTCCTCTTCGGTATCTCTCACAATCACATGAAGACGAATGCCAAACTTCACCGTTCTTCCTTCCTTTTCAGCCTGCTTCTTCACTTGTGTAATTTTCTCTTTCACTTGTGCAGGCGGTTCGCCCCAAGTTAAATAAACATCTGTATGCTTGGCGGCTGCTTGAATTCCTGCTGCTGATGATCCGCCAAAAAAGACTGGTGGATGGGGTGTTTGAGCTGGTGAGAATAACAGACGGCCATTTTCTGCTTGTAGATGTTTGCCATGAAATTGTACATTTTCTCCTTTCAATAACCGCTTCCAAATCGTCAAAAACTCTTCTGTTGCCTCATAGCGTTCATCATGAGAAATGAACAGCCCATCTCCTTCAAGCTCCTCTTTACTTCCCCCTGCTACCACATTAATCAGCAGTCTCCCGCCTGAAAGACGATCTAATGTAGACGTCATTCTAGCAGCAACAGACGGCTGCATCAGCCCTGGTCTAAGAGCCACGAGAAACTTTAAATGAGTGGTTTCCGCAGCTAAAGCAGCTGCCGTCAGCCATGGATCTTCACAGGATCTCCCAGTAGGCAGCAAGACCCCTGTATAACCAAGCTGATCAGCTGCTTGAGCAATCTGTTTAAAATATGGATAGTCTGCCTGTCTTGCCCCTTTTGCTGATCCTAAATAACGGCCGTCTCCATGCGTTGGAATAAACCATAAAATATTCATAACATCGCCCCCTTTTATTATTCACCTTGATAACTAGTGCGCCACTTGAGCAGACGCTTTTCTAACAGACGTACAAATGAATCTGTCAGCTTACCTACTACTGCAAAGATGATAATTCCTACAAACACTTTATCCGTTTGAGAGAATTGCCTTGCATCCATAATCATATAGCCGACCCCGCTGCTTGAACCCATCAACTCAGCTACCACTAAACCAAGCCAAGCAATTCCTAATGACAGTCTCACGCCCAGAAGAATATGAGGAAGAGCAGCCGGTAAAATCAGCTTTGTGATGCTTTGATACACATTAAACTCTAAGGCGCGAGCCACATCAAACAGCTTATTATCTACACTGCGAATACCTAGAAACGTATTAATATAAATCGGAAAAAAAGCCCCAAGTGCAATCAATAAAATTTTCGCTGTTTCATCAAAACCAAACCAGAGGATGAATAAAGGAGTGACCGCTAAATGTGGAACGGTTCTCAGCATTTGCAAGGTCGGATCTACATACTGCTCTGTTTTTTTAGAAAACCCTACGCATACGCCCAGCAAAAGACCTAAGCCTCCCCCTAGCAAAAATCCACATATCGCTCGATAAAGGCTGATGTATAGATGGCCAAACAGTTCACCAGAACGAATCAACTCTCGAAAGGATTCTGCAATCAAGACAGGCGAAGGCAAGACAGTGGAAGAAACGATTTGAGAACCAGCTATGATCTGCCAAACCGCAATAAGTAGAACAGGTAATACCAGTCCCTTTAACTTATATAAAGAAGAAGCTTTTCTCCTTTTTTTCTTTGCCCGCTCGATTTTAGATGCTAAAGCCGGATTCGATACAGCTTTCATTCATCCATCTCCTCTTTCAGCATTTTTTCAATAAACGAATTATCTACAACCTGATTAACATCAATTTTCCGCTGGATCGCCTTTGTTTTGTATTGAAAATCAGCGGTATGCTGCTGAGCATTGATGATCTTCTTCGAAATGGGCTTATTGAGTGGTTCCGTATTGTTTAATACTTGTGTGACGACCTTCTTATCTAAATTTTTTAAACGCGCATATAGAGTAACAGCCTCTTCTGGATGTGCTTTTTGCCACTTCACTGCATGGTCATATACCTTTAAGAATTTCACCACTAGTTCAGGATGCTGATCAGCAAACTGAGTTCGAACAAGTGTGAAACCTGGAGAATATAAATCGGTCGCTTCCCCATTCACCAGCAGCTTTGCTCCTTTCTTTATCGTTTCAAGTGATAAGAACGGCTCCCAGATCGACCAAGCATCAACGGACCCATTTTCAAATGCTGATATCGCTTCATCTGGCTGAAGCTGAATGATCTGAACATCCTTCGCAGATAAACCTGCCTGATCTAATACTTTGTATAAAAAGTCAAAGCCGCTGCTCCCTTTAGCGACAGCAATTTTTTTCCCTTTTAAGTCTTCTACTTTTTGAATCTCACTGTTCTTATTCACTAAAATACCGTTCGCTTTCAGCCCATCCTGAGATAAACCAATTTCCTTAAAATCAATACCAGCTGCCTGACCTGCTATAACAGGTGAGTTTCCAACTTGCGTGAAATCTAATTGATTTGCAGCAAGTCCTTCAAATTGGGGAGGTCCACTTTGAAACTCCACCCACTTTACCTTCACTCCTTCTTTTTCAAATGATTGTTCAAACCACCCCTTTTTCTTTGCTAAAAGCAGCGGGCTCAAACTTTGCTGAATCCCAATCCTAATTTCTTTCACCTTGTTTTCCGAGCCGTCTGCTGCTTGATCACACCCTGCTAAAACAAGCAGCAGACTCAAAAAGATAACGATCATTTGTTTCTTTTTCATGCGATTTCCCCTCCCTAAATCCCTAAGCCATCGGTTAGTAACAATTCATCTGTTTTCTCAAATTCTGAAAGCACCTTTTGTCTTAAGCTTTGAAAAGCGGTTGACGTTCTATCACGCGGAAAAGGCAGGTTCACAGGAAGAATCTTATGGATTCGGCCAGGTCTCGCTTGCATTAGCACAATTTCATTTCCTAAATAAATCGATTCATCAATATCATGAGTTACGAGCATCATCGTTGTTTTTTTCTCCTGCCAAATGTCCAGCAGCACATCCTGCAAGTGCTTTCGTGTGAATGCATCCAGCGCACCAAATGGTTCATCAAGCAATAAGATCTCCGGATCACGAAGGAGTGCTCTCGCAATGGCAACCCGTTGTGACATTCCTCCTGAAAGCTCATGTGGATAAGCATGTTCAAATCCTTTTAATCGAACAATTTCAATCAATTCATCCACTTTGCGGCGTACATCCTGTTGTTTTAAATTGAAATTGGCCGCTATGTTTTCTTCAACCGTCAGCCATGGAAACAGGCGGTGTTCCTGAAAGATAAAGCCCTGTTTCATTCCTGGTTCTGTGATCCGTCTGCCTCCTATCAAAATTTGCCCATCATACGCTGTGTCGAGGCCGCTTATGATCTTTAGCAATGTACTTTTCCCACATCCGCTCGGACCTATCACTGTCACAAATTCACCGGGAATAATGCTCAATCTTAAGTCTTCAAGTACCCGAATGGTCTGTTTGTCTTTCCAAAAGGATTTATCCACAATATCAATTGAAATCGTCATTGATACCTCCACTCCTCTTACGATCAGATAAATACACAGAAAGGCCCTTATCCCAAAAAAGAGATAAGAGCCTTCGCGTTGTCCGATCAGCTAATCATATTGATTTGTTAGCACCATCCTAAATCATATTAATCCCATAAATCAACTCAAATTTATAAAATGGTTATTTTGTCCTTGTATGCTTTTCATCAATCCGATCGTAAATCGCTTCTATTCGTTCCTTGTTACTGTAAATCTCATATTTGTTCCGCTCAATCAAGATATCGAGTGTCAGATCCATATGTTTTCTGTATTTTTTTCGTTTTTTCTTTTTTTCCATCTTCTTCATCCTTTCTCATTCAAATAAAAAAAGGCTCTTCACTCATATTTGAGTGATAGAGCCTTCGGTTGACCGATCAGCCATTCTTGTTCGTGTTTTCAGTATGCTCATGTTAATACACACTATTCCTACCTGTCAACTATATTTATTGTTTTTTCAGATTTATCTAAAAAATGATTGACCGAGCAGGGAACAAGATTTATAGTCTTATTAAATATTTCTTATCAAAACAGTTGGTTTTATCTAACAAAAGGAGGATACACACATGTCAGAAGAACGTCCATTTCGTTTAGAAACAAAAGCCATTCACGCAGGTCAGGAGCTTGATTCAGCGACCTATTCAAGAGCCGTGCCTATTTACCAAACGAGCTCATTTGGTTTTAGAGACAGTGAGCATGCAGCGAATTTATTTGGTCTTCAGGAACCGGGAAATATTTATTCACGTATTATGAACCCTACAAATGACGTATTTGAAAAGCGTATCGCTGAGCTTGAAGGTGGAATTGGTGCACTTGCTGTTTCTTCTGGACAAGCAGCGACGACTTATTCTATTTTAAACATCGCAGGAGCCGGAGATGAAATCGTTTCCTCAAGCAGTCTTTATGGCGGCACCTACAATTTATTTGCCCATACACTCAAAAAACTCGGAATTACTGTAAAATTTGTCGATTCATCTAACCTTGAAGAACTCGAAGCAGCGATCACTGACAAAACAAAGGCAGTTTATGCAGAGAGCATTGGGAATCCAAAAGGCGACATTTTACATATTGAAGCCATCTCAGCCATTGCACACAAGCATCATATCCCGCTTATTGTTGACAATACACTCGCCAGCCCTTATTTATTAAGACCTATTGAATTCGGTGCAGACATTGTCGTCCACTCAGCGACGAAATTTATTGGCGGCCATGGTACATCAATTGGCGGCGTCATCGTTGATAGCGGCCGATTCCCTTGGGCTGACAGCGATAAGTTTAAAGGGCTGACTGAACCAGATCCAAGCTATCACGGGCTGACCTATACAGAAACAATTGGAGAAGCGGCTTATATCACAAAAGCACGAGTACAGCTATTACGTGATTTAGGGGCAGCTCTGTCGCCATTCAACTCATTTTTACTTCTGCAGGGCTTAGAAACATTACACCTTCGTCTTGAGCGGCATAGTGAAAATGCATTGAAAACAGCACAATTCTTACAGGATCACCCTCTTGTCGATTGGGTAAGCTATCCAGGTCTTGAAAGTCACGAATCATATGAGCTTGCTCAAACCTATTTACCAAAAGGACAAGGCGCGATCCTCACATTCGGTATTAAAGGTGGACGCGAAGCAGGTAAAAAGCTCATTGATTCTGTCCAGCTTTTCTCCCATCTCGCAAACGTGGGTGATTCTAAATCCCTCATCATTCACCCTGCCAGCACAACGCATCAGCAATTAAGCGAGGCAGAACAAAAAGCGACAGGTGTCACACCAGAGCTCATTCGTTTATCTGTTGGAACAGAAGCGATTGAAGATATTCTTGCAGATCTTGAACAGGCGATGACAAAAAGTCAGTCTGAATGACATAGAAAAAAGCACACGGCTGTGTGCTTTTTTATTGTTTATTAATGATTGAGTAATCGAATGTCTTGGAAAGGATAAAATACAAATGAGGTAGTTCCTTGAATATCACGCTTTGTAAAAAGACCTAAGCCGTTGCGGCTGTCCATTGAATTTTGGCGGTTGTCCCCCATGACAAAGTACTTTCCTTTTGGAACAGTCAAAGGGCCAAAATCAGGTGTCAGCAAGGTGCCATCTGCAGCTGCTTTCTTTTTGTTTGACGCTAAGTAAGGCTCCGCCACTTTTTTTCCATTAACATATAACTGATCATTTTTCATTTCAATTTTATCACCAGGTAAACCAATCAATCGTTTGACATAATGAGTGCTGCGGTCTTCCCCATCAAGAACAATGATCTGTCCCCGTTTATAATCACCGAAATAATCAACCGTTTTATTCACAAACACCCGCTCTGTGTTATGCAGTGTTGGGTCCATAGAAGTCCCCTTCACAATATACGGTGCGAATAAAAAGTTCCGAATGATAAAAACAGCAATAAATGCGATTAAGATGGCTTTGATCCAGCCCCATAATTCTGATTTCTTTTTTTGTGTTTTTGTATTTGTTGTCATAAGCTCCTCCTGAATTCCCCAAGGACGAAATGTGTGTCACCAGCTGCCAGCCGGCGTCACGCTTGTTTCTCCCTAAATATAAACATATTTTGCCAACAAATCAAGCGAAGAGAGAGAAAAAGGCAAGCACCTTTCTGTGCTTGCCCAAAACTCAGTTAGTTAGCAGAAGAATCCGCTTCTTTTTCTTTGTTTGCTTTACCATAGAAATAATCCGATGGATTCACTGGTTTGAAATCAGATAACTTATGGAATCGAAGTAGATCCCTATAGAGCACTTTATCTGAAAGACTTAACTGATTATCAACACGGGCTTTAATCGCCTCTGTCTTTTTATTTTGTTTCACCACTTTACCCGTTTTCGTATCATAAACGGTATTATCGACAAGTGTATATTTCGGTGTCACATAGTTTCCATTACGGAAGGCAACAGTCTCATCATGCTTTTTAGAGAATAAGTCTGTTCCAAAATTCACGAATTCATTTGAATCGATACCTTGTAAGTGAAGAAGTGTTGGCATAACGTCGACTTCACCACCATACGTATGGTTCACGCCGCCCTTCTTACCAGGAATACGTATCATAAGCGGAACACGCTGGTTTTGTGCATTTTGATAAGGAGTGATTTCTTTCCCTTGAATTTCACTCATTGCACGGTTATGGTTCTCAGAAATACCGTTATGGTCACCATATAATAAAATGACTGAGTCTTTATACATACCTGATTTTTTCAAGTCTTTGAAGAATTGCTCTAATGACTCATCTAAATATCTTGCTGTTTGGAAATAGTTATCGACTGTTTTATCGCCAGTTGTTGCCTTAGCGATTGTCGCATCTTTTTCATCTAAATTAAATGGATAGTGATTTGTCAGTGTCATTAAATGTGCATAAAATGGCTTTTTCATTGATTCTAGCATTGGAATTGATTCTTTGAAGAACGGTTTATCCTTAAGACCCATATTCACAAGGTTTTCTTCATCCATGTTGTAATAGGAAGCATCAAAGAATTGATCAATTCCCATATGTTTATAAATCGTGTCACGGTTCCAGAAAGATTTATAGTCCCCGTGAAGCACTGCACTCGTATAGCCTGCTTTTTGATCTAGGATGGCAGGTAGTGATTGGAAGGTATTTTCACCCTTTGTCACAAATGCTGCTCCCTCTGGCAAGCCAAACATACTATTATCCATCATCAGCTCAGCATCTGATGTCTTCCCTTGACCAGTCTGATGGAAGAAGTTATCGAAATACGTAAAGTCGTCTTTCCCATGAGCCAGCTTGTTTAAGAATGGAGTCACTTCTTCTCCATTTAATTTGTAGTCGATTAAGAAAGACTGAAAGCTTTCTAAATGAATTTTAATAATGTTTTTGCCTTTTGCTTTCCCAAAATACTCTGCATTTGGCTTCGCATAGTGAGAAGACGTATAGTTCACAACATCCGTTAAATCTTCACTGCTTGCATTGGCTACCTGTGTTGCGTTTTGTGCTGCTTGTACCCCGTCATAAATCGTATAATTATAAACACCTAAGTATTTGACAACATACTTATGATCAAAGGTTCTTGTTAATAATTCTGGACGATCCTTTTCAGCCAAATGAAGGTTTACAAAGAACAGTCCAATACCTGCAGCTACAATCAGCAGTGCAAACGTCTTTTTCATTTGGAACTTCTTCACTTCTGGTCTCCAAATGACAATCGCAATCAAGATGATAATATCAAGGAAGTATAAAAGGTCATGCGGCTTAATGCTTGCTAACACACCGCCAGTCATGCCTCCCCCAAGATTTCCTGCCTGCTTCATTGTTGAGAAAGTCAAAAAGTCATCAAAGAAACGGTAATACGCTACATTTGCATATAAAAGTGCGGTCATAATAAAATCAATAACAATTAAAACAATGGCAGATTTACGCCCCTTCAAAAAGAGAGCAAGTCCAAAAAACACGATGGCTGAGCTAAATGGATTCAATAAGAGAAGCCCCTCTTGAAAAGAACCTTTTACTCCTAAATTAAAGTCCATTTTGTAGGCTGTGTACGATTTTGCCCAGAATAAAAGGACAGCCAAAACAAAAAAGCTATATTTGTTTGCAAATATTTTTTTCATAAAACCTCTTCTTTCTTATCATCGTTCTGATATAAATGAAATCATAAAAAATTTACATTCATTTTGCAAATGTAAATCTTCTTCGCCAAGCATGCCGATGCTCTGTCTCCGCCGGATACATGCGCTCCTTTAATATAACGAATGAGAAGCATCATAAGTTTCAAAAAAAATACGAGTAAATAAAAGGAAAAATATCCATTTACATTAAATTTACGCACACTTCATGTTTTAGTGGATGAAGAAGGTTTTGTAAATCACTCAGTATTACTTTACTTTTTTCATCTATTCGTGTCAAAGTAATTATAAAGAAAAGGAAGAATCACCTAGGCTTTTCGACTCATTTACCCAAATTTATACAAAATTCGATCCATGCTTCTTTTATTGTGACTCAACCTCCATTAATCCATGTACTTCCTAAAAAAACAGTTTAAATCAAAAAAAGCTTGATTTCCCCTACTGATGTGCGGTGTGATAAAGAGGTAGAACTTGATCACAACACTTATATGTTCATGACAAAAAAATCAGGCTGGAGGAAATCACATGAAGATGAACAAACAAATCAACACTTTTGAAAAGAGATTTTCAGAAGATGTAGTCACTATCATTGCTGTTACAGGACCTTCTGGCGTAGGTGCAGGAAAAGCAGGACAGGCACCTCTTTGGACCGCTTCTATTCCACTGATTGCTTGGAAAGAAAACGGCCATATCATAACCGAAAATGTAAGACTTTGCTGGTTAACAGATGACGAGGGATTAAGGGAAAAACAGGCACAATTACATAAAGAATCAATCGTTACACTTCAGGTCCGAAAAGGCGAAGGTGAATTCATGCTTGTATCTTTGATTGATACAGATACACAGGATCAAGCGCTTCAAGAAATTTTAGAAGAAGCCCAAAAGCCTGTGTATTATCATGATGACATACTTGGAACCTTTGAGTTAGTAAAAGGACTAGACTTATTTGAAAAAACGATCCAATGGAGCAATGAAGAGTGCCTTCTCTACTTTAACCTCGAAGAAGATGAAAAAATAAATGACTCTCTTCGAACAGCAAACCACCTCATGCAAGAACAGGCCAAATGGGATTCTTCTATTAAATCATTTGCCGCGAATCAGCTGATAGATCTAGCAAAGGATTGGCAGGAACAAGACGAATCAGCTGAAGAGCAAGAAGAACTCACAATGAATCAATTTATAAGCCGCATTTCACTTGAAAGCCTGCATGTTTACCCTGAGGGAGAGTTTGAAGTCTACTATCATGACGGTGATTTATTTTGGGGGCATGTCATTATTGTCAAAGGAAATATAAATGGCACATTTCATGATGCACATATTGCAGGCTAAAGGCTGGAGGAATAACCCATGGAAATCAAAGCTTTTCAAGAATTAAATCTAATCGGGAAAACGCCAGCCATCGCCAAAATTGGCGGCTTCCGTCCTGATCCAGCTGTACACAGCTGGTTTGCAGGCCATTTTTTCATCGATCCTAATCAAGGCTGGCCGATAGATCAAGATGGAGCCATGATTCCGATTTTACAAATTTATTTACCAGAAGTGCCAGGAGGAATGAACGGCTTCAATGAATGTAAGCTGATTCAAATTTTTCTTAATCAGAATACACTTCCGATTGATATCACCAAAAACGGCGAAGGCTGGAAGCTCATTGAATATTCATCAATCGAAGGTTTAGAAGTAGCTGAGACTCCTGAAGAAGTGAGAGGACCCAAACCCTTTCAAATCCAATGGAACGAAAGTGAGCAAAGGGACTTCCCTTGCTGGGAAGAGGCATGGTCATATGTCGATTTATCAGAAGTAAACGAAAGTGAAGAAGCGACAAACCACTTCTTTAATCAATACACAAATTATTCGTTCACAAAAATCGGCGGATATGGGGCGTATATTCAATCCCCGCCCCATCAACAACAAGGCGAATTCATGCTCCAAATCGCCTCAGAAGAAAAACCTCGTTTCATGATTGGTGATAACGGCACGATGTATTTCTATTATGACCAAGAATCAAAAGAATGGTTTATGCACTGGGATTGTTTTTAACGTTTATTGAATGAAACCTCGCCTTCTCCTAAACGTAATGAGTAACAATGAAAGGAGGCAGCAAAATGGGATTCATTCTAGACATCTTTTCACTTGCTGTGTATATCCCTTTTCTACAAGTGGATGAAGAGGAGATCTCGAGGAACGCAGCACATCTCAAAAAATATAGCTGGTTTCAAGCACTATTACATGAACAAACTTGCAGGGAGCTCATCATTTATGATCCCGATGTTCGACGTGTCATAGGCAGGTTTAAAACGGAGAAACTCCATAAGAAGCGATACAACTTAAGATGCGAACGTAAATTACTGCAAGCATTACAACGCGCATTCTAAACTGACAACAAGAGCCGCACTTTCCTGTGGCTCTTGTTTTATTAATAGAATCGTTCCTTTTGAAGAAAACATTTGACGCCTGGACAACTCTCCCCGTATATTATGTATAAATCCATCTTTTTCAAAGAAAAGGGGGCCTCACATGCGCTTATTTAAGAACTGGAGAAAAAAGCAGCCTGCACAGCAAATCACTTCAGAAAAGCAAGAAGACAGCATCCCAGTCAACTTCTCCACACTTCCCTTTGGCACAGACACCGTCGATGATTTTTTGTTCAACCTAGACCTGACCTCCAAGCTCACAGATCCCTATAAAGAAACAGATACGAACAAGCTTACCTAGATCTTCGTAAATCCTCATCCAATACTGGATGATTTTTTTATACTCAATGAAAGGTGTATCCAATGAAAACATATTATATCGTCAGACACTGCCAAGCAGATGGACAATCTAAAGCTGCAGCTTTAACACCACAAGGCATCACTCAATCTCATGAACTGGCACAGTTTTTTTCCAGCATTCATCTCAATCAAATTATCTCAAGTCCTTATAAACGAGCGATCCAAACTACTGAGCCCCTTGCTCATGCAAAACAGCTCGAGATAAAAATCGATCAGCGCCTCTCTGAACGTGTATTAAGCAGCAAACCAATAGACGATTGGTTTGAGAAGCTAAAGCTCAGTTTTACAGACTTACATATGACCTGTGAAGGCGGAGAATCGAGCCAAGAAGCCATGAATCGTATTGTAGAAGCACTACACGAACAAATAAAATTAGAAAAAGATCATACCCTATTCGTCACACATGGCAATATCATGAGCCTGCTTCTTAAACACGCTGATCCAACGATTGGATTCGAGGAGTGGAAGAAACTAAGCAATCCAGATGTCTATATTCTGAAATATTTTAGTCCAGATCATATAGAAACAAAGCGAATATGGCATTAAAAAAACGGCAGAATGAACTCTGCCGTTTTCTCATCTATTGCTGATAATAAAATGCCTCTACCCACTCATACGGCCTTTTACGCTCCGCACACCATGTCATAAAGCCTCTTGTCTCCGTCTGCTGAAATGCCATCCAATCCGTTAAAAGCTGGCCATAATAGACAGCTTGTTTTTGAACATTCGTACGAGTTCTTTGATCTTGAATCAGTATCATAACATTTTCAATCCCTTGAATTCTCTCTTGATCCTTCTCATAGGTGCTTAAATAAAGATCTTCATGTATATGGTGAAACGAATACCACAAGGCCGATAAATAGATTTCACAAATTTGAACAATCACACGCTGTTCCTTGCTGCCCCCAAGCTCTAGTGCCTTCAATAAATGAGGCAGCCCTTCTCCCTGATGTACAAACAAACCTTGCCAGCGATACAGTCTTACATCCAATGGGTCAACTTTCTCCCACGTTTGAAAAACAGGCTGGATCACCCCATTTACCAGCGGATACACAAGCAGATGATGACCATCCTCAAACCGTTCAATCCACTCAAACAGCCAAGCAGCAAATTCACGCTGTTCTTCAAAATCGTTCTCTTTCATCTCTTCAATAAAGGCCTGAAGAACTTTTAGCGCATCTTTACGCAGGCCCTGTTCTTTTCTCACACAGTACTGTCTAAAAAGAGGATAATCATTTACTCCCTCGTCTTGAATAATAGCCTGTAATATCGTCTTCGTTTGCATGATCACAACGCCGCCTCTTTACATCCATTCTTTTCTATGTTCATGAATAAATTGAATGTCTTTTTGATAATGTTCAAGATGTCCTTCTTGAATCATGTTTTGAAAAGCGATATCACCCTCACACGCTTGTCGTTTCATATACTGACATAACCCTTCTAAACGAAGCAGCACCATATCCAAATAATCTTCTGCTATTTCCTCGCCATAAGATTCAAAAAACAGTTTGACTCTATGCTTTATCTGGTCTGCATGGTCTAATGAAAGATAATTCACGACCTCCCCTGTTTCAGTGCGAAAAAATCTACTGAGAGGCACACATGTATAAAGGGTATATGCGATATCCCAAAGCCTTGGACCAGGAGCAGCTACATCAAAATCAATAATCCCTACTGGTTTTTTATCCTTGAAAATGATGTTGTACATCGCAAAATCATTATGGCAAACAACCTCTATGTTGTTAGGCGTATTGTCCATTCGTTCCCAATCATCTGAAATGGAGAAGTCCTGAACAGCATCATGATAAAGCCTTAACATGCTCGCTATTTCTTTTAAAACATCGTGAGTACACATGTATTCTTTTAAAGGATCATGACCTGCCACGCCATCAATAAAGGACAATACCTCTCTACCTTGTTCATCAACCCCTAAAAACTTTGGAGCATAGGAGAAATTCTTTTTTTCTAAATGCTTTAGCAGCTTTCGTATATTGATATTGTCTGACTTTACTTCTCGACGAACCGTATCTCCAGAACGAAATACGTTCGAGACATTGCCACCTGTCAATAACTCCTCATGATCATTTTGTTTTTTCATAAATTCTCCCCTCAAACTGGGTCACCATGTTGATGTCAGCTAAAGATGTGTATGTACCCACAAATATTCATTTAGTTACTCAAAGGTAGTACAACTGTTTTATGTGAATGTGCTGCTCCATTTTGTTTCCTTACATGGTTAAATGTATCTTATCAAATGTTGCAAATCATCTAAAGATTATTCTGCCAAAAGAAGTACATACTCATTATTTTCTAATAGGTTCCTATTTTTTATCTAAATAACTCATTTAAACCACAAAAAAACGTTTTACCACGAGGGTGAAACGTTAGGTTCATGGAAAAACCAATCATGAAAATTTTAAAAGATACCGGTGGCCGGGGTCGAACCAGCACTCCGTGATAAATTATTCTAAAAAGGCAAGGTATACCCTCTTAAAGTAAAGCCCCTGTTAATGAAAAGAATTAAAGTTCTTCCTGATATATTTCTGATTTTATCGGCTTTAAACTCAAAGGTATTTTAAACTCATGAATACTTTCAATATGATTAAAAAAATGATCGATATCGTCATAATCCATTGACCATTCTTCTACCACCTTTAACTTTTTTAACTCGCTTGTTGGTTTAAATAAAAATTCACAGTGTAGTTGTTCCATGTGAGAATAATCATCTTCTTCATAAACTGTAAACTGACGTACAAAGTCAAAATGAAATAGTTCCTCTCCTGTAAAATCATAGACACCACACTGAAATAAAATTTCTTTATCTTCTTCGCCCTCAACTGTCTCCTTTGAAAAAGCCTTAAATGTTTCCCAAACCTTTTTTATATCATCGTTATCTTCACTAATGCTATCTTTAAGATAACTTTCAGCATTTTTAACCGTAATCATTACAACACCTCTTGTGTACAATTTATCCAATCCTTCTTCAATTATCCTGCCCCTTTAGTTTAATAATAAGACAACCATCAATAAAGTAAAAGTTAATCTCCTTAATATGTTCCTCTTAGCTAATTCACCCTTTCAGCAGTGAACGCGATTTGAAATAATTTTGTCGTATGAAGAAGCAGCTAAAAAACAAATAAAAAACGCCCTCCTACAATTTGTAGAAAGACGTTTTAAACGTTGATATTCCTTAATTCTTCTGTAATTGACGACAATAAAGAATATCTAAAACTAGATACCGGTGGCCGGGGTCGAACCGGCACTCCGTGAGGAACACGATTTTGAGTCGTGCGCGTCTGCCAATTCCGCCACACCGGCATGATCATTAAAGAGCGCATCTTATATTAAAAAACATGGTGCCGAGGGCCGGACTTGAACCGGCACGGTAGTCACCTACCGCAGGATTTTAAGTCCTGTGTGTCTGCCAATTCCACCACCCCGGCAGTCTTTTCAAAAAAGGCGACACCCGGATTTGAACCGGGGATAAAGGTTTTGCAGACCTCTGCCTTACCACTTGGCTATGCCGCCATTATTGGAGCGGAAGACGGGATTCGAACCCGCGACCCCCACCTTGGCAAGGTGGTGTTCTACCACTGAACTACTTCCGCACATCAACTGGGCTAGCTGGATTCGAACCAACGCATGACGGAGTCAAAGTCCGTTGCCTTACCGCTTGGCTATAGCCCAATAATAAAATGGGGCGATTGATGGGAATCGAACCCACGAGTGCCAGAGCCACAATCTGGTGCGTTAACCACTTCGCCACAACCGCCATAGATGTTATGAATCATATTAAGAAAATTGGCAGGGGCAGTAGGAATCGAACCCACACCGGAGGTTTTGGAGACCTCTGTTCTACCTTTAAACTATGCCCCTATGAAAATAAAAAATGGTGGAGGGGGGCGGATTCGAACCGCCGAACCCGGAGGGAGCGGATTTACAGTCCGCCGCGTTTAGCCACTTCGCTACCCCTCCACTTTTGAAAAACAGTGCCGGCAAGAGGACTTGAACCCCCAACCTACTGATTACAAGTCAGTTGCTCTACCAGTTGAGCTACACCGGCAAATAGTGGTGGCTCGGGACGGAATCGAACCGCCGACACACGGATTTTCAGTCCGTTGCTCTACCAACTGAGCTACCGAGCCAAGTATTCTTTTGAAAAATGGCGGTCCGGACGGGACTCGAACCCGCGACCTCCTGCGTGACAGGCAGGCATTCTAACCAACTGAACTACCGGACCATTTTGGTTGCGGGGGCAGGATTTGAACCTGCGACCTTCGGGTTATGAGCCCGACGAGCTACCGAACTGCTCCACCCCGCGACGATATAAAAGATATGGTGGAGGATGACGGGCTCGAACCGCCGACCCTCTGCTTGTAAGGCAGATGCTCTCCCAGCTGAGCTAATCCTCCGAATAAAAAATGCTGGTGTATATTCTATAAAAATGGTGACCCGTACGGGATTCGAACCCGTGTTACCGCCGTGAAAGGGCGGTGTCTTAACCGCTTGACCAACGGGCCCTTTATTATGTAAATTGTGGCGGAGAGCAAGGGATTCGAACCCTTGAGACGGGGTTACCGCCTACACGATTTCCAATCGTGCTCCTTCGGCCACTCGGACAGCTCTCCAAATTGGCTCCGCAGGTAGGATTCGAACCTACGACCGATCGGTTAACAGCCGATAGCTCTACCACTGAGCTACTGCGGAATGAAGAAAGCCTGGCGATGTCCTACTCTCACAGGGGGAAACCCCCAACTACCATCGGCGCTGAAGAGCTTAACTTCCGTGTTCGGCATGGGAACGGGTGTGACCTCTTCGCCATCATCACCAGACAATTTAGTGACAAAAGATATTATACTATGTATTGAAAATAAATCAAGAGATATTTTAAAAATGTTCTCTCAAAACTAGATAACAATGTTCATGCTTCACATTAGAATATAGGTTAAGTCCTCGATCTATTAGTATCTGTCAGCTCCACGTGTCACCACGCTTCCACCTCAGACCTATCAACCTGATCATCTTTCAGGGATCTTACTTCCTTGCGGAATGGGAAATCTCATCTTGAGGGGGGCTTCATGCTTAGATGCTTTCAGCACTTATCCCGTCCGCACATAGCTACCCAGCGATGCCCTTGGCAGAACAACTGGTACACCAGCGGTGCGTCCATCCCGGTCCTCTCGTACTAAGGACAGCTCCTCTCAAATTTCCTGCGCCCGCGACGGATAGGGACCGAACTGTCTCACGACGTTCTGAACCCAGCTCGCGTACCGCTTTAATGGGCGAACAGCCCAACCCTTGGGACCGACTACAGCCCCAGGATGCGATGAGCCGACATCGAGGTGCCAAACCTCCCCGTCGATGTGGACTCTTGGGGGAGATAAGCCTGTTATCCCCGGGGTAGCTTTTATCCGTTGAGCGATGGCCCTTCCATGCGGAACCACCGGATCACTAAGCCCGACTTTCGTCCCTGCTCGACTTGTAGGTCTCGCAGTCAAGCTCCCTTGTGCCTTTACACTCTGCGAATGATTTCCAACCATTCTGAGGGAACCTTTGGGCGCCTCCGTTACATTTTAGGAGGCGACCGCCCCAGTCAAACTGCCCACCTGACACTGTCTCCCTGCCCGATAAGGGCAGCGGGTTAGAAGGTCAATACAGCCAGGGTAGTATCCCACCGATGCCTCCACCGAAGCTAGCGCTCCGGTTTCCAAGGCTCCTACCTATCCTGTACAAGCTGTACCAACATTCAATATCAGGCTGCAGTAAAGCTCCACGGGGTCTTTCCGTCCTGTCGCGGGTAACCTGCATCTTCACAGGTACTATAATTTCACCGAGTCTCTCGTTGAGACAGTGCCCAGATCGTTGCGCCTTTCGTGCGGGTCGGAACTTACCCGACAAGGAATTTCGCTACCTTAGGACCGTTATAGTTACGGCCGCCGTTTACTGGGGCTTCAATTCGCACCTTCGCTTACGCTAAGCGCTCCTCTTAACCTTCCAGCACCGGGCAGGCGTCAGCCCCTATACTTCGCCTTACGGCTTCGCAGAGACCTGTGTTTTTGCTAAACAGTCGCCTGGGCCTATTCACTGCGGCTTCTCGGGGCTTTAACACCCTAAGAAGCACCCCTTCTCCCGAAGTTACGGGGTCATTTTGCCGAGTTCCTTAACGAGAGTTCTCTCGATCACCTTAGGATTCTCTCCTCGCCTACCTGTGTCGGTTTGCGGTACGGGCACCTCTCACCTCGCTAGAGGCTTTTCTTGGCAGTGTGGAATCAGGAACTTCGCTACTAAATTTCGCTCGCCATCACAGCTCAGCCTTTACGGGAAACGGATTTGCCTATTTCCCAGCCTAACTGCTTGGACGCGGATATCCAATACCGCGCTTACCCTATCCTCCTGCGTCCCCCCATTGCTCAAATGGTGAGGAGGTGGTACAGGAATATCAACCTGTTGTCCATCGCCTACGCCTTTCGGCCTCGGCTTAGGTCCCGACTAACCCTGAGCGGACGAGCCTTCCTCAGGAAACCTTAGGCATTCGGTGGACGGGATTCTCACCCGTCTTTCGCTACTCATACCGGCATTCTCACTTCTAAGCGCTCCACCAGTCCTTCCGGTCTGGCTTCACAGCCCTTAGAACGCTCTCCTACCACTGTTCGTAAGAACAGTCCGCAGCTTCGGTGATACGTTTAGCCCCGGTACATTTTCGGCGCAGAGTCACTCGACCAGTGAGCTATTACGCACTCTTTAAATGGTGGCTGCTTCTAAGCCAACATCCTGGTTGTCTAAGCAACTCCACATCCTTTTCCACTTAACGTATACTTTGGGACCTTAGCTGGCGGTCTGGGCTGTTTCCCTTTCGACTACGGATCTTATCACTCGCAGTCTGACTCCCAAGGATAAGTCATCGGCATTCGGAGTTTGACTGAATTCGGTAACCCGGTAGGGGCCCCTAGTCCAATCAGTGCTCTACCTCCGAGACTCTTACCTTGAGGCTAGCCCTAAAGCTATTTCGGAGAGAACCAGCTATCTCCAGGTTCGATTGGCATTTCACCCCTACCCACACCTCATCCCCGCACTTTTCAACGTGCGTGGGTTCGGGCCTCCATTCAGTGTTACCTGAACTTCACCCTGGACATGGGTAGATCACCTGGTTTCGGGTCTACGACCACGTACTCATGCGCCCTATTCAGACTCGCTTTCGCTGCGGCTCCGCATCTTCTGCTTAACCTTGCACGGGATCGTAACTCGCCGGTTCATTCTACAAAAGGCACGCCATCACCCGTTAACGGGCTCTGACTACTTGTAGGCACACGGTTTCAGGATCTATTTCACTCCCCTTCCGGGGTGCTTTTCACCTTTCCCTCACGGTACTGGTTCACTATCGGTCACTAGGGAGTATTTAGCCTTGGGAGATGGTCCTCCCGGATTCCGACGGAATTTCACGTGTTCCGCCGTACTCAGGATCCACTCTGGAGAGAACAACATTTCAGTTACAGGGCTGTTACCTTCTTTGGCGGGCCTTTCCAGACCTCTTCGCTTATATCGTTCCTTTGTAACTCCGTATAGAGTGTCCTACAACCCCAAGAGGCAAGCCTCTTGGTTTGGGCTGTTCCCGTTTCGCTCGCCGCTACTCAGGGAATCGCATTTGCTTTCTCTTCCTCCGGGTACTTAGATGTTTCAGTTCCCCGGGTATGCCTTCTCATACTCTATGTATTCAAGTATGGATACTACTCCATTACGAGCAGTGGGTTTCCCCATTCGGAAATCTCCGGATCAAAGCTTGCTTACAGCTCCCCGAAGCATATCGGTGTTCGTCCCGTCCTTCATCGGCTCCTAGTGCCAAGGCATCCACCGTGCGCCCTTTCTAACTTAACCATTTCTTACTTTAGAAAGAATCACTATGTGTGATGAACTTTGCATTGCATTCAATGTGAATGTATTACTTATTGTTATCTAGTTTTCAAAGAACAATCCTGTCTCGCTAGAGACATGTTTTGAAGGAATGATCCTTCAAAACTAAACAAGACGAAAACGCACGCTGCTCCATATATCCTTAGAAAGGAGGTGATCCAGCCGCACCTTCCGATACGGCTACCTTGTTACGACTTCACCCCAATCATCTGCCCCACCTTCGGCGGCTGGCTCCATAAAGGTTACCTCACCGACTTCGGGTGTTGCAAACTCTCGTGGTGTGACGGGCGGTGTGTACAAGGCCCGGGAACGTATTCACCGCGGCATGCTGATCCGCGATTACTAGCGATTCCAGCTTCACGCAGTCGAGTTGCAGACTGCGATCCGAACTGAGAACAGATTTATGGGATTGGCTAAACCTTGCGGTCTTGCAGCCCTTTGTTCTGTCCATTGTAGCACGTGTGTAGCCCAGGTCATAAGGGGCATGATGATTTGACGTCATCCCCACCTTCCTCCGGTTTGTCACCGGCAGTCACCTTAGAGTGCCCAACTGAATGCTGGCAACTAAGATCAAGGGTTGCGCTCGTTGCGGGACTTAACCCAACATCTCACGACACGAGCTGACGACAACCATGCACCACCTGTCACTCTGTCCCCGAAGGGAAAGCCCTATCTCTAGGGTTGTCAGAGGATGTCAAGACCTGGTAAGGTTCTTCGCGTTGCTTCGAATTAAACCACATGCTCCACCGCTTGTGCGGGCCCCCGTCAATTCCTTTGAGTTTCAGTCTTGCGACCGTACTCCCCAGGCGGAGTGCTTAATGCGTTAGCTGCAGCACTAAGGGGCGGAAACCCCCTAACACTTAGCACTCATCGTTTACGGCGTGGACTACCAGGGTATCTAATCCTGTTCGCTCCCCACGCTTTCGCTCCTCAGCGTCAGTTACAGACCAGAGAGTCGCCTTCGCCACTGGTGTTCCTCCACATCTCTACGCATTTCACCGCTACACGTGGAATTCCACTCTCCTCTTCTGCACTCAAGTTTCCCAGTTTCCAATGACCCTCCCCGGTTGAGCCGGGGGCTTTCACATCAGACTTAAGAAACCGCCTGCGAGCCCTTTACGCCCAATAATTCCGGACAACGCTTGCCACCTACGTATTACCGCGGCTGCTGGCACGTAGTTAGCCGTGGCTTTCTGGTTAGGTACCGTCAAGGTGCGAGCAGTTACTCTCGCACTTGTTCTTCCCTAACAACAGAGCTTTACGATCCGAAAACCTTCATCACTCACGCGGCGTTGCTCCGTCAGACTTTCGTCCATTGCGGAAGATTCCCTACTGCTGCCTCCCGTAGGAGTCTGGGCCGTGTCTCAGTCCCAGTGTGGCCGATCACCCTCTCAGGTCGGCTACGCATCGTCGCCTTGGTGAGCCATTACCCCACCAACTAGCTAATGCGCCGCGGGTCCATCTGTAAGTGACAGCCGAAACCGTCTTTCATCCTTGAACCATGCGGTTCAAGGAACTATCCGGTATTAGCTCCGGTTTCCCGGAGTTATCCCAGTCTTACAGGCAGGTTACCCACGTGTTACTCACCCGTCCGCCGCTAACATCCGGGAGCAAGCTCCCTTCTGTCCGCTCGACTTGCATGTATTAGGCACGCCGCCAGCGTTCGTCCTGAGCCAGGATCAAACTCTCCGAGGTATGCAGGATGCATATCACACATGCGTTGCTACACGATGTAGCGAACTTAGCATGTGATCATTTCCTGTCTCGCCAGTTTGACTGACTACCTATGAAGTTTCATAGGATTTTTTTATAAAAACTCGAATTAACAGGTACGTTTTGTCTTGTTTAGTTTTCAAAGATCATCTTCGTTATCGCTCAGAGGCGACTTTCTTAATATAACATTTGAGCACCGTGTGCGTCAAGCGTTTTTTAGAATTTCTTTTTGTCAGCTTTTCTTTCAAAGCAACTCAGTTGCTCGTTAGCGACGTTTAATAATATACCATCATAATATTCATGCGTCAATATCTTTTTTCACAAAATATCCTCGATGATAGATTTTTTGTCCCTTTGTCTCAATCGCCTCCACTTGAACAATTCCTTTTTCCACAAAGAAATCAATCATAACACTAAGGTCAGGCGTGAAATACTTTAGATCAGGGTGTGCAAGAAGCTCACCAAAAAGCCATATATCCTTCTGTTCCATGACATGACGCAAATGAGCGGCACCAATTTCCGCTTTTGAATGGATCAAAAAATCATTTGCTAAAAATAAAAGTTCCAAACGCTTATGCAGACTTTCATGGCTTTCAATCAGTTCTGAATAAAGTTTGTATACTTCCGGCTCCATATGACGCACTTGGTTCCAAACGGTCACTTCTGGGTGGAAGCCTTTATCAATTACTTCAATACGTGCTAAGTGATGCAGGGCATGCACAATGGAATTATATGCATCAAGGAATTGATTTGACTCAAAAAATGCTTTTCCTTCTATATATCTGCGAATGAGCTTGCCATATTCTAAACCGATTTTGAGCTTGCGGTTTGAAAACGGGAATGTACTTAGTTCATCAATTAAGTTGAAGATATATTCATTTCGATCAAACAGGACTTTTCCATTCAAAATCCAATCGATGATACGGCGGTTAGTGCCGAGGGTAATCCATTCCTTCAGTTGATCATCTGTTACAACATTTAAAGAAGCTGTTTGGTGATCGGATTCATAGTGCTTGATAAATAACGGCTCTTCCGCTTCTTTTACGATGACCAAAAGTGCTGCATCAAAGTTATCCGTCTCAGAAGATACTTTATGTCTTCTTTCTACTATAATCACAGCTAATGTGTCTGGATGGCTTGCTCTCTCTTGATAAATAGGACGGAGAAGATTTTCCATAGTGATTCCTCCAATACTCGGGTGTAAGGTTCTTCTCTAATGCTATGTATTTCTCCTCATAGAATCAAAATTCCTTCAATACATGAAAAAAGATCATTGAATCATTATAAGCAATTTATTCACAAAACTCTATAACTAATTCAAACGGAAAGGTAAAATGTGCTATATTGGAGATAAGGGGGACTAGGGATGGCGAAATACTCCAGTAAGATTAATAAAATCAGAACATTTGCACTTAGTTTGGTTTTTGTTGGCTTTCTGATCATGTATATCGGTGTGTTCTTCAAGGAATCGATCTGGCTGTCGACTTTCTTTATGCTGCTCGGCGTCTTATCGATTGGATTAAGTACAGCCGTTTACTTTTGGATTGGTATGCTTTCTACGAAGGCAGTACGTGTCGTTTGTCCAGGCTGTGAGAAGGAAACAAAAGTGCTTGGACGGGTGGACATGTGCATGCATTGCAGGGAGCCGCTTACACTTGATCCAGCATTAGAAGGTAAAGAGTTTGATGAATCCTACAATCGAAAAAAGTCATAAAAATAAGCTGACCATTTAAACGGTCAGCTTTTTCATTAATGATTTTCTTTTTTCGCACATTCTTGACAAGTACCATAGATCTCCAAGCGATGATGACTGACTTTAAAGCCCGTCACATGGGATGCAAGCTGTTCAACTTCATCAAGGCCAGGATAGTGAAAGTCCACAATTTTTCCGCAGTTTTCACAAATCGCATGGTAGTGGTCAGATGTCGCAAAATCAAATCGGCTTGAGGAATCACCATACGTTAATTCCTTTACTAATCCAGATTCCCGGAAGACTCGTAAATTGTTGTAAACCGTTGCGACACTCATATTTGGAAATTTTCCTTCAAGTGCTTTATATATATCGTCCGCGGTTGGGTGTGTCATAGAATTTACGAGAAACTCCAAGATGGCATGGCGCTGCGGGGTAATTCGAACACCGGTTTCTTTTAGAGCATCTAAAGCGTCTTTTAGTTCGTGAGCAGCCATTTCATCATGCACCTCTCTTCAAAAATATTCTTATATTATAATCTTTATAAATAGTGTACCCCCAGAGCCGAAACTTTGTCAATTACAATCCTCTTTTTTACCTATTCTTCTTTACAAAAAAGACCGGCATGATTGCCGATCTCATCCTGTGAGGATATTAAGCGTGAGCTTTCAATTCCTCAAGCGCTTCCTCTACGTGGTCTTTTACCTTTACTTTTCGCCATTCTTTCACAAGCGTGCCTTCTTTATTAATCAGAAACGTTGAACGCTCGATTCCCATATATTCTTTGCCAAAGTTCTTTTTCAGCTTCCATACCCCAAAGGCTTCAGACAATTTCTGTTCATCGTCTACAAGAAGAAGAAACGGCAAATCGTGTTTTTCTTTAAATTTTTGGTGCTTGTCCTGACTGTCTGGGCTTACGCCGATAATGACAGCATCTAATTCTGCAAAGCTTTGATAGCGGTCGCGGAAATCACATGCTTCTGTTGTACAGCCTGGTGTCATATCTTTTGGATAGAAATAAAGAACAATATGTTTTCCTTTAAAATCAGAAAGCTTTACTTTCTCCCCATTGTCACCGGTTAATTCAATGTAAGGTACTTGCTGCCCTACTTCGATTGTCATGACACAATCCCTCCAACCTATTTTTTAATTAGCCTATCCAATTTTGAAAGGATATTCAACTAAGGACGCTTGCATCGGCATGTTAAAATAATGATAGACGACGTGATACGTTGAGATAGGAGGCTATTTATGAAATTCACAGAATCAGAAAAATTACATCAAGAGGCGCTGGAGCACATTGTTGGGGGTGTCAACAGCCCGTCTCGTTCATATAAGGCAGTAGGCGGCGGTTCACCCGTTGCGATGGAAAGAGGAGAAGGCGCTTATTTTTGGGATGTTGACGGAAACCGCTATATCGATTATCTGGCAGCATACGGTCCAATTATTACAGGACATGCCCACCCGCATATTACAAAAGCCATCACGAAAGCGGCTGAAACAGGTGTCCTTTACGGAACACCAACGAAGCATGAAGTCACTTTTGCTAAAATGCTGAAGGAAGCCATGCCTGCTTTAGACAAAGTTCGTTTTGTCAATTCAGGTACAGAAGCGGTGATGACAACAATTCGAGTGGCTCGCGCATATACAGGCAGAACAAAAATCATTAAGTTTGCCGGATGCTATCACGGCCACTCTGATCTTGTGCTAGTGGCTGCAGGCTCTGGTCCTTCCACTTTAGGAACACCCGATTCCGCGGGCGTACCAAAGAGTATCGCCAATGAAGTCATTACCGTTCCATTTAATGATATTGACAGCTATAAAGAAGCATTAGATCGCTGGGGAGATGAAGTAGCAGCTGTCCTTGTCGAACCAATTGTCGGGAACTTTGGCATCGTAGAACCTAAGGACGGTTTCCTGCAGCAGGTCAATGACCTCACACATGAAAAAGGCGCACTGGTGATTTATGATGAAGTCATTACCGCTTTCCGCTTTATGTATGGCGGTGCACAGGATTTGCTTCAAGTAAAACCTGACCTCACTGCATTAGGAAAAATTATTGGCGGCGGACTTCCTATCGGCGCTTACGGCGGTAAAAAAGAAATTATGGAACAAGTTGCCCCGCTTGGACCAGCCTATCAAGCTGGCACAATGGCAGGAAACCCTGCATCCATTCTTTCAGGTATTGCCTGCTTGGAATTGTTAAAAGAAGACGGCGTTTACGAGCGTCTTGATCAGCTTGGCGCTATGTTAGAAGAAGGCATTTTAGCCCATGCCAAAAAGCATCAAGTAGATATTACAGTGAATCGCTTAAAAGGAGCGCTCACAATTTATTTCACAACAGAAACGATTGTGAACTACGAGCAGGCTGAAAATACGGATGGCGAAATGTTTGCCCGTTTCTTCAAATTAATGCTCGCGCAAGGCATTAACCTCGCTCCTTCTAAATATGAAGCTTGGTTCTTAACGATCGCACATACTGAAAAAGATATTTCTGAGACGCTGCAAGCAGTAGATCATGCATTTGCACAGCTGAAACAATCATAATGAAGTCCCAAACAGGCGTAAAAACATGCGCCTGTTTTTTTATTTACCAGCTCTTGTTTGTCAAAAGCGTGCGAATCTGTTACATTTCTTCTCAATACCTTCTTTTGATGTTTTCATGAACTTTCAAAAATCACTTGAATATTTCGGAAGACCGCTGTATATTACTTAGTTGTTTCATCAAAATATGAATGATAAATGACGAGTGATCATCTATTATCGAAAAGAAAGGAATGCAGGGACAAAACCAATGAAACTTGGAGCCCGTATTTTAAAAACTGGTATTGCCATTGTACTCGCGCTTTACCTGGCAACATGGCTTGGGTTGCCAACGCCCGTCTTCGCGGGAATTGCAGCTGTATTTGCTATCCAGCCATCTATTTATCGATCTTTTTTAACCATTGTTGATCAAGTGCAAGCCAATATTATTGGAGCAGCGCTTGCCATTACGTTCGGTCTGCTTTTTGGCACAGGACCAGTCATTATCGGTTTAACCGCCGTCATGGTCATCGCCATTAATTTAAAGCTGAAGATTGAACACACGATTCCGATTGCACTTGTAACCGTCATCGCGATTTTAGAAAGTGCAGGGGATCATTTCCTTTCCTTTGCCCTAATCCGAACAGCTACTGTGGTGTTAGGAGTTCTTTCTTCATTTTTAGTGAATTTAATCTTCCTGCCGCCAAAATATGAAACAAAGCTTGTTCATCACATTATGGAAAATACGGAGGAGATTTTAAAATGGATCCGTCTGAGCTCCAGACAGTCTACTGATCATTCCACATTAAAGGATGACATCGATCAAATAAAAGAACGCATGATCAAATTAGATCATATTTACTTGCTATACAAAGAAGAACGAAGCTATTTAAAGAAAACCACGTATGTCAAATCAAGAAAGCTTGTTTTGTTCAGGCAGGCCATTATGACATCGAATCGCGCTCTGTATTTGCTGAAAAAGCTTCATAAATTAGAAAATGAAATTCATTTGATGCCAGAGCATTTCAGGGAAAGCTTAACGGATGAAATTGATTATTTATTGTATTGGCATGAGCGCACCTTGATGAAATTCGTCGGAAAAATGAAGCCGCAGGACGATGAATTTCAAAATGAATGCTCTCTTCGCCTTGAGACGTTAACGAAATCATTTATTCAGCATCAGCAAAACCAAGAAAACGACTTGCTCGATTACAATATGCTGAATGTCATGTCCAGCATCATCGAATACCGTGATGAATTAGAGCATTTAGATACATTGATTACAAGCTTCCAGACGTATCACCCAAAAGATAGTGAAATTGAGACAGAAGAAAAAGAAGCATAAACAGAAAAGACCGATTCCTAGAATCGGTCTTAAATTGTTGACAAAGAGCTAAAATGATCTTGATTTTAGCTCTTTGTCATCTTTTCAGCGTGACCTGAAAACCTTTGCAGTCTAGGAAGAACGAGGAGCGGAGCGAATTGGTATTCGTGAGCACCGGCACGCAGGACTGACACCGAATGCGAGGGTTTACCTGCGCGCTGAGACCGATTCTGAGAATCGGTCTTATTTTATTTTCTTCATTTTAGGATCTAGTGTATCTCTTAATCCATCCCCCATCAGGTTAAAGCCTAGAACCGTCAGCATGATCGCTATCCCTGGGAAGAATAATGTCCAAGGGGCTTGAACGAGATAAGGTCTCGCATCGGCGAGCATTTTCCCCCATTCTGGACTTGGCGCCTGTGCACCTAACCCTAAAAAGCCTAAAGCGGCTGCCTCAATAATTGCGGTTCCGATTGCTAGCGTTGCCTGTACGATGACTGGCACCATACTATTTGGCAGAATGTGACGCAGTACGATGCGGCGGTGTGACATCCCCACCGCCTTTGCTGCCAGCACGTATTCTTCTTGTTTAATACTCAGCACTTTTGAACGAACGAGCCGTCCAAAGGTTGGGACATTAATAATCGCAATGGCAATAAGGGCATTTTGTAAGGAGGGGCCTAGAATGGAGACAATAGCAATCGCTAATAGAATGCTAGGAAAAGCAAGTAAAATATCAAACAATCTAGAGATCACAGCATCTAGCACTCTTCCGCCATAGCCTGCTATCAATCCAAGCAGTGTGCCTAAAATGACAGACCCGAGGACCGAGAAGAAGCCGACCCATAAGGAAATCCGTGCTCCATGCACAACTCTTGAAAATATATCTCTGCCGAAATCATCCGTACCAAACCAGTGTGCAGCTGAAGGGGCACTAAATCGCTCACCGAGTGATTGTTCATTGATTCCATAAGGAGCAATGAGCGGTGCAAAGATTGCTAGGATCAGAAATAAAAAGACAATCACACTGCCAATGACCGCCAGCTTATGCTGAAAGAACTGCTTCATTGATTCAAGAATCAATGATTGAGAGCGTTCATCTTTTGGCTGAGGTGGTTCAAGCTCTTTTTGTGCTTCCATATTGTCACTCTCCCTCCCTAATATTTAATCCTTGGATCAATGACCGCATACAAGATGTCCACAACGAAATTGATCAGGACAAATATAAGCGCAACGACAAGAATACCTGTTTGAATGACTGGGTAATCGCGATAACTGATGGCGTCATATATATACCGTCCGATTCCCGGCCAAGCAAAAATGGTTTCTGTTAAAATCGCTCCACCAAGCAAGAGGCCCGTCTGAAGACCAATAATCGTCAAGACCGGAATGAGCGCATTTTTCAGGCCATGCTGATAAATGATAAAAAATGAACGTACTCCTTTTGCTTTTGCTGTTCGAATAAAGTCGGAATGAAGCACTTCCAGCATACTTGCCCTTGTAATTCTCGCAATAATCGCAGCAGGAATTGTTGCGAGTGCTGTACTTGGTAAGATCAAATGCTTGATGCTGTCAGCGAATTGATCAAACCGGCCTTGCAAAAGCGTGTCCAGTGTATGAATATACGTGATCGACTCGACTGGATTCCTTACATCTTCTCGGCCTGTTGTCGGCAAAATACCTAATTCGATCGAGAACAGCCACTGCCCCATTAAGCCTAACCAGAAAATCGGCATGGACACTCCGATGAGTGCAATAAACATCGCGGCATAATCAAAGAAAGAATGCTTAAACCAAGCACTAATGATTCCGGCATTCACTCCCACCACAATCGCCAGCACCATGGCAAAAAAGGTCAATTCTAACGTCGCAAATAAGTAGGGCTTCATTTCCTGGGCAATAGCCGCTCCTGTTCGAATGGAAGTTCCTAAATCCCCTTTTAAAAGGCCAAGCATATAATGACCGTATTGAACGTACCATGGCTGATCTAAACCGAGCTGGATCGTTAATTGTTCTACTGCCTCTTTCGTTGCCCGCTGTCCTAAGATGACCTGCGCTGGATTTCCAGGTATAAAACGAATAATTGAAAACACGACCAATGTCATTCCGATGAGTACTGGGATGAGCATTCCTGCCCGCTTCATACAATAAGCAAACAAACAGCTTTCACCGCCTTTTTCTTTGTTTGAATCAGGGAGATACAAGATCTCCCTGATTTGCTTATTCGAAATACACGTCAGTTAAAGCTTCTGAACCAGTTGGATGCGGCTGATAGCCTTTTAAATCATTAGAAGCGGCAAGCATTGGAATCGAATGCACCAATGGAATCCAAGGCGCTTCGTCATGAATGATTTCCTGCGCTTTTTTATACAGCTCATTTCGTTTCTTTTGATCTGTGTCTGTTTGCGCTTCAATTAAAATGTCATGCATTTTATCATTTTCGAAGAATGTATAGTTGTTACCGCCAATGCTGTCTTTGTCCAGCAGAGTGTAGATGAAATTATCAGGATCGCCATTGTCCCCTGTCCAGCCTAATAAGAACACATCTGCTTCCCCTTTACTTGCTTTATCTAAGTAGGTTGCCCAGTCATATGTCACAATTTCTGCTTTGACGCCGACCTTTTCAAAATTTGACTGAATGACTTCTGCTACCTTCATTCCATCTGGCATGTATGGACGCGGTACAGGCATTGCCCAAAGCTTGATGCGAAAGCCGTCAGGGAAGCCCGCTTGTTTTAATAGTTCTTTCGCTTTTTCTGGATCATACGGATATGGCTCAATGTCGTCATTGTAGCCTTCTAAAGCTGGCGGCAATGGATTTTTTGCTGGCTCAGCAAGTCCGCCATAAAATGACTCAATAATCGATTCTTTATCGACCGCATAATTGAGTGCCTGACGAACGAGCTTGTTATCAAGCGGCTTTCTTGTGACAGTCAGTCCGATATAGCCTACGTTCATCGATGGTCTTTCAATGAGCTGGAGTGCTTTGTCGGTTTTAATGCCATCTAAATCTGACGGATTCACGCCATCCATTAAGTCGATCTCGCCTGTTTTAAGGGCATTTAAACGAGCAGAGTTTTCTGGAATGGAGCGGAAGATGATTTGATTCAGCTTTGGCTTATCCTTCTGCCAATAATCCTCGTTTTTTTCTAACACGATACGGTCGTTTTGCTTCCACTCTTTAAACTTGAATGGTCCTGTCCCCACTGGATTTTCTCTAAATGAATCGCCGCTTTTTTCAACAGCCGCTGGACTTGCGATGCCAAATGGTGACATAGCAATGTTTTTGAGGAATGTCGCCTGCGGGCGCTTTAGCTGAAATTCAATTTCATGCTCGCCTTTGACGATGATGTCTTTAATGACATGCCCTTTATCTTTTTTATAGCCGCCAAACATACCATAGTAAGGAAACTTTTCTGCGTCTCCATTCATCCAGCGCTCAAAATTGAATTTCACTGCTTCTGCGTTAAAGTCTGTGCCATCGTGGAATTTCACACCTTTTCTTAAGTAGAACGTGTATGACTTTCCGTCCTTTGCAACATCCCATTCTGTTGCGAGGCCAGGATGGATGGTCGTGTCTTTCTCACCGTAATTCAAGAGCTTTTCAAATATATTCTCTGTGACCTTGAAGGTTTCGCCTTCTGTTGTGGTGATTGGATCTAGTGAAGTGGAATCTCCTCCTCTGCCAAATACGAGGGTATCTTTTGTTGCCTTTTCTTCTGATGTCGGTGAAGATGAGCATCCCCCTAAAAAGAGCGCCAGTGCCAGCACAAAAATGAAACTACTGAATAACCATGTCTTCTTCATTGTGTTCCTCCTTTTGATATAAATAACACGCGGCTGCGTGCCCCGGTGCCTCCTCATACAAAGCAGGAACTGCTTTCAGGCATTTCTCCCATCTTTTTGGACACCTTTTGTAGAAAGGACAGCTGCCGCGTTCCGTCATTGGGGTCTCTTCTGCTGCCACATCTTGCGCCTCTAGTACGTGATCCATATGTGGAATGGATTTCAGAAGCAGCGACGTATAAGGATGAAGCGGGCTGTGAAACACATCTTCGGCAGGCCCCATCTCGACAATGCGCCCAGCATACATGACGGCGATCCGGTCGCTCATATATCTGACAACCCCAAGGTCGTGAGAAATAAACAGATACGTCAGAGAAAACGTCTTTTGCAATTCAAGCATCAAATTCAAAATTTGCGCTTGAACGGATACATCCAAAGCCGAAACTGGTTCATCGGCAATGACAAGACTTGGGTGCGTAATAAGTGCTCTAGCAATACCGATACGCTGCCTTTGCCCGCCGCTGAATTGATGCGCATAACGTTCTCCGTAGGAAGGATCAAATCCAACAATGTGCAGCATCTCTTTTACCCGTTTCCGTCTTTCTGCTTTCGTCCCATGCTGATGGACAATCAGCGGTTCCTCTAAAATATCTTTGATTTTCATTCTTGGATTTAAAGAAGCATATGGATCTTGAAAGATCATTTGAATGTCTTTTCTTAAGGAACGCATGTCTCGTTCTTTTAGAAGGGTGATCTCCTGCCCTTTTAATTGAATAGAGCCTGACGTCGGTTCAGTCAATCTCATTAGGCTTTTGCCAAGTGTTGATTTCCCGCAGCCTGATTCACCAACAATGCCAAGCGTTTCTCCTTCCTTCACGTGAAAGGACACTTGATTTAAAGCCAAAGTCGATTGTTTATGTTTAGAAAAAAAAGCGGCTGTGTCATACCGTTTTGTCAGCTGATTCACTTGCAAGAGTGGGTGAGTCAGTGTCTTCTCCTCCTTCCATTAGAAAACATGCCACGCGGTGATTCTGTTCAATGGATTGTAAGGCTGGATCTTTTTCAAGACATTGCGGCATTTGGTATGGGCAGCGTGGTGCAAATTGACAGCCGGACCGGATGGCCCCTGGCTTAGGCACATGACCTGCAATAGAGATGAGCTTTTCTTTTTTCTCTTTAAACGATGGAACTGAGGCGAAAAGACCTTTCGTGTAGGGATGCAGAGGTTTTTGAAAAATACGGTCAACGGTTCCTTCTTCTACAATTCGACCGGCATACATAATCATGACTCGCTGGCATATTTGCCGCACGACACCTAGATCATGGGTAATAAATAAAATAGCAGTATTCATCTCTTCGTTCAGCTTTTTGAGCAGACGAAGGATTTGCGCTTGGATGGTTACATCAAGTGCAGTTGTCGGTTCATCAGCGATCATGAGCTTTGGGTGACAAAGCATTGCCATCGCTATCATGACTCGCTGGCGCATGCCGCCTGATAATTCGTGTGGATATTTTCTAAGCAGTGATTCTGCTTGCTTCAATCCAACTGTTTGAAGCAGATCAATCGCCTTCGCTTTTGCTTCTTTCTGACCGATTGCTTGATGTGTGAAAAGGGCTTCCGTCATTTGTTTGCCGATGGTCATTAATGGGTTCAGAGAGGTCATTGGCTCTTGGAAAATCATCGAAATGTCATTTCCTCTTATCTCTCGCCACTGTTTCTCTGAAAGTGACAGCAGATTTTGCCCTTCGAAATGAACCTCGCCCGTTGTATCGGTTTGCTGATTCAGACCCATTAATGACATGCTTGTGATACTTTTCCCGCAGCCAGATTCGCCCACAATTCCTAACGTTTCCCCTTTTTGAATCGAGAACGATATGTGATGGACGATGGGTACTTTTTGCTTTTTCTGCTGAAACGCAATGGACAGCTGTTTGACATCTAGCAGCACGTCTTGTTCTTTCACATATTCACCACCCCGTCATACTTTTTAAAATTGTATTGAGACAAGCTGGGAAATATGTCATGTTTTTGACAAGCATAAAAAAGCCTATCCGCTAGAATCGGATAGGCTTCTACTAATTTAAAGTTTGAATGGTAAATAAATGACGATAGTGGCTGTCTCGGTTCATTAATTCTTCGTGTGTTCCTTTTTCCACAATTTCGCCTTGTTCCATGACCACAATTTGGTCAGCATGTGTAATGGTTGATAATCTGTGTGCGACAATAAAGGTTGTGCGATCCTTCGCCAGCTTTTGCATCGCTTCTTGAATGTAATGCTCACTTTCTAAATCAAGTGCAGACGTCGCTTCGTCTAAAATCAAAAGCGGTGGATTTTTAAGAAATACCCTTGCAATGGAAATCCGCTGTTTTTGTCCGCCTGACAGCTTCACGCCCCGTTCTCCTACTTTCGTGTCATATCCTTCAGGAAGAGACATAATAAAATCATGCGCATTTGCCGCTTTTGCAGCCGACACGATATTTTCAAAAGGTGCTTCAGGGTCACCAACCGCAATATTTTCTTTAATCGTGCCACTGAATAGGAATGTATCCTGCAGCACCATTCCGACTTGATTTCGAAGACTTCTTGCTTTGTACTCTTTGATATCAATGCCGTCAATTTCAAGTGACCCGTTTGTGACATCATAAAACCTTGGAATTAAGCTGACGAGTGTCGACTTCCCTCCACCGCTCATTCCTACAAGCGCAACCGTTTGTCCTTTTTCTACTTTCAAGGAGATATTGTGCAGAATCTCTTCCTGCGTGTGTTCATACCGAAACGACACATTTTTAAACTCTACCTCTCCTTTTAAATGATTGGCTTCTTTTGCATTCGGCCGGTCTGTGACCTCATATGGCTCATCAATAAACTCAAAGATCCGATCCATTGATGCAACGGACTGGGTTAACGTCGTGGATGAGTTAATGAGACGGCGAATCGGATTGTACATCCGGTCAATATAGCCGACAAAGGCGATCATGGTCCCGATCGACAGCGATCCGTTAATTACTGTATAACCCGCAAATGCAATGATTAATAGCGGTGCAATGTCAGTGATGGTATTGACGACAGCAAATGTTTTGGCGTTCCAATTCGTATGGTTGATTGCTTTGTTTAAGAAATTTTTGTTTTCATCATGAAAATTCTCTTGTTCATATTCTTCAATTGCAAAGCTTCGAATGACCGGCATTCCTTGTACCCGCTCATGCAGGTGCCCTTGCACTTCAGCCAGCGCCTGTGACCGCTCTTTTGTCAGCTTACGAAGCCGTCCGTAAAAATACTTTACTGCAAACGCGTATAGCGGAAAAATAATGACAGACACGATGGTGAGCTTCAGATCCAGTGTACACATAATAGCGATCACGATCAGTACAGTCATCATATCCAGCCAAATGTTCATGAGCCCTGTGATGACAAATTCCTTTGTCTGCTCCACATCGTTGATCACTCTTGAAATAATTTCTCCTGTTCTCGTGTTGGCATAATAACGAAGACTTAGCTTTTGAATATGCGAGAACAGCTTCTCTCGAATATCAAATAATACCTTACTGCCTGTCCACTGTGCGTAGTATTGTCTATAGTATTCAACAGGCGGTCTCAACACTAAAAATAATACGAGCATGATTCCCATTATGATCAGTAGAGTTGATGTCTTTTCTTCAGCTGACCCCGAGCCTTGAATGACATCATCAATGACGTACTTTAAAAGCAGAGGCAAGGTTAAGGGAATCGAGAACTTAATCATTCCGATGACCATTGTCAATGCAATCTGTTTTTTATACGGTGTTACAAAAGCCATGTAGCGTTTAATGACCCCCATGTAAATCTCCTTCCCAATCTATCAGTGCCTCTTATCCGTACGCAGTCAAAAACCTGTTAGCCTAAAAAGCCAAACAGGTTTTTCGATGCTCTTGCTTATTTTGTATAATGTAAAAAACGTTCATACCACATATCCACAAATTCAGGAGCAAACGGACCTTTCCGCTGGTGAATCCAATGCAGTAATGTATTCAGATGCTCTCTTAAGATACTATCGATTTCTTTTGGATAATTCATCTGCCTCTTATGATCTGCATATTCGTCCTCATCCAAAATATTGTACGTCATGTCTGGAAAGACTTTGACGTCTAAATCGTAATCAATATACTTAATTGCCTCATCATCTGTCGCAAAAGGAGAGCTGATGTTGCAGTAATAATATACCCCATCATCTCTAAGCATCCCAATTACATTAAACCATTGTTTTGCATGGAAATAGCAAATAGCCGGTTCTCTCGTCATCCAAGTACGGCCGTCGGATTCAGTCACCATTGTACGGTCGTTTGCACCAATGATACACAATTCCGTTGCTTTCAGAATGGTGGTTTCATTCCAAATCCTGTGGATCAAGCCATTATGTTTATAGCTTTGAATTTGGATGGTTTCTCCTTCCTTGGGATAGCCCATATTTTCTCCCCTACTTTCTATAACAAACAAACCTAACAGTCCAAAGACCTAATTTCCCAACTAAACATGTCTCTATTATATTATACCGTTACATCATTAAAAAATGAAATGAAAAAGCCATTCAACCCAATTGAACGGCACACTGACTTACATCACGCTAGAACTCTTTTCCATCTGTTTATATGAGCTGATGACTTCTTCTGTCTGTTTTGTAAACAAGGTTTGCACTTTTTGCAGTTCCTCACGTTTCTGTTTGATCTGATCACAAAGCCTATGCCACTCTTCTTTTTTTTCATCCTGCAGCAATTGTTTTTCTGTTTCTAAGCATAGATCGAGTTCTCCCTGCACATCGAGCAGCTGATCCATGAGCTGCATTTGTTCTTTTACAAGCTGATCGAAATCAGACATCTAACTCCTCCCTTTTCATCGAATCCACTTTTTGTCTGTATACCATTTCTTGAAAGAAGGAAGAAATCCTTTGACTGTTTATGTAGAGGTTTTACAGGTTTTGTCGGATGGTGGTGAGAGGCAAAAAGAAAAGCACTTCATTCGTATATGAAGTGCTTTCCTTTGTTTCAGTGATTAGCTGTTTTGTTGTTTGTTTTGCTCAGCTTTTTGGTTGTATTTTTTTACTTGCTGTGCGTCAGTCTCACTAGCAAATTCAGTACCAAATTGACCGCCTTGTGCAGAAGCTTGGTTTTGTTTCTTCACTTGTTGCGCGTTTGTTTTGTTTTGTTGTTGATCCATCATTATCACCTCCACGCACATTAATTTGTGCAGAAGGTGTACATCCTATTCATGATTTTTTTAAACAAGCAAAGAACGTCCGCCATCCACAATAATCGTCTGGCCTCTAATCATGTCTGCTTTGCCTGATACAAGGAATTCCACGCTGTCGACCATGTCTTTAATTTCCACCATTCGGCCGGCAGGTGTATTTTTCTTCGCATCTTCTAAAAGCTCTTCACGGTTCGGGAAGTGCTTGAGTGCATCGGTATCGATCGCGCCGCCTGATACAGCGTTGACGACGATATTTTTTTGTGAAAGCTCCACTGAAAGGTAACGTGTCAAAGCCTCTAGTGCTGCTTTTGATACGCCGACTACTGTGTAATTTTCAAGGTAGCGAATAGAGCCAAGAGAGCTAATGCTGACGATATGTCCGCCGCCGTTTTTCTCCATTAGTTTCGCCGCTTCTTGTCCGCAAAATAACAAAGCTTTCGCATTGATATTCATCGTCCAGTCCCAATGATTTTCTTCAAGGTCCATAATTGGACGCTGAACACCTGATGCCGCGTTGTTCACAAATACATCTAAACGGCCAAAGGTTTCGTCAATTTGCTGAAACATGTCTTTGATTTTCTCAGGCTGGCCTACATTGGCTTTGACAACCAATGTTTTAACGCCCATCGCTTCAATTTCTTCCGCTGTTTCAAGTGCGGCTTTTTTGCTTCTCGCATAGTTAATGACAATGTCATATCCTTTTTCAGCGAGGCGAAGGGCAACTTCTTTCCCTACCCCTCTGCTGCTTCCTGTAATTAATGCACATTTACGTTGACTCATTATGGTTCATCTCCTGATTTGAATAGTTTTCGTTCATTCGCTTCACACTAATAGGAAAGTTCCTATTAGGAGGTTACATTCATGTATGTCGGACGCGATTTAAGCCAGCTTGGCATGATGTCCAAGGATCAATGGAAAGATACTGAGCTTGCTTACTTTCATCATGCTTTCCAACAAATTTTACCTTATTTGAATGAAGAAGGGCAATCTAAGTATCGAGAAATCATTTCTGAAATCGAAGACCGCGGGGGTCTGCACCGAAATGATGCTGATTATACCCACGGTACAACGGTTAAATATGACTAGGCTGCTCAAGTGCCAGCTTCCAAATTTTTTGGTGTGAGACTGGCAAAGCATATGCCTCAAATTCTTCTGTTGTGACTTTCTTCAGCATCGTGTCATCAGATACAGAGGTAACTCGTCCAAAGAAAACAGAAATATTCCAGATGAGGTGGGTAAATACATGCTGAATGGTGCCTTCTAAATCACCAAGCTCCGCTTGTACACCTGCCTCCTCTTTTAAGAAATCAATCAGCTGCTCTTTTTCCGTTTTTCTTCCCTTCATGGTTTCCATATTAGGGAATTCCCATAAATTCGCAAGGAGGCCTGTACTTGGCCGCTTATGAATATATAGGTTGCCTGCGTCATCAAATAACACCGCTGCTGCCATTGATTTTGCAGTCGGCTTTTTCTTTTTGCTTTTCACTGGGAGCTCATGCTGAACGCCTTCCTCAAGTGCCGAGCAATGCATGTTCACAGGGCAAATGAGGCAGGCAGAGGATGTTGGGGTACAAATGAGCGCACCAAGCTCCATCAGCCCTTGATTAAATTCTGACGGCTTTTCCCGGGAAATGAGCTGATCGACCGCAAATTCGAAAATGTTTCTCGTTTTTGGTTTTGCAATATCATCCCATATGGACAAAATACGAGAAATGACCCTCATCACGTTGCCGTCTACCGCAGGATACGGCTTGTTATAGGCAATACTCAGAACTGCGCCGCTCGTATATGGGCCTACACCTTTGAGCTTTGAAAATTGCTCTTTCGTATCAGGCACCACGCCACCGTAGGATTCATATACTTCTTTCACAGCTGCCTGTAAATTACGCACTCTTGAGTAGTAGCCAAGACCTTCCCATGCTTTCATGACCTTTTCTTCATCAGCTAAAGCGAGATCCTTCACCGTCGGAAATTGCTCCATAAACCGGTTGAAATACGGAATGACCGTATCTACTCTCGTTTGCTGGAGCATGACTTCTGATACCCAGACGCGGTATGGATCTTGATTTTCACGCCACGGCAGTGTTCGTTGTTCTTTTTCATACCAATCAATTAAATCATGCTGAAATCCCGCAATATCTTTGCGGTCCAGCTTTTCTTGAATGTCTTTCATATCTATACTCCTTCTCATTGGACCGAGGGCTAACGTTCTGAATAGAACCTTATTTGTTGTATACTGTTTGTAGATACGTTAACATGTTACATTAAATCGGGATAAAGCAAAAGTGATTTTGCACATAGTCTTGATTGGAGACGTATACTTTGTATGATTGTTCCTAAGCATGACAACTAGGAGGTAATCAATTGGACACTGGTACTCATGTAGTAATGGGCATTTCTCTTGGGGGACTTGCACTTTTAGATCCAGCCGTCAGCGCAGATCCACACATGGCACACGCCGTGATGATCGCGACCATCGCCGGCTCCCAAGCACCAGACATTGATACTGTGCTAAAACTAAAAAATAATGCGGTTTATATAAGAAATCACCGAGGATTTACACATTCCATTCCGGCTGTACTGTTCTGGTCATTGCTGATTCCGGCTGTGATTTTCCCATTTGTGCCGGGGGCGAATTTACTTCACCTTTGGTTATGGACACTATTAGCCGTTGTACTTCATGTGTTTGTAGATATATTTAATGCATACGGCACACAGGCCATTCGTCCATTTTCAAAGAAATGGGTAGCACTTGGGATCATTAATACGTTTGATCCGTTTATCTTCTTTACACACCTTGTCGCCATTGTCGTTTGGGCGATTGGCGGACATCCCGGCTATACGTTTATTACGCTGTATGCCGTGATTTTCTGTTACTATATCGTCAGGGTCATCATGCAGCTTCAAATTAAACGTCAGCTGCGTGCACGATTCGATGAAATTGAAGAGATTATCATTTCGCCTACAATGAAGTTCAGACAATGGCGCATCGCCGTGAAATGTAAATCCTCTTTCCATGTTGGGCGAAGCATGAATGGAGAAGTCGTCATTTTAGACACCTTTAACCGTGTGCCGGTCCCTGATACTGAAATTATGAAAATTGCTAAGCAAGATGAAAACATTTCAGCCTTTCTCTCCTTCTCCCCTGTCTACCGGTGGGAAGTGGATAAATACAAGGATCATTATGAAGTGCGGTTCATTGATTTGCGCTACCGCAGCAAAGGTCATTATCCTTTTGTCGCAATCTGCCATATCGACATGGACCACCAAATCAAAAATTCCTATACCGGCTGGATTTTCAGTGAAGAAAAACTGCAAAAAAAATTAAGACTCGGCTCTGTGTGAGCGAGTCTTTTTTTGTACTTCACTTTTACAACTTCGTCATATATTCCACAATAAACTCCCAAAATCCAGGTCCTTCTTGGTAAATCAGCCGGTCTATTTTTTCGATGAGTTTGATATAGAGTTCTTGTTCGAGGTCTTCTCTTTCTTGATATGCCGTGTTTTGTAGTTTCTTTTTGATCATGGGTGTGAAGGTTTCAATGAGTTCTTCCATTTCTCCATTGGTCATTTTGTCTTCGTGCACGGACATCTCCCCCTGTTTCTTCTTTTAGTTTGTTGAGTGCTTTTTTGTGAATGTTTGAGATGTTTTGTCTTGTTTCGCCGAACTGATCGGCTATTTCTTTCATCGTTTGGCCTTCGACATAGATTTGGGTTAGGACCATTTTTTGTTTGTCTGTGAGCTGCTGGTAGGCCTTGTACAATGTTTGGTCTTGCAGATGCTCCCCTAGGTCTTGCTGGTTGAAGAGCACAGCTTCATACGTATCTGTTTGAACATGGTCTTTCACTTCTTGTGTATCAGGATGATCAAGTATGAGCGGAAAACGCTGCTGTTTCTTTTTTACTCGTTTGTCAAAGTCGACTGAAAAGATGCGTATCATTGTGGAGATATACTTGATGATGCGGATTTTCTGATAGAACTGTTTGAACTCGGAATCTAGTTTTTTGGCATTTTCCTCGTTTGGCTCTTCCATGACTTGCCGGAGCAGCTGCTCGTTTTTCGGGTTGCTTAAAAACTGCTGAATGAGCGGGTGATCAATGATTTCCTTCCATTTTGCTTTCAATAACAGCCGATAATCCATGTGCATCCTCCCCTTTGTTCCCTCTACTAGCATTAAGTGGACAAAAGTTAAAAAAAGTAAACTTCGTGAAACGGGTCTAATGATTCATTTTCTCCCCCTCTGCTTTCCTTTTTCTTCTTTCATACCACTTATATAGAAGACGAGCATCCGCTGGGAGGTGAGACAAATGGAGCCCTTTTTTTCAGAGGAATGGCTGAAGCAGCTCGGTCAGGCTGGCTTCCCTGCCATTTTGACGGTTTACTTGCTGACACGCTTTGAACGAAAGTTTGATGAATTAAGCAAGCTCATCCAACGATTAGTCGCTGCTCAAAAAAATGATGAATCAGATTGACATCTGCCTGATTCGTTTCACCTTATGAAAACGAGGGCGAAATGAAAGGCCTTTTGTCACCTCACACAATACGATGTTGAAAGGGGATTTTATCATGAGTGAAAAGCAAAATGGAATACCACAGCCGATTCGAGGAGAAAAAGGAGCAACGGTCAAAATTCCACGTAATCTCGAGCGGGACAGACAAAATCCAGATATGCTCACGCCGCCAGAAACCGATCATGGAACGGTCTCCAACCTGAAATATTCTTTTTCTGATACACACAATCGTTTAGAAAAAGGCGGCTACGCCCGTGAGGTAACAGTCCGTGAACTGCCGATCTCTAAAAGTCTTGCATCTGTTAATATGCGGTTAAAGCCTGGTGCGATTCGTGAGCTTCACTGGCATAAGGAAGCGGAATGGGCGTACATGATTTATGGGGAAGCCCGGATTACATCGGTTGATGCAGAGGGGCGCAATTTTACAGAGGATGTGACTGAGGGTGATTTGTGGTACTTCCCTTCTGGCCTGCCGCACTCTATCCAAGCACTTGAACCGGGAGCTGAATTCTTGCTTGTGTTTGATGATGGGGCATTCTCAGAAAATAGTACGTTCCAAGTAACCGATTGGCTTGCCCACACGCCAGAGGAAGTCGTGCTCAAGAACTTCGGTATGACAAAAGAGCAGTTTGACAAGCTGCCAGAGAAAGAAAAGTATATTTTCCAAAAAGGAATTCCTGGTTCCCTTGAATGTGACAAGGTGAAAACAGAGCAAGGAGAAGTCCCGAATTCCTTTAAATATGAGCTGTTAAAACAGGAGCCGATTACATCAAGCGGCGGACAAGTGTGGATTGCGGACTCTACCAATTTCAAAGCATCTAAAACGATTGCATCCGCTCTTGTGAAAGTTGATCCAGGTGCCATTCGTGAGCTGCACTGGCATCCAAATACGGATGAATGGCAATATTTCATTTCTGGAAAAGCACGAATGACGGTATTTGCTTCTGATGGACATGCGAGAACCTTCAACTATCAGGCCGGAGACGTTGGATATGTCCCATTTGCGATGGGGCATTATGTAGAAAATACAGGCGACGAACCACTTTATTTCTTAGAAATCTTTAAGAGCGATCATTATGCAGACATTTCACTCAATCAGTGGCTTGCGGTCACACCGAAACAGCTTGTTCTTGATCATTTAGATCAAGGTGAAGACTTCTTAAAACTGCTTGATACTGAAAAACATCCTGTGATCGCTGCGCCTAAAAAAGAGGATTAACATATAACTTCCTGCAAAAAGGCTGTCCTTTTTGCAGGTATCTTCATGTAAAGGAGTGTTTGTTCACCTATGCAGCAATCTGTTCACGCTTTATGGCAAGGGCTGAAATGGCTCATGGCGGCGTCGGCTGTCTGTTACATATTTTTGTTGTTTTGTGTACTGTTCTTTCATTTAACGGGTGCTTTTTATCAATCGATTTTATCGATGCTTTTATTTATGGGCATCTATGTGGTACTTGGGATATCCTTTGAGCATGTGGAACATGTGCTCATGAGGGTTGTGAGAAAGTGCCGTTCCAAAAAACGCTCCATCGTTTTCTATGCCATTTCCATTCATCTCTTGTTTATTTGGGGGGCTGTCTATTTATCTGATGAATTGGTAGGCGGCATTTTACTGTCTACTTCTGAGGAAATTCTCTTTGCCCTCAGTCTTTGGTTGTTTCATTTTTTGTTTGATTATGCGACTTTTTCGTTTGAGAAAGAAGCTTAGTGATTTGCTTCATATGATGGATATCGTGTTCGATCAGCGCTTGGAAGATAAAAAAACACCACTTATGATGAAAAGTGGTGTTTCTTGTGTTTTCTTCGCGCATATAGGATCGCACCAATCAAACTGACGAGTGAAATTAACGCGAGAATTCTGATATAAGGCGGATAGTAGGTTAGCACAATCTCGTTTTTACCTTTTTCTATTGGAAAACCGATAAAGGCGTAATTGGCTTGTTCAATATCGGTCTGCTTTCCGTTTACCGTGAGCTCCCAGCCTTTTTCATATGGTACTGGGAGAACCATATAATCATCGCCGCGTTTGTTATCATATGAAATCGTAAAGCGGTTGTTTTCGAGCTTTACTTGCTGGCTGCCATCATCCTGTTTTTCTTTTTCATATGCCTTTTCTAGGATGCGGTAAGGCTCTTGATACAGCCTCAGTTGATTGAGTTCATATGTCCCTTTTGGTACTCGAATGGAAAGGATTTTTTCCGCAGGGACTCGAATCGTCACTTCATTGACGCCTGTTTTGTAGATGGATGTATTGCTTTTTCGTGAGGTGACGTAGTTGTCAACGGATAACTGAAATCCTTCGTTACGGTCTGTCCGCTTCACATAAAAGCTCACATACACATCCCCAGCGCGGGCCATATCATCTGGCAGCGTGATATTCAGACCGCCTGTTTCTCCGTATACATCAAGCACGCCATGTTCATATATGGCTTGTTCGGTATGAATGTTTGTATCCTTGACTCGATCTGGCGCATGCTCAATTTCAGCGTTTCCTTTTTTGTCTAAAATCACACCTTGCAGCATCGCATGCTCCCTATCAAGTGCTGAGGCATCCTTTAAGGATTCTTCTGAATAAACGGTGCTTGTTGTTCTTGCAAATGGCAGCGGCCGTGTATTTTCATACACTTTATAATGCTCGCTTTCCAATATTGGCTTAAAATAAGCTGGCGGTGAGTAAGGCATCGTATTGTCTCTCATATAATACTTTCCGTAGGTCAGGCTGTATAAATTCGCCCTGTCCCCCATTGTTGCATAACGGCTGACACTTTCACGTCCCATATCGATTTGCAGGTCATTCCAATAAAAATTGAGCAAATGTTTATTTAATATACTTGAATACGCACTCATGCCTTGAAAGTCTTCAAATAACGGGGTATTGTTGCGCACACCATTCATCCAATCAATCCGGGCAAGCGGATCTTTTGAGGAGCGGCTTTGAATCTGCTGAATGAGCTTCATTTGCTCATGTCCAGCATATGCCTCACTATTCAGATACGTTTCTGATACGCTCTTAATATTGCTTCTTTCAGATAAATAGCCCTGCTGATACACGCCTGCTGTCAGTAAGCTGACAACGATGAGCACAACTGAAAAGAAACGAAGGTGCTGACGTTTTTCCGCATGAATCATAAGGAAAAACAAGCTGATCACAAGCAGTCCTATGCCTGTAAATACAACAACATCCATATTTCCCTTTGCTCGTTCTGATAAGATGACTGCGAGAAGAAACACGATCCAAGCGCCTAAGACCGCACGCTTTTTCCACTTCCACTCGATTTGCGAGAAATGCTTGATGGTGATGGCTACGACCGCTCCAACTGTAAAGGCAAGAATGTATTCAAACCTGTATTGCGGTGCTGAAAAACCATTAAACACGCTCGCCATCTTTGGACTGTAGTGAAAAACAATGAGCAGAACGCTGATCGATGTAAACATGAAAAACCACCTGTTCCGGTAAAGCGGAACGAGGAACATACAAATGAGAAAAATCACAGGTAATAAATACACCCTGCTTGTAAACAGCAGATGATCATGCAGATCAAACCAAGGTATAGATTGATCATATGGCGGTCTTATATTATGAAGAAATCCATAGACAGACGGGACAAAAAAGGCAGCACTGATACCAAAGGATAACAGCGTAGAGACTGCCAGCGTCCAGAACACCTTCCACCCGTTCTCCTCACTTCGAAGCTTGATGATATATCTGAAGACAAGATAGATCGCTAAAAAGATAAAATGAATATAAGCAAAGTAAAAATTGTTGATAAGCATCAGGCTGCAACTCGCAATAAACCAAGCCGGCTTACCTGTTTTGAAAATCCGTTCAACCCCAAGTACAAGCAGCGGGAGCCACATCATACTGTCGGTGAAAAACTCCCAAAACGTTTGATGCCGAAAATACACAATAGACAATCCGTAAATTGCGGCTCCTGTTAATGCACTCAGCCTATGCTGAACCATTGAAAGAAGCACACGGTAAGCGATGAACAGAATGAGCGTCAGCTTGATCACACTCAGCCAAATGACGGCATTTGCCCAGAAATGGATGTCCGTTGACTGGATAAGATGAAGTGCATTCATCAGCCAGACGACAGCGACCGTGACCATAAAGACAGTCGACGTTGTGAAATAATAACCTAATTGCGTATATGTACCGCCGCCTAGACCGAATTGATAGGAATAAAAGAAGTTCCCTTTGACGTATTCATCGTACAGCAGCTTTTTAAATGGGAGCATTTGTGAGATCCCGTCTCCATCTCCTGTCATATACCGGCCCTGCGTATATTCATATAAGAAAAAGGAGTGTCCTAATAAAGCGAGAATGAGGCACATTCCTATCATTATCCATCTACGTTTCATCATCTAAATCCTTTCCACAAAAGATCCACTATTCTTTGAAACAAAACAACCCAGCAAGCGATTCGTGCTTGCCGGTTATTTGACTCCACGTTATTTAAATAACTGTGTTAACACTCGGTCTTGTTCCTTTGAGCTTGTCTCTTGTTCCATCACATTTGATTCCTGGATTAAATAATGCGGCCTCTTTTTCGTTTCATAATAAATACGGCCAATATATTCTCCAATCACGCCTAGACTCAAAAGCTGGACACCTCCGAGGAACAGCACAGCCGATATCAAAGTAAAATAACCCGGCACCATAATGCCTGTTCTGACGATTTGAATAAAGGTGGCTACGATGTAAATCAATGAGAGAAATAAGATCAGTATGCCAGTATAAAAACAAATTCGCAGCGGGCGGTTGTTAAAGGAAATGACGCCATCTATGCCATAGTTAAATAATTTCTTCAGTGACCATTTTGTATCACCATGCTGTCTTTCTACATTTTCATAATAGATGACCTTTTCTTCAAACCCAATCCAGCAAAAAAGCCCTTTCGAAAAACGATTTCCCTCTTTCAGCTGGAGAAGTGCATCGATGGCTTGGCGTGAAATTAAACGGAAATCCCCGACGCCATCACGCAAGTCCACTTCTACTACCTTGTTCATCACCTTATAGTACATGGATGACAGGTAAGAGCGCAGCTTGCTGTCACCTTTACGATTCCGTTTGGCAATGACTTGATGATAGCCTTCTTCATACCCTCTGACAAAGTCCTGAATTAAATACGTCGGGTGCTGCAGATCGGCGTCCATAATAATCGCAGCTGCTCCTTTTGCATGTTCAAGACCTGCCAAAATAGCGGCTTCCTTTCCAAAGTTACGCGAAAAGGAAATATATTTAACCTTTGCACTTTTGCGAGAGAGCTCTCTCATGTATTGAAGCGTGTTGTCTTTGCTTCCATCATTTACAAAGATGATTTCAAAGTCATAATGAAAATCGCGAAACTCTTCCTCGAGTGCCTCAAAGATTCGTCTGATGTTTTCACCTTCATTGTAAGAAGGAATTATAACAGAGAGCAGTTCCCGTTCCATATCGCACCTTCTCTTCACTTTTTTCACATAGTCTGATATGTTCATTATTCCTTTTTTGTCAGAAAACGAAACCCTTTTTTATTATCCATAAATTACATGTCTCTTCAATCGTTTCATTATATCAGAGTTTTATTTCCAGTGATTTTCAGCAGGATGAATTTAATGTAATTTTAAGTTTAATCATTGTAAAAAGCCTGTAATTTCGATCACAGACTGGGTATTGTTTCATAAAGTTATTTGTTCGTTTGTATATTTTCCTTATTATTGAAAAAGATGAATGGAAGTAAAAGGGCAACCTTTTAATGAAGCAGCCCTCGATTGTTTTGTTGCAGATGCTCGTTTGCCTTTGATTGTTTATTTTGAAATAAATGCAGCTGCGCTCCGTAGCTCTCGATCCACTCTTGAACAATTCGTTCTGTTGTTTCCTGTCCTTTATACTTGCGGCCAGCCTTTGCATAAGTCGTTTCAAAATCACTCCAAAGCAGCTCTACCCATGTACGGGCTTCGTCATATGTCAGCATATTGTTTTTTTCCATAAGTTGTTCTGTTAATCGCTCAAAGTATTGTTCCATGCCTGTTCCTCCTTCATCTAGCAGAATGTGCCTTTTTAAAAAAACTTCTTTTTTCATATACTACCCTTACGTCTTCAAAAGACGCAAATGATTTGTATTGTTTGGAGGGAATCGATATGCGTAATAAAGCAAAAGGCTTTCCAAATCAGGTAAATCACAAGTTTGAAGGCGAACCAGGCGCTACAGATGCTTATGCGTCTAAACGGCCGAATGGTGAAACGAATACACGTCCACAGGAACGTATGAGGGCATCAGGGAAACGCTAATTTTTCCAAAGGGAGTGCTTGAGATATGAGTTCAAATGGGAAATCGTATATGGCAGACTTTGTTCAATTAAGGACAACCGCTTACCCTCAACCATGGGCAAATGCAAAGCATTCTGCCTCTCAGGTCAACGGAGAAACGCAGCAAACGCAGCACGACATCGTACTTCAGAACAACGTCCGTAAACAGCGTTCTAAGTAAAGAAAAGGACTGATCACTTGGGATCAGTCCTTTTGCGTCAGCATTGAAATCGGCAGGGCATCTTCTTTATTTGGAGCCGATACTCTGTATCCCCACGCAAAAACGCCATTTAAATATTCTACATAAAACTCTTCTTCTGTGTCTTTAATTTGATAAGTTGTTTTCGTTTGAATCGAAGCTGGATTTAATAAATAGGCTTTTGCCATATCGATTTTCCGCTCTAAAACTGCGTATTCATTCACAATGCCAAGCTGTTCAGCCTTTCGTGCTTTTTCAGAAAGGGCGGCAATCTCCTGCTTCAATTCGTATTCTGTCATCTCACTATAGCGTTTTTCCATCTGTCATTCCCCTTTGTCTAAAACGTGATCAATTGTATCAAGATCAAAGCCTTTTCTGAACAAAAATTGCTTTACTTTCATCTTCTTTTCAAATGATCCGTCATATCCTACCTTGCGTTTTGCCTTCTCCAGCATATAAAGGAGGGCTTCTTCTTCCTTTTCCTCTTCTTGTCCATCATAGGCTTCTTGAAGGGCTTTATCAATGATCTCAAACGAAAATCCCTTTCGCTGCAGCTGCAACTTGATGCGCTGCTCGATCTCTTTTGCAGAACGATTTTTTTCTTTTTTGACAAGCTTGAGAACCTGCTTTACAGCTTCCTCCAGCTGTAAGTCATCAGGGTATTGGGATAGCGCCTGTTCAATCGTGTCATCGTCTATCCCCTTGAGCTTCAATTCTTTTTTTAGGACGGACGGTCCTTTGCTGTTCGTTTTTCGGTGGGTGCTGACATAGGCTTCTGCAAATTCAAGATCATTTACATACTTATAATGCTTCAATTTGTGTATAATTTCACTAATAGCAGGTGCAGGGATTTCTTTTTTCGTTAAATAATCGGTGACTTCTTTCACTGATCTCATGCGGTAGGATAAATAATCAACGGCCTGCTGAAATCCTTTTTTCACTGAATCACCGAATTGAATCTCAATGATATCTGCTTCGTCCAGCTCTTTTCCTTTTTTCAAATCGTGCTGGACGAGCACATCCAAATCAACGCTAAAGGCGTACTTTTCATCAAGAAAGATGTTGACCCGCTCGGTATTGTTTTTCTGAGCAGAAATTTTTGTAATATAGGGCATCCTGTGATCACTCCTTTTCCAAAACAGTCAGGATGTTTCTTCTGATTCAAAATCGTGAAAGATATAGGTATGTATATGAGAGGAGAGATGTCAATTGAATATCGCCATTACCGGAGGAACCGGTTTTATCGGCCAGCATGTCACAAAAGTGCTCGCTGCTGAGGGACATCATCTATATATTTTAACAAGAAATCCAAAGGAATCCGAACAAAATCATTTACATTATGTTCAGTGGCTGACTGAAGGTGCTGCACCTGAGCATGAATTGCCTGCCATCGATGTATGGATTAACCTTGCTGGAAAATCCATTTTTACACGCTGGACAGACAAGGCAAAAGAAGGCATCCTCTCCAGCCGTCTCAAATCAACACAAGAGGTAAGACGCATTATAGAAGCGCAGGAATCAAAGCCATCTGTGCTGATTCAAGCAAGTGCTGTCGGAATTTATGGCACATCTCAAACAGGAGATTTTACGGAGGAATCACATCCTACAGATACTGATTTCTTAAGTCATACATCAAAGCTTTGGGAAGCTGAGGGACAAAAGATTGAAGCACTCGGCATTCGTACAGTCTACACCCGCTTTGGCGTCGTGTTAGGCGAAAAAGGGACACTGCCACTGATGACACTTCCTTACAAGCTGTTTGCCGGCGGGACAATCGGCTCTGGCTCGCAATGGGTTTCATGGGTTCATGTTGAGGATGTGGCACATCTCATTGCTTATGCGATTCATAATGACGACCTCTCAGGCCCGCTCAATGTGACATCACCGAATCCTGTTCAAATGAAACAGCTTGGACAAACCATTGCTTCTGCCCTTCACCGCCCCCATTGGTTGAAGGTGCCATCTTTTGTGATCAAAACGGCCCTTGGTGAAATGTCATTACTTGTTTTAGAAGGTCAGCGTGCTCTGCCAAAAAAAGCACTGCTCTCTTCTTATGACTTTTTGCACCCTGAACTAAAAGAAGCGATTTTGCATTCTAAGGAATAAATGTTGTCAAAAACACCCATCCTATTAGAAATGATATGAGGGGGCGATTTTGATGAAGAAAAAAGAACACCAGCCAACTTCGAAGCTGAAGAAAACCCAGGAAGTCCTGTATCAGCAGGAATTCAAAAAAGCGGAAAGAGCAGCAGAAAAAAGAAACAAATAAGACGGATATTCCCCTCCAACAAGCACATAACTAAAGTGATCTTGTAAAGGAGGGAAAGGCTTTGAAAAAAGACCAACACAAAAAATCCAACCACGAGCTCGCGGCACAAGAGACGGATGGCGAATATGTTGAATTTTCCAAAGAACTTGCAGATCCGAATGACGTAAAAGCAATGGCACGTATGAAAGCGGCCGATCAGCGCGCCAAAAAACAATAAGTAAAAAAGCAGACCTTATTCAGCGGTCTGCTTTTCTTTTATTTGATTTCAGTAAGAAGACTTGATGCTTTCTGGCGTGATTTTTCCTCTGGCACCTCTTCTGGATAACCTATATGAAGGATCGCAGCAAACCGTTCGTTTTCCTTTAATCCCATGTCTTGTTGAAAGCCTTTGTCGTATAAAATACGTCCGCTCTTCCAAACCATACCGATTCCTTGATCCCACGCAAGCAGCTGAAGATTTTGAATAAGTGCGCTGACGGCGGCAAAATCATCATTTCTCACGACAGGGTTCTCGTCTTCTTTTAGCACAACAAGTAAAAGCGCTGGAACCTTAGAAAAGTATTCTCTGTATTGATTGATTTTTTCTTCTTTTGCATCTGGGTTGTTGCGCTGAAAGAAAGCAATAAAACGCTCTACAAAAGTCGCTTTCGCTTCATCCGTCACCGCATATAAAAAGCGCCACGGCTCCGTGATTTTATGGTTCGGTGCATAGACTGCATCCTCTAATAGCGGCTGAAGCTGCTCAATCGTCACCGGTATGTCTTTGAATTTTCGAATCGATCGTCTATATCTGACAGCGTCTCGAACTGTTAACGCTTCTGTTTGTTGTTTCGTTTCTGGCATATATGTCATCCTTTCAATCAACTTAATTGAAATTGATTCTCATTCACATTATAAACGTCATCGCGTGCAGTTGCAAATCAAGTATCCCTCCTCCCCGTCTAAATAGTTGTTTGACTTTTTCAAGTAATGTTACAATCATATTACGTTTTAAACAAATTTTGAGAAAAAAGCCAAGATGATGAAATGATTTTCAAGTATTCCCATTTTGTCTGATCTGGTTTTTTTGTCAAAAGGCTTTCAACCATGATTGGAAGGGAGGCTTCTGGATGGAATGAAAATCAATATTGGACAAATCATTAAACTCTACCGTTATAAACAAAATATGACCCAATCTGAATTGGCAGAAGGAATTTGTTCTGTCTCTCATTTAAGTAAAATTGAAAATGGCTCAAAGGAGGCCAATCAAGATACGATCAATTTGCTGCTTGAACGGCTTGGCATCAGCCAAGAAAAGCTGTCACAAAAGGCGCGTCATCTGCTGTCACTTTTGGATGAGTTTCAAATGAATATGTATTTCTATGCTCTCGATCAGGCTGAACAAAATGCAGAAATGATCATTCAGCACGAGGAGCAGTTCTTTTCGCTCGATTTAGGTATTCAGTATCATTTGTCCTTATTTCAATTTTATTTATTAACGGATAAACAGCCGCTTGCCTTAAAAACACACCGCGTGCTCAAAAAATTCGAAAAAACCTTTATTGAAACGGAAAAAGAAATTTTTGAATATCTTGACGGCATTCATCAAATTAAAATTGGTCAGCTTGAAGATGGGCTCAAAAAGCTTGAAAGCTGCTTTTCCTACGCTTCAGTTGAACAAAGTGATTTGTACTATCACTATGCAAAAGCACTTGGAAACATGGGACAGCTGGGTGATGCGCTTGAAGCGACACATCAAGCGATGGATTTATATAGACAAAAGAACAATTTCAAGCGGATTATTCACTGTACACTCATTCACGGCGTGATCTCACTTGAACTAAAAGCCTATCAAACTGCGAAGAAATATATAAAGGAAGTGATTTTGCACACGTCCCTTCATCCTGATGCCTATATTAAAATGTCCGCTTATTTTTATTACGGGGTGCTCTTAAAACGTGAAGGTGATTTCTCTTCAGCTGTGCCTTATTTACTAGATTCACTCAATTACTTTAATCAAGAACAGATAGAAGATCGTTACTGTGAAACGCTATATGAAATTGCGACACTATACGCTGAATATGACCGCAAAAAAGCACTTCCCTACATACACGAGCTGTTAAAACAGCCTCGTATTCAGCCAAACTGTTTATATATGATCAAAATCTATAAATTGATGATTGAGGAAAACCCTCTTGATTTGAAAACCTATTTGGTCGAAGCAGCCCTTCCTTACTTTGAACACAATGAGCTGCACAGTGAATATTTGTTTGCTCTTAGGACCTTACTTACCTATGCAGGTGCTGAGCTTGATGAGCAGGCCTATAAGTCCTATACAAAGAAATTGCTCGATCATTTAACAGTATATCTTCCCTATTACAAAAAAGCATGACCTTCTGCCGATCGAAGGTCATGCTTTTTCTATTTATTAAATGGTCTCTTGTTGATCTGTGTCATGATGGTTCACCCGTTTGACAGAATGAATATACCGTCTTTTTGCAAAGAAATCGTACGCATGCTGTCCAAAGCCAAGCCAGATGCTGAGCACGATGAATGGGACCGTTCCCCATAAAGCAGGGATATGGCAGGCCATACGCAGCCAAGTATAAATCCCTGAATTCTTTTGATTTTTGGCTAGGGAAATAGACACAATTCGTTTTTCCGCCTTCTCTTCACTGATTTTATTCAGCCTGAGCAGCTGCGAGTGTCTAAAGGATTCAAAGTGAATCCGATTTTTCCAATCGAGTGATCTTAACACATCAATCGTTTTTGCACATGCAGGGCTTTGTCCGTCATAAAACACAAGCAGCCTCAGTGATTTAATGGAACGCTGTTCTCTTTTTTTCGATTCAGCGAGCTTCTTTTTTTCTTGATCGAGATAAATGATTTTTTTCATAAATTGATCGCCTGTCCTTTTCCGTCATTTTTTTAGTTCGTTCAAAGGAGATTACAACTAGATTACTATAGTTGCTGGGCCTCTTGTATTGGGAAAAAGCCAACCGTTGTGCGTTATATGAGCCTTTGGATAAGGGCAAAATCATTGATTTCATGGCATATATGAGGTTTTTCAACTAAAAGTGGTTGGGAAAATCGTGGTGCTTTGCGGTTTTCTGCGGTATTTGATAGAATTCTGCGGTTTTCTACATCTTTATGCGGTGGTTTTGTAGGTAAAACGCAAAAACAAGATAAAAAAAGACTACTTCCCATTGCGGCGAAGTAGTCTTTTGGTTTATATTTTTGCCAAAACTTCTACTATTTCTTTCTCAATATCTTTCCATAAGTAGCGGTCTGTCGTATAGTGATGTGCGGCTTCTTTCGCAAATACTTGAAAAGCTTCTTCATAATCAGGTGCATCTTTGTCCGGTTTTTTCTCGTCGACAAAGCGCTGCGCCTCTGCTGAGCGAGGTCCCCATTTGCCCACTTCATTCCCGTCCTGATCAATGATGACGATAATCGGAATCGATCTTGCGGTCCCGTTCGTTAAATACTGATCCATCAGGTCTAGATGCTCATCCCGAATGAAATAGCGCGCATCAATGAGTGCTTCATTTGCAATACGCATGAAAATTGGAACATTGACCATCGCATCTCCGCACCAGTCCGCTGTGATGACAAGAGCTCTGAGCTTTTTCTTTTGCAGCTTTTGAAGCAGCTCTTTTTCTTTTTGATGAATTGCATACTGGTTGTACACCGTGAGCAGATTTTCCCGGTTTTTCTCCATGTTGTGTACATATGTACGTTCAGCTAATCCCTTTGTAAACCATTCATTTAATGTCATATGAACATCCCCCTTACCCTTCAACTTTACCACTTTTGCTATTCTTTTGTCTAAAAAAACCTTCACCTAGTGAAAGGTAAAGGTCTTTTGGTTTATGGACGGCGCTTTCGATTTGGGTCCATCCCGATCAGCTTGGTGACAAGTACCATTGTGACAGGCAGTGACGTATTCTTTTTATACGCTAAATATTTCCCGCGCCATTCAGGCTTATATTTCTGTTTAAATGACCGTAAACCGCTGAAGCTGTACATGTATCTGACATTGTTGAAAATAACACTGGCCAAACGCTCCGTGAGAAAGGACTGATGGAACGTCCCCACATTCGATAAAGGTGCCATTCCCATGTTAAACGATTTGTAGCCTCTTTCTTTCGCCCATTGAAACAGGTGGATAAACAGCGCATCCATCATCCCGTTCGGTGCATCATGCATATGACGCATTAAATCGATGGAAATCTCCCCTTCTTGATACATCGGCATCAATGATACAAAGGAAATGATCTGCCCTTGCTCATCCTTTAGAATTGCAATCGGTGCTTTTTGAAGATAGTCTTCTTGAAAATAACCGAGCGAAAATCCTTTTTCTTTTTTCTTTCCGAGCCAGCTGTCAGAGATCTGCTTTAAGGTTGAGATCAACTCATTTGAAAAGGGAGGTTCCAGCATTTCAAAGGTGTAGCCTTCTCGTTCAAATTTATTCGCCACAGCTCGTAAATTTGATTTTTTCTTACCTGACAGAGTAAACGTTTCTAAATCGACCATGGCTTCTTCCCCAAGCTTAAAGAAGTGAAAGCCTAAGTCATGATAAAGAGCCATCCCTTCTCGTTCTACTTGATAAAAAGCGACGCGGTAGCCGGCTTTTTCTGTCTCCTGTAAAAACTCTTCAAGTACAAGCGGATAAGACGCCTCACGTCCAGATGGATCTCCGAGCACAATGACGCAGCGGCCAATTCGCCCAAACTGAAGCATTGCTTCTCCATCACTTGAGAAAAATAGTTTTTTGTCGCCTAAAAAGCCAAGATGACTGAGGGCATTTCCGCCCTTTTCTTCTAAAAACGTTTTTAGTTTTTCCTCATCTGCTTTTTCTCCAATCGGAAATGCTTTCTTATTAAAGATCAATTTACTAATGAAGAAGAAAAGCGGTACGCCGATGAGAGCGATCATGCTTGTCATCGTGATATGCCGTTCATTATGCACCAAGTAATCCTTACTCAAGAAATGCCCAATTTTTGTCCAAATAAAGTTGCCAATAACATTATAGTTAAAGAGCACGAATAAATAACCAGCGGCAGCCGCCACAAACTGATACAAGGAATAAGGTGCCTGCTGCTTTACAAATTGATTTCGAAGAGAGAAAAACACAGCCATGATGACTGGCAAAATAAAAATCAGACTGAGGTTAAACCCCTTTAACAAAGTAAACACAAAACCGCCTGCTAAAGAGATCATTGTCAGCACGTACGATCTTTTCGTTCTTTTATACACTTCAATGGACAAAATCATCAGAATGATTCCGAACATTAAAGAAAGACCATTAAATCCTGATAACAGAAAGCGCGGAATGCTGGTAATCACACCTAATCGATCGACTGGAAGCACAACAGATGCCATGATAAGCAAGCCGCTTCCAAAGGTTAAAATCGATAAAGATCCGTACAATAAACGGATTAATAAAGCACGGTGCAAAACAATTAAAACGTTCGTCGTTTCAATGGCAGGTGCCATTTTCGGATTGCCTTCAAGACGTCTAAGCGTCGTTCCCGTTAAATCGTAAGCAGCTAGACAAAGCCCTAAGATAAACGGGAAAATCGAGTACACGAAGCGGTACAAGACGAGCGCCGTCAGCACCATCTCTTTATCAAAACCAATGTATTGCATGCTCAGTAAAAAGATAAGGTCAAACGAACCAAATCCGCCCGGAACCATACTGATTAAACCGCCGATTGACGCAATCGCAAATACACCTAAGACTATTCGGACATCGACATTCATCCCCATAGAGACGACAGCCATGTACATGACAAGTCCAGCTGCCAGCCATTCTAAAAACGATGCACCGATATAAGCGTAAATTGGATGCTTCAGTCCATTTTCACCGCTCTCGATCGAGCTTTTTCGAATGGATGCCATGACGATATAAATCGGTACAATACAGGCAAAGATAATGACAAATGCCCATAGCCACGGCTCCTGGCTGATAATACTTTCAACAGGAAGCACCCTGACCAAGATCAAATCACTGAAAATAGATAAGCCCAAAAGGACAGAGGAAGTCAAAAGGGCAATGCCTTTCAGCAATTTTTTCGTATCTGTTATGTACTCCTTATAGAGAAGCGTTCTAAGCCCTGCTCCTGATAGACCGCCAAATCCAAGAACACTGTTAAAGGAGTTCGCAATCCATGAAATGCGTATCGTTTTCCAGCCGCTGATGGGCATATCAAGGCTTTTTCGTAAAATAAAATCATATAAGGACATCGATAAAACCGCGACAAGTCCAAGAAAGACAAGAATAAACAAGTCCATTCGGTTCAAGCTGTCAATAATATAAAACGTCTTTTTAATGGAAAGTCCGCTCAGCTCCTGCTTCGCGACAAAAATCAAGACAAGGATAATGACGATCGGAAAAAGCATTTTTAAGATCGTCATACCCGTTTTTTTGTTCCACATGTTTTTCCCAACTTTCTAGGTTGCTTCATTATTTCAACTGAACATTATTATACAACAAATACCACTTGATTCATGCAGTTTAACATTCAAAAGCTTGACGAACCTTTCAATTAGAAGTAAAAATCAGTAATATAAAGAAAAAGAGCCGCTTAAAGGAAGTGAACAAGCGTGGAATATAATATTCATGACACCACCGTATTAAAAGAAGAGATTCTATCTCCAGAAGAAAAAAAGACATGGGTTCTTTATATGAAAGTGCTCACAGCTGCAGGTCTTGGAGATGTTTCTGAATGGATGAAGCTTGATATGAGTATGCCTCAAATGAAGGTGCTCATGCTGCTCAATAACCATGGCTCTCTCAAAGTATCTGAAATCGCTGAAAAAATGGGCGCTTCTTTGTCCAATATGACAGGTCTGCTTGACCGGTTAGAACAGTCTAACTTTGTCGTGCGAAAGCACTCTGAGCGTGACCGGAGAATCATTGTCGTAGAACTGACTGAGGAAGCGAAAAATATCTTCAGAAGTATTTATCAAAAAGGACACGAAAAAATCAAAAATTCCCTGCAGCGGCTCAATGACGAGGAAAAAGAAAAAGTCAATGAAGGCCTTGCTATCTTAGAAAAAGCACTGCGTCCTGAACGCGGCTAAACATGAAAAGGGAAAAAGACGGTCACTTGTTGTCCGTCTTTTTTGTTTCTTCTACTTGTCGATCTGGGGTGAAAAGATTTTTACGAATCACTTCCCTGTCATCCCATAAAAGATAGGCTAAGCCAATGATGAGGAAAAAAATGATGATCCACGTACCGCCAGGAATCAGCTGTTCAAGTTCCTCAATCGTTCTTTCTGAGCCTAAGCTGTTACTATAGCGTATCTCAAAAAGAGCATACTTCGCTATATAAAACAATGCCGCCATACAGATAAACATGGCGCCGACAATTCTTCTTCCAGACATGCGTTTACTCCTTTAATTCCACTGATTTCTTTTGATTAATTCCGTGATATGGGCAAGGTGATGCTTTGAATGCCAGACGTACATTCCTGCTGCATCATATAAGGACACCGTTTGTTGATCGGCAGGGTGATAATAAGAAGCGTTGAAGTCCTCCTCTGACATTCCCCGCAGTAAAGTGACCCACCTGCGATGCAGACTGCTGATCAAAGGCAGGGATAAACTGATGGGCGCCTTGCTGTCAGGAAGTGAGGCAAATCCCTCCTGATCATATGGACGTATGTCAGGTGTATCTTCTGTGAGAGCAAGTTTGAATCGTAAGTATGCATTTAGATGGCTGTCTGCTACGTGGTGAATGAGCTGACGAACAGTCCATCCTCCCGGGCGATAAGGTGTATCAAGCTGAGCATCTGTCAGCGGTGCAGTCACCGCTTCATACTCTTCGGGGATTGCAGCCAGCTGTTCAATCCATGCTTCAAGCTGTGCTTTCGTTTTTGTTTCAACCGGTTCATATAAGCCAATCGGATATTGTAATGACGTCATACGCTTTCTCCTCTCTCAAATCCTTCAAGCACAAATTTTCCAATCATCTTTCCTTGCTCAAGCGTTTGATGTGCCTGCTTCAAGTTAGCAGCATTGATCGGACTGAGAACCTTTGTTAAGGTATGCGTTATTTTTCCCTGCTCAAATAACTCACCCGCCTCTGTCAAAAGCTCATGCTGTTTGATCATGTCCGCTGTTTCATACATAGGACGTGTAAACATGAATTCCCATACAAATGCCGCACTTTTATTTTTGAGTAATTGAATGTCTAGGTTTTGCTGATTTTCGACAATGGTACAAATCGTGCCTTGCGGTTTTATCGCTTCTGCCATGCCTTTGAAATGTCCATCTGTATCATTTAAGCATAAAATAAAATCCACTTCGCCGATTCCTTTTTCCTCGAGCTGCGCTAAAAGCGGCTGGTGATGATCAATGATATGATCGGCACCTAATGACAGACACCACTCTTTTGTTTCTGGTCTTGATGCGGTAGCGATCACGTTTGCCTTCGCTAATTTGGCTAGTTGAATGGCGATAGACCCAACACCGCCTGCACCACCAATGATCAGCAAGGTTGAACCTTCAGCATTCCGCTTCATATGCATCCGGTCAAATAAAGCCTCATAAGCCGTAATTGTTGTAAGGGGCATCGCGGCTGCTTCTGCAAAGGACAGATTGGCAGGCTTTTTCGCCACAATACGTTCATCCACAAGCTGATATTCACTATTCGATCCTTGACGCGTAATATCTCCCGCATAGTATACGTGATCACCTGGCTGAAACAATGTACACGCTTCGCCCACTTCAACAACCGTACCGCTTGCATCATAGCCAAGAATTTTCAGTTTTTCTTCCTTCTGATCCTTCGGTGATCTCACCTTTGTATCAACTGGATTCACTGACACAGCCTCTATCTTCACGAGTACATCCCTTCCAGACGCCTTAGGCTTTTCGACCTCCTGATCCATCAGGCTTTGCTCATGCTCAATCGGCAAATACTCCAATAGTCCAACTGCTTTCACTCGCTCGCACTCCCTTTCTCTATTCTTTCTTTCCACATTTTATCATAATTTTCTGATGTTTATGGCTGGATCAAACGAGTGATGGCACATTTATGACCTTTTCAGGGCCTTTCGCTCCCTCGCCATATATGAAGGACGTGTCTTTTGCAAAGAAGGAACATAAGTGAACCAGCTGTTGGATTTAAAAAATAGCTGAACGTAGTAAAACTGGATGTGTTGCAGGAAAACAATGATGATGAAAAAAGTAATGAAAAAGAGGTTAGACATATCTGCTATCCCCTGGATCCATTCGTTTATAAAAAACACCACAAAACTGATCATCATCAGCTGTTCAAGCCTTTGCACGATCTTGGTCAAGCCATGTCCTCGTTTTGATAGATCACCAGACTGATGCTTTCTGATTTTTCTCGATTTATAAAACCAAATGATACTTTCCGCTAAGTTATGAGTGATAAAAAGTACAATGAGCGCAATGAATAAAGGCGATGGGTGATAAAAAATTGGGACTACAAATGGGATCACAAGAAAATAAATGGTAATACATGTGTGTCTGACTGATAAGAGAAATAGGTCTTTTTCTATAGATGTTTTCATGTGTTTCACCTCCATATGTACTACGTTTCAATTGCCAAAATGTTCCCCTTCGCTATCAAAAAAAGGATGCCCCAAGAAGGCATCCTTTTCATGGATCAAACTTAAAAAGCAGCGCTTAGTACGACTGGACCTTGCGGAAGCTTGTTATCCTTTTTTGGTTCAAGGGTCACAGCCACGGTATCCCATGATTCGCTTGCTTCTTTTTCAGATAACGCATAGGTGACGGTTCCTTCCCCTTTGTTATCTGTTTTAAAGGCACCGGCTGGAACCGGCTGATCTCCTTTAATGAGCCACACTTGATAAACAGCAGATGAATCAAGCTGACCCTTTAAGCCGTCTGCACTCACCACAAGTTCTTTTTTGCCGTTATGCTCTATCACTGAAAAAGCACCCGTCGTTTTTGGTGATGCGGCCGATGCCAGTGATTTTGTGGCAACAACCCTGACAGGTTCTTCCGCCTGTTCTTTTCCATTCGATAAGAAATACACATTTCCAGCTGCTGATATGAGAAGCAGTGCCGCAACGAGCGGTAAGAGCCACTGGTTTCGTTTCTTTTGCAGCGGTTTAATTTCGTTTGGCTCAGGTGCAGCCTTGAGCTCTTTTTTTTGGCTATTCTTTTCTTCGACTGTCTCCTCTTCAAACACCTGGGATAAAATACGGTCTTTCATCCCTGCCGGAGGTATTTGGTCTTCGGCTAGAAATGGAATGTCAGACATGAGCGATGTCAATTCTTCAAGCTCTTCTTTGCAAGCTGAGCAGTGCTTGATGTGCGCTTCAAATTGCGTTTTTTCTTCTCCTTGTAAATGCCCATTAAAATAATCAATTACTTGATGTTTACACTGATTCATGCCTCTTCCTCCTTTCCACCGAGCGACAGTTTCGATCGCAAATGCTTCAGTGACAATCGAACCCTTCCCTTTACCGTACCAATAGGGATGCCCAGCTTTTCGGCGATGCTCTTTTGTGTCATCCCTTTAAAATAAACATCTTCTATAATGGTTTGCTGTTCTTTTGACAATGTAGATACTGCTTCACGTATGTTCTGTTTTTCCTCGTTCCATTCCACTTCTTTTGATACATCTTCTTGATGATCAGCTAAATATTCAATATGCTCATCTTCCAAAGCCGTTTCATTCCGATGCTTTCTTAAAAGGTCAATGGCCGTGTTGCGTGACATCATGAATAACCATGAGGAGAACTTCCCTTTATCGGTATGATATTCTCCTATGCCGCGCCAGAGCTTGATGAAGACCTCTTGAAGTACTTCCTCCGCGAGCTCACGGTTGCCAGTCATTTTATAAATAAACGAATATAACACACGTTCATAACGATCGTACAGCACTTCAAGCGAGGGCTTGTGACGATCATATTTGATCTTGTGATACAGCTCAAAATCTTGCAATGTGTCCATGGTCATCTCCTTCCTTTTTCATGAGAAAGAGCATGCGCATCCATCATGAAATCCTTCACGTATTGCTAATCACTCGATTTGCTGAAATAAGCCTACCTTGTACTTTACTCTTTTTTCAAGGAGAAAAAAAGAGCGCTGAAAAAGGAAGTGTGCTCCTCATGAGAATGTACTTACTTTACGACATAACAGACCATTTGGATCACTCCTAGTACAAAAGTCAAGAATCCATGTGTGACCACTCTCTAATCGGCTGATTTTAGCAAACTCTCGTCTCAATTGAGGTAGAACGCATTCTTTCCTCATGTCATAATAGGGTGTAAATTGGAGAAATTGGAGTGTCTGTATATGATGGTGACGATTGTTCTTTTTTTATTAGCAGGTTTAGCAGAAATTGGCGGCGGCTATTTGGTATGGCTTTGGCTGCGTGAAGCAAAACCTGTCAGCTTCGGGATCGCCGGCAGTCTTATCTTGGTTGCATATGGCGTCATTCCGACCTTCCAGCAGTTCCCGACTTTCGGACGGGTTTATGCTGCCTATGGCGGTGTATTTGTCATTCTTGCTGTGCTTTGGGGCTGGTGGGTCGATCGAAAAACTCCTGATCTATATGACTGGATGGGTGCTTTGATCTGTTTGGCTGGAGTCAGTGTGATGTTATTTGCGCCTCGCAGTTAATGGACCCATATAAAAAGTGCTGCCCGCATCGCTTGTGGGCAGCACTTTTGCTATGTTATTTGAATGATTTAACGAGCTCCAGCTGTTTGTAATTCTTTGTTTTTCTCTTTAAAGCGTTCGTTATGAGAGGAAACGTACGCCACTTTTTCAGCTTCTGGTTCGATGTAAAGCTTCGCGCTATTCAGTGCATTGACTCCATCAACAAACGTACCGGCAATTAAGCGGACCTTGCTTTTATGTGTACACAAGTCGCCTACCGCATAGACGCCCGGTAAATTGGTTTCCATTTTTTCATTGACTTCAATTAGTCCCCATTCACCTTGCTTGAGACCCCATTCTGATAGCACACTTAAATCGCCTTTCATCCCATGATTGACGATCACAGCATCTGTTTCTATTCGTTCTTTTTCACCTGTCTCTATGTTTTGAATGGTGACAGCAGCAATTTTGTCGCCTTGACCATGCAGCTCTGTCAGTTCATGCGGGGTTAAAATTCGTTTGCAAGATGCCTTCATGTTGGCGACGTTTTTCTCATGTCCGCCAAACATGTCACGGCGATGCACGACGGTGACACTTTCAGCAATCGGTGCAAGGGCATTAGCCCAGTCAACCGCTGAGTCGCCGCCTCCAGAAATAACAACCCGCTTCCCTGCAAATGTCTTGAGCTCCTGGACAGTGTAATAAAGGTTTGTCACTTCATAGCGGTCTGCATGCTCGATTTCAAGTTTCCGCTGAACTGGAATGCCGTGACCCATCGCTAATATGAGGGTCTTTGTCAAATGACGATCACCATTTTCAGCCGTCAGCAGAATATGATTATGTTCATCTCGCTCGAATGACGTGATTTTTTGATTCAGTGCAATCTCTGGTTCAAATGTTTTCGCCTGTGTTTCCAGCTGCTGTATCAGCTGTTCTCCTCTTGTTGGCGGCAAACCGCCGACATCCCAAATGACCTTTTCAGGATACAGAAGGATTTTCCCGCCAAGGCTTTCGTTGTACTCAAGTACCTTCGTCTTTAAGTCCCGCATCCCACTATAAAAGGCGGTGTACATGCCTGCTGGACCGCCGCCAATAATGGTGACGTCAAACAATTCAAGCTGATCTGTCATTTGAGTCCCTCCAGTTTTCCATCGAATGATCTATTTTTCAGTGATATTGATTCTCATTATCATATGTACCTATTGTAGTCTACTCTAGTGAAGGGAATCAATAGCTTTCTGCAAAAAAAGAACAGGACGAGCGCTCACTCGTCCTGTCATCCATCACACAATGGTTAAACCAAGGTCTTTTAATTCAAGAGAAACAAGTCTTGCAATCGCATCTGCGCCTTCTTTTGTAAAGTGCGTGCGATCCTCTATGCCTGTTGACAGCATAAAGTAAGAGGTCGTTTTCTCTATACCGGAAATTTGATAAAACTGAAGGCTTGCCGTATTTAAATCAACAAGAAGGACTTCTTCTTCATCAGCTAGTTCTTTCATAGCGGCACAGTAATCAGGAAAATCATTGATAAATTCTCCGTCTTTTTCATGAAAACGGCCGACTGGCGTGAGTAAAAGTGGTGTTGCCCCTTTTGCTCTTGCTCCATGAATATATTGAGACAGGTAGCTTTTATACGTCGTGAAAGGATCTGTATGCCGCTCAGGCTTTTCCTTGGAAGCATCATTGTGCCCCATTTGTGTGAAAAGCCAGTCTCCTGGCTGAATGTCAGCCAATATGTCATCAAGGCGTCCTTCTTCAATGAATGTTTTTGAGCTTCTTCCACCAATGGCACGGTTCTCGACGTTCACCCCATGCGCTGTATAGCGGTGTAAAAACTCTCCCCATCCTCCTTGAACAGGACGATCTGGATAAGATGAAACGGTCGAATCACCAGCTAAATAGATGGTTGTCATGTTCATACGCCTCCCTTTTTCATTGAGCCACTTCACCCGAGCGATACGGACTTTCCTAGTGGCTGCTGAAAAGATATGAAACAATCAGCATCGCTATTTCAATTATTCTCTTTTTAATGATCAAAACCCTGCTTACCGGTAGTTGTGAATGTGTTAAATATGCGGCGGAAGTTCTATTTTTGATTCCACTGCTTGATGTAACGCCTGAAGCATGTAGCCAATTCCTTTATATGGAGCCAGCGGATAATTCGCTTTTTGATGAGGCTGTAATAAAGGGTCAATCACTTTTCGATATTTCTTTCCACCTAGTACCACCAGTTCATCATATGCGAAAAGATTTTTTTGATGAAATTGCTGGCTCAGTTCTTCTCGTGTGATCTGTTCAGCATGCGGTGTACCAAAAGCCACATCATAATTTTCATGTATGATATCATCTGCCTTTAAGAATCCGTGCTTCGCTGATAAGATCATCCAGTCTGAAAAGAACGTTTGGGCATAGCTTTTCGTACGCTGATGCAGCGGACTTAAATAAACGAGGTTCGCCGGCTGGCTCCCTGCTTCTGGATCGACGTCCCAAATTTTCTTCGCGCCACATGGAATGATACAAACTCGCTTCACTCAGGTTTTCTCCTTCCTTTTTCGATAGATCTGATACATGATACAGCCTAGCGCTGTGCCAAGTGTATTTAAGAGAATATCATCAATATCGCTGCTTCTTGTAATGATACCAGATTGCGAGAACATCCATTGGAGCAATTCGATCAAGGTTGACAGGAGAAAGCCACCAAGAACCGCCTTTTGCCAGCGCATGGTTCGAAAGGCTTGATAAAGAAAAAAACCGAGTGGCACAAATAACAATATGTTGCCTGCTAAATTTAAAAAGACAAGATTTGGATAACCGTGATGGTAGGCGTGAAGGTTTTGATAAATGGACTGCAAAGGCATGAGGTTAACACTCACCTGATCCCTTGGGGCGGAAAAACGATTTGGAAAGACCGTCAAATATAGTAAAACATTCGTATAAATAAACAGACAGGCAAGGACCAATTCTGCCCGCAAATAGATAAAACGATTGTGTTTTTTTGCCTGTCTGTATCTCATATGTAAATAGAGCGGGACGAGCAGGAGAAAATAAACAATGGAAAATATAGCACTGGATGTCATACAGAGAGCTGCCCCTTTCTCATATGATGATGCTTGACCATATTTACAGCTTATTCAGGCTTTCCTGCATCTATTCATCACTTATTCTCACATTCAATGAAGAGAAAACCATATTGACAAATCGTCATTTTCTCGCTAAACTGAATGACATTCAGTCATTTAAGGCCGGTGATGATATGTCGAAACGAGAAAAGATTATGCTTGCTGCGATTGATGCGTTTAAAGAAAAAGGAATCGAAAAGACGACCATTTCGGATATTGTGAAAGCAGCAGGAGTAGCGCAAGGAACGTTTTATTTATATTTTCCTTCAAAGCTTTCCGTCATGCCTGCTATCGCTGAACATTTGATCGCACAGATGGTGCCTGCGATCGAAAAGGAATTAACTCAGCATGCAGATGTCCTCGATCAAGCAGATGCGCTTGTTGAATTCATTTTCGCTTTTACAAGGCAATATCGTGATGTCCTTGCCCTGACCTACTCAGGCTTAGCCGCCACCGAGCATTTAAAGGAATGGGAAGATATCTATGAGCCAATTTACAAATGGGTCGCTGCTTTTTTAGAAAAAGCAAAGCAGGACAAAAGGGTCCGTGCGAATTTGAACTGTCAATATGCAGCCAAATTCATTATCGGTTTACTTGAATCTTCTGCTGAGCAAATGTACTTATTTACGGAAACAGATACAGAAGAGGTTCTGATTCAAAAGCGAGAGGTGAAGCAATTTCTTCTTTACGCACTTGGCATAGAAACACCTTAACTTAGTACAGCACTTGCTGTACGCTCTTTTTTGGCTTGAAAATGACGAATCGTCAGTTTTGGGAGGAAGTAAAATGAAAAAAAGCTGGATGTATGTCGCACTCACTTGTTTATTTGAATTACTTTGGGTGTTTGGTTTAAATAGAGCTGATGCTGTGTGGGAATGGGCGATCATTATCTGCCTGATCCCAGTTGATTTTTATTTTTTAATGAAGGCCTGCGAGAAGCTGCCGACAGGGACCGTGTACGCCGTGTTTGCCGGAGTTGGAACGATTGGGACTTCTTTGATGGATTATGCGCTGTTTGGCGGTTCGTTTTCATTAGAAAAGCTCTTATTTATGGGCATTTTAATCCTCGGAATTATTGGACTGAAAGTATCTGATGGAGATGCACATGAGCAGAAAGGAGAAGCGGTATAACATGGGCTGGTTTTTTGTACTGTTGGCCTCTGCCTGCGAAATCGGGGGAACCATTGGCCTCAATATGTTTAGTAAGAAAAAACAAATCACGACAGGCATTTTATTTGTCGGCGGATTTGCCTTATCCTTTTTGTTTTTATACGCCTCGTTCTCTTCCGTTCAAGTATCCGTCGCTTATACGGTCTGGATCGGACTTGGAACAGCGGGCTCTGTCTTGTTTAATATGATTCTATTTAAAGAGCCGAAAAACATGATTCGTATTCTCAGCTTGCTGCTGATTGTGATTGGTGTGGTTGGGCTGAAGCTGTTTGCGTAATTGAGTCACAAGAAAGAAAAAGTTTATGATGGTATTAGCCATTACAGTAGCAATAGAAAAAGCAATGGAGTTGATTTTCCATTGCTTTTTAAGTTAATTTATATACTTTTCTTGGTACGCTTTAAATTGTTCTTCGTATTTTTGCAGCTTTGCCCCATCAACTTTTGAATTTAATTTCGGTTTTCGCTTTCCAATCACCATCACATCTTTATCTACAATAGGACTTGATAAAAAGATGTATGGCGCAAAACGATCACACTTCGTATTTGGGAGGGTTACGGATAACCTGGCATATTCTTCTGTCGGGAATTGGTTCGAAATTTCAAGTTCCTTGAGTCCCACTAATTCCGATATCGGCTCTAAAGACTCGTCCTTCACTTTTATATTTGATAAACACAGATATGTTAAATTCTTGAGGTATCTTAAAGGTTGAAGAGTATTTAAGTTTAATGAATTAAAAAGACCGCCTGACAATTCTAACCATTCTAAATCAGTTTTTTTCTGCAAAGGGGCTATGTCATTCAACTTTGAAAAATCTGTTATGGATAAAGTTTTTAAAAAAGTGTTTTTTGATAAATCCCATAAACTTTGTGCCTTTGTATTCCATTCAAGTGCCAATACCTCAACATCTTTAAGAGAACTGATGATTGATAAATCTTCTACTCTCAGTTCACGCATATAGAGCATTTTGGGATTAACTAAGCTCAAGATCGTATTGAATTCCTTTTGGTTCACTTTGTAAATCCACAATTTCGTCAGATTAGAAAAAGATTTCAACCTTTCAATATTTTTTGTTTTTCCTGTGATTAACAACTCAGTGGAATTTTCATCTACATTGGCTAAATCATGAGCAACTTCTGGTCGTTTATCATGATGAAAAATATATTGGGGGTCTTCTTTTCGCAAGCTTTTACCTCCACACCTATAATTAAGGAATATCTAAATAAATTTTATCAGTATTTTGGAGTCAACACATGATTATCTTTAGCACTTTCTGATATTCCTTCTGAAGAAACAGGGAAAGGATAAAAACTAGATGATCTTCTTTGGTCGCCAATCTTGATTATGACCTCTGTTTTCGATCCATTTTATCAAATCTTTATCATCTAAACATTAGAGACTATCTGCTAGGCAGCGGACTTCTTAGTAGATAATAAAGTTAGTAAAACGACTATATATAAACAAATAAAAGAACTCTAATTCATATACGAATTAGAGTCCTCATGATATAACTGATTTTATTTTTCCACCTTAAAATCGAACCCGCTAATTTATTTCTCGTTTAATGGGTGTCTTGCTGCTCGAGCAAGAGATCCATTGCGTAAATCGATTCGCCCTTCTCATCCAATAAAAAGTACACAATCAAAGGCTCTCCAAAAGCTGCTGTCTGCTGCGTAAACAAAACACAGGTGAATTTTTCAATACCAATTGGAAGCTTTCTTTTTAATAAAGGGTGAAGAATAGGCGAAGCCCGAATTGTATCTACATCAACTTCCCAACGTTCGTTTTTTAAAGTTGGATAATGCTCTGATAACAATTGGTGTAACATATCGGTCGTGAGCGCTGCTTTTCCATTGCATCCATCATTTATTATGTTGGTGTTATACATCCGATGGCTGCTCACCCTTTGAAGCGTTGATTCGTATTCCTTTTAAGACAAATCGTTTCTGACCATCAAGTGTACAGGTGATCAATGTCAGTTCATTTTTCCCACGATCCTTTAGTACATCCACATCCGTCGGTTCAATCGTAGCTGAGCTGACAATTTTATATTCGTATGTTTCAGCTTGATGATGTAAGACAACTTTTTCTCCTTTAGGCACCTCTGGCAGCTGACGGAAAAGACGATCGCCTCTATACCCTCTATGCCCTGCAATCGTGAAATTCCCTTCACCTGGCATTTGATGAGATTTAATTTGAGTCAGTGCTATACCTAAATTTTCTTTTGATGTAACAGGAAGCACTTTTTCGTTTAAATCAATTGACGGGATCTCTAGCTCCATCACATCTCGCAGGTCTTCTTCTGACACAGTTAAATGTGGAATAGAAGAAAGGGCATCACTGTCATTTTCTTTAATCATCTTTAATGCCTGTTCCATTGCTGCTGTCTCTTGAGAAGTTCGCCACTCATATAGAAAAGGAACGGAGGTGAGCATCAGCCCCGTGACCACCAAAAAGCTGCCTAATAAGGTTCTTTTTTTCATCAATACACTCGTTCCTTCCTTCTACTGAATGGTTCTTCTTCTGACAACAAGAAGAACAGTTCCAGAAGCTACTAGTAAAATCCCTGCATACATCAAATAACGCAGCCATTCTTCACCAGTCTTTGGCAGCTCACCGTTTGAGTCATGAGGCGGATGCTGATCCCCTTTATCTGAGGCTGGAGGATTCGTGTGGTCCTCTTCATTCTTCACTGGTGCATTTTTCACAATCATTGTCTTGATCTCCACTTCGCCCATTTGAATTGTAAAAGCGAGCGGTTTCTTTAAAGCTACATAACCATCCGGTGCTTTCGTCTCTGTGAGTAGATACTCTCCAGGTTTAAGCCCTTTGACAATGGCTTCTCCGTCTTTTCCTGTTGTCACAGATTTTATGGTTTTCCCGGCTTTTGTACGAATGTCAAAGGATGCCCCTTTTAAGGTTCTATCTGTCTGCTGATCTACCTTTATGATACGCAGACTTCCTAAGATCAAGTGATTCTTCGCTGTTAAGTGAAGCGGCTTCTGCTGATTTTTCTCAATTGTGAACAGGATCGGCTTATCATCCAATTGATAGCCATGAGGTGCTTTCGTTTCAACGAATTGATATTGTCCCGGTTTTAAATCATTGATGTGAAGCTTTCCTTTTTGGTCCGTTACAAGTGATTTCTTCAACGTTTTTCCTTCTTTACTCAGAAGAGCAAACTCTGCATTTTCCAGCGGGTGTCCCTCATCATCCACTTTGGTCAGTTCCACTGCTCCCGGCGTCAGTTTGTTAATCATTTCTACTTTTGCTGGTTTGTCTTGACCTAAACGAATCTTAAATGAGACAGGTGTCTGATCCAGTTCATAGCCGGCAATGCTTGCTGTTTCGACAAATTGATAGGTGCCTGGCTTCAGTTGATCGACTGTTAGTTGACCATTTTTGTCTGTCTTTAAGTCTTTCTTTATACGTTGATCGTGCTCATCAAGCAGATCGAAGGTCACTCCATGGAGTAACTGACCATCTTCTCCTTTTTTCTGAAGCTGCACAGCACTTGTCGTCCGAATATTTTCTTTTGTCACTTTCACCAGTTGTTTTGGATTGAAATCAATCTTAAAGTCTACTGGTTCTGCATCTAGTTTATGTCCAAAAGGAGCCTTCGTTTCAACCAATTGGTAAGCGCCTGGTTTCAAATCGTTGACGGTGATGATGCCTTTCTCGTTGGTTGTTAAACCTGACATCAATTCTTTACCATCGTCATTGAAAAGGGTAAATTCTGCGCCTTTCAATCTTTCTTTTTCTTCCCCTATTTTTGTGAGTTCTACAGAACCTTTCTTAAGCTGATTGATTGCCTCCACTTGAATCAACTCTTTTTGACCTAATTCAACTTCAAAGACAAGTGGTTTCGCACTCAATTGATAGCCTTCAAGACTCTTTCTTTCAACAAATTGATAGGTTCCAGGTTTTAGCCCTGTGAAGGTGATCTTTCCATCCTGATTGGTTGTGATTCCTTCTCCTCCTGCCACTATCTTTCCTTTATCATCAGATAGATCAAAGACAACCCCTTCTAATGATTTCCCATCTTCGCCTTTTTTGTGCAACAGCACTCCGCCTGTTTTGCGGCTATTTTCTTTTGTCACACTGACCAGCTTCTCAGGGTTAAATGGAATAGCAAAAGTGACAGGTGTTTCGTCAAGCTCATGACCGAATGGAGCCTTCGTTTCAACAAACTGATAGGTTCCAGGTTTCAGATCGTTGACGATGATTTTCCCGTTCTGATCAGTGACGAGACCTGTTTTCATCTCTTTTCCATTTGCATCTACAAGCTTAAATTCTGCTCCTTCAAGCACATCATCCTTTTCACCGAGCTTCGTGAGCTGAACAGATCCAGTTTTGAGATCATTGATCACTTTGATCTCTGCTGGTGTTTTTTGTGCGATTTCGATGGTAAAAGGATAAGGTTTATTATTCTTTTGGTAACCATCAACACTCTCTGTCTCCACGAGCTGATATTTGCCCGGTTTGAGATTATCGACCAAAAGCTTCCCATCTTCATCTGTTGTCAAATCTTTACGCACAACTTTGTCATTTTGATCCAAGACTTCAAATCGAACACCTTGAAGCTTCTTGCCATCTTCCCCTTCTTTTAACACTTCTAATGCACTTGTCTCATATAGGTTCTTTTGCGAAATGACGACTGGTTCCTTTGGATCAAGTGGTACTTCAAATTTGATTGGCGTTTCATCTAATACATAACCATCTGGTGCTTTTGTTTCAACGAGCTGATACGTACCCGGCCTTAGTTCGCTTATCGTGATCTTGCCATTTTCTCCTGTGACAAGCGAATCTTTTAACTCATGCCCGTCTTGATCTAAGAGCTTGAACTGTGCACCTTCTAGTCGCTCTCCGCCTTCACCTATTTTGCTCAATTCTGCTGAGCCTTTGATGATGTCATTTACTGCGGTGACAGTCGTTGTTTCTGTTTGATTTTCTTTAATGGTGAACGGCCATTTTTGCTGATTTAATTGATAGCCTTTCGGTGCGTTTGTCTCAACAAAATAATAGGAACCTGGCTCAAGATGTTTGAAAAGGATTTCTCCTTTTTCGTCCGTTTTCAAATCGGTTTGGACGGTCTCTCCAGATTCATTTTTCAGTTCAAATTCTGCATTCTCTAATGCTGCACCCGTCTCTTTGTCTTTTTTCGTTAACTTGACATGCTGGCGGATTTCTTGGTTCTGCACCGTCATGCTATTTCCTGTTTTCGCTTGATCTCCAGATTCGTAAGGCTGATCAATCGTTACATGGATTGGATCCTTCGTCTTAATATAACCATCAGGTGCTTTCTCTTCTGTCACGATATATTCACCATACAGAAGACGATCAAATCGAAGAGCTCCTTCTTCATCTGTTGTCTTTGTACCAATGACGATGCCGCTCGCAGCATCTGTCAGAGAGAAACTTGCTCCTTTTAGCGCTTTTCCACTACTCGCATCTACCTTTTTAACGGTTAAAGCACCAATCGATCCTGTGCCATCTCCCATGCCAGCGGTGCGTTTCACCACAATTGAGGCTTCGGATTCCTTTTTGATTTCTTTTACATTTTCACCTCTAAACGTTACTTCGTTTTGAAGTGTACTTCCCACTTTATCTAAAATGAGAGATTGGTATTCTAAAATATATGGCCTTGTGATTTCTTCTTTAAATTTAATTTGAAAAGAATCTGGATCAAATTCAAGGTCTAGCTCATAATCCTTCCCTTTTTCCAGCTCTTCTGCTTTTGTCACTTGCCCCTTTTCATCTATTGTCGTCGAATAGAGATGAAATGAGTTTTCTATTATGGCTTGGTTACTGCTTGGATGGTCTATAATCGTCGCATCTTGGACTGTTGATTGACCAAAATTGATATTCAGTTTCCAATCAATGACTTTCCCTTGCTGATTTCCTGATTTGCTCGTGTATTTCCCCCCATTTGGAATGGACACCACTGCATTCACATCAGATTCTTTTGTCTGCCCATCATAAAGGGTCGCTTTATTTTCGTAGGTTTTCTGTACTAAATCCATTCCTTCAACACTTGTTTGATACGTGATTTTGTATGGAGAATCAATGGCTTTTTTGAAAATCACTTCGAAGCCTGTTTCTCCCTTTTCATTTTCAAGGAATTTGATGTCATAATGTTCTTTCGCTAATACCTCTTTTTCTTCTGCTCCATTTTCCCCGCCTTGTAAATCAAGCGAATAGACGATGATTGAATCTTTAAGCAAACGCTGGTTTCCTTGAATGAAATCCTCGATTCTCGCCTCTTCTAGATGTTTCAAGTTATAGTTCACACCGATATTCCATGTGATCTCTTTTTTCTTTGCATTATAAGTTCCGTTTTTGAAGCCATTTGACTGCGTGTATGTGTCAGGCGTGAAGACAGACTGATTTTCCTTCGTCAAATCTTTGCCATCTTCATTTACCCATTCAAGCTTTACATGATTACGCAAGTTCTTTTGGTCTTTATCTGCTCTTTTTTCATAATCAAAAGACGTTGTATATGTGACGGTATGTTCTGTCTTTATTTCTTTCGTAAATTGAATATCAAATCCATTTGCATGTTCAACGATTTGATAATCTGTGCCTTCTTCAAGCACTGTATTACCTGTCGTCACTTTTAAACTATCTTTTTGCAGCGTCAATCCTTCGTTTGTAAACGTATCTTTTAATGTCACATTGTTCATCGTTTGTTGATCTTTGTTGAAGGTGATACGCCAGGGAATGGTCTTGGTCTTGTAATTCGGTGTTCCATGATTTTTCGTTAGGATTTGCTGGTCAATTCTTTGCTTCCCTTGTTTGCTCTCTTTGCCAGCTGTTACCGTATTGATAATCTCTTCAGCTTCAAAAATCCGCTCGGTTGCTTTTGTTTGATAGGTGATGAGATAAGCCGATTGAATATCTTGATTGAATTGCAAGGTAAACCCGTTTTGTTCATCCTTTTTTTGAGGTTGAACCACATAATTTTCAAACGCTTTTGTTCCTGCTTCATTGCCATTTTGATCAATTGTGACTTCTTTGACTTGAATGGAATCAGATATCAGCGCCTGTGTGCCGTTAAAGAAGTCTTCTAACAAAGCGTCCTTTTCAGCAATCTTTTTTTCGTTATAGTTATAACGAATTTCCCATGTAATTGTTTGTGTGACTGGGTCGTATTGGGCGGCTTTTTTATTTAAAGGACTGCCTCTTGTCACATTCACTGTGCCTTCTGCTGAACTGATCACTTTATCACCAGAGACAAGGGACGCTTTATTACGAAACGCAGACTGGTCTTGATTCGTAATGTCCGTTTCATACATTAAACGGTAAGCTAGATGAACGTCATCTTTAAATTCAATCGTGAAATCTTGACCATCTGCTGTTTGGCCAATTGTGTAGTGGTTTTCGTCAAGCTGCTGACCAAGCGATGTTTCACCATTTAGCTTTGTATCAATACGATAAAGCTTGATTGAATCTTTTTTCAACGCCTGACCTTCTTGAATCGGATCTAACAGTTTCGCTTGTTTCACATCTTCTAAATCCATATTAAAATCTACTGTCCATTGAATGGTTTCAGCATTGTAAGATCGATTTGGTTCTCCCTTTTTAGAGACGTTTGGGCCATTTGGAATGTATTGAATCGGGATTGATATTTTATCCTTTCCTTCAATCGGGGTAATGACCACTTCTTTTTCTTCAGTAATGACAGTTTTTTTATCTAATTGCGTCCACACTTGAAGTGTTCCATGGATATTTGAATATTGTTTAATAAAATCAGTGAATTCGATGGAGGCATTTCCGCTTTCATCTACAGAAAAATAACCAATGGTTGCCTGATTAAATTTCATCTCAAGACGATCGATTTTTTCATAAATCACTAATTCCTCTGGAACCTTGAAATGGAATTCATCCCCGCCATTATAGCTATGACCGTTCGGGATGGCCCACTCATAGTTAATGGAAATCAGCGAGTTGATATCAGGCTTTTCAACTGAATTTCCTTCCTGATCTTCAAAGATTAATTTCGCATCAGTGAGGAGATTTTCTTGTATCAGCATTTGTTTTGAAACACTTTGCAGCCCTGCACGCTTAGATACGCTCACTTTGTTTTTTAGTAATTCATCTTCATCGTTTTGTTTCGTTTGAGCGGCTTCTTGATTGTTAGAAGCTTTATCTTTCTCAGATGAGATTGAGTCATCTTTTGGAAGGCTTTCTTCACCCTTATTTTGCTTTGTTTTCTCTTCTTGCTGAGTTATACTGGTGACATCGATGTCAATTGATCCTTCTAAATTTGGATCGATCTCAACATCTTCTTTAAATTTCACCGTCACTTCATTTTGTTTTGAAACGGTATACTCGCCAACAGGTATGTCACCCACAGTAATGGGTTCCTTCTGCTCCTTCTCTACCTGGATGGCTGAAGGAAGAGTGAGAACATACGGATATTGTTTTTTTAGATCAATTCCTTTTATAGACCAATGCACAGTGGCCTTTCTTACTTGCTGATCTTCCATGCTTGATAACTTATTGCCTTCGCTATCAGCAAATTCAATATCCCCATAAATGTTTTCTTGAATTTCTTTTGCTTGTGCCCCTGCTAAAGGCAAGACTCCTAATATACTAGACTGTATGACTAGCACTGTAATGAGTGCCAGCGACAATATTCTTTTCAATACATCCACCCTTTTCTAAAATTAATTTTCAACAACGATAAAAAAATCATTAGTATACTGTCAGATCAATCACCCCGCTTCTGATCAATATTTTCTAAAAATTGCACCTTAAGACCCTATGAATAAAATGAGTTGATCAATCATGAGCTTGAAAGGTCATCATGAGTAGTGGATTGAGTAAATGGATTGGGGTCTATAGAAATGGGGAATAGTGAGAGGATCGTGAAAAGATTAAATGTGAATTTTTATATTTATACTGGAATGAACAATAAACGATGTGTACATGCATATATAAGCATGTATTCACATATGGTTCGTTCATATGAAACAAGCATGTATCATATCGTATGTAAGGTGAGTCAGTTCAGCATTATATAAATCGCATTCCTTTCTACTCCCTTTCATATGGTAATCAAAAATCTGCTGCGTTTTATTCTTACATTTACCGTTTCAACAGCAAAAAAATAAACTTAAATATCTAAAATGATCCATTTTTATAGGATTCATGGCTTACTTATCACCTTTTAAAAGAAATATATGGAGAATCAGGGAATAACATTTGTTTTCGTCTAATTTTTTTCTCTTTTATCATGAAAAGTGAAGACAAAACGATTTAGCCTAAACATTAAAATCATTTTATGCCTATTTAGAAAATCAAATGTTCTTTAAGTGAACTTCATCATATAGAGGCAAGCCAAGGGAAGGAGTTAGTTGTTTAATGGAGCTCATTGATAATAAATCAAAGAGATGGATAAACATTTTAAAACTGCTTGTATCAAAAGATAAGTGGTGGAGCCTTCAAGAGATATCGAATGAAAATATCGGTTCCGTTCGTGCCATTCAAAGCGATTTAGAACAAATGAAGTCGTTCCAAACAGAGAACGGAGAGCCGTTAATCCACATAAAGCCAAGACAAGGCATATCCATTTGTTATACACAGACGATACGAGTCGACTACTATATCAAAGAAATTCTAAAAGATACGATTGAAATTCGATTGATTGACGGCGTTTTCTTTGAACAAAACAGGTCTTTCTATGAATGGATGGACACGCTGAATATCAGTAGATCCACATTGTATAACACCATTCATAAAATCAATTCGCTTCTTATCTCGTATGACATTGAGTTACGACCAGATAGTATGCAGTTCCATGGGAATGAGAAGGAGATTCGTCAATTTTTTGTGGAATTTTTGTTTGAAGTCTATGGAAGCAGGCTTTGGCCATTCGATGATATTCAAAAGCAGGATGCAGTTGATTTTTTACATAAGCTTTTTCAGGTGCTCGAAGTCAATCTACCTGATGTGGCTATAGATAAATTTTGCCTATGGCTCGCCGTTTCCATACACCGAGTGAGGAAAAATTTTTCAATACGACGCAATTATAGGTACTCATTGGATCAGGAAAAACAAACAGCTACAGCTAAAGGTATCTATAATCAAATCAAAAACTTGGAAGAACACGTTTGCCAAATGACAAAGGACACTTTTGGTGTTACGTTGGATCGTCACGAATTTGTCTTTTTACTATTGATTGAACCAGCTATTGGCCATTATAAATCAATTGAAACTGTCGAAGAAAAATTGATGTTCTTTCAATCGCATACACCACACCTCTTCGAAGCCATTCATTCCTTTATCAATCAATTGGAGTTGATTTTTCATCAAGAGGTGGCTAATCGCAAGGCGATGACACTGATTCTTCTCCAATATTATGTGTATTCTAGGGAAATTACCGTAAGAGATGGATTCCTTTTCAAAAAGAAATCGAGGTATTTATCAGAGGTAAAAAAACAGCTTCCTTACTTCTATTCGAGGATTACTCATATCATCCAAGAGCTAAAAACAGACGATATACTTGCTTCTTTAGTGAAAAATGAACGAGAATTGATTCGTATCATTACTTCTAACTGGAGGGGGCTTGTTCATTTGGAAATGGATCGGAGAAACGTGTTGAACATTTTTGTCATTTCAACATTAGGTTATAATCATAGCTTGTTGATTGCGGATTTAATTAAATTAAGATTGCCTCCTCTCATTCATATTTTCACAAGTCCAGAAAATACATTAAATGAACTGACAATGGATCGACTTGGGATTGATATGGTTGTGACCGATACTGAACTTCCTAATCAATTAGGACGGTCTACGCTGCTGATCAGCTCTTTTCCAACAAAGAAAGAAGTGGACAACTTGCACTCAAGATTGGTTGATATGACAAACTAATATTCACAAGAAAAGCTGCTGAGGAGCTCTCAAGCAGCTTTTTTGCTTCTGTATTAATGAAGTGCTATTTGTTCATTCATCAAATCAATGGCGTAAAGCGATTGCTCATATTCATCTAATAGAAGGTAGACTTTGAGCGGTGCAGCGGTTTGATCTGTCTGCTGCGTGAATAGAACACAAGTGAATTTTTCGATTCCTTCTGGCAGCTTGCTTTTCAGAAAAGGATGAAGAATAGGAGAGATTCGAAGGGTATCAACATCTTTCAGCCAAAGCTCATCTTGTAACGCAGGATAATGGTCAACCAAAAACTGACGAAACACTTCCAATGTACTCAAGGTAGATATCCTCACTTTCTTCTATTTATGGCTTTAAGCTTACCTAAAAACAAACATGTTCAACTCATCCTATGATCTTAGTCCGCCTAGTTTCGCTTACTACTAGAGACATGATTTCATTTTTTCTTCTAAAAGATTTGTAGATCAACTTGACTGCAATGGGTTTTCAATATGTATGACGTTTACTATATGAAATACGAATTCCAACCGATGGACCTATGATCATATTCTTATCTGTTTCTTTCGTGATGAAACGACAACTTCCTTCTACAAAATTCCATTTTTATTCTAAAAAGAGGAAAATGGGATAAAAAAGAACAGTTGCTCACTGTTCTTTTAGAAGTTATGAAAGGTCTGTCAAAGAGAACACTTCACCGCTCACTGCATCAACGCCTTCATGACAGTCGAGCTTTCCGCATAAAACATATTGTTTTTGCACATCGTCATAGACGTAGATGGGTGTAAGTTCGAGGTGTTCTCTCAATGTTTCAAAGGCTTCTTTCTGAGATATGGTGATTTCACTAGCTGTTTGAGATGGATTGAGTATCCCGCATACTTGAAACATTTCTTTTTTATCTATGTAATTAATGGCTTCAAAAGTGCTGGCATCAATGAAGACCTTGATCTTATCCATAAAACCACAGCCTTCTTGCTCATTCGTTTTTAATATCGCTTCGATGTAGCCATGATCGCGATGGAGTGTTTTTAACACCCACTTCCCTGTATCCTTTGAATATTTTTGCGCCAAAAAGGTTCGAACCGCTTTGATACACTCAGCCTGCTCTTCTTTTGAGATCGGGAATGTATCCGGTGAAGGCTCCAGTGAGAAGGCTTGTTCAGCAGTAATGTCCTCGTTTATATTGATTTCCTTTTTTTCAAAGGCTTTGTTTAACGGTTCATTCCACTCCATGACCTGATGCATGTGTATACAATGTGTTTCTTCACGCCCAATTTCAAACGGTATCGTTCCTGTTCCATCGTTCTTGATATAAATTTCTTCTAACGCATATATAGGGCGGATTCGATTCTGCTCGAAGGATGGCCAATCAAACCGCTGCACTTGCTGCTGAGCTAAATTCTCGATCCTATCAATGGAAAGCACATATTCTTCAGTTCTTAGTCGTTCTTTTGCCATAAATGGCCCTCGATGTATATAGTGAATGAGCTGCCCATGTTCATCCCATTTCACTTCGATTCTGCCTGAAGGCGTCACTTTCACACCATCTATTGCTTCTTCGAAAAAAAGTTCCCCTTTCTCCTTTTGATGCATATGAAAATGCTCACCATAGACCAACCCTGTTTCTTGTTCGATCCATTGAATGACATGAGCTGGATAAGGCCTCTTAAATGTGACACCATTCTTCGCGAAGGTTTTATCCATGACAAAAATAACCGTTTCACTCTGGCCTGTATTCAAGTTCACGTCAATCACAGCTGTGCCGTCCGGGTTTAGATCATCGTCCTCGGGTTCAGCTTCATGAGAGGGAAACCATTCCATATTCAATGTATAAACCGTTTCATTGAACATATTGACGTAGCGATGAAAACTGTGTCTTTTTAAATAGTAAAGATCTAAACCAAATTTCGCCTTTGTCTGATCGATCAGTTGTTGAATGTTTGCATTCATTTGTTTCACCTCAAAATTCAGTTTTATGGAAGAAAAAAGATGACGATAAATCCGAATATGACAATCACTGATAATAATCCTAAAGCCATTGCCATCATGTTTGATTCCTTTGTAAAGCCTTTTAATCCATGCGCTTCCGTCGATCGGTCGATTTTTCTAAAGCGATAAAGCATGCTTACATTAATAAGAGCTAGAGTTACAAATAATAAGAAAAGTAAAAGTATAGGCTGTATGCTTAAGAATGGAATCGTTACATCTTGGAAGCTAAATGACTGGAGGAACATCAGACCACTCAATACTGCTTTCGAAATATTCTCTGACCTCTTTTCTTTCTCCCACTCTTCCCCCAATTTTTCTTTTTCATAAATGGCTACCTGCTCGAAAATAGGAATGAAAGACTTTGTCGATCCTTTTTTAATAAAACCATAAATACTTAGAAAGAGCATGATAATTCCTAAACAAAGAAAGAAATGTATAAATCGAATGTCAGACATTTGAATCAAGATAAAAAAAGCGACGATCATGATCCCGGCTATTAAATTAGAGACGATTATTTGTTTTGTCCTCATCTTTTTCAGGGCAGCTTGTTCCATGTAGTACTCCTCTCCGTTTTAAAGGTTTCTGTTGAACGCTCTATCTCTATTATGATTTTAACGAAAAAATGTTTCAATATTTTCCCTTTCTACTGTCAATTCGGCTTTTTTCGCAAATGAAAAGACGCCCATTATTCAATGAACGTCTTATTCATCTTCATAAAATCATTACATCATATCTGAGCAGCCGATCTGTCTTTTATTTGCTTAGCTGCCATGTGTTTAAAGTCCTCAATAGACAGCTCTTTTGACGTTTTTTCTCCGTGCTGTCTAATATTCAGTGTTTTTTCTTGCCTTTCTTTATCGCCGATGACCGCGATATAAGGGATTTTTTGCATTTGTGCTTCTCTCATTTTATAGCCAAGTTTTTCATCCCGCTCATCGATTGTGGCCCTTATTCCGATACTTTTTAATTGCTGCTGCACCTCTAAGCAGTGATCAAGGTGAACAGTTGAGACAGGGATGATTTGTACTTGTACTGGTGCTAGCCATAATGGGAAAGCGCCCGCAAAATGCTCGATGAGAATACCTAGGAAACGATCTAGAGAACCGAAAATGGCACTGTGAATCACAACTGGCCGTATCTTTTCATTTTTTTCGTTGATATATGTTAAATCAAATTTCTCTGGCATTTGGAAATCCAGCTGAATTGTGGCGCACTGATGGCTCCGCTGCAGGGCATCTTTAATATGAAAATCGATCTTCGGGCCATAAAATGCCCCATCTCCTTCATTTAGCTGGTAGTCGACCTTTAGACGATCAAGCACATTTTTTAGCGCTGTTTCGGATATATCCCAAATAGCGTCATCCCCTAAGGCTTTTTCTGGACGAGTGGATAGCTCGACGGAATACTCAAACCCAAACGTCCGATACACATGATCAACTAATTGAAAAATCCGTTTGATTTCAGCTTCAATTTGATCTTCTCTCAAAAAAATATGGGCATCATCTTGGCAAAATGTTCTGACCCTGAACAATCCATTTAACGCTCCGCTAAATTCATGACGATGCACCTGACCAAACTCAGCCATTCTAATCGGAAGGTCTCTGTATGAATATAAGCTGTTTTTAAACATGAGCATATGCCCTGGACAGTTCATCGGTTTTAAAGCAAAGCTTGTATGGTCTACTTCTGAGAAATACATATTTTCATGATAATGATCCCAGTGCCCTGACTTTTCCCAAAGCTCTTGGTTCATCATAAACGGTGTACTCACTTCTTCATATTGCGCTTTGCCTCGCACTTCTCTTGAAAAGGCCATTAATTCATTTCTGACAATCTGACCTTTGGGTAAATAAAACGGCATACCTGGCGCTTCTTCTGAAAACATAAAGAGGGACAACTGTTTCCCTAATTTCCGGTGATCACGTTTATTTGCTTCTTCCATGAAATGAAGATACTCAGCTAGATGATTTGGATGTTGAAACGCCACACCATACACTCGCTGCAAGACATCCTGATGACTGTCTCCCCGCCAATAAGCCCCTGCAACACGTGTTAGTTTAAATGACTTTAAGTACCCTGTAGAAGGTACATGCGGCCCGCGGCATAAATCTACAAATTCTCCTTGCTGATAAACTGTGATGGCTTCTTGAGAGGGTAAATCTTTTAAAATATCCAGCTTATATGGATCATGTGCAAACAGCTCTTCAGCTTCTTTGTAAGAGACCTCTTTTCTTTGGATAGGATGATTCTCATTAATGATGTTTTTCATCTCTTTTTCAATTTCAGCCAAATCCTCTACACTTAATGTTTGATCGAGCTTCATATCATAGTAAAATCCATTTTCGATGACAGGTCCGATCCCCAGTGTGACATTGTCATATAACCTTTTCACAGCCTGGGCTAATACGTGGGCAGATGTATGGCGCATCACTTCAAGCCCTTCTTTTGAATCAAGTGTGACAATAGACAGCCGAGCATCGCTGTTTAGCTTTTCACTTAAATCAACCATTTGATCATTGACCTTACCTGCCACTGCTTTTTTTCTTAAGCTCGGACTAATATGGGAGGCAACATCTGCAACAGTCGTACCTGCGGGAAACTCCTTTATCTTTCCATCTGGAAATTGAATCTTCACCATGTTTTCTCTCATAACCGACACACCTTTCCTATTTTTTGAAATAAAAAAACACACCCATCCCGCGTAAAGGGACGAATGTGTAATCCGTGGTTCCACCCAAATTCCCATAAAGCGTATTCGCTTTATGGCTCTGGTGCCGTAACGTGGCATTGACGGTATTGGATACTGCAATTTTCCCCAATACAGCTCAAAGGTGGTAAGACAGCTTTTCTGCGTTAGGAAGATTTCAGCGTGACTCCCCTCTCTGGTAACCGTAAAAGCTGCTCATGTCCTTTTCAAAGCAATAATCCTATAGGAGTGTACAAAAAAACACACCCATCCCTCATAAAGGGACGAATGTGATATCCGTGGTTCCACCCAAATTCCCATAATGCGTATTCGCTTTATGGCTCTGGTGCCGTAACGTGGCGTAAACGATATTGGATACTGTGATTTCCCCAATACAGCTCAAAGGTGGTAAGACAACTTTTCTGTGTTAGGAAGATTTCAGCGTGACTTCCCTCTCTGGTAACCAGTAAAAATCGCTCATGTCCTTTTCTTCGCTTTTAATTTCTCCATATCTTACATGATGATGATGGATTGTGTAAAGGATTATTTTGTACAGTGATAAGAAAATTCATTCTTTAAATGTAATATTGCGCGTATTCACTTGGGCTGTATTCAATTTGAAACGCAGGAGATAAGGCTCGTTTCACTTCTTCAGTGATACGCTCTCCTTCTTGATTGAACTTCCTTTCCATGTCTACGCCATTTGGCAGCAAATCATCGGTTTCTTCGTCAAACCAGCGGCCATACTGTATGTTCCAATTCCAGATCTTTGAGAAAAGAGTATCACTCATTGGTACATCATCTCTTTCTAAATGACATTCGCAATACCCACACTGAAAAGGTTCACCGTAATCTCCTTCAATTTTCACAAAGGGATGATCCTTAAACTCTCGACAGCACACCCATTTTTTGAAGTGCTGACCGAACTCTGTCAGTTTAATCGAGTAATAACGCATGGAAGTTCGACTCCCTATCATGTCAAAAATGCCTTGATCAATTAATGTCTTGATTCGATACTCAATAAAATCATCGCCGATATACTGATCTAAATAACCGATGATTTCTCCTATTAAACGTGGAGTTTTGATGAATTCCTCTTCAGGCTCAGACTGATGAACCCGCTTGGCCATTTTCACTAAATAAGCATCAAATTCATCTTCTGGTACGCTGATCACTTGTCCTTTTTTCCATATCCGCAGCGTATGATTTTCTTTAGCAAGTGAAAGCCATTCATTTTGTAATCTTTCTCTCTCTTCTTTTGTCACTGGGTGAATATGCTCTTTACTCTCATACAAAATTTTAAATTTTTCAGATGCGATTTCTCCGGAATGTCGAATATCCATTCTTCTTATATTTGTATTGAACAGCTGATCAAATGCTGTCGTTGTATTGATTACTGACAATTCTATGCTTTTCTCTTTTAATAAATAGACGGCATATCGCAAGCCAATTTGCTCATGGGCATTACTGCCTGTCCAGAGAAGTATACGACTGCCAGCTTTTATTTCTTTTATTTGCTGAAGCATTCTGTGCTGATCATTGACCATGTCGTCAAAATAGCCATATTCATTTGACATCACGTTACGCAGCCATTCTATACGGTTCGCTTGTCCTTTATGTTCGTGTAAATGTAGAAGTGGTCCAATCGAATAAATATCATCAAAAGCGATGATATCATCTATTTGATCTTGCTTCATTTCACGTACTGCTTGTTTTAAACTACCGGCAGCTGCCGCCCCAAATATGATATGTATCATTATTCGTCTCCCTTTATCTTACAGTTTATTTCATCTTCACCTATTCATGGTTCTTGCGTCAATTCTATTGAGTCAATTTCATTCAAAAGTATGACAAGGAGATCAGGTATTTACAGAAGTAATAAAGCAGAAGTGCAGAAATAAGAATTTTTATAAAAAAAAGCCCACGAAATGGGCCAAGGAACTACCCTAAATAAGTAGTTCCCACAATACAAAACTAAATTTGTATGTTCACTAGTGAAATCGTTCATGTTACCTTCCTTGCTCCATCACCTTCAAACTCTTCTGCTGAGAGATTCGATCAAACGCCACCATCAAGATGGTCATGAGTAAAGCGAGAAGAACCGTTCCAGCGCTGATCCAGCTCAAGTGCAGTATAGATGTCCTGCTCAATACAAGCCCTCCTAATCCCGAGCCTAAAGCAAATCCGAATTGAATAAACGATGTATTGACACTTAATGCGATATCAGGAGATTTGGGTACAAGTGTGACGAGATACAGCTGCTGAGCTGGAGATGTGCTCCATGTAGCAATCATCCATATCATGATCACCGCCACCATGACCACGAGATTCCCTGTCACAAATGCTAGCAGCATCAGCATGATGATTTGTAGAATAATTCCGGAGAAAATCGTGAATGTTGGGCCTTTTTTATCTGCTGCAACCCCTCCAAGACTGGAGCCCAAAAAGCTGCATATTCCCGCTAGTAATAAAATGCCGCTGATTTCTGTGATGCTAAGGTTTGCTGATTCCTTGCAGGAAGGGCGTTAAATAGGTAAATAAAGTGGAATATCCGCCTACATAAAAGAGTGTAACTGCCACTGCAAGCAAAATTCGCTTATCTTTTAATATCGATAATTGCATACCTAGCGTCACCGGTTCTTGTTCTTTCATAGAAGGTATGCGCCTATACACAACAATCAGCGGAATGAGCGTGATCAATCCAATGGCTGCAAATAATGCTTTCCATCCAATCATGCTGCTTAGAAATGTCCCGATTGGAACACCTAAAACTAAGGAACTGCTCAATCCCATTAAAATGATACCAATCGCTGTTCCTCTTTTTTCTCGTTCGACAAGACGAGTGGCCACTGCCATTGCCACCACAATGGCCGTCCCCCCACTAATTCCTTGTAAAACCCTAGTCATCAGCACCATTTCAAACGAATGGCTGACACTTGTGATGATATTACTTAAAGTAAAAATGATCAGCATCCATGATAATATTTTTCTGCGGTCGATATTGATGGTCAGTGCAATGACAATCGGCGCGCCGATTGCTGCTGAGAGCGCTAATGATGTGACCAATAAACCAGCAGCAGATGTCGTGACCTGTAAATCATCTGCGACCATTTGAATAATGCCTGTAATGATATATTCGATCGTTCCAATTAAAAAGGCTGCTAAAGCAAGTAAATAGACAACGGCTTTATTTTTCATCGTGGCTTTTCTCCTTTGGACAATGTTTACGATTTGACTTCATTTTTTATAGGAATTTGAATTTCAATGAGTCTTCCTTCTTCATTTTCAGACAATGGGTAATAAATCTCTCTCCCCGGCTGATCTTCTTTCACGCGGTATCCGTTATGTTCGATCCATGTCGCCAGATCAACACAAGCAGTTTGTGCAAATGGAGAATCTGAATGAAATAAGAGCGTCGCCATGGTTTCTTCAGCTGGTAACGTACGCATCGTGATACCCTGAGGCAGAGAGCCCCTTAACGCTTTCGTGGAATATCCCACCTCAAATTCGAACTCACTTTCTTTAGCAATTGATTCCCTCCACAGCACGATTTGCGGCTCCGAGTTCAAGTCTTGCGGATGTTTATGTAACAAATGATGAAACGTTTGAAAGAATGAAGGGATTTCGTCAACAGTTCCATGGGATTGAAAAGACATGATGCGTTTGCTTTCAACCGATTTGATGATGACCTCCTGTTCTTTTTCAACACACCCCTCTCGTTTGATGAGGTGCATCCGCTCCTTAATACGCGCTAATTTCTGTTGTTCTCTCTCGATCAATTGCTGAATCTCACTCTCTTTCAAGAGAAACATGCCCTGAAGCTGCTCGACAGAAATATCTTCACGAAGAAGCTGACCCATTTGCTTTAATGTAAAACCTAATTCCTTGTACAGAAAAATTCGATTGACCTCAAGCAGCTGCTCAGCTGAATAATACCGGTATCCGGAATCTTGATCGATCTGCTTAGGCTTTAATAAATCAATCTGGTCATAATACCTTAAGGTTTTGACAGGGACTTTACTTAACATAGAAAAATCACCGATTTTGAACATCCTGCATCTCCTCCGATTTGTTGATCTGATCAAAGTATAAACCTTTCAGTAAAGGGGAAAGTCAACAGAAGAATTTAGAATTCAATTTATTGCATATAAAAAGCCCTATTTCAAATAGGGCTCGTTGTTTGATGAACTTTATTTATCCTTAAGAATATGTTTAGCCGCTTCTAGTGCTGAAGCTGCTTTAGGCCATCCGATATAAAAACTAAGATGAGTGATGACTTCAATCAATTCGTTCTTCGTGACACCATTTTCTTTGGCAAGATGTAAATGGTATTCCAGCTGATTCAGGCTGCCCGTACTTACTAAAGCTGAGACTGTAATCAGACTGCGATCTCTAAGAGAAAGTTCCTCTCTTCTCCACAAATCTCCAAAGAGAACTTTTTCTGTATACTCAACAAATGCTGGGGCAAAATCTCCGAGAGTGAATTTTACAGTTGGCTTGATTGGTTGATGCATAGCTATTTCCCCTTTCATTCGTTCTGTTACTTGATCATCTGCGCAAGTCCTTCTCCAAAGGACCAATTCTCCAAGCCTGTCTCAATCAGCATAATGAATACATTTTCTTTCGGGATATGAAGCTGGCAATACAACTGGTCAGCTATTTCCTTATATAAAGACTGCTTCTGCTCCTCGGTTCTTCCTGCACCACATGTAATTTGGATATATAAAAGACGATGATCTCTTTCATGACGAAGAAGATAATGGGGATCATAAAAAAATTCTTCTTTCTTATGTGAACTGAATACCTGAAAGTAGTCTTTTTTAGGAACTTGAAATTCTTTCATCAGAGCCTTCATGATCGTTTGGCTAACAGAAGCTAAGCTTTCTGTATCGTACGCATTTTCCATATAGCTGACTTTTACAAATGGCATGAATGTCATCTCCTTTTTTCTGTCTACATTCATTTTACATCCCAATACTTGTTTTATATAATTGAATAATAGGTAAAATCGTATTCATATATCGAATGGAGATTATTAGAAATGGACTTAAAAGAGTTAAAAGCATTTCAAGCCATCATTCAGGAAGGGACATTCTCAAAAGCCGCTCAAAAATTGAATTATGCACAGTCAACCATAACGAATCAGATCAAACGATTAGAAAAGGAGTTAGGATTTCAATTGTTTGTAAGAGGATGGGAGGCTGAATTAACCCCTTCAGGACAATTGTTTGCCAAAGAGATTGATCAGCTGATTCTCCATTGGCATTTTGTATTAGAGCAATCACAAAAACTCCAAAAAGAAGAAATCGGAACCTTGAATATAGGCGTCATAGAACCAATTGCTGCCACTATTCTTCCTTCCGTCCTTCAAACATTCAGGAGCCAAAAACCAAATATCACATGCCATTTTATCATCGGTAATACAGATTTCCTTCACAAGCAGCTGCTCAAGGGTGAGATTGATTTTGCCATTGCAGGGGAACCAGTGATGAATACACTTCCGTTTGAGGATTTGTATAAGGAGGAAATGTCTTTTATTATCGCAAAACAGCAGGCAGATCAAGTTGGACCGATTTCATTGATCAAGGATCTTTATGAACAGCCTTTGATTATTGGCGGGGAAAGTTGTTTATATCACATAAAATTACAAAAGGAACTCTCAAGAATAAATGTGGAACCGTTCACTTACACCATCAGCCAAATTTCAGCAATTCCATCATTTCTAAAGGCGTTTCCTTCCGTCGGGGTGGTGCTTTCTTCTACCCCATTATCAGACGAATTTGTGAAAGTTCCAATTGAAATGGAGGACCCTTTTATCCCAATAGGAATCTTAACTCATAAAGAACCCCATCTCTCTCTGGAAAACACGAAGCAGCAGCTGCTTAATCTATTTCGTCAAGAAGCGGAGCAATTCACATGCTCGTGATCTCGTATCAAAAACAAAAAACCTAGATTTCATACATCTAGGTTTTTTAATCTTTCAAGCCATTTCAAGATCGCTCCACTTTTAAAGAAATTGAATATGGCTCCCTCACTAAATCGCTCAGCTCTCAAAGCCCCCATGATGAGAGCAAGTACACACTGCGCATTTAAATTTGAAATGTCCACATGCTCCATATCGTTCGTTCCCCATTCAATTCCATTTTCTAAGAGGATTTCACTATAGCGGGTAAGTTCCATTTCTTGATGCTGTTCTGCAAAGGTATAGACATCTTCAATAAAGCGTTGGACCGTTTCGGAATAATTCACAAAGGGCATTTGGATTGGGCGTTCAGCTGTTCCATCATTTTCTTGGTCGATCACCCATTCTCCTATACGATCCTCCTGAAGCATCGGTATGTATTTTGTTAGAATCTCGAATTGACTCATCGTTATCCTCCTCTATTTTTTAGAATGCTTTCAAGCCCGACAATAATAAAAGGAAACATTTTCAGGCCATGTATCGTGCATACAGGAGTGACATTAGTTTAGAATTAAGCTGGAGCCTTCAAATAGATCGAAGGCTCCATTTCCAACTAAATTGCTCTAGCTAAAATAATAAATCGGTGTTGTTTTGCGTCAAAATAACCCTTTTGTTCAATGGTTTTATGAATGGTGTATAATTCATCCTTGAAATTACTTATTTCAAAACCTGGCACTTGCCAAGGAATTGCTTTCAGATAATACACCAATGCTCCGATATCATAAAATCTTTGAATAGGGAACTCTTCTGCACTTTTCAACACCTCAAAATGATTCTCCTGTATTTCGTTTAAAGCTTTCTTTAAGTTCCAATCAATAAAATCTTTATTTATTGGTACCCTTAGATTCTCATTAATCTCTATGCAATCGAGTCCACCGACTTGTTGAGTTAGAAAAATACCTTCTTTCGAGATAATTCTTCTCACCTCTTTAGATGAAAATGACTCATGTTGATTGATGATAAGATCAAATTTTCCAGTCTCAAACGGAAGATTTCCATCATTAGAAATTTGAACTACCTTCACTCCTAAGGGTGTTAATCGTTCTTTTGCGATAGGTACATTAGGCAAGTAACCTTCTGTAGCATAAACTGACGTTGGAAAAGGTCTTAATTTTGATAAAAACTCTCCACCACCTGTTCCCATGTCCAGCATTGATTTTGCATTTTGAACAAGAGAAGTAGCTATACTACCATATGACCATGAAAGCAGCTCACTTTTCATTCTTCCAGTTTCAGATATGAATGAGAAATCCCACCCAACAAAAGGTTCATCTGCTTGTTTTATAAATGAAGAAAACTGTTTGGCATTCATCATAATCCCTCCAATTATCATTTTGAGTTTAATGATTAAATATTTGGCGGGCCTCTTACGAATGTATAAAGTTGTTATTTTTCATGTTCTTTCAGTCTCATATTGAATCACTCCCATTAAAATACTTAAAATTATATTTAAAGAGCACCTTGCCGAAGACCTTGATTTTATATTCATCCAGCTGATAATTGCGTGAGACATAAGTTGTTTTGAGAATCGAGAGTACATGATGGGTGTCTCACTATAGAGAACTAAGTACAATAAGAACCCGAATAGGAAAAATAGATTGTTAGTTAAAGTAAAACCCCTCCTGTTGGAAGGGTTTTTATCATTTAGATACTGCCTTTTCTATTGCTGGTTTCGGTCCATCATAGCTGTCATTTCCTTTTTATTTAAGAGATAAAGACACCACACACTCCACATGCGCCGTATGCGGAAACATATCAACTGGCTGCATGTATTCGATTTTGTAGTCTTTTGACATGTATTCAAGGTCTTTTGCTAGTGTGGATGGGTTGCAAGAGACGTAGACAAAGCGTTTTGGTTTGACTTGTTTGACGGTGTCTAAGAAGGTGCGCTCGCAGCCTGTTCTTGGCGGGTCGACGACGATGACGTCAGGGCGGAAGCCTTCTTTGACCCATTTTGGTAGCCAATGTTCAGCTGTTCCTGTCACATAGGTCGCGTTTTTCATGCCGTGTTTTTTGGCATTTTTCTTGGCATCATCAATTGATTCTTTGATGACATCCATTCCTCGTACTTCTTTGGCGCCTTCTGAAAGCCACATCCCAATGGTCCCAACGCCGCAATACGCATCGACAACCTTTTCTTTGCCAGTCAGTTTGGCCGCTTTTTTCGCTTCATCGTAAAGCTTTAGCGTCTGCTTTGGATTCAATTGGAAGAAAGCACGTGCACTCAATTCAAAGGAGACGTCTCCTAAAAATTCTTGGATGACCATATTGCCAGCTAGGTGAGATGTTTTATGGCCGAAGATAACCGACGTTTTTTCACCATTAATATTGTGCATGATAGACGTCACTTCAGGCAGTCGTTTTTGAATGGCTTCTGCGATTTCTTTTTTCTTTGGAAATTCAGGTTTTGATGTGACAAGAACGACTTGTACTTCACCTGTTTCAAAGCCGACACGCACGACAATCGAGCGTACGTCGCCTTTTCTTGTACGTTCATTGTAGACCGATACGCCGAATTTCTCTAAAATTTTGCGGACAACGCCCGTTGTTTTGTTCGTTTTTGGATGCTGCACGATACATTCCTTGATCGGTACAAGCTTATGGGAATTTAGTCCATAAAGTCCTGCAATGATGTCTCCGCTGTGAGAACGTCCTACTTGGAACTGACTTTTGTTTCGGTAATGCCACGGATCTTCCATGCCGATCGTTGGCCGAATATCAAGCTTTTCAACCGCTAGCTTTGTATGGCGCTCCATTGATTGAATGACAATATCACGCTTTTCATTTAGCTGCTGCTCGTACGCCAAATGCTGAAGCTGACAGCCGCCGCACTGTTCGTATACTGGGCATGGCGGTTTGACTCGATGCTCGGAGCGCTTTCGCACTTTCCTCACTGTACCTTCTGCATATTTTGCTTGGACATTCGTTGCTTCAACCACCACTTCCTCACCTGGAAGCGCACCTGAGACAAAGACCACTTGCTTTTTAAAATAACCGACCCCTTCACCATTAATGCCAAGGCGTTTAATGGTAAGCGGGAACTGCTGTCCCTTTTGCAAAAGGGCACCTTGCTGTTTTTCTTTCACTTTATTCTCTCCGTTCTATTTAAAACCTTAATAGGTTGTCTTCATTTTATTCCATCTCATTAGTATACCACGTCTTAGACAAAGAGAGAAAATGCCTTTCATTTATTTATCTGTCTCAATGCTTCTCCATAAATATAAAGAAGCGTAGCTTAAATATGGGGTCCACTCCTTGCTTAGCGCTGACATCTCTTCTTTTGTCGGTTTTTCAGGCAGGTCGAAGTGCCGTTTGATTGCATTTTGAATGCCGATATCTGCCATCGGAAAAAGATTTGGTCTTCCAAGCCCATTCATGAGCACATTTTGAACCGTCCAAGGTCCAATCCCTCTAATCGGAAGCAATCGCTCTTCCACCTCCAAATCAGATAAATCGTGTAATTCCTCTAAACAAAGTGAGCCGCTCACAATTCGTTTCGATACATCGATGACATATTCTGCTTTTCGCTGACTAAATTGAAGCTTTCTCAAATCATCTGTTTCAAGAGAGGCAATGGTTTCTGGTAAAGGATCAAACCATACACCTTCTATTTGCTCGCCGTACGTATGGACAAATCGTTTCGTGAGCTCGTAAGCAAACGAAAGATTAAGCTGCTGATGAATGATACATTTCATTAAACAATGATATAAATGAAAATCCAGCATGAGCGGCGTTCCGATATGCTGCTCAAAAATGGGCGCTAGATTGGTTTGAGAAAAATGGTCTTGAATCATGTGTAATTGATGCTCCATGCCAAATATCCGTTTCACCTCAGAAAGAAGGGGTTCCTCTGGGCCGTTTGATCGCACACGGAACATAGGCGCATCTTTTGTTCCAGTAGCTTGAACGATGACCACGTACGGTTTTTGCTCTAATCTGATCGGCACTTTTATTTCTCTTTGACTCAAATCGACTGCTTTTAATGGATCACTTGATAAGCGTCTAAGCACTTGATCGAAATGATACGGCGGCTCTACCGCAAGCTGTTTTTCCCACATACATGTCCTCTTCCTTTCTGCAAACATACGCAGATGTGATTGTTTCATTTTGCATGAATGATTCTCTAGATTGAATACTTTTAAACATAAAGAGTACAAGAATTTATCAGTTATATCTTCCTTATTTGTGGTCATTCTCCTTTTGGATAGATGAAAGTTTTTAGTCGAATTCAGCTAAAATTCGACAGCATCCTGCAACATTTTAGGCTCATTTTCCTTAAATTAGAAATAGAACCTCTGGGTGATATCTTCCATTCCAAAAATATTTGTATAATTATGACATATCAAGGAGGTGAACAAAGAAATTAGCGGATTAGGCAATCATTTGTTTTATCTTGCAGGAACATATTTACCTCATTGATGACCGGCTTTACTTAGTTTCACATTTTACAAAAAAGAAGACCCAAAATTTAAAAACAAAGGAGATCCGACCAATGAAAAAAACAATTCTTTCTGTTGCCCTTGCCACTGCTGTTTCTTCGACACTGCCAGTATTCGCTGACGCTGCTGAGCCAAAAACTTCAGCACCTGTTTCTACTACACTTCAGCAAACTGTCTTAAACAAAGCTGCTGAAGGTAAAGCATCTACAACTGCAGGAAACGTTAATATTAACTTTGATGTACTTGGTATTGCAAATGCATTAATCAATGCTGCAAATGCTAACACAAACCGTGAAGGCTTTGTCAAAGGATTAATGGAGTCTGCTTTCTATGCTGCCGGCGCAAAATACAATGTCATGGTATTTAACTTAAGTCAAGGTTATGAGACTCGTTTCAACGGCGTCAAAACGTTTGCTACTGTGAAATACGGAAGTATTACGTACGGAGTCTGGGTATTTGAAAATGGATCTTTCACAAACAAAGGTGACGGCGGCTACATCAACTGGGCATTTAGAGGCTGGTTCGACCGTAATGGTGGTTTCGTCAACTTCCGTCGCCCTTAATTCTCGGTTTTATCCATCAATCATACACGCACATTGAACCGATCTCAAAAATGAGATCGGCTTTTTTTATGAAGAAAACGTATAAGTTCACCGGCGCTGCTTCATGATATAATGCAAGTCTGGAGGGGTGCACATGCTGAGAAAACTTGCAGTGACAAAAAACGGCGACTTGATTGAACATGCAACATTGCAGCAGCTTTCAAGCCCCGATATCGCCTGGTATTGGATTGATTTTCATGCGCCAACGGAAAAGGAAGCAGCGCTTTTAAAGGAATATTTTCATTTCCATCCACTCGCGATTGAAGATTGTTTTCATTATTTACAGCGGCCCAAGCTTGATTTTTATGAAGGATATTTGTTTTTCGTGCTGCATGCCCTTAATCAAAAAACGCTTCGTTCTGAGGAAGTCGATCTGTTTGTTGGTGAAAACTATATCGTGACCTTTCATTTGAAAGAAGCGCCGTACGTTGAACGTGTGATTCGAAAGCTCAAAGGCTCTGATAAAGCGAGAAACAGCGGACCTGAGCATATTGCCTACATGCTGATTGATGAGCTTGTTGATGATTATTTCCCTATTATTTATCAAATTGAAGACAGGCTGAATGAAATTGAGGATGAAGAAGGGCATAAAACGTATGGCACGCTGATGAACGAAGTATTTGGGATTCGATCCGATTTGCTCAAACTGCGAAGAACGATTATCCCAATGAGGGACCTTTTATATCGTATTGTGAACACGAATATGATGAAAAGCGATCCAAACCGCCATGCTTATTTTAATGATATTTATGATCATCTTTTGAAGTTAACCGAGATCGTTGAGTCAAACCGTGATATGACAGCCGATTTGCGAGACAGCTATCAGACGCTGAATTCCAACCGGATGAATGCGATCATGATGACATTGACCATTGTATCGACCATTTTTATTCCGTTGACCTTTATTGTTGGGGTGTACGGAATGAACTTTGACAACATGCCTGAATTACACTGGAAATACGGCTATTTTGGCGTGCTGATTTTTATGGGCCTCCTCGTCACGGGGATGCTTTTGTGGTTTAAACATAAAGGGTGGTTTAGGATTTTTAAATAGTGTTTGACTCTTTTTTCACCTCATCACTCTCTTTAGTTTCAGCGTAAAATCAGAGAGGGAAAATCAAAAAGCCTGCAGGTCTTCTGCAGGCTTCTTTCTATAGCTGTGGCAGATGCCATACTTTTTCAAGCATGAGATCGTCTAGACTTTTAAAGGAATATCCTTGTTTTTTCAGAGCGGTGATGGCATCATCCAGCGCTTCTGCATTGTCTCTTGAGACGGTATGAAGTAAGTAAATGGCACCTGGGTGTGCCTGCTTCATCATTTGATCGTATGCATACTGTTTTCCTTTTTGATGATGGATATGCCAGTCCACAAACGCCACTGACCAGAAAATGGTTTGGTAGCCGAGCTGTTTTGTTTCTTTTAATACCCTTTCACTGAACACACCGCGCGGCGGACGAAGATAGAGGTTATCCTGTTTTCCTGTGATTTTGTACACATCTTCATTGACACGGTCCAGTTCTTCTTTGATTTCTTTTGTACTCTTTGTTGTTAAATCAGGATGGTGATAAGAATGGTTGCCAATGATATGACCTTCCTCTGCCATACGTTTGACAAGCCCCGGCTGGTCCTTTACAAAATGACCTGTCACAAAAAAGGTGCCTGGTACTTGATGTTTTTTCAGCACGTCTAAGATCTTGGGTGTGTACCCATTTTCATAGCCATTGTCGAAGGTAAAATAAATCTCTTTCTTTTTCGTGTTGCCTAAATAGAACGCATCATACTTTTTTAAGAGTGCCGTCAATTCTTTGCCCGCATCCGGCGGCCTGTGCTCTTTACTTTTCGCAAATCCCCAGTTAATGGGCTTATTAGACACGGCTTCCGCTTCTGAGAGAGGCATGGAAACAAAAAGCGCACATAAACAGATCAGCATGAATTTTTTCATTTACGTCACTTCCCGGTTTTTCTTCTATTGTGCAGAATAAGACCGAGACTCATACACCGATTCTCCTGCCAATTTAAAGAAAAAAGCCCGCACCGCGCGAGCTATTCTTCCTTCCAATCATTTTTAAACCGTTCATATTTCGCTTCTAGGTCGTCAATCATCTGGATCAGTCTGTCTATATCCTCAACGTCTGTTGATTCAGGATCTAATGAATCAATCACATTCATAAACATATCTAATCGGTTCTTTAAATAATCAACCTGCTGCTCTTTGCTGTCTGCTGCCTTACCCATCGATACACTCCCTTTAGCATTTGTTTATAGCTTATCTTTTTTTCCTTTGTAAATCAATTGTGTCCCTCTTGCGTATAACCGTGATGAGGCTTAAAATTAACTGTTGGCGGGTCTACGTTTGCCCGAATGAAAAGGAGATAGATACCATGAACCAAAAAACAGCACTTCGTCCGATCACACCTGCATACGACCCTTGGGAAGCCTATCTCGATGTGCAGGATTACGGAGAAATGAAGCTGACTAATATTGAATTTACGACAACAACGCTGTGTAACATGAGATGTGAGCATTGTGCGGTCGGCTATACCTTACAGCCTAAAGACCCGAATGCGCTGCCGATAGATTTACTGCTTCGCCGTTTAGATGAAGTTCCGCTCCTGCGCTCACTCAGTATTACAGGCGGAGAGCCCATGCTTTCTCTTAAATCTGTACGGGAATATGTCGTCCCTTTATTAAAGTATGCCCATGAACGCGGCGTCCGTACACAGATCAATTCAAATTTAACCCTTGATTTGGCGCGGTATGAAGAAATTATCCCATACTTAGATGTCCTTCACATTTCACATAACTGGGGCACTGTCGAAGAGTTTGCAACGGTCGGTTTTGCCATGATGGATCGAAAACCAACCTTTGAGCAGCGCGAGAAATTATTTAACCGCATGATTGAAAATAGTCAAGCACTTGTCAAAGCGGGCGTAACCGTATCCGCTGAAACCATGCTGAATAAGCGCACACTTCCATATATCGAACACATCCACCGGCAAATCGTCGAGGAAATGAAATGCCAGCGCCACGAAGTTCACCCGATGTACCCAAGTGATTTCGCCAGCGCCCTTGAATCATTGACGCTTCCGCAAATGCGGGATGCGATTCATCAGCTGCTTGATATTCGTGATCAAAACACATGGATGTTGTTTGGCACCCTGCCATTTTATTCATGCAGCACAGATGAAGAAGACCAGCGACTCCTCAACCGATTGCGCCAGGAGAAAAATGTCACGGTACGAAATGACCCTGATGGACGTTCACGGTTGAATGTGAATATTTTTGATGGGAATATTATTGTGACAGACTTTGGCGATACTCCGCCGCTTGGAAACATCGCAACTGATACATTGCAATCAGCCTATACACGCTGGATGGACACAAAATTAGCAAAAGAATTGAATTGTCATTGCCCAAGCGTGCAGTGCCTCGGTCCGAATGTTTTAGTGAAAAACAGCTATTATCAAGATGTTGATTTTACTTCTCGTACAGCCAGGGGGTAACCGATAGATGGACGATACATTTCTGACAGTGGTCAAAAACAAATACATTGAAATTCTCCTTGTTGGACTCATTCTTTGGCTTGCTGTCTTTATGATTAACAAAGCCCTTCAAATTTTCTTTAAACGAACTGAGTTTATAGAGGACAAGAAGAAGAAAACGATCGAGAGCTTAGTCAAATCGGTCACGCAATACACCGCTTCGATTTGCTTTGTGCTCTATGTCATTTCTCTGTTCTTTCATGACTTTGGGAAAATTCTTGCGGGTGCTGGTGTTGCTGGGATCGTCATCGGTTTTGGCGCCCAGACGCTGATTCGTGATATTTTAGCAGGCGTTTTCCTCATCTATGAACGCCAGATTCATAAAGGGGATTATGTGACGGTGAATAACCTCTTTAATGGAACCATTGAAGAGATTGGTCTCCGCTCATTGCAAATTAGAGAATGGAGCGGCAAGCTGTTAACCATTTCTAACGGAGATATCCGTCAAATCCAAAACTATAACATGCACTACATGCGGATTACGGAATCTGTGTTAATTAGCGCGAATCAAAACCCAGATATCGCCTTTCAAGCACTTGAAACAGCATGTGACAATTTAAATCAAATGCATCATGATTTTCTTAAAAAAGACGAATTTCAAAACGCCATTGAACCCTTTCAAGTTCATGGAATTATGGGTCTGAATAAGCTGAATCGCGGGATTGAAATCACAGTAAAGGGAATGGTCGAAGACGAAAAATACTTCGACGCCGCCCTCGCTGTGCGAAAAGAAATGATCAAACAACTTCATCAGCATGATGTCAAATTGCTTGAGGATCTCGCTTATCCTCAGCCTGCAAAATAACCTCATTTATGATGGGGTTATTTTTTTATATACAAGTTGCCGGGCTGACTCGGGCTTGTGAGAAACATGGAACACTTGAACATTCGCTAACAATTCTCTTCATTTCAGCCCCTCTAACTTCTATCCTCTTGACTGATTCATGTATAATAGATAGCAGAATGATTTCATGCAGCATGGGGACCCTCATACTGTGTATTTTCTAAGTGAAAGAGAGTGAATAAGATGGGTCGTAAGTGGAACAACATTAAAGAAAAGAAAGCATCAAAGGATGCCAGTACAAGTCGTATTTACGCAAAATTCGGGCGTGAAATCTATGTGGTTGCCAAACAAGGTGAGCCAAACCCAGAATCAAACCAAGCACTTCGTTTTGTCCTAGAACGTGCAAAAACATATAGTGTCCCAAAACATATTGTGGACCGTGCCATTGAAAAAGCCAAAGGCGGTGCGGAAGAGAACTTCGATGAGCTGCGCTACGAAGGATTTGGTCCAAACGGATCAATGGTGATCGTTGACGCCCTCACCAATAACGTAAACCGGACAGCTTCAGATGTTCGAGCAGCATTTGGGAAAAACGGTGGAAACATGGGCGTAAGCGGCTCTGTTGCCTACATGTTTGACGAAACAGCTGTCATCGGTGTCGAAGGGAAAAGCGAAGAAGAAACGCTTGAGCTATTAATGGAAGCAGACGTTGATGTACGTGACATCATGGAAGAAGATGAAACGGTGATTGTGTACGCTGAACCAGATCAATTCCATCAAGTACAAGAAGCATTCAAACAAGCCGGCGTAGAAGAATTCACTGTCGCTGAAATCACAATGCTTCCGCAAAACGAAGTGACATTAGACGATGAATCGAAAGCACAATTTGAAAAGCTGATCGATGTATTAGAAGAGCTTGAAGACGTGCAGCAGGTTTATCATAATGTGGATTTAGGGGAATAAAAAATTTAAGCCATAGTAGTCGTTGAGTTCATTCAACTTCTACTATGGCTTTTTTTCTCAAAAAAAAATGTAATATATGTATAAAGATGTTAATGTCTACAATTTTCAAGGAGATGAGTTTCATCTTTAAAACATGGTGGTTTTCTTATTATGGATTTATGATCATCCCTTATTTTGGCCTATGTCTTATTTTCAACAACTTACCGATATTGACTAAAGTTATCTTCTTTCTTTTTATCATTTGGTATTTATATAACGCCTTTGACTTTTACAAGAATGAACTAAAAAGAAAAAAAGAGAAAACCTCTTAGAAAAAAACAGTCATCTCCTCTTTTGATAAGAGGAGATGACTGTTTTAATTCATCCCTTGAAACCCAAACGTCAAGTGATCCTGAACAGGAATCCAAGCGCCGATTCCTTGTGAGGTCACGTTTTTTACGACGAGTTTTCGTTTATTTCCTTTTAGCACAAGGTACACTTCTCCGTATGTGACCTTACCTTTTTCGTTAATCGCTGGTGCATAGGCATGAAGCGATGCTGCTTTTTTCGGAGAGACGTGGTATGACTGATCTCGTTTTGTTCCTGCACCAATCACGGTGTCAAAAGCGAGGGGCAGCTTTGTTTTTTGAATCGCTTTTTGCATCATCAATGTTTTCACATCTTCTGGGTTCGGCACTTTTGCTGTGAGGCCGCCACTTACTTTCACTTGCTGCTTTTGAACGTATTTTCCAATGGCTGTTTTGTTGCCGCCTCTGTTATCAATGTGGTTCGTATTCACTTTTTTGTATTCCCAGTTGGCGACCGTTTCGTTTGAATCGTAGCTCAGCGCCCATCTTCCGAGGAAAATGGTCGCACGGTATCCAACAGCTAATGGCGTCCCTGAAATGCTGGATTCATTCAGCATTTTAATCAAATGAGTATTCTCAATCGGTACACTTGTTGTTTTGAACAATTCAGCCGTCAGCTCGCTCGGCTGGAGCAGCGGCTGATCCTGTGACGCGTTGGGATACGTATTCTCCTTGGAGATACTGGCGACAGAGGATGGCACTTTAAATGGCTTTGCCGCCTCTGCTGGAAAGCTGTATAGAAAACTTAAGGATAAGAGAACAACAAACATGATGCGGAGCATCTTTTTCATATCATCACTCTTTCTCATTCATTTTTCCATAGTATTTTCCGCAAAGACGTCCCTTATCCACAAAAGATTATAAAAGGAAAAATCCAATCGCCATAATAAAATAGGCAGCGAGTAATGTGGCGCCTTCAAACCAGTTTGTATCCCCGTCATTAGATAAAATGACCGTGAGCAGCACAGAGGATGCCATCGCAATGAGCTCTGGCAAGGAGAAAATGAGCGGCATCTGCTTATCAAAAAATAGCGAGCTAATGACTAGGATTGGCGCGACCATCATGGCAACCTGAAGTGTGGAGCCAAAGGCAATTTCCACTGCTACATCCATTTTGTTTTTATACGCCATGATGACAGCTGAGGCATGTTCTGCGGCATTGCCGACGATGGCCACAATAATGACACCGATAAACAGCTCACTCCAGCCAAACTGTTCTCCTACCGTATCAAAAGTATGAACAAGACGCTCTGAAATGTACGCAACTGCAATCGTCGAAAGCAGCAAAATGACAGTGGCAAACTTTCCAGACCATTCAGGTGTTTCTTCTTCCGTCTCCGCTTCACCTTGCATACTGTCCTGCTTAGCAACATAGACTCCGCGGTGGCTGACCAGTTTGAAATAGAGCGCCGCGACATAAAGCAAAATCATCACAATGCTGATCCCAATGCTTAAAACAAACTGCTTATTCTCTGCCATCTCCATCGAAAACACTTCTGGAATGACAAACGCTACAATGATGGCAAACATGAGCAAGCCTGAATTGTGCCTTGCATCATGGACATTGAACACTTGGCGCTTATATTTTAATCCGCCAACAAAAAAAGACAGCCCCGCCACAAGCAGTAAATTTCCGATGACTGATCCAGTTAATGAAGCAAGTACGATGGCCGTCAGTCCTTGTTTTAAGGCAAAAAACGATATGATTAATTCCACTGCATTTCCGAATGTGGCGTTTAAAAGTCCGCCAATTCTAGGTCCCGCAATGATGGCAAGACTTTCTGTGGCTCTTCCCATAAAACTAGCAAGACCAATAATGGCGATACAATAAACGGTAAACATGATGACCTGCGGGAAATGAAGAAAACTGCCAATCACCGATAGCGGAACACCGATTGCGACAATCACAAGAAATAAACGATTCATACAGCCATTCTCCTTTACATATGTCTGACTGTTATTCTTTCGTGAGTGCCGTCATCGTATACATTTTAGATTCGCGCGTGTGAGAGGGTGATATCAATACTCTCTTTCACGGACTGCACCATAGAGCAGTGCTTCAATGCAAGGGTGATCATTTTATCGATTTGTTCATCAGATGTATTGATGTCTTCAAATAAGATATGTAAATGAATGCAGGAAATTTTGTTTACAGCTCCTGCCCTTGTCGTTTCAGATGTGATCGTCATCCCTTCATAGGATATTCGCTTTTTACGGCATACATGAATGAGCATTTCTCCAAAGCAGCCTGCAATGGCTGAGGTGAGCAATTGAGATGGGCGGTACCCCAGTTCTTCTGTTCCTGAAATAGGCAGCTGCCTGTCCTCAATAAGTGCGATCCAATGATCCTTTTCGTATGTCAGCTTCATTCCTTTTCCACCTTTCTATTGAAACCCCTCTGGTTCCATTGTACGATGAAATCATGAACTTGTAAGGAGCATCTTATGTCGAGAATTCACTTTATGATTTTAATTTTACTGGTATCCGTATCCGGTTTTTCACAGGGTGCATTACTTCCTGTCATTTCCATTATTTTTGAACATGCCGGCACTTCTCCTACGTTAAACGGCCTGCATGCCACAGGCTTATATCTCGGTGTGCTGCTTGCGTCTCCTTTTATGGAAGCACCGCTTCGCCGGTTTGGATTTAAGCCGTTAATCGTCATTGGAGGAGCTGCTGTCTTTTTAAGCTTGTTTAGCTTTGTGTTTTTTGAATCTTATGTCGTCTGGTTTTTCCTCCGGCTCATGATCGGGATTGGTGACCATATGCTGCATTTCTCTACACAGACGTGGGTGACCTATGCTTCATCATCAAGAAATCGCGGACGAAATATTTCATTGTATGGATTATCATTTGGACTCGGTTTTGCCGCCGGCCCTTTTTTAACGCCGCTCATTGAGATCAATCCAGCCTTGCCTTTTATTATTTCTGGTGCCGTTAGTTTATGTATTTGGCTGCTTGTGTTTGTTTTAAAAAATACATATCCAGATACAGGCGAAGTGCAAACGTCAGAGCAGACAAACAGCTTGAAGCGCTTTAAAAAGGCCTTTCAATTTGGCTGGGTCGCCTTTATGATGCCATTTTGCTACGGCTTTTTAGAAACGACGCTTAATAGTAACTTCCCTGTATATGCGCTAAGAAGCGGTGTGACAGTAGATGCAGTTGCGTTTATTTTACCTGCGTTTGCCATTGGGAGCATTGTCTTTCAGCTTCCTCTTGGGATGCTTAGTGACCGGTTTGGCAGGCGCCGCATCATTTTATGTGTGACACTCGCTGGATCATTCTTTTTCCTTTTGGCAGGGATTTTCATTCAATCCGTTTTGGCTGTGGCCATCTGTTTCTTTATCGCTGGAATGGCTGTAGGCTCTACCTTCTCGCTTGGCATCAGTTTTATGACCGACTTATTGCCAAAGCATCTTCTTCCCGCCGGGAATTTAATGTGCGGGATGGCGTTTAGTGCAGGCAGTATTCTCGGGCCGGTACTCGGAGGATTCTTTGTGCAAACGTTTGAAGGAATGAATTTACTTTACCTTGTCAGCATCGTCATATTATTTGTGTTTTGCTGCGTTCGATTTGGGAGAACGCAGGCAGTGCTGGAAAGTCACTAAAATGGGGGATCAATCGTTGTTTACATATCACATCACAAATGAATTGACTTTGGCATCTCTACAATTAGATGATGCGGACTCACTATTTAGCCTTATTCAAAAGAATAAGGCCCATTTAGGGGAGTGGCTGCCTTGGGTTCATCACTGCAAAAGCATAGAAGCGGTCAAAACGTTTATTCAATCAACTCAAACCACCTACAATGAACAAAAAGGGTTGGAAGCTGGCATTCAGCTGAACGAGCAATTAATCGGTGTGTTCCGTCTGACATTTGATCAACAATTAGGCAATATCGGTTATTGGATTGATGAAGACGCGCAGGGACAGGGCATTGTGACAGCCATCGTGAAATATATGACAGATACCTTTGCTCCTAAAGTCGATGGATTTGAAATTTTTTGTCCTGCTGGCCATGTCAGAAGTGAACGTGTAGCGATAAACGCAGGGTTTCAGCATGATCCTCATTACCAGTCAAAACCTGATACAGCTTTTATTCTTAAGCGATATATACGATTGTCGAAATAAAAACTCCCCTGCATCTATGCAGAGGAGTTTTTTTCATTTAATGATAACCATTTTGCCCGTTTGCACTGCCGCTTGTTTTGTGCTTTGGCTGATGGCCTTTGTTTTGTTTCGTGTTGCTTCCGCCTTTTTTCGATTGTTTGGACATATGTGATTCCCCCATCTATCAAGATTGAACATGTTCGTTCTTCTTTAGGATGCCCGGATTTCTTCACACCTTGCCTGGTACGATTTTACGCTTATGTAAAAGCGCATTGAGCTCGCCGCCAAGAATGATCATGATGCCGGTTAAATAAAACCAGATCATTAAAATAATGATTCCCCCAATACTTCCGTACATCGCACTGTAATTAGCAAACTCGCCTACGTAAAATGAGAACAGCATGCTCACCAAAATCCATCCAATCGAGGCAAAAATAGCGCCTGGCAGAACAAATTTCAATTTCAATCTAATGTTTGGGGCGAAATAGTACAAGGCTGTAAACACAATCAATAAAATCAGCGGGCTAATGATCCACCTCATGGCCGTCCAAATGGTGAGAAAGGCATCTGACTGCCCGACTAATTCAGCGAGAAATAAGCCAAGTTCTTTTCCAAAGACAGGCAGCATTAAGGCAAAAATAATCGTAAGAACCATCGCTATCGTTAAGATGATGGATGTTAAACGTACGAGAATGAAGGAACGATTTTCCTCAACTTCGTAAGCATGGTTAAATGCTCTGACGACGGCATTAATCCCGTTAGATGCAGACCAAAGGGCGGCAATAATCCCGAATGACAGCAATCCGCCGTTACGGCTGTTCAGTGTCTCTTCGGCAATGGATTCAATCATCGAAAGCGCTCCTTCTGGCGCATAACCAGAGATGACGCTTAGGACATCCTTCGACGTCAGCGGCAAATATCCAACGAGCGTCAGCACGAAGATGAGAAACGGAAATAATGAAAGCAAAAAGAAGTAAGCAAGCTCAGCAGATTTTGCCGGTCCTTCATGCAGCAAAAAGCGTTCAATTAACGCTTTAATAAAACCCATACGCCTCATCTCCAATGATCAATCTTTCTATTTCGATCGAAAGTGATCCTTTGTTTCTTCAATAATCTCTAATACTTTTGGAGTTGTTTCCTTTAACTGATTGACTTGTTCATTTAAAAATGACAAATCATCTGAGACTGTTCGCATCAGCTGCTTCGTTTCTTCCATTTTTTCTTTCATGCAAGCAGAAATTCTGGCTGGCTCCTGACGGTATTCCGCCAGCTTTTCCTGACAGTCATCCCATTTGTCTTTGAGCGCGATTCTCGTTGGCCGATGAAATAATGTCAGCAGTGCGCCGCAAGCTGCTCCTATCACAGCTCCTCGAAGCATGATTTGATTTTTTTCTTCCATCTCGTCTGATCTCCTTTCAGTTAAAGGTGTTTCTCTTTTTTTACATACGTCAAAAAACGAACAATTCCTTTTTCAATTAAATCATGTACTTCCTCAAAGTTTCCAGTGTAATAAGGGTCTGGCACATCATCTCGATCGTCGTCTTCAACAAAGTCAAGAAGACGGCCAATAAAGTGATGTTTCCCATAGCCGGCTATACTGCGAAGTGCCCCTACATTTTCAGCATCCATCGCAATGATATAGTCGTATGCTGTGATGTCCTCATCTATGATTTGTCTTGCGGACATCCCTTCATAGCTGATCCCTTTTTCATCAAGCAGCTTTCGTGTTCCTTCATGCGGAGGGCTGCCTTGATGCCAGCCGCCAATGCCTGCTGAATCAATGACAAAGTGCTCGCTTAGCCCCTCATCTTCTACTCGTTTTCTAAACATGGCCTCTCCCATCGGTGATCTGCAAATATTGCCAAGACATACGAATAATACATGAATCATCCTTCATTCTCCTCCTATCTTTTCCCTAAGAACTGCTTTCGGAAACCTTTTCTCTATCATATCAAGCCCTTTTTCTTTTGAAAACTTTTCAAGAAAAACTCCCATCGGCATTGACACATTATACAAAAAAAGGTGACACTTTAGGAGAAATAAACAAATAAAGGGGGATACATATGGGATGGGTAGAACAGATTGTCAGCAGTATCAATGATGTATTATGGGGACCGCCGCTTTTGTTTTTGATCGTGGGGACAGGGATTTACCTTACCTTTCGCGTGCTCTTCATTCAAATTAGGCTGCTCCCCTATTCGCTTAAGCTAGCATTTTCAAAGCAAGATAAGACATCAGAAGGTGATATTTCTCACTTCCAAGCATTAATGACAGCCCTTGCTGCAACGGTTGGAACGGGAAATATTGTAGGGGTCGCCTCTGCTGTCATTGCCGGCGGACCAGGCGCTGTGTTTTGGATGTGGTTTGCAGCGTTCTTTGGAATGGCGACAAAATATGCTGAAGCTGTTCTCGCAGTGAAATACCGTGTCAAAAATGAAAAAGGGGAAATGTCCGGCGGGCCGATGTACTATTTGGAGCATGGCTTGAAGCAAAAATGGCTAGGGGTGCTGTTTGCTATTTTTGGCGCTACGGCTGCCTTTGGGATTGGGAATCTCGTGCAGTCAAATTCGATTTCTGGTGTCATGAATTCAACCTTTCAAATTCCAACATGGATCACCGGCATTATTATTACGGCCTTTACTGCCCTCGTGATTTTAGGCGGGATTAAAAGCATTGGCCGTGTGACGGCTATTTTTGTACCGGTCATGGCTTTATTCTACGTCATTTGCGGACTGATCATTCTTGTCATGAATGCGGATCTTGTCCCAAGTGCCGTCGGGCTCATTTTTACGGATGCATTTACAGGTCAAGCCGTTGCAGGCGGTGCAATCGGCACCGTAATCCGCTGGGGTGTGGCGAGAGGGGTATTTTCCAATGAAGCGGGTCTCGGTTCTGCACCAATCGCTGCAGCTGCTGCCAAAACAGATATGCCTGCTCGTCAAGCGCTTGTGTCAATGACGCAAGTCTTTATTGATACGATGATTGTTTGTTCCATTACAGGGATCACAATTGTCATGGCCGATATGTACGTCACAGAAAAAAGTGATGCACTCACCTCGTTATCCTTTGCTCATTTCCTTGGTCCAATCGGCTCAATCATTGTTGCAATCGGCTTACTTTTATTCGCCTATTCCACCATTATTGGCTGGTCCTATTATGGCGAAAAATGCTTTACATATTTGGCGAAAGATTCATATGTGATGTATTATCGTGTTGTGTTTGTTATTGCTGTCTTTTTCGGTGCCGTGTTTAAGAATGATTTCGTCTGGGGCGTGGCGGATATGCTAAACGGACTGATGGCTGTTCCTAACTTAATCGGCCTCATCGGTTTATCTGGGGTTGTCGTGTTTGAATCTAAACGAATCATTGATAAGATCAAGCAGGAGAAAAAGGAGAAAAACATCTCGGTGTCGTCTTAATAGCCCTTTTATTCTTTTGCATTTCTGTTAAAATAGACATATTATTCAACACATATGCAGGAAAGGACGTGCCGCCCTTGTCAGAGCAAAAAGCGGCTGAAGTCAATCAGCTGATTGAAGACATTTCGCAAAAGTTAAATATGCTGAACATTGGAGTCATCAAAGCCGAGGACTTCAGTCCAGACAAGTACGAAGATATTGAATTTCTACACCAAATGGTGATGAAAAAATCTTCATTCAGCCCAAGTGAAATGCAAGCCATCGCAAGCGAGCTAAAAAACTTAAGAAAATAATCGTGCAAAGGTAACTGGATTGCGGTTTACGCCGCTTTCTTCCATCCATGCGCAGAAAAAGCCAGCACCCCGCAAGGTGCTGGCTTTGTTTATCCTGTCAAAACTGCTTATTTTGCGAGCAGTTTTAATGATTCACGGTTAAATGCTGGAATGTCATCAGGTGTACGGCTTGTCACAAGCTGATCCTGACAAACAACAACTTCTTCATCTTGGAAATTTGCGCCTGCGTTTTCCATATCTACTTGAATGGATGTATAGCCAGTCGCGCCTCTGCCTTCCAGCGTCTTCGCTGTAATGAGCAATTGCGGTCCGTGACAGATCGCAAATACTGGTTTTTTCTCGTCCATAAATGCTCTTGTAAATTGGACATAGCGATCATCTGCACGCAGAATGTCTGGTGAGAACCCGCCAGGAATCAGAAGTGCATCGAAGTCTTCAGGCTTCACGTTATCAATGGACGCATCCACTCTCACTTCTGCTTCTCCTTGCTTCCCTTTCACTGTTTTTCCTTTTTCGTTTTCAATCACTGTGACCTCATGGCCTGCATCTTTAAAGGCTTTTGCAGGCTCGGTGAATTCAACATCCTCAAAGTAATCTGTTAATACAACTGCAATTTTCTTACCCATGTAGAAACCCTCCTGCTTGATTATCGTTACACTACACACTATACCCGGGTACATTGAAATCAAACATCCTATCCCGATCAGAAAACCCCTTATGATGAAAATAAGCATTTAGACTTATTTATATTCCCTCAACAAGGTAATTCGTATGATTTATGTTATCTTTACAATAATCTGCAAAAAATAACTACAAAAGTTAACGAAACATTTCTACAATAGGTATTGTGGTCAAAAAAATTAGAAAGGCGGAGATCAGGTGAAGAAGCAAGCACATAGGTCTAAACGAAGGAAAAACCTGTCTATTCTGCTCACTTCCATTATGATGATTAGTCTCATTCTCCCAGCAGTACCTACTCATGCAGCAATAGAAAACGGCGATGCCGTAAAAGTCAGCATCTTAGCCACAACGGATGTTCATGCGAACATGATGAATTACGATTATTACAGCGACAAAGAAACAAATGAATTTGGTTTGGCAAAAACAGCCGAGCTGATTGAAAAGCACCGTTCACAAAATCCAAATACACTCCTTGTTGATAACGGAGACCTGATTCAAGGAACCCCTCTTGGAGAATACGTTTATAAAAATGAAAAAGACAGTATCATCAATCAAACAAAGGTTCACCCCATTATTCATACACTCAACAAACTAAAGTACGATGCAGGAACACTTGGCAATCATGAATTTAACTACGGATTATCATTTCTTGATGGTACTATTGCCGGGGCTAACTTCCCGATTGTCAATGCGAACGTCAAAAAGTTAAATGGAGAACACCGTTTTACGCCTTATGTGATCCAAGATAAGACCTTTAAAGATGCAAACGGAGCTTCCCAAACTGTGAAAGTCGGTTACATAGGATTCGTTCCACCACAAATTATGACGTGGGATAAGAAGAATTTAGATGGACAAGTTCAAGTGCAGGATATCGTCGAATCTGCCAATGAAACCATTCCTGAAATGAAGGAAAAAGGCGCAGATATCATCGTCGCCCTTGCCCATACAGGAATTGAAAAAACCGCTTCACCTAAAGGGTCAGAAAATATGATCTTTGATCTTGCCACGAAAACAAAAGGCATCGATGCGATCGTGTCCGGCCACCAGCACGGCACATTCCCAAGCGCTGAATATAGCGGCGTCGACAAATTCGATGTCTCAAAAGGAACCATCAACGGTATTCCAGTCGTCATGTCAAAAAACTGGGGAAGCTACCTCGGAGTCATTGATTTAACATTAGAGCCTGACGGCAGCAAATGGAAGGTCACAGATGGAACAGGAAAGATTGAATCTGTTGCAGGAGTCACCTCTCAAAACAGCACTGTGAAAGATGCCATTCAAACAACGCATCAAAACACACTTGATTATGTGAGAAAACCTGTCGGTAAAACAGAAGCAGACATTAACAGCTTTTTTGCTCAAGTGATGGATGACCCTTCTATTCAAATTGTGACAGATGCACAAAAATGGTATGCACAAGAAAAAATGAAGGATACCGCGTACAAAAACTTACCGATTTTATCTGCAGGCGCCCCGTTTAAAGCCGGCGGTCGAAACGGTGTGAATTATTATACGAATATCGCAAAAGGTGATTTAGCGATTAAAAATATCGGCGATCTCTACCTTTACGATAACACCGTGCAGATTGTCAAACTGAGAGGCAGTGAAGTCAAAGACTGGCTCGAGATGTCTGCCGGACAGTTTAATCAAATCAAACCAAACGATTCAAATGAACAGCCTATTTTAAACGAAGAATACCGCTCGTATAACTTTGATGTGATCGATGGTGTCACCTATCAAGTCGATGTGACGCAGCCTGCTAAGTACAGCACAACAGGCACCCTTGTCAATGCAAATGCAAACCGCATCAAAAACCTGTCCTTCAACGGGAAACCAGTCTCTGACAATCAAGAATTTTTAGTCGTGACGAACAACTATCGAGCTTCTGGCGGCGGAGGCTTCCCGCATCTGACGCAAGATAAAGTGGTGCTTGCCTCAGCTGATGAGAACCGCCAAGTACTGATGGATTATATTATCGAACAAAAAACCATCAACCCAAGTGCGGATCAAAACTGGTCCATTGCACCAATCAAAGGCGCAACAGTCACATTCGAATCTTCTCTTATGGCTAAGCCGTTTGCTGAAAAATCAAGCAGCATAGACTTTGTTCGTAACGCCAGCACAGATGGTCTTGGCGTGTACAAGCTAGCCTTTAAAGAAGATGGCACAACAGAACCGCCTGCATCAGACAACTGGAATTTAACGGTGATGCATACAAACGATACACATGCACACCTTGATGATGCAGCAAGACGTGCAACAAAGATTAAAGAAGTTCGAGCCGAAAGCAAAAACAACATTTTATTAGATGCTGGAGACGTCTTCTCTGGTGACCTATATTTCACAAAATGGCAAGGACTTGCCGACCTAAAACTAATGAACTTAATGAAATATGATGCCATGACGTTTGGTAATCATGAATTTGACAAAGGTCCTTCTGTTCTTCGTCAATTCCTGACGGGTGATGCTTCAGATGTAGATGCGAAAAATCGTCACCAATTTGAAAAGCCTGCATTCCCGATTGTGTCATCAAACGTTGATGTCTCTAAGGAAAAACAATTGAGCGGCTTAGTGAAAAAGCCAGCGACATTTAAAGCTGGTGAGAAAAAAGAAGCTGGGATTTACCCATACATTCTGCTTGATGTAAACGGTGAAAAGGTGGCTGTATTCGGCTTAACCACTGAAGACACGGCCATTACATCCAGCAGCGGTCCGAACATTCAATTCAAGGATGCATACAAGAAAGCAAAAGAAACAGTCAACACGATTCAAACAGAAGAAAAAATCAACAAAATCATTGCTTTAACACACATTGGCTATAACCGTGACCTTGAGCTTGCTCAAAAAGTAGATGGTATTGATTTAATCATTGGCGGTCACACGCACACCCTTGTTGAAAAATTAAAGGTCGTCAATAAGAAAGAACCAACGATTGTCGCACAGGTAAAAGACTACGGACAATTTTTAGGAAAAGTAGACGTGGCCTTTAATCAAAAAGGAGTCGTACAGCCAAAGGAATCTTCTTTTGATCTCATCACCATCGATGACTCTGTCAAAGAAGATGCTGATGCAAAAGCGATCCTCGATCAGTACAAGGCAGATATTCAAGATTTAAAAACGGAAAAAGTCGGGTCTGCTGATGTCCTCTTAGATGGACAACGCGAGCATGTCCGTGCAAAGGAAACGAACCTTGGGAACTTTATTGCTGACGGCATGCTGAAGAAAGCGCAAGAATCTGCTGGTGCTGATCTTGCCATCACAAACGGCGGCGGAATTCGAGGCAGCATTGAAAAAGGAGATATCACTTTAGGTGATATTTTAACGGTCATGCCATTTGGAAACACACTCTATGTCGCAGATTTAAAAGGCAGCCAAATTAAGAAAGCACTCGAACAAGGGCTTTCAGGCATTGAGGAAGGCGGCGGCGCATTCCCTCATGTAGCCGGCATTGAATATACGTTTACACTGAGTAAACCAGCTGGCAGCAGACTCATTGATGTCAAACTGAAAGACGAAAACGGCAAACTAACAGACATTGATGATAAGAAAACATACCGCGTGGCGACAAACGCATTTGTCGGCACAGGCGGAGATGGCTACAGTGTCTTTACAGAAGCCTCTCACGGCGAAGACTTAGGCTATGTTGACTATGAAATCTTCAAAGAGCAAATTGAACAGGCAGACGGCGGGCATATTTCTCCTGTCATCGATCACAGGGTGAAAGAAGTGTTCCTTCCGCGTGCGAAAGGAAAAAGCACCTATGACATTCAAGATGATGAGAAATTCCAAACGTATGTGCAGCATACAAACAAAGCATTGCTCTATTTAGACAAAGCGAGCGAAGCGAAAAACGTTCAATTGTCTCTATCAAAAGCACAGGTAGCCGAGCTGAAGAAAAGAGAGCAAGATCCAAACGTCACCATCTATCATGACAAAGTGGGACTCGCATTACCGCTCTCTAACTTGTCCGAGAAAAGCGCAGATATATGGATGACAAAGACGGATAAGGTGAAAAATGCATTAACGGATACGTATGATTTCCAAATCAAACAAGATCAGAAAAAGGTTTCTACCTTTAAAGATCCTGTCACACTATCCTTTACATTAGATGAGCCTCAAAAGGCGAAGAAACCTGGTGTATATTATGTAGACCGCAAGAAAAACCGTTATGCAAAAACAAGTAACGGATCGTTCGAAAATGGTGTCGTATCAGGTCAAACTGAACACTTCAGCGAATATACCGTACTCAACCAAAGCGGGGCAGCTGGAACAACGCCAGATCAAACTGGCGGAGACGGCGGTACATCAGCGCCAGGCGGAGGTACAGGTACAGATCCAAACCAAGATGGAACCGGACTCCCAGGCGGCACACTCCCGAATACAGCAACAATGATGTATACAGCTGTATTGATTGGCGTACTCATGCTTGCCTCAGGCGGTATCCTATATTACTACCAGCGCAAGCGTACAAGAAAAAATGTATCATCCTAAAAGAAAAGGACAGAGCCTATGCTCTGTCTTTTCTCATCTCAATCTTGGGATAAATAAATCCAATTGCGTTTATCAAATTGTTTCACCTCATCTGATCCTATATGACGCAGCATTCTATTGAAGAATGTGATGTCATCTTCATCATCGACGGCATATAAATCCTCTTGAACATAATCTCTTATAATAAAATTCGTTAAGTTTGTATTATTCACAAAGTCTGCAAAATAATCTTCTACAAGAGTTAAATCCTCTTCACTTAATTTTTCATCATTGATAATGGAAATATGAAAAACATTCAAATACGCTTGTATATCTTCTTCATCCATATAACATAAAGGTTCCAGCTTTCTGTCTTCTGCCGTAAACGGTTTTCGAGTATCTTCAATGATGACATAACATAAAATCTGCTGATCTTTCATCACACTGAATATTTCTAAATCTCTTAATTTTAATGGTCTATTTACTCTCATCATCTTTCCTCCAGAAAGTAGTGATCTATTCGTCATCTACTTTTCCCATAACCTGAAAAGGACAGAGCCTAGGCTCTGTCCGTTCTTTCTCTTCTAGCAAAATCGACGAATCTGAAGCGGTCTAATCGGTGACGGCTTTCTGTGTATTGAAATAGACTCGTATCCTCTAAGAACACATAATTTTTTACCACAACGACATGGTCAAATCCCTTCAAATCAAGGTACTTGGCGTCCTCTTCTGTACATGGCTCTACCACAAATTCTTTTTGAGCATAGCTGATCGATACACCGAGTTCTCCCTCAATATACTCGTAGATTGATCCTTCGCATATGTCTTTAGACAATACTTCGACATGCTTTTGCAAAAAGTAGTCCTTGTCTAAAATCACCTCTTCACCGCTAATATTGCGAGATCGAATGACTTTCCAGACGTCTGTCTGTTCATCAATTTTCAGCTGAGACTGAATATACTGATCCGGTTTGATTAAACCAAATTCATGAACTGTTGTGACCGTCTTTCGGCCAAGCGTTTGGGAAAGCTCTTTAAAGCTGACAAGACCTGAAACAGGAAACTGCATTTTCTCCCGATTCAGCAATACAGAACCTTTCCCGCGGATTTTTTGAATATAGCCATTTTGCACCAGAATATTTAATGCCTTTCTCACCGTCTCCCGGGACGTGTCGTACATGATAGAAAGTTCATGCTCTGATGGGAGGATGCCTTTATCCTGCCATTCACCTTGCTCAATTCGTCTTGCGAGCTGATCATAAATCACTCGAAACTTATTCTCTTTCATTTTCCCTCCGCCCCATTTTCTAGCGTTTGGTTAAATGATAAACGATTGACTCATATGGGCGCAACGTAAATCCCTTGATATGTGCCGGCACATCCTCATAATTGGATAACAGGACTTGCCCCTCCATCTCATCTACAGCCTGCACAAGCTCATCAGGAAGCGTAAAGTCCGCCTCCCCTGCATAAAAGTGGTTGATCACGAGGAGCTTCTCATTCTTGCTTTCTCTAACATAAGCAAAAATCTTTGGATCTTCTGCTAAAAGTAAGGAAAAGCTGCCATATGTGATCACATCAAGTTCTTTACGCAGTCTGCAAAGGGCTTGGTAATGATAGAAAATGGACGTCCGGTCTTTTAACGCAGCTTCGACCGAAATGTCGTTATCGGCTGGCTCAATCCAAGGCGTTCCTGTTGAGAAGCCTGCATTCTTCTCTGAGGTCCACTGCATTGGAGTTCTCGCATTATCTCTTGACTTGACCTGTAAAATGGCGAGTGCTTCTTCCTTTGATTTTCCCTTTTCAAGCATGACTTCGTACATATTGAGTGATTCGATATCACGGTAAGACGAAATGTCCTCAAAGCGAGGATTCTTCATGCCAATTTCCTCACCTTGATAAATATAAGGAGTCCCCTGCATCAGATGAATCGTGGTCGCCAGCATCCTCGCTGATTGCTGATGATACGTGTCATCATCACCATATCTTGAGACGATACGCGGCTGATCATGATTGCACCAGAACAGCGCATTCCAGCCGCCGCCCTCATGCATTTTCGTCTGCCATTCAGACAGAATCGACTTTAATTCTTGAAAATCAAATGGTGCGATCGCCCACTTTTCGCCGTTTGGATAATCCACCTTTAAATGATGGAAGTTAAACGTCATATCCAGCTCCTGCCGATCAGGTCTTGTATACCGAATGCAGTCTGCGATATTCGTTGAAGACATTTCTCCAACTGTCATGCTATCGTATTTCGAAAAAACCTCCTGGTTCATTTCATGCAGAAATTCATGAATTCTCGGCCCGTCCGTATAGTACATGCGGCCGTCGCCTTGCACAGATTGTCCGGCATCATCTAAGAAGCGCTGATCCTTTGAAATGTTGTTGATGACATCCAGCCTGAACCCATCAATTCCTTTTTCAAACCAAAAGTGCATGATGTCATATACTTTCCTGCGCACCTCATCCTTCTCCCAATTGAGATCCGCCTGAGTGACATCATATAAATGGAGATAATAATCTCCTGTTATTTCGTCTAGTTCCCAGGCTGGGCCGCCAAATTTCGACTGCCAATCGTTCGGAGGAGATCCGTCCGCTTTTGGCTCCTTCCAAATATAATAATCTCGGTAAGGGTTATCCTTTGACTCACGCGAGGCTTGAAACCACTCATGGAAAATGGATGTATGGTTAACGGCTAGATCCATGATGACTCGTATTCCTCTCTCATGCGCTTCCTTCAGCATGCGTTCAAAATCTGTCATTGTGCCGTACATGTCATGGATTTTTGTATAATCACTAATATCATAGCCGTTGTCATGCTGCGGGGACTCATACATTGGCGTGAGCCAAATACAATCCGCCCCAAGCTCTTTGATGTAATCAAGCTTTTTCGTCACGCCATTGATATCCCCTGTACCAGAGCCCGTTGTATCTAAAAAGCTCTTCGGATAAATTTGATAGACCACCGCTTTTTTCCACCACGGTTCATTTGATTGCTGATTCAATTTCCTTCACCACCACTAGTTAAGTTCTTCTGAAAAATCCTTCTTCTTTTTTAGTTTTGCATATAAAAGAGTACCGATGAATGGGAGGATGAGTACAATCACCATTCCAATTGCAAATGCCCCCCAATATTTCGGGATAATGGAGAAGATTCCTGGAATGCCTCCAACACCAACTGAGCTTGCCAGCACCCCTTGAGAGGCGATAAACATACCGGCTAATCCTGAGCTGATCAGTGCAAAAATAAATGGGAATCGATAACGCAGGTTGACCCCAAACATCGCCGGTTCGGTAATTCCTAAATAAGCAGAAATACTTGATGTCAGCGAAAGTCCTTTTTGCTTTTCATCTTTTAAGACAAACATCATTGCCAGTGCAGCTGATCCTTGTGCGATATTGGACAGTGCAAGCATTGGCCATAGGAACGTGCCGTGCAGCTTTGAGTTAATCAATTGAATATCCACAGCGAGGAACGTATGGTGCATTCCTGTAATGACTAATGCTGCATACAGTCCGCCATATAATAGACCGCCAAGTGCTGCGAATTGCTGGAATACAGCTACAAGTCCAGATGTTAAAACATTACCGATTGCAAAGGTAACAGGTCCAATGACGATAAATGATAAAAATCCAATGACTAATAACGTAATCGGTGCAACAACTAAAAGCTGAATACTTTCAGGTGTCCGTTTTGTGATAAACAATTCGAGCTTTGCAAGTAAATAAGAGGCAACGAGTATCGGAAGAACCTGTCCTTGATAGCCTACCTTCTGCACTTCAAGACCAAACAAGTTCCAAACGGGAATGTCACCGGTCTTCTCAGCCGCTCCATAGCCCCATGCGTTTAACAAGTCTGGATGTACAAGCATTAGCCCAAGGACCATTCCTAAAAGCGGATTCCCCCCAAACCGCTTCACAGCTGACCAGCCAATTAATGCTGGCAGGAAGGTGAAAGCAGTGCCTGCAATTAAGTTGATCATATTCGCTAAATCAGCCCATGCCGGATACACATCCACAATCGATTTTTGATCAAAGAAAATATCAGGAGCTGTTAAAATATTATTAATTCCCATTAATAAACCGGCTGTGACGATGGCAGGAAGAATCGGTATAAAGATATCCGCAAGCGTTTTCACAGCACGCTGCAATGGATTCAATTTCTGATCAGAGGCACGCTTGACGTCCTCTTTTGTGGCTTCACCAATCCCCGTCTGTTTCACCATTTCGGCATATACTCGATTGACGACCCCTTGGCCGATCACCACTTGGTATTGACCGTTCGCTGAGAAAGATCCCTTCACTTCTTCAATTTGTTCAAGTGCTTTCTCATCCACCTTACCTTCATCTTTCAGCACAAAGCGCAGTCTTGTTACACAATGTGTCGCTTGATCAATATTTTCTTTGCCGCCGATGGCTTTCACAATCTGATCTGCTGCTGCCTGATAATCAGCCATACTATCCCCTCCGAGATCGTTTTTTTATATAAGAAAAAAGAACCAAAAAACTTGTATATACATGTTTGATTCTTATTTTATATTTGTATATACATGTAGTCAACAACAAACTGCAGCGCTTACATAAAAAAAGCCCCCTCAATGTGCTCAGGGAGAGGCAGCGTGTCATCATCTTTTTTTATGCTCCGTTAATTTCTCGTATACCTTATTTTTATAGAAGGAGGAAGCTGGACGGGCAAAAGTTTGGCGCTTAGATGTAAGTTCATCCAGACGTTTTTGTTTTTCTTCACATATGAGAGACAGCTTTTTTCTCTCCTCTCCGTCTATACTGGAGCGAAGCAGCTCTTTGACAGTCATGAGTTCTTTTTTCAGCGCTGTTTCTTCCCCAGCAAATCCGGCATTTTTCATGATGCGGTAGCCCATTCTAAGTTCTTCTGGTACATGAGCAGCATCATCTTTTGGCAGAGGCTTCCCAAAGCCAGATAATCCTTCAAAAGCCCCGTTATCCATCGCTTTTTTGATCCGTTCTTCTGATAATCTCTGCGCAAAATCCATAGCGTTTCTCCTTTCGCCGCAAGTATTTGATTAAGCATAGCAAAAAAGCTGGCTCTCTCACAAGAGCCAGCTTCAGCATCTAAACAAGCCCTCGCATTCGGTGTCTATCCTGCGCTCAGGTGCTCGTCCCTTCTTCGCTAAAAAGAGAAAAAGGGCTAAAATATTTTAGCCCTTTCTCGTTATTTATTGTCGACTTTGAAGGTTGAGACCATTTGTGCTAAGTCATCCGACATATCAGAGAGCTGTTCAATCGCACTTGAAATTTGCTGCATACCAGCACTTTGCTGTTCTGTTGCTGCCGCCACTTCTTGAGAGCTGGCTGCATGTTCTTCCGATACAACAGAAATTTGCTCAATCGATGTAGAAATCGTTTGATATGCTTTCTCAACTTGCTTAATAGAAGCAAGCAAATTGTTCGTTCTTCTTGAAAACTGGGACACACCGTCGTAAATCAAAGCGAAGTTTTGTGACGTGCCTTCCATTTGCTCACGTCCTTCTTCCACTGCTTTACTGCTTTCCTCTACGCTTTCAAGAACGCGCTGACTGTTTTCCTGTGTACCGATGACAAGGTCTGAAACGGTTTTAGCCGCATCCGCTGATTGTTCAGCTAACTTGCGCACCTCATCTGCCACAACAGCAAAGCCTTTTCCTTCTTCTCCAACACGTGCCGCTTCAATGGAAGCATTCAGTGCAAGCAGATTCGTTTGTGCTGAAATGTCTGTAATAATCGAGATGACACTTTCAATCTCCGTTGAATGAGATTGTAATTCTTCTGCTGCCTGCTTTGAGTTGGTCATCTTGTCATGTAGCATATTCAGATGATCAAGCACATGGTTCACTAATTTTTGACCAGATTCTGACTGCTCTTGTACGTTAGATGAAACAGATTTCATTTCATCAACTTCTTTTGTGACACCTTCGATTTGCGTATCGATCTCAGCAACGGATGTCGTACAATCCGTAATATTTGCGACAGAATCATTGATTCCTTCACTCATATTCGTCATGGCTTCTGATACTTGCTGCGCACTTTGACTCGATTCGTTCGTCACCGTACGAAGCTGTGAAGACATTTTCGACACTTCACTAGATGAGTGTGAGATTTTCGAAATGAGCTCTTTGATCCGCCCCTGCATCTTTTGGAAGGATGCGGCAAGCTGGCCGATCTCGTCTTTACTTTCAACCTCTACCACACCAGTTAAATCACCGTCAGCAATTCGGTTCGCTGATTCCATCAATGAACGTGCTGGTTTCGCAATTCTTCTTCCCATAAAGTATGAGAAGAGTAATCCACCGATGAGCACAATGGCAGATGCCACTGTGATATAGATCGTCAGCTTCTGCGTTGTTTGAGGCACGACAGACGCATCTAAATCAATGCCTAAAATCCCTGTCAGCTCACCGCCTGAATCCTTGATTGGCAAAAAGACTGATTTATGTGTACCAAATGAATCTTTGTAAATATCACTTTTGACCATTTTATCTTCAGAAAGAGCTTGTTTCATCTCATCTGAGAATGCATAATCCTGGTCAAAATCATTGTCTTCTCCAGTTAATACGATAATTCTTTCTTTACCGCCTTTATTAGATAACACGTATAAGTTCTCAAGCGTATGATCTTTTTGAAGCTCTGTGAATTTCGTTTTAATCTCGGCATAAATGGGATCATCCTTCCCGCTAATGCTGAGCACGTTTCCATCGATGTTATCGATTTCTTTTTTGGCAGTATCAATATCTGTTGTTAATCGATAATCAAATTGCTTTAATAACTGGGATGATAAATCCTGGCTGACTAGATAAAAGGTTAGAACGAATAATGCAACGGTTGCGAGTAATGTTACGGTAACGACTGACATGATTTTAGAGGATATCGTGTATCCTCCAAATTTCCTTTGTTTCGCCATTTTTTCCTACATCTCCACTCTCAGATTTGATTTAAGCATGTACATTTTCAAATTGTCCACAAACAGATGCAATCACATCTTTTAAATAAGATACGATATGAGGGATATGCTCTGGTAACGTATAAGGTGAGATGACAAAAAACTTACTAACACTTAGATAGAATTCTTGGCCTTCTTTCGAGTTGACAAGTAAAAACTTCGTTGTATCGCCAAAGAACATCTCATCTCTTTTCTCTCCAAGCTTTTCAAACAGCATTTTGTTCAATTCATTGTTCCGCTCAATTTCGATTGAAGTCGCTTCGCCAGAAATCTCTTCTTGAAAACGCGGTGAGCCGTCTAGGTAAATTCTAAATAATGTAGCCATTCCGACGTTGTCATCATTCACGACTTCTGCTTGCGGAATTTCCCGACTAAGTGCTTCTCTGAAGGCAAGGTTCACTTCTAAGAATTGACCAAGCAAGCGCTGATAGCCTTCAATCCCAAACGTTAACAGCACACTCAGCATACTGATCGAGCTTCCCATTCTTGAGCATTCCAGTGTATAACCCGTATGGTATTCTCCGTAGCCTCTATGGCCAACATATGGTGTCTCCTGTTCTTCCAGGTCCAAACGCTTTAAGTCAGCAGCGTTTTTCACTAGGAATAAACTGGATGTGTAAGGTGTTTGGCCAAGCTTTTGAAAATCAAAGCACATCGAGTCTGCAAGAGACAGATGCTGGAATTTCGCTTTGATTTCTTTTAGCATACGAAGAATACCGTCTGAGAATTGCAGCGGATTTTCCGATACATCATACTCATTAAAGAAAGCAAAGAATCCACCCAGCGCCGAATCTGCATGAATATGCGGCACCTTCAGATCATACTTTTCAGAAATCGTTTCTGCTGTTTCACGTACCCCTTTTACATCATCAATTGCAATGGCATCTGTTGTTCCGGTTGTTGCAACAATATAAACGGGAATCCCGCCACCCTGTGCAACACGTTCCATTTGACAACGCAAATCTTCCATATCCATTGAATGATCTTTATTCGTCTTAATTCTGATTAAGTTGTTTGTGCCAAGTCCTGTTGCTTCCATTGACTTAAATAGGCTGTAATGTGCAGCATCAGAACAAAACGCATAAAGATTTTGCGGAACTCCTTTTCGCAGTGACTCCGGCGCAGCCTTTGCGATCGCTAAACGAAGTCCTGAAAAAATCGCTCCTTGACCTCCCCATGTTGTGTATCCCCCGCTCACATTTGGATCATATCCGATGAGCTTAGACATCATTGAGACCACTCTGACCTCAGCTTCCGCACCTGCTGGTCCATAAACATCCCATAGGTTGTTTCCGTTTACCAGCATAGCTGTCAGCATGCCTAAAATTCCTGGTGTACTTGCCATTGGCAAAATGTTCGTGAAGAAATACTTGGTGTGGTATGGATGGTTATGTAAAAGCTTCAGTAATTCTTCATTCACAAGTTCCGCTTGCTGGCCGTTCATCGGAATTTGACTTGTTTCAGTAAGCTTTTTGTAAAAGTCCTCCCCACGATTCTTTTCACCTTTAAGGTGTGCACGGTTGGGATCTTTCAGGTCATCGACCCCTGAAATGATCTGCTCCATCAATTTGATGAGTTCTTTACGCTCTCCTGCATTTCCGTCCTCACTCGGAAACCAGTTCTGAACGAGGTTCTCTGCTCGTACAGTCATATACTATCAATCCTTTCAATGGAAGATTTCCTGTCACTGTCTATATCGACCCCAATTCAGAAGTTTATAGTCTCAATATGTTCACTTAAGTATATTTAGATAATTTGTTCACTTATTAAAATAAATAAAACCCTTAAAAAACACATGAAAACCATTATTTTCGTGAAACACAAAAATATATTGATATATTGTATGAGAGGAATTTTTATCCATCGCTTTGTTCCATTCCATGGCTCATTTTTTTTGCTTAACCTGCATAAACATTAAGAAACAATGGAAATACTCTCTAAATGACCATTGTAGAAATCAAATTAATTCTTTAGACTTGTGTCTTTTTACCTGTTTTATTGATATAGCAACTGGAAAATTACTGAATTTTCTGTCAATAATAGGTCGATTTTCATAAAAAGTTTTTCGATGGGCGAATATTTTCATTTTCTCTCCTTTTATTGCTCGGACAGGCTTCCAAAGGCTCTTCACTGGTTATGACTTTTCTATTTGTGCATTTCGTGGTATATTCTAATGGTTCGTTTTCTTTCGTTCCGCCTCTTCCGTTTAACGGAGAAAAGGAGTGTTTATATGAAAACATTTATTCAAAAAAGAGGTCTCGGCTTCTTTCTGATTGCAGCCGTCTTACTATGGCTCAAAACGTATTCAGCGTATTTAATCGAATTTAAACTTGGTATATCAAATGTGCTTCAGCATATTTTGCTTTTCGTGAATCCTATTAGCTCCAGCTTGTTCTTTCTTGGCTTTGCTTTATTGTTCAAGAAAAAATGGCAGCCTGCCGCTATCATTGTGATTCACTTTTTCATGTCTTTTTTACTATACGCAAACATCGTGTACTATCGATTCTTCAATGACTTTATCACGCTGCCTACAGTGATGCAGGCAGGAACGAATGGCGGACAATTAGGTGATAGTGCATTTTCACTCATGCGTTGGACTGATGTGTTTTACTTTATTGATACAATCATTTTGATCGTACTTGCAGTCCGCATGAAAAGGCAGCAGCAAACAAGTACAGCCACTGTACCTGTTCAAAAGTCAAAATCGTTTAGACTCGTCCTTGTGTCCTCTGTTGTGATCTTTGTTTTAAACTTAGTGGCTGCAGAGATCGATCGTCCAGAGCTTTTATCAAGATCGTTCGACCGCAATTATTTAGTTAAATATTTAGGCGCTTATAACTTTACTGTGTTTGATGCCATTCAAAATGTGAAATCAAACAGCCAGCGTGCTCTGGCAAATTCAAATGACGTGACAGATGTAGAGAACTATTTAAAAGCGAACAGCGCTGATCCTAACCCTGCTTATTACGGGAAAGCGAAAGGCATGAACGTCATTACAATTTCTCTTGAATCTCTGCAAAACTTTGTCATTGATTATAAGGTCAATGGAAAAGAAGTAACGCCATTCCTTAATTCATTGGCACACGACAACAAAACGTTTTACTTTGATAACTTCTTCCATCAAACAGGACAGGGAAAAACGTCTGATGCTGAATTTATGATGGATACTGGGTTATTCCCATTATCACAGGGCTCTGTTTTTATTAACAAGGCGCAAAACACATATCAAGCACTTCCTGGTATTTTGAAGAAGGATCAATATACGTCAGCAGAATTCCATGGAAATACGAAAACCTTCTGGAACCGTAATGAAATGTTTAAATCCTTTGGATATGACAGATTTTACGATTCTGAGTACTACGATATGAACGAGCAGGATACGAAGAACTATGGACTGAAAGACAAACCGTTCTTCAAAGAATCGATGCCAATTCTTAAAAACATGAAGCAGCCGTTTTATTCGAAATTCATTACCTTATCGAACCATTTCCCATTTGGAATGGATGAAGGTGATACTGATTTCGAGCCTGGTGATTTCGGTGACTCTGTCGTCGATAACTACTTCCAATCGGCTCATTATTTAGATGAAGCGATTGAACAGTTCTTCAACGATTTGAAAAAGTCAGGTCTCTATGACAATACAGTCGTTATTATGTACGGCGATCATTACGGTATTTCTGAAAACCATAATGAAGCGATGGAAAAAGTGACAGGGCAAAAAATTGGAGATTATGAAAATGCGCAGCTCATGCGTGTGCCGCTCTTTATCCATGTTCCTGGCGTAAAAGGCGGACAGATTCATAAATACTCTGGTGAAGTCGATGTCGCACCAACTCTTCTGCACCTGCTTGGCGATGATACGAAGAACTATTTAATGTCTGGTTCTGATATCTTATCGAAGAACTTTAAAGAGCTTGTGCCATTTAGAAACGGTGACTTCGTGTCTAAGGACTACACGAAAGTAGGCAATAACTATTACAGCAACAAAACAGGCGAGAAAATCGAGCCAACTGACAAGGCATCGCAAGAAAATGAAACGGTGAAAAAGATGCTGGAGACATCTGATAAGATTGTCACCGAAGATTTACTCCGTTTCTACAAGCCTAAAGGCTTTACACCGATTGACCGCAACGATTATGATTATACAAAGAAAGTACAGGATGAAAAGGATTCCTCTTCCGCCAAAGATGAATCCAGCTCTTCTTCAAAATAACGTTCTCATGCTAAGAACCAGCCGATCCTTGATCAGCTGGTTCTTTTCACGTTTGATCATGATGGCCCCGGGTATAGGAGAAGAAGGAGGGATTTATCATGAAGAAAACAGCAGCTTTTGTCGTAACTGCCTCACTTGCTTCATCGGCCCTATTCGGTTTCAGCCCTGCGGTCTCAGCACACGCCATGATTAAACCAGCAGCAGAGCAATCCATTCCTCAAGGTCCAAAAGCCGCGCTTAACAGCATTTATAAGCTGGCACATAAAGGACAAATGCCCTACTATGCGAAGGGACTGAAAATAGGCGTTCAAACAAAAAAAGACGTTCATCATCAGCTCGGACATCCATATCCAGAAACAGGTCAAAGCAGCTTTGATTTGTATCATGCTGAAATGGGGAATCCTGGATTTGCTTTTCACTATGATGCGAAAGGCAAAATTGATGAAATCCGTTATTTCGGTACAAATGTAGAAAAAGAAACAAATATCGGCGGTATGACCCCTTCGTTACTAAAGAAACAGCTTGGACCAGCGGATTCAGTGAGTACCATTCCGCAGACAAAAGAGAAAAAATATGTGTATCGAACCGGTGATTATGAACTCGAATTTATCGTAGGCCATGATCCAGATATGAGTCAGCATGAGCTCACCGTCCTGCATATCAACCTCATTAAAGCCGATTCTTAAATAAAAAAGCATCCTGAGCTTGTGCTCAGGATGCTTTTCTTTATTATGATGCCACTTCTAACTGCGGCTTTCTTTTCATTGTTCTTTTGAGGACTGGACCTGCGACATAATCAAGTCCAAATTTGCCTGCATTCCCTTTCGCTGCCATGATAATGATGGCTATGAGCAGAAGCAGCGGGTTCACAGAGACAGTTCCAGCTAGTAAGAAAGAGACATTCATCACGCTTCCAAAAAAGGCTGCCGTTGTTGTAAACAATCCAACAATTAATCCTAGGCCTACTAAGATTTCTCCCCACATGACCATGGCACTGAATAGTCCGGCATTTGGCAAAGCGACATTTTCTAAAAACCATACATAGAACGGATACACTAGATGACCATCTTTGACGACAGGTTCAGATATTGCAAATTGCAAATAGCCTGACGCATCAAATCCACCTGTTAGTTTTCCAATACCAGATGTCAGCCAAGTCCATCCGATATAAAGTCTTGCTGCCAAAAGGATAACAGCTGCCCATACATTCGTTTGTAAGAATTTTGTAAACATGATGATGCCTCCTTTTAAATTATGTGAAATATTTCACATTTTCTTTATAATCTTATTATACTATGCTATATCTAATTTGTGATCTTTTTCACATATATATTCACAAATTGTTCATGAATATCTAGTTGAGGTAAACTTTTCCCTTGCTAAAACCGTCTAAGTCATTTCAGACAGTAAAAAGGGGTTTAATTTTGTATGAAAACACTATTTCATTTTGCTTATTTACAAGCCATCTCATGTCTATTCCCCGTCATGATCTTTGCGGCGCTTGCCCTATCAAAGACGGTGTCTATTCCTTTTCTTCACCGGTATGATTTCATTCTACTGCTTTGCATCGCAGCTCAGATCCTGATGCTGACGCTGCGGCTGGAGACTTGGGCGGAGCTAAAGGTCATTTGTCTATTTCATCTCATAGGAATCTGTTTAGAAGTGTATAAAGTACATATGGGCTCTTGGTCCTACCCTGAAGACGCTTATACAAAAATATTTGGGGTTCCACTTTATAGCGGCTTTATGTATGCGAGTGTGGCTAGTTATATTTATCAGGCACTTTCACGACTTCATGTAAAAGTGGCCGACTGGCCTCATCCATTTCTTTCAATTGGCATCAGTTTGTGCATTTATGTCAATTTCTTTACGCATCACTGGCTCTATGATGTCAGGTGGTGGCTGACATGTCTGCTTGTTGTTGTGTTTCGGAAAACGTCGGTTTCGTTTCAGGTTGGTCCATTTTCCTTTCGAATGCCGCTTGTTGTTTCATTTCTCCTGATTGGCTTTTTTATTTGGGTGGCCGAAAATGTCACGACCTTTTTAGGCGCATGGCAATATCCAAATCAGCAGCATGCTTGGTCTCTCGTCCATCTTGGTAAAATCAGTTCGTGGTTTTTACTTGTTATCATCAGCATTGTACTGGTGATCGAACAGCGTAAACAAAAAAACGTTCAGCCCATTTGACCTGGCTGAACGTTTTTTTTTAATCTCGATCGACTTCCTTACGGAGATCATCTGCGACAAATTCTACATTCGTTCCAATGATGATTTGTACGGTTGTTTTTCCAGAAGTCAGGACCCCTTTGGCACCTGCTTTTTTCAATGTACCTTCATTTAATAAATTTGTATCCTCTACTGTTAAGCGAAGACGTGTGGCACAATGATCAATCGTGGTGATATTGTCTTTGCCGCCAAGTCCCTCTACGAGCATACTCGCTCCTCCTGCCGTCACCGTATCATCCGCTGCGATATCTTCCATGTCATCATCTTCCCTGCCTGGTGTTTTCAGCTTTAATAGTTTAATGAGGAAATAGAAAACGACAAAGTACACGACGCCATAAATGATTCCTACTACAAGAAGCAAGATCGGTTTTTGCGCAATTCCGAAGCTTAAGACGTAATCAATCGCACCTGCTGAAAAGGCAAAGCCGCTATGAATCCCGAGGGTGTTTACAATAAAAAGCGAAAGCCCCGTCAAAATAGCATGGACACCATATAAAAGTGGAGATAAAAACATAAAAGAAAATTCAATTGGTTCAGTGATCCCTGTTATAAATGATGTAAGTGCCATCCCAATCATCAGACCCGCTGTTGCTTTTCGCTTCTCAGGCTTTGCAGTCACAACCATGGCTAGACATGCCGCTGGCAGACCAAACATCATCACTGGGAAGAATCCGGTCATAAAGACACCCGCGCTTGGATCTCCTTTAAAGAATCGCGCTAAATCCCCTGTTGCCCCGCTGAATTCCCCGAATTGAAACCAAAATAAGTTATTCAAGACATGGTGAAGTCCTAATGGAATGAGCAATCGGTTAAAGAAACCAAACAGCCCTGCACCTGTTGCCCCAAGACTTAAAATCCATTCTCCTAAATCATTGATCACACTTTGAATCGGAGGCCATACATATCCGAAAACGGCTGCTAATAGAATGGTGAAAAGTGCGGTCATAATAGGCACAAGCCGCCTTCCGCTAAAGAAACCTAAGTATTCCGGCAGTTTCGTATCCTTAAATTTATTGTAAACATAACCTGCCAAAAGCCCGCATAAAATACCGCCCAATACCCCCATATTGTTGGTTGAGTTAATCGACGTTGTACCGGCTGACAAAATAAAATAAGAGATCGCACCTGATAATGCCGCTGCCCCGTTCCCATCCTTTGAAATACCAATCGCTACACCCATTGCAAAAATTAAAGCCAAGTTCGCAAAAATTGCATTCCCTGCCGCATGAATAAACGGGATATTGAATACGTCCTCCCGCCCAATGGCCAAAATAATCCCTGCTGCTGGAAGTACAGCGATTGGAAGCATAAATGATTTTCCTAGCTTTTGAAAAAACTGAAACACCATCTGATTTCCCCCCTTTGTCATCATCATGACCAAAATCATTCATGATGTTCATAAAAAATATATCATATGCACGTCTAGTTATCTATACCAATTTGTCCACATCCATTTGAATTCCGCTCTTTACTCTTTTTGCGTAAAATGTGGTAAGCTATTGAATAGAATGAAGATATAGAAAGCGGGAATGAACAGTGATTGTCAAACATGATCATGAGTTAGAAGCCTTAAAAAAAGTCGGCCGAATTGTCGCTTTGGCAAGAGAAGAAATGAAAAGCCAAGCGAAACCAGGCATGTCTACAAAAGAATTAGATTTGATTGGGAAAAAAATATTAGAAGAGCACGGTGCCAATTCAGCACCTGAAAAGGAATATGACTTTCCTGGTACCACTTGTATCAGCGTAAACGATGAAGTTGCACACGGTATCCCTAGTGAAAAAACCATTTTACAAGAGGGCGACCTCGTGAACATTGATATCTCAGCAGAGCTTGACGGATATTATTCCGATACAGGTATTTCATTCGTTTTAGGAACAGGTGATGCTCGTCTTGAAGCATTATGTAAGTGTGCGGAGGATGCGTTCCTTGAAGGATTAAAGCATGCAAAAGCCGGTAAAAGACAAAACCAAATTGGCCGTGCGGTCTACAATACAGCGAAAGAACAAGGATTTACTGTCATTAAAAACCTGACAGGACACGGCATTGGGAAGAATCTGCATGAAGCACCCAACCATATTTTGAACTACTATGATCCATTCGATAATGCTTTGTTTAAAAATGGCACAGTCATTGCCTTTGAACCTTTCATTTCAACAAATGCTGAATCGATTTATCAGGCTGATGATGGCTGGACATTTAAAACACCAGATAAAAGTCTAGTGGCACAGATTGAACATACGATTGTGATTACTAAAGACGAACCGATTATTTTAACAAAGCTGTAAGCCAAGCGAGTCCCCTCCTTCACAGGTGGGGATTTTTTCATGCCCGTTTCACGAATCTGTCACGACTAAACAAAAAAGCCTGTGGTAAAATAGGCAAAGATATGCGAAAGGGGTCTTATTTGATATGTGGTTCATCATCATAGGTGTTATCTTTTTCATCGAAAGTATTATCTTAACGGTTGTAGGGATTAAGAAAAAACAATCCATGATGACCTATCTTGGTGTTATCATCATGATTATGACGGTCGGCATGATCCTCGTTACCCTCAACCCGCCAAATTCATAAATCAATATTTCCAGCATATACATGGATCATAGGTAGATAGAATCAGTTTTCATTTCTTGACACCTGCACGCTTTTCACCTCCTTTTTTGAGATGTTACAATGCAGGCAGTTTCAATTGAAAGGAGTTTTCTATCATGCATTATGGTAGCAAAGGCTGGTATGTCGAAGAATTAAAGAAGCTTGGTGTGACCAAGCATGAAGGAAGAAAGCTTCAAAGCTTAAAAACATATTTCCTTGCAAATCTTCTTGAGCAAAAGAAACGCAGCTCATAAGCTTAGAAAAGCCGCACATCTTAAGCTGATGTACGGCTTTTTTTAAATGTGCTGAATTCGTTTTTCTAAAGACTTCCTGACCACATCTGCTAAGGCATCTACTTCAAGAACGGCTTTCAGTCTCTCTGGACTTGTTTGACGATATTTGACTTCATTGACCTCATTGACCGTAATTTGATGGGACGCTTTTTCTACTAGTACTAGCGATGCATCAGGCGGCACCATGCCTTCTTTCAATACACGTAAATAAAAGCCTGTATACCCTGTTTTTTGCACTTCCTTTACAAGCTTCATGTTGCCATGCTTAAGAGACAATTTCACACAAGGCTGTCTTGGCTGGCTCACCTCAACAAATGCATCCCCAAGCTGAAACACATCGCCAATATGCACATTCGTTTCAACTAGCTGGCGTACTGTTACATTCTCGCCAAAGGCAGCTTCCTGTAATGGAACCCCTAAAAATTGTTCAAAGTGAGCATAATGATCATACGGAAAGACGCAGACGGCTTTATCATAACCCCCATGATGAACCAAATCCCCCTGACCATCTCCTTCAAAATTGACCTGACTTAAATACACAGGCTCATGAATGCGCCTTTTGTTGATGGCTGTTTTGATTTCTTTTCCATTCGCATAGGTAATGATAGGCTGTCCTACTTGGATTCCTTCTATGTCGTATCTCTTTTGTCCCACGATGGCCATCTCCTTTGGTTGTCTACTGGCTTTTATTTTACATCGTTTGACAATCAAATCATAGTCGAGGCGTGAAGATCAGATGCAGGCTATGGTACGATGTGAAAAAAGGAGTGATGATCATGATTCATTATCACGCCATTGTAAAAGGACGTGTGCAAGGAGTCGGCTTTCGTTATTTTGTTCAGGGAGAAGCTGTCAATCGTGGAATGAAAGGCTGGGTACGCAACACAGATGAAGGTCATGTCGAGTTAAAGGTAGAGGGTGAGCAGCAGAAAGTGATTGATTTCTTAGAGACTGTCCGGAAAGGAAGTCCTTTTTCAAAAGTCACCGACATGCAAATGGAGCCGCTCACTGAGCTGGCTCATTATCAGGATTTTCGAATAAGATAATAAAAAAACCTAGCTTTCGCTAGGCTTTTTCTGTCCCGTGATAGGGCTTGTCCTGATAAAAATAGTTTGGTTTCACAATGGTATTGTCGTAATTCTTGTGGAATATGTGGGTAGCAGCTGGTGATACTGGGGGAATCAGCCATGTCCAGTCCCCAGTCAGCTTGCGGTCAGCCTTTTCTTCCTGCTTTTCAAACTGCTTGAATTGATGTGCTGCTGTGTGATGATCAACAATGGTCACCCCTGCTTCGCGATAAGAATGGAGAACCGCCTCGTTCAATTCGACAATGGCTTTATCCTTCCAAAGGGACGAATTCTTGGTTGTGTCCAGTCCTAAAAGAGAAGCGATTTTTTTCAGCATATTGTAGCGGTTTTCATCCGCTAGGTTGCGTGCGCCAATTTCTGTGCCCATATACCAGCCATTAAACGGTGCAGCATTGTAATGAATACCGCCAATCTCTAATTTCATATCAGCAATAATCGGAACCGCATACCATTTCAGTCCTAAATCACGGAATTCATCGTATTCAGGATGGGTGATCTCTACCTCTTGGACGATTTCTTTCGGAAGCTCATACAGAACAGGCGGCTGATCTTTTAGCTGAAACATGAGAGGCAGAATATCAAAATGTGTGCCCTCCCCTTTCCAGCCATGTTCTTCACATAATTTTGTTAATTCAAGAGATGCCTCGTCGCCGATGATGCCATATTCAGTTTTATAGCCTGCATAACGAACGAGCTGATGATTATAAATGACGACTTCCTTCTGCCTGTTCTTCTCTGGGGGAAAGATCGTAATGGACGGTTTGATTTTCCCGCCATTTGTCGCATACTCAATATGATGAAAGAGCGCCTCCTTCACCTCATCCTCTGTCTTTACATGCCGGCAGTCATGCACTTGCAGGGTCGACCAAAACAAACGGCCAATGCAGCGGTTACTGTTGCGCCATGCCATTTTCGCCCCGTGAGCTAATTCCTCTAGTGTATGCGTATAAATTCCTTCAGACTCAATTTCTTTTTTTATTTCATGCAGACGTGCTGCTTTCTCTTCATTTGACTTGTTTAATTCTTCATAGCATACAGAAATAAAAGCTTCTGCTTCATTCCACAACGCTTCTTGATTACTCAAACATACTCGCCTCACTTTAATACGAATATATCCATTGTAGCGGTTTCTATTGATAAATTCACTCGTTTCAAACCATTTTTTATCATATCATCCGACCATTGTCCTTAGACCATAGATGAATCAATACGTTTAAGGGTCTTTTGGAGCCAGCGGACATAGCCTTTTTCTCTTTCAATTGCCCTTGTCAGCACTAAGTAATGCCCAAATTGAGCTGAATGTAGCGATTCAGCAGAAGGGTCTTCCTCTGTCAAAGCGTGCAGCTTTTGTTCCAGCACATCTACTTTCTTGGTGCGCTCTAACAGTTGATACGCAAACAGGTCAGCCGCTTCTTTTTTGTCCATGGAGGAGATGAAAAAGGTTTTGAGCATGAATTCATCCTTTGTTGTTTCCGGAATCGGATCTTTTGTTTTTAACCACTGACGCAATTCTTCTTTTCCTGCCGCTGTGATTTGATAGACCTTCTTCTCCAGCTTTTTTCCTTGTATGTGAATATCAAATTCAATAAATCCTTCCTCTGTAAGACGCTTCAGCTCAGGGTAAATCTGACTGTGCTTCGCACTCCAAAACTGTCCAAGGGAATCCTTAAAATGTTTCGTGATATCGTATCCCGTCAGCTCATGCTGATCCAGCAAGCCAAGAATGGCATATTTTAGTACTCTCATGATGTGCCTCCAACGCTTATTCTTTGACAATAGTATACCATAGACTTTAAAATAAATATGTAAATCACAACATGTTTGAAAAAACATCATTCTAATGAAAGAAGGAATAAACATGGATCAATTCGTTGGACTTCATATGATTTATACGTATGAAAATGGCTGGGAATATGAGATTTACATTAAAAACGATCACACCATTGATTACCGCATTCATAGCGGAATGGTTGGAGGTCGCTGGGTCCGTGATCAAGAAGTAAATATTGTGAAGCTGACAAAAGGCGTATACAAAGTCTCTTGGACAGAACCAACTGGTACAGACGTCTCTCTGAACTTTATGCCTGAAGAAAAACGCATGCATGGCGTCATCTTCTTCCCAAAATGGGTGCATGAACGTCCAGACATCACCGTCTGCTATCAAAATGACTACATCGATCTCATGAAAGAATCTCGTGAAAAATACGAAACCTATCCAAAATATGTTGTCCCAGAATTTGCGGACATTACGTATATCCATCATGCAGGTGTGAATGACGAAACCATTATCGCAGAAGCACCATATGAAGGCATGACAGATGAAATAAGAGCTGGACGAAAATAAAAAAAGCGGCACGCCTAGTGCCGCTTTTACATTTGATAAAGGGCTATCATTTTAGTCCTTTTTATTGAATGCCTAACGTCTTTTTTGGAAGCATGAAACGATAGACTGGCAGTTCATCACCTGCTTTTGAAGCAATAAACCCTGATGACATATAGCTGTCCTTTGATTCTGGTTCAAGGGCAAGTGAGAGCAAATTGGTTTGCGGCTGTGCCGTGACATATACCTTTGTTCCTTTTGGCAGCTGGCGTTTCTTGTCAACGAGCTTTGTTTCAAGCTGAATATCTGTTTTGCTCTTTTCCTCTCGCTTTGCCACCTGATAGGCTTGTACCGGCACTTTCATGCCAGCCGGCAATGTGACACTTTTTAATCCTAATGTTCTGAGTTTCCTTTCTACTCCTTCATGCCCCGGAAGAATGAGATAAGCTGTCGGCCGTTCTCTTGTTAAGATGGGAACAGCATCGCTCGCACTGTGAAAGCGTACAGGAACTTGAGTCGTTTGTCCCTTCTCAATATCAACCATTTCCAGCGAGTCATTGACAGATGCTTTGAAATCGTCTTGAATGACTACCTGATCATCATCATTTGGCAGCAGTCCTTTTTTGACCAGCTTCAGCCGCTCCGTCACCATTTGCTGCTTCACCTGTTTGGCATGTTTCACTGTAGTTTCAATGATTTTTTCATGGGTGGCTACTTGGGCAGCGACGCGGCGGGCAAAATCCTCTCTTCCAATCCCAATCCCTCTGCTTTCTACAAGAAATGACAGGGCTGGCGAAAGTGCAAGGGCATTACGGCCAATTCGCGCATCCGTTCCACCTTCATAGATGTCGATCTTTCCATCCTTTCCTCTTGTGTTTGTATAATACAAATCGTTAGAAAACCCTTTATTTGTCAGCGTTTCACGAACTCCGTTTACATACAACTCATTTGATGTCAGCCGGATGCTTTCTGGAATATTTAGATTCTTCCCTGAAAGAATAAGCAAATCATGATATTTGAGAGCGCCTGATGAACCGATATTTTCAAACTGCTTTTGACCCACATCGTATTCATGGGCATCAATGACCACTTCTGGCGCATACCGATTAAATTCTTGATGCAGGGCTGTCAGTTCTGGAGATTCTAATGTCATATGATCACGGTTTCCGTCTAATCCGTTTGCCAGTCTGCGGTCAAACGCATAAGAACCATCAGGATTGATTCTTGGGACAATGATGATATTGACATGATTGAGTATACGCTCTCCTTCTTCACCTGCTAATCGTTTTGCAATGACGAGAGCAGATTCACCGGAGGCTGGTTCATTTCCGTGTATTTGTGCTTGGAGCCAGATGGTTGGCTTTTTTGAAAGTGGCGTTATGGAGCGATCCTTTGTAAAGTACAGAGCCGGAATGGATCTGCCTTCAATGGATGTTCCAATCTGTCTCTGCGTGGCGTAAGGACTTTTGCGGACAATGTCTCGTAAGAAAGCTTGTAGCTCTTCTTGGGTCGTAAATGCTTCTCCTTTTTTCTGAAAGGCAGGGGTATCAAACGTCTCGTCAGGCTCAGGGTATAGCTTTTTCACTGAAGCTGGCTGTTCATAACTCTTTCCATAATAAAGGGTTTCTGCATGAGCTGAAGCTGGGCTCACCATCGACAAACTGCCTGCTAAGAGGCATGCAGCAGCAAAAAGAATTGTGCCTTTTCGTTTGGACATGCTATCCTCTCCCTTCGTTGATTTGCATTATAAAGAAAAAAACAGCAAAAGTGTCAGTATTTTTCAAAAATAAATCTTTTGGAGGAACAGGCTTGTCTTTGTCTAGGGCAAATGAATGGAGCCTGGTCGGCAATATGACCTAAAAAAAGTGCCTGCCCGCAGCAGACACTTTTTTATTTACCAGATGGAAATGGCCCCAATGAGAACCGCCATGACGGTCATAGCGACGACTGCCAGCACAGCCCATTTCATCCCAAATTTCTGATGCTGATCCAGTGATACCCCAACAAGTCCAACAAGTAAATGAGTCGATGGAACAAGTGGACTTAACATATGAATCGGCTGACCAATAATAGAAGCTCTGGCAATCTCAATTTTATCGACACCGTATGCTGCCGCTGTTTCTGATAGGATCGGCAGTACGCCGTAAAAGTATGCATCATTCGGCATAAAGAAAGTAAAGATCCCGCTTGTTAATGCGACAATGACTGGAATAAAGCCGCCCAGCTGCTCTGGAATTGCAGATACAATCGAAATCGCCATTTCATCGACCATTTTCGTTCCAGTTAGAATACCTGTAAAAACACCTGCCGCAAAAATCATCGAAGCAATGGCTAAAACGTTTGTTGAGTGAGCCGCAATTCGCTCACGCTGCTGGTCCAAGTTCGGATAGTTCACGATAATCGCCACACAGAAAGCAAGAACAAATAGAACAGTTAAGCTGACTTTACCTGATACAAGCAGCAGCACCAATAACAAAGTCAGCGCCAGGTTAAACCACCAAAGCTTCGGCCGTTTGATGTCATCTTGCAGTGCCGCTGCCATTTCATTTGCATGAATCGGCTGGTCAAGTTCAATCACACCAAGGCGTTTTCTTTCGGCTTTTCCAAGAAAATAAGCAACAATAATCATACTGAGAACCCCTGCACCAATGACTGGAATCATTGGTCCAAATAAAAGTGAAGGATCAACGCCAAGTGCACTCGCCGCTCTAGGTGTAGCTCCTCCCCATGGAATTGTATTCATAATTCCCATGCCAACCCCGGCAATACCCGCTAAAATAATTGGACGGATGCCAAGCAGCGTAAATAGTGGAAGCATCGCTGTTGTTGTAATCATATACGTTGTCGTTCCATCACCATCAAGTGCAACAAGCATCGTTAAGACAGCTGTTCCGACAACGATTTTTAATGGATCGCCTTTAACGATTTTTAAAATTTTCGCCACCATTGGGTCAAATAAACCCGCATCAATCATAATGCCAAAGTACAAAATCGCAAACATGATCATGACCGCTGTTGGTGCGACTTGCTGCACGCCTTTGACAATCATGTCTGAAATTTCTGTAAAATGAAAACCTGCAATAAGAGCAAATGCAATTGGTGTTAACACCAATGCCGTTAAAACAGACATACGTTTCGTCATAATCAAAACCATAAATACAATCATCATAAGAAATCCTAAAATTGCTAACATATTGTTCACCCCTTATGTTGTATACGCTTTCATTAATGTGTTGGTATCCCATTTCCAACCCTTTTTGTCATCATATCTGAGGTGAGAATTGAAGTAAATATTATGAATTTTAATTCTTTTTCGGTCGATAAATGCTTTTTGTTCATTTTGTTCAAACATTGGGCTTTTTCATTCCATGAAAAAAACAAAGGGTTTATATTAGCCCTTTGTCTTCTTTTCAGTGTGATAGAAAACCTTTGCAGTCTAGGAAGGATGAGTACTGGAGCGGAGCGAATATGAGATTCGTGAGCACCAGCACACAGAACCGGCACCAAATGCAAGGGTTTGTCTACACGCTGGAAGCGGTCTCACTCGATCGCTTGTTCTCCTTGTATCAATTGCTCATATTGCCTTAATTGATCTTCCATAAAGACCTTTGCCTCTTTGCTGTTCATATAACGACTTGTCCAGCCCTTTTGCTTTAATCGCTTTTTCCAGGACTTCGTTTTCGTCATTTTTTGAAGAAGCTGATCCCATTCACGAACCTCATGCTGACTCATTTGTTTTGGGCCCATCACACCGCGCCAATGGGAAAAGATGAGCGGAATGCCCTGCTCTTTCCATGTCGGCACATCTTCAAATCCATCTAAGCGCTGGCTGGTTGTCGTCGCTACGAGCTTCAGCCTCTTTTTTTCATAATCATGACGAACCTCTGTAATGGTAGTCGTTGCTGCATCCACCTCATGGTCGATGAGCGCCTGAAATAAATCATCTGCACTGTCAAATTTCAAAAATTGAATGCGATATGGATCAATTCCTGCCATTTCTGCTGCCCGGGCGAATGAGATTTGATCATCATTTCCAAAATCAGGGGCAAACCCAATTTTTAAGGAATCTGGTTTTTTCTTAAGTGCGTGTAACAGCTCCTTCCCATTTGAAAAAGGAGAATCCACTGGGACTGCGACGACCTGCCACTCTTCTGCAAGGATTGCCAGCGGTGTCACATCATTCATCGTCACGTTACTGCTGCCAAGCAAATTACGGCTTAACAATAAGCTTGAATTTAAACTGATATAGTTGGCTTCTCGCTCCATCATGTATGTCCATCCTTTATCCACCGTTCCGCCTCTTTGATAAAGAATGTTCACAGGCCGGTTCACCAGCTTCTCTTGTTCAAGCACTGATTTCATCACCTGAGCCGTTTGGTCAAATCCCCCCTCTGGTACACCCGACACCACAATATATAAGGAGCTTTGCTGCAGGAAAGAATCACCGGCCTTTTTTTCATTAAAGGTAAGCGTCATACAAAGGCAGAGCACGATCACAAAAAGTATTCCTTTTTTCATCTTTTATGACTCCGCTTGTTTGGCAGGGTAATATTTACGTTCAGGTCTGCCAATGATTCCGTATGCAAGCTCTGCCCGGCATTCCCCTGTTGTCACGAGATACTCTACGTACCGTCTCGCCGTTGTACGTGATGCGCCCATCTTTTCCCCGAGTTCTTCTGCTGTAATTCCGCTAATCTCGGATGCCATCAATGTTTTCACTTTGTCCAAGGTCAGTGAATTGATGCCTGTAGGAAGATCTCTGTCATCCCTTTGTTTTGGCTCTTCCTGCATCTGCCCAAAAAACAGATCGATCATCGTTTGATTGACTTCATCTTTTGAATTGATGATGTCTTTCTTCTCTTTGTATTCGGTTAAAACTTGTGCAAACTTTTGTGCGGTCACCGGTTTGATTAAATAATGAACCACTCCGTAATGAAGCGCATCTCTTAAAAGCGTCGTTTCCGTTGCAGCCGTGATAATGATCACATCTACTTCAGGATAGCGTTCTCTTAAAAGCGGCAGCAGGTTTGTGCCGAGCTCATCAGGCATATAGACATCAAGCAAGATGAGATCCACTTGTTCCCTCTGGAGCGCCTCCCACATATCCTTTGCACTCTTTGCCTTTCCAGCGACCTTAAATCCTTCTATCTTTTGTATATAAGATTCATGAATGGCAGCGATTCGAAAATCATCCTCCGCAATGAGTACCTTAATCACCATCTATTCCCCCTTTGTGCCTTTCGGTATGTATACAGTGAAGATGGCACCGCCTTCTTTTTGGTTCGCAACTTCAATCCAGCCCCCAAGCTCGTCCAACACTTCTTTCACATTTGCAAGCCCATAGCCTCGTCCTTCTCCCTTTGACGAATGGCCTCTTGTGAAAATCTGTGAGAGCTCCTCTTCATTCACTCCATCACCTGAATCTGACACTTCTATGATAATATCAAACCCAATATCTGTGATGAACAGGTCTACCTCGCGCTTCTCCTTATTTAATACAGCTTCAAAAGCATTATCAACGAGATTGCCAATGATGGTGATAAAGTGAGATAGGCTTAAATGAGCTGGGAGCGGCTCTAGTGAGCTATTTTCATCAATGTGGAAATGGACTTTTTTCTCAGATGCTTTCCCTAACTTGCCAAGTAAGATGGCTTGTATTTTAGGAGAACGAATCTGCTTCATGAGTAAATCGTGCTGACGGTTTTGCAGATGATATTCTTCTTTAATTAAGTCGATGGCTTCATCGACTTGCTTCAGCTCAAGCAGGCCTAAGATGGCGTACAGCTTATTTGAGAATTCGTGCGTTTGTGCCCTCAGGTCTTCTGAATATTGACTGACCTCTGTTAATGTATCCAGCAGCTTCGTCAGCTCTGTTTTCTCCCTGAAGCTCACAATCCCTCCGAATACTCGATTCTCCTGCATTACTTTTTTCACATTTAAGACATAGGTTTTATCATTGACGACGGTTTCGATGTTAGGTTCAATCGTCTCTGACTTTAAATAGAGAAGAAGTTTGGCATTTGGCAAGACTTGATCAATATGAAGGGGCAGCTCTGATGAGACGCGCAGCATGTGCTCAGCTGATGTATTCATCATCGTAATCGCGCCTTTCTGGTCAAACGCAATGATCCCTTCTTTTATAGCGAGCAGCATCGCTTCTCTTTCTCGATACAACGAAGCTATTTCATGCGGCTCAAGCCCTAATGTATCTTTGCGAATACTCTTCGTTAAAAAAATCGCACCGAATATGCCCGGCAAGAGCACAAGAAGGGCAATATAGCTAAGCTTCAATAGCTGATGAGCTGTCGCTTGATCGATTTCTTTTTTTAAAAATTCGACGGTGACTGTGCCGATAATTTCTTCATGCCCTTCTGTTTCTTTCATAATGGGTGCACTGCCTCTGACAACGGTTTCACCATTAGAATCATCAGTTGATATGGAAGTTCCTCCAAATAAGAGAGTACTTCTTCCTTCCGATACACTGATGGTCTTTCCTACGTCCTCATGATTCGTATGAACAAGGACCTTTCCTTTTCGATTGGTAATGAAGATGGCATGTGCTCTTACTTGCTCCTTCATTTGCTCAAGCACTGCCTGTTCTTCATTTTGGGACGCTGATAGAGCCACCGATGCTTTAATGGGCGGCATATATGATATTGTTCTAGCGGTCTGCACCGCCAGCTGTTCAGCTTGTCCCTGCCTTTCTGATGTCTGCAGAAAACCAAAACAAATGGTTAATAACGCAATGACAACAAGCAAAAGCCCGATAATTAACCCCAAAATTTTCGTTTGTAAAGTGACTTTCCTTTTGCCCATCCTCACCGCTACAACCCCTAATTCAGTAGATTCACCCGAATAGACTCTATGAAAATGATATCATTTTTTCTGACTAAGTTAAGAGAAAATTCTTTCAAACAAAAAAGACGACTCAAAATCGAGTCGTCCCTGTATGCCTATTACGTGATCGATAAACCAGCACTCGCATAGCCTGCTACAGTATTCACTAAGGATAGACCTGTAGCTGATGCGGAGAATACAACAAGCAATCGTGTTTCCGGTGTGACTGGTACATTTAGACCAGTCGCAATACCGTTTGCAATCGCACCCAGCGTTAAAACACCGGTTAAAGCTGGTGCTAATGTGACACTCGCTACTTGAGTGAAACTGTTATTTGGTGTCGGTGAAGCGAATAGACTAGCCGTTACGGTAATACTCGTGCCGACTAAAGAAAGAGCTGCTGTTGTGCTGAAATAGCCTGCAAATGACGTGATCGTCCCAGCTCTCGGAACTGAGAACGCCATGTTGAGTAAAGTGCCTGCAGCGCCTGTTAAATCAATTACTCCGCCTAAAATACTGACACCTGTCGCTGAGTTACCAAATCCGATCAAGCTGGATGTTCCAACAAGACCGCCTGCAATTGTTGTCAGGACAGCAGGTGTACCTGATGCAAACGGAATGATCGCACTCGATCCTGTCACTCCTGTTGGACCGGTGGCTCCTGTTGCACCTGTACCTGTGACTCCCGTGGCGCCTGTTGCACCGGTTACTCCGGTGGCGCCGGTGAGACCTGTAGCTCCGGTGACTCCAGTTAATCCAGTTGCTCCGGTTAAACCTGTGGCTCCTGTTAATCCAGTTGCTCCGGTTAAACCTGTGGCTCCTGTTAATCCAGTTGCTCCGGTTGCTCCGGTTAAACCTGTGGCTCCCGTGGCTCCTGTTACTCCTGTCGCTCCGGTTAAACCTGTGGCTCCCGTGGCTCCGGTTACTCCAGTTGCTCCGGTTAAGCCTGTGGCTCCTGTGACACCGGTCGCTCCGGTTACTCCAGTTAATCCAGTTGTGCCGGTCACTCCCGTGGCTCCTGTTACTCCTGTCGCTCCGGTTACTCCAGTTAATCCAGTTGCACCGGTCACTCCTGTAGCTCCGGTGAGACCTGTAGCTCCTGTGACTCCAGTCGCACCTGTATCACCCGTTACCCCAGTTGCTCCGGTTACTCCAGTTGCACCCGTATCTCCTGTTACCCCGGTGGCTCCTGTGACGCCCGTTGCTCCTGTACCCGTGACGCCCGTTGCTCCTGTATCACCCGTTGCCCCAGTTGCTCCGGTGGCTCCTGTGACGCCCGTTGCTCCGGTCGCTCCTGTATCACCGGTTACCCCAGTTGCTCCTGTCGCTCCCGTGACACCTGTCGCGCCTGCGGCTGCTAATAACGTATAGTCTGAAGAAGTATCCGGTGTGCCTGTTGGCGGCGCTGTATTCACAACATAGGTTCCACCTTCATATGTCACCACTTGACCTACTGGATAGGTTGGCGCTGTTGCTGGGTCAAATGTCAGAATACCAGTTAATCCTACACCGGTTACTCCTGTTGCCCCTGTATCACCAGTTATCCCAGTTGCTCCAGTTGGGCCTGTGACGCCGGTTACACCCGTATCTCCTGTTACCCCGGTGGCTCCTGTGACGCCCGTTGCTCCGGTCGCTCCTGTATCACCGGTTACCCCAGTTGCTCCTGTCGCTCCCGTGACACCTGTCGCGCCTGCGGCTGCTAATAACGTATAGTCTGGAGAAGTATCCGGTGTGCCTGTTGGCGGCGCTGTATTGACCAGATATGTTCCTCCTTCATATGTCACTACTTGACCTACTGGATAGGTTGGCGCTACTGCTGGATCAAACGCTGCAACTCCAGATAAACCGACACCTGTCGCTCCGGTCACTCCTGTTGCCCCTGTATCACCAGTTATCCCAGTTGCACCAGTTGGTCCTGTGACGCCCGTTGCACCAGTTTCTCCTGTCGCGCCTGTGATCCCTGTTGCTCCTGTTGCTCCTGTGCCAGTGGCTCCGGTTGGGCCAATTTCTCCCGTAACTCCAGTGACGCCGGTAGCTCCGGTTGGGCCAACTTCCCCGCTTGGTCCTGTCACTCCTGTTGCGCCGGTGGAACCCGTGACTCCTGTACCGGTTGCACCCGTAACGCCAGTCGCTCCTGCAGCGGCCAATAACGTATAATCTGGTGACGTATCAGGTGTACCTGTTGGCGGCGCCGTATTGACGAGGTAAGTTCCTCCTTCATATGTCACCACTTGACCTACTGGATATGTCGGCGCTGCCGCTGGATCAAACGCTGTGACGCCGGCTAGACCTACTCCCGTCGCTCCTGTAATCCCTGTGGCTCCGGTTGCTCCTGTTGCTCCCGTATCACCAGTTGCTCCTGTGACACCGGTTGCTCCGGTTGGACCAATTTCTCCTGTTGCACCCGTGACGCCGGTTGCTCCGGTTGGACCAATTTCTCCTGTTGCACCCGTACCGGTAGCGCCTGTAACGCCAGTCGCGCCTACAGCGGCTAATAGCGTATAATCTGATGATGTATCTGGTGTACCTGTTGGTGATGCTGTATTCACAAGATACGTTCCACCTTCATATGTCACCACTTGCCCCAATGGATATTCTGGTGCTGCTGCAGCATCATACGGTACAACCCCAGTTAAACCCACGCCGGTGGCTCCTGTGGCTCCAGTTGGACCTGGATCTCCTGTGACACCTGTTGGCCCTGTACCTGTTTCCCCCGCTGCAGCTAATAATGTATAATCTGCCGACGTATCCGGTGTACCTAATGGCGGTACTGAATTGACGACGTACGTACTGCCATCGTATGTCACCACTTGCCCTACTGGGTAGGTTGGTGCTACTGCTGGATCAAATGCCAAGATGCCTGTTAAACCTACGCCTGTTGGACCGATTGGACCTGCTGGACCTGCTGGGCCTGCCGGACCCGCTGCACCCGCTGGACCTGCTGGGCCTCTTCTTCCTCTCCCGCCTGGCGGACCTTGAATCACACAAACACAAGGATCTTTTCCGCAGCAAGGATTTTTCACTGGTTTCCTTGGCTTTTCTGATATCCCTTTTTTACAACTATCACATTCCCAGCCATCATCCTTATACGCATCATACCAGCTTCCTTTTTGGTAGTGGTCTGTCGAATGAGTTGGATATGTCTTACCACATTGCCTACATCTTTTCATGGAATCACCCCCATCCATCGTATTCATCATGACTGGGAAAGGTGTATGTACACTTTTATTTTTTTAAAATAATCAAAAGACCTTGCACTTTATGCACAAGGTCCTTCTTTCATTAAAGTCTCATCGTCATTTTTAAATCTTTTCCTACCATACTATAATCCATATCTACCGGCCGGATGGCTTCTTTTAATGATTTCGTACCTTCTCCTTCAAAGAAAGTAGGTGCATCTTTCCCTCCAATTAATAATGGTGCCATATAAATAATGACTTCGTTCACAAGTGACGCTTCTAAAAAGGATGCGCTCACACTCCCTCCCGCCTCTACAAGCACCGACATCACAGAGCGCCTTTTCAGCATACGTAACACCGCATGAAGATCTGTCCGATTTTCTCCGCTTGTGACAAATACTTGATGTCCTTTTTGCACCAGTTGATGGTATTTTTTTTGATCATACTTGTTTGAGGTACAAATGATGGTTTCTGCCATATGATCATTTAAACATTTCGCATGAAGCGGAATCCTTAAGGTGGAATCTAAAATGACACGAATGGGCTGTGTCACGAATGAATCTTTTACAATAAGACCTGCATCATCTTGAATAATGGTTTCAACGCCTGTTATCACAGCATCTGCTTCTTGACGTAATTGCTGCACTTCATTCCTCGCTTCTGTCCCTGTAATCCATTTGCTTTCTTGATGAGCTGTTGCAATTTTCCCATCTAACGAAATGGCTGTTTTTAATATGACATAAGGAAGGTCTGATTGTATCGAATGAAAAAAAGGAAGATTTAAGCTGTCCGCTTCCCGCTTACATATCCCTTCTTCTACTTCTATCCCTGCTTGTTTCAACATCGTGACCCCTTTACCTGCTACAAGTGGATTGGGGTCCCCAGTGGCAATGACCACACGTTTCACCCCGCTCTTTATAATGGCTTCTGAGCAAGGGCCTGTTTTTCCATGATGCGAACAAGGTTCGAGCGTCACATACATATGAGCCCCCTTCGCCTTTTCTCCTGCCATTTGCAGCGCATGAATTTCAGCATGCGGCTCGCCCGCCTTCATGTGAGCACCAATTCCAACGATCTCACCTTTTTTGACTACCACTGCCCCGACAAGCGGATTTGGCGAGGTTTGTCCTTTCATGGCCTTTGCGTTGGCAATCGCTAGCTTCATATAAAAAACATCGTCTTTCATGTAAGTCTCCTTTCCTCTCTTTCAAGGGAAAGAACTCCTTCAGGGAATGAAGGAGTTCTATTCTCATGTGCTATATTTTTTCCATCCGTTTCTTTTCAGATCGATCATAGTAAGGCAAGGAATAAAAAAGTTTATAAGATGCTCGTTGTTTACAAAAACAGCATTTGCGACATTCATATTTATTAATGAGGAGCACATGCGGACAATTGAGTACAGACAGACCTTTTTTCATATGTTCCTTGCAAACACTTATCATGAGAATCCCCCGCTTACATTCTTTTTCTTAATGAGAGATTACTTCTTTCGGAAATTGTTCAAATAAGCGTAGTACTTCGGTATGCGTCCCATCTTCTCGAACGTGATAAATCCCGCCGTCATATGAGCTTGCGTATACATCATTGCCTAATTGTCTGATGGCACTAATCCCATTTTGGGCAATTCTAATTGGGCCGGTGTTGACATCCAGCTCTGGATTCCACACAACGATATAGCCCCAATAATCACCGCTTACAATATAGCCTGAGTCTGTGACTGTGACCGATTTAATCGAATACTGGTGTTCGTTATGCTGGTCTAAAATTCTTCCTGTATGCAAATCAAACAATCTCACATTCTTGTCGCGGCTGACAATGGCGATACGGTCTCGTTTACTATCAATAAAGACATCATTTAACAGCTCTGTCGCACCAATGTATTCCGCTTTTAAGGACAAACTCTTTTTATCTAAAAGACAGATGGTTCCTTCAACTGCTGCTGTGATGATAAGATCTCCTTCTACCTTTAATGCTTTAACTGCACAATCGTGTGCTTTGGAACGGCCGATTTCCTTTAAGTGTTCTGTCGAAATGACATGGACATAACCGCCATAAGTTCCAATATAAAATTGACGATCCTCCTCGTGAAAATACACGCTGTTGACCGGACCTGTGTTAAGATCAAACGAAACCATTTGCTTTAATGACTCATGAACAATATGCACCTGACTTGCATGATCTCCCCACGCATAATAGCTTCCATCCCGTGCAACAGCTACTCCATTTGTTAAAACGCCCGTCGATTTGGCGATTTCAATCCCATTTTTTCTGAATTTCCCATCATCTGATGCGGTAATAATATCACCCGCATCAGTCAGCGCAATATCATTGATAGATGGTGTCGCCATTTCGATCTCATCTGATATGACTTTGCCCTTTTCGATCGACCATTCACAATATGTTTTTCCAAAGCTGGCCCCTAGTATTGACTTCTCATCCTCTGTCCAGACAAGTGAGCGCTCCCACTGATATTTATGAGGCAGCAGTGTATCGACTAAATCACCTGTTTCATAATTCCACAGCTTAATTAAATGGTCGTAGCCTGCTGTCAGCAAGTAATTGCCGCTTGGAGAAAAATTCACGCGCTTGACGCCCTGTAAATGGGCTTTGATGATTTTCTTCTCCTGTAAAGTAGCTGCATCGTAAATAATAACAGTGCCATCATCTCTGCCAAGTGCGAATACTTCTTTTTGATTGCTGCCGCTGATTGTATCGAGCTCATAATCAAACGGGCCGATTTCCCCTACAATTTCTCCGGTTTCATACAGCCATACAAGGACATATCCATCATCACCTGTTGTATAAGCTTTATCACCATGTATCCATACAGCTAATACATCTTTGCTATGGCCATGGAATTCTCTTAAAATAGCGCCCGTTTCGATATCCCAGACTAAGCATCTTCTATCTCTGGACACGGATACAAGTAAAGTATCCTGCTTCGCAAAAGCGACGGCTTCTACATCATCTGCATGACCAAACAACGTGCGGATTCGGGTATGTGTGCCTGTATCATACAATTGAATGGTATAGTCTGACGATGCACTTGCTAAATACTTTCCGTTTTCAGAAAGAGATAAAGAGTTAATGATATGCTCGTGACTGCCAATAAACGTTCCTTCTCCCGTCGCCCGGTTCCACTGATAAATACAGCGGTCATAGCCGCCAGTGTAAACAATTTGGTCGTGCTGAGTTGATAAAACAGATGTAATTGGTCCTCTATGCATAGTTTTACACTCCCACCTTTATATGTTGTTTTTGACGAGTCACTAAACGAAAACCAGTAAATCGAAAAACAGGATCTGGGTGCTTCCCGTGTCTTCTTGCGACTCTGCATAAATCTCCGCCTCTTGCGAAAGAGCCGCCTTTTAAAATGTAGTAGTCACTTCCGAGTGTTTCCGTTAAATCATCGACGACCTCGATGCCGCCTTCATAAACGTGATATTTGGTGTTGACCCATTCCTCGACGTTTCCTCCCATATCATAAAGACCAAATAAGGATCGGCCCTTTTCGTAATGACGGACAGGCGTCGTTTTTTCAATATTTGATTCGTGCGTATTGCAGTAAGAAGGATCAAACTCATCTCCCCACGGGTATTGATTTCTCGTGTTTCCCCGGGCAGCATACTCCCATTCTTCTTCAGTAGGAATCGAAACATCAATCCCAAGTTTCCCGCTCAGCCACTGACAGAACGAGAAGGCATCCTCAATGTCCATGCCCCAAGCTGGATGATCTTTTCCCCCGCCAAGCTCTTCGTTCGTTAAACTCTCCGGGTATGTCTGGCCTGTTTCATCACAATAGCTTTGATACAGTTCATTGCTGACGACCGTATCTGAGATAAAAAATTCGTTGATATACGGCTGATAGGACGGAAATTCTTTGTACAGCCATTTTTGAAATTTTTTCTCACGGCCGTAGGTTGGATTGAGCAGCTTGTCCTTCCAGAATTCTGCTGCCTTTTTCATATCTTCTTCATTACTTCCAATCGTTGCATAGCCGCTTGGGATTTGAATCCAATTGATATCAGGTTTCACGCTTTTCTCCCGCCTTCTTTCAATAAACTCGTCTATTGATTAATTAATTTCTTCTCATCGACCATATGCCCTGAGGCTGCTTTTGCCTTTAAATAGGCTTCATTGTAGAGAGAGGCTTCGACCGTATGATCAAACCGCAAAACAGGAAGACCGAAAGCTGCAATAGAATCGACTTTATCTGGATTGTTCGTTAGTAAATGCAATGGTTTTCCTTTGTTTAAATAGTGCAAAACAGCTGCTGCTTCCTCGTAATGCCGATCATCATCCCCGCAGCCGATCAGGCGGTTGGCTTCAAAAGTATCCAGCTGCATCTCCTGTAATTTATACGTCAACGCTTTTGCCATCAGCCCAATAGACCGACCTTCTTGATTGGCCATATACACAAGCATGCCTTTTCCGTAATCGGTGATTTTCTTCAGCGATAATGCAAGCTGTGGACCACAATCACATTTCAGTGACCCAAACACATCTCCTGTTTGGCAGACACTATGGATTCGCACAAGCGGCGGCCGTTCATTTTCAAAGTCGCCAAATAAGAGACAAGAGGAAAAGGTTTGCTGCGCGGTACTCATTTGGACAATCGATTCGATCGTTGGTTTTGTATCCCGTTCAACAGGCGCGAAGGCATACCACTTAAATGGCACTTCTTCATGTTGAATGGAAATTGGCAGATTCACAGGCCCCACGAGCAAATAGTGTTTTTCTTGAAAGGTAAAATGATGAATCATTGATTGTAATTCATCTACAAACTTGTTCATTTGTCTCCCCCCTATTCATCACTGCACCCAAATCGACTCCCATAGCGCAGTGATGGAGTGATGAATATGTGTAAGCACTCCCTCAGCTTGTGTGCTCCCGCAGAAAGAAATGGATGTGCAGTGTCTCTCATCGCTTTAGACCTTGTCCTTTTCCAGTACAAAGGAGCAGAAATCTTGGTTCATATGCTTTATTTTCTGTCAGAGCAGCAAACGCCCTTGATTGATAGACGCTCTTTCTTCCCATGAACACCTCTGCTAGCTTTGAATCACTCACCTTTGTACTAGATTTTGACGGCAATGACATGATGCTGGCTGATTCCAGCCTTCGCTTGTAACGGTGATATGGATACAAGCTCAAGACCTGATGTACAAATTTTTTCGCAAAGCTGAGAATCTGAAAATGAAAAATGGAAACGGCCATCTTCTCCGATTAATCCTGTTTTCCACTGTTCTCCCCAGACAACAAGTGAAAAGACACCGCCTTCATGAAGTAAAGAAGAGACCTGTTTTAAATAACGTTCATGATCATCAGGATGTTGATGATGAAAGCAGCCATGATCTAAAATTAAATCAAACTGCATCCCGCGTCCCTGATCCATGGACCATGACATAAAATCTTGATGAACAAAATGGACAGGAACTGTTTCTCTTTTCTGTAACCCTTCCCACTCCTCATGCTCATACAGGTCGATACCGACATATCCGGAAAGCCCGCTTAAATGTTCTAGTGCACGGCCGTTGCCGCACCCGATATCCAGCACAGAAGCAAGTGCATTCTTTTCCCTTGAACGCCATGCCTTTAATGACATCACTGCTGCGTCTGTTAAGGATGGATCAGTAGACCACATATCTGTTCTTTGCTCATAATGCTCTTGGAATGCCATGCGCATCTTTTCTAAATACAATCCACTGTCTTCATGGTACAAAGCCTTTTTCATCATGAAACCTCCTTCAATTCACAATCTTCTTTTCGGGCAAAGGTGGTTTTCAAGCCAAAAACCTTATGTTAAAATGAAAGATGGATTTTTTAGGAAAATCTGTTTTTCTGAAAAAGGAGAGAAGCACCCCACATGTTCACTCTTCTTTTTCAGCATTCATCCTCATATGCAGCCGTTCGAGGGCCGCATCGCCTCAGCTTGTTCTCTCTTTTTTTCATATGAGTTCACCTCCTTTACCGTTCGATCAACTCACATTTCTTATTGAAACCGCTTTCTCTTTTTTATAAGGACTTAACGTCTTTTTCAATCTCTTACACTATGCTTTTAGTAGAAAGATGAATCTACTGTTTAGAATGGCGATCATTTTTTCTTCAAGTAAACGACGATTTGTTCTGTTCTAGTAGACATTTTTGTATCTAAGAGGCGCTTACGCCTTTGTTCTTGCCACCTCCTTTCTAGATTATGCTTGGAATAAACCCGCCAGAAATTTAACAACTAATTCCATAATTACTGGATTAAGCCAAATATATTGTTTTTAGTTTATTTTGTCAACAAATTATTTCCTAAACATTAAAATGAATTTCTAATTGAAAATACAGGTATTTTTCGTGGTTTTTTGACCTTAAAACACTTATTTCTACACAAAAATACAACTTAAACCAATAGAACTAAGAAATTTATCTACTAAATTACACAAGTTTTTATTTAATTTTAAATCAAAATAGAAAGATACAATGATTATTTCCCGAATGGTTTTTTGTGATATTTCGACTATTTTTTTTGATTCTCCATGATTTTCATTGGTATAACGGCATTTTCAATTAGAGAGTTTACTATTTATTCCATACTTCTGTATTTACTTATTATCGTAAAAAAGATATATGTCTCTCTTTCAGACATGGAAGCATGAAAAAAAGCCCCTTACAAAAGTAAGAGGCTTTTTCGGTTGGCGTTTACGCCCAGTTTTTCACTTTTTCATGATCTGTGACAAAGAGAAGGACTTTCCCTTCGTCTAAATGTTCTTCAAATGTCTCAGCTTCTTCTTTTGAGAAACCAATTTCATGAATTTTATTGCGGAGCTCATCACCCTTTTTACTAAAGATGTTCCCAACCGCATGTTTGAGTCCAACTTCTCTTGAGCCAATCGTATTGGCATCTGCATTATTTGCAATACGCTCTGTTCGATCATCGTCATGGGACAGAACATAAATGTCCTCTCTTGCAACACCGAGTGCCTTTAATTGCTCTACATCTTTTTGAAGTGTTTCATCATTTGAATACTCTCTTACAACAGGTTTCATTTTATATTCCTCCTTTAACGTCTTACGAATCTTTTACCCGTCACTTTTGACATTAAACCTTCCACGAGCACATCCAATTTTCTTGAAAGACGTACCATGTCTATCGACTTATTTTTGACAAAAATCCTGTAAAAATGACTAAATTTTCTGAATTATTATGTTCAATCCTGTTGATTTGTTGTACAATTCTTATACTGGAGGCTAGAAATGAGGGAGAGCTGATGTATTACTTTTCAGCGGAGCAGCAGTTTAATGCTTGGGTTGTCAGTGATTTGGTGAAACAGCTTTTTCAAAAGTGGAATCCTGAAGAAGCAAATACAAAGCCGCTTACATTGTTTGCCGAACAGCACTTTCGCATCTCAATTGATTATCTCTTTTCCATCATTATTAACATTGGAGATATTGAGTCAATTGAACAAGATCCACAAGACATGTTGTCCTCATACTTGAATATCCTTTTTCCTTTTGTGACGCGCGATATGATGAAAGCCTCCATGCAAAATGCAAACGAATATTTGTTAAAAGAACGTGATGCGGATGTGTATCAGCTGTTTGGCTGTCTCCCGCCGCTCCTCTCTGTATCTTTTCAGAAAAAGTAGTCCCCTTCGACAAGATGGCGGCTGCTTTTTTGTATGTGTTTTGAAAAGACCGTATGTTTTGAACGAAAAGAAGCATCATGTTAATGTAAATCTAGGCTGTAAGTGAAAGGGAGGATTTGACATGAGTCAACAAAAGCAAATTCAATTAGCTAAACGTCCTAAAGGATTACCTACAAAAGATGTTTTTCATTTTGAAACAGTCGATATACCTGTGCCGCAAGATGGGGAGGTCTTGATTCAAACGAAATATGTTTCTGTAGATCCTTATATGAGAGGGCGAATGCAGGATACAAAATCCTATACACCTCCGTTCAAGCTAAATGAAGTGATTCAGGGCGGTGTTGTCGGAGAAGTCATTGAGTCGAAATCGCCTCAATTTGAAAAAGGTGATTTTGTCCTTGGATTCCTTGGATGGCAAGAATACTCCACTGCCAAAGCTGAATCTCTGACTAAAATTGATCCGTCCATTGCGCCATTGTCCTATTATTTAGGGATTTTGGGCATGCCAGGGCAAACCGCTTACTTCGGCCTGCTTGCGATTGGCCAGCCAAAAGAAGGCGAGACGGTTGTCATTTCTGGAGCAGCAGGTGCCGTTGGTTCTGTTGTGGGACAAATCGCTAAGATCAAAGGCGCACACGTCGTGGGAATTGCCGGATCTGACGATAAACTCGCTTATTTAAAAGAATTGGGCTTTGATGAAACGATTAATTATAAAACAACAAATGATTTAGATGATGCCATTGCAAAAGCCTGCCCTAACGGCGTTGATGTGTATTTTGACAATGTAGGCGGCGAGATTTCAGATGCGGTGATGAATCATTTAAACCGTTTTGCACGCATTCCAGTGTGCGGCGCCATTTCTTCTTATAATATTAGCGCAAGCGAGGACATCGGACCGCGTGTGCAAACAAAACTCATCAAAACAAGCGCATTGATGCAAGGCTTCATCGTTGCCAACTATTCAGACCGTTTTGAAGAGGCAGCGAAGGATCTCGCACAATGGGTAAAAGAAGACAAACTCACATATAAAGAAACAATCATAGAAGGCTTTGACAACATTCCTGACGCATTCCTTGGACTATTCAAAGGAGAAAATGTCGGAAAACAGCTTGTCAAAATTTCATAACAAAAAGGACCCTGCCATTTGGCGGGGTCTTTTTTTATTCCATATACATTTATTAACAACCGGTATTTTTTTTGGATTTCTTATCTTGAATAAATAAAAGAAAAGCTAAACCAACTAGAATTGCGCTGACAATGGCATAACTTTTCAACAAAAAGGATATTTTTGTAGAAAGCAGCAAATCTGAACTATAATTCACTTCAATCAGATATATAAAGAGCAAACCTATAAAAAAAGAATACATGAAACATATAAATAATTCTTTAAATACACCCCATAATGTCCAATTAGGTGGTTTCAACGATGATGGTTTATTCACAGAATTGAATTGTTGTTTTTCTCTTAATTTGAAATTCAATTTAGTCATTAACACGATAACTAGATTAATAATAATACTGAAAATTAGAATGTTACTCAGTTTATTAATAAAACTTAGTAGTGAAAGTTGTTTTTCAATTTGTTCATGTTTATTTTCGTGGTTACTCTCCTGATTATTATCATACATTTTCTTAATAGATAATTGTGTCTTTTCATATGCTTTGGCACTTACTTTTTCTTTTAGATAAATGTATAATTCTAAATAACCTTCGAATATCTTTTCCTTTTTCACTAGCCTTTCCGGTATAGCAATAGACAAACCACTGTTCTCTATATGTATACCATTAAAGTTTAAAGTATAACTTTTATTAATAACTTTTCCAACTTTCAAATCCCAATCTTTATATTTAATTTCGTTTTTTTCATCTAAATCTATTCTCTCTAACTTTATACTATCTCCATATTTAATTTTGTCCTCTTTCATTCCATTAATTGAAGGGAAGAACATAAGAATGGAGTCACTTTGATACTTATTTTTCAACTTATATTTACTTGTTAAACTAGTCCACTCTTTTTTATTTAAAACATAGTAGTTCACATTAGGTATTTGCGTCAGCTTCTTTTTTATCGGTAATTTTTTTATTTTATTTTCGAGGTCAATAGGTGTTTGATATGTATCATCTTTTTCACTCATATTACTAACCCAACTTTTTAAATATCGAGATAGATTTCTCTCATTTACAGATAGAGAAGTTCCAATTGTATAAGGAACCTTTTCTATATAATTTATGGTATCCTCCTTCTCTAACTTTTCAACATCTCTAAATTTAAACGTGTTTGCTTTTTGATCTTCAATAACGTAATTGTTAACTAAATCATATGCTACTGTTTGTTTTGCAAAAAGACTAAAGTCCGGCTCATTTTTAAGTTTTTTAGGAGTGTTTTCTTCTACTATTAGGTTCGAAATATAATATACCGGTATAAAAATCGACACAATAACAATAATTATTAAATTTCCTTTCCAGGAAAATGTATTATTTTCTACAAACTTCTTTGGAATATTGACACTTTCTTTACCACCATATATCCTATTGAAGAAAGAAGTAGATTGTTTCATAATATAAATAATATCAACACAGAATAATATTATTAACCAAGATAAGATACCTAAAAAATCGACTTGAAAAAAACCATTAATAAAAATATTTGTCAAAAAGAATATAATAGCACCAAAACCTGTTAATAAAATAGCTTGGCTTAATAAATAAAATATAATCTTTTTTTTGTTAAAGCCATATGATTTAAATATTTCTTCAATTTCATTCTCTTGCTTCCTAAAATGAACACTCTTCGTATAAATTAAACTAATTAAAATTATAAATAATGAAATTATAATAAAGGAAAGTCGCAAAGTAGGGATGGATTGTTTAAAAATAAATTCTTCCTCAAAAAATTTAGTATTCAGATACACATTTTCTGACTTATCAAAAAGATCATTTATAACCTTAACTGCTTCATCAAAGTCATGATATTCATTTAGCTCTATCAGTGCACTAGTGTTAAGCTGCGTTTTATTCATTAAATTATTGTTAAATATAACATTAGGATAGCTTGTTTTTCCTATTTTATAGTTATTTGGAGTTGTCCAATTTGAGGAGTAATTTTTTATAACGCCTACTATTTTATAGTATTTTTCTGAGTTGTTTATTTTTATTTTAACTTTTTCTCCAATTGCATTTCCATTAAACGCCTCTTGTAGATATGATTCAATAGTTACTTCGTTATTCCTTTCTGGATATCTTCCCTTTTCAATTATTATATGGCCCATTTCTTTAGCCTGAAAATCCATGGTACCGAAAGTTGCAGGCAATTTAGTATTGTTAAAAGAATTTGTATAGCCCATGTTTTTTATAATACCGTAATGCTTAATACTCTTTTGAGATTTTATATAATCTTCTTCATTTTGATTAATACCATTGACCACTGCATGAAAGGCTCCATACTTATTAGTTGTATTCCTTTCCAACTTTTCAATTAATTTATTTGCTTCTGCCTCACCGAAGGTTATTATAAACATAGATAATGTCATTAAAATGATTACCGACGCTGAAAACCATTTTCTCGATAAAATTGCTTTAAAAGCTAGCTTGAATATCATTCTATGCACCTCGAATAAATAACATCATGTCAATGAAATACTATATTAGTTATAGTATAAAAACAATCATTCATACCTTATCACATTCATACTTTAAATGTAATCTCTTACATTTAAAGTATGAATATATAACTAGTTTATAAATTGAGCTTCTTGTTATTAAGCTAATAAATTATACATACAAATGAAAAGAAGCGAGAGATCTCCTCAATCAATAAATTGAGGCGAACCCATGCTTCTATTGTTATGCCTAATATACTCACTTCTTTAGAAATTACTGTCTAATTTCTCCAGACCCATTTAGGCCAACTCCATCTTTTGTTTGAGTATGTTTCGTTACAATAACTCTATAATTTCCTTCTTGAACCTTGCCAATTGATTTTGTACTTTTATTAGGGGTTTTAAAGTTTTCAGCAATGTATTTCTTACCGAAACCAATAAAATTCTTTTTCTGAACAGCCACACTATAACGGTGTACGCTATTACTGTAATTCCCTGTGATTTTATTATATATTCTAGCATTTGAATAAATCTTTGTAGCTTTATTTTTAAGCTTATATTTTACTGGTCCTTTTACTTCTGCTCTTACTATATCGTTTTTTCCTCCTATAACAAACCTTTGGCTACTTGCTTCTCCTAGATGAGCAAAACTAAAAATAGTAACAAATCCAATTACCACAAGTGCAGTTATTTTTTTAAAATGTTTTTTCAATTTTCCTACCTCCTATATTTTATACATTTATAGATTAATACATTTTTTTCTACATATCAATATATATTCCAAAAAAATTATTTTTAACCAAAAAAAAAAAAAACGATCCCGAGATCATTGGATCTTAAGTAATCGTTTTTTCCTGTATTTTTTTATATAGAAAAAATTCTACCTTGCTTATACACAATTTCTTCAAGCGAAAGATTCAGCTTTTTCGCCATTTTTTTCAGCATTGATTGCTCTTGAGGTGTGACAAGACTGATGACTGCGCCTTCTTTGCCTGCTCGTCCGGTTCTGCCTGAACGGTGGATGTAGCCCTCTTCATTTGGCATATCTGCATGAATCACATATGGCAGATCATCAATATCGATTCCTCTTGCTGCAATATCTGTTGCAAGGAGGAGCGGGAATTCACGCTGTTCAAATGATTTCAAGATCACAGCACGTTCAGCTTTTTTTGCTTCACTATGAAGGACACCAAGGTCGACATGATGGTACGCTAATTTCTCTGCATAAATGCTTAAGTTCGTAATGTCACGCACAAAAACGAGCGCCTGCATGTCCTCAAGCCGTGATAGCTTTTGCAGCAGTTTCACTTTGTCACGCTGATCACATAACAGATAATAGTGACCCACTTTCTGCGCTTCTTCCTCGCTTCTAGCAATTTTCAATACTTCTGGTTCAGATGTCATTTCTTTGATCAACTGAACGGTTTCTTCTTTCAATGTTGCAGAAAAACAAAGGATTTGTCTTTCTTTTAATGTGGACTTAATGATCCCTTGGATCGTTTTCATATGCTCTGGCACAAGAAGCTGATCTGCTTCGTCTAATACAATCGTTTTGACTTCATGCATTTTCAGTTTCTTGATTTTGATTAATTCTTGTACTCGGCCCGGTGTCGCCACAACGATGTTCGGATGTTTCTTTAGTTTTTCTTGCTGCTTCTTGATGTTCGCTCCACCAATCAAGGAAACCGCTTTGATGTCTGATCCTTGCTTGAACTCTTGCACGACATCAAAGATTTGCATCACAAGCTCTCTTGAAGGTGCCAAGATTAAGACTTGCGGATGCTTGATATTGACATCAATTTTATTTAAAAGCGGCAGTACATACGCAAGTGTCTTCCCCGTTCCAGTTGGCGATTCTGCGATCACATCACGCTTCTCCGTAATCCACTCTGCTGTTTTTTCTTGTATAGCTGTTGGTTTTTCGAAGCCAGCCGCTTGAAAGTTTTCCTGAATAAATGGCTTTGCTTCTTTCAAAAATGCCCAATTTTCCGTCATGTCGATCTCCTTTATCCTCATTCAATCTATCCTTTAGTATCTCAAAATCAGCTTTGAAACGCAATTTTTCTTTTGATGCTTTTATCGAGCCGGACAGTTCGATATAATCATGAGAGGCACTAGCCGTTTTGAATCTATTTGAGGTGTAAAAAATGATATTATCTGTTAAAGATTTAAGTCATGGCTTTGGCGACAGAGCCATTTTCCACGAAGTGTCCTTCCGTTTATTAAAAGGCGAGCATGTCGGCTTAATCGGCGCCAACGGTGAAGGAAAGTCAACGTTTATGAATATTATTACTGGCAAGCTGGAGCCAGATGCAGGAAAAGTCGAATGGGCGAAAAATGTCCGTGTCGGCTACCTTGATCAGCATACCGTGCTAGAAAAGGGAAGAACGATCCGTGAAGTCCTTCAGGATGCATTCCATTATTTATTCTCCATGGAAGCCGCAATGAATGACATTTATGGCAAAATGGGTGAAGCCGATCCTGATGAGCTGGAAAAGCTGTTAGAGGAAGTTGGCGTCATTCAGGACGCACTGACAAACAATGATTTCTATATCATTGATTCTAAGGTCGAGGAGATTGCAAGAGGTCTTGGCTTAACGGATCTTGGACTGGACCGTGATGTGACGGAGCTCAGCGGCGGTCAGCGTACGAAGGTCCTGCTAGCGAAATTGCTGTTAGAGAAGCCAGAAATTCTCCTTCTCGATGAGCCGACCAACTATTTGGATGAGCAGCATATTGAGTGGCTGAAGCGTTATTTACAGGAATATGAAAATGCGTTTATCCTCATTTCACATGATATTCCGTTTTTAAACAGTGTTATTAACTTGATTTATCATGTTGAAAATCAAGAGCTCACGCGCTATGTTGGTGATTATGATCAATTTAAACAAGTGTACGAAGTCAAAAAGCAGCAGCTTGAAGCAGCCTATAAAAGACAGCAGCAGGAAGTGGCTGAACTAAAGGATTTTGTCGCAAGAAACAAAGCACGTGTCAGCACAAGAAATATGGCGATGTCCCGTCAAAAGAAATTGGATAAGATGGATATGATTGAACTGGCAGCAGAAAAGCCAAAACCAGAATTCCACTTTAAACCGGCACGTACGTCTGGGAAACTGATTTTTGAAACGAAAGATTTGGTCATTGGTTATGATGAACCGCTCTCCCGCCCATTGAATTTGAAAATGGAACGCGGGCAAAAAATTGCGCTCTACGGCGCTAACGGTATCGGAAAAACGACGCTGCTCCGAAGTCTTCTTGGGGAAATCACACCTATTTCTGGTGAGGTGGAACGTGGAGAATTCTTGCATATTGGCTACTTTGAGCAAGAAGTAAAAGAGCAAAACAGCAATACTTGTATTGAAGAAGTATGGAGCACCTTCCCTTCTTACACGCAATATGAAGTCAGAGCCGCTCTTGCAAAATGCGGATTAACAACAAAACATATTGAAAGCCGTGTGTCTGTATTAAGCGGAGGAGAAAAAGCAAAGGTCCGTCTTTGCAAGCTGATCAACGAAGAAACCAACTTACTTGTTCTCGATGAGCCGACAAACCATTTAGATGTCGATGCAAAAGAAGAACTAAAACGCGCCTTAAAAGAATATAAAGGCAGCGTCTTATTGATTTCTCACGAGCCTGAATTTTATCAAGATGTGGCAACTGAAACTTGGAATTGCGAATCTTGGACGACAAAAGTATTATAACGACAAAAAAGCCTTATATCTTTTGCAGATATAAGGCTTTTTTCTAATTAATGACCTGCTTGGATATTCACCAAATGCTTACGTCCAAGGAGCAGAATAATCATGCCTAGAAGAACAACACCAGCCCCGACATAGTAAGGTGTACTTGCTGTATAGGATTCAGCGAGAACTCCGGCAATCCAAGGAGCAATCGCGCCCCCAATAAACCGTACAGCACTGTAAGAGGATGAAGCAATTGAACGTTCAACCGGTGCTGATCCCATCACAGCTGTCGTGAGAACCGTATTGATCATACCGAGAATTCCCCCAGCAATGACAATTCCGCAGATCACGACCACAACATGAGACGTCCAAACCCCAATGCCGAATAAAATCACAGCAAACGAAGCAAACAAAACCACCAGCGAGGTCAATGTCCCAAGTTTACGATGAATGACCGGCGCGGAGAAGACGGAGGTCACAGCCAAAAATAGCCCCCAACCAAAAAAGACATAACCAAGTCCATGCTCATCAAGATGGAGCACAAATGGTGAATACGCTAAAAGCACAAAGAAACCAAAATTATATAAGAAAGCGGCAGATGCCATCGTTAAAAGCCCTTTATATTTTAACGCCCCGACAGCCTCAAATAATTTCACTTTTTTTTGCGGCTTTTGCATAGGTGGAAGCATAAAGGTAATCGCTAAAAGAGCGATAAGCATTAACACGGCAACGCCAAAGAAAGGCCCGCGCCAAGAAATTGTTCCAAGCTCACCGCCAAGCAGCGGTCCAACCGATATCCCAAGACCTAGTGCTGCCTCGTATAAAATAATGGCCTTCGCACTTCCTCCAACAGACACACCGACAATGACAGAGAGTGCAGTTGAAATAAATAAAGCATTCCCGATGCCCCATCCGCCTCTAAAGCCAATTAATTCATTAATCGTTGAAGAAGTACCTCCTAAAGCAGAAAAAACAATAATAAAAATGAGTCCTACTAATAACGTCCATTTCGCACCAATCCGGCTAGAAATAAAACCGGTAAAAAACATCACAAAGCCGGTCACAAGTAAGTAGCTTGTAAATAAAAGAGACACCTGGCTTGGAGATGCGTGTAATTGCGATGCAATGGCTGGCAGGATCGGGTCAACGAGTCCTATTCCCATAAACGAAATCACACATGCAAAGGCAACAGCCCAAACGGCTTTTGGCTGCCTAAGCAGACTTGTACGCTGTTTCAACACTTCTTCTTCCTTCATTCCATCAGAACCTTTCCTTCAAATGTTGACAAAATAAAATAAACACGCAGAGGTGTTTATTTTTGTAATTGCTCAATTGCATGAGCCGCTCTTTCTTTCATCGCTTCAAGATCCTTTTTAAAGGATTGAATGGTTTCAAGCTTTTTTGAAATCAATTGATGCTGCACAGTCAGCTGCGCCTCAATATCTAACAGCTTCTCTAATCGTTCCTTCGGATCAAGCGACAGCAAGTAGTCTTCTTTATTCAGCTCTAGCTGCTTTCCGATTTCCATAAACGATTGAAGCTCCTGTAAAGAAAAGCCGAGTACCTCTTTTGCCTGCATCACTTTCTCTAGCTCTTCCATGTCGTCCTCTGAGTAAAGTCTGACTCCGCCCTCTGTCCGCTTTGGTGCTGATAATAAACCAATCTCTTCATAGAAACGAATCGTCCGTTTTGTCAGTCCGCTTCTTTTCGCCACTTGATCAATTTTCATCCATTCCATCACCAGTGCCTCCTGCTCATCAATTCATGTTTTATTATACACCTTTATAACCTTAACGTAAACGTCAAAGTTTTAACCCTTGATTTCCTTCGTGTTTTATCGCAAAATAAATAGGAATAATTACGATTTAAAGGAGGTACTATATGCGCTCATTTCCATCTAAAGAAGAACGGCATCAGCTATTCGGATCTGTACCGCCAAGTCTTGGCACAAAGCCTTGGCAAAAAGAGGACATGACGGACATTCAAAAAACAGAGCAAAACTTTTATTTTCATCTTGAACAAGTCGGGATCTGCCGCATGTCCTATCCGGTGCATATCGTATCTAAAACAGCACCACATCGCCAGACAACTACAGCTGAATTTACACTGAGTACTTCCCTGCCAGCTCATCAAAAAGGCATTCATATGAGCCGGCTCACTGAACAGCTGCACTCGTTTTATGAGAGCAGCAAGCCGCTTAATGTGAATGCCCTAAAAGAATGGACGGCAGCGCTCGCCCGGAAAATGGATCAGCCCTCTGCTTCCATTCAAGTTGCCTTTCCATGGTACATGGAAAAACAGAGCCCAGTCACCGGTCAGTCAGGCTTGATGCATGCGACCGTCCAATATGACGTCCATTTTCATGAAAAGGACGGATGGACCTGTCACGTTGGCTGCGATGCACAGGTCACGACATTATGTCCTTGTTCCAAAGAAATCAGTGAATATGGTGCACATAATCAGCGCGGATCTGTTTCCATTCAAGTAGGGTTATTTGAACAAGCATCGCATCCTGACGACATCAAGGCCGCTCTTTTACATATCATCGAGTCCAATGCGAGCGCACCGCTTTATCCCGTGCTCAAAAGACCTGATGAAAAGAAAGTGACGGAAGAGGCTTATGAAAATCCGCGCTTTGTAGAAGATATCACAAGATTAATTGCCATCGAATTATATGAGCAGCCATGGATTAAAAGCTTTCAAATCGAGTGCCGTAATGAGGAATCCATCCACCAGCATGATGCGTATGCCAAATGCTCCTATCAAAAAAACCTGTAGAGCGATTCTACAGGTTTTTTATTTCCACATCTTTATTCATTCAATTCCTCAATCATAAGCGATAATTCTGTCCAGCGGTCCATTGCTTGTTCTAGTTCTTCCGCAACGGCTTTTTGTTCGTCCATCAGCTCTTGAATTTTTCCAAAATCACTTCCTGCTTCTACAATGCTGGTTTCGAGCTGCTGATGTTTTTCCTCTAATGCCTGTATCCGGTCTTCAATCCCGTCCCATTCAAGCTGATCTTTATAAGAAAGTTTTTTTCTCTTTTTAGGTGCGGCTTCTACTTGTTTCTCAGCAGGCTTTGTCTCTGTCCGCTTCTGCTCTTTTTCCTGTTCCATATAATCGCTGTAAGCACCTTGGAAGTGTGAAATGCGCCCATTTCCTTCAAAGACAAGCAGACGGTGAACCACTCGGTCTAAGAAATAACGATCATGGGACACGGTGATGACGACTCCAGGGAACTGCTCTAAATAATCTTCTAAAATACTGAGGGTCTCTGTATCAAGGTCGTTCGTCGGCTCATCTAAAAAGAGAACATTCGGCTCTTCCATTAAGACCTTCAATAAATACAATCTGCGGCGTTCTCCCCCTGACAGCTTACGAATATACGTCCGCTGCATCGATCTTGGAAAAAGGAACCTCTCTAGCATCTGCTCTGCTGTGACAATAACGCCATCAGACGTCTTGACGATCTCAGCTGTTTCCTTGATATACTCAATGATGGTCAGCTCATCATTCATTTCCTTGTGATCCTGCGTGTAATAGCCAATACGAACGGTTTGTCCAATGGTCAATTGTCCTGAGGTCGGTTCAATCTTACCCGCTAGACAGTTCAGCAGAGTGGTTTTGCCGACTCCATTCGGTCCGATGAATCCGATACGATCACCCGGCACGACTAAATCTGTAAACCGCTCCACAAGGGTCTGGCCAGCAAATGAAATTGATAAGTCTTCTGCCTCTATCACTTGTTTCCCCAAGCGGTGCGAGCCGATGGCAAAATCAAGCTCTCCCTTCGCATCAGGTCCTTTTTGATCTTTCAGCTCTTCGACTCTGCCGATACGTGCTTTCTGCTTTGTCGTTCTTGCTTTTGCTCCTCGTCTCAGCCATGCAAGCTCTCGTCTAAGCAAGTTTTGACGCCTCGTTTCTTTCACCTGAGCCTCTGCTTCCCGCTCCGCTCTTTTTTCTAAAAAGACTTCATAATTTCCTTTATACGTATAAAGCTGCCCTTGATTTAACTCATAAATCCGATTGGCCACCCGGTTTAAGAAATAACGATCGTGCGTCACGAGGATGACAGCACCGCTGTATTGACTCAAATATCCTTCAAGCCATTCAATAGTGGCATTATCAAGGTGGTTGGTTGGCTCATCTAAAATCAGCAAACCTGCAGGCTGAATTAAATTTTTAGCAATGGCGACACGTTTTTTCTGTCCGCCAGATAATGCATGTACAGAGCGGCTCACATCTTTCACGCCAAGCTTTGTCAAAATCGTTTTAGCTGAAAGGTTCGCATCCCAAGCATCTTCCTGATCCATTCGATTCTGCATGCGCATCAGCGCCTCTTGTTTTGCCTCATTTTGCGGGTCATGCTCTAAATCGGCGAGTGCCTGTTCATACGCCTTCATCGTTTGAATCATTGGTGCCGTTCCAGAAAAAATGTAGTCAAGAATCGTTTCATTTCCGGTCATTTCAGGATCTTGCTCAAGAAATTCGATATCAAGTGTCCCTGCTTTCGTGATGTCACCTTCCTCAAACGATTCAAGTCCCGCGATGACCTTTAGAAGTGTTGACTTCCCTGTACCATTTGGTCCAATCAATCCGATGCGTTCCTTCGGTTCTATATGAAACGAAATATGATCAAACAGCGTTTTCTCGCCATAGGTTTTATATAGTCCTTCAACATTCAATAAACTCATTTTATCAACCCTTACATAGATTCTTCCTTTATTTTAAATCAGCCAGTAGCAGAAAACTAGTTTTAAAAAACCAGCTGATGAAAAGAATGTTTCCTTTTGATGCTCGATACACTATGAAGAGGTGATCTAAAGATGATAACCATTAGCTTATGTATGATTGTGAAAAATGAAGAGGAAGTGCTGGCGGAATGCCTTTCTTCTGTTCAAGACATTGTCGATGAGATAATCATCGTTGATACGGGATCAACAGATCAAACAAAAGAGATCGCTCATTCCTTTTCAGCAAAGGTGCTGGATTTTGAATGGGTGCAGCATTTTGCAAAAGCACGTAACTTTGCTTTCTCACATGCAGCGAAAGAGTATATTTTATGGCTCGATGCTGACGATGTTCTGCTTGAAGAAGACCGCCAAAAACTGCTTCAACTCAAGCAGACACTTGATCCCTCAGTGGATGCCGTTTCGATGTTTTATCATGTGGGCTTCGATGAAAGCGGTCAAGTCAATTTCAAATATAGAAGAAATCGCCTTGTGAAGCGTTCCTTAAACTTTCAGTGGTACGGGGCCGTTCATGAGTTTCTTCAAGTGTATGGAAACATCTTTCCAGCAGATATCGCCGTCACACATCAAAAACGAAAGAAAACAACTGCTGGTGAGCCTGGGCGCAACTTGCGAATTTATGAAGACATGCTGGCAAAAGGAGAGGACATGACGCCCCGTGATCTCTTTTATTTTGCCAATGAATTAAGAGACAATGGACAGCATGTCAGAGCGATTCGTTTTTATCATGAATTTTTAAACACAAAACAGTGCTGGATTGAGGATGAAATTCGCACATGCCAATATTTAGCGGACTGCTATTATGCGGCAGGCTTTGAGGAAGCGGCCTTATCCTCCTTATTACGATCCTTCTTATATGATCAGCCCCGGCCAGAATTTTGCTGCCGGATCGGGGATCATCTAAAAATACAAAATAAACATCAGGCAGCCATCTTTTGGTATGAGCAGGCGCTGAAGGCTCCTGAAAACGAAACAGCCTTCACACTTACACAATATAAAACATGGTATCCTCACCTTCAGCTTTGCTACTGTTATTATCAGCTCGGCGACCTGGAGCAAGCCAAAATACATCACCATGCCTCCTCCTCCCATCATCCAACTCATCCAAGTGTCCTGTACAATGAAAAAATATTTGCTGAACAGACATAGGTCGTCTGTTACCACATCCGCCTTCCATCTCCCGGCGGATGTCTCTTTTTATACACTTATTCGGTTGTGACGTTTAACACTTTAGTGATTTAAAGCGTTTTTCAACCAATTGACTAAATTGTCATTTGCGCATATACTAACATTCGTCTTACGAAAAGATTTATCCATTAGGAGGTCACCATGAGTTCTTTATTTAGAAAAAAATCTCTCGACCAGCTCATGCTTGAAAGTCAAACAAAGCGGCTCAGCCGTTCGTTGAATACGTTTGATTTAATCTTGCTTGGCATTGGCTGTGTGGTCGGGACTGGAATCTTTGTCATTACGGGGGTTGCTGCGGCAAATGATGCGGGACCTGCGATTATTATATCTTTTATTTTGGCTGCGATTGCATGCGCCCTTGCTGCTTTTTGCTACGCTGAATTCTCCTCTTCCATTCCTGTGTCAGGAAGCGTTTATACGTATTCCTACGCAACACTTGGAGAATTTCTCGCCTTTTTAATGGGCTGGGATCTCATGCTTGAATATGTCATTGCGCTCTCTGCTGTAGCAAGTGGATGGTCGTCCTATTTTCAATCACTGCTCAGCGGATTTGGCCTGCACATACCGAAGGCTTTATCAGCTGCACCTGGAGCCGCTGACGGGGCCGTCTTTAACCTTCCAGGCGCACTCATTATTTTGCTCATCACCTTTATCGTCTCAAGAGGCGTCAAAGAAAGCACAAAGCTGAATAACATTATTGTGCTGATCAAAATTGCCATCGTCCTTCTCTTTATCATTTCAGGCTTTGCTTACGTCAAACCTGAAAACTGGACACCGTTTATGCCAATGGGATTTGAGGGCGTGATCGCAGGCGCAGCAACAGTCTTTTTTGCTTACCTCGGATTTGATGCAATCGCCAATGCATCGGAAGAGGTCAAAAATCCGCAAAAGGCAATGCCGATTGGGATTATGGGAGCGCTCGGTGTATGTACCATTTTATACATCGGGGTTTCCTTTGTCTTAACAGGAATGGTTCACTATACGAAACTGAATGTCAGTGATCCTGTCGCATTTGCTCTTCAAGTGGTCGGTCTGAATAGTGTGGCGGGTATCATATCAGCCGGTGCCATTATTGGGATTACAACGGTACTCATTGCCTTGGTCTATGCACAGGTTCGCTTAACCTTTGCGATGAGCCGCGATGGACTTATGCCAAAGGTTTTCTCAAAGGTTCATCCAAAATCACAAACACCTGTTGCCAACACTTGGCTAACAGGGGCAGTCGCAGCATGTATCGTAGGTTTTGTGAATTTATCGACGCTTGCGAATTTAGTCAGTATCGGAACACTTGCAGCCTTTACGGTGATTTCCATTGCGGTCATCATATTGCGAAAAAAACACCCGAATGTTAAAGCTGCGTTTAAAGTGCCATTCGTGCCTGTGCTTCCAATTATCAGCGCGATCATTTGTATCACACTTGCGACAACACTTTCTTGGGTCACATGGAGAGCCTTCCTCATCTGGATCGCCATCGGTGTTGTTGTCTATTTCACCTATGCAAGACGAAAAAGCCATCTCAATGAAACACATTAGAAAAGAGACACGGGGATTCCCGGTCTCTTTTTTTGCTTAAATCACGCTGTTTTTGACTGAATTTGAGTCCACCATATCTGGATCTAGCACGCTTGAAATCGGAATGACAAGCGGTGAACAATCTCCATTGTCCTCACCAAAACCTTGGTTCATTTTCATTGAGAGAAAATAATCAATCTGCTGATAAGGTCCTAGCGTCAGTGATGCACCCCGATCCATTGCATTGATTTTAAAAGCACCGACATTGACGACTGAGGGTGAGAATAACATCACACGTCACTTCCTTTGAATGGGTTTAGCTGCTGGTGAAAAAGAGGCAGGTGAGTCCACTTGATCTCGATCATCTACATGGCTTTTTGTACCGACAAAACCGCTGGCATCTCCAAAATTCTGCCCGTAACCCTGATTTTTTTTATCTGAGTTTTGCCACTCTGCTAACAAATTTTGTCCGACATTCACCGCCGACGCATTTTCAAAGGAATTAATTTTTAACATGAAAATATTAATATTGATATACGGAGTTGGTTGAACCACAGATAAACCTCCTTTTTATAGGTATATGCAAGCACCCATCAAGTATGTTAACGGGAGGTCTTCACATGGACTTCGAAAAAATGAAGCAGTGGATGGATATTGCCCAGCAAATGCATGGAGATGATTTTTGGAAAATGATCTTCGATGATGAGCAAAGATCCCCCTTTATGGCAAACGGTCCATCTCCATTTACATTCACACAGCAGGATCAGCGGGGTTCAGATGCGTCGTTTCCTCCAATCGACATGGTGGAAACCCATGCAGAAATTCAATATTTAATTTATTTGCCTGGCTACCGAAAGGAAGATGTTCAGGTGTTATCATATGGTGAATATTTGGTTGTGAAAGGACAGCGTTTTTCCTTTTTTAACGAACAGGACTTTCGCCAAAAGCAAGGGAAGTATGGTCCGTTTGAAAAGAAAATCCGCCTTCCAGAAATGATTCTTGGTCAAATGAATGCTGCCTTTAAAGACGGTGTACTTTACATCCGCCTGCAAAAGGATGAAGGAAAAGCGATGGCTATCATCATAGATGACGAATATTGATACTCACTGCGTCTATTTGATCACGATCATCAATTGTTTCAATTGGCAGGATCGTGATCACGCCATCAGCATTCTGTTCCCCAAAGCCATTGTTTCGTTTGATCGTACTGCAATGATTGCGAACAAACGTCGAGCCAAACGTCATAGATGATCCTGTGCCAATCGAATTCGTTTTCATATGGGCAATGTGAATCTGAGTAGGCAGCATATGCTTCTCCCCTTTCTTGTCATCTCTATAAGTATATACGGGGCAGCTTTTCCATAGACTAGAGTAAGGCGGAAGAAAAGGTGTGGTCTACTTGAAACATTTCATTCAATCACTCTTTAAAAAAATTGAATCCAATCCATCCCCATCTGTCATTGAGCTAGAAAAAAGACTCGCCGCTCTTGAGCAAAAAATGTCTGCACCAGCTGCTCCTGTCTCAGAGGATACACACATCCATATCGAATCCCTGCGAGTGGACAAAATTGACTACCATTTAGAATTTGGGGAGCTTTCTATTGACCAGCTTCAAGGCAGGCTCAATATTGGGGCAACCTATTACACGCCAAAGGACACATGCATCAAAAAATCCACACAAACACCGAAGCCAAAAGAAACAAAAACACCGGTTGTCTCGATTCGATCAAAGCCTTCATCTTCTTAATGTGCTCGGCTTTTCAGCACGACCGGCAGCCAGAAATAGACCGCAAGAACAATCACCACAATACTGATGATATTTAACCAAAAACCCGCACTGACCATATCAGATATTTTCAGCACGTCCGCACTAAAGACAGCGGCGTTTGGCGGTGTGGAAATCGGCAGCATAAACGCACAGGAGGAAGCCAAAGCAGCCGCGGCCATTAACCCATATGGCTCGATTCCAATCGCAAGACCAAGCCCTACCGTTATCGGAATAATCATATTGGCAACAGCCGTATTAGACATAATTTCAGTCATAAGCAGAATCGCTCCCGTTAAAATAATCAACAGCATGATATACGAAAGCCCGTTTAAATGCCGTAAATTTTCTCCGATCCATCCTGTTAGATTGGTTTCTGCAAAGCCCGTAGCGAGCGAAAGCCCTCCTCCAAACAAAAGCAAAAGTCCCCACGGCAGTTCTTTCATATCCTGCCATTCTAATATTCTCTCTCCATTTGTTGCTGGAATGAGAAATAACAGCATGGCACCGAAAATGGCGATAGACGTATCAGATACGGTCATCCCTCCAAACAAAAAGAGCTTAAAAATCCATAAGAACGCCGTCATGAGAAAAACAACAAATACCCATTTTTCCTCTCTTTTCATTTTTCCTAAATCCTCTAATCCCTTTTGAATGAACGCTGCACTCATGTCACCTTTGTGTTCTACCTTGAACTGTACCCTCGTCAAATACAAAAATAAGAGAATAAGCAAAATCATCGCAACTGGAAAACCAAACAAAAACCATTCGAAAAACATAATCTCTCGATCTAGCAGTTTTTTTGACATCGCAGCAAACACCGCATTTGGCACAGATCCGACAAGTGTCGCCAAACCTCCAATTGACGCAGAATACGCTACTGACAATAAGATGCTTTTACTGAATCGATCAAGAGATGGACCAGATAAGATTTCATTTGTCTTGACCTCTTTAATCACTGCAAGTGCCACTGGCAGCATCATTAGTGCTGTCGCTGCATTCGAAATCCACATAGATAAAAAAGCAGTCGCGATCATGACACCTAAGACAATGCGGTCACTTCTTGTGCCAATCACTCTTAAAATGTGTAAGGCCATTCTTCTATGTAATTTCCATTTTTCAATGGCAATTGCGATCATAAATCCTCCCATGTACATAAAGACGATCGGATCTCCATAAGACCTTGATGCCTGTTCCATAGAAAGCCCGCCAAGTGTCGGCAGCAAGATGATGGGCAATAAAGATGTAGCAGGAATGGGCAGTGCTTCAGTCACCCACCATGTGGCCGTCCAAGCTGTAATGCCCAAGACTACCCTCGCAGCATAGGTCAATTCATCTTCAGGTATGAGAAAAAGAACGAGCAAAAAGAGTGTCGGTCCAAGAACAAGTCCAATCAAATTCACCTTTTTATAAACGATAACAATTCCCCCTAATGAAAGCGCTTATCATGTTTTTTCTCATTTTCCACATTCGAGGATCTTTTAAGAAATCCTTTAAATCATAAGAAAAAATGAAGATATCTTTCATCATAAATAGCTGTTATTTTACTCCCGTTACCCAAACCATGACATGATCCCTTGGTCTATTTTCATAGGAGAAACTATACAAATCACGACCAATCACTGTAAAATATAGAGGATCTAATCAAAAAATTGAGGTGTTTTCATTGTATACGGATCAAAAAAAATCATTTTGGAAACAGAAAAAAGTCATCATCCCTCTTCTTAGCATCATCGTCGTTGCTGCTGCTTTCTTTTTCTTAAAAGATACTCTTTTCTCAAAAGAAAAAGAGGCTTTAAAAGCCGCTCAAAACTTTACGAAACATATGGAGAAGAAAGACTTTACGAAGCTGGCAGATGAGGTGACAAGTACATCTTTGAAAGCTAATGACTTTTCAAAAAAACAACTAGCCGAAAAATACGACAATATTTTCAACGGCATTGGTGCTTATGATCTGAACATTTCAAAGCTCAACGTTGAAAAACAGGACAAAGGAGATGGGTATCAATTCTCCTATGATGTAACGATGAAAACGTCTCTTGGCAAGCTGCATAAGCTGTCTTACAAGGGCATTCTCACCGAAGAAGATGACAAGTGGAAAGTGGACTGGAAACCAAATCTCATCTTCCCGCAAATGGAAAAAGGAGATACCATCAAGGTCAAATCTGACCCTGCTGTCCGCGGAAACATTGTCGACCGAAAAGGACGTACGCTCGCAGAAACAACTGGTGGAAACGCACTTGGCGTCATCCCAGGTAAGCTCGGAACAGGAGAAGAAAAAGAACGCAATATCAAAAAGATCAGCAAAGCTTTTGATATAGAGGAAGAACTCATCAACAATCAGCTGAAACAAGCATGGGTCACAGACGACACGTTTGTCCCACTCAAATCGATGTTAAAACAAAAGCCAATTCCAAAGGACATAAATGGCGTTACCTATCAAACGAAGGAAATGCGCTACTATCCATATAACAAAGCCGCCGCCCATCTCACCGGATATGTCGGAAAAGCAAATGCGGATGATATCAAAAGAAATCCAGCATTAAAGGCGGATCAAATCATCGGCAAAACCGGCCTTGAATTCACATTTGACAAAAACTTACGCGGACAAGATGGCGGAAGCATTCTCATCGTCCATGATGAAACAGGCATTGAAGAAACATTGCAAAAATCAGCTCGAAAAGATGGAAAAACAGTGAAGCTGACGATTGATGCTTCTTTGCAGAAAAAAGCCTATGATCAGCTGAAAGGTGAAAAAGGGGCCGTCACAATCATGAATCCATCAACAGGTGATCTATTAGCACTTGTCAGCACCCCTTCCTACGATGTCAATCTCATGACAAACGGGATTACACCTAAGCAATATCAGGCATACAGTGAAAATCCAGACCTTCCATTCCAAGCTCGATATGCGAGCCGGTATGCACCAGGCTCCACATTCAAAACCATTACAGCCGCCATTGGGCTGGAAACAGGTGTCACAAAGCCCGACAAAGTGCGTACCATTCATGGACTGAAATGGCAAAAGGATCAATCTTGGGGAAATTATCGCATCACACGTGTTCACGATAAAGAAAAAGTCAATATGGTCGATGCCCTTGTGTACTCAGACAATATTTATTTTGGACAGGAAGCACTCGAAATCGGCAAAGACACCTACGAGAAAAAAGTGAAAGCATTTGGATTTGGCGAAGACTTACACATGCCATTTACAATGAAGCCTGCACAAGTATCAAACGATGGTATTCAATCGGATATCTTACTGGCTGACTCGGCGTATGGCCAAGGCGAATTACTCATGTCACCGATTGAACAAGTACATGCCTATTCTCCATTTGCCACAGGAGGCAAGCTTGTCTACCCTCGAGTGATTCAAGATGAAAAAACAGCATCACCAAAACAAATCATCAAAGAAGGCTCGGCAAACACAGTGAAAGACGCATTGACTAAGGTCGTGACCAGTCCAAACGGAACAGCCCACTCCTTACAAATCGAAGGAGCGGATATTGCCGCTAAAACGGGAACGGCAGAATTAAAAAGCAAACAAGGTGCAACAGACGGCACTGAAAATGGATTTTTACTTGCGTTTAATCCTAAAAAAGAAGATTACGTCCTCGTCGGCATGATCGAAGGGGTGAAAAACCGCGGCGGCAGTGGACTCGTCGTTCAAAAAATGAAGCCTGTCATTGCTTCTTTTTACAAATAACTCTTTAGAGACACAAGCTCAATCAAATGCTTGTGTCTCTTTTTTTCTAAATCATGACAATTTGCTATTGTTTTATAGTTCACCTTATGAATAAAATGAGAAGAATGCAAAAAACAGAAAACAGATAAATGAAGGGAGGAAGTCTCATTGGCCATTGCTGCTCGTACAAAGGATAAACCTCAACATTCTGTTACCGGCTCAACGGTTTATCCCATCTTATTGATTATTGGTATTTGTCATATGCTGAACGACACATTACAAGCCGTTATTCCTGCGATGTTCCCTATATTGGAACGCTCAATGGGGCTGACCTTTACACAATTAGGGCTGATTGCTTTTACATTAAATATGGTCTCCTCCGTGATGCAGCCAGCTATTGGGTGGTACACAGATAAACGACCGATGCCTTATGCACTTCCGATTGCTTTATTTTCAAGTGCTGTCGGTATATTCGGACTCGCGTTTGCTCCGTCGTTTGCCACCATCCTGCTTTGCGTTGTCTTTATCGGACTCGGCTCTGCGATCTTCCATCCAGAGGGCTCCCGTGTTGCCAACATGGCAGCTGGTCCAAGACGAGGTCTTGCCCAGTCCATCTATCAAGTAGGCGGGAATACAGGTCAAGCCTTTGCTCCGCTTATCGCTGCATTAATGCTCGTCCCGCTCGGTCAGACAGGCGTGGCTTGGTTTACGATTGTTGGAATGTTGGCGGTTGGTTTCCTTCTTTATATTTCAAGATGGTACGCAGGAAGGCTTCAAACCATTCGGGCCGAAGCGAAAAAAGCTCCTGCAAAAGCTGTCAGATCTGATATTCATCGTAAATCAGCACTCATTGCACTTGGCATTATCGTCTTTCTCATCTTTGCCCGCTCTTGGTATGGAAATGCCATTTCGAATTTCTATGCGTTTTATGCGATTGAACAATACGGTTTGACGATTAAAGAATCACAGACTTATATCTTCTTATTTCTTATTCTTGGTGCAATTGGGACATTTTTAGGCGGGCCGCTTGCAGACCGCTTTGGCAAGAAAAACGTGATTTTAGTTTCCTTATTGGCATCCTTCCCGCTTGCCCTGCTGCTGCCATTTGCCGGACCGGTTTTTGCTTATGTTTTACTCGGACTGATTGGGCTCATTTTGACATCAAGCTTCTCTGTCACCGTGGTTTATGCCCAAGAACTATTTCCCGGGAAAATTGGCACAATGTCTGGTTTAACTGTTGGGCTTGCGTTTGGTATGGGTGCAATCGGATCGGTTGCCCTCGGTTCATTCATTGATGCCTTCGGCTTAACGCCTACCATGATCGGTGTTGCCTTTTTACCGATATTAGGCATCCTAGCCTTCTTACTTCCCAGCGACCAAACCATCTCCAAATGGAATGAATCATAAAAAGAAAACCGCTCAATAAATGAGCGGTTTTTCATCTCTCATAAAAATGCGTATCAGGAACATGCTTCCTTGCAATAAATCCTTGCTTAAATTCTGGAAATACCTTTTGCACCTGCTTAATCTTTTGATGAACCAAGTCGGCATACGGAATATACAAATGATCCACAAGCTTCTGTTCTTTCATATAATAATACCAATTAAGGTTAAAGGTATTCTCGTCAATGATCGTAAAGGCAGAAAAATGATAGAACAAGAGTGGACATTCGTCGAGATACATATCTCCTTTTACAACTGAAAGCTTGTAGTTTTCAATGTTCCAAATCGCCGCATTGGCTCCTTTAGATGCAACGATATGAACCCCTTCAAAATCATCAACCCATCTTTCCACATACCGCTGATCTCCGTACGTCTTTTTTTCTGTATCCATTTCTACTGTACAATGGGCAAGACAGTTTTCTTTCCATTGCGTGACTGCCTGTTTGGCAACATCTGTGTTACGGCAGCCTACAAACCCAGTATTAAAGCGGCCAGACAACTCATAAAAATGATAGAACCGCTTGGAATTCATATGATCCGTCAAAAATAAATGAGCGCTTGGATTCTCTGCAAAAATCGCCTCTGGATCATGATAAAAATACAAATCCGTATCCAGATGGGCAAGATAATCTGCATCTGAGGACTCAAGAATGTTGAGCAGAAAAGCAGGCTTTAATGTCCAGCAATACTCATGAAACGTTCGATCTTCTTTTGCCTTCCGCAGCGTATCATCTTCAATGTTCTCAAGCTGTTCATATTGAACATGCTGGTGAGGGAACTCCTTTAATACCTTATAAGCCAAAGGGTCTGCACATAAAACGGAAAGCTTGAAGGCATGCGCGTTTTGTTCAAGCGAATGAATCAGCGCCAAAAGCTTAAAAACATGGGTATTCGACACAATGGTTGTAAAGTGATAAGACGCCATTTACAACACATCCACTTGGAACAAATCAACGCGCAACAGCTCTTTCGTCAGCCCTTGAATGGCTTCTACAAGCACCATGCAGCCATACTCCTCACGTGCAAGCTGCGCCGCTTCTGCCAGCTTTTTCAAAGGAACATGCTTGGCTGTCAACATATCTTTTTTATCCCGTTTGATGCCTACATTCCGTTCTGTGATCAAATGAAGCAGCTCTAAAAAATAGGATAACAGGTCATCAAATGCTGGATTCTCACGCAGCTGCCGAACTTCTTTCACAATATCATTTGTCACAGTGTGAGAAAACGGACCAGAGAAAGCCAAGTGGACATCAATGGAATCAATATTGTTATACTTCTCACACATATACAAAATGTTGTATTTGATGTCATCAAATGACGTTAAATTACTTGGATGCTCTTGATGCACACTCATGATATCCTCTCGCAATTCAAAGGAGAGACCAAGCTGATTCAATCGAATCCCTAAATCATAATCCTCAAATCCGTACCGAACGATATTTTCATCAAACATCCCTAGTGCCATGACATGCTTACGTTTAACAGAGGAGTTATTTGTAATAAAAAATCGCCATGGCAGCTCATAAGAACCTAAATCATAGTGGTACGTTTCCAAAATGTCTTTCAGAATATCAATAAACTCAGACTGCAAATCGAAGCTTTTCTCTAAAAATGCACCATTTTCGACTTCTTCCAATGATAAAAGAGGTGTTTTGTCCTCCATTTTCCGTTTATACAGTCCTTGCTTTTTCAACCGCTTCATATGATCCTTATCAAACGCTTTGTAAAAATAGCGATAAATCCGCTTCCAGCACACACCGCAAATGACAAGATCCTCCCTGTCAGCATGAGCCTCTGCATGCTTTTGAATAAATCTCGGTTCTGCCAGCATATCACTGTCATGAAAAATGAGCAGATCTCCCTCCGCCTCGCGAATGGCATGATTACGCCCCTTTGCAATCCCTTGATTGACAGGAATACGCACCTTTTTAAATGGGAAGTTCACCTCAATATTCTCGAGCATTTCCATCGTGCCATCCGTTGAGCCATTATCGGCAACAATGACCTCAAATGGAATATCTGTTTCCTGAAGCGTTAATGAAAAAAGGCTTCCTTCTAAACGCTCTTTGGCATTATAGCTTGGAATAATGACGCTTACCTTTGGCTTTTCGTTCATGCGTCATCCTCCTCCCGTTTGGCATAGCCGTTAAACAGCGGATCGACCTGCTCCACAGATTCAATCACATGGCGAAGCACTTGCCGATAGGCTTCTTGGAAAAACGGCAGGTCATTTCGTCCTTTTTCATGAATTTGCTGCATCTCATCCTTGCTCACAATCCGAAAGCCGCTGTAATGATAGCAAATGAGCGGGTGCCCATCCTCCAGAAGAATACGTCCATTCTCCTCCCGATAAGAATGCTGCCCATAGTTCCAATGACCAATATTCACGCCTTTTGTCTCAATATCTTCTACTTTGTCAAACAGCCTCGGCATATGATCTAGATATCCTTGATCGCCAAACTTGCCTTCTCCCGGTGCATTTTTACATTCTTTTAAGCATTCTTCTTTCCACCAGCTGAGGCATTTTCGTCCGGCTTCATCTCCTTTAAAATGCAGAAAACCTGAGTTATAGCGTCCTAAAAGCTTCTGAAGCATCTTCACTTCCTCTGCATCAAAGCTTGGAATGACAATATCCCCTCTCGAAATTAAAACAGAAGCATTCGGCTGATGTTGAAAAATCACCTGAGGGCTCTCATAAAAGAACAAATCCGCATCAAGATAGGTCACGCTCTCTGCCTGCTCCTGTTCAAATAACCACTCAATCCAAATCGGCTTTAAGGTCCAGCAATATTCCGATGCATCCCGTTCCTCTTTTTTCTCCAGCAGCTCTGGTGTTTCGAGCTCCCGTACATGAACAAGATCCACATGCGGAAAATTCATTTGATGAAGCAAATCAAATGCAGCATCATCCATGCATAACGTCTTGATGACAGCATCATCTTCTACTTGCTTCAACGATAAGAAAAACGCAATGGCTTGATAAAGTCTTCCACTTGAAAGAACCGTACAATATATGCTGTTCATCTTTTTACACCTCTATTTTTGAAAGAATTCGCGGTACCATTCAATCGTCTTCTCTAAGCCTTCATCAATGGAGTAATCAGGCTTCCAATCAAGCAGCTTTCTCGCTTTCTCTGCTGACAAATATTGATGCTTAATTTCATGTGTTCCTTGGTTGAGAATACGAGGCTTCAGTTCACTTCCCATTGCCTTTAAAATCTTATCCACAAGCTCTAGCACTGTCAGCTGAATTTCGTTACTAAAGTTAAAGGCTTCTCCCGCCAGCCCTTTTTCCTCCATCTTCTCAGCTAGCAGTAAATAAGCCTTCACTGCATCTTCAATGTAGAAATAATCACGAATAAATGTCCCGTCACTTCTAATTTCCGGCGCCTTTTCTTCTAACACAAGCTGAATGGTTTGCGGAATGATTCTGTTGAAATTCAAATCTCCGCCTCCATATAAATTACCGCATCGTGTAATACAAACCGGAAGACCATATGTGTTGTAGTACGTATGAGAAATGAGATCTGCACAGCTCTTCGAAACATCATACGGATGTTTCCCGTTTAACGGCATGTCTTCATCGTATGGCAGCTGCTCTTGATCACCGTAGGCTTTGTCACTTGATGCCACGATCACTCGTTTGATCAGCGGCTGTCTTCTGCATGCCTCCAGTACATTCCATGTCCCTAAAATATTCGCTTCAAATGTAGAAACAGGATGTCTATTTGCGACCCCAACAATGGCTTGGGCAGCCAAATGGAAGACGGTGTCAATTTCATATTCTCCTAACGCACGTTCAATCGTCTGCATATCCTCTAATGCGCCTTGCACCACATTCATTTTTTCAAACTGACTGCCTTGATATAAATTCGATCGAGGCACCTGATCACGCACAAGTCCAGTCACGTTTGCCCCTTGATCAATCAATTCCTTAACGAGATAGCTCCCTAACAGCCCTGTACACCCAGTTACAAATACGTTCTTTCCATTCCAAAATCCGCTCATGCTGTCACCAAACCTTCCATGGTTGTTTTCCATCTGTCCACATGTCGTTAATTTCCTTCAGGTTTTTATACGTATCAATTGCTGTCCAAAATCCGTGATGCTCATAAACGGCAAGCTCTCCATCATCCGCCAGTTTTTGAAGAGGCTCCGCTTCAAACACGCATTGGTCATCATCTGTCAAATAATCAAATACCTTTGGAGACAACACAAAAAATCCTCCATTGATCATCCCGATACTGTCTGTCTTCTCAGAGAAGGATTGTGCCATCCCGTTATACACCTTCAGTGTCCCGTACTGGGACTTCTTTTCAATGCCTGTGACAGTCGCAGCTGCTCCAAGATCCTGATGACGTTTCAGCAAATGAAACATATTGATATTGGCCAGTCCATCACCATACGTCATCATAAAGGTCTCATCACCAATGTAATCCTGTGCCTGCTTTAAACGTCCGCCTGTCATCGTATCTTCACCTGTATCTAAAAAGGTGATTTTCCAGTTCTCCTTTTTCCCTAAAAGCTTCATTTCTCCTGTCGCCATATCGAGCTGCATGCTGTGATGCTGCCAGTCGTAGTTCAGAAAGTACTCTTTGATCTTCTCTCCTTTATATCCAAGCAATAGGATAAATTCGTCTACACCGTAATACTGATAGATTTTCATAATATGCCATAGAATAGGCCGATCTCCGATCATAGCAAGTGGTTTAGGAAGCGCTTGTGTGACCTCACTCATTCTCGTTCCCTTTCCTCCGCAGAGAATGACTGCTTTCATCTTCTCCCCTCATCTCTCTATGAAGATTTTTTGATTAAAAACCCTATCTTTATGCGGAAAGTCAGTACATGTACCCCCATACTTTGTCCGACATCAGGTTTTGAATCTACTCTATTCATATGTCGAAATGAGAGAGTGTGCCACCTAGCATTTAACTATTTTTACAAATAAAAAAAGAGCGAGATTCATATTCTCGCTCTTCCAAAGTTTAAATTGTATATTTTCAGGGTAGATGGTATGATAAACATGTGCATAACCAGCACAAACAGCCTCTTTCTACAAAGAGACTACTAGATTGAATGAATTCAAGTGGCAGCTTGTTTCATTCTCAATATGAATTACGGAGGTGAATTCCCTTGGCACAAAACGTTCTTTGTGAAGTGAACTCTTGCCGTTTTTGGGCTGAAAACAGCTGTACCGCTTCTACCATTAAAATCGGTAAAAACACGATGACTGAAGTGACTCGCAATGCTGAAACTGATTGCGAAACATTTGAAACAAAATAATATTTTTCTCTGAGATGAAGGAACTGGCAGGTTCCTTCTTTTCTTTTACCATTCTATCAAGAATGATAATTATTATCAAGTGTTTTTCAATAAACATTTCTCGGGAAATAATGACACGATATTTCTCCATTCGTTGACGATTTTCACTCCTTTTTCTATACTCAACATATCCGAAGAAGAAAAAGTGGTGACCAATCAATGGATTTTACGATACGTTTTCTATCATTCTTTGTCGTGGAAATCGAAGGCAAAGATGAACAAGCAAATAAACGATTTAAACATTATCAAACACTAGATCAAGAGGAATTTGAACAAAGTGAGCTGAAGGACTTTTTAGACGGTGAACTGAAAAAAATCGTCAAACGAAAAGTGGACCGACACCCTAAATCTGAACAAGTACCGACCAAAATTGGCCGATTTATTGTAGAGCCTGGTCATGAGCTTGATTCAAATCCAAACTACAACCTATTTCATCAAACGAGATTTGCAGATACAAAAGAATTGTTTAATGAATGCAGTGAACAGTTTGTTCGCACATATTTAGATACAAGTGCTGTCAGAGGCGGCGTTTTTTTAGTTGCTTCTGCTGTTCCTAAAAAGTATTTCGATGATTCCTTTGTCTTTATTATGAAATGCGATTTCGAACAAAAAGTGGCTTCTATCGCTGATACATCTACCTTGATTAGAAAAGTCGAAATGGCTATTACGACAAAAAACATGAAATCGATTCAATACCCGTTTATGCCAGAAGAGGGAATGACTGAAGAAGCTGAAGTGAAAATTCACCAATCTTCACACGCTCGTTATTTTGAAGACTTTTTGAAGTTCGTCGAATACGGTGAATCCATGCCTGAAATCATGAAATCACAGGTTATGAATATGGTACAGGAACAGGTTTTTGAAACATTACAGGATGAAAGTGAAGAATTAAAGCAGTTTGAAGAGGATCTTGAAATATGGGAAGCGAGTGAAAAGCGAGAAATTAGAGAAACACTCGATACAGAGCAGGTCACACAAGCGGCCTCCCATATTGTTGAACAAACCCCTGATATCACAATGAAAATGCGTCTAGGCGAAACGGAAATCAAAGGTCTTCTAGCAGACTTTGGCCACTCGATCCATATTGCAAAGCTCAACAATCGATATGTCGTGCTCGTTGAAGCAGATCAAATCGTCTTCGAAAAAGGAAGCACACCTGTTGAGTTTCATAAACCAAATGGGTTAAAAGAGGTGGTCAGCCAGCTAACGCAAAAAGCCTATGATTCAGATCTAGAATAAAAAAACACGACTGCCTCTTGCATTCAGCGCATGAGGCAGTTTCTTTGTATAACGCTTGATTATTAAGCTGGATCAGAAGTAACATGCAGCTCCCTGCCTCTTGCCCACATGCTGACAAGCAGTAAGCTTATGATGAGCATCAGCCAAAAGACGCTGCTTGATCCAAAAAACTGAATCATCGTATACCCGCACAAGGGTCCTAAAGCCGCTCCCATATCTTGAACAAAGGAATAGCTTGCGAGGAAGCGGTTTTTATCTGTTTGAGCAGACGCTTTTTGAAAAGCAAGCGTATCCGTTAATGTCGTTAAGATTGTTGAGAGCAGCTGGATCAAAAGCAGCATCACAAGAAACCAGCCGCTTACCTTCAGCATGACCGCCAGAAAACTGAGACCTCCAAATGAAAGAAACATCCAGCAAAGCGTTCGTTCCTTCATCACAAGCCCATCAAACCACCTGCCCGTTTTCGGTGCGACAAATGGTTCCCATCCCCATCTGAGCGCTTGAATGATTCCACTTAAAGCCGAAGCTCCGATGACAAAGCCGAACAGAGCAAATTCTCCATGACCGATCCTTGCTTCAATGACATGGCTGAGGGTTGATGCGAATAAGCCTTGTATCACAAGTGCGATCAGCATACCTGTCATTAATACTTTTACAACATCCCGTGCAAGCCACCTCTGTTTGATGACTTGATACACCTGCCCCTCTTCTCCCTTTTCAATCTCATCCAAAGAGACATAAAAAATGATCCCTAGTAATGAGAGTAAACCAAAAACAAGCGTCATGGACTGGAAGCCGATCAGGCTGGCGAATATTCCGCCAAATAACATGCCGAATAAACTGCCAAGCCGGTAAAGCCCATTATAAATGCCCGTATAATGCCCTTGAGAGCTTTCCTCCATCTCAGCAATTAATCTCATTCCACTCATACGCAATAACGTCCATGCCAGCCCCCAAGCGCAGCGGCAAATCAGCAGCAGCCAAAAACCGCTCACACCATAAAGCACTGTGGTCACTGATGCAATCAAAATAGCGATCAATACACCGGTCTTCATTGGGACAAACCGATAAAGCCACCAAACGACAGGTGTTAGCGGGATGCGGATGAATCGGTTAATGGACAGCAGCAGCCCGACCTCCCAAATAGATGATAAACCAACCTCTTTCCAATAGATCGGAAGAACAATATAAAGCATTGAATCCCCAATCAGTGCAAATGCTGTGATAAGTGATATTGACACCACTTGCTTTTGACGATGATCCATTTTCCCTTCCCCCTTCGCTATCTTTACAATAAGGGATGCCTTATAATAAATCTAATGAATGTTTTTGATTAAACCATCAAAATAATTGATAGGTGGTGCAAAGTTGAATTTACATGCCCTACGGATTTTTGCAAAGGTCGCAGAGACAAAAAGCGTTACACAAACAGCAGACGTGCTATCTTTGACACAGCCAGCTGTGACGGCTCAGCTTAGAAGCATTGAAAGTGAGATCGGTTTCCGTCTTTTTAAACGAAATGGCAGAGGCATTACACTTACGGAAATGGGGAAAATTCTATACCCTTATGCCCGGCAAGTGTTCGAGGCTGAAAAAGAAGTAGAATATCAGATCACACTTTTACAAAACGGAAAAAAGGGGCGGCTCCGCATCGCTTCTACCTATGTACCACTCAACTTTTTACTGCCAGATTGGCTTGCTGCTTTTAAAACATCTTCACCACAGACAGAAATTGAATTAAAAAGCGGAAACTCCGCTCAAGTTTTAGAGAGCCTGCTTCAATATGAATCAGATGTAGCCATCGCTGTGATCGAGGATTTGCACCATGAGGAGATTCTCACTTCTCATTTAACGAATTTAAGCTATGATTTTATTGTGCCGGCAGACCATCCGTTAAACGGAAAAACGGTCCCGCTGGAGCGCCTGAGTCAGGAGCCTTTTTTGATGCGTGAAGAAGGCAGTTCCACAAGAGATAAGCTCTTTTCTCTTTTTACCTCGAAAGGAATCAAAAAACCGACCGTTGATTTACAATTCAGCGGTGTTCATGAAGCGATTCAAATGATCAAAGCTGGATATGGCATCACACTTGTTCCCCGTGATGCGGTTCACGGCAGTCTCAAGCGGCAAGAAATTGGGCGCGTGTACATTGAAGGCATTGAGATCGTCAGACCGGTTGTTGTGTGCAAACGGGCGAATGATCTTGAAGAAAATAGAACCGTGGATGCCTTCCTGCAAATGAAAGGTATCGGTCCATTTACTTCGCCTGCTGCCAATTAAAAAAGTGCCTGCTTCTGAAACAGGCACTTTTTTTCTCTATTCAGCTGGCTGCACGATGTCAAACGGTACAGCTTTTGAGGCTTTCACCAATTGTTCTGGGGTGATGAGGATTTCATTTCCCCATTCGCCTGCCCCAACACCTAATATTTCCTCTTCTAATAACGAAGCCTCAATAATGGTGCGGAATCCTTCTGGCTGCCAGCAAAACGGCGGAATCGAACCAATTCGATAGCCCGTCACTTCAAGAACCTTTTCCGGTGAAGCCATTTTAATATTACGGGAGCCGGCCGCTTTCTTGAGTTTCCCTGACTTAATATGCTGGTCAGCGCCAACCATCACAAGCAGCTGCTCCCCTTCTCCTGTTTCAAAAATCAATGTTTTAATCATTTGTCTTTCACGAAAACCAAGAGCTGCTGCTACATTTGCTGCACCCTTTTCTGTTTCGGCAGAAAATGTTTTGACCTCATATGGGATGCCATGTTTGTCCAAAAAGTCATGTGCCGGTAATTTTTTCAATCGATTGAACCCCTTTCCTTACAATGTCCTTCATTTAGCTTATCACAATCTTCTCATCCTTAAGATGTATTTTTCAATGAAAAACCTCTGGACACACCATCACCATGCTATACTGAACTTGTTTTTGAAAAGGAGCCGGTTTGATATGGGAAACAAGTTTTGGTGTTATACAAGCAGTAAAAGCCTTCTCATGCTGAGTGATATTTTATTTGTGATGACGATCACGTTTGTCATTTATCAAGATACACAATCTGTTGCCTATGCGGCTGTATTTCCCCTGATTAGAACAATATGCCAGCTATTGGCTGGGCTCTTCTCTCCTGTTTTAACCGATTACTTTCAAGCTGGCCGGCTATTGAAATGGGTCCCGCTTTTACGTCTTGGGATGCTCATCGTGTTTACAGCCCAATTTCATTTCTTTCAGCAGCATATGGTCTGGTTGTTTAGTGCGCTTATTTTGATTTCCCTCACAGGCGGGTTCATCAGTCCTTTAATGCAGGCGATCATGCCGATGCTTGTACCAGCAAATCAGCTTGTGAAAGCAAACAGTACAGCCTCCATTTTTCATCAAATGGTTCAAATCGCCGGTTATTCGTTCACTGGAATGCTGGTCCTATGGATCGGGCCATTTTATTTAATGTGGATCACCTGTGTCATGATTGTATTGTCTTATCTATTTTTCATCCCTGTTTTTCCTCTTCTCAAGCAAGAAGAGACGGTTCGAAAAGCAAATAAGATGAACAGCTTCAAAGATGGCTGGACGATCATTTGGAGAAATAAAACGGTGCGCACCCTGACCTTTATGGATGTTTGTGAAAATATTGCGGGTGCTGTGTGGATCGGGGCGATTACGCTTGCCTTTGTCACCCATGATTTAAAGCAAGGTGAGGAATGGTGGGGGTTTATCAATGCCGCTTATTATACAGGTGCGATCATAGGCGGGCTCTTAGCTGCATGGATGAGTCAGTTTATTCAAAAACAGCTTCTCCTCTATATGGCAGCTGGTTCATTCATTTATGCAGTGCTGACCATTGTCTATTCACTGAACAGCCTGCCGTGGCTTGCTTTGGTGCTTTGTATTTTGATGGGGCCTGCCTACCAAATCCGAGATGTTTCGCAGCAAACCATTCTTCAAACGGAAACACCAGTACATGATTTATCAAAGGTGTATTCGGCTCACTACGTCCTTTCTTCAGTATCGGTCGGTTTATCTATTTTCTTTGTTGGATTGATTGCAGATGTATACGGGGCGAGGTCTGTGTATTTGCTGGGCGGTCTATTTGTACTCGTTTGTTCCGGCATTGCCATCCTTGCTTTTATGAAGCAGAAAAAAGAGAGCAGCTGATGTATGCAGCGGCTCTTTTACTTTTCTTTTAACATCGCAAACATGTCACGGGCCATGGCTTCTAAAATATACACAACTGGCGTCTGTGTGGTGATATTGGCTCTGTGGACCCGCTCATCTGTGACGTAGTAGGCAATATTTAAATCTGAAATGCGTGAAATCGTGCAGTGCTGGTTATTCGTAATACTAATGATCTTGCTGCCTTCTCTTTTTAACTTCGAAATATGATCAATCGTAATACTGTTCTCCCCTGATACAGACAGCACAATGGTGACACTATTGTCTAAATACTGCATATTCATCGGGAAAAACGGATCGTTGATGTAAAATGAAAATTTCTCAAGACTTGAAAAGTACCTCGCCCCATACTGCGCCAAAATGCCAGAACTGCCAGTTCCGATAAACAGCACATTTTTTGCCTCAGCAATGAGCTTCGCTGCCTCCTTAATTTTCCCCTCAAAGTCTCCCTTCAATGTTCGTTCAATAAATTCATATAGAAAGTGCTGGGTGCTTTTTAAAGAAGGTGTCTGCTCTGATTCTAAATACATTTTGAGCTTCACTTTAAACTCTGAAAAGCCTTCACAATTTACTTTTCGGCAAAAGCGAAGGACAGACGAGGTGGAAATATGTGCAGCATCTGCAAGATCTCGAATTCTCATGTACACGACCTTTTCACTGTTTTCCATGATATATCGGTATAAAGCGCTTTCTAGTTCATTAAAGCTGGAAATGACCTCACTTGAAAACATCTGACTTCCCCTTTCTCCAACTACATGTCACAATGTGTTTCTTTTATGTAACAAATCTCTAAATAGGGCACCCTTGCCTAAAGACACTGTAGTCATTTACGACATGATGCTCTCACGATAAGCTATAGATGTACAAACAAGAAAAAAGACTCTTCTCTATTATAACATTGCGCGTTACATTATTCGGAGGTGCAGAACATGGCAAAAGGATTAAAGGTTGTCACAATTGGCGGAGGATCAAGCTATACACCAGAGCTTGTAGAAGGATTTATTAAACGATACGATGAATTTCCGATTAGCGAGCTTTGGCTCGTTGATATTGAAGCGGGAAAAGAAAAGCTTGAGATCGTCGGAAATCTTGCAAAACGCATGGTCAAAAAAGCAGGGCTTCCAATCGAGGTTCATTTAACATTAGATCGCAGGAAAGCACTTGTAGATGCTGATTTTGTCACAACACAATTCCGTGTCGGACTTCTTGAAGCACGTATGAAGGATGAACGCATTCCTTTAAAATATGATGTCATTGGTCAAGAAACAAATGGTCCAGGAGGTCTATTCAAAGGACTTCGCACCATTCCTGTCATTCTTGATATTGTCAAAGATATTGAAGAGCTTTGCCCGAATGCATGGCTTGTGAATTTCACAAATCCAGCTGGTATGGTCACTGAAGCCGTTCTTCGTTATTCAAACCATCGTAAAGTCGTTGGTTTATGCAACGTGCCGATCGGCATTCGCATGGGAATCGCCAAAGGGCTTGGTGTCGACGCAAGCAGAGTCGAAGTCAGCTTTGCTGGATTAAACCATATGGTCTTTGGACTCAATGTATTCTTAGATGGCAAAAGCATCATGGATCAAGTCATCGAAGACATGGCTGATCCAAACTCCAGCATGTCGATGAACAACATTCAAGCGATTCCGTGGGATGCTGATTTCTTAAAAGGGCTTGGCGTCATTCCTTGTCCGTATCACCGTTACTACTACAAAACAAGTGATATGCTGGCTGAGGAAAAGAAAGCAGCAGCAAATGAAGGAACACGTGCTGAAGTCGTTCGCGCATTAGAAAATGATTTGTTCGAGCTTTACAAAGACCCTGATCTCGACATCAAGCCGCCACAGCTTGAAAAACGAGGCGGTGCCTACTACAGTGATGCGGCTTGCAACTTGATTGCATCCATTTATAACGACAAGCATGACATTCAGCCTGTAAACACCATTAATAACGGGGCTATTAGTGACATTCCAAATGATTCTGCGGTTGAACTCAACTGTGTGATCACAAAAGACGGTCCTAAACCAATCGCTGTTGGTGAAATGCCGGTCGCTGTCAAAGGCCTTATTTCTCAAATTAAATCCTTTGAACGTGTAGCTGCTGAAGCAGCCGTGACAGGCGATTACAACACAGCTCTTGTCGCAATGACCATCAACCCGCTTGTCCCATCAGATGCCATTGCAAAAAGCATCCTAGATGAAATGCTAGAAGCACACAAAGAATATTTGCCACAGTTCTTCAATAAAGTAGAAGCATAAAAAGAAGCCGCACTTGTCGAAAGTGCGGTTTTTTTATTTGGCTGCAAACAGCCGGTCCATCTGAGGACGATCATAGTCTAATAGCCAGTGCTGTAAGCCTTCATAGACTGGGCGTAGACGCTCAGCATCTGCCGCAATGAGATCACAGCCTCGATCATCATATAAGTGAAAAATCATTTTTTTTGAGAGATTCATTAGGTAAATTTCATACCCCAGTTTTCCCTTCAAGATTTGATTCGGTGCATAGAAGTCCTCCTGGCACATCGCATGGAGAAGCGGACGCAATCGAATGTCTTGCAGCTGACATTTGAGTGTAAATCTCTCTAATGTCAGTGAATCTTCTACTTCTGGACGTACATAAGTCAAAAGCTCGTGTCGCAATCTGTTCCTCACTTGCCGATGCACATATTTTTGATAGACAAGGAGCTTACGCTTCGTTAATTCATGTTCATGATCTGTATACACATCCGTCACAAGCAGCATCTCGTCTTCTGGATCAAAAACATATTTCACAATCTCTAAAGCACGATCTCCCGCTTTTTCTAATACAATCGATTCTTTTCCTAATGACCAATCTGCCACTTCAAACCGAAGTCCAATAGGCCACTCATAAAAAAGAGGCGGCGTGAGGATAAGATGAGGAAAATGATTTTTTAGAAACATATTTGTTTGATCACTCATTTGCTTTCCTTTCACTCGTTTTATTTTTCATTTTACCGTTGAAACATATAGGGAAACAAATTGGAAATAAACTGTCATTTCTTATATGATAGAAAGAGATGGAGGTGTGACCAATTGAAAAAATGGTTTTTACAAGTGTTCCTTACAGCACTGATCACCATGTGGATACAGGCTGGACTTGATCAGGCGAACATCATTCAGATCACCAATGTATGGGTCGATGCCAGCAGCTGGATCCTGATCTTCTTTGTTATCTACGCAATTTTTGAATGGACAGCTCACGTCTTAGCAAAACAGAAAACCGCTCATCGCTGAACATCTCTTTTTATAGAGATGTTTTTTCCTGAAACTCTTCTTGCACAAGTTCATGAATGACACCCATTCCTGCCTGGCTTCCAGCAGCTGCTGCGAGAACTAACTGAGCAGGACCGCCTAGATTATCACCACATGCAAAGACACCACTGACGGTTGTACGTCCAAGGATATCTGTTTCGATACCCGTATTCTTCGTCATTTGACAGCCAAGCTTTTCGGCAAATGGGGCTGACTGCTTGAATTCACTTGCGACAAAACCGCCTTCCCTTTTCACTGTCTCCCCATTTGCAAGCTGGAGAGAGCGCAGCTGCCCATTGTCTTGATCAATCGACACAATTGGCACATCAATGACTTGAATAGAATGTGCCGTCAGAAGTACCTTGTCCTCTTCAGCCAACACGTGCCCATTCGTAAACACGATCAAATCCTTTGTCCAATTGGAAAGAAGCTTAGCCATGTGCAAGGCTCGCTGATTCTCTGCAATGAGGGCAAGTGCTTTGTCCTTTAATTCCCATCCATCACAGAAAGGACAGCTAAACAACGTTTTTCCGTACACATCATGAATTCCTTCGATCTCTGGCAGTATATCCTGAAGACCTGTTGCCAAAATGATTTTTTTCGCTTCGAATCTATCCCCCTCGTGTGTTAGTAACGTAAATCTTTCCTCTTTCTTTTGTATATCAACAATTCGACTTCGTTTGATTTTGATATTAGGGTATTTTTGAAGATCTGCCTCTCCCGCTCGTCTGATCTCAAACGGTGTCATTCCATCGGTTGTAATAAATCCATGTGATTCCTGCGTCACTCGATTTCTTGGCAGCTCATCATCAAATACAATGACTTGCTTTCTGCCTCTCCCTACAACAAGTGCTGCACTTAATCCGGCTGGCCCGCCTCCGATAATGGCACAATCTAATAACATATCAATCTCTCCTTTTCTATTCAAGATTTTAAAGACTCTTAATATCTATAATTAGTTCAAAAAAATCACATGTTGAAAAATGGATTTTTTTCTGTCTGTTCAATTTGGCTCGCAATATCAATTAACCGTTTTTGACTTAATGTCTCCTGCATTTTCGTTTCAACATCCTGCATAACTTGTTCAATCAAACAGCCATCATGAGGCATAAAGGAGTCATGCTCTAAGGAGCAGCGAAATAAATTCGTTTGTCCTTCTACAGCCTGAATGACATCTAAAAAAGAAATGTCTTCCTTTCGTTTGATAAGGGTATAACCTCCCTTTGCACCAGGTGTTGATTCAATCAATCCCGCCTTCACAAGCTTTGTTAAAATTTTGGATAAATAGGTTGGTGAAAGATCTTGTATCTTAGCAAGAGGCTCAACACCAATCGCTTTACCCTTTGGTGCAAGAGTTAAAAACACCATCGTATGCAGCGCATAGTTGGTTGCTTTAGAATATTTCATGAGGAAACTCCTTTCTATCTATTATAGACCTTTTATATCTGTAATTGATCATAGATGATTCAAGAGAAAAAAGCAAGAGTTGTGAATCTGCTCCACTTTTCATTCCACATTTCATATTTCCTTCCGATAATAGAAGTAAGCACGAAATAAAGTTTTGATTGAGAACTAGAAGGAGTGAATAAAAATGTCAGATCAACAGCACAATGCAGCACACGAAGAAGAAGAGGAATTTAACGTATACGACATGCTTCCGCCCGCAGGTACAATCATCGGAGAAGCAACAGAAGAAGAAATGGATGCCGCAGCAGCACTTGAAGTGAGACATGTCGCGTTCATGCGCCTTCAAGATATGTTCATTCAATTCGATGGCTCGTCTTACAAAGACTTATTAAAAGACTTTCAAGAATTCGAAATGGATTCCACAAAATTCTGGAGAGCCATTGCTAGACGTCTTCAAATTCCGTACGAATGGCCAATCCGAATCGACCACGCAAACGGCCCTATTTATATTGGTGAAACAGAGGATAGCCGTGAGGTTGAGGAGAGCGCAGAGTAAGGGAATGGCGGCCCCCTTTTGGTAAGGAGGCTTTTACAATACATCGGTTGAAAAAACAAATAAGCAATATGAGCGCTGTCACGCCCATATTGCTTATTCTTTTGTTATGTTAACTCTGGCCAAAATGCTTGATTTGCCACAATTAAGTCGTCTAAAATATCTTTTGCTACTTTAGCACTCGGCACCGTTTTCGATAATGTGATGGCCTGCCATAATTTTTGATAGGACCCTTCTTCAAATGCTTCTACTACTAGTTTTTCTACGCCAACTTGCTGCTCCATGAGACTTTTTTGGAATCTTGGAATCTCTCCAACTACTAATTTTTCTGGACCATTGCTGCCAACGATACAAGGAATTTCGACCATGGCTGTTGGATCAAAGTTCCTAATAGCGCCATTGTTCTCTACGATCATCAGCATCCGTTCCTTTTTATTAAAAGCAATGGCTCGTGCCAAATCAACGATATAGGAAGCGTGCTCATCAATGGTCAGCTTTGTTTCCTTTGCAGTTCCTTTATCAAGGATGGCCTGACATTCACTAAAAACAAAAGCTTCCCGCCCCTCCATCACTTCATTGGCACGCGTGAACTCGATATTTGAATGTGCCACTTCTTCATCTGGAAATAGATAGTATTTCAAATACGTATTCGGTACCGTTTTTGGATCAAGCGCTTGAATATCTTTGGCCTTTTTTAATGTACTGTTCCAGCTCTTCTGCTGTTCTAGCTCAGATGTTCCATCTGTTGCATAACCATGCTGGCTTACATGCTTAATCACCTCAGGCATTAAGCTATTTCCTGCTTTATCTCGAATATCTGTCCACCAGCCAAAATGATTCAAACCATAGTAATCGACTTCTAGTTCTTTCCGCGAAGATAAGCCTAAATTTTTGGCAATTAATTCTTCGATGCCAATTGGCATATCACATATGTTTAAAATTTTGGCATTCGGTCTTAGCTTACGTGTTGCCTCTGCTACTATCGCTGCAGGGTTAGAATAGTTTAACATCCAAGCTTCAGGTGAGTATTTTTCCATATAATCGACAAGTTCTAATACACCTGGAATGGACCGCATTCCGTAAGCTATCCCGCCTGGGCCGCATGTTTCCTGTCCGACGACTCCATGCTTCAATGGAATTTTCTCATCTAATTCTCGCATTGCATATTTCCCGACACGAATATGTGCCATCACAAAATCGACTTGAGTAAAGGCTTCTTCTGGGTCCGTGCTTGCCAGTAATCGTACTTCTGGTGCTCGTTCTTTTAACATAATCTCACATGCATCTGCAATCGTCTTTTGTCTAGCTTCATCATTATCATAGAGTTTAATTGTATGAATTGGGAACTCATCTAGATAGTCTAACAGCATCAAAATGATCCCCGGTGTAAATGTACTTCCGCCTCCAGCGATGGTAATATTAAATTTTTTCATCATATCCAGCTCCTTTTTTAATCTAATGAAAGTTTTGTCTCAAAGGACTCTCTTACTTGCGGTACACTTAAGCCAACAATGATTTGAATGCTTTGACCACTCTTCGCCATGCCGTGGGCCAGTTTATTTTTTGTAAAGTAGTCCCTATCTTTCACCAAGCTAGGGTCAATCACTGTAATACGCAGACGTGTGGCACAGTTTGTCACATCTTTAATGTTTTCTTTACCGCCAAGGCCTTCTAAGAAATAAACGGCTTTCTCTTCATACTCAGACGCATAAACGGGCGCTTCCTTTTGCTCATGACCTTTTTTATGAGCATTCTCATAATCTTGTTTTGTATATAGCCTCGTCTCCTCCTCATGTTTTCGTCCTGGTAATGGAATATCGAATTTCACAATCATCCATCTAAATATGACAAAATACACGGCTGTAAAAAGAAGTCCAATCATCGCTTGGATCAGATAAGTCCCTCCATGATTCGAAGAGAGCGGGATCCAGTTCAATGCAGCTATTTCAATAAGCCCGGAACCCATCATTCCGACAACACCAAACATATTCATGATTGTCACCATGGTCGCACCAAGAAGTGCATGTATCACAAATAAATAAGGCGCGAGGAATAGGAATGTAAATTCAAGCGGTTCTGTAATTCCGGCAAATACCGCTGTTAATGTGGCGGGTAATACCAATGCCAAAACCTTTTTTCTGTTTTCTTTCGGTGTTGAAAAATACATGGCTAAAGCTATCCCTAAACAGCCAAACATCTTAATATTCCCATGCAGTAAAAATCCGTATGGATAAAGATCCTTCAAATCGGAAGTGGAGGACGCAAATTCATTTAAGTGAGCAATCCAATATGGTTTTAACCCCCCATTTACAGCCGCTGGACCAAACTCAAAAGGTGTATAAATAAAATGGTGAAGTCCTGTTGGAATTAACACCCTTTCCAAGAAATGAAACAGCCAGACACCAATATAACCAGACTGTGCCATGAACCCTTGGAGAGATTGTATCCCCTGCTGAACATAGGGCCATACAAAAGCAACGATAAAAGCAATAGGAATCATCACAAAGAATCCGATGATGACAACAAATACAAGCCCTTGGAAAATCCCAAGCATTTCAGGCAGCTTTTGATCATAAAAACGATTATGGATCCAAATGACGATTCCAGATATCATCACCGCACCAATGATACTTGTATCCAGCGTAGGTATACCCGCAATTTCTTTTACACCCGCTACGTTCTCGACACCTTGCGATAAATCAACGCCAAAAGTAGACGGCCAAAGTGTCAAAATAGCATGAATATAATTGTTAAATACAAGATAAATCATCAAAGCTGCGAGCGTCGCACGTGCTTGCGCTTTTTTTGCAAGTGAGATGGGCAATCCAATCACAAAGGCTAATTCCATATGATTGAAAATCGTCCATCCCCCGCTTTCAATCAGTGACCAAACCTTGTACCACATCGTACCTTCTCCAGCCATTTCCCTCATAATCGCTGGATTCTTACATAAAGTCGCGAGGCCGACAACAATACCAAAAAACGCGAATAAAAGTACAGGAACTACCATAGCACTGCCAAACCGCTTGATTGCATTCATAAGCATAACCCCTTTGCTTGATCCATAACATCACTGTAAAGGTAGCGCTTACAAAAACCAATAGGTTTGACGTATTTAGAAATCAAGTTGTAACATTAGATTATATTTTCACAGGAAGAAAATATTTTCATGTTGGAGGGCACATCGCATGATACTGGACAAGCTGGTTAATAAACACTTCGAAGATTTAAACAAGAATGACCTGCACATTATTAAAACGATCCATGATCATCTTGAAGAAATGAAGACAATGAAAATTCAGGACCTTGCCCGTTATGCTCATACTTCCATCTCATCCATCCATCGGCTTGCTAAGAAAATAGGGTTCGACGGCTACAGTGACTTAAAGTCTTATGTGAAATTAAATGCTTTCACTGAAGAGACCACACAGGATTTAATGCAGCTGCTTGATCAAGACATCCGGCAGACAAGAAAATATATGGAGCAGCTCGACTTTCATCAATTAAATCAACTGATTGATCGTGCACCGTATATTTATATTTATGGGACAGGCACTGCACAGCTTGATTTAGCAAATGATATACAGCGGCAGCTATGGTCACTGCATAAGAAATCTCAAGTATTACGAAGCAAGCGGGACTTAACAGATGGAATCATTGAATTTGGTGAGGATGACCTTTTATTTATCATTTCTTTATCGGGTGAATCGAAGAATTTAGATGAAATCATTCAATTGGTGAAAACGAGACATATCAAATTTATCAGCATGACCACATTAAGGAATAACCTCCTTGCACAAAATGCCATGTTTAACATCTATGTAAGCAGCACCCCGTTTCACTTATATAACAAAGTGGACAACTCCAGCTTTCTGCCATTTTACATTGTGGCAGATATTATCGTCAGAAAATTTAGTGAGTGGAAAGTGAACCAATTGAATAATAGGACTTAAACATAACAGATACAGTTTTGGAGAGAGATTCAATGTTGCTTCGCAAAAAAAGAGAGACTCTTTTGTCTCTCTCAAAAAATACTGTATAACAACGATTTTAATGAAATATATCTACTTGCGGCTGTCTTTTCCTATTCATGCTATTCAGTGGTATAATGCCCAGCAAGCAGTTCATCAAACGAATCCGCTAATTTGAAATCCGTCTCATCTTCTAGATCAAAGTAGTGAATCGGCGGATGCTCCTTTGTTTCTCTGTAATCCAATGCAATCCACGTATGACCATCCCCACAAATGAGCACAAGTCCCTCAGGCAATTCCCACTCTTCTATTAAATAATCACTATCCATAATGCCTTCATTTTTGGCAATTCCTCTTAAATGATCAAATGATACATGATCCTCTGCCCATCCATTCGGCTGGTCCGTTGGAAAAGCGTTATGCAGGGTATACCCGCCATTTTGTTCGAGGATCAGTTGCTTATATGTATCAGGCAAGATGACGCCTAGCTTCTTTTCCGCTTTTGCAATGCCTTTCTCATTGATTTTCTTAAATGTTTCTTCGCTTTCTCTATCTTTATCCCAAAATGGTTTCAAATAAAATACCTCCAATTGTTATTTCTATCTCATTTTACCATTTAAGAGAACTAGTTTAATAGTCCTATTTAATAAAAAAGAGAAGGGTTCCCCTCCTCCTCTTGTTGGTCATGATTGTTCTTGATTTCTCGCTTCAAATTCATCCAGCATGGCACGCACTTCATCTGTTGATGATGTGTTCATTAATTGATTTCTTAAGAAACTCGCTCCTCTGAATCCTTTTACATAAATCTTAAAGAAACGATGCAACGCCTTGAATGGACGCAAGCCTAATGAAGAATATTGATCATGAAGGTCAAGATGTAATCTTAAAAGACCAAGCAGTTCATCGCTTGTATGCTCCTTCGGCTCTTTTTCAAAAGCAAATGGGTTATGGAAAATTCCGCGCCCAATCATCACGCCGTCTACTCCATACTGCTTAGCGAGCTTTAAGCCTGTTTGACGATCAGGAATATCACCATTGATCGTCAAAAGAGTATCCGGTGCTACTTCATCACGAAGTTTTTTGATCTCAGGAATGAGCTCCCAATGCGCATCCACCTGGCTCATTTCCTTTCTTGTGCGAAGATGGATGGATAAATTCACAATATCTTGCTCCAAAATATGTCTAAGCCACCCGCGCCATTCATCGACCTCAGTAAAACCAAGTCTTGTTTTCACACTGACAGGTAATCCCCCTGCTTTTGCCGCTTGAATCAGCTCTGCCGCAACGTCTGGACGAAGAATCAAGCCGCTGCCCTTTCCGTTTTGCGTGACATTCGGGACAGGACAGCCCATATTAATATCAAGCCCCTGAAATCCCATTTCCGCCATTCCAATGCTCATTTGTCTAAAGTTTTCAGGCTTGTCTCCCCAAATATGAGCAACAATCGGCTGCTCATCCTCTGTAAACGTTAAACGCCCCTTCACACTTTGAATACCATCAGGGTGGCAATAACTCTCACTGTTCGTAAACTCTGTAAAAAACACATCCGGTCTCGCCGCCTCACTCACAACATGACGAAACACAACATCTGTCACTTCTTCCATTGGTGCTAATATAAAAAATGGCCGCGGTAAATCACGCCAGAAATTTTTACTCATCTTTCATCCAATTCCTCTCATGACATAGCGCCTAAAGGGCATGTCCTTCTGTAAATTCTTTCAGCAATTTTTATCATTATATACTTTAATATGAACCGTGCAAAATTGCAAAAAAGGACATTTGGTGATGAATTGCGGGATAAAAATATTAATTCCACTTCCAAATATCATTTTTTAGGCCGATTGAACATACAAAAATAAAAACATCCCGATATCGATGTTTTTCACAGAATCGGGATGTCACAATACATTACTGATTAATCACAAGACTTGCTACACATTCTACATGGTTGGTATGCGGAAACATATCCACAGGCTGCACTTCCTCTGTCACATATCCGCCATCTTCAAGAATTCTCAAATCACGAGCAAGCGTCCCTGGATTACAGGACACGTAAACAACTCGGTTTGGTTTCATCTTTAAAATGGTGTCAAGCAGTGCTTCGTCACAGCCTTTTCTTGGCGGATCGACGACGAGGGTGTCTGCTTTGATGCCTTCTTTGTACCAGTTTGGGATGACGGTTTCTGCTTCGCCGACTGCGAATTCAACGTTATCGATTCCGTTTAAGGCAGCATTGCGTTTTGCATCTTCAATTGCTTCTGGGACAATTTCAACCCCATATACTCTGCCTGCTTTTTGTGCGAGAAATAAGGAAATCGTACCGATTCCGCAGTAGGCATCGATGACGGTTTCTTCGCCTTGCAGCTCTGCATATTCAAGCGCTTTGTCATAAAGCACCTTTGTTTGAGCTGGGTTCACTTGATAAAATGAGCGGGCTGAAATGGCAAATTTGATGTCGCCAATCGTGTCATAAATGTATTCTTCGCCCCATAAAACGGTTGTTTCGTCTCCGAAAATGACATTTGTTTTCTTTGAATTCACGTTTTGTACAATTGACCGAACATGTGGGAAGCGTGCTATAATCTGCTCAATCACCTGCTGCTTTTGCGGAAAGTCAGCTGTTCTAGTAACAAACACAACCATCATTTCACCTGTTGCAATACCGTAGCGAACCATCACATGACGCAGCCAGCCTTTGTGCCGCTCTTCGTTATATGCTTTGATGCCAAACGCATTGCATATGTCTTTTACTGCCTGTACCACTTCGTCGTTTTCTGACTGTTGAATCAAACATTTTTCCATATCAATGATTTCATGAGTACGCTGCTGATAAAAACCTGCAACAAGTCCGCCTTCTCGTTCGCCAACTGGAACTTGTGCTTTGTTTCGGTAATTCCAAGGGTCTTCCATGCCGAGTACAGGATGAACTTTTACACGGCTCATATCAAGCTTGCCTATCCGCTCTAAAACGTCCTTTACTTGTTTCTGTTTGAATAGCAGCTGGCCTTCATAGCTCATATGCTGAATTTGACAGCCGCCGCACTGTTTGTAAATGGGACATGGCGCATCTTGCCTGTGCTGACTTTCCTTTGTCAGCTCCATGAGTCGTCCAAAAGCAAATCCTTTTTTGACTCGTGTGACTTTGATTTTTCCTTGTTCGTCAGGAAGGGCATTCGGTACAAAGACAGGGAATCCTTCAATTTTCGCTACACCTGCACCTTCATGCGTTAAGTCTTCGAAGGTTACATTGTAGTATTCATTCTTTTCAACAGGCGGTTTCATTTTCACCAATTTTATCACCTCATTTGCAAAGAAAAACTTGGCCGCCATAAGGAACCAAGTTCAGTCTTCACCCTATTTTTTCAGCTGTTGCTTTTGGCACAATAAATTCAATATGGCGATACAGGTTTTCAAATTCACCTGGCAGCATGCCGCCGTATTCACCATCTAAATTCAATTGCATTTTATCTTTTACATCTACCTTCACGCGATTCGCTTTTGCGTAGATGACATTGTTATCATGAATATGCTCGCCTCTGAGTGCAAGGCTGACCACTCGAATGGCTTCTGCTAGATTGACCTTCTTTAGAATGATCAGGTCAAACATCCCATCATCTAAAATGGAATCTGGCGCTAGTTTTTCAAAGCCGCCTACTGAGTTTGTGAGTGAAACAAGAAACAGCATGATTTCTCCATGAAACAATTTGCCGTCATATTCAATTTCGACTTCTGTCGGGCGGATAGAAGGAAGCATCTCCATGCCTTTTAAATAATAAGCAAGCTGTCCAAGCATGGTCTTCAGCTTGCTAGGCACCTCATAGGTGAGCTCTGTTAACCGGCCGCCGCCAGCAATATTAATAAAATAATGGCCATTGACTTTACCGATATCAAGCGGCTTCGCTACACCCTCAATAATGGCATCTGTCGCTTTTAAAACACCTTCTCGTGGAATGCCAAGTGCTCTTGCGAAGTCATTTGTCGTTCCAACTGGAATAATTCCTAGTTTCGGTCTTTTTTCAAGCGGTGCTAGTCCGTTGACGACTTCATTGATCGTGCCGTCTCCACCTGCTGCTACAATTAAATCAAAATCTCTCTGTGCGGCTTTTTCTGCTGCTTGCGTGGCATCTCCTGCACATGTCGTCGCATGACAAGAAGTTTCATAGCCAGCTTGTTCAAATTTTTGCAAAACCTGCGGTAAATTCTTCTTGAAGAGTTCACGCCCAGATGTCGGATTGTATATAATTCGAGCACGTTTCATTCATCATCATCCTATATTCATTATGCAATCTATTTTCACCACTAACAACCTTTAATTATACTATGAGATTTGAAAATGGCAACAAAACAACCACCTAATTATGTGAAATCTCCTAGCCAATCTCCCTCAGCAAGAAAGCATTCTGATAAGATAAAAGAAAACGCTGTAAAGGATGATATGCGATGAAAAAGCCTGTCTATTTTAATCATGACGGCGGTGTTGATGACCTCGTCTCTTTATTTCTTCTCCTTCAAATGGAACATGTGAAAGTCATCGGTATGTCTGTGATACCTGCTGATTGTTATTTAGAGCCTGCTCTCAGTGCATCTCAAAAAATCATTGATCGATTCAGCCCTTATGAAATTGAAGTCGCTGCTTCAACTTCTAGAGGCGTCAATCCGTTTCCGAAGGATTGGCGTATGCATGCTTTTTATGTAGATGCTCTGCCAATTTTAAATGAAAAAGGCAATGTTGATACAAAAGTGTCCAAGCTGCCAGCACACCTTCACCTGATTGAAACGGTTAAGAAGGCAAAAGAACCTGTCACCCTGCTCTTTACTGGTCCGCTCACAGATCTTGCACGCGCTTTAGAAGAAGATCCTTCGATCTCTAATAAAATTGAGAAATTGGTGTGGATGGGCGGCACGTTCCTTGAAAAAGGCAATGTTGAAGAACCCGAGCATGATGGGACAGCAGAATGGAATGCCTTTTGGGACCCTTATGCTGTCAGCACTGTCTTTCAGGAACCGTTTCCTATTGAAATGGTCGCGCTTGAAAGTACAAATCAAGTCCCGCTTACACTTGATGTACGTCAGCGCTGGGCTTCTCTTCGTTCTCATATTGGAATAGATTTTATCGGACAGTGCTACGCCTTTTGTCCGCCGCTCATTCATCATGAAACGAACTCGACTTACTACTTATGGGACGTGCTGACAACGATCACTCTTGCTTCCTCTTCATTTACTCGCTCAAAAGAAGTGAACGCAATCGTTTATACCGAAACGCCTAGACAAGGTCGCACTGAAGAGCATCCAGATGGAAAATCAATTCAAGTGATTGACCATGTCGATCGTGATGCCTTTTTCCACGCATTTGAAGAGCTTATGAGAAAAGCTGTTTGTCAGATTTCAAAATAAAAAAGCCCCGCTCATTGGCGGGGCTTCCTCTTACTCTTCTTCTGCGTACTTTTTCTTACGTCTAAACTTGCTTAACATTTCATACACGATTGGAACGATAACCAATGTGAGAAGTGTAGAACTTGTTAAACCGCCAATTACGGTAACACCAAGTCCTTTTGATACGATTTGGCTTCCGCCTTCAAATCCTAATGCGAGTGGCAGCAGTGCACCAATTGTCGCAAGTGCCGTCATTAAGATTGGACGTAATCTTGTTGTACCTGCTTCAAGTAACGCTTCTCTTGTTGAGAGACCTTCTTGTTCTTTATGAATCACTCGGTCAATCAAGACAATGGCATTAGTTACAACGATACCGATCAGCATGAGCAATCCAATCATGGCATTTAAGCTGATGGTTTCTTTTGCTATAAACAATCCAAGCAGCGCACCAATAATCGTAAATGGCAGTGAGAAGAGAATCGCAAATGGTGCAAGACCTCCGCCAAATGTGATGACGAGAACGAGATACACAATGGCAATCGCTGCTAGCATTGCAAGGCCAAGCTGTGTAAAGGATTCTTGGATATCCGCACTTACGCCGCCTGTGTCAATCGTTACGCCAGATTTTAGATCAAGCTTGTCGACTTTCTTCTGAACATCCTGCGTTACACTTGAGACGTCGTCTGTTGTCATGTCACCAGACACTTCTGCGTAGATTTTTCCATCACGTTTTGTCACCGTATTTGCTGTCGTACCATCTTTTACTTTGACGACATCACCAATTCGGACTTCTTGTCCTGTTGGTGTGGTGATCTTTTTGTTTTCTAAATCTTTTTTGCTCTTATATTCATCTTTTTCCGTTTGAAGCTTCACATCAAGTTCTTTGCCGTCCTCTGTGACTTTCGTCAGTGTTGTTTCACTATTTTGAGGTGCAATCGCTTGAGCGATTTGTGAAGTAGTTAGACCTAGTTTCGCCAGTTTTTCTTGATCTGCATTAAATGTATATTCGTCGTATTTCTCAGATAAGCTTGTGCTGACATTTTTCAAGTTTTTCTCATCTTTTAAGATGTTCTCAACATCTTTTACTGTGCCTTCAATATCACTTGCTTTGTCCCCGTACACATAGTAAGTCACGGTATTATTTGCACCAGCAGATGAGAAGTTTTGTGATTTCCATTCCCCTTTAGACGCTTTGTCTTGAAGGGCTTTGACCACGCGGTCTTTTTCTTTATCAAAGTTTGGCGTGTCATCATCATATTGTACGAAGAATAACGCACCGTTAGAGTTACCGCCAACACTTGCGGTCATAGCATTTGAAGAGCCTAGTGAATACTGAACTGTATTGACATGATCCCGTTTCATCAAATATTCTTCAGCTTTTTTCGTTTCATCAATTGCTTGCTCTCTCGTTTGTCCAGGTTCAGGTGTATATGTCACCATGGCCGTTTTCTCTGCTTCCTGTGGTAAGAAGCTGACACCGACAAGTGGTGCTAAGAATAAGCTTCCGACAAGCATAAGAATGGCAATTCCTGATGTGATCCATTTATGGTTGAGTGTCCAATTAAGTACACGTCTATAACCGCCAGCAAGCTTGCTTGGTTTATGTTCTTTTACCTTTTTCGCTGTGCCGTACAGGTTCTTTTTAAATAGAGTGTGTGCCATCATTGGAACAATTGTAATAGCGACAAGCAGTGAAGCAAGTAACGCAAACACAATCGTTAAGGCAAATGGGATGAATAGTTCACCAATCATTCCACCTACTAATGCTAACGGTAAGAATACCGCAATTGTCACAATCGTCGAAGACATGATTGGGATAAACATTTCTTTTGTGGCTTCTCTGACGAGTGCCTTGCCTTTTAACGGTTCATCCTTTAACGCCATTCGTCGATAGATGTTTTCTATGACCACTATCGAGTCATCGACAACACGCCCGATGGCGACGGTCATGGCACCAAGTGTCATAATATTTAACGTGATATCCAGCTGATTTAATATTAAAACAGCAATCAACAGAGATAACGGTATGGAAATGACCGAGATTAATGTTGATTTGATATCTCTCAGGAACAATAGAATGATAATGATCGCAAAGATCGCTCCGATGATCGCCTTGTTCAGCATTGTGCTGACAGACTCTTTAATCGGCTCTGCTTGATCATATGTGGTGCTTACATTAATACCTTTGTTGTCTTTTTTGAATTTCTCAAGCTCTTTTGTCACTTCTTCTGCTACACTCACTGTGTTGGCATCAGAGCCTTTAACAATTTGCAGACCGATACTGTCTTTTCCATTCGTTCTAGAGATCGATTCAGCATTTTTTACGACTTTAATATCTGCTATCTCAGATAGCTTGATCGTCGGCAGCTCTACAGATTGACTGCTTGCTGCACCTGCTTGCTGCTGAGCTGCTGCTTGCTGCTGACTTGCACTTCCAGCCTGCTGCTCCGCACCTTGCGCACCTGGGTTTTCTGAGCCGTTAGAAGGTGCTCCAGCTCCAGCGCTTCCCGCACCGCCGCCTGCACTTGGTGTGACTGGAATACGCATGTTTTTCAAATCTTTGACGCTTAAAATATTGCCGTCCACGACAACTGATTTTTGTTTGTTGCCAAATGTGTATAGACCTAATGGTACATTCACATCAGAGCCTTTGATCATGTTTTGGACGGTATCTTCATCTAGACCGTATTCTTTCAATTTCTTTTGTTTAAACGAAAATTCTACTTCTTTGATTTGCTGTCCTGAAGTTTCGACAGAAGAGACACCGTCTAATCCTTGAAGTGAAGGAACGAGATCATTTTCTACTTTTTGTGTAAGGTCTTGTAATGATTCTTTATCACCAGAGACACTAAGAGCTAGGATTGGAATCGCATTAATACTAAAGCGTGCGATTTTAGGTTTTTCTGCATTTTCAGGGAAATCGATATTGCTAATCGCATCTTCAATTTCCTTTTTTGCTTCATCCATGTCTTTGTTGTAATCGTACTCGATTTGAATGGATGATGCATTTTCAAATGAATTAGAAGTGACCACGCTGACCCCATTGAGGTTTTGAATCGATTTTTCAATTGGATCTGTCACCTTATCTGATACTTCGTCCGGCGTTGCGCCAGGGTACATTGTAGAAACCGTAATGACTGGCGTGTTGATATTAGGGATTGATTCTTGTTTCATATTCAATCCGGCATATAGACCAGCAACTGTTACGATAATCGTCATGAGCCATACAGCGAACTTATTCTTTAATACAAAATTGATGATCGAATTCATTATATCCTCCATTTTCCTTTATGTATTGACTGACTGGTCATTCTATATCATAATAAACGGTGATATACAATGCCGTCAACCATTTCACTTGCGTTTGACGTAACATTCTAAAGCTGAAGGGGCCTTATTTCATGAACGAAAAAAAAGAAAAAATCATTAAAGCAAGCATCCAATTGTTTGCGAAAAAGGGTTTTTCTTCTACGACCATTCAGGAAATTGCAGATGAATGCGGAATATCAAAAGGCGCATTTTATTTACATTTCAAATCAAAAGAACAGCTTTTCAACCGAGCGTTTGAATATTATATCGACACTTCGATGCAAACTATCGAAATGATTCGAAAAGAGAATCAGCATCTCGCGCCGAGAGAGATCTTTCAGAAACAAATCGCTGAACAGTTTCAGCATTTTGCTGAGAACAAGGATTTTATCATTCTGATCCTCAGCGAGAACATTATTCCGGAAAACCAGCAGATTAAAAAGTATTCAAAAACTGTGAAAAAGCAAATGAACGATGAAATTCAAATTTCCATCTTGACCACTTATGGACAGGAAATCGAACCGTATATAACTGACCTGTCAGTCATGATTCAAGGAATTATCCAATCATATGTGCAGGTTCTGCTTTTACAGGATCAAATGAAATTATCATTTGATGAGCTCTCATCCTTTATACTCGAACGGTTTGATGATCTGGTTCACGGCTTGCTTCGTTCTCAGACGAAGCCGATTTTGAAGCAAAGCATTTGGGATGATGAAGCGCCGAGTGCTGCTTCCCTTCAAGAGGAGCTTCGCTTTTTAAAGCTTGAGCATCTGCTTTCAGATGATACCGTTGTATCCATTGAAGTGATTGAAGAAGAGCTGGCAAAAGCTGAACCTCGTAAGCCAGTCATCCAAGGAATGCTGACGAATTTAGAAAAGTGTGAGGAGCCTGCTGTTCTAAGAGCAGTGGAGCAATTGAAGCTGTTTCTTCAGTAACATGACGTTCTGTTTTTCGATTTAGCTCACCTTTCCCCCTTCGAATGTGCACTTTCGCTTATGCTTCATTATAAGAAAAGATTCTCTAAATTGATATACGGCGGTGGTCTGAATCTATGTTAAGACCCTGTCATTTCAAGCAAAAAAACCGCCTGTTTCATCAGGCGGTTTTTTGCGATTTAGCGTTTTTTGATTTCTTCAAGGAGAATCTTGTTCACCATCGGCGGGTTAGCTTGGCCCTTCGATGCTTTCATGATTTGTCCGACTAAGAAACCAATCGCGCGGTCTTTACCATTTTTAAAGTCTTCAATGGATTGCGGGTTGTTATCAAGTGCTTCTGTGACAAGTTTGAGCAGTGCACCTTCGTCAGAAATTTGGACAAGTCCTTTTTCTTTGACGATTGTTTCTGCATCTCCCCCATTTTCAATGAGCTCTTTGAATACCTTTTTCGCAATCTTAGAGGAAATTGTTCCTTTTTCAATGAGCTTGATCATGCCAGCAAGTCCTTGCGGTGTTAGCTTTGTATCGTTTAGCTCTTTTTGAGCAGAGTTTAAGTAAGCAGACACTTCACCCATGAGCCAGTTCGATGCTTGCTTCGCTTCTGCACCTTCTGAAATGGTCGCTTCAAAGAAATCAGACATTTCTTTCGTCAGCGTGAGTACCATTGCATCGTATGCAGGGAGTCCAAGCTCATCGATATAGCGTTTGCGGCGCTCGTCTGGAAGCTCTGGAATCGATGCTCTAACGCGTTCTTTCCACTCGTCATCAATATACAGTTCCACCAAATCTGGTTCTGGGAAGTAGCGGTAATCATCAGATCCCTCTTTGACACGCATCAGGATCGTCTTTTTAGACGCTTCATCATAACGGCGGGTTTCTTGTTCGATCAAGCCGCCAGAAAGCAATACTTGCTCTTGACGCTTTTCTTCGAATTCAAGGCCTTTTTGTACGAAAGCGAATGAGTTCAAGTTTTTGAGCTCTGTCTTTGTACCAAACTCTTCACGGCCGATTGGGCGAAGAGAAATGTTGGCATCACAGCGAAGTGAACCTTCTTCCATCTTACAGTCAGAAACGCCTGTATATTGAATAATGGATTTTAATTTTTCTAAGTAAGCATACGCTTCTTCTGGTGTGCGAATGTCTGGCTCAGATACGATTTCAACTAGCGGTGTGCCTTGACGGTTGAAATCGACGAGTGAGTAACCGTCGCCTGTGTGCGTCAGTTTCCCAGCATCCTCTTCCAAATGAAGACGCGTAATACCGATTCGTTTTGTTTTGCCTTCTACTTCAATTTCAATCCAGCCGTTTTCACCGATCGGTTTATCAAATTGAGAAATTTGATACGCCTTTGGGTTATCAGGATAGAAGTAGTTTTTACGGTCAAATTTTGTATCTGTTGCGATTTCACAGTTCAGCGCCATGGCCGCTTTCATCGCAAAGTTCACCGCTTCTTTGTTCAGTACAGGCAATACGCCAGGATATCCAAGGTCGATGACACTTGTTTGCGTGTTGGCAGCTGCACCAAAAGGTGTCGGCGAGCTTGAGAAAATTTTCGATTGTGTTTTTAGCTCTACGTGGACTTCAAGTCCAATTACCGTTTCAAAGTTCATTCTGATTCACCCCTTACAGTTCAGGTTTTGCTTTATGATGATCTGTTGCTTGCTCAAAAGCGTGAGCCACGCGGTACACTGTTCCTTCGTCAAAGTGCTTGCCGATGATTTGCAGTCCTAACGGAAGGCCATTTGCAAATCCACAAGGCACACTGATTCCTGGAACGCCTGCAAGGTTAACAGGGATCGTTAAAATATCGTTTGCATACATGGTTAGCGGGTCGCTTGTCTTTTCACCAATGTTAAATGCAGGAGTCGGTGTTGTTGGTCCTACAATGACATCATACTTTTCGAAAACATCTTCAAAGTCTTTTTTGATCAATGTACGGACTTTTTGTGCTTTTTTATAGTACGCATCGTAATATCCTGAGCTTAGCGCGAATGTACCAAGCATGATGCGGCGCTTCACTTCGTCTCCAAAGCCTTCAGAACGAGTATTTTTGTATAAATCAATGAGATTGTCTGCATTATCTGTACGGTAGCCATAGCGGATGCCGTCAAAACGAGCAAGGTTTGCAGATGCTTCTGAAGAAGACAGTAAGTAGTAAGTCGCAAGCGCATATTTAGAATGCGGAAGAGACACTTCTTCCCATGAAGCACCAAGTCCTTCTAATACTTTTAACGCTTGAAGAACAGATTCTTTTGCTTCCTCGCCAACGCCCTCGCCAAGGTATTCTTTCGGCACAGCAATTTTCAAGCCTTTGATGTCGCCAGTTAATGAAGAAAGAAAATCTGGGACATCGACATTTGCACTTGTTGCGTCCATTTGATCGACACCTGCAATCGCTTGAAGAACATATGCGTTGTCTTCTACATTACGTGTAATCGGACCAATTTGGTCTAATGATGAAGCAAATGCGATTAATCCGTATCTGGATACACGGCCATATGTCGGCTTAAGACCGACAACCCCGCAGAAAGATGCCGGCTGACGAATAGAACCGCCTGTATCTGAACCAAGTGAGAACGGTACTTCACCTGCCGCAACAGAAGCTGCTGATCCACCACTTGATCCGCCTGGAACAGTGTTTAAATTCCACGGGTTTTTCGTCGCTTTGTAGCCTGAGTTCTCCGTAGAAGATCCCATTGCGAATTCGTCCATATTTAATTTACCGATTGTGACTGCTTCAGCGTCTCTTAGGCGGTTCACAACGGTTGCATCATAAATTGGATCAAAGTTTTGCAGGATTTTACTTGAAGCTGTAGTACGCAAATCCTTTGTAACAATGTTATCTTTCACACCGATCGGCATACCGAACAATAGGCCAAGCTCGTCCTTTTCACCAACTGCCTCGTCCAATTCCTTTGCATACGCACGCGCTTTCTCTTCGTCCAGTGCAAGGAATGCTTGTACTTTTCCGTCTACTTCATTGATTCGTTTATAAGACTCGTCCACTAAATCAGAAACAGACAGTTCCTTTTTATGTAAAAGCTCTTTTAATTCAGAAATTTTGTGATCAAACAGTGACATGTCTCGGGCCTCCTTTAGTCCAAAATTGATGGCACACGAATATAGCCGTCTTTATGATCAGGCGCGTTTTTGACGACTGCCTCAATGGAAAGACCTTTATTCGGAACATCTTCTCTCATGACGTTTTTCATTTTTAATACGTGTGTAGTAGGTTCAACGTTTTCCGTATCTACCTCGTTTAACTGTTCTGCAAATGAAATGATGCTATCAAGCTGTTCTGTAAACATCTCAGCTTCTTCTTCTGTAATCGCAAGCCTTGCTAAATGCGCAACGTGCTTGACTTCTTCTATTGAAATTCTTGACATGCAGGTTCACCTCCAAAAATGATGCGTACTCGTGGTCATGATCATAAGTCATATACACTTTATCATATCAAATTTTACTGTTCTAAAGCAACTTTACGCAGGTGCCGTGAAAGGTTCGTTCTCTTGAAAACGTCTTTTTATCAAACCAATAAAGGAAATATTCTTCTGACTTTTTATTTTTCAGAAAATTTTTACTTTTGTTTATTTTTGTAATCGCTTACATACTGGTTCTTATCACCGATCTGTCCATTTTTTCTTCAAAATGAAGAGGTTTAGGCAGGTTGATCACTTGGGAATACTCTGTTAGGTTAAGTAACCATAGCAGTGAGCGGGACAGTCAAGCAAAAAAGCTGCCATCGCTCTTCTGTATATTTTGATTGAGGTGATGTCAAATTAATACGAAAAAGGTGAGAACACAAAATGAGTATTGAAGTTACAATTTCCTTATCTATTTATTTTATCGGGATGCTTGCCATTGGCTGGTATGCATTCAGGAAAACACATAATTTAAATGATTATATGCTTGGCGGACGCGGGCTTGGCCCATTCGTTACAGCCCTTTCAGCAGGTGCTGCGGACATGAGTGGATGGATGCTGATGGGTGTGCCAGGTGAAATGTATAAAACAGGTTTATCGACAGCCTGGCTTGCGATTGGTTTAATCGTTGGTGCTTACTTGAACTACCTCATTCTTGCACCTCGTTTACGTTCTTATACAGAGATTGCGGATGATGCGATTACGATTCCTGATTTCTTTGATAAACGCTTCAAAGGTTCATCTGCTTTATTAAAAGCTGTTTCAGCCGTCATCATTTTAATTTTCTTTACGCTGTATACATCGTCTGGGATGGTATCAGGCGGACGTTTATTTGAGTCAGCATTCGGTGCTCACTACATGTTTGGACTGATTTTGACGTCAAGTATTGTCATTTTGTATACATTGTTCGGCGGTTTTTTGGCAGTGAGCTTAACGGACTTTGTCCAAGGAGCTATCATGTTTTTAGCATTAGTGCTCGTGCCGATCGTTGCCTTTACACAATTAGGCGGACCTGTTGCTACATTCCAAGATATTCAACAGATTGACCCTAAATTGCTTGATATTTTTAGAGGAACGAGCGTCATTGGCATTATTTCCTTCCTTGCTTGGGGACTAGGTTACTTTGGACAGCCGCATATTATTGTGCGCTTTATGGCCATTACGTCCGTTAAAGATTTAAAACCAGCACGCCGAATCGGAATGAGCTGGATGATTATTTCAGTGATTGGATCACTGTCTGTCGGTTTAGTGGGTGTTGCCTATGTTCATGAAACGGGTATGAACCTGGCTGACCCTGAAACCATCTTTATCGTATTTTCTAAAGTATTGTTCCATCCATATATCACTGGATTTTTACTTTCTGCCATTTTAGCTGCGATTATGAGTTCAATTTCGTCTCAGCTGCTTGTCACAGCAAGTGCGATGACAGAGGATTTATACAGAACGTTCTTTAGAAAAACAGCATCAGACAAAGAGCTCGTCATGATTGGCCGGATGTCTGTACTCGTTGTCGCTGTGATTGCTCTCTGCCTTTCACTTAACCCAAGTGACACCATTCTTGACCTTGTCGGTTATGCGTGGGCAGGATTTGGTTCTTCATTTGGTCCAGTCATCTTGCTTTGCCTATACTGGAAACGAATGAATCATCACGGTGCCCTAGTTGGAATGATCGTTGGTGCAGTTGTGGTTCTGACATGGATTACAACAGGCCTCAACCATGCCACAGGTATTTATGAAATGATTCCAGGCTTTACCCTTAGTGGATTAGCTGCCATTATTGTGAGCTTATTGACAAGTAAGCCGTCAAAAGCATCAAAACAGCTTTTCAACAAAATGGAAGATCATCTTGAAGAAGAAACAAAATAAAGAATTGAAGAGTCATCTGCCCTATGCGGATGACTCTCTTTTTAAATAAAATAAAAAGCTTTTCTTTCTTCAGAAACTGAATAAAATAAGAGTTGTGCAGCCATATGGGCTGTGAGAAGATCATATACATGTTGTGAAACGTACATGAAGTGAAAGGAGCGATATGCATGTTTTGGACAATTGAATGGGATACAGTCTTAAAATTAGCCGTGGCCACCTTAATCGGTCTGATTATCGGGCTTGAACGGGAGCTGAAGAAAAAGCCCCTCGGCTTAAAAACGTGTATTGTCATTGCTGTCAGCTCCTGCGTCTTAACCATCATCAGCATTGATGCAGCCTACAATTTCCCTCGAGTCTCTAAGCTTCAAATGGACCCACTCAGGTTACCGGCGCAAATTATATCTGGTGTTGGTTTTATTGGAGCAGGTGTGATTCTTCGAAAAAGCAATGATGTCATCTCAGGTCTCACGACTTCTGCGATGATCTGGGGAGCAGCAGGGCTTGGGGTTGCAACAGGTGCAGGGTTTTATAAAGAAGCCTTCCTCAGTCTTTTCTTTATTCTCATTAGTGTCGAATTCCTGCCATGGCTCTTCCAGCGGATCGGACCGATTCGCCTGCAGGAAAAAGAAATCCGCATCAGAATGTCTCTTTCTGACAGAAACCGCATGACCGATATTTTAAAAGAAATGAAAGCCCTCAATATCCGCATTCATTCTGTACGAATTGATGATTTAAAAGAAAAGGACTATCCGATCATGGAAGTACGCGTACGTGTGCATAAAGACCGCTATACAACCGATGTGTACTTTGATATTAAAGATCTAGAAGGCGTCGTTGGCGTGAAGTGTGATACGGTGTAGTCATAAAAAACCCCTTGCTGTTTGACACAGCAAGGGGTTTCTTTTATCGGGCCAGCTGTTGAAAGTCAAAAGGAGTAATTGGTGTTTTTTGCTCAATTTCCTTTCGAAAACATGACAGCATGGCTTTTTGGTCAGAAGTCATTGTTTGGAGATCAAATGCTTGATGTAAAAGCCCATAAATAAGCATATGACGCAGCATGAGAAAATCAGGGATTGTTGCCAGCCACGCGTCATCAAGCTCATTCTCCTGTCGATAGCCTTTTAAAAAATGACTCATAAATTCTGCCGTAAATTCAGCTTTATCATCATATGGAATCACTGGATACCAAAGAACATTGTATAGCAAAATACTAATATCATTGATAAACCAGTGATATCCAATATCATCAAAATCAAATGCGATAATCTCTCCTTGATGATAATGAAAGTTCCCGTGATGCAAATCGGCATGCACCAGCCCATACACATCCTTCGAAATTCGGAGCTGGTGAAGCTTTTGCATCAGTTCATCTTTTCTTCGCAAAACAACCGTTTGATCAGACGGAATATATTGATCAAGCTTTAATTGCTCCTCTTCATACCACTCTTGACGCTTATAAAGAGGGTCTTTTACTTGATATCGTTTTGTTATTTGATGCATTCGTCCTGTATAGGACCCTAACGCTTCAAACAGCTCCCCATTCCAATCTCCTTCATTCACTTTTCTCCCCGGTGCTTTTTCATACACACGGAGTAAAAATGCGCCTCCGGCTTGATCAGGAATGGTTTCAACGTCTTTTCCTCTTGCTGATGAAATCGGCTTTGCTACGGAAATACCATGATGAGACAGGAATCGAATCCAGTCCATTTCTCCTAAAATATATGTGGGTGAACGACGAATGGTATGGGTGATTTTTAATATATAATTCTCCCCATTCATTGCCTTATATTCATACACATAATTTTCTGCATCGGCTAGAAATGTGACTTGGTCAAGCTGAAATTTATACAAGTGAGCCGCTTTCTTTAAGACTTTCTGTTCATCGTATCGTGCTTTTACTTCTTTATGCATGCTGATTCTCCTTTATCGTCTTTTTAAATGTTCTTGACGGTAATCAGCATTATACGAGCATCAACATACCTGCCTTTCTTCTTGGTTTCTACTAATATTTTGACAAGAGTTTGGAAATCCCTCTTATTTAGTCATATATATGAACAGTCGGTTCTTTGTCTTCAGCATTTTTCGTGATCAGGGCTTCTTGTTGATCAGAAGATGTGATGTTGATTTCAATATTGGTACTCTTGTAATAATCCATGACTTCACCCGTTAAATATTGTGTGAAGGCTACAACTTCCGTTTTTCCATAGAACTGCATTGGAATTTCGATTTTCATTTTTTGCAGGTTGCCGTTTTTGTAAAAGCCTTTTCCTACAACACCAGTGTAATTCGGGAAGTAGTCTTCGACCTTTGTCTTGAAGCGGTCAAATCGCTCTGAATCATCTTTGTAGCTGCTTTTCGCATTATCGGAAGGGAAGAATACATTCTCCTCATTGAGCGTATCCCAATTTCCGATATCAGCAGAGCCTGCTTTCACATCCGTTTTGGCGATAAAGTTGCCTGGAACGATAGATGATTTTGGTGCTTGCTTATAAAGGGCAATCATGACAGGCACTTTTTGCAGTCCGTCCATTTGACGAATGCGCTTGACCACTTGTTCAGCGATTTTTTCACCCTCTGCCAAAAGTTTCTTTGAATTTTTCGATGAATCGATGGTCACCTCTTGCTGCGGGTCACCGATCTTTTCACGGTAATAATAAACAGAGTTCAGTGCAAGACCAATGACAACTCCGCCAAGCTGTAAGCTGTTTTTGTCTTTTCGAATTAAGTAATTATGCTCTAGCATCGAAGCTAAGTAGATAGGACTATTTTCATTTTTAGACTTTGTTGAACCTGAGTTTGGAAGAGCAGGATTTAAGCCTAGATTCTTAAAGTCTTTATCTTCTTTTTCTGCCTTTTTCAGATCACTGCCTGTTTTTTTGCGTGCCAGCCAGCTGAGAACGGTGTCCTCATCTAAATGCTGTCCTTCTTGGAAAAGATAGTCGTTTGTATTAAATGACTCTGTTGCGAGGCGCATGAGTCCTGTTTCAAATTCATCAATGTCTAAGCGTGTGTTGAGACGCTCCGCTGTTAAACCTCTCGCAGCTCCTTGTTTAAACGGCAGCACCATTTTGTAATAGGAGTCTGAGATATTGTACATCGGGATGATGGCTGTTTCCTTTGTTTCCTTCGTTTCATCCGTTTTTTGTGTGACCTCTTCCTCTTCCTTTCCCCCAAAAGGTGCACACGCTGACAATACCAGTGTGAGCATTGTCAGCAGCAATAACAACTTTTTCAATAGAAAACACTCCTCTTATTTCTTTAGCTCCTCGAGCATTTTAGCTTCGTCCCAAATTTCAATATTGAGTTCTTCTGCCTTTGTCAGCTTACTCCCCGCTGCTTCTCCGGCAATGACTAGATCTGTTTTTTTACTCACACTGCCTGCCAGCTTGCCGCCTAATGCTTCGATCGCTGCTTTTGCATCGTTTCGAGCCATTTCTTCTAACTTTCCTGTCAGCACAATGGTTTTTCCTGCAAAATAGGAATCACTTTCTTCTGCTTTTACCGGCTTTGGCCCTGTATAGGCCATATTGACTCCAAGCTCTTTTAGTTCGTTCAGCAGATCGAGTATTTCTTCTTTCTCAAAGTACGTGACGACGGCATCAGCCATTTTTTCACCAATTTCGTCGACTTCAAGTAATTGTTCTTTCGTTGCTTGCTTTAATTGATCGATGTTTTCGAAATGCATCGCCAAGGTCTTAGCCGCCTTTGAACCAATAAATCGAATGCCGAGTCCAAATAGTAAACGCTCAAGAGAGTTTTCTTTCGACTGCTCAATCGATCGCAGTAAATTGTCGACAGATTTTTCGCCCATTCGTTCAAGCTGAATCAGCTCTTCTTTCGTTAATCGGTAAAGGTCTGACACACGAGAAACGAGCTGTTCCTTGAAGAGCTGTGTAATGACCCGCTCGCCAAGCCCATCAATATTCATTGCATTACGGGAAACGAAGTGAATGAGACCCTCACGTATTTGGGCAGGACATTCTGGATTGATGCATCGCAAGGCCACTTCTCCTTCGATTCGCACCAGCTCACTATGACACTCTGGACATTCAGTTGGCATGTGAAACGGCTTTTCTTCGCCTGTACGCTGATCGACAAGGACACCTGCGACTTCAGGAATAATATCGCCGGCTTTTTTCACAATCACCTGATCAAAATAGCGAATATCCTTTTCTTTGATCAAATCTTCATTATGAAGAGATGCACGCTGCACTGTCGTCCCTGCTACTTTGACAGGCTCAAGAATCGCTGTTGGTGTAATTACGCCTGTACGCCCGACGCTTAGTTCAATATCAAGCAGCTTCGTTACGACCTCTTCAGCCGGAAACTTGTACGCAACCGCCCAGCGCGGGCTTTTTGCTGTAAAGCCGAGTTCTTCCTGCTGAGCCAGTGAATCGACTTTAATGACAATTCCATCGATTTCATATGAAAAATCGGCACGCTTTACTTTTAATGTTTCAATGAGGTCGATGACTTCTTCGATCGTTTGGCACATCCGTCTTTCTTTGTTTGTTTTAAAGCCAAGTTCGTCGAGAAGATCAAGTCCTGCGCTTTGCGTTTCAACACCAATTTCATCAAGCTCCGCTATACTGTAGACGAATATATCAAGGTTTCGTTTCGCTGCAATTTTCGTATCAAGCTGACGAAGTGAACCTGCAGCCGCATTACGCGGGTTTGCAAACGGCTCTTCTTCGTTTTGTATTCTTTTTTCATTTAGTGCTTCAAAAGAAGGTTTTGGCATAAATGCCTCGCCTCTCACTTCAATCGACAGAGGGCGTTTGATTTTAAGCGGGATGGAACGAATCGTTTTGAGGTTTTCAGTAATATCCTCCCCCGTTGTTCCATCTCCGCGTGTCGCTCCTCGGACAAACACGCCATTTTCATAACGGAGAGAAACAGCGAGTCCATCAATTTTCAGCTCGACATTGTATGCGATATCGTCACCGACTGCTTGACGAACCCGGCGGTCAAAATCAAGAAGGTCCTGTTCATTAAACGCATTCCCAAGGCTGAGCATCGGTGTGCCGTGACGCACTTTTTGGAAGGCGTCTAAAACAGCGCCGCCTACTCTTTGTGAAGGAGAATCCGCTGCTTTTAAATCAGGGTGCTCTTCCTCCAGAGAAATCAGCTCACGCATCCGGGCATCATATTCAGCGTCAGGAACACTTGGACGATCAAGTGTATGATATTCGTAGTTGTATTGATTCAAAATCTGGTGCAGTTCCTCGATCCGGCGTTTCGCTGCTTCTTTATCCATCTGCTTCTTCCTTTCAATTCATCCGTTTTGTCAGTCCGATCAGTCTATTGCTTCTCGATTGGTGCAAATGCTGCGAGAAGACGCTTAATGCCTGTAGGGCTTGGGAACGCAATATCAAGCTCTGTGCTGTCTCCGCTGCCTTTCACACTCACAACCGTACCAACGCCCCATTTTTTATGGGCCGCTTTATCGCCCACAGCCCAGCCAATACTGCCGCCGCCTGTGTTTTGAATCGTTTGTGTTTGCGGACGTGAGACAGGTCCCCGTCTTTGCGGTCTTTCTCTTGTTTGACCAAACGGTGTTTTTGTTTCTTTTTTCTCATTTAGGTTGTCCAATAAATCGGCTGGTATTTCTCGAATGAATCTTGATTCAAGGTTCATGTTTGTCCGGCCGAAAAGTGTTCTCATTTTTGCACTTGATAAATAAAGCTCTTCTTCAGCCCGTGTGATGCCAACATAAGCGAGGCGGCGCTCTTCTTCCATCTCTGCATCTTCCATTAATGAACGGCTGTGCGGGAAGACACCTTCCTCCATTCCCATTAAGAAAACAACAGGGAATTCTAGACCTTTTGCAGCGTGAAGTGTCATTAAGATGACGGCATCCTGATCTTCTTCTTCATTCTCATCCAGTTTATCAATGTCTGCGACGAGGGCGAGATCTGTCAGGAAGGTCACAAGTGATTTGTCCTCATTTTGTTCTTCAAAATTCTTAGTGACGGATAAAAACTCGTCAATATTTTCTAAGCGGCTTTGTGCTTCAATCGTTTTTTCAAGCTTCAGCGCTTCACGATAGCCTGTTTTCTCTAGAATTTCTTCTGTTAATTCAGTGACAGATAAATAATCCTGCATGTTCGTCATTTGATCAATGAGCTGTTTGAACTCATCAAGCGCATTGGCTGCCCGTGCACTCAGTCCAATGAAATCCACCTGACCAAGTGCTTCAAACATAGACAGGTCATTCATCTCCGCATATGCTGCAATTTTATCAACAGATGTCGCACCGATTCCGCGCTTTGGTACGTTGACAATTCGCGCAAAACTAATATCGTCATCTGGGTTTGCCACTAGGCGTAAGTATGCCAAAATGTCCTTGATCTCTTTTCTGTCATAGAACTTTGTGCCGCCGACAATGTTGTATTGAATGTTGGCTTTCATTAACGTTTCCTCTATGACACGAGACTGGGCATTTGTCCGGTAAAGGATCGCAAAATCGGATAATTTGCGCTTTCCGCTCTGATGAAGCTGACGAATCTTTCCTGCGACAAATTGTCCTTCACCGAATTCATTATCTGCACGGTAATAGGCGATCTTCGCTCCTTCATCATTTTCTGTCCAAAGATTTTTCGGCTTCCGGTTTGCATTGTTTTGAATGACCGTATTTGCGGCATGCAAAATGCGTTTCGTCGATCTGTAATTTTGCTCAAGCAGAATCACTTCACTGGATGGATAATCTTTTTCAAAGGAGAGAATGTTTGTAATATCCGCTCCGCGCCAGCGATAAATAGACTGATCCGAGTCACCGACAACACATATATTTTGAAAGCGCTGCGCGAGCAGTTTCACAAGCATGTACTGTGCTCTGTTCGTATCCTGATACTCATCCACATGAATGTATTGGAATTTCCGCTGATAGTGCTCTAATACTTCAGGAATGCGCTCAAACAGACGAATTGTCATCATAATTAAATCATCAAAGTCGAGTGATTGGTTTTTGAGTAAACGCTTTTGATAATCTGTATAGACATCGCTGACCACTTGATCATAGAAATCACCAGCTGTTTTGGCGTATTCCTCTGCGTCAATGAGTTCGTTTTTTGCACTGCTGATGGAACCTAAAATGCTGCGCGGGTCGAACTTTTTAGGATCGATATTCCGTTCTTTTAAAATGTTTTTAATAACTGAAAGCTGGTCAGATGTGTCTAAAATAGAGAAGTTGCGATTCACACCAATGCGGTCAATATCGCGTCTTAAAATACGGACACACATGCTGTGGAACGTAGAGATCCAGATGTCATCAGCGCCAGGCCCTAAAATAGACTGGACACGTTCACGCATTTCACGTGCTGCTTTATTTGTAAATGTAATCGCTAAAATGTTCCACGGCGCCACATGCTTTTCTGCCATTAAGTAGGCAATTCGATGTGTGAGCACCCGTGTCTTCCCGCTTCCTGCTCCTGCCATCAACAATAGAGGACCGTCTGTTGCTTTGACTGCTTCTTTCTGCGCGTCATTCAGTCCTTCTAATAGATGATTCGATATTTCATTCATTCCATTCACCGCCAATTCGAACTTATGTTCTATTTTAACCCGTTTCGTCTTATTTGACTATGATGACTTTTTGACTGCTTCGACTGTCTTTAGAGCTTCTTTGAAATTGTCATAAATGACGTTTCCTACAACCACAACGTCTGCATGCTGCGAGAAGTCTTTTGCCTGCTTAGCGTTCTGGATGCCGCCGCCATAAAAAAGAACTGTTTCATCAAGCACTGCTTTTGTTTCTTTGACAAGCTCTATGTCTCCAAGCGTTCCGCTGTATTCCAGATAAAAAATGGGCAGCTTCATCAAATGCTCTGCCACTCTTGCATATGCCCTGACGTCATCAATATCCAGCGCTGTATTTGCCTCTGTAAGCTTGGCCGCTTTACAATCTTCATTTAAGATCACATAGCCTTCAGGCACAATCTCTTCCATTGACATCAAATCACCGAATTCCTTCATTGCGTCCTTGTGCAGCCCAACAATCCAGTCAGGGTGAGAGCTGTTTAAAACGGTCGGGATGAAATACAGATCAAAGCCAGGCACAATCATCTCATGTGTGGAGATTTCGAGCACACATGGCACTAGAAACCGGCGGACCTTTGACATCAATTGAAGCACGTTGTCCTCTGTCACATGATCACTTCCGCCAATCAATATGGCATCCGTCCCAGATTCGCAAATCGCTTCTAGCTGTTCATCGGAAATTTCTTTATTTGGATCGAGTTTAAAGACATGCTTCCACTCGGTAACATCATACATGAAAAACGTTCCTCCATTCGTTTCATTCCATTTAAATATTATAACAAAATCAAAGGCCGCAAAAAATGGGTAACCTCCTTTAGCTAAAAGTTTCATTCTTTTGAAAATGGGTGATCGTGACTTTACATAAAATTGCTGGAGAATAGATAAAAAATCCACTAGAAGAGGAGCTGAAAGAGGTTGTTATTTTGGCACTTTGTCACATACTATTATACAATAAAGGAATATTTTACTATAGATTTAAAAACCATCTATTAAGCAGAGGTGACTCAGTTGAAAAGAACGATTACATATGAACAAAATATAGACATCGGATACATCTATATCACCCCGCAAGCGAAGCATATGAAAATCAAAAAAACCATTGAATTAGATGTCAATGAATGTGTCAATGTAGATATCGACCAAGAGGGCCGAGTGGCTGGCTTGGAGTTATTTTCAGAAGAATCCAAAGTGCTGCGGAACACACCGGTTTATGAGGATGAGCTTTCTTTACGTTTGACGGATCAGGAAATTCTCTCAACCTATCAACTGTCAGGCGTTGAATTCCAATTCTCAACACCTGATCACAATGAGCTGATCGGTTTTACTATTTTCGATCCTCTTCGCTATAACATCACAAGAAAAAAACCGTTTTGATCTTTCAAAACGGTTTTTTCAAATTATTGTCTCACTTCATTAAAATAATGGACGGATGTCATGGCCCCTTCGTCGACCATCTTGTTGTCTTGGATATCTAATGGATCTGGGTGGCCGGCTTTTTCAGGAACCTTTTCATCTGACCGGAACATGCTTGCCCATTTTTTCAGATGCTGTTTATTTTTTACCGCTAATAACACAGCTCCTCCAACCCCTAATCCTGCAAGTACATACGCATTTGGACGCTTATTCATGTATGTTCCCTCCCCTTATGATCTTATTTGTAAGTTACCCCGCCTTTTCATTTCTAAACGTCACAATATGCTGGTGTGGTTTCTCTTTCATTAAAAAGTGGAATAACAACAGCAATGAAAGAGAAAAGAGGGGATCTTCGTGACAACAACCTTAATTGTCATCGGCGCATTGCTAGTCATTTGTTTGATCATCCCAATCATTCTATTGATCTGGATTTGGATGAGGGATGAAAAACAAGAAGAACATTCAGTTCTGCGAAATTATCCGGTCATTGGAAAGCTGCGGTTTATCTTTGAAAAAATAGGACCTGAGCTTCGCCAATATCTGTTTCTGAATGACCGAGAGGAGCTGCCCTTCTCAAGAAGAGAATACGAGCAGGCGGTCATGTCTGGGAAGTACAAAAGCCGGACGATGGGCTTTGGATCAAAACGTGATTTTGACAAGCCAGGCTATTATATTCGAAACGTCCTGTTTCCAAAGCAGCGAAATGAACTACGAATCGATCAATCTGAAAAAATCAAAACAAAAGTGTATCAGATTGATCAAGACAATTTACTGCGAAGAAGTGAACATGTCAAAGAAGTCGAAGCAAATCCTTACTTTCTCCATCAAGAGGATGTACAAGTCATTGGCGAACACACATGTCAAAAGCCTTTCCATGTGAAAGGACTGATCGGTCAATCTGCCATGAGCTACGGCTCCTTAGGCGACAGGGCGATTACAGCTCTATCCTCAGGATTAAAAATGGCCGGCGGGACGTGGATGAACACAGGTGAAGGCGGGCTTTCTCCCTATCACCTCAAAGGCGGCGCAGATATTATTTGCCAGATTGGGCCTGGTTTATTTGGCGTTAGAACAGAGGATGGCTCATTTTCCTTTGAAGAATTCAAGAAAAAAAGCGAACACGAGGAAGTCAAAGCCTTTGAACTCAAGCTGGCACAAGGAGCAAAAACACGCGGCGGTCATATTGACGGCGAAAAGGTGACGGAAGAAATAGCGAATATCCGTAAATTGCCGCCTCACCAATCCATTGACAGCCCAAACCGCTTTGAGATGTTCCACTCCATTCCTGACATGTTTGATTTCATTGAACAGCTGCGGAGTATAGGAGGAAAGCCAGTTGGAATCAAACTTGTTGTCGGACATAAAGAAAATATTGAAGAGCTCGCCAGCTATATGAAAAAAAGCGGGAAACACCCTGATTTCATTACAGTGGATGGCGGAGAAGGCGGTACAGGGGCGTCCTTTCATGAATTGGCGGATTCCGCAGGGCTGCCGATTTTCACGGCGCTCCCAATGGTTCATCAAATATTGAAAGAATACGGTGTCAGACATCAGGTGAAGCTCTTTGCTTCTGGCAAGCTTCTCTCTCCTGATAAAATTGCGATTGCCCTTTCAATGGGAGCTGACTTTGTGAATATTGCCAGAGGTCTCATGTTTTCAGTCGGATGCATTCGCGCCCAAGTCTGCCACACGAATAAATGCCCAGTCGGGGTCGCCACGACTGATCCAAAGCTGCAAAAGGGTTTATCGATTGAAGAAAAAAAATACCGAGTGTGCAATTATATCCTGTCTCTTAGAGAAGGTTTGTTTAATTTATCCGCAGCTGCGGGTCTAGAATCGCCTATTCATTTTAATGAAAAACATATTATTTTTAGACAAGAGAATGGCGAGACAAGCGAAGTGCCGATGTTCTCAGGCACACAGCCATCTGTCTAGCTCGAAAAGGTGCGGAAACGCGCCTTTTTTGTTAATATTTTTGATCAATCGCGTACTAAGTTTGCAAACAGTAGGATTTAAGAAAATCATCTCTAGTGAAGACGGCATCTCCTATAAAGGAGAAAGATGGTTGATGGGCGAGCTAAAGTAAAAAAACAGGGACACTTTATCAGCCCCTGCCCGCCTTTTCATAAAAAAACTGCAAACAAGTCCATTTTTCGTGAAAAGGATTGTTTACAGTGAAAGCTGCTTTATTTTGTTTCGTTATTTTCCTGCTGTTCTGCTACGCGGTCAAGTGCCATTGTATAGGCATCGTTGCCATAGTTCAAGCAGCGTTTGACACGTGAGATGGTTGCAGTGCTTGCACCTGTTTCCGTCTCAATTTTATGATACGTGTTTCCCTCACGAAGCATACGCGCTACTTCAAGACGCTGTGATAAAGATTGGATTTCATTGATGGTACATAAATCATCAAAGAATCGATAACATTCTTCCAGGTCTTTAAGGGATAAGATGGAGTTGAATAACTGATCTAAGCTTTTGCCCCTTAATTTATCAATTTGCATCTTAATACATCTTCTCCTTTACTATTGCCACACCGCTTCGCACGATCTTCTTCTAAGAAAGCGGTATCTTTCCTGACTAATTTTTTTAAAACCTCAGCAATGAGCTTTGAACAGATCATGACAGGTTTGGTTCTACGCTGAAAATGCCGTCAGGTTCTTTCGTAAGCCGAAGCTTCTTTATCGTAAACAAATTCGACAAGTTCTGTCATTTTCCTTGTATGACAATCTGACAAACTTGTTTGCTTCCGGTATAAAGATGACTTCTGCTTGGTTAGGTCTTCTGCCCTCATATACAGGCTTTACGGAAAGCTCGGCGAGACCACAAATATGCGCCCCGCCTTGCTCGGGTTATTCAAAATATGTTGGCCGGTCAGCGTAACCGGCAAATTCATTTTACAATTAGAGTACTTCATTCGTCATGTCAAAGCCCTCTGCTTTGTCAACAGTTCCACATAAGATCATGATCACTTACATGGCAGTGAAGAGAACCATGGCTCACTTCTGCCCTATAACAGCAGTCAGAAATGCGGCAAAGATGATACAGCTCCACTCTGTTATATTTTAACGCATTATAGACGGAAAGAGTACAGTTTTTTTCATGACATCAAATATTCCTCTTGGTGTCACTCGAATATACGGCAAATGTGTACTTTGGAAAAAGACAAGTGTATCAATTGGGCAGTCAAATGGATAGCCGCGCTCAATGAGCAGCTCGCGTAATGTTTGTTCCTGCTGAAGAACAGTCTCAAACGGTTCAGCCGATGCACAGCCTGATAATTGCAGCGGGATTTCGTGCAAAATTTTCCCGTTCTCTGTGAGTACGATTCCCCCGCCAATTTCTTTCATCCGCTTATGTGCCAGCATCATATCTTCTTTATTTTTCCCGATCACTAAAATATCACCCGTGAGCGAAAATGAGCTGACAAAGCCCTGCACTTTATTTGCGAACCCTTTTAGCATCGTATTCACACGCCACTCACCTTTTCGGTCAATCAGGCTAAAGAAGCTTTGATCATGGTCACATGACAGCTGGTTGATTGAGTTATCAATTTCCACTGTATAAGGCTCCATGATGACAGCATTTCTCATCTTCACACCTAGCGGCATAGAGAATTGCAAATCACTCATCGTGAGGTCGTAGCTTAAATCTAATGGAGCAAGCCCGCCATTTTCCCATTTTGTTTCTTGGAATTGATGCTGGTTCTCGCCATCTAATTTGAGAATAACCCCTTTAGATATCACCGTTTCGGGATTTGGGTTCATTGGATCATCTAAAATGTTTAAAGATGCCAGCCGGCCTGGGCCAACAACGCCTAATAAATCATCAATTTGATAGTATTTTGCAATGTTAAATGTCGCCATATTATACGCATCAATGATCGGCACGCCTTCTTCAAGGGCAATCGAAATCAAACGGTTAATCATGCCTTCCTCATAAAAGTGAGGGGCAGCACCATCTGTTGTATAGAAAAAGTGATCATAGTGTCTAAAGTCACGCTCATGCAGTTCTCTTAAAATGTTCACTAAATCTGGGCGGATGGAAGAATGCCGCAATGAAACATGATAGCCAAGGGACAAGCGTTTTAACACATCGTCGGCATTCATCGCTTCATGATCACTGTCCGCGCCAAACAGCTTCATTTTTGTTAGCGTTTTCTCAGAAGCTCCAGGGAAATGCCCTTCAATTCGTTTTCTCTGCTTCTTTGTTTCTTGCATGCAATATAAAATGAGATCATCACCGTCCATCAATCTTGGCCAGCTTGTTAATTCGCCGCCTTGGAGGACGTCAGGATGATCAATCCATTCCTTCCGGTAGTTGACTGGCAGCATCTCATCTTCATATCTGACTTCCGTTTGAAGATCGTATCTGGACCACCAGAAATACTGAAATGGCTGCTTTTTTAATTCACATAGGGTGGAAAGCGCTTTCTTTTCATTGCTTTGCAAAAGAAGAAATAAGTTATCGCTGACCATCGTTGTTGTGCCAAATTGAGACACATATTCTGCAAGTGATTGGGGATTATAAATATGGAACGGATGCGCGTGAGGCTCTATATACCCAGGCACAATGTATTTCCCTTCACAATCAATCACACGTTTAGCTGATTTATTTTGAGGAAGCTCTGCTCCGACATAAACAATTCGATCATCATGTATCCAAATATTTGCCTTCACCCATTGCTTCAAAAACGGGTTAAGCACGAGTCCATTCGTTAAAAGGAGTGTTGGAACTATTTTTGAGTCGACTACATCGATTTGTGTGCGGATGTCATTGTTTCTCCAATTAAAAGTACGTTCGGACATTCACATACTCTCCTTCATTTGTATTAGCCCTATCGTAACATAACGAACTACGTTACGCATTAATGAAACGTTACAATTTCTTGAAATCACACTTAAAATAATTTAAAAAAGGAGATTCACCTTCAATGAAACCTAATCTCGGCTTAATGGAAGCGCTCATTAGAATTGCCTGCGGAATGACAATATGTACTGTGGCTGGATCCTTATATGCTAGAAAACCATGGAGTAAAATGCTGCTTTTTAGCATCATGTTTGGCGGTATGAAACTGGGGTCTGGCATTCTTCGTTTTTGTCCAGTGACATATATGTGTGAGCAGCAGGACACACATAAAGAGAAGGCTGAGTAAGGCAGCCTTCTTTTTTGTGATCATTTTCATCTCATTCCGCTGCTTCACACCATTCGACCATTGTCCCTGCAATAATTTCAGCTGCTTCAATCACATGCTCAATGTCAATGGATTCATTCGGAAAATGGGCAAGCTCCGTTGTTCCCGGTCCAAACACGATGATCGGAATACCTGCAGCTTGTGACAGTAATCCGCCGTCCGTTCCCCAAGGGGCGGCTTCGATTTTCGGCGGCTGCTTCATGACCGCTTCATATTGTTCCTTCAATAAACCTAAAAGCGGATGATCTGTATCGATTGAACCCGGAAGCCATCTTGCACCAAACCATTCGACCTCAACAGGATGCTCTTGGAACCATTCATCTTTTTCTCCGAGTCCTGCCATCCAATTTTCTAATTCCTTCTCTGCCTGTTCTACCGTTTCACCGGGCATCACCCCGAGCCTGCCTTCCATTGTGACAAGGTCTGCTACAGAGGATGGCCAATCACCGCCTTGAATTTTCCCGATATTGATTGGGATCGGGATTGGGATATGCTGAAACAGCGGCTCGGTGATTCGCTGATTTCTTTCTTCTTCAAGTGCCGCTATATGTGAAAGGACAATCGTGCTCTTTTCAATAGCAGAAACGCCGTGATATCTTGTTCCGCCATGAGCAGCCCTTCCTTTAATATGCAGTCTGAACCATTTAGATCCCTGCTGAATCGGAAAGATTTTCATATGACTTGGCTCTGGAATGATGGCTGCATCTGCGGTATATCCTCTTAGTATGGCTGCAAGGGTGCCTGCACCGCCGCTCTCTTCTTCGACAACACTATGAAACACAACATCTCCCTTCAGCGGAATCTGAAGCGCATGCAGTGCCTCAAGTGCAAAGAGTAAAGAAACGTTTCCACCTTTCATATCTGTTGCCCCGCGTCCATAAAGTCTCCCGTTTATGATATGCCCGCTGTAGGGCGGATATGTCCATTGTTTGTGATCTCCTGCCGGGACAACATCCACATGCCCATTTAATAAAATAGATTTGCCGCCTCCTTTACCTTTCAATCGTCCAGCGACATTGGGACTTCCGTTAAAGGAACGCCTCGGGGAATAAAAATACGGATGGTTCAGCAAGTCATCTCCGCCAATGTCCCACATGTCAACATCAAAGCCAATGGCAGAAAGTTTATTTGCTACGATTTGCTGTACTTCTTGCTCATTTCCTTGTGTGCTGTCACATTGCACCATTTGCTGAAGAAGCGTCACGGCTTCCTCCTTATGCTCTTTCATCCAGTTTCTGATACGTGTGGTTGGCTGCAAGTCGGTCATCCTTTCTACACAACAGATTTGACATCAGGCGCTAAAATGAGCGGCGCCTCTGTCGCCCTCATGACATCTTCCGGCTGATACGGCGGCATGACTTCACGCAAAATGAGCAGCTGTGATTTGACCTCAATGACTGCCATATCCGTAATAATCAGATCTACACAAGACTTAGCAGTTAAGGGCAGCGTGCAGGCTGCTTTTATCTTAGATTGTCCATGTTTATCAAGGTGGCTCATCACGACCACCACCTTTTTCGCTTTTTGCGCAAGTTCAATCGCTCCACCCATACCCGGCACTCGTTTCCCTGGCACAATCCAATTGGCAAGATCCCCATGACTGCTGACTTCAAGTGCACCTAAAATGGTCATATCCAGCATTCCTTTGCGAATGATGCCAAAAGCGGTTGTGCTGTCCATATATGAGCCGCCTTTTGTTAACGTAATGGGAAAACCGCCGGCATTGCACAAATTCGGATCTTCTTCCCCTTGTACTGGTGAACCGCCTGCTCCCATAATGCCGTTTTCTGCATGCAGCCACACCTCGTAATGTGCTGGGATGTATTCAGCTGCAAGGGTCGGGATGCCGATCCCAAGATTGACGATCATCCCATCTTCAATTTCCTGTGCCGCGCGTTTGGCTATGCGGTGTCTTAAATCGATGTCTCCCATGCCCATGTCCAGTTCACTCCTTTTGATTGCACGATCTGGTTCACAAATACGCCTGGTGTGACGATTTCCTCTGGATGAAGCCTACCAACAGGCACAATCTCTTCTACTTCCGCAATGGTCCAGTCTCCTGCCATCGCCACAATCGGGTTTGTATTCCGCGCGCTTTTATCAAAAATCAGGTTGCCTGCTTCATCTGCTTTGAGGGCATTCACAATCGCGATATCCGCAGTCAGTGCAGGCTCAAGAATATACTTCTTTCCATCCAGCTGAACCAATTGTTTCTCATCAAGATTGAGACTATCCATGCCGACATCTGTCACAATGCCCGCTAAACCCATCCCGCCTGCCCTGATCTTTTCTGCTAGGATGCCCTGCGGGTAAAAAAGAACGTCTAGTGTACCTGCCTGCATTTTCTGCCCGGCAATTGGATTTGAGCCAATATGAGAGGCAATGATTTTCTTCACTCTTCCTTCTGTGATCAGCCTGCCAACACCGATTTGCGGGAAGCCTGCATCGTTTCCGATCAATGTCAGGTCTTTGATATTGGCTTCTAGGATGGCATCGATCAATGATGGCGGGGACCCCACACCGCCAAAGCCGCCAAACATGATGGTCATTCCGTCTCTAAAATGCGTGATGACTTGATCAAAGTTCGCTGTTTTGTTCATCATTTTTCCTCCCTACATGGCAGATGGGAAAAACCCTCGATTGATGACTTCTTGCTCGACCTGCGTCATTGTCTGCCCGAATAAATGAATCAGTTCATCCATCTCCTGCTGCGTAATGGAAAGAGGTGGTGCGATCATGACCGCTGCACCTCCCACACCATCCTCTCCAGCGCTTGCTGGGTAAACAAGCAAACCATTTTGCTTGGCCGTCTCCACAACTAAATGCGTCATTTGAGCATGGGCAGGAAATGGTGTTTTCGATAATCGGTCTGCGACAAACTCAATGCCAATGAGCAGTCCCTTTCCTCTCACATCCCCTATGATGGAATGTTTTGTTTGCAAATCCTTTAAAGCATTCATTAAATATCGGCCAGACAGATCAGCCCGTTCTGAAAGCTGGTGTTTTTTCATGTATCGAATGACAGCCAGTGAGACGGCTGCTGAAAGCGGATTGCCGCTATAAGTGTGGCCTGCCATCACAGAGCCCGAACCGCTGAGAATCGGTGCAATCACATGATCCGCTGAGACAGCTGCTGCAATTGGTGAATAGCCGGCGCTCATGCCTTTTCCGAGTACCATAATATCTGGTACGACGCCCCAATGTTCCATGGCAAACATTTTCCCAGTTCGTCCAAAGCCTGTCATGACTTCATCTGCAATCATTAAAATATCGTTTTCCTCACAAACTCGCTTCATCGCCGCAAAATATCCATCTGGCGGAACAAGCGCCGCGCCCGCTGCTCCAACAATCGGCTCTGCAATAAAAGCCGCAATCCTCTCTTTTCCTATACGCTGGATGACAGTTTTAAATTCCTGTACATACCATTCGACCTGCTTGCTTTCTTCCTTTGGCAGCCACGAACGGTAGCTGTATGGCGGAGACAGCACCGGGTGTTTTTCGAGCAGTGGTTCAAAGCGCTCTCTCCTTGCAATATGCCCTGACATCGACAGCGCACCGAGTGTGATGCCATGATAACTCATCCATCTTGAAATGATGTGATTCTTCTCAGCCTTCCCCTGCTCCTGCCAATGCTGAATGGCAATTTTCATGGCGGTTTCTGTTGCCTCTGATCCGCTTCCGACAAAAAAAGACCAGTTCAGGTTCCCTGGGCAGAGCGTACTCAATTCATAGGCAAGTTCTTCTGCTGGTTCATTTGTGAATTGTGATCTGTACGTAAAGCTCACCTTTTCCGCTTGCTCTGTCATGGCATCAATGATGTCTCGTATGCCATGTCCAATACTCGCCGTGACAGCACCCGATGAGCCGTCTAAATATTTTTTCCCGTCCCGATCATATAAATAAATCCCCTCTCCTTTCACAGCCACAGGATAATGCTGATTCAACATCGGTTTGATTAAGTAATCCCGGGTCTCCACTTTGTCATTCCTCCCTCTCTCGTCAGCAGCTGCATCTTTCTTTTTTCATGAATCGCAAGAAAATTTTGTATACTTGTTATAAGATTAGCTTAATCAAGAGGGCAGTCATCCTCCATTCGCCACATGCCCGAATTTCACACGTATTTTTTATACATCGTGTATAAGAGTGTTCAAAAGGAGGTCATGAGTCTATGGCGATTCTCGTCAAAGATGCACTCTCGCTCGATATCATGAAGGAAACAAAGCTGCTTGCTGGGGAAAATGGACTGGATCGTCTCATTCAGTGGGTGACCATCGTGGAAATTATCGAAGATACTTCAAGGCTTTCAGAAGGGGAACTGCTCGTCACAACCGGCTTTGGGCTTGCAGACAATCAGGAAAGGCGCACCCGGCTTGAGGAGCTGATTCAATCTCAACACCTATCGGCCATTGCGATTTATAAAGGCGTGTACTTAACGGAAATTCCTGCATCACTGATCGAAGCTGCCAAAAACAGCGGCATTCCACTCATCGAGATTCCTTCACATGTCAACTTCTCAGACATTACAAAAGCCGTCCTAGAGCAAATCGTCAGCAGCCAGCTCCATCAGCTTAAATATTCTTCAGCCATTCACCAAAGACTGACTCATTTAAATGTAAGCAATAAAAATGTCACGCAAATTACAGATGAGCTGGCACATCTCACTTCGGCAAACATCGTCGTGCTTGATGTTTTTTTACATCAAACAGCAGCTCATCTCATAAAAGATGAAGTGACGTACTCTCCTGCTTTTGGCTTTCTGACAGATCGTGAACCAATCGAAACAACGCCTCTTCTCAAGCAGGCTGAGGAGAAAGGACGGCTCGTTTATGACACGTGCGGTGCGTTTGTCCTCGCTGCATGTCCGGTGATTGCGATGGGCGATATTTTTGGGTTTATTGTATCTTTAAAGAAAAAAGATGCGTGGCATCATCTCGACGCAATTGCCATCGAGCATGCCGGGGCGGTGTATGCGATTGAATGGCTGAAGCAAAAAGCCATTCAAGATACAGAAAACCAAATGCAAGGTCATTTGTTAGATGATATTTTGCAGCAGCAATACACAGAAGAAAGCTATGTGGTCGAACAGGCAACAAAGCTGCAATACGATATGAGCGATGAGCAGGTGGTCATCTACTTTCAATTTCAGCATCAGCACACACAGCTCGATCACCAAATGATGCAGCGCCTGTCTCAATTGCTCACGTCGATATTTGAACGCAGACATATTCCTTTTTTACTTAAAACAAGGCTCGATTCCATTTTTGTTCTTACGCCAGCAGGAAAAAAAGCATTTCAAGAAGCGGAGTGGTATCGCGCAGCAGAGGAGTGCCGGAGCACTTGGTCTTATTTTTTTCCCGTCCATCCGATTGTGATTGGCATCGGGAGAGCCTATGACCAGATCGGTCTCTTTGCAAAAAGCGCGAAGGAAGCACAGTATGCAGCAAGGCTTCTTCCACTTTTAAAGACAGACGAATGCATCATTCATTATCAGAAGCTCGGCTTATACGGGATGCTGCTTGAAATGAATGAAGCGGGTATGAATTTGCATGACTTTTACGTGGAGCTGTTAAGTCCCTTGCTTTATACGAAAAAACAGGGGGCTGACCTGATCCATACACTCGAAGTGTATTTGACACACAATGAAAATATTCAAAAATCTGCGGGGGAATTGTTTATTCACAGGCATACATTAAGCTATCGCTTAAAACAAATTGAAACGAGAACAGGCTGCAGCCTCAAATCCACGGATGACCGGATGAAGCTGCAGCTCAGTATCATGGCGTACCGCCTATCTGGTCTGCTTGATCAGATGAGAACCATTTCATGATTCATTCGGCGTTTTCACCCATAGATTCATATCTTCAATTTTGTCAAAAATATAGCAGTTGTTTTGGAAACGCCCGGTATACGTATAGCCGAGCTGATAAAACACTTGGTTCATTCCATAGGACAGTGCACGTGCGAGAGAATAAAAGACATAGATGTGCATGGATTGAAGTTCTTTTTCGAGTGCTAGAATCAAATGATGCATGAATCCTAGTTTTCTGTATGATGGAAGGGTCGCACAATCTGTTAATTCCGCATGACCATACGGCGCATTGATTTCAGCGGATGCCGCACTCACAATGTTCCCGTCATGTTCAACGACATAAAAGACCGTCCCTTCCTCCATCACCTTTTGGATGTAATCTGGCTCATTCATTGGCGTAGGATACGTTTCAAAAACGGTATCATAGAGCTTTGCCAGCTTGTGAATATCCTTCGGATCGGCTTTCCTCATCACATACTCATCCTGCCACGTGCCTTGGTCTTTTTTGAGAGGCTTTTCCTGAATAGACGCAACAATTTCATCTTCCTTCAGCCAATACGGGCTGTTCATCCGATCCTCCGTCAGAAAGAGCGACATGCCGTACGCATCACTTCCAAGAAAATAATGAGAAAACACGCCTTCAAGCCGAAAGCCTTTTTCTAAAAAAAGAGGCATATGCTCACGCCTGACTTTCACAATGACCTTAGAAGCCTTGCAGTCTGCCGCTTCCTTTAGAACCGACTGAATCACATCCCTCACCCTGCCGCTGTAGTCATCCAAACGGATGCGCTCATTAAATGAATCAATACAGATCGAGGCAGAAAAACGCTCGTTTGCAAGTTCCTTCAATTGCACCATATACTCATCCTCTCTTATAAATCAGCTAATAAAAAAAATCCAAATGGAAAATGAAACAATGACGATACCAGAAAAAATCGACATGATCATATACCTAATGGCTGAGCCTTTTTTGGCTTTGTTTTGCTTTCTCGCTTCATACATGATGAGATTGGAGAACAGTATAAATAAAATAAGTAACACAATTGCAAATAGAATGATTCCTTGAATGACCATGCTGCCTCCTCATAAACTCGTCATCCCATACTACTTCTTCATATTCAATCATCATCCCTTCTCATGAACAAAAAACACCTTTCCATCTCGTCAGATAGAAAGGTGTTTTGATTAAACGTTCTTCCCTGCAGCCTTCAGCGCACGGGCACCGATGTCACGGCGATAAAATAGACCTGGCTGTATGATTTCTTCAACCGCTTCATACACTCTTGATCTTGCCGCTTCAAATGTGTCGTCAAATGCGGTCACATTCGCTACACGGCCGCCATTTGTGACGAATTGATCGTTTTCTTTTTTTGTTCCTGCGTGAAAGGTCACGACATCAGAGACGGTCGTTTGCAAGGCACCGATCGGCGTCCCTTTTGCATAGTCTTCTGGGTATCCTTCTGATGCAAGAACCACACTAACAGCTGCAGTGTCTTTCCACTGTAAGTCCACATCTTTTCCATCAAGAATATCGAGGAATACTTGGACTAGATCTGATTCAAGACGAGGGAGAACCACCTGCGTTTCAGGGTCGCCAAAGCGTGCATTGAATTCAATCACCTTTGAGCCTTCTGGTGTCAGCATTAAGCCCGCATATAAAATGCCTGTAAATGGACGCCCTTCCTGCACCATCGCGCGAGCTGCCGGTTTGACGACATCTTCCACCGCTTTTTGGACGACTTCATCTGAAATTTGCGGAACTGGTGAATAAGCGCCCATCCCGCCGGTATTCGGCCCTTTGTCATCTTCAAAGGCCCGTTTGTGATCCTGCGCAATCACCATCGGGTACACCTTTTCTCCGTTGACAAAAGCCATGAGTGAAAATTCTTCGCCTGTTAAAAATTCTTCGATGACGACAGATGCACTTGCATCGCCAAACTTTTCATCCTCTAAGAAATCATGCAGACAATCGACCGCCTCTTCCAGCGTCATGGCCACTGTGACGCCTTTTCCTGCGGCAAGCCCGTCTGCTTTAATAACAATCGGCGCACCCTTTTCTTCCACATATGCTTTTGCTTCTTCAAACGATGTAAAGGTAGCGTAAGCAGCCGTCGGGATATCGTAATTCTTCATTAAATCTTTTGCAAATTCCTTTGAGCCTTCAATGACCGCAGCTTTTGCATTCGGTCCAAATACCTTTAGACCTGCTTCTTCAAATGCATCAACGACACCTGCGATTAAAGGAACCTCTGGACCGACAATGGTTAAGCCGATTTCGTTTTCTTTTGCAAAACGAATTAATGACTCATGATCGCCTTCGTCGATTGGTACAAGCTTCGCAGCATCTGTCATTCCATCATTGCCGGGTGCGACAAATACTTGGCTGACAAGTTCACTTTGATTCACTTTCCATGCGATGGTATGCTCTCTTCCGCCTCTGCCGATAATTAGTACGTTCACACTGTCATCCCCTTAATGTTTGAAATGTCTAACGCCAGTGAAGACCATGGCGATGCCGTATTCATCTGCTTTTTGAATCGATTCTTCATCACGAATAGATCCGCCTGGCTGAATGATCGCTGTGACGCCTGCCTTTGCAGCAGCTTCCACTGTATCGCCCATTGGGAAGAATGCATCAGAGCCTAGTGCGCTTCCTTTTGCCTTTTCACCTGCTTGCTCAATGGCAATGTTAGCTGAGCCCACACGGTTCATTTGACCAGCACCGATCCCTGCTGTCATTTGATCTTTCGCAAGGACAATAGCATTTGATTTCACATGCTTGACGACTTTCCAAGCTAGCTTTAAGTCTTTCCATTCGTCTTCTGTTGGTTCTCTTTTCGTTGGAATAGAGATGGTTGCTTCCTCTAATCCGTACGTGTCAATATCCTGAACAAGCAGTCCGCCATGGACACTTGTCAGCTGCTTTTCCTTTTTCCCGAGATCCGCTTCTACATCTAATGTTAATAGACGAAGGTTCTTTTTCGCCGTTAACACGTCAAGGGCTTCTTGGCTGAACGATGGGGCGATGACAATTTCTAAGAAAATCGTATGCAGCACCTCAGCCGTTTGTTTGTCTACTTCACGGTTAAGTGCCACAATGCCGCCAAAAATAGAAGTTTCATCTGCCTTGAATGCTCGGTCAAATGCTTCTGCAATCGTTTCTCCTGTGCCAACGCCGCACGGGTTCATATGCTTCACAGCGACAGCTGCCGGCTCCGTGAATTCACGTACAATTTGGAGTGCTGCATCTGCATCTTTAATATTGTTATAGGAAAGTTCTTTTCCATGTAATTGCTTTGCAGTAGCCAAAGAACCTTTGGCTGGAAGAGCATTTTCATAGAAAGTCGCCGCTTGGTGCGGGTTTTCTCCATAACGAAGGGATTGTTTTTTCTCAAACGTGACAGTGAACTGCTCTGGCTCTGTTTCGCCCACAAAGTTTGTTAAGTAATCCGCAATCAGAGCATCGTAAGCAGCCGTATGACGGAATACCTTTGCAGCGAGCTCACGTTTTTTCTCGAGTGACACGCCGCCTTCTTTGATTTGCTGGATGACTGTATCATAGTCACGAGGATCGACAATCACTGTGACGTCTTGGTGGTTTTTTGATGCCGCACGAAGCATTCCCGGTCCGCCAATATCAATGTTTTCAATTGCTTCTTCATATGTCACATCGTCTTTTGAAATCGTCTCTTTGAATGGATAAAGATTCACGACAACAAGATCAATCGGCTGAATGCCATGCTTCTCAATCTGTGCCATATGCTCATCGTTTTCTCTCACTGCTAAAAGCCCGCCATGAATGTTCGGGTGAAGTGTTTTGAGTCGTCCGTCCATGATTTCAGGGAATCCAGTGACTTCTGAAATTCCAATGACATCAATGCCGTTCTCTTGAAGAAGCTTATGTGTACCTCCAGTTGAAATCACTTCAACGCCAAGTTCTGTTAATTCTTTCACAAAAGGTACAAGATTCGTTTTATCGGAAACACTGATTAATGCGCGTTTGATCGTCATGCCTTCGTCACCTCATTAAGATAATTCTAAAAGTGATTTGATCACTTTTGGATATAGTGTGTGTTCTAGTTCATGCATTCTTTTTTCAATCGATTCAAGCTCTTCCCCTTGTTCGATATAAATCGCGGCTTGGTCAATAATCGGGCCGGTATCCATACCTTCGTCGACAAAATGGACAGTGATTCCTGCCACTTTGACGCCTGCTTGAAAGGCTTGTCCAATGGCATCCAGTCCTGGGAAGGCTGGCAGCAAGGACGGGTGGATATTGACAATTTTCCCTCTGAATGCTTCAAGTAATGTCGGACCAATCAGTCTCATATACCCAGCAAGGAAAATCCATTCCACTTCATGCAGCCTAAGCTGTTCAATGATCGTTTGTTCAAAAGCGGCTTTATTCGGAAAAGCCTTCGGGGTAAAGGCAAAGGAGGGAATGCCCTCTTTCTCAGCACGCTCCAGCACCTTTGCACCCGGTTTATCACAAATCACAATGGCGGCCTCTGCCTGCCACTGTTCTTTTTTTAATGTATCCATAATGGCTTGAAAATTCGTCCCGCTTCCAGAGGCGAAGATCGCAAACTTCTTCATGAGAGGCTTCCACCGCCGAATGTGACACCTTCTCCTTTTTGAACACGGCCGATGAGAAATGCTTTCTCTCCGTCTTCTTCAAGTCCTCTGATCACTTCGACAAGGTCATCTTCTTTTACCGCTAAGACAAAACCAATGCCCATATTAAACACGTTGAACATTTCTTCTGCCTTTAACTGTCCTTTTTCTTGAATAAAGGAGAAAATTGGCGGTACTGGCCATGAGCCGTTATCAATCTCAACGCCAAGCCCTTCAGGCAGCATACGCGGTAAATTTTCAATAAAGCCGCCGCCTGTCACATGTGCCATGCCGTCAATCTTGCTGGCTTTTACTTGTTTGAGAACAGGCTTCACATAAATTTTGGTCGGTTCAAGAAGCTCTTCTCCAAGCGGTCTTGTAAAAGGTTCATACGTTTGATGCAGATCCAGACCAGCGTCTTCCAGCAATACTTTACGAACGAGGGAGTATCCATTGCTATGAATTCCGCTTGAGCTGAGTCCAATAAGCAAGTGCCCCTCTTTAATGCTCTCTCCTGTCACGATTTCATCCTTTTCAACGACGCCTACTGAAAAACCAGCAATATCATATTCATCTTCTGTGTAAAGACCCGGCATTTCTGCTGTTTCTCCGCCGACAAGCGCTGAACCAGACTGCTCACAGCCGTCAGCCACACCTTTGACGATTGATTCAATTTTTATCGGATCTGCTTTACCAACTGCTAAGTAATCTAAGAAAAAGAGCGGCTCTGCCCCTTGTGCCAGCACATCGTTCACACACATTGCCACGGCATCAACACCGATCGTATCGTGTTGATCCATTAAAAAGGCAAGCTTTAATTTTGTTCCGACACCATCTGTTCCTGAGACAAGAACGGGCTTTTTGTATGGCAGCTCAGATAAATCAAACATACCGCCAAATCCGCCTAGAGCACCCATGACGCCTGCTCTTTTTGTACGTTCTACGTGTGTTTTCATTCGTTTGACGGCTTCGTATCCTGCTTCGATGTCGACACCGGCGTTTTTATATGCTTCTGACATCCCATTCACTCCTTTTAGCTGCTTCTCTTCCATTTATTTTCAGCAGAATGAAAGAGCAGCATATCAAATCATCTTGACTGCTGCTCCTTTATTCGATTATTTCGTCAGTGCTGTTTCCTTCACATGCGGAAGAACAGTATCTTCATAAATTTCAGTCGGGTATTTCCCAGTAAAGCATGCTAAACATTGACCGCGCTGCGGATCATCATACTTCCTGCCAATCCCGTCCATTAAACCGTCTACAGATAAAAATGCAATGGAGTCTGCACCGATTTCCTGTCTAATTTCTTCCACTGAATGAGAAGAAGCAATCAGCTCTTCATGTGTGGACGTATCAATTCCATAAAAACATGGATGTGCGATTGGCGGTGAACTAATGCGCACATGGACTTCCGTCGCACCCGCTTCTCTTAGCATCGTCACAATGCGGCGGCTCGTTGTTCCGCGTACGATGGAATCATCCACCATCACGACACGTTTTCCTTCGACGACCCCGCGCACAGCAGACAGCTTCATGCGCACGCCCTGCTCACGCAATGCTTGAGACGGCTGGATAAAGGTACGTCCGACATAACGATTTTTAATCAAACCGAGCTCATACGGAATACCTGTTGCTTCGGCATATCCAATTGCTGCAGAAATACTCGAATCTGGAACACCTGTCACGACATCTGCTTCGACATGCGCTTCCTCAGCAAGCTTTTTGCCAAGGTTCTTTCTCGCACTATGCACGTTGATGCCGTTGATATTGCTGTCAGGTCTTGAGAAATAAATGTATTCCATGCTGCACATGCTACGGTTAATGTTCATGGAGAAGCGTTCAGATTTCATGCCTTCATCATTAATGATCAGCATTTCGCCAGGCTCCACATCTCGTAAATACGTGGCACCGACAACATCAAATGCACATGTTTCAGAAGCAACCACATACGCGTCCCCAAGCATACCAAGTGAAAGCGGACGTAAGCCGTTCGGATCAAGTGCCACAATCATTTCTGTTTCCGTCATAATTAAGAAAGCATATGCGCCTTTAAGCATGGACAGGGCATTTTTGATCTGCTCTTTCAATTCAATATATCCGCTGCGCTTAATTAAATGAGCAAGCACTTCAGTGTCAGAAGATGTTTGGAATATACTCCCCTGGTTCTCTAGCTGCTGCTTTAATTGCGTTGCATTCACTAAGTTCCCATTATGAGCAAGGGCAAGACTGCCGTTGTTTTGCGAGCGGAAGAAGAGGGGCTGCACATTTTCAAAGCCGCCTCCGCCTGCTGTCGCATACCGAACGTGTCCGATCGCTCCTTTGCCTTTCAGATCCTTTAGCTCACCGTTTTGAAAGACTTCCGTAATCAGTCCAAGGCCTTTATGTGCCGTCAGGTTTTCACCATCTGTTGCAATGATTCCCGCACCCTCTTGTCCTCGGTGCTGAAGGCTATGCAATCCGTAATATGTGATTTGCGGGGCTTCTTCGTGTCCCCAAACCCCAAAGACGCCACACTCTTCGTTTAAGCCTCTGATTTCAGCAAGCATGGGATCGCTCCTTTCCATGCACGTTCAAGCTCGTTGACCGCTGCATGAATCCATTGTTGTCCTTCTTGATTTTTGACAGTGAATACACCATCATTTGTGACCGTTCCAACTTCTTTCGCATCTTTGACAGCCGCAGCAAACGCTTCGCGGTGCTCTGGTTTCACTGTGACGACAAAACGTGACTGTGTTTCACTGAATAATGAAGCTTCGCTGTTTAAATCAATTTGGACATGAGCGCCAAGACCATCTGTTCCAAATGTACTTTCAGCAAGTGCGACACCAAGACCGCCTTCAGACACATCGTGTGCTGATTGAACAAGTCCGTTTTGAATCGCAGCAAGAAGGGCTTCCTGACGAGTGAGCTCGACATCCAAATCAATTTCCGGTGCTTTTCCGTAAATACGGCCTTCTGTCATCTTTTGAAGCTCACTGCCTGCAAATTCTTCCTTCGTCTCACCTATGATGAAAATCACATCGCCAGCCTGCTGGAACGACTGCGTCGTAATATGAGCTGTGTCTTCGACCAAACCAACCATTCCAATGACTGGTGTTGGGTAAATCGCTGTTCCATTTGATTCGTTATATAAAGAGACGTTACCACCGATAACTGGTGTGCTTAGCTTGCGGCATGCTTCGCTAATACCGTCAGCAGATTTTTCTATTTGCCAGAAAATTTCTGGTTTCTCTGGGTTACCGAAGTTCAGGTTATCTGTTACTGCAAGCGGACGAGCGCCTGAGCACACAATGTTGCGTGCTGCTTCTGCCACTGCGATTTTCCCGCCGACTTCTGGATCAAGGTAAAGATAACGTGCGTTACAATCGGTTGTCATCGCAAGGGCTTTTTTCGTTCCGCGAATTCTTAAAACGCCCGCATCAGAGCCTGGTGCAACGACTGTATTTGTCCGAACCATGTAGTCATATTGATCATAAACCCATTCTTTACTTGCAATTGTTGGCTGCTGAAGGAGCTGCTTTAACGTGTCGGCTGCATCTGCGATAGCAGGTGCTTCCACTTTTGTTTCTAAAAACTCACGATAGTATGCAGGCTCACTTGACGGCTTGTGATAAACCGGCGCTTCTTCTGCAAGTGCATCAACAGGAAGCTCACATACCACTTCACCTTGATGAAGTAAACGAAGCATTTTATCGTCTGTCACATGACCGACTGATACCGCTTCAAGATCGTATTTTTCAAAAATATCAATGATTTCTTGTTCACGGCCTTTTTCAATGACCAAAAGCATTCTTTCTTGAGATTCAGACAGCATCATTTCGTATGCGGACATGCCTGTTTCACGCTGCGGTATGAGATCTAGATTCATCTCGATACCAGAACCTGCTTTACTCGCCATTTCAGCACTTGAGCTTGTTAAGCCAGCCGCTCCCATATCCTGAATTCCAACGAGTGCATCGTTTTTGATGACTTCAAGGCACGCTTCAAGCAGCAGTTTTTCCATGAACGGATCACCGACTTGAACAGCTGAGCGTTTTTCTTCTGATTCCTCAGAAAATTCCTCAGATGCAAATGTTGCACCGTGAATCCCGTCACGTCCCGTTTTGGCACCAACGTACATGACCGTGTTGCCGACACCTTTTGCCTGCCCTTTTTTGATGTCCTCATGGTTGATTAATCCAACACACATCGCATTTACGAGCGGGTTGCCTTCATAGCTTTGATCGAAATGAACCTCTCCGCCGACTGTTGGAATTCCGATACAGTTTCCATAGCCTGCGATCCCTGCCACTACTTCTTCAAACAAGTACTTCACGCGCGGTGAAGTCAGTTCACCAAAACGAAGAGAGTTTAATACAGCAATTGGACGCGCACCCATGGAGAATACATCACGGATAATTCCGCCGACACCTGTCGCCGCTCCTTGATATGGTTCAATCGCAGATGGGTGGTTATGTGATTCGATTTTAAATACAACCGCTTGGTTGTCTCCAATATCAACGATTCCAGCGCCTTCCCCAGGACCTTGAAGGACGTGCTCTCCTTTTGTCGGGAATTTGCTTAAAACAGGCTTTGAGTTTTTATAACTGCAATGCTCTGACCACATGACAGAAAAAATGCCCGTTTCTGTGTAGTTTGGCAGCCTGCCAATAATGGATTCGATTAAAGCGAATTCTTCATCACTCAATCCCATTTGCTGATACAATTTCTCTTCTTTAATTTGCTTGTGACTTGGTTCAAGCAGTAGTGACATGAGTGTCCCTCCAATTTTTCACGATAGATTGAAACAATTTAAGTCCGTCTGCGCTGCCTAGTAATGAATCAACTGCGCGCTCAGGGTGCGGCATCATGCCGAGTACATTGCCCTCTTCATTCGTTACACCTGCAATACGATTCACACTGCCGTTAATATCGTCTCCATAAGTGAAAGCGATTTGGCCGCGTTCAATGAGCTTCGCTAAAGTGTCTTCGTCACAGTAGAAGTTGCCTTCACCGTGCGCTACAGGAATCGTAATGGATTCGCCTTTTTGATAACCGCTTGTAAATGGCGTTTCGTTGTTTTCTACAATGAGTTCAACTGGACGACAGATAAATTTCAAGTCTTTATTTCGTCTCATCGCACCCGGAAGAATGCCAAGCTCCTGAAGAATTTGGAACCCGTTACAAACACCAAGAACAGGTTTCCCTTCCTCAGCTGCTTTTTTCACCGCCGGCATGATGTTTGAGAAGCGGGCGATCGCACCACATCTTAAGTAATCCCCATAAGAGAAACCGCCTGGTACGAGTACACCGTCAAATCCGTCAAGACTCGTTTCGTCGTGCCATACATATTCAACTTGTTCACCTAGCTCATCTTGAATCGCATGGTACATATCGATATCACAGTTAGAGCCAGGCAAGACGATCACTGCAAACTTCACTGTGCGACAACCTCCTCCACCTCATAGCGGTAATCTTCAATCACCGTGTTGGCAAGTAATTTTTCGCACATTTCTTTGACGACTGTGTCTAAATCACGATCTGATTTTTCAATGACAAGCTCCATGTATTTCCCAATACGGACATCCTTTACTTCCTGATAAGACATGCTGTGCAAAGCGTGCTGCACGGCACTTCCTTGTGGATCAAGAACGCTCTCTTTTAAGCTGACAAAAATTTTCACTTTATACATGTTTATGGCCTCCAAGTCTTTTGAAAATTTCTTCGTATGCATTCGTTAAGCCGCCCAGGTTTCGTCTGAACACGTCTTTATCAAGCTTTTCGTTTGTATCTTTGTCCCAAAGCCTGCACGTATCAGGTGAAATCTCATCAGCTAGCAAAATACGATTCTCGTGATCTATTCCGAATTCAAGCTTGAAATCAATTAAATTCACATGGCAGTCTGAGAAAATTTGCTTTAACTCTTCATTCACTTGTCTTGTGATTGTTTTCATTTCCTCGACCTGCTCTGGTGTCGCTGCATCTAAAATGCGGATATGATCTTCTGTAATGAGCGGATCACCGAGTGCATCATCTTTGTAGTAGAACTCAATCAAAGGTGTGTCCAGTTTTGTTCCCTCTGGAATGCCGAGGCGTTTTGACATACTGCCTGCCACTACATTACGTACAACCACTTCAAGCGGAACAATCTGCACCTTTTGAATGAGCTGCTCTGTTTCAGAAAGACGTTTCACAAAGTGATTGTTGATCCCTTTCTCATGCAGCATTTGAAAGATTAAGCTCGAAATTTCGTTGTTCAGTCTGCCTTTACCTTCGATTTCGGCTTTCTTTTCGCCGTTAAATGCTGTAGCTGAGTCTTTATATTCGACATATAAAATATGCTCGTCATCGGTCTGATAGATTTTTTTCGCTTTGCCTTCGTAGAGAAGTTCTTGTTTCACAGTCATTCAGGTTGGCCTCCTAATTTGAATGTTGGCAATTTTCAGGATTGGGCGCCTGGTAAGCAGGCGGCCCATTTCTTACGCAAGACCTAGACGTTCGAAAATCATATCGACATTTTTCAAATGATAGTTGTAATCGAAGCAGTCAGCGATTTGTTCAGGTGTTAAGCGTGACGTGATTTTTTCTTCTGCTTCTACTAATGAACGGAACGGCACTTGTTTCTCCCACGCTTCCATTGCCTTTGGCTGAACCGTGTCATATGCCTCTTCACGTGCCATGCCTGTATCGATTAATGCAAGAAGAACGCGCTGTGAGTAAATTAAGCCAAGTGTGCGGTCCATGTTGCGCTTCATGTTTTCAGGGAAAACCGTTAAGTTTTTCACGATGTTTGAGAAACGGTTGAGCATATAGTTCAGTGCAATCGTTGCATCTGGTAAAATGATGCGCTCAGCAGATGAATGAGAAATATCACGCTCATGCCAAAGCGGTACATTTTCATAAGCTGTCAGCATATATCCACGAATCACGCGGGCAATTCCCGTCATATTTTCAGAGCCGATTGGGTTACGCTTATGCGGCATCGCTGATGATCCTTTTTGTCCTTTTGCAAAGAACTCTTCTACTTCACGTGTTTCACTCTTTTGAAGACCACGAATTTCAACAGCAAATTTCTCAATGCTCGTTGCGACTAAAGCTAGAGTAGCCATGTAATCTGCATGGCGGTCACGCTGCAAGGTTTGGGTTGAAATTGGTGCAGCTTTGATGCCAAGTTTCTCACATACATATTGCTCAACAAACGGGTCGATGTTCGCATATGTGCCAACAGCTCCAGAGATTTTGCCGTATTCAATACCAGCTTTTGCTTGTTTAAAACGTTCTAGGTTACGCTTCATTTCCTCGTACCAAAGACCAAGCTTCAGGCCAAATGTTGTCGGTTCAGCGTGTACACCGTGTGTACGGCCCATCATGACGGTATATTTGTGCTCTTTTGCTTTTTCTTTTAGTATGTCAACAAATCTCTCAATGTCCTTGAGCAGGATATCGTTCGCCTGTTTTAATAGATATGAAAGCGCCGTATCCACTACGTCTGTCGATGTTAACCCGTAATGAACCCACTTTCTTTCTTCTCCTAGAGATTCAGATACAGCACGCGTAAAGGCAACCACGTCGTGGCGCGTGTCCTGTTCAATCTCTAAAATACGTCCAATATCAAAGCTTGCATTCTTGCGCATGGTCACAACATCTTCTTTCGGAATGACGCCAAGCTCTGCCCAAGCTTCACAAGCGAGAATCTCTACTTCAAGCCATGCATTAAATTTGTTTTCCTCTGTCCAGATTGCTGACATTTCTGGTCGTGCGTAACGTTCGATCATTTCCCGTTTCCTCCATCTCTTTCAGTCCATATCTTTGTGATGTTTGTCATCCACTCATCATCGAGCTGTTTCATAAACGTCATATGCCCCATCTTGCGGCCGGCTTTTACTTCATGCTTTCCATATAGATAAAGCTTCGCTTCTTTGAGAAGCTCAGGATGCTCTTTTGGAATGTCCACTTCATCGCCTAATAAATTCACCATCATTCCCTCTGACAAAAGGGCTGTACCGCCAAGCGGCAAACCACATATAGCGCGGACATGCTGTTCAAACTGACTTGTCTCACATAAATCGAGCGTGTAATGACCAGAATTATGCGGGCGCGGTGCCAGTTCATTGACGAGCAGCTTTCCGTCATTTGTCAGGAACAGTTCTACAGCAAGAGTACCAACCAGCCCCAGCTTTTCAGCCAGTGTTGTTGCCAGTTCTTTCGCCTTCTCCTGAATGCGGTTCTCTACCCTTGCAGGCACAATGCTTTGGAACAAAATATTATGCTTATGAATGTTCTCAGCGACTGGGAATACTGCAATCTCTCCATGAACAGAACGAGTAACGATCACTGATAGCTCCATTTGGAATGGAACCCAGCTTTCTAAAATACAAGTTCCATGTGTGAGCAGTGCAGCTGCTTCCTGAAGCTGTCCTTTTTCTTTCATGACGTACTGTCCTTTTCCGTCGTAGCCGCCTCTGCATGTTTTCAGCACAGCTGGCAAACCGAGCACGTCCACTGCATCTTCCAGCTCTTTTTCATCATGAATGATGCGGTAAGGCGCTACTTCACAGCCTGCGTCTACAATTCCTTCTTTCTCGGTCTCACGATTTTGAGTTAGAAGAAGAAGGTCGCTTCCTTGTGGTAAATAGGCTTCTTCCTTCAGCTGATTGAATGCATCATAATCAATATTTTCAAACTCATAAGTCACCACATCGCTGATTTCTGCCAGCTTTCGAATCGCTTCAAGATCACTATATGCGGCTGTGATTTCTTTATCGGCAACCTGTCCGCAAGGAGATTGTGCGACTGGATCTAGAACTGCTGCCCGGAACCCCATTTGCTTTGCGCTGACAGCCATGTATCTGCCAAGCTGTCCGCCGCCAATGATCCCGATGGTTGCGTTTGGAAAAATGGTCTGCTTAGCCAAGCTGATCACTGCTTTCTAGTACAGTCTGTTTTGTCTGCTCTCTTCTTTCTTCAAGACGAGATGCGACCTTTTCATCAAATGCTGAAATCATTTGTGCGGCAAGAAGGCCTGCATTTGTTGCACCTGCTTTGCCAATTGCTACTGTAGCAACTGGTACACCGCCTGGCATTTGAACGATGGATAATAAGGAATCCAGCCCGTTTAGTGCTTTTGATTGTACAGGCACACCAATGACCGGCAGTGTCGTTTTTGCTGCGACCATCCCCGGTAAATGTGCTGCGCCTCCAGCACCGGCAATGATGACCTTTAGTCCTTTACCTCTTGCTTCAGTCGCATATTCAAACATCAAGTCAGGTGTCCGGTGTGCGGATACCACCTGTTTTTCATACGGAATGTTTAATTCCTCTAAGATGTCGCACGCATTTTTCATTGTTTCCCAATCAGATGTACTTCCCATGATGACACCTACAAGCGGCTTCATTTTGTCCCCACCTTTAAGCTGTTATTCGATTTTGTATCGTTTGACACGCTTCCCAAACCTAAGCAGCTTGTCAAACGCCGAACAAAAAGACCCGGTCTGTATTGCAATGTTAGGAAGCAACACAAACCGGGCCATGGTAAGCGCTGTTCGCTTTTGAAACGCCATGTCAGTTTTGTTCACTATCCTGCATAGTCCAGTCATTTACGGTAACTGGGTAGAAACTTATGGGCCATATTCCCAAGATTATATGAGGCTCGTGTTTTGATTTCATGTTTATCTTAACAACGGATGTTCATGATGTCAACGGATTTATCGAACAATCTATGAAGTCGTCGTTTTAATGTTCGGATTTAGACTATTTTTCCTTCAAATACGATTTTTTTCCCAATCGGAATGATCTGAATCGACCCATTTTCCTTCTTTTCTTGAAAAATCGGTTCCTCCATTCGACGGACAGGCGAGTAGCCTTCCGCTGCCATCTGGGACAACACTTGATCAATCGTCATGTTGTCTTCCACATAGAATTTTTTCTTCTTTGGTTTTGCGGTCATTCTTTAATTCTCCTTTTCTTCACAGCCTTCACCCAGAAGCCGCCGTGAATCGATTTGGGCTCATATGAAATGATAAACGCCTTTGAATCCAGCGTCTTAATCGTTTCATATAATTGCAGTTCATATTTCCTCGGTGTTAAAATTTGCAATGCTGTCCGGTCTCCTTCAAGACCGCCTGCTACCCAGCTGGTGACACCATATCCTTTTTCTCTCAATTGTCTTGGGAGATCGACATCCAATTCTTTTGTGATTACGTTAACAGTTGTGTAGCCAAGTGCCAGCTTCTCTTCAATTTTCATCCCGACAATGATCCCCATTCCATAACCTAGCGCATACGCAATGACATTTTGTATTTGATCTAAGTTATCTAGAACGATACTTAACCCAATGACATAAATGAGCATTTCGATCGTACCCGCAAAAGCAGCTACGTACCGTCTGCCTTTCATTGTTAAAATTAAACGCATGGTGGAAAAAGAAACATAAACAATATTAATCACTAAAATGATTAAAACCATGGTGAACGCATTGGATAAAAGTTGTTGAAGCACGATTCGAACCCCCTGCACTAAAAAATCAAATAAAGCACCCCATATTCTACTAGAGAACATACCTTGATACAATCAAATTTACGCGATCAAAACACATATATCTTTCGACAACAAGGATGGTGTTTGTTACCAAGAGTTTACCCGTTTTTTTCTCTTCTCAACATGAAAACCCCCTTTTTCAAAAAAGGAGGTTTTCAGTGTGTTTTTATCCAAATCGAACAGGAACAAGTGATGGAATCAAATACTCCCCGACTATGCCCCAGAGCAGCGCAATAATGACAAGCTCAACCAATAAAAAGACCCAGCCCGCATACATCAAATCTCCTCGTTCGGCATCATGCTCCGACTGAATCGAGCGAAAGAGCACGACCGCAATCAACTGAAGACCGACAAACATCATCACGGATAATATGACGGTCACATATGGAATATTCAGCATGGCAAATACAAGCCAAAGGATGGATAAAACCAAAACCGGCACAAGCGCAGCACCAAACTTCATGATCACTTCTTTCAGTGATATGTTTCCTTTTAGCATGTACTTTCCGAGCAGCCAGACGGTAAGCATCATTAATGTCAACAAAATAAGTGTAAAGACCGCTACCTTCAAAAAGGCGTCGCCAAAAGAATAATGAATGCCAAAGCCTAATAAACGGGTCTTTGACGCCTTTAATTGAACATAGTTGCCTAAAGCAAAAAACACGCTGAATAACACAATCGAGATCCAGGCGTACTTCATACGCAATGTTTCCGCTTGATTGATGGCCCGGCTCGGTGATTTTAACATCGCCAGTCCATATGAACCATAACGCTTAAACGCGCCTCCTGCACCTTGCAGTATACGCTGGATAGCTGAACGCCCATCATCCGCTGACTTTGAGGTTCTTCCACGTTTTGCAGCGCTTCGGCTGAGGCGGGATTGCCTTGTTTCTTGATCTATTGATGACTCTTCATTTTTCTTTTCAGATGTCCCCTGATCTTGATCTTTCTCTAACATCTCATATCAACTCCTATCCAATCCTTACAGGATCAAGTAAATGATCTGTTCGGATGACTCCTCTTAAAGTAGCGGAGTCTCTCTATTCAGTCAAGATTCCTCGACGTTCATACGAATAGACGGATAAAAGGCAGCAGAGGTTTTAAAATGGAGAGAAAATAAGACAAAACAAAAAAGCTGACGGCCTCCATCAGCTTTTTATCAATGTTGAAATTCATGGTCAACGATATTGACTCCGCTTTCCTTGCTGGACCCGGAGATTCTCCTGATGAGCGGGGAACCGAGTCTTTTTGGTCGTATCAACCTGTGTAATATGTCCATTATGAATGGTGATGACCACTGATCCATAGTCGATCCCTTTTAAGGCAGATAAAATATAATTCAGCTTTTGTTCATCCATCGCTCATCCCCCTATTTTTGTTTTCGCTCTTTTAAATAGAGAACCTCATTTTCCAGCTCATGAATTGTATAATGCATGAGCGCTTCCTGCTTTTCTTCATGCCCCCATAAAAGGAGCTTTTGAATCAGCACCTGCTTTTTACGTTCAATCACCTGTCGAAGCCAGCGTGACAAAAGGCATCTCCTCCCCTTTTGAATGTCTGCAAGAAAAAAAGGCACCCTGAAACCTTCTATTAAAAAAGGAAATCAAAGCGCCTTTGGTGATCCAATCAGCGAATTATGTCTTTTTATCATAAACACATAATTCCTATAAGTCAACTATGTTTTGATTTTTTTAACAAAAAAACAGCAGCTTCTATGAGCTGCTGTTTCAAATGTTCAATTAATGATTTAAGAAAGCAAAATATAGAATAAAGATGACAAACAATCCGTACATAATTGGATGTACTTCTTTCGCTTTCCCTTTAAAGATCATGGTGATCGGGTAGAAAATAAAGCCAACCGCAATCCCTGTTGCAATACTGTAAGTCAGTGGCATCATAATCATCGTTAAGAAAGCTGGTACCGCAATTTCAAAACGATCCCATGCAATCTTCGCCAGCGGAGCGACCATCAGTGCACCGACAATGATTAAAGCAGGTGCTGTTACATTCGATGTAACGATGGATAAAAGTGGTGAGAAGAACATCGCCAGCAAGAAGAAAATCCCTGTGACGACAGCTGCAAAACCAGAACGCGCACCAGCAGCAACACCTGAGCTAGATTCAACATAAGATGTTGTTGTAGATGTACCAAGAATAGAACCTACAACAATAGAAGAAGAATCCGCCAGAAGTGCTCTTCCTGCACGAGGCAGCTCATTATTCTTCATTAAACCAGCCTGTGTTGCCACAGCCACAAGTGTACCAGCTGTATCAAAGAACCCAACGAATAAGAACGTTAAAATCACGACAAGCATTTGAATAGAGAAAATTTCTGGTAAGTGAATCAAGGCTTGACCAAAGGTTGGAGACAAGCTTGGAATACTTCCCACAATTTGAGATGGTACTGGCACAAGACCAAAAATCATCCCTGCAATAGCTGTCACAAGCATCCCAATGAAGACACCTGCATTCACTCGAAGTACCATTAAAATGACCGTCACAACGATACCAAACACCGTTAACAGAACCGGACCACTATGAATATTTCCAAGCGAAACGAGCGTATTATCATTATTGGCGATAATGCCAGAGCCCTGAAGACCGACAAACGTAATGAACAAACCAATACCCGCACCAACTGCCAGCTTCAGCTCAGCCGGAATGGCATTGATGATTTTTTCACGGAAACCTGTTAAAGAAAGAGCAACGAAAATCAATCCTGAAACAAACACACCTGAAAGTGCAGCTTCCCATTTGATGCCCATGCCAAGTACAACCGAAAAGGCGAAGAACGCATTCAGACCCATACCGGGTGCAATCGCAATCGGATACCTGGCGATCAATCCCATCAGAATACACCCTGCAGCAGAAGCTAACGCCGTCGCTGTAAAGACTGCCCCCTGATCAATTCGTAATTTATCTGGAAAATCCGGCACAGACACTAATGCAAGTGTGATCGGATTAACAAACAGAATGTAAGCCATCGACAAAAATGTGGTTAAACCACCGATGATCTCTCTGCGGTAATTCGTACCTAATTCATCAAACTGAAAAAACTGTTTCAAGCCAACTGACTCCCTTCATGTCCTTTTGCTTTAGCCTGCCCCATTCACTAGTCAAATAAAAAACGCCCCAACAATTTTGGGACGCTTGACTACCATATGTGAATTCAGACTGTGACATAAAACAAGAACAATGCATGATTTATATCAAACGAGTGTGAATTGACGTAGTCAAGCCATTTACGGTAGCTTGGTAGAAACTTGCGGGCCATATCCCCGCGATTATACGACTTCTATCTATTTGATTTCTGTGTCTATTGTACCAACTTCATTTTTAAAACACAATACGAAAAGCGAACATTTTTCAAAGAAATGTCCGCTTCATTCGTCTTATTACACGAATTTGGAAATTCACATGTAGTTCTTTATACACCCTTCCCCAAATCCTTCTCTTTTGCAAAAACCGCTTCGGCTACATGGAAAAACTCTTTCACTGCCGGCGAAGCTTGAGAGAGCGACGGACAGGCGAGCGCAACCTCACGATGATGAGAGACATTCAGCTGGCGAATATGCACAAGCTGCTGCGTTTTTAAAAATAACTCCGGACCTATCGTGACGCCAAGTCCTTCCCCGACCATACGGGCAATGGTCGTACAATCATGAACTTCAAATAAAACAGCCGGCTTCATTTGCGCCTCTGAAAAAATATCCTCTACATGTGATTGATACATGCCAGTCGGCATAATAAATGGTTCACCCGCCAAATCTGTTATATCCACAATGGGCTGCTGTTCATATCGATGATTTGGGTGATAGGCGACGACCATCTCATCTTTCATAAGCGGCATTAAATCAAAGGCTTCATCCGCATGACCCTTTACAACGAATCCAACATCAATGATGCCAGAATCCAGCCACTCCAATATTTCTTCATACGTTCCCTCATAGAATTTAAATTCGATTTTCGGATGTTTTTTCTGATAGCTCACAAGCAGTTTAGGCAATAAACAAGCAGAGGCACTGGCAAATGTGCCGATACGAATCAGGCCCGTTTCAATATTTTTCGTTAACGCAATTTCTTGCTGGATTTTCTCCACTCTATTTAACACTTCTCTAATATGCGGGAGAAGCGTTTGACCAATCTCCGTCAGCATAATACCTTTTTTTCGGTCACGAATGAATAAAGACACGCCCCACTCTGACTCTAAATTTGCCACTGCATGACTGACAGCTGACTGCGTCATATTTAATGCTTCAGCTGCTGCTGTAAAACTGCCAAGCTCCACAACTTTTGCGATAATATCAAAGCGAACAAAGCTCATGAGTATTTACTCATCTCCTTCATGAAAAACATCAATTTTACTTATGTTAGCACGGAATTTAAACTAAAGACAACGTATCAACATGAAGGAAGGGTTCAAAATGAAAAACACATCTCATCAGCTATTAATCATTCTTTTAGCTGTCGGTTCATTTGTCACAGGCACGTCAGAATTCGTTGTGTCAGGCATTCTAGATATCATTGCTGTTGATTTACACATCTCTATTCCTGCTGCCGGACAGCTCATCACCGTCTATTCTCTTTTTTATGCAGTGGGCGCTCTCTTTTTAGTCATGGCAACGTCGAAGCTGAACCGAAAAAAGGTTTTGTTATCAGCTATTTTTGTGTTTATTTTAGGCAATATGCTCGCCTTTTTCAGCCATCATTTTGTGCTGCTCCTGCTCTCTCGTGTCATCATGGCCATGAGCGGCGGTTTATATATTGTCGTCGCCACGAATTATGCAGCGCAGATCGCCCCGCCAGAAAAAAAGGGAAGCGCAATGGCGACTGTCATCACTGGATTCACTGTTTCACTCGTACTTGGTGTGCCGATTGGAACATTTCTATCAGGCCACGTGGATTGGCACTATATTTTTCTCATCATTGCACTAGGTACTGCTTGTCTCTTCTTGCTTCTTTATCAATTGCTGCCACGCATAGAGGGACATTCACATCTGCCATTAAAGCAGCAATTACACATTCTTCAAGACCGCAGAGTGATCAGCGGCTTAGCCACGACGGTCTTTTGGATCTTAGGCTACACGATGGTCTTTGCTTATATCTCTCCTTTATTACGACAGACCGCCGGCTTTTCAATTGAAATGACAAGCATGGCCTTGCTCGTCTTAGGCATTTCTGCTTTTATCGGCTCACGCTTTGGCGGCTTCGCCGTTGATCAATGGGGACCAAACCGAACCATCTCGATCAGCATCATGATCCAGATGTTCGCTCTCTTTGCCTTATTCTTTACGCAATTCTCTACAATTAGCGTCTTGATCACACTCGCCATTTGGGGCATCGCCACATGGACAACAACACCAGCGAAGCAATTTTATCTGATCTCCCTTAAACCCCAAGCATCAGAAACCGTGCTGAGCTTTAATACAGCGATTATGAACATCGGCATGATGCTCGGATCGTCAATGGGCGGCGTGATTATACAGTATACAAATGTCACGAATTTAAGTTGGATTGGTGGATTAGCTAGTTTTGTGGCGTTGATATTGATCAGGTATTCGTTCAATCGTCATCGACTGGTGGAACAACAGACAAAAAGCGAACATGTATAACCATGTTCGCTTTCTTATTTATCGACTAGCTTTTGAAGTTTCTTTTTTGACTGGAATGGTTACCGTTATTTCTTTTTGCGGTGCCAACAGATTCAAATCTGACAAATTAAGATAAAGCCCATAATCCTTAAATGAAAAATGGTTTAATGATAAAGTCTCTAACTCCTTATTATCAAATTCAAAGGTGGATTGCATCGAAGCTGACTTCAAATTGGTTACCTTCGCATTGTTCCCCTTCAAGTAATATCCGTTTTCATAGTCTGCTTGTGGATCGGGCCATGATTTCATCTTTTCAACATCGCCTAATCCAATGAATTCACCTATATTCTCCATCACATCCTGATCTAATTCTTTTCGATCTACTCCAGTAAATTGATAATCAACAATCACAGAACGGTCTTTTTGCTTTATCTTATTGATTTTGATTCCGATGCCATGGTGTTTTGTTTTGAACTGAACAGGCAGCTTTGTCTTGAGAGGAATGATGTGGCTGTATTCTCGTTCGATATCCACAGATGTGTCAAATGTCAATTCGGTCGCCTTTGGATTGATCGGCTGATTCAAAATCGTCAAATGTTCTTTTCTATTTTTATCAGAAGTCAGTTGTTTTTTCCTTAAAACAGTTCCAATCTCAAGCTCATACTCATTTCCTAAATTATCTTTCATCCCATGTATACTAACTTTATCATCTTTGGCAAAACCATTGTAATCAATGGCATATTGAATAGCAGAGCCATTCACTCCATTTTCTACCTTTACATTTCTTATTTGATAACGTCCATTTAAAATAAACACGTCTTTTTGTCCCGCTAGTAAGGTGGTTTTTTGCTTGACCACAGGTAATTCAAAACGCCAATTCCCTACAATATCTCCAATTTTTGAAATGACGAGTGGGGCTTTTTGACCTTGCTTAATTGTCTGTCCATTTGTATAGACTTCCATTTGTCCAACATATCGGCCATCCTTTAATTTTTTCAATTCCTGATTGTCGTAACTCGGTCGGAAATTTTCATTTATATGATCTAAGTTGCTGACGATGAATGGTACAGAATCTTCCTTTGTATTCAAATGATCGACAGTAAACGTATAAACAAGACGCCCGGCATCATAGTATACACTGTTTACTTTCACAGTAATTCCTCTTGATTCAGCCCCCTCATTGACATGTTTCACCAAATCACTCTGAAAAAGAGCCATTCCTACTTTATCGTGAAACATCATATAAAATTGCCCAATAATCGGGACACGTGCCATCGCTGTATTAAGAGAAGGAAAAAGGAAACCTGATGAAAAGTAAAGGACGATGAGAACAATGGCAGAGTATATTGGCGTTCTCCAGTTCCAATTGAACCAATGTCTTTTCTGTTCCGCTTTCACATCCCCAATGGCTTGGCGAATCGCAGAGGTCACTTCAACTGTTGGTACATCAATCTCATCATAAAGCTTTTTCATTTCTTTTCGTTCCATCGACACTCTCCTCCTTCTCCAATGTTTGCTTTAATAACTTTCTTGCTCGATACAAATGAGTTTTAACCGTTCCTTCAGGCACACCCATCTGCTCAGAAATCATCGAAATTGAATAATCTTGAAAATAAAATAGCTGAATCACGAGCTGATATTGCTCATCTAACACTTCAAGTGCATGTTTTAAATCGAGCTTGTCTTCTAAAAAATCATGTCGCTCAACGCTCTCATGATGCTGTTCAAACGGAACAACATCTTGCTGTTTTTTCTTCATCGCAAAAATTGTATGAATCAAAATTCTCGTCAGCCAGCTAGAAAAATAAGCCGGTTCTTTCAAACCAGATAGATGCTTAAACGCTTTAAATACCGTCTCTTGAACAGCATCTAACGAATCCTCTTTATTTCTTGTGTAGAGAAAAGCCGTTTTATATAAACGCTCCTGATACATCAGCATTAATTTCTCAAATGCCGGGACATTCCCTTTTTGTGCTTTTTTAATTAGACGCACTTGCTTCATCTCACTACACCTCCTACACCTGTTAGAGCAAGCTTTCTCTCAAACGGTTTCAACAAATGGAAATTTCTTTTACTTAGCATATGTCGGATAAAAATAGAGAAAGTGAAGAACGAGCCGCAAAGATTTTGTCGAACATTTGATATAATGGAAGAAATATGTACAAAAAGGAGTAAGTCTATTGTTTCTATTTGAAGAACCCGCGTGTGCTAGCTGTCAGAAAAAGATAGAAGGAAACGAAGAAGTGTACGTCAAGCTGATCTATCCAAAGAGAAAAGGAATGACAGAGGTGAAGGCTTGGCTGAGGAATGAAGGGGTTTTTTATTGTAAGGCATGTACAGAACAAAAGACATCTCATGGAGGATAACCAAATGAACAAAATCAACTTTCCACAAACATTTCCAACAATACATACCGAAAGACTAATCTTAAAACAAGCGACGACCGAAGACGCTGAGGATATGCATATCTATTTATCCAATGAAACCGTGTGCTGCTACATGGGAATCGATGCTCATGAAACGATTGAAGACACACAAGGAGAAATCAAGTGGTATCACGACATCTTCAAAGAACAAACAGGGATCCGCTGGGGCATTTCTCTAAAAGACAATCCAGCCATCATCGGCAGCTGCGGATTTCTCAATTTAGAAAAACAGCACCTCCGCACCGAAATTGGCTATGAATTACACCACGATCATTGGAGAAAAGGCATCATGAGCGAGGCGATTGCTGCGGTGCTACGATATGGATTTCAGGAAATGAATCTGAATCGGATTGAAGCGATTATTGATCCAGAAAATACATCTTCCGTTCAATTATTGGAGAAATTTGATTTTGTAAGAGAGGGTTTATTGCGGGAGTATGATCTTGGTCAGAATGGGTTTGATGATGTGTTTATGTATTCGATTTTGAAGAGGGATTTCAAATAAACTGAATGATATTTAAACAGAAGCGTTAAAGTGAACGATTTAAAATTGCACAATTACCCAGTAAGAAACCTCTAGTCAAATTAATGACTAGAAATTTCTTTGCATGGTAACCTTTCTAATTTACTTACAATTCCAGCAATATTCAACACCCTTTCTATAATTATTGTATCAGTAATAGTAAAAATTTTTGGACAAAATGCAGATCCACACTTAAGTAATCAATAATTTTAAATTCTTTGATAGAATTTAATAGTTTACACTATTTCACTTACTTTTCTTTTCTAGGTACAAAATTCAAATAAAAATAGCCTATTCTTTAATCTGTTTTAGTTGCAATAATTCATATTCCAAAAAATAACTTTTGTCCATTTTCAATTTCACTGATTAATTTAGATTTTTCATTTTTAAAATCTATTTTAGTGACATTATTTTTACGTTTACTTGTTTCGCTTTCAATTTTATTTAATAAAAATTCATCGTTACAAATATCTTTTATACCTACCTCTCGAATTGCAAGCGGTCTTCCATCATTAATTACAAAAATCTTTATTTGATTTATTTTAGATAACTCATTAAAAGCATCATCTCTTGAACTGAAATATGATAAAAATATCTCTTCCTTATTACTATTATCTATAAAAAAAGATTGTTCTATTAATCTTACATGGTAAATATCCCAAACTGTATTTAAAATGCGCTCAACAGTTTTTTTAGAGTACCCTTTTATTTTCTGAAAAGTTTTTTCAATAGATTTATCAGATTCTAAATAAAAATTGATAAGTACAGTCTCCAATTCTAAATAAACATTCAATACATCTAATGAATACTGCAATATAACTTCTAGTTTATTTTTGATTTTCTTATCTTGTTTCACCAAAAATGCTTTAAGTAACAAGCAACATAATGCGGTGTATTTAACATCTTGCTGATTTCTGCACTCAAGTAAACTATAATAGATTTCTTTAGCCCAGCTATAGTCAGCTTCAGATAACAAAAACATATCTGGTTCGTTTATATCAAACTTTATATTTGAAAATTTAACGTATGAAAGAATAATTTCGCTCCAAATATTCTTATCAACACCACTTATATTGGACATTGAGCGTTCCATTAATGCAGTAGTAATATTATAATTGAATTGATTATTTTTAAAAAAATTTAGATAATCGAGAAATTCCTTCTTCTGAATATTTAGTCTATAATCATTTAATAACCTGTTTAAATACGTCAAAATATTCAAATCAAAATGTACAACTTTACCAACTTTTAATTCTCGGTAATCCTCTCCAATATATTTACTATCAAGAATCCACATTTTTGTATAGTCAGTAGGACCAAATATTTTATATCCGTTAATTTCCCTATTTTTAAAACTTTCATTAATATTTGAATATTTTTCATCGAATAAAAATATTTTTATATTATCTGATTTACTAAAAAATTTTTCGAATATGATATTCTTTTCAATTGTATTATCTGCTTTAATTATGAGATCAATAATAATTTTAAGTTGTTCATTCATTGTATTCCCTCACACCTGATTTTCTTTCAATATCCCTCAACCTACATTTATCTAATTAAATATTTTTTGCAGTTCTGCTGAAACTGTAATTAAATCATTATCACGGATATTTTTTTAACATCGTTTGAAGTATGTATTCCTTTGAATATAAATTGATTATTCTTACTAGGTAGATTTATTTCAATTCATTTTATATTGGGAATAATCACTATAATTAATTGTATCAAATGAAAGCAATGCCTGCTACTATTAAGACTCATAATTTTGTTTATAAGTTGGTGAAACTGACTTAGAGGGCTTCTCCATGAGAATAACTAAAAAAATTTATTTCACAGCATTTGATTCACGATACGAATTGAGTTTTCTAAGCACATTCCAAAAAAATTCTAGGCCAATCACTCGTCTTGCCATTAATCAAAGTGATAGCACCGATACCAATTGTTTAGTCGTATATTCTAGCGTCATCCATGGCATCTTTGTTGCGGATGTCTGGGAGAACCTTAAAATATTGTCAGATGTCTCACTCAAAGCCCAAGATGGCAATTTCTTCGAGTAGAATTAAATCTTATTCTCGGATGATTTCTAGATTTTCTTCAGAAACTCCACCCAGTACACGGATACCCAGTCCTGAACCTAGGACTAAAAGGTCCATTCTAAAATTGCAACACAGCACAAAAAGTCAAGTTTCCTAAAGATCATTTCCGCTATACTAAACTCGTAAGGCAAGGAGGTGCTCGGTTGTCCTATCAAGAACATGAGAAAACGATTCAAGAAACATTAAATTATATTGAACAGCATCTGAAAGATGATTTACCGCTTCAAACTCTAGCGAAACACGCTGGTTATTCTAGGTTTCACTTTCACCGTATATTCAAAAAAGTGATTAAGAAGTCAGTTGTTGATTATATACGGGAACGTCGAATGACCCAAGCGGCGAAGGATTTAATTCATACGAACCAAAGGGCGATCGATATCGCATTGCAGTATCGATTTAGTTCACAGGAATCCTTCACTAGAGCCTTTAAGAAGATATATGATATGTCACCCGCACGTTATCGGAGATTACTAAGGAATGTCATTGATAAGGAGGAAACAAATATGGCTGAAAATAAGAACACACCTACTGGCTGGATTATGACGGGAGAAACACCATCTGATTATGAAACAGGTCTGGATGACAGAATTGTACACAGTGGTACTACCTCAGCTTACCTGAAATCCAAGGATGAAAAAGCACGAGGATTCGCGACCTTGATGCAGCAAATTAAGTCTGATCGTTACCGTGGAGAACGCCTTCAATTTTCTGCTTTTGTCAAAAGCGAAGAGGTGAAAGGTTCAGCTGGTTTATGGATGAGGATTGACCATTCTTCAGGTGAAGTTCTTGCGTTTGACAACATGATGAACCGCCCCATTACAGGAACAAACGGCTGGAATCATTTTAGTGTAGTATTGGATGTTCCAGTCAAAAGTGAAGTCATTGCGTTTGGCATATTACTACATGGTCAAGGTCACATTTGGATGGACGAACTTAGTTTTAAAATTGTAGATGAAAGCGTGCCAGTGACAGAACAAAATACTGTGGATCATCTAGAGGATGAACCAGTGAATTTAAATTTTGAAGGCTAGCAGACTGAATTTAAGAGGAGGTTCATTGCCATGAAAAAAATTGGTGCGATTTTATTGTTCGCTATGAATTCACTCACCTTTATTTGTGGCCTTGGAATTTTATTTGGTGAAGAGGATTAAAGATAAGCACCCATAGAACAAAAAAAATCAATTAAAAAAGATATCCCTATCACTATCTCTTTTTTATAGACTTGGTATAATAGAAAAAATCAGAAAAATGAGAATGCGATGATAAGGAATAGTACTTGCCGAAATGTTTTCAGAAAGTTGCTGGTTGATGAGAAGCAATAACAAAAAGGCAGGGAACTCACCTTAGAGTAGCCTTAGTGAAATGAAAAGTATCAATGTAGTTAAGGACGGCCCCCCCCACCGTTATATGGGAAGGATACAGATCAAACAATCTGTATCCGAATAAGGGCATGATAATGTATGGTTATCATGAAACAGGGGTGGTACCGCGTAAGAAGAAGTCTTTCGTCTCCAAGTTAAATCTTGGGGATGAAAGGCTTTTTTTATATTCTATTTTCTAGGAGGAATCGATGATGTTTAACCACAAAAAATACGAAAAGAAATACTTTTTGCCACCGAACCTTACGTATGATTGGGTGAAGAAAGAAACATTAGAAAGTGCTCCGATATGGTGCAGTGTGGACTTACGGGATGGAAATCAAGCATTACCTATTCCTATGAACTTAGAAGAAAAATTGGAAATGTTTCAGTTATTAGTAGAGATAGGTTTTAAAGAAATTGAGATCGCATTTCCAGCTGCTTCTGATACGGAGTTTAGGCTGTTACGGACACTGATTGATCATCATATGATTCCAGACGATGTCACGATTATGGTGATCACACAAGCGAGAGAGCATATTATCCGCCGAACCTTCGAAGCCATTAAGGGAGTACCGAAAGCGATTGTTCATTTATATAATTCGACTTCAGAAGCGCAGCGCAGACAAGTATTTAAGAAAACAAAAGATGAAATTAAACAAATTGCCATTGATGGAGCTATTTTAGTAAAAGAACTTGCCGAAAAAACAAATAGTAATATTTATTTTCAATATAGTCCTGAAAGCTTTCCAGGAACAGAAGTTGATTATGCGTTAGATATTTGTAATAGTGTTTTAGATATTTGGAAACCGACACCAAATCATAAAGCGATCATCAATATTCCGACCACAGTTGAATATTCAATGCCTCATATTTTTGCAAGTCAGATTGAGTATATACACAAAAATCTATCTTATCGAGACAGTGTGACATTATCTGTTCATCCTCATAATGACCGCGGCTCTGGGGTGAGTGATGCAGAATTTGGTGTTCTAGCTGGCGCAGAAAGAGTCGAAGGTACATTATTTGGTATCGGTGAACGTACAGGGAACGTAGACTTGATTACCTTGGCGATGAATATGTATTCACAAGGCTATGATCCAAAATTGAATTTCAATAACCTAGAAGCTATTCGTAAAAAATATGAAAAACTAACAAAAACCACTGTTCATGAGAGACAGCCATATTCTGGGGAGATGGTTTTCACCGCATTCTCCGGGTCACATCAAGATGCGATATCTAAAGGTATGAAATATAGAAAGGAAAATCATGTTGATAAATGGGACGTTCCGTATATTCCAGTAGATCCAGTTGACTTGGGGAGGAATTATCAAACGGATGTGATTCGAATCAACAGCCAGTCTGGAAAAGGCGGCATAGGCTATATACTAGAAACAAATTATGGCATTCAACTTCCTTATCAAATGAATGAAGCCATGGGATATGCAGCGAAGAAAGTATCTGATCAGACAAATAGGGATTTGTCTATCGAAGAAATATATCATGTTTTAAAAGAACAGTATGTTGATTTTCACCCTCATTTCAAGCTGCTTGATTATCAATTTCATAAAGGAGAGAAGCAGGAAGTTACCTTAACTTTGCTGAGAGATGATCAACAAATTAAAATACAAGGAACTGGCACTGGAAGTTTAGATGCAATCAGTAATGCGTTAAAAGCATATTTTCATCTCGAATATGTTTTAGAAGTCTATGAACAGAATTCTTTAGGAAAGGATTCCCAAGCACAAGCCTGTGCACAGATTGGAATTTCATATCAAGGAAAAATGCATTGGGGTGCTGGAATTGATAAAGATATTATAGAAGCAACAGTGAAAGCCCTGATGGTTGCAGTAAATAAACTAGAGGTTTGGATGTAGATGGAAAAAGATAAACTTGAAAAACATGAAGTGATGCAATATTTAAGAGAATATAACGAGCAAGAAATCTTTTATCTACAATACCAACAGAAAAAGCAGGACTATCAATCATTGCAATTATTTTTGAAGGATTATGATAAACACAATTTAATGCATAAGCAAATATATATAGAAGAATTTTTGCAAAATGGGCAGAACGAATTTGAAAAGGAAGATACCATGTGGTTAGGTCAGGAGAAAGATATCGAAGTGAGAAAGTATAGCCGTTTTATGCCTCAATTGTCGGCTATCCATGATTTCTTTGAGATGATCTATGTTCTGGAAAATGAGATGTGTTTAGAAGTGGAAGATAAAAAAATGACTTTAAAATCAGGAGATATTGCCTTTATTCCACCTGACACCCTACACAAGCCAATTGTAATGGAGAATACAATCGCCATGCAAATCATGATCCGTAAGAGTACTTTTCAAAAAGTGTTTTTTAAAATGTTAAAAGGAAATAATGTCATTTCAGAGTTCTTTTTGAATGCATTGTATATAAAAGAAAATAAAAATATTCTTATTTTCCATAGTCACTTGGATAAACATTTGCTAGACTGCTCTCTTCAACTATTTACAGAAAATTATAATCGGTTTCCTAGTTACCAGTTGATTATGAATAATTTGTTTGAGATATTATTATGTCTTTTATTAAGGTTCAAACCAAGTCATATGAACGTAAATCAGGTCAAACAATATCGTGAAATACGTATTATTCAAATGCTCCAATATATTCAGCAATGTTGTGAGCATATAACAATCCAGGAGATGGCAGAGGAATTTAACCTTTCACAGTCTTACCTGTCAAAATATATATCTCGTAAGCTTGGCAAATCATTTCGTGAGATTCGACAAGAAATAAGATTGGAAAAAGCCTGCGAAATGCTCACTGGCAGCAATTCACAAGTAGATCATATTGCGGCAGCCGTTGGTTATCAAAATGTAGAGCATTTCATTCGTTTATTTAAGAAAAAGTATCACGTAACACCACATCAATATCGTTTAAATAATAAAGTCTAGCAAACATCAATCAATACAAATAAAAAGGAGAAATCATCATGTCAATCAAACAAGTAAAAGATTATTTTAAACAATATGATATGGATACTCGAATTCAAGAATTTTCAGTATCTAGTGCAACTGTAGACTTGGCTGCTTCTGCATTGGGCTGCGAACCTGAAAGAATCGCAAAAACACTCTCCTTTCTAGTAAATGGACAAGCTATTTTAATTGTGACCTCTGGCGATGCAAAAGTTGATAACAAAAAATTCAAGGAATATTTTAAAACAAAAGCTAAAATGCTTTCTCCTCATGAGGTCGTTGACTTGGTCGGTCATGAAATTGGCGGAGTATGTCCTTTTGCTATAAAGAATGGCGTTTCTGTTTATTTAGATATTTCACTCAAACGTTTTGAGACAGTCTATCCAGCCTGCGGGAGCAGTAACAGTGCTATTGAACTCACAATAAAACAATTAGAAAAACACTCCGGTTATTCACAATGGATTGATGTGTGTAAGGGATGGAATGATTCATTAACACATGAAGACGGAAGGGAAAAGTGCAGTTAATAATAAAAAAGAGCTAGAAACCCTTGATACACAAAGGTTTTTAGCTCTTTTACAATTATTCCCACTCAATCGTAGCAGGCGGCTTACTCGTAATATCATACACCACGCGGTTAATATGCTTCACTTCATTGACGATACGAGTTGAGATCTTTTCAAGCACGTCCCAAGGGATTCTTGCCCAGTCACTCGTCATACCATCAATAGAAGTAACAGCACGGATACCGATTGTGTAGTCGTATGTTCTTGCGTCACCCATGACACCTACGCTGCGGATGTCTGGGAGAACCGTGAAGTATTGCCAGATGTCGCGCTCAAGGCCGAAGTTGGCAATTTCTTCGCGTAGAATCGCATCAGATTCACGGACGATTTCTAGTTTTTCTTCAGAAATTTCACCTAGTACACGGATACCTAGTCCTGGACCTGGGAATGGCTGTCTCCAGACAATGTCATCAGGAATGCCAAGCTCTGAACCTAGGGCACGAACTTCATCCTTGAATAGCGTATTGAGTGGCTCAATCAATTCGAACTGCATGTCTTCTGGAAGACCGCCTACGTTGTGGTGAGATTTGATTGTTTGCGCCGTTGCTGTTCCGCTCTCAATGATGTCTGTGTAAAGTGTTCCTTGTGCTAAGTAGTCGATTCCTTTTAGCTTGTCCGCTTCATCATCGAATACATAAATGAATTCGTTACCGATGATTTTACGTTTTTGCTCAGGATCAGACACACCTTTTAGCTTGTTTAAGAAACGATCTTTCGCATCTACTTTAATCACGTTCATGTTGAAACCTTCGCTAAATGTTTTCATAACCCCTTCTGCTTCGCCTTTGCGAAGAAGACCGTGGTCAACGAAAATACATGTCAGCTGATCGCCGATGGCTTTGTGGATCAATACCGCCACAACAGATGAATCCACACCGCCGCTTAGTGCACACAATACTTGCTTGTCGCCTACTGTTTCACGGATTTTCTGCATTTCGATTTCAATGAAGTTCTCCATTGACCATTTGCCATCACAATCACACACGCCGAAGACAAAGTTTTTCAATAGGTCATTTCCGTACTCAGAGTGACGAACCTCTGGATGGAATTGAACGCCATAGAAATTCTTCTCAGCTAAGCTCATGGCTGAGTTTGGACAATGTGCACTTGTTGCATCGACTGTAAAGCCTTCTGGTACTTCAACAACGAGGTCACCATGGCTCATCCAAACGACTTGATCAGTTGGAAGGTCTTTGAATAAAGCAGGTGTTCCGTTAATATGGATATCTGCTTTTCCATATTCACGTTGGCTGGCCGCTTCTACTTTCCCGCCTAAATAGTGAGTCATGAGCTGCATGCCGTAGCAAATGCCTAGAACCGGAATGTCTAGATCAAAGATCTTTTCATCACAGCGGAAAGATCCTTCATCATAAACACTGTTTGGTCCACCAGAAAGGATGATTCCTTTAGGTGCCATTTCTTTAATTTCTTCAGCAGTTAAAGTGTGCGGATGAAGCTCACTGTACACACCAAATTCACGAATACGGCGTGTGATCAGCTGATTGTACTGACTGCCGAAATCGAGAACCAAAATCATTTCATTTACTAAATTTGTCATGGTGTCACCTCTATGTCCAATATAGTTTTTTATAAACGCACAGAAAAAATGAGAGGAGAAAACCTGCTCTCAGTGTGAATCACGCTTTTGAAGCGCCCAGACTCACATCCGAACGCTTCAATTTCATGTATTTTAGAAGGTTTTAATATTCACCTATTCTAACAACAGGAAGGTACGCGGTCAAGACTATCTCCTGTTTATTAAATTTTCCCATAACTTTGCCGATTGCTGCCAAAGCGCCGAGGCATCCTCTCGCCGGTAGAGCGCACGTTCATAAAACTGCGTCAGCTCTGACATATGATGGTCTCCATTCTTCTCATCAATCAACGAAGCGAATTCTCTTAGCGTCATACCTGGCTTTTTCTCGATTCCTCTGCGCCCTAGCTGCTTTAATAGAGCTGCATACGCATAGAAGAATGCTTCATCCTCTGGCAGACGTTTCACCTTTCTTACAATAAAGAATGGCAGCCATCTTGTTCTAAATCGATAAAGCATCCAGCTGATGAATCCAAGCAGGACAATAGCTCCTGCCGCATAACCTATAACCCAACCAACATGCACCATATTTGGCTTTGCCTGCGCTGTTTGTTCCTTTGGTTGTGCCGGCTGCTCTGTCTCCTGCCGAGGCTGGTCTTGCTGCTTTTCTTCACTTGCATCAGAACTAGACTGATCTTTTTCTTCCTTTTGATCATCCGTTTGATCGCTTGAAACAGCTTCATTCGTAAATGTCTCTGGGTTTGTAAATCCTTTTGTCGGTTCAAAGGTGACCCAGCCTCTGTTTGGAAAATAAACCTCTACCCATGAATGCGCATTGTTATTGGTCACTTCATACACATTGTTTCCATCCATTTGTGTTTCATATAACTGGCCAGACGTATACCCTTTCACCCATCTCGCCGGAATTCCGATCGAACGAAGCATCACAATCATAGAGGTTGAAAAATTATCACAATAGCCGATCATCGTATCAAATAAAAATTGATCCACATAATCTTCATTACGACCAGGCACAGCGACATTCTGCGTTTCATATGAAAACTTCGCAGATCCTAAATAATCCTCGATTGCTTTGGCTTTATCATACATATTGTCCTTCGTTTCCGTTAAGCTGTTTGCCAAAGTTTTCACACGCTCTGGGAGTGAGGATGGAAGCTGCAAGTATTCACGGCCTACCTGCTGATTCACCTGCTTCTTTGTCGGTACTTTGATTCTCTGTAAATCCTCCAGGATAAATGTAGGGGATAAAAAGCTGACTTGATAGTTCCCTAAATTTTTAGGTGGGTTTTGCATAGACGGGACAATTTTCTCCGTTTTGCCCATGATTTGCAGCGGAATATTTTCCATTGGTGTCAGCGTAATCGTACCAATCGGATAGACGGCATGATTAAATCGATAGTTCGATTCCATATCGACTCTCGTTTCATGTACCTCTGTTTTCACTCGCTCAGTAAACCACCGATTCGGCACAGTGTCGTCCTTTAACCGAGTAGACTTCGTATCATTTGAAGCATCCTCCCAGCCCTTTCCTGTGTAAATACTTTTTGTTTCTACACGAAAGTAAGACGGCTCCTTTCCGCTCCATTTAAAGACAGGTGTGCGGTCCTCACTAAATGGTCCGCCAAGCGCCGAATCATCTGCACTATATCCCACTTTATTCTGCCCGGCTGTCCCATCTTGATTCGTCACTGCCTTAAAAAACGGGACAGGATCAGGCCATTTCGGATCAGACTTTGGCAAAGAAGCGCCGAGTGACGCTGATAGAAGGACAAGCACCAGCATGGGCAAAAACCACTTTAGGCGCGCTTTCTGTGACACCCGAACGCCCTCAGCCGAACGCAGTCGATCAAAATACAGCAATCCAAGCAAACAAAATCCAAATACCATAATACGAACGATCGCAAAGGTCGCATCATATGGCGTAAACGTATCAAGAATCGTGACATACACAATCGTCATCAGTAAAAAGAAAAAGATACGCTGCTGATAGACCACCCAATAATGAAGCAAATAGACAAGCAGCCACAGCAAAATATAAAACAACAATGTGCGGAAAGACGGATACATGTCACTCCACATGCCCATGCTCATTAACGTGATATTATCCTTGATATCAGCAAACAAAGCAGCCGGATAACCTGGCGCTGATTGATAAAAGATCAAATATAAGGCGAGCAAAATCAGTCCAGCACAAATAGGAAACGTCACATACCACTTCAGACGAAAGAACGTAAACAAACACGTAAGCCCGATAAAAATGATGAAATAAGACGTATGGCTCGTCTCTGTAAAATCCTGAAGTGGACGAAGCCACTCCCATAGTAGCAGAAAAGCTACAGCATAATAGATGAACAATTCAAAACGGCTTTGCCGCAGATGCGTATGCAGCATAAATGTTTGTCACCTCACAGTTCTTTCGTGCAGCCGGTCTTCAAATAAAAGGGTGGTGCGTATTCCAGAGGCCTTGAGCCGGTCTACAAGCTGTTTTTCTTTTGTCGTCAAATGGTCAACGGCTTTCTTCACTAAAAGCACGGTGATGTTCTTTCTGTTTCGATTTCCAAAAAGACTTGCCGCAAGCTCCTCCTGCAGCTGACCCGTGACGACATATTTTCCTGAGTGCTGGTACTCACTCGCTGCTAACGGTTTATATTCTAGTGCGCGGGAAGGCTGATGCTGCACCCTTGTTAAATAATAAAGCATGTTCTGTAAATGAAGTTCTCCTTGATCGACTCGAAAGGCATGCTGATCTCCTAGAGGGACAAGACCTGACGGCACGCCTTTTTTCACAGCCGTTTGAAGAACAGATGCTGTAATAGAGACGACTGTTTCAAAAACAGTTTGATCGGTAAAATCAGCAAACACGACAAGGTCCTTTGATTGATTCTGTTCAAATTCCTTCGTCATCAGCTGGCCTCTTCTGGCCGTCGTCTTCCAGTCCACCCAAGCAAAACGGTCTCCTTGCTGGTATTCCCTTACGCCTGTTGTCACATGGGTCGGTTCATTTAACCAAGAGTGAACCGCTTTGCTTCCATTTTCATTCACTGACTCAGCAGGCTCCACCGGGATATCCAGCACTTTGGGGTAGACAAGCAGCTTCTTCTCTAACGGAATGATGATTTCTTTCTCAACAAACCCAAACATATCACCCGTTTTGATTCTAACCGCTGTCAAATGATGCTCTCCCCGCATGACATCATTCAATTGATAGGAAAATCGCCAAGTTTTCCGAAACCAAGGAAAAAGCATTTGCTTCATTTCAATCTGTTCCTGTAAGTGAAAGGTATCTGGCGGAGCATCCTCTATCATGACGTAAACGTACGGAAATGGATGTGTCCGCTTGATTTCAAGGTCAACGGACAGCACATCCCCCGCCTTTAAGCTTGTTTGCTGTATTGTCCTCTTGGCTGTCGCGCGAAGCGGAATAAGTGCAAACAGCAATGCATACAAAGCATATGGTAAAAATGCATAAAAAAGGAACCAACTCACAAACCCTCCCTGAAACATGGCATAACAAAAGGCTGCCGCAGTGAGAATGATGAGCATCATCACCCTTAACCATAATGAAATTGCTACACGATGACGTGACTTCATTGAGTCATCGACTTTTGAACTGGCACGCCAATTTGCTCAAGCATTTGCCGCAGCAGTGTCTCCGCCTTCTTCCCTTCATATGTCGCTTCTGATGTCAAAATCATACGATGCGGTAATGTATAATTCGCCAAATACTGTACATCATCAGGAATCACATAATCGCGCTGATTCAAAAGTGCATACGCCTGTGCCGCTTTCATCAAGGCGATCGATCCCCTTGGACTCACACCTAGATAAACAGATGGGTGTTTACGCGTCGCTTGAGCAATTTCAACAATATATTCTTTAATGGATGCATCCACATGAATGGTCTGAACAGCCTGCTGCAACGCATGGATATGTTCCTTTGTCATGACAGCTTGAAGCGTATCAATCGGGGATTGCTTCTCCTGCAAGTTGAGAACCTCCAGCTCCTCGAGCATGGTCGGATATCCCATCTGCAGCTTGAATAAAAACCGGTCCATTTGCGCTTCTGGCAGCGGATAAGTTCCTTCATATTCCACTGGATTTTGTGTCGCCATGACAAAAAAAGGATCCGCAAGCGGCATCGTTTCTCCGTCCACTGTGACACTGCCTTCCTCCATCGCTTCAAGCAATGCTGATTGTGTTTTAGGAGAAGTCCGGTTGATCTCATCAGCTAAAATAATCTGCCCCATGATCGGTCCTTGCCTAAATTCAAATTCATTCGTCTTTTTATTGTAAATCGACACGCCTGTTACATCTGAAGGCAAAAGGTCAGGAGTGAATTGGATTCTCTTAAACTCACAGCCAATGGATTTTGCCAAAGCACGAACCATCATCGTCTTCCCTACACCAGGCACATCCTCTAGCAGCACATGCCCCTTCGCCAAAATCGCAACAAGGCTTAATATCGCAATGTCTTTTTTCCCAACCATGACTTTATTGATGTTATCTACGATTTTTTGTAAATCTGAATGCATCGGTTCATCAAATGCCATCCTGATCCTCCTATCACGTTTCTGTCAAATTTCATATAGTCTAACTTTACCATACAACGCGCATTTGCATATAACATCAGCACGTATAAAAAAGAAGCCTTCTCACGATGGGAAAGACTTCTTCTCTTCTTTTGACTTACTTGCTGGCTCCATATGAACATGAGAGTGTAAAATATCATGCTCCTGCTTCATTCTTCGTTCAATTTCATCTGCAATATCATGGCTTTCTGCTATGTTCAAGTTAGGCTCGACCTCAACCACTACATCCACATGGACTGTACTTCCAAGATAACGCGCTTTTATATCCTTTAAATCGCCTACTCCTGGTGTTGCTTCAATGGTCTCTTTATATTTAGACATATCTTTGATATGAAAACCGTCTGTTAACGAATGAGAGGCATCTCTGAAAATCTCCCACGCAGTTTTACAAATAATTAAGCCAATGACAAAGGCTGCTAGCGTATCAATCCATGCCAGCTGAAATTGAGAGGCCATAATTCCTACAAATGTTCCAATACTCACATACGCATCTGATTTATTATCAGCAGCTGCCGCATGGAGAGCCTGGCTATTAATTCGTTTGGACAGATTGCGGTTATAAATATACACACCGTACATCACAACAGCACTTCCTGCTGCTGTCCAAGCCGCGATCATATCCGGCGTTTGATGCTCAGATGAGAAGAGCGACTGGCCTGCACTCAGCAAAACTTGAAGTCCAACAAGCATCATGATAAAGGAAGCCACAAGAGACGCAATATTTTCCGCTCTAAAATGACCATACGGATGATCTTCATCAGGCGGCTTTTGAGAAATACGCAGCCCAATCAACACAGCAAGGGATGCAATAATATCCGTCGTGTTATTCAATCCATCTGCTGAAAGAGCCTCTGAATGAAACACATACCCAATAATGAGTTTGACCGCAGATAAGATCACATAGGCAATGATGCTGACCCAAGCACCTGTTTCACCTTGTCTTAATTCGTTATAGCGCTCCATGTTGAACCGCGCCTCCTCACACATCACTTTTCTATTATTTATCTTACAAAGCAAAGCCCGTGTGGGTCTACAGCAACATGATTCGCTTATGTCAGCAAAATAGGATAAATAGAAATGTGTTGACCTAAGTAAACTTATTTTTACAAGGTCAAATGACCTCAAGACCTACTCCCATCAACCTTTTTCCAATTCTCTTCGAAATGGACATATCGTCAAATCACTCTTCTCTGGTAAATTATCAGAATAATTTTATTTTGAGACACAACTTCCCTCCTTCCTTTTTTATGCTATTTTAAAAATAAACAGAGGGAAAAGAGGGAACATAATCTCTCAAATCCTTTCTACTTTTTAACATCGTGTTAAGAGGTTTGAAATGTCAGTTTGATAACCTGTCCAATGCTGAATGACAATTCAGTATGATAAAATTTAAAATATTCTAAAAACAAATTCTCTATTCATGAGAAATGTTTGGAGGTAAAGAAATGTCCAACATGACAAACGGTCTTCAAAAAAACCTTAAAACAAGACATATTTCGATGATCTCCATTGCTGGGGTCATTGGGGCAGGGCTATTTGTTGGTAGTGGCGCTGTCATTCATTCTGCAGGGCCTGGATCCATTCTTTCCTATTCTTTTGCCGGACTTCTGGTGATCTTTATTATGAGAATGCTTGGAGAAATGGCATGTGCCTATCCGACAAGCGGTTCTTTCTCACAATATGCGAGCGATGCCATCGGTCCATGGGCCGGGTTTACAATCGGCTGGCTTTACTGGTTCTTCTGGGTGATCGTCATCGCCATCGAAGCCATTGCCGGTGCTGCCATTATTCAATATTGGTATGGAGATGCACCTGTTTGGCTCACAAGTCTTATCCTCACAATCCTCTTAACATTAACAAATATCTTTTCTGTTAAATCTTTTGGCGAATTTGAATATTGGTTTTCATTAATTAAAGTCGTCAGCATCATTCTCTTTCTACTCATTGGTTTTGCATTTATCTTTGGTTTTGGCGGTCATCATACTTCAGGTCTTGCCAATCTAACAGGGAACGGCGGTTTTCTTCCAAATGGATTCAGCTCTGTGTTACTCGGAATCGTCGTCGTCATCTTTTCCTTCATGGGAACGGAGATTGTGGCCATAGCGGCCGGTGAATCAGCAGACCCAGTCAAATCTGTGACGACAGCCACCCGCTCTGTTGTATGGCGTATTATCGTATTCTATGTCGGATCAATTGCTGTCGTTGTCACCTTGCTTCCTTGGAATTCCGCAAGTATTTTAACAAGCCCGTTCGTTGCGGTATTAGAATACATTGGTGTTCCATCAGCCGCTCAAGTCATGAACGTCATTGTCTTAACAGCTGTTCTATCTTGTTTAAACTCCGGTTTGTACACAACGTCCAGAATGCTTTATTCATTAGCAGAAAGAGGCGAAGCGCCGAAACGCTTTATGAAAATCAGCAAACGTGGTGTTCCTGTAGCGGCTACAGTCGCAGGTACCTTCTTTTCCTACATTGCCGTCATGATGAACTACTTTTATCCTGAAACCATCTTTTTGTTCTTAGTCAACGCATCTGGTGCCATTGCCCTTCTTGTTTACTTGGTCATTGCCGTTTCACAATTAAGAATGCGACGCAAAATCGAAAAAGAAAATCCAGAACAGCTCAAAATCAAAATGTGGCTGTTCCCATACCTCACGTACTTTACCATTTTGGTCATTTGCGCCATCTTGGCATCGATGCTGTTTATCGAATCCATGCGGCCACAGCTCATTTTGACGAGCATCATTACCTTTGGCGTACTGGCTGCTTATTTCATCTTTAAACCGAATAAAAAAGTGCCTGCAAATGCGGCGCTTGAAAATAAACACCCGTAATTCTCCCGCTGAAAAGCGGGTTTTTTTATTTTATTCACCTATTTGGATGTCCGCACTTATACTGTATCAAATTGAATTTAAGTGAGGATTAGTCAACATGAACCTAGAAAAATTTGTTGACGAGCTTCCAATTCCAGAAGTCGCGGAGCCCGTCAAAAAGAACCCAAGACAAACGTATTATGAAATTGCTATGGAGGAGGTATTCTTAAAAGTTCATAGAGACCTGCCCCCAACCAAGCTATGGACCTATAATGGCAGCTTGCCTGGTCCAACCATTAAAGCCAATCGAAATGAAAAGGTCAAAGTGAAATGGATGAACAAATTGCCATTGAAACATTTTCTGCCTGTCGATCACACCATCCACTCCGGTCATCACGATGAACCAGAGGTGAAAACAGTCGTTCATCTGCATGGCGGCGTCACACCAGCAAGCAGTGACGGCTACCCAGAGGCCTGGTTTTCACGGGACTTTGAAGCAACCGGTCCTTTTTTTGAAAGAGAGACTTACGTCTATCCAAATCATCAGCAAGCCTGCACATTGTGGTATCACGATCATGCAATGGCACTGACACGACTAAATGTGTACGCCGGTTTAGCTGGGTTTTATTTGATTTCAGATGCATTTGAAAAGTCTTTAGAGCTTCCGAAAGATGACTATGACATTCCTTTAATGATTATGGACCGGACGTTTCAGGAGGACGGCTCACTGTTTTATCCTAGCAGACCAAACGATACGCCAGAGGACAGTGACATACCAGACCCATCCATCGTGCCCTTTTTTTGTGGAGAAACGATCTTAGTCAATGGAAAAGTATGGCCATATTTAGAAGTAGAGCCGCGAAAATACCGTTTTCGTATTTTAAATGCGTCCAATACTAGAACTTACGAGCTGCATCTAGATAATGACGCTACAATCTTGCAAATTGGTTCCGATGGGGGCTTTTTGCCAAGACCTGTTCGCCATCAATCATTTAGCATCGCGCCTGCTGAACGTTTCGATGTCATCATCGACTTTTCAGCTTACGAAAACAAAACGATCACTCTCAAAAATACAGCCGGCTGCGGACAGAATGTGAATCCTGAAACAGATGCGAACATTATGCAATTCAAAGTCACACGTCCACTAAAAGGGAGAGTACCTAAAACATTACGTCCGATTTTTAAACCGCTGCCACCGCTTCGGCCAAGTCGAGCTGATAGAGAGCGTACACTCACACTTACCGGCACACAGGATAAATACGGCCGCCCTATCCTATTGCTCGATAACCATTTTTGGAATGATCCTGTCACTGAAAATCCTCGTCTTGGCAGTCTAGAGGTATGGTCTATCGTCAATCCAACAAGAGGGACACACCCTATTCATTTGCACCTTGTTCAATTTAGGGTTTTAGACAGAAGACCATTTGATACAGAAGTCTATCAATCGACAGGAGAAATCGTATATACAGGACCAAACGAAGCGCCTCCTTTACATGAACAAGGCTACAAGGACACCATTCAGGCGCATGCAGGTGAAGTCATTCGGATCGTTGCTCGATTTGTTCCATACAGCGGCCGATATGTGTGGCATTGTCATATTTTAGAACATGAAGATTATGACATGATGAGGCCGATGGATATCATTCAGTAAAAATGAAACCACTCTTCCGCCAAATGCGTATAACTTGTATGAAACTGCTGATTACAAAGGGGCTAACGGACATCCAGTCATTAGCCCTTTTATGATCCATTTCAAAATGGAAAAATAAATCGCATGAATCATTCCTTTGAGGAGCATTCCATACTTAAAATGTTGACGCAGCAACCGATAATACTACTATATACCCATTACATCTATCAAAAGGCACATAAGCCATAATGAACGAACAAATGGAAAATTGCGATAAAAAACGGAGGAGTTCAATTTGAATGAAGAAAAAGAGACTTGCCAGGTCAAACAAGAAACAGCGGCAGGTAACAGAGAGAAGCTTTCAATTTATGAAAACGAGAGCATTCGGTCAAACATTGAACAACTAACCATTGAACTCAGTGAACAAAAAGAATTCAATCACTTCATATTAGATGAAAAACAAAAGGCCATCAGCACATTATCTTCCCTCATCACAAAAGGCAATTGTGATGAAGAGTTAAAGACTCATTTTGAACAAGCATTACATATCGGACTTTCTGTTATAGAGATTATGGAGATTATTAAACACTGTACAAAGGTTGCTGGTTTCCCTCACTCCATTAATGCCCTGTTTATCTTTCAAAACTTATTAGATGAAAACAAATAAAACAGAGAAAACGAGATGTCATCAGTCCTCTCGTTTTTTTATGTTCACTCATATTACTCTTTTTCTTTTCCTCTGTCACATAAGCAAAATATGAAAATAGCCCTCGTATCACTGCTTAAAAATTGATTTTCCATCTATAAATCCACCATTTCTCCAGCATTTCAAGTGACAAAATAAAAAAACGTCCAGTTATATAAGTAACTGAACGTTTCCTTTATCGATTGACAGTGAAATTGTTAACGATTCCGCCATCCTTCTCCCAAGCGGCTTCCACCGTTTTCTTCTTCATATTGTATTCAAAAATCGTTCTTACCTTCGCCTTTCGTCCGGTGTCATCCTTTAATTCTTCTGCGTTTTTTGCAACACCTAAGAAATAAACAGACGACCCGTCCGTAGAAAATTGCGGCTGTGCAGCACTTAAAATATGAACATCCTGGCTGTTTTTAACGAGTGTCGTCGTTTTTCCAGTTTCTACATCAAGCAACTTAATCGAGGATATTTCTTTTTCTTTACGAACCTTTACTTCTGTATAAATCAATTTCTTATGATCTGGAGAAAATGAAATATCATTGATCGTTTGTGAGATACGTGCAATGCGTTTCCCCTTCTCACCTGTTTGAAGGGTGATTTTCATGGTTGTTGGTTCAGGATCTCTGCCCTTTTCATTTGCTTCATCGGTTTTTTGATAATCTTCTTTTAAAGAATAATGCTGGATCGCCAAATCATTCGAAGTCGGATCATATGCAAAAGAACTCACCGTATCATCCTTGCTTTTTTCCGGATACAGCTCTTTCATTTTGTGTGTTTTCAAATCAAAAGATGCGACATAAAATTGCTCTCCAGAATCCTTGTTATACCTTAGAAATAACTTCTTTCCGTCACCAGACAGCCTCATACTGTCGATAGAATCATCACTCGTAAACAGTGTTTTTTCTTCTTCAGATTTCACATTTAATTCCCGAATACTCACCTTTTGCGTGTCTTCATCCGTATACGTGTAATATAAAACCTGTTTCGTAGAATCATAAGCAATCGAAGGATATGCTGTCAGTTTCTCCGTATGAAGCGCCCGATCATGCAAGTAATAAGTATTGTTTAACTTTTGATCTGTAAATGAAACGAGCAATTCGTCTTTTGCATCTTGATTTGTTTTGACTTTTCCTGTATGTTTCGCTTCTTGTCCAGGCTTCATCATGAAGAAAATAACTGCCGCAATCACTGCGACGCCAATGACTGTGATGATCCACCATGTTGATTTTTTCATTGCCTTTCAGACCCTCTCTACAAGAAAAGAAGCCAGAAAATGAACTTTTCCCGCTTCTTTGCATGCCTATGTATTAATAAGTGTAATGCCCTTTTACGACACCTTTACTTGTTTTATACCCAAGTGCTTTGAATGCTTTTGGACTTACGTCTAGTACAGCATTTGGCATTCTGCCTACATCATATTTATATACTGTAATCACTTTATGTGGTTTCGCTTTTGTTGTCACTCTTAGTTTTGTACCTTTTTTCGGTACGTCAAAGCCCATTTTAGTTGCTGCATCCCAATGACCGAGTTTTTTTCCATCTGCGCCTTTTTTGCCGACACCATTATACCAAGTAATATTGCCGCTTACTTTTTTTGCACTTGCTCCATGTGAGAAACTGAATGCTAAAAATAAACTAGCTACTGTTACGATTGTCGTGATAAGCTTTTTATTCATTAAGAAATCCTCCGTTTTTGGTTTCTGCACTCATTATACATGAAGATGAACCCAGTTATTTTACAGATACATTACAATTCAAATACAAGTTGACCACTTTATGACCGATAAAGTTCATAAATACTACCATAAACAGTCAGAACATGGTAAGCAGCCCCCCTCTTTCATTTTATATAATAAAAGTGAATCAAATTTAAGGGGGAATTTTCATGAAAAAGTGTTTCACCGTTTTGATTGTAAGTTTGGCCTTCGTTTTGATGTTTTCAAGTCTTCCTGCCTCAGCGGCTAGTCCTCGTCACGGCGCCATTGTGACGCAAACAGATGAAGCCAAATGGTCAGGTATCTCTGCTGATATTGTCCTTCCGAAAACAGCCACCATTAAAAACGGCTATGCGGACTGGTATCTCGGTCTCGGCTCTGCTGTAGTAGAGAGCGGTATTTCAAAAACGTCTTCTGGCTATAAAGTTTTTCTAGGCAGCGGCTCACAAGGCGGCAGTAAATACTGGAACAGCGAATACGATACAAGTATTAAAGATGGCGCACGTGTCAACTTAAAGCTCATCAACAATGGTGATGGCACGGTGTCACTATATGTCAATGGGAAACTGCGCTATAAGCAGCCTGTTTACAACCCTAGCCGTCTGAAAAACCTTGATGTTGTCAAAATGGTACATGGCGTACAGGATAATGGAACAAACAGCTATTCACAAGCAAGCTTTTCGAATGTACAACTTCGCGCAAATACATCAGGAAGTGTCTATAAAAATTGGGATGGGTCAATCAAATCATCGCTTTTACGTAAAAATTTAGAATCCGGTGCCGCAGCTCCTAAATTCACCGTCATTTCTTCTATCCCATTAAGTACAAGCCTTTCAGCACAATAAGAAAAAAGCACCCTCCATTGGGTGCTTTTTATTGTTCACAGCTTATCAACACTTCTCTTTTAATCAAAACAACGATTCGTGGTAACATAAACATACATCATTCGAAGAAAAAAGGAGAACGAACGTGAAAAAAAGTCTACTTGTTTTCATGAGTCTAGTTGCAAGTCTCTCCATTCTAGCAGCTTGCTCAAATACGACAAAAGAACAAAAACCAGAATCTAAGGCACTTCCAACGATTAATGAACGCATTCAAAAGGAAACGAAAGAAGTGATGGAACAGTCTAAACTCATCAAAGACACTGACATCACCGTTGATCAAAAGAAAAAAGTCATTTCTTTAAACGTAACGGCTTCCTCTGATACCAATAGTGATTACGCTGAAGTCATCGGTTTAAACTTTGCAAAAACGCTGGCCATTGGAGCATCAACTGAAAAAGAAAACAATCTTCATAAACCGGAAAATGACAGCCTCGGCGCCCTCTATTCCTTTTATGACCTAAACATCACCGTAAAACAAGAAAACGGCAAGGTGCTGGCAAAGGGAAAGAAAACAACCAATGAAACAAGAATCACTTGGGAGAGAGCCCAATAATTGGACAAGAAAATCCTTTATGGATTTTCTTGTTTTTTTTAACAAAACTATTAACTTTATGAAAAGAATGCCGATTAGTAAGATTGTGTTGGTTCTTAAGTACCAACAATTCTTATTTACATATCGGAGGAAAGTATCATGAAAAGAACAACTGAATTTGTTTTAGGTTTAATTGGAGGTATTTTTGGATTTTTCGGCGCAATGTTCGCTCTTGCTTTCGGAGGAATCGATGCAGCATTTAGCGATTCAGGCACGAGTGAAATTACAGGATTAGGCTGGGCAGCAATGCTTTTCTCTATTCTTGCCATTGTCTCATCTGTCATTGTAAAGAAAAAAGCAAAGCTTGGTGGAATTTTATTATTAGTATCTGCTGTAGGCGGCATTATTTCTATTTCTATGTTCTTCATCCTTCCAGCTGTATTAATCATCATTGCAGGCTGCATGGGCGTGTTTAGAAAAGAGCCTGTCGTCAATAACACAACTGCATAAAAATAGAGAATAAAGCTTGTAGAGATTGCTCTACAAGCCTTTTCTCTCTACTCTTTGTAATTCATATTGAATGGCATCAACTAACTCTATTATGTTTTCATCTGTCCAAAGATCCAACATAAATAATATATCATTCACCATGTGTGACAAATCTTCTTGGCTCATCAATTCTTCTTTGTAAGCAGGGACAACAAAGAAATAGAGTAGATCAGCCAATTCAAGAACGACACGTACATCTTTTTCATCCATGATGGCTTTATGCAAAGAATGAATCAGCCATTTGAGATCTTCATGAATTTCAATAGGAACATACATCAATTGGTGTATTTCATCGGTATCCCTCTCACTTAGAATCCTCTCAGCAGATTCCTTCGAAAGAGCCCCAACTGTATTTGAAGATATATTCAGAAACAAGAATTCATGTTGATCCTCTCTATTAACCGTCTTGATTGACGAACCTTCCATCTCAATCACTCCCAATCCCTTATAATAATTCTATTATAAGGAAATTCAAGTTCGTTTTAAGTCACAAGAAGTGGATTTTATGTAATTTTAAGCTAACTGGTTTATAAAAAACAATCCAAAACAATTATTTTCTATTTTTATCATTTTTTGTTGATTTACAAGTACTTTTATCCTATTATAATAGTCATGATCAATATATAAGCACAGGACGCTTATATAAATTAAACAAAAGGGGATTTTCATTTTGAAGAAATTCTATGCTTTATTTTTAGCTTTAGGGCTAACATTTACACTGGCTGCTTGCGGCTCAACAGAAGATGTGTCTACAGGTGCATCTAAAGAAAAAGAGTCTACAAGCACAAAAACACAATCAAAAAACAAAAAAGACGATGGTTCAAAGAAAATAAATGCGAGCAAACACAAAACAACTGCTCAAGGAATGAAAGTAAACCTTGGCGAGATTAAAATTATGAAGGATAGAATCAATGTTGGGATGAATATCGAAAATACAACAGATAAAGTTCTAAACTTCTATCCAGATCAAGGTAAAGTTGTAGCTGGAAGCATGCAATTAGATGCCAATATGTTTATGACTGATGGTGATATTGGTGGCGAAGTTGAAGGTGGCGTTAAACAAGATGGTGTTATTCAATTCTTAGCTCCTGAGGGCAAAGAGATCAACATTAAAAATATCAAAGAATTAAAGCTGAAATTTGGAAATGTCACAACTGACGATTACATGAATAGTAAAGATGTAACCTTCACAGTTAAAGTAAAATAATTTGTTTCATTAAAGCCCTTGAATGATGAGGGCTTTTTTATTTATCATCACAAAAAAACACTTTCCTAGAAGAAAGTGTTTAAGTAACGTTCTCATTCATTTTTAGCGCTTCATAAGAATAACTGATCTTTCGAGAAGCCTCTTACACGGAACTCTCTTTTCATCGCCTCAGCCATTTCCACTTCACCCTCTGCCTCCAGCTTTTCAATGATGCGGTCATAATCCCTTTCGTGGCGATTTTGGCTTAATTTGAAAGCTGCCTGAACTTCATCAATGATGATTTTAAAACCTACAATGCCTTTCATTTGCTTCTCTAACAGTTCCTCAGACAACGTATCCCATAACACTGGATGTTCTCTGTGAGTTTCGTATGTCTCCAGCATTGTGGTTAATTCCTTAACCAGTTCCGATTTTTCAAGCAGTTCCGCCTTTCCATAAACATGAACAGCCTGGTAATTCCATGTTGGTACTGCTTCTTTTTCATACCATGAAGAGGATATGTAGGCATGCGGCCCTTGAAAGATGACGAGCGTCTTCTCGCTCTCTTCAAACGTTTTCCACTGAGGATTCCCAATCGCCATATGCCCTGAGATCACATACGAATCGTCAACTTGATGAAAACTCAACGGAATATGTGTCGCAATGGGCTTTCCATTCGATGTCGTCACAACTGTTGCAAATGAATGAGATTGAATAAATGATTTGATTTTCTCCATATCTTTCACTTGAAAAAATGATGGAACATGCATGTACCCTTCCCCCTTTTTGATCACCTCAATGTTTTGGTCATAATGAAATCCATTTGCTCTTCGTCCCCCATGAGAAAGGCGTGCACCCCTGTTTGAACAAACCCATGCTTTTGATAGAAAGCGATGGCCGCTCTATTGTGCTCCCACACCCCAAGCCAAACATCCCGTTTATGATGATTTTTCGCAATTTCAATGGCTTGATCGATTAAATATTTGCCTAATCCTTGCTTTTGAAAGGACTGCTTGATATAAATTCTTTCAATCTCTAACGCGTCACTCCCCATCTCTTCTGATTGGGCATCATTCATATTGATCTTCAAATAACCAGCTACTTCCCCATTCACTTGAACAAAATAAAACTGTGAAGAAGGGTGCTGTAATTCCTTTAACAGCTGGTTTAGGTGAAAAGCTGTCTTCACGTAAGCTTCGATATGTTCCACTTTGTTTTGATCCAGAAAGGTTTCTTTAAACGTATTGATCCCTATTTTCTGTAGCTCCTTTACATGTTGTACATTGCACCGAATGAAATTGACGGTCATAAAGTCGCCCTCCTTATTAATTAGTAGCTTCTCTTTATCCCTTTTTTCACATCTTCCCAGTCTTTTTCTATATTCTTTCGCACCCTTAGAAGATACTCATAAATCTGTTCCGCTTCTTCCTCAGAAAACCCACTGAGCGCCACTTGATTCGAATAATCATGTTCTCGTTTGATCATTGGGTAGACCGTTTCCCCTTTTTCAGTTGGAAACAGCTTTTTGATTTTTTTATTCACACGATCCTCTTTTTTCTCAATAAACCCATGCAGTTCTAGCTTTTTGATAGCCCGAGCCGCCGTAGTTCGATCCACCTTAATCATTTCCGCCAGCTTTTCCTGAATGATACCAGGCTCCTCACAAATACGCACAAGATACAAATACTGCCCCTTCGTTAAATCGTATTCTTTAAATTCAATATTACTTATGGAATCAAGCGCACGAGCAATCACGCCGATCTCCCGCAAAATCTCTTTCATGTACCTCGACTCCTTTTGTTGCATTTACAACAAACAACTAAAATTAGTATAACCAATTAATGTTGTATTTGCAATAAAAAACCCACCCTCCAATTGGAAGTGGGTTTTTTATTTATCACGCTTCTTTGATCCAAACACTCCAAACACAACGGCCAGTGCAACAATAATCGCTACCCATGTAGTGAAGCCCATATGATCACCGCTTTTCTTTTTAAAATACCGTATCGGGTAAAAACCCATGAAATCACTTGCTCTTATTTTAACGGTTGAAAAGCAGTAAAGGTTTCAATTCAGCAGCCCTGATACTTTTTATTGCATGTGATCAAATTCATGAAGACATAACAAAAACCCCTATATTTCAAGGGGTTTTCGAGGGTGTTACATCATTCCGCCCATTCCACCCATGCCGCCCATATCCGGCATTCCGCCGCCTGAGCCGCCTTCTTCTGGTTTGTCAGCAACGACTGCTTCAGTTGTTAGAAGCATTGCTGCTACAGAAGCTGCGTTTTGAAGTGCAGAGCGAGTTACTTTTGTTGGGTCAACGATTCCTTTTTCGATCATGTTTACCCATTCGTTTGTTGCTGCGTTGAAGCCTACGCCAATTTCTTCGTTTTTCAAGCGCTCAACGATAACGGACCCTTCAAGACCTGCGTTGTGAGCGATTTGACGAATTGGCTCTTCAAGAGAACGTAGAACGATGTTCACACCTGTTTGAACGTCACCATCAGCTTCGATTGAAGCGACTTTGTTGTATACATTCACAAGTGCTGTACCACCACCGGATACGATACCTTCTTCAACTGCTGCGCGAGTTGAGTTCAGTGCATCCTCGATGCGTAGTTTACGCTCTTTTAGTTCTGTTTCAGTTGCAGCACCAACTTTGATGACAGCGACGCCGCCAGCTAGTTTTGCAAGACGTTCTTGTAATTTTTCTTTATCGAATTCAGAAGTTGTTTCTTCTACTTGAGCACGGATTTGGTTCACACGTGCTGCAATTTGAGCAGAATCTCCTGAGCCCTCTACGATTGTTGTGTTTTCTTTTGTCACAACAACTTTAGACGCGCGGCCAAGCTGACCGATTTCAGTTGATTTCAGGTCAAGTCCTAGGTCTTCTGTGATTAATTCTCCGCCAGTTAGAACAGAGATGTCTTCAAGCATTGCTTTACGACGATCACCGAATCCAGGTGCTTTTACTGCCACTGCGTTGAATGTACCACGAAGTTTGTTCACAACAAGAGTTGCAAGTGCTTCGCCTTCTACATCTTCAGCAATGAGCAATAATGGTTTTCCTTGTTGTACAACTTGCTCAAGTACAGGAAGGATTTCTTGAATGTTTGTGATCTTTTTATCCGTAATTAAGATGTAAGGATTTTCAAGAACCGCTTCCATCTTATCAGAATCCGTCACCATGTATGGTGAAGCATATCCGCGGTCAAATTGCATACCTTCAACCACTTCAAGCTCAGTTGTGAATCCTTTAGATTCTTCAATTGTGATAACTCCGTCGTTACCTACACGTTCCATAGCTTCTGCGATTAGGCTGCCGACTTCTTCATCTGCTGCAGAAATAGCCGCAACTTGAGCAATTGATTCTTTGCCTTCGATTGGTTTAGAAATCTCGTGCAAGCCTTCAAGTGCTACTTTCACTGCTTCTTCGATCCCTTTACGCACGCCAACAGGGTTTGCACCAGCTGTTACGTTTTTCAGACCTTCACGGATCATCGCTTGAGCTAGAACTGTTGCAGTCGTAGTACCGTCACCAGCTACGTCGTTTGTTTTGCTTGCAACTTCAGCCACAAGTTTTGCACCCATGTTTTCAAATGCATCTTCTAATTCGATTTCTTTTGCAATCGTTACACCATCATTTGTGATAAGTGGAGAACCGAATTTTTTCTCAAGAACCACGTTACGTCCTTTAGGTCCTAAAGTTACTTTTACAGCATCTGCAAGTGCATCTACACCGCGTAACATCGCGCGACGTGCTTCTTCACTGAACTTAATATCTTTTGCCATAATAACGAAACCTCCTCAGTCTTTTTAAAAATTTATCTCAATTTTTTATGTGATTAGCCAATAACAGCTAAAATGTCGCTCTCACGAAGGATTAAATATTCTTTGCCTTCATATTTCACTTCAGTGCCTGCATATTTTGAGAAGATAATGCGGTCGCCTGTGCTTACTTCTAACGCAACGCGCTCACCACTTTCAAGTACACGCCCTGAACCTGCTGCAACAATTTTACCTTCTTGCGGTTTTTCTTTTGCAGAATCCGGTAAAACAATACCGCTAGCGGTTTTTTCCTCAGATTCAACGAGTTCAATGATTACGCGATCGCCTAATGGCTTTAACATAAGAAACAACCTCCTCAATTTTTATATGTAGTCTTTTTTAGCACTCATCACCAGAGAGTGCTAACACATTTATTATAATAAAGAATGTCTTCTGCAATTTCAAGTAAAAACCTTTAAAAATTTTTACGCTTTCACGATCTTTTTTGATCTCAGATTCTTTCCTTTTCATCGAAAAAGGAGACTTGTGTTACAATAAATCTAGTTCTTTTAGTAAAGGGGTTTTCGTTACTTGAAAAAACAATATTGGTACATCATCTTAACGTATATATTGGTGCAGGTTTCTGCGTTTCCTTATGTGCTCATTATGAAGTGGCTGGGATTCATTCAATCACCGATGACTCAAACAGAGCTTTCAAAATTATCAGGAACGTGGACAATCATCAGTTTTTGTATCGGATTAATCATTATTCTGCTCATCCTTCGAACCGTCCCAAAAGCTTCACTGCGAAATGAAGCGCCAGTTTCAATCGGTTCTGCTATCGCATGGATCATTGGCGGTTTCTTTCTTTCCCTCTTTGCACAATCAATTGCGGGGGCGATTGAACAATATGCATTCGGCATTGGCCGTGAGTCAGAAAATACGCAAACCATTTTATCCATTATGGATGCCGTTCCTTGGCTTGTCATTGTCATCGCCCTGATTGGTCCAATCTTAGAGGAAATCATTTTCCGTAAAATCATCTTTGGTGTGATTTATGAAAAAACGAATTTCTTCATTGGAGCACTTGCCAGTTCAGTGGTTTTCGCTGCTGTACACTATGATTTTCCCCATATCTTGCTCTATACCGCAATGGGCTTTACCTTTGCCTTTTTATATGCGAAAACAAAACGAATCATTGTTCCAATCGGCGCTCACATGCTGATGAATTCACTTGTCGTTCTTGTGCAGATTGAGCCAGTGAAAAAAATGATTGAAGAACAATCTCAAACCATGCAAATGATTATTGGAGGCTTTTTCTCATGAGAAACCCAGTCGTATGGGGCATCATTTATTTTGCCGTAGGTGTGGCTTTCACCTATATGGCCATTCAAAACCCAGGTGACATGTGGTCATTTTACAGTATTTTGCTGATGGTGTTTGCGGCCTATAATATCAATATCGCGCTTAAAATGTTTGCCTTCTCTGTCAAACTCAAAAAACAGCAGCAAAAATAAATTAAAAACCATTTTCCACTGTTGGAAAATGGTTTTTTTATGGAGGATGTATCTTCATGGAACATGAAAAACTTCGTATATTCAATGATCAGCATGAAACAATTGGAGCTGCCGCTCGTTCAGTTGTCCACGCCCAAGGCCATTGGCATGAAACATTTCATTTCTGGCTTCTTAAAAAAGAGCATAACACCGTATATCTCTATTTTCAGCTAAGAAGTCCCGCAAAAAAGGATTTTCCTTCTCTGTTTGATATCACCGCAGCGGGCCATCTTCTCGCAGATGAACAGCCTTCTGATGGCTTAAGAGAGGTAGAAGAAGAACTTGGTCTTTCCATCCCTTTTGAGAACCTCACCTTTGCAGGTGTCATACAGGATGAAATCCATATGCCTTCGTTCATCGATCGTGAGTTCTGCCATGTGTACCTTTATATGAATCAAGTTGAGCACATGGAAGTTCATCTACAGAAAGAAGAAGTCGCTGGTCTCTACAGAGCAAAGCTGCTTGATGCGCAGCAGCTGTTAACAGGGACATTTGAAAGAATTCGAATCGAGGGCTTTCAAGTTGATGCAAATGAAGAACGACGTGAGAAAAGCATCGAAGTGGGTGTTCATGATTTTGTCCCGCATGTGCCCGCCTATTATGAGCACCTCTTTCACGCGATCAATCAATTTCTTATACAATAGAAAAAGCATCGTGATCCTCATTGGATCATGATGCTTTTTTATGAAACATAATGTTTTTCTTTCTCCTCTGTTTGCTGCATTTTGCGGTAGGTCACTCTCGAAATGATAATGCTCACTTCATATAAAACGAGCATTGGCAAGGTGACCATGAGGTGAGAAACAAGCTCTGGCGGTGTAATAAGTGCGGCAATGACAAGGAGGACAAAATAGGCATACTTCCGTATTTTTGATAAAAACATCGGTGTGATGATACCAAGTCTTGTGAGAAACATCAACACGACGGGCATCTGAAACAAAAAGCCAAATGGAAGTGTTAACTGCATCAGAAATGTAAAATACTCATGAATCCCAATGACTTGCTCTACATTTAAATCATTCGACATTCGCATCATAAAGTCGACGACAAACGGAAACAAAATAAAATAAGAGAAAGCCACACCGCTCAAAAATAAAAGCAGTGCAATCGGAATGTAAGCAAGTGTCACCTTTCTTTCTTTTTCATATAAGCCAGGACTCACAAACGCCCACAGCTGATATAAAATAACGGGACACGTCAAAACCAAAGCAATGACAAATGCGAACTGCATAAACACGTACAGTGGATCTGTAAGCTTAAATGCGTTCAGCGTGAGTGTTGCCGCTTCATCGGTATTTTGTAAATACACAATGACCGGCTTCGCGAGAAAAAAACCAGCCACCATAAAGGCGACAAAAAACATCGCAATGATCACTAAACGTTTTCGCAGTTCCACAATATGCTCCATAAGCGGCATATCTTTGACATTCATGAAGCTCATCCTATTCTACTGATCTTCTTTTTTCTTTTTTTCTTCCTGATCATCAGCTAAGCCTTTTGTGGCATTTTTGAATTCACGTAGTGTATCTCCTGCTGCTCTTCCTAATTCAGGAAGCTTTTTCGGCCCAAAAATAATGAGCGCTACAATCGCAATCAGAATCAAACTCCCAGGACCGATCGGACCCATTTGCTCCACCCCCTTTACCCCTTTTCGTCAGTCCTCCTGCGTAACAGAGTAATGCTTTAAGAAATACACAAGAGACTGAAGTTCAACCGCCAAATCTATATGATGAATTCGAATGTGTTCCGGCACATTCAATCGAGCCGGCGTAAAGTTAAGGATTCCTTTGATGCCAAGGGCAATCAAACGATCTGTAATGGATTGAGCTGCTACGGCAGGTACTGTCAAAATCGCAACAGGGATATCTCCTACCTCTTGAACATGCTCTTCAAGCTTATCCAAATCATAGACAGGCACGCCGCCTATCTCACTTCCTATTTTACTCTCATTGACGTCAAAAGCCATTGAAATTTTTGTATTATTATTTTTTATGAAATTATAGTGTAAAAAAGCAGTCCCTAAATTCCCGACACCGATGAGCATGACATTGGTCATTTCATCTTGGTCAAGGGTCTTTCTGAAGAAGGTCAAGAGATAATCGACATTATAGCCATACCCTTTCTTCCCAAGTGCACCAAAGTACGAAAAATCTCGGCGAATGGTGGCAGAATCCACTTTGACTGCATCACTAAGCTCTGCCGATGACACCCTTTGTTTTCCTGATGCATGCAGATTTTTTAAAAAACGGTAGTATAGCGGCAAACGTTTGGCTGTCGCTTGTGGAATTTTTGACTGATCTATATTCATATAAGGTCCTCCAACTTAAATATCAGATGCTCTGTGAAAATCACCGTTTTTCCCGCCTGTCTTTTCAATTAGATAGGTAGGACCGATGATCATGCCTTTATCAATCGCTTTGCACATGTCGTAAACGGTCAGTGCACATACTGAAGCAGAAGTGAGCGCTTCCATCTCCACACCCGTACTTCCTTTTGTTTTTACCTGTACTTGTATGTTCAGGATGTGCGCATTTCCGTCTTCCTCCCAATGAAAGGAGATATCCACGCCTTTTAGTGCAAGCGGATGACACATTGGAATGATGGTAGATGTTTGCTTTGCTGCCATGATGCCAGCAACCTGTGCAACAGACAGCACATCTCCTTTTCCAATTTCACGTTGCTCTATTTTATGAAACACTTCTTTTATCATACGAACACTTGAAACAGCAACGGCGGTTCTCACTGTAGACGATTTGTCACTAATGTCGACCATCTTTGCTCTTCCCTGTTCGTTAAAGTGGCTAAATTGACTCATCTTTCAACGCTCCCTCACTCAAATGATACACTATTTTTTCCTATCTGTCTTTCATTTGAATATGGCGATTGTATGTAACATTTGCCGGTTTACTGCTGATAAGCTACACTTAACATATTATAGCAGAGGTGAAGTTACATGATGATTCTACAAGTGAATCAGCTGTCCAAATCGTTTGGCGCTGATACCGTTTTAACGAATATAAAATTGGAAGTCAAAGCAAGGGATCGCATTGCCATTGTAGGTCGTAACGGCGCAGGCAAATCCACGCTTTTAAAAATCATTGCCGGTCAAATGTCTTACGAGCAAGGTGAGATCATCAAACCAAAAGACCTATCGATCGGCTATTTAGCACAGCATACCGATGTAACGTCTACACGTACGTTAAAAGACGAATTATTATCGGTTTTTGATCATTTAAAAGAGATGGAACAAGAAATGAGAACCATTGAGGAGAAAATGGCTTCTTCCACAGGTTCTGAGCTGGATGCCCTTATGAAAACCTATGACAGGCTGCAGCAGGAATTTAAAGATCAAGGCGGCTATCAATATGAAGCAGATGTCCGCTCCATTCTTCATGGACTCGGCTTTAGTCATTTCGAAGATGAGACAACCGTCCAATCCTTAAGCGGCGGCCAGAAAACCCGTCTAGCGCTTGGAAAGCTCTTATTAATGAAACCAGAACTCTTAATTCTGGATGAGCCGACCAACCATTTAGATATTGATACCTTATCATGGCTGGAGCAGTATTTGCAAAATTATACAGGTGCCATTCTCATCGTGTCCCATGACCGCTATTTCTTAGACAAAGTCGTAAACCACGTCTATGAAGTCTCAAGAACTTCGATGAAAAAGTTTGCAGGAAACTATAGTAAGTATCTTGAGCTGAAAGCAGAGCAGCTAGAGCGTGATATGAAACTCTACGAAAAGCAGCAAGAAGAGATCTCAAAGCTTCAGGATTTCGTGGATCGCAACCTGGCAAGAGCCTCGACCACAAAGCGCGCTCAAAGCAGACGCAAGCAGCTCGAACGGATGGATCGTTTAGATAAGCCTTTAGGAGACGAAAAATCCGCAAACTTTCATTTTGATATTACGAGACAAAGCGGCAATGATGTGCTGAAGGTGCATGATCTCGATATTCGTTATGATGAAAAAACACCGCTCCTATCCTCTCTTTCTTTTCAGATTAAACGAGAGGATAGTGTGGCACTCATTGGTCCTAACGGGATCGGGAAATCAACCCTTTTAAAAACGTTAACAAACACATTAACACCAGTAAAAGGCGAGATCACTTTTGGATCTCATGTCACGATCGGCTACTATGACCAAGAGCAAGCCAAACTGACATCCTCGAAAAAAGTGCTCAATGAGCTTTGGGATGATTATCCTCATATGAATGAAAAAGAAATTCGGACATGTTTAGGAAACTTCCTATTTTCCGGTGATGACGTTTTAAAGCCTGTCCATGCATTAAGCGGTGGAGAAAAAGCACGCCTTGCACTAGCAAAGCTGATGCTCCAAAAAGCCAACTTTCTTATTCTCGATGAGCCTACAAACCATCTGGACTTAGATAGTAAGGAAATTTTAGAGAATGCACTAATTGATTATCCAGGAACCATCTTATTTGTCTCGCATGATCGTTATTTTATCAATCGTCTCGCCACGAAAGTATTTGAGCTTTCGCCTACAGAAACAAGAGAATATCTCGGTGATTATGATTACTATCTTGAAAAGAAAAATGAACAACTAGAGCTGGAGGCACTTCAAGAAAATGAACCGCTTAAAATACAAGCTGCACAGCAAGCAGAAAAGGCAAAGCTTTCTTATGCGGAAGAAAAAGAGCTGAAAAAGAAAGAAAGACAAAAGCAGCGCAGAATCGAAGAAATTGAAGAACGTATTGCTGTCATTGAAGAAAAGCTCAGTGAAAATGAAAAGCTTCTATGTGATCCTGAAATTTTTCAAGATCACGAAAAGGTCCAAGACATTCAGACAGAAAATGATACGCTCAATCAAGAGCTGGAATCACTTTTTGCGGAGTGGGAAGAGCTGTCAGAAGCTTAAAGAGTGCCCTAAGGGTACTCTTTTTTCTTTCAATGAAAATTTATTATCCACAACGATACCCACAATAACTTCTTGATTATTCTTAAATACTTTGGACTTATCCACTTTATCCACAGAGTTTTAATCACATATCCACAAAAAAGATCATATTTATACACACCCTCTTCATTTTAAAACAAAATTTTCTAACAATTGTGGATATATAACGTTTACATGTGAATAAATCGCTTTCATCGAAAAATAAAAAACCCCTGTAATCCACAGGAGTTTTCATTCATATGAGACTAGTGATAACCCTGGCTGGCCATTCATCGTCATATCGCCTCTGATTCCTTTTTCAAATGCAACGGTTCCAGCAGCAGCGATCATGGCTGCATTGTCTGTACAAAGAGATAATGGCGGAATAATGACCTTCACGTCTGGCAGCTTCGTAAATGCTGAGGTTAAAGCTTCTCTTAGTCCTTTATTGGCAGCGACTCCTCCAGCTAGAACAACTTGCTTCACACCATAGGCTTCTGCTGCTTTCAATGTTTTCCCAACAAGCACCTCAATGACGCTTGCTTGAAAACTTGCGGCCAAATTCTCTGGGGCAATCGTTTCACCCTTTTGTGACGCATTGTGTAAGGTGTTGATCACAGCTGATTTTAAACCACTGAAGCTAAAGTGATAGGATCCTTCTTCAAGCCATGCACGAGGAAGCTTAATTGTCGGCTCCCCTTCATGCGCTAACCGATCAATGTGAGGTCCGCCTGGATACGGGAGACCCATCGTCCGGGCCACTTTATCGTACGCTTCTCCAGCTGCATCATCTAATGTTTCTCCGATGACCTCAAAAGATCCGTGCTCCTTCATTAAAACAAGCTCAGTATGTCCGCCAGAGACAACAAGAGCTAAACACGGAAACTCCAATTCATCAACAAGCTGGTTTGCATAAATATGCCCTGCAATATGATGAACACCTACAAGAGGAATTTGATGGGCAAAGCTCAGTGCCTTTGCTGCATTGACACCAATCAGCAGAGCACCGACGAGGCCAGGTCCTTCTGTGACAGCAATCGCATCTAAATCCTTAAAGCTCATACCCGCCTGTGCCATCACTTCTTCTAAGACGATGGTGATTTGCTCCACGTGATGCCTTGAAGCAATTTCGGGTACAACACCGCCAAATCGTTTATGACTGTCTATTTGCGAGGCCACCACATTTGCCACGATTTCCTTTCCATTTTTGACAATGGACGCAGCTGTTTCATCGCAGCTTGTTTCTATACCTAATATGAATCGATCTGTTTGTTCACTCATTTATATTCACCCACATGACTAATGCATCTTCTCCATTATCCGTATAATAATTCTTTCGAATTGAAGCTGGTCTGAAACCGAGCTTTTCATAGAGGGATTGTGCTGGTGTATTCGAAACCCGCACCTCTAAAGAAAGATGATCTGTCTTTTTTTCTTTGCAAAATTCCATGACATGTCGAAGCAATGCTTCCCCGTAGCCTTTTCCTCTATGCTCAGGGAGAATGGCAATGTTCGTAATTTGTGCATCGTCCATGACAATCCAGACCCCGCAATACCCAACAGGCTTCTTATCTTCTTCGATGAGGAAATAATGGCTGTATTGGTTATGGAGAATCTCATACACAAACGATTCCTTTTTCCAGGGTGCTGTAAACGAATGCACTTCAATCGTATACACCTCTGGAATGTCTGCTACTGTCATTTGTCGAATCTCTGCTAGGTTAAGATTATTTTTGTCCTTCAAGCCATTTCACTTCCGCTTCTGCCAAACGAATATAGTTAGGAACAAGCTGATGGACATCTTCAGCAGGACGATCTGCGCCTAAAAATGCAAGCACTGCAGGTCTTGGGTTATGAAATGTCCCCTCTGCCAGTACAGCCGTTTCTCCTAAAATGGAGCGAATGCTCTCTTCATGAAGATGCACATCTTGCCCAAGAAATAGAACAGGCTTTCCTGTCTGCTTCAGTTCATGAAGCCAATCCGTGAGCAGGATATTTTGATCTGGTTCTACCTCTTTGATCTTACCCTTTTCAAACATATATAGTCCGGTATAAACTTGGCCTCTTCTCGCATCAAATAGAGGTGAGATATATCCATCAAAATATTGGCCATTTGCCGCAAGTGTTTCTAAACTCGAAACAGCTGATATCGGGATAGACAGGGTCCACGCAAGTGTTTTTGCGATGGTAACACCGATTCTGACGCCAGTGTAAGAACCAGGTCCTTTTGCTACAACGATTTTGCTTAGTTCGCTTGGTGATACACCACATTCTTTCATCAATGCTTCAACAGTAGGCATCGCTCGGACGGAATGGTTCTTTTTTAAATACGTAATGCTCTCGCCAATCACAGTGAAATCTCTTACAAGAGCAATTCCTAGTGTATGGTTTGATGTATCAATGGCCAGTATGGTCAAATTCTTTCATCTCCTTACAAAGGGTCTCATAACGCTCCCCTTTTGCATCAAACGTGAGATGCCGTTCTTCTTCACGTTCTGTTCTCAGCATTTCTATTTTTAAATAGGAAGAAGGCAATTGAGGCTCAATAAGATGTGCCCATTCAACCAAGCATATACCTTCACCCTCAAAATATTCTTCGAGTCCGATCTCTTCATCTGCATCTTCCATGCGATACACGTCCATATGATAAAGTGGCAGTCTGCCATCAGTATATTCTTTAATAATTGTAAAGGTGGGGCTGTTGACGATACGGGTAATTCCTAAGCCTTCCGCAAAACCTTTTGAAAAAGTGGTTTTGCCTGCACCTAAATCTCCTTCTAATGTCAATACATCGCCTGGCATCACAAGTTTGGCCAAAGCAGCGGCAATTCGTTTCGTCTCATCCGCACCTTTTGTCGTCCATGTTAATTTCACCGTTGATGTCACCTCATTTCTTAAAATGATTATATCCTTTTTTCATTAACATTGTTTGTTGATCATTGTCTTTTAACATAACACTGGCTGCTTGATCATCTTTGACTTGTCCAATACGTGTGACCTGAATGCCTTCTTTTTGACATTGCGATTCAAAGCTTTCCCAATTAGATTCTGGTATCGTACCAGTTAAAACAAAGTCTTCTCCCCCAAATAACACCCATTCAAGCCAGTCTTTGCGCAGCACCTGTAAATCTGGATGAATTGGAAGCTTATCAGCTTCTATCTCGATCATCACACAGCTCGCTTCGGCTATCTCATTCAACTCACTCGCTAATCCATCACTTACATCATTCAAGGTGACCCGCGGGAAACTTGAACAAATGTGTCCAGCAGCAATATGAGGCTGAGGCATTTTATGACGCTTAAGAAAAAAATCAGCATCGACCGCCTTAGAAGGGGCTGCTTTGTTCATTAAGATTGATAACCCAGCAGCTGATGAACCGAGTTCACCTGTGACAAAGACAACGTCTCCAGTCTGAGCACTGTGACGATAACAAGCTTTTCCCTTTGAAACCTCACCAATCACCGTCACGGTAATAACAAAGTCACTGCGGGTGGCCACTGTATCTCCACCAATTAAATCCATATGATAAGAGTCAGCCAACGCTTTCATTCCCTCGTAAAGTTCCGTGACGATTGTCTCATCACCATGAGGCGGGATCGCAATTGAAACAAGATAATACTTTGGGGTCCCTCCCATTGCAGCGATATCACTGACATTGACTGCCACTGCCTTAAAGCCAACTTCAAATGGTGTGGAAAAGTCAAAACGAAAATGAACATGCTCCACCATTGTATCAACACAAACGACCTCTTCACAATGTGAATGAGGTTGATAAACACTTGCATCATCACCGATGCCCATGATCAAAGAGCGCTGATATGTATCTTTTGGTGTGATTCGGCGAATAAGATCAAATTCATCCATAAAAAGACAGCCCCTTCTTGCAATCAATTGGTTAAGTAGACATGAGGTCAAACACAGTTAGTATTAGTGTAGCGAATATAAGTCTCAGTTCCAACTAAAAATGATATAAAGAAAGCCTGGTGTGAAAAAACCAGGCTGAGTTGAGGTAATCTATCTATTCTTTCTTATAGTGTAGCCAAACATAAATCATTTCATTGCAACTTGGGCACTTGTAGAAAGAAAAAGACATAAAAAAAAACGAAACTATACGTTTTCGTTTACAAGTCATAAAAATGGCGGTCCGGACGGGACTCGAACCCGCGACCTCCTGCGTGACAGGCAGGCATTCTAACCAACTGAACTACCGGACCATTTTGGTTGCGGGGGCAGGATTTGAACCTGCGACCTTCGGGTTATGAGCCCGACGAGCTACCGAACTGCTCCACCCCGCGATGATATAAAGATAACAAGCTTGGCGGCGTCCTACTCTCACAGGGGGAAACCCCCAACTACCATCGGCGCTGAAGAGCTTAACTTCCGTGTTCGGTATGGGAACGGGTGTGACCTCTTCGCTATCGCCACCAAACCTGATGGAGAGAATGTTCTCTCAAAACTAGATAACAATGTTCAAACTTCACATTAGAATATAGGTTAAGTCCTCGATCTATTAGTATCTGTCAGCTCCACGTGTCACCACGCTTCCACCTCAGACCTATCAACCTGATCATCTTTCAGGGATCTTACTTCCTTGCGGAATGGGAAATCTCATCTTGAGGGGGGCTTCATGCTTAGATGCTTTCAGCACTTATCCCGTCCGCACATAGCTACCCAGCGATGCCCTTGGCAGAACAACTGGTACACCAGCGGTGCGTCCATCCCGGTCCTCTCGTACTAAGGACAGCTCCTCTCAAATTTCCTGCGCCCGCGACGGATAGGGACCGAACTGTCTCACGACGTTCTGAACCCAGCTCGCGTACCGCTTTAATGGGCGAACAGCCCAACCCTTGGGACCGACTACAGCCCCAGGATGCGATGAGCCGACATCGAGGTGCCAAACCTCCCCGTCGATGTGGACTCTTGGGGGAGATAAGCCTGTTATCCCCGGGGTAGCTTTTATCCGTTGAGCGATGGCCCTTCCATGCGGAACCACCGGATCACTAAGCCCGACTTTCGTCCCTGCTCGACTTGTAGGTCTCGCAGTCAAGCTCCCTTGTGCCTTTACACTCTGCGAATGATTTCCAACCATTCTGAGGGAACCTTTGGGCGCCTCCGTTACATTTTAGGAGGCGACCGCCCCAGTCAAACTGCCCACCTGACACTGTCTCCCTGCCCGATAAGGGCAGCGGGTTAGAAGGTCAATACAGCCAGGGTAGTATCCCACCGATGCCTCCACCGAAGCTAGCGCTCCGGTTTCCAAGGCTCCTACCTATCCTGTACAAGCTGTACCAACATTCAATATCAGGCTGCAGTAAAGCTCCACGGGGTCTTTCCGTCCTGTCGCGGGTAACCTGCATCTTCACAGGTACTATAATTTCACCGAGTCTCTCGTTGAGACAGTGCCCAGATCGTTGCGCCTTTCGTGCGGGTCGGAACTTACCCGACAAGGAATTTCGCTACCTTAGGACCGTTATAGTTACGGCCGCCGTTTACTGGGGCTTCAATTCGCACCTTCGCTTACGCTAAGCGCTCCTCTTAACCTTCCAGCACCGGGCAGGCGTCAGCCCCTATACTTCGCCTTACGGCTTCGCAGAGACCTGTGTTTTTGCTAAACAGTCGCCTGGGCCTATTCACTGCGGCTTCTCGGGGCTTTAACACCCTAAGAAGCACCCCTTCTCCCGAAGTTACGGGGTCATTTTGCCGAGTTCCTTAACGAGAGTTCTCTCGATCACCTTAGGATTCTCTCCTCGCCTACCTGTGTCGGTTTGCGGTACGGGCACCTCTCACCTCGCTAGAGGCTTTTCTTGGCAGTGTGGAATCAGGAACTTCGCTACTAAATTTCGCTCGCCATCACAGCTCAGCCTTTACGGGAAACGGATTTGCCTATTTCCCAGCCTAACTGCTTGGACGCGGATATCCAATACCGCGCTTACCCTATCCTCCTGCGTCCCCCCATTGCTCAAATGGTGAGGAGGTGGTACAGGAATATCAACCTGTTGTCCATCGCCTACGCCTTTCGGCCTCGGCTTAGGTCCCGACTAACCCTGAGCGGACGAGCCTTCCTCAGGAAACCTTAGGCATTCGGTGGACGGGATTCTCACCCGTCTTTCGCTACTCATACCGGCATTCTCACTTCTAAGCGCTCCACCAGTCCTTCCGGTCTGGCTTCACAGCCCTTAGAACGCTCTCCTACCACTGTTCGTAAGAACAGTCCGCAGCTTCGGTGATACGTTTAGCCCCGGTACATTTTCGGCGCAGAGTCACTCGACCAGTGAGCTATTACGCACTCTTTAAATGGTGGCTGCTTCTAAGCCAACATCCTGGTTGTCTAAGCAACTCCACATCCTTTTCCACTTAACGTATACTTTGGGACCTTAGCTGGCGGTCTGGGCTGTTTCCCTTTCGACTACGGATCTTATCACTCGCAGTCTGACTCCCAAGGATAAGTCATCGGCATTCGGAGTTTGACTGAATTCGGTAACCCGGTAGGGGCCCCTAGTCCAATCAGTGCTCTACCTCCGAGACTCTTACCTTGAGGCTAGCCCTAAAGCTATTTCGGAGAGAACCAGCTATCTCCAGGTTCGATTGGCATTTCACCCCTACCCACACCTCATCCCCGCACTTTTCAACGTGCGTGGGTTCGGGCCTCCATTCAGTGTTACCTGAACTTCACCCTGGACATGGGTAGATCACCTGGTTTCGGGTCTACGACCACGTACTCATGCGCCCTATTCAGACTCGCTTTCGCTGCGGCTCCGCATCTTCTGCTTAACCTTGCACGGGATCGTAACTCGCCGGTTCATTCTACAAAAGGCACGCCATCACCCGTTAACGGGCTCTGACTACTTGTAGGCACACGGTTTCAGGATCTATTTCACTCCCCTTCCGGGGTGCTTTTCACCTTTCCCTCACGGTACTGGTTCACTATCGGTCACTAGGGAGTATTTAGCCTTGGGAGATGGTCCTCCCGGATTCCGACGGAATTTCACGTGTTCCGCCGTACTCAGGATCCACTCTGGAGAGAACGACATTTCAGTTACAGGGCTGTTACCTTCTTTGGCGGGCCTTTCCAGACCTCTTCGCTTATATCATTCCTTTGTAACTCCGTATAGAGTGTCCTACAACCCCAAGAGGCAAGCCTCTTGGTTTGGGCTGTTCCCGTTTCGCTCGCCGCTACTCAGGGAATCGCATTTGCTTTCTCTTCCTCCGGGTACTTAGATGTTTCAGTTCCCCGGGTATGCCTTCTCATACTCTATGTATTCAAGTATGGATACTACTCCATTACGAGCAGTGGGTTTCCCCATTCGGAAATCTCCGGATCAAAGCTTGCTTACAGCTCCCCGAAGCATATCGGTGTTCGTCCCGTCCTTCATCGGCTCCTAGTGCCAAGGCATCCACCGTGCGCCCTTTCTAACTTAACCATTTCTTACTTTAGAAAGAATCACTATGTGTGATGAACTTTGCATTGCATTCAATGTGAATGTATTACTTATTGTTATCTAGTTTTCAAAGAACAATCCTGTCTCGCTAGAGACATGTTTTGAAGGAATGATCCTTCAAAACTAAACAAGACGAAAACGTACGCTGCTCCATATATCCTTAGAAAGGAGGTGATCCAGCCGCACCTTCCGATACGGCTACCTTGTTACGACTTCACCCCAATCATCTGCCCCACCTTCGGCGGCTGGCTCCATAAAGGTTACCTCACCGACTTCGGGTGTTGCAAACTCTCGTGGTGTGACGGGCGGTGTGTACAAGGCCCGGGAACGTATTCACCGCGGCATGCTGATCCGCGATTACTAGCGATTCCAGCTTCACGCAGTCGAGTTGCAGACTGCGATCCGAACTGAGAACAGATTTATGGGATTGGCTAAACCTTGCGGTCTTGCAGCCCTTTGTTCTGTCCATTGTAGCACGTGTGTAGCCCAGGTCATAAGGGGCATGATGATTTGACGTCATCCCCACCTTCCTCCGGTTTGTCACCGGCAGTCACCTTAGAGTGCCCAACTGAATGCTGGCAACTAAGATCAAGGGTTGCGCTCGTTGCGGGACTTAACCCAACATCTCACGACACGAGCTGACGACAACCATGCACCACCTGTCACTCTGTCCCCGAAGGGAAAGCCCTATCTCTAGGGTTGTCAGAGGATGTCAAGACCTGGTAAGGTTCTTCGCGTTGCTTCGAATTAAACCACATGCTCCACCGCTTGTGCGGGCCCCCGTCAATTCCTTTGAGTTTCAGTCTTGCGACCGTACTCCCCAGGCGGAGTGCTTAATGCGTTAGCTGCAGCACTAAGGGGCGGAAACCCCCTAACACTTAGCACTCATCGTTTACGGCGTGGACTACCAGGGTATCTAATCCTGTTCGCTCCCCACGCTTTCGCTCCTCAGCGTCAGTTACAGACCAGAGAGTCGCCTTCGCCACTGGTGTTCCTCCACATCTCTACGCATTTCACCGCTACACGTGGAATTCCACTCTCCTCTTCTGCACTCAAGTTTCCCAGTTTCCAATGACCCTCCCCGGTTGAGCCGGGGGCTTTCACATCAGACTTAAGAAACCGCCTGCGAGCCCTTTACGCCCAATAATTCCGGACAACGCTTGCCACCTACGTATTACCGCGGCTGCTGGCACGTAGTTAGCCGTGGCTTTCTGGTTAGGTACCGTCAAGGTGCGAGCAGTTACTCTCGCACTTGTTCTTCCCTAACAACAGAGCTTTACGATCCGAAAACCTTCATCACTCACGCGGCGTTGCTCCGTCAGACTTTCGTCCATTGCGGAAGATTCCCTACTGCTGCCTCCCGTAGGAGTCTGGGCCGTGTCTCAGTCCCAGTGTGGCCGATCACCCTCTCAGGTCGGCTACGCATCGTCGCCTTGGTGAGCCATTACCCCACCAACTAGCTAATGCGCCGCGGGTCCATCTGTAAGTGACAGCCGAAACCGTCTTTCATCCTTGAACCATGCGGTTCAAGGAACTATCCGGTATTAGCTCCGGTTTCCCGGAGTTATCCCAGTCTTACAGGCAGGTTACCCACGTGTTACTCACCCGTCCGCCGCTAACATCCGGGAGCAAGCTCCCTTCTGTCCGCTCGACTTGCATGTATTAGGCACGCCGCCAGCGTTCGTCCTGAGCCAGGATCAAACTCTCCGAAAAAGTACAAAACCGAAGTTTTGCTTTTCGCCAGTTTGACTGACTACCTATGAAGTTTCATAGGATTTTTTTATAAAAACTCGAATTAACAGGTACGTTTTGTCTTGTTTAGTTTTCAAAGATCATGTTCAAAATGGAGCGGGTGATGAGAATCGAACTCACGACATCAGCTTGGAAGGCTGAGGTTTTACCACTAAACTACACCCGCGTGGTTTGTATTGGCGCGCCCGAGAGGAGTCGAACCCCTAACCTTTTGATCCGTAGTCAAACGCTCTATCCAATTGAGCTACGGGCGCTTAATCAGGCGACTTAATTATCTTAACATATCGTTTTTCTTAAGTCAACATCTTTTTAAAATTTGTTTGCCGCATGTGTGTGAACGTCTGCGTTTCAAATACGTCATCAGCGACGAATAAAAATATACCATGAATCACATAAAAGGGTCAATACATTTTTCTAAAAAAGTTTCATGTTTTTTAAAATTGATTTTTTCTTAGATCAATAGACATGTAATAGCCCTATTTTCTTCTCTTTCTTCATAATTCCAATGATTCTTAAATAAAATCTTTCTAAATACAAAGGAGGACAAAAAATGGCCACATAGAATTTTTATTTATTGGAAAATTCTTAATACTTTTCCAGACATTTAAAGGAGGTAGGAGATGATGAAAAAGTTTATCGCTTTTCAAATCATGATCGCTTTGGTGATAGGAGCTCTTATCGGCCATTTCTTCCCTGACTTCGGAATGGCACTCAGGCCAATTGGAGATGGATTCATCAGGCTGATTAAAATGATCGTTGTTCCAATCGTTTTCTCAACCATTGTAATTGGTGCAGCCGGCAGCGGCGGCATGAAGAAAATGGGCAGCCTTGGATTAAAGACGATCATTTGGTTTGAGGTCATCACAACCATCGTTCTTGGGATCGGATTATTATTGGCAAACGGGCTAAAGCCTGGGGTTGGCCTCGATTTCTCTAAATTAGCTAAGAAAGATATTGGGGAATTAGATGGTTATACTGAGAAGGTCGTTGACTTTAAACAAATGGTATTAGATATCATTCCAACCAATATCGTCGATGTTATGGCTCAGAATGATTTACTTGCTGTCATTTTCTTCGCCATCTTATTTGGTGTAGCGGCAAGCGGCATCGGTAAAGCTTCTGCTCCTGTTCTCACCTTCTTTGAATCAGTGGCACAAATCATGTTTAAGCTCACACAGATGGTGATGGTGACAGCACCTATTGGGGTTCTTGCATTAATGGCTGCTTCTGTCGGCCAATATGGCATTGTTTTATTAATCCCAATGATGAAGCTTGTCGGGACTGTATTTTTAGGATTATTCATTATTCTCTTTGCTTTATTCCCTCTGGTCGCACTGATCTTCCGTTTTAACTACTTCGAAGTATTAAAAATGATTTGGGATTTGTTCCTTGTTGCCTTCTCTACTACGAGCACTGAAACTGTCCTTCCTCAATTGATGGAACGAATGGAGAAATACGGGTGTCCAAAAAGAATCGTTTCCTTCGTGATTCCATCTGGTCTTTCTCTCAATTGCGATGGATCAAGTTTATATTTATCGGTTGCCTGTGTATTCCTTGCACAAGCGTTTGGTGTAGACATGAGTCTGTCACAGCAGCTTTTGATGATGCTGGTTCTTGTATTAACGAGTAAAGGTATTGCAGCTGTGCCATCCGGTTCACTCGTTGTTCTTTTGGCAACCGCTCATGCAGTCGGTCTTCCAGCAGAAGGCGTCGCCATCATAGCCGGTGTTGACCGAATTATGGATATGGCACGAACAGGCGTGAATGTTCCAGGGCATGCCGTAGCATGTATTGTCGTATCTAAATGGGAAAAAGTATTCCGTGAGTCAGCGTGGGAAGTTCCTAAAGCTGGTGAAGAAACAAAAGGGATGTAATGTTATATGAAGGAAAGGGTTCACCCTTTCCTTTTTTATGCTAAAAATGTTTGCTTTAGTACGGCTTTTCCTTGAGGTTGCAGCTGCACTTCTGCATATGCCCCATTAATCAGCGTCATTTGCGGCGGGACATGCCCACAATCTATATCGTAAAAAATGGGGATTTGTAGTTCCTTTTGTAATTCTTCATATACATCCTGATACTGATACCCTTCAACAGGCACATCTACTGCACTTCTCCCAAACATCATACCTGAACAGTGATCAAACCACCCTGCTAGTTTTAATTGAACAAGTGATCTCTTCACGCTTGCAGCATTTAATTCACAGTTTTCGAAATACCAGAGAATTGGTTCATCTTTTATGAATATTTTCTGAAAAGTTTTGACGTCCCCATAAGGTGTCCCTGCTAAATGACGTATGACATCAATGCAGCCACCCAGCAGTCTTCCCTTTACTGTCTTTTCTTGTTGATCAATCGTATGCCATGAGGTCGATTCTGTTAAATGAAAGACATGTTTAATCGGATCGTCACGCTTCCATTCCTTTTGATACATAGATGAAGAAAACTGACTTATGTCCATTTCGCCTTTTGTTGAAAGTACTTCTTCCCACATGACAGTCGTTTGATCAAGTTCTTCTCCCTGAAGATCTACTAAGTTCGGCCCATGCGCTGTAGCAATGCCTGTTTTTAATGTCAACGCCAGCAGGAGTGCACTCGTATCTGAGTATCCTAGAATCCACTTTTTTTGCATGGATGAGAAATCAAGGTGCTCTAACACTTCCATAAGCAGCTGTCCTCCCCATGGCGGGATGATGTGATCAATCTCCTCACATGTCATCATGTACTGAAGTTCGTTTGCTCGTTCTATCGCAGGCGCAGATTTTGCCTTTTCCTGCTGCCAGACCGTCTCTCCACATATGACATCGTATCCTCTATGTTTCATTCGTTCACATGAAAGCTGAAACATGTCATGCCAAGATGGCTGTACACCTGAGGAAGGTGCTGTAACGCCAATTGTTTGTCCTTTTTGCAAATGCGGAAATTGTATCATTCTGCTTCCCCCCAACCTCTACTCTCTTCCCTGTCCATTTTAAAGAAAATGCCCCTTTTATAAGGGACATCTCCTCTTATTCCTTTTGACGCAGTACAGTATAGACTCCTGCAAAGATACATAGAATCCCAATGAATGAGCGTATCCCCATCTCTTCACCTAAAAGCAGCCAACCGAGAGCTGCCCCTACGATCGGTTGAAAGAAAAAGAACAGACCGCCGCTCGAGGCATCCATCAATTGAAGCCCTCTATTCCACAAAAAGAATGCTAGAGCTGTTGAGATGATGCCTAGATAGAGAATGCCGCCCCAAATCTCTGGCCTTGCCATCTGCTCCACATCTAGATGAGGTAGGCGAAATAAAACAGCTGGTGTTAAGACAATGAATGCAATGATGATCGCATATGTGGTCGTCACGACTTGAGGGTATTTTCCTGGAACTCGTTTCAGCAAAACAGACATCAGTGCCCAAGTTAAAGCAGCGAAAACTAATGAAAGACCGCCAACAAATTCATCTGTTTGCACTGCGACTGGTCCAATCATGAGCCATACACCTGCTGTCGCAAGCAGGATGGATGCGCACTTTCGAACAGTCATGGCTTCTTTTAATAGAAAGAACGCAAACAGCACCATAAAAGCAGGGGTCGCAGATGTAATCACAGCCCCCATTTGTGCCGACGTATACATGGTGCCAATTTCTTGGGTCACAATTGATAGGAAATTTCCGATCAATCCGATCATGACAACAAGCGGGATATCTTTTTTATCTAATCGAAAGGAATAGCCTAAGCGCCAAATGGTGCATACCAGCACAATTCCTGCTACAGCATATCTCATCCATACTAGCTCAAGCGGCGGAACCACCGCTACTGTTACTTTGACAACAACGTACATGCCGCCCCAAATACTTGCAGCGATTGCTAGGTAAAGGGCGCCTATATATTTTTCCTTCATCTTTTCCCCTCCGTTACTGGATATATTGATCGCCATATCCACAAACGGAGATCACTCTCCGTTATGGACGGAGGGTGTTTGGTACATCATGTTCAAATAAAGGCTTCCATAGCATTGTCGTCACCTCATTTATTTTTATTTTCAGACTACTTTATAACAAATTCTGGTTGACTTCAATCCTTTTTTGTCACCATTTTTCTTCATATAATAGAAGATAAACGGGTATTGACATGCTGAATTCGTTTTCATATAGTAAGTAAAACTATAGGTGGCCACGGAGAAAAGGAGTAGAGGACGTTGGATATTGAAGCGAGGAAACACATTCCCAGCACGGAACATGAACCGTTTCTCGAGGGAATAAAAGATTGTGTGCCAACCCTGCTCGGTTATATGAGTATTGGGTTTGCCTTCGGAATTGTTGGAATTAGCGCACAGTTAAGTATATGGGACATTGCACTTTTATCGATTTTTATTTACGCAGGTGCTTCACAGTTTATTATCTGTGCACTGCTTGTGACAGGGAGTCCCCTTTCCGCTATTATTTTCACCACATTTATTGTCAATCTGCGGCATTTATTGCTCAGCCTGACGCTTGCTCCTCATTTCACACGCTACTCTGTGAAACAAAATATAGGATTCGGTCTATTGCTGACTGATGAATCCTTCGGTGTAGCGATAAATAAATTAGCGCAGCAAGGAAAGCTGAATAACAGGTGGATGCACGGACTGAACTTAACGGCGTATTTATGCTGGATTGCGGCCTGCATACTTGGCGGCATTTTTGGACATTGGATTTCAAATCCTGAAGCACTTGGTCTTGATTTTGCTTTATCAGCGATGTTTGCTGCACTGTTAGTCCTTTCGTTACAGACAGTACCCAAAAATAAGTTAACTCATCGCCTGTCGCTTGTGTTGTATATGGTCATTGCTATGTTTGTTCTGCTTCATTTTGTTCCATCACATGTGGCTGTTCTCATAGCAACTGTACTTGTCGCAACTATTGGGGTGGTGACAGATAAATGATTAGCAGCTTTATGTTATGGCTCATTGTTGGTTGTATGATCGTCACCGTCATTCCGAGAGTCGTACCCTTTATATTTGTACGGAGTATTCAGCTGCCTGAAGTGGTGCTGAAATGGTTATCGTTTATTCCTATTTGTATCTTTACAGCTTTGATTGCAGAGCATCTCTTCATCCATACATCAACAGGCACAGGCGTCACCATTCACTGGATGTATCTTGCTGTCTTGACTCCTACTGTACTCATTGCTGTTTGGACAAAAAGCCTGTCACTTACTGTTCTTGTCGGCGTCATGCTGATGGGCACTGCTAGATGGTTTTTCTAAAAGAAAAAGCTTAACCACATGTGGTTAAGCTTTGTTTCATTTGACGATTCCGTATACAAATCCATCATAACCTTTTTCCCCAACAGTTTGAATCGCTGTTGCCTCTATTCTCGGCTCTTGTTTGAGTAAATCGAAAAATTCACGAGTTCCTTGTACTCGTTCATCCTCATCAGAGTCATGAAGGACTGCACCATTTCTGACGACATTGTCTGCAATAATGACTGTTCCCTTTTTCGAGAAATGTAACGCCCACTTCAGATATTTCGGATTGTTCGGTTTATCTGCATCAATGAAAATGAAATCGAATGGAAGCGCAGCCTTCTCTTTTAACTGAGATAACGTATCTAATGCCTTTCCTTCCAAAATGCTCACCCGTTCTGATAAGCCCGCTCTGCTGATGTTTTGCTGTGCGATCTGTACATGATGGCTGACAGCCTCCAATGTGATGAGTTCCCCATCCTCTTCAAGAGCACGGGCCAGCCAAATAGTACTGTATCCACCGAGTGTCCCGATTTCTAAAATGCGCTTTGCATTCTTCGTTTTTGCTAATAAATAAAGCATTTTCCCTTGGGCTGGTGACACATCAATTTCTGGCAGACCCGCTTGCTTATTATGAGTAAGGGTTTGCTCCAATACATCATCTTTAGGAATCAACTTGTCTGTGATATACTCGTCAACTTTTCCCCACACGTGCTCCATTTCATCCATCTCCCTTGATTATGTCTTCTCTCTCAAGTCTACATGATGATCGTGAGAACGTATAATCAATTCTTTTCACACATCTATTCATTTTTTTGATGAAAGACATGTGATGAGGAATACATGAAGCAACGCACTTGTTTCGGTTCTACTCGTTCAGCTTATTTTTGACATCCCCTTTTTTATCTTGAAGCTTTCCTTTTGCTTGATCCTTTTTCCCTTCTGCTTTCAAGTTTTGATGATCGGTTGCTTCACCAAGCTTTTCTTTGACTTGACCTTTGACTTGATTTGTTTTTCCTTTCGCTTTATCCATATGTCCTTTTTCTTTACTCATTTGTTCCACCTCCACGTTTGATACTATTCATTTAGCCTTTTTGAAAGATACAAAACATCTGAGTGTGCGATGTACACGTTTCAGGTATGATAGACATTAGAAGAAGGGTTGGTGTTCTATTTCATGATCGTCTCTGAAAAGATATTCACAATTCGTGGGTTGACCTATCATATTCGGTCCGCTTCAGCGGCTGATGCCAAGCAGTTATCAGCTCTCAGACTGAAAATCGATGGTGAAACAGAATATTTAGACCGTGAACCGGGCGAAGCCTTTCTTGATGAAAAAGCATTTGAGGCTTTGATTCAAGAGGATAGCAAGCAAAGCCGGCATTTATTTTTGGTCGCTGCTATTGAAGGAAAAATTGTCGGTTTTTCAAGATGCGAGGGCCATTCACTCAAGCGCTCTGCTCATAAAGTGACATTTGGCGTCGCCATCCAGAAAGATGCTTGGGGCTATCATATCGGGAAAGAGCTTTTAGCCGCTTCAATCGACTGGGCAGATCAGCAGGGTATTCAGAAGATGTCACTTCAAGTGCTGGAAACGAACAAAAAAGCCATTCGGTTATATGAGAACCACGGCTTTTTGATTGAAGGCATATTAAAAAACGATAAACGGCTGAGTGACGGATTATATTATGATACTGTTGTGATGGGCAGACAGCGGCCAAGCTCCTGACTACTTACATCACATAGCCCCATATCATCGAAATCGCACTGTATATCAGAAGCAGCCCCATCACATACTGGAACGGTTTTTCGTAAGCAGTCAAAAATCGCTTATACAAAGAGCCAAATAAGCTCCAGCTGAATGTACCGAGAAAGCCAATGAGTGCGAGAATCAGCGTCCATATGACATACTGCATATTAGATTGTCCATATGGCAAAACAAATGTTGAAATCACAGTCAATCCATACAAAATCGCTTTTGGGTTGATAAATTGCAGCATCATACCAGGGATAAAATGATTGTAGCGATCAAGTGTTTCGTCATCCCCGCCTTTACTTTTCATGATTTTGACCGCTAAATAAATCATGTATGCAGCTCCGATGAACGCCATGACCCATCCTATTTTCGGCATCACTTGATAAAGGATGAGATTAAAGAAGCAGCTCAAACACAAAATGACGAGAAATCCGATACCTACACCTAAACAAAATCGAAATGTTTGCTTGACCCCATATTTATTCGTAAAGACCATGGCCATGATGTTGTTGGGCCCTGGGGTAAAGCTGCTAACAAAAGCATAGATCAACATGGATACAATCAAAATGCCGCCTCCCTTATACGTTATTTAGACTTTAATTACTTTATTGCGTACATTACGTTTTATTGTAACTTTCGGTCTTTATAAAGTAAATAGAGAAAGGAGCTTTTTTCATGGAAGACGTACAATCGATTATTTCTAAAAATGTGAGGCTTCTGAGAGATCAAAAAAAATTAAGCCTCGAAAAGATGGCAGAATTAACTGGTGTCAGCAAGACGATGATTGGACAAATTGAAAGAGGAGAATCGACCCCTACCATCACGACTTTGTGGAAAATCGCCAACGGATTAAAGGTATCTTTTAGTGAGCTCATTCACTCACCACAGCCTGAAATCAAGGTAGTACGCAAGGAAGATGCACAGGTTTTAACTGAAGATGATGGAAAATATCGTGTATACACGACTTTCCCTTTCGATGACCGGGGGAAATTTGAAATGTACCGAGTGGAAATTGATCGAGGCGGGTCGCTTCGTGCGAGTGAACACATTGGGGGAACAGAGGAATTGATCACTGTTTTTGAGGGAGTCCTTGATTTATCCATTGGTGATGAACAATACACCTTAAAAGCCGGAGACTCTATTCGTTTTAAAGCGGACCGGACGCACACGTATAAACAAACCGGAGAACAAATGGTACGGATGCAAATGATTCTTTATTATCCTCATGAAAAAAGCTGACAGGCTTGTCCACCCGTCAGCTTTGCGTTTTATTTAATTAAATCCCGGATCGCGTACCACTGTTCCAGTAAATGTGACTCTATATTTTCCTAATCCTAATTCTTCAATAGAGGTTTGTTTTAAAATCCCTACCCAGCCATCCTCTGCATATACAATACTTTCTGGGATGTTTGATGTCGTATATGTTCTTGTTACTGAAACAGTTCGACTGGCCTGAGCCGTTACTTCACTGTTTGTTTGCTCCTTTGCTTCCACTGGAGCAGTTGTGACCCCAGCACCAGTTAAGACAATTGCTCCAACCAAAACAGAAGACATGACCTTTTTCACAAAAAAATCCCTCCCTTTTTTGTTGAACGTATAAACTATACCATAATTTAGAACTTTTGTAAGTTTATTTTTTCATTTTTTAGAAAATTATGATATCATTGTCTTATGCTGGATAGAGTGCGTTACATACTTCTATGCATTTATCCTCACCTCAATCTAGTGAAACAATTGTGAACGGAGGTGATTTCATGAAAAAATGGCTCATCTGTTTTCAACTTGTTTTGCTCTTCTCCTTGGCGATCACACCATTTGCTTCTGCTGCCAAATGCCCTACAGTAAAACCATGTATCACTGATCCTTAAGCATAAGAAAAGGCCGATCAAGCCTATTCTCTTGATCGGCCTTTTTATTTATTTTTGCTCTGCTTCCCAGCGGGCAACCTCTTCTCTTACTTTAGGAGCCACTTCTTTTCCAAATAGCTCAATGGCTTTCAGCACTTGATCATGCGGCATTGAACCAACCGGTACATGAAGCATAAAACGTGTGATGCCTACATTTTTTCTAAGGTGAATGACTTTCTCTGCCACTGTATCTGGATCTCCTACATACAGCGCGCCTTCTAAAGTTCTCGCTGCATCAAACGTAGAACGAGTATAAGGTCCCCAGCCGCGCTCTCTCGCTAATGTGTTCATCACATGCTGTGTAGATGGGAAGAATTGATCTGCTGCCAGGTCTGTTTCTGCCGCAACAAATCCATGAGAATGTGATGCTACAGTTAATTTCTCAGGGTCATGTCCAGCGTGCACTGCCGCTTGCTTGTACAGCTGAACGAGCGGTGCGAACTGTCTAGGACTTCCGCCAATGATGGCAAGTACAAGTGGTAACCCTAGTAATCCAGCACGTACGACAGATTCACGGTTTCCTCCACTGCCGATCCAGATTGGAAGCGGATCTTGAACAGGTCTTGGGTACACCCCAACATCCTGAATGGACGGGCGATGCTTTCCGCTCCATGTTACACGCTCTGACTGCTGTAATTTCAACAGCAAATCAAGCTTTTCTTCAAATAATTCTTCATAGTCATCCAGGTCATAGCCAAAGAGCGGGAATGATTCAATAAATGAACCACGGCCTGCCATAATTTCTGCACGTCCGTTTGATAGTCCATCCAGCGTTGCAAAATCCTGAAATACACGAACAGGATCTGCTGATGAAAGAACTGTCACTGCACTTGTCAGACGAATATTTTTTGTTTGTGTGGCTGCAGCCGCTAAGACGACAGCTGGATTCGAAGCGGCGAAATCCTCACGGTGATGCTCACCTACGCCAAATACATCAAGACCGACTTGATCTGCTAAAATAATTTCTTCTACTACTTCTCGAATACGCTGTGCGTGACTGACTGTATTTCCTGTTTGAAAATCGGGTGTTGTTTCAACAAATGTACTAATTCCTAGTTCCATGATGGGAACCCCCTGTCTTATAAATATGTCACAAATTCAGAAACTGGCTTTCTATAGCCTCTCGCTTGTCTGCTCTCTACTTTTTCTTTTCCGAGTGTAATCATTAACACAGGAACCAAATCTGATTGAATGTTTAATACCTTTTTCATTGCTTCGGGATCAAAACCGATCATCGGGCAAGTATCCCAGCCTTTATTTTTAGCGGCAAGCATAAACAGCATGGCAGATAAGGAAGCATTGCGGATCGCCTCTTCCTTCTGGAAATCGGCTCCTCTCTGCACATAAAAGCTCATGGTCTCTCTGACCATTTCTTCATATTGCTGCGCATTGATAATGCCTAGCATTTTTAGGCCTTCATATATGTTCCCTGCGTGCTCATAAGCTTTTGGATCTCCGAGTACGATGATCGCTGCTGAAGCAGAGTGCACTTTATATTGTCCAAATGCCGCTTCTCTTACTTGTTCTTTCAGCTCTTCTGTTTGGACGACAACATATTGTGTATGCTGCAAGTTAAAAGCGGATGGTGCCAGCTTGACCTCTTCAAATATGCTGTTAAGCTCTTCTCTCGAAATCGAGATATTAGGCAAAAAATTTGATGCGGATCGTCTTTCACGTACCAACGTATCAAAGCTGAGTGTCATCTTGTTTCCCCTTTTCGCGAAGTTGTTTTGCACCTAAACCGATTTTTTTCAGTAATTCAATGAGCTGCTCTTTTTCTTCTTTTTCAATAAAGGCTAGATTTTGCGAAATGACCTCTGTGTGTTTAGGGAAAATATCGTCAAACAATTGCTTCCCTTTTTCCGTCAGCCATACATGAAATACCCGCTTATCTGAAGGCGCACATTGCCTTTTCACCAGTTCTTGTTTTTCTAGTTTGTTCACGACATATGTCATGCTTCCACTTGGGATTGAGAGGATATCGCTAATTTTTTGAACAGGCTGAGGCCCTTTACTGTAGAGCAATTCAAGGATCTGAAAGTTTTCAAATCCGATATCATAACGTTCAATGTCTTTTTGGATATTTGTAAAAAGGGCTTGATAGGCTTTCATCCACACGCGGAATAGCCTTAAATCTAATTCATGATCATGCTGCACCATGGCAACTACTCCTTTTTCAAGAAATCCTAAAACTAGGATAAATTTATCCTAACACTAGGATATTTTCTTGTCAACGAGTTTATTTCATAAAAAAAAGACCACCTTGGTTCAGTGATCCTCTTCTTTTAAGATAAAATGCATTTCAGCAATTTGTTTATATTGATTTACTTCCTGTAATGAAAACTTGGATTCCAGATCCGCCGGCGAAAAGAGAGGAATTCCTCTTCCAATGATGACAGGTACGATTTGAAGAAAAAGCTCATCAACCAATCTTTCTTTTATGAAAGATTGAAGCAGTCCCCCGCCGCCGACAATCCAAATATTCCGGCCTGTTTCATTCTTTAATTTTTTCACAAATGATAAGACATCTTCGCGAATGATATGAGTTCCTTCCAGACTGTCTTGTAATGTACGTGACATGATATAACAAGTCTTTCCTTCATAAGGAAACCCATCTGGTGACAGCTGAAGAACTTGTTCATATGTATTGCGCCCCATGATCAGTGTATCGACTGACGCATAAAAGGTGTCATAGCTCGTTTCTTCTTCGCCCTCTGTCCCTATCAGCCAATCGAGCCGGTGATCCTCTCTCGCTAAATATCCATCGATACTCATCGCCCCATAAAAAAGCAGCTTCCTTTTCTCACTCACTCCCACCACTCCCTTACTTCAAATAAGAACATATATTCTATTTTATCAAAAAGGAAAGACAAAGGCTACATAACTTTTTACGATTCCTGTTCCACCTTGAGGAGAAGCTCGTATAATTTATGCGCGAGCTTGCCGGCATCAATGGTCATTTCTTCGTGAATCCATTCCTCGAGTACACCCACGACACCAGACACGACAAAAGAGGCCTCTATTTGCTCATTCTCTGTAATCGGCCGCTGATCAAGCTGCCACTCTTTCATGATTTTTTCTTTGAAAAATGCTTTGAATTGGTTTGTCGTTGGACCATTTGGTTTTACAAATAACGTCAACATATATTGATTCTCTTTCAAGTACTCCGTCGTTTTGTTTAAAAAGGAAAGCATATCAAGAGGATTCTGACTTGGAAAGGTTTCATCATATAACCCTCCGAGCTGATCGAATAGTTCTTTCTCAAGCTGTTCATATAAATCAAACACATCTTGATAGTGCAAATAAAAGGTTCCCCTGCCTAAATCCGCTTTCCTTGATAGCTCTGATACCGTAATCTGCTGCACTTCCTTTTCCTTTAACAGCTCAAGGAAACTTTCCCGAATGGCTCTTTTTGTTTTGATTGTTCGTCTGTCCTTCATGACATCCCCTCCATTGTTGAACAATCAGGCGCCAAATGTCTATTTATGAACAGGATCTCATCCATTGCCGATGTTCGATTGGTTTACTTCTTATTATACTCAACACATGTTCAATAATCTATATGTGTTCAGTAAAGGAGGACCATTATATGTTTCATTTTAGACTTGCTAGAGAGGATGAACTGCCTCAAGTGGCAGAGTTGTTAGATGATTCGTTTCAGGACTATTCATTTTTTGACCTATTATGTGAAAAGGTCTCAAACCGGTCTGCTTTCGCTCGTCAGCTGCATTTGGTCAATACAAAGGTGTATTTTCAGCATCAAATCTGTTTGGTCGGGGTTGAAAACGAGAACATTGTGTCTGCTGCCCTTTTAAAGCATCCGCGTCTTCCTGAACCAAGCGTCATGGATTATGTGTTATCAGGTGGGTTAAAGCTGCTCTTCATTGGCGGTATATCGGCGGTTCAGCATGTGTTCCGTGTGTTAAAGGAGGCGAAAAAGGCATGTTCTTCCTTAAAGCAGCCTTACTGGTATTTAGAAGCACTTGTCGTGGCAAAAGACCAGCAAGGAAAAAAACTCGGAAGCCACATGTTAAAGCAATGCCTTTTTCCCTTTATCGCCCGGCAAGGCGGCGGACTGTTTACACTGATGACACACAACGAGGCCAATCGTCATTTCTACCGAAAAAATGGCTGGATGGAGTTTGATGAAAGGGTACTGCACGGAAAGGAAATGTCCTTGGAAAGCTGGAGCTATAAAACCGTGATTAAATAAGGTATCCTCTTCAGGTGATGATATAATAGAGTCAGTTCAATCAATGATCATACTTGGAGGAGAGACTGATGATACGACGACTTGATCATATCGTGTTGACTGTACAACATATGGAGGACACCATTCGTTTTTATACAAACGTATTAGGGATGAAGGAAGAAACTTTTGGTGAAGGCCGTAAAGCGCTTCGTTTTGGTTTACAGAAGATCAACCTTCATGAAGCTGGTCATGAATTTGAGCCAAAAGCAGCTCATCCTCTTCCTGGATCTCATGATTTGTGCTTTATCACCGATTTAGACATGGACAGTTTGCTGTTGCACCTCCGGAAGCAAGTGGTCCCCATTGAAGAGGGGCCGGTCAGACGCACAGGTACATTAGGTCCAATTGAATCTGTTTATATCCGTGATCCTGATCTGAATTTAATTGAAATCTCTCGATATATAGAGGAGGGTGATCCGTCATGACTCGTATATTTTTGAGACCGATTGAAGAGCAAGATTATCCTGGTATTCAAAGAGGATGCCAGCATGCAGAAACACTTTATATGACTGGCACACGCAAAACGTTCACACTAGAAGAAATTCGCTCCGCCTATACCCGCTTTTTGCAAGATGACAGCAGACGAGATTTCGCCATTTGTCTGCTAGACACGAAAGAGATGATTGGAGATGCGGCGATTGTGGACATTGATCCAATCAATCATACGGCAAGCTTCCGCATTGCGCTTCACGGGCCAGAGCATTTTCAAAAAGGCTATGGCACTGAAGCTGTTCGGATGGTTCAAGCATTTGCCTTTGACACATTAGAACTCAACCGTCTTGAGCTTGAAGTCTTTTCCCACAATCCAAGGGCTTTTCGAAGCTATGAGAAAGCCGGATTTCAATACGAAGGAAAAAGACGCCAAGCGCTCTATTTTAACGGTACATACTCAGATGTCATCATCATGGGCATCCTTCGTGAAGAATATAAAAACATGATGAATACAGATGCTCCTGCTTAAGAAGGGTCATCTTTTTTAAAAAATTGAATCCCAGTGACGATGATTAAACAAATGATGGAAGAGAGAACGATAGAGATACTCGCTAGACTAAGCACCATGCCTTCCCATCTGCCAATAAAAAAACTAACAATCAATAAAACCAAACCAAATAAAATCAAGCATATTGGGACAATGAACCCCGCATGGCGCTGCCGGCGTCTTTTCCCTGCCCACCATGAGAGACACAAGACAACGATCGTAAAAAAGGCGGTTTGCAGCCAGAACATGTGATATCAACTCCTAACCCATAACAATGGAGGTACTTCAAATGAACATTAGACCCATTGAGCAAAAAGACAACCCGTATATCGCAGCGATTATCCGCCAGTCACTAGAATCAGCGAATCTAGCGATTGAAGGAACAGCCTACACTGATCCCCAACTTGACCAGCTTTTCGAATACTATCAATCATTGACTCATGCAGCCTATTGGATTGCTGAAGAGCAGAGTGAGATTGTGGGCGGTATAGGGATTGCTCCATTTAAAAATGGAGTATGTGAATTACAAAAACTTTATTTAAGTCCAAAAGCACAAGGAAAAGGTGCGGGCAAAAAACTGATGGATACGGCGCTGGAGTATGCCTCTACATACTACGAAGCCTGTTATTTAGAAACCCGCCGGGAATTAACAGCAGCTATAGGCCTTTATCAGCGATATGGCTTTTCTCTTCTTTCAGAACCGCTTGAAGGCTCTGAGCATTCTGCAATGGATGCTTGGTATCTCAAAACCTTCTCATCTTGAACCATAAAACAATCGATAGGTTTTGAGCCTCTGAAAGCCTAACTTCTCTGCCAGTTTGATTGAAGCTAGGTGATGGACATCGCAATCCCAATGCGGTGTCCTCTTTTTTTCAAGACAGATGCTGATCATATGCTGAGCTGACAGCAGCGCTAAACCTTTTCCGCGATAAGACTCATCTGTCCAAATATCTATCTCCGCACGATCCATACTTGAAAAAATAGAGACGCATTCACTTACCACGTTCTCTCCATTTAAAATGGCAATCCCGATTCCCTTTGATAGAAAACGAGCTGTTTCTCCCCAATAGGCTTCGTAATAGCTAGGAGGGAAAGCACTGCTTGCAGTCATCACCTGCTCATTTGTCCGCTCTACTCTATAGCCTGGATGAGGCTGAGTGGCATGAGAATATGCCTGTGAATAAACGTACGCATGTCTTTCCATTTCATTCAGATGTAACCCAAGACATTTTTTCATCATTGCATCTGTTAATGGATTTGCTGAAAATAAGGTGAATCGGCCGTTTTGTCTTTTCTGCCTTTCGTACACATCCACAATGAAGGCTGAGCAGCGTAACAGCTCCGCTTCACTCCTTCCTGACACATAATAAATGCCGCATGAAGCTTCGAGAAAATAAACAAGCGGATGCGCTTCATTATCTACATAAAGATTTCCTTGAATAAAACCATCCATGACCGCATCTACAAACACTGGATATGCCGGATCAATCTGCCGAATTCCTTTTTTCATTGATGGTGTCTTTTGCCGTTCTAAGAGATGCACGATTTCTCCTCCTTTCCTTCCATTATAAAGAAAAAGCTGCTGACATTCAGGTCTCTTTTCAGCAAAAGGAATTCTTCTGCATCAATAACGCAATTAAAAAAAGAGACCTTAGTTAAAAGGTCTCTTACTTCTGCATGACATTATTCTGTCGCTGCCTCTTCTGACACTTTTCCCTTCCAAATCAGGGTTAAGCCTAATCCAAGAAATAAGACAACACCTGCGAATAGAAATGGGAAGTGAATATTTTGGTCAAATAAGATGCCGCCAAGTGCCGGCCCGAAAATCGTACCTAGGCTTGTGTAGGTGGAGTTCATTCCTGCGACAAATCCTTGCTGGTTGCCAGCGATTTTAGATAAGAAGGTCGTTAATGCTGGACGTAATAAATCAAACGCAAGGAAAATGACACATGTGACAATCAGAACAACCAAAAAGCCTGAAACAACAGTTGAAACGAAAGCAAGGACAGCCCCGATAATCAGACATAGCTGAATGACTCTTTTTTCTCCTAGGGCATTTACCAGTTTACCAAACACAAGTACTTGTATGATGACAGCCACAATCGAGCTGACGGTAATGATCACGGCAATATCTTTTGGACCAAATCCAAACTTATGATTTGTGAACAAGCTAAAGACTGTTTCATATGCAGATAGTCCAAATGCGAGGACAAACACAATGATAAAGGCGATGAGGTAGCTTGGATGAATTGATTTTTTCAAATCTTTAAAGAAAGTCGATTCTTTCACTTCATTCATTTGCTTCGCTCGCTCTTCTTTTGTTAAAGGCTCCTTCAGCATAAACATAGACGAAATAACGGCAATAAACGCAATCCCTGCCGCAAAGAAGAATGGCAGGCGTACGCCGTATTCTGCAATAAACCCGCCAATTCCCGGGCCAATGATAAAACCGGTACTAATGGCCGCAGAGACATAACCCATCGCCTTTGATCTTTCTTGAACGGTCGTAATATCTGCGACATACGCAGTGACAGCCGGCATAATAAATGCCGCACTAATACCGCCTAGAAGCCTTGCAACATACAGAACATACACGTGTGTACCAAGACCAAAAACGAGTTCTGATAATGCGAATAGAAACAGCCCAGACACAATCATAATCTTTCTTCCGTAGCGGTCTACCCATCTACCTGCAATAGGTGATGCGATGAGCTGAGCAACGGCAAACGCCGCCACAAGGTATCCCATTGTACTTCCTGTTAGATGCATGACATTCATGAATAGCGGCATGACAGGAATAATGAGACCGATGCCTAAAAACGCAATAAATATATTACTTAATAAAATAACGAGTACTGCTTTTTGCTCACGAATCGGTTTTTGCATGATGTTTGTTTCCCCTTTACTGACTCACTTGTTACTCATGATGGTTGATTCCGTGAATAAACAATGAGATCGCCTCTTTTTGTAACTCTTTCTTCTGCTCGATGGTGTCATTTTTATATAACACGTCTAATCCATAAAAAACGGAAAGTAATATTTTCACTTTTGACTCCACATGCTGGATTGACCAGCTGCCATCTTTGTTTCCTTCAAGTAAGATATCTCTCATCACATCATCAAAATCGACATCAATCTTGTTCAGCCGTTCCATGACTTCGTCTGATGTAAAGGCACTGGCACAAAATTCCTCACTCGCTCTCATTAATGGGTAGTTAATGCCCATTTGACTGAGCAGTTCTGCAAACCCGGCAAGCTTGTCGATAGCTCGGTTCAGTGTTTTCTTCTCCTCTTGCCACGTTTCCATCATCAAACGGTGATCCTCTTCCATAATATGAAGAAACAAAAACTCTTTTCCTTTGAAATGATGATAGAGATTGCCTTTACTCACCTCAGCAGCCTCTAAAATATCGCGCACGGATGTTTCTGAATATCCTTTTTTCGCAAATAAATCACGAGAAGCTGTGACGATTTTTTGCTTCGTCTTCTCACTCTTTCCAGCCCCGCTTTGTGTACTTGTCATGTGTCACAATCCCTTTCTACCCTGCATTTCTTCATACGGACAAAATAAAACCGACCAGTTGGTTTATTTTTTTATTATAAATGGATTTTCCTCATAATACAATGAAAAAAGCATTGGACTTCATAAGGAGTGATTCATGTGAAAACAAACAGAACAGTCATTTGCGCTATCACAAAAAAGGACTTATACGTATTTTTCTTCTGCGACCTTTTCATGGCTACTTTGGCGTACTACGTGTTCAAATTCAAGCCAACGACATTTTATGAATGTGCGGGAGTCATGGGAAGTATTCTTTGTCCCTTTTTGATGAAAAAGTGGATATACCGGTGATCTCCCTTTCAAGTATATCCGTCATTCATTTAACTTATCTTTATATTTAATTTCACTTAAATATAAAGATTGCCTATAATAGAAGAGAGGTGATGTCATTGGATGAGGAAATCATTCATTACGGTAAAAAGATCATTGAATACTCGAATGCACTAGGCTCAATTTATGTAGAAGAGTATCAGCGATTTTTAAAACATGAGTATGCAGATTTATCAGCCAAACAAGAGCTGACACTTGAGCTATTGCGCACGAAAACGAGAACAATCAATGAATTAGCTGATTACTTTTCGATTTCTGCCAGCGCAGCTAGCCAGCTTGTATCAAAGCTTGAGAAGCTCGGCTATGTCAAACGAGAAATTAATCCACATAACCGAAGAGAAATCATTGTTGATTTTGCTCAAAAGGGCCATGACTATCACAAGAATACGGAAGACATTCAACTGCACCTTATACAAAAATATTATGCAAAGCTTCCAAAAGAAGATTTAAAAACATTACTATCTCTATACGAAAAAATCTATCAGATTGCAAAAGAAGCGCCTTAATACGGTGTTTCTCTCATCAACACTTAAGTTATCTAAACTATTAAGGGGATGAAAATATGCAAAGCATTCATTTACAAGATGGCCGGTACATCGGTTTGACTCAATACGGTGATCTTGAAGGGTTTCCAGTATTCTTTTTTCATGGGACACCTGGATCAAGAGTGATGTTTTTAGATGATGATCCAATCTCTCAAGAACTCGGCATTCGTCTCATCTGTGTTGATCGACCTGGATTTGGTTTATCTACCCCTCTACCTGACCGTACAATTTTAGACTGGGCAAAAGACGTGCTAGAAGTGGCAGATGATCTTGGTATTCAACATTTTTCAGTGATGGGTGTATCTGGAGGCGGCGCATTCGCTGCTGGTTGTGCCTATCAATTGCCGGATCGCGTCCTTTCAGCTGCACTGATCTCAAGTACAACCCCTTTTCAGAACGGGAAACCGCCGAAAAACATGCTGAAAGAAAATAAATTAGCCTTTTTCCTTAGTAAGAAGTTTCCTTGGCTATTGAAAGCAAGCTATCATTCCCAAAAGAAAATGATTGAGAACAAACCAGAGAAATTTAAGAAGCTGGCCAAAAACGGTAACAAGCATTTACATCCGTGGGATCGGCAATTCCTTCAAACCGATGAGCAGTTAGAGATGATGATGACCCATTTATACGAAGCAACTCGTCAATCGGTGGATGAATGTATTCGTGAACCCATTTTACTCTCGAAACCATGGGCATTCGATATGAAAGATATTCAAATCCCTGTTGATGTCTGGCACGGAAAAGAAGATACAATGGCTCCATTTGTAGAAATAGAAAAAATAGCTCAGGCGATTCCAAACGTCAAAACCCATTATATAGATCAAGCGGGGCACTTTCTTACTGATGTAGACGATATTTGGCGAGATATTTTACTCTCTTTAAAGGAACGTGCTGAACATCAGAAACATGCATAAAAAAAGACCCAATATGACTTGGGTCTTTTTCTTCATTAATACTGTTCATAATACCTTTGCACTTTAACTGGATCTTTTGTCTTCGTCAGTGCCAGCATGAGCAGAATACGTGCTTTTTGCGGGTTTAATGAATCAGAGGACACAAAGTGATGTTCATCATCCGTTTTTTCGCGGGTGACAATTCCATTCCCCGTACGGCTTGATCTCACAACAACCACATCTTTTTTCACTGCATCTGTTGCCCCTTTGATGGCTTCTGTAGACATCGTTCCATTTCCAGCTGCAGCCACGACAATCCCTTTCGCACCTGCTTTGACTGCGGCATCATACATATATTTTTGATCATTTTGATAGCCGTATAAAATATCAACTTGCGGCAATTCTTTTATCTTTGATACATCAAATTCACTTTCAGTCGTATGTTTTCTTGTCGGTTCGTTATAAAAGGACACCACTTCACCAGTAACTTCTCCGATGTATCCTTGCTCAAGTGACTTGAAGGCATCGGTTGTGGTCGTGTTTGTTTTTGTAACAAATCGAGCTGATGCAATTCGGTCATTTAATGTGACCATGACCCCTTTGCCCTTTGCTTCTTTGGCTGATGCAATTTTCACCGCATGATACAAGTTAAGCGGACCATCCGCACTGATTGCCGATGCTGGTCTCATTGAGCCAACGACCACCACAGGCTTATCACTTTTAACAACCAGATGTAAAAAGTAAGCTGTTTCTTCAAGTGTATCTGTTCCATGCGTGATGACAATGCCATCTACTTGATCATCTTTTAATAGTTCATTCACTCGCTTGGCTAATTTTAAAAGAAGAGCGTTATCAACATTTTCACTGCCGACATTCGCAACCTGCTCACCCGTGACATTTGCAATATCCTTCAGCTGTGGAACGGAAGCAATGACTTTATCAATGCCGAGTGAACCAGATTTATAGCCCGTCGTATCTGTATCACTGTCTGAACTGCCAGCAATCGTCCCGCCTGTGGCTAATACCTTAATATTTGATAAGGACTTATTCCCTGTTTCAACGACCTTGTTTTTCTCTTTTGTTTCATTGGATGCGTTTTCTTTTTCGCTTTGAGTATTTTCTTGAGTTCCCGTGTTCGCACAGGCTGCTGTCACCAGTAATAAAACAGAAAGAAGGACAGCACCTAACCATTTTGTCATGTTCATTGGATCATCTCTTTTCCTCATTTGATGGATTTCATGGCTAAATCTCTTTCTATAGGCTTTACTTTATACCATACCTTCATTCATCGGCATGAGGCAAAAGGTATAGAACCAAATGCTGGGAATAATCTTTATATTTTTAATGAGTTACTTTAAAATATAAACAAAATTATAAAAATAAACTAATTAACCTTAAATTTACCTTAACAAAATTATTTATATATGGAAAAAGTTAATTACGTGAGTAGAATATACTATAAAGGAGGTAATATGAAAATAAAGTTTATTTTTCTTTTCTTGTTCATCATATTCACAATTGTTTTCATTTACATACCTAAAAGTGATCACAACATTAAAATAGCAGTCATAGATAGCGGTATTGACGTAAATCATGTTGATGTTTCTGTTATAAAGCGCTTTGATAATAAACAAACAGTGATGGATTCTTTCGGACATGGTTCTGCTATTGCTGAAATTATTAATAAAAACAATGAGAACATAGATTTTTATGATGGAAATATTTTAGACGAGAATGGAAACACAAGTGTAGAAACTTTAATCAAAGCATTAGATTGGTGTATTGAAAACAAAGTGAATCTCATCAATATGAGTTTTGGTCTTTCTGAGAATAATGTAAAACTTAAAAAAAAGATTGACGAAGTCGTTAGTCATAATATTTTAATTATAGCTGCTGCAGGTAATAAATTTGGTTTAAAAAGTGATTATCCTGCTCGTTATAATAACGTGATTTCTATTTCTGCTGTTGATTCTAAAAATAAGATATATAAATTTGCAGCTAAAGGAAAAATCGACTTTGTTTCTCTTGGTGTAGATGTAGAAACAGTGAAAATAAAAAAATTGGCTGAAGTTAAAGTTTTAAGCGGTACTTCTTTTGCTACAGCAAATGCTACAGGGTATATTTCCAAGCTAATACCAGATGACTTTTCGCTACCTTTTAAAGATATTCTTCACAGATTAAAACAGAAAACTCAAACGCTGAATAATGACGAACGAGATTCAACCTATGGTTATGGCCTATTATTAAATAAGAATTAGGAGTATATGATGTTTAAGAATATTATTAAAGTAATATGTTTAGTAATGATATTTTCAATTATTGGACCTAGCATTTCTAATGCGACTATGAATTCAAATGAACATGACGAAATTAATTCAAATGCTATTAACACTCTACAAAACACGGGAGAATTGCATAGTACAGAGGTCATAAAAAACACGAATAATGAACAGGAACTTGAAGTAAGTGTTGAAAACGAAAATTTATTGATCAACAGTAAAGTGATTTTATCTCAAGAATCAGAACAATTACCAATGGTTGAGGCTGAAATTGTTGATGAAGACACAAAAGAGACTGTAAAATATAATTTTGAAATAGCAGATATTGATGTTGCTGAAAAAAGCGACCCTCATCTCTTATTAGTGGATATTGAAACTGGCGAGGAGTACACAGTAAGTGACTCACAAATTCAAGCATCATGGTATCCTTTAGTAGTCGTAGCAATCTATATTGCTCGTGTTGGAATTAACCAAGCAATAAAGAAGTTTGGTAAAACTGCTGTTAAAAATGCTGTTAAAAAACATGGTAAGAAAACCACTACTTCAAACGCAGTCAAAAAAGTGAGTATGTCACGACTAGACTATCATTATAAGAAACACAAAAAAGAATTTGGTAACATTACCAAATCTGAGTATTTAAATAAAGCACGCAAACTATTAGGAGCAAGTAAGAGCAACAATATTTTAGAAAAGAAAAGCAAGAAAAAATTTAATGGTAAACACCGTTATTATAAATATAATAAAAAAACAAATGAATTTTTATCTGTAGAGAAACAAAAAGATAAAGATGTCATTATCACTTTTTTCAAGCCTAAAAGAGGAATTAATTATTGGAAGGACCAGTAGAAATGAATAAAAACGTTTGTTTAATTTGTGGCTATAATGAATTAGAAGAAAGACCTTACTATTCCGATTTTGCAGGTAGTAACGAGATTTGTCCATGTTGCGGTTTTGAGTTCGGAGTAGATGATTTTGATTGTGATGAATTTGATCATGAAGGGTTAACAGACCAAGAAATTGTTGAAAAATCCCATATCATTTGGAGAAAACATTGGATTGAAAACGGACTAGAATTGTTCAATCCTCAAATCTTTTCTCCAGAATTTCGAAACGGAAAATTTTTAAAAAGAGATTACTTAGAGATTCAAATGAAAAAGAATCTTGGATTAGATTTTAATGACATTTAAATGGACAAAGACCACTCAGGTTTTATTCTGAGTGGTTTTCATATTTTAATATATGTCTTTACTACAGCAAAAAAGCATTTAATGTGTAGGTTGTTTTTATTAGGCGTTTTCAGTGATCCAAATACGCTTGACCCAGCAGACATCTTTCAGTGCAGTGATCACTGTTAATCTGGTAAGGGTAGCTGACATACCTCTCCACTTGTTACATACGTCACCAGATCCCCTCCTATGCTTGTACACACAGTCAATCATGCCATAAAAAAAATCACTGAGGAAATCTACCTCAGTGATGGGAATCGTTATTTCATACTTGTACCAGCATGTGAAAAGATCGGATCTTTTAATTCAAATTCGAATGTCTTTCCGTCCACAATACCGACTGTTTTTTCACTATCATAAAGCTCAAGCAGACAAGCTGCCATTTCTTTTGATGTATGATATTTCTTGAAATTGCCTTCATATTCAAATTCGTCTACATCCAATGAACGCTTTGCAAATTCTGATTCTGTCGCGGAAGGTGCTAATATTTTCGCCTGTAATTTGGCTCCTTTTCCTTTCAACTCTAGTGCCAGTCCTTCTGTAAAGGCACTCACGTAAAACTTCGTGGCTGAATAGGTGACGGCATTGCCGACGACTGTATAACCGGCTCGTGAAGAAATGTTAATGAGCTGCGCTCCCTCTACTTGCTCATAATCACGAACAAATAAGGTGGATAGAATCGTTAATGCTTCGATATTCAGATGAAGCATATCCCTTATTTTACTTAAATCTTGTTCTCCTATAGAGCCAAAGTGACCAAACCCTGCATTATTAATGAACGTATCCAGCTCATAATCTGACAATGATTCATAAAATGAATACACTTGCTCTATGTTTGTTAAATCGACTGACTGTATGACTACTTTGATATCGGGATATTGATCATGAATCTTCTTCTTCAATTCTTGGAGTTTATCAAGCCGCCGTGCAGCTAATATAAGATTTTCCCCTCGTGCTGCAAAGGCGAGAGCCGCCTCATATCCAATACCTGAGCTTGCTCCTGTAATGACTGTATAACTCATTTTAAATCCCCCTATTCGCGTCTTCTAACTGGTTAAATTATAACGACAGCGTTTCGCTCAAGTCAATTTTGAAGAGAGTCAAAGGGCAGCATGTCTAACTTAGGACAGCTCCTCAGTCATTTCCTTTTGAATCATTTTGGAGGATATCATGTTGAGATTTTTTTGTTCATTTTTGAAAAACCAATTGGTAGGAATGTTCGATTAACTCCTCTACAAATGAGGATGGAATGTCTGCATCAAGGTAAATGGAATTCCAATGAGTCTTATTCATATAGTAGCCAGGGATAATTCCTTGAGGAAAGATATCTGACCCTTTTTACATTCACTTTTCTTTTTCAGAAACAGTAATAAAAGCACAGGCCCATTGTCTCCTGTGCTTTTGAATCACTCTACTTTTCTTATTCAAACGCCTTCTTTAATTGATCCCCCATCAGATGCCAAGCTTCTTCAGCTATGGCTAAATCTCCGGCGTGCGTGAAGCCGTGTGGAACGCCTTTAAATTGTTTGTACGTGACGTCTACCCCAGCTTCTTTTAACTTGGCAGCATATTGCTCGGCTTCTTCAGCCAGCGAATCCTTCTCTGCTGTGATGACGAGAGCTGGAGGCATTTGTGCTAAGGATGAACGATCTGCAAAAACCGGAGAAACGAGCGGATTGTGCGGATCTTGGCCTTGCAGATAGAAGGAATTAAAGAGTCTCGCCAATTCAACTGGGATCGCTTCTTCAAACGCTGGCTTTTGTGCTGGATCAGTGGCTAGATCAAGCGGCGGATAATCAAGCACTTGATAGGCAATTGGGAGTGTATTTCCTCTTTGAATATTCAATAGACAAGCAGCCGTTGCCAAATTTCCTCCTGCGCTATGTCCGCCAATGGCTAATGCATTCCGATCGATTTGAAGCTCCTCAGGATGTTCATACAGCCACTTCATTACATCGTAGCATTCATGAAGAGCGGCTGGGAAAGGGTGCTCGGGTGCAAGCTGATACTCGACATTGACGACGATACATTGCGCCCGGTCTGCAATGACTGGACACCAGGGATTATCCATTTCAGCACTGCCCATGATAAATCCGCCGCCATGTAAATTCACAAAAACAGGAAGCAGCTGTTTTTGTGTGTTCACTGGCTTAAATACCCACACCTTTGTTTCGCCAGCACTTGTTGGAATGTCATATTCCATTTTGTTCACTTCAGGAGGATTTACTGGCTTTAGTTCCGATTGACTCGCTAATGAACCTTCAGATGGCTGGCGTAATGACGCAGCGATTTTGATTTGTTCTTCTAAGTTCATGATCTCAGACTCCTATCTTATTCATTTCTTAGTTACTCATTCTTTTCCTTTTCCTCTTTTCCTCTTTTCCTCCTACTGAACCAACAGCAAATTTTCAATGTTCACTTTTTACCTATCTCCCCGTTTTTACTCTCTTTGAAACAAGCATTGAGCAAATAAAAAAGCACTGCGGCGCTATGCCCTCAGTGCTTTTCATTTCTCTTATGATACTTGTTGTTCTACCTTCACTCGTTTAATGAAGAAAGCAATAATCAAACCGATGATCGTCATGATCACTGCAAAGATAAATGCATGCTGGACGCCATTTGTAAAGGCGAGCAGCTGATTCACCGGATTTGCGGGATCAGACACATTTTCCATAAAGCTGCGGGCGCCTGAAGAAAGGATCGAGATACCGACCGCAGTACCAATGGCTCCTGACACCTGCTGCAATGTATTCATAATCGCTGTACCATGCGGATATAGCTCTGGCGGCAGCTGATTCAATCCATTTGTTTGAGCAGGCATCATGATCATCGCGATTCCGATCATTAATGTAATATGAAGGGTGACAATGAATCCAATCGACGTATTCACACTTAGATTCGTAAAGCCAAACATCGTCGCTGCGACAATGACAAGACCTGGAATGACAAGCCATTTTGGACCAAACTTATCAAATAGACCACCCATGATTGGAGATAGGAGTCCGTTGATAATTCCACCTGGCAATAGCATTAAACCTGCTGTAAATGTAGAAAGCGCCAAGGATGTTTGCAGATACAATGGTAAAATCATCATAGCAGACAGCATCACCATCATACACACTAAAATCAGAAGTAACCCAATGACAAACATTGGATATTTAAACGGGCTTAAGTTCAGCATTGGTTCTTTCATGTTCAACTGTCTTAAGGAGAACACAAGAATCCCTATGACACCTACTACAATTGCCACGATCACATGCATACTGCTCCAGCCGCCGCCTTCACCGGCACTGCTAAAGCCATACACAATTCCGCCGAAACCAATGGTTGAAAGCACAATTGATAAGATATCGATTTTCGGTCTTGTTGGTTCTGTAATATTTTGCATAAAGATATAACCAAATACGAGTGCAGCCATTAATAAAGGAAGTGAAATCCAGAAAATCCAATGCCACGTCAGCGATTTCAGAATAAGACCGGAGACGGTTGGACCGACTGCTGGTGCAAACATGATCACAAGACCAATAATCCCCATCGATCTGCCTCGTTTATGAGGCGGGATGATGACCAAAATCGTATTAAACATCAATGGCAGAAGCAATGCTGTACCGACTGCCTGCACGACACGTGCTACCATTAAAATACTAAAGACCGGCGCAACCGCCGCAATAAATGTTCCGATGATTGAAAAGACGAGCGATGTAATGAAAAGCTGTCTTGTCGTAAACCATTGAAGAATGAGTCCTGAAATCGGTACGAGAATACCAAGTGTTAATAAATATCCTGTTGTCAGCCACTGAGCAGTCGTCGCTTCAATTCCAAAGTCTAACGTTAAACTTCTCAGCGCCATGTTTAATGCCGTTTCACTGAACAGGCCAATAAATCCAGCCGTGATAAAAGAAATAATTATGGGCAGCGTTCGAATGTCAGAAGCTGCTGCTTTCTGTTTGTTCATATTAAGTTGGCTCCTTTTCTTTTTCAATTTAGATGAACCTTAGGAAGTCAGGGTGGTCAGAAATGAGCCACTTTCATGTCTATTGAAAGACGGATAAAATCTGTTTTTCTGCAGCAAATTGAGCGATTCTTTCGATTGAATAGCCAGATTCATGTATATAAAACATGAGCTCAGGCGTCATTGGAGAGGACATACATAACGTTGTCAGTTCTATGTCCTGTATATTCGCTTCTCCCTTTTCTCTCGCTTCCTCAAGCAAATCACGAATGATTTGTCTAAGTGATTGACTGTAATGACTCTCATACACTTTACTTGTCTGCTCTAAATTCCCAGATATTGTAAGTATCCGAATCCAGTCTAGATGGTGACCGACGATGAGATGAATTTCTTCGAGAACATAGCGCAAACGTTCACGGACCGGCTGATCACTTATTTTGCTCAAGTAAAGATGCAAAGCTGGTATCAGCTGTTCAAATCTCTCCCCAAGGATAGAAAGGCACAAATCACTTTTATTGGCGTAGCGGCGGTAAAGAGTACCCTGCCCAACACCAGCTGTTTTCGCAATTTTATGCATGCTGACATTTTCTACACCAAATTCTTGAAACAAGGAGAATGCAATCTCTTCAATTTCCTCCCCAATATCCTTTTCCACCATGCTCACCTTCTTTACCTTCATCCACATGACACTTATCTCTATGTGTTAAATCAAAACACTTTAGGTTTTTCTTAGGACAATTGTCCCGATATTATCTTACGGACAACTGTCCGCAATGTCAATCATTATTTTTTACTTATGATCCTTCTTTCAATTCTATTAAATAATGCACACTGTTTATCATTATTTAGACCGATTTTCCCTTTTGAAAGAATCATGTATGATCAATAAAGAAAGCGCTTCCATAAAAGGAGAGGAGAATGCGAATATGTACCGTATGAAACGAATGTTGATGCTGCTTGTCACTGGATTAGTCTTGAGTTTGTCCACATTTACAGCGGGTGCCTCGGCACAAACGGGTGGATCGTTTTATGAACCTTTTAACAACTATAATACGGGGTTATGGCAAAAAGCCGATGGATACTCGAATGGAAACATGTTTAACTGTACGTGGCGTGCAAATAACGTGTCGATGACCTCATCAGGTGAAATGCGTTTATCGCTCACAAGTCCCGCCTATAATAAATTTGACTGCGGAGAAAACCGCTCCACACAAACTTACGGCTATGGGCTATATGAAGTCAACATGAAGCCAGCCAAAAATGTGGGGATCGTCTCTTCTTTCTTCACTTATACGGGACCGACTGATGGCACGCCTTGGGATGAGATTGACATTGAATTTCTAGGAAAAGATACGACAAAGGTACAGTTTAACTACTATACCAATGGTGTAGGAAATCATGAAAAGATCGTCAACCTTGGTTTCGATGCAGCGAACTCTTATCACACGTATGCATTTGACTGGCAGCCAAACTCTATCAAATGGTATGTCGATGGACAATTAAAGCATACCGCCACCACTCAAATTCCTCAAACACCAGGGAAAATTATGATGAACCTGTGGAATGGTGCAGGTGTCGATGAATGGCTCGGCTCCTACAACGGTGTTACCCCGCTCCACGCACATTATAACTGGGTGCGTTACACAAAAAGATAACTCTATCAAAAAACCTGTGACAAGTCACAGGTTTTTCTTCGTTTAATTAGAATGAGTTTTCAGCTGATGAGCGAGTTTTTTCTCATGATTGTGGATAATATCTTCATAACTTTCTATTTTGAAATCCAATCGTTTAATGGTCTCTTCGATTTCCTTTTGTTTTTGAACGAGTCTTTCTCGTTCATTGACCAAAATGTTTTTTCGCGAAGATAACGTATGATCATCATCCTCAAAAAATAAGGCTGTATATTCTCTAAGCGCATCAATCGAGAGCCCTGCATTTCTCATACACTTGATAAATTCAATCCATTGAAGATCATCCTCTGTATAATCACGAATCCCATGATCATCACGTTTGATTTCCCTAATCAAACCAATATTTTCGTAATATCTAAGTGTCGCAGTGGATAAATCAAGCTGTTTTGCTGCTTGTGCTATTTTCATTGTGCCCTCCTTCTTTCTCTTACCTTCCGATCTCCCTTTCCTCATCATCTCCATTTTGAAAAAGAAAGCAAGATGCTTTTGGCTCAATTCTTGATATCAGAATGTTGTAACAGCCTGGATTTATTATTACAGAAGGTTTTCTGTTGACTTATAGTTCACTTTAAGACGTACAGTATAGAGGAAAGAATCGAATCTTATTTTTGAAAGGATGATCAAGAATGTGTCAGACGCACCAATCAAACGTTTTAAGTGTATCACATGCAAAAGCGAATTTTGAACGGACGACCATTGAAAGAAGAGCGCTTCGTCCACATGATATTTTAATTGATATTCAATTTAGCGGGATCTGTCATTCAGATATCCACAGCGCTTTTGATGAATGGGGCGGCGGCATTTTCCCGATGGTTCCAGGTCATGAGATCACTGGGGTCGTTGCAGCTGTAGGGGATGATGTGACGAAGTTTGAGATCGGAGACCGTGTAGGTGTTGGCTGCTTTGTGGATTCCTGCGGCACCTGTGAGTATTGTCAAAATGGAGACGAGCAGTATTGCACAAAAGGGGTCGTCCAAACGTATAACAGCCGTGACTATGACGGGGAGCCGACTTATGGCGGCTACAGTCAAAAAATTGTCGTGACTGAACGATTTGTTGTCAGCATTCCTGATCAACTGCCCCTTGATGCCGCAAGCCCTCTTCTCTGTGCTGGCATTACAACTTATTCTCCATTAAAGCACTGGAAGGCAGGCCCTGGCAAAAAGGTTGCGATTGTCGGAATGGGCGGACTCGGTCATGTGGCTATTCAATTCGCGAGTGCTCTAGGCGCTGATGTGACGGTATTGAGCCGCTCTTTGAATAAAAAAGAAGAGGCACTGTCATTTGGCGCAAAAGACTATTTTGCTACAAGTGATCCTGATACGTTTCAGACACTAGCCGGACAGTATGACCTTATTCTCAATACGGTCTCTGCCAACATTAATGTGGATGCCTATTTGTCCTTACTCCGTGTAGATGGAACCTTGGTGAACGTCGGTGCACCGCCTAAGCCGGATCAATTCCACGTCTTTTCATTAATTTCCGGCCGCCGCAGCATAGCTGGTTCACTCGTTGGCGGCATCCAAGAAACACAAGAAATGCTCGATTTCGCAGCTGCTCACAACATCGCACCACAAATTGAAGTCATCAATGCTAATCAAGTTGATGAAGCGTATGAACGAGTGCTGAAAAGTGATGTTCGTTACCGGTTTGTGATTGATATTTCGACGTTGTGATCGGATTCTTTTTTGAAAGACTAGCTCAATGGCTGGTCTTTTTTTAACATGATTTCCTCATAAACAGCTGTTTACGTTTGAATGACTTGATACGGATATAAAGGCTGGCACCCGAGCTGTTATTGTGGATATCTCCTGTTTTTCTTATAGCGAGGAGGATATGTTCAAATGAAAAAAAACACATCCAAAATTCCCACAAAATAACCCCCCTTTTTTAGAACAAAATTTATTGACAACAAATAAATAAACATGTTATTATTGAAAATTTGATTATTTTCCCCATAAGTGTGGTACCCTTAAAGTAGATACATTATATGGAGGTGGATGATATGTTTCAAATTGGTGATAACATTGTTTATCCAATGCACGGAGCAGGTATAATTGAAGCCATAGAAGAAAAAGAATTCTCTGATGAAAAACAACAGTATTATGTGATTAAAATGTCAATCAGTCATATGAAAGTAATGATTCCAACACGGAAAATGTCAGGTTCACGTATTAGACCTGTTACAGATATACTGGCTTTAAAGAATGTAATGCACATTTTCCAGCATGGCAAATCAGATCAATTACTGACATGGAAAGAACGGCATACAATTAACACAAACAAAATAAAAACGGGTAACATCCAAGAAGGTGCTGAAGTTGTGCGTGATCTGATGCGTATGAAGAAAGAGAAAGCACTCAATGCAAGTGAAAAGAAAATGCTGGATGATGCCCATGAATTTTTGCTAAGTGAATTAGAAGTCATCAAAGGGATTACAGAAAAACAAATTAAAAGTTTCTGTTAAGAACCTCTTCCACACTCACCATTTTTGAATACATGTTCTCTACGAACATTTCCATCCTTCAATTTATTAAAGAAAAAAAGAATTTATTTAGGCAAATTCCGCATATTGTAAATCCAATATGCTATACTGTTGATAAACCTTTGAAGCATGAATTTTTTTACGATTACCTTGTAACACCTCCCTACTTGTACGCTGAGTAGGGTTTTTTATTGAAAAAATGCGTGAAAGCATAAAAAAACAGGCTCTCTACAGAGAACCTGTTTTAAAAGGATGAAGATTAAGCAGTTTTTTGAACGTTAGCAGCTTGAGCTCCACGAGAACCTTGCTCTACGTCAAATGTTACTTTTTGACCTTCGTCTAAAGATTTGAATCCGTCACCTTGGATAGCTGAGAAATGTACGAATACATCGTCGCCTTCTTCACGTTCGATAAATCCAAAACCTTTTTCTGCGTTAAACCATTTTACTGTACCTTGTTCCATGTTTGTTGCCTCCTCGTGCGTATACCACACAATGTATTATACTATCCTTGCCCAAAGTATCCTCAAGACGAAAAGTCTTTCTTCATGCTATCCTTTACGCCGAACAAAAATAATTATTCTTATTGTAGCATGAATCGGAAATAATTGCAATTTAGGATTTAAAAGAACAAAATCAACGATCCCACATAATTTTGTTCTTCTCTGACTTTAAGATAATTTTTTCTAAAAAATGGACGTTCAATCTCGAAAGGAATAAACAAGTTCATAACGTCATTCCATTTTTCAGACATCTGTCAGTATTATTTAAAAGTGGTAATAACGAAAACATTACTGTACTCTTAGAAAATTGATGTCATTTCTATTTCAGCTAATATTCAACATTTTTATTCCTATCTATTATTAAAGTTACTATAAGACTAGCTACGCTGACTAAAGTTCCTGCGATAGAAACAACAATTGTCAAAAAGCCATCTGGAATAAAAAATCCTATTGGAATTAGTACCAGAAAAGAGAGAACAATAAAACATTGGTATACACCAGATATAGTTCTCACAATCAAGTTACTGAAAAAAGACATCACCAACGGAGGAATGAATAAAAAAACCACTATTCCAATTGATATTATTAAGATGCGAGGCTGATCAAATGAAATGACATTATCTCCAGGGGAATTTTGGGCAGCCACTAGCATAACAACTATAGACATCATTAGAGTAAGTAAAACTAGAGAAAACCTTTTTATCATGCTATAACTCCTTTTTCATATTGAATAGTTTTATAGGGACAGGCTAATTTAGTCAACCAATTTTTATGTTGACACAAATCGCTGTATTTTCTGGATAATCATGAATTGGTCATGAGCTTATAAATTTTTTGAAGTTGACCTTATGCAACTTAATTCCATTTTATCAAATTATCTCATCAAAACCTTTATTTAACAATATAAAAAATGAAGGAAGCTAGAAGCTGAATAAAAGAATTTATTCATGATGTTCTTATGGACAACAACCGCATCATGACTGGTAACTATACTTTAGAGGATACAAAAAAAACCAAAGGTCTACAAACTTTGGTTTCTTAGATGCGGCCGAGAGGACTTGAACCTCCACGGGTTATTCACCCACTAGGCCCTCAACCTAGCGCGTCTGCCATTCCGCCACGACCGCGTGTATGATGTGCTCATATATTCATAAGTGCACTGTTTGAAAAAACAATGCGGGTGAAGGGACTTGAACCCCCACGTCATAAAGACACTAGATCCTAAGTCTAGCGCGTCTGCCAATTCCGCCACACCCGCGTGACAATGGTGAGCCATGAAGGACTCGAACCTTCGACCCTCTGATTAAAAGTCAGATGCTCTACCAACTGAGCTAATGGCTCATCTGCTATGCAGAAAAACATATATAAAAAATGGCTGGGCTAGCTGGATTCGAACCAACGCATGACGGAGTCAAAGTCCGTTGCCTTACCGCTTGGCTATAGCCCAACGAATCAAAAAACAAAACATGACCCGTACGGGATTCGAACCCGTGTTACCGCCGTGAAAGGGCGGTGTCTTAACCGCTTGACCAACGGGCCATACAATAATGGCGGAGAAGGAGGGATTTGAACCCTCGCGCCGCTTACACGACCTACACCCTTAGCAGGGGCGCCTCTTCAGCCACTTGAGTACTTCTCCATTATGGCTCCGCAGGTAGGACTCGAACCTACGACCGATCGGTTAACAGCCGATAGCTCTACCACTGAGCTACTGCGGAATAATAAGACATGTTTCATTATATCTATGCCAGAAAAATGTGTCAAGAATTTTTAAGTGTTTCATTCCTGTCTCATTAGCGACGGCTTTTATAATTTAACATATACTAATATAACAGTCAAGCCTTTCTTCCTTCCTTTTTGTTTTCTGTTTAGACATGACAGAAAGACCCCGACCTCTAATTGAAAGACCAAGGCCTCCTTGCTGCTGCGCTCTTTATGGGTTCATGACAGCTTATACTTCCGCATCCACTTGTAAAAGGTGCTTCTTGGCACGCCTGCTGACCTCGCTGCTTCTGACACATGGCCCTTCGTTTTGTGAAGTGCGTCTATCACTGTTTGCTTTTGAATGCGTTCCCTAAGCGTGAGTTCTTTTGGATTCTCGGTATACTCTGGTAGATGCAGCTTCTGCTTTTTCTGATCCATCGCCTCTAATACCGCCGCATATTGCGATTCACCAATCCATCCTCCTTTAGGAAACAGTACCCTTATATGTTCAAACAGATTAAAAAGCTCTCGTATGTTTCCTGGCCAATGGTACGCTTCAAGCTTACGAAAAAATGATTCAGGAAATGCTGCATTCCATTGGTGTTTCTTTTGGTAGTAACGATATAAATCAACAATGTCTTCTTTTCTTTCCCTAAGCGGCGGGATGTTGATTGGATAGACATGAAGACGGTAATACAAATCTTCTCGTATTTTATCTTCCTTCAACAGTTCGTTCATATTCCGGTGTGTCGCTGTAATGATTCTAATATCCAAAGGGATTTCGTGTGTCCCGCCGAGCGGTACGACTTTCCTTTCTTCAATGACCCTAAGAAGCGCCACTTGCATCGCATAAGGGATTTCTCCAATTTCGTCTAAAAAGAGCGTTCCTTTTTGCGCCTGTTCAAACTTCCCCTTTGCTCCATGACGTTTTGCCCCTGTAAAAGCCCCTTCAGCATAACCAAATAGTTCGCTTTCTAACAGGCTTTCAGGTATGGCTCCACAATTAACGGCAATAAACGGTCCTTCATGTCTTTCACTAGCTAAGTGAATCGCTCGAGCGGCCAGTTCTTTCCCTGTACCTGTTTCTCCCCAAATATAGACATTTGCATCTGTTTGTGCTGCTCGTTTTATTTTGCTGAGCGTCTGTTGAAATACCGTACTTGTTCCAGATTCCCCGGGAAATTGAGCAAAAGAAACGGTTATATTGCTCTTCGCTGCTTCTTCAAACGAAAAAGACATCCCAAGCATCTTTCCGTCCTGCTCTGACTGAATGATCTGCTTGTCTCGTGTAACAAATGTATCGTCCATGAGCAGCTCAACATCCATTCCGTACCAGTCTGAAAATCGGTCTCTAATCGGCTTACTTGCCAAAACAATCTGCTTTTTCTCATTACAGACAACATACGGCTCGTCCGCTTCTACCTGCTGGAGACAATGACTGATCAGCTCCATCTCTTTTCTTTTTTGCTGGACCTGAATTTCTCTCTCTATGGCATATGCAACTGTTGAAGCCATTCCAAGCATAAAAGGATGCCTTTGATCCGCCATACAGGAGATATCAATGACTCCTATGATCGTGCCGTCTGCATCACGAATAGGGGCCGCTGAACAACTCCAATGGTGGGAAGCGACTGAAAAATGCTCAGTTCCGTTGATCGCTACAGCTTCCCCAATGACCAGTGCCGTTCCAATAGCGTTCGTCCCCACATCGGCTTCGGTCCAGCGCGCGCCCTCCATAAAATTTATTTTTTTCGCTTCTACCAGCGTCCTTTGGCTTCCTGTCAGACTTAGCACATAACCATCTGCATCGATGAGTAAAGCCATCATGTCAGATTCTTTTAATTGCTGACTGATTTTATTTAAGTAAGGAAGAGCGGCATTTAGAAATAGTGAGTACTTCTTTTTTTGAACACTGAATAATTCCTTTTCTAAAAACGACTGTCCTTTATCTAAATACGGGTTCACATTTGCCTGTTTACATCTGTGCCATGACTCCATCACTCTCTTATCCAGACGAGATCTATCAAGCAAACCTTCATGAACAAAACGTTTCCAAGTATTTAAATAACAAGGCGTCGGATTCATTCCATCCTCTCCTCTGGGGGCTTTTTATCCATTATAGATAATTATAAAAGCGCTTTCAATTATTGGCTGACCCAGGAAGTCAATCGGATAGAAGGTTTCTCTATCAGCAGTGCACCGCTCGTCCATTTGTTTGCAGCAAGGCTTCGTGTATCGCCTCAGAGAGTGTCGGATGTGCCGCAATAAACTGCTCTAATGTATCAGCTGTCAACTCTGTATGCATCATCACCGCCGCTTGTCCAATCAGTTCTGTGGCATTCGGTCCGATGATGGATACACCTAAAATTTCTTGATATTGCGGTTCGACAATGACCTTTACTTGACCAGCTGGCTGATTTAAAATTAGTGCTTTTCCATTTGCAGAGAATGCAAATTTCCCTATCCGAATCTCCCCATATTGTTTTCTAGCATTCTCTTCATTTAAACCGACACTAGCGATTTCTGGAGACGTGTAGATGCACCTTGGAATCACGTGTTCATTGACCTTTACATCTTCCCCTGATGCATGTGATGCCGCAATCGTTCCTTCATGAAAAGCAGCATGAGCAAGCTGAACGCCGCCTGTCACATCACCGCACGCATAGATATGCGGGAGATTGGTTTGCATATGCTCATTCACGCAGATGCCGTTCCTGTCAAATTCAATGCCGATCTGCTCAAGATTCAGCTCTTCCAGCCTCGGCTTTCTGCCAATGGCGACTAAACAATGATCAGACTGGATGTCACAGCGCTCCCCATGAACCTTCTCAACGGCCACTTTTTTTGAGCTTGCATCAAGCTGTTTGACTGCTGCTGATGTCAAAATCTCTACACCTGCTTTTTGAAGCTGATCGTGAAGACAGTTAGCTGTATCGTGATCTTCTTCAGGTAAAATGTGTGCTGTCTGTTCCACCATGACAACCTTTGATCCCATTCTGCTAAAGATGCTTGCAAACTCACAGCCGATCACCCCTCCACCAATGATACAAAGCGAATCTGGTATTGAAGGGAGCGTCATGGCATCCTTACTATCAATGATCCACTCTCTATCAAATGGGGCGAAAGGTAAAGCAGCAGGTTCTGATCCCGTAGCAATAATGAATTGTTTGGCTTGAATGATTTCAGATTTCCCTTCACTTTCTATCAATAGCTCATGAGCTGAAAGAAATGATGCTTTCCCATTTAACACGCTGATTTTGTTTTTATTCATCAAATAACGAACGCCATCAGTCAGCTGCTTGACGACTGACCGCTTTTGCTTTTGAACGGCATCCCAATGAATAACAGGCTCCTTTTCTGAAAGCTCAATTCCAAAATGTCCAGCTGATTTCACATGCTCGTACATATCGGCGCTTTGCAAAAGTGCTTTCGTTGGAATACAGCCTTCATTCAGGCAGGTACCTCCTAACTGGCCTTGGTCGATTAATACAACCTCTCTGCCAAAACGGGCGGCTGTTATTGCCGCCACATATCCTGCTGGCCCGCCTCCTATAATGACAAGCGTCATTCAATTCACCTTCTTCCTATAAAAGAATGGATACTGGTTTTTCTAAATATGCTTTGACAGTTGATAAAAATTCGGATGCCGGCGCCCCGTCCAGCACACGGTGGTCAAATGTCAGACTGAGTGGCAGGATCGTCCCTTTACATAATTCATTCCCATGATAAACAGGCATGTGATCCGCTTTGCCAACGCCAAGAATACCTGCTTCCGGCGGATTCAAAATCGGTGTAAAATGTTCCACACCATAGGCGCCTAGGTTAGTGATTGTAAAGGTAGAGCCTTCAATTTCATCGTGGAGAAGTCTGCCTTCACGTGCTTTTTTGCCATACGATTTGATGCTCTTCGCCAGCTCAATAAGTGAAAGCTTTTCCGCATGCCGAATAACAGGCACTGCCAGCCCGTGATCTAAAGCAGCAGCGATTCCAAGGTGAACATACTCAAAAGTTTCGACTCTATCATTCTGATATTGACTGTTCATTGCAGGATGCTCTAGCAAGGAAAGAACCACTGCTTTGGCTACAAAATCGGTCATGGTTAATTTCATATTGTGTCGTGCTGCGGCTGTTTCGTTCAACTCAGACTGTAATGCTGTCAGCTTTGTCACATCCGCTTTCATCGTTATTGTTAATTGTGCACTTGTTTGCAGGCTCTCCATCATTCGCGAGGCAATGGTTTTCCGCATCATGCTGACTGGCTGATGCTTTGGTTCATTTTGTTGGTTTTCTTTTTCATCAGGAAGTGCCCGAAGCACATCCGCTTTCGTGATTCTCCCATCTGGACCTGTTCCCACTAGTGTATGAATATCCAGATTAGCGCTTTGAGCAATCTTACGTGCCACTGGGGAGATTTTCTTTCTCTCTTTCTTTTGTTTTGGCGGCAGGTCTTTTTCTTTCTTTTCCTCGACCTGTTCATTTCCTTCTCCGATATAGCAGATGACCGTGCCAGGCGGCACACCTTCTCCCTCAGGCACTTTTATATCCAATATGGTTCCTTCTGCAGGTGATTCGATCTCCATTTCAATTTTTTCAGAGTTGATGCTTGCAATGCTTTCCCCTTTATTTACGGTTTCACCGACCTCTTTATTCCAGACAGATACCGTTCCTTCTTTCATTGACATGCCCAATTTCGGCATCACAACCTCGACAGCCATCTCCCTCTCTCCTTTCTTTAGTTCAAGATCTTGTCATGACTCTTTCCAACCATCTCTAATACGGTGTTCACAACCTTATCAGGTGTCGGCAAATAGATATCTTCAAGCGGTGGTGAAAACGGAACCGGTGTATGAGGAGCCGTCACTTTTTTGATTGGAGCGTCAAGTAAATCGAATCCTTTATCCGCAACCAGAGAAGAAATATCTGCGGCAATTCCGCACCTTGGATTTGCTTCATCTACAATGACAAGCCGATTTGTTTTTTCTACTGAAGTTAGAATGGCCTCTTCATCGAGCGGTGACAAGCTTCTTGGATCAATCACCTCTGCTTCAATTCCACGTGCAGTTAATTGCTCTGCCGCTTCAAGTGCTGTATGAACTTGTTTGCCTACTGCAAAAATGGTCACATCTGAGCCTTCTCTTTTCACATCTGCTTTGCCAAGCGGCAGCGTGTAGTATCGCTCTGGAACATCTCCTGTGATATTGTAAAGCGTTTTGTCTTCAAAAAAGATGACAGGGTCCTGATCCTCGATGGCTGCCAGCAGCAATCCTTTGGCATCGTATGGTGAAGAAGGCACCACTACTTTCAATCCAGGGATGCTTGTAAATAGCGCATACAAGCTTTGCGAATGCTGAGCAGCTGCTCTAAAACCCGCCCCATGTGTCGTTCTGATCGTGATCGGCACCTCTGCTTTTCCGCCAAACATATATCGGAATTTTGCTCCTTGATTCAGCACTTGATCCAGACAGGTGCCGATAAAATCATTAAACATGAGTTCTGCAATTGGCCTTAACCCTGTGGAAGCTGCTGCCATGGCCGCACCTACATAGCCAGCTTCACTAATCGGTGTGTCAAGAACTCGCTCACGTCCAAACTCCTGAACGATTCCTTTCGTTACACCAAGCACACCGCCCCATGCTTCATCATCCTGTAAGTGATCGACATGAGCACCTCCAGCAACATCTTCCCCCATTAAAATGACATCCTCGTCTCTTCTCATGGCAAGTTTAATCGCTTCATTTAATGCACTAGACATGCTGATTTCTCTTGTCATTTTCCTCTCCCCCTTTGATTTATTGATACGAAACATACACGTCGGTCAATAATTCGGTCTGATCTGGATATTCACTTTCTTCACTGAATGTAACGGCTTCATCTATCGCTTCTGCTACAGCCGCTTCAATCTTTGATAGCTCCCCATTCGTCAGCAGCTGCTGCTTGATCAATTCATTTTTAAAAAGAGCGATCGCATCTCTCTCTTCTTGGTGTTCTGTTTTTTCTTGATTGGTTTTATAACGCTGGGCATCTCCTTCGAAATGGCCATAATTTCGATATGTCATGCATTCAATTAATGTCGGACCTTCTCCATTTTTTGCTCGTTCAATTGCTTGTTCTGCGGCTTGATAAACGGCCATCACATCTTTTCCATCTACTTGAATCCCAGGAATGTCATAACCGGCCGCTCGATCCACGATTGATTTGCAGCTTGAAGCATAAGAAAATGGTGTCGCTTCCCCGTACCCATTGTTTTCTGCAATGAAAATGACGGGCAGTTTCCAGATGGCCGCGAGATTGATTCCTTCGTGGAAAGTCCCTTGATTGTTTGCACCATCTCCAAAAAAGCAAACGCTTACATTTTCTGTCTTTTTATATTTGGCTGTGAGGGCTGCCCCGCACGCAAGAGGAAAGCCGCCTCCAACAATTCCGTTGGCACCGAGCATTCCTTTATCAAAATCTGCAATGTGCATGGATCCGCCTTTGCCTTTACAGAGACCTGTGGCTTTCCCATAGATTTCTGCCATCATTCCTTTTAGATCACAGCCTTTCGCTATACAGTGGCCATGGCCCCGGTGTGTACTTGTAATACTGTCTTTTTCATTCAGATGAGCACAGATTCCTACGGCAACAGCTTCTTCGCCAGCATAAAGATGGACAAACCCCGGCAAAATTCCTTTTGTAAAAAGCGTGTGCACCCGGTCTTCAAATTGGCGGATTTCCTGCATCTTTTGATACATCCATACGGCTTTTTCTTTACTCAATGCCATTTCCATTTAGTAAAACCTCCTATCTTTTTTGCTTGCACTTCTATACAAGCAAAAATCGTGCCAACATGACGACGCATAAACACTTAGGCTTTGTCTGAATCACACTGATGAAAAAAGAGACAAAATGAGACATGCGTCTCTTTTTGTCTCAATATGTCCACACATCAATTGGAACAAAAAAAAGCATCCCCGTAGAGGAATGCTTATCACAATGAATCGATTGTGCGCAGCCACTTTAATTTTCCTTTGCAGACGCCGCATACATAACGAGAGGTATCAAACCGTCTTTTCCTTATAAAAGACCGGCCGCATCCTGTGCAAATATATTCATGGCGTTTCCCCGCACGGCGCTTATTTTGTACGGTCTTTAGCGGTGTACAAAAACGCGGGGCTCCTACTTGCTTTAATAACGCTTTAAAATCACGGTCGCGATGCTGATAGCCCTTTCCTTCAAGATGCAGATGATAATGACACAGCTCATGCTTGATGATTCCGATTAATTCTTCTCGTCCATGCTCCTCTAGGTATCGGCGGTTTAGTTCAATGTTGTGTGTACCAAGTAAATATCGCCCGCCTGTCGTTTTTAACCGGTCATTAAAAACAGCCTGATGGCGGAATGTCTTGCCAAAGAACTGCTGGGAAATGTGCTCTGTTAACTGCTGTAATTCTCTCTCGTTCAATCAAGATCGTTCCTTTCTATAAAAACCTCGAACGGGACAATTTCCCCTAAGCATACATTGAAGGTACATCCACTGTTTCGATCAAAGGAGGAATGGGCGATGCCCAACTGGCTGAAAAATCAGATGCAGAAGGCATTTTATGAGAAAAATCATTATCAAATCAAATTGCTGAATCAATGCTGGTACTTCTATAGAAAAAAACATTCAGTCACATCAAGGCACACCCCATCCTAAGGTGCGCCTCGTTTTTTTGTTTACTCTGGTTTCAGCATGGTGAGGGCAACGCGGCCTTTTGCCTGGTCAACGGAGTCCACCCATACGGTCACAATGTCACCAACTGATACAACATCAAGCGGATGCTTCACAAAACGGTTGCTTAGCTTGGAAATATGCACAAGCCCATCCTGCTTTACGCCAATATCAACGAATGCACCGAAGTCTACAACGTTTCTCACCGTTCCTTGCAGCTCCATTCCTTGCTTCAAGTCTTCCAATTTCAACACATCTGTTTTGAGCAGCGGTTTTGGCACTTCATCCCGCGGATCACGCTCAGGTCTAGTCAGCTGATCAATGATATCTCGAAGTGTAATGGTCCCAATGTCAAGCTGCTGGGCTGCTTCGTCCAGTTTAACTTCAGCAATCTTCTCTTTTAACTGCTCTGTGCCAAGATCGTCTGGCGTCATGTTGATCATGCGTAAAAACTGTTTTGTTTCTTTATAGCTCTCAGGGTGAATACCTGTACGATCAAGCGGGTCTTGTCCATCTGTAATGCGAAGGAAACCGATACACTGCTCATATGTCTTAGCACCGAGCCTTGGAATATCCTTCAATTCTTTTCTGCTTGTGAATCTCCCAATCTCTTCGCGACGCTTGATGATATTCCCTGCGACGGCTTTTGAAAGGCCTGATACGTATTGCAGCAGCGCCTGTGAGGCTGTATTGACGTTCACACCGACTTGGTTGACGACTGTCTCAACAACGAAGGTTAACGAGCTGTTTAATTGCTTTTGACTCACGTCATGCTGGTATTGGCCCACACCGACAGACTTCGGATCAATTTTCACGAGCTCTGCTAAAGGATCTTGTAATCTTCTAGCGATTGAGATGGCGCTTCGTTCTTCGACTTGCAGATCTGGAAACTCTTCTCGTGCCAGCGCTGACGCGGAGTAAACACTTGCTCCAGCTTCATTCACGATCAAATAAGACACCGGCTGATCCAGCTCTTGAATCAAGTCTGCAATGAATTGTTCTGTCTCTCTTGAGGCTGTTCCGTTTCCAATCGCAATGACTTCGATGTTTGATGATTGAATGATCTCTTTGACTTTTTGTTTCGCTTCCGCTTTTTTCTGCACGGGCGGATGCGGGTAAATGACGCCAATATGATGGACTTTGCCTGTATCATCCACGACAGCTAATTTACAGCCTGTCCGAAATGCGGGGTCGACTCCAAGTACACGCTTCCCTTTCATCGGCGGCTGAAGCAGCAGTTTTCTTAAGTTTTCAGCAAAAATATGAATCGCTTGTTCCTCTGCTTTTTCTGTCAGCTCTTTTCTTATTTCTCGTTCGATGGAAGGCTGAATGAGACGTTTATACGCATCATCGATTGCCGCTTCAATAAACGGTCTCACCGTTGTCTGTCTGCCTTTTAGAACTTGTTTGTCGAGATAGAAGCGAATATTTTCAGCAGGTGGTTCGATGGCTGCCTTTAAAATGCCCTCTTTCTCCCCGCGGTTGACCGCTAGTACACGGTGCGGAACAATCTTTTTGATTGGCTCTTGATAATCGTAATACATTTCATAGACGTTTTTCTCATCGCTTTCGACGTCTTTTCCTGATGTGACCAGACTGCCCTTTTGGTACGTTTCACTGCGAATCCATTTTCGCATATCGGGATCATCTGCGAGCTGTTCAGCAATGATGTGCTGCGCACCCTCAAGTGCCTCTTCTACATTTGTTACTTCTTTTTCTTCGTTAATAAAAGCAGCTGCTTTCTTCCCGACCTGGTCGCTTGGCAGCGTGAGTAAATATTCCGCCAGCGGCTCCAGCCCTTTTGCTTTGGCTACATTCGCCTTTGTTTTGCGCTTTTGTTTGAATGGCCTGTATAAATCTTCGACCTCTTGCAGTTTATGAGCCTGCTCAATTTTCTGTTTTAATTCATCGGTTAGTTTGTCTTGTTCAGCAATTAAGCGAATGACTTCTTCTTTTCGGTTCGTGACATTTTGGATATATGTATAGCGCTCTGAAATGGTTTGAATTTGCACCTCATCCAGTGAGCCTGTCTGCTCTTTCCGATAACGGGCAATAAACGGGACGGTGTTGCCATCCTCTAAGAGCTTGATCACACTTTCAATTTGTTTTGTTGAAAGCTTTAATTCTGTCGCAATTTGTTTCAATAAAAAGTCAGATGTCTTCATACTTTGCATCCTCTCACTGTGTCTTCTCTTTTAGTGTATCAAAAAAACCGGCAAAACAGAAAAAAGGTCAGCTATTTTACGTGAGCTGACCAAGTACATAGGTGAGATCGTCCTTTTTGTCTTGTGTGTATGTTTCAAGCTGTTTGGCGATGTCTTCAACTGAATGTCCATGCTTTAAACACATGCGCATGTTTGGCACATTCAGTCCGTCTGAATACATAATGAATATCGATCCTTTTTCGTAGGAATAGGTGTATGTTTTATATTTTCTAGGTTTCCCTGATAAGTATCCTGATGTCGGAAGTGGATAAATATAGTCGCCAGAAGGTGCATTCAAGATAAACCGAATATTGCCAACCGAACAATAGGTAAATTGCTGCTGGGAAAAATTCACCTTTAATATGGCCACAGTGGCCCCGCGTTTATTTTTCATAGCCTGATTGCATCTGTCGATGAGGGCCGCCACATCCTCATGTCCATATTCTTCGACAATTTCGCTGACTAAAGAAGATGATTCATTGGCGTACTGGCCGCTGCCCAATCCGTCTGCTACAGCACAAATTAGTTCTTCATCATCTGCTTTAATAAAAAAACTGTCCCCGCAGCATGGTTTTCCTTCTTTATTCGATTGATAGATAATGGCGTTTACATGCTCATGCTGTTCAATCTGTTTCATTACCCTAGCTCCATAGACGCATCTTCTGATAATGCATCTCGCAGTTTTTTCACTGCCTTCCGCTGAAGTCTCGATACATGCATTTGAGATATGCCAAGTAAATCGCCTGTCTCTTTCTGACTCTTATTTTGCAAGTAAGTCAGATTGATAATCTCTTTTTCTCTATCCGACAGCACATGAAGCACACTCTCAAGCATCATTTTTTGATTCACACGTTCGTAGCCCTCTTCCTGTGAGCCGACAACGTCTAAAATCGTCACAGTACTTCCTTCAGAATCAGCCTCTACGCCTTGGTCAACAGACAGCGCTTGATAGCTTTTGCCCATCTCCATGGTTTCAAGTACTTCTTCTTCTGTTACATCTAAGTATTCTGCAATTTCTTGGACTTTAGGTGATTTCTGTGTCTCTGTTGTCAAATGATCAACTGCCATTTTGATTCTTGGTCCAAGCTCTTTAATCCGCCTTGGTACATGGACACTCCATGTCTTATCTCGTAAAAAGCGTTTGATTTCCCCGATGATGGTTGGAATGGCAAAGGCTTCAAATGATTTACCGACGAGCGGGTCGTATCGTTTAATGGCGCCAAGTAAACCAATCATGCCAACTTGTCTGAGGTCCTCATGAAAGCTTTTTCCTTTAGAATATTTTTTCGCCAGCATATCAACCAAGTTTGTATAGCATTCGACCAGCGTGAGCTGCGCCTGCTCGTCTTGATTGGTTTGATAGCTTTGGATGAGGCGGTCTACTTCATCTTTAGTTAGTTTCATAGTTTTGGATGGTTGTGTCATGGTCAACTCGCTCCCTGTTTAAAAACTTTGTCATCGCCACGGTAACTCCGGAGTTTGCTTGCACCTCGACTTCATCCATCAATGTTTGCATTAAGTATAAACCAAGACCTCCTTCTGCCAATTGATCCACCGTATGAGCAGATGTGTACGGTCCCAGGTCTTCCTGTTTTTGCTTAAAGTCAAAGCTACCGCCTTTGTCAGCGACAATGATTTCTAGACGATCCTCGTAGACAAGAAAGCGAACAGCCACCTCTCCATCTTCGCCGTCTTCACCTTTATAGGCATGCTGAACTGCATTTGTACAGGCCTCACTGACGGCAATTTTTAAGTCCTCAATCTCTTCATAGGCATAGCCCATCCGGCTCGCTACGCCTGACAGAGTCAAACGAATGATGCCTACATATTCTGGTTTTGCCGGTATTTTCATCTCGATTCGATCTACTGATTCGTTCATTGTACCCCACCCTCTGACTTTGCAGAAATGTCAATGATGTCCTTTAATCCAGTGATTTCAAACAACCTTACAAGCCGTTCTGACAAGTTCTCAAGCTTTAATGTGCCACCTGCTTTTTGAGCCGCTTTAAACAGCCCAACGAATACACCTAAACCTGTACTATCCATATACGTAACATCCTTTAGACAGATTTCAAGATGCTCTCCCGCCTCAGCTTTAGGCATGAGCGTTTCTCTTAGCTCAGGAGCGGAGTACACATCAATTTCTCCGCTGACACTGATTTTCGTTTTTTGATCTATTTGATGCTCTTTTACAGACATATTCATTATGCATTCACCTCGAAATTCTTGTTTCCTAAAGTTTTATATACCCGCATGTTCACTTTCTAAACCTTTCTTTTGAGAACAAGTAAAGTAAAGTCATCGTGCAGCTGAAAATCCTGCAGTTTGAGTAAGCTGGCGTAGATGGCATCCACCATTTCTTGAGCTGAGTAGGATAGGTGCTCTGATATGAGTGTTTTGATGTCCTCCCGCTCTAAGAAACCATCCTCTGACTTGGATTCTGTGACCCCATCAGAGAATAAGATCACCATGTCTCCTGCGTCCAAATGCTTCTCGTACTGTCTGTAGTCAAAGTCTGGTGCGATCCCAAGGACAAGCCCTTTTGCATCTAAATCGTAAAATGTGTTCTCTTTTTTGCAATAGAAAAAGCCCGGCTCATGACCAGCCGATGCGTATTTAAACTCATGCGTTTCTTTATTATAGCTGCCATAGAACATCGTGATAAACATACTTGGGTCTACGTTTTGCTCGACAACACGATTCAGGGTTTTCAGCACCTTTGTTGGGCCGCTCCCTGACTCTGGCAAGGAATCCATCGCATATTTAATCATCGACATACAGAGCGCAGCCGGGATTCCCTTTCCAATGACATCTGCGATCGCGATATTGATTGTATCGTGATCCGTCACAAAGTGGTAATAATCTCCACTCATCTGTTTTGCCGGTACACTAATTGCACCAATATCAAAGGTATCTCCTTCTGGAATTTTCGTTTCCAGAAGGGTTTGCTGAACATTTGCAGCAATTTCAATTTCAGATTTTATTTCTTGCTGGATGCCTCTGAGTGTTAAATGTTCTTGGTAGGCAAGTCCGTACCCAATCATGACTTCAATTAAGAAGTCTAGTGAATGAAAAACATCTTCCGGCAAATCAGGGTAAAGCTCCTGAATCACTTTTCGGTGAACACTCACTATTTCTTCAGGAGGTATTTGATGCTCAATGGTTTTACGGCTAAATTTTTGAGCTTGATAAAGCGATGTTTCAGTTAAATCACTGATATAACGACTGAGCAGCTGATGGTACCGCTGCTCCATTACCTCCTTAAAATCCATGGTTTCCCTCCTAGCGAAGCCACTTAACAGCTTGTATCTCCGTTCCTTGTTCTGGTGCAGAATCTAATTTAAATTCATCCATCAGCCGTCTGACGCCCGGAAGACCTGCTCCGAGTCCGCCTGATGTTGAAAATCCGTCTTCCATTACTTTACGTATATCCATGATACCCGGCCCCTCATCGGCTGCGATGACTTTGAGTCCACGCTTTCCGCGCTCCATCACTTCTTCTATACAAATCTGACCTTTACCAGCGTATAAATAGATGTTTCGAGCTAATTCTGAAATGGCCGTCGTAATTCTTGCTTGGTCAACTGTTCCAAATCCAAGTTCTTTTGCAACATTGCGCCCCAATTGTCTTGCTGCGACTATGTCCCATTCCGTCAATATTCTTACACAGGATTGGTCTTTCATATCTATTCCCCCAATTCCCGCTTCAGTGTCTCAAGCCCTTGTTCAAGATCTAGTGCTGTCTGAATTTCTTCAAGCGATATTCCAAGTTCAATCAGCGTCACAGCGACTGCCGGCTGTATTCCTGTTAATACAACTTTCGCCCCCATGAGCTTGGACATCGTGATCACATCACCTAATACCTTTGCAATAAAGGAATCAATCATGTCAACGGATGTGAGGTCAATGACAACACCGTTTGCTCCTGTTTCATGAATTTTATTCAGCAAGTCTTCTTGAAAGTGGAGAGCTGTTTGATCATCAAGCTCCCACTGTATCGAAATCAGAAGACAGTTATATAGTTTTAAGATTGGAATCTTCGGGTGATTTCTCACTGGGTTATCCCTCCAATGAAACAATTTTTCGATTTGTCATTTCCAAAGCAGTTTGAATTCCTTTTTGAAGGGTATTCTTTGTTGTAACTTGAGATAAATCAATTCCAAGGTTCACAATGGTTTGGGCTATTTCTGGACGAATACCGACAAGCAAGCACTTCGCACCTACTAATCTCACAGCCTCTGATGCTTGAATGATATGATGCGCTACCATTGTGTCAACGACAGGTACACCCGTAATATCAATTAAGACGACTTGTGAGCGATGTTTGACGACACCGTTGAGCAGATTCTCCATAATTTTTTTAGCACGTTCTGTGTCAATTGTTCCAACAAGCGGCATGACGGTAATGTGCTCAAATACTGGGATCAGCGGGGCAGAAAGTTCCTGCAGCGCGATTTTTTGAAGGTTGACTGTTTTCTCCCATGAGATGGAATACTGGTTTAAGATCTCGTTATGAATAGGTGTGATGAATCGATCAATTTGCCAGATGAGGTCATGACTTTCTTCTGTTGTATCTTTGTCATCGTTCATTTTTTGATATAAATGTGAACGGATTTCTGTTAGACCATTTGCCAGTAACTTAAGTGATATACCCATTTGAACAATTTTTAAAGCAAAAGTTTGCACTTTTTCTTCAAAATCTTCAGCATACCCTTCTGAAAGAGATGTAATGATTAATTGAACATATTCCGAACAGATGGTTTCATACATATTGTCGTTCAGCATCATGTCCGTTTCTTTTTCTCCGAGTCGTCTAAAAATGTCCGTCCACTCTTTTTGTAATTCCTCTCGATGCTCTCTTGCAAAAGCTAACACGATATGATTCGACATGTTTTACCCCCTACGTACATAAACAGCACTTCTTTTAGTCTTTCTTCATTATAACGTTAATAAAAATTGAACACAAAAAAAAGTTGCTCCCAAGAGAGCAACCAAATCTCACCATATTAAAAATCAATAAGAGCCAAACTAACTTGTAAGGCTTCATCAACCTTCTCCATCATCTCATCATCAAGATGTGTGATTTTATCTGTCAATCTTTGTTTATCGATTGTACGAATCTGCTCCAAGAGAATGACAGAATCTCGTTCAAAGCCGTAGCGCTTTGCATCAATTTCGACGTGAGTCGGTAATTTCGCTTTTTGTATTTGGGCTGTTATGGCTGCAACGATAGCAGTCGGGCTGAAGCGATTTCCAATGTCATTTTGAATCACCAATACTGGGCGAACCCCGCCCTGCTCGGAGCCAACAACAGGAGATAAATCAGCAAAGTAAACATCACCGCGTTTAACAATCAAATGTTTAACCCCCGCTGACTAATCGCTCAACTGTATTCTCAGCCTCAAATTCTGCGTATTGTGCCTCTGAAGAGATATTCAGATTAATTTTCGCCATCTCCATGTAGCCGCGTCTCATCGATTCACGATTTTGTCGAATATTGCGTTCACGAATATACGTTTTTGTCGCTCGGTAGATCAATTCATTTCTTGTTACCTTATCCTGCTCTGCTACTCGTTCGATTTCAGACATCAAAGCCTCCGGTAGTCGAATCTTCATTTCGTTTGTTGCGCTGGATTCAGACAAAAAACATACACCTCCACAAAACTTACGGATACCGTTTCGATCCATTCCAAGACTAATCATACCATTATTCAATGCGCAAGCAAAGCTGTTTTTTCATGATTTCTTATTAGAACATGAAGCGGCTGTTCACCCGTAAATCAAAGATGATAATGGAGTTCCTCTTTCACATTATACGCTTTTTTCCGAAAATCATACGGTATTTCCAAAATCTCTAAAAAAGGGAGAATGTTTACCCCTTCTTTGTAGAATAAAAAGGAACGATGTCAGTTTGACGATCGTTCCTGTGAAAGCTGTTTAGAAAAAGCTTGGCCCGCTTTGAAGCAGCGGATTCCGCACATGCACCCTTTTGCCGTCCTCTATATAAACTCTTGGGACGCGGTGGCCAATGGAGCAAGTGACTTCATAGTTAATGGTTTCAAGCCTTTTGGCAATTTCATCGACTGATACCATTTCTTCACCTTGTCCACCAATCAAAACGACTGGCTCCCCTACTGGAAGATTCTCTTTCAGTTCAACCATGAATTGATCCATACATATCCTTCCGGCAATCTTCCGGCGCTTACCGCCAACAAGTACTTCCGTTCCTGCCAGCTTCCGGATCCACCCGTCTGCATAGCCGACTGGTACCGTACCGATCCATGTATCTTGATTAGCTGTATACGTCGCCCCATAGCTGACACTCTCACCCTTTTGAATGAGCTTCACATGGGCGAGTTTTGTATGAAGAGACATGGCTTCTTCCAGCTTGAAAGGAAGTTCATCTTTGATTTCCTCTGATGGTGACAGCCCGTACATACTGATGCCGAAGCGAACCATATTAAACAACACTTCTTTAAACCTCAAACCTGCTGCACTATTGGCACAATGAACGAGCAGCTTTTCCGTATGAAGCGGCTGAAGCAGGGTTTGAAAGGTGTCGACCTGACGATCAAAATAGTTCTCATCCTTTTCATCCGCTGTCGCAAAGTGAGTAAATACTCCTTCCAGCTGTAAATAAGAATGCTCGCTGACAAGCTTCTTTACTTCATTCACTTCCTCTAACGTTTTCACACCTAAACGGTTCATTCCGCTGTCTATTTTCAAATGAAAACGAATGGGTTGTCCCATCTCCCCTTTCATCATATCGACGATTTCCCTCAGCCACCTGGTGGAGTAAGCGGTCATGATCACATTGTATCGAACAGCGGTTTTGACATACTCCGGCGGTACTGCGCCGAGTACAAGAATCGGTGCTTTAATGCCTTGATTTCTTAAAGAAATGGCCTCATCTAAAAAGGCTACAGCCAACAAGTCTGCACCTGCTTTGAGGGCAGCTCTTGCCACTTCTATATCTCCATGTCCATATGCGTTGGCTTTCACAACAGCCATCAGTTGAACATTTTGACCGATATGATCTTTCATATGTGAAACATTATGCTTGATTGCTGTTAAATTAATTTCTGCCCATGTGTCTCTATAAAAGGCATTTGTGTCCATCAGTCACACTTCCCTATTGAATGATTCAATCCCCTCATATGATACTAAAAATCAAGAATAATGTGAAACAAATCAAAGAAAATCAGCCCTTGCACAGGGCTGATGCTTCATTTATCAAGGCTTTCTGCCTGAGAATCTCATTTATTTAGCTGACTGGCCTTCTACACTCTTTGCAACCATCAAAAGCTCTTCCTTCGATAGATCACTTGAGGAAATTAAGTAGTCAACTCCGTCAGATGTCCATGAGAGGGATTGATCTGTCAGAACCCCTACTGTCATACCAAGATCGACCGGCTCGCCGTTCATCGTGACAGGCGTAGATGCTTCAGCTACTCTCGCTTTTTCCTGGATGAGTGTGAAGGATTTCTTGCCGCCGTACGTAATTACATAACGCTTCCCAGCATCTGTCGTCATTTCTTTCTCTTCCATCTTCTTCACGCCTTCTGGCATATCAACTGGTGTTTTCACCGCAAAGCTGTCAGATGGGTCTGCACTTGTGGCAACATCCATTTGAGAGAGCGTCATGTTTTTCTTCTCATCAAATGCATCTTTGTCAAAGGATTTATTGAATTCAAAGTGAGAGAATTCCACTTTCACCATTGGCTTTTTGTCGCTATCCAGCACTTTTACACTGGCAGGCGCCATTGTTTTCTTATGAAAGGTAATCTCTTGGGTAGGCAGCATTTGGTTGTGCTGATAATTGGTCTTCGTTTCGAACACATACTTTGACTCTTTCGCTTTGAACTGAGCTGCACTGTCATTTTTAATGTCCTTCACAAGTGATTCGAATAAATAGACCTGACTGCTATTATTCGGCCAATCACTATGGAAACGGAAGCTCTTGTTCAATGAAGGTGTCAGCACAAACACACCATTGCCATTTCTTAAAATGACTTGACTCTGATCCTTTTTCGGATTTTCTAAATAGACACGGTAAAGCTCCGGCTTTTTGTACCAAATTTCTACCTGGTACTCCTGCGGGTCATTTCCTGTCTCAATGGTCATTTTTGCTTTGGCTTTGTATGATGTCATTTCCTCTGCCTTTTTGTTTAAATCTCCAACGATATCCTTCTGAGATTTTTGACCGCATGCGGAGAGAATCAGTACAAAAAGGATTCCCGTTACAAGCAAAACAAAGCTTTTTCTCACCCTTTTCAACCCCTTCGTTAATTGTGTTAAAAGGAAGAAACCGCTTGTTTGACTTTAACAGTACGCCTCAAGAGTTAACTGCGTACCGCGAACCATCAAAGCCTGTTAGCAACTCGCCCTTCCTTATCGCACTACCCAATATATGAAGGGGGGACAAACAATATGCAGACTAGCTTGACAACCTTTCAATTAAAACTTGTGCAGCAGCATATTCCTTTGTATGGGTTATCGACACATGGACCTGATCGCCCTCTGCTTTCTCGCTTTTGATGAAGGGTTTCCCCTTATCGTCTTTTTGAATGTCTATGTCATGAAAGCTTAAATGCTGACCGATTCCCGTTCCGTATGCTTTAGCGAAGGCTTCCTTTGCCGCAAAGCGTCCTGCCAAAAATTCCAGCTGTCTTTTTTCACTGAGTGTAAGAAAGACGTCCTGTTCACTTAAAGTCAAAATTCGTTCCGGTAAACGGGGCTGTCTGCTGAGCACCCGCGAAAGACGGTCGATCTCTACAATATCAATGCCTATTCCTTTGATCATGAGGTACCTCCTATGATACTCGTACTAATTTGAGTGTTCGCTTCATAAACGTGTTACTATAAACTTACCATTATCTAGTCAAAAGGGGTTTGTTATGTTTATTCGAACGGAGAGCTTTCAACAATTTATTAGATCGTATCCAATCGTAACAGCGATCCTTGCTTTACAAATCGGCCTGTGGCTTATATTTGCGGTTCCTATCCCTATTATACAGCTTGGTCAGGATCATCTCGTCGGTTTCAATTATGGTGTAGCAGCTGGGGAATGGTGGCGTCTCGTCACACCTATTTTTCTGCACGGAAGTCTCACGCATATTTTATTCAATTCCATGTCCCTTTTCTTGTTCGCTCCAGCGCTTGAACATTTGCTTGGGAAGGTTCGATTTCTAATCATTTATCTCGGTGCAGGATTCATTGGCAATCTCGGAACCTATTGGGTGGAGCCTTTAGAGTATGTACATGTTGGCGCTTCTGGTGCGATCTTCGGTTTGTTTGGGGTTTATCTATACCTTGTCCTGTTTAAACCGCACATGATGGACCGCGGGAATTCACAAGTGATTTTAACGATTCTTGCTGTTTCTGTCATCATGACGTTCGTCAATTCGAACATCAATATCATGGCTCACTTATTTGGATTGATCGGCGGTATGATTCTAGCACCGATTACGCTGCTTTTCCATTCGAAAAAAAGACGCTATTAATCTCATAAAAAATGTCGATCACTCCTCAAGCAGGAGCTGATCGACATTTTTCGTTTAAGACGATTGATTTTTTTCATACGAATACCAATCAAATACACGTGCCGCATCTTCTTCCTCAAGGTGATGCACACCAAAGGAATCAAGCAGCGCAGAGGATTTCACAAAGGTGTGAATACTGGCGACCCGACCTTTCTTTTGGAAAAAAGATTGCGTCATCGTATAGTTTTGCATTCGTTTTCTCAAGACAATGCCAGTGGTCTTGCCAATGCCTCTTGATGTCATTTGAATCAATGAATCTTTGATTGTATATCCTGATTGTTTATAAGCTAAATAGCCAAAGAATAGAGCAAGCGGTAACGGAATGAGTCCCAAATATCCCCATGGCGGAAAGCGTACCGACAGGATGATACCTACAAGTAACGGCACAAAGCCATATGAGATCAGGTAGCGCTTGAGCGAACGTTTTGGCACTTTTTTCAGCTCTGTTTCTGGTGCTACATGATAATGATCGGTGAATTGTGACAGCAATTCATTTATTTTTTTCTTCCGAATGAGCGGAAATAAGACGGAAGAGGTTTCTTTCTCTGTGATCGAACCTCCCGCACTAACAAGCATCACCGTCGCAAAACCAAAAGGCTCACGGATCATATTCTCTTTGATTTTCACTGCTTGAATTCTCGCAAGTGGAATGGTCATTTGATGTCTCTCGATGAGCCCTCTTGTAATGATGATGTCATTCCCTTTTCGTTTTGCAGCAAAATTCGCATACTGAAGTGCTGTTACCCCAACACTCAAGATCCATGCGATCAATACGGCAAGAAATATCAAAATCGCATAGATTTCAATGCTCGCATGGCTTAAAAAAGAGAACTGCTTGAAGAACCCGTCCAAAGGGAGAATTTCATCTATTTGCGTGTAGATGGCGAGACACCCTGAGATAATGACACCGATACCGCTTGAAGTGGTCGCAGCCAAAAGCAATTCTGGCACACCCATACGATAGGAGACATTGATTTCTTCCTGCATAGGTTTTTGCGCAGTCAAATGGCCATTCAGATCACCTGCTTCATCCGTCATTTCTTCTTCCTGCAAGCTTTTCTTCCGGTTGAAAATCGACTGCTTTAATTGTTCCGCTTCTGCTTTTGTAATCGCGGTCAGGCTCACTTCTGGACCATCCGTTCCGCCTGCCGTTTCGATTTGAACCCGCACTAAACCGAAAATCCGCTGGAAAATACCTTCACTTGTATTGACCGTTTGAATTCGTTCTAACGAGATATATTTTTTCTTTTTCGTAATCACACCCGATTCCACACGAAATTCATCGTCTTCCATCCGGTAAGTGAATCGTCTCCATTCTAAAATGGTAAAAACGGCTTTCCACAAAAGAAGCACACCAAGAATGATAAATGCATAAAAGCGAATGCTCGAATTCGAGTTCACAAAAATCAGCACGAAAAAAGGGATAATGAAGTTTTTGATCATGGATACAGCATCTGATATAAAATCAATGAACATCGAAATGGGGTGTACACGTTTTGGTTCAGACATCATCTTCCGTCACCCTTGCTAAACGAGATATGTAATCACGAAGCTCATCTGCCTCTTCTAATTCTAGCGCCGGTATATCATGAACTGTGGCAGCAGTCGAAATTTGAACAGAGGCCAAACGGTAGCGCCTTAAAAGCGGTCCTTGAGATGTATCAACATGCTGAACACGAACCATTGGCACAATTACACGTGTGACGCGAATGAGTCCATGCTGTATTTCAATTTCATTTTCGAATACTTCGTAGCGCCAGATGTGGTGGCGGATTTTTGGTATGAGCCAAATGCCAAAAATGACCTGTAAGACCCATAAACCAGAAAGGATCGCTCCAATCCAATATGGCCATTGAAAATAGTAGCTGGCAACAAATACCCCAATGATGATGAGTAAGAAAATCAATGAGATAATTCCATTTTGAAGACGCCATACCTTTAAACCATTTAAACTAATTTGACGTTGCGGCTGTTTTCTCACATTCTTCCCCCATTCTCTTACTTTTCTATCAATATATTACGTAACAAAGCCTAAAAAGTTTCAATTTCAGCCTGTTAAAAAAAGCGAACCCTGCAAAGGATTCGCTCTTGTATGTTAGTTGTTATAAGATTTCTTTTGACGACGATCGTTAGAAGAACGATTGCGGTCATTTGAAGAACGCTTTTTATCACCGTAAGATGAACGGCCTTTCCCGCGATAGCCGCCTCCGCCGCCACCGTCTCTACGTTTAGAAGAGCTGCGGTTGTTACGATTGCGTTTTGAAATCATTGGTGCTTCATCTGTCAAACGAACAGGCGTTGCATCCGGCTCTTTTGTCATCATTTTGATGGCAGCCGCAACCACTGTCACAGAATCATGATCTTCCAGCAATTCAGCAGCAGCTGTCATGTAGAAGTTCAAGTTGTTTTCACTGATGATTGTACGCAGACGATCAATGGTTACTTGCTGTTGTCCTTCGATTGCCTCATCTAGTGTTGGTTCTTTCATACGATCCATTTTACGTTTAGTCGTTTGCTCAATCGCACGAAGCATATCTTTTTCACGTGGTGTGATGAATGTCATCGCCATACCTGTACGTCCAGCACGTCCAGTACGTCCAATACGGTGAACGTAGCTTTCTGGATCTTGCGGTACGTCAAAGTTATACACGTGTGTGACGCCTGAGATATCAAGTCCACGTGCTGCAACGTCTGTTGCTACAAGCACATCGATTGAACCTTCTTTGAATTTACGAAGCGCAACCATACGTTTTGCTTGAGTCAGGTCACCATGAATTCCTTCAGCTGTATAACCTCTAAGGTTAAGTGCTTCAGTCAATTCGTCAACACGGCGTTTCGTACGGCCGAAGACAATTGAAAGCTCAGGTGATTGAATGTCAAGAAGACGAGTCAATGTATCAAACTTTTTACGCTCGTGAATATCCAAGTAGAACTGTTGGATGTTAGAGACTGTCATTTCTTTCGCTTTTACTTTTACGTGTTCTGGGTTTGTCATAAAACGCTCTGCAATGCGCTTAATTGGTGCAGGCATTGTCGCAGAGAATAAAAGTGTTTGGTGTTCACTTGGTACATTTGAAAGGATCGATTCAATGTCTTCAATGAAACCCATGTTTAACATTTCGTCTGCTTCATCAAGCACAACTGTTTCAACATTTTGAAGACGCATTGTACGACGGTTAATGTGATCGAGTAAACGTCCTGGAGTCCCTACGATGATATGAGGATTTTTCTTGAGCGAACGGATTTGGCGGCCGATATCTTGTCCACCGTAAATCGGAAGTACGCGCGCACGCTTGTCTTGGCCGATTTTATATAGCTCTTCAGATACTTGAATCGCTAATTCTCTTGTTGGCGCAATGATAATCGCTTGGATGTTTGGAGAAGCTGGGTCAATTTTTTCTACAAGAGGAATACCAAATGCTGCAGTTTTTCCTGTACCTGTTTGTGCTTGTCCAATGACATCTTTATTCTGAAGACCGAGAGGAATTGTTTCCGCTTGAATCGGTGTTGCTTCTTCAAATCCCATGCGGTTAATAGCTTTCATGAGACTTTCGCTTAATTGAAAATCTTGAAACGTTATAGTCAAATTATTCAAACTCCTTCTAATTGCTGTTTCAGTAATCTCGTGAATGATCATTAAAAACTGCCCTTTTCCGAAAGGACAGGTCCATTATATACAAAGCCCGAATTACCCTACCTTATATCTTACCATTACCCTATTTGTTTTTCAACAAGACAGAAATGGATATATCTACTGTTCTACAATGACAGATTCACCTTCACTTTGATCTCCGTCCATCCATTTCCACTTTTCAAACAGTTGAATTTTTCCGTTATCCAGCTGCTTTGGAGTGGAATTGCAAGTCCCGCTTCTCATGCTGCCGTCCTTGCTTACATGGTGATATCTAAAATGAAGTGTTCCATCCTCATTCACAGTTCCTACAAGTACGCCAGATATAATACTGCCGCCTTGATATGTGCCCGTTAATATATTCCCGTCCTGACGATATTGAAATATGGTTCCTGCTGATACTTCTCCGTTACTCGAATTAGACTGCGGGACAAAGGTTTTTCCGTCATATTGAAACAACCGAATCAACCACCTTTTCTTTCCTATTGTACCATATGCCTGTCACTCATTCGACAAAAATGATGCAAATTTTAACAAGTGGGATTCAATTTATATTAGTTTAGCCACATTTTAGCTTTTCTATAGATTAAATTGCTTTTTTTAAAAAATGTTCTACTTTCTCAAACAATTGCTGGGCACATGGCTCATGACAAACATGATGTTTACAATCGGGCAAATAAAACATTTCTTTCTGGCGAGACGGGACTTTATGATAAATAAATTCTGCACTTGAAGCGGGCACAATTCCGTCGCTTTCACCTTGAACAATTAACACAGGCAGATGAAGCTTCTCAAGCGAATTCTTCGTTTGCTTTACCAGCTTCATAAATTCTATCGCAGCTGACAGCGGCGTGCTTGTGAGCTTATGACGATATCGATCATACAAAGGGTTTGTATCAATTAACCCAGACAGGGACTCCTTTACCATCTGCCTTGTGTCTTGCATCATTTGTTTTGGGTTCACATATTTAGCCGCAGCACTTAATAGGACGAGACGGGCAACTGGGTACTTCGCTGCTAAATAAGAAGCAATCATTCCGCCCATAGAAAAGCCGATCAAATACATGGTGTCACAAGTTCGATAAAGGGATAGAAGTTCGAGTTCAGCTGTCGCTATCCATTCTTGATAAAGAATGCCTTTTAACTGAAGCTCCTCTCCATGCCCCGGAAGCGTAACAGACTGCACATTCCAATCTGCCGCCTGTTTTAAATATTGCGCCAGCGGTTCTACTTCATAAGGGGCACCAGTAAAACCGTGGATACATAAACAGCCAATCATTCTGTCACCTTCTCACTTTTATAGTGCAGTAATGACTTCTTCCAATTTCATACCGCGTGAGGCTTTGACAAGCACAACATCGTCAGGCCCTGCCACTTCAGCTAGTTTTTTCTTCAGGTCCTCTTTGTCCATAAAGGAGAAGACGTGCTCAGCCCCGAATGATTTTTTCGCTCCTTCAGCAATGAATGCACCTAGACGGCCATACGTCATGACATGATCAATAAATTCTGGCTTGATGTAACGGCCTAATTCATAATGATACGTTTCTTCTTCGCTGCCCATTTCGAGCATATCTCCAAGTACAAGAATACGATTGGCGAAGCCGTCCATATCTCCCACAAGATCAATGGCTGCTTTCATAGAAGTAGGACTTGCATTATATGCATCATTGATGACAGTGATTCCTTTGTCTGTTTTAATCAGCTCAAGACGCATCCCCGTCAACTTCGTTTGCATCAGTCCTTGGGCAATTTGTCTTTCATTCAGCCCAAAATGCTGGCCTATAGCAATAGCAGCAAGTGCATTCTTCACATTATGTTTCCCTAATACAGGAATGAGAAAACCTTGGGCATACCCTTCGACCTGAAATTCTGTTCCTTCTGCAAGCTGGTTGATGTGCGTTACCTTGATATCACAGTCCTCTGCTTCTCCAAAGGTTTTCACACGCTGAGAAAGTGAACTTGCTCTTTCGCGAAGCAAAGGCTCATCACCTAAGTAATAAAAGATGCCGTCTTCTTTTAATCCTTTTACGATCTCACATTTTGCATCAGCAATGGCTTCTCTTGATCCTAAATCTTGCATATGTGATTCCCCGATATTTGTGATGACTGCCGCATCAGGCTCAGCCAGATCTGATAAAAATTCGATTTCGCCTTTTGCACTCATGCCCATCTCCAAAACCGCAATATCGGTTCCTTCTGGCATTGCAAGAATGGTGAGCGGAAGACCGATATGATTATTAAAGTTACCGTTTGTTTTATGAACTCGATACGCTGTTTGCAAGACGGAATGAATCATATCTTTCGTTGTGGTTTTCCCATTACTTCCTGTAATACCGACAACACGAGGGTTTTCTTCTTTTAAGTATGATTTCGCCAGCTGTTGAAGGGCAGCTAGTGTATCCTCTACAAGAATTACCGGAACGCCTTCTGGCGGATTGGCTTCTTTTTGATTCCAAAGAACAGCTGATGCTCCAAGCTCCACTGCTTTCGAAGCAAATGTGTGACCATTAAAATGTTCTCCGATAAGCGGGATAAACAGGGCGCCGTTTGATACTTTTCGTGTATCTGTTGTCACTCCGTGAATCTGTTCTTCGCCAAAAGCTTGATTAGATAGGGTTCCACCAGCCATTTGGGCGATTTGTTTCACTGTACGTTTGATCATGATTTTTCGCCTCTCTTTCTCATTTCACGTTTGAAGGAAAAGAGACACTACCTAAGGATAGTGTCTGCTTGCTGCTCACATTAAAAAGTTGTTTTAATGGTTTGTTTTTCTTGATGGCGTTCAATTGCAAGTGACACCAGCTTTTCAATTAACTCTGGATACTCTACACCAGTGTGCTTCCAAAGTAATGGGAACATACTAAATGGTGTGAATCCAGGCATTGTATTCACTTCATTGATCAACACTTCACCTTTTTCTGTAAGGAAGAAGTCTGCACGTACGAGACCAGATCCATCGAGGGCTTTAAATGCCTTAATTGCCATGTCATGAATCGTCTTATATTCATCCTCTGACACACTCGCCGGAATGATCAAATCTGTATCGCCGTCTTCATATTTTGCTTTGTAATCATAAAAATCTGTTTTAGGCGCAATCTCACCAACGACAGAGCATTTCGGCTCATCATTCCCTAATACACCAATCTCGATTTCTCTTCCAACGACGCCTTCTTCTACGACCACACGACGATCATATTGGAAAGCGAGGTCAAATGCAGTCTGCAGTTCTTCTTTGCTGCGGCATTTGCTAATTCCAACACTTGATCCCATGTTGGCAGGTTTCACAAAGCATGGATAGCCCAGTACTTTTTCCACCTGTTCTAAGCTGTCTGGTGTCGCTTTCTCGTAGTCTTTTTTATTGAAAGAAAGGTGCTTTGCTTGTGCAAGTCCTGCTTGTGCAAAAACATCTTTCATCATGACTTTATCCATACCCGCGGCAGACGCGAGAACGCCGTTGCCGACATACGGGATATTTAACAGTTCAAGTAATCCTTGCATTGTGCCATCTTCTCCATTTGGTCCGTGCAGCAACGGGAAGACAACATCAATTTTCTCATCAGCCGATGCAGGCTGTGGAAACATGCTTTCATTTAAAGAAGTTGGTAAAAACGTCTTTGCGTTCTGTTCAAATTGAAGCATTTTGACGTTTGATACTGGTTCAGTGAGTTTTTCTCCTCTTAACCATTCACCCTCTTCTGTAATATAAATTGGATGTATATCGAACTTCTCAGTGTTAAGTGCTTTTGTAACTGCAAGGGCTGTTTGCAGTGATACATTATGTTCGGCTGACTTTCCGCCGTAAATCAATCCTAAACTTATTTTCAATGGATACTCCCCCCACTAAAATTCATCTTTACTATCTTATCACTTTCAAGCAAAAATGCTCTAATTAATTTTTGTTGTTACGTAATTGAAATGATTTGTAAAGGTTGTAAGCGCCTCCCGAGCATTTGTATGTCATTCGCCTTTATTTTATATTAAAATGACATTGAAAAGGAGTTGTGACAAATTGAAAAAAATCACAAGTACTGAACAATTCAATGAAATGATTCAATCAGACAAAGAAGTCATCGTTAAATTCTTTGCAACATGGTGTCCTGACTGCACAAGAATGGACATGTTCATTCCAGACATCCTAGAAGCTTATGCTCACCATGAATGGTTTGAAATAAATAAAGATGATTTCCCAGAATTAGCTGAAACGTATCAGGTAATGGGCATTCCAAGCCTGTTAATTTTCAAAAATGGTGAAAAAACAGGTCATTTACACAGTGCAAACGCAAAATCGCCTGAAGAAGTGACAGAATTTCTTCAAGAGCACGTTTCTTAATTGATGAAACGAAGGACATCAGCAAACTCTTGCTGATGTCTTTTTTCTTTTTAAATCTCTTCATAAGACGAGCTGCACAGCCAAAACGTTTCAAATTGATGTTTTACTTACGACAAGTCATGACAAAATTATTTCCTGGGAAAGAATGCAGCGTCGAACGAGCTTGGAATATGTCGGTTACGTGAATTTTCTGAATTGAATCTTTACTTCTGACATTTGTCTTTGTATAATGGAGTTGCTAATTGAAAATGATTATCAATTTCATCTATGTGAAATCCTATAGACGTCCATTCTAATAAGGGAGCGATAAGTCACATGTCTAAGAAGAAAATTAAAACCTATCAGCAATTGATTGAAGAGAACAAAAAGGCCATCATGCGCGATCCTCAAATGATGGAAAGTATTTACGAAACCATCGACAAAAAACACCAGAAGCAGCTTGCAGCTGCTGGGCGTGAATCATAACTATTAGAGGAGCAGTCATCACTGACTGCTCTTTTTGTCTGCTTCAACAAAATAAAAAAGCCGATAAAATCTGTTATTCGATTTTATCGGCTTTTGTTTTAATTTGCTTTCGCTACACGGTCCTGCTTCATTCCTAAATAAATGAGCATATATGTGAGATAACCCATTGTCATCGTTAAACCACCGAAGAAAAATTGAGAAAAGACTGGTTCCTCAAATGTCGTGACGGCAGCAAGAACGATCCAGCTCGCATATAAATAGACCATGAACCATTTCATGTTTCTTTTAAGTGTATACAGAAAGAAAAGACCCGCTAACGAAAAGATCCCCAGCGCTAGTCTGAAATAAACAAGGTGATCAAACTGGAAGGCAAAAGACACAAACGAAAACGACAGCAGCAACAAAATTGGTAAAGCCGTAATGAAATTTTTCACGATAGTGCCACCTCCATGACTCCCTCTTATTATAAGACAAAATCAGCCGGTTATCGTGAAATACAGACTCGTTTTCACAAAGATGTCACGAATTTTTCTTGTTATTTGACACAATTTTTACACATTTACATCACGTTTCCAAAAAAGAATCCAAGCCGATCCAATAAAGAAAACAAAATGCGCCCCTACTATAAATAGAGAAAACAAAATGCTCATCCCATGAAAAGGCGGCGGTCCTTGAAAGCTGTACTGAGTAAAGTCCGTATTCGCGAAAAGGAGGATTTTCCCCCACTGATTTTCTAAGAGAGACATGATCGGTACAAGTGATTTCGCCGCATATAAAACAAAAAACGAGGTCACAAGGGCAACAAGACTGTTTCTAAACAAACTGGAACACATAAAAGCAAAGCTTGCCATCATGATCACTTCCACCCACTGAGATCCAATGACGGCAAACGTATGCTGAAATAATTGCCCCGTTCTTTCATCAAAATCAGTACCGAAGAAAATAAGACCAAATAGAAAAGCCAAAACATAATAAAAAACAAACAAATAAATGACTGTCAGCACAAGTGTGATGTATTTTGACAGAAAAATGTGCAGTCTTGTTTTTGGCCGGATCAATAGAAACTTGATCGTCCTTTTCTGAAACTCTGTTGAGATCAAGGTCGCGCCAATAACAACAGCAAGTACCTGCAAAATAAACACGACGTTCGTGGAATAAGCAAAATAGTTCGCGACTGTGTCTTGTCCACCAAAGCTTGATATGACTCGTTTCAAGGTTAGGGCCATGGCCAGTTGAAATACAACGATCAATAAAAGAGCAATGAATGTGATCTTTTTCTTCATGATTTTCTTATGCTCATTCTTGATGAGGTTAAGCATCTGTCGTCCCGCCTTCCGTCCATTTCATAAATGCCTCTTCAATTGACTGCTTTTGAGGCATCATTTCAAGTACATCAAACCCCGCCAGCACAAGCTGTTTGTTCAGCTCTGGCACACGTTCTTTGTTCAGTTGAAGCAGTACACGCGCTCCATTTCGTTCATATGTATAGTCGTGTGCGTCAAGCCATGAGACCGCCTTTTCTACTGGCTGAATATTCATCAGCACCTGCTCTTTCCCCTCCATATCCCGGAGATGAGTACTAGCTTTGATCTGTCCCTTTTGAATGATAATCATTCGGTCACATAGCTCCTCTACCTCATGCAATAAATGCGTCGCAAATAACACCGAGGTTCCTTCTTCCTTTACAAGCATTTGTAAGTGCTCCCGGAATTCCTTCATTCCTGCAGGGTCCAGTCCATTTGTCGGTTCGTCTAAAATGAGCAGGTTCGGCCGATGCAAAATAGCTTGTGCAATCCCAAGCCTTTGTTTCATCCCTAGTGAATACGTCTTGACCTTCTGATGAATGGCATCCTCCAGACGAACTCTTTCCACCACTTCCTGAATGCGTTCCTCCGTCACGCCATCGTGCATCGCTGCATACATTTCAAGGTTTTCAAAGCCTGTTAAATACGAATAAAATTCTGGGTTTTCTATGATCGCACCAACAGATGACATCGCCTTAAGAAAATCCTCATCTTGTGAATATCCATTGATCATGATGTTGCCATTGTTTTTTTTCATCAAGCCAACGATCAATCGAATCAAAGTTGTTTTTCCAGACCCATTGGGTCCAAGTAATCCAACAATTTCTCCTTGCCCAATATCTATAGAAATATCCTGCAAGATCATTTTCCGGCCAATTTGTTTATCGACTTTCTCTACTTTTAAAACAGCAGACTGCAAAGTGGTTCCTCCTTCTGAAAAGCCTGTGACGGCAGTTATGACAGCTCATCCTGTAAAAAGTATATCACGCGAGACAAATCAATCCATGAAAAAAAGGACTGATCCAGCCAGTCCTTCTTGCTTATTACAGTGATAAGTTAGGTGTCGGTGCTTCTTTCTCGTGTTTCTTTTCAGTTTCAGAAACAATGACCGCACATGCTGCGTCACCTGTAATATTAACTACGGTTCTTGCCATATCTAATAAGCGGTCTATGCCAAGGATCAGCGCTATTCCCTCAACAGGAAGATTCACGGAATTTAACACCATGGCCAGCATGATGAGCCCTACCCCTGGGACACCTGCTGTACCGATACTTGCTAAAACAGCTGTTAAGACAACCGTCAGCATTTGAACAAGCGTCAGTTCAACCCCATACACTTGAGCGATAAAAATGGTCGCAACACCTTGCATAATGGCTGTGCCATCCATATTAATGGTTGCACCCAGCGGCTGCACAAAGCTTGAAATCGGCTCTGGCACCTTTAAACGCTTTTGCGCTGTTTCCATTGATACCGGCAGTACTGCATTACTGCTTGATGTACTAAACGCAACAACCATCGCTGGTGAAAATCCTTTAAAGAATGCCATTGGATTTCGTTTAGCTAAGATAGCAATGGTTGATCCATATGTCAGGAAGAAATGCAGGATAAGCGCAATTAACACGACCGAGAAGTAAAGTCCCATCGCTTTCATGGCATCCAGCCCCTGACTGCCGATTGCCGTTGCAATCAAACCGAATGTCCCGTACGGTGCAAATTTCATCACAACACCGACAAGATACATCATTAATTCATTTCCTTGTTCAAACAGCTTCAGCAAGCCTTCCGTTTTTTTACCAAGCATGGCTATGCCAAGACCTAAAAATACACAGAAGACGATAATTTGAAGCATATCTCCTTCAACTAGCGATTGGACTGGATTGGTTGGAATAATGTTGAGTAGTGTTTCTGCCATTGATGGGGCTTCCTCTGCGGAATAATCAGCCGCTTTTGTATCAAAATCGCCGAAGGCTCCCGGCTTGATCAATAAGGCTAATGAGATGCCAATAATGATGGCAAAAGTCGTAGTGAGCAGGAAATAAGTAATGGTTTTTGCGCCGATTCTGCCTAGCTTCTTCGGATCGCCAAGGCCTGCTACACCGAGCGTGATCGAAAAGAATACAATGGGCACAACAAGCATTTTAATCAGGTTTAAGAAGATTTGACCTAGAGGTGTAAATAAATAAGGGTCTAACACTTTGAATACATTTGGAGCAAAAAGGTTGAGCAGCAATCCTGTGATTGCACCTACAAACAAGGCAATAATAATTTTCGTCGCCAGCTTCAATAAAATCTCCCCTTCCTCGTCAAAAAGCCCACGAGAGAGTCTTCTCGTGGGCCTGCGTGTCCATACGTGTACCACTGTCTACTCTCTTCACGCTGATGAGGTTAGCTGACGGGTTAGGACGAAGAGATGTCCTTTTTTCTCAGATAAGAAAAATTCACCCCAAAAACATGGGTCCCCCATTCCTTTAGAAGGATTAAGCGTGTGGTAATATGATATTTTCATACCATTTATACCTTATTTTTAGAAAATTGTAAACAGGTTCATATGAACTTTTTAATTACTTTCTTCCCTATTTGTCACTTCAAGAATATCTAAAATAAACACAAAGATTGGGATACCGATAATAAGTCCCCAAATGCCAATATAGTGTTCAGAGAAGATCAGCACAATAAACGTGAAGAAAATAGGGAGTTCTGTTTTAGCTGACATGAGCTTCGGATTCAAGAAGTATGCTTCAATAGCATGGATAATCACAATCACCAGCACAATATACAGGACATACATTCCGCCTCCGAGTGTATACGCAATGATGCTGAGTGGAATAAGAGAGATAACCACACCCGCTACTGGGATTAATCCTAGCAAAAAGACCATGACCGCTAATCCAAATAACTGCGGGAAGCCCATAATGCCTAGCGCAATGGTCGTTAGCACACAATTAACGGTTGCAATAATAAACTGTGCTTCGAGTACTTTTCCAAACGTTCGGGAAAATTTACGTCCAAAGAAGGCAATTTCATGATAGAATACGGAGATTTTACTCGTTTTGAACTTGTTCATGAATTGAATGAGGCGTTCTTTTTCGAACAGGAAGAACATGCTTAATATTAAGGACATAATGACCTGGATACTGAACGTGCTGAAATCGGTTATGTATGTATAGAGGAAATTAAACCCTTTCTCAAAGAAAGCTGATATTTTGAAATCTCCGAATACGTTCGTGATGACGTCAAAGAAGGGTAAATCTTGTGGGTGATCTGCAATTTTCTTTCCTAAATGGAATAGCTGCTCTACCTGTTTGGCGATGATTGGTACAAAAACGAATCCGCCAAATGTCAATCCACCAGCCAGAAGAATATACAAAATGGTAATGACCGATTTCTGTCCTATTTTCAGGAAGCGATTTAAAAAGCCTCTAATGACCTCTTCCAACCGATTCATCAAAAAGGTGAAAATGAAGGTCAAAAGAATTAAATTCATCATTCCTCTTAATAGATATAATGCTGTAGCTAATACTACAAATACTGAAAACCGCTTAACACCGGGTTTTTCGAACAATTTTAAAAATGCCGTCATTACGTTACACACCTGCCAGGACTAAAGTCTATTTTTCATCGTATCTGATATACATTATATCGGATCTTTCTGTAAATTATATAATAAAAGGTCAAAGAGGTCTTACGATTTGAATTAATTTTATTGGTTTTTCTTTTTTACACAAAAAAACCGAACCCATGTAGAACATAAGGTTTCGGTTTTTGGTTGTTTTTATACTAAACAGCCTGCTTCATATTCCGCATTTCCTGAAGTGCTGTTTTGCTCTTCGCTTCGTCAAATTCACCTTCACTCTTCGCGACAACAATTGTTGCGATGCCATTTCCAATGAGGTTTGTAATCGCTCTTCCTTCACTCATGAAGCGGTCAACCCCAAGCAGCAGTGCTAGACCCTCTAACGGAATGACCTGTAATGCCGCAAGAGTAGATGCAAGCACGATAAATCCGCTTCCTGTCACCCCAGCAGCTCCCTTTGATGTAAGCATCAGAACAAGGATAATAGTGATCTGCTGACCGATCGACAGGTCTACACCAAACACTTGCGCCAAGAAGACGACAGCCATTGATAAATAGATTGAAGTTCCGTCTAGGTTAAAGGAATAACCTGTTGGAATGACAAGACCGACAACAGACTTAGAGCACCCGTAGCGTTCCATTTTATCCATCATTCTTGGCAGCACGGATTCTGAAGAACTTGTGCCAAGTACAATTAAAATTTCATCCTTGATAAACCGCAGATAACCGAGCAGGCTGAAGCCATACATTTTACAAATGATGTTCAGTACAACGAAAATGAACAAGAACATGGTCAAATAAACGGAGAGCATCAGACTCGCCAGCGGTTTAATCGATGCCAAACCAAAGTGTCCGATCGTATAAGCCATCGCCCCAAATGCACCAAGAGGCGCAGCACGCATGATATAACCAATGATTTTAAAGAAAACAAGTGACAGCTTATCAAGCCATTCGATGATGCCTTTCCCCTTCTCGCCAAGAGCAGCGAGCGCGACACCGAATAGAATAGAGAAGAATAAGACCTGTAAAATATCACCCTTCGCAAAGGCGTCTACCATGTTAGAAGGAACGATGTGTGTGACGAATTCCATCCAGTCGATACCCTGTCCCCCATTTTGGGTATACTGTGAAACGTCCCCTTTTTCAAGCTTGCTATAGTCAAGACCTGCACCTGGCTTCATGATATTCACCACAAAAAGACCGATGACTAGAGCAAGTGTCGTGACAACTTCAAAATAAATAAATGCTTTTCCCCCAACTTTCCCAACCTTTTTCATATCACCCATCTTGGCAATACCAAGAACAATGGTTAAGAAAATAATTGGTGCAATGACCATTTTAACGGCATTGATAAAGGTGTCACCAAGCGGCTTCATTTCTTTTCCGACGTTTGGCCAAACCATACCGACAATGATCCCGATAATGACAGCTGCAATTACCTGAAATGTCAGGTTCTTCAAAATCCTTTTCATAAAAAATCAACTCCCTCACCCTTTGATGTAAACGCTTAACTATTATCTGTAGATAAATGATAGCGATTTCATCAAAGGCTGTGAAGCTTATGGACATATCGTACATTTTGGTCTTTTTGGTCTCTTAGTCAGAATGTACGATATATTTATTCACAGGCCGTCCTACCCCACCATATTGCATATCTAATTTCAGCTCGCCTTCTTTTACGAGGAAGTCTAAATACCGGCGTGCCGTGACGCGGGCAATGCCAAGTGCATTGGCGACTTCTTCTGCAGACTTCGCGCCTTCCTGCAAGCCCATATACGCTTTAATTTCGTTCATCGTATGCACATTCAGCCCTTTAGGAAGCCAAGTATCTTCCTGCTTAACAGCAGGCTTTCGTATGATATCATCGAGCATCTCCTGAGAGAATTCTGCTGCAGTTTGGATTTTTGATTTAAACGCCTTATAGCTTTCAAGTGATTCTTTCATTCGTTCAAATTTGAATGGTTTAATAATATAATCCCGCGCACCATTTTGAAGCATGATGCCGATGGTCTCTTTGTCCTTCGCTGCTGAAATGACAATCACGTCCACTTTCATCTTCTGTTTTCTGATGTCTTGCAGCGTTTTGACGCCATCCTTTTTTGGCATATAGACATCAAGTACCACGAGGTCTGGACGAATTTCTTTGATCAGCTGGATGCCCTGCTCCCCGTTCCCAGCGACAGCTGCTACTTGAAAGCCAGGAACACTCATAATGAACTCTTTATTCACTTCTTGCACCATCGGGTCATCTTCAATTAACAGCACCTTAATCTGAGTCATCTGTCTCTCTCCTCTATGGTCATTGGGAATTCGATTGAGAAGGTGGTACCAATGCCGATGCTTGATGTGACCTCTACATTTCCCATCCCTTTGTCGATAATCGTTTTTACAATATACAGGCCATAGCCTGTTCCGCCCTCTTTGCCATGTGTGAAGCCTTTATCGAAAATAGAAGGAATCATTTCTTCTTCGATCCCGGATCCATTGTCTTCAATTAAAATTGCGAGAACATCCTCCGTTTGATCGATACTAATGGAAATGACTTTTGTGTCTCTTTCTACAGTATCATACGAAGCAAAGGCGTTCTCAATGAGATTTCCGAGCAGCTTTGTCATATCATGCTGATCAAGCCGTTCAGGGAAATCACGCAGACAGCTATGTTCATCTACTTCGACCATGATGCCAAGCTCCTTGCCCCTTCTGATTTTGCTCATCAATAACCCTGCGACAGCATCATGCTCTATGACGCGATGAAGAAAGTCCGTCACATGTTCCTGCTCCTCTGTCGTTTGAAAGGCTAGATCGAGCGCCTGATCGGCTTTACCAAGCTGAATCAGCCCGGCAATCGTATGAAGCTTATTCATATGTTCATGGTTTTGCACCCGCAAACCGTCCACAAAGTTCTTAACCCCTGTGAGCTCCTCCGCCAATTTTGCTGCTTCTGTCCGGTCCTGAAAAATGGCGACCGCTCCGATGATCTTCTTTTTCATGACAATCGGAATCCGGCTGCTCATGATCCGCTTTCCGCTCATATGAATTTCTTCATTGTAGACGGGTTCTGCGCGATCAATAATCTCAGGAAGTCTCGTATCAGACAGCACACCCCAAATATTCCGGCCCACGACATCACCTGTTACGCCAAAAATCTGCTTCGCCTTCTCATTAAAAATGGTGATCATGTGCTGATTATCAATGGCGATGACCCCTTCATTAATAGAGTGAAAGGTTGCAGTGCGTTCCTCTAGCATTCTGACAATCTCATGCGGCTCCAGCTTAAACATTTGCTGTTTAATATGACGGGCGAGCAAAAATGAACCCACAAGCCCAAAGCTGAGCGTCAGCAGGAGGATCATGAGGATATCCTGCTTCATTTCTCCTAATATATCTGCCATACTTGGTAGAGTTCTTCCTACAAGCACAACCCCTGTTTGATTAAATTGATCATCCTTGACTGGATAAAAAGCTCTGATGGCTGTTCCAAGCTCTCCCTCTGCTTCTGAGAAATAAATATGCTCTGCAAAAGCCGGCTCTTCATCAGTTCCTTCTGAGCGCTGGCCAATCCTCGTTTTCACTGGATGCGTTAATCTCACATGATCCATATCCATCACGACAATATAGTCAGCGTCTTGAATAATCCGAATCTCTTCGATTGCATGCTGTAATTGATCACGATCCTTTGTCTGATCAGCTAACGCCTGCTTCACCTCATTCATCTCAGCCACGGTTCTCGCCGTGTTCATGAGTCTTTTTCGAAGCTCCCGTTCCTCTGTCTGCTGAATTCCCCCAACAAGGACAATTCCTCCGATTAAAAGGGCGAAAATGACAACGAAATATGTGAGGATGGTAAGCTTCCATCTAATAGATAATTGTTGTAATTTCAATCGATTTCTCATCATTTTTTCACCTGTATCTTTACGGATTCTTCCTCTGTCAAGTATGCTTGACATAAGGGGGATCTGACGCATGAAGAATTTACTCGCTTATACACTATTGCTCATGATCGGTTTTGTAACCGCTTTATACTTTGGTTTTTATCATATGATGCCAAAATCAGCCACAACCTTTGATGATGAACAGACAGGGCTGAAGGACCAGCTTGTGTTCAAATTCAGCCATGTCGTGGCAGACAATACACCTAAAGGACTTGCCGCAAAGAAATTTGCTGAGCTCGTGCACGAAAAATCCGATGGAAAGATCAGCATTCAAATTTTCTCCAACGGAAGCCTTTATTCTGATATTGAAGAAATAAATGCACTCAAAGAGAATCAAGTTCAATTTATTGCTCCGTCTACCTCGAAGCTCGGCATGCTGTCCCCTGAGTGGCTGGCACTTGATCTTCCCTTTGCTTTTTCAAATTACAATGCGGTTCAAGAAGGCCTGCAAGGTGCAATTGGACAAAGGTTGTTTGGCACGCTGCAAAAAGATGGGTTAAAGGGAATGGCTTATTGGACAAATGGCTTTAAGCAAATTACCTCTAATAAAGGGCCAATCAAACAGCCGGCTGATTTAAAAAACCAGTCTCTCCGCATTATGCAAAGCGACATGATTGAAAAACAATTCAAACTCCTTGGCGCAAAGCCCTATCAGGAATCATTTAATTCAACGTTTCAGCTATTAGAAACCAAAAAAGTAGACGGTGAAGAAAATACCATTTCAAATATTTATTCAAAAAAATTCTATCATATACAAGACTATATGACGATCAGCAATCACGGGTATTTAGGCTATGTGGTCTTAACAGATCAATCTTTCTTTGACCGCCAGACACCCGAAACGAAGCGAATTTTACTTGAAGCCATGGAAGAAACAACGGCTTGGAATGAAAAGCATGCAGAACAGATGAACAAAGAACAGCTGGAGGACATTAAACGTGAATCGCCGATTGCCATTCATGAATTGACGCCAGCTGAAAAGCAAAAATGGATGAAAGCCCTTGATCCTTTGTATGATGAAGCCGAAAAAACGATCGGCTCCACCCTCATCAAACAGATCCGCGAACTGCGTGCACGTTATGAACACTCACCTCTTCATGCTTTTCAGGAAGAGAATGAGAGCAAATAAAAAATCCCTTTGATATGGGATTTTTTTATGCGCCGGACTCACTCTGTTCTTGCTGCGTGAGCTCTTCTAATCTTGTTAAAATTCTTCGCTTTCGGTATTGCACCATGCCTGTTTCGGCAATTCCTTTTAATTGTGAGCGGTTTGAAACGGCACCAAACAAAATTCCGGCGATGGGAACAAGCTGAAATAGTTTCTTCCAGCCGAACGAATCCCGGTAATTATAGACGACCTCACGCCACCCTTGGATTTGAGAAATCATGTTTTCATGCTTCCCTTCGGATGCATGATAGCTTTTCAGCTCTTTTAGAATCGATTTCTTTCCAACGACATCAGCAGAGTTCAGCTGCAAGCATTTAATGATGAAGACCCGCTCCTCTTTGTTTTTAGGATCATAGCCATAGGTGACGGCAATATCCTGCAATGTTTTCAGAGAGAGGCCCAGGACCGCAGGAATATCAGCAGCTAGCGTAAACATTCCGCCGACACCAGTTGTCGCGCCTTGTACCGTCGCGAGATTCGTTCTGTTTTTCCCCATATGTTCACTAATGGCATCCATCAATTCGATTGGTGCCTTTCCAATATCCTCTATACGCTGGATGGATTCGCCCTCACACTTCTTTTGAAATTGATGAATGATGCCTTTTTCCGACGTCAAATAGGCACCGCCAGACTGAATGTAATGACCCATTTCATCTAGCAGCACACCGATTTTTTTCTGAATAAAAGCAGGCGTCAGCTTGTCCAGCATTTGAAATGGAAGGCGGCTGAGTTTCTCCCAAAACCATACCTTTTGCTGGTCTTTCTCCCATTTTTCAATCTCCTTTAATTGTGCTTTTAGCCACTCTCTTTCCTCCATGCATATGCCTCCTTAGATGTCGCTGAAGTATTTGTCTGTTATTATACACAATCCTTGTCCATCATACGTATAGAACATTGAAGCGGTTCCGAAAGGTTTTAATCTTTTTCAAAACGGTTATTGCTTAATAAACAAACAAAAGAGGAGTGATCAACATGTTAGGATTTCTAATTTCATTAGTTGTGGCGATTGTCATTGGTCTCATTGGGAGTGCACTCGCTGGGGGCAGTGTACCAGGAGGATGGATCGGTTCAATGATTGCCGGGTTTGTAGGCGCTTGGATTGGTCATGGATTACTGGGAACGTGGGGTCCTAGTCTGGCAGGCTTTGCGATCATTCCAGCAATCTTAGGAGCAGCGATCTTTGTCATTATTTTAAGCCTGATCTTCCGCAGTGTGGGATCAAGGGTATCTTAAAAAACAAATAACAGAGGAAGCAGTAGGGACACCGTCTAAAAGGCGGTGTTTTTTATGTTGCTCGTTGACAAGGTATCTATTTTTTTCACTTACATATGATAAACAAACCTATTAGTTCAGATAGTTGACTTTTCATGAATATGGGCATATGATGATTAAAAATTGCATCAAGGAAACTTTTTGTGCCCAAGCAAAACTTTGTAGAATCTAGGTGATGACATATGACAAACAAATACATCGAGGCACAGGCACACATGTCAGCGGCAGCTGAGCGTGCACTTGAAGGTAAGGTCAAAGGATTTAGAAGGCTTCTTCCTTTTCTAGGCCCTGCTTTTATCGCTGCCATTGCTTATATTGACCCAGGAAATTTTGCCACCAACATTGCGGCTGGCTCTAAATATGGATATCTCCTTTTATGGGTCATTCTCATATCAAATCTCATGGCTTTGCTCATCCAATCCTTGTCCGCAAAGCTTGGAATAGCGACAGGTAAAAACTTACCTGAAATCGCACGTGAAGAGTTTCCAAAACCCGTCTCCATCGGTTTATGGATTCAGGGCGAACTCGTCATTATTGCCACAGATTTAGCCGAGTTTATCGGGGCTGCACTTGGTTTATACTTGCTTTTTCGGATCCCGCTGCTTGAAGCATCCATTATTGCAGCCATCGGATCATTTGCGATTTTAGAATTGCAAAGACGGGGATATCGCGCATTAGAAGCCGGCATCACCGGCATGCTATTCGTTGTCGTGATCGCTTTCGCTGTGCAAACCTTTGTCGCCAAGCCTGATATGGCAAGTGTCGCAGGCGGGCTTTTCATTCCAAAATTTGATGGTGCAGATAGTGTGCTGCTTGCAGCTGGAATTTTAGGTGCCACTGTGATGCCGCACGCGATCTATTTACATTCAGCATTAACCCAAAGGAGAGTCGTCGGCAGAACGGAAAAGGAGAAAAAACAGATTTTCCGCTTTGAGTTTTTAGATATCCTTATTGCGATGCTAGTCGCTGGAGCCATCAATGCCAGTATGTTGATTGTGGCAGCCGCTTTATTTTATAAAAATGGTCTCTTTGTTGAAGATCTGGATGTTGCGTTCCAGCATTTTAGCACACTCGCAGGTCCTGTATCAGCTATCTTATTTGGTGTAGGACTGCTTGTAGCCGGACTATCAAGCTCTTCTGTCGGTACATTGTCAGGCGATATCATTATGAAGGGTTTTATTCAATACCGGATTCCGCTGTATGTCCGCCGGCTGATTACTATTATTCCCCCTATTGTGATCATTGCATCTGGGGTGAATCCGACATCTGCACTTGTGATGAGTCAGGTGGTCTTATCCTTTGGTATTGCCTTTGCTTTAATTCCGCTCATCTTATTTACAAGTAAAAAACGAATTATGGGCGAATTAACGAATGCCCGCTGGGTAACAGGAATATCTTGGGTGATAGCAGCTCTTGTTGTCGCACTCAATCTCTTTTTAATTGTGGATACGTTTATGTAAAAGACAGTAGTGATGCTGTCTTTTTCTTTTCATATGGTTATGGTAAAATTCCCCTGAGAGGATGTGGGCACATGTTTTTTTATCAGGATCAAGAGATAGCTATGCGGCTGCTTGAGCCAAGAGACGCAAGAAGTCTATATTTGCTCATCCAGCGGTCAAGAGAGCATTTACGTGAATGGATGCTTTGGGTGGATTCAACGAAAACAGAGGAAGACAGCATGGCGTTCATTCAAGGCGCAATGCAGCAAGCCTTGCAGAACAACGGTTTTCAAGCGGGCATCTGGTCACATGGAGAGCTTGTCGGGATCATCGGCACCCACCAAATTCATTGGATCGACAGGACTGTTTCAATTGGCTATTGGCTCGGAGAAGGCTATCAAGGAAAAGGCATCATGACAAGAGCGTGCAAAGCAGTCATTCATTATTTATTTGAAGATTGTGGACTGCACCGCATTGAAATCAGGGCTGCTGTCGATAACCTGAAGAGCAGACGCATCGCAGAGCGTTTATCCTTTTCGCTTGAAGGCATTTTGAGACAATGTGAATGGCTGGGCGACCGCTTTACGGATCATTGTGTATACGCCCTTTTGCAGCCTGAATATATGAAAGAAAAAACGCATTCTATGAATCAGCCCACGTAATTGTGTCGATTGCATGAATTATTTTACAAAGTGAAGCTTTGTAGTATCGGTTGCGATCAGCATCTGATAAAATAGAAGGAAAAATCGAGGTATGAAGTATGTCTCTTATTATTTTATTTTACTTATGGATTGTCCCTTTATTATTTGGCATTTTCTTCTCATTCTTAACAAAGAAAGCCACCTACAAACGCCGCTTTGTCCCATCATATAGCATGGCAGGACTCAGCATCGTTTTTCTCATTCTGGCACTTGTCTTTTCAGCCAGCCATTTTCTATTCATTTGCGGTATGTTCCTATTTGCCACAACCCTTGTCGGCACAGGCATTCCTTTATTTTTAGCCTTTACAAAAACACCATCATAAACAAAAACCACCTTTTCGCAATGGAAAGGTGGTTTCTTTTTTATTGATTTGGCATTCTGTAAGTCACAGTGGCATCTTGATTGGCTTCAATCGTTTTCACAATGTCTTGAAGGACCTCTGCTGCACGATCGTTTGAGTCATACTTACCGAGCGTCTTCACCCAAGTATCGCTTCCTGCGATCATCCCTTCAATCTTTTTGCCGGCTACAGTGACTTCGTGGACATGAACGAAACTTTGCTGGTTTTGTGTGAAAATCCATAGCATGGTTTTAGCTCCTTTTTATTGGTTTATTTTAACATATTAATTTCTGACTGGAATGAAATGGCTTGTGCAGGTAAAAATCAAGGTGACTGTTTCATTCAGGTTTGTTGTATTTTTTAGCATCTTTTTAATTTACCGTCTATCATAATCGTAATTCCTTCTACGAGTTCACCAGTATTTTCATTTTCAAACTTCTCAGACAGGATGCTTATTTTATGGTCACTCATTGTTTTCTCCTCAATTGCTTTCTAACAAATCTACTTTATTTTTTATCATACCAATCTCTTTACCAGCAATGAATGAAAGAAAACGATGGACCATTAGTCCATCGTTCTATTAAACTCTCTAGTTATAAAATCAATTCCTTTTCATCTTCTAAAAACTCTTCTACAAGTTCTTTAATTGTATTTTGTGAATCGTGAGGGTAATAAAATGCGTCTGAAACTTTTCTAAAAAAATCATACATATTTTCGGGCGTATGAAAGATTGAAAAAATATTTTCAATTTCTTCAAATATGTTTTCATCAGTTGAATTAGTATAAACCTCTTTCATAGTGCTATATAGCCACTTATGATACTCTCTCTTCATGTCTTCCGATGATTTGTCAGAGACTATGCTCTCAAGTATATGATCTACTTTAACTTCTTCTTGTTCCCAAGCTAATTCAAGGATTAATTCATTGTTAACATTAGGGTTGTTTTCTAGATATTTAACAGCATAGTTTGTTACTTCTATTGCCGAAATTAAATTAAACTGTCTACCAACAAACAGTGTAGACCAGTTACAATCAAAACCATTTTTCGTGATTATATCCGTTTTATACAATTTTCTATTTCCCCCATTGATTTATTTTTCCTGTCACTTTGCCACCAGGTATAAAAGTTCTATGGGTTACTGTATTCGTTGTTGGATCTACCACCCATTCAAACACGCCATTCCTTATTTCTTTCGACTGTAACATTTCAGGGGCGTTGTTCTTTACTTTTACATATTTGGTTTCGTACTTAACCACCGAGCCCTCTATTTGATACAACGAATCCATATGGCCTTTTCTATTTGGTAAATCAAATCTCTTAGAATGAACTGCGTAGTTGTCAATTATATCATTAAAGCTATGATAAAAATCATCTTTTAATGCACTACCTACTCGTGGATTATCTAAAACTGGATGCTTAAGTTCTCTCGTACTCTTAATGCCCATCTTCCCATGAAACCCTTTAGCCCCAAACGGCAAAAGCATCCCCAGAGCCGCGTTCATACTCGCTTCCTGCTGTTCTTTCGAGATCTTATTTCCAAACATGTCTCGGCCTGTGATCGCTTCGCTGAAACCGTTGGTGGCGGTGAGACCATATAAGCCTTTTTGCGATGTTTTTAAGGCGTCAAAGGATTTTTGTGATGTCTTGTAAATATCGACCGCCCTGACTGCGGCTGATGTGGCTTGGGTCGTTTTATAGACAGCTTTTCCGCCTTTGAAAATACGGCCTGCCCAGCCGACGATTGGGATGTAGCCTGCGGCTGCCATGCCGCCTGCCGCGACTCGCTGGCCTGCGGTGAGTTCCTCGCCCGTGATTGGATCAACGCCTGTTGCTGCACGTTTTGCATCGTTCACACCTGTCAGTTCATTGACAATATTTCCACTGTAATCGAGGGCTTTTTCATACCAAGGGCGGTTGGCGAGTGCTTCTTGTTCCTTTGCGATCTTGCGGGCTTCTTCTTGTTCTTTTTTGATTTTCAGATATTCAGCAGTTTGCTTCTCAATATCGCTCTTTGCCTTGTAGATGTCGCTATTTTGATACGCTTTCTTGTCAAAATTCATAGGCGAAATCGCTTTTCCGTCATTTGTCGCATTGATCATTTCAGCGTACAATGCCATTGTAGCTTGCTGTTCCGTCTCTGACAAAGCATATTCATCTTTTAAATTTTGATCAAGCTCTCTTAGTTCTTTGACCGTCTTTTTTCGTTCATCTTCCGCATCTTCTATTTTTTCATCAAAGGTTTGGCTATCAAATACCTCTAGGGAAATGAGGTCATCAATGTCTTGAAAAATCGTTTTGAGTGCCTTTTTTTGATCTTTCACAATGCTTTTGGCATTCTTGATGCCCATATGTACTGCGTTGTCTAAAAAGTGTTCTTCTACAAAGGTATCGCCGCCAAAGCTCGTATCATCCAGTGTCCCAGAAACACCTTCATGAAAGGCTTTTTGCTTATCAATGAAGCTGATAAACATGTCTACATTTCCAGCAAGCTCTTTATAAAAGCTTTTAATGTTATCGGCTCCTTTCCCAGTGAAATCATCACCGAGATTGGCAACACCTTGTAATGCCTTTTTTAAATCTACCATTTGTTCGCGGAGTTCCTGGTAGTGTTTTGCCCTTGTATCCATGGCACTGGTTAGTGCTTTTGCATCAAGTATCTTACCCAGAAGAAGTCACTCCCTCCATTATTGATCATAAAGTCTATTTTACCTTTCTCAGCGAATTGGAAAAATAGGCTTTAAGTTACAAAAATAATTTCCAGATATTTTTAGAGGGAATAAAACAAGTGATAATTGAAATGTTTTTTCCTTTCAGCAAAAAAAGTCAGTCCTCTTTTGAGAGGACCGACTACATTTTGTTTAGAAAAAGCGTTTTAAACTTTTCTTGAGTGGAGGGATATCCAGCTCGCCTTTTTCAAAGAATTTTTTCAGTAAGTACTTACTAAAACCAGCTGCTTGTGTGTACGTAATTTTCCCAGGTAACGGCGGTTCATTGGTGACAGCAACATCAATAATGACGGGTTTATCTGATTGAAGGGCTGTATCAAAGGCTGGAGCTAGTTCTTCATGTGATGACACGGAGATTCCTTTGCCGCCACATGCTTCTGCGAACTTAGCAAAATCAATATCTTCCAGCTCTATACCATAATTGATGTTTCCTTTTACCTGTTGTTCATATTCAATCATTCCAAGGTTGTTGTTGTTTAAGATCACAACAACGATCGGCAGTTTATATTTTACCGCTGTCACAAAGTCTTGCATGACCATTGTGAAGCCACCATCGCCGCAGACAGCAACCGCTTGACGATTCGGTTCATTTAACTTAGCAGAGATCGCTCCAGGCAAACCACAGCCCATTGTGGCAAGCCAGCTGGAGATGATGAAATCCTGCTGTTTCATTTCAAAATGGCGTGCCATCCATACGGTCACATTCCCTACATCAACAGAAAGAATGGCGTCGTCTTCAACTGCTTCTTCTAGTCTAGCAATGACTTGCTGCGGTTTAAGCGGTGATGTGGCAACGGATTTTTCCTTATCCATTTCTTCCCGCCATTTCATCATATGCTCTGTACAAGCTTCAAGGAAACCACGCTGCTCTTTATATTCAATGTAGGAGGTCAGTTCCTGCAAACCACTCTTGCTGTCACTCACGATTCCTACGTCTACTGGATATCTTTTACCGATTTGATCTGGTTTAATATCCAGTTGAATGGCAGGTGTGTCCTCTGGTAAGTAGTCTCTATATGGAAAAGAAGTTCCAAGCATAATTAAGAGGTCACACTCTTCCATTGCTTCATAAGCTGGCTTCGTTCCAATTTGACCTAGGTTTCCTAAAAAGTATGGATGCCTGTCTGGCACAACCCCTTTTGCAGGAAGTGTGATGACGATAGGTGCAGCAGCCTTTTCTGCAAATGAAAGAAGCTCTTCTTTTGCATTTCGTAATCCTTTACCTGCTAAGATGACCGGCTTCTTCGCATTGTTAATTAGCTGTGCTGCCTTTAGCAGTTGATCTTTCTTTGGCCGTACCTCTCCCTCAACATAAAGAGGAGATGTATAAACTGGCTTACGCTTAATTTTTTGAGAAAATAAGTCATCTGATACGGTGAGAACAGCCACCCCTTTATGGGTATAAGCTGCTTTAATGGCTTGATTCAATAAATCAGGCAGAGCTTCTGCTGTTTGTACCTGCTGATTAAAGACAGCGACGTCGTCAAACATCCGCTCTAATTTGATTTCTTGGAATGTGTCTCTTCCTACTTCATTCGACGCAACCTGCCCTGCAATTGCTAAAACGGGTGCGCCATCTGCTTTTGCATCGTATAGTCCATTTAATAAGTGGACAGCACCCGGTCCAGCGATGGATAAGCAGACACCGAGCTTACCTGTTAGTTTGGCATCAGCCGCCGCTGAGAGTGCCGCCACTTCTTCATGTCTCGTTTGTATAAATTGTATTTGGCTTGATTCATGCCTAAGCTCTTCAATCAATTCGTTTATGCTGTCGCCGGGCATTCCATAAATATGTTTTACGCCCCACTCTTCCAGTAGCGCTGTTACTTCTTTTCCTGCGGTTCTTTGCGGCATGTGAGAAAACTCCTTTTTTCTTACTCCATACCACCGCACCCTTTTGATCAAACGTTTCAACTTGCTGCTACTTTTTAAAATGATATGGAAGGGTGGCGACCACAATATCCCGTTTCCATAATAGACGGAACCTTAATAAAAAGGCAGATTGGTTATGCAAGATCGTATGCCATCTTTTTTTCGGGATAAATTGAGGCACGAGCACCATCACTTTATATTGATGCGCATTTGCTTTTGCCTCAACCGTTTCAAGAAATTTATCAAGCGGATGAATAAGACTTCGATAAGACGAATGCAATATCACAAGCCGCACACCGCTGTTCAGTTTTTCCCAATCCGCTTCAATTTTCTTATCTTTTTCTTTATCAAATGATACATGAACTGCTATGACTTGATCTGATAAGGATTTTGCATATTGAACAGATTGCTCGACGACACGTGTTACACCGGCAATTGGCACGATGACCACATTTCCTTTAATCTCAACAGGCTCTGTTTCATTCATTAAACGCAGTTGTTCTCCAACAGACAGATAATGTTTTTTAATGGAATGAAAGATCAATAGCACAATAGGCATGAAAACAAATACTGGCCATACAAGATGGAACTTGGTCAAAATGAGAATCATGAGAACGGTGAAAGAAATCAGTGCTCCGACTATATTGATAGGCATTTTCGTTTTCCAGCCCTGCGGTTTTTCACGAATCCACTTCACACACATACCGGTCTGTGACAACGTAAATGGAATAAATACACCGACAGCATATAGCGGAATGAGGTGTTCCGTTTTCCCATCAAACAACCAAATGAGCAGCATAGAAGCTACACCTAAAAAGATAATGCCATTAGAATAACCGAGTCGATCCCCTCTTACAGTAAACATGCGCGGCATATATTTATCCTTTGCTAAGTTGACCGCCAATAAAGGAAAGGCGGAAAAGCCTGTGTTTGCCGCTAATATCAAGATTAAAGCTGTGACAGCTTGAATGACATAATAGAAAAATGTACGTCCAAATGTATCTGATGCAATTTGTGATACAACCGTTTCTTCTGGCTTTGGTGAGATGCCAAAACCAAACGCAAGCAATGTCACACCCACAAATAAAACAGCTAGTAATCCACCCATCATCAATAATGTTCTCGCTGCATTTTGTGCAGCTGGTTTTTTAAAGGATGGAATGGTATTTGAAATGGCTTCTACCCCAGTCAGTGCTGAACAGCCAGATGAAAATGCTTTTAATAAAAGAAACAATGTAATGCCAGGTACATGCGTGCCTATCGCTGTATGCTCAGGCGCTGGAGGAACGCCTCCTGTTAATAATTTAAAACCGCCGACTCCAATTAATATAAGGAGTGATATGACAAACAAGTACACAGGATAAGCCAAAATAGATGCCGATTCTGTCAATCCACGAAGGTTAAGCACCATGATCAAAATGACCAATACAATTGAAATCAGCACATGATATGGATATAGTGCCGGAAAAGCCGATGTGACGGCATCGGTACCCGCTGATATGCTCACTGCTACAGTCAAAATATAATCTACAAGCAATGATCCGCCTGCGACCAGTCCTGGTTTTTCACCTAAGTTTCTGCTAGAGACGACATAGGCTCCGCCGCCTTCTGGATAAGCATAAATAATCTGGCGGTAAGATAGAATTAACGCCATTAAAAGAATTAATACACAACCTGCAATCGGGAGTGAGTACCAAAATGCTGCTGCACTAACGACTGAAAGAACTATCAAGATTTGTTCTGTACCGTATGCAACGGATGACAATGCGTCTGATGACAATAATGCCAACGCTTTGATTTTTGATAGTTTTTGTTCTCCTGCTGCCTGTGATTTTAATGGTTTCCCAATTAAAATACGCTTCATCAAACTGTACATGTGATGCCCGCTCCTTTAGTGTCAAACGATTTAAGTTACAAAAGATGGATCGCCAAAAAGACACAGAGGCAATAGAATGCCCCTGCGTCTATTGTTTAGATCACAGGTTGGTCTTTGCTCTCTTTAACGCTTACGAGGTTAGCTGACGGATTCGGGCGCATGAGACTTTGCCCTACCTAAAAAGGATTCACCCCACGTGGTGTCCTGCACCACCAATGGTTCCCCCGCTCATCGAAATGATTCAGCGATTGGTCTTTTATAAAAGAGATCATACTCCCGTTTAACACCAAAGTAAAGACATTTTTTCAAGGTCTTTTGATCGTTTAATCAATCAGTCTTTTTGCGGTTTTTTCGCACGAAATAAATAATCATCACGACCACAAAAATAATCAGTGCAGCGATACATGCAAAGTAAATCCAAGAATCATTGATGCCTTGCTTTTCATCTTTTGGGAGATCATTTGTTGTGCTGCTGACCGTTTGATGATTAGAGAACATGTCTTTGTTTTTGCTCTCGATTGCAACTGTTGCCGTTTCCGTATTTGTTTGCAGGAAATGAATCACTTCATGTGAAAGATCAGCGTCAGCTACATTCATTCCGGAAAAGACGGTCATTGTTTGTTCTTTATTCCATACAGATGGCTGCGTCCATACAATACGAGCAGTCGTTTCATTGATCATGCCAAAGGAGGATACATCATACTGATCCTTTTTCACTGGAACGATGAGATCGTCTGCCTTTTCTTTTAAAAGAGAGAACGTTTGAATGCCCCCGATGAAAATGAGAGAGTGATCTTTCAATTGATCATTTGTCACATTTGAAGCTTTGATCAAATGATATTGGGCAGCTTCCGGCTGACTAAATGATTCTGTCAGCATCGCCATTTGATTGATCGTTTCTTGCTTGATTTGATCTGGCATGATGATCAATGTTTTTCCTTGCTGCGTTTTTGATGTGAAAGGAAGCGGCCATGCGGCTAAATCCGGTGTATCACTAGTCGTACCTTCTGGTATTTGAAGAGAGCTGTTCTTATCAATGTAAATCCAGCCTTCTTCATCCGTATGTCTGCAGGCTTCCATGTTTTTAAAGCCTGTAGTAACAAATTGCAAATCAATATATTCGTTCTTTTGGAGTACTTGTGAATCTACTGGAATTGACACATGATAGAATCCATTCTCATCTTTGTTTCCTAGTTTTGTTAACGGTACATCGTGCGGTTCGTTATTGATCATGACTGTTAAGCGTTCCGCTTTGTTCGCTGTATCAGATTTTTTAAATGATAGATTTAGTTTAGCTCCTGATTTTTGATGAGCGATCAATGCCTTTGGATAATAGTAATGATCAGATGCCGTCTTTTTGGTTCCAACCGTGACATCATCACCACCAAAATCTTTTAAACGAATTTGATGAGATGGTTTTGATGTTTTAACAGTAACCTTTTGAAGGAGTAAATCTGTCCCAGTGAGCTGACCTGTCAGTTCTGGTTGAGTCAGGACATTGATTTTTTCAGCAATTGTTTTTGGCTGTTCAGCAGTGACAAATAAAATGGGCTGTTCTTTTTTCTTTCCTGTCAAGGTTCTCACCGCTAACGTGAGCTGATCGCTTGCTGTTTTCATTTTCGCAGCTTGCTCGATCGATTTCACTCGTCCATCCCAGTTTCCTTTTGCTCCCACAGCAATGGTTGGATGAGCGATTTGCTTGAGGTCCTTTTCTTGGACGAGTTTGAGGTCTGCTTGGCGGTCTTTGTTTTTCAACGTCCGGTATACTTTCATAGCCGCTTCTAATTCAGCTGCTTCCGGTGAATTTGGAATCACAATATCTGTTTGTTCTTTCTGATCACCTGTTTGAATGAAAAATGAAGGGAAGCTGTCTAACGTCACGTCTTTCGTTTGAGTTCCTTTGAAATCCAGCTCACTTTCAGGATATACTTTCAGCCAATTGGCAGGTGTCTCTTGGTTGATACACACACCTTCTTTTAACACGCCATAAAATGTGAGCTGAATTTGATGAGAACCTTTTTTCAATTGCGCTTTGTTCAATTTGATTTGAATTGATTTCTTTTGATTTTTCCCTGATACGGGAATGGTCTTTTCAATCTCTCCATCAATCATGACTGTGAACGAAGATGGCGAAATAAGTAATGGTGAAGCCTCTATATTTAATGTAAGGGTGCTAGACTCAACTTTTCCTCTCTCTATTTGATAGGAAAATTCAGTGCGGTCTTCTTGTCCATACAAGGTTACTACATCTTCTGATAATGCTTGCGTTTCCGTTTGACTTCCTTTAGATGAGCGAATCCAGTCATCTTTCACTTGTACTCGATTTGATTGCGCCATTGCTTGACCCGCCATGAAAAAAGGCTGAATGGCAAGGGATATCATCAATATAAAAATCATCCATTTTACCGATTTCAATTTGTCACCCGCTTTTCTTTTGTTGTTGATCGTAACGCTCGGTTTTGTACCATTTCACTTCTTGTTTGAATAATCGGCTCTTTGCCTCTACACATAAGGAGTACACGACTAGCGCAATCCATACTTGAGAATAAGTGAAGTACATGAGTGCCACAATGAGTATATTTTGTTTGGTGAGCTCTGTTTTCTCAATGCTTAGTGTAATCATCACTTCTGTTAAAAAGAGGAAGAAGGCCAATCCCCACAGGATCAGTGCAACAGCTCCTACAGATAAGTGAAGGTCAACAAATAGGTTCACGATAAAGATGCCATTTGAGAGCAGGACACCGAAGAAAAATAAGAAATACGTAAAGAAGAAATAAAACAAATCGAAAATCATTCGTTTTCGTTTCAGCTTCATAAACTGCTTTAAAAATTTGAGTACAACATATTGATTGCCTCGTGCCCAGCGCGTTCTTTGCCGCCACCAGACTTTCCACGTTTCAGGCTCTTGTTCCCATGTAATCGCAGCCGGGAAAAATCGAATGACATAGCCAAGGTTATAGACTCGAATCGTTAATTCGGTGTCCTCAGCCAACGCATGAACATCCCAGCCGCCAAGTTCTTCTAAAATGTGCCGGCGGATGGCGAAGTTGGTGCCTGGTATTGTCGCAATACCAAACCACTTCCATCTTCCGCCCTGTGCCATCCATTGGAAGCAGATGGTCTCAATATTAATAAATTTGGTTAGTAGATTTTTGGCTGCATTGATGACCCTGAATTTCCCGACAACAGCGCCTGCCTTCGGGTCATTCAACAAACCAAGAACCAAATGATAGACGGCCTTTTGTTCAGGCATGTTATCTGCATCGTATACGCAGATGACTTCTCCTGTTGAAGCCTTTAAGCCTTCATTCAGTGCAGTGGATTTTCCCTTTCCTGCAAATGGCGGCTTCGTTTCAATCATATGGACATGATCATATTGCTCACTGAATGATTGCACGATATCCCCTGTGCCATCAGAGGAATTGTCATTAATCACAATGATTTCAAGGAGATGTTTAGGATAAGATAGCTGAACCATCGCTTTTAGCGTTTGCCAGATGACAACTTCTTCATTATGAGCAGGAATCAGAATGCTGACGGTCGGCAGCTCTTTCCCTTGTTTCGTCCATTCAGGCAGCACTTTTTCGTAGGTCAGGTAGTGCTGAAAGCCGCCCTGCATGAGAAACATGTGGTATAGGAGCATGATCCAAATCAATATTAATGAAAGATAAAATAAGACATCAGCCACCTAATTTTCTCTCCTTAAAAATTCGTTTTTTCATTGTCAGTCTTAAATACAATGTGTAAAAAGCAAATGCCGCAATAAACAGCATCACCACGACTGTGAGAATTCGCAGCATATTTTCCATACCGCTTCGTTTAACTGTTTTGGTTTCTGCTCTATTGGATTGTTCTACTTGAATATGTCCATTCCCTGATGTTTTGATTTGTACATGTGGTGTTTGGACTGTTTGTTTTGTTTTCTTTAAATCCAGCCATTCACTAGAAGGAATTGCATCCATCAGCGTCATCAGATTCTGCAATCCAGTTATTCCGGATTCCACATCATAGGACAGCCCGATTGCGGCTGATTGAAGATGCTGGATGGATTGAATCTTTTGTTCTGTTAAAATATTTGAACCTTCTTGGTCAGACGCTGGCTCTACTGATTGCTGAGGATATAAGGTCATACCATGAAGCATGGCGGGTTTCGTCACGAGTGGCGGAGCAGCGGCTGTTTTCCACGTATGGTCCGACAGCTGTACCTGTCCAAACAGACTGGACACATGCCTTGATATCACTTCATAGCCTTGTTGAGATATGGCATCATGCGGCACCTCGAATGCCAGTGGATAGAGACCTTGCTGCGCAAGAAACTCAATACCTTTTGTCAGTTTTTCTTCTGTATAGATGGTTTCTTGCTGCTGATTCGATCTCGTATAAGCATGGAAGTCTTTCTCATTCGAAAAATGGCTTTCACTTTGCTTCTTCTCGGCTTTTTTTGGGTCATTTGACGTAATGGACTGATCATTCTTTGCATCCCAGAACTCAAAGTCCTGACCAGAATCCTCTGTTCGATACGTACGGCTAAATCCATGAAGAATAATGCTGGCTCCATTACTTTGCAATTGTTTTAACACTTTTACGAGCTTCGGGCGGTCACTCAGTGTCACTTCATCGCCTGTTGTTCGATCCACCCAAACAGGGGTTACCGCTATCAGAAACGGGATATGCCGAGTGGATACATATTGTCCAAGCTCAAGCAGCTTCTTTTCGTCAGTGACAGGACTGATGTTCCCAAGCTTTAAATACTTTGTGGTCAGCTGATCAGAAGAAGGCAGGTTTTTTTCTAGCACTTCTGCAAGAAGCTCATTATGCTGCACGACATTTAAGATTCCAATATAGACCGCACCTTCCTTTGTTTGAATCACAAATGGAAGATCAGCTTCATGCTTCTTCAATAGAAATTCCCTTTGCAAGTCTGCCCCTTGAACCGTTAACGCAATGATCCTTTTCTCTAGCTGACGGTAAGTGGGATCATCTGTATATTTGATTTGACTCGTGTGTTCTTGTTTATGAAAAGTAAGCTTGGAAAATGGGCGCAGCTGGTCCGCATTGTATCCAATAGCTATGATCTTCTGTGCTTCGTTCATTACACGAATGGTCTGTTTTGGTAAGGTTCTCTTTATTTCCCCTAGATAGATGACTTGCTGAAATTCGCTGATCTTCTTTTCAGCCAAATGTTCATCAGATACAATCGTCGTCTGTTTGGAAAAATGTCCGGCGAGTAGATCCAGCATATGCACTGCTGGAGTCGCTTCTCCCGATTCTGTTGAATAAACAATCAGGGTAACTGGCTTGGCAAGAGCGTCGGCTGAAGCCATGTATTGAAACGAAAGAATGAAAAAAAGAGCCATCATCAAACAGCATTTCATCAAAGAATTAAAGTTCATTCATCATCATCTCTTTTTCTAGTTCTTCTAAAAATTGCTCTGGCGTACGATAATCCGAACTGCTTGTTAAATGACAGACATGAAAAGTCAGGGTGACTTCACGGCCGTTTAACAGCACATGCTTTTGCAATTTATCTTTTAGCTTCTCAAGGACGACAGAGACATTCTCTTCTGGTGTGTGAGTAAGCAGCAATCCTATTCGTTCTTCGGATAATCGAAATTTCTTATCAGTTTCTCTGACACTTTCGCGGATCTTAATACTTAATTGCTGAAATAGGTGCTGCATTTCTTTTTCTCCATATAATGATTTGAATTCCGCTGCATAATGGATATGAAGAAGGATAAAAACGAATGGCTGTTTGTAGCGTTCTGCCCGTTTCATTTCCTCGGATAATTCCAGCTTCATCCGATCTGCATTGTCAAATCCAGTTGTCGAGTCAATCGCCACAAATTGTTTCATCGCCTGCTTTTGTTGTTCTATGGTGTGACGCATCGTCTTGATTCGCTCATGCAAGCTTCCTGCTGAAATCGCGAAAAAGAGAAGAGCTGCGCCCCAAACCACCACATCCTGCAATGTTTGATTGGAAAAGAAGGGGTTTGTGTGGCCAAGCTCTGTAAAGAACATAGCACTTCCTATAAAGAACAGCATCAGCAAGGTAAAAATTAATGCTGGTAAGATGCCAAATAAAATCCCGCATCCTAACACGACAAAAGTCAGTGTGATCATCAAAAAGCTCTCTGCATCATGTACGCCAAGGTAGCCCATAAACAAAATAAGACCTGCAAACGTGAGGAGCAGAGAATAATATAAACGATACGTATTACTGAATAACCGATTCATTAAAAAGCTCCCTTTCTGCAATGAGAGGCAATAAGTTGTCAAATGAGTGTGTGTCTTTTTCGTTCATGTATCCTCCATAATAATCCTTGAGAGGATCTTGAATTTGTAATTCTTTCATGCGGTCATACACCTCTTTTGCGAATTCCGGTTCGTTTCGTTTAAGAGCATACAAGATGACCAGCGCATATACAGAAGGCGATTCATACGTCACTGATGGCTGCAATGTGCTCAGTTTATATCTACCGTACAATTTTCCTTCTTTTGTAAAAGTCGTTTTAAGCCATTTCATGATCGCGGACGTATTCACCTTTGCACGATCGGCATGTAGAGCCGTATAGAGTTGATCAATCATATTGATTTCTCGATCAAATGAATAGGCTTTTTTCTTTATGTCATAGGATTTAGGAAAGAATCCTTTTTTTCTCGGTGCTTGTTTTAGAATGGCCAATTGGTTACTCGTCATTTGTTTCGTGAATATTTTGAGGGATTCCAATTCTTTGATTGCTTTTGGGTCTAAATATGAGAGTGTGATTGTGTGTGAAGTTCGATTTGTTGATGCATCATAATAATCGGACAAGATGCCTCTATACATATTTTTGTCTTTTAACGCTTGTGCGATTTCTTTTGCTGTTGTTTGATATGCTGCATTCTTCCATAAACGATCTGCCTTTTGAAGTGCCGCCACTACCCGTAAATCATCAACCAAGGCATTGGCTTTACTTTTTTGATCAGATTCGATTTGCCAGCTGAGAAGATGATGGTCTAGTAAAAATTCATCTTGCAGGACACCCAATTGTTGGTCAAACGAATTTTGGTCTTTTTTTCGAACAAGATAATCCATCCAAAGCCCCAGCGATTCGGATAAGTAGATGTGCTGCTCTGCAAATGAAGTGCGGATCAAGCCTTGATCTGTCATGAGGTGATGAGTAATAAAATATTCTCCAGGCAATACTGGCTGTTGTGATACTGGATAAGCTGATTCCGTCTGCTGCTTCCAGGTACATCCACCTAGTAGAATGACAATGAGTAAAACAATACCTATGCGATGTATGGGTGTATCCATTCGTGTCCCCTTTCAACTCCCGTTCTCTTAGCATTCCAACGATTTATTATAGATTGTTTCTGTTTAAATTTAAATAAATATTTTATACCAAATTACGAGTCTTTTCGCATAGACATTCCCATTTTCAGAAAAACAATATGTCGATATGCTTGATTACATTGGAAAACCCATGCGTTTCCGCATGGGTTTTTATAATACTATTGATCTAATTTTAATTTCTTTAATTGCTCAGCCAGTGCGTTATTGATTGGTTCTTCCACTTTCTTTTGTTTCTTCATATATTTAGACACATCGTGCTTACTGGCTTTCTTTTGATTGGATTGTGATTTGCGTTTTTCGAAAACAGACAGTTTTTCTCTATGGCCGCACACACAAGCAAAGATTTTGCCATCGCCTTCTCCGCGCAGCTCGAGCTTTTTATGACAGTTCGGGCAGCGTGCGTTTGTTTTCTTCGCCACATTTTTACGGTGGCCGCATTCTCGGTCTTGGCACACGAGCATTGTGCCATGTTTTCCGTTTACTTTCAGCATCAGTTTTCCGCAGTCCGGACAATGGGTGCCAGTGACATTGTCATGCTTAAAGGTTTGGTTCGTCTGTTTGATTTCAGATACAGCTTGTTTTGCATAGGACTTCATTTCACTCATGAATTGAGAAGCCTTCAGCTGTCCTTTTGCGATTTTAGAAAGCTTTTGTTCCCATTCCGCTGTTAACGCAGGAGACTTTAAGTCTTCAGGCACTAAGGAGAGCAGCTGCTTCCCTTTCGATGTGATGAAAATGTCTTTGCCCTTTTTCTCGATTAAGAAACTGTTAAACAGTTTTTCAATGATATCGGCTCTTGTGGCCACTGTCCCTAGTCCGCCTGTTTCACCAAGGGTTTTCACTAAATCCTTTTCCTGATTCTGCATAAATGCCGCTGGGTTCTCCATAGCAGATAGCAGGGTTGCTTCATTAAAACGAGCAGGAGGTTTCGTTTCTCCTTTTGTTTCTTTCAGCTGGCGTACTTCAAGTGATTGCCCTTCGGAAAGTACCGGCAGATGCTGATCTGCTTCGGCTGACTCCTCTTCTTCATAGGATTCATCGTACACAGCTTTCCAGCCGGCTGATTGCACAGTTTTTCCTTTTGCTGTGAATGTTTCACTGCCTATTTTGGCGATCACCGTTGTTTCCTCATATTCAAAAGGATTCATGAGTACAGCAAGGAATCGTTTGGCAATCAGATCATATAATTTACGCTCTTTATCACTTAATGCACCAGGATACAGCTCTTCCTCGGTTGGAATAATCGCATGGTGATCTGACACTTTTGCATCGTTGACAAAGCCTTTGTGTGCTTTCACGCCTGATTGTAAAATGCGGTTCACATGCTGAGCGTACGGTCTGACATTCATTCCTTTTAATCGATCTTTTAATGTAGGAACGATATCCGCTGAAATAAATCGTGAATCTGTACGCGGATATGTTACAAGCTTATGCTGCTCATACAACCGTTGAAGCGTAGACAAGGTTTCTTTCGCTGAGAAGCCGTAGCGTTTATGCGCATCACGCTGCAATTCAGTGAGGTCGTACAGCCCTGGAGCAAAAGCTTTTTTCGCTGTTTTTTTCAATGCATCGATCACTGCTGGTTTTCCTTTGCAGCCTGCCAAGCGCTCTTTTATGACATTCTCTTGGAATGTGCGGTTTTGCTTTGTTTTGGCATCCTGCCACGTCAAGGTAAGTCCATCTACTTGTGCAGTCATTCCATAAAACGGCTTCGGCTGGAATTGCTGAATGTCTTCTTCTCGTTTGGCGATCATGGCAATCGTTGGTGTTTGTACCCGTCCGCAGGAAAGCTGCGCATTGAACTTGGTCGTCAGCGCTCTTGTTGCGTTGATCCCTACAATCCAGTCTGCCTCAGCACGTGCAACCGCTGAGCGGTACAGATTATCATATTCTCTGCCGTCTTTTAGTCGTTTGAAGCCTTCTTGAATGGCTTTGTCCGTAACAGATGAGATCCATAGTCGTTTTAGCGGCTTTTTCACATGCGCTTTTTCAAGAATCCATCTTGCGACAAGCTCCCCTTCACGTCCAGCATCTGTTGCGATGACAATGTCTTTTACATCTTTTCTTGCAAGCTGTGCTTTTACTGCTTGGAATTGTTTTCCTGTCTTTTTCATGACGACAAGCTTGAGCGGCTCTGGAATGATCGGCAAATCCTCTAAACGCCAGGATTGAAATTCTTTTCCGTAGCCTTCTGGATCAGCCAGTGTGACCAAATGGCCAAGGGCCCACGTGACAATGTATTGATCTCCTTCTAAAAAACCATTTCCTTTTTTATGACACTTCAGTACACGCGCTAAGTCACGTCCTACTGAAGGTTTCTCTGCTAATACAACTGTTTTTGACACTAGATTTCACATCTCTTTCTTCTATCCATCCTTTTATTATAGCAGACGTGGAGATGCGGTTCTAATGACGGATTATTTCTTCAAACGCGTGATAATTTCGTTTGTGATTTCTTGTGTTTGATAAGCCCCGCCGATGTCTGCCGTTAAAAAGCCGTCTGCTGTGACTGACTCGATGATTTCGAGCAGGTGTGTACCTAGTTCTTCCTCTCCGAAATGATCAAGCATGAGTTTAGCGGTCCAAATTTGACCGATTGGGTTGGCAATTCCTTTCCCTGCAATGTCTGGGGCTGATCCGTGTACAGGCTCAAACATGGATGGATATTTGCCATTTACATTGATGTTGGCGGCAGGCGCCACGCCAATACTTCCCATAATCGCAGCCCCAAGATCAGTTAAAATATCGCCAAATAAATTGCTGGCAACAATCACATCGAATTTCTCTGGTCTTGTCACAAAGAAGGCTGAGAGCGCATCAATGTGCTGCGAGTCTGCTGTCACCTCTGGATAATCCTTTGCTACGTCTTGAAACACTTCATCCCAAAATGGCATTGTATGAACAATTCCATTCGATTTGGTTGCACTTGTCACATGCTTTCGTCTTTTTTCTGCTAATTGAAAAGCAAAGCGCATGGCTCTATCTGTCCCTTTTCTGGAGAAAACAGCATTTTGAATGGCAAGCTGATCTTCCCCTTGATAGATGCGGCCTCCGATTTCACTATATTCGCCTTCACCGTTTTCTCTTACAACAAGAAGATCGAAATCCTTTGGCTTAGCAAGCGGGGAGCGAATACCGCTCAGCTGTTTTGCAGGTCTAACGTTAATCACCTGCTCAAATTCACGTCTAATTTTAATCAGCAATCCCCAAAGCGATACATGATCCGGCACTAAATTGGCATCTCCGACTGCCCCTAAGAAAATGCTGTCAAAGGCTTTCAGTTGTTCCAATCCATCCTTTGGCATCATTTCGCCATGCTCTAAATAATATTCACAGCTCCACGGAAAATCCTGAAAGGTGAAAGACAGCCCGCCATGCACATCTGATATCGCTTTCAAAACTCGGATGGCTTCAGGCACAACTTCCTTTCCAACCCCGTCTCCTGGAATTGCTGCAATTGAAACATGCTTCATTGATTTTTCCCCCTTCGTCATCGGTCGACCGTCGACCATTTAATTCGAGTTTACTAGAGAGTGTCTGTTCTTACAATGGACAAAAGACGCTTTTTTGATCAAAGCGCCTTTTTATCCTGCATCAGCACACGGGGCTTCTGTTTCTTTCTTCCCGCACTTTTTTTATCTGAAAGCAGCAAACCTCCTAAGGTCAGTACCGTTCCAAGCGCAGACATGAAGGTCAATCTCTCGTGAAGAACGATCATTGAAATGACCATCGTAATAATGGGCACTCCATAAATATACACACTCGATTTCACCACACCGAGCGTTTTCACAGAAAAGCTCCATGTCAGAAAACAAATCGCAGATGCGAAAAGGCCTAAAAACAGCAAGTGGAAGGCAAACGATGGATTCGTCAACCGTTCCCAGTCTAAACGAATTTTAAAATGCCAGATCAGTGGAATCATCCATAGCAGTCCGTAAAAGAAGACACGCCTTGTTACCTGAATGATATGGTAGCCATATTGGTTGATCATCTTCGATAAAATGGAATAGAATGCCCAGACGATGGTAGCCGTTAATGCTAACGCATCACCGAGTGGATTCAATTGAAACGTCGCCATTCCATTCATGCTGATCAGCACGATTCCCGTCATTGCGATGAAAAAGCCTATGAAAAACCGGCTGTGCAGCGGCTCATCTTTTAATAAAAAATAAGCCAATAGAAAAGAGAAGAATGGGACAACGGAGCTGATGACACCTGCATTCGAAGCGAGCGTATAAGTAAGTGCGACATTTTCTAAAAAGTAATATAAGACCACACCGCATAAACCTGCCAGCGCAAACATCCCTTCATGCTTTTTATTTCGCACCTTCATGGTGACTGGATAGATGATCACCAGAGCCAAGTACCCTATAAAAAAACGGAAAAATAAAATCTCTGTTGGAGAAAAAGCCGTTAATAATATTTTGGTAGAGATAGAGGTAGATCCCCATAAAAAAATGGTGAACATGGCCGCCAAATGACCAAGCAGCTGTTTATTTTTCATTAGCAGTTACCTGCTTTACAAAAATTTGCTGATACTGCCCTGGCGTGAGTCCAATAAATTCTGAAAAGAAATGACTCAAATGACTTTGATCAGAAAATCCAGCGGAGGCAGCCGCATCTACAGGCTTCACTCCTTGGGCAAGAAGCTCCTTCGCATAGTTCACCCTGACTGTCTGTAAATAACGGTACGGCGTGATGCCTCTGAACTTTGTAAAAGCACGCAGCAATGAATATTTGTTCATAGACACAAGCTCACCTAAGTCATCTAACGAGATATTTTCCGTGAGGTGTGTTTCGATATATTGCTGTACGTCTTGGACTTTTTGTTCGTTGGCATGTGCGGCTGATACTTTTCCCCCTGGGGTATCAGCATAGGCTTCAATCAATTGTTTCATAAAGAAATAGAAGGTTTCCTGTTTATTCAAAGCAGGCGCTTCTTCTGTGATCATTTGATGTAAATCATATAACGGCTTTGTTCGTTCACTTTGTGAAAACACAGGGGCTTTAAAATGCGGCTTGTGCTGAAAGATTTTTTCCAGCACCTCTGCTTCAATATTTAAACAGCGATAATCGAGTGTCCTGTGATCAATTTGTTCACATGCGTGATTATCATACGGATTGAAAAGAAGGATATCACCCTTTTCAATGATGTATTCTTGATTTTGGCAGATCAAACGTCTTTGACCGTCTTCAATAAATCCAATCACATAATATGTATGAAAATGATTCGGGAACTTTTGCATGATGCCATGAAAGCGATACGCCTCTATTTGCAAGTCTTGATCAAAATGTACAGTTCGTTCCTCTTGTGTGTTCATGTCGATCCCTCTTTTCACTGAACTGATCATTAGTGTAGCACACCCTTTTTCTCTTGGATTGTACGATATTGACTTTTCGATGCAGACTTGCCTAGAGGGAAAAACTTGGATAACATGAGACAAAAGATGATGTATAAAAGAGGGAACGATGGTATGAATTCATTCGAGATGGAAAGACCAGCACCGTATCACATGCAATTTTATGAACAGCTGAAGCAAATGATATTTGATGGCCAGTTTCAGCCAGGAGAGCGCATCAATGAAACACAGCTTGCCAAGCAATTTGGCGTAAGCCGATCACCGGTAAGAGAGGCGATGAGACTGTTAGAAAAAGACGAGCTTTTAATCGCGGATCATCGCTCAGGCTATTCCGTCTATACATTAACAGAAAAAGATGTCGAGGAGCTTTATCAAATTCGGGCGGCCTTAGAAACACTTGCTGTTGAGCTTGCCTGTAAGGAAGCCTCGCAAAGAGAAATGGATGAAATTGAGCAGGTTCTCACGCAGGCGGACGAAGCGATCAAGCAGCAGCTGCCATCTAAAGAGATCGTCCAGTTACATGAAGCCTTTCACCAAAAAATCATTTTGGCGAGTCACAATGACCGCTTATCCAAACAATTAAATCACGTGAATGCACTCATTCACTATTGCCGCATCTTCCATTTTAGCGGCGGGGCTCGTGCTGAAACCATTCAAAGAGAGCATACAGCCATCTATTCTGAAATAAAAGAGCGCCGCTCCAGAGAAGCGGTTCAAGCAATGACAGAGCATTTATTACATGATGCTATGCACTTAAAGCAAGTACTCTCTAAAACAAACAAAGAGTAAAGGACTTTTCCCATTTTTTAAGCATTCCATGAACATATTTTGAATTTTTCGTAGATTTCAGCATGTCCAGACGATCTTTCGTTTATATTAGAAGATGAGAAACTAGCTTTTATACAGGAGGATTTGTATATGCATACAAGTGTTAGCCGTCTTCGACAGGCGGGTTTTATTGAGGGTATGTCTCTTTTAACCCTTCTTTTAATTGCCATGCCTCTAAAATATTTTGCGGATATTCCGATGGCAGTCACTATTGTAGGCTCTCTTCATGGCGCATTGTTTGTCATCTATATGCTCATTTTGGCATATGTGACTTTTAAAGTTCGCTGGCATTTGAAATGGTCCATCGCTGGTTTTTTTGCGGCTTTCATTCCTTTCGGTAACTTCGCCTACGATAAGGTGCTCCGCCAATATGATACAAAAGCTTAATCAAAAAGGGCTAAAACGACATTCGTTTTAGCCCTTAGTCTTCACGCTGAAGCGTCCTGATAAAGGAACGCTTTTTTATATTGATGCATATTTCACAATGGCTGCTCGACGCGTCATGTCGTGATACGCCACCCATAATTCATCACCAGGCAAGACGCTAGTGATTGGATCGATTGGCTGTTTCACTTCATACATCATGCCATTTCTCTCAACCTGAATGATCGCTAACGGCAGATTGCCGATGACGCCCGCAAATCCAACATTGGTCACTTTTGCACTTCCTTGTTTCTCTTGCATGAGACCCATTTCTCTATCCAGCTCTTCTTTCTTTGTCTGGATCGTGATTTGAGTGCCCGCTGCGACCTGCATATGATCAGGGATAAACTGGCTAACCGTTTTTGTGATGGACTCATCTCCGTTTGAAACCGTCACATCAAGCTGAATAGGCTTTTGTTCATGGATGGCCATTGGATATTGCTTCACACGCTGGATCGTTCCTGTTAACGTCACATCTTTACCCGATCGATTCCGCACTTCATGGCCATAGGCTGCCATTTTGAGCTGGCCGTTGATGTCGACGAGATCGGCTTTTTCTCCTGTTGTAAATTCAAAACCAGCGGCTTGAATCATTGGAATGATATACGTTTTCTGATCCAATTCAAATGTGAGTGATAAGACAGTGCCTCGTCCTACGGTTCCATATGATTCTATATTTCTTAAAACAGCGCCTTTGATGAACTTTGGCTGACTTGGCTGCGAGAAGTCACCTTCTTTTAAGAGCATTGCCTTTTTCTTCTTTGGATCATAGTGAATGACAATACGCTGTCCCGGCTGCGGTATCTGGGTGTAGGATACAACCGTTTTAACCGTCTTTTCTATGCGCTGCCCTTCATATTCAAATTGAAGCCGCATGCTGACAACTGGCTGTTCGTTAATGTAGGTGCCCGTTTCTTTAACAGACACAATATTGGCTTCTAATGTGACACTGTCCTTTATCTTGTTTCTCCTCACCAGTCTTAAAATCGGCGGCAGGAAGATCGCTAGCACAAATAATAATAGCGGGATCAAGATCCATATCGCCCAGTTAAGAATGAGCGGTCCGCCCTTCATTACATATTGCGTAAAGGTATCAACAGACGTTTGGTGGGCTGGACTGGCGTTTTCAATTGAGATGACCTTCTGCAAAGGAAATTCCTTTAGCTGTTTGCTTTTCGTCTCAAATGCACCCGTTAATTGATTGTCAAATGAATAATAGAGCCAGTCGCTCTTCACATTTTTATTGAAAGAGAGCCCTTCTTTTTGTAAAGATTCATATGAAAACGACTGCAAAAGCTTGCTGGCAGACGTCGCCTTATTCGTGCGATGGTTATAAATATAACCAGTCAGTTTGCCTTTTGCTTCGTCCTTTGCTGTAGAGCCTGCCAGAAGAACTTCTTCTTCATTAAGCTGGTACACATTCGTTTGGTAAATTGGCTTTGGTGTTGGAACGACTTCTTCAAGCCTTCCCTCTGCATTCACTTTCCTTGCCCTTTTTGGATATTCCGATTCCACGGCGACAGCAAAGTTTTGTGATGATCCAATCGTTTTTTGCAGCCGCTGCTCAACTGTATCTTCTACAAGGCTAAACGGTTCAGCGTTTTTGGAGACATAAACCCCAAGCTGATGCTTCTCGTTTGAGATTCCGCTGACATACGCCTTCTGATCATTTTTCAAAGTTACTTCAAATATAGGAATTGGCGTCTGCCCTCTAAAAGAATTCATGACGACATCGATGGAAACGGGTCTTGCTGGCAGCTTTAGGTCGTTCAGATTGTGCACATGAAACTGACCATTCTTCAACTCACCGATGACCGCAGCAGCGCCTTCCATTTCTCCTGTAAATACGAGCCGTCCATTCCATTGGTATGTATTCGTTTTTAAAAATGAGGGAATCTGCAGGTTATTTTGAACGAGCTCTTTCTTTTTTCCGCTTGGTGTTAGTTTCTCGATCAACAGCTTTCCGTCTTTATTTTTTAAAGCCAGTAAGAGATTGTTTCCTTGAATGGATGGCAGCATTTCATGAAACGTATCACTTTCTGTGGTCCATTCACTGATTCTTTTTCCTGATTGAGGATCATACATTGCAAAATGGAGCTGCTGGTCTTTTGATACAGCACTCACCACTCGTTTTCCTTCATCAAATGTAAACATTCCTTTGACGTCATACTCTGTTACTTTCCCATCTGACAAATCATCTTGGTAATGGTTCCACACCAAGACACTGAGAATGATCGCTGGAATAAAGAAGACAATATATCTGAGGAAGATGACTGGTACTCTTTTCACTTGATCGCTTCCTTTCATGAGGTTCCTTTCACTTATACGTCAGTACAGCGAAAATGTTTCATGCTAGAAGAATACCATCAAAGCCTCTAAAATCCATATTTTACAAACTTTGTTGTTTACGATAAAATCCAATCAGATTCAAAAAAGGAGTTATCTCATTGGATAAGCTATCATCAATCATTCTAGCAGCTTGGCTGCGTGTCCCTCGCTGGTTCAAGCAATGGGTACTCGTATCCATTTCCATTTTCTTTTTTTATATGTGTTTTGTAAAGGGGCTGACTAGCTGGCACACCTTGCCGCCTGTCACTTTGCTCTCATGTGTGATTGGTTCCTTCATCATTTGGCTGATGTGGCTTAAGGGTCAAAAAAAGAAGTGAAAAGAGGACAATGATGAAAAAATTGATTCTATATTTTGCGATCTCTTTTGTGCTGCAATTCGTTTGGTTTGGTCTTGTGCACCCAAATAGAGGCGTGACACTGCTGGACATGTTCATGTTTTCTATTTTGTTTGCGGTCATGTTCTTTTTTATTGAGCGGATTTGGCAGTATCAAAAGAAAGGACGAAGTAAATGATCATGAAGCTCGCTTTATTCACTCTGATTATTTGTGCATTTATCGGTCTGCTGTTAATGTCAAACCCTTTTGGGGCGGACGCTATGCGATTGGTTTGTATCTTCATCTTCCCTTTTCTTGGGCTTATTGGTTTCGGATTCCTATTGTTTACCCCAATGAAAAAGGCTGCCAAATAGATGGCAGCCTGTTCCTTACTCTTTTCATGCAAATAAATAATCAATGTTTAATCTCCGTTACGGAGTGTATGAATTAAGATTCGATCATATCAGTGTGTCATATGTGTTCCGAGTGAACCTACGTTTGAAAGTAAACGCCATGGAAGTTCTGGATAACAAGACAACGAAAGCCCTACCTCTCATTCGTCCTTACGGCTCCGAAGCCGTGCCAGTGTGAATTGTAAATCAAAACGTCTTTTTTCCATTCTTCCGCTTTTATAGGGGGGCGGGTGCAGAAGGAAAAGAATAAGTTTGTTCGCTTTGACAGCGTCTCGTTCTTATCAAGTAGAAGCTCTATTGCTTCTCATTATGTCATAGAAAAAAGAAAGTTTACTTTCTTTATTTATTTGCTTATTTCAACACTAATATAAAACTATAACACATTCCCCCTGCTTACGCAAGTGTTAAAGTGATAATTCTGCTGGTGTACGGCTTCCTTCGTTCATATAACGAATGGAGGTTGGCTCAATCTTCAGAATCACTAGATTCGGATCCTCTTTTCCTTTAAACCATTTCTCCATCTCATCAGACCAAAGACGGTCGATTAGTTCCCGATCATCGGTTAATGCTGCGGTGCCTGCAATCTCTGCATAAGTATCACCGAATCCTTCGCCTGAATATCCAATAAGAATATGAACATTCGGGTTTTTTTCAATTTCTTCTGCTTTATGTGTTTCTTTACTCGTTGGTGTATATAACGTCAGCCCTTCATGGAAAAAAGTCATATAGCGGGTATGCGGCTTATCCTGTTCAACAGTCGCTAGTGTTCCGACCTTTTGTTCATCTAATAGGTTTAATACCTTTTGTTTTAATTCTTCTTGAGACATATCGTTTCACTCCTTCAAAATTTCATCCGTATACGTAGGTTTCCACGACAGCCCATTCATTAAACAAAGAAATGTGTTTTTTCATAAAAAGCGACCTTCTGGCTGATGCTATAGAAAACAGGTTCAATGAAGGGAGAAATTGAACATGCATCATGAAACGATGTTCCATTTGAGTTCACTTGTCATTGCGGCAGTTGTTGTAGGCATTATCGTATGGTCTGTCATATCTGTGCAGAAAAATCGCAAGAAATACTAAAAACACCGCCCAATCAAAGCTGGGCGGTGCCGCGGTAGATCATGTATTCATAAAGGAACCGCCATTGACATGAAGTGTTTGTCCTGTCATATAAGACGATTCGTCAGAAGCCAGCAGGACAAAACAGCCGACATGCTCTACAGGCTGTCCTGGTCTTCCCATTGGGGTTTCTGCGCCGAAGCTTTCCACACTGTCTTCATCAAATGTAGATGGAATGAGCGGCGTCCAAATTGGACCTGGCGCTACACCGTTCACCCGAATCCCATCTTTCACAAGCGATTGTGCCATAGAACGCGTAAAGCCGTTAATGGCTCCTTTTGTCGCCGTATAATCAATCAGCACTGGGTTTCCCCGATATGGGTTAATTGATGTTGTATTAATGATGGAGCTTCCCGGTTTTAAATAATCCAGTGCCTTTTTCGTAAAATAGAAATAGGAATAGAAGTTGGTTCTAAAGGTTTGGTGAAGCTGTTCACTCGAAATATCTTGAATACGTTCTTGCGGATGTTGTTCAGCCGCATTATTTACTAAAATGTCTAATTGACCAAAGGCTTCAACTGTTTTTTCTACTGCTTTCTCACAAAAGGCTTCGTCACCGACATCTCCTGCAATCGTTAAGCATTTAACGCCTTCTTGTTCTACACGTTTTTGCGTATCCTCTGCATCCTCATGTTCATTTAAATACACAATGGCAACATGTGCCCCTTCTTTTGCATAGGCAACAGATACTGCCCGTCCAATTCCACTATCTCCACCTGTAATCAGTGCCACTTTTCCTTTTAGCTTGCCAGAACCTTGATATGATTCATCCTCAAAGATCGGCGCTGGATTCATTTCTCTTTCACTGCCTGGCTGCTGATCCTGCGTTTGGCGCGGAATGCCATTTGTTAAATATTCACGTAAATCCATGTGTAAGCTCCTCCTTGATTTGTTGATGTATCCTTTCATTACCACCTCATTTTTTCACTCAAACATCATGAAGCTATACAAATGTGTTCCCGAAAATCAGCATGTTTGAAGAGGGGCAAAATCGGTTACATGATCATCAAAAAGGAGCGTTCTCACATGCTGTCTATTTCGAAAACCTTTAGCAGACCAAAAGGCTGGCTCGGAAGCATTGCTGGACTCATTATGGCAAATGAAAATAAAGCATTGAATCAGTGGGCTATCCGCCACTTAGATTTGACAGATGGTGAAAACATTTTAGAAATTGGCTATGGACCCGGCTACAGTATTAAACATATGCTCAAGCATTATCAAGATCTTCATATTGATGGGCTTGATGCTTCTTCCACCATGCAGGAGCAAGCACAGTCACGCGTCAGCAAACGGGCAAAAGACAAACAGGTTCGGCTGTATGTCGGAAAAATCGAGAAAACACGTCTTCCCGGAGAGCAGTATGATAAAGTGCTGTCTGTTAACAATTTTACGATTTGGGATGATCCAAAAACGGGCTTACTCAATCTTTATCACACCTTGAAACCAGGCGGAACACTCGTTATTGTGATGCAGCCAAGAGAAAAAGGAGCTGATGCCAATCGGACAAAAGAGATGGGTGAAAACATATTAAACGACTTGAAGTTTGCCGGGTTTGACCAATTTTCTATTGAGTATGAAGAAATTCGTCCTACCCTTGCCGTCTGTGTCACAGCAAAAAAGCCGAGAAGCGAATAAGCTCTCGGCCTTTTTCTTACCACTTCGCCTCTTTAACAAATTGATAGAAAAGCTGATGTAATTTCAGTTCAATGTCTTCCTTTGTTCCTTGTCCATAAAGCGCCATGCTTTCTTCACTTTCAATGATGGATGAACTGATCAGGCTAAACATTTCTGACCCTTCCTTGCCAAGCTCTTGCGGCGCAAGCATCATGAGCATTCGTGACATCTGCTGCTGCCCGCCATCCATGCTTTTAACCTCATATGCCTGATCAAGATCATAAATATGAAAGATTGGTTCCTTGATGAATGCATGCTTTAAATGATAAAGAGCAAACTCGGTACCGGGTATGCCTAAGCCGCCTTGCTGTTCACGTTCCAAAAGGCCGCCCGCTACATCATCCGCATGTATGATAAACCCTTCCTCTTCAAGCTGACAAAGCAGCTGCCTGATGGTTTCATCATGCTGCGGCATCGTCTTTCTTTTTTCGATGGTAAAATGGGACAGGATGCTGCGAATCACAAACATATAGTTCGTCACCTGCTCTGCAACCGCCATCATATCAACGGTTTCTTGCACCAATTCTTTAGGAGATTCTTTTGTTCTTTTTTTCTCGATGATATAAGGAATCTTCCGTTTAATATGAGCCTTCACACGCATGGCATCATCCTCGTTTAAAAGGGGGCTGACCATAATGTAATCGATATGCTCATATGGAATCGGAACGGTCGAGACAATCATGTCATAGCTCGATGCATCGATTTCCTTTAGCTCCATCAAGGAGGATAGATCGAATTTGGCGATCTCCGGCAATTCTTTTTTCAACCGGGAGGCGAGCATTTTCGAGGAACCAATCCCGCTTGAACAAACAACCAGCGCATGAATTTTTGTTTCTTCTTTTTTGATTTCAAGCACTGAGCCAAAATGAAGCACAAGAAAGGCAATTTCATCCTCTGGAAATTCAATCTCTGGAAAGAAACGCTCGACTCCTTCTTCAATCGCCATAAACAGCAAAAAGTAGTCTTTTTTTATTTGTTGTGTGAGCGGATTATAGATTCTCATCTTTTCCTTTAGACGGTTCATGGCAGGCTCAAGATGAGACACGAGCCCCTCATACAATGAATCATTTTCATTGAGATGATAGCCGGTTTTATTTGATATAAAATCAATAAGTTTTTTCGTCCTCAGCGCTATATCCAGCTCAATTTCATCAATACGGTATTCTGCCCCAAAGCTGCGATTTGCACTGCGAAGATGGATGGTCATATATCCGACCTCCGCTTCAGGAATCTCCACATTAAACATGCGTTCAAGCGCCCTTGCCATTCGAAGTGATGATTCAAATTCCTTCGTCCGCTTTAATTCCAGCAGCTCTTCCTCTTCCATTCGAATGGTTTCCCCAAGCTGAATACGTTCGATAGCATAGGTTAAGTGAACAACAAGTGCAATATAGGCACTATCAGATAATGAGAGTGACAGTCGATCTTTCAAATGAAAGAGCAGCCTTTCTACCTTTAGCAGCTGTCCTCTGCTGACAACGCCAAACACCTTTTCCGTCGCTTTCGTTCGATGTTTGATATTCATTTCAATCGTTTCTAAAAATAATTGAATGTCGAGCCGGTCAACAATGAGATTGCCGACAATTTTTCGTTTTGCTTCCTCCGGCCCTTTTAATTCAATGCCGTACCCGCGCTTGCGGATAAGCTGCAAACCGTATGGAGCAATCCACTCTGTTAGTTCATCTAAATCATAGCTGATCGTCGCATTTGTTACCTGCAAGTCAGCTGCGAGTGTGTATAATTTCACCGGTTCCTTCGCTTCAAGCAGCGCACATAGAATTAAGAGCTTTCGTTCATCTGAGCTATATTCGATTTGATCCTCATTTGACATATGAGCAAGAAGCCGCTGTTTATCCTCCTGTTCGCCGACCGCCTTCAAGCCTTTCCCCGGCTGTTTATCTAATGAAAGATGATAATCTTTCAAAATTGGTTTAATGGATTTTAGTTCTCTATGGATCGTTCTAGTACTTACCTGAACAGAATCGGCTATCTCACGAATGGTGACATAACGATTTTGCTGAATGATGTATTTAATGACTTTCTGTTCTCGTGCCGTTATGTACATGAAATGCCTCCTTCTGTATAAATAGGTCTATTGTCACACCTTAATATAAAACGCTTTCAACGAGCGATGCAATCTTAAGTTGATCTGAATTTGGCACAGCGGCTGTGACAAAATATAAACAAGGGATCATCAGACACTTCTCCAAAATGACGGTCCATAATCCTTTTGATGAAATTGAACCTTTTGTTCTTGAAAAGGCAATGAATCCCCGGCTTTTAAAGAATAAGTCGGATTGTATACGGGAGAGCCAAAGCAATAATCGATTGTGCCTTCTTCTGGACGGAACATGACGGTTCGCATCGTTCCAAACAGCTCCTCATAATTGTGCACAGTCAGACCATCAGGATATTCTGTCTGGAACAGCTTCAAAAGAGAATCACTTGATCGTTGCTCTTTTAAAGCTTCCATTAACATATCGTATCTGACAACAGAATGATGTTTGGTCATCCCTTTTGCTGTTTGATCAGCTACCGGATGGTTCGTTGCAGCAATATAACCTCTCTCCGGTCTCCTCACCCTTTTTTGACCATCAATGATTTCAATCACAGCCGCCTTTCCTTTTCGATCGGCAAGCATGATATGAACATTTGAGGCAACGGGCATTTCCTCAATAGAGCGAATGGCTTCCTCGACCGTTGGACAGGATTCCAGAACAGAGCGAATCACATGATACACCTGCAAACCGGCGACGGCTGGAGGCTTTAAACCGGGTTCATTGCCAACCGGCGGACCGCAAGCAGAGAAAGTCACAGCAAGACCATGCTCATTCATTCCATCAGATCTGCCAAACAACAGCAGCGACGAGCCTGTATGATATACTGAGCCTTTCACATGTGTCGTCACAAGACGCATATCATCAAAAATCGGGGAGAAATCATAGTTACGCAGCATGACCGTTTGTTGACCGGCCGCCATATTCCCCTGCCTCACACAGTGGGAACAGCCTGGCTGAAGATGAGATGAATAGAAAAAGGTCAAATAACGCTCATCTAATTGCATTTCATCACAAAACCCAGCAATCTCTTCATCTAATTGAGGAAGAAAGGGACGGATCAGCTGCTTCGTTTCTTTCACAGCCTGTTGTGTTACCGGTTCTGTTCGAATATATTGTGTCTTTAGCAACGGGTTCTCCTTAAGCCAGACAGCCTGCTGTTTTCCTACTTCATAAGCCGTTCCTGTCATCTTTTGAAAAAACGCACTGATTTCCTCCATGCCTGCACACCTCTTTCGCCTTCGTTTCTTTTATCATATCGAAACCGTCATATATTGAAAAGGATGAAAAAAACTGCAATCCCACCGGATTACAGCTGTTTACAGTATGCCTTAAACAATGCTTCTGCCATCGCTTCATACCCCTTAGGATTCGGGTGAAATTGATCAATCGATAAGTAGGCTCTTTCATGTCCTTCAAACGCCCGGTACACATCCACAACTTCTACATGCGGATTCGCAGCAAGCAAACGAAGCTGTTGATTATATTGCTGAAGCCACCGCCCGGCTATTGGTATTTGCGGAAATGGATTATATAAATTCATGAAATACACGTAGTAGGGCTGATGCTGCCCTCTTTTAATTTGAGCGATTTCTTGAATCATCTTGCTAAAATTCGCCTGGCAATGCGTGACCGCTTGCAGCAGTTTCTTTTCATCTTCACCTTCTTCATACTGCTGAACAGCTTGAACAAGGTCATTCCCACAGCCTGTGATGGTGATGATGTCTGCTGCTGCAATCGCACGTCTCACCTCTGACCGTTTGAAGAGCTGTAAAATCTGCTCGGTCGTTAACCCTGATTTTGCAAATACGGACAGCTCAACCGGTGCATGCGTCTTTTTTTCAAGCATCCACCAAAACCGCTGAACAAATCCTCCGCCAAATAAACGTGCCCCCACCCCAACTGTTAAGGAATCTCCAATCGCAACATAGGATCGTCCCACTCTTATCCCTCACTCTCTCCTGCCTTCTCTTATATATACGAAACCGGAGAACAGATGCTTGTAGCAGATGACTTAGGGGCATCCATCTTTTTTTGAGATGCAGCGCCTTTACAAACTCTTTACTTGCGATATCGATCAATTTTTTGTTCAATAAGAGTAGGCTTTTTGCGCTGAAAACTGCGTGTTTACGCGTTCCAGAAAAATTTACAAACTTTTTATCTTGATTTCGAGACTTTTTACCTTGACTTCAAACTACATAGTGATTACAATGAAAATATCAGTTTTCATGTAACTGTGCTTGTTACATCTTTTTCATAGCATTCCAATATGATTAAAGATGCCACATATTCAGTGTACCTTTGGGATACGCTAAAAAAATAACCGAAACAGAAAGGATTGAATGAACATGGCAAAAGTTTTATACATCACTGCACATCCGCATGATGAAACAGTTTCTTACAGTATGGCTACTGCTAAGGCATTTATCGAATCTTATAAGGAAGCAAATCCAAGTGACGAGGTTGTACATATCGATTTGTACAAAGAAAACATCCCTCACATTGATGCAGATGTATTCGCTGGCTGGGGCAAACTTCAATCTGGCGCTGGTTTCGATACACTTTCAGCTGAAGAGCAAGCGAAAGTTGCTCGTCTAAACGAATTAAGTGATCAATTCGTTTCTGCTGACAAATATGTATTTGTTTCACCACTTTGGAACTTCTCATTCCCACCAGTTCTTAAAGCATACATCGACTCTGTTGCTGTAGCTGGTAAAACATTCAAATACACTGAGCAAGGTCCTGTTGGATTATTAACAGACAAAAAAGCTCTTCACATCCAAGCACGTGGCGGATACTACTCTGAGGGTCCTGCTGCTGAACTTGAAGCAGGTCACCGTTACCTTGGTACAATCGCTAACTTCTTCGGAATTCCTTCTTTCGAAGGTCTTATCGTTGAAGGTCACAATGCTGAGCCTGCGAAAGCAGAGCAAATTAAAGCAGATGCAATCGAACGTGCGAAAGCTTTAGGAAAAACTTTCTAATAACTGCACACAAAAAGCCAATGATCTTTACGGTCATTGGCTTTTTATTTGTTCAGAAAAGCCTAATTCTCTCGAAATATCACTGGCGGCTTTTTTCACCTGTTTAATTAAGTAAGGTAAGCGTTCTTTTTGATATCCTGCTTCAAATCCTGCAATGCTAATACCTGCTGCCACTTCCCCTAGATGATTGAAAATAGGAGCTCCAATCGCAGCTGTATAGTTTTCAAGCTCAGAATAGCTTAGCGTATATCCCCTCGCATTTGATTCTTCCAGCATGTTTCTTAGAACCTCTTTATCTGTGATGGTCCCAATTCCGATCTTCCCCAGCTCAATTGAGTCAATATAGGCAAGTCTCTCGCTCTCTGGCAAAAAGGAGAGAATACTTCTCGCACAGGCACCCGCATATAGGGGAGACCGTCTGCCAACGGCGGTGTAGAGACGAACAGGCTGCGTACCTTCAATCTTTTCCACGTAAATGGCTTCGTCGCCCTCACGAACAATGAGCTGTACAGCTTCTCCTACTTCATCCCGTAAGCTTTCCATAAATGGTCTTGCAATCCTTCGAATATCAAGGCGGTCCGCCACAAGCTGACCGTATTCAAGGAACATTAAGCCTAATCGATAAACACCTGTTTCTTGCTTTTCTAACAGTCCCATATCGGCTAAAGAGCTCGCCATGCGATGGACAGATGTTTTCGGCATACCGGAAAGCTCGATCATTTCATTTAATGTTAATTGATCGTGAGCGATAAACAGCCGCAAAATCTCCATTGATTTCACAACCGTTTTATTTGTGTTTTGCATCTTCTTCACCTTTTCTAAACGAGAATGCTTCCAGCTTGATTCTTGCGGCCAGCTCCCTCAGTTCTGCTTCTTGCTTAAATAACGCCTGCTCTGCATCCCGATGATCTATTTGTTCAAAATACAGCTTTGCCCCAGGCATCGCCTGTGCAATAAGCGGTAAATCAACAGTCGCTACTTCTCCTATACGCGGGTATCCGCCTGTCGTCTGCCGATCTGCCAGCAGAATAATCGGCTGGCCATCGGGTGGAATTTGAATAGATCCAAAGGCGACAGCTTCTGAGATCAATTCCAGCTTTTCTTTTAAATGAATCGGCTCTCCCTTTAGCCGGCAGCCCATGCGATCTGATTGGGGTGTGACCTGATAAGGCTGCTCAAAAAACGCGGTTTGAAATGTTTCTTGAAAATGAGGAAGATGCCTGCCTGCCAGCACACGAATCACTGGTGATTTCCGCAGCGGTAAAAAATGATCATGACTCACTGTCCAATCGGGTGCGCCGTATCCCGCCTGTTTCACTTTATTTTTCAGCCTATCAAACAAATGATCCGCTACGAGAGACAGCTCTCCAACAGGCAGAACATCGCCTTTTTCAAGCGGTCGTCCCTTCAGTCCACCGATCCCTGCTCTGACATAGGTGCTTTTGCTCTGCATGACTGGTTCCACATCAAATCCACCTGCTACAGCAAGATAAACGCGGCAGCCTCTCTTACAAAGACCAAAGGTGATCGTGCTTCCTGATCGAACAAAGAGCGGCTTCCATAATGGTGCCCGCTCTCCATCAATATCAATCTCTACATCAGCACCAGTGACTGCAATGAGCTGATCCTTCTCACATGTGAGCACAGGCCCCGGCCCCATCAACGTCACTTCCAGCACGGCTTCGTTTTCTTGGTTGCCAGTGAGAATGTTGGCGATTCTAAGTGAGAGCGGGTCCATGCCGCCGCTCGTTAAAACACCATACTTTTGATAGCCTTGCCGCCCTTTATCTTGAATGGTTGTGTAGATTCCTGGCTTGATGACATGAATACTCAACGTTTTGCCTCCTTCATGCTGAAAAATTCCTTTTCAGACATTTGGACAAATCTGACCTCGTCCCCTGCTTTCAATAGACTCGGAATTTCCTCGTCTGGGCGAAAAAGCGGCAGCGGGGTTTGTCCAATGAGCTGCCAGCCCCCGGGTGTGGAAATTGGATAAACGCCTGTCTGCTTTCCTGCAATACCAACAGAGCCTTTTGGAATGGACATCCTTGGTGTTTCTCTGCGTGGTGCCGCGATCTTTTCAGACAGCCCGCCTAAAAACGGAAACCCTGGGGCAAATCCAATCATATAGACAAGGTACGTGCCCGCAGTGTGAATACGCACGACTTCCTCTGGCGTTAAACCATTGATACGGGCAACCTCTTCTAAATCAGGGCCCAGCGCTCCCCCGTAACAGACTGGAATGTCAACGATGCGGCGCTTTACCTGAACTCCCTCCTGCCATTTGTCTTCAAGAAGTTGTTCAATATAGCCTTTGACCCATTCATATGGAGATAGGTCATGTGTTTGAAGCTGGGCCGATTGATGAACGGTATAAGGCTCGTAGAAAACAGTCACGTTTGTAAAGGCTTGAACCGCTTCTACATATCCTTCAAATGGGTGCTGTTCAATACATGCAAACAGCTGCTCAACACGTACATGAATCTCCTCACGTATGTCAGCTCCAGCTTGGATGACGATCGCTGCATCTCCCAGCGGGTGGTAGGTGATGGAATCTTTTATCGTTGAAAAAGCCACTTGAGAACACCTCTCTTTCTACAGTACACCTAGCTTTTGATCTCTTCGATCTGTGATGAACATATGACCGGGTGCATGAGTGATCGCAATATCGGGTTTTGTATGCATGACAATGGCTTGCGGCGTCACACCACATGCCCAAAACACCGGGACTTCTCCTTCTTTGATCACAGATGGTTCTCCAAAGTCAGGCTGACCTATATCGGAAATGCCAATCACCGCTGGGTCCCCTATATGGATCGGTCCGCCATGGACTGATGGAAATCGAGATGTCACTTGAACACTTCTTGTGACTTGATGCGCCGGAATGGGTCTCATGCTGACCACCATCGGGCCATGAAAGACTCCTGCTTTTTCACAAGCTATATTCGTTTGATACATGGGTACGTTATGACCGTCTTCGATATGGCGGACAGGAATGTCATTTAGCATAAGCGCGTGCTCAAACGTAAAACTGCATCCAATGAGAAAGGCAACCATATCATCCTCCCAATAAGCAGTGATATCTGTCACCTCTTCTTCAAGAATCCCTTTTCGGTAAATACGGTACTTAGGAAAGTCCGTACGAATATCCGCTTGAGGCGCAGACCGTCTTGGCACTGGATCACCTGGGTCCAGTACATCAAGCAAGGGACATGCAGCCGGATTCCGCTGACAAAATAATAGAAAATCAAAGGCAAGTTCCTTTTTGACAATCATTAAATTGGCTTGAGCAAACCCCTCTGCAAAGCCAGCCGTTGGTCCTGTGATCTTTTTTTCGCGAATCAATTCTCTCATCTGTGATGGCTCATATGTTTGATAAGTATTCATCTGAATCAACTCCATAGTTTCGGGATTTCATTAATGATGGTATAGCCGCCCATCATCGCCATAATGACCACAACAAATGCACCAGTCACTGTCAAAAAGAATGGATGCCGATAATCTCCGACAATGTCTTTCTTATACGCCGCAACGAGTAATGTGCCAAGGGCGAGCGGCAAAATCAATGCATTGATCGCTCCAACTAATATCAAGATGTTCACTGGTCTTCCGATCGTAATAAAACAAAGGGTCGAGAGGGCAATAAAGCCAATGATGATACCACGCTGGTTTTGCTCAATTTTTGGTGAGAAGGTTTTGAAGAAAGAAACAGATGTGTATGCTGCTCCAATGACGGATGTAATCGCCGCAGCCCACATAATAATCCCGAACATTTTATATCCGATATTTCCTGAAGCTAATTGAAAAACAGAGGCAGGCGGGTTGGATGGATCTATCTGCAAGCCTTTTGAGACAACTCCTAATGTGGCAAGAAAGAGTGCCACACGCATGACAGATGTAATTAACACACCGAAAATAGAGCTTTTCGTCACTTGCGGCAGTGCTTCCTTCCCCTTAATACCTGCATCCAGCAAGCGATGCCCGCCAGCAAAGACGATATAGCCGCCTACCGTTCCGCCCACAAGTGTCACAATGGATAAAATATCAATCGTCTCTGGGACAAATGTTCTCACGGCTGCTTCTCCAACTGGCGGCGCTGTTGAAATCGCCACGTACAGCATCAGGCCAATCATGACAAAGCCTGCCGCCTGCGTAAAACGGTCCATCGCTTTCCCAGCCTCTTTGATCACAAAGATGAGAATGGCAATCACAGCACTGATCCCTGCGCCGATTCGCGGATCGACACCGAAGATCACCTGAAAACCGAGACCAGCTCCAGCGATATTTCCGATGTTAAAGGCAAGTCCTCCAATGACAATCAAAAAGGCCAGCACATACCCGAGACCCGGGAGCACCATATTCGCTATATCCTGACCTCGTTTTTCTGAAACCGCAATGATGCGCCATACATTTGTTTGTGCAAAAATATCTAATAAAATTGAGATCAAAATGACAAACCCAAAGCTAGCCGCAAGCTGCTGTGTGAAGACGGTTGTTTGTGTTAAAAATCCCGGTCCGATCGCGGACGTCGCCATTAAAAAGGCAGCGCCCATCAGCATAGAACGATTCCCCTTTGGTGCCTTCATGTGTTTGACTTTCTCTGTTTTCATGCTGTTTCCCCCTTTGATGACGATTTTTATTGAAAGGCCTTGAGATGAATCCCGGCTTCTTTTAGCTTCGCTGTAATGGTTTTTGCAAATTGAAGCGCATGGCTGCCGTCTCCGTGAATGCAGACCGTATCTGCTTTGAGCTCGATATCTTCTCCTTGAACTGTACGAACCCTGCCTTCTCTCACCATACGAACAACCTGGTGGACGGCCCGTTCATCCTCTTCAATGAGTGCATGTGGTTCGCGGCGGGATGTCAGCGTCCCGTCTGTTTGATACGTCCGATCAGAAAAAACTTCATGTGCCACTTGAAGACCTATTCGTTCACCTGCTAACGCAAGTTCACTGCCTGACAGACCAAATAACACAAGGTTTGGGTCCACATCATAAACAGCCTTCGAAATTGATTCAGATAATTCAGTATTTTTAGCCGCCATGTTGTAGAGGGCGCCGTGTGGTTTGACATGCTGCATCGTACCGCCCTCGGCCTTGAGAAAGGCTGATAGAGCGCCAATTTGATAGATGACAAGATCATAGGCTTCCTCTGCGGAGATAGCCATTGGACGTCTGCCAAAGCCGGCCAAATCTTGCAAACCCGGATGCGCACCAATTTTAACCCCTTTATCCAGTGCCATTCTAACTGTCTTTCTCATGACCGTTGGATCTCCTGCATGAAAACCGCAAGCAATGTTGGCTGAGGTGACATATTCTAAGATTTGTTCGTCTGCACCGATTGTGTATTGACCAAAGCTTTCTCCCAAATCACAGTTGATATCCACTTGATACATAGAATCCCTCCTTGTTGTTCCGAAATACGGAATATAAAGTTCGAATATTCGAATTTATATTGATTATACCAACTTTGGATAGACTGCACATGAAATTGGCAGAAAACATAACATTCGAACTAGGAGAAAACAAAAAAAGCGAGAGGCAAAGTCCTCTCACTTTTTCTTGTAATGAAGTGCACTTTATTTAGACAGCACCCAATGTTGGATGGCTTTTGCAACGCCGTGTTCTGTGTTAGGAGCCGTAATCCAATCAGCGGCCTCTTTCACCACTTCCTGGGCATTTCCCATCGCAATGCCTAATCCGGCTTCTTGAATCATGGCCATATCATTGAGGCTGTCGCCAAGTGACATGACGTTGTCCATCGTACAGCCAATGCGTTCTGCTACTTTTGCAAGAGCTGCCGCTTTGTTAATGCCGGCTGCATTCACTTCGATATTCGTTGGACTTGAGTTTGTGATCTCTAGGTGCTTATTTGTTTTCAATGTATTGAGTACTTCCTCACGAACGTCATCATCATGAATATCAAAGCCAAATTTCAGCCATTCATGGTCATGAATCCGTTCAGGGAATTCACCTCTCCACACCTTATCCACAGTCGAAGCCCAGTAATCGGTTTCGTACCTATTTTTTAAATCCCACATCATTTGGACGTGATCAGGATGCAGCAGATCTCGTTCGATCAGCTGAAAATTTGAATCCCAGATTTCACTTCCGTTTGCTGTCACGAGGTAAGACGATAACTTGAGCGGCTCAACCAGCTCTCGGCATGTCATCAGTGTCCGCCCTGTGCTAATGACCACATGGACCCCTTTTGCTTCAGCTTCTTTAATGGCTTGTTTATTTTCCTCTGGAATGATGTGCTCACTGTTTAACAGCGTGCCATCCATATCAATGGCAATCAATCGGATGTCTTTCTTATGAGCTTGTGTTGACAAATTGAGTACCCCACTTTGTATCGATTTTTGAAACTATCTTTATTTTAATATAAAGAGGAAGCTGGCACAAAGGGACGAGTTTGATCCCATAGAAAAAAGACCTTATTACAGGTCTTTTCACATGTGCTTAGCGTTCACACGCAATGCCGTCTTTATCGCGGTCAAGCCGCATATTTTTTTGATAAAGTGCTTTTGATACATAAGGCTTGTACTTTGTTTTTCCGCCTTTGTTTTTCGTGTTTTTGCTTTTTGCTACGCCGCCTTTATATACTTTGTTCAGTGCTTTGCAATTTTTGTAAGACTTGACCGTTTTTGCATCTGCTGTGTGGGTGTCGACTTGTGTAAAGCTTAGTAAAAGACCTAAAGACAAGACAGCCACCATGATTTTTTTCAACATGTAAGATCCCCCTATTTTTTCTAATTTTACAATTTTATCATATGTCACCACTTTTTGTTTTTCAAGACTATTGAGCTAAATATTTTGATTTTTTTGGCATGAAATATACCTTATATCCTATATGGTACAATGAGTGGGAAACCTTTCCGTTTTTGACACGTATATGAAGAGAGGAGTTTTTCACATGAAAATGAAATATACCATTTTATATGTAAACGATGTGGAGGCGAGTATTCATTTCTATCAGCAAGTACTTGGTTTCCCAATAAAATTGAGGGTTGAATCCTATGTTGAGTTTGATACTGGAGACGTGACGTTATCGATTAATTCACGCCAGGATGTCAAAGAAGCACTCGGATTGCCTTTCCTGATGCAAATCAAGCGTCTCAAACGTTTGAAATTGGCTTTGTTGTGGATGATGTGGAGCAAACGATTGCATCAATGAAGGAAAAAGGGGTTTCGATCATCAAAGAACCTGCAAAAAAACCATGGGGTCAAACGGTCGCTTATGTGTCTGATCCTGATGGTCATTTCATTGAAATATGTGATGCGGTCTCCTAATGGGCTTTGAAGGGAGTGAACCAGAATGAGAAAAAAACATGCTTTTTTCGCCGGTGTTTGCTCAATGATTGTGATTTGCAGCGCCGCTATGATGTTGCAGCACCTTGAATGGATTGGGTTTGTCAGCGGCGGGATTTCTATTATTGGGGTCGTGATGTCTGGGGTGCTAATGGGTGCTTGGACAAGTGGAGAAGAGACACGAGCAGCCTATCATTCTGAAACAAAAGAACACCGAATGTGGCGCCTTGATACGGCTTTTCTTGTGATGATTTTTGCACTTCCGCACATGGCTGCTTCGGTCTTTTATGTTTTGATGTAAACACTTATTAAAAGGAGTTAGCAATATGGCTGTTTTTATTCTATTCATTGTATTTGGCTTTCCTATTATCTCTGTGCTGATTGGCATATTGGGCACGCTCTTTTTGAAGAATGTTTGGATGCCTACTTTGATTGTGCTGTTAGCAAGCTTGATCTTCATGTTCACCTCTATTGGCGGGAATGTATCTTTTCTCATTTGGGTCATCGTCTACACCGTCTTTACGTTCCTTGCTGGATGGATCACAAAGCGGCTCAGCGTGTAGACAAACCCTCGCATTCTGTGTCACGTCTGCGTGCCGGTGCTCACGAATGTCAAATTCGCTCCGAGCCGGTACTCGTCCTTCCTAGACTTCAAAGGTTTTCTATCACGCTGAAAAGAAGACAAAGGGCTAAAATCAAGATCATTTTAGCCCTTTGTCAACAATTTGAAAGAACAGTTTTCACTGTTCTTTTTTTGAATCATATATCCGCACACCATAATTCAATTTCAATTTTCAGCTCCGGCCATCCTAAAGCTGATACATAAGCAATCGTCATTGATGGGTAAGCTGTTTTGAAGATCGTATCCCACTGAGGATATAGATGGTCCCAGTCGATTTCTTCTGTTGCCCATATATTGACCCTTGATCACATGTTCTTCATTCAATCCTTCTGATTCAAGGATTTTTTTAATGTTTTCAAACGTATTCGTTACTTGGTCGTTTAAGCTTGATGGGATCTGCCCATCTATATCTGTCCCTACCTGACCCGATGTAACAAATAATCCCGCACCCTTTGGCACCCTTGTGATATGACTGTAGTGACCAACAGGTTTCGGCATACTTTCTGGGTTTTTTCTCGTGATTTTTTCCATGTTATATCCCTCACTCACGTTTATTTTTCTGCTTGTTTCTTCATTTGGTAGACAGACTTCACCAATTTCTATCTATCCTAAAAGAAAACAGCAGTGGAGTATCCATAGCCACAAGATAAGGACATTAATATCTTCTTTTTCATGACCGAAACACTCCTTTTGTTTGCGTGAGCAAGGTTTTGATTAACTTCATCGTACCTGACAAGTGATACATCGTCAAAATGATTTACAGACGATAACGCGCAATGTCCTGATTCAATCGCATGCTAAGCTCATTAAGTCTTTCTGCTGCTTTTGCCACATTAGAAATGGCTGTCACTTGTTCGTCTGTGGATGCAGTGATTTCCTCGATCGCCGCCGCATTTTCTTGAGAAACATGTGCTGCGCCGTGCATGGCTTTTGTGATGAGGTCGTTTTGCTCCAGCAGTGTATTCAGCTCTTTTGCCATCGCGTTTGTTTCAACGATGGTTTGTGAAATCAATGTAGAGATGGCATTGAATTCATGTTCTGTTGCATGCACTGCTTCATCCAGCTCGGCAAAACGATCCATTGTGCTCGACATGATGCCGGCTGTTGCCGTCGTTTCTTCTTTAATGCCTTGAATCATTTGCTGAATTTGAACGGCTGATTGTTTTGTCTGTTCAGCTAAATTCCGCACTTCACTCGCCACAACTGAGAAGCCTTTGCCATGCTCTCCTGCACGTGCTGCCTCAATACTTGCATTCAGTGCCAGTAAATTCGTCTCATTTGAAATGCTCTCAATCGTATCTGTGATTTGAGAGATATCCTGTACTTTTGTACTTAACTGCTCGATTCCTGCTCTAATGCCTTGAGACGCCTGAATCGATTGTTCATTCGATTGTTTTAATTGCTGTACGATTTGCTGGCCCTGCTGTGATGATTGACTCGATTGGTCGGAAATCCGTTTAATTTGATCACTCTGTTCTTTGACATTCTCAATCGATTGATTAAACTGGGTCATTTGTTGATTGGCTTCTTCAAGATCAGATGCTTGATGAAGTGTTCCAGTCGAAATATCTCCGATGGCTCGTCCAATTTCTTCACTGCTGGCTGAGGTTTCTTCAGATATCGCCGATAAATCTGTCGCTGATTCAACAAGCTGACTGCTCGTTTCCTGTAAACCGCTCACCAGTGTTCTGAGCTCTCCTGACATATGGTTAAAGCCTTTTGCCAGCTGTCCGATTTCATCCGTTGTTTCCTTTAAGCTCGTGCGTTCAATATTCCCCGCCGCAATTTCCTTTGAAGCAGCAGTGACTTGCTTCAGCAGTCTGACTTTTCCTCGAGCAGCTAAATAAAAGACGCCTAGACTCAGAAGGGCGACACCCGCTGTAATGAGAATAATATAAAGCTTCATCTGCTCTAATTCTTTATAAAATTCGTCCTGGAAGACAGCGATACCTACACTCCAATTCCACGGTGTAAACTGGCTCATATAGGCGAGCTTTTCTTTTTCTTCGCCGGTTGCATCGTCCTTATCCATATAGGTCACATAGTGTGCATCCTCGCCTTTTGCATTGGCGCCAGCGACCATTTTTTCACGATTGGTCGTGTTATCTGGAATGACACCGATGTCGTTGACAGGATGAACCTGGGTAGAATAGTCAGTGCCATAAGCGATCAGATAGCCTTTATTTTTATAGATAAAATCTGATTTTTGAGATTGGTATCCCTTCCCGTTGTCATTTTTGGGCCCGCTCAAGTAAAGCCGGGCTTGTTCTTGCGCCTGCTCAAGCGTCAGTTCTTTTTTCTCCACACGGTCATTCAACTGTTCAAGTGTGGCCATCGCTCCGCTGACGATGTGCTTTAAATCTGCTTTCCCTGCATCAATTAAGACATGTTTCGCTAACAAATAACCCGTTGTTCCAACTAGTCCACCTGTTAAAATCGTGATCACGATAATGGCAGACATTAATTGAAAAAAGACACTTCTTGACGCAAACGCTTTCTTTTTCATGTACAAATTCCCCCTTACTTTATATATCGTCATGCAGGGAAAAGTATTAAAAAAGTCATTGAAAAAATCCCTTTCTCACAATGGAAAGGGATTTTCTGATTAATGAGCTGCTTCTTTAAGAATGGCTTGATAAAGATCGTCTGCTGGCGAGAGTCCACATACCTCTTCCAGCACACCTTCAATGCCTTTTTCTTTTCTTAATGCCTGCAGACGAACAGCTTCTTCGTCTTCAGTAAAGTCGTAAGCCAAAGCTGCCACAATGCCTTTAATTAAATACTGTGGCTGTCTGATTTTTTTCGCTGGACCGATTAAACGGTCATTTGCTCCAAGCTTTCTAAGCGGAGAACGTGCGACGCGCGTGACTTCATCAGAGATAAAGGCATTTTCAAATCGTTTGATGATTTTTTGAATATACGCATCATGTTCTTCTTTTTGAAAGCCATAGGTGTCGATTAAATAACTGCCCGTTTCGTGTAGTGCACCTTCGACCACTTGACGAATCTCTGGTGTATCGACAGCTTCTTTAATCGTTTGAACGCCTTTCTCGTACCCTACATAAGCAGCTAGTGCATGTCCTGTGTTGACAGTAAAGAGCTTACGCTCAATATAAGGCGTTAAATCTTGTACAAAGGTCGCTCCATCGATCTGAGGAACGTCTCCAATAAAGCCTGTCTCATCAATGACCCACTCGAAAAATGGCTCGACTGATACTTTCAAAATGTCCTCATGGTGCTGAATGGGGACAATGCGGTCAACCGCAGCGTTTGGAAAACCAACTGTGTGTGACAGCGCTTCTTGTTCATCAGCTGTTAAATGAGAGAAAACAGCTTCCTTTAAATGAGAGCTGCCGCCAATCATATTTTCACACGCCACAATGTTGATGATATGATCAGGCTTTTTCTGTTTTAAACCTTCAGCAATCGATGAAGCAATGATGTTCAAAACAGCTGGTCCAACAGCTGTTGTAATGAGGTCAGCTGTTGCAACTGCCTCAGTTAATGCAGCTGGATCTTTTGCGGAATTGATGGCGGACACAGGACCGACTACTTCTTGCTGCTGCCCTGGAGCTGCGAGTTCCACTGTGTATTCTCTTTTTTCATTCAGCTCGTTGATCACCGCTTCATTTACATCGGTAAAAACGAGCTCAAAGCCTGATGCTTTTAACAAAGATCCGATAAATCCTCTGCCAATATTGCCTGCTCCAAAATGAAGTGCCTTCATGTTAGTTCACCTCGTTAAAGATGGCGATCAGTTCATCCTGATCCTTTGCATGAATGATACGCTCTACGTTTTCTTCCTCTGAACAGACAATCGCAATTTGAGAAAGAATATCGAGATGCTCATTATTTTTACCAGCGATACCAAATACAACTTTGGCAATATTCCCCTCGCCATATTCAACGCCATCTGGAATTTGGATAATGGAAATTCCTGAATGAAGGACAGCCGCTTTCGCATCCTCTGTTCCATGAGGAATGGCAATTCCGTTGCCCATAAATGTAGAAGAAATATTTTCTCTTTCAAACATTTTGTCCACATAATCACTTGTGACATAACCGTTTGCCACTAAGACTTCGCCTGCTTTTTTAATGGCTTCTTCTTTAGAGCCCGCTTGTTCGTTTAGAAAAATATTGTCTTTTGAAAGTACTTGTTTCATGAAAGATCACACACCTTTTTTAGAATGGAAAATCAGAAAACAACCAAAACGGGGAGTTCAATTAGGAAAAATTGGACTCAACCCGTTTCGTCATGTTATTTTTTCAATTTCTCAATCAGCTCATCGTATTTCGGGCTGTTTAAGAAATTATCAACTGAGATATGGACAGCTCCTGGCAGTTTTGCCTTGGCTCTATCTGTTAAATCTTTATGAGTAAAGACCACATCGGCATCATCTGGGATGTTGCTGATGGATGTATTTGTTACATCAATATCTAGCTCTGCCTTTTTGACTTTATTCTTTAAAACGGACGCACCCATCGCACTTGAGCCCATTCCTGCATCACAGGCAAAGATGATTTTGTTCACGTTATCTGGATTGATTTCATCTGGAGATGCTGCTTGCTCGCTTGCTTCAGCACCTTCTTTTTGTGCTGTAAGAGCAGCTGCTGCTGCACTTTTCTTGCCTTTCATGTCTTGCATTTTTTCAGTTGCTGCTGTTAAGTCTTCGTCCACTGCTTTAGACGCTTTCAAAATGACAGAAGCGACAAGGAACGATACAACAGCTGCCACGACAACACCTGCTAGAACAGCAAGGTGGCCGCCTTTTGGTGACATGAGCATAAGAGCGATAATACTTCCTGGTGACGGCACAGCCTTTAAGCCTGCATTTAACAGTGTAAAGGTCAGAACGCCGCTTGCTCCCCCAGCAATAACCGCCAAAATGAGCTTTGGCTTCATTAAGATGTATGGGAAGTAAATCTCATGGATTCCCCCTAAAAATTGAATGACAATCGCACCCGGTGCAGACTGCTTTGCAGTCCCTCTCCCAAAGAACATGTAGGCTAGAAGAACACCTAGACCTGGTCCTGGGTTTGTTTCAAGCAAGAACAGAACGGACTGGCCTGTCTTCGCCGCTTGCTCCACCCCTAATGGACCTAAAATTCCTTGGTTAATTGCATTGTTTAAGAACAATACTTTCGCTGGTTCAATGAAGATACTTGCCAGCGGAAGTAAATGTGCATTGACAATGATATCTACACCTGCCGCAAGGGCTTTATTCAGGCCTAATACCACTGGACCGATGGCGTAGAAAGCAATGGCGACTAAAATGGCACCTAGAATACCTGCACTAAAGTTATTAATCAGCATTTCAAAACCTGATTTGATTCGGTCTTTAAACAGCTGGTCGATTTTCTTAATGAGATAACCGCCAAGCGGTCCCATGATCATTGCGCCTAAAAACATTGGGATGTCCGAACCGACAATAACCCCAATCGTAGCGGTTGCACCGAGTACCCCGCCTCGATGGTCATATACGAGCTTCCCGCCTGTGTAACCGATTAAGAGCGGCAGCAAGTAGTTGATCATTGGACCAACAAGTGTATTTAATTGTTCATTTGGAAAATAACCACTTGGAATGAATAATGCGGTGATGAGTCCCCAAGCGATAAACGCTCCAATATTCGGCATGATCATACCGCTTAAATAGCTTCCAAAGCGCTGTACTTTTACTCGAAATCCGCTTTTTTCCTGCATCTATGAAAACTCCTTTCTTCTCTCCCTTTATTTAGGGCTTTATAGGTCAAAAGATATAAGAACAAGATTCAGTGAAGCCCTTATGCCTATCGTAAAACGCTTTCACTTTCTCTTCAATTGAAACTAAATGTCACTTTGTCACATAGTGTGTGACAAAATTGAAAAATGATGTGAAAATACCTTCAGATCCCAATACAAAAGAGGTGAAAAGGTTGATCTGCCGTTGTTTTGAAACAAAATTCATGGGAATTTCACAACTTTCAAATGGTCTCTTCTTGTTTCCTCTTCTTAAATCGAATAGGCTTATAATTGATCAAACCTATTCAATTAAGAAATGTCTGCGCAGACATGACACAGAAAAAGTGAACCATCTTGCTGTTTGTTTCGTTTACCTTTTAAAGAGGGCGGTACAATAGGAAGAGCGGTTTTTTCTGTGACTCACAGTTTACTGCCGCTTTCTTTCTGATACATGAGACATTTTCATAGGTAGAAAGGCGGTTATTCACCTTGTTTAAAAATAGTAAGTGGCTTCTGCTTCTTATGGTCATGTTCGCTTTTTTCATTCCAAAGGAAGCATTCGCTCACGCATACGTCGTGAGCTCGAACCCAGCAGCAAATGAAGAGCTGGATCAGCAGCCTCCTTCAGTCTCGATCATATTTAGTGAAGGAATTGAAAGCGGCTTTCATGCCATTAAGGTGTTAAATGCAAAAGGTGATCGTGTGGATAAAGGAGATACGGTCATTAAAGATCAAAAGATCATGGAAGCAGCTTTAAAAAAGAATTTACCAAAAGGGATTTACACCATTCAGTGGAATGCGGTATCAGCGGACGGACACTCTGTCTCTGGCATGATTCCGTTTAGTATTGGAAAAGCGGATGGCGGTTTTGACCAATTAGAGCAAGGCCAAACAGATGAATCCATAGATATGGCTTCAACTATTGATAAAGCCTTTCTTTATACGTCATTCAGCTTATTCCTTGGGACCATTTTGTTTGGACTGCTTTGGTTTAAGAATACGATTTCACCTGTATTGGAGAAACGAATGAAGCGGCTTTTGACCGTGTCATTGATCATGATGGGCGGAGCACTTGTGTTCCAGCTGCCGATTCAGACAAAATCAGCGGCAGACGTGTCCTTTTGGGGGGCATTTCAGCCTTCGCTTTTACAAGAAACGATTGCGTCCACTTCTGGCGGTAGTCTTTGGATGATGCTTATGGCGTCATTTGTTCTTCTCACCATCTGGACGATTGTGGCGGTGAGAAAAGGGGATTTCTCTTCTTTTCGAGTTTGGCTGTTTCCACTGCTTCTCTTCATAGTGCTTCTTTGGCTGAAGGCACAAATCGGACATCCAGCCGCAACAGACAATAAAATACTCACAACATCACTTGATTTCATCCATCTCGTCTCTGCTTCGATTTGGGTCGGTGGTTTAACAGCCATTGTCCTTCTATTAATGAGGAAACTGCCAAATGAAGATCAGCCGCTCATTCGGAGTACGCTAGCAGCATTTCATCCTTGGGCACTGCTCTCTGTTGGACTCATTGTGTTTTCAGGATTTGTGAATGCGATCTTTATTTTGCAATCGTTTGACGCTCTTTTCCAATCAGCATACGGACGCACCTTTTTAATCAAGCTTGGTTTATTTATCATCATGGGCCTTCTTGGGCTTATGCATTACTTGATGCTGAGATGGGAAAAGAAGCAGAAACGCAGCATTTCCTTACGAGCTGAATGGATGTTCGGGATCGCCATTTTGTTATTAACGGCTGTCTTTACCAATATTCCGAGCCCTCCTCCGCCTGCACCAGAGCCCTTCTTTGGCGCAAATCAGGTCGAGCATCGTGATATTGTGTCCTTGAGCATTACTCCGAATGCCCCGGGGAAAAACTCATTCGAAGTGGCATTTACAAAGAAGAATGGCGAAACGATCACTGATATTCAATCTGTAACAGCCAAGATCCATAAGGTGGCTTTATTCGGTGACGAGACACCGAGTGAATTTCAGCTGAAACGATTAAAAAATGGTCATTTCTCTGCTGAAAATCTCTTATTAAATGAAAAAGGCACATGGAAAATTGAAATCCATGCGTTAACTGGTTCTTTTAAGAATATCGATACCACATTTATTAGAAGAAACTAAAAGGAGTTATCACATATGAAAAAATACGTTAAAGCTTTATTACCAATGCTTCTCGCTTCATTTTTATTGGCGATTCCTGTGAGTGCGCACGTAACAGTCAAGCCTGATACATCTGCGACAAATGCTTGGGAGACCTATACATTAAAGGTTCCTTCTGAGAGTGACAGCCCGACGACTAAGGTTGTCGTGACAATTCCTAAAGGCGTAGAATTCCAGCAATATGAGCCAGTACCTGGCTGGAAAACATCAACTGAAGAGAAAGATGGCAAGGCAACAAGAGTGACTTGGGAAGCAACAGGTAAAGGTGTGCTTGCTGGACAATTCCAGCAATTCGTTTTTGTAGCGAAAAACCCTGAAAAAGCAGGTGAAGCTGCTTGGGATGCGTATCAATATTATAAGGATGGAACAGTCGTTGAATGGACTGGCGATAAAGATGCTGATAAACCTCATTCCATCACAAACATTGTGGCATCTAATACTGTAACGGATTCACATGGCCAGGAAAAACCAAAAGAAGAAAAGGCCTCTGAAACAGCCACTGCTTCTTCCTCACCACTTGTCCTTGGTCTGTCCATTGCTGCTCTAGTCGTGGCACTGATTGCACTTGGACTTGCTTTTAGAAAGAAATAAAAGTGTATGAGCGATCGTTTTCTTAGAAACGATCGCTTTTTCTTCCTTTACACATGTACAAATCGCACTGTTTACTTTTATGACGATCAATTATTTTCCATTTTCCCAACTTGTTATTACCAATATAGGATTGAATAGGATAATGCCGCGTGACATAATGAGACAGATGACCACATAGGAGGCTATGAGATGAACCATGTAATCATATTTGCTCATCCCCAGCAAAGCTTAAATCAAACCTTATTAGATCTTGTTGTGAGCACTCTATTGAACAATGGTCATAAAGTGACTGTTCGTGATGTCTATGCCCTAGGTTTTTCGCCAGAGCTCACCATTGCAGAAAAGGCTGCCATCAAATGCGATGATGTCCCGATTGCCATTCAAAGAGAGCAGACGCTGATTCAGCAAGCGGATGTGCTGACGTTTATTTTTCCAATATGGTGGACAGGCTTGCCGGCTATGCTAAAAGGATATGTAGAACGCGTCTTTTCTGAAGGTTTTGCTTATCAGATCAGTGAGGATGGAGAGATTGAAAATCTGCTTCGGCACAAAAAAGGTGTCATTATCAACACCCACGATGCACCGAGGACTTTTCTTAATTCCAATAAGATTTCCACCTCCTCCCATCACATGACAACCGATACTGAAGTCTTCAATTTTATTGGCGTTCAGCCTGTCGAACGGCTTTTGTTCAGCAGCATGGAGCAGGCATCTGCAGATTACATACATGAAATTTTGAAAGAAACGAAAGAAACGGTGGATCAGCTTTTCCCGCCTGCTGTATAACATAAAAAAGACTGCCGAGATTCCTCTGACAGTCTTTTTCACGTTTATTCTTCTAAACCAATGGATACATATTTTGTTTCTAAATAAGGCTCGATCCCTTCGATGCCGCCTTCTCGGCCAATTCCGCTCTCTTTCATACCGCCAAAAGGTGCTTGGACAGCCGATGGACCGCCATCATTCCAGCCAATGATCCCATAATCGAGATGTTCTGAAATGTAGAGTCCGTTCCGATAATTTTCTGTAAAGAAATAAGCTGCAAGGCCAAAAGGTGTATCGTTGGCTAATTCAATTGCCTCGTCTAACGTTTTGAATGTCGTAATAGGTGCCACTGGACCAAAGGTCTCTTCATGCATAATGTTCATCGAAGGGTCCACATGTGTAAGGACCGTTGGCTGGACAAAATAATATGATTTGTCATCGTCGAAATGCGTATCGCCGCCGACAAGAACTTTCGCCCCTTTATCCACTGCATCTTGAATTTGACCGACAATTTTATCAAAGCCGCGCTTGTTGATAATTGGACCGATGGATGTGCCTTCTTCAAAGCCATTTCCTACTTTCAGCTTTTCTACTTCTTTGCTGAATCTTTGCGCAAATGCTTCATGAATGTCTTCATGCACAATTAAGCGGTTGGCACAGACACAGGTTTGCCCTGCGTTCCGAAACTTAGATGCCACTGCTTGTTTGACAGCTAGTTCAAGATTCGCATCCTTGTCTACGATGAGCGGAGCATGACCGCCAAGCTCCATTGATACGTGTTTGACTGTACTGGCACTGTTTTTGATCAGGTGCTTCCCGACGGGCGTTGAGCCTGTAAACGTGATTTTTCGAATCAATGGACTATCTGTGAAGATTTCACCCACTTCTTTGCCGTCTCCCACAACCCATTGCAGTGCATCCTCTGGAATGCCGGCTTCATGACCTAATTTTACTAGTTCAATAGCTGTCAGCGGTGTGTCTTCAGCAGGTTTTACAATAAACGTACAGCCTGCTGCAAGCGCAGGAGCTGCCTTTCTCGTAATCATCGCCGCAGGGAAATTCCACGGAGTAATGGCAGCAACAGGACCAACTGGCTGTTTTGTGACGAAAAGGCGTTTGTTCGTCGTATGTGACGGGATGGTTCTGCCGTAGATTCGCTTTGCTTCTTCTGCGTACCATTCAATATAACCAGCCGCATAGACGATTTCTCCTAATGCTTCTTGATACGGCTTTCCGTTTTCTTCTGTGATGATTTTCGCAAGCCTCTCTTTATGCTCAATCATCAGATCAAACCACTTGCGAATGATATTGGCACGTTCATGTGCTGACGTTTTTGCCCATGATTTAAATGCTTTGTGTGAACGGGAAATTGCATCTTCGATCTGTTCTTTTGTATGCTGAGCAACTGAAGCAATTTCTTCTCCTGTTGCAGGATTATACACTTTGAGTTCGTTTGTCATGCTCTACCGTCTCCTTCGTTCTTGGATTCATTACATATAGTATATACCCAATGAGTACCCAACCTAAAAGCAATATCCATTCAGCTGGCCAAGATAAGGAGGCCGGCATTCCTGGAAAGTAAAATGAAAGGAAAAGAAGACTCAGTCCGATGGCTAAAACACCTGTCGTCCGCCAATATTTAATGCTGTATGGACGCTCCAGCTCAGGTTCTGTTTTCCGAAGTCTCATAAAGGCAATGGACACGATTAAGTACCCGACGATGATTCCGACACCGCCCGCATTGACAATCCATACGAGGGCAGGGCGCCCTAATAATGGAGCGAAAAAAGCCAAAGCTCCAAGAAATAAAATGGCATTTGTCGGTGTTTTATACTTTGGATGAATATACGCAAACCATTTGGAAATCATACCTCTTTCCGCCATAGCATATAAAATACGGCTTGCACCGATAATAAAAGCATTCCAGCTCGTCACAATCCCTGCTACACCGCCAATAACCAGCACTGTTCCAAACGCTTGATGACCGAGAAGCTGAACCATCGCATCTGCTGTTGCTAATGAAGAGGCTTCAAGCTGTCCCTTTGACATTCCAGCAGCTACCCCAAAAACAATAAGCAGATAAAAAATGACCGCACTCACGATGGAAATAATCAAGATTCTCCCAATGATTTTTTTTGGTGCGTTAATCTCCGCCGCTACTTGCGGAATGACATCAAACCCAACGAATAAAAAGGGAATCATGACTAACACCGCCATAAGACCGCCAACCCCGCCTTGAAACATCGGCTCAAGGTTTGCAAAATCTCCATTAAATGTTGCGCCGCCTAAAAGGAGAAAACCTGTCAGAATAATCGCCACTGTGAACACGGACTGAAAAATGGCAGCAGGCTTCGCCCCAATGTAATTCAGCGCTGTTAAAAACAATGCACCGCCAGATCCAATCAATACCCACGTGAAATAAACGTCCCATCCCCCTATATTCCATAAGAAGCCAGCATGCTGTGTTGGAATCACATAATCAATGACGGTCGGCAAGGCGACAGCTTCAAACGTAATCACAGACACATAACCAAACAATACGCCCCATGCTGAGACGAACGCTGCTTTCATCCCAAATGCCCGCTGGACAAAAACGAGCCCTCCGCCTGTCTCTGGAATCGCAGACGAAAGCTCAGCATACGTAAGTCCGATAAAGATGACGAGAATACCGCCTATAACGAAAGCAATCACACTGCCTAAAAATCCAGCTGTTAAAATCCAATCTCCCGAAAGTACAACCCAGCCCCAGCCAAGCATTGCACCAATGGACAAAAACAGTACGTCAGACTGCGACATGGTTTTTGCCATTTGTTGTTTTTGCATACAACCATCCCCCTTTGTTGTTTAGCGTGCTTTGAAGGCGTCCTCGATGATCCCTAGTCCTTCGTGAAGCAGCTCATCTGTGATGACAAGTGGTGTTAAGAAGCGAATGATATTCCCATTAATCCCTGCCGTTAAAAGAAGCAGCCCGTGCTCATTTGCATATGCTGCAATCGCTGCGGCTCTTTTCTTATCTGGTGTACGCGTTGTTTGATCTTCCACAATTTCAATTGCCGCCATTGCCCCTAACCGGCGGACTTCCCCAATGAATGGATACGCTGTTCTCCATTCATTGGCTTTGTCCTCAATGACTTGTCCAATATGTTCAGATCGTTGATTCAGTTGTTCTGTTTCAATGATATCAAGGACAGCCAGTGCAGCTACACAGCCTAACGGACTTCCTGCATATGTTCCCCCAAGCTCCCCTGGATCTGCCGCATCAAGCAGTTCTTTTCTGCCAACGACACCGCTCAGCGGTAAGCCAGCTGCAAGAGATTTTGACACAGTGATTAAGTCCGGCACCACATCAAAGTGCTCAATCGCAAAGTATTTCCCTGTTCTTGCAAAACCGGTTTGGATTTCATCTGCAACAAAAACAATCCCGTGCTGCTGACAGAAGGAAGCGACATGCTGAACAAAGCGCTTCGATGGCACAATGAATCCGCCCTCCCCTTGGACTGGTTCCATGACCACACAAGCAACGGTTTCTGGTGCAACGGCTGCGACGAAGAATTGATTGAATTGATCAATGATGTACTCGTCGTAAGCAGCATCGCTTAATCCTTCAGGTTTTTGATAGTAATAAGGGTACGGTGCTTGGTACACCTCAGATGCGAATGGCCCGAAGCAAAATTTATATGGCTTGACCTTGCTCGTCATGCTCATTGTCATATTCGTTCTGCCGTGAAAACCTCTTGTGAACGACACAACGGCCTGTCTTTTCGTATATTTACGTGCAATTTTCACCGCATTTTCAACAGCTTCTGCACCTGAATTAAGAAAAATGGCTTTCTTATCATGATCCCCTGGTGTGAGATGGCACAGCTTCTCTGCCAATTCGATATACGATTCGTACATCATCACGTTGAATCCTGGGTGAATCAGGATCTCTGCCTGTGCTTTGACCGCTTCCACGACCTTTGGATGTGAATGTCCTACGTTTAATGTGCCAATGGCGCCTGCAAAATCGATAAATCGCTTCCCATCAATATCGAACAGCTCGGCTCCTTTCCCCTTCGCTGCAAGATGACGGTTGCCATTACTTACGCCTCTTGCGACGTATTGATCTCTTTTCCCCTGCCATTCTTCAGTTGAAAAACGGTTTGTTGTCGTTTGACTCATTGTCATCCATCCCCTTTATATCCTTTTTTATTATTCTGAATATTTTTTGGTATGATAGAAAGTACCAATATCATTTTTTTCATGGTACCAGAGAGGATGGAATGATGAGATGCTGACAATTCAACTAGATCAAACAGGGCAAAACGGATATATTTATCATCAAATTTATACGAAAATTAAAGGGGAAATCTTAAACCGCAACCTTCAGCCGCATGATCAATTACCGTCCAAACGAGAGTTAGCCGATACATTAAACGTCAGCGTTAATTCAGTGAATGGCGCCTATCAGCAGTTGCTTGCCGAGGGATATTTATATTCGGTTGAACGCAAAGGGTTTTTCGTGGAATCACTAGAAACGTTTCATGAATCTGGTCAGCTAAAACCCTCTTCTCTTCCTGTAGATTTAAAGGAAGAACCGATTGCACGAGACGACTGGTATTCCTTTTCACATATCTCCGTCGATACAGCGAACTTTCCATTTAAAAGCTGGCTGAAAAGTGAACAAAAGGCGATCCATCTCCACCAAGATGCCTTCGGTGAGCTTCCGCATCCACAAGGTGTGTATGAGCTGAGGGAAACGATTGCCCGGCTGATTGGACTTGCGCGAGGAGTCAAATGCTATCCAGAACAGCTCATTTTAAGTGCAGGCACACAGTCACTGATCCATTCGTTATCAAGCATTCTTCCGGCCGATCAAATATATGGGTTAGAAAACCCTGGCTACCGCCGGCTCTTTCAAATGCTGAAAAACAATCATCACCAAATTGAAACGATTGGCATTGATCAAAAAGGTGTGCAGATGAGCGACATTCATAAGAAACAGCCAAATGTGTTAATCATTACCCCTTCCCATCAATTTCCAACAGGGGTGATTATGCCGATTTCCCGGCGCATTCAGCTGTTAAACTGGGCAGCCGATCAGCCAGATCGTTATATCATTGAGGATGATTATGACAGTGAATTTAAATATGGCACAGACAGCATTCCGGCGCTGCAAAGTCTTGACCGATATGACAAAGTCATTTATATGGGCACCTTTTCAAAATCATTGCTGCCCGGCTTGCGGCTAAGCTATATGGTGCTGCCTCAGCATTTATTGAGACGCTATAAGGAGGAACAGCATTTTTTCATTCAAACAGCTAATCTTTTTACACAATACACCCTTCTTCATTTTATAAAAGATGGGGCGTATCAACGGCATATTAAAAGAATGAATGGTTTATATGAGGAAAAACGGAAGCAGCTTATTGAAGAGCTCAATACGGTTTTTGCTGACAATGTGCGGATTATTGGAGAAAATGCCGGTCTTCATTTTATCGCAGAGTTCCGCTCAAATCGAACGCAGCATGAGATTTTACAGCGAGCGAAGGAAAGAAAGCTGAAAATGTACGGAATGGATCGTTTTACCCTTGATGAGCAATTGCCGGGGCATCAGCCAGGCTTTGTTCCGCTTGTCCTCGGCTTCTCACATATGAAGCAAGAGGATATTCAGCCGGCAGTGAAACGGCTGTATGACGCCATTTTCGGGAAATAAAACAGCCAGCTGCTCTTCACAGACAGCTGGCTTACCACCGTTCTTTATCTATAGCTAGAATCGATGACATGAGTCCAGGAAAAGCGGTCTCGATGTCTTCTTTTCTTAAAGAATAGTAACGGTGCTTCCCGTCAATTCTCACTTTCACGACACCTGCCTCCCTCAGCACTTTGAAGTGATGGGAAAGCGTGGATTTGGCAATATTCATCTCATACGTGCCGCATGTCCTCTCCCCCGCTTCCGCTAAGCAGCGGACAATTTCTAACCGGATTGGATCAGCCAATGCGTGCAGCACAGAAATCAGTCTCATATCTTCTTTGTTTGGATGGTTTGGATTCGTCATACAATAAATGTATCGTATTTTGTGCCAACATACAATCTCATTCACCTGGAGCTGACTAGTCAAGTAACGATATGACTTCACAAACGTCCATTATTCATGAGACTGTCTGAAGGGAAGGAACCCATTTTGAAACATAATATATGGATGAGTTTATTGATGATGATTCTCGCGATCTTCCTCTGCGCCTGCCAGTCCGTCCAATATTCTCAGTCAAAACCACCTAGTGCGGAAGAGTTATTAGCTATCGATCAGCAGGCAGATTTATTTCAATGGGAAGGAACGGTCTATGAAACAAATGTAGATTGGACGACATCCTTACACGTCACAAAACATCAGCAAGTAGGTGTCATTCAGAAAACAGCCGCCAAAAATTTTGAACATGGTACAGCTTCTAGGCTGCAAAAAGGGGCCGCTATTTACTCTGTGAAAGAGAGAGAAGACATGTTGGTCGTCGAACTTCACGGCAAAACAAAAATATATACCGCACATGCGGAAGGATAAAATACCTGTCATGCAGACGGGTATTTTTTTAAGTTCATTTTCTTGTCATGGGTCATTGGTTTTGTTATCATAGCAAAAGTGACCACTCGGTTTCCATTGTGACCATATGGTTTTGCCGATTCGGAAAGGACTTATGAAGATGAACGAAAAGCAAGAAGAGATTTTGCGGGTTTCAAAGAAATTATTTTCTCAAAAAGGCTATATGAGTGTCTCCATGCAGTCAATTGCCGATGCCTGTAAAATATCAAAAGCGTCTATTTATAAACTGTTTGATTCAAAGGAAGCTCTTCTACTAGAACTGATTAAATACAATCAGCGCAAAATGAGAGAGATTTCCCGCATCATTCATTCAGAAACGACGCTGTCCAAAAAGGAAAAATTCACAAAGAAGATCAAGCTTGAGCTTGAAGAGTTTAAAGAGAATCATAAATTTTTGAACATGCTGTCCTTTGAAGCTTTTTCTCAGCATTCGCCTATTGTCATTAAACACTTACGCGAGACACGCTCCATTATCATGCAGCGGCACAAAGACATTATTTTGAGCACCTATGGTGAATCTGTCGCTCCTTATGTCTGGGATCTCGTGATTGTTCTCAATGGATTAATGAGAGAATTCATCTTAATGCTGGCGATTGAGCACAAGAACATCAAATTAGAAAATGCTGCTGAGATGATTATCGGTGTGATGGACCGTGTATCGAAAAAGCCTTGCTCAATTGAGCCTGTGTTAACAGATCAGCTCATGGACTCTTATTTGTTTTCCTCACAGGACGGATATGATGAAGAAAAACTTGTCATCTCGTACTTATCGAAGATCAAACAAGAGCTTCACGCACTGTCAAACGGAGAAGAAAAGGACGATCTCCTCTCTGCTTATGAGCTGCTCAATCAAGAATTATCAAAGGATGAACCGAGAACCTTTTTAGTCAGCTCACTGCTCGATTATTTAGGCAAAAACAGCGTTTTATCACAAAACGTGTCACAGCTGAAAAACATCATTTTATAGATAAAGAAGGGATAACATGAACCAATCAACTACATCGTATAATCGATCTGTGATTGTTGGGATTTTCCTCGTTGGGGCATTCGTTGCGATTTTAAACCAAACGCTTCTCATTCCAGCGATCCCGCATATCATGGAAGATTTCAATATTGAGGTCAGCAAAGGACAGTGGCTTACAACAGCCTTTATGCTGACAAACGGGATTCTCATCCCCATTACGGCTTTCCTCATTGAGAAATTTTCAAGCCGTTCTTTAGTTTTAACGGCACTTAGCATCTTTACAGCCGGTACAATTCTTGCTTCATTTGCAACGAATTTCCCGGTGTTACTTGCAGCGCGTATCGTACAGGCAGCAGGCGCAGGGATTTTAATGCCGCTGATGCAAACGATCTTTTTAACCATTTTCCCGAAAGAAAAACGCGGGCAGGCAATGGGCATGGTCGGACTTGTCATCTCGTTCGCACCTGCGCTTGGGCCAACACTTGGCGGCTGGATTGTTGATTCCTTCAGCTGGAAGTTCTTGTTCTATATTGTTCTGCCAATCGGTATCATTGATCTCATTCTTGCTTTCTTCTTAATGAAAAATGTGACGCAGCAAAGAGAAACACGTATTGATGTCTTATCTGTCATCTTGTCGTCGTTCGGTTTCGGCGGGCTGCTTTACGGATTTTCTAGTGTCGGCACGTATGGATGGACGAGTGCGACTGTTCTCATTTCGCTGATTGTCGGCGCCGTGAGCTTGTTCTTCTTTATCCTGCGCCAGTCGAACTTAACAAGACCGATGCTGGAGTTTGGCGTATTTAAATTTGCGATCTTTAGCTTAACAACCTTCCTCGGCATGCTTGTCTTTGCTTTATTAATTGGGACAGAGACGATTCTGCCGCTTTATACGCAGAATGTCAGAGGGCTGTCTGCACTTGATACAGGGCTTATCTTATTGCCAGGTGCTCTCTTCATGGGACTCCTGTCACCGATTATTGGACGGATTTTTGATAAAGTCGGCGGAAAAGGGCTGGCATTAGGCGGATTTACGATACTCACCGTTACCACCCTGCCATTTATGCTGCTCACCCTTGATTCATCGATTGCCCTCATTACGGTCGCCTACACGCTTCGGTTAATTGGGGTTGGGATGATCATGATGCCGCTGACAACCGCAGGTATTAACTCTTTACCGCCTCATTTGATCCCTCATGGGACAGCGATGAATAACACGATGAGACAAGTAGGCGGTTCCATTGGAACGGCTGTGCTTGTCTCTATCATGAGCAGCTCTGCTGCAAATGCAGAATTGGCCAATCCATTAAAATCGGCCGTTCATGGAATGAATACGTCATTCTTCATTTCTGGTCTGATTGCCGTCATTGGACTCGTCCTCTCCTTTTTCTTAAAGGAAAAAAAACGTGAGAATAAAGTGATGAAGCAGGAGCTATCTTCCTCTTCGTCTTCTTCATAAGAAAAAGAGCTCGGCATATGGCCGGCTCTTTTTTCATATACTCATACAATATCGTCCTCTCTGCAAACACATTTGTATTTCTAGTGAAGAAAAACCTTGATAATTTAAAGAAAAGAGTTGATAATAGGAACTATTCAATTTGTGAGAAAATTTTTACTATAGGAGATGTATGCATTGAAGGTCGTTAAATTTGGTGGCAGTTCACTTGCATCTGGCAAGCAGCTGCAAAAGGTATTTGACATTGTAACAGCAGATCCAGCTCGAAAAGCAGTCGTTGTTTCCGCACCAGGAAAACGGCATTCAACGGATACAAAGGTCACCGATCTATTAATTAGCTGCGGTGAACAATATTTACGTTTAGGCGAAGCACATGATTTAAAGGAAGCAGTCATTGAGAGGTATGCCTCAATAGCGGATGAACTCGGATTAGGTCAAGACATTATCGATACCATCAGGCAAGATTTAGACACATTATTACAGGCTGATTCATCCCGCCCTGAGTGCTATCTTGATGCCATTAAAGCAAGCGGTGAAGACAATAACGCTAAGCTCATTGCCGCCTATTTCCGCCACCAGGGTGTGGAAGCTCATTATGTGAATCCAAAGGAAGCTGGTTTGTTTGTGAGCGATGAGCCTGGCCAAGCACAAGTTCTGCCGGAGTCTTATGATCATTTGTACAAATTAAGAGAGCGCTCTGGCATTATTATATTCCCTGGCTTTTTTGGCTTTAGTCTCGCGGGAGACATCGTCACCTTTTCGCGAAGCGGCTCAGATATTACCGGCTCCATTTTAGCGAACGGTTTGAAGGCAGATGTATATGAAAACTTTACAGATGTCGATGCTGTCTATGCCGTCAATCCAACGATTGTTCATGAACCGAAAGAGATTACAGAGCTGACATACCGGGAAATGCGCGAGCTGTCCTATGCTGGTTTTTCTGTGTTCCATGATGAAGCACTTATTCCTGCCTTCCGTGCAGGCATTCCGGTTCAGATTAAAAACACCAACAACCCGTCGGCAAAAGGGACAAAAATCGTAAATCAGCGGGACCATACAAATGGACCTGTTGTTGGAATCGCCTCAGACAATGGATTTTGCAGTATTTACATTAGTAAATATTTGATGAACAGAGAAGTCGGTTTTGGACGAAAGGTGCTGCAAACACTAGAAGAGTATGGGCTTACGTATGAGCATGTTCCTTCTGGCATTGATGATATGACCATTATTTTACGTCAGGATCAGCTGGAGGAGCAGCATATCGAAGAGGAGCTGCTAGACCGCTTGAAGGTCGTGCTTGATGCAGATGAGGTCGTTTTAGAGCGAAATCTTTCGCTGATTATGGTTGTAGGAGAAGCGATGCGTCATAATGTTGGCACAACAGCAAGAGCGGCAAAGGCGCTGTCAAAAGCGAAGGTCAATATTGAAATGATCAATCAAGGCTCTTCAGAGGTCAGCATGATGTTTGGCGTCAAAGCGGCTCAAGAAAAAGAAGCTGTTCAAGCCTTGTATGAGGAATTTTTCTCTATGTCTACTGTCCCTGTCTCTCTTTAATCAGAAGGCTGCCATATCTTTGGATCGGCAGTCTTTTTTCATCTCGACGATCAGAGTGTTTTTGCGCATTAAAGTGTATCTATTTCTTGTTTGATTTTGTATGATAGAGACAAATCAACTATCCGTTCCGGCCTATGATCGGAGCTACAAGGAGTCCTAAAACAATGCCTCGTCAACAACTATTAAAACAGTTTCGCAATTTTCATGATGCTTCTACTAGTATTTTAAACATGATGAGTCAATTCATTGATGTGAATACACTGTTTATTGCTAAAAATGATCAAAACACCAATCAAATTGTAAAGGTGCTAAATCATGACGAGCAGCTTCTTGAAGAAGGAGAAGAACTTCCTTACGAAAAGACATTTTGCAAGCTTGTGGTCGATCATCGGGATACACTTGTGATTCCTGACATTTCGAAGGATGACCGTTTTAAATACTTAGAGGTTACGAAAAATCTTCAAGGCGGCTCGTTTATTGGAGTTCCCATTAATTTCACAGATGGGACGAACTACGGAACGATTTGCGGACTTGATTTGAGGCCGAAGCAGTTCACAGAAGAGCATGTGTATATGTTTGAAACGATGGCTTAATTATTAAGCTATGTCCTCGAACTAGACCGTGCCAACCGGCAAATTCGGCAATTGTCTGTACCGATCGTACCAGTTGTTGACGGTGTCGCTGTGCTTCCTCTGCTTGGTGATATCGAAGAGACACGTGCTCAGCATATTTTAGAAACCATTTTACAGGAAAGCTACAGGCTGTCGCTCTCTCATTTGGTCATTGATGTATCGGGAACCAAAAGCCTGAATGAACAAAGCATTCAATATTTGGTCAGCTACGCACAAACGCTGAGACTTTTAGGAATTTCGGCAGTTTTAACAGGTATTAAGCAAGACCTTGCTTTAAGTGCGATTCAATCCAATATATCGTTTAAAGACATCACCATCCGGAAAGACTTGCCACAGGCACTTGCCCATATTGGGTTGACGTTTACCAAAAATGAATAAGTGGTGATTCACCAAAAAGGGCTAAAATGAACTTCATTTTAGCCTTTTTCTTTTGGAAACGGCAGTCGTATGGTAAATGTCGTTCCATTGTTTTTTTCACTTTTCATATCAATATGCCCTTCATGCAGGTCCACAAGCTGCTTCACGATAGACAAGCCCAATCCGTATTCTCCATACGGTGTATTCGTTCTTGAGATATCCGCTTTATAAAAACGTTCCCATATGTGTTTGACTTCGTCTGGCGCAATGCCAATGCCTGTGTCTTCCACTTCGATGATCGTCTCTTGATTTTCTTGTTTTCCTCTTAAGTAAATACGGCCGTCTTCTGTGAATTGAATCGCGTTCTTTGTGATATTGACAAGTATTTGAATGAGCCTGTCATAATCTGCATAAACCTTTAGCTCGGGATCAACGTCCACGATCAGCTGATTGTTTTTCTCTTCGGCGATTCGGCTCAGCTGCTCTTTCATCACTTCAAATGTGTCAATGAGTGGATAATGAAATTTCTGAAGGGTAATTTGATTCGATCTAATTTTCTCATAATCCATATTTTCATTGACGAGGCGCAACATACGTTTTGTCTCATCAGTGATTAAGGCATAGCATTTCTCTTTCTCTTCTGCTGACACATCCGCAGTATTCAGCCATTCCACCAGTCCTCGAATGGTGGTCAGCGGTGTTTTCAATTCGTGAGACACATCTGCGATGAATTGACGTCTGCGCTTTTCGAGCCGGTCAATTTCCTCTCTTGATTGCTGAAGACGCTTGGCCATCATATTAAAATCCTCACCAAGTGTGCCTATTTCATCAAGGTGTTTGTTTTCAAGCTTGATGTTGTAATCACCTTGCGCAATCTTTTCAGTCGCCTCTCTCAACTTTTTGATGCGGTTCACATGAAATTTAGACAGGAACAGGCTGAGAATAAAGGTGATCGTCAGCGCCACAAATACGATGATATACAGATAACGATTCATTTGGGCGATGAGCTGTTCAGCGCCTTGAATCGGGGCAATAAGGACAACTCCGCCCTTTAGCTTTCCATCCTCCATGACAGGGAGCGCCACAAGTGATGCCTCTTGATCAAGGCGGCGTGAATCACTTCGCTTCACAATGATTTGCTCTCCTTTTGAGAGTTTGGCCCATAAATCCTTTGTCAATAATACTTCATGCGGCGGCATCACTTGCTGCTGAGACAGAATATCTCCTTTTTCATCAAACACGAAAAAACGAATTTGCCTCGTCGAAAGAATATCTTCAAATGGCCGCAGACGAAAGGTCATTTCGCTTTTAGGAAGTCGTTTATAATCTTGCAAGATTTCATTCCCATAGGAGCTCATTTCATTCACTCTGTTTTGATAGGCAATATCTTTCACAAAATGAGATAAAAGGGTGCTGATAATGACAATGGCAATGAGCAATAACCCAAGGTGACTGATCAGCAGCTGATAAAAATATTTAATCTTCATCGAACTTATACCCTACGCCCCATACTGTATACAAAAAGGGCTTAGGCCCGTCCCCAATTTTTTGACGCAGCCGTTTAATATGAACATCTACCGTTCGTTCATCTCCATAAAATTGGTATCCCCAAATTTGCTCAAGCAATTGTTCTCGTGAAAATACTTGCCGAGGATGCTGAATAAAAAAGCACAGCAGATCGTATTCTTTCGGTGTGAGGTTCTCTATTCGCTCTCCATCCAGGAAAACTTCCCTCGTTTTTTTATCCAACTGAAAATGTGCTGTCTCCAGCCGTTCGCCCTCATTCACCTTTTCTTGAGTCGTTGTATGAGCAAAGCGTCGTTTCACCGCTTTAATTCTTGCCATCAAGGTTAGTGGACTAAAGGGCTTGGTCACATAATCATCTGCCCCAAGATCAAAACCAAGCACCTGATCAGATTCGGTTTCCTTGGCTGTCAGCATGATAATCGGAATGTCACTGATCTGGCGCACTTTTTGACAAATGGTCAGACCATCCATCGAAGGAAGCATGACATCTAAAATGAGCAGATCCCAATCCTCCTCTTGCTTAAAGCGATTCAATCCTTCTAATCCATCATGAACGAATTCCGCTTGAAATCCCTCTCGTTGAAAAAACATATCCGTCATTGTACAAACGCTCTGATTATCTTCAATCATTAATATTTTCATGATCAGCCTCCGCTGCTACCATTGTTTTTCTTTATGTAGCTTTATTTTACATGTTCCCTTTCAAATCTCAATTGGATTCCCACTGTTTTTATGAACTTATCATCGTTTGGTCATCTTTTATTCATACTTTTTGAAAGAACTAATACTGCGGTGAATCACATGAGGTTTTTTTATGATGGCATTGCAGAAGATGGTCAAGATGTTAGTTGAAAATAGGAGAGCGTCATTTACATATATTTATAGAAAGAACTTCCTGACAGTTATAGGATAGATCTATTTAAAAAAGCTCATCACTATGGGACTGACCCCCGTTTTTGAGACAGGGATCAAAACACCTTTATACAGCCAATTGCCGATAGTTGATCGGTGATTGGTTGTTTAGTTTTGTTTGAATACGAATGTTGTTATAATAATAAATGTATTCTTTGACAGTGCGTTCTACAATGTTGGTTGTAGTTCGATCAATGCTGTTAAGATAGAACGTTTCAGACTTTAGCGAGGAATGAAACGATTCGATGGAGGCATTATCAGCGGGCGTCCCTTTACGGGACATGCTCATGGTAATGCCTTTTATATGAACAGCTTTCTGATACTCGTAAGATGTATACACAGAACCTTGGTCGCTATGTAACACACAGTTTTCAGGCAGTGCTGGGAGCTGATCAAGTGTGTTTAAAATAAAGTCTGTGTCCTGCTTATCACCAATCGTAAACGCAATTACTTCTCCATTATATAAATCCAATATACTGGAAAGGTACAATTGTTTCTGTCCATAAGGCAAATACGTGATGTCCGTTACTAGTTTTTCAAGAGGGCGATCAGACTGAAAGTTCCGATCCAGTATATTACCAGCCACAGCATAGGGCTGCCCATTTTTCTTACGCTTTTTCATTTTAACCCGGCACTGCCACTGGTTTTTCTGCATGATACGTTGAACAGTTTTATGGTTAATAAGCATTCTCACTTTTAGTAAGGCTGTGATTTTTCGGTATCCATATCGATACTTGTGCTCTCGGCACAACGTGCCGATTTGTTTCTCTAGTTGTCTTTTAGAATGATTCAGATTCTTTTTCCATCTATAGTACGAAGCGCGTGAGACGCCTAAATGGACACAGATGTCCTGTACTGTCATTGTTTTGCACAATTCTTCTACCAGTTTGATTGACGTTTCCTTATCAACTTCCTTTCCAATTCGTTGTACTTTTTTAAAACTTCATTCTGTTGACTCAGATAGCGATTTTCTGCCTGCAGTCTCTCTAATTCGGAAGAGTACTCGGGACCCTTTCTATGGGTATATTGTTTTCCAACAGGCTGTTCGAACCGGTGTGTATCCCCAGCCTTATGCCACCTCACCCATGTCTGAACCTGCGTTTTATTTTTGATATTCAATTCCCGCAAAATCTCTTTCATTGATACGCCTGCCAATCTCATTTCTACAGCCTTCTGTTTGACTTCAACCGGATAACTCACTCTTGTCCCCATAGAAAAAACACCTCCATGTTTTATTTCGGATCACAACGATCCGTTTTCAAACTTGAAGGTGTTTTTTATTTGTCTCATCTTATGGGGTCAGTCCCTATATCGATGAGCTTTTTTATCATGCCAGCAACTTCAAATAAGCAGCGTCGTTTTCCTCTTCAACCGCCTGTAAAATCTGCTGTGCCTGAGATGCGCTTGTGACGCTGCTTAACTTTTGTATGATGTCTTCTTTCGATAACGCACAGCCTGGTGCTCCCTGCGGAATATCTACCCGCTTGGTCATGGTGGTGCCGTCAGTTAAGGTGAGCTTCACAATCGTAAAGCGTCCTTTTGGGACAGCATCGGGATGGGGTACTGTCGTTTGATCATATCCTCTGTTTACCCGCTTCATCCATGTCCGCATGTCTGATGGAATGTTTTTTTTCGTAAAGGCATCCAGCGTAAGCGTCTGTCCAAACACTGCAAGTGCGATGACATATTCGACACTGAATCGTCCTTCTTCCCCGGTTAAAGGTGTCCGCTCAATAAGCGCTGCATCTCCGCCTGGCGGGAATATGACATCGACCTGTTTTACCTGCTCCGGCAAGAAAGACCGCTCTTTCATTAAGGATTGGATCGCATCTGCTGCATGGTGGGCTGCTGAGCAGAATGGATATACTTTGAACCACAGCCCCGGCGAAACGATACGCCATGTAGAACCATAGCCCTCTAGCAAACGGCTTTTCGCAAGTTCCAGATCTCCATAGAGTGAAAAGAAACCAAGCGCGCCATCAAGAACCGAGTCATTCCCGCCAAAACCTGAACAAGCTAAATCCATAGACCAAACGGCTGTTTTAGCAGCTAAGCCGGCTTGTAATGGTTTCATATCAGAGCCAAATTGCTTTCGCATTCCGGCTGATTGCGCTCCGGCAAAGCCGATTGCTTTCGTCAGTTCTTCCTTGGAGACTTGTTTCAAATAGCCAATCGCACACACTGCCGCAATGGCTCCGAGTGTTCCTGTATTATGCCAGCCCCGCTCATAATGCGCCTTACCGATCGATTCGCCAAGTCTTGCCATCACTTCAACACCTGTGATGTAGGCAGCTAAAAACCGCTCGCCATACCCTTTGCCGTCTGTCAGCTGTGATAGCAGCGCTGGAATGATGACCGCGCTCGGATGTCCTCTCACATCTGAGTGCACATCATCATAATCAAGGGCATGGATGAGGTAGCCATTCAGCATTGCTGCAGATTGGCGGCTCACCTTCTTTCCTTGTCCAATGACAGAAATCTGAGCGGCTCCGCCTTCCTGTTCAACAAGCTGCATCAGCTTTTGGATCCCTTCATCCTCTTTCGCAGCAAGCGCTGATGCTGCCGCGTCTAACAGGCCATTTCTAGCCATTTGAATGGCCCGCTCATCTTGCAGCGGATCAGCAGAAAGCACTGCTTCTGCCAGATGTTTTGTTAATTCCATGATCGAGACTCCAATGCCCGAACGGCAAGCTCAGCAAAGAAGGCAGCGGAAACTGGAAGTGCGTCTTCATTTAATGTAAACGCAGGGTGATGCCACTCCTTCGTACCACTAGTCCCCATCCATACAAAAAAGCCTGGAATGCGTTCTTGATAAAGAGCAAAATCTTCTCCGCCCGGTGACTGCTCTGCCTGCACGACATGTAAGTCAAGTGAGCCAGCCGTTTCTTCTACTACCTTTGTCAGACGCTCATCATTCATGACAGAAGGCAAATAAGGATGCCATCTCACTTCAGCCTCTGCTCCGAATCCTCCTGCAATTCCGCTGACGATTTGTTTCATAAGCTCCGGAATCATCGCTCTTACTTCAGGCTCAAACGTCCGAACGGTTCCTTCCATCTCAACACGGTCGGGAATCACATTCCATGACGTACCGCCTTGAATGCGTGTGATACTGACAACCGCATGATGCAAAGAGCTGATGCGGCGGCTGACGATTTGCTGAAGGGCGCTTGTGATCTGCCCGCTGATGGCAATGGGGTCTACCGTGTGATTTGGAATACCGGCGTGGCCACCCGTTCCTTTAATATCGATTTCAAACCGGTCCACACTCGCCATCAATGCTTTTTCTCTAATGCCAATCGTGCCAACTGGCAGGTCAGGCTTGTTGTGCATACCGAAAATCGCATCGACTCCATCTAAAACGCCTGCCTCTATGACGTGTTTCGCCCCTTGAGCAACTTCCTCAGCCGGCTGGAACAAAATACGGACCGTTCCTTTGATCTCGTGTTTCCGCTCTTTTAATAAAAGAGCCGCGCCAAAAATAGAAGCTGTATGGAAATCATGACCGCATGCATGCATTTTACCCGGTATCTTTGAAGAAAATGGTTCGCCAGATGCCTCTTCAATCGGAAGTGCATCAATATCGGCTCTCAAAGCAATTGTTGGCCCCTCTTGTTCTCCTTTGATTTCACAGACAACGCCTGTTTGAAGGGCTGGGATATCAAGTACAGTGATCCCTTCCTCTTCTAACCAGCGGCGCAGTTTCTTTGTCGTTTCATATTCTTCAAACGCCAGCTCTGGATGCTCATGAAGCGCTCGGCGAATGTTGATCAAACGTTTGTTTAAAGCTTCATTTCCTATTGATTTCACTAGACACTCACCCCTCTAAAGAATAAAAAGCAGCTTATGCTTCTTCAGCCGCTGCTTCTTTTTGGATAAATCGTTTCGTTCGTTCATTCTTTGTTTCATCAAATAGCTCAGTTGGCGTCCCCTGCTCGATAATATGACCATCCGCCATGAAAATCACATGGTCTGCCACTTCTCTTGCAAATGCCATTTCATGTGTGACGATAATCATTGTTGTTTCTTGAATCGCAATGGATTTAATGACTTGAAGCACACCTGAGACAAGCTCTGGATCAAGCGCTGACGTTGGTTCATCCAGCAAAATCGCATGTGGATCAACCGCTAACGCGCGGGCAATCCCAATCCGCTGCTGCTGCCCTCCAGATAACGTGACTGGATAGCTGTCAGCCTTTTGCTCTAACCCTACCTGCTTCAGCAGTTTCATACCGATTTCATTCGCCTGCTGCTTCGTCATTTTTTTCGTCACAAGCAGTGATTCTGTTATGTTTTGCAGTGCTGTCTTGTTTTTAAATAAATTATAGTTTTGAAACACCATGGCCGTTTGTTGGCGCAGGTGATGGGCTTCTTTACGTGAATATTTGGACGCATCGAGCCTTGCATCGCCAATTTCAATCGTGCCTTCATCAGGTGTTTCTAATAAATTTAAACAGCGCAGCAAGGTGGATTTACCGGAGCCAGAAGGTCCGATAATGGCCACAACCTGCCCTTTTTGCACGTCGAGATTGATTCCGTCTAAGACGACAAGGTCGCCGAATGATTTCTTCAAATTGGTGAGCTTGATCATGTCCACACCTCCTTAATTCCGGTAAGGTTTGCTGATTTTTCGTTCAAACAGGTCCTGCAGGAAGCTATAAATGATCGTCATCACCCAATACACGATCCCTACGGCTAAATAGGTTTCAAAGTATTTATAGTTCGCCGATGCAATCATCTTCCCTTGTGCAAACATTTCTGCCACACCAATCGTAAAGGCAAGAGATGTTTCTTTTAAAAGACCGATAAAGGTATTCCCCGTCGCTGGAATTGCATTTCTAATGGCCTGCGGGAAAATAATTCTAACGTAAGACTGCCATCTTGTCATACCGACAGATAAGCATGCCTCAAGCTGCCCTTCATCCACTGAGTTCAGAGCCGCTCTGAAAATTTCTGCTAAGTATGCTGAGTTCTTAATACTTAATCCGATAATGACCGCTGTTAAAGCATCCATTGAGGTCATCGCAGGGAATAGCTGCGGGAGACCAAAATAAATGAGAAAGAGCTGAACCAAGGTTGGAACCGCTCTGAAGAAAGAAATATACAGCTTGGCAAATTGGTATAAAACAGGTATCCGGTTTTTCGTAATGAGAGCGAATACCACACCAATGATAATGGCAAATACCATGGAGACAATCGCCATGAAGATCGTTATCGGCAAGTATTGAAGCAATGTCGGAAACACCGTCACCATATACTGCCAATCAATTTTGTTCATGTCTGCTCTTCACCGCCGCTGTCGTTATTTTTTAATTGGCACTGTGACATCGTCTTTGAAATATTTCTCAGACAATTTCTTAAGTGTCCCGTCTTCTCTTAATTCTTTGATGGCTTTGTTAAATTCTTCTCTTAGTTTGTCATGCTTTTTATCTTTCGCAAATGGGTAGCCTACTTCTTCATACACAATTGGGTTGCCTACGATTTTCAGCGGCAGACCTGTTTTTTCAATTTGAGCAAGTAATACACTGCGTCCGTTGACATAAGCATCTACGCGGCCATTTGCCACTTCATTTAATACGCCGTCTTGCGTTTCATATGTTTTGATCTTAATTTTCTTGTCAGGGTCTTTGCTCTCTAAGTTTTTAGCATGGTTAGAGCCAAGAACCGCCGCCACTGTTTTTCCTTTTAAATCGTCAAGACCTTTGATGTCGTTGTTGTCTTTTTTCACGATGATTTGTGTTCCTGCGTAAGCGTACGTATCTGTAAAGTTAAATGTTTGTTTACGCTCGTCTGTGATGGCAACTTGGTTTGACACTGTATCGAGCTTACCAGACGTCAGCTGTCCCATCAGTCCGCTGAATTCACTCAGCTGCCAGTCTAGTTTGTAGCCAAGCTTTTTCGCAATGGCTTCTGTTACTTCAACATCGAATCCTACAAGCTTGCCATTGTCTTTATAAGCAAACGGATAGCTTTGTCCTGTAGCGCCTACTTTTAACACCTTTTCGTCTTTGCCTTCACTCTGATTGTTGCCGCCGCAAGCTGCTAAAACTGCCAGCATTGCTGCAAATAGAACGACTAGCCACTTTTTGTTTTTCATGTTCGAAAACCCTTCTTTCGTCTTATGGTTGTGTGATATCTGATCTTAATTGTTTTTTGAAATAAACCGTGATATGACCTTTGCCTAAATCTTTTTCTCCTGCTCTGACATAGCCTTTACGCTCATACATCTCTATGAGCCATGGATGCTTATCAGCTGTACCGAGCGACACGTACGGCACCTTCAGTGTATCCCTTAGCACTTCGGTTTCAACCCATTCCAGCAAGGCTGAGCCTGTGCCTTTTTTGGCGGCTGGTTCTGAGGCAAACCACCAGATGTGAGGGACGCCGAATGGTCCTGGCTGCTCTCCCCAAGGCATACGGAGTGATAAGGTGGATAGAAGCTCTCCGTTTTCTTCCATCACATAGCAAAGATTCTTTTGTACATTTTTCTGAACGAGAGCGAAATCAGCATGTGCTGCTTGGAACTGGATGCCTAGCTCACGAATTGGCTCGTAGGCTCTTGTTGTCAGTTCAAGCAGCGCCTCTATATCTGCCTCTGTTGCCAGACGAAACGTGTATCCCAACGTTAGTCACCTCACCCTTATGTCGTGTAGCGATTTTTTGGCTCTGTTAATCCAAGATTTTCTCGTAAGGTTTGTCCTGTGTAATCGGTTTTGAATAAGCCTCGTTCCTGAAGGATTGGGACGACGCGGTCTACGAACACATCCAGCCCTTCTGGCAAGAGCGGCGGCATGACATTAAAGCCGTCTGCTGCTTCTTCACGAAGCCATGTTTCCATCACGTCTGCCAGCTGCTGCGGCGTTCCAATGAAAATATTATGACCGCGTGAGCCGGCAACCGATTGATAGAGCTGGCGAATGGTCAGGTTATCCTTTCTCGCCATATTCATCACGAGATCAAAACGGCTTTTCACCGCATTTGACGTGCTCGGATCAATCTCTGGAAGCGGTCCGTCTAAAGGATACTGAGACAGATCAATCCCGCCTAAGTAATTTTGCAGAATGCTCAGTCCAATCTCAGGAACAATCAGCTCCTGTAATTCTTCATATTTCGCTTGGGCTTCTTCCTCTGTATCAGCAATGATCGGAAAGATACCCGGCATGATGCTGACGTCCTCTCTAGCACGGCCAGCAGCCTCTACTTTCCCCTTCAAGCTTTGATAAAATTCCTTCGCTTTGTCGAGATCGTTTTGTGCAGTGAAAATGAGCTCTGCTGTTTTTGCTGCAAGCTTTTGGCCATCTTCAGAAGATCCTGCTTGAATGATCACGGGCTGCCCTTGCGGCGTGCGTGATACGTTGAGAGGACCTCTTACTGAGAAGAACTCACCTTTGTGCTGGAGCTCATGAAGCTTACTAGATTCGAAGAATTCTCCCGTTTCCTTGTTTCTGACAAGGGCGTCTTCCTCCCAAGAATCCCAGAGACCTTTGACGACCTCGACGAACTCTTCTGCCCGCTCATATCGTTTATGGTGTGCTAAATGCTCTTCTCCGCTAAAATTTTTCGCTGTTTCTTCAATAGAAGATGTGACCACATTCCACGCCGCTCTTCCGCCTGATAAATGATCAAGGGAGGCAAACTGCCTTGCAATATGGAAAGGCTCACTGTATGTAGTGGAAGCTGTTGCTGCTAAACCAATGGTTGAAGTAGACTCAGCAATAGATGAAAGCAGCGTGAGCGGTTCAAATCTTGTTAATACGTTCGGATGAGAGGTTTGATTAATGGATAAACTGTCGGCTAAAAAGAGCAAATCCAGCTTTCCTTCCTCTGCCTTTTTCGCTAATTGTTTAAAATAATCTAGATTCATGGCTGCGTCTGGTACTGCATTCGGATGTCTCCAAGAGGCAACGTGATGTCCAGTTCCTGCGATGAATACGCCTAGCTTGAGCTTCCTTTTCGGCTGTGACACTTGTTCTTCATCCTTTCTATATCCTAAATGTATCAAACCGAAGTCCTTAGATACATTTTTCTGATTGAATTAATCGGTTTTATTAATAAAAAAAAGGGCAAATGTTGCGAAAAATGAAAAATAATTATTACTATATGCCCTTTTTACAGGATTGTCAACCGCCTTCTGAACCTCCAAAATAAGGGATTTCAAACACTCATGACGGTGTATCAATCTCAATATTTCCGATGAGCCTGTCTGTGGTATGTGTCACCAGTTGACTACGCTCCAGCATGTTGTGAGCGATGACAGAATGAGTGGAATTGGCGGTGCGGACGGCAATTGCTTTTTGAGGAGAAATATTGATGATGTTATTGCGCAGCACACGGGCTGAGGCGGCCTGGTCAATAAAGATCGCCGTCGGCTGTCCAATCGATCGATTTAAATAGAAACGGTTATCTCCAATTTGTGGTGAACCATTTTTAATATACATCACCACATATAAGGATGTTTCTTCAAAGGAATTATCTTTAATTTCCAATGCCCCCGTCGTGCTGCTGTATACAGCGTAGTTTTGATAGTGCTTAAAGCGATTCTGCCAGATGAAAGCCTTTGCATTTCCAGTGACACTGATCGTATACGAAGAATCTAGCTCCGGGTGTCCTTCTTGAATAAAGTGGTTGCCGTTGAGCCCAGCTTCCCCTTCCTGCACCCAGATTCCTCTGCTGAATTCTTTGAATTGATTGTGCTGGATGAGAATATTCGTTCCTCTCACCACGGCCGCATCGATAACAGAGTAGACCGTATTGTTTGAAAAGACGACACTATCCGATTGATAGATACGCAGCGAGGCGCTTCTTTTTCCGGTATTCGTTCCTGATTCAATATGGTTTCCTTCTATTAGAATACGATTCGCCATATAAACGGACACAGCCGCATCTTCAAAAAGACTAATCTTATTGCCTGTAATGTGAACGCTGTCTCCTCTCACATCAATTCCTTTTTCAAACCCCTCAATCATATTGCCAATAATCATTACATTGTTTTCCGTTTGGCCAAGTGAGACGCCTAAGCTCGTAATCCCTGCTTTTGTCACACCTCCTCCTACTGCACGAATCAAATTGTTGGCAATGATCGTTTCGGTGGAGAAGCCATAGGAGATACTGCTATCTGTATGATTGCCTTCAATGATCACACCATAGCCGTTAAAGTTATAGATGGAGCTTGCAGCACCTCCTCTGACGATGTTGTTGCGAATCTGAATATTCAAAGGCTCCTCCATATTAACGGCATTTTCTCCATAGCCTTCAATATCAATGCCCATTCTGGGCTCGACCCCATTTACTCCTGCTCTTTCCAAGAGACAATCCTCCACAATAACCCCATCACAGCCTGTAATCGAAATATTGTTTCGTCTCGAATCTGTGATGGTGCAGCCAGAAATATCAATAGATGCAGCAGGAGAATAAGGTTCACCCTCTGTCAATAAACCATGGGGACTGACAATGATGCCGTCTCCCGTACAATTTTTTATTTGGACATGATTCACCTCCACATGTGAGGCACCTTCAATACATATCCCAAAGCCCCATTCATGGGTTCTTCGTTCAGCGGGGAGCGGCTTGTATACATGCTCATGACGATCCCCTTCAATACGCCCGCCTCGGATGGTCACATGCTGAACCTTTCCTATATAAAAGGCTGCATACCCCCATGAATCATTTGGTTTTACCTTTATCACAGCGTCTGACGCCATCTCAATGCATATATGACTTGGCACCCGTATACCCGCACCTCGAAAAGGAAAAAATAAATCACCTCTGTACACCGCATCGATTAAATACGTGCCGCTCGGCAGCCAGACATGGGAATACCCCTGTGCTTTTGTCCACTCTAAACATTCATTGAGCTTAGCTGTGCAATCCGTTTTCCCGTCAGCAATTACGCCAAAATCTAGTACATTGACAACAGGTTTTTTTAGATCAGCTTCATTCAATTCCCCCAACCTAAATCACTCCTTTTCACACATGTTCTCTCGTCATCCTATGCATGTGTCAAAGGTTTGCTTGTACATTACTTCAAATTTTAAATAAATTCTTTCGAAATAACTTTCCGATAATTTTCACTTCAATGAATTTTTCATTTTTTTGAGTCTTTACGCCTATTGAACTAACATTTTCCTGTTTTAGAATAGTTTTATATTGACACAAGAACTATACAAGAATATCATTTTTCTCATATCTCTTTTTTTAAGAAAGGATCTATGCCATGTCTACAATTGACCACGATAAAATTGTTAAAAGTGTTCCTCAAAAAGGGTTTTTTGGACATCCTAAAGGACTTTACACACTGTTTTTCACTGAATTTTGGGAGCGTTTCTCCTATTATGGCATGCGTGCACTGCTTATTTATTATATGTACACAGAGGTGACAAAAGGCGGTCTAGGCTTTGATCAGACGACAGCCAATTCGATCATGTCTGTCTACGGTGCGCTTGTCTATATGTCAGGAGTGATTGGCGGATGGCTCGCCGACCGGGTATTTGGATCATCCAGTACGGTCTTTTATGGCGGAGTTTTCATTATGCTTGGCCACGTGATTTTGGCTTTGCCAAGCGGAGCAACAGCGCTCTTTATTAGTATGGGACTGATTATTATCGGGACAGGTCTTCTCAAGCCAAACGTTTCAAACATTGTTGGCGACCTGTATACAAAAACAGACCCGCGCAGGGACTCTGGATTTAGTATTTTCTACATGGGGATCAATATGGGTGGCTTTATCTCTCCATTAATTGTCGGAACACTCGGTCAAAAAGTGAATTTCCACCTCGGGTTCTCACTTGCTGCCGTTGGGATGCTTGTTGGACTCATTACATTTGTGGTCACAAAAAAACCGAACCTTGGTCTTGCCGGCACGTATGTGACCAATCCATTATCAGCTGCCGAACGTAAGAACTTCAAAATTTACGGTTCATTGGTTGTGATTTTGCTTGCGATTTTTGCTGTCATTGGCATTCAAACAGGCGCACTCACAATTAATCTATTCACTTGGTTTGTCAGTGCCCTTGGTGTACTCATTCCAATTGTTTATTTCATTATCATGTATTTCAGTAAAAAGACGAGCGCAGTGGAACAATCCAGGGTTCTCGCTTATATTCCATTGTTCCTTGCTGCCGTGATGTTCTGGGCGATTCAAGAACAGGGCTCAAACATTTTAGCGACATATGCAGATCAACGAACAAACTTGAATTTCCTTGGGATGACACTAGCGTCTTCATGGTTCCAATCATTGAACCCAATCTTTATTGTGCTGCTGTCTCCAGTGTTTGCTTGGTTATGGGTCAGACTTGGGAAGAAACAGCCGTCTACCCCGATTAAGTTCTCACTCGGTCTTTTGTTTGCAGGATTATCCTTCATCATCATGATCATTCCTGCATACATGTCTGGTCCGAACACACTTGTGAGCCCATTATGGCTCGTTTTGAGCTTCTTCCTCGTCGTGATCGGGGAGCTCTGCTTATCACCAGTTGGACTGTCAGCGACAACAAAGCTGGCCCCTGCTGCCTTCTCAGCGCAAACGATGAGCCTTTGGTTCCTTTCAAATGCGATGGCACAGGCGATCAATGCGCAAGTAGTCAAACTGTTTGATAAAGTGCCGGAAACCGTCTATTTCGGTATCATCGGATTCCTTGCCATCGTTTTATGCGTTGTGATGCTATTACTTACACCAGTGATTAAGAAAGCGATGAAAGGCGTTCATTGAATCAAAAAAAGAAGCCTCCCGATTGGGTTGGCTTCTTTTTGATGGTTTAAAACCGGATCTCGTCATCTCCATTGATTTGCAGCTTCAGCGGCTCACTTTGTGCCTGATGCTTTTTCACATAGCGGTGATAGACAACATATCCAATGATCATAAGCGGTACGCCGACATATAGCCCGATGCGCTGCTCTTGATCAAAGGCAAGACTGACCAATACGATGGTATTCAGTGTAATTGCAATGATCGGCAGCACAGGATAAAGAGGCGTTTTAAATTTTAAGTTTTCCAGCTTTCCGCCTGCTTTCAAGTATTTTCTACGGAAAAGCAGCTGTGATAATGTAATCGTGATCCAGCCTGTCTGGGCACTCATGCCGGCAATGGACACGATCCAGGCAAATACCGTTTTCTCTGCAAAGAAGCCGGATAACAGCGAAATCCCTGTAAACAGGAAGGTGAGCAGTAAGGCATTCATCGGAATACCGCGCTGATTGACGCGTCTAAATGCTTTTCCTGCCATTCCTTCCTTCGATAAGGAATACAGCATTCTTGTTGATGCATACAAGCCAGAGTTCGCAACAGATAATAAAGCAATGATAATGACAAAGTTCATGATGTCTGCCGCAAAAGGAATGCCCGTTCTCTCAAACACAGTAACAAATGGGCTTTGCAGCACACTAGCTTCCTTCCAAGGCACCATACCCGCTAAGACAAAAATAGATAAGACGAAAAAGACAAGTGTACGCCATACGGTCTGATGGATCGAACGGGGAACGGTTTTCTCAGGGTTTTCACTTTCTCCTGCCGCAATCCCGATCAGCTCTGTTCCTTGAAATGAAAAATTCACTGTGATCATCGTAACCACAACAGCAAGCAGGCCATTTGGAAACAGCCCGTCATTCACAAAATGGCTGAAGTAAGGGGCGGGTTCACCGCTCGTTGTATCAATAAACCCAAACATCGCCGCTCCGCCTACGCCAATAAAGAGTAAAATTGCAATAATCTTAATGGTAGAAAAGAAAAATTCCGACTCCCCGAACGCTTTCGCTGACCGGGCATTTAATAAGAAAAGACAGAGTCCGAATACGAGACACCAAATCCACACATCCACTTGCGGGAGCCAGCGCCTCATCAGCTGCCCTGCTGATAAGAACTCAAGGGCAACCGTTGCTGCCCAGCCGAGCCAATAAATCCAGCCGACAGCAAAACCCGCTGCCGGGCTGACAAATTTCGTCGCATACGTATGAAACGACCCCGACACAGGAAGTGCAACAGACAGCTCCCCAAGACACAGCATGGTTAAATACATGATCAATCCGCCCACAATATATGAAAGAACGGCTCCGACCGGTCCTGCTTGTCCAATCGTATAGCCCGTTCCTAAGAAAAAGCCTGTCCCTATGACACCGCCAAGTGAAATCATAAATAAATGGCGGGAGGTCATCGCCCTTTTCAATTGTTCAGGCTGATTTTGTCCAACATCCACAATGATGCCCTCCTTCTTCTAAGATGCTCTGTTATCAAAACATGTCTCCATGTGATTCATTCCATTTTCAAAACAACCTACTAATTATACATCTTTTATAATAAATATGCTTCCTTCTATGGTCACTGTCTCAAAGTCTTTATTTTAGTAATGTTCGCACAACTATGTGGTGGATAGGATGTCATATATCTAAAATATTGCACAAAAAAACCAGCATGAAACTTTATCGTTGCACACTGGTTTCGTTTCATTCTTTTCGAGTCTCATTTTAGACAGTTCTTATGATCACTTTTGTCACAAGTCATTCTGCTTTTAGCAAACACACTTTGATAAATTCATCTATTTCCTGAAAGCAGCGATTTTTAGATTCAGCGTGAAAAGCCGCAGAATAAGGATTGGCGAATCCATGCTCTCCCTCTACTATTGTCACGCAAAGCTTTTTCTTTTTCTCCAAAACACTCGCAATCTCCCTGGGATGAAAGGATGCTTCGATCTCCGGGAAAAATAACAGCGTTTTGCAGGCGGGCGCAAGATCGACGTCATCTCTGATCCTTGAACCATAAAATCCAATAACTCCTCTAAACAGCTGATCATTTTGGCTGCATCGCCAGGCAATTGTTGCCCCCACACTAAAACCTAGCAGAAATATATCTATCGCGGCATTCTTCGTCTTTAACTCTTTTGCCAGATTCAGTACACTCTTTACCGGCTTATCAAAACCAACTTTATTCATAAAGTAGTCGTAAGCCTCATTTTCACTGACATAAGGGAAGTGCTTCGCCGGTCCCAATAAATGAGGACAATTAACCTCAAATCCAGCTTTGTCGAAATAATGGATCATACTCTTCATATGATCATTTATTCCGTATATTTCGTGTATTAAGATCATGACAGGTTTTTGTTTCGATGTATGCAAATGTTCACACTTCCCTTTTGTTTCTTAGAAGTCAATTGAATCGATTGGAAAATTTCGTTGGGATGATCATTGCATATTTTACCCGAATCGTTTATCTAACGTTCCTCCAATCAAATCATCTTAATCATCTTGAACTTGTGATTGGTTTTATTCACCTTTTAACTTGGGTATAGTTCTATCGTTTGTCCGTTCGACCGTTTGAGGGCATAAAGTTGGTGAGATTCGCTCAAGCTAGTTTCAAATGCTTTACTTTTAGGTTGCTTCTCTGTAAGATCATATGTTGTAAATACCAACAAGAAAAGTGGGGAATAAAATGAAAAAAATGTTCTTTGCCATTATTTTAGGCGTTTGTGTTGCATTGATCACGGCATGTGGATCTGGTGCAAGCGACAACGCGAATAAACAATCTGGGTCTAAGGAACCAGGAGACCTTTGGAAATCCATTCAGGATAAAGGTGTATTAACCATCGGAACAGAGGGAACTTATGCTCCTTTCACCTTCCATGACAAAAAGACAGATAAATTAACTGGCTACGATGTAGAAGTCATCACTGAAGTAGCAAAACGTCTTGACTTAAAACCTGAATTCAAAGAAACACAATGGGACAGTATGTTTGCTGGACTGAATGCAAAACGTTTTGACGTGGTAGCAAACCAAGTTGGGAAAACTGGACGTGAAAATCAATATGATTTCTCTGATAAATACACGACATCTCAAGCTATTGTTGTGACAAAATCAGATAACAACGACATCAAGAAACTATCTGATGTCAAAGGCAAAAAAGCAGCACAATCGTTAACAAGTAACTACAATAAATTAGCAACAGATGCTGGCGCTAAGATTGAAGGCGTTGAAGGTCTTGCACAATCCATTCAATTGATTCAGCAAGGACGTGCTGATCTAACGTTCAATGACAAATTGGCTGTATTGAATTACTTGAAAACAAGCGGTAACAAAAACCTAAAAGTTGCATTTGAAACAGGAGATCCTCAAGAAACGTATTTCGCATTCAGAAAAGGCAGCGGCGAAGTCGTTGACAAAGTGAATGGCGCATTAAAAGAAATGAAGAAAGACGGTACACTTGCTAAGATTTCTAAGAAATGGTTTGGTGAAGATGTTACAAAATAATATCCTGGGAGTCGTCATTCCTTGGGATCTTCTTCAGCAATCTTTTTGGCCAATGGTGATGCAGGGGATTTATTATACAATTCCCCTCGCCATCATTGCCTTTATTATTGGTATTTTTATCGCGCTTGTGACAGCTCTTGCTAGAATGTCTAAGATTAAAGCCCTCAGATGGATTTTCTCCATCTATGTGTCGGCCGTTCGCGGAACGCCGCTTTTTGTGCAATTGTTTATTATTTTCTATTTCTTTCCGACATTTAATATCACACTTGATCCATATCCAAGTGCCATTATTGCTTTTTCTTTAAACGTAGGTGCGTATGCGTCGGAAATTATCCGTGCATCTGTCCTGTCTGTTCCAAAAGGACAATGGGAAGCTGGTTATTCAATCGGAATGACGCATCGCAAAACGCTCGTCCGCGTGATTTTACCGCAGGCTGTGCGTGTATCGATTCCACCGCTCTCTAATTCATTTATTAGTTTAGTGAAGGATACATCCCTTGCCTCCCAAATTCTCGTGGCAGAGATGTTCCGTAAATCACAGGAAATTGCTGCGGCGAACTTGGATCAAATCTTGTTTATTTATATGGAAGCAGCCCTCATCTATTGGGTATTCTGCTTCATTCTATCGCTCGTTCAGCATCAAATTGAAAAACGACTTGATCGATATGTCGCAAGGTAAGGAGGGAACGACATGCTAACAGTCAAAGGTCTCAAGAAATCCTTTGGTGAAAACGAAATTTTAAAGTCGATTGATTTTTCGATCAACAAAGGGCAGGTTGTGGCCATTCTCGGTCCATCTGGTTCAGGAAAAACAACGATGCTTCGCTGTTTAAATGCACTTGAAATACCAAATGGCGGCTCCTTTACCTTCGATGATTTCTCGATTGATTTTTCGAAAAAAAATAAATCAGCTGATCTCCTGAAGTTACGCCGGAAATCAGGAATGGTGTTTCAGGATTATCACCTGTTTCCTCACCGTACAGTGCTTGAAAATGTGATGGAAGGTCCTGTTCAGGTGCAGCGCCGTCCAAAGGAAACGGTTCGAAAGGAAGCCATTCAGCTCTTGCAAAAGGTCGGTCTGGAAGATAAAAAGGATCTGTATCCATTCCAGCTCTCAGGCGGTCAAAAGCAGCGTGTCGGGATTGCCCGTGCACTTGCCATTCAGCCAGAGCTCATGCTTTTTGATGAACCAACCTCTGCGCTTGACCCTGAGCTTGTCGGGGAAGTCTTAAAGGTCATGAAGGATCTAGCGAAGGAAGGCTGGACCATGGCAGTTGTCACACATGAAATCAAGTTTGCCCAAGAAGTAGCAGACGAAGTGATTTTTATTGATGGCGGCGTCATCGTCGAACAAGGTCCCCCGGAAGAAATCTTCAAACGACCAAAGGAAGAACGAACAAAACAATTCTTAAACCGGATATTAAATCCAGTATGATGAAAAAAGGCTGTTCTCACGTGGTGAGAACAGCCTTTTTTTATATCTCTTTTTGCAGGCGAAGCGCCAGTAAATCCTGCAGGAGCAGTCTCGCTCCCTCTGGACTGATGACCACCCCGCCGGATAGCACCTTATTGGAGTTTGTCACTTCCCCTGTGACGATACAAGGTTTGTCCTGCCAATATGGCTTCATCACAATTTGGTCTTCTTCTCGATAAATCTCCATAAAATCTTGCGGAAGAATTTTTAGCCGTTTTCTTATATCTGTCGGAAGAACAATTCTTCCAAAGTTATCTATATATCTTACATAGTCTTGATTTAACAAATTGACCCCCCTCCTGCATCTCTAGATATAGGCAATTCCCTCTTTATCAAGGAATGAAGCGCTTTAATCGGTTAGTGAAAGGATAAGTTGCAGGCTGATCCAGTGGTTAAACACGCTTTCCATATATGATATATCTGTTTGGTGCAGGACCAATGAAAGAAAAAGGATAGCATGTTGTCAGGACAAGTTCTTCCTTTTCCTGTTGTAGTGTAATAATACTTTGATCATCTTTTTTTACAATCTTTGTTTTCTCAATTTCATAGGTAAACCGACCGTATGAAAGCTCAATGACGAGTTGATCCCCTTTCACAAGTTCTCCTGTTCGTCTAAACACAGTATCACGATGCCCAGATAAAACGATTTGTCCCTGTTCATTTGGTAAATTGCTCTCATGATAATGACCAACACCCTTTGCCAAGTCCTCTGCTTCTGTTCCTTCTACAATTGGTAACTCAGCGTTTAACTTTGGAATGTGTAAGAGTCCAATGGTTTCACCAGCCTTTGGAACAAAAGGGGAATCCGTTTCCCCCTTTTGCTGAATGGCTGCTTGTGCAGACTGGAAAGATTGATCTACTTGCCTTTGTCCATCAACGATCCTTATATATCCTATGATCACAAGACAAATACCTGCTGTAATCAATAGAGTTGAGATGATTTTTTGAACCATGGACGATTATCCGTTTCTTTTTCTTCTTTTCCATACAATAAGGGATGCACCTATTAATACAAGGGCAAATCCTGCTAGTAAAAGGTTGTACATTGCTGTTGCAGTATTCGGAAGATGATGTCCAGGTGTATCCTGTTGTGGATCAGAAGGTTGATCTGGATTTGCTGGCACTTCTGGCACATTCGGTGGTTCTACTGTCGTTGAGTTTTCAGGTTTGTCTGGTTCATCTACATTCTCACCCTTCACGACTCCAATATTTTGAATGGTTTTACCTTCAGATCCTTTGACAGCCTTCGCCTCAAACGTTACGGTATGCCAATCGTTATCTTTGATATCGCCAAATTGACCAGTTACTTTGCCTTTTGTGTAATCTCCGTTGTCGTCATCTTTTGCATCTGTGACGGTTTGTCCATCTACTTTTAATGAACCTTCGACATATTGAAGACCTTCCGGCAGCTTATCTGTGATGACTAGATCTTTGATGACACTGTCTTCTACACTATTTTTTGTTTTGATGGTGTAAAGAAGAGTGTCGCCTGCCTGTACTTGTTTTTCATCTGTATTGCCTTCTGCTTTTTGAGAGATTTCAGATGTTTTTTCTGATTCAAGCTTTGGATCTCTTGGTCCAATTTTTGTTTCGGTCGTTGGTTCATCTGGCGGTGTGTTTTCGCCTGTTACTTTCGCTGTGTTTTGAATGCTTTTACCTGATTGGCCTTTAGCGACTTTCGCTTCAAAGGTCACTGTATGCCAGTCCGTATCTTTGATATCGCCAATTTGACCGGTTACTGTGCCTTTTGTGTAGTCTCCGTTGTCGTCATCTTTTGCATCTGTAACAGCTTGTCCATCTACTTTTAATGACCCTTCGACATATTGAAGACCTTCTGGCAATTCATCGGAAATCACGAGATTGTTGACGATGCTGTCTTCTTCAAGATTCTTTGTTTTGATTGTATACAGAAGGGTATCGCCTACCTGTGGTGTCTTTTTATCTGTGTTGCCCTCTGCCTTCTTTTGAATGTCCGCTGATTTTTCTGATGTTAGTTTTGGGTCACGAGGGTAAATTTTTGTTTCTGTCGTTGGCTCTTCTGGCGGTGTGTTTTCGCCTGTGACGCTGGCTGTGTTTTGAATGTCTTGACCAGCCTGTCCCTTTTCAACTGTTACTTCAAACGTCACGGTGTGCCAGTCCGTATCCTTCACATCACCAAAAGAACCTGTAACCTTTCCATCTGTGTAGTCTCCGCTATCATCGTCTTTTACATCCGTGACAGATTCTCCATCAACCTGAAGAGATCCCGTGACATACTTCAGTCCTTTTGGTAATTGATCTGAGATTACTAGATTTTCAACAAGGCTGTCTTCTATCGTGTTTTTTGTTTTAATTGTATAAAGAAGGGTATCACCTACTTCTGGGTGTTTCTCATCTTTGTTACCTTCTGCTTTTTTCTGCAAGACCGCTGATTTTTCTGATTCAAGCTTTGGATCACGCGGATAGATTTCTGTTTTTGTTGTCGGCTTATCCGGCGGTGTGTTGCCGCCTGTGACATTGGCTGTATTTTGAATGTCTTTACCAGATTGTCCTTTTTCAACCGTCACTTCAAACGTCACCGTATGCCAATCTGTATCCTTAATGTCGCCAAATTGTCCTGAAACGGTTCCGTTTGTAAAGTCTCCGTTATCGTCATCCTTTGCGTCTGTGACTGTATCTCCATCCACCTGTAGTGAATTCGGTACATACGCCAATCCTTCCGGCAGTTCATCTGAGATCACTAAGTTTTCAACGTGACTGTCTTCTTTCGTATTCTTTGTTTTAATTGTATAAAGAAGAGTGTCACCAACCTCTGGATGCTTCTCATCTGTGTTACCTTCTGCTTTTTTCTGCAAGACGGCTGATTTTTCAGAGGTCAGCTTCGGGTCACGCGGATAAATTTCTACATTCGTTGTCGGTTCATCTGGCGGTGTGTTGCCGCTTGTGACATTGGCTGTATTTTGAATGTCTTTGCCTGCCTGCCCTTTGTTAATCGTCACTTCGAACGTCACTGTATGCCATTTCGCATCTTTCACTTCACCGAACGTTCCAGTGACAGTTCCGTCTGTCATATCACCGTTGTCATCATCTTTTGTATCTGTGACTGGATTTCCATCTATCTGTAGAGAATTTGGTACATATGATAACCCTTGAGGTAACTTGTCAGAAATCACAAGATCTTCAATGACGCTGTCTTCAACAGCATTACGGGCTTGAATGGTATACAGTAATGTGTCGCCTACTTCTGGATGCTTCTCATCTGTGTTACCTTCTGCTTTTTTCTGTAAGACGGCTGATTTTTCTGATTCAAGCTTTGGGTCACGCGGGTAAATTTCTATGTTTGTTGTTGGTTTGTCCGGTGGTGTGTTTTCCCCTTTGACATTCGCGGTATTTTGAATATCTTTGCCTGCCTGACCTTTGCCTACCGTCGCTTCAAATGTCACTGTGTGCCAATCGGTATCTTTCACGTCACCTATTTGACCTGAAACAGTGCCGTTTGTATAATCACCTTTGTCTTGATCTTTTTCATCTGTTACGCTTGTTCCATCCACCTTAAGCGACCCTGAAACATACGTTAAGCTGCTTGGCAGGTTATCAGATATGATCAGATTTTTGACAATACCATATTGCACAGTATTTTTTGTTTTAATTGTATAAAGTAACGTGTCGCCTACTTCTGGATGCTTCTCATCTGTGTTACCCTCTGCTTTTTTCTGTAAGACAACTGATTTTTCAGATTCAAGCTCTGGAGGATATGGATCAAATTCTGGTTTTACACGTGAAGCTAGGTCGTAAGATAATGAATCACCTACAGTGCCCATATATGTTGTACTTAATGTTTTCGCATCAAGTGTAAAAAGAGTTGAATGACCAATGGATTCATTTAACCCTGACTGTAATAGCATTTGTCCATTTGGCAAAAAGCTAATCCCCCGAACGCCTCCTTCAATCGTTTTACCATCCGCATTTTTAATCGGAATGACACGAATGACTTCTGCTGTATCAGGGTTCATTTGCGCAATGGCTCCACTGCCATTTGATGCGAACCAAAGATAGCCGTCCTTATCAACGACAAGATCTCCGCCAACGCCAGAACCAATGTCATAGCCTACAATTTTTTTGGCCGTTTTTTTCTTCGTAACTAAATCGTATGTTCCAAGGAAATACTCACCATTAGAAGCGTAAGAATATATATATTTATCTTGATACACAACGGCATTAGAAGCACCTTCTGGTAATTGGGCTACACTCTCTGCTTGTCCTGATGTCGCATTTATTTTATATAGAGTAGGGGTAGTGCTATTTGCAAATGCATACACAACATTTTCTCGATCACTTACAGCAACACCATTCACTGCACCTATATCGATTCCCTTCACCTGTACACTAGCTTTTACGTTTGTTGGATTATTCCCATCAAGCTGCTGAAGAACTAGCGGTCTACTCCCAATAATATATGAATCCGTGTTATTGACAACCACCGTCCCAGCGGCTTTCGTAACAGCTGGTGAGACCGTTAATAAATTTCCAACGATCAGCACCAATATAAGAAATAATTGACTCGTTCTTTTTAATAAGTTCATTCTTTGACCTCCCCTTTTTCTCGCTTCATATCGTAATGGTATGTACCAGTTCACCTCCCACACTTTGGTAAAGAATATCAGTAACATTTCAAATGCCTCAACATGACTAAATGACTATTTTCGACAAAAATAGTCATTTAGTAACATACACTTCTCGATGTTTGATTCACCTATGTTTTTTCCAATAAAATGACCTTTTTTATCGTATACCTCCGCATTTTCCTTTTCCTTCAAACAGGTCTAATGACATAATTTATATACAATCTCTTCTATTTAAAGATAATTATTCTTTAATTGGTGCAGATTATTTTTTTGGGAAAATATATTGAATTATTTTCTTTTTCTCTTAAAATGCGGAAATTAATGGCTTCTTTTGCTAAAAAAAACAATCCGAAAGTCTTGCTGCCTGTTTTGATGTTTTGACCCTTACAATTCGACAAAATTCTTTTTTTGAAGTAAGCGATTACAATTGAGCAAAGCCATTTAAAGGGGAGTGAGAGTATGTTACGATGGAAATCGAGTGTTTAAGAAAGAAGGGAATGCTTTTGAAGCGGGAACATCTTTTACGTTGGTTTTTTTATTTTGTTGGATTGATCGTACTAGCTTTTGGACTATCGCTGACAGTGAAAGGGAAGATCCTTGGGATTGGTCCTTGGGACGCTTTCCACTACGGACTGTTTCAGCATTTTGGACTCACGATTGGACAGTGGTCCATCATTATTGGTGCACTCATTGTGACACTGACTTCTGTTTTTACGAAATCATTTCCAAAGGTCGGCGCATTACTGAACATGGTGCTGATTGGCGTGTTTATTGATTTCTTTAATGCGATATTACCTGCGCCACACGGTTATTTTCCGGCCTTATATATATTTATTACAGGTGTTGTTGTTTCTGGATATGGCGTTGGCATTTATGTTTCAGCCAATCTTGGCGCTGGGCCACGGGACTCATTAATGCTGCTCATCTCAGCGAAAACGGGGCTGAACGTACAGTGGGTTCGAAATGGCATTGAGTTAACAGTGCTTTTGTTTGCATGGATGCTCGGTGGACCGATTGGCATTGGAACGATTTTGACTGCGATCTTCACAGGTCTTGTCCTTCGTTTCTCCTTGCCGCAATCAACACGGCTCCTGCAGCTGCTCATTACAAAAACAGCAGAAAAACCTGTTCAAACCCTTACAAGATGAAAGCAAGCCATTCTATAATTAGAATGGCTTTTCTTGTGCTAAAATAAATAAACAGAATATTCACATACTGGAGATGAGACCTATGCAGCTTTTCCACTATCATTACTGGACACCATTTGTTGAAGAGACAGAACAAACATATCGTTCGCTAGGCTTTGAGGTTAAAGGCCGTTTCACAAAGGATGGCTCCTATCATCCCCCGCTGACATAGGATGATTTTAGAGAAAAGCAGCCGACTTTTCGAATCATCGAAATGAGAAAAGGACAGATCAATATCACATTTGGCTATAGCAAAAAAGTCCTTTTTGATCACATCGGCTTTCTTGTCTCAGACGAAAAATATGATCAACTGCTTGCACAAGCTAAAGAACTAAACTGGCCAATCCAAGCTGGGGAACGGAGAACGTTTCTTTCGACACCTCTTCGTTTAAGGCTTGAATTACAGCGCCGTACAGATGTCATTGAAACTGGAACCGATGCGCTGCATGCTATGACAATTGCTGTTCCTGATTTGTCACAGACACCTAAAGTCGATCAGCTGCTAGCACCTTTGCATCAGCCCATTCACTGGCAAAAAGGTGAACAGCTTTCCCTGCTTAACGTGATTATGACAGATGATGATGGAGTTGATACAACTGATCCGAATGGTGTTCACATCGTGAAACAGACGTAAAACAGCGAGGCTCGCTGCCTCTTTACGTTAATGGACCCTTTTAAGCGGCACTCTTCAATGGTACAATCAATGTAAAAAATTAGAGGTTCGTTATGAAGATATTTGCTATCAAATTACAACACTTAGATGAAATTGATGCACAACAACAAATAGAGCGGCTGAAACCCTTTGTGTCATCTGAAAAGCGTGCTGCGGCTGAACGCTTTCGTTTTTTGATCGATGCAAGAAGAACCTTGTTAGGTGAGGTGCTGGTTCGTCAAACGATCCATGATATGTACGATCTGCCTATGGATCGGATCGTTTTTGAAACTGAGGGCAATGGCAAGCCTGTCGTCCGGCAGCTTCCTTCTTTTCATTTTAATCTTTCTCACTCTGGCGATTGGGTCGTTTGCGCAGTAGATGATGCACCTGTGGGCATTGATATTGAGGAAATCAAGCCTATTGATCTGGCGATTGCCAAACGATTTTTTTCAGCGGATGAGTATCAGGATTTACTCTCACAGCCGGCAGAACGGCAGGAAGCCTATTTCTTTCATCTTTGGTCAATGAAGGAGGCCTTTATCAAGCTGACTGGAAAAGGATTATCCTATGGGCTTTCGTCCTTTACAGCCCGTCTGTCAGAGGATGGACAGGCTGCGTTAACATTACCTGATCATGAAGCGCCTTGCTTTGTTCAAACATACTCACTTGACCCTGCCTACCAAATGGCGGTATGCACACGAAAACCTGCTGCGGCTGAAAGCGTTGAGAGACTCACTTGCAGCGATATACTGTCCCGCCTTTAATAACGCGTGCTTTGCTGAAATACCGTCTTTAATAGATCGACTCCGCGTGTGATCTGCTCTTCTTTCACCTGCCAAATGTTCAGCTGAAGAATGGGGTCCTTTTGATAGGCCGACAGGTAATAACGGTCAATTGGCTGAATGGAAACAGATGCCTTTTTCAGCTGCTGAATAACCTGGTTCATGGGAATCGACCGGTCGACACGTAAATGTGTATGGGTAGCCGGCTCCTGTTCTCCCAGCTGATAAGCGCTCTGATCATTTTTTAATCTTGCCACGAGCTGCTTGGAGCGGTTTCGATAGGTCGCCCGCATCCTGTCTCTATGCCGCTCAAACATCCCGCTTTTTAAATATATTTCTAAGGCTGCCTGGGACAGCATAGAGCTGTCGATATCAATCAGCCGTTTGTGTTCGCTAAAAGGCCGAATCAGTTCTTCAGGTAAGACGACCGCTCCTGTTCGCAGCCCCGGAAAAATGATTTTAGAAAAGCTTTTCAAATAAATGACCTTTCCTGCCTGATCGTACGAGTAGATCGGGTCTCTTTTTGTGTCGAATTCTAAATCTGCTATATAATCATCCTCAACAATGTAGACATCATATTTCTCAGCAAGGGCTGCAATCGCTCTTTTTTCTCGTTTTGATAAACTCGTTCCAAGCGGGTTTTGAAATCTTGGCATCGTATAGAAAAAACGAATCTCCTCTTCTCGAAAGATACGCTCTAATTCGATAAGATCGATCCCTTTTTCCGTCCGCTGAATTCCGCGCACAGGCAATTGATTTTTCTCTAAATATTGGAGATATAAGTGATAACCCGGCTGTTCGACTAGTATGGTTTGTTTTCCATTCGGAAAAGGAATGGTGCTTAAAATGGATAAAGCGAGCTGAATACCAGAGGTCATGACGATCTGTTCTGGATGAGCAAACACTTGATAATCCATTAATCGCTTTGAAATGACTGGCAGCAGTGATGGTAAGCCGTTGGCTGTGCCGTAAATAAATAAGTCATTTTGATATAAATCGATCGCTTGGTTGATGCAGTGCTGGAAATCGACATATGGAAACACAACGGGATCAGGTGCAGATGAAGCAAAATCAATCCATGTGCCGTCCTGCTTGTCTGCTCGCTGCTTCGTTTTCACGACATAATAACCGCTTCTTTCTACAGAATACAGCAGATGTTCACGCTCCAATGTATCCAGCGCCTTGATGACAGTGCTTTTACTCACTGCATATTGAGCCGCTAAGTGGCGAATGGATGGAATTTTCATCCCAGCACTGTACTCACCAGAATCCATTTTTTCTTTTAAGCTCAAGACAAGCTGATCATATTTCCTCACACCTTTTCCTCCTTGTACCGGTACAGATATCATGTTCTCTTATTGTACACGTTAGATGATCCGATTACGATAGAAGAACAGAACCGGTCAATTCATTTGAAGCATGCATGCTCATGTAAGGAGTCACGTTATGAATATGTCAAAACAAAAAGCGTATGCTGCCGCGATCGCATACGCCTCTATCATTGGCTTTTCCTTTTTGTTTGTCAAAATAGCATTAGAATCAGCAAACCCAATCGATTTATTGGCACACCGCTTTACCGTTTCTTTTGCTGCCGCTCTATTGCTGTATCCGTTTCTACGAAAAAAGTATCGCTTATCCATTCAATGGCGTGATCTCATTTATATCGTACCGTTTTCCTTGCTTTATCCTGTTTTGTTCTTTGCTTTTCAAGTGTGGGGATTGATGTATACATCTTCTTCAGAGGCTGGCATCATTCAAGCGACGATTCCCATTCTGACGATGCTGCTGGCAGCCTGGTTTTTAAAGGAACGTGCGACATGGATACAAGTGCTGTTTACCTTTCTTTCTGTGTGCGGGGTGATGCTTCTCTTTGTCATGAAGGGAATTGATGTCAAGCATTCTCATTTCATCGGCTATGTGCTGATTTTACTTTCAGCCCTGTCCTCCAGTGCATATAGTGTGTTTGCCAGAGTGATTACAAAACGATTCCATGTGATCGAACTCACCTTTGTGATGACCTTCTTTGGCTTTGTCTTTTTCAATGCCGCCGCGCTTATCCGGCATTCGATCAATGGGTCATTGCCGGAGTTTTTCAGTCCATTTACAGAAGCATCCTTTGTATGGTCGATGCTCTTTTTAGGTATTCTTTCATCTCTTCTTACCGCATATCTATCAAACTATGCACTCTCGCAGCTAGAAGCGGCAAAGGTCAGCATCTTTAACAATTTATCCGCGTTTATCACGGTCGCCGCCGGGGTTCTCATTTTACACGAAACGATTGATTGGTATCATCTCATCGGAGGGGTGCTGGTCATTGGCGGGGTGATTGGCGGGAATGTGGTGAAGAAACAGCATTCATAAGTAAAAGCGGCCTCATTAAAGAGGGCCGCTTTCTTTTTAATGTCTAATCAATTGCTGCTTGGCTGTAAGCTCAATGACATGTCTCATCTCTTCTGCAAATTGCTCAAGGTGTGTGTTGATATACATGTGGCCTCCATCGAAATTAGTGCGCTCGATGGTTTTTGCCCATTTTAGCCAGCCGCTTGCATCCTGCATGCATTTCTCATCTTGCTTCCCATTGAATAAATAAACAGGTGTGTCGATGATCGATTGATCTGTGTGCTGGAAGGTTTCCAGTGCCCGGTAGTCTGCACGTAAGGACGGTGTAAAGTAATCCATCATTGGTTTGTTCTCTAGTAATTCCTTTGGAATCCCGCCCATTTCGGCAATATGCTGTACAAATGCTTCGTTGGATAAATGCGTCAGCATCTGCCGTTTTGTTTGTGGAGGCTGAATGGCTGAGATCACCACTGCTGCAGGATAAATTCCTTCCTTTTCTAGCAGCTGGGTTAGTCTGTATACCACAAGCCCACCCATTGAATGTCCGAACAGAATAAATGGGCGGTTCAATTTGTTCGTGAGTCCTTCTTTGTACAGCTCTGCCAGCCGGTCAATGCTTGATTCAAGCGGCATGAGATTGGTGCCGTGCCCTGGGGGCTCTGCTGCTGTGATTTCGGCCACGTCTTTTAGCTGTTCAAAGAGCGGACGGTATGAGGCGGAATATCCGCCGGCAAAAGGAAAACAAATAAGCTGAATGAGATCTGATTTTTTTTCAAAGGTTTTCAATAACTGATTCATACGTCTTTACCCCTTTATAATCGTTTGAAGAATCCGTGCCAGTTCATCTGCCTGCGGTCTTTTCATCATGGTGACATGGTCGCCTTTGATGTGGTAATACGAGCACGACTCTTTCGTATAAGCCTCCCAGTCTGCGAACTTCTTCTGGAAATCGCTTGCGTGATCACTGCTTTGGACAATATAAAATGGCACAGGGAATGGTTCTTTTTCTAATTCAATGGCTTGTGACATGATCGTATTATGCGTTTGCATTTGCAAATATTTATCTAAATATTGATCATTCATGAATTGATGAACAACTTCATCCTTTTCTGCCTCTTTGAGAATTTTCTGCTTCACTTCTTGGAAGGTCAATCCTTGTAAAGCTTCTGGCTGAATGCCGACCAGATTCCCCATTCCAAGGACAAGCGCGAGCATTTTCACTTCTTCTTCGTTCATATCGGCATGAAGTGCCTGATCTGCCTCATCTCTTAGCACTGGCACCGTATCTAAAATGATGAGCCCTTTCGGTGCTTTCCCTGCATGGCAGAGCCGCTGATTCATTCCGTAGGCAAGATGCCCGCCCATTGAATGCCCTGCGAGATAGTCAATCCCCGGACGGTAGAACGTCTCAATAGCTTCAATAAAAAGGGTTACAAGCTCCGTGTAATGGAGGAATTGCGGCTCTTCATCCTCATATAGGCCAGGAGACTGCAAGGCATACACAGCACCTTGATGTGTCATGAGCTTAGTAACATCAATATAGCCCATCACCGTTCCACCAGCAGGCGGTGCAAAGAATATTCTCGGTTCGGCTGGATCGCCTTTTTTCAGCTCGATCACGTAGTCCTTCGGAGACCTTTCGACGTTCTCAGCGGCTTCTGGCACTGCGTCCAAATGTGCGGCTAATTGCGCAGGCGACGGGTGCATGAAAATCCATTTTGGATCAACTCGAACACCTTTTTCTTTTAATTTGGCCACAGCCTGAATACTCATAATGGAATCGCCGCCCAAATCAAAGAAGGAGTCATACATACCTACTTGCTTCACACCAAGCACTTCCTTGAAAGCGGCGACAATCCGCTCTTCCGTTTCGGTGACCGGTTTGTCGTCATCATGTGAAAGGGTGATTGTTTCTGTTGGCTCTGGCAGTGCTTTTTGATCAACCTTCCCGTTCGTTGTCACCGGCATTTCATCCAGTACGACAAAGTAACTTGGAATCATATAGCCTGGCAGGCTTTCCTGCAAAAAGGCTTTCCAGCTCGGAACAGGGTTTTCTCCATCTGTCACAAGGTAGGCCGCCAGCCGTTTTGAGCTGCCATACGTTTTGGCGATGACTGTACATTCTTTGATTTGTGGATGCTTGAGCAGGGCTGTCTCAATTTCTCCGCATTCAATACGGTAGCCTCTAATTTTCACCAGGTGATCCTTTCGGCCGAGATATTCAATGGTGCCATCTGACCGCCATGTACCAAGGTCGCCTGAACGATACAGCTTGTCTCCCTTTAGTTCAGGAAAAGGATTGTCAATAAACCGCTCCTTTGTCTGCTCTGGATCATGAAGGTAGCCTTTCGCAAGGCCGGTTCCGCCGATATAAATTTCTCCTTTGACGCCTGCTGGTACTGGATTGAGCGCTTCGTCTAGTATGACAACAGTTGAGTTCGACACCGGCACACCAATTGGAACTGATTTTGCGCCTGCTGGCACGTGTGTGACTTGATGTGTTGTGGCTAATGTCGTGTTTTCTGTTGGACCGTAAGCATTGACAAGCACACCTTCCATATGCGGCAGTGCCTTTCGTGCATGCTCACTAGACATGGCTTCCCCGCCAACGAGTAATGTGCGGTAGCCTGCCACACTTTTTGGATCGTGCTCCACCAGTCGATTAAATAATGCGGTTGGCAGACAGTTGGCTGTCACTTGATACGTTTTGATGAATTGCGTTAATTCTTCCATATTCAGTGCTGCATATTTTGGGAGCAGAATCAGCTGACCGCCATTCAGCAGCATTCCCCATAATTCAAATGTAAAGGCATCAAAAGCATAGTTTGAGAGCTGTAGCATTTTGTCATCTGGACCGAGCTTGATATAGTTTGTTTCTCTCACTAAGCGGATAACTCCTGCATGAGGGAGCATCACGCCTTTTGGTGTACCTGTTGAGCCTGATGTGTAATTGACATAGGCGATCTGGTCTTCACCTATGATGGATGCTTCTCTTTGATACACTGCATTTGTTTCTCGTATTGGCTTGTCCATGATAATCCTTGTACCTGTAAAGCCTACTAGACGATCTGCAAGATGAGACTGGGTGATGATCACATCGCTTTGCGTATCACGAACGATGAGACGGATGCGTGCATCAGGATATTCAGGTGACATCGGAACATATGCAGCACCAGATTTAATGATTCCTAGTACCGACACAATCATGTCAAAGGAGCGATCAAATAGCATCGGTACAAGGGAGCCTGGTCCAATTCCTTTTGACTGCAAGTAAGCAGCAAGCTTTGTCGCCTTCTTATCCAAGGCTTCATACGTCATGTGTTCATCCATATAGGACAAGGCAATACGATAAGGATCACGCTTCACCTGTTCTTCAAACAATTCTTGAAGCGTCCGCTTTGGATATGGCGTATCTGTTTGATTTTTTCCTAGAATCATGGCCGCCTGTTCCACTTTGTCCATTAAGCAATAATCAGCAAATGTACGCTCAGGCTGTGCCGTCATGCCATCTAGCACATGGAGATAATAGTTCATATAACGATGAATGGTCTCTTGATCAAATAAATCCGTATTGTATTCCACATGAATCGACAGCTGCTCTTCCTGTTCAAATATATGAAGGGTGAGATCAAATTTAGATACTGTATGATGGACCATCACATGTTCACTTGTCAGCCCTTTAAGGTTTACATCGAGCGAATCGGTGACATACCCCATAGCCGCCTGAAAAATAGGTGACCGGCTTAAATCTCGATCTAACGAAAGGTCATCGACAAGCTTGTCAAATGGATAATGCTGATGCTCAAAGGCTTTTAACGTCATCTCTTTCACGTTTTCCAAGAGATCAGCGAACGTCTCTGCTGTTGAGACGTCCTGTCTCAGCGCAAGTGTATTCACAAACATCCCAACAAGCTTCTCTGATTGCTTGGCATCCCGGCCCGCGATAGGCGATCCAATGATGATATCCGTCTGTCCGGACAGCTTGTGAAGCAGGACGTAGTACGCGGACAGCATCGTCATGAACAAGGTCGTGCCCTGCTTTTTGGACAAAGCCTGCAAGCGTCGGATAAGCGGTTCATCCAGTACAATTTGCTCTGTAGCACCGTTAAATGTTTGAACCGGCGGACGAGGACGGTCAAACGGCAGCTCCAGCACTGGAAGTTCACCTTGTAACGTATTGAGCCAATAGGTTTGGTCTTTTTGATGATGCTTTAATTGTTCATTCTCCCAATGTACATAGTCTGTCCATTCGATTTCTAAGGCTGGGAGCTGCGGCGTTTCATCTGCAAGCAGTGCGTCATATGCCACTTCTAATTCCTGAATGAGCAGGCTGAGTGACCATGCATCTGAAATGATGTGGTGCTGCGCGCAAAGGAGATAATACTCCTCCTTGCCCATATCTACTATCGTCCACTGCGCAAGAGGCCCTCTTTCTAAATCATAGACACGTTCTGCCTCTTGCTGAATGAGCTGCTTGAGTCTTCTCGCTCTTGTTTTTTCATTAAATAACGAGAAATTTGCCACTGTCACAGATGGCGGAAGGTCTTCTCGAATGAGTTGGACCGGCTTGCCGCCAAGTGATTTAAATACTGCCCGAAGTGCTTCATGCCGTTTTGTTAAAAGACCAATCGCTTTTGTTAATGCTTGAATGTGTAATGATCCTGTCAGCTTCCAAGCACCTAATATATTGTAATGATGGCTCTTTTCTAATGTGGATAAGAACCAAATACGCTTCTGGGCATGAGACAGTTCATAGCTTGTTTGCTTTTCAAGCTTTGGAATTTCAGCCTCCTGAACGGCTGGCGCCCCTTTGATGTCATCAACCATTTGCGCCAGATGTGCCAGATGTTTGCTTTCAAATAATATTTTTAAAGGCGCCTTCATTGAAAATTCATGATTGATCCGGGAAATGGTTTGAGTCGCTTTTAGTGAATGTCCGCCAAGGTCGAAGAATTGATCCTCTTTGTACACGCGATCTACATCTAAAATGTCCTGCCATATGGCGGCAAGAACCTGCTCTGTCTTCGTTTCTGGTAATTGCTTTTCAAGACTTTGTCCATTTTTGTGATGATTCAGTTTGAGGGCTTCATGATCAATAAAGCCATCTTGTTTTTTCGGTATTTCCTGTACTTGCTGAATGTCCCATTTGCCTGCTGCGGCGCTCGTGATCTCTTCAACATGCACTTCTTTGCCAGGCTGAACGGTGTAAAAAAGCTTTTTCTCAAAGACCGGTATTGGAGCTGGCTGAAGATACCCGGCGATGTCTGGGTTTGCTCCGTCCAGACCAATAAATAGATGCGCTTCATTGAGCCGGACACCTAAACATAATGAATGGAGACCTTGTTTCTTTCCAATCAATTGAAATCCCTTGCGAACGGTGAGAGCTGCTCCGGTATGCCCCTTAGACAAACCGAGATTATCCCACATACTGAAGTTCAAAGAGATTGCTCGTCTTCCTTCTTGAAAGGTGAGAGCGTGCGCGAGTCCATCTAAAAAGCTGTTGGCCGCAGAGTATGCCCCAAATGTTGTACCGCCAAAAAAGCCATTGACCGATCCAAAAAAGACAAACGGTACTGTCGGATCATACTTAAAGGCTTCCTGCAGGACCCATGCCCCGTCTGCTTTCCCTGACATTTCTTTTGTGAAATCCTCTTCTGACGTATGAGCCAGTGTATACTTGTCCGCCTGCTGAAAATGCTCAAACACATTACCAGCACCGGCCAAATGCAGCACACCCCGGAACGATTGTCCAAAATGCTTTTCTGCTTCATAAATCGCTTGTTCAACGTCACATAAGTTGGTCACATCCGCTTGGATATAAATGACGTCACCAACATCTTTTAGCTGTGAGAAGGCTTCTTTCTTTTCCAAGCTGTCTTCCAGAGATGTCCGCCCAATCAATACGAGCTTTAAGCCAAATTGGAGCATCTGCTTAGACAGCTCAAATCCAATTCCGCCAAGTCCTCCAGTCAATAAATAAAGACCTTCATATTCTAAAAATCCTTCTGTTTGAGGCGCTTCGATCATATTGACTTTTTCCAGCTTTGGTACGAATCTGTCCCCATTTCGGTAAGAAACCTCTGCTTTTATATGAATCGCAGACAATTCTTCCGCAATATGCTTGGCATCCTGTTCTACATCCTCCGCTTCAATATCAAGATGAGACACCTCTGCTCCTTCCCATTCTTGCGGAATGGTTTTTAGCAGGCCTACAAGCGGCGTTTTCTCCACATGAAGATCGTCTCCAGGCTTCACAAATTGACCACCTTTTGTCACAACGACAAGACGGATGGGCTCTTTATTTGCTTGTCTCAATGCTTGATACAAGTACAAAATGGATTGACCCGTGCTGGCATGCAGCTCTTTGAACTGCGCAGGATCCACGGTGTCTTCTTTGTCTGACACATTCCACAGATGGAGCATGCGCCCGGTCTTTAGTTCATCTGCTTCAAGTGCGGCAACGAGCCTGACGTAATCCCCCTTGATTCTCGGATTTATCTGGTACATCCCTTTGGACAGACGCAAAAATTCATGCCCTTTTCTCACAGAAATATATGGCTGTTTCTTTTGCTCAAATTGTGCGTAAAGCGATTGATAAAGTCCTTTTTCATCCTCAAAAACGAGAACATGGTCAGCAAAAGGCTGAGTTGGACCGATATGCTCCTTAGCCCAAATGCGTTTGAAAAACCAGTCTGGGAGTGTTTGTTCATTTTCAGAAGCAAGATCCAGTGCCTGTTCAATGTCACGGAATGCTCCATCTTTTAGTGCTGCGCCTAACTGGGCACGCTGGATTTTCCCACTCTCCGTTTTTGGAAATTGGTCTTTTTTCACCGGAATGATGTGATCAGGCTCTATTCCGATTTTTCGAATGATGGCCTCTCTCATCTGTTGAATTATCGTGATTTGTTCCTCTATTGAATCCCTTTGTGAGACAAAAAAGACGGCAAGCGTGTCATTGCTTGATTCGGGATTATAAATGCCGTACGCAGCGGCAAAGGTGACTTCAACCCCGTCCACCTCTTCAACAACCGCTTCAATTTCGTAATTCAAATAGTTAGCGCCGTTGATAACAATGATGTCTTTTTCTCGACCTGTCAGAACGAGACGCCCTTCATGAATAAAACCTAAATCCCCTGTGTGAAACCAGCCGTTTTCCGCAAAAACTTCTTGGTTGGCTTCTTCATTTTGATAGTAACCCATCATAATTGTTGGACTCTTCACTTGCAAGCGCCCAACCTGATCTTCTGGCAGCACTTCGTGATGCTCATCTACGATTCGAATCCATACAGAAGGAATCGGCGTGCCGACTTCTGTAAACGTCATCTTGTTCGGATGATCGTGCGTCACATATTCGATCTCACTTGTTAACGAGGTCTGATCGATCGTCAGCTGTCCATCCTGTTCACTGTTCCGCATAAATTTCTTTGACTGAACAATGGCTGAGGATGTTTCTGACATGCCGTAAGCAGGTACCATCGCATGACGGCTTAATCCGTGCTGACTCATGATATGCATGAAGCGCTGCGTGACTTTCGGGACAACCGCTTCGGCTGCATTCATGATATAAGTCAGAGTAGACAGGTCCCAGCTCCCCTTACGAATGTCGTCCTCATATTCATTCATCATGGCAAAAGCAAAGTTTGGGGCCCATGTTCTTGTGACACCGTATGTTTCTACCCAATCCAGCCACACCATCGGCCGCTCGATAAATTGATCGATGGATGGACTAATCTGCTGGCAGCCAAGGTAGACGTCATGTACATGAAACATGACAATTCCACCAACATGATCAAGCGGCATCCAGTTAAGCGACACATCCTCATGTGTAAAGCCGTTTACCTGCTCAAAAGCCATAATTCTAGATAAAATGCTTTGATGATGATGACGGATACACTTTGGAACACCCGTACTTCCTGAAGACAGGAGCTGCAGCACAGGCTCATCCGGCTCCGGCTCATAATGCTGTTCATCTGGTTCATACGCCAGCAATGCTTCAATTGTTAAGATAGGCATGACCTTTGCTTCAAATGTCTCACGCAGCCCAGCAATGTCCCCAGCACTTGCTTCATTCGTAATAATGAAAGGTTCATTTTGCAGCTGAAACACGCCCTTCAGCTTATTCACACCTTGATTCATTTCATCATAAACAGGAGGCACAGAGACCGGGGTCGGAATGATTCCTCCGAGTATACAGCCCCAGAATACCGTGATAAAATCTTGATGATCTTTCAATTGAAGTAACACTTGATCGCCGTTTGTCAGTCCTGCTGCCCTTAAACCGGACAGAACCCGTTCAGCGCTTGTTAGTAATTCAGGATAGGTTTGGGTCAACGTACGCCCGTCTTCTTTCATATAGGTCACCCCGCGGTCTGGTGACATAAAGGCTGATCGAATCAGCACCTCTGTCAGTGTGACAGGTGTGCCTGGTTTTTTGATCACATCTCCGCCATACACAAGTGCGGGCGGCTTCTCATGGACAGATGATGGTTTTGTTTCGCTCGCTTCACTTTTCGAAAGCGGTACATTCCCTTGGGTACGCTGTCGATCAGGAAACAGATCATCTAAGTGATAGGGCGTTCGTTTTTCTGGCTGACTTTCAATGAAAGCAGCCGCTTCCTCTACACCATCTATAGCTTTGGTGCGCTCTTCTATCTTTCTTAATTCCTCTTGATCTATGATTTCAATTGAAAGCAGTGCCTCTTTGTCGACTGCTCCACTTTCTGTCTTTGGCAAAGAAGGTAATAAGACGAGAGCGGCTGGCACTTCATGAGGATGAAGCGGACCTTTCTTCAGATCCTCTCTTGTCAGCGAAGGGTCCTTCGCCTGTGCAAATAGCACAAGCGATAGACTGCCTTCTTGATTTTTCTTCGGAATGATTGCACATTCCTTTAGCGGAAAATGAAGCATCATGACTTGCTCTAATGCTTTGAGATCCATCCGTTTTCCGTTGATTCTGACGATATGATTTGCTGCATGTCCTTTTCGTCTACTCACTAACATCGTTTCTTCTCCTCCTACATCCAATCCAAAATCTGAATCTTGTTTTCTTCAGTCCAAACGCCGACATCCCCTGTCGGATAGAGGTATTCGCCAGTTTGATGTTTGAATGGATGCGGAATTTTATGCGCCTCCATCCAATCGGCAAGCTCCCCGCAAAGTGCTTTGATATCCTTTGCGCCGATAAAAATATCTCCCGGAAATCCTACCGGCATGAGCTGATGCTCTTCGCTCAGGACATATATTTCTGTCTCACAGGAAGGATCATGCACACCTGAATAGACCTCTTCTTGATCTGGGTACAGCACGCTGACTTGTGCGTTTTTCGCCCAATCGGTGATCATCCGCTCTTTTTCTTCATTCGTCACGATCGTGAAGGAAGAGAGGGGTGTCTCCATTTGTTCTGTCATGGCTGCAAGTGTGTGGATCAGCTGCTGCATCAGCGATTGTATTTGCTTTTCTGTATATTGATTGAAGCGGTATGTGACCCGCAGCTCCAGCGTCTCTCCCGGAACTGCCACAAGGGTCAGGTCATAGTTCGTTTCTTCATGACTCGCAATGTCTAAAATGCGTATACCGTAAGGCTCGATAGATTCAATCGGATAGTTTTCAAACACGACAATACTGTTAAACAATGAATCTCCATTCGGGATGTGAGTCAGCTGCTGAATATCTGGCAGTACGGTATATTCGAATTCCCGCATCTGAAATACTGTTTCCTGCGTATGTGCCAGCAGCTTGGAAATGGTCCACTCTGGCGTGATCGGCAAACGGAGCGGCAATGTGTTAATAAAGAGGCCTGTCATACTTTCAACCTGTGGTAAGTCCGCCGGCCGTCCTGATACTGTCACTCCGAACACGACATCCTCTGATCCTGAATGAAGATGCAAAAGCAGCCCCCACGCTGTTTGAATCAGGGTGCTCATTGTCACCTTCTGCGTGCCTGTCATCTCTTCGAGTTTCTGCTGCATCTCGGGCGTTAGTTTGATACTTAGCTGATCAACACCTGCTTCTTGATCCGAAGCTGGCCCGTCTTCTCCTGGAAGCGGTGTAGCCTCCTCTACTCCTGACATATAACCTTTCCAGAACTCTAGCGCCTTCTCTTGATCCTGCTTTTGCAGCCACTCGATAAAATCTTTATATGGACGTACAGCAGGAAGATCCACCTCCCGTTCATCCACAAGAGAGCGATACAAAGAAAAGGATTCTTCAATAAAACTGAACAAGCTCCAGCCATCAATTAAAATATGATGAAAGCTAAAAACAAACGTGCATGTGTTTTCATCACGATGGAATAAAGCAATACGAATCAGCGGTTCATCCGTATCTTCTAGTTTGAAATCCTTTGACCGATCTGTTTGCAAATATTGCTGAATGGCTTCCTTCTGATCCGTTTCACTCAGGTGGCGCACATCGTGCTGAGTGAGCTGAATACTTCCTTCTAATTGAATCAACTGAACAGGCTCCTTTAGCCCTTCCCAAGCAAATGTTGTCCGCAAAATCGAATGACGCTCTACTAGCAGATTCCATGCCTTTTCATAGGCTGCGCCGTCCGTTAAGCCTTCGAGTGTCATATGCACTTGACCAAAATACGCCTGTGACGCTTGATCTAATAATGCATGAAACAGCATCCCTTGCTGCATTGGAGATAGTGGATACACATCCACTACACCATCTGGAAGCTCATCGATTTGCTTTTGCGTCAGCTGAACCATTGGAAAATCAGATGGCGTAAAGCCGCCTTTTGTCTCTACACAATGCGTCAGAATATCCTCCATTTTTTCTTTGAACCGTTCAGGTAACAGGCGCACCTCTTCATACTGAAGCAGTTCACGATGGATCATAAAATTCATCTGAAGCTGACCGTTCACAACATATCCGTACACATCGATCAAATGCTGTCTTTCTGCTTTTGGATCATGTACAAGTCCATTTCGTTCATCTGCTAAATAAAGATGTGCTTCACCGTCTATTTGATCTAACTGTCCAAGATAATTAAAGCTCATCTGCGGCGCTGCCTTTTTGAGTAAACGAGATGCTGTCATGTATTGAAGCAAGCCATAGCCGATTCCCTTTTGCGGCACAGCTCTTAAGGTTTCTTTAACATCTTTGATTTGTCTCTCAATATCGGTTTGAATAAAAGGAATAAAAATAGGATAAGAGCTTGTAAACCATCCGACTGTTCGTGACAAATCCATCTGTTCAAATAAATCCTCGCGTCCGTGCCCTTCTAACGTTATGAGCAGCGGCTTTCCAACGGCTTGCGTGAGTCCGGATAAGAGTAAATCGTTTACCTCTGTTCGGTACGCTTGTGATGCCTGCCTTAGTAAAATATCTGTTTGATCCTTCGTCAATTGAATAGACAAAATCTCTGCATGTTCTTCTATATTGAAAAGTGCAGGTGTTTGAAAAGGAGAACCCTCTTCCTCTTGGCTCGTGATCTTTTGCCAAAAAGGAACCTGCTCTTGTAATTGATCGGTTTGCGCGTATTCATAAAGAGCATCTGCCCACTGCTGATAGGACGCAGTTTTCTTTGCAAGCGCGATTTCCTGCCCTGCCGCAAGCTGCTTCAGTCCATTTAATAGGTCTTCCTGTATGATGCGCCATGAGATTCCATCCATCACAAGATGATGGGCAGCGATAAAGAGTTCAGACGTACCATCACTTGTGTGAAAAAGAATGGCTTTGATTACTTCTCCCCGCTCTAATGACAACGTTTCTTGACAAGCGGCGGTCTCCATGCGGATTTGTTCCAGCGCTTCCTCATGAGAAACACTCGTCAAATCAAAAAAGGTGACACAAGGGGTGATGCCAGGCGCACGAATGGTTTGAATCCACGAGCCATCTGCTGTTTTGGTATAAACCGCTCTCAGCATATCGTGATGATCGACAATTTTTGAGAGAACCTGTATCAGCTGCTTTAGCTGTATGGATTGCTTGAATTCCATATGCGCTGATAAATTCCAATAATCTTGGTTTGTCATTGATTGTTCAAAGAACCATGATTGGATCGGAAGCAGACGAACAGCTCCTGTGACAGGCGATTGATCATAGGACGCAGCAGCATCTGACCTTTTCATAGCGAGTGCCAGCTGTGAAATCGTCTGTTTTTCAAATACATCTCTCGGCTGAATGACGTAGCCTTCCTGTGCTAAGCGCGCCACCATTTGTATGACAATAATCGAATCCCCGCCAAGCTCAAAGTAGTTATCATGTACGCCAATCGAAGGCGTACCGAGCAGCTGAGTCCACACTTTTTCCAGTAAGCGTTCTTCCTCACTGAGTGCCCTGTCAGCCGGTATGTCCACTTCTTCCTGTCTCCACTCTGGCGGCGGGAGACGTTTTTGGTCTACCTTGCCATTTGCCGTGAGCGGAAGTTCCTCCAGCTCTATTAATAGGCTTGGCACCATATAATCTGGCAGTATTTCTTTTAATTGATAACGAATGTCTTGCGTAGTCATGCTGCCTTTTTGGACAAAATAACCAATCAATCGCTTGTGACCACTCTCATGCTGATGCGGAATGACCGCACATTCTATGATGTCTTCAAAGCGCAGCATGGCGGCTTCAATTTCTCCGCATTCGACGCGGTGTCCGCGAATTTTTACTTGATGATCGATTCTTCCAAGGCAGTCGATGATGCCGTTTGGCAGCCAGCGGCCCATATCGCCTGTTTTATATAAACGCGCTCCTTCTTGGAAAGGATGCGGGATAAATGATTGCGATGTTTTTTCTTCATCTCCAAGGTATCCGAGTGCAAGCCCTGTACCGCCTACATAGATCTCTCCAATGACACCTTGCGGAACCGGCTGCAGCTGGTCGTCTAGTACATAGGCCTGTGAATACGCAATTGGCTGACCGATAGGAACCGAGGTCTGCCCCTCATCCACTGCCCGAATGTGATGCACACAGGAGAACGTCGTATTCTCAGTTGGTCCATAGCCGTTTAATAGACCTTCAGGTAAATACGGCAGCGCTTTACGGATATGAGCAGCTGACAAAGCATCACCACCGACCAATAATGCATCGAATCCAGATAAAGCTTCTGGATGTTCCTCTGTTAATCGGTTAAACAGCGGTACTGTCAGAAATCCTGTTGTGATCTTGTAAGATGTCAGCGTGTCAGCCAGTGTATCCATTGATAAGATCGTATTTCGATCGGTCAGTATCAGCCTTCCGCCGTTGAGCAGGGCTCCCCATATTTCATACGTAAAGGCATCAAAGGAAAAGCTCGCGATTTGCAAAATACGCGTTTGTTCATTAAGGGTGACATAATCTGTTTCACATACAAGCCGGATGACCGCTTGATGCGGAATTAAAACTCCTTTTGGCTGACCGGTTGATCCTGATGTGTAATTGATATAAGCGAGTCCATCAGGTTTTAAAGCAGCAGACTTGAGTTCTGCCTCTGATAAAAACTCTTCATACCCCTGATCAAGACAAATGAGCTCGGTTTGACTGATCGAGACTTGTTTCAGCCATTCATTTTTTGTCAGTAACAGCTGAATACCTGTATCCCTCAGCATATAATCAATGCGTGCATCTGGATATTCAGGATCAATTGGGACGTAGGCCCCGCCTGCTTTCACAATCGCCAGCACCCCAAAAATCATTTCAGGCGACCTGTCAATTAGAAGCCCTACTGGTTCATGCGGCTTCACTCCTCGCTGCTGCAGATAAGCAGCAAGCCGGTCGACTTTCTCTTGTAACTCCTGATACGTCCACTGTTTTTCCCCAGATTCGAGGGCGATCGCATGAGGTGTTTTTTTCACCTGCGCTTCAAACCGTTCTGTGATGAGAAGCGGGCCTGCTGGTTGTTCTGTGCTGCCGCTCCATTCATAAAGCAGCTGATCCCTCTCTTTCTCTGGCAGGTAATTCATTTGTCTGATTGGCTGTGCTGGATTTTCACAAATACACGCAAGCAGCTGCTCGTAGTAACGAAGGAACCGATCCATCGTGTCGTCAGAAAATAAGTCTGCATCATACTCCAGTTTTACTTGAAGACCCTCCGCCCCTTCAAAAACAAACAGGGATAGATCAAATTTAGCCGTATCGTTATCTTCAATGGCTAAAACGGATGTCGCCTCGCCCATCGGAGAAGCTTCAAGGGGCAGGTTTTGCAGAACAAACATGACCTGAAACAGCGGCTGCTTGCCAGCCTCACGTACAATATTCAGCTCATCTACCACCATCTCAAACGGCACATCCTGATGCGCATAGGCGCCCATTGTTGTTTTCTTCACTCGCTCTAATAGCTCTGTGAAAGCTGGATTGCCGCTATGATCAATCCGAAGTGCCAGTGTATTCACGAAAAATCCGATGAGCTGCTCCATCTCCGTCCGATTTCTCCCGGCAATGACGGATCCAATGACAAACTCATCCTGTGAAGACAATCGATGCAGCAAAGTAGAGAAAGCCGAAAGTAATGTCATATAAAGGGTGCTGTCTGTTTTCTGAGAAAGAGCAGCCAACTGGTCAGACAGCGGCTTCGACAAGCGGTATTTTTTCGTTTTTCCCCTATAGGATTGAACGGCCGGACGCGTGTAGTCATACGGCAACATCAACTCTTCCACAGGTACCGCAAATTGCTCCTTCCAATAGGAAAGCTGCTTCTGAAGCGTTTCTCCCGTCAAATACTCCTTCTGCCAAAGTGCGTAATCTGCATATTGAATCGGCAGCGGTGAGAGATCAGGCTCCCTCCCTTCGATCATCGCTGTATACCACTCGGACAGCTCCTTTGCGGCAATGCCAATCGACCAGCCATCTGACACGATGTGGTGAATGGACATCAGCAGCAAATGATCTGTGTCTGACAGCCGAATTAGTTTCACCCGAAAGAGTGCATCATGCTCTAAGCGGAAAGGTGTGCCCGCTTCTTTTTTCGCCCACTCAGCCGCTTTTTGTTCTTTTTCTTCCTGTGATGAAAGATCTGATACATCGACAACCTCAAGCGCTGGAAGAGTCATATGCTCATGTATGATCTGTACCGGTTCATCGCCGTTCATTGCAAAGGATGTTCTGAGTGATTCATGCCTTTGCAACATTTGCTGCAGGCTGCGCTGAAGCACCTTCACATCTAAAGGTCCATTCATCCGAAAGGAAATCGTATTATTGTATAATGGCAGATCAGGCTGTAATTGATAGAGAAACCACTGTCTTTGCTGAGCATAGGACATCGGAAGCTCCTGACCCTTTTCTATTTTCCGTATCGGAATCGCTTCATCGGCTTTGGCATGTGAATCAATCCAGTCGGCTAACTCTCCAAGTCTCGTATGCTCAAAAAGAACAGCGAGCGGCACGTCAAATCCCGTTTTCTGTCTAACAGCAGACAGCATTTGCGTTGCCTTGAGCGAATGACCTCCGAGTAAAAAGAAATGATCACCACAGCTGATGTTTGAGACATCAAGCAGTTCGGACCAAATATGTGCCAAAAGTTTCTCCGTCTTAGTTTGAGGTGCTCTGTCCTCTGAACCCTGTCCACTTTCTTTTATTAATTCATTGAAATGCACTTCGTCCGGCATCCCATCCTCTGTTTCTTTCCAGTATTCTTCAGGATATAGATGGACGGAATATTCACCAGAGAGACGAGACTGTATACACGTATAAATGGATTGATACAGCCTTTCTTCAAAAGCCTTTGTTTGATCGGTTTTGAAAAAGACATATACGGCCTGCTCTGTTTGTATTTCCCCTTGTATCATCTCTTGAATTTCCTGCTTCGACCGATCCAGCCCGATATAAATGAGAGGAGCATCTGTCATCAAGCATGCCAGCATTGTTTGAATGCCCGCCCGTTTTGGAATCGGGAGATAACCTCTTTCTTTTAGCATGCCTTTGATCATTGAGCCTTCACTCATTCCGGTCTCATCCCACATGCTAAAGCTAAAGCAATACGGCTTTACAGTAGATGTCAGCCTCTGATAATGAGCAAATTGTTCAACGAACTCATTGGCTGCGCAATAAGCGCCAACGGTCATCCCGCCCTTTAACGTTCGAGCTGACGAGCTGGAAAGGAATAAGACATTGTGCCGTTTAGATGCTGCTTCATGAAGCGAAATCGTGCCATATACCTTCGCTTCGTACATCGCATGTAATGAAACAGACGTCATGTCACGAAGCAGCTCTTCTTGAATGATGCCAGCGAAATGAATAACGCCATGCAGCCTTTTGCCTAAAGCCGTCTCCTCTCTTGAGATCAGGGTTTCAATGGCTTTTGCGTCAGTAATGTCTACTTTTTCATAAAGAACTGTGCCGCCGCGCTTTTCCGCTAGATTCTCAAGTGAAATCAATACGTCATGCTGCTCCGCAGATAAAGCCTCTCGCGCCTTTCTTCCAACCAGCACAAGATGCGCTTGATAGGATGTCAGCAGGTGCTCACTCAGCATTCGTCCAATGCCGCCAACCCCTCCTGTCATCACATAAAGCCCGGAAGATTCAAATGGCGGTTTCTTCACCCTTTGTTCTTTTTCTAGATGAAGCGGTGTTAAAAGAGGAGTATAACGAACACCTTCGCGATAAGCAGCGATATGATGGCTTGTGTCATGTGTAAGCTCTGTCATGATCGATGATGCATGAGAACGGTCAGCATCCGGTTCTGTCAGAGAAAAATCAAGGCATCGCACCTTGATAAACGGCCATTCATGCTGAACAGCTGTCATCAGTCCTGCTGTCGTTGCTTTCTCCACATCATGTGTTTGATCTTCCGGCAAGTTCATCGCATGAGCAGAGACAAAGGTGATCTCTACCGGCTCCTCATAGGCAGCGATCGCTTTTGTTACATATAAGGCACTCATGCTGCCAGTTTTCTGTGCTTCTTTTGCCAGCGCTGCATGAAGTGTGTCTTCTTGAGTTGTGTAGTTCCAAAGGTGAATGATTTGTTTCACCGAAACGCCATACGAACGGAGTGTCTCAAAGAGTTGTTCGTAGTCAGACGGCCGATTCGGGTGGATGATGAAGTGTGTATGTGTGAGTTGTGTGAATGCTTGACCCGGTTCAACCGTAATATACGTTTGTTCATTGCTTGAAAGGGATTTTAATTGATCTGCCAGCCCTAATGTGTCTGCAAAGATCACCATGTTCCCAGCTGTTTGTTTTTCAGCTTCATGAAGCGGAGCAGGTGTCCACTCCTTTTGTAAACTCCAATCAGGCAAGGTGTGTTCATTTTCAAGTCTAATGTCCAGCTCCTTGATGATTTCATCAAATTCGCCTTCCTGCCATCGCTTCTTAAGCTGTGCCCTTTCTATTTTTCCAGAGCTTGTTTTCGGAAAGGCATGCTTCTGGACAGGAATCACGCGCGATGCAGACAGCCCCATTTTTGTCGCAATATGGGATTTAATATCCTGACTTGCCCTCATGATATAAGAAGGTTCATACAGCTTCGGTGTAAAAAAGAGAATCAACTCGTCGGATGCAGATGCTTCCATCCGGGCGGAACAGGCCGCTACAAAGCTCGTTTCGACGCCGGGTATTTCCTCTGCAATGACTTCTATTTCATAGTTGTGATAATTTTTCCCGTTGATGATGATCATGTCTTTTTCTCTTCCGGTTAATGTCAGCCTTCCTTCGTGCAGAAAACCTAAATCCCCCGTGTGAAACCAGCCGTCTGTTTGAAAGACTTCTTGATTCGCTTCGTCATTCTTGTAATAGCCCTTCATTGTCGTCGGCCCTTTAATTTGCACACTGCCAATATGATCTTCGGGAAGAAGCTCATGCTGATGATTCACGATACGAATCGTGATACCCGGAATCGGTCTTCCCAGCTCTGTAAAGCTGACGGTTCCTGTCTCACGTGTCTCCGCTGGTCTTAGCTGCTCTGTGAGTGATGTTTCCTCAAAGGTTAGAACCCCGCTGCTTTCATCTCCCCGCTCTATCGCAAAAGAGAAGACAACGGCTGAAGAGATTTCAGACATGCCGAATGCCGGTCTAATGACGTCTCCCTTTAAGCCGTGCGGAGCAAGCAAGTGTAAAAATCGGTGAATCGTCTTCGGTACGACCGCTTCTGCCCCATTGATCATACAAGTCATAGCAGAAAGATCCCAAGATCCTGACGAAATGTCTTTCTCATAATCATTGATCATCGCAAATGCGAAGTTAGGCGCCCATGTTTTCGTTGCACGGTAGCGGTCCATCCAGTCAAGCCAGCGCAGCGGCTGAGCGATAAAATCATCTGTTCTTGCCCGAACCTGCTCACAGCCCGTGTACACATTGACTAGGTGAAACATCACAATACCGCCAATATGATCTAAAGGCATCCAGTCTAACGACACATCCTCTTGTGTAAACCCATTGGCTGCCACTGTTCCTTTGACATTCGCCAGCACGCTTCGATGAGAATGTTCTACGCATTTGGGCATCCCTGTACTTCCAGACGTTAAGATAAAAAAGACTGAATCATCCGGTGACGCGGGATAAGCTTCTATATCTCTTGCTAAAGAAAGCATCGGCTCAACGGCTGCAACACGTAACTTGTCTGTATGCCACAATAAAGCTAAGCCTTGCACCTCATCAATCAGCGAGTCATCTGTTAAAATGAGCGGATGCTCCAGCAAGTGCCACGCATGATGAAGTTTCTTCACGGAGGCATTCATTTCCCGATAGGTCGGTGCAGCGGACACTAGTGTTGGAACAAATCCGCCTAACACACACGCCCAAAAGGCTGTTACCATCGCGTGATTGGATGAAAACTGAAAGAACACAGGATCACCCGGTTCAAGTCCTAATGCCCTCAAACCTGTCAGAACCCGCTCAGCGTCCTCCTTTAACTGCGCGTAGGATTGCGTGAGTTCATTCTCACTATTGACGATATAAGTCAGACCATTTGTCGTTTTTGCCGCCTCTGTTAAGGCGTCCTGTAAGGTTTGGGCTCCTGCGTTAACATCTAGATCCCCTCCATAGGAAAGGGCGGGCGGCATGTCCGCTAAAGCAGGGGAAGCCGTTTGCGTCTGTATCGATTCAGCTGCGGCCTCCTGCTCCATGTGATTGTCGAGAAATAAATGAGAGAGGTGATATGGCCGCGGTCGAATGGTTTTTTCACGAGAAAAAACAGCGAAGCGTTCGATTTCGTTGGTTTGTGAAATGGTTCTCTGTACATCTTGTAAAATCGTATCCATTGTTTCATGTACATTTGGTTCGTTCATAATTGATGGTTTCATATGAGTTCCTTTCCTTTTTTGACAGGCAGGGCTGCCAATATGCACCCCTGCCTGAACTAAAGTTTACAAAACGGCTTCTCTATTTTTTTGATTAATTATCTTTTGGATCAGCTGGGCATTTTGAGCTGCACATTCTTTGTTTTTGAACATGTCAGCGTGCTCACCGTAGCCTTGATAATAGCGATAAGCACCGGTGGTCGCTTCTTCCCAATGATCCATCCAATCTGGAATCTCAATTTGCTCTTCTGATTGGATGAAATCAATATCTGCTTGTATCTTTCCTTGATTCACCCCCTTAACAAATGTTTCATAATAGGCCCTCGTTTTTTGAGCAAGCGCTTCTTGAACGAGCTCTCCTTGGGCAAGTTCACTTTGCTTTGATTGATGGACAATCGATGCGATATCGTCATCGATGGATCGTCCTTCTAAATCACTTTCTCCAATTTTCTTATAGGAATCGATCATGATGACCTTTTCCACCGTCCGTCCTGCTTGTTCAAGCGATTGAACGAGCTCAAAGGCCAGATAGCAGCCGCCAGAGTAGCCCATCAAAGTCAGCGGTCCTTCAGGCTGAAGGTGCTGGATATGATGAACGTATTGCGTCATGCGGTGATCAGCTTCAATAAAGTCAAAGGCGATCAAACGAACGCTATCAAGCGTTTTGGCGGCTTCCTGATAGATAAAGCCGTAGCCAGGTAATGGCGGAAGAGCAAAGACTGTTGAAGTTTGAGATTCATTGAATACAAGATAGCCGGCAGCTTCATGATCCTGCTGTTGAATATAACGGCTGATGGCTTCAATTGTCGGCGTCTCAAACAGCAAGTGAATAGGCACCTGAACATCGAATTCCTTCGACACCTTTGATAAAAGCGACATCGCTTTTAAAGAATGTCCGCCAATCTCAAAGAAATGGTCATCTGTACTGATATCATCTCGTTCAAGCACTTCACGCCACATGACAAGCAGCTTTTGTTCTACCTCATTGGCCGGAAGCTTCACATGGCGGTTTCCTTGAGGCGCCTCTGGCTTTGGCAGCTGACGTTTATCAACTTTTCCATTTGGTGTCAGCGGCATTTTCTCAAGTCTGATCAGCTCATGAGGCTGCATGTATGCCGGAAGTTTCTCCTTCAACCCTGACTTGATCACATCCACTTTGTCCTTCCACTCATCCTCACACGTCATATAGGCGAGCAGTCTTGTATGCTGCGACGAGCCATGCTGATCCGTTATAAGGGCAGCTTGCTTTACGCCTGGATGCATGAGAAGGTGGGCTTCAATTTCTGTCAGCTCAATTCGGTGTCCGCGAATTTTCACCTGATCGTCCACTCTGCCTGCATACTCAATCAGACCGTCTGCTCGAAAATAAGCCAAATCACCCGTACGATACAGCCTTTCTCCCGCAGCAAATGGATGTGTGATAAAGGCTTCTTTTGTCAGATCAGGACGGTTCAAATATCCCTTCGCAAGTCCTTTGCCGCTGAGACAAAGTTCTCCGACCATTCCAATCGGCTGAAGCTGTCCTTGCTGGCTCAATATATAAGCACCCGTTTGGTTAATCGGCTTTCCGATTGGAATAGAATAAGCTTCGATCGGCGGAGCTTCATCTACAGGATAATAGGTGGCGAAAACCGTTGATTCAGTTGGGCCGTAGACATTGATTAGTCTGCCTTTCCCCATGACATCAAAGGCTTTTCTCACATGCTGTACAGATGCACGTTCCCCTCCGAACAGCACCTTGCGCACACTGCGCATCCAATCAGTTTCTTCATCAATAAGAAGATTAAATAAAGCAGTTGGAACAAACATGACAGAAATGCTTTCTCTTTTAATCAGCTCCGTCAGTTCGTGCATATCTAAAATGGTGTCTTTTTTCGGCAGGACAAGCTTTGCTCCGTTTAAAAGCGCACCATATACATCAAAGGTAAAGCCATCAAATACGCTGTTGGATAGCGACAGCAGTGTATCTGTTTCTGAAATGGTTAAGTAGTTCGTATTTTTGACCACCCGGGCAATATTGGAATGGGTGGTCATGATGCCTTTTGGCTGACCTGTTGTGCCTGATGTATACATGATATATGCCGTATCGTGTAAACCTGCTTCCAGCGGCAGATTCTCTGAGCTCATTAGTGAAATCTCCTGATCATCTGCAAACAGATACGTGCCATCAAACGCGAGTCCCTTCGCCTGACCAATAAAGGATGAGTGAGTCAGAAGATGCGTTACTCCGCTGTCTTTAAGCATGTATTGAATGCGGCTTTCTGGATAATCAGGATCGATTGGCACATAGGCTGCGCCTGCTTTTAAAACAGCAAGCAGACTGACAATGAGATCAGGCGTTCGATCGGCTAAAATGGCGATGACCGTTTGATGTTCGGCTCCATTTTTTTGCAAATGCCTTGCCAATCGATTGGCCTGTTCATTCAGCTCGGCATATGTCATCGTCTGCTCTTCTGCTGATAGCGCCACTGCATTTGGCTGTTTGCGGACATTATGCTCAAACCATTTCGATAAATACAGCTGGTCATGCTCAAGCTCAGGTGCATTCCATTCCTCAAGAATCAGCTGTTTTTCCTGTTTTGTGACGAGTGGGAGTGTATGAACCGATTGATCGGGATGCTTGACCGCCTCATTGATCAATAGGCTGAGCTGTTCCTTTAACTTATGAACAAATTGAGGATCAAACGCTCTTTGGTTAAAGGCAAGCTTCAATAGTAATTCTTCTCCAGGCGATGCGAGCAGATTGAGATCATAGTTTGATTTTTCATAGACATTCATGTCCTCCACCGTGAACCCTAACCGTGCCTCTTGCTCGTCCTTCTTTGCGGCTGGAACATTTTCAAACACAACAATATGATCAATGAGCTGCTGCTGACCTGTCTTTGCTTGAATATCATAAATCGGAATATATTGGTGCGGCTCGGCTGCAAGAGACTGCTGCTGTGTTTCTGACAGGAGCGCACGAAATGTCATGTGATCTGTCAGCTGAATTCTTCTTGGGATGACATTGATGAACAACCCAACCATCCTGTCAACGCCAGCCAAATCTGCCGGACGTCCTGACACAACTGTTCCAAACAGCACATCATTTGACCGCTGATACCTGCTCAGCAGAACCGACCAGACTGATTGAAGCGCACTGCTTAACGTCGCATTTTGCTGCAGCGCTAACTCTGATAAAGCGGCCGTTTCTTCTTTGCTCATGGACCATTCAATTTCGCCTAATTCATGTTCATTCGTCTGTTTCCGCTGCTCTTTAAAGGTCGATTGTCCATCAAACCCCGCTAATGATTGCTGCCAATATTGAAGTGATGCTTGCTTATCTTGTTTTTCCAGCCACTTTATATATTCTTTATATGGTTTGACCGGCGCTAACTTGTAAGGGATGTCATGTAAAAGTGCATGATAAATCGCAAATAACTCCTGCACCACAAGTCCAAAGCACCAGCCATCCAGAAGGATATGATGATAGCTCCATATCCAGCGATAGCTGGCAGGGCCCGTTTGGAAAACAGACGCCCGCATGAGAGAATCCTTCGAGAGGTCAAATCCTCTCAGCTGATCCTGTTGTTTGAATTTATCTATACGTTCAAGCTGTTCGTCTTCAGAAAGATCTTGCAAGTCCACAACATCAAGTGTAAAAGGACGTTCTTTTAGTACAACTTGGACAGGGCGCTTTACTTTTTCGTGGAGAAACACGGTACGAAAAATATCGTACCGCTCCACGATGATATTCATGCTTTTCTCAAGTAAGTCATAACGCAGTGTGCCCTTAACGTTCATATCCATTTGCTCTACATAAAAGCCCTTTTCTTGATGATGGAGGGTATGAAACAGCATTCCTTCTTGCATCGGTGACAGATAATACATGTCTTGAACTTGATCCCTTTTAAATTGACTCATCTATTTCATCCTCCCTTCCTTTTTTATGATTCATCTCGTGTTGTTAAGTCAATTTCTCCTCAAGCATGTCAAAAATGTCGTCCATTTCATCCATTTCAAGGTCAGCCGCAGAGAAGTCACTTGGCGTAAATTCCCGTTCTTGCTGCGCTAAGCAATGAGTGATGATGGATTGAATTTTCCCCTTCAACAATGCCATGAACTGCTGTATCGTCTGTTCTTCATATTCACTTGCACAATAGGAACAAGATAAAATGAATCGATTTTGTTGAACAAGACCACTAAGGTTCAGCTTATAAACAGCTTCCGAATCAGGGCTTGCTTGTCGTCCCATATCATAAGTCGACGGCCCAAAGAGTTCTGTCGTCACTTCCTGATCAATCTGTCCAAGATAGTTCAAGCTGATTTCAGGATGTACGTGCTGCCCTGACGGTTCAGCGGCTGTCATGTATTTTAAGATCCCATAGCCGATTCCTTTATTTGGCACACGCCGCAGCATTTCTTTCGTTCCTTTAATAGCATCAGCTATGGTCTGATCCGGCTTCGCTTCAAGAACAACTGGATACATACTCGTAAACCAGCCAATTGTGCGAGAGACATCCAGCCCTGATAAAATATCCTCTCTACCATGACCTTCAAGCTGCACATGTACATGGGACTCACCTGTCCACTCTTGAACAGCAAGACCGAGAGCACATAAAAGAATATCGTTCATTTCCGTTGTGTACGGCAGATGAATATCGGTCAAAAGACGCTCAGTTTCTGTTTCTGTCAGCTGCATTTGAACTGATTTGGTTTCGGCAACTTTTCTTTTTGTCACTTTATGATCAACAGGTAATGCGGTTAATGGTTTGCTTTCAATTTCTGCCCAATACTCCTGCTGACTTTTTAAAGGCTGTGACTGTGCATAACGTTCAATGGCATCTGCCCATTCTTTAAAGGAATGAGTTTTCAGCGGCAGGACAAGCTTTTGTCCCTGAGCTGCCTGCTGATATAGAGACATAAAGTCCTCTAGTAAAATCCGGCATGAGACACCGTCAATGACTAAATGGTGTGTCACGATGAGTAAATGATCGCCATCTTCTGCATGGAAACAAATCACTTTCATTAACGGACCTGTTTCGAGGTTCAGCTGACGCTGATACTCATTGGCATATGTGGAAACAGCTTTTTTCACGTCGTGCTCTTTTGAGACATCATGAGAAATAATCTCCAGCGGTTCCGTGAGCTCCCGCTGGTTGTATTGCAGGATGCCTCCATGATCCTGCTTGTATACCATACGCAGTGCATCATGATGTGAAAGCAGTTTTTTCATGACTTGTTCTGTAATGGAAAGGTCAAATCCATTTGGTGCATGAAGCATCATCGAGAGATTCCAATGGTGCTGATCGCTGAATGCTCGTTCAAAGAACCAGCGTTGAATCGGTGTTAAAATGACTTCTCCTTCGACAGGTGATTGGTCGGCTGTGAGAAGATCGGCTTCCTCGATATATGGGCGCAGCTCCGCAATCGTTGGGTACTGGAATAGAAGTTTCATATCGAGTTTCCAGCCCGCTTGCGTGAGTCTGCTTGCCATTTGGATGCCTTTAATGGAATCTCCACCAAGGAAGAAGAAGTGATCGTGGATGCCGACTTGGCTGACGCCAAGGACATCTTCCCAAATGCCGCAAAGCAGGGTTTCCACTTCGTCTCTTGGTGCTTCGTATACCGTTTGATTCGCTTCGATATCAGGAGCTGGCAATGCTTTGAGATCGACCTTTCCATTGGCCGTCATTGGAAATTGGTCTAGTTTTATGATCCATGATGGCACCATGTATTCTGGTAACGTGCGTTTTAGGCTTTCTTTAAAGTTCTCTGTATCTGTATCGTTCTTCGTGATTACGTAAGCGGCAAGGGCGTCGTGATCACCCGCATCTTTGACCGTTGTCACGACGGCTTCTTTGACCGAATCCAGCGTCAGGAGCTGCGCTTCAATTTCTGACAGTTCAATCCGGAAGCCGCGGATATTGACCTGATGGTCTATTCTGCCGAGATAGATCAGCTCGCCGTCCTCTGTCCATTTCACTAAATCGCCTGTGCGGTACATGCGCTCGCCTGGATAAAATGGATCTGGGACAAATCGTTTGTCGGTTTCATTTGGAAGATTCCAGTAGCCTCTTGCCAGTCCTTTTCCTGCAATCACGAGCTCACCTGGTACGCCTGGCGGCGACAGGTCGTATAAAGAACCCATGATGTAAAAACGTGTATTGGCAATGGCTGTTCCTATCGGAATCGTGCCTTGTTCTGGATCGATCATTCCGCTTGTCGCTACGACTGTATTTTCAGTTGGACCGTAGTTATTCACTAGTTTGTATGGGACTGGCTTTACCTGTTTCAGCTTGTCTCCACCTGTCAGTAAGTAGCGCAGAGAATGGTTGTCCATTGACATAAACTGCTCGCATAACTGCGTTGGCAGGAAGGCAATGATGATCCCTTTTTCATTGAAATATGCGTTGAGCTTGATCATATCAAGACGAATCGCTTCGTCGATGATATGCAGTTCTGCGCCAGCGATCCACGTCGGGAACATCTCCCAAATGGAAGCGTCAAAGCCAAAGCCGGCATATTTCGCAGTTCGATCCTCGTGCGTCACTTGGAACGCATCATTGTGCCAGAACGCAAGATTCACAAGAGACTGGTGCTCGACCATGACACCCTTCGGCTGTCCCGTCGTCCCAGACGTGTAAATCATATAAGCGAGATCTGTTGGTTTGATATGAACCTGAATTTCGTGAGCTTCTCCTTCTACCGCATCTTCTATGAACAGCAATTGACCTGTAAAGGAAGATGGTGCAGTAAGTCCTTTTTGCATTAGAAGTACCTCTGCCCCGCAGTCTTCCAGCATGTAGGCAATACGCTGCGCTGGATAATCTGCATCAATCGGAACAAATGCCGCACCTGCCTTGAGGACACCAAGGACAGCGGCTGTCATATCAAGAGATGGGCGGGTGAGAATACCGACGCGGTCTCCTGGTTTTGTGCCGTTTGCGATAAGTCTTGAAGCGACTGTATTCGCCCGATGGTTCAGCTCATCATACGTCCAGCTCGTTCCGCAGAAGGTTGCCGCTTTTTGGTGCGGTGCTTCAAGCGCCTTAGCCTCAATCAGGGCATGAACGGTTTTATCTAACGGGACGTCTAGGTCTGGTCCTGACCATTCATTGATCATCTCTCGTTTTTCCTCTTCAGTTATGAGAGATAGCGCTGAAATTGGCTGATTCAGCTTAGCCAGCATATCGTCTATGATTTTTTCAATATACATGCTCCAGCGCTGAATGGTGCTCTTTTTAAACAGGGCCGCCGCATACTCAAAGCGCAAGCCCACTTGGTCATTTTCTTCAAATACACCAAGCGTTATATCAAATTTTGCATGAACGGTATCTTGCTGCTTTTGCGACAGCTTGAGTCCATTCAAATTCGGTAACGTCAGGTCACGGTCATCTGTTGACAGCATGACACTAAACAATGGATTGCGGCTCGTGTCTTTCGGAAGATCTAACTGAGCCACCAATTCCTCAAACGGGAATTCTTGATGTTCATAGGCTGACAGGCTGCGATCTTTCATTTTTTCAAGCAGCTGCGCTGTCGTTTCTTCTGGCTGCACTTCGTTTCGAAGAGCCAGTGTATTGACAAACATGCCTGGAACCCGCTCGATTGAAGCATGCGTACGTCCTGCGGTCACTGCGCCTATGACGATATCTGTCTGCCCAGTTAACTTGGAAAGGAAAATAGCAAATGCCGTTTGCATCACCATGTTCAAGCTCACACCTTTTTCCGCCATGAGCGTTTTGATGGACTGCACCTTTTCAGCAGGCAACCATCTATCGACTCGCCCTCCTTCAAATGACTGAACTTGAGGACGCGGAAAATCAAGGGGCAGTGATAAGTCTTCCGGCGGCTGTGCATATTGCTCCAACCAATACTGCCGCTGTTTCTCAAGCAGCGCCTGCTGCTTTTCTTCCTGCTGCCATACCGCAAAATCCTTGTAATGCAGCTGAACTGGCGGTAACGTCTTTTTCTCATACAGCTCTGCGAGTTCTTGAATGAGCAGGCTGCGTGTGACACCATCTGCAATGATATGGTGCATATCCATCATGAATACATATTTCTCATCAGAAAGCTTCGCCACTTTTGCCCTCATTAATGGTGCTTGATGTAATGAGAATGGTGTAATGAATGACTCGATGACAGACTGCTCCTGATCGCCCTCTATTTCATCAACCTCTAATGTAAACGGCACTTGGCGATAGACTTTTTGAACGGGTACGCCGTCAATTTCTACAAAGGCTGTCCGAAGTGATTCATGTCTGTCGATCAAGGCTTGAAGCGCTGCTTCCAGCTGCTTCACATCAAGGCTGCCTTCCATCATTAAAACGGCTGGCATATGATAAGTGACTGCTTCTGGATGCAGCTGCTGCAGTACATACATACGCTTTTGAGCAGAAGAAACGGGATAGAAATCTTGCTTTTCCGCTGGCTGAATGGATGTCACCACCGAAGAATCTGTTTCTTCCAAGTAGGCTGCCATTGCCCGTATGGTTGGTTTTTCAAAAAGGACTTTGAGCGGCACATGCTTGTTCAGCTTTGCCTGCACCTTCGAAATGAGCACCATGCCCTTGAGGGAATGACCTCCCAATTCAAAGAAGTGGTCATGAACACCTATTTGTTCAACCCCAAGAACTTCTGACCAAATGTCACACAGCGCCTGCTCAAGTTCCGTTTCTGGTGCCACATGCGCCGTACGGTTCATATGCACCTCATGCGGAAGCGGCAAAGACTTCGCATCCACCTTTCCGTTTTGGGTGAGTGGAATGTGATCGACTTTCACAAAGTACGTTGGAATCATATAATTCGGCAGTGTCTTCGCAAGATTTTCTCTAAACGTCAGTGTTCCAATGTGTTCTGGCGCTGTGTAATAGAGTGCAAGCTCCGGCAACCCAGACAGGTGCAGGACTTTTACATAGACTTCTTGAATAGATGCCAGAGCACGTGCGGCATGCTCAATTTCCTGTTTCTCAATGCGATAGCCGCGGATTTTCACTTGATCATCGACTCTTCCAAGAAACTCAATATCTCCATTTGCATGCTGTCTGACTAAATCCCCTGTGCGATACATTCTCTCTTGAGGATCATATGGATTTTCAAGAAAACGTTCCGCTGTTAATTCAGGCTGATTCAAATATCCTCTCGACACGCCTTCTCCAGATATATAAAGCTCTCCCGGCGCGCCATAAGGGACAAGGCGCTGCTGCTGATTGCATACGAGCGCTCTTGTGTGAGCAATTGGCTGTCCGATCAAAGATCGTTCCTTCAAAGCGTCCAGCTCTTGCGGTGTGATCAGCTTGGTCACTGTACCAATGGTTGTCTCAGTCGGACCGTAATGGTTCATGACTGCCACGCATGGATGCTGCATCATAAATGTTTCAACATCCTCAGGGATCACCGGTTCTCCTCCAAGTACCACCAGGCGTAAAGCATTAAATGAATGTTCCTTAGAATCTGCCATCATATGAAATAAGGATGGTGTCATTTTGATATAAGTCAGCTCTTGTTCATCAATCAACCGCATCAGACGTACAGGGTCTGTATACACGTCTTCACGAGGAACATAGAGTGTCCCCCCTGCTTTTAAAACAGGGAAAATGCTTGTGTAACCAAGATCATATGCATAAGAAGAAAGCAGTGCCGTCCGATCACATTCCTGCAATGTCACCTCATTTATCAGCCAGCTGACATAGTGTGATAGATTACGATGCGTGAGCTGTACACCCTTCGGCTTCCCCGTTGTCCCAGATGTGTAAATGACATAAGCGAGCTGATCAACCGATACTTCCGGCAATTCTAGTGGATGGCTTTGATGCACTGCTTGTTCAACCTGCACCACTTGAATCGACTTATGATTTTGATAGGAATCTGCTAGAGACTCATTTGTCACGATGACTTGTGCACCTGAATCCTCTAATGTGTAGCGGATTCGTTCAGCCGGAAAGGCTGGATCAATCGGAACAAACGCTCCTCCTGCTTTCATCACACCGAGCATGGAGACGATGACATAGACAGAGCGGTCAAGAATCAGTGCCACAGTTTGTTCTTTCTCTACGCCTCGTTTTTTAAGCTCACAGCTAAGTGCATATGACATATCCTCAAGCTCGCGGTAGGTGAGTTTTCTTTGATCATCCATGACGGCGATAGCATCCGGTGTTTCCTTCGCCTGACGTGAAAATTGGACATGGAATGGCTCATGATGATTCGTTTGTCCTTTGGCTTTTTTCTCCAGACGCTCTATTTGTTCTTGCTGATCCAGTATATGGAGCAAGCCGATCTGTTCCTCTGGATGACGAACTGCCTCACGAATAATCGCCAGGAGATGAGTTCCAAAACGTCGGACGGTCTCTTCTTTAAATAACGCCGCTGCATAGTCAAAGCTCAGCTTTAATGCTCCCTCGCGTTCAAATGCTTCTAAAGATAGATCAAATTTGACCGAGTGATGCTGAATGGCATAAGGCGAAATGTGCAGATCGCCGAGCTTTAGCGCCGGTACCTCCATGTTCTGCATGTTAAATGACACGCTAAAAAGCGGGCTCCGAGTTGTATCACGGTCTAATGGAAGATGTGCAATTAACTCTTCGAGCGGATAGCTTTGATGTGCAAAAGCGTCAACACTTGTTTCTTTTATTTCTTCAAGCAGCTGTAAAAATGTTTTGGTTTGTTCTGGTTTTCCGCGCATCGCAATGGTGTTGATAAACATCCCCGGCATGTCCTGGATATCAGGGTGTGTCCGTCCAGCAACAGGCGAACCCACAATGATATCTTCCTGCCCGCTATAGGAGGCAAGAAGCACTTGAAAGGCGGATAACAAGAACATATACATGGTCGTATCGGTTTTCTGAAGCAGCTCATGAATGCGCTGAGTCGTTGCTTGATCACAGCCAAACATGAATCGTTCTCCCGAAAAATCACGTTCCGCTGGACGCGGATAATCAGTTGGTAGCTCTAAAACCGGTAAATCTCCTTCAAATTGCTTCAGCCAATACGCTTCATGCTCCTTCTGTTTCTCCGTTTCTTCTTCACTTAGCTGCCAGACAGCGTAATCTTTATAATGAAGGACTCGTTCAGCAAGAGCTTCTCCATCGTAGGCCTTCGCCAAATCTTGAATGAATGTCTTCATGGAGCTGCCATCTGTAATGAGATGATGTGCTTCCAAGACGAGAAGATGACGATGCTCACTGACTTTCAGCAGCTGAGCTCGCAAAAGGGGTGCTGCTGTTAAATCAAATGGCGATTGACGTTCAGTAAGAAATGCCTCCGCCTCTTCTTCCTTGATGTGATGAACAGGAAGGTCAAATTCAGTCCATTCATGCACCCTTTGGACAATGTCTTCCCCGTTCATATGAAAGCTCGTTCTTAAGATTTCATGTGTTTGGATTAACTGATTAAATGCTGATTTGAGCCGCTGATATTCGAGTGTTCCTTCAAGCGTTAAGACGATCGGAATATGATAATTCGTGCTGTCAGGTTCAAGTGTCTGCAAAATATATAAACGGCGCTGAGCTGGTGATACCGGATATTCGTCCGCCTGCTCTGCTGGCAAAATAGGATGTCCGGCTTCTTCTTGACCATCCTGATCGATGTAAGCCGCTAATGAGCGAATCGTCGGCTTCTCGAAAATCACTTGAATCGGCACTTCCTTTTGAAGCACTTCTTGAACCTTTGCAGACATCATCATCGCTTTAAGCGAGTGCCCGCCAGCCATAAAGAAATGCTCGTCTACCCCAACCGTTTTCCCAAGAAGCTCCTCCCAAATGTCAGCGAGTGCCTTTTCTGTCTCAGTCTCAGGCAGAATGATTTTGATTTCCTCGCGATGCACATCGTCAGGCTTAGGTAAAGCTTTTCGATCTACCTTCCCGTTCGAAGTCAGTGCAAAGGTATCCAGCTTCATCACATGGTGCGGCACCATATAAGCTGGCAGTTTTTGATTGAATACATCTCGTACCTCTTCTTCTGTCAGTGACCCTGTGAAGTAAGCGATGATTTCCTTTTCATCTGAAGAAAGCTGCTGAACAAGTACAACTGCTTCATCTATCCCCGCTTCTTGGTGAAGCACTGATTCAATTTCACCAAGCTCAATACGGAAGCCACGAATTTTCACCTGATCATCGGCACGGCCGAGGAATTCAATCTGACCATCTGCACCATATCTAGCCAAGTCCCCCGTTCGATACATCCGTCCTGACGGCTTAAAAGGATCTGCCATGAATACTTGATCAGTCAAATCTGGACGTTTGATGTACCCTCTTGAAACACCATCCCCGCCCACATACAGCTCTCCTGGGGCTCCAATTGGCTGAAGTCTTTGATAGTCATCTAAAATATAAGCTGACGTATGATTGATCGGCTGACCAATTGGGATCGGGCCCGCTTCATCTCCTCTTACTTCGTAAATGGTCGAGATGGTTGTATTTTCAGTTGGGCCATAGACATTCAGCAAGGTAATTGACGGATGATGCTTTTTCACAAGCTCCGCACTTTTTACATTGATCACATCACCGCCGGTGAATAATGTTTTTAACCCTTTGAACATTTGCGGCCGCTGCTGAGCGAGCTGATTAAATAAACCAGTCGTTAAAAAGAGCGCTGTGATCTGATGTGTTTGGATAAATTGTTCGAATCGGTGAATATCCAATAAAGTATCACGGTCAACAGGATAAAGCGTCGCCCCATTCAGAAGCGTAGTGAAGATTTCAAGGGTAATCGCATCAAAGCTGACAGCTCCTGTATGCGCCATACGATCCGACGTGTTCAAGCCTATTTTTTCCTGAGAGCATGCTAACCTCACAATATGCTGATGCTCAATTTGAACTCCTTTTGGCCGTCCAGTTGATCCCGATGTGAACATGATATATGCCAATTGAGATGGAGACGTCTCGACTGATAACTCTGCTTGTGAGTGATGAGACATGCCGGTCACACAAACAGCTTTGATGCTTTCATCAACTGGCGGCTGGCTGTCAGCATAGAGCAAAATGGATACACCGCTGTCTTCAAGCATCCAATGGATTCTCTCCTCAGGCTGAGCAGGATCAATCGGTACATAAGCAGCCCCTGCATGTAAAATGGCCAAAATAGAGATCACCGCATCTGCTGACCGGTTCATATATACCGCCACAGCATCCCCCGGCTGAACGCCGTTTTTAACAAGACTGCTGGCTAAACGACGGATTTCTTGTCCAAGCTTCTCGTATGTGAATGTTCGCATGCCTTCGACTAATGCCGGATGGTCAGGCTGCGCCTTGATACGTTCATCGAGCAGCTCAGGAATGGACAGATGCTTCGGATAATCTCGCTCCGTCTGGTTCCATGCTTCAATTTGCTGCTTTTCTTCTTCTGTAATACATGTCACTTCATGAAGACGTACGTCAGGATTGTGAATGATTTGCTTCATGAGATTGGTCAGATGTTTGGATATGTTTTCAATGACCTTTTCTTCAAAAGCCATCGCATTGTATTTGAATGTCAATGTCCACGTTTCACCAGGATAGACAAGGACATTGAGATCGAAATTCGTTTGTTCAAATCCGTCCTTTACATCAATGGCAAAACCGAGACGTGCAGACATGGTGTCACCAGACAGCTCCTGATCTAAAGGATAGTTTTCAAACCCAACCAAATGATCAAAGAGCTTTCCTCCAGCAGCTGTTTTCTGCTGAATGTCATAAAGCGGCATAAAATCATAGTTTTCTGCTTCCAGTGCATGCTGCTGAACCGTTTGAAACAGCTGTTTGAAGGTCTGCTCCTGATCCAATGTCACCCGAACTGGTATCGAATTGATAAACAGCCCTGCCATCCGCTCAATCCCAGACACACTTGGAGGTCTGCCTGATACGACTGTTCCGAATGTGACATCATCTGCTGCATGATAGGTGCCTAAAAGAACGGACCAGACAGCCTGAAAAAGGTTCGGTGCTGTCACTTGGCATTGTCTTGCCGCATCTTGAATGGCTTGTACCGTTTGAGCGTCCCATGTAAACGTCCATTCCCGATGATCATATTGTCCGTTCGCTTCTTTTTGCTGCAGCAGCCCTTGGTGCTGAACAGCACCATCCAGCCGCTCCGTCCAATAGTCTTCCGCTTCTTGTTTGTTTTGTTTTCCAAGCCACTGGATATAGTCCGCATAAGGCTTACCTTGTGAGCGATCCGGTGTTCGGCCGTTCCGATAAGATTCATAGTAATGAAACAGTTTTTTCATCAACACACCCATGGACCAACCATCCATAATAATGTGATGGTTGCTCCAAATCAGGTGCCAGTTTTTTTCATTTAATTGAAAAACAGCGACTTTCAACAACAGATCATTCGTTAAGTGAAATCCTTGCTTTCTCACTTGCTTTTTATATTGATCCAATACCTTTTTCTGCTCTTGATGATTCAGATGAGATAGATCTTCTCTATACACATTTAAATGACGTTCAGCCAGTACAACCTGACGAGGCTTTTGTAATTGCTGATAGACAAAGGCTGTACGCAGAATGTCATATGTCCGTACGAGTTCATTGAGACTCTTTTCAAAAAGATCGAGATCAAAATCTCCGCTTATTCCAAGCTCAAGCTGTGTGAAATAAGAGGAGGAATTAGGGTCTAGCATGGCATGATACAGCATGCCCTCTTGCATTGGTGTTAAAGGATATACCTTTTGAATTTTCTGCTTGCTCATAAGTCCACCTCTTCATTTTTGCTTAAAATAGATCCATTAGCTTTTCAAGTTCGTCCATGGTGAGATCCTCATCCCCCACATCACTAGGTGTGATCTGACTCTCATCCTGTGATAGACAATGTGAGATCAGTGCCTTCACATTCTTTTCTAAGAGTTCCTTGAACTGTTCGATCGTACGTTCTTCGAATTCAAGGTGATGATAGGAAATCGTCACATGGAGCATTGCTTGTTCTACGAAACCAACAATATCCAGCGCATGAGGTTTCTCAGATTCAGGGCTCAGCGATTGTCCTGCATGCCATGGAGAACGCCTCAATTCACCGCCGCCGATCTGTTCATCAAACTGACCAAGATAGTTAAAGCTGATATCTGGTGTGACTTGAAAATCGATATCGTCCTTCATCTTGTCAGGTGTTAAGTATTTTAAAACGCCATAGCCGATGCCCTTGTTCGGAATGTGTCTGAGTTCCTCTTTTAAATACTTGATCTGATAAGAAAGATCGTCTGCATGCGACATATCCAATAACACAGGATACATACTAGTAAACCAGCCGATGGTCCGTGATACATTGACTGCAGGAAGGATGTCCTCTCTCCCGTGTCCTTCAAGATGAATAAAGTGCCTGTCTTCACCTGTCCACTCTTTCATGGACAACCCTAATGCCGTCAGCAAAATATCATTGATTTCTGTTTGGTAGGCTTCATGTACATCCGTCAACAGACTGCGTGTTTCCTCTTCAGACAATGTAAAACGAATGGTCTGTGTATGAAGCATTCGTTGATCCTCCGTGACATGATCCTTTTGAAGTGGAGGAACGGAATGCGCAAGCACCTTTTTCCAATAACCTCTTTCCGATAGCAGCTCATCTGACACAGCGTATTCAGTCAGCTTCTGGGCATATTCTTGGAAGGAGTGTGTTTTTTCAGGAAGGGTAAGAGTTTCCCCGCGCTTCGACTGTTCATAAAGAGCCATGAAATCTTCAAGGAAAATGCGCCATGACACACCATCAATGACAAGATGGTGTACAGCCAGCAATAAATGATCCCCTTGATCCGTTCGGAAAATGGCAGGTCTCACTAAAGGCCCGTCTGCTAGCGATATACTCGCCTGCACTTCATTTGCCAGCTTTTCTACCTGCTGGATTTGCTGCGACAGCTCTCCTGTTACTTCCACCACATCAATTGCCACATTATTTTCCTCGATTCCTCGATGACGCTGGATGACGCGCCCTTCTTCGAGCGGATACACCATTCGCAAGGCATCATGATGAATCACGAGCTGTTCCAGTACTTGCTGAACGTTTTTCTCATTTAAACCATTTGGCGCATGAAGCATCATCGATTGGTTCCAATGGTGCTGATTCGTAAAGTTTCGTTCAAAGAACCAGCGCTGAATCGGTGTTAAAATGGCTTCTCCTTCGACAGGTGATTGGTCGGCTGTGAGAAGATCGGCTTCTTCAATATATGGGCGCAGCTCCGCAATCGTTGGGTACTGGAATAGAAGTTTCATATCGAGTTTCCAGCCCGCTTGCGTGAGTCTGCTTGCCATTTGGATGCCTTTAATGGAATCTCCGCCAAGGAAGAAGAAGTGATCGTGAATGCCGACTTGGCTGACGCCAAGGACATCTTCCCAAATGCCGCAAAGCAGTGTTTCCACTTCGTCTCTTGGTGCTTCGTATACCGTTTGATTCGCTTCGATATCAGGTGCTGGCAATGCTTTGAGATCGACTTTTCCATTGGCCGTCATTGGAAATCGGTCTAGCTTTATGATCCATGATGGCACCATGTATTCAGGCAGTGTGCGTTTCAGGCTTTCTTTTAAGTCCTCTGTATCGTTCTCCGTGATCACGTAAGCGGTAAGGGTGTCCTGATCACCCGCATCTTTGACCGTTGTCACGACCGCTTCTTTCACCGAATCCAGCGTCAAAAGCTGCGCTTCAATTTCTGACAGCTCAATACGGAAACCGCGGATATTGACCTGATGGTCTATTCTGCCGAGATAGATCAGCTCGCCGTCCTCTGTCCATTTCACTAAATCGCCTGTGCGGTACATGCGCTCGCCTGGATAAAATGGATCTGGGACAAATCGTTTGTCAGTTTCCTCTGGAAGTTTCCAGTAGCCTCTCGCCAGTCCTTTTCCTGCAATCACGAGCTCACCGGGTACGCCTGGCGGCGACAGGTCGTATAACGAACCCATGATGTAAAAACGTGTATTGGCAATCGCTGTTCCTATCGGAATCGTGCCTTTTTCTGGATCGATCATTCCGCTTGTCGCTACGACTGTATTTTCAGTCGGACCGTAGTTATTCACTAGTTTGTATGGAACCGGCTTTACCTGTTTCAGCTTATCTCCGCCTGTTAGTAAATAACGCAGAGAATGGTTATCCATTGACATAAACTGCTCACATAACTGCGTTGGCAGGAAGGCAATGGTGATGTCTTCTTTATTGAAATACGCATTGAGCTTGATCATATCAAGACGAATCGCTTCGTCGATAATGTGCAGCTCTGCGCCGGCGAGCCACGTCGGGAACATCTCCCAAATGGAGGCGTCAAAGCCAAAGCCAGCATATTTCGCAGTTCGATCGTCTTTCGTCACTTGGAACGCATCATTGTGCCAAAATGCAAGATTCACAAGGGACTGGTGCTCGACCATGACACCCTTCGGCTGTCCTGTCGTCCCGGACGTGTAAATCATATAAGCGAGATCCGTTGGTTTGATATGAACCTGAATCTCGTGAGCTTCTCCTTCTACCGCATCTTCTATGAACAACACATGACCTGTAAATGAAGGTGGTGCAGTGAGCCCTTTTTGCATCAGAAGTACCTCTGCCCCGCAGTCTTCCAGCATGTAGGCAATACGCTGCGCTGGATAGTCTGCATCAATTGGAACGAATGCCGCACCTGCCTTGAGAACGCCAAGAACAGCTGCCGTCATATCAAGGGACGGACGAGTGAGAATGCCGACGCGGTCGCCTGGTTTTGTGCCGTTTGTGATGAGTCTTGAAGCGACTACATTCGCCCGATGGTTCAGCTCATCATACGTCCAGCTCGTTCCGCAGAAGACCGCTGCTTTTTGGTGCGGTGCTTCAAGCGCCTTAGCCTTAATCAGGGCATGAACGGTTTGATCTGACGGGACGTCTAGAACAGGACCTGACCATTCGTTCAGCTGTTTTTGCTGCTGCTGTGGTGACAATAATTGCATTTGATCTAACGATTGATCTGGTGCTGACACCATTTGTTCCAGCAAATGAAGGAAATATTCTTTCCACTTTTCAATTGACGTCTTTTGAAAGATAGAACAATTAAAATCAAACACGAGCTCAATTTGATCTGCGGATTCGTTTCCAGTTAAGGTCAAATCAAATTTGGCGATCTTCTCTTCGAATGGTTCTGGAACAATGTGAAGCCCATCCATTGATAAATCACGAATATCCGCATTTTCCATTGAGAATACAACGTCAAAAATTGGATGGCGGCTTGTATCTCGAACCGTTTGCACCTGATCTACCAATTCTTCAAATGGGTACAGCTGATGCTCGTTTGCCTCTAACACAAGCTGATGAACATTTGACGCAAATTCAGCAGCTGTCTGATGTCCTGCTGGTCTTGTTCTAAGTGCCAGCGTGTTCACAAACATGCCGATCACAGATTGAATATCAGGATGGGTTCTGCCAATAACCGGAGAACCAATGATGATATCCTCTTGTCTTGAAAGCTTGCTTAAAAGAATACTGTAGCCAGCAAGCAGGACTGTATAAGTCGTACTGTTGAGCGCTCTAACGAGTTGGTCCAATTTCGCTTTAAGCGAACCTTCGATTGTAAATGAGACACGATCTCCTGCGAATGTTTGCACTTTTGGCCTTGGCAGGTCTTCCGGCAGTGCCAGTACAGGCAGTTCCCCTTCTAATTGATCCAGCCAGAATGCCTCTTCAGCTGCTTTTTGAGCAGCAGATGCCTCACTTTTTGACCAAACTGCATAATCCTTATATTGAACAGGTAATTCCTCTAGTTTGTCTCCTCGATACAGGGCTGATAGCTCCTCAATTAAAATGCCAACAGACGCACCATCTGAAATGATATGATGCATGTCAATCAGTAAATAATGGACATTTACGGAGACAGAAACCAGCCCTATTCTGAGTAAAGGCGCTTTTTCTACATCAAATGGCCTGATAAAGTCATTCATCAATTCCTGTATGTCTCGGCCGTTCTGTTCAATTTTTTCAATGTCTATAGAGACATTTGTTTCAATCCGTTGAACAGGTTCATTCTCAACAAAATCAAAGCTCGTTCGGAAAGCTTCATGACGTTGGACTAGCTGATCAATTGCCTTTTCAAATCGTTTTTCATCAAAGGCGCCTTCTAGCTTTAAGGCAGCCGGCATATGATAGCTTTGCTCCGCATCAGTCATTTTCTCCAAAACAAACAGTCTTTTCTGAGCAGATGTCACTGGATAATAGGCCGCCTCTTTGGCAACTTCTACTCGCTTGATCTCCGTTTGATCCGCTTGATCAACTGCAAGGGCGAACGCTTCTAATGTTGGGGATTCAAATAAAGACTTCAAAGAGAGCTCCACCTGCATCTCTTCATACAGCCTATTCAGCATTTTCATGCCGCGCAGCGAATGGCCCCCGCATTCAAAGAAATGATCGTGCCTGCCGATTCGCGGCACTTCAAGAACTTCCTCCCAAATGTTCGCCAGCAGACGCTCTGTTTCTGTTTGAGGAGAGGTGTATTCATTTGCCCCCTGCTCACTGAGATCAGGTGCCGGCAGCGCCCGCCTATCGACCTTGCCATTATTCGTCAAAGGAAGCTCGTCTAATTGCATGAAAAATGCCGGCATCATATATACAGGCAGTTCACGTCCTGCTTGCTCGCGCAAATCAGTTAATGAGACAGATCCTTCTGCTGTGAAATACGCACATAACGTGTCATTCGGAGCAGCAATGACGACAGCTTCCTTCACCTGAGGATGCCGCAGCAGCTGGTGTTCAATTTCCCCAAGCTCGATACGCTGTCCGCGAATCTTCACTTGATGATCGATCCGTCCAATGAATTCAATATCTCCATTCGGCAGCCAGCGCGCAAGATCGCCCGTTTTATACATGGTCTCTCCAGGGCGGAAAGGATTGTTGACAAACTTTTCGCTTGTTAGTTCTGGCTGCTTATAATATCCTTTCACCAGTCCATCACCAGCGACACATAGCTCTCCCGCCACACCCGGCGGCTGAACATGTCCAAACTCATCTACAATATAAACAGCCGTTTGACTCACTGGCTTTCCGATTGGGATGGATAACGCCTGCTTCTCAATATGATTCACAGGATAATATGTGGTGAAAATTGTGCTCTCAGAAGGTCCGTACATATGAACAAGCTTGTCTTTCCCAACTGTCTCAAGTGCAGTCACTACATGAGGCACAGAAGCACGTTCTCCGCCAAACAGCACTTTTCTTACGTTTTTCAGGCTGTCTTTTTTCATGTCGATGAGTAAGTGAAAAAGAGCTGTTGTGATCATTAAAATACTGACTTTTTCCTTCTCAATCGCTCCAGAAAGCTTATTCATGTTTAAAATATGATCCTTTGGCAGAACAATGAGTTTCGCTCCGTTTAATAATGCACCAAACACATCAAACATAAAGGCATCAAATACATAGTTTGAGAGGCTCATCACCGTGTCTTCAGGATGAATGGTGAGATAATTCGATTGCTTCACCGTTCTCAAAATGTTCCGGTGTGTCACCATATTTCCTTTAGGCTTACCGGTTGTACCTGATGTATAGGTCAAATTCGCCAAGTCCTCAGGTAAAATATGAGCATCTATAGGGCTGTCTGACTGCTGAGCAATCGCTTGATCTTCTGTTTCTATGATGGTTCCCTCAAATGCAGTGAGCACCGAGCGATGGCGCAGCACTTGATGTGTCAGTAAGAATTGTGCACCGCTGTCTGTTAAAAAGTACTTCACGCGCTCATCAGGGAAATCGGGGTCAATTGGTACATAGACACCGCCAGCCTTAAGCACAGCCAAAACAGAGAGCACCATTTCATTGGAACGTTCAAAGAATAGGGCCGCTTTCATCCCTTTTTCAAAACCAGTTTCACGCAAATAATGAGCCAGCTGATTCACTCGGTCATTCAGCTCTTGATAAGAAAGAACCACATCTTCACATTGCAATGCAGGCTGATGACCATGCTGCTGCACCTGTTTTTCAAACTGCGTCACAATGGTTTCTTCTGCTGGATAAGGCGAAGGTAACGGATTCCACCTATTTAACTGAGCTTCTGCTTCTTGTTCAGACAGTAATCGATAGGATTGAATAGCTTCCTGCGGCGCTTGAACCATTTGCTCCAGCAGATAAACATAATGTTTCATCATCTGCTCTGCCGTACTTCGTTTAAATAGCGCCGTACTGTAATCAAGTACAAAGGATAAACCTTGATCGGACTCCATCGCTTGCAGTGTTAAATCAAATTTCGCAATATGGAAATTGGTTTCTTCAACCTCGACCAGCATGTCTCCAATATGCTGGGCTGCTCCATGATCCGGCGCGAGTGTAAAGACGGTGTCAAACAATGGATGACGGCTAAAATCTCTTGGCACATTCAGCTTTTCAAGCAGCCGTTCAAATGGATATTGCTGATGCTCAAATGCCTGCATTGTCTTTTTCTTTACTTGCTCAATCAGCTGAGACATGCTTCCATTCGGATCTACCTCAGACCGCAAAGCAAGTGTCTGGACAAACATACCGATCATGTCATTCAAATCTGTATGCACACGCCCTGCCGCCGGTGTTCCGACCACAAATTCCTTTTGACCTGTATATTTGGCAAGCAATGTATAGTAAGCAGAAAGCAAGACCGTATACAGTGTCGTGTGATGGTTTGCTGCAAGCTCCTGTAATTGATTCTTTAACGCTTCATCTATTTCTTTGATGACACGATCACCTGCGAAAGACTGGACAGCTGGACGCTGATAATCAGTCAGCAGCTGTAAAGCCGGAATATCACCCGAAAATTCTTGCAGCCAAAATGCCTCTTCTTTTTGAAAGCCTTGGTGCTGTTGCCAAACAGCATAATCTTGATATTGAAGCTTCAATGGTGCTTTAACCGATCCCTCGTAAGCATCTGACAGCTCACGCAGCATCAAATCGATCGAAAGACCATCTGAAATCAAATGATGCATATCGAAAAAGAGCAAATGCTCCTGATCATGCAATGACTGCAAACCAATTCGAAGAAGCGGTGCACACTCAAGATCAAAAGGTCTGACAAATTGCTGCATGTTTTCTTCCACCGTACCGCCTGTCAGCTGTTCTATTTGAAAGGACACTGATGAAACAATCCGCTGACGAGGAACACCTTTTATCGTATGAAAAGAAGTACGCAGCATATCGTGACGTGAGATCAGCCTGTCAAAGGCTTCAGTCAGCTTCTCAAGCTGCAGAGTTCCTTTTAACCTCACAACAGCAGGCATATGATATGCAGTGCTTTGCTCCAATTGACTCACCATATAGACGCGCTGCTGTGGAGGCGACAATGGATAATGATCAGCAGCCGGCGCTTTTGGTATCACCGTTTCAGAAGACCTTTCTGCTTGCTCAATATAAGCAGCTAGAGCAGCAATTGTCTGCTGTTCAAATAAAACGGAGAGCGGCACCTCCACTTCAAAGTCTCGCTGAACCTTGGTAAGTACGGTCATCGCTTTGAGCGAATGCCCGCCTCGATCGAAGAAAGAATCATACACACCGATCTTCTCTTGATCTAGAATGTCTTCCCACAAATGAACAAGCTTCGTTTCTATATCGTTTCTAGGTGCCGTATAAACAGCATGTACCGCTCTATCACCTTTTAATGCAGCAAGTGCACGACGGTCGACTTTGCCGCTGACTGTGAGTGGAAAAGCATCGAGCTGTTTGAAATAAAGAGGCATCATGTACGCTGGAAGCTGATGTTTGATAGCCGCTTGCAGCATGTCAACAGACACACCTTCATGACGAGCTTGATAATAAGCACTTAACGCCTTTTCTCCATCCGCTTCGTCAACCACTAGCACGACAGCCTTATCAACTCCATCTACCTGCTCCATCACAGCTTCAATCTCGCCTGTTTCTATCCGGTAACCCCTTATTTTCACTTGATCGTCCATTCTGCCAAGATAATCAATCGTGCCATCCGGAAGCCATCTGACTAGATCCCCCGTTCGATACATCCGCTCATGCGGAGAAAACGGGTCTGCTGTGAATACCTTCTCCGTCAATTCAGGCTGATTCACATAGCCTCGCCCAACACCTATACCGGCAATGCACAGTTCTCCTGCTGCCCCATGCAGCTGTAATTGATCATATTCATTTAAAATATAAATACGATGATGACCAAGCGGTTTTCCAATCGTCACATAGCGCTGTTCAGTGGATTCGCTCAGCTCACTGAGATCTAGACGATGCACCGCCGCATCCACACACGTCTCAGTTGGACCATACACATTCCACAGAGTAAAATCAGGCTGACTCATACGAACTGCTTCAATGAGTGAACGTGCTGCTTTCGCAGGCAGCGCTTCTCCCCCAATCAACATGTGCGTCAATGACAGCCCGTCCAAATCCGCAGCAAGTAAAAGCTGCACATGCGCCGGTGTTCCATCTGCCGCTTCAATTTGATGTTTTCTGTAATAAGCCGCTAGCTGCATGCCATTTCTCGTCGTTTCTCGCGGGATGATATGAAGCGTATGTCCAAATAAAAGGGCAGCAAAGATTTGTTTGACCGATGCATCGAAATGGAATGGGGCTAGAAGCGCCATTTGTAGCTCATTCGCCCCTTGATAAATCTCATGATGCAAAGCATGGACCAAATGATGAAGCTGAAGATGCTCAATCATGACGCCCTTCGGCTTTCCAGTTGTACCCGATGTATAAATCATGTAGGCTAAATCATCCGGCGCCGTCTGATCTACAAGCTCAGGCAGCCGGCCATCATCTAATAATATTTGCTGCTGCACGATCAATTTTTCCGAAAGGGCTGGGTAATCTTGAATGAACGATTCCTCTGTTAACACAATAGAAGCACCTGAATCCTCCACAATAAATTGAATGCGCTCCTCAGGTAATGCCGGATCAATTGGTACATATGCCCCGCCAGCCTTTAGTATGCCGAAGACTGCTGCCATGGCATCTGTCTTCCGCTCCATCAAAACAGCAACAGGCACATCACGTGAGATACCTTTCATTTGTAAAAAACGTGCCAGCTTTTCTGCCTGTTGTTGCAGCTCTCCATAAGTAATTGTTCCATTTTCTGCTACAACGGCTGTCCGGTCTGCATATTTGTTGGCTGTCTCATCAAACATGTGATGAACCGGTTTTGCTGCTGGCCTTTCAAACGATTCTCCTTCAGATAATTGCAGCAGCTCCTTATGTTCACCTGCTGAAAGTAAAGGCAGTGTCCCGATCAGCTGATCAGGCTGAGAGACGGCCGCTTCTAGTAATATCAAGAATCGATCAAACATCTTACTCATTTCTTCTTCTGTGAATACATCTGTACGGTAATCCAAATCAATGGTCAATGTATCAGTATCCCAGCGGTCTTTCACATGTATTGAAATATCATTCATTCCGCTCCCGCTAAAAATCGGTTCAGTAATGAACGACAGATTCTCTTTTTTCTGCCACTGCATCACCTGATACTCTAAAGAAATATCAAAAAGGCGTCCTGTAAACCCTTCTCTTTCCCGCAAATCATTCATGAGCAAATTGTAAGGGTACTTTTGGTGTCGCAAGATCTTCATTTGATCTGCCATGACCTTCTTTACGAAATCAAGAAACGATTGCGATCCTTGAACAGATGCACGCATTGGAATCGTGGATACAAACATCCCAATCATCTTTTTTTCTTTGGCATTCGTCCGGTTGCCCATAAAGGTTCCAAGAACGACATCCTCCATACCGCTAAAGCGATGTAAGTAAATATAGACAGTGGACATAAACATCGAAAGCATACTGACTTTCTGTTCTTCACAAAAAACACGAAGCTTCTCCTTTAAAGAATCTGGAACATCCCCTGAAAATCGCTCCGCATGCAAACTCATCTCGTATCCCTTATGCGGTTTTAAAGATGCGAAGTCTGAAATATGAGCAAATTGCTCATTCCAAAAAGCTTGGTCTTTTTGAAAACGTTTAGAAGATTCATAGGTCTGCTCACTCATGATGTGATCAACGAAGGAAATCTCCTCAACTGGCGAGATGTCTACTCCTTGCAGCATGTCATGATATAAGTCAATAATGCGATTTCCCATTAAAATGATGGAAATACCATCCGCGACAATATGATGTGCTTTACAGAACAGCCAGCACTCTTGATCACTGATTTGAAACACCGTAAATTCAATCAAAGGGCTGTCAATCAATGGCATCGGCTCACGAATCTGCTCGTTTGCCCAAACCCTTACTTCCTCTTCACTCCAGCCCTTTTCCATGCTAATCGGCTGTTTTTCATAAGGTTTGATATATTGAACAGGCTCCTCCTTTTCATCTCGATACACGAGCCTCAGCCGAAGAGAGTCAGTTTGTCGAATGTACGCTTGAAGCACATCGACGACCAAAGAAGGATCGAGACCAGATGCTGATCTCAACCTGGCGAATCCACCCAAATTAGAAATACTTGTACCTGGATAAAATCTTTCCGTGTAGAATACTCGCTTTTGCGCATGTGTTAAGGGGTAATAAACTGTATTCATTCTCATCCTCCGCCTCTTCTATGTTTTCTCCACCAATTTCACCCTGCACCCTCTATATCAAAAGAACCAAGTCTATTTCATTAAAATAGACGGTTAAACCGAAAAGGAGCCCACCCCGAATAAAACGGAGGGACTCCCATTTTCATTCGGTAGCCTGCCGACCTTAGCAAAAAAAGAATCATTTACCTTAGGACATGGCTTTGCGTCTCTATGTTTCCATAGATTTGCCTTTTTCTTCTTTTCTTTTAGATATTTTCTATTTACGTCCACTTTATATGAAAATATTGTTTTTTTCACCGAAAAATGGGTGTAAAGATTCATGCGTTATACCGAAGGGATCCTGTGAGAATTGACGATATTTACCGAAAATAACTAATAATAGTTGCGTTCAACCGAAAATAATCGACTAAATACCGCAAAAATTTCATATTTTCCCTTAAATTTTGAAAATATGACCGAAAATGTAGGATAGAGGTCTCCTTGCGTTCCCCGCAAATTCTTAAATCTTAAGAACTATATTCCCTAAAAAAATGAATTTTTTTACTGTAAAAACAACAAAAAAAAGAGCTGTCATTTCAAATGACAACTCCTTGTTTCTTCATTATATTTACATCACCTTAGACAGACCAATCGTTTTTTCAATAATGAGCAGCGCAATGATAGAAATGATAATAAATATGACAGATATCGCATTGACACTTGGATCAAAGGTCTGCTCAATGTAATTAAAGGTCCTGACAGGGATTGTAATGGTTTTAGGAGAGGAAACGAACAAACTGATCGATATTTCCCCAAATGACGTCACAGCTGAAAACACCCCTCCTGCAATGATTCCCGGCTTAATCAAAGGCAATGTGACTCGAAAAAACGTGCGAATGGGTCCTGCGCCAAGATTCATTGAAGCCAGCTCAAGCCGCGGATCTAAATTCGAAACACTCACGCCTACCGTTCGAACCACATAGGGAAAACCAATGATGACGTGACCAATGACGAGCGCCCACAAAGACCCTGTAAAACCCATAGCCGTAAACAAGTAAAGCATTGCAATCCCTAACACCACCTGAGGAATCATGAGAGGTGACAGAATGAAAGCTTGGACAGCCTCCTTTCCCTTAAAGGAAAGCCTTGCTAAAGCATACGAAGCCATTGTCCCTAAAAGAACCGTGAGAGGCGTCACGATGAACAGCAGAATCACACTGATCCGAAGAGATTCCATCCATTCTGGATTTGACACGACCTCATGAAACCAGCGAACGGAGAACGAAGTCGGTGGAAATTCAGGAAAGGCATTTGGACTAAAAGCAGATAGGACGATCACAAGAACAGGTATGGTTAAAAAAAGATAAACCAATGACCCAGCAGTCCAAATCAGGATGGAAAGCAAGCGGTCACCTATTGACTTTTTACGCATGCATCCTCGCCTCCCAACGCTTCAATAAATAGCTTAATAGACTGACTACCACAAGCACACAAACCAATAATGTAAAGGACATAGCGGCAGCAAGAGGCAGATTATACACCTGCATGACCTGCTGATAAATTGACAGCGGCAGCAGCGGCTGCATCCGTCCGCCGACTAACAGCGGGGTGATATAACTTCCTGCTGCCAGTGAGAAGACGATGATCGCGCCAGTCACCATGCCTGGGATGGTAAGTGGTAAGGTGACATGAAAAAAGGTTCGAATCCGGCCAGCTCCAAGACTCATAGAAGCCGGTCTTAAGTGACGATCCATATCGGTTAAGCTTGTTGCGATCGGCAGTACTGCAAATGGCAGCATAACTTGGACATAGGCAATAATGACCGCATTCATATTCCACAGCATCGAGAGCGGCTTCTCAATTACATGTAAATCTAGTAACATGCCATTGATCAGACCATTTTGCGAAAGAAGAACAATCCATGCAAATGTCCGAATCACAACACTTGTCAAAAGCGGCGACACAAGTAGGATATAGAAAAATGCACGCAGACGCGGATTAGGTGCTTTGACGAGCACGTATGCTGCGGGGTATGCCATCAATAAACAAATCACCGTTGTCTGCAAAGCCACCCACACAGTACTTCCAATCGCCTTTACATATGCATCTGTCGTGAACACATGAATATATTGAGAAAAGCTATACGTTTGTAATGTATTCATCATCGAATCGACATCGCGAAAACTGAGAACGAGCATCATCACCAGAGGAGCTAGTAAAAATACTATAAGAAACAAACAGGCTGGCAGCAGCATAAACCAATGAAATCGTTGATTCTTTTTCTTGATTCGCATCACGTATGCACCTTCGAATCTAAGAAAACGATATCTTCAGGCTGCCAATGGATATGGACGGTTTCTCCAACTTCAGGCAGCTCGGGAAATGCCGCATCAGAAGCATGGACAATAATTTCACCATGATCAAGTCCCACAACCAAACGTAATGAATGCCCAATATAACTCACATCTGACAGCACGCCTGATACATGGTTCGGCTTTACTTCCTCCCGCTCAGAAGAGATGCTGATTCTTTCAGGACGCAGCATAAGCAGTTGCTTCTCCCTCTTCTCTTGATGTTCCGCAGCCTGCAGCTGAAGATGCTGACCGTTTGAATGGGTTACATGCGGAACTGTAAATGCCGCATCAGCTTCATTGTACACAGCCTCAAAGATGTTCACCTGTCCGATGAATTCAGCTACAAATCGATTGTTTGGCTGGCGGTACACCTCTAAAGGCGTCCCAATCTGCTGAATTCTTCCCTCTCCTAAAATTCCAACCCGATCAGAAAGACTTAAGGCTTCCTCTTGATCATGTGTCACAAGAATGGTTGTAATCCCGACATTCCTTTGAATATTTCGCAGCTCTGTCTGCATGTTTTTTCTTAGTTTGGCATCTAGGTTGCTGAGCGGTTCATCAAGAAGGAGAACAGATGGCTGAATCGCCAGCGCTCTTGCAATCGCTACCCGCTGCTGTTGACCACCGCTTAATTGGTGGGGCATCCGTTTCGCAAATGCCTCTAATTGAACAAGAGACAAGCTTTCCATCACCTTCTCTTTGATTTCCGCCTTCTTTTTCTTTTGAACCTTTAGCCCGTACGCCACATTATCAAATACAGTCAGATGCGGAAAAAGTGCATAGCTTTGAAAGACCATACCTGTTTTTCTTTGGTAAGGCGGCAAAGCTGTCACATCCTGATCACCAATATAGACGACACCTTTTGTTGGTTCTAAAAAACCGCCAATGATGTTTAATAACGTTGATTTTCCGCAGCCGCTAGGACCAAGAAGGGAGAAAAACTCTCCCTCATTCACCGTAAGACTGACATCGTTGAGAGCAATTTGCTCACCGAAGTGCTGACTGATGTGTTCTAAATGAATTCCACTCATGCGATCACCTATTTTCCTCCGCCTAATACTTCGTTCCATCGATTTGTCCAATTGCCAAGCTCAGAGGTCGCTGTTTCATAATCTACCCAAGTCAGCTTGCTGTAATAATTTTCTCCAACTTTCACTTTCCCCTTAATCTTGTCATTGTATTTCACATCAGAATTCGACATGCCATAATAAGATTTTTCCGAGAATGCCTCCTGAGCTTCTTTTCCGCTCAAGTAGTTTAATAGTTTGTACGCCGCTTCTTCGTGCTGATTTCCCTTCGTTAAAGCCCAGCTCGCAACAGCTGCAACAGCGCCTTCTTTCGGATATGAGAAACCAATATCCATTCCTTCTTCTTCAAGTGCAAATACTCGCCCGTCCCAATATGGAACAGCCGCGACATCCCCACGTTCTAACAAAGTTTGAATCGATCCTGGGTTATCTGGAAAAGCAGCTACATGACCTTTTAACTGCGCGAGACTTTTAAATGCTTTATCAATATCCTTAGGATTTGATTCTGTCCCCCCTTGCGCATGAACAAGTGCAGAGAAAAATTGCAAACCGGCTGAATAAGTCGGAGATGAAATGGCTACCTTCCCTTTCAGCTGACTGCTCCATAGGTCAGTCCAGCTGTTTGGTTCCTGCTTGACGAGGTCTTTTCTATAAGCAATTCCAAGCTGCCCCATACTAAAGCCTGCTGCATATTGTTTTCCATTAACAGTAAGCTTCTTTTGGACAGAACGGTAAAGCTTTTTGACATTCGGCGCTTGATCTTCATCGATAGGCGCAAGAACGTTTGCTGCGATACCTCTTTGAATCGTATCGGGCTGTAAGATTAGTAAGTCATATGGTGGATTTTTTCCATTTGACGCTTTTAATTTTGTAAACCATTCAGAATCCGCCCCAGAGACGGTTTGCACTTTAATTCCTGTATCTTTTTCAAACTTTTCGAGGATTGGTTTGATATTCTTTTCCCAATCGCCTCCATATACGCCAACAATCACAGTCTGCTGCTGTTTGCCTTGATCCTTTCCATTTCCACCACAAGCAGCCAGCAGTACAACGATTGATAGGATACCTGCAAAAATAGCAATTAATCTTCTATTCATGATTTATTTCCCCCTTTTTGTCCATTCAATTGACAAAGTGCTTGAGTAATATCTTCCTTTGTTAACGGCTCATTTCTATGACTGAAATGTTGATGAACTGCATGTTTATAGTGCGTACGTTCATTAGCCGGATAGGAACGAAGCTGAACGGCCAGCGCACTGCTGGCTTCGTCCGTCCATACTTTCTCATAAGCTGCTCTTTGTTCTCCGAAATCCCACACGTCAGTAGATGCAGAAACATCAACCTTTTCTCGCACCCTGCTCGTCTGCTCCTCATCAATCTTCCATTTATTTTGGTCTAAATACACTCTCACACCATATTGCTGCAGCGCTCTCTCTTCACTTAATAGACCTGCTTCCACTTCCTGAAGGACTTTTTCTTTCTTTCGGGCAAATGGATTCCCCCAGCCGCCTCCACTTGGTGAAATCAATTGAACGATATCGCCTTTTTCAAGTCGCAGAACATCTATTTTGGGCTGGTCTTGTTTCTCACCATTAGTCTTGATCAGCTTGACCTCACCAACCGATCCTGCTCGGCCGCCCATTAATCCCCAAGGCTGAAACTTCATCCGTTCCATTCCTCGTGCTGTCACCATTGATTCAGGCTTTATCATTTCAAATTCCAAACCAATCGCATGTCCGCCTCGATTTTCACCAGCTCCACCTGTATTCGGCAGAAGTTCATATCGGTGAACATGAATATCAATATGCTGTTCCAAACTCTCAATTGGGGTATTCTTCAAAAAGCCTGACGAATGGTCAATACCGTCCACTCCATCAGTACCATTTTGAGCACCACCGCCTCCGCCTAATGGTTCGACAACGGACATTTTCCTGCCACCCGTTTGATCATCAGGTACTGAGAGAACCACAATGGCAGATTGACCTGCACCTGCTGCCGGCACCGCTTCAGGTAACAGCTTACCAATGGCGCCTAGCACGACATTGTACAGCCTCATCGTAATCGAATGACGAATCCCGACAGAAGCCGGGTATTCTGGATGCACCAGCGTTCCTTTAGGAGAGATCACGTCAATTGGATACGTTATTCCACCATTAATCGGTATAAAAGGATCCTTACTAATGATGTAATTAATCAATCCTTGATAAAGAAAGGAATGCTTCTGACCATTGGTAACGAGGTTAAAGGCTGTTTTCACTTGCGGGTCACACTCAGAAAAATCGAGCGTCAGCCGTTTCCCTTTGATCGTTAGCTTGATTTTCAACCGAATAGGGACGTCTGAGATCATATCATCATCTAAATAATCAGCAAATTCACTCGTCCCATCCGGTATAGCTTCAATGACCTTTCCAGCACGATCCTCGGCTTGCTTCAGCAAGTCTATCATTCCTTGTTTCACTTCGTATTTTCCAAATTTCTCAATCATTTCTTTTAACCGAATATCTGCTGTATTAACTGCTGCAATCATCGCATTAATATCACCATCATTTAGATGACTAGCGCGGCTGTTCGCTCTTAAAAAGGTACGTACGACCTGATTCTCTTTCCCGCCTTCATAAATTTTCACTGGCGGAATTCTTAATCCTTCTTGATGAACATCCGTTGCTGTCGGTGAAATACTCGAAGGCACAAGCCCACCCACATCACTGACATGAACAAAAGACCAAGCATAGCTTACGATTTCACCATCTACAAAAATCGGCTTAATGATATGGACATCTGGAAGGTGAGTCGCCAAACCGTCTGTCGTATAAGGATCATTAGTGATGATAATGTCTCCTGGCTGCATCGGCCCGCTTTCTTCAATCGCTTTTTTTAGACTCAGCCCTAAAAAGATCGTCACACCTACTGTCTTCGGATAAACAAAGAAATCTCCAGATGGCGTGGCTAATGCTGTCGCAAAGTCAGCAGATTCTTTAACGAAGGTCGTAAATGACGTCCGTTCAATAACATGCCCCATACCTGATGCAATCGCATTAAAATAACTGCGCATCATCTCAAGCTTTGCTGGGTCAGTTCTCATGTAAAGCCGCCTCCTTTGAAATCACTAAGTTACCTGATGGACCAATGCTGCCTGCCCAGTTTGGCAAAATTAATGTTGTTGTATCATCCTGCTCAATAACGGCAGGCCCATTTACAATAGAACCTACTGACAGAGTATCCCGGTTATAAACCGATGCTTCGTATTCTTTTTCTTCAATAAAAATTCGTCTATATTCATATGGTTTCAAAGACTGTCCGCTGCTTTCATGAACAGGTGAAAAAGGCAGCGGAGGCGTCTCGCCTATGACTCGAACGCGTAAATGAGTAAATTCGATTTTTGCCTGATCATCCCTATGACCATATTGACGCTGATGCAATTTGTGAAAGGCTTCAATGAGTTGGTGGATATTTTGTTCCTGCTTTAGCCAATCAATCGATAATGGCAGTTCAATCTCAAATGCCTGTCCCTGATAACGTGCGTCTGCTAATAATAGAATGGATGTCTGATTGATATGCTGAATATTTTGCTGGCTGACCCAATCAGTCGCTTTTCGCGACAGCTTCTCATAATCTTGTTTTAGTTGGTTGATCGAATAGTCTTGTAAGCATATTTTCTTCGACAGCACCGCATCATGAATAAAGTCAGCAGTCAGAGCACCTAACGCACATAATGTACCCGGACTTGGAGGAACAACCACATTTTTCGCATGAATTTCTCTCGCAAGGAAATTCGCCACAACCGGCCCTGCTCCGCCAAACGCCAGCAAACTAAAATCTCTAGGGTCAAACCCTTGCTGCTCCATCACATTGCTTAATTCTGTGTACATATTGACTACGGCTACTTGAATGAGCTGGTCAGCCGCTTCTTCAACCGTTTTGTTGAGCTGATCAGCAATTGGCTGAAAAGCCTTTTTCGCCGCAGACAACTGTAATTGTAAATGTCCTCCGGCAAAACGTTCTTGGTTGAGGTAACCGCATATGAGAAACGCATCAGTTAAAGCTGCTTTTTCTCCCTTTCCATACGAAGCTGGTCCCGGGTTTGAGCCAACTGATTCTGGCCCCGCTTTTAGAAGTCCGCCCTGATCAATCCATGCTACCGAACCTCCTCCTGCTCCTATTGAATACATCGCAACAGATGGAAGAATAATTGGGAAGCCTGAAAGCTGATTCGATTGCGCCATTGTAGGCTTTCCATTTTGAATAATCGAGATATCTGCACTCGTCCCCCCAACATCAAAAGTGATCAGGTTGGGTTCACTAGATGATGCTGCAATTCTAGCCGCACCGATGACACCGGCTGCCGGACCAGAAAAGAGAGTCTTCACAGGCGAGGTTGCCGCACTTTCTGCATCCATTAAACCACCATTTGATTGTGTAATGTATGGAGAAATTGGTACACCTTCTTCCTTCAAACGACTTTTCAGTGTTTGCAAATACTGTTTCACCTTTGGTTGAATGTACAAATTAACAACAGACATCACTGTACGCTCGTATTCCCTCATTTGAGGCCATAATTCAGATGAGGTAAGGACTTCTAACTGTGGATAATGATGATTGATATAGGCTTTTGCCTGTAATTCATGAACTGGGTTTTGATAACTATGTAAAAAAGAAATGACGATACCTGCTAGCTTTTTAGATATAGCATGCTGGACTGCATCATCTAACTGCTGCAGATGGAGAGGTTTTTTGATCGTACCATCGTGTATCAACCTTTCAGAGATTGGATATACATGCTTCCGTGGTATCAATGGTTCTGGCAAACGAAAATTGAAGTCATAAGGAATGGGTAGTCGTAAACGTTGAAGTGACAATATATCTTGAAATCCTTCTGTCACAAAAAGGGCTAAATCTGCTCCTTTTCGCTGCAATAATGTATTAAGACCAATTGTCATTCCGTGAACGAGGTATTGAATGTTGGATAGATCAACACCTCTTTTTTTTAGAAGATTTAACCCATTGATAATACCTTGGGCTGGGTCATCAGTCACTGTGGGTGTCTTGAGTTCAGTCAGCTCCCCTGTTGCTTCATTTATCAACGATAAATCAGTAAATGTTCCGCCTATGTCTATTCCGAGCCGGTATGAGACATCCGCCATTTGTACTTCCCTCCTACAATGTAATTAGAATCATATTTTGATAAATTACGACATTTTTTGATATTTGACTCCATATTATTAAAGCAGATCGGTCTAGTCAATTTTATTTTTTTGAAATTTCTGTGTGTTAAATTCTTGAAATTAGCTCAAAAAGCAGTGATAAAGCCATTTTGGATGAGCATAATCGTTTTATGATCTACAAAATTAAAATTTTTATGAATTTCTACAAAAATGAAAAACAAGAAATCAAGTAAAATCTGTTTTTTGAATTTTAAAAGGCGTTTTTTCAAAACCAGGAGAAATTGGTAAGTAATTCTGCTATACTTCTGTTTACAAAATACGCAAACAAGAAAGAGAGCCAGCACCTATGAAACTTCTTAAAATGATTCTCTTGCTTTTATTGATTGTTATTGGTGTAGCAACAGGCTATATCCAGCTGGAGCAAGGGAAACAAGAGACAGCGAATTCATCTTATGACAAAACGATTCATTTTCCATCAGACCGCTATCCCGAAACAGCCAAGCACATAGAAGAAGCCATTGATGAAGGTCATTCATCCATTTGTACAATTGACCGTAAACATAGTGATGAGCAAAGGGATCGATCATTACATGGCGTTCCAACAAAGCGCGGGTATGATCGTGACGAATGGCCAATGGCAATGTGCAAAGAAGGAGGCACAGGAGCTTCTGTCAAATATGTACGCCCTTCTGATAATAGAGGCGCAGGCTCGTGGGTAAGTCATCAATTATCGGATGATCCTGACGGCACAAGAATTCAATTTATCATCGATTAGCAGCCTTTCCCTTTTCTATATTAAAAAAATTTTCACATGACTGCATGCAGGTATTTTAAACACTTTTTTCATGCCGATAATCCTTAAGGAGGGATATCCTACCTTATACCTAAAGGAGTTAAAAAGCATGAAGAAAAAGGGAAAACTGAGGCTTGGCGCCAAAATTTTGCTGATCTTTTTAAGTGTCCTCATCATCTTTTCCGCAGTTGTTGGTTATGTGGTGAATCGCGAGATGACAGAAAACATCAAGCAAATGGCAACTGAAAAAGCAAAAGGTGATTTAAAACTAGGCTACGCCTACCTGAATGAAAAAGTAGAAGGCTCATGGCAGATTAAAGAGAACAAGCTATTCAAAGGAAATACGCAAATGAATGATCATGACACATTGGTTGACCAATTAGCCGAATATACCGGTGATACCATCACGATTTTTCAAGGAAATACCCGCGTTGCTACGAATGTCATGTTAAATGGGAAACGAGCTGTAGGTACAGAAGTCTCTCCTGAAGTGAAGACCACTGTTTTAGATAAAGGAGAAAACTATTACGGCACTGCAAATGTTGCCGGGAAAGACTATCAAACGGCTTATATGCCGATCAAAAATGAAGCAGGCGAAACAATTGGTATTTTTTATACTGGCGCCAATCAAAGCATGATTTCACAAATGCTTCAGTCATTCTATATACAATTTGTCATCGTCCTTTTGTTAAGTCTGATCGTTTCGGTCATCATTATTTCTATTTTCACTAAACGGATTCAGGCACGTCTCAAGCATATGGCTTCTGCCATTAAGAGTGCAGGCGAAGGTGATTTAACCATCAATGTGACGGATACTGCTGGTGATGAATTGTCTGATCTGGCTGGCCATTTCAATAAGATGCGTGAAAAATTAAATCAAACCATTCTAAATGTCATGAACACGTCTGAATTAGTGGCCACATCCTCTGAGCAGCTGTCAGCTAGCGCAGAAGAAACGAGTGCAGCGTCAGAAAAAATCACCCACACGATCCAAGAAGTAGCACAATCATCAGAAGAACAATCAGCTCAAATGACAGCCAGTGAGCACACAATGATTCAAGTATCAAACGAGCTGGCAAACATCACTGAAAATGCAGGAAAAATGGCTTCAAGAAGTCACTCCGCACAAGAAGTGGCCCAAAAAGGTGTACACAATATCAGTGAAGTTCATTCACAAATGACGTCTATTGCAAAATCAATTGAAGAAAACGGTACAGCGATTCAAGCGTTGGAAACACGTTCAGCTGAAATTGATCATATTTCCAAAGTCATTACAGATATCGCCAGCCAGACAAACCTGCTAGCTCTTAATGCAGCAATTGAAGCAGCACGGGCAGGTGAGCACGGAAAAGGATTTGCTGTTGTCGCAGACGAAGTGAGAAAGCTTGCAGAAGAATCTCAAGCATCATCAAACATGATTTCCCATCTCATTTCTGAAATACAAAAAGAGATGACTCATTCGACGAATGCCATCAAACGAGTAAGAGAGGAAGCGGCTCAAGGGGCTGTACTTATCTCTCATACAGAGGAATCATTTCATGATATCCAGCAGTCGATGAGAGAAATGGCGAATGGCATTAAGCATTTATCAAGTGCATCACAAAAAATCGCAGCTTATACAAACGATGCGAAACAGTCTTTTGCGTCTATTACAGAAGGCGTGAAACGAACGAGTGAACATTCACAGCAAGTAGCCGGTTTAACAGAAGAACAATTTGCTGCAATGGAAGAAGTAACAGCTTCATCAGAAGCGCTTGCCCATTTAGCAGGAGATTTAAAAGCAATGGTCTCGCAATTTCACATCTAGATCCCACACCAAATAGCGCAAGACGGCGACAATCGTCTTGCTGCCTAACTTTCTCCTCAAGAATCACTCTTTAACCATTCACGTTCCAACAAAAATCCATAAATAAAGGAGTTTTTTATATGAATCACTTAAATCAAGCCTATTCCCTATCTATCTCCTACCACCAAATCACGGTATACACCGGAAGCGAAACACCACCTGTTATTGATTGGACAGATGAGGACATTCTTCAAGGATTTGCAACAGGAGATCAAGGAGTTTCCTTTGAAGGAATCAATAATGGAAAGGCGTCTATTATTGTGACATTAAATAGCGATGAGCCCCAAGTCTCGGTTGATAGAGCCATAACAGTTCCCTTTACGCTTACAAATGATCAAGTTTATATCACAAGCGTCATGGCCAATGTGCTGTCTTTCTCCATTCCAAAAGGAAACTATCAGCTTACCTGCTACACCTCACAGCAGCCTGATCAAGACGTTTATTATGTAAATTTCCAAACAGTGTAGATTACGACTGATCGTATAGATCAAGCCACTGTTCCGCATAGTCTACCGATTCTCTCATGGGCAGTAAATATGAACTGGCAAGTCCAATTTGATTGTGCTGATGGATGCCTCCTGATTGCAGAAAATCACGGCCAATCTGTTCAAATAGTTCTTCTCTTGTGATGATATCTTGGTACTCTTTCCATACCCTCCACCCATTCTCTAAAATAGGGGCCCCTCTTGTCATGAGGTCCTGCTGAGGGATTCGGTATTCAGCTAGATGAAAAGCTGTCATGCTCTCAAATGATGCACCAAGCAGCAGCACTTGAGCATGAAGATCATACATGCGGCCAAGAGGTGACTGCTCTCCTAATCCAAAGGAAAGTGCATGGTGTTGCAGAATTTCATGTTTTCTTTTCCCCCAGGCGGTGAATGAAAAATGGGGATGATTGCTTCTCGCCACGCCTGGGTATTTCCAAAATGTTTCCGCCACCTTTCCCATTGCTGCTGGTGTCGTGTAAGCTGGGTCAAATGCGGGCATTGTTTCTTTGATCGATTTCCACCATGAATAAGGAACAGGCGGATCGATCCAATCGGCGGGATCAGAAAGCTCTAACGTTTGTGCCGGCATAATCAGTGTCCCTTCTTCTGTTAAGGTTTCCATCAATGCTTGTATGACGGCTACAGCGCCTCCGTTTACCCAGCCGATTGATGATAAAGATGAATGAACACATAAAATCATGCCCTTTTTTACACCAAGTTGAACCAAGTCTGCTTTGATTCTTTCCTTTGTCATCGGTTCAGCTTGATTTTCGATTAATTTTTGCATCGTTCCTTTTCCTCCTGCGTCTCTTCTATTACTGATGAATGAGACGTTTAACCGCAATAGACAGTTTGTAATTTGCGTAATTCGTCAGCTCCGTTAAAAACTGATCAAGTTCATCATGACTGGAGAAATGTCCTTCAGCCATATAACAGCCTTCACCACTTATTTTGAACAAATTCTTGATTTCTTCCTTTTTATAAAGAAACGACAGAAGTGGTTCATGATGATGACTACGGGTATATAGCTGCAAAAAGGTTTGAATCGACTTTTGTGTCTGCCAATCAATTGAAATGGTATATGCTTCAATCACACCTTCTTCTTCTAGCTTTAACACCCGATTTGCAACAGCTTGGCCGGTTAAATGAACTTTTTCACCTAGAGCTTTCATCGTTAATCGGCTGTTCTTTGATAGTTCTTTTAAAATATTCATATCTGTTTGGTCTAGCATTGGCCCACCTCTTTCAAAAATCAAGCCCTTCTGCCAAAAGACTTTCATAATCCTCTGTCACGTAGAACTCTTTTAATATACTGTAAACTTAATCAGAAAAAAAGGAGGCCTTTTTATGAAAATTACACTCATTCGCAATGCGACTTTATACCTTCACTATGGTCATTCAACTTTTTTAATCGATCCCTTTTTAGCAGCAAAAGGAACATATCCACCGTTCCCTCATACAGCCAATCAACATTTGAACAATCCTATTGTGGAGCTTCCTGTAAATATAGATTTAGACAGTCTGTTACACCCAGATGCTGTCTTACTCTCTCATTTACATGTGGACCACTTTGACGACGAAGCCAAAAGGAAATTAGCTCAGGATCAACCAATTTATACTCAATCGGAGAAGGATCGAAAAGAAGTTGAAGAAGCTGGATTTCAGCATGTCACGTGCATTGAAGATGAAATGGACATTTGCGGCGTTCATATTAAACGTACAGACGGACAGCATGGGACGGGAGAAACGGCGAAGCGGATGGGGCAGGTGAGCGGTTTTGTTTTCTCTCACCCTGATGAACCTACCCTTTATATTGCAGGTGATACCATTTGGTGTGATGAACCGAAAGAGGTTGTGAATACAAGCAAGCCAGACGTCATTGTGGTCAATAGCGGGGCTGCTCAATTTTTAGAAGGCGATCCCATTACAATGACCAAGGAAGAGATTCTAGACATTCACCGTTCTCAGCCAAAAGCTCAAATTGTCGTCTGTCATCTTGAAGCAGTGAATCATTGCCTGTTAACAAGAGCTGCTTTAGAAGCTTACGTTCAAGAACATCATGCAGATCAAGCCATTTTTGTCCCTCAAGATGGGGAAAGTCTCACCTTCTGATCGACAATAAAAAACCGGCACTTCGCTGCCGGTTTCATCATTATCATGGGCGATGGTGCTGTGGTTTTTTCAGCAATGGAACAAATCCGTTCTTTTTCAAATGAGTGTAATGCTCATCCATTCGTTTCGTGATGTGTGTGCCTTGTTCCTTTGTTAACACGCCGTACTGTACATATTTCTTAATGACTTCTTTTCGCTTAGAAAGAATTTGCTGCTCAAGGATTTCAATTTGTTTTTGTTGTTCTGCTGTTAATTTCACTTGATGTGTCACCGGGCGCTTTTCCATTTGAGGTGTTTCTCCATGAGCCGTTTCTATATGAAAACCAAATAACAGCATCATCGACAAGATGATCAAACTACTTATTTTTTTCATCATTGTTGTTCCCTCCTTTATTCGCCTTTATTTTGCGCTCGCTTTCCTTTTTTATACATTATTTCTAACACGCAAATTGCTTATAATATTTTTACTTTTTCACTTTTCTTCTGAAAACGTTGTCCTTATAGAGAAAGCGTGCTATGTTTTGTTTTGTATAAAAAATAGAGGAGGATTCTTAAATGAGTCGTTTTTATCATAAAAAACCTATATGGATCATGCTTGTTGTATCTGCTTTCATCCTTATCATGTCTGCTTGCAGTCAATCAGGCTCATCTCAATCTGAAGACACAAAGTGGGATCAGATTAAAAAGAAAGGGAAAATCGTGGTTGCAACTTCAGGCACCCTTTATCCAACTTCTTATCATGATACTTCTAATGGCAAGGATCAATTAACTGGCTATGAAGTAGAAGTCGTCAAAGAAGCGTTTAAACGTCTTGATGTGAAAGTAGAATTTAAAGAAATGGGCTATGATGGGATGCTGAGCGCCATTAATTCTGGTCAAGTGGATGCCGCTGCAAATGATATCGACATCACAGATGACAGAAAAGACAAGTTTGCCTTTTCAACCCCTTATAAATATTCCTACGGAACGGCTATCGTTCGGAAAGATGATTTATCTGGCATTAAAACTTTAAAAGATTTAAAAGGAAAGAAAGCAGCAGGGGCTGCCACAACGATTTATATGGATGTTGCTCGTAAGTACGGTGCAAAGGAAGTCATTTATGATAATGCGACAAACGAGCAATACCTAAAGGATGTTGCAAACGGCCGTACAGATGTCATTCTAAATGATTATTACTTGCAGACACTGGCTCTTGCTGCATTTCCTAAACTAAATATTACGATTCACCCTGACTTGAAGTACATGCCGAATGAACAAGGTTTTGTTATGAAGAAGGACAACAAAGAGCTTCAAAAAGAATTAAATCGTGTATTAGGCGACATGAAAAAAGACGGAACAATGAAAAAGATTTCTGAGAAATTCTTTAATCATGCAGACGTCTCTAAGAAAATTGATGCTGATGTCGAAGATGTCGACATTTCCAAATAAGGAGCCGCAATCGTGGGAGATATTCATTTAGAATATATATTTAATCCTGCACTGGCAAAGGCGTCATTTCCGTTTGTTATGAAAGGCATCTGGCTGACGCTGCTCATTTCCTTTGTGAGCATGTTTTTTGGTACCATTCTTGGCTTTTTTATCGCTCTTGCCAGAATGGCGAATTCTTGGATTCTTCGGCTGCCTGCACGGCTGTATATCTCATTCATGCGAGGCGTGCCCATTCTTGTGATTTTGTTTATTCTCTATTTTGGGTTCCCCTATATCGGCATAGAGTTCACAGCGGTCACTGCCGCCATTATTGGGTTCAGCTTTAATAGTGCTGCCTATATTGCAGAAATTAACCGGGCAGCCCTCTCCTCTGTTCCAAGTGGACAGGTGGAAGCCGCTAAATCATTAGGTCTCAGCTATTGGCAAACGATGCGTGGTGTCATTTTGCCCCAATCCGTCCGCATCGCCCTGCCGCCATTGACCAATGTCATGCTCGATTTAATCAAAGCTTCCTCACTGGCAGCGATGATTACTGTACCAGAGCTCTTCCAGCAAGCAAAAATTGTAGGCGGACGAGAATTCGATTATATGACCATGTATATTTTGGTCGCACTCATTTACTGGGGCATTTGCAGTGTCGTCTCATTGCTTCAGGACTTTTTAGAAAAACGCTATGCGAAATATCTGTAGCAAAAAAAGAGCAGATCCATGAGATCTGCTCTTTTTTCTTTTTAATGAATGAGCCATAACCATACATATAACCCGAGTAAAGTGAGAATCAAGGTTGGGATGGTCAGGAGGATTCCGGCTTTCATGTACGCTCCCCAAGAGATATGGACGCCTTTTTTCTTTAAGACATGAAGCCACAGCAATGTCGCCAATGAGCCGATTGGGGTCATTTTCGGTCCAAGGTTGGAGCCGATGACATTGGCATAAATCAGTCCGTCTCTCATGACACCTGCTGTATCTGTATGTCCAATGGCAATCGCATCAATTAAAACGGTCGGCAGATTGTTCATCACAGAGGACAGCACTGCGGCAAGCACGCCCATAAACATCGTTCCTGCAAGCAAGCCATGTGAAGCCCCTTGCTGGATCCATGCCGCCAATATTTCTGTAAGACCGACATTTTTCAGTCCATATACGACAACATACATGCCGATCGAGAAAAACACAATGGACCACGGCGCTTCTTTGATCACTCGCTTTGTCGCCACTTGCGGACTTCTTCTCGCCAGCCACAAGAAAGCAAGGGCAATCCCGCCTACGATGATGGACACTGGAATACCGATCAGCTCCCCCGCAAAATAACCCACAAGCAGACAGCCGAGCACATACCAAGACAAACGGAACATACGGATATCTCGAATAGCTGATGCCGGTTCCTTTGCCTGAGACAGATCGTAGGTTTTTGGAATAAGCTTTCGGTAAAATACATACAGAACCAGCATGCTCGCTCCAAGCGACACAAGGTTTGGCACGAACATATTCGCTGTATATTCTAGAAAACCAATATGAAAATAGTCGGCTGATACGATATTGACCAGGTTACTAATGACAAATGGCAAGGAGGTTGTGTCTGCAATAAAACCGCTTGCCATCACAAAAGGCAGCACCATGCGCTCATCCAGCTTCAACGCTCTCACCACAGATAAAACGATTGGGGTCAAGATCAGTGCCGCTCCATCGTTGGCAAAAAAAGCAGCCACAACAGCGCCTAGCAATGTTAAATAAATAAACATGCGGACACCGTTGCCTCTTGCGGCTTTTGCCATATGCAGTGCAGCCCATTCAAAAAAGCCGATCTCATCTAAAATTAACGATATGATAATAATGCCAATAAAGGCAAATGTGGCGTTCCATACAATTTGCGTGACTTCCCACACATCGCCCAGATGAACGACACCAAAGGCAAGTGCAAGAATGGCGCCTCCACACGCTGACCATCCTATGGTGACACGTCCTGGCTGCCAAATGACAAGGACGAGGGTCATGATGAAAATCAAAATGGCTAAGGTGACTGATCCCAAAGGTGGCCCCCCTTTCACTTTTCTCATAAAATCTTTATCTATCATACAACGAAATGCATCCGTTGTATGCCATTTTCGCATGTCACATGAAAATCCGCAGGTGATCCCGTGCACCTGCGGATTCCATCATCATTATTGATCTTTTTTCATCAGCATCAATTCAATAAATAACTCACACCGCTGGCTAAAATGACTTAAGTCGATCGAGGTCATGTCAAAAATTTGTTTCATTCGATAGTTTAATGTATTTTGATGAATAAACAACTGCTCCGCTGCTGGCTTTAGCTTGCAGTTATTCAATAAGTAGACTTCCAGCGTTTTTAAAAACGAGGTTTGACTCTCGCGGTCTTTTTCCTTCAAGCGTAACAAATCTGGATTGAAGTCGTTTTTCTTTTTTTGATGGCTGTAAATGGAATCTAAAAACCGGAAGACCCCTAAATTCTCATAATCATATGGAATCAGTTCTTGTCCTCCGACAATTTTCACTGCCTTCACGACCTCTATCGCTTCAAATCGACTTGTACTCATTTTCATGACATCACGATACTCTCTTCCCATCCCGATATACAAAGGGGAAGGATGGGCATGCGTTTTTGATTGCAGATGTGCGATGACATCAGCGGCAGTCGCTTTCGGTGAGTGCCGGTCTGACAGGCTGCCTAATATAACGACAATATCTGCTTGAACTGAATAGACGTGATTCACTTTATCCTCTAGCTGCAAATACGTTCGAATGACATCCTTCACATCTTCTGCCGTCTCACTTTTGTTATCGGCAGCGTGCACGACCATGACGGTAAATACGGCTGGCAGTGGAATGCTTAAGTTCTCAGCCTCCCATTTCAGCTCTTCTTCTGTATAAAAATGATCATCCATGACCTTTTTGAAAAACTCTTCAATCTTCCCTTCCTTTTTCTCAAGCTGTTTCTTATTCTTATAAATCACTTTTCCAACCTGAAAGGACGCTTCGTGTAAAAATTGCAGCTCCTCCTGAGAGAGGGAGTCCTCAATGTCCTGCACCCAAATAAAGCCTACTACCTCTTGTTTATGCTTGGCGCTCACAGCCACCCGCCGATTAAATCCGAGCTCGTCATGGCCGCTCACATAAAAAGGCTTTGACTCCTTGTGAAGCCGCTCAATTACCCCTGTTTTCTTTAACCAATCGACCACAGACCCCGGACATTCCTTGGAGAAAATCGTTTGCTGATTGACTGGGTCAAACTGCTGAATGCTGTAAGAATTATAAGCAAGGAGCTGACACTCTGTGCTTTCTAAAATGACTGGTTTTTTTAAATATCCGCTAATAAATGCAATTAATTTATCGACATCAAAAAATGTATGAAGCTTTTCTAATATCTCTTCCATCCCGATTGCTCCCTGATTAAGTGATACATTTATCATACTTCTTTCCAGTCAGATTTGTATAGAAACAAGTCGCAAGCAGGCAAAAAAAGCATGAACCCATCAGTGCAGGTTCATGCTTTTTCCATATTAAAACATTTCACTAATCGTTTTTGCCTGCATGTGCAGAGCTAGGTAATCTGGACCGCCTGCTTTTGAATCCGTTCCTGACATTTTGAAGCCGCCGAATGGGTGGTAACCAACGATGGCACCTGTGCAGTTCCGGTTAAAGTAAAGGTTCCCTACATGGAACTCCTGCTTCGCACGGTTGATGTGATCACGATTATTCGTAATGACAGCACCTGTTAAACCGTATTCTGTGTTGTTGGCTACCTCAAGTGCCTCATCAAAGCTAGAGACTTTCGAGAAAGCCAAGACTGGTCCAAAGATTTCTTCTTGCATTAAACGGGAAGTTGGCTCAAGATCTGCAAAAATGGTCGGGTGGATAAAGTATCCTTCCGAATCATCACTCGTTCCGCCAGTGACTAAGCGGCCTTCCTGTTTGCCAACCTCGATATAATCCGTGATCTTGTCAAAGGACGCTTGATCAATGACAGGTCCCATGTAAACATCCGCAGAAAGTGGATTGGCTGTTGTTTTCGTTTCTGTGATTTCCTTCACTCGCTCAACGACTTGGTCATACAGCTTCTCATGGACGACAGCCCGAGATCCAGCTGAACATTTCTGACCTGAAAATCCGAAGGCTGATGTAAAAATGGCATTAGCTGCTAATTCAACATCTGCATCCTCATCGACAACCACTGTATCCTTACCGCCCATTTCAGCAATGACACGTTTTAAATGCTGCTGGCCTGGCTGCACCTTTGCTGCGCGTTCAAAGATACGTGTCCCTACTTCTCTTGATCCAGTGAATGTAATCAGGCTTGTTTTCGGATGATCTACTAAGTAATCCCCGACCTCTGCTCCGCTTCCTGGTACAAAGTTGACAACACCCTTTGGAAGACCAGCTTGCTCAAGCTCTTCCACAAAACGGGCTGCAATGACAGGCGTCGCACTTGCGGGTTTTAAAACAACTGTATTCCCAGTGACGATTGGCGCTACTGTTGTTCCTGCCATGATCGCAAACAAGAAGTTCCACGGCGGAATCACGAGCGTCACGCCAGTTGGTGTGTAAACATATTGATTGCGTTCGCCTTCGCGGCTGTTCACTGGTTTGCCTTTCGCCAGCTCCAGCATTTGACGGGCATAATATTCTAGGAAGTCAATCGCTTCTGCTGTATCTGCATCTGCTTCATTCCACGGCTTACCTGCTTCTTTGACAAGAAGGGCTGAATACTCATGCTTTTTACGGCGAATGTTTGCCGCAGCTCGGAATAATACGCCAGCTCTTTCTTCTGGAGACGTGTAGCGCCATGTTTCGAATGCTTTCGCTGCTGCTTGAACCGCCTGCTCTGCCTCTTCCTTCCCGGCCTTTGATACGGTTCCAACCACTTCATCCTTTTTCGCTGGATTGATCGAAACAATCTTGTCTTTCGTTTCAATTCTTTCTCCATTAATTACGAGCGGATAGGTTTGACCAAGTGATTCTGTTACTTTAGCTAATGCTTGTTCAAACGCTTTGCGGTTTTCTTCCTGGCTAAAATCCGTGAATGGTTCATGCTTGTAAGGTGTTGTCATTTTTGTCACGCTCCCGTTTCAATTTATTTTCTCGTCATCCCTTTTAGAGCAAAGGCAATGTTTGCCGGCCGTTCTGCAAGACGTCTCATGTAGTAGCCATACCACTCTCGTCCATACGGAGTATAGACCCTCATTTGATAGCCTTCTTTCACAAGTGCCTGCTGCGTTTCTGATCTCATGCCGTACAGCATTTGAAATTCGAACTGACTTGTCTGTATATTGTGTTTTTTCACAATATTTTTCGTGAACTCAATCATTTGATCGTCATGTGTCGCAATGGCTGTATAGTTTCCTGAGAGCAATTGCTTTTCGATCAGCTTTTGATAATTCAGATCGACATCTTTTTTGTTTGGATACGCCACTTCGGCGGATTCCTTATAGGCACCCTTTACAAGTCTTAAAAATGGCTGCAGCTTATTTAGGTCATCAAGATCCTTTTCTGTTCTATACAAATACGCCTGCAAGACCGTACTGACATACTCATATTGAGATTTCATCTCTTTAAAAATGTCCAGCGTTTTTTGACAGCGCTGTTCATCCTCCATATCGATTGTCACCATGATACGGTGCTTCTCTGCCGTATCTAAAATACGTTTCATATTGCGATACACAAGGTCATCGTCAATATCCAGGCCAAGGGATGTCATTTTGAGTGACACATGGGAATTGAGTCCCGCCTCAGCAATCCGCTGAATGGTTTGAATACACTCAGTCGTCCGTTCATTGGCAATCTCTGCCTTTGTGACAAACTCACCAAGGTGATCAACTGTCACAGCCATTCCTTGGTCATTTAATCGCTTGATAACAGGGATGGCACTCTCAAAGTCCTTCCCTCCGATGATTTTCTTAGATGCAACAGCACTTCCCCAATTACGAGCAATATGGTTCAAGAGACTGCTCTTTGACAAAAACAAGAAGAAATTTCTTGTGACCGACTCCATAAAGGGCACCTCCCACTCTTTGTAAGCTATGTCTTTATTGTAAAGCTCATAAGCTGTCCGCTACAATATTTGAAGATGACAAAAATTCTGACTTTTTTTGTGGTTTTATCACAATAAGAGATAAAAAAGAGCCTGCCGTGATCCGGCTGGCTCTTCCCTGCTTACGCCCACACCTCATCAAGGGTAGACTGCAGCAGCTCATTTAATTCTTGCAACAGGTTGTCTTTCGGCTGATTGTAGCTTTTCACCAATTCATCAAATCGCGCGAGCTCTTTGTCGATAAATGGATGGACATAAGCGAGACGGTTTTCTACATCCATTTCTTCTCCGTCCATTTTACGTTTGAGCAGCTCATGGATTTCCGCTAAAAGCGGACCTTCCTCCACTAGTTCTTCGAGCAGTTCATGAAAGTCCATCGGCGGAACCGTCCTGTATCGTTCAATCCACTGACAGGCAAGCAGCGGACGAAGTACATAGAAATACTTCTTGATTCGCACCTGCTCTCCTCGTAAATGCCGGCTTTCATTCCGCTTCGCCATATTGAGGTAATGATACATCAATGCTGGAGGAAAAAACGCTCGATCCTTTAATTCTCTTAGCCGCTTTGCCAAAGAGAAAGATTCAGCATAGATGATGTCAGACGACAGCCATTCCATGATGGACGGATTCGATTTATTGAATAAGCGAAGTGCCTTTCTAAGCTCCCAGCCGCTGATATCAAGCACATCATCAATCGGCCGTTCAAGGACATCACGATGTTCTTCCATTGCCCAATACCATTCTTTTCGAGGAACATATAAAAAACGAACATCGTAATCACTATCAGTCGAGGGGAATCCCCAAGCCCTGCTGCCTGATTCAACCGCGAGGCAAATTTTTACGTCATACGTTTCTTCGATGATTTTCAGCTCTTCCTTGATTCTCTCTCTCATCATCCATCAACTCTTTCTATAGAAATCTGCATGACTTCTTCACGTTTTGGTAAAATACGAATAAGACATATATGAAAAAGGAGTTGGATCTCATGTCTATATCTCGCATCATGAAATGGATCACCGGGATTTTTGAAGCCTGTCTTGCCATCCCTGTCATCGGAGGACTATTTATTATTAGCAATGGCTATTCACCGCTCATGGTCATGCTTATTCTGCATATTATCACACTCGTCTTATCGAAGCGAGACCAAGGACCAATGATTGGCAGCATCATTGGGATTATCACATCCTGCCTCGCCTGGATTCCGATACTTGGATTCATCCTTCATATCATCACAGCTCTTGCCCTTATTATCACCGCGTTAGTACCTGATGAAAAAACGAGACAAAATACGAGTTATTAAAAAAGAGGCCCTCCTAGAGCGGCCTCTTTGTTCTTTTATTTGAGCAAATGCTTTTGTAAGAAGGAGAGCTTCTCTGTTTGAAAAGCCGGGATAAACTCGTGTCCAAAATAGCGATATACCTTAAGGTCTTTATCTGTTTCTAAATGGTTGTATGCCGCAAACACAGTAGATGGCGGGGTAATTTTGTCAATCAGACCAATCGCCATCAATGTTGGCTGTTTGACCCATCCAGCTAAATTGATTAAGTCAAAATAGCTTAATGTCTCAAATGCCTTTTCTTCCACTTCCGGGTCACTATTTCTCCGAAAGTACGAATTGATTTCTAAATAAGGCTGCTCCAATGCCACATCCACTGCACGCTCAAAGTTTGATAAATAAGGGTAATCTGCCGCGACGACCTTCGGAATATCTGAAAGGGCTGCAGCTGCTACCGCTAATGCGCCTCCCTGGCTTCCACCAATTACGCCGATCCGGTGTTTATCCACTTCAGGGAAGGACTGAATGACTTCGAGTGCACGAACCGCATCTAAATAAACACCGCGATAATAGTAGGTCTCTTTTGATAAAATGCCTTTTGTCATCCACCCCAAAGCGTGACCGCCTGGTGTCACTGTCTGATCTTCACTGCCGCCTTGACCGCGGACGAGCATACCAAATGTGGCATAGCCGTGGAGCGCCCAGTTGACGATGTCGTGAATGCCGCCGTCATAGCTGGCATTATAGCCATGATAACGAACGAGCGCTGGATGCGGGCCAGATTGATCAGGTACAGCATAAAAGCCTTCAATTTTAGAATGTCCAAAGCTTTGATACGTCAGGCGGTACACCTTAACGCCTTTCACTGGATAGTCATACGGTTCAAGTGTTGGCTTTGCCTCCACTTGGCGCAGTTCTTCGAGCGATTTCTTCCAAAAGTCTGAGAAATCAGGACGTGCAGTTTTCTTTGGTTTATATTTTTTTAGATCTTCTAGTGATAAATCGAACAATTGCATATCATACTATTCCCCTTTGTTTTATTAGTTATAGGTATCATACCACTCATTTCTTGATTGAGAAAGTCATTTAACAAAACCTTCTGACATTTCTATTGGCAAAGATGATGGAAACCTTTATGATAAAGAAACTGGCCTTGAAGACTAGAATAAACCATTACATACATTCATGATTTTCACATGACATATAGCGAATAAAGGAGGAACCCATATGAAAATCGCCCTTGTCCAAATGGACGTACAAATTGGAGAACCTGAAGTGAATTTTAAAAAAGCAGAAGCGTTTTTAGAAGAAGCAGTCCGCGAGCAGCCTGATCTGATTATTTTACCCGAAATGTGGAATACCGGCTACGCCCTTGAACAAGCCGAGCAGCTTGCAGATATAAACGGTGAACGCACAAAGCAGCTCTTCTCCTCCTTTGCCCGCAAGCACCAAGTGTATCTCATCGCAGGCAGTGTGTTAAATAAGCGGACAGAGAATGAAAACATCACCAACACAATGTATGTTTTTAACCGCCAAGGTGAGCTTTTGTTAGATTATGATAAAATTCATTTATTCCGCTTAATGGATGAGCACAACTATTTAACCGCTGGTGATCAGCTTGGTTTATTTGACTATGGTGAAGATGTGACGATTGGTGCGATGATCTGCTATGACCTCCGCTTCCCGCAGCTTTCCAGAACACTTGTGAACAAAGGAGCGAAGGTGCTCGTCAATACGGCACAATGGCCGTCAGCAAGAGTGGACCATTGGCGCAGCCTGCTCATCGCAAGAGCGATTGAAAACCAGTCATTTATGATTGCTGTTAACAGAACAGGCACAAGCAGAGACACGGCATTCCCTGGACACTCTATGGTGATTGATCCACTCGGCCGCATCCTGCTTGAAACAAAAGATGACGAAGATATTTATTATGCGGAAATTGATCTTCAGCTAGTGGATGAAGTCAGACAGCAAATTCCGGTTATGACGGATCAGCGTCTGGACTTATATTAAAAAGCAGAGTGCTCCCCTGCTTTCAGCGTGTAGACAAACCCTCGCATTCGGTGTCAGGTCTGCGCTCCGGTGCTCACGAATGTCAAATTCGCTCCGCTCCGCTGCTCGCCCGTTCTAAACTGCAAAGGTTTTCTATCACGCTGAAAAGAAGACAAAGGGCTAAAACCAAGATCATTTTAGCCCTTTGTCACCAATCTTAAAGCAGGGTGCTCCCCTGCTGTTTGCGTTTAATTAAACGTTTGTTTAAGCTTTCCCTTAGTTCTGATAAAGGTCCATGAAGGCTTGAGCGGCTTTCGTTAAATACCTTTCTTCAACATATGCAAATACAAGTGTTCGGGTTGGGCATGAATCAATGTTTAAATAAATGACCCCGTTCCTATCCTCTTGTGCCACCATTTTCGGCACAACGGTCACACCTAGTTCGTTTTTGACCAATGCCTGTGCTGTTTGAATATGGCTTGTTTCAAAAGCCGCTTTTGGCTGAAAACCGTGATGACGGCACAGTTCCATGACCACTTGCCGAAAACCGTATCCCTCTTTCAGCATAATAAATGGGATACCTTCAAGAAGTTGAAAGGGAACGATTTCGTGACCGGACTCTTTTTGCCCTGCTTGCTTGATAATCTCGTTCAATTCCTCTGATAACCATGGCTGAGCAGCTTGTGGAACTGCAAGAAGGAGCGGCTCTGTCAGCATTTGTTTCGTTTTCAATGATTCATGCTCGACAGGCATAGATAAAATAGCCAAATCAAGTTTTCCAGCCAATAGACGTTTTTCAAGCTCACGAGGAGACTCTTCTATCAGTTGAACGTGAACATGAGGATACGTTTGACAAAAGGTTTTTAATAAACCGGGCAAGACATATCCCCCAGTCACTGCTGGCGCTCCAATGTTCAGCTCTTTCCCGATTTCATAAGCTGCTTCTCCCATTTCACGCAGCATATCATCTCTTTCCTTCAAAATATTCTCAGCCCTTTTTATGAATCGTCTCCCTTGAGGTGTGGGCGTTACTTGTCCATACTTTCGAATAAATAGCGGTGTGTCTAATTCCTCTTCCAGCTTCTTCATTTGCTGGCTTAAAGAAGGCTGTGCAATATGAAGTTGATCCGCTGCTTTTGTAAAACTTTGCTGCCGGTACACTTCAATGACATATTCCATCATTCGTATATCCACTTTCATCACCTCATAGGTTTTAACTATCCATGTCATATCTTTTATGTCTTAGACAAATAACAGAAGGAATTCTACGATAAAGAGACCACAAAGGGGGAAAAGAAATGAATCCATATGCTAAAGCCGAGAACCAATTTTCACAAAATGCCGAGAACTATCGAGATTCACCTATATTTGCAGCCGGAGAAGAGCTGGAATGGATGAAAACAACAGCAAATGCGAAGGGACATGAGCATTTACTTGATATTGGCTGCGCGGCAGGACATACCGTTTTTTCCTTTTCAGACGTTATCTCTAAAGGGGTCGGCATTGATGTCACGCAAAAAATGATCGAGATTGCAGCAGCACTTGCGGAAGAACGCCACCTGAACCACATTACTTTTGAGCAGGCAGCCGCAGAAGCATTGCCCTTCTCTGATGAATCATTTGATTTAGTGACGTGCCGATTTGCTGCTCACCACTTTCCAAACCTTCCGGCAGCCATGTCGGAAATCAGCCGAGTCTTAAAAAAAGGCGGCCAATTTCTGCTCGTCGACCATTATGCACCTGACAACCCTGCACAGGATTCATTTATTAATCACTTAAATAGACTGAGAGACCCTTCTCATGTGCGGGAAAGCTCGTTATCAGAATGGAAAGAGCTTTTCGATGATAACCAATTGACTCAGAAAGAGATTCGTTACTGGGATCTGCATATTGATTATCAGGACTGGATTATACGCGGACGCACGCCAGAGAATGTTCAAAAGGAGATCGTTTCCCACCTTCAAGCCGCAGACTCTGACACAAAGCAGCTGTTTCAGCTTCAATTCGATGCGCAGCATCAGCCCATTTCCTTCTGTTTAAAAGCTGCACTGCTTCAGGGAATCAAGCATTAAACTGATAGAAAAAGTCTACCATCGCCGGTAGACTTTTTTAATCTTCACTTTTTCACAGGTGGCTTTTCTTGTTCGTGACACGTCTCTCTTCACGACTAGATTATGTTTCTATTATATGATAATTGAACGAAGATAGGTGATGCATTTTAGATCCTCTGAATAAAAAAAGAACCTACCCTCTTTGGAATAAGTTCTTCCCTGCATGCGTAACTTACGGTGCAATATCCTCTAATACTTTCTCGCGCGTTTCGATCATTTTAAAAGCAAGAATTGCTCCCACTACCGTCACACTTGCAAAAAGAATAAAAATAGTTGAAACACCGCTTACCTCTAAAATAAAACCTATCATAATAGGAGCGATCGCTGAGGCTAGTCTAAGCCACGCTGTAGCAAATGCCGTTCCAATCACCCTCATACGTGTCGGATAAATTTCAGGTGTATATAGATAGAGGAGAACTGTAATTGTCCCCATCATTCCGTAAGCAGCAGACCCTAAATAGATGACGCTTTCTGGTGAAGTCGCTCCGCTGATCCATAAAGCCGTTAATAAAACACCTGTTAATACAAATGCAATGGTTGCCCAGCGCTTCCGTCCCACTTTATCAATTAAAAATGCACAAGCAAATACCCCTATGGTCTGTAAAATATTTGTGAGAGATGCTGCCCTTAATGAATCTCCGACTGGCAAATGGTAAACAGTATTATAAAGACTCGGTAACCAGTTATTTAAACCATTCGATACAAAGTAGGCAGAAAACCATAGTCCCCATACGACCAATGTTCTTTTACGGTAAAAAGTTGAAAATAGCTCTTTCCAGTCGCCTTTTTCAGTACTGCTGGATACTTGATTTGCGACAAGCATTCGTTTGTCAGTACTAGCTTCAATTTCTTCAATAATTCTTTCGGCTTCATCTAACCTGCCTTTCGAAATAAGCCACCTTGGCGATTCACGCAGCATGAAAAAGAATACAAAGACGATTAAACCTCCAATGCCTCCAATCAAGAACATCCATTTCCACCCAAAGCTAGGTACAACGAATGCGCCAATTTGAGCTGAGATCATTAATCCTAATGGAAAAATCATCTCATAAAGCATAAAAAATCTCCCTCTTCCTTGGGCTCGGGACAACTCATTAATATATGAGGCTGCTACCGGCACCTCTCCTCCGACTCCAATCCCTTGTATAAAACGGAAAATAAAAAGGGCCATAAAATTACCTGAAAATACACATGCGATACTCATAATAGACATGAGGAACACCGTCCACTTTGCACTAAATACACGGCCGCGCCTTTCTGCTAACCATCCAAAGAAAATAGCACCAATCGCTTGTCCTATATAACCAGACCCAATAAGAAGACCAATCTGTGCAGGTGATAAATTCCACATGCCGATGAGGACCGGGAGAACAAACGCTAAAGATAGTGCATCAAAAGCATCAAAAAAGGTAGCAGATCCCATAATGATCCGAGGTTTTAAATGCCACCTCGAAAAAGGTACACTTTCCATCCTGGTCAATAGTTGTGAAGCTCTATCAACAACTTGCCCACCTTGAGAATTTGAATTTCCGCTGAGTTCTAACGTCATGGTATCTCCTCCTTATTGGAGGAAATGATGCAAAAGTACATGCCGAAGAGCGCTGAAGAAATCGCTTACATTTTAAAACAAGCTGAAATTCTGCAGCGTTCATACGAGTTTTCAGCATCTATCACATCTTTTTTGGCGTTCCCGTGGTGCCCCGATCTATATAATACATAGGGAAGATATGTTCCATCGCCTCTAACTGTTCTCCTTCCAATAACTGTGTTAGTAAAGAAACAGCTTTTCTTCCCATTCCAACTAAATCAACATGAACAGAAGATAAAGAAGGGGTTAAAAAACTTGCAATGGGCACATCATCGGCACCAACGACAGACAAATCATGAGGTATTGACACATTTGCGTTTTCTGCCGCTTTCATGACCCCTATCGCCAAAAAATCTGAAGAGCAAACAACTCCAGTCATGTGCTGGTTTCCTTGGAGAAATTGAGAAACCACTTCTACTACTTTTCCCCCATCAAATTCATCTAACTCAAACACAAGCTCTTTGTTCATCGTTAATCCTAAACGTTTCAGTGTGCGCTCATACCCCTTGTAATACCTCACACTATGCATCGAACTCATTGGACCATTGACCAGCCCAATGGTTCGATGACCTTTATCAAATAAGGCCGTTACAGATTGACAAACACCTTCTTCATCATCTGGCCTGACACATGGAAATGGTGAATCCTCTAAGTAACTTCCGACAACGATAATGGGAATAGCCAAACTTTTTAGCCAATCCATGCTCAATTCTTCATTTCTTGGAGAAAATAAAATGGCACCATCTACAGCCTGCGTCTCAAGTAACCGCTGCTGCTGAACAGATGTAAATGACATCAGCATATTGAATTCGGTCTCATCTAATTCCTTCGCTATTCCATCTAAAATCGTTGAAAAAAATGGATTATTCAAAATATATGAACCGCGGGGAACCACTACAGCAATATTCCCAGTCTTTCTTTTCACGAGCCCTCTCGCTCCTAAATTAGGGCGGTAGCCTAACTCATCAATCACTTGTTTGATTCTTTCAGCCGTTTGAGCACCTACTCCTGGTTTACCACTTAATACTCGGGAAACAGAGGCTATAGACACTCCTGCTTTCAATGCTACATCTTTAATACTTACTGACACATTTCATACCTCCGGGAGTCTGTTGTTTTATACCCTATTATAACCTGACTCACCTTCATCATGAAATCAATGGTCTGTTATCTACTGACGTTTTCCTTAAGCAAACCAACACTTTGAAGGCCCTGGCGAATCTCTTCTTTTTCCTTTTGAGTTAAAGGTAATACCGGCTTTCTAGCAAGCGAACTGCTGATCAAGCCTCTCTGGAACATCGCTTCCTTCATTCGCAGATGAGAGGTAGATGAAGGTTCATCCATTTTATATACAGCATGCTTTAATTCAAAGATTCTATCGTACACTTTATTAGCTGCTGCAAGGTCTTGTTCTTCCACACATTTCACAAGTTCAGCGATCAAATCCGGCACAAAACAGCCGAAACCGACAAGCGCCCCATCAATCCCTTGAACTAATGTTGGCAATAAATATTCATCGTGACATGTGAGCAGCGATACATCTGGTGCATGCTTTTTCAGTGCGCGCACATCGACTTCATATTGTGCCATGTCTCTTTGACCAATTTTGAATGAGACAACATTTTCAATTTCCGACATTTCTAGTAATTGATTCGTTGTATATGAGGTTTTTGTCCACGTTGGATATTGATGGACGATGATTGAAATGTCAATCGCTTCTGCAACATCTTTAAAGAATTGGACAGGTGATTCAGGCTGCATACCGAATCTCAGCCATGAATGCGGCGGCATGAGAAGGATACCTTCTCCGCCAGCTTCTTGAACTGCTTTTGCATGCTGGATTGCTTCAATTGTCCCTTCAGCTGAAACCCCTGAAATGACAGGTACTTCCCCTTTTAATTCGTCGGCTGCAATACGCACAGCCTCAGCTCGTTCATGTGGCAGCAGGGTCATAATCTCGCCCGTATGTCCATTGACAACAATCCCGTTAATTCCTTCGTGCTCCGCCACCCAGCGAACAAACTTACGAAAAGCAGGTTCATCAATTGAATAGTCATCTTTAAAAGGAATTAAGACAGCCGGGAATACACCGCTCCATTTTTCTTTATTTTTCATCAACAAATTCCTCCCCATTCGATTATAGTAAACGTTTACCGTAAGCGTTTACGTAAACAATCATAGAATGTCCTCACGGAAGTTGTCAACATTATTTTTTAAAGATTATAATAATTCAAAAAACTCTTATTGAAATTTATATACTATTTTATTTTTCCGAAAAAGAAAATGATCTATATCAAAAACCTCATCATCATGAACTGATTGAAGGAGGATCACCGCTTTTTCCAAACGGCCGCACACCAAAAAAAGGATAAATACATTTTGGTTGTCAAAGCATCATCCTATGTACGAAGGAAAAGAATTCAATAGAAAAAAAGTCTACCCTCAACGGTAGACTTTTTTTATTTCGAATATAAATCCCAGCCAAGCTTGAGTGTGTCCACAATATAATTGGCGACTTCCTCAGCCTCTAAATGATCTGTTTCCACTCTTGAGTTATGAAGAGAATAAATCTCCCGGCGCTCTTCAAACAGCTCTTTCATCTCATCAAGCGTCCGGTTGTGAAGAACAGGGCGGTTTTCGATTAAAATATCAAGCCGCTGCTTCCAATTCTCCCACGATAGATCAAGGAAAAGAACGGTACAATGCTTCAAGCAGGCGCGTTTGATTTCTTCCTGTTTGAATGCACCCCCTCCAAGGGAAACGATCTTGAGCTGTGTATGTTCACATAAATCGACGATATAATCCTTTTCAGCCTGCCTGAAGAATGCTTCTCCTTTTTGCTGAAACATCTCTGGAATCGTCATGTTGTACTTTTTCTCAATCTCCTGATCGACATCAATAAAATCTCTATATAGCTTTTTGGCAACCAGCTGCCCAATGGTTGTTTTCCCAACACCCATAAAGCCAATGAGGACAATATTCCGCTGTCTTACAGGAATTTCTCTATTGATTTTCATGGTCGTGACACGTCCTCCCTACGACAAGGAATGCTACATAATGTTTCTATTATATGATAAATGGAGCGCGAAAAGATAGGCAATCTTAAAAATTGTGTTTGACGACGTAGCCGAGCTGTTCAGAAAGCCTCTGTGCCTGTTCTTTCACTTTTTGCTGCAGCTTAGGAATGACTTCTTCAGTAAACCGATGGGTTGGACCAGATATGGATAAACAAGCCTTCACTTCCCCATGAATGTTAAAGACTGGTGCCGCTACTGCCGCAGATCCTACCTCTCGTTCATCGATACTGCAAGAAGTATACGTGTCAAGAATATGTTTACGTTCCTCTTGCCAGTCATCTCTCTTCACATGATCAGCCTCAGACGCTAATACTTTTTGTTGAAATTCTTCACTTTGAAAAGCCAATAATACCTTTCCGCCTGCACCTGCGTACAATGGCAGCTTCTCACCAATCTTGACAAGATGGCGAATCGATTGCAGCCCTTCCGCTTGTTCGATACAAACCCTGCTTGTTGAATCCAGTACATACAGGTTGACGGTTTCCTTTGTTTCATCACGAAGTGAGTACATGAGTGGCTTAGCCAGTTCCCTCAATTTAATGGACTTTCCTGCAATGTATCCAAGGAGATAAAGCCTTTGACCCAATCGGTATTTCATTGTTTCTTGATTCTTCTCCACAAAATGATTCATTTCAAGCGCCTTGAGCAGTCTCGTTGTCGTAGACATTGCTAAATTCATCTCTTTTGAAATATCCGTTAGCGTCAGCTCTTGACGTTCTTCACTAAAACAATAAAGAATATCCAAAGCACGCTGAACTGTACGCAGTCCTGATTCTTCTTTTGACTTTTTATCAGCCATGTTCATTTTCTCCTTTTCCCCTTTGATTTCTTATCGACATCAACGATCGATTTTGCTATAATCCATTTTAAACGTTCCACTAAAAGAAAACAAATTCCACTAGTCGGAATAAAATCACTTGAAGATATTTGATGGAGGAGATATTTGAATGTACCTGCTCGTTTTTACACTTCTTATCAGTCTATATATTGTTCATCAACTATTTCCTGCTCCTATACTCTCCTATTTTGTTGGTCTGCTGGCCGCTGCCTCGCTCACCATTTCTTTTAAGAAAGCAAATGGGCTTTATTTGAAAACAGGTGCTGTATTTCTCATCATTGGGTTGTTCTTATTCTTCTTATCCGGCCAGCCATTACATACGTTTTTTCTTCACTTTCATTCCATGCTGGGCTTGTTTTCTCTCTTTTTCATGCTGCCTTTTATTCATTCTCTCATACATGTTGGACATTTCGATACACAATTAAATAAACTGCTCACACTGCATACAACGAGCTCAAACCAGCTTTATCGCAAGAGTTCATTTGTCACTCATATTCTCGGCATGTTTTTAAATATCGCGACGATTCCTTTACTATATACATCGCTCAAACCGTCGCTCGAATCTCTAAAAGAACAAGTGAAACAACATCTTTATACACGCAACCTCTTGAGGTCATATGCATTATGTTTAAGCTGGAGTCCTGTTGAAGTGCTGGTAAGCGTCACCATTGATGCAACCAAACTAAAATATTATCAAATTGCACCTATTACTTTTGGTTTAATGGTCGTCGTGCTGGCGATAGATTGGTTGCTTTTTTCTCGTCAAAGCAAACGATTACCAAACATCATTCAGTCTTCAGAAACAAACGCCAATCCTCATCGAATTAAGCGAAAAACCCTTCAGCTCGCTTTCATGCTGCTAGGTTTTATGACAGTCGTCTCACTTGTCGATGCATGGATTGGGAAAGGCTATTTATTCGCTGTAGTACTGACGATTATTCCATTTGCTCTATTATTCTCTTCTATTATCAAAAAAAGAAAACAATATATCGCTGTCTCTGTGCCTCATTGGAAAGAAAGAACCCGTCAGCTCTCCAACTATATGTGTCTATTTTTAAGTGCAGGCTTCTTTGTCGATATGCTCCTTGCGACAAACAGTATGCAGCCGATTCAAGCATTTATTGTCAGTATATCAGACCATGCCATTTGGGTTTATTGTGTCATTGGGTTGTATTTTCTGATCACCGCCCTTTGCGGTTTTCACCCGCTTGTCTCGCTTGCATTGTTAGTCAGCATGATGGCACCAGTCATCCATGAACTGCCTGCTCTTCCGATCGCAATCATGCTGATCGTTGCTGGCACATCAACTGTTATGTTTAGCCCTTTTAATGTTTCTGTCTCCTTATTGGCTGATTTGATGAAGGTCAACCCTTACCGTATCACTCGCTGGAATATATGGTTTGCCAGCCTTTATATCAGCATGGGCATCGCATGTGCAGCGATCATCACCGTTATCTTTTATACATAAAAAAGAGAACTCACCCTTGAGTTCTCTTTTGCTTTCTCACTATGGTTTTAATTGAATACGTTCAATTTTACCTACGATAAAGATGTACGACAATGCCCCGCCTAAAGCGACTAAACTGACGAATAAAATTCCTCCATTGTAAGAGCCTGTCGCCGACACGATGAATCCGATAATCAGCGGAGTGATGATCCCAGCTAAATTAGCAAAAAAGTTAAATACGCCGCCAGCCAGCCCAACCATTTCCCGCGGTGCCACCTCAGACAGCATCGTCCAAGAGATATTAGACAGTCCTTGCGCAAATGAAGCGATGGATAAAATGGTCAGCACAAGCGGGATATTTGTTGTAAAGTTTGCTAAAACAATGGTACTCGTCATCAGCAAGCCAACCACTACTGGCAGCTTTCTCGCTACATTCACCGATACGCCTTTTTTAAGCAGCCAATCAGACACATAACCTCCAAACAAGACGCCAAAGAATGCAGCAATGTAAGGAAGAGAAGCAGCAAAACCTACCTTGAGAAACGCCATATTTTTCGCCTCTGCCAAATAGGTCGGAAACCACGTTAAAAAGAAAAAAAGGGTAGACGCAACAGAGAATTGCCCAATATAAAGCCCGATCAATTTACGATATTTTAGAAGGGCGGCAAAGTCCGCCCATTTCAGCTTCTCCTGTGATGCGACTGTCAGCCCATCGCCTTGCCGGATTAATTCTAACTCATCTTCATTTATCTTCGGATGCTCTTTCGGTTCGTGATAATACTTGTACCAAAAGAAAGCAAATATGATACCGAGCGCACCTGCCGTAATAAAGACGGTTCTCCAATCGAAAGTCGTCATGATCCAAAAAAGAAGAGGTGTCGCAAAGGCAAGACCCACATACTCTCCAGCAGTATAAACACCTGTTGCAAAAGCCCGTTCCCGCCTTGGAAACCATGTGGTAACAATACGGTTATTTGCAGGAAAAGCGGGAGATTCTGTAATCCCAATAAACAAACGGCAGCCGAATAAAAAGGCAAAGCTGTTCGCAAACGCCTGTAAGCCTGTGAAAATAGACCAAGTAACGAGTGATATCCCATACGTTACCTTTGAGCCAAATTTATCGAGAATAAAACCGCCTGGTATTTGCATCGCTGTATATGTCCAGCTAAATGCCGAAAAAATCAAGCCTAATAAGGCAGGATTTAATTGCAATGAAGATTGAATCGCAGGAGCAACAATGGATACACTGGCTCGATCAATATAATTAATAGCGGTAATAAAAAACAACAGAATCAATATGCCAAAACGGGCTTTCGTTGGTTTCACATATGCGGGCTGCAATTCATTCCCCTTCAGTTCTGAATGCACTTTCATAACCATCCTCCTTTGTTTCCGCAGCGTGCGGTTCGGTTGAGCGTATTAAATTACCCCTTTTTCTTCTAACTGCTTACACTCTTCTTCTGTTAAGCCAAGCATATTTGTTAAAATCTCATAATTATGTTCGCCTAAATCAGGTGCAATGTGACGGATACTTCCAGGTGTTTTTTCAAACTTCGGAATGATCCCAGGCACCTTCACTTTTCCAAGACGAGGGTGATGCACCTCGACGATATTCTCTCGTGCTTTAAATTGTGGATGCTCAAAAATATCTCGAATACTTAAGATTGGGCTCACAGGTACGCCATGTGTATCTAAAATTTCTAATACGTCATCCCTTGTTTTCGACGCGATCCATTGCGAAACGATCGCATCCATTTCTTTGTTATGCTTCAGCCTGGATGCATTGACCGCGAATTTTTCATTCTCTAGTAAATCTAATCGATTCATCGCCTCTGCCAATCGATTGAAGGTCGAATCTGTACTCGTCACAAGAACCAAATAATGACCATCCTTTGTCTCATAGGTACCGGCAGGGCTTGAATGTCCGCTCAGCCCCGGTGAACGCTCACGCACCTTCCCAAGCTTGTCATATTCTGCAACCAAAAACTCTAACATACGAAACACAGATTCATAGAGGGCCAAATCAACCATTTGCCCAGTTCCTTCTGGATGTGTATCCCTGTAATACATCGCTGTCACAGTAGCAAACGCCACATAGATGCCAGCAATATAATCAGTGAGAGAAAAGGAAGGGCTGACTGGATGCCGGTCTGGAAACCCTTGAATATATGTAAAGCCGCTAAACGCCGTCGCTGGTGTTCCAAATCCGGCTTTGTCCTTAAACGGGCCCGTTTGACCATAACCCGATACACGAATCATAATTAAACGAGGGTTGATTTCTTTTAACACATCGTACCCAACGCCCCATTTTTCCAGTGTTCCAGGGCGGAAATTTTCAATCAGCACATCGACCTGACCAGCAAGTTTTTTAAAAATGTCCTTTGCTTCGTCTTTGTGCAGATCCAGTGTAAGGGATTTCTTATTCCGTGAGAGACCTGACCATCTAAGTGGTTCCCCATCTGCAAAAGGGCCGACGTGCCGCAGCGTATCGCCTTTGCCAGGAATCTCGACCTTGATGACCTCTGCACCAAAATCCCCTAGAAGCACCGCGCCATAGGGTGCAGCAATCATCGTAGAGACGTCTAATATTTTTATTCCTTCGAGCGGTGTATTCATATTCATTGCTTGACTCCCTTTCATTCAAGTGATGAAGGGCTAAAATCATTCCTAATTTTAGCCCTTTTCATCTTTCTGATTGACCCGGAAAGCCCTGATGATCCAAAAGGAGGGCTTACCGGTGCAGGTTTTTAATCCTTCGGAAGCTGCCCTTGCGGTGTGTAGAGCCAAATGAGCCATAAAGGTTCATCTCCTGTATTGACATGCTGGTGCGGAACACCGTCTGGAATGAACATGAAATCATTTTGTTTAAAGGACTGCCTTTCTCCATCACAAATGACTTCGCCAGATCCTTTAATCACATAATCAAATTCCTCTGAACCCGGGTGATTGTGCACTGAACTTGCTTCCCCCGGTTCAAAAATGGTGAGACCCGCCATCATATGCTCTGATCCAACAGTATCTGGTGTAATGGTTTGAAATACTTTTCGAATCATTTGCTCCTCTGGACGATCTAAGCCTAACCATAATGGGTTCCCATCTTGAAACGGATTCAATACTTTAATTTTCATTGTTAATTCCTCCCTCGTTCTGTTTAATTCACGCTGACATGTGAGCGCTTTGAATTTGGTGAATAAATGTCATTAATATTCCAATGTCCATCCGTAGGAACAGGATCATTTTTCATCGCTACATCAATAACGCAAGGCTCCTGAGAAGCAATGGCTTCAGCTAAAGCTTCTTTGAATTCAGAAGCAGAGGTGATTTTAATCCCCTTCATCCCATAACCTCTCGCAACGGCAGCAAAATCCGGTGAATAGCTTTCTCCACCTTTTCTGAAAACAGTGCCGTACGTCGTTTCATAGTGCGCCATTTGCAAACCGGCTATTGTTCCAAATGCACTGTTATTCATCACAATCCACACAACAGGAATGTTCTCTTCAACTGCTGTTGCAAGAACGGATGGATTTTGACCGAAGCCGCCGTCTCCAACGAGTGACACAACAACACGGTCAGGCTGGGCAATCTTTGCCCCAAGTGCGGCAGGTGCTCCAAATCCCATCGTTGCAAAGCCGCCTGGCGTTAAAATGGTACCTGGCGTGAGCACAGGAAATTGCTGTCCGACCCCATTTTTGTTCCAGCCAACATCCGTTGTAATAAAGGCATCTGGCGGCAATACTTCCCGTACTTCCTGCAAAATACGCTGCGGCTTCATTGGGAAGGATTCATCTTGAACATTCGTCAGATTGCCCGCCTGAAACTCCTTACGATATGCCGCAATTTCCTTTTTCAATTCAGGTCGATCCAGCCCTTTTGGGAATCTTTCTCTCGCCACTCGATTGAGTACAGTCAAGGCTTGCTTAAGATCGGCTACTGCTCCAATTTCAACAGGATAGTTACGTCCAATTTCATTCGGGTCAATGTCAATATGAATGAGCTTGGTTGATGGGAAGCGGAACGTATAATCTGATTCCCACGAGCTCGCATCAGCTTCAGCAAAACGCGTGCCTAAAGCCAATATATAATCTGCTTCTTTGCACTGATCATTGATAAATTTTGTCCCCCAAAACCCTGTCATTCCAAGAGTCATTGGATGATCATCCGGCATGGCTCCTTTCCCCATCAAAGAATGGGCGACAGGGATACTCAGATGGTCAGAAAATGCCTTTAATTCTTCAGCTGCATCAGCTAATATAATGCCTCCCCCTACATATAAGAGCGGTCTTTCTGCCTGCAGCAATCGATCCAATATCCGATTGGCCGTTTGATCATCAATAGAAGGTTTTTCAATGGTGTGTGTATGATGGTTGATTTGTTCAAACAGGGACACATCTAAATCTTTTGAGAACACATCCATTGGAACAGAAATAAGCACCGGGCCAGGACGGCCGCTTTCAGCTAACTGAAATGCTTTTGATAAAATCTCTGGAAATAATTCTGGAATATCGACTCGCCATGCTCTTTTCACAAACGGCCGGTAAATTTCGTATTGAGAGGCATCGGAATGAAGATTGATTTCTTGGTGTGGGTGCTTTCCGTAATAGTGACTTGGGACATCTCCTGCAATGACAACCATTGGAATGGAATCAAGTGCTGCATTCGCTACACCTGTTGCCGCATTGGTGAGTCCAGGTCCTAGATGACTGAGAACAACAGCCGTCTGTTTCTTTGCCCGCGCATAACCATCTGCTGCATGTGCCGCTATCTGTTCATGTCTGACATTTACAAATTGAATCGAGCTTTTTTCAAGCGCTGATAAAAAAGCAATATTCGTATGACCACAGAGGCCGAAAATATGCTCGACTCCCCGATTTTCTAAGTACTGAATAACCTGTGTAGAAATATTCTTCTTCATGTTTCTCTCCTCTCACGGTGCAGCTATGAATCTGCTACTCACTTATTCTTTGAAAACACAATAGATAGAACATTGTTCAAATCCTGTATCGCCACTTGCCCGGGAGCTGAGCTTTCTTTCCCTACAGCAAAGGTCATCACAGAACCAAAAAGCCCGCCAATCATTCTTGTAAAAGCACCGTATTCCGCCATTGCCATCGAAATAACGGGAATTGACAGCTGCTTTTTCGCATGGCTGGTCGCCAAGAGCAGTGTTAATGCATCGTCATAGGAATGCGGCATCACTGCGATCTTTGCGATGTCGGCGCCGACTGATTCTGCATTGACGAATAGCTGCACGAGGCGATCCACCTCAGGGGTGCGATCGAAATCGTGATACGACACAATCAAGGTAACGCCATGTTTTTTAGCTGCCTGACTGACTTGCTGTATATGTGTCACATCATGCATTAATTCATAATCAACGGCGTCCACAAGCTGTGTGGAACAAAGTTCGGCAAGCAGAGAAACCTTCTCAGATTCTGAGAGTGATATCCTTTCGCCTCCCTCCTTTTCAGAACGAATGGTGAATAAAAATGGGATGCCCTTTGCCTTTTCTACCATTCCCTTAAGGGTTTCTATCACTTGATCCTTGTCATGAAGGTGATGAAAAAAATCCGCCCGCCACTCTATCACATCAGGCTTCTTCTCTGTTAACACCTCTATCTCATGAAACAATTCTTCCTTTGTTTGTCCGATGAGCGGCGTACAAATCATTGGCTGACCGCCTGCCTGCACACTTTTTACCTTTTGCTGAAATGCATTCACATCCATACGCCCCTTTCACAGACCATTTGGAAGCACGACCATTTTGGTTTCGGTCATCTCCTCGATGGCGAAACGCGGACCTTCTCTTCCAAGGCCACTTCGTTTAATCCCGCCATAAGGCCAATGATCCAGTCTAAAATTCGATGTCCCATTGATGACAACCCCGCCAGCTTCAAGCTCTTTTGCTGCGTGTAATGCCACATCCAGCTGATTCGTAAAGATCCCTGCCTGCAAACCATATCGGCTATCATTTGCTTCTTTAATTGCCCCCTCCAGCTCCTCAAAAGGGAGAATGCTGACAACTGGGCCGAACACTTCCTCACAGACGACCTTGGCCTGTTTCGGAGGGTTTAGCAAAATAGCCGGTGTGATGCTCGCTCCATTTCTTTTCCCCCCGCATAAAAGCTGGGCACCCATGCTCTCTGCCTCTTGTATCCATGTCTCAACACGCTGCGCGGCCTGAACATCGACCATACAGCCGATATCACTCTCACTGGACAGCGGATCTCCAACAACAAGCTGCTCTACTTTTTGTTTTAATACCTCAGTAAACGACGGCATCATTTCCTGGTGGACATAAATTCTTTGAACAGAAATACAGCTTTGACCGGAATTACTAAAGCCTGTTTTGGCACACATGGATGCGGCTTGTTCAATATCTGCATCGTGATGAACAATCGTCGCTCCATTCCCTCCGAGTTCGAGCAGTACCTTTTTTAATCCCGCAGAGGTTGTAATGTGTTCGCCTCCGGCAGCCCCGCCGGTAAAAGAGATGAGATTCGTTCTATCATCAGTGACTAACTGTTTCCCGGCGTCGACCCCGCCAATCACAAGCTGCAAACCAGCCTCAGGAAATCCTGCTTCGAGAAGGAGTTCGACAAACGCTGTGGCAACAGCTGATGTTTGCGGTGCAGGCTTCAAAATGATGACATTCCCTCCCGCAAAGGCCGGACCGACTTTGTGACAAATTAAGTTGAGCGGTGCATTAAAAGGGGTAATCGCCAGCACAACTCCGACTGGTACTTTAAATGTCATGGCCATTGCTCCCTGTCCGCGTGATGATACATTGCCAGGAATGGTCTCACCTATTAATCGATTCGCTTCTTCCGCAGACTGCGCCAGCGTCTCAATTGATCGCGAAACTTCATCTCTTGTATTTTTAAGCGGTTTGCCTAATTCCAGCGAAATCAGTTTTTCAAAATGGTCTTTTTGTTCTTCAAGCAAGGTGGCTGCTTTTGTTAGAAGCTTTGAGCGTTCGATTGCCGATATTTCCGCTATTTGTTTTTTAGCCTGCTGCGCACTAGAAAGTGCCTGTTCTATGTCTTCTGATGAGGCGAGATAGGATGTTCCGATCCTTTCTCCTGAGTAAGGATTGATGATATCTGTTTTGACACGACCTGTATCCAGCCACTCGCCGTTTATATATGACAACGCTTTTAAACCACTCAAATTTTTTCTCCCTCCTTCAAGTGCCGCGTTCCATGTCCTGCATAACGAACCAATCTTTCTTCATTCGGACAAGGTCCTTTCACGAGGGCTCCCTTTGTGAGCTCCTCATATGCATGCGCCACGATGCCCATTCCTCTGGATAAGGAAAAAATGCCTTTTGCTGCTTCTGCTGGAATGTTTAATTCACATTGGATGGCAGCAGATACACCATCTATATTCATCGTGATTTTCTTCCCTTTCAGTTGTTCAAGCTCATGCCTAATCGCTTCGGCTAACCGTAAATATGTGCCGCTGATAAGACCTTGCTGGACATGTTTGTGACTCAGCTCATATAGACGTCTCACCCTCGGATCATCATCATGAAGCTGATGGCCGATTCCCGGGATTTTTTCCTTGCGATTTAACCATGTTTGACACACTTGCTTTGCCGCAGAGTGTATATCCTTTTGATCATCGTAGATCGCTTTAGCCTCGTATAGCATGCGCATGGCCTTCTCTCCAGCTCCGCCATGAATGTCACCTAATAGATTCACCCCTGTTGCTACAGAGGAATTAAACGAAATGCCGCAAGTCACCGCCATTCTAGCTGCTGCAATAGATGGTGCTCTTGGTCCATGGTCCGCACCTGCGACAAGAACACTTTCAAAAAGAGCTGCTTTTGAATCATCCAATAATTCACCAACAAGCAGTAAATAGAGCATTTGTGGATACGACAATTCACCAATCAGTTCTTCAATCGGATACCCTCGTAGTTCAATTGAATTTTTTTGAATATGACTAATCTCAGTCTCCCACCATGCGCCTCCCTCTTTGTAAATTTCCAGTGCACTTCGATTTTTCATTGTGTGAATCATTCCTTTAGCTTCTTATTTGGAGGTGAATCACCCCTTTATTCCATTCAGTGGAATCTAATTTCACTTTTCGGAATGTGGTTTCATTGTAAGCGCATTCTTTTTGTTCGTCAATTATTTTTTCTGAAAATACTGTCAATAGAAGTGAAATTAAGTGAATCGAACTAATTATGTCTGCTTTTTTTGATCAAAAAAAGCGATATTTAGTTAAATGGACTTAAGTATATCGTTCTACTAATTTAATGAACTTTTGGTTATTTTGTCAAATCCACTTGAAATTCGACATAAAAAAACCTCTCCATCATCGGAGAGGTTTCTTTTTATTTCCACCAGTCATCAAACATGGAAGCGGGTACTTGGCGTTTATGCTCTGATTGAACATAACGCTTTTCAATCGCTTCTGCTGCTTGATCTGAGACTGATTTTCCTTCTAAGTAATCATCAATTTCATTGTACGTAATGCCGAGTTCTGTTTCATCCGTTTGCTGAGGTTTATCATCCAGCAGATCGGCTGTTGGTTTCTTTAAATACAGGCGTTCCGGTGCTTCTAGCGCTTCTAAAAGCGTCCGTCCTTGGCGTTTTGTCAAACCTGTGAGCGGGAGAACATCTGCACCGCCATCACCATACTTCGTGAAGAAGCCAGTTACTGCTTCAGCTGCATGATCTGTACCGATGACAAGCAATCCTTCCTCACCACCGACAGCATATTGCGCGATCATTCTCATGCGAGCTTTGACATTTCCTTTATTAAAGTCAGACAATGGGCCGCCCGTTTCCTTTTGATATTGATCACTGAATGCTGACACGGCAGGTGCAATATCATATTTCCACGACTTGTCTGGCTGAATAAATGATAGGGCGAGCTGTGCATCATCTTCATCCTGCTGCACACCATGCGGAAGGCGTACCGCAATAAAGACCGCATCCTCTTTTCCTTCTTGACGAAGCTCACTGACAGCAAGCTGTGCAAGACGTCCAGCAAGCGTTGAATCCTGCCCGCCGCTAATACCGAGAACAAATCCTTTTGCCCCGGTTTTTTTCAAGTACTCTTTTAGAAATCCAACCCGTTTTTCGATCTCCTGCTTTGGGTCAATTGAGGGCTGCACATGCAACTCTTGGCTGATCTTTTTCTGCAAACTCATACACTTTTCCTCCTAAGCATCCTCTACATGAAGAGAACAGGTTTTACTCCCAATTCATTGATTTAATAACGTTTTTTGAATCTTCATTATACCATGTTTTCATCAAGAACATTTTGTTAGACGTTCCCCTATTTCTTAGATAATCAAACATTCACAAGTGAAAAAGACCATGTCTTTTTTGACTGGTCCTTTTCTTTTTTAATCGATTTCTACCCGTATGGATGTACAGCTTGATCCATTACACTTCCCAATATCAGCAGGACATGCAGACACGGCCACAATGAGGTCCATTTCAGCCCGCAGGCGAATGTAGTCACCGGGCAGCGATTTTGGCAGCTCGACAGACAGCTTTCCTTTTTCATCAATGACTGTATTCATAAAGGCGTTAAAAGGATAGTACATATCCTCCTTTGGAATTCCAAAGGGCTCAAAGGCAGTCCGCAAATTGTCGTAGCATGTATGCATGACCTCTAAGTGCGTCCGGCCGTATAAAAGCTGATACATCTCTTGCCGGCAGGCGGGCATGTATAAATCATGGCATTCTACTGTATCTTCAATGATCGTAAACATCGGTTTATATAAATTAGAATAAAGCTTATCGCCTTTTTTCACTTTAGACGAGAACAAACTGTCCATCGTCGCACCTTGGTCAAATTTTTCATAAAAATCTTTTTCATGATAGGCCATCACATCTGCTACTTGCTGGCCTTCGACATCAACCACTCGCATACATTGGCCTTTTCCTAAACGAAAACCGAGTCTACCCTTTGGTAAAATGACGTGTTCTCCGTTCATCACATGCACTCCTTTCCATGATAGTATGCCCAAAATGTCCCCTTGATCATGTATAAAAAAAAGACGCGGTCACAAGCTAATGTCATTGAAATAGAAAGGTGTTGCACTTGCATTGAAAGAAGAACAATCTTTATCTTGGTGGCAGCTTTCTCTCATCGGAGTCGGCTGTACAATTGGCACTGGGTTCTTCCTTGGTTCCAGCATCGCCATTACAAAATCCGGTTATTCCGTCTGCATCTCTTTTTTGCTTGCTGCAGTCGGAACATATCTCGTCTTTAAACATTTAGCTGCGATGACAGCTGATAATCCTGATAAAGGGTCATTTTGTTCCTATGCTCGTAAAGCATACGGACGCTGGGCAGGGTTTAGCAATGGCTGGGTGTATTGGTTTGCAGAAATGCTGATTACAGGAAGTCAGTTAACCGCCATTTCTCTGTTTACCCGCCACTGGTTTCCTTCTGTTCCGCTTTGGGTGTTTTCTGCGATTTATTCCGCTCTTGCCCTGCTCGTGATTATCATTGGGCTTTCTTCTTTTCAAAAGACAGAAAATGTTCTTGCGGTACTGAAAACTGCAGCGATTTTTCTATTTATGATTCTTGCGGTGCTTGTATTATTCGGCATTTTGACAGAACATAAACCGACCCTTCATCTGCCTAACAAGGATCACGAATGGATGCCTCTTGGTCCGCTTGGTCTTTGGAATGGATTGATTTACGCATTTTATGCATTTGGGGGAATTGAAGTCATGGGGCTGATGGCGGTTCATTTAAAGGACCCGAAGGATGCGGCAAAAGCTGGACGTGTCATGCTGATCATTCTAGCAGTCATCTATATCGTCTCAATCGGACTTGCTCTCTTGCTTGTCCCAGTGACAGCCTTTAATGAGAACAGCAGTCCATTTATTACTTCATTAGAGCCGTTTCATTTATCGATCTTTCTTCATATCTTTAATGGCATTTTCATTATTGCTGGTTTTTCGACACTGGTTGCCTCTCTCTATGCGGTCACAACGCTGCTCGGCACAATGTCAGAGCATCAGGATGCACCTGCTTGTTTTAAACAAAAAGATCCATCGCATGTGAGATGGTCTTCGATTATCTTAACTGCTGCTGGCTTAATTGTCTCAATTTTGCTTGCACTCTTTTTGTCCAAACACATCTACGAGCATCTCACAACAGCAGCCGGTCTTACCCTGCTGTACACATGGATTTTTATTCTGTTCTCAAGTAAAAAGCTATCCAAGCCATCCACTCGCCAAACGTGCGAAATGATTCTTGCGCTGCTCTTAATTGGAGCCGCTGTATCAGGCACATTAACAGAGGCAAGCGGACGACCTGGCTTTTTTATCAGCCTTGGGATCATTGCAGTGATTGCCATCATGGTGCTATTTATGAGGAAAAAGTGGAAGCAGGATCAGACCGCATCATAATTTCATCATGTTTTTTAATGCAGTAAATGGACATTTGGCGGAGGCTGGTTTCTCCGCCTCTTCATCTGGGAGAAAGTATTGCTTCCATTCATGATTGGTCGGATCCCCGTACCATTTTAATGATGGATGAACACTGACCTCATCATATGCTTTGAGCCGCTTGCGAACGAGCTGGCTCATTTTTTGTCCAAACTTGGTCGATCCATTCATTTTCTCAAACACCCACCTAGGCTGAAATGCCATCAAGAGATAAGGGAAGTGGCGGCTTTTTCTGAGCTTATGAGCAGGTGTGGAACACAAAATAAAATACGCCTCACCATGGAAGCAATACTCCCACTCATGATGATGAGTATCTAATGGGATCTCCTCAGGCCACGGTTCTTCATCTTTATGATGCAGCCGCTTAAGCAGCGACCAAAACTGCTGCTCAAACTCTTCAAGCGAACTTTCCTGTAAGTCCTGCGGTGTTTCAAAAAAACAGATAAATGAAGCATATTGACCGGTTTCTTTCGCACAGCCTTGATATTCTCTCAGCAGCTGGGCTAATTCATCAACCGCTTCCTCTTTCCTAGGGTCACCGACAAACCCATAGCGTAAATGATCGAGAAAAAATCCCTGTCTTCCGGGTACACATGGGAATGTATCGGCTTCATCTCCTACCATCTTGCCAAATTGTGTGAAAGCATCCTGCTTCCATTCTTCTAGTGATCGTAGATTTTGATCAAGGCAACTTTTTGCATACAGCTGGGCCATTTCTTTACACCTCGTTTTAGCGTCTTCTCCATAGCCTATGAGGTGCAAATGGCTGTGGTGACTGTCCTTCCACGACTTTCCTAGCGCATGACAAAATGGGGTTTCTATTCAAATTGAGCAGGTATTTGTTTCTTTAATTCTATTATGTATGATCAGACTAGTGTAAGTTAATAGAGAGCCTTTCGCCATACCTACGATCGATTATTCATCAAAAAAACGGAATCCAGCACCCAATAAATAAGGGCTGCGCAGAAGCTAAACAGATAGACTTTATAGCTCATGAACACAACAAGCCCATAATCAATCCATAAAGCCAAAGCCGAACAAACCAGCCATGCCGCAATAAAATAAATCAGTAAGTCACGGCTTCGAAACCTCTTAGGATGCCGGTGTAAAACAAACTGAATCGGTGCAGCAAAAATGACATAAGCGGACAAAATGAACAGACTGGTCATCTCCACATAACTAAAGCCCACTTCAGGCGGCATGAATAAAAACGTATAAACGAATGTTGCTGTGATGACTGATAAAATCAACATACACACATAGTTGAATACTGGCAAAAACATACGCATAGCAGAAGCTCCTTCAAACCATTTAATATTCCACCATTATTCAAGAATGTGTTATGTCTGTCAATCCTTACAAAAAAACAGACTGAATATGTCAGTCTGTTTTTCTACCCAATCAACGCCATGATCCCCTGATACCCAAAATAGGCGCCGAAACCAAGTAAAGATAGACCTGCAAGAACAGATAAGCCATGTAAAACACGTTCACTTAAATAACGCCTAAACGAACTAGCAAGCAGCGCCATACTGAAATCCCAGATCAGCATGCCGATAAAAATAGCCATACTGTACATGAGCATTTGGGAAGCTCCATACTTTTCGATCGTATTGGCTAAGATGCTGCCATAGATGCCAAGCCAAAACAAAATACTGAGCGGATTAGAAAGAGAAATGAAAAATCCGGTCATAAACGATTTGCCAATTGATGTGTTTTCGCTGTCTTTTTTCGGACTCTCCTGCAAATTGATTTTACGCAGACTTTCAATGCCGGTATAGGTCAAAACGAAAAAGCCGAACAGCCACAAAAAGGTTTTTACAAGAGGTGCAGTCAAAAGCTGGGCGACACCAAAATAGATGAGAAGCATATAGACAATATCCGCAGCCATAGCCCCTACACCAAAAATCCACGCATGCCAAAATCCACTTTTAATCCCTCTGTCGATTTGGGCTGCATTGACTGGCCCAACAGGCGCTGAAAGTGACAACCCTAAAAAGATATAACCAAAAAACACCGCCACATAGACGTCCTCCTTTTGATGCTGACTTGTACATGTTATTCAAACTTTCTGCGTTTTAGTACAAGTCCTTTGTCATCATTTCAGGCGGATGCTTAGCGGTCTGCTTTCAGTGCCGACTGCTGCGCGTGTATTGTTTCTTTTTTCTTAGAACGATTCATTTGAATCGTAGCTGCAAACAGAAGAACAGCTAAGAAGGCAAATACAAAGACGGCACTTGCCGCTCCTGCCCATTCCAGACTAAATCCAATCAAAAAGGACAAGCAGGCTCCGCCTAAGCTTGCGGCTGCAATAAAATAACTCGTCGCCTCATCGATGGCATTTTCAATCATTAAGGCAGATGCTGTCAGTGCGATTGGGAACATGCCCGCTGCGCAAAGGCCGATGAAAAAGATGAGAATCAACTGCGCGGTGATGTGGGTTGTCAGAGCGAATATCACAAGCAGCAGAATCATCAGAGATGCGCTTAGCTTTAAAAAACGCAGCGGATGCAGCTGATCGGCTTTTCTCGCAATTACGGTTCTGCCAATGACGATCGCTGTCCAGAAAGTAGAGACCGCAAAGAGGCCCCAATTTTCTCCCCCTTTTTCCAGCATGATCGACGGCAAAAAATTCGCAAAGTTCGTTTCAATCCCTGCGTAGAAAAAGGCAAAGCAAATCATGATCACCACAATCATTCGATTATTTCGATCAACAAGCAAGGACGGTTTCCTCGTCCCTTCTGTGGAAGGAGCATCCATCTGTCCGTGAGGCAGTTTGTTCATAAAAACAAGCCAAAGCATAAGGAAAAATGTCAGCGCACCCACCTGAAATAAAAACACATACTGCCATGTCTGTTCTGTGACAGTCAGCAGAATCACTAGCGGGAATAACAGCGCACCTAATCCAAAAAAGACCTCCATGATACTGATTCGCTTTGCACTATTTGCCATCGAAATGACATATGCCCCAGCTGTTGTCTCAAGACTGCCTGCGCCGCTCCCAAGAAAAAAACCTGCCAGCACAAGCGTTGTCCAGCCTGGCACCAATAGCCCCAGCAGAAGTGAGCCGATCATCAGCAAAAGACCCATGGTCAGCACAGCGCCATAGCCTTTTTTTCTCACTAGAATGGGGGATAACAGAACGCCTGTCAAAAAACCAATAAACTGAAAAAAAATTAAAGATGATAATTCCCCGGGGCCTTTATCGTAACTCGACAGCAAATAAGGCGTTAAGCTGCCAAAAAACACATGAATGGTCCCAATAAAAAAATAAAAGACACAGCCAAAATAAAATACCTTTTTCATCTTTTCACTTCCTCTAAAAAGGAGCGGAGTCATCACATCCTCCGCTCCACCTCTTTAATATGCCTGGGCAGAGACGACTGCCTCTTCCCTCTCAAAGCATGTATTGAGCGCAGCCTGCGCGCGATAACCATCTTCAAAATCAGCGACCTTCATATGAGATGGGTATGGATCAGTATTCACCCAATGCATCAGCTGATCGCGGAATGTATCGGACCATCCGTAAAATTCATTTGGCGGATCTGTCAGCAAAGTTTGCGGCATTTGATGACGCTCCACACACAATCCATCACTGATCTCATATTCGTTTTTCATGTTCGTATGGTATTTGAATACCTTGTCATGACCAACGACTTCTACACTAAATCCACATTCCTCAGGCTGCGTGCTTTTGGATGTCACCAAATGAAAGAACACTTGATTCTCCATCTGCCCGAAAATTTCGGTATGATCATCCACCTGAACCTTTTTCTCTTCTTTTTCCTTTACATGTGTCAGCATCTTGGTGTTAAGTGATTCTTTCTTCATTTCACTGCCAAATAAGTACCACAGCATATCAATCAAATGAATGCCAAGATCCCCTAGTGCACCGCTCGTACGCAGACTTTCACCGCTGTCTCTCCATGAAAAAGTCTTTCTTCTAAGGGCACTGTTTTTCTTAAAATGAGTTCTGACGGTTAAAATGCGGCCTAATTCACCGTTGGCAATCAAGTTTTTCAATATATTCACAAAGGATAAATAACGATAGTTAAAGCCCATACTGGCTTGAACTTGGAACTGTTTGGCTGTCTCCACCATTTCCTTCGCTTCCTTCAGCGACACAGCCATCGGTTTTTCACATAAAATCGGCTGTCCTGCTCTTAGCGACTGAAGGGCATGGTCCTTGTGACAAAAATTAGGGGATGCAATGATCATTCCATCAGATGCATCTGCCAATGTCTCGATACTTGAATACACACGTCCGCCGTATTGTTTAATGAATCCCTGTGCGACCGACTCATGCAAATCATAGACACCGGATAATTCTGCACCTTTGATCGTTGATAATGCTCTTGCATGTGCTTTTGCAATATTCCCTGCTCCAACAATTCCAATTTTCTTCATGAATGTGCCTCCTCATGTTTATACATCACTGTTTTCAGTGTTTCATAGATTCCTTTTGCATACCCATGATGACAAATTTGGTGATGGTGCCGTTTGGCTTCGGCTGTCGCATTTTGGACAAGGAAGCCGTGTGTGACGGATTGAAGCATCCGCAAATCGTTCCCGCTATCACCAAAGGCAAAGCCTTGATCTTTCGATAAATCATATTGGTTCAGCATAAAACGGACAATTTCATCCTTCCCTGTTCCGACTGGTAAAAAATCGACATCATAGCAATCCGCAGGATCTCCTGCAAGCGGGTTGCATTTGTTGATGTTGACCGCCACGCCTCGCTCTTTAGCCAGTGTTTGGATAAATGAGAGATGATGAAGATCTGTCCGTTCATCCTGCTCCTGATAATAGAAATTCTTCTTATACCCTGAACTGCCCAGCTGCGTTTGCGGTCTAAGGGAAATGCCCTTTTCTCGGATGGTTTCCAGGATGTCTTCGATTTTTTCATCTGAAAAGCCCTGTGCATCCAGCCGCTTCATCCACTCTGCATCTGGCTGTCCAAAATCGGCATCCGACGTATATACAATCTCAGTCCCTAAGTTCGACGCAATGAAATGCGGGAATTGATGAAACCCGCCTTTTTCCATTTTGCTCGTGACAGAATCGAGGCTGCTTCCCGTCACCCAGCCCAGCAAGAGCTGTCCCGCTTCACTCTTTTCTGCTACAAAGGCTTCCAGCCGCTTGACATCCTCTCTCTGCTCCTCTGTCATTCCGTGAGAATAATACGTTTCATCAAAATCACAGAAGACGATCCACTGCGGATTCTTCGGCAGATTCAGCAGTTTTTTATTGAATGGAAGACTTGATAACATGATGAACCCCCTCGATGACCTTCTCCTGATCTTGCAGCGGCATTCCTGGATAAAGCGGCAAGTGAAGTAATTGCTGCGCAGCTTTTTCCGTGTGTGGAAGTGTCGTTTGTCTATATTTTTGAGAAACAAGATTTGTTTGATGCTGATGCGATAGAACCGGGTAATAGACATCCGTCTCTATGCCCATTTCCAGCAATTTCGCTGCCAGTTCATCTCGTTCTCCCTTCAGCACTCTAATCGGGAATAGATGCCATACATGATCATCTGTCAGCGTCGGGAGCTTCATATATCCTTCATCCTCAACCGTTTGCAGCTGGTCAATGTATCGCTTGGCTAAGTAAAAACGTTTGAAATTTTGCAGTCCTAAATACTTCATTCGTTCGAGTCCAATCGCTGCCTGCAAATTATCAATTTTCGAATTAAAGCCGTAGTCACTGCGTTTGACATTTTTCTTTCCAGCTTCAAAGCCGTGATAGCTGATCTCCATGCATTTTTCCGCTAAGGCCTCATCATTTGTAGCGATGGCTCCTGCCTTTCCGCAGACCCCAAGGTTTTTGTATGGATTAAAGCTGAGAACAAGTCCATCTCCATAAGCGCCAAGGCCGCTGCTGCCAATCGCCTGACAGCCGTCTTCAATGATTTTCAGCCCATGCTGTTTCGCAATCGCCGAAATCTCCTTCATATCCGCTTGCTTTCCATATAAATGAACCGGTAGAATGCATACCGTTTTATCTGTGATATGCTTCTCTATTTCACTCGGTGAGAGGCAGTAGGTTTCAGGATCAATATCGGCATATACCGGAACAGCCCCAATGGCAAGCACTGCATTTTCTGTTGCAGCAAAGCTATTGGCCGGCAAAATCACCTCGTCTCCTGGATGGACGCCTGCTGATATGAGACTGATCATCAATGCATCTGTTCCACTTGACGTGGCAATGACATATTTTTTCCCTAAGTACTCAGCAATCGCCTTTTCAAATGTCGGAATATATGGCCCTGAAGTAAAACGGCCAGAGCTCAATACTTCCTTCAGCACCTGCATAATATCATCGATTTCATCTTCTGAAATCAGTTTGTCAACTGGCAGAAACGGTATCTTTTTTTCCTTATTTTGTTTATAATGGAAGAGAATTTTTTCCAAACCTGTGCGCTCTATATCTTGCTCAAGGAACGTCACCAGCTTTTCATTTGCTAGATGCTTTTCAACTGAATCGGCCTTAACTTGAACACCTTGATTGATCATATCCAGCAAAGGAAGATAATCCTTGCTTTTACCTGATATCTTCGTCAATATTTGCATTCCATTCCCTCCAATTAATCAATTCCTTTTGTTAATATTTAACTTGTTTCACATTGTAAATGATGTTATCGATTTCAGAACAATAACTTTGTGTAAAGGATTTGTTAATATGTGTACAATTTATGAAATTGCCAAACGCTGCGGGGTTTCAACCACCACCGTTTCCAGAGTGCTAAACCATCACCCATATGTGTCAGAAGAAAAGCGGCAGCTCATTTTACAGGTGATGAAAGAAATGGAATATACACCGAGTTCAGCAGCCCGCACACTAAGGTCACATCAGACAAAAACCATTGCTGTGTCTGTTCCAGCTGTGGACCATCCTTTTTTTGCACAATTGATTAAAGGCATTTCAAAGGAAGCACTGGATCAAGGATATAAAGCCATCGTGCTCCAGACGTTTTATCAAGAAGCATTAGAGCTTGAAGGGCTTCAATTATTAAAAAGAAAAGAAGTCGATGGGGTTATATTGGGTGCGTTAGAAAATACGTGGGAGAAAATTGAGCCATTTTTAACGAACGGCCCCATTGTCATGGCAAATGAATATCACCAAACAGCAAACATCCCGATTATTGGATACGATGAACGGGAAGCCGCCTATAAAGCGGTGGACTATTTGATTCGGTCGGGGCGAAAATCGATTGGGTTTTGCTTTGATACAGAAAGCAGTGAAGCGCAGAAACAAAGGAAACAGGGCTATCTTGATGCACTCTCTGCTCACGGTTTGCCGCTGCAAGATGATTGGCTCTTTGGAGAGGCTTTTACCATTGAAGACGGCTTTCGCTTAATGGAGGTCATCCATCACATGAAGGAAGCGCCTGATGCCATTTTCACCGGCAATGATCAAGTCGCAGCAGGACTCATTAAACAGGCTATTTCATACGGCTATCAAATCCCCGGGGATCTAGCGGTCATCGGCTATGACAACCAAGACATTTGTGAGGTGACAGCTCCAACGATCACCACAATTGACATACCGATCGTAGAGCTTGGCCAGCGATCTGTACAGCAAATGATCGCGCTCCTGCAAGACCAAAAACCATTACAGCGCGAACATATCCAGTTGCCTACCCGGCTCGTGACAAGAGAATCTACATAAAGAAAAAGACTGAGAGAGATCTCAGTCTTTTTTAATCTATCAACCTATACAAATTGAGCAAGAATGAATGTCCATATACATACAATACCTAGCAGAATGAAACTGTACTTCACGGTCTTTTTGAAGAGCTCAGATTCTTTCCCTGTTTCTCCAACAGCTGCTGTAGCGATAGCGATAGATTGTGGAGAAATTAATTTCGCCATCACACCACCGGTCGTATTCGCCCCAATTAACAAACCTGCTTGTGAGCCGATTTGAGAAGCAGTGACCGCTTGAAGGTTACCGAATAAGGCGTTGTTACTCACGACAGATCCCGTAATAAACACGCCGATCCAGCCAAGCACCGGACTGACAAGCGGGAACAAATCGCCTGTTTTGGCAAGAGCAAGTCCAATGGCTGAACTTAGTCCAGCAAAGTTTGCCAGGTTGGCAAAGCCCATGACAAAACAAATAGTAAGAACAGGAACCCAAAGCTCTTTCACCGCTGCTTTTAAGCAGACAGCGCCTTCTGTTAATGTAATATGTCTGCTAAACAGCCCTGTCAGCATGACCGCAATCAGAATGGCAGTACCCGTTGCACTGATGACATCAATTTTAAAGATCGCATCAATTGGTGTTTCCATTTGGGCAATTGGTGGTAATTTCACAATTTGCTGATGTAAAAAGGGCATTTTCACTAAAATGGTCGTCCAGTTAAGCGGTCCTCCTACAGCAAACAATGCTTTAAATGCCGGCAGACTCCATACCGTAATAACAGCAGTTAAAATATAGAACGGAGACCATGCTTTCAGTATTTCAACGCCGCGATACGTTTGTTTCTGTTCAATATCTGGCGCTCCTTCTTCACGATAAATGTGTTTTGGCTGCCATTTCCGAAGAAATAAAGCTAAAACTCCCATACTTGCCAAGGCAGAAATAATATTGGCAAGCTCAGGTCCCATCGTCACCATTGTGACAGCTTGCAAAATGGCATAGGTTCCACTCACAACCAGCAAGGCTGGCAGCGTTTCTTTGATTCCTTTGAATCCATCTACAATCAGAATGAGGAGGAACGGAATACAGAATGAAATAAACGGGATCGTATATACAAGGGTTTGAGATAACGCAAGCGGCGTCATATTGCCCATTTGCGCCCCTGTAATCACTGGAATGCCTACAGCACCAAATGCACCAGACGCAGCATTGGCAATTAAGCAGAGCATCGCAGCTTTCAGCGGTTTAAACCCAAGCTCTGTTAAGAGAGCGGCACTGATCGCAATCGGTACACCAAACCCAGCAGCTCCTTCTAAAAATGCATTAAAGCTAAAACCAATTAATAAGAGCTGAAGACGTTGATCTTGAGAAATTCCTGCAATACTAGATCGAATGACATCGAACTTACCAGATTTCACGGCAATTTTATAGAGCCATACCGCCATGATGACGATATATCCAATCGGCCACAGCCCATTAGATATACCGAGCAGCACAGCAGATAATGCTTTTTCAACTGGCATATGAAAGAAGAAAACAGCTGTTACAAAACTGACGATTAAGGTAAAACAAGCGGCTAAAACACCTTTTAGCTTAAAAACGGTTAATGCAAGAAGGAAAAACAAGATTGGGAGCATTGCCACCAATGCACTGACGAATTCATTACCAAACGGATCATATATTTGCTGCCACATAGTGATTCATCCTTTTCTGCTCAGATAGGTTGCTTTTGATTGATTAAAAATGAGGAGCCAAAATCTCTTTTAACACATTCACACTGTGTGCAAATTTTTCTTTCTCCGTGTCGTTCAGTGTGAGCTCCATTACTTCTGTTGCGCCATTTCGATTCACAAGGGCAGGTACACCAATGTAGACATCTTCTGCTCCGTACTCTCCATCTAAGTAAGTGCTGACAGTTAAAATGCTGTTTTCATTGTGCAGGATCGCTCTTGTAATGCGGGCTAAACTCATTGCTACACCGTAATAAGTGGCGCCTTTTTTCTCAATGATTTGGTAAGCGGCATGACGGACATTTTCCATGATTTCATCTAAGTCTTCTTGTTTGTATTGATCATTTCTCTTCATTAATTCTGTAATCGGCACACTTCCAATATTTGCATGACTCCAAACAGCAAGCTCTGTATCTCCATGCTCGCCAATGATGTACGCATGCACGTTGTGTGCCGCTGCGTCAAAGTACTCACTGAGCATGTATCTAAATCTTGCCGTATCAAGCGTCGTACCACTGCCAATCACTCGTTCTTTTGGAAGACCACTGAATTTCCAAGTCGCATATGTCAAAATATCGACTGGGTTTGTGGCCACTAAGAAAATACCGTCGAATCCACTTTTCATCACGTTTTCTACAATGCCTTTAAATATATTTAAATTTTTCTCAACAAGGTCAAGTCTTGTTTCACCTGGCTTTTGGTTTGCACCAGCACAGATACAGACGATATCTGCATCCTTACAATCCTCATAATCTCCATACCATGTATTCACAGGATGCGGCGCAAATGCTTTTCCGTGGTTTAAATCCATCACGTCACCCATTGCTTTGTCTTGATTCAAATCGATGACAACCAATTCATCTGTGATTGCTTGATTTATTAATGTAAAGGCATAACTGCTGCCGACGAAACCTGCTCCAATAAGGGCTACTTTGTTTACTTTTTCGTTTGTCATTTATCTCATCCTCCTGAGTAAAACTAGGCTGTTTTTCTTATGTGAAGTATTTCACATTCTTATTGTGCAACATTTCACAAACTTTTGCAAGGGGGCTGCTCAAAAAAAATATGTAGCGAATTTGTGAACACATTTATTGTGCTTTCAAAGCGCCCGCTCCATACATATTTCCACAAGAAAAAAGCTGCCAAACGCTCGTCGGCAGCTTCCTACATATTTAATAAGGTCCCCAGTTGATCATGACCCCGATACAAATAAATACAAGACCGATGACAAACCAAATGAGGGCAAGCGGCACCATAAAACGCAGCCACTTTACATAAGGAATACCACTTGCAGCAAGCACAGCCATCAACACACCGGAAGTCGGATTGATACAGTTGACCACCCCTTCACCAAGCATTACCGCTTCTACAGCTACCTGTCTTGTGATGCCCATTAAATCAGCGAGCGGCGCAAGAATTGGGATAAAGACAACGGCTTCTCCTGATCCTGATGAAATCAAAAAGTGAAGAAGCGCACTCGCAATATACATCCCGATCGCACCAGCGATGGGACTAAAGCCTGTCAGCATACTCGCCAAGCCATTGACCACTGTATCAAGCAGCTTCCCGTTTTCTAAAATGACCGAAATACAGCGTGCCATCCCAACAATAAGTGCGCCGTATACAAGGCTTTGGCACCCGATAATAAACGTTTTCGCAATATCATTGGCAGCTAATCCGCCGAGCAGTCCAGCGACGATAGCCATAAAAATGAACACACCCGCCATTTCCTTATCGGTCCAGCCAAGCTGAAGTGCGCCATATAAGAAACCTCCAAGTGACAATCCGCACACCGCTAAAATCAGCTTATGTCTGCCAGTAAATGCAGGCTTGTCCACAGATTCCGCATCGGCTCCGCCAAGCCCCTTAGCAGGAAACCATTGATCGCCAAGAATGCTTCCCTTTTCTTTATTCTTCAGACGTCTTGTATATAAATAGATGTACACAATACTAGAAATAAGAAAACAAAGATAAATAATGACACGCAGGCCGATGCCGGAAAAGATCGGCAGCTCTGCAATTGTTTGTGATAAACCTAATGGAGATGGAGATAAAATCGTTGCGTTAAACCCTGCATAACAGCCGATGTATATGACAGCGGCTCCTGCTACAGCATCCCATTTCAAGGATCGTGCCACAATGATGCCGATTGGAATAAACCCAATGACAGAATTCACGACAATTCCGGTCGTTCCAAGGACTGAAAATAATCCCCCAACAATACAAATAAACAATAATTGCTTCGTTTGAAACCGGCTGATGACATGGTGAATCATCCCGTTAATAGCACCTGTCTTCTCCAAAATGGCAATGGTTCCGCCCGTAAATAGAATCAGAAAAATAATAGAAGAGGACCCTACCATTCCTTCTTGTATCGCTGTGAAAAAGCCAACTGGACTCACTGGTGATTGATCAATACGGTGATAGCTGCCAGGAACGGCTGTTGTGATCTCCCCAGATGTCTTTCGGTCAAACTCACCCGCTGGTACAAAATACGTTGCTATTGTACAAATCAGTGCAATCATAAATAAGAGAACATACGCATCCGGCATTTGAAGTTTTCGTTTTTGTTTCTCTGATGCTGATACTGTCGCTGTTTTCATGTGTCAAAACCCCTTTGTCCCGATCGGAATTTCACTTAATTTTCAGAATAATCAAATGATGTGTTATATTATAAACACTGTTGATATTTAAGATCAATATTATTTCACTAAAATAATGTTTTGACAGATTATCTGTCAGCAAGGAGGCTTCTCATGACAACTTTGACAAACGAAATGAAACAAACCGTGACAGACATCTTTGAACACTTGCATGCCCATCCAGAAATCAGCTGGGAAGAAACAGAAACGACTGCTTATATTGAAGATATATTGAAAAAATTGGGCTGCAAAACTCAAACATTTGACGACTGTACAGGGGTGATCGGTGAAATTGGAGAAGGCGCACCAGTGGTCGCTGTGAGAGCCGATATTGATGCACTTTGGCAGGAAGTAGATGGTGAGTTTCAAGCCAATCATTCATGCGGACACGATGCACACATGACAATGGCTCTCGGCACCTTCATGGCATTAAAGGAAAAAGAACGCACGAACGGCACGATCCGTTTCATCTTTCAGCCTGCTGAGGAAAGAGGCGGCGGTGCGCTGAAAATGATTGAAAAAGGAGTGCTCGCAGATGTCGATTTCTTATATGGCGTACATGTGCGCCCAATCCAAGAAACATTAAACGGACGCTGCGCTCCTGCTATATTGCACGGATCAAGTAATCATTACGTCGGCACCATTATTGGCGAGGAAGCGCACGGTGCACGTCCACACCTTGGCGTCAACGTCATAGAAGTGGCTTCAACCCTCGTGCAGAGACTCGCGCATATCCATGTCGATCCAAGAGTCGCGCATTCTGTCAAAATGACCAATTTACATGCTGGCGGGGGCAGCTCAAACATCATCCCAGGCAAAGCCTCTTTTACATTAGATGTACGGGCACAAACAAACGAAGTGATGGATGAACTAGAAAAAGAAATTGAAAGAGCGGTTCATTCTGTAGCGGATGCCTTTGGCGCTTCCATTACACTTTCAACAGACCATCGTCTGCCTGCCGCCACCTTAAATGAAGAAGCTGTCCAGATCATGTCTCATGCAATTGAACAGGTTTTAGGCAAAGAGCAGCTTGATCCCCCGATCGTCACAACAGGTGGAGAGGACTTTCACTTTTACGCAGCAAAGCTTCCGCATATCAAATCCACGATGCTCGGTTTAGGCTGTGATTTAAAGCCCGGTCTTCATCATCCGTATATGACCTTCGACCGCTCTGCTATCTTTACTGGCATTGAGATTTTGACCGAGGCTGTCTATCAAACACTCCAGCAGCATTCATCATAAATGAAAAAGCCACCCGCCTTCTCTTCAGGGCGGGTGGTCTGCTTTATATTACGCATTCAGATCTGCCATGGCTGGAACGTTGATTTCTTTCACGCAAGATACCCTTGATAAATGAATCACGCATCTCGCAAGCTCCACAATATCCTGAACAGGGATTCTCGTTTCATCATAAAGAGTGATGGCCTTTTCGGCTCCATCTTCATACGGAACCTCCGCCGCAAGTTCTCCTGGATTGATACAGGTGACGGATATTTTATCTTTCCTCACATGCTCTCTCAGTGCATTCACAATTCCGCGCAGGCCAAATTTAGATGCAACAAACGAGACCTGCGGCAGGTTCGTATGATCGAGACCCGCCGTTGAGCCAATGACGATGATTTTTCCATTCTCCGATTTCCTTACGTGAGGAAGCAGTGCCTGGATGTACGTAATGGTTGAGGTGACATTCACATTGATTAAATGTGCAATATCCTCTGGCTGATCGTGATCAAAGGAATAATCGTCTTCAAAGCCTCGTTTTTCCCATAAACCGACGTTATAGATGAGTACATCAATCGTCTTGTTCTCAAGTGCTTCGAGCATATAAGGGATATGTGTTTGGCTTGATAAGTCGATTTTCAGCCAAATTCTATGTACACCGTCATCTATGTTCAAACTGCTTGGTTCACTTCGCGACACAATCCAAACTGTATCTCCACTTGATGGAAGACCCTTTACAAAAGCATCTCCTAAGCCTTGACTTGCACCGAATATGATATAGTTTTTACTCATAGCTCCTCCTTCTAGGACACACAAACTGTAAGCGTTTTATACCTATATCATACAGATTCTAAGAGACCGGCGCCCCTTTTATGCTCGTCTTCACTTATTGATTGGCGCAGCTACTGGATTTCCTTTAATTCGACTGGTAATGCACGTGCCTCTATAAAGTTTATGACCATTTCTGTAAAAAGTTCTTTCTTTTCAAAAGTAAATGTATGCCCAATACCGGGAACAACGACGCCTGTTGCCTTCGGATGTGAATTCGTTATTTTTTTTGCTGACCGTTTCATGATGCCTTTTTCTTTTTCTCCCACTGTGACAAGAATGCGTGCCTTCGCTTGCTGAAACGTGTCTGGGAGCTTGTAATGGAGGTTTTCCTGAAACATCGTAAGAAGGGTTTTCTTTTGCAGATGTTTCGATTCCGCCGCATAATGATGCAGTACATGTTGCGAGAGCCCCATCTTTTCGGCTTGGAGCTGGATAAACCAATCTTTCTTTAATAATGGATACGTCAGTGGCAAGAGGGGTCTCACCATGAAATGGAGCCATGGCAAAGGCATCACAAGGGCGCTATTGATGACGGCTATGTCTACGATATCCGGCTCTCTTGATAACACATCAACGGCAATCTGCGCACCTAAAGAAAATCCAATCAGAATCACTTGACGGCCATTCGCATTTTCCTTGATCCATGAGATGACTTCACGGGTGCTTTCATTCATTGAAAATATCTGTTCTTTTGCTCTTGTCCCGTGTCCAATGAGATCAGGAGCAAAGCATTCATACGTGTCCATCAATATTTCAACCTGCTCCTGCCACATCCAGCTGCTTACTCCTCCACCATGCAGAAAAATCATGATTGATTTATCCATCGTCCGACAACTCCATCCTTCTATATAAGAAAAAAGCAGCCGCTTTTTGAGCAGACTGCTTTTTCAACATGCTCCCTTCTATTATAAGGGAACCACTATATCATTGACTATTTTTTCAAATCCTCAATGGAGTTTACGTTCTTCATATATGTTGGAACAACTAGCCCCATTCGAAGACCTTTCATACTTGTACCAAGGTCATCATATTTTCCTTTAAACTTCGCTGCATACGTTTTATGCGTATTTGGCAGCCAAGCGGATAATGATGCGTCCGCACTTCCGGTTGCTATTGCTGTCCACATTGGACCTGCTTCAACCTGAGTCAAAGTTACTTTAAACCCAAGTTCACGCAATACTTCTGCTGCAACATTGGTACTTGCAATCTCACTATCCCATGCAACGTAGGCAAGATTGACTTTTCCACCATTCGACTTTTTCACGCCTTTTGTCCATTTCGCTACTTGGTCTTTATGTTTTTTTACATATTTTAAGGCGGCATCCTTTGGTTTCACACCATCTTGGATATCAATCATGACTTCGCCCATGTCATCTTGAGACCATTTAAACTGACTAAGCATTTTGGCTGCTTCCGGCTGATCCTTCGCAAATCCTTTACGTGAAATCGTATGAATTTCTTCCGCTTCACCGTAAGATTTTTTTGGATCATCTAAATATTTTAAATCATAGCGGGAAAACATCCAGTGTGGATTCCAGCCAGTGATGATGATTGGCTTTTTACGGTCGTAAGATTTTTTGAGCGTTGCCGTCATGGCTGCACTTGATGCAGACACAACCGTCCAATCCTCTAAGCCGTAATCCTTTTTCGCTTGATCTGTCAGTGCCATAATCCCTGAACCAGGATCGATTCCGATAATGGTTTTATTCACCTGCTGAGCAGCACTCGCATTTGAATCTGTCTGCGCACCGCAAGCGGCTAGTAAAAAGACAAGCAGGGCGGTCATCCCAATGTAGAGAGACTTTTTCCACATTAAGCATTCCCCCTGGATTTTTTCGTTTTAATGTTTTGGGTAATACGGTCAAGTGTAATCGCCACAATCACAATGGCAATACCTGCTTCAAAACCAATACCTGTTTTCAGCTGCGTTACCGCACTATATACTTCTGAACCAAGTCCTGGTGCACCTACCATTGCCGCAATGACGACCATTGATAGAGCCAGCATGATACTTTGGTTAATACCAGCTAAGATGGTTTTTGTTGCAAGTGGAAGCTGAACTTTGAATAAACGCTGGAATGTCGTTGAACCAAATGCTTCGGTAGCTTCAATTAAATCAGCCGGTACTTGTTTAATACCGAGAATGGTCATACGAATCGTTGGCGGCATGGAGAAAATAACCGATGCCACAACCCCAGGAACAACCCCAATATTAAAGAAGAAGATCGCTGGTAATAGATAAACGAATGCAGGCATTGTCTGCATTAAATCTAAAATAGGTGTCACAATTTTACGCACAGTTTCCTTCTGTGATGCCCAAATACCGATCGGAACCCCGATCACAATGGAAATGACCACAGCGGTCAAAACGAGTGCAAGTGTTTGAAGCATTGGATGCCAGTAGCCTAAATAGTCGATCAGTAAAAATCCAATAAGTGTGAAAAGAGCAACTCCTCTTGTACTGATCCACCAAGCAATGCCGGCAAAGATAAGGGTTAAAATAATGGATGGAATGACGCCAAGTGCTGCTACAATCCCATTTACTGTTCCTGCTAATCCATTTGTGATGCCATCAAAGAAACCACCAAACGTTAATGTTAACCAGTCAACAAATTGATCGATATATTCCGCAAACGGAATTCTAGGTAAATCACTCATACTAAACATCTTATTCTACCTCCTGTGCAGAAGGCTCTTGTGCTTTAATTTCCTCTAGCTTGTTAGAAGACATGTTGATATACTCATCATTTCCTGATAATGCACCAATCAATGCACCTCTGACCACAATGCCCTTCATTCTGTTTTTCTCATCAACAACGGCAATCGGAATGTTCGCATCAGACACCGCATCAAAGATCTCTGTCAAATACGTAGATTCCAACACTGTCGTAAATTCTTTATCGAGAACCGTTTCAAGTGACGCTCCCGTTTCTGCTGCCTTTTTCGCTGCTTGGGCAGAAATGACACCTAATAAATGCTTTTTCTTATCTACTGCATAGATAGACGAAATCCCAAGGTTTTTCATGAGCGTAAGCGCAACACGTGCCCCTTTATCGATCTGAACTGTTTCTGCACGTTTCATAATATGACCAGCGGTTAATACTTTAGAAAGGTCAACATCTTCAACGAAGCGTTCAACATATTCATTCGATGGGTTCATCAGAATTTCTTCTGGTGTTCCGATTTGAACGATATTTCCGTCCTTCATGAGTACAATGCGGTCACCAATACGAAGCGCCTCATCTAAATCATGGGTAATGAAAATGATCGTTTTTCCTACAGATGTATGAAGCTCAAGCAATTCATCCTGCATATCTTTACGAATTAATGGATCTAGTGCGCTGAATGCTTCATCCATTAATAAAATGTCAGGGTCATTTGCTAACGCACGTGCCAATCCAACACGCTGCTGCATACCACCACTTAATTGATTTGGATATTGCTCTTCAAAGCCTTCAAGTCCAACAAGCTTTAAAGATTCAAGCGCTTTTGGTCTGCGCTCTTCTTTATCGACACCTTGCAATTCAAGACCATACTCAGTGTTCTCAAGAATTGTACGGTGCGGGAACAATGCGAAGTTTTGGAAAACCATGCTGATCTTTTTCCGTCTGACTTCACGCAATTGATCCTTTGACATATTTGTTATCATATCCCCATCAATATATATTTCACCGGAGGTTGGTTCGATTAACCTGTTTAGCATCCGCACAAGTGTGGACTTTCCGCTCCCTGATAGCCCCATGATGACAAATATCTCGCCGTCATAAACATCAAAATTTGCTCGATTGACACCAACTGTTGCGCCGGTCTCTTTTAGGATCTCTCTTTTTGTTTTCCCTTTTTCAAGCATTTGAGATGCTTTTTTAGCATTTTTACCGAAAATTTTAGATACATTATTTATCTTGATTTTGATATTTCTCTCTTCAGAATTCATATTTTCCCTCCAAATTAGCATCTTTATAACCGTAACATAAGCGTTATGATGCGAACAATCTTTAGAATTCGCTTATTTCCCCACAATATGTATGAATTCCATATAGAGGTCTGGTCATTAGAGTTTATACGCCGTATTACTCGTAAATCCTATAGAATGCTTCATAAACTACATATTTTACGGGGTATTTCCTCTCATCAGACAATATTTTACTGGAAATTCCTGATTGTGCTAAAAAATAAGTCGAATCCTCGTCATAGCGGTTTTTTGAATCTTGGGCGAACCATTCCCCTTAACAGGATTTACCCGAAAATGGTCACATAAAAACCTTTTTCCTCAAATTTTATTTAAATTCATAAAAAAACTGCCTGCAACTTTAGTTACAGACAGCTTGTTTTTTTAGGACTCTAGGGCAGCCCGCTTAATATTATCTTGAAGCTCAAGCATACGTTTTGTCCCATCTTCGCGTAATCGCTTGTTCTCTTCTTCGATCTGTTTCGTCTCTTTCATCCCTTGTACAATTGTATTAAAGGAAGATTCGATCGTTTCAATGTCGATGCTTGGACGGCCAGATAATTTGGCAATCTCTACACTTTGACTTGAAATGTTTTCAGCATTTCGTTTCAGCATTTCATTTGTTCTTCTATCCAGCTCACTCATAGAATCAGCCACAAGCTTTTGTCTCTTCGCTGTAACAGCTTGAATGATCCCATTTTTGAAAATTGGAATCGTGATGATGAAGGCAGAGTTGATTTTACCGATTAATTTCGTATTCCCACGCTGAAGCAAACGGATTTGCGGTGCCGTTTGAAGCGCCACCATTCGTGCCATATCAAGGTCATACACACGCTCTTCAAGCGCTTGAATGCCATTACGAAGCGTATCAAGCTCCATTTGTGCCAGCTGGTTTCCACTAGCTGCTTTTTCTTCATATGAAGGAACCAATTGCTTTAATTCTTCGATTTTCATTTGACCGGCTACGACATACTTTTCCAGCTCCAAATAGTATTGAATGTTATGCTCATACATTTCTTCAAGCGTCACAGTCGATTTGGTCATTTCATCTTTATATTTACTAATTTCCACATTAATTTTTTCAATCTCTGCACCGAGGGTTTGATATTTACTAAAAATCTTTTCAATCATGCTGCCGCCGCGCTTAAAGATTTTTGACAACAAACCACCCTTCGGTTCGTCAAAGTCATTTTTATCAAAGCGATCCATAATCTTGCCAAGCTGCGTCAGCATTGTTCCTGAGTCAGTGACACTTGTTGAACGCATCATTGAAAGGATACGATCAGAGAACTTAGAGATTTCAACGGCCGGCTGTTTTCCGTATTCAAGAAGTTCCAGCTGATTTTTCGCATCGATCTGTCTCGCAATATTTTGCACTTCTGGTTCGTTTCGAAGCTGAACGCGAATATCGTCTGCCTTCTCAATCGTGATTTCCTCTTTATCAATTGAAATGATGTCATTTCCGTTTGTATTTGTCATAAGCTTTGATCTCCTTATCGGTTTTTAATGGATTGAAATAACTTTCTAACGATGGACGGCTCTTTAAACTCCTGGTTCATGACCATCTCATCAAGCCAATGGGTATCAAATAATTGGTCATCGATATACCGTTCGATACACTGATATCCCGCCGGATGATATACGAAGAGATCCACACCCATTTCATTTAGGAAAATCAGGGCGGCCGCATCAGAGCGAGTCAGCTCACCATTATATTCTGTATGGTATAAAATCACTTTCGGTACGGTTTGTGCGTAATCAAAGGTTTGAATCAGTTCAATGAGATCCTGGCTTAAATGCAGAACCTGCTTGAATAAATAAATACGGACATCTAATTCGGTTTCATTGCCTTCTTTTAATAGCTTCGGATGCTGACAGATTCGAGATATCGCCTCTGCAATCGCACGCTGCGTACCCTCATATAGATGAGAAAACTGCCACACATTGCTTTTCATTAATAAGTCAGGATCAATCTCTCCAGCAGAAGAAAGTGCATGCTGATAATGAAATTGATAATTCGATGTCACTTCTTTCGTAAAAGGAAAATGGCGAATGGTCTTCGTCTCTTTCCCTTCCATTAACGTGTGAATGCGATCCCAGTATTCACGTTTGTCTCGTGTGACACCCATCATTTTTGCAAAAAGATTCGGAATCTGTATCGTGTCCCGGTCTGCTTTGAAATTCGGGCGGATAAAGGATCGTTCCTTTGCAATTAAAAACAGCTCATCATACGTTGTCTTGAGCGTAATGGAATGAGGAGTATGATCTCTGAATTGCCACGGCTTATACAGCATTGAATCTTCCGTGTGAAGCACCTCTTCAAGCTCTCTTGTCGAGCGGTACGCCACCGTTGATTTCCTCTCAGGCTTTTCAGTAGGGAACGGCTCAAGCTTTGAAGTTCCCGGGTACTGATCAATAAAAGTCAGCTTTTCTTCTGGATCTAATTCGCGGAACGAATCCTCGCCTTCTGGATGAAATAGCACAACATCACAGCCAATCAGCATGACATAGTAAAGAAAATAAAGCTGACTTTTATTCGCCTCTCCATACCAAATGACAGCCGGCATTTTTTCTTCGATATTGACTTCCTTCAGCCATGGACCTAAATGGTTATTTGAAAACTTCACGACATCCAGCAGGACCCGGCGGAAATCAGGATGCTGAAATCCACCCTCGTGCAGCTGCTTGAAATGCTCAAACACCTTGATCAATGAAAGACGGATATGCCGGTTCATCACAGGGTTTGGATGGCGTACAATCAGCTGTTCACCATCTAAAAAAGCCACAAAGCGATTCACGGACAATCCCTTTTCTTCTTGGTTAATCAAATGAATACGCTGCAGCGCTTGAAAATGCTCCGGCTCAATATGACGATTGAGTGTTTCACTTAAAATATGCATGCCGTCTGTTTCGTATAATTCATGTAAATAAATAAAATAATCGGTTGCATCATGCGGAGTTCCAAGGACCCGGGCGGCGAGACGCGGCAAGGACAACGTATGCTCGTCCTTTACATAACCGTCTCTTTCAGGGAGCGGCTTTTTCAGCACATTTTTCCAGGCTTCCTGCTCCGCCCGTGTATGGGTGACATTGATTTCTTTATAACTCACGCCGCTCCTTCCTTTCTCCTATATTTTCTCGAAAGCTACTACTATCATATCATTCAGCCTTCTACTTCTGCTATCGAATCGAAGGCTTTTTTGCGTTCATCATCTGCTCGATGACAGAAGCGGTGATTTCATCTGCTGCGGCCATGCCAGATGCTGCTGTCGGCTCAAGTGATGGGTCAAAGTCCAGAACTTCTCCATGCCTTGGGGCAAAGCCCATATCTGATTGACGAATGAGCCCTGCATCTAACAGAGAATCACCCGCACCATAGACGTATTCAAGCTGCAGCCTGTCCTTTAGAAAAGCAACAGCATCCCACTTATTAAGCGGCTGTGGAATAAAATAAAGCTTCCGTCCCTGAAGAGAAACCTGCCAGCCTCTCTCCTCGCCCCACAGCTTCAATTCAGCAAGCGGAATGTGAGATAGATACTCCTCTTTCATAATCAAATAAAGGAATCTTCCCTCTGCTGTACGGGTACGCTTCACCCATGCCGCAACTGGAAGTTTCGAGATCGCCCTCAGCATCTCTCTGACTGGCATACACTCCCTAAGTCTCTCATCAACAATGGCCTGCCAATCCTCAAGCGGCTTGCCATGATGAAGAATACAGCCTCCATTTGTTGTCACGGCATACTCCGGTTTAAGCTCTTGCTCAAAGAAGGTGATTCGTTCATACTGTGCGGTTGTTCTTGTCGTCACTGGAATGAACCAGCCTGATTGATGAATCGTCTGCAAAGATTTTTTCGTTTTAACAGACATATAGGAAAGCGGCCGTTCGTCCAGCACCTCAACTAAATCATACTCTCCTTCATACGCATACTGGTCAAGCACTCGATGTGAGTAAATCAGCGTCCTGTCTAAATCACTGGCAAATGCAAATGTCTTCATGACGTTTGCTCCAGCGGACGAATTAACCCGCAGCACGTGTAAGACATATTGGCATATTCAATGACAGGAACACCTCTGTCCTCTGCCAAAAGCAAGATATGCTTCAGCTTCTCCTGAGATCCAGGCTGAATCAAGATTTTCCAAGGGATTCTTCTAAGCAGCACACGGGTCGTCTCACCAACTCCCGGCTTAATCAAATGGGTATTTTCAATTTGAAACTCCTGACCGATTGCTTCAATGGATGCCATTCCCCGCCAATCTGCCGGCGTCCCTTGCGAGAGTATGGTTTCTGCTTTCTCTTGTACATTTGGTCCGAGGCTTGAAAATGCTTCTTCAATTGTATCCACATATAGATTGGACACATCCTCATCAAGCAGCTCTTTATAATACTTTGCCCCATGGAAATCATCGGCATTGATCCAGCGGTTGTTTAATACCGTACGACTGACAAGCCCTGATACTGTCGAATTCAAGCAGGCACTTGGAATGAGAAAGTCCTCCCTCGTTCCGTATACATGTGTACAATAGCCGGGGTCTGCCAGCACAGCCAGCTCACTCGAGAGACGTACACCATACTTTTTTTCAAAATCAAGAACAGCTTTTTGGAGCTCTTTCGAAATCGCCCCTTTTCCAGTCCAACCATCGATAAAAGCAATTTCAAAACCTGGATGTTCTTTCAGCATATAATGCAGTGCATTCTCGTCTATTCCGCGGTCGCGAATAATAGAGATGCTGTAATGAGGCAGATCGACACCATACGTCTTTCGAATATATCGTTTGATCAGCACCCCGATCGGTGTCCCCGCACGCGCCAAACTGCAAAGCACGGTTTGGAAGCCTCGCTTCTTCACAATCTGTTCTGCTACAACAGCTACTGCTTCTGCTACCTTTTCCTTACTTTCTTCAAGAGATTGATAGAATAAAGTCATATAAGATGCCGTTGGTTTGTACTCAATTGGCAGCATTTCTGAATAATGCGCACCGCTCTGAATCGAACGCTCCCGCTCTTCTGTACTTTTCTCCATCTCAATAGAGGATAAATCTTTGAGTAAGAAGGTTACATCCTGCTCTGGATAGCTTCCCATCTTTGGATACACATTAGCCATTCACCTTCACCTCGTCTGATAAAGTCACAATATGCACATGCTTCACATGCCGCTCAGCAAATAAGTGAACAAGCGGAAGCAATGCCTCCTGAGAGACCTTTTTCTCAAAAAAGAGAAATACATCATCATATTCACCTTTTGGAATGTTGTACACGTAGTGCTGAATTCGGGCATCCTCTGGGTTCATAAAGGTAAACCCATTTTGGACAGCGTATCCATCCTTTTCGACTGGGTGAATAGGGCTTCTCGTTGTTGAATGAAAGAGAACGCCTTCCCCCATGTGTGCAGACAGTCTCATCGGCACATACATCAGCTCACCTGTCCCTAAGCAGAGTGTTTGTTTTCCTTTGCGTTCCTGCCGCAGCCTCAATCCCGCTTCAGCAGCTGCTTGGTCGAGCGCTTCCGTATCTGCTGCGTTTAAACCAAAACGGCCCGTTTCATGTATATATGGCGAATGACCAGCCGAATTTGCTGCATGAGAAAGTGAATAGGGCACCTGCTTAAAGAAAGATTGAAGAGAGTGAAAAGAGAGACTTGGCTGCTTCTCTTGCTCCGCAATCTCATACGAATAAGCTGGCTCATCAAGCGTTTTGCCTCGAAAAATCATCTGCCCTTTTAATAAAGACAATGATGTGATGTGAATTCCAAGCTCCTCTTCAAGCTGGCACATGGCTTTCTCATGCTCCTCCGTCCGCCAGTCCAAAATGGAAAGAATGGTATAAGAATGCCTTGGATACTTTGCATGAAGGTCACGAATGATGTTGATATTGGTACGGCCTGTCGTGACTTCATCATCTACTAACACGATGGGGCGGTCTGTGCGAAGGAATGCTTCGTCTGCATAACAAAGCTGATCTGTTGCATGCGAATGTTCTTCTTCAAATACCAATGACGGGTCAAGATCCAGCAGCTGTTCACGTGTCGTATGAATGTATGATGCGCCTTCTATCACATCATACACACCATGTCCAAGAGCTGTTGCCGTTTCCGCAAAGCCTATGACGACAGGCTTATTGCCAGCTGAAAGCTTTTCTTTTTTGAGTGTTTCATAGGCTGCCGTTAACACCGTGTGATCATCTGTCTTGAGTGCCTCTACAAGAAGATCTTGGTGCGGGGGCGTCTTTCCCGTTTGCTCTTTGGCATATGCCATCGCTAAAAGACCCGAGACAAGGAGCGGTTTTACTGGATGAACAGGAATATGCTTTCCAAGCACCTTACTCACGAATAAAAAGGCTCTTTTTTTGTTCACCCTTGCCGCCATCTCAAAAAGATGCTCTTTTTCAAGCTGGAGCGCACCTTCTTTGAGGTCAAGCTCAACCTCCATATGTTCCAAGGTGTTCAGCGTATGCCGCTTCTGATTCTGTGAGTATGTCGATATAGCTTCTATTTTCATGAAACACCCCGTAAATGTCTGACTTAATTAAAATGTGCTCTGCCCACCTGTAATGCGGCTTCGTTTCATTCATCTTATTAGAGAAAGCACTCTTCATCACGCCAACTGTGCCGTCAGCATGTTCCAAAATGCTTAAAGCATCCAAGTACTCTTCCTTTGTCACAACGTACATGCTTTGCACTGGCTTGAGATGTGTTGGATGGATCACTGTCTTTCCATGTATGCCGTTGGCTACATCGAGTCTTGTCTCTTTGAGTAAACCTTGTACGTCATCGAATTCAGATAAGGACAGCTCACCGCCCTTAGAAAGCGCACGGATAAATGGTTTTTGTTCCTTTCGTGCAGGACCAAAATGCTCCCATACAGCACCTGATACAACAAAGGAACGGCCAAAATAATTGATAATATCTGTGATCAAATCAGCAATCAATCTGATTTCATAGATGGTGGTGTCGCGATCACGGCGAATGCCATATAAGCCGCAAAGATCCGTTGCCCCAATACGAATATTCAAAATATATTCTTCATCATTCAGCATGATCTGCTTTAACTTAGACAGCACCGTATATCTCGTTTCTTTTTCTAATAAATCGGGTGTTTCCAAAATGGGCATACCGTACAGCGTGGTCTTCGTTTGTGCGGACGCCTGTTTCAAGCTGTCCAAATAATCCTTCGCATTATGAATAGAACACTTTGGAAATACAAAACCCGTCAATAAACGAAGAGATGGACCAAGCAAATCTGCCATTTTCAGCAGCTGCTTCGGCGAACGAACCCGAATAAATAAAAGCGGCATTTGTTCAGCCATTTCAGGTGTATGCGTTAATTTGTCCGACAGTTTGGCGAGTTGTACCACTAGATTCTGTTCAGCCATTTCCACTTCTTGATCACCGATGGCATCCTCTAAACAAAATACAACAGAGCAAAGCGCTTCATATTTCTGCGACAGCAGCATGTCTGCTATATCCTGTCTTGTCGCAGGCATATACAAAGTAGCACCTAATGCATGCGCAAGTACGTGCCTTGGCGTCATCAAATGCATCGCCCCCGGCCGTTTGAAAAAAATATCGTGCTGCCTCGCCTCTGATAAAAACTGAAAATACCGCATGCTGTGCCACCTCCTGTTGTTGAGAGAAAATCGAACAAATGACTTGATGATTCAAAAAAGGATGGAGCCGCTAATCAACTCCATTCCTTTTTGATCGTCCTATTCTTCTTTTGAAGCCGCAGCTTCGTTTGTCACTTCTTGATGTTTCTTCTTATTGATCTTATGAACGATAAACGTTCCGATAAATGCTAGGATAATAATCGCAAAGAATACAAGATGCGGGATTTCAATGTGAGCAGCACTCAAGCCCATTTTGATCGCAATGATCCCGATGAGAATAAACGCAGTATTCTCAAGCTCTGGGATACGATCAATGAGAACAAGGAATAACTGCGCGACTGTACGCATCATGAGAATTCCAAGCATTCCGCCTAATAGTAGAATCCATACTTCCTCAGATACAGCGAATGCTGCAAGAATACTATCAACCGAGAAGGCAAGGTCCATAATTTCAACAGAAATAACAGTTGCCCAGAACACACCAAAGACTCGAATCAACCAGCCTTCTTTTTTCAGTTCCTTCGCTTCATCATCGCCGTCACCTAACCAGAAGTGCTTAATAACAAGCCATGCTAAATAAGCAGCTCCGAGGACCTTAATCCACCAGAACTTAATAAGCAGCATCCCTACGCCAATGAATAGAAAACGGAAGAAATAAGCGCCAATTAATCCGTAGGTTAATGCTTTTTTACGCTGCTTTTCTGGTAGATGTTTCACCATCACAGCTAATACAAGTGCGTTATCTGCTGATAACAATCCTTCAAGCACGACAAGAGTCCCAATAAGCCCCCAAGAGACAGGGTCTGTTAATACCTCTGCCCACATATGCCAATCAAAAAACGAGGCATATGTATCCAACATATGTTTCAAAATGTCCAACTGGTTTTCCTCCTATAAGTGTAGAAGCATCAGCAGGCTTTCGCCTGCTGCTATTCTTGATCGCTGTTTCTTTCTCACTTAGGAAAAGGCCCTCATATGAGCTTTTGACAGCATCTCTTGAACTGATTTGTTTCTCTTATTTACACTTCTAACCCATAATTTTGACAAAGAGCTGCAAGTCCGCCAGAGAATCCGCTTCCGATCGCGTTAAACTTCCAATCACTTCCGTGTCGGTACAATTCACATACCACAACAGCTGTTTCAATTGAGAAGTCTTCGCCTAAATCGAAGCGAATCAATTCTTCCCCGCTCTCTTCATTTACAACACGAACAAATGCATTAGAGACTTGTCCAAAATTTTGGCTGCGCGCCTCTGCATCATGGATCGTAACTGTAATTCCGATACGATCAATGTTAGCAGGAATTTTCGAGAAATCAACGAGAATTTGCTCGTCATCTCCATCTCCTTCACCCGTACGGTTATCACCTGTATGAGTGACACTGCCGCTCGGATGCTGAAGGTTATTATAGAACACAAAATCTGTATCTTGCTGACAACGATTGTTTGCATCTACCAAGAAAGCCGAAGCGTCCAAATCAAATTCGGCTCCGCCAGAATATTTATTCGTATCCCAGCCAAGACCGATCATCACTTTCGTCAGCCCTGGGTTGGTTTTGGTTAAATCGACACGTTGTCCTTTTGAAAGCTGAATCGCCATATTCGTATCTCTCCTGTCTTTGAAAATAGGAAACTATTGCGTTATCCGATATCTAAGCCAAAGTCCGTTGCAATGCGGGCAAGACCGCCTTGATAGCCTGATCCGACAGCTGAGAATTTCCATTCCCCGCCATGACGGTATAATTCACCTACAATAATGGCTGTCTCAATTGAGAAATCCTCTGCCAAATCGTAGCGAATGAGTTCTTCATTCGATGCTGCATTTAAAATACGTACATATGCGTTAGACACTTGTCCGAAATTTTGACTGCGCGCTTCTGCATCATGAATTGTAATGACAAATGAAATCTTTTCAACACTTGCCGGTACAGCTGCAAGGTCAACATTGACCTGCTCGTCATCTCCGTCCCCTTCACCAGTGCGGTTATCGCCTGTATGTACGACACTTCCGCCTCCGCCAGTTGTTTGGTTGTAAAAGACAAAGTCAGATGGAGAGCTTGCTTTACCTGCCGCATCTAAAAGGAATACACTTGCGTCTAGATCAAAGTCATGTCCGCCGTCATACTTATTGACGTCCCAGCCAAGACCGACGACTACTTTTGTTAAACCCGGATTCGTTTTTGTTAAATCAATTTTTTGACCTTTCGCTAAAGAAATTCCCACTAGGAACCTCTCCCTTCTGTTTAAATATAGTTTCTCGTAATATCTGCAAGCTTCGCATCATTTGTACCATTTCCAAGCGCCGCAAACTTCCACTCATTCTCGTGACGATAAAGCTCTCCGACGATTAATGATGTTTTTCCTGCATAATCATCTTTTAAATTATATTTCACTAATTCTTGATTGTTTGAACGATCAACGATGCGAATGTAAGCATTTTGAATCATACCAAAGTGTTGGTTTCTTCTAAGGGCATCATAAATGTTCACGACAAACACCAATTTATTCACATTACCCGGCACCTTGCTCAAGTTGACGAGGACTTGTTCATCATCTCCGTCTCCTTCACCAGTCAGGTTGTCACCTGTATGCTCAACACTGCCGCATTTGCTCTTTAGGTTGCCAAAATAAATCAAATCTTTATTTTCCGTAAACTTATCATTTTTCAGCATGAGCACTGAAGCATCACAATCAACATCAGCGCCGCCTCCGCCGCCAAACAGCTTTCCTAAAAATCCGCCGCCTTGTGATACAGGGTCCCAGCCAAGTCCAACAAGAATATTTGTTAGCCCTGTTTTCCCTTTTGTTAAATCAATACGTTGACCTTTTTCTAATGTAATCGCCAAATCAATCACTCCTCCAGCATAATAAAAATCTATTTATTAAGCGATGGACCCTATTAAAATCATCATACATGAAAATTCGACAAAATTCATGAAATGACATTGGAGCCTCTTACTCTTTTTTCTATTTACTAGTATATACGATCTATGTTCAAGATAGGTTTCAAACACTTTATATTTTTTTAACGAAAGATGCACATTGGAAATGGTTCATGTCGTTAATGAAGTGTTTCATGTGAAACATTGTCGAAAGTTCCCGATGAACAGCTCTTGCTGATAAGGAGTGTATTGATGTGGTTTCATATGTTGATATAGAAAAGATAAAAGCAAAGGATCAAAGGATAAACCCTTTCGTTTCCTTCCACCTATGGATTTCTTTATACTTATATTCAACATGTTGATGAAAGGATGTTGATGATGCCATCACTTCATATATTAGATCAAGTCGCCATCCCTAAAGGTCAGTCTGCTCAGGAGACATTGATTCATACAACGCAGCTGGCTCAGCTGGCTGAAACGCTTGGGTATGAGCGCTATTGGTTCGCTGAACACCACAGCACAAGAGGGCTCGCTAGTACAGCGCCTGAAATATTAATGGCTCATATTGCGGCTCATACAACGACCTTGCGTACCGGATCTGGCGGTATTTTACTTCCTCAGTACAGTCCTTTTAAAGTAGCAGAGGTCACGCGGCAGCTTGAAGCCCTTTATCCTGGACGGATTGAGATTGGTGTCGGCAAATCTCCAGGCGGGATCGAAAGGACGAGGCTCGCTTTGACAGACGGCGTGCCTAAAGATCTGTCTCAGTTTGACCGCCAGCTGAAGGATCTTCTTTTTTACTTATCAGACAGCCTGCCTTCTGGTCATCCGCATACAGGCGTGAAAGCTGCTCCGCTTGTTGATACTCATCCGCCGGTTTGGCTGCTTGGGCTGGGAGAAAATAGTGCCATGCAGGCGGCGGAGCTTGGAATCAACTATATTTTCGGCCACTTTATCCATCCTGCACGCGGCACACAAGCATTTGAGACGTATCGATCACACTTTTCTCCATCTGTCTTTTCTAGCCAGCCACAATCTATGTTTGCCGTCTTTGTCATCTGCGGTGAAACAGATGAAGAAGCAGACAGGATCGCCAGCAGTACAGATTTATGGCTGCTTCGTGTTGAAAAGGGACTGGACAGCCGCGTTCCTTCTATAGAAGAAGCAAGCGCCTATCACTACACCACACAGGAAAAGAAAAAAGTGCTGCAAAACCGCCAGCGGATGATTGTCGGCTCGAAGAAAACGGTGAAAGAGCAATTACAGACCTTGATGGACCGCTATCAAACGGATGACATCATGATTCTGAACAATTCCTTTGATCCGATCGAAAAACAACGTTCCTTCAAGCGAATAGCAGAATTATTTTGAAGCCAGCTTTCCAGGCTTCTTTTTTACATTGTCATAAAAAATGGGAAATGTAACATCAAGATGTCAAAATTCTTCCGTCTGTCATCTGATCGCAAATGTGTCTTCTAATCGTTAGCGAACTGTAAACGCATAAGAGGTGTACCTTTTATATAGTAGAGGTACATATTCAATGAACGGTTTACAACGCTGAGAAAGAAGGAGATGACAGACATGAAAAAGAGACTCGATTGGGTTGATGCAGCTAAAGGAATTGGCATTCTGCTCGTGGTCATGGCGCATGTGCCCATTCCAGATTCGCTCAAGCAATTCATTTACTCTTTTCATATGCCGCTTTTCTTTTTACTATCAGGCATGATGTTTCGATCATCCTCATCCCCTGCTTTGTCATTTATTCAGAAAAAAGCCAAAAGCTTACTCTTGCCCTATCTCTATTTCTCCATCATTACGTATGTATTTTGGTTCTCCGTTACCCGTTTTTTCGCATTCAAGGGACAAACGGATATTGATCCTTTCGTTCCGTTTACAGGTATTTTCATATCCAATGCAGATGAAGCAAGACTCACACATAACCCAGCGATTTGGTTTTTAACGACGCTCTTTTTAGTGGAAATTTTATTTTTCTTTATGCATCGTCTTTCTAAAGGAAAACCCGCTGCCGTGATCTTGCTGACTGTTCTTTGCGGAGGTGCTGGATATGCCTCTACCTTGCTTTTAGATCAAAGTCTTCCTTGGAACGCCAATGTCGCCTTGACAGCTGTTGTGTTTTATTCGATTGGATTTTTAGCAAAGCAATGGTTTGTGGAATTAAAAACAGATCCAACCCTTCTTTTATGTACAGGTCTGCTTGTGCTAACGGCTTACATGCAAAGCTTTAATTCACGGATCGATATGCGCGTCAACGACTACGGTGATCTCTTTATTTTCTACGCATGTGCTCTGCTCGGTTCAGCTGCCGTGATTTATTTAAGCTTTAAATTGAAAACATCCCCTATTTTGACGTATCTAGGACGTAATTCTATTGTCATTCTTGTCTTGCAGTTTGCCGGTATCGATATCATGAAAGCATTTGTTTTTTATGGACTCGGTATCAATATTGCTGATACAGCACAGCTCTCTTGGACACTTTTTTATACGATTGGCACATTGCTGCTCATGGTGCCATGTATCTCCTTCCTGAGCAAATACCCGATGCTGCTCGGCAAACCAGCCAAAGCCGCTCAACGCTACGAACAAAAAACATCCGCCGGATGAACAGGCGGATGTTTTTTGGATTAATCATTGATTTGAGAAGGATAAAGTGTCATTCCACCATCTACAAATAAGGTGGTGCCTGTGATATACGCCGCTTCCTTAGAAACGAGGAATGCAGCAGCGGCCCCAATCTCCTTCGGTTCACCAAAGGTTCTCATCGGAATTTTCTCAAGCTGCTTTTGTTTTTTCAATTCATCCTGTAAATCATCATTCGATTCGGTTGCCATGGTACCCGGCGCAATCGCGTTGATTCGAATACCTGCTTCGGCATAATCAAGAGCCAGCGTCTTCGTCATCATATTCATTCCGCCCTTTGAAGTGGAATAATGAACATTAAACGGGCGCGGAATTTCCTGATGGACACTGGAAATATTTAAAATCGATCCTTTGATGTCATGCTCCATCATATAGGCGAGCGCAGCCTTTGCGCCTAAAAATGCACCTGTTATGTTGACATCGATGACGTTTTGCCATTGCTCCAGCGTCATCTCATGCGGCAGCGCTTCTTCGCCGTTGAAGCCTGAATTATTGACGAATACATCTACTGTACCGAAATGCTCCAGTGCTGTATCCATGATGGCTTGGATGCCTTCCTCTTTGGAGACATCTGCGTGTACTTTCACCGCCCCACCTCCGTGCTTCTGAATGGCTTGTACGGTCTCTTTAGCTCCATCTTCATCGCCTTTATAGTTCACAACCACATTCATTTCCTCTTGTCCAAACCGCAATGCGATCGCTTGTCCAATTCCTTTTGAAGAGCCTGTGACAATGGCTGTTTTCCCTTTTAAATCTTGATACATCTTCATTTCCTCCATTCACGTGCTTCATCTTGCTGATACACAATGGTTACCCATTTTGGAAAAAACAAAAACACAACCCTCTGCATTTGTACTCGAAGAGGGTTGTGCGTTTCATCAAGCTAAAAGGTGTTATAAACATTTTCACACGTTTCGGCAGTTGGCTGATAAAAGCAATGTGACTTATACCTTGCCACAAACGGCTGATTGTACCAAGTCGCCGGACAATCGCCAGGCGGTTTAAAATACCAAAGGCTGAATTTTGCCGGCCAAAAACGTTCTCCGTTAATATTTCTCCGCGCAAGTGTTTTTTCCGTTTCTCGTGCTCGCTGATAGAAGTAACCATGCGTGACCGCTTCGAATGCATGCTCCTGATAAATCATTTGTGGAATCGTACGCAGCCCTTTAAAGTCAGAGCAGTTGGCACGCAAACGATTGATGCCCACGTTTCCTACGAGCAGCATCCCTCGCCTCCCTTCACCTTCTGCCTCCGCTCTCAGCAGTCTGGCCATTAAATCAATATCAGAGCTTGTCGCTCTTACCACTGCCATACATCCACCTCCAGTTCGTTTCTCTTTTATTTTATGTAGCGTTTCTGTGTAGATGACTGCCATTTTGACATGAAAAAGCACGTTCAGTGTCGACAGCCTGTCTAAATTTGCTGGACATGTGTCTCGCTGCCAACAACACTCAAACCAAGTGACCATATACATAACAGGAAGAAATATTCATTACTATATACTCATTTACAAGTCATAAAAATCCTTCTAATTGCGACATCATCTTCAAAAACAGTCATTTGAACCTATTCAATAATCCGACTCAAAACCTTAAAATATAAAATGTTGAGTTTCTACAGGAGATATCAAATAATAAATTACAAGTTTCTCCTCTCAACTTAGTGTCATTTTTACTACTTGAAGCCAATCAACCTCGGAAACGCACTGAGGTATTGACAGTACTTTCGCTTCATTCTACAGTAAAAAACATACAGTATTTTTCTTTTTGTGCAAAAAGAATGATATGAACCACAGCTTTTCAATGAAATTCACCATAAACCCGAGGAGGAAAACACGCCATGTTTAAAAAGAAATTATCCCTGTTTCTTCTGATCTTGTGTGTAACTGTTGTCGCTGCTGCTTGTAGTGGTGGAAAAGACAAAACAGCTGCGAAAGAAAACGATACCAAAAAATCTCTTGATGCAGCAGAGGTAAAGGTAGAAAGTGCTGAGTACACATTACCACCTCAATACGATACATCTGTACAGGATGATCAGTATGTACTAAAAGTGAATGTATCTGTAAAAAATATCAGCAAAGAGCCTCTCAATGTTGATAAAAGCAACTTCACGCTTTACCAAGATGACGCACAGGTATCTACAATCTCTCCAGATGACTATAACGAAGTATTATCTTCAAGCTCTTTAAATGCAGACAAAGTGACAAAAGGCGGTCTTTTCTTTGTTGTTGACAAAGACAAGGACTACCAGCTTGTTTACACAGAGCCAGGAAGCGGATCGAAAAAAGATGACAAAACACTAGAATTCGATATTAAAGGAAAAGACTTAATGAAAAAAGCAGATACACTACAAGCATCTGCAAAAGCTCTTTCTTCTTATATTGATGTGATGATTTTTGGTAAGAAAAACGATGATTTCGAAAAACTAACAGGTGATAACAAATCAACTGTTGTGAACGAATTTGATAAATCATTCAAACAAGGTTACATCACTTCTTCAGGTATTTCTTCTAGCTCAGCGAAGGATGAAAACCTTGATAAGCTACTGAAAGCTGTGAAAGAAACATTAGCTGAAAAATCAAAAGTTTCAACAAAAACAAAATCCATCAGTGGTGATAAAGCTGTCGTGACTGTGACTCTGACACCAATCGATGCAAGTCCGCTTGTCGATCGTTTGAAAGAGAAAGCGACTGAGTTCTACAGCAAAAACCGTTCAGCTTCTTATGATGAAGCGCAAAAATACTTACTATCAATTTACCCAGATGAGTTTAAAAAATTAGGACCATCATCTTCTGAAGAAACAGTAGAAGTCAACATGAAGAAAAATGATATCGACCAATGGAAACTTGATTTGAACGACTACAAAACAAGCTCATTAGTTGAGAAATTCATCAAGAACTAAAGGAAAACCCCCGATTCCGGGGGTTTTTTGTTAATTTATTTCGGTTGTTTCCTATATTTGATTCCGAAATACAGAGAAGAAAGCAAGAAAATCGACAACCACACCCACTGAATATCCACCATAAATATAGTAATGGCTGCTACTATTAATATAGTGAGGTCCAGCTTTTTTTCATAACGAGAATATTTCATGAAGAAGAATTCCCCTTTTCAGCTTCATATTCTTTCATGATCTCGATTGGATCAACCGCATCTTCCTCTTGTGCGTATTCCTCTACATAAGGAGTTGTTAATTTTTCAAACCTTTGCTCATCGTCTACTAAAGCAATATAGACATCATATCCCTCATAATCAGAAGGGAATAACGTTGCAGTAGAACTACCGGTTTCTAAAGCCTTGTCTATTGCATTTTTTAATTCTAATAAACCTACCCTGTTTCCCAAAATAAAGGCTTCAAAATGATGTGTTTGCTGAGCATATATATTACATAGTCCTAACACATCATCGTCATCTGTTTGATAAGACATATCCGAACTCCTTTCTTTGGTAAAATTAGGATAATTATATCATTTCCTCTTCCATCATGCTATCGCGAGCCTCTTTTATATGAATCTCTGAATATAAAAAAACTTGCAGAATATATCTGCAAGTTTTCTTTATTTCGCAAGCATCCATTTCTCTTTCATAAACAAGCTTCTGACGATGACAAACAGGATGACGACTGCCAAGGCTGAGGAGCCGAGTGTCAGGGCGATGGACATTGGATCGATGATACCAAACATCAATTGCTTACACAGCGCATGAATATTGAGAAATGGGATGGCAAAGTAATACGTATCTAGCTGCGTTGCACCTGCTCTCATGGTAAAGAACATTGGGAGCACACCTAGTGTAATGATCATGGACATGTACGATTGCGCTTCTTTGACTGAACCCGACATCACACTGAGCAGCAATTCAATCATGGATACCATGAAGGAGAAGATGATAAGCGCCGCAAACATAACGCCGATAATGCTCCACATTTGATCACCAAAGTTCAGAGCTTGCTTCAGCTTTTCTGTAAAGAGCAAAGTAGATAGAAGCAACATGCCGATCGCCACAATCCCACTTAAAATACCGAACATAGAGACAGCGAGCCATTTTCCGATGAGAATCTGGAGTCTGCTGGCCGGCGTCAGAAACAACGCTTCAATGGATTTTCGGTCTTTTTCACCTGCTACAATATCAAGCGCTGCCGGCAAAGCACCTGAGATCACGGAGGTCACCAAAATCATTGGAAGGAGAATCGACAACAGCATAGCGGTCACTCCGTTTTCCCCTTCATCACCTTCTTCTACATCAACGGACTGCACTTCAAACGGATGAATAACGGACGTATCGATTTGATCCGCTGCTAAGCGCTTCTCGACCACCTGGTTTTGATACTGCTCCAGCAATGATTGCAGCATTTGAACGGTGATCACTGAATCATCATCTGTCGTATATCCATGAATTTTAATGGCGAATGGCTTTTGATGCTTGAGCATATCGCCTGCCTCTTTCGGCATTTCCAGGTAAGCATTTGCCTCCCCATCCTTGACGGCTTGCTGCGGATCATCAAATGTTTCAAGGTTTAGGTTTTTGACCTCTTTGATCATTTGGTTCATTTCGGCTGGAAGCTGTTCATTGATGGCGACTGTATAGGCTTTATCCCCTGGATCTGCAATCATGCTTTCATAAAAGAACACCAGTCCAAGCATGGTCAAAAGAGGAATCAGTACGGTTAAGAGCAACGTTTTTCGATCCCTTAGCGCATCTGTCATTTCTTTCAAAAAGACGGTTTTCCACATTATGAAATCCCCCTAGCTAGCTTCGACATAAAGATATAGTTCAAGTCTTCACTTTGTTCCTGTGTATATAATTCTGGAAGTGTGCCTTTATACACAAGCTCTCCTTGATGAATCATCATCACACTGTCACAAAGCTGGCTGACTTCTTCCATGATGTGGCTTGAAAAGAGGATCGTTTTATTTTGCTGCTTGAGCTGATGGATAAAATCTCTGAAAATATTACTCGACGTGATATCTAAGCCTGTTGTCGGCTCATCAAATAAAATAATGTCAGGATCATGAATTAACGTTCTAGCAATCGCCACCTTTTGTTTCATTCCTCTTGAGAATCCTTTCACCTTGCGATCCATGTATTGTCTCATCCCAAAACGCTTTGCCAAATCCTCTATTCTTGCTTTGATTTCATGCTGATCTAAACCATATAATTTGCCAAAGTATTCAAGGTTTTCTCTTGCCGTCAAACGATCGTAAAGCCCCGTCTCTCCGCCAAACAAGACACCAATCCGCTTTTTCACTTCTGTTGCTTCTTTCACTGTATCAAAGCCTGCGACAGTGACTGTTCCGTGTGTAGGCTCTAATAATGTGGCTACGGCGCGCAATAATGTTGTTTTTCCTGCACCATTTTCTCCTAGAATGCCAACGACTTCCCCTTCCTTCACGGAGAACGTCATGTGTTTCATCGCTTTTACGACTTTTTTCTTATCTTTAAACCAGCAGCTGCAATCGCTGAGAGTAATCATGTGGTTCGCCCCTTTCAACTTTCTAAGTCTATGATAGAAAAAATAACGCTTGCCTGATATAAAAATGTCGCGAAACGTCCTTTTTCTGTCTTGAAATGATCTATTTCAAAAAAACAAATGGTAAAATAGACAAATAATAAGAATGGTCATAGGTGATTTTTATGATAAAAGTAGGTCTCGTCGACGATTACCGAGTAGATTTAGAAAAGCTGCACGCCATTGTAGGCAGGATGGAGGCTGTGGACATCATCTTTGTCACGCAGTCAGCAGAGGATGCATATGAGAAGGTCAAAAAAGGAGACATTGATCTGTTGTTCGCTGACATTGAAATGCCTGGAATGTCCGGCTATGAATTAGCGGACCTCATTCACTCTCACGCACTGAATGTCGATGTGGTCTTTGTGACAGGAAACAGTGGATATGCGGTCCATGCGTTTGATTTGAATGTACATGATTATATTATGAAGCCCTACCAAGCTGATCGAATTGCCAAATGCTTAGAGCGTTATCTGTCCACCAAACAGGAGAAGAGCATTCATGGACGGCTTCTCATTAAGCAGCAGTCAGATATTCATGTGCTCCAGAAAAAGGATGTTATTTTTGTTGAGCGAACAGGCCGGTCAACAACTATCGTAACAACGACAGGAGATATCCAGACCTATCAGACATTAAACGAGTTAAAGGGCGATCTGGCTGAAAAGGATTTTATCCGCTCCCACCGATCGTTTATTATCAATATTCATTACATTAAGAATTTCTCGGCGTATGCTAAAAATTCGTATATCGTGTCTTTTGAAGGGACAGATAAAAAAGCCATGATGACCAAGCAGCAATTAGAATTCTTTAAGAAATACTATTTTTAAGGAGAACGAACGTGAACGCTTTCTATCTTGGATTTCGCATTTATGCTCTCATATGGTTAGGTCTTGCGTTTCATGCAGCTGCTGAAGCCTTTCTGCCGCTTTCACCCATTGTGTTGTGGCTTTTTACCTTTTGCGCGGTGTGTGTTTATACATTTTTCATGTACAAAAGATTTTTGCCTCATACGAGCGGTGATGTGATATTTGGCGCTTTTATACTCATTACCTGCACAGGCCTTTTGCTGTTTCTAATGCAACCGAATGAGCTGAGCGGTCTTTTGGCGCTCATCATCATGGTGACAGTCGATATCCTCTCATTGAAGGTGATGCAGACAGAGAAACAGTTAAATGGACAGCTTCAAGAGCTCATAAACGCAGAATCAAGAACCAACGAATTACTTCTTGAGCTGCGCAGTAAACATCATGAAACAGCTAGACATTTAAATGCCTTTTCCGCATCGAACGACGAGCATGAAATCAAAGATTTGATTCAGCAATACGTCAAACATTTCCCATGGATTAAAGGAGAAAATGCATATTTAGCCTCAACCCTACATCCCTTTTTGGAGCGGGCTGAGAAAGAGGACATTGCACTTTCACTAGACCTTCAAGCACCCTTTTCATCGCTTCCTTTTTCAAAGGCGGATCAGGTTAGTTTTACTGGCAACCTGCTTGATAATGCTCTAGATGCGGCAATTGAAGCGAAGCAAGCCGGAAAAGAGGGAAGCATTTCGGTCACGACCTCTATTCGGAGCGGACTATTTTTAATCCATTGTGAAAACAGCACAAAAGGTATGGAAAAACACGTGCTAGATCATTTATTCAAAACTTTTGGCCGTTCGACAAAAGGCGGCGATCATCAAGGCATGGGGACGTATATCATTCAACAGCTTGTTGAAAAGGCAGACGGTACACTTGATTTCACTTACCGTTCTCCAAATTTGCGGCTCGTCATCAAAATCCCTCTCACCATGTCATAAAAAAAGGTGCATAGCTATGCACCTTTTTTTAGTGTTAAGAGAAGATCTTATCGATTTGATTGATTTCCTCTTCTGTTAATTGAACATCGTTTGTTTTTAGGTTTTGCAGCACTTGGTCTGCTCGTTTTGCCCCTGGAATAATAGCATCAATGCCATCCTGCGCTAAGAGCCAAGCGAGTGCGACGTGTGCTGTTTCTGCATTCTTTGATTGAGCAATGGCTTTTAGCTTGTCTACTTTTTCGAGATTTGAAAGGAATGCATCGCCTTGGAAAAGCGGGTCCTTTGCTCGAATATCATCAAATGTCGCATCTTTTGTAAATTTCCCAGTCAACAAGCCTGATGCCAATGGGAAATAAGGAATAAATGAAATACCATGCTCGACGCAGTATGGAAGAAGATCCTGCTCTGCCTGACGTTTCAGCAGAGAATACTCCGATTGAAGCACGTCTAAGTAGCCATCTCGGTTAAAGGCTTGAAGCTGTTCAAAATCAAGGTTTGATGCACCGATTGCCCTGATTTTTCCTTCATCCTTCAATTCCTTTAATGTGCCTGCTACTTCTTCGAGCGGCGTGCGTCCATCCGGGAAATGCATATAGTACAAGTCAATATAATCAGTTTGCAGCCGTTTCAGGCTATTTTCGACCTGCCCTCTTAAGAAATCTCGGCTGTTATCAAGTTCAATTTGGCCGTTTACTTCCTTATGAGCCCCTTTTGTCGCAAGGACAAGCTTTTCTCTGCCGCCTCTTTTGGCAATGATCTCACCGATTAATTCCTCTGAACGGCCCAGCCCATAAATAAAAGCAGAATCTAGGAAATTGACACCTTGATCAAGAGCCGTCTCCACAAGCTCCCGTCCAGCATCCTCACTTAGATTCGGGAATAAATTATGCCCGCCTACTGCATTCGTACCAAGCCCTATCGGATTTACCTGCAAATCAGTTCGTCCAAGCGTTACCTTTTTCAAAAGCTCATCTCCCTTATCTACATAATCATCCTTATTTTCCCACGAATCATTTCCAACATTCAAGTATACCGCTCTCTAAAAATCAACCTGCAGGTGGACGCTGCGAAAATAGAAGATGCGTATGATGAAGATAGACTAAAACGAAAAGGAGATCTTCTCATGACCATTCAAATTGTCATCATTATGATTATTCTGCTTTTAAGAACAGGCAAGGAAAAAGAAATCCGCCCCATCAGGCTTCTCATAGGACCACTCATTTTATTAGGCACACTCTCTTATTCCTTTACCCAGCATATTGAAATTACGGCGATGAGCCTGCTTGCAATGATTGTCTTTGCACTCACAGGTTTTGCAATCGGGCTATGGAGAGGTAAACTATACAAAGTAACATATGATCAACAGTCGGGGCGTATCACCGCCGCCAGCTCACTCTATGGAACACTTTTTTTCATTGGAATCATCCTTATCCGGATGACAGTAGGTTCAATTGTACAGGATGGCGGTCATTCCCTGATTATTTTCGCAAATGGCCTGACATTCCTTCCAATCGGCAGTATGATCGGATTACGTTTTATTCTTTTAAAAAAATATATGAACATCAAGGCATCTGCTGCTATTAACTGACAGACAGGAGTTTTTGATATGAACCTTCAGCAGCCACTCAAGCTTTTAGGTCAAATAAGGCGAAAATTTGTATTAGGCCTTGTATTGATCTATATGTATATTCAAATGTATGAGCCCCTTTCAATAGGCGAATTGGTGTTTCGAACCTTCGTCTATTTGGTGTTTCTCCTTTGTCTTTTTCCAAAAAGCAAGCTGTCACCTAAGAAGCAATTTTCTATGCTCTTCTTAATGTGGATTCTGACACATCTCTTGTGGCTGGTGACAGGTCAGATTCAAGACAGTATTGGACTGACCTTTTTTATGATTGGCTTTATCGCTTTTCGTTTTTCAGAGGCGCATCACCCCTATCTATTTGCTATCATCTTTTTCACTAGTGGGCTCAGCTATTATGTAAACGATTTTTCTTGGAATATGGTGATCACTCTCCCGCTATTCCAGCTGCTTGTGTATACACTTGTTTTGATTTCTAGAATGCGGCGGCGTGAACAGGAATTAAAGGAAGAACACTTCGGAGAATTGCAATTGGTTCACAAGGAATTATCAGAAGCCCATGAACAATTGAAAAAGGCGCATATGGAGCTTGAAGAAGCGACCGTTCAATCTCTCCAATTTGCAGTGCTGGAGGAGCGAAGCAGAATTGCACGTGACCTGCATGACAGCATCGGACACCAATTAACCTCGATGATTGTCCAGCTGCAGTCTTTGCCCTACCGTTTAAAGCAGGAAGAACCAGAGCAGATGGAGCAGACGTTTCAGGAGCTGATCCATATTTCTAAAAATTGTCTCACCGAGGTTCGTTCTGTGGTTCATCATATGGCGTCAGATGATGCAGGTCTCGGACTTGCCGGACTTCGCAGCCTCATCAAGCAAGGAGAGATATCGGGTGAGCTTGACATTCACTTTCATACAGAGCAGCTTACGTATAAAAAATGGCCGCTCTCCGTTTCTGAACTGCTTTACCGCATTTTACAAGAAGCCATCACCAATACAATTCGCCATGCCAAGGCCACCGCGATGACCATTACACTATCTAACGACCAGCATGAGCTGATGATGAACATTGAAGACGATGGATATTTGACCAGCGAAAAAGATCTTTCATTTGGCTTTGGGCTGTCAGGCATGAAGGCACGGTGTGACGCAGCAGGCGGTTCCCTCAAGACGTCCATACGCGAGCCGCACGGCTTCTGTATTCATATTCAAATTCCTATCAAGGAGGACTCCAAGGCATGACAAACCCTATTAAGATTGGCATTATTGATGATCAGCCGCTGATCCGCCAAGGATTTCGTTATATTGCAAGCGCTCAAGAGGATATTAACGTCATATGGGAGGCGTCAGACGGTCAGGAGGCGGTTACGCTTTGCTCGACCAACACTCCAGACGTACTGCTGATGGATGTACAAATGCCTGGAATGGATGGCATCACAGCAACAGAGCACATTTTAAAAAAGCATCCAGATGTAAAAGTTGTGATTCTCACGACCTTTGATACGGAAGAATACGTCTTTGACGGAATTCGTGCAGGGGCAGTCGGTTATTTGCTGAAGGATACAATGCCTGAGGAATTAATTGAGGCCATCCGCACCGCCTTTGCTGGTGAATCTGTCTTTCGAACGGCAGCCTCTGAGCACATGATGGCACGAGCTCTTCAGCAGGCAAATGATACACATCACACTCATCTGCTTCACGAATCATTCACAGAACGTGAACGCGATGTATTACAGCAAATGGCCTATGGCTTAAAGAATGAAGACATTGCTGATCAATTATTTATCAGCAAAAGTACGGTAAAAACGCATGTGCACCGTATTTTACAAAAGCTCAATGCACAAGACCGTACACAGGCTGTCGTCTTCGCCATCCGGCACCGCCTCGTGAAATAAAAACTACCTTCACTTCAAGATTTTTATACAAAAAACATTTAAAACCTAAAATAAATCTATAAATCAATACTTATTAACTAGTATATTGTGCTTATTTAATTCCTTATTTTATAGATGATTGTGTTAAAAATGATCAAAAATAGGGACTAAAACCTATTCCTCATCATGAATGAATTTCGATAGAATGAATAGTGCAAATCGTCATTAGGATATTTTCCCCTTTAACACCCGAATATACCATTCTATCTGTTTCTTTTTTCTTAGTCAGATAGCGGGAATGAAATGACGAAAGAAAAGCAAAGGAGCATCAACTGTGAATCTTAAAAAAATAAGTGCACTCCTCATGATTTCATTCGTGATGATCATCTCTGCAGCCTGCCAGAGCTCAGCCAAATCAACCGACGCTGATCAAAAGTCAACGAAAACAGCAGAGGTAAAAGTTAATAGCTACGAATATACGTTACCAGAAGACTCAACAACTACCCTGAGAGACAATGAATTGGTACTAAAAGTCAATCTGACGATCACAAATAAAGGTGACAAAGCCCTTTCATTATATAACTCTGACTTCTCCCTTTATCAGGACGATGCCAAAGTATCTGATTTAAAATTCTACGGCAGCAAAGACCGTCTTGACCTTGGTTCATTGAACAAAGGCAAGTCACTTTCAGGAGCACTTTATTTCCTAGTAGACAAAGGGAAAAAATATCAGTTTGTCTATCAGGACAGCATCAAGAAAAACAGTGATTCCATCCAAATCGACCTAGATGGAAACAAAATACTCGATTCAGCAAAAAAGCTGGATAACCCAGCAAAAGCGTTATCCGCTTATACCGATATTATTGTTTTTGATAAAAAGAACGATGAATTCGCAGATTTAACGGGTGACAACCAATCGGATGTCGTCAATAAATACCATGAGATGTTTGTAAAAGACTTCAAAAGAAGTGCAGGAATATACGGAAATGAAGTGAGTGACCGAGATATTCTGTCGATGTACAAACGCATTCAAAACACCATGAAGGATAAAGCCAAAGTAGAAACAAGTGTGAAAACCATCTCTGATGACGAAGCAAAAGTTGTCGCTCAAGTAACAGGCATTGATGCTTCTAACTTAAAAGACAAGCTAGACAAGCAAAGAGACGAGTTTTACAACGGAAAAATCCGTTCAAAAGAAGAATTGTATAAAAAAAGCTTAAACATGTACGCATCTGAATTCGAAAAACTTCCTCCCGTTTCCAGCCCAGCTGAATATGAAGTGAAAATGAAACGTAATGGGGATGGTCAATGGAAAATTGACCTCAACGATTATAATACAGAGCAGTACATGAGTGGTTTTATTAAAACGAGATAATCTAAAAAAAGACGCTGGCCTCTGAAGATGCCGCGTCTTTTTTATATTATACTGTCGCCTCTTGCTCTTCTTTCACCGCTTTTTCGATATCTTTAAAACGGCTCGATACAGTCGACGCACTAATACCATACTTCTTCGCTACTTGTGCTTGAGATAGCGGGGCATCGCTTGCAAGTGAATGAATGTAGTATTCGATTCCGGCAGCAAATGACGCTGCTTTACGGATCACAGGTGATTTCTGATCACAGTAGGCTTTCCAAACCGTTAAAGCACCATCTGTCAGGCTTTGGTCACCGTGCTCCTTCATTCCGTCTTCAATCAGCTTAGCTGTTTCCAGCTGGACGTCACTTGCCCAGTCCATACGATCTGCTGATAGACCTGCATCGCCTTCTGTTTGAGCAGGTGTCTCTGATTCTTCTACTTCTTGTTTCGCAAACATACACTTCAGCACATCAGGGAATGATTCTCTCATAAATGTGCTGCGCGCTCCTCCATTTGCTTCATATGCGTCAACAAGCTGGCGGACCTGAAGAAGAAGAGTATCTGTAAACTCTTTCGCAAACATCGTATATTGAATGAAAAACTCTGCCTTTTCTTCAAATTGAACAGGAAAACCGAGCACGAGACTTCCTTTTTCAGGCAGTACCGTTTGATCAGGTTTTACATCTACTTCAACCTTCTCCGCTGTTATCATATTCTCAAAGTAAAGAGACTCGTCCGTTTTTTCATTTAATAAAAGCAATGATGGCTCCATGTCTGTCCAAGACTGGACCACTTGTCTTGTTTTCGGACGGGTAATATCCTCTGCCTTCTTCGTCAGGAATTCTTGGAAAATGGTCTCTTTTTGATCAGTTAATGGACGGAAGAAGATGCCCCATACACTCAAATGGAAAACTGAGATTTGTTGCGTTTCTTTATCCATATCTGCAAGGAAAGAAAACTCATTAATGAATTGATTGATCGCTCTTTGATGCTTAGAAAAAGCATAATTCATTAAATCCTTTTGAACTTGTACAGCTTCCTTAAACACAAGCTCAGACGTTTGTTCTCCGCCTGATTTTTGACCACAGCAATGTTTATATTTTTTTCCGCTTCCGCAAGGGCAGAGCGCATTTCGTTTAATTTTTCCCAAAATAAAACCTCCGACATTCTAGTCTAACCTCACTATTTTAACAAACGATTGCACAGGAGGGTTTTATTTTCAAGAAAAAAGAAAAATCAGAATGATCAGTTAAATTATAAAAACACCTGCAGATCACGATAGATCATAGGATAGACAGACTTCCTCTGTTTATTTTCTCCAATCATACCAACAGATTTTCCTCAGCTCATTCCTTCGAATAACTGCTTTGCCTCAAAATAAAAGATTTGTACGAATTTCTTTGTATTGACTCTGCCCGTCGATCCTGCGGGAGAAGATGTCTTCTGCATTTCTTTCATTCTTTGGCTGACATCGGTAAAATCGAAAAACTTCGACGCGTAGTGCTCAAACTTAGGATTTGAGAAATCTGTTAATCCTAGTGAGGCAAAATGATTCAAGGAATGATGAATAGCTCGTCTAATCCGCTGCTCCGCCGCTTTCACTTCCCGCATCACCTCTACATCGGTTGCATCATGAGCCAGTTTTCTTTCTGCTGTTTTGATAAACAGCTGCTTTAGCGGCGGGAAATTGACCTCATGAGAATTGGCTGACTGTGTTTCATGTAAGTAGATGAGTATCTCCAGTAAATCCTTAGAGCCGCTCTCGCCGACAATTCCCAGCTCAGATAAGAGGAATTCCCCAGCTTCTTTCATCGTCCTTCTCTTCGCCTCAGCGCCCGCACCTTGAGAAATCACAGGCTCTAATGGCAGCACGTGGCGAAGAGAGGCTTGTATATCGTAAATCGATTTTTCCAGCTTGATACGCTCCATGACTTTTCGAATCACACTGACGATTTCAATGCGATTGACAGGCTTATGGATATAATATTCAATCCCTAGTTCATAGGCTTCTGCCATCATCTCTTTCGCCTCTACTTGGGAAATCATAATGACCTTGCCTTTGAATTCAGGGTGGATATGGCGGATGGTTTGAATGCCATCTCTAGCAGGCATTAAAAGATCAATCAAAAGGATGTCTACTTTCTTGAGGTTCAGTGAATGTGCCTCTAATCCAACTCCGTCACCCGCTTCATCTACGACCTCTCCCAAATCCTCATCCTCTATGATTTGACCTAAAATCGAGCGTATTGCACGATCATCATCTGCAATGAAGAATCGCATACACTCACCCTCTCTGTATTAAATTTTGTATAGGAAGGACAAGCAGAAATGCTGTACCTTTTGTTTCTTTTGGTTCGATTTGAATATGACCGCCAAGCTCTTGTACCAGCTCTCTCACATAGGATAAGCCAATCCCAGTAGACGGTGTTCCAAATGCATCAAATTTGGAGGTATACCCTGGATCAAACACAATCTCTCTCATTTTTTTAGGAATCCCTGGTCCATCATCTTCAATCCGAATCTCTATTTTATCATGACTTCCTTTCAATTCGAGTGAGATCATCCCGGCATCTTTTATTGCTTCGACTGCATTGGCCATTAAATTATTAATCAGCGATAAGAAAATAAACACATGATAATCATGCAGATGAATGCCCTTTATATCAGATGTAAAGGAGATGTTTTTCCCAAGAGATAGAGCATACTTCTCTTGAATGCGGATCACAATTTGAACGAGCTCTTCCGCCTTCATATAGTCTTGCATATTTTCCTTCGAAATCAGCTTCGAAAGCCCAGCATAAATACGCTGATTATCCTTTTTCACTTCATGAATTTCTCCTGCAAGCTTTAACAGCTCCTGACTCAATTTTTTCCCTGCTTCGTGTTCATGCAGCAGACGGTAAAGCCGGTATGATTCCTGTGTAATATGCTCTGTATGTTTTAACGTTTTCTTTAAATGCACCGTTTCTTCGTATAAATTCGAAATGACCATCATCATATGCTCATTTTGTTTCATGATCTGCTTTTCTCTTGATTGCGCCTCATACAGCTTCATCATATTAAAAAAACTGATCACCACAAAGCTGTGAGCAAACGCAATGAGGAACATATCGCTCAGCTTTGATAAGGTCATCGTTGTATCAAACACTAAAAATTGTACAAACAGCTCGACAAAATCAGCAACTAATTCGATCATCAAACCGATGATCCCAATGAAAATAGAGCGCTGTTTAAAGCGTCCCGTACGGACGGCAAAAAACAGGAAAGCATAAGTGAAATAGAAAAAGAAGCTTGGGAATTGCTGATAAAATGAAGAAGCTAGATCAGCATTCTGCTGAATCAAATCTAAGCCTACCCGAAAAAGCACAATAGCTGCGCCTGTTAAAAATCCCGGCAATAGCGGTCTAGATTTTCTTAAGAGTAATAAGCAAAAGAAAAACGCAGGTGCGCCAAAGCTGATGCGAAACGTCTCATTCACAGGATAAAACTTCAGCTCTCCTGCAAGCGGCACAATGACCATCATAAAAATTAAAATGAATGCGTCCTTTTTGACAAGCTGATTTAAACTCAAATGACTGACATCCCTTCCCCTGTTTGCATAGCCACAGTATACAAGGAGTCTCTTTTCTCCACAATGTACAAAAAAATAATTTTCACTTCTCCTTTTATCCTCAAAACCCTTTTTTATGACTATTCTCCGGGGCAGCAAGGTGACCTTTCAGCTATTCAGTGTTTTGAGCATTGACGACAATAATCGACAGACTGATTTTTATTTGTAAGTTTTTCTGTAGATTTACGTCAGATTGTGTAGTTTCCAAGATAAATTGAATGAACAATTTTAGTGAAACTATATGTAAGCGTTTTCTGAATTTTCACTAAAAACCCTTTTTGTTTTTCCGCCGACAATGCCTTCATTTGTACATATATTTAGGTGTAAAGGAGTGGTGCAAGCAGCGCATGACAAGTTCTTTGAAGATGTGTAACATGTTTTCGTGCCTATTTGATCGCATTTTTTGTCATCCGTCAATTCAATAGGGTACTTTTTGATTTTTGATTGGAGGAATCGTATGAAAACAGCAATTTCTAAAAATACACAACACGCATGCCAGTCTTCTGTTGATCAATGGGCAGAAGAAATACGTCCGTATTACACAAACGGGCAGAATGCTGGCTACATTCCAGCACTTGGAAAAGTGAATTCCTCTCAACTTGGTATCAGCGTGATAGGCCCAGATGGATCATCTGTACGATATGGTGATTGGGACGTTCCCTTTACCCTACAAAGTATCTCAAAAGTCATCAGCTTTATAGCTGCCTGTTTAGGAAGAGGCGTACCTTACGTCTTGGATCGGGTAGATGTAGAGCCAACTGGTGATGCATTTAATTCCATCTACCGTCTTGAGATGCACAAACCAGGGAAGCCCTTTAATCCAATGATTAATGCTGGAGCTATTACCGTATCCTCCATCCTTCCCGGAAAGACTTCTACAGAAAAGCTAGCATATATTTTCGATTTAATCGAAAACTTAATAGGTAAGCGTCCTTCTGTTAATGAAGAGGTTTATCAATCAGAATGGGCAACTGCACACCGAAATCGGGCACTTGCTTATTATTTAAAAGAAACCAATTATTTAGAATCGGATGTCGAGGACACGTTAGAAGTGTATTTAAAGCAATGTTCCATCGAGGTCACAACAGAGGACATCGCCTTGATTGGACTGATTATATCAAGTGATGGCTACCATCCCTTTAAACAAGTCCAAGTCATCCCAAAGGATATCGCCAGACTAACAAAGGCATTGATGCTGACATGCGGCATGTATAATGCGTCTGGGAATTTTGCTGCTTTCGTAGGCGTTCCAGCCAAAAGTGGCGTGTCTGGAGGCATTATGGCTTGCGTTCCGCCAAGCGCAAGAAGAGAGTTCCCGTTTCAGACAGGCTGTGGAATTGGCATTTACGGTCCCGCCATTGACGATTGCGGAAATAGTATTACCGGTGTCATGATGCTGAAAAAGCTCGCCAAAGAGTGGGATCTCAGTATTTTTTAAAAAGAACAGTGATGAATTCGAAGAGGTGATGTTATGAACGAAAAAGCTTTGCTATCTTATTTAACACATACAAATGATTTTATTTGGACTTATATTGTGATTGCTCTGTTACTTGGTGTTGGGGTGTACTTCACATATAGAACACGCTTCCTGCAAGTAAGAATGATCAAAGAAATGTTGCGTGTCCTGAAGGAAGGAAGAAAAGAAAAAGAGGGAATATCACCGTTCCAAGCATTTGCCATCAGTATGGCAGCACGTGTAGGGACAGGGAATATCACAGGGATTGCTATCGCTATTGCCATTGGCGGCCCTGGCGCAATTTTTTGGATGTGGATCGTAGCCATTATTGGATCTGCCTCAAGTTTCGTTGAAAGTACACTAGCTCAAGTATATAAAGTAAAAGACAAAACAGGCTTCCGCGGTGGACCTGCTTATTACATGGAAAAAGGGTTAAACAAGCGCTGGATGGGGATTTTATTTGCGATCCTGATTACGATTTCTTTTGGAATCGTCTTTAATGCGGTTCAATCAAATACGATCACTGTCGCTTTTAAAAACTCCTTTGGTTTAGACCGTTTAACCGTCGGTATTGTGATGGCTGTCATTTTTGCAGCGATCATTTTCAAAGGAATCCAAGCGATCGCAAAGGCTTCTGAATACATTGTCGTTGTGCTTGCGGTTGCTTATATCGGAATTGCGTTCTTTGTCATTGTCACAAATATCACGGAACTTCCTGGTGTCATCAGCACGATTGTGAAACACGCCTTCGGTTTTGAACAGTTCGCTGGCGGTACGCTAGGCGGTGCCTTATTACAAGGAATTAAACGCGGTCTTTTCTCGAATGAAGCCGGTATGGGTAGTGCACCTAACGCAGCAGCAACAGCTGTCACCAGCCACCCTGTTAAACAAGGATTAATCCAAGCATTCGGCGTGTTAACAGATACGTTAATTATTTGTACAAGCACTGCCTTCCTTGTTCTGTTTTCTGATGCGTATAAAACAACAAACCTGCAAGGAATTGAATTAACGCAGGCTTCTCTTAGTCAGCACATTGGACCATGGGCCTCTGGCTTCCTTGCCATCATGATTTTCCTATTCGCGTTTAGTACATTGATCGGTAACTATTACTATGGGGAAACGAACATTGAATTCCTTGGAGCGAACAAAATTTGGCTTAACATCTATCGAATTGCCGTTATTGGAATGGTTCTGTTCGGTGCGGTTGCCACTGTTCCTCTCGTTTGGGGTCTAGCCGATCTCTTCATGGGACTCATGGTCATCGTCAACCTCATCGCCATTACCATGCTGTCTAAGGTCGCCTTCGCAGCACTGAAGGACTACACGAGACAGAAAAAAGAAGGCAAAGATCCTGTTTTCTATAAAAATGCCGTTCCAAACAATGAGAAAATTGAATGCTGGGACGACGAACCTGCTACATTGAAAAAGAATCAAATCGGATAAATCAAAAAAGCTCTGGTCAACTGGGGACTGACCCCATAAGATGAGACAAATAAAAAACACCTTCAAGTTTGAAAACGGATCGTTGTAATCCGAAATAAAACATGGAGGTGTTTTTTCTATGGGGACAAGAGTGAGTTATCCGGTTGAAGTCAAACAGAAGGCTGTAGAAATGAGATTGGCAGGCGTATCAATGAAAGAGATTTTGCGGGAATTGAATATCAAAAATAAAACGCAGGTTCAGACATGGGTGAGGTGGCATAAGGCTGGGGATACACACCGGTTCGAACAGCCTGTTGGAAAACAATATACCCATAGAAAGGGTCCCGAGTACTCTTCCGAATTAGAGAGACTGCAGGCAGAAAATCGCTATCTGAGTCAACAGAATGAAGTTTTAAAAAAGTACAACGAATTGGAAAGGAAGTTGATAAGGAAACGTCAATCAAACTGGTAGAAGAATTGTGCAAAACAATGACAGTACAGGACATCTGTGTCCATTTAGGCGTCTCACGCGCTTCGTACTATAGATGGAAAAAAGATCTGACTCAGAATCATTCTAAAAAACAACTAGAGGAACAAATCGGCACGTTGTGCCGAGAGCACAAGTATCGATATGGATATCGAAAAATCACAGCCATACTAAAAATGAGGATGCATATTAACCATAAAACTGTTCAACGTATCATGCAGAAAAACCAGTGGCAGTGCCGGGTTAAAATGAAAAAGCGTAAGAAGAATGGGCAGCCCTATGCCGTGGCCGGTAATATACTGGATCGGAACTTTCAATCTGATCGCCCTCTTGAAAAACTAGTAACGGACATCACGTATTTGCCTTATGGACAGAAACAATTGTACCTTTCCAGTATATTGGATTTATATAATGGAGAAGTAATTGCGTTTACGATTGGTGATAAGCAGGACACAGACTTTATTTTAAACACACTTGATCAGCTCCCAGCACTGCCTGAAAACTGTGTGTTACATAGCGACCAAGGTTCTGTGTATACATCTTACGAGTATCAGAAAGCTGTTCATATAAAAGGCATTACCATGAGCATGTCCCGTAAAGGGACGCCCGCTGATAATGCCTCCATCGAATCGTTTCATTCCTCGCTAAAGTCTGAAACGTTCTATCTTAACAGCATTGATCGAACTACAACCAACATTGTAGAACGCACTGTCAAAGAATACATTTATTATTATAACAACATTCGTATTCAAACAAAACTAAACAACCAATCACCAATCACCGATCAACTATCGGCAATTGGCTGTATAAAGGTGTTTTGATCCCTGTCTCAAAAACGGGGGTCAGTCCCACTGATCAGAGCTTTTTTCTTTATGTCAAAAATTCAAGTATAAGTTTGTTGACGACCTCTGGTTTCTCATGATTGATCCAATGAGAGGCATCATCGACAAAGATCAGCTGGCCATTTGGACAGATCTTTATCGTTTCCTTCGCCAGCTTTCTGCTTAAAAATTTGTCCTCCATCCCCCAGATCATGCGAACAGGAACGAGAATTCGTTTGGAAATTGGCTTTTCAAAGCCGCCTTTTTTGATGGCTCGATACCAATTCAGCATTGAGGTCAAGGCGCCTGGCTGCGTCCAAGCGAGCTTGTAGCTTGAGACATCTTCCTTCGTGAACAAATGCGGTCTTGCCGTCAGCCCAATGGCTTCATCCAGCTTTTGAAAATGATTTTCTTGAAGTGCTGCCTCTGGAGCATTCGGAAGCTGAAAAAAAGCGATATAGGAGCTTTTCTTCCACTGCGGCGGATAAAAAGGAAGAACCTTCATCATCACCCGCGGATGCGGCATATTGACAATGATTAATTTCTCGACATATTGAGAACGGGTTGAAGCCAAATGCCAAGCAACAGCTCCGCCCCAGTCATGTCCGCCAACAATCGCCTTTTGGTTCGGGCTCAGCGTCTTGATCAAACCCACAATATCATCTCTCAGTTTATCTAATACGTAGGATTCGACTCCTTCTGGCTTGTCACTTAGATGGTAGCCTCTTTGATCAGGAACAACAACACGATAGCCTGCCTCAGCCAAGGGGATGATTTGATTTTTCCAGCCGTACCAAAACTCAGGAAACCCGTGGAGCAGCACAAGCAGCGGGCCATTTTCTGGTCCAGCCATTGCTGTATGAAGTGTTACACCATTTGTTTGGATTGATTGAAACTCAATTTGTTCCATTCCTTTGCCACCCTTCTCCTTGTCCTTTTATTCTTCCAACATAGCATATTTTCCATTTTTCAGAAAATAAAAACACTCACAAAAAAACCTTCACACTCGTGAAGGTACAGATTGTTGACAAAGGGCTAAAATGATCTTGATTTTAGCCCTTTGTCTTCTTTTCAGCGTGATAGAAAACCTTTGAAGTCTAGGAAGGACGAGCATCGGAGCGGAGCGAATTTGACATTCGTGAGCACCGGAGCGCAGACCTGACACCGAATGCGAGGGTTTGTCTACACGCTGAAACTTCACACTCGTGAAGGTCTTCGTCTATTTCATATAATTCAGAACCCAGATCAACCCATTTTTCCGGTCCTGTACTTGTCCGTGAAGTGCGCCAAAGAAGGTATCCTGTAATTCGACCAGTACATCTCCATCAGCTTCCAGCGCTTCATAGACAGCCTTTAGTTCTTCTTCATTGTCAAACTGCATGATCAATCTGAGATTCTCTGGCTTTGGCGTGCGTCCAAATGTATCTGAAAAATGAAGCAGTGATCCCCCAAGGTGCAATTCAGCATGCAGGACACGGTCTTGATGTTCATTTAAGATCTGAATATCCCCACCAAAAATCCCTTGATAATATTGAAGAGATTCTTTCACATCTTCTACAACAATATAAGGACTAACACTAATCATATCCCTCATCCTCCTCTTGTTCCGTTCATCATCTCTTTTATAGCTTATCCCAAATCGTATGAAAAAAGGCACAAATCGTCAACGGATTTGCACCTTTTTCTCATGAAGATTTCGCAAATTCACTATGTTTGTTTGAATACGCTGCATACATGACGACACCGATTAACAGCCAAACCCCAAAGTAAAGCCATGTCCGGCCTGGTAAGTTGAGCATAAGGAACAAGCAGCAGCCCATTGATATAATCGGCAAAACCGGCACAAAAGGAACCCTGAAGCCCCTCTCAAGCTGCTGATGTGTTTTTCTCAAAATAAGCACAGATAAACTGACCATGGCAAACGTTAATAACGCACCGATATTCGCTAAGTTGGACAGATCCTTCAAATCAATAAAGCCTGAAATAACAGCTGTCATTCCGCCAATCATCCATATGCTAGCAACAGGCGTATCGCTTTTGTTTGTTTTTGAAAACACTTTAGGCAAAAGTCCGTCTCGGCCCATCGCATAGGCAATTCGAGTTGCTGCATAATTATTGGCGAAAATCACAGCCATCAATCCAATGACCGCACCAACAGAAATAATACCAGCCACGCTATTTTGATGTACACTTTGCAGGACATAGGACATAGCCTCTGTGACATTCAGCTGTGTATAGTGCACCATGCCTGTCATGACCAAACAAACGACAATGTAAATGATCGTACAAATAAGTAATGAACCTATGATCCCAATTGGCAGGTTCCGCTGCGGATTTTTCACCTCTTCTGCTGAAGCAGAAATTGCATCAAACCCTAAAAAGGCAAAAAATACAGCCGCAGCACCGGCAATGACACCTTCTGCGCCAAACGGCATAAACGGCTGCCAATTGGATGGCTGTACATAAAAGCCGCCTACTACAATGAAAAGAACAATAATACCGAGTTTCACAAACACCATGATATTATTAAATTTTTTACTTTCCTTCGTTCCTCTAGATAAGATCCACGCAATCAGTAGAGCAATGATAATCGCCGGCAGATTCATATATCCGCCTTGCTCCGGCCCCGCTAAGAATTGATGCGGAATAGAAATTCCAAATCCCTCAAGCAAGCTGTTGAAATAACTCGACCAGCCACTGGCAACAGCTGAAGCAGTCAGCATATAAACAGACAATAAGGTCCAGCCCATCAAATGGCCTACAAGCTCGCCCATGGTCGTATATGAATAAATGTACGCACTGCCGAATACAGGAAGCGCTGAAGCCATTTCTGCATAACAAAGTGCTGCCAAGCTGCACACAATGGCTGCAATCGCAAAGGAGAAAATAACAGCGGGTCCTGCATCCTTAGCCGCTGTAATACCAGTTAACACCATAACCCCTGTGCCAATCACTGCCCCTATACCAAGAAGCGTGAGATCGAGCCCGCCCAGCGTTTTCTTTACCTTTTGCTGTCTGCTCTGTTCCAACAAATCGTGAACGTGTTTCTTACGAAGAATATGTCGCAAACCCTTTCCCTCCAAAACGTTAGAAAAACAAAAAATCATTCAAATTTCATTATAGCAGAATAGGTACTAAGCATTCACAACCAATTCACGTAAATCTTTCTTCATAATTTTACCAAGCTTGTTTTTTGGCAGATCACTGATGAAATGAATGGATGGCACTTTGTAATCTGCCAAACGTTCCTGACAATAGTTCACCACATCTTCTTCGCAGAAATCGGCGGATTCGTCTTTTACGATATATGCACTTGGCACTTCACCATATAATTCGTCCGGCACCCCGATGACAGCTGATTCAATCACACCTGGAATTTGTTCAATGACTTCTTCTACTTGATCAGGATAGATATTATCTCCACCGTATAAAATCACATCTTTGTATCTGCCTGTTATAAATAGAAACCCGTCTTCATCTAGATAGCCTGCATCTCCCATATAGAACCAGCCATCTTTGAGCACCTTCGCAGTAGCGTCAGGCTGATGATAATAGCCTAAGAAATAAAATGGGCTTCTCATGACGACTTCGCCAATTTCTCCAGCTGGCAGTGTTTCCTCAGTCTCAGGATGAACGATTTTCACTTCTACATCTGGATCCACTTTACCAGCAGAGCCCATTTTATCCTCGCCCATCGCAGGATGCCACGCACTGACAACCCATGCTTCCGTGCTTCCGTAGCCATGCATCATCTGAATGCCTGCTTCTTTGTAGTCCTTAATCAAACGGACCGGCACCTTCGTACCGCCAGAAATCGCAATTTCAAAGGATGAAAGGTCATACGAACCGCGCTTCATTTCTTCCAGCATGTACGTATAAGCTGATGGGAAAGCCATCATGAACGTTATTCTTTCTTTTTCGATCGTTTCTAAAATGCGCTTCGGCGTTGCATCATGTAAGAAAACAAGTGTATACCCTTCAATCGCAGCGGCGATCAGATGATTAATTGAACTCATATGATAGAGAGGATGACTCGCCAAGTACCGTTTCCCTTTCAAATCAAATCCTCGATTCCCGCGTCTTGTTAAAAATTGATAGATTCGTCCATGTCCGACCATACAGCCTTTTGGATTCCCCGTTGTCCCAGAGGTAAATAAGATCATCGCTAGATCCTCTTCTGATACCTCTTCCGCAAGATCACTGCCATCATTTGAAGCCAATATGTCTTCAAACAGCTGCGTTGTTTTCGCATTTACACCAGATTCCACCATGAGGCAGTTGTCTAAAGACACATTCACCGCAGCAATCACATCACGGAATTCTCGGTCAAAAAATAAAGCCTTTGGCTCTGCTTTTTTCAAAATACCTTCCAGCTCAAAAGAAGTAAGCTGCCAGCTAAGCGGAACTGCGACTGCACCTGCTTTAATGGCTGCCAGCATAATCGTTGAAAAGTGATGATGGTTTTGACAAATAAAGCAAACGCGGTCACCTTTTCGAATTCCTTTTTGATGTAAGTAATGAGCAAGCTGGTCGATGCGTTTTGCATATTCTTCAAATGTATAAGACACCCCTCCGCCAGTTACCGCTTCAATTTGTGAAGAGCGTTCCATTCTGTCGTTTAGTAATGCCTGTAAAGTATTCAATATCTTCATCTCCAAACGTTTGATTTCCAATAGCCAATTTCCAGCGAATTGGGTTGGCAGATTTTATCTCATTCACATTCTAAAATAAAAACAGCTGAAAGTAAAATCATTTCATTTTGGAATTGTTCTTTATATTAATTGATAATATAGGTAATTTTATAGCCGTCTTCCATTTTGGTTTAAATCATGTTGATTATTATGATAAGATAGACCTAGTAATTGATCGGAAATGCGAATGCAATAGGAAAAGAGGTATGGAGAATGCAACATTTCGAGCTAGAGGCAAGTTTGTTAGACCATGCACTGACAAAGTATTTAAAAGCGACGAAACAAATAGATGAAGAAAATATTCCGAAAAACGTCACGAATGTTAAAGGGTTTATTTTACGTATCATCTACCGCCATCAATCATGTACTGTGAAAAATATTCTGCAGGAAGTTTCATTATCTCCCTCTGCAACAACAACCGCTCTCAATCACTTAGAAGACGAAGGGCTGATCATCCGCTCTCGAAATAATAATGACCGCCGTACTGTGTGGATTGAACTCTCTGAATCGGGTGAACAAATTGCTAAACAAATGATCGACAATCGCCAGCTGCTTGTGAATCAATTGTTCAACCACCTTTCAGAGGAAGATAAAAAAACATTTTTTGAATTAATCGAAAAAATGATGGACGAGCACACATTAAAGGCTTAGGAATACTCCTAAGCCTTCTTTTTTTATGGCTTTAAAACGACCTTTATACAATCATCCTGTTTGTCGTTGAAGATGTGGTACGCATGAGCAGCTTCATCTAATGGCAATTTGTGAGTAATAATCGCTCTAGGATCAATTTCACCGCTTGTCACTTTTTGATAGAGCTTTGACATGTATCCTCTCGCCGGGGCTTGGCCCATTTTCAGGGTGACGTTTCTTGCGAAAAAAGCGCCTAATGGAAACATGTTGTACAGGCCGCCGTACACACCCGTCATCTGCACTGTTCCACATTTGCGAACGGCTTTTGTGGCAATTTGAATGGGTCCGATCGTTCCGCCTTGCAGCTTGAGTTTTTGCTCAATTTTTTCAAGCGGCGACTTCTTTCCGTCCATTCCCACACAATCAATCACAACATCGGCTCCGCCCTTGGTGAGCTCCTTTAACGTTTCTCCCATGTCGGGATCTTCTGTAAAATCAAAGACCTCCACGCCGCTCATTCGTTTTGCATGCCGCAGGCGGTAATCAATGTAATCGACGGCAATCACACGTTCTGCCCCTTTTTGCCAAGCAAATTGCTGCGCCATTAACCCAACAGGACCACAGCCTAGCACGATGACCGTATCGCCTTTTTTCACACCTGCGTGCTCTACGCTCCAATAGGCGGTTGGCAGGACATCTGATAAGAAGAGCAATTGTTCATCCTCCAGCTCACAATCCTCTGGAATCTTAAACGGGGTGTAGTTGCCAAAAGGTACGCGTAAATACTCTGCCTGTCCTCCGGGATAATTCCCATATTTCTCACTATAGCCAAAAAGCCCACCCGAATCGTAGTGCGGGTTTGAGTTGTCACATTGGCTTTCTAAGTGATGATCGCAATATTGGCATTTACCACATGCAACAGTAAATGGAATGACGACACGGTCTCCCTTTTTTACGGCTGTGACATCCGGGCCAACTTCCTCCACAACCCCCATTGGTTCATGCCCAATTACATAGCCGATTGGAAGCGGGAAATTCCCCTGATACAAATGTAAATCTGATCCACAAATTGCTGTTGATGTAATACGTATGATCACATCTTCCCGATCTTGAATCGACGGTGCATCTACTTTCTTCACTGCAATGCTATTTTTCCCTTGATAAGTAACAGCTCTCACATGCACTTCCTCCTTTAGCTCAAATCATCTTTACATAGCTTCACCTTGAATGAATGGTTCATTCATCAAATGAGCAATTTATGTGGAGGAGGCAAAAAACAAAAAAAGCCTGTCGATTGTTTCGACAGACTCATGATGTTGTGTAACGCGTTACACAGTTAATCTTTTTCGACAAAAAACAAATCATATTGAGTTGAAGTCTCCCGATCGAACATGAAGTTCCCTTCTTGAATAAAATAAGGACATATACTTGGGCTTGGAGATTCTTCAAACTGTTCATACACCTGCTCAATTTCTCCTGGAAGCAGCAAAACCAACATTTTATTTGAATGAGACACAAATTCATAAGAGTGAATCGTATCCGGCGGGATATAGGCAAAGTCACCCGGCATCAAGCAAATATCCTCTCCGTTCAAATGAAGGTTCATCTTCCCTTCAACACAATAGATTGCTTCTGTATGAACTTGATGATAATGCGGCGGGAAATATTTCTCCTTCGCTCCTTCAACCACAAAATGACTGAATCCGCCTCCTGTTGTTTCTACTGTTGCAATCAGCTCATGAATTTGGCCATCAATGATGTATTGCTTCCCTTCACCAGCCTCTAATACATAAGGCTGTACCTCGTGAGGAAGCTGACTATGAAATAAAACGGAGGGCCTCGTTGTATTAGACAGTTCTCTGATTCCATGCATCAGGATGATATCGCTTTCTTTTTCAGCCTGCTGAAAACTGGCTGCATCAAAAGCATGATGTGTCATAGACCATTCATTCTGAAAAAGCCTCTTTCCAATTTGCTGATAGACATCTGTCATTTTTCCGCCCAGCGTATATGAAATAAATCTTGTTTTATGACTATGCATTCTGTAGCCATGAATCGTTTTGGGCGGGATATGAATATAATCAAAGGCTGTGGCCATGTATTTTTTACCGTCCAGCATCACTTCAAGCTTTCCTTCCAGCACAAAAATAGTTTCAAATAAGTGCTCATGACAGTGCAGCGGGAAATAAGCTCCTTTCCCCCCTGTGATTAAGGCAAGCTCAAACAGCTGATTCGTTTGATTTGCTTCTGCCAGCATATGAACAAGCTGATTCTCCAGCCCATACAGCTTTCCGGAACCAGACACGGTATAAAAAGAGGTACCTTCGGATTGCTTCATCGATTGCGGTTGCTCCGACATCCCATCACTCCTCGTGACAAATTGACTATCTATATTATATAGACCAATTGATATAATAGATAGACAATATGCGAGAGATTTTACTCATCTCGCATAAATAAATGTCTAAGGTAACTTTTTACGTGTTCTAAAGGGGTCGTTTGTTTGAGTGCAGTGGTCATCGATAAACCCCCGATGACCATTGAGTGAAGGAGAGAAGCCAGCTCATCCGCTTTGTTTTCTTCATACCCGCTGTTCATTAGCTTTTCTTTTACAAGCTCCTGCCAGCGGATCATTTCTTGTTTGCATGCAGCATGAAGCTGCGCGTTTTCAGGCTTGGACTCTGCCGCCAGCAAGACAATTGGAATCCCTCTTTCACTTTCGTTCTCCATAAATCCTCGAATGATCTTTGTCATAAAACGATCGATGGCGATATATGGGTCATCCGAATAGGCAAAGCCTTCTTCAATTTGATTAATGACCTTTTGACTAATGTGTTCAACAGATGCAATAGCCAGCTCTTCTTTTCCATTTGGAAAGTAATAATAAAGAGAGCCTTTAGGTGTGCCGCTCTCTCTGATAATTTGATTCAATCCTGTCGCATGGTATCCCTGTTTACGTAAAAGAAGTGCTGCCGTTTGAATGATTTTGTCCTTCGTACTCACGTGTGACACTCTTTTCCCTCCATAGACCAAAGTCGCTGATCATGCGTTATCGATTTAATTGACTAGTTCCTTTCCAAATCGAGGATGTCTCCATTTCCGCTGCAAGCCTGAGCAGCCAGTCCTCTTTTCCTTTAGGTGCTGTCACCTGTACCCCTAAAGGCATGCCCGCGCTAGTCAGATGAACAGGAACACTCATTGATGGCTGACCTGTTAAGTTGGCAAGCTGTGTAAATGGGGTGTAGGTCAAGCTCTTGAGGAACATGTCATAAATAAGATCCTGCTGTGCTTGCATTGAAAGGGATGACACACGTAAAAGTGCGGCTGTTTCCTGATCTGAATGCATAAGCTCACCTACCTTTGGAGCTGAATAGGCAGTAGCTGGTGTCACATAGAGATCGTAGGTTTGATGAAAAGATGCCATTTGTGCAGCAGCCCGATCCCACGCATCAAGACTTTCTGTATAAGCAGCAGCGGTCACATTCTTGCCAGCCTCCGCCAGCACCCATGCCACGATGTCCGTTTCCTCCGGCTTTACTGGACGCCCTAACGAACGAGACAAGAAAGTGAATAACGCAGACATTTCTCCGCTGTTCATCACGTAATATTGCTGCATGAGATGAACCCCATCAATTTCTGGCTTGGCTTCTTCTACTTGATGACCCTGCTCACTCAGCCATTTCACTGTTTGCTGAACCGCCCGCTTCGCCTCCTCACTGACCTTCGTGCCAACTGGAGATTCTACGCTGTAAGCAATTCGCATAGAAGATGTACGTTTCGCCAGATCCTCTTGGTAACTGCCATCGTATAACGGAGTTTGGAAAGCAGCTTCAGGCTGAATGACTTGAAGTAGATCAAGAAGGGCTGCACTGTCCCGCACTGTTTTTGTGAGTGTAAAGTCGATGGAAGCCCCTTGCCACTGCCTTCCTGCGCCTGGGCCTACCGGCGTTCTCCCCCGCGTGGGCTTAAGGCCGAACAAACCGGTAAAGGATGCTGGAATCCGGATGGAACCACCGCCATCACTTGCTCCGCCAGCAGGTACAATGCCGCTTGCAACAGCTGCTGCTGTCCCGCCGCTTGAGCCGCCCGGAGAATAGTCCGTATTCCAAGGATTTCTCGTTGGACCATGTAAAGCAGGCTCTGTCACATTTCTTAAACCGAATTCCGGTGTATTTGTATGTCCGATCATGAGAAAACCAGCCTGCTTCAACCGATCAACAAAGTGCGAATCCGAATTTGCTTTTACATCCTTTAACAGCAAAGCTCCTGCTGTCAGCGATTCATTTTTAATCCCTTGCGATATATTTTTCAGCACAAACGGAACACCAGCAAATGGCTGATACTCATGTAACTCCTTGATGTCTTTTAAAACTTGTTCTTGTCTCGTCCGTATCACAGCGTTTAGTTCTGGATTGACCTCATTCAATCTATCAAATGCCGCCTGCATAAGCTCCTCGGGCTTTACCTGCTTATTCTGCACAAGTGCTGCCAAGCCAGCCGCATCATACGTCATATACTCTTTTACGTTCATCAGCATGTCCTTCTTTCTCTTATCATGATGTCTCTATTGTCTACTAGAATTCTATGAATTTCAATTTCAGGTTACTTGTAAAAATAACTTTCTGAACAAGACGACAATTCTACTATCCCATCCCTCTGCTTTCTCCGATATAATAGAGAAAAAAAGACCGAGATCATCGGATGAGAGGAGCCACGCATTGAAAAGGAAATTACTTATCGTCATTGCGTTTCTTCTTGCGTTGACGACTGCTTTGCCCTTCCATTCGCAGGCAGCTGCACCGCCAAAAGAAACAGATGTCATCATCGTCTATAAAAATCAAAAAGGAAAACAAACAGCGATTGAGGAAAGTGAGAAAGTGAACGTACAGTACATACATCTTCCCGCTGTCGCTGTGACAGCAGATGAACAAGCGGTCACCTCACTCAAAAAAGACCCAAACATCGCTTACGTCTCAAAAAACGTAAAGGTTAAACTCGCGGCTTCTACTATGAAGAAAACAGCCGCTGCTACTAATCAAGATGCATTGGTACAAAAATCTTACAATCTGCAAAAACTAAATATCAAGCAAGCAATAAAAGAAGGCGTTACTGGTAAAAATGTAAAAGTAGCCGTTTTAGATACTGGTATTTTCTCACACGAGGATTTAAAGGTATCCGGCGGTAAATCATTCGTGAACTACACATCCTCTTATAAAGATGATGAAGGACATGGCACACATGTCGCCGGCACGATTGGTGCGCTTAATAACGATTATGGAACAGTCGGCGTCGCTTCCGGTGTGAAGCTGTATGCTGTGAAAGTGTTAGATAAAAAGGGAGAAGGCGACCTGTATAGTCTGCTTCGAGGCATCGATTGGGCGATTACCAACAAGATGGACATTATTAATTTAAGTTTAGGCTTTGAAGACAATATCCCCATCTTGCGTTCAGCAGTAGATGAAGCCTATAAAAAAGGACTGCTCGTGGTTGCTGCAAGCGGAAATGATGGGAAAAAGAATTATATTAGCTACCCTGCTGCTTACAATAGTGTCATTGCCGTTTCTGCAACAACTTCCAAAGATAAACTCGCATCTATCTCGAATACAGGAAAAGGGATTGAATTTTCTGCCCCTGGCGAGAACGTCATCAGCACTTATTTAAAAAATGAATATTGGTATGCAACGGGGACATCACAAGCTGCACCGCATGTCACAGGAATGCTGGCACTGTTAAAGCAGCTTCATCCGAAGAAAACAAATGCACAGCTTCGCACTTTATTGCGCAGCTATACAGTGGATCTTGGCGCAAAAGGGAAGGATCCGCAATTCGGCTATGGCCGCGTGCAATATGTGCCGCAATCCACCTTTTTAAAGGCTGCGGCAAGTGCGGTCAAAACAGCCGAAACATCTAAAAAGCAGGCAGATGTCAATCAAGCCAAAACGAGAATTGGGCGGCTCACTGCAAGCAAGCAAAAAACAGCACTCACAGAACGGGTGAAGAAAGTCCAAGCAGCCATTGATATCCGCTCGGCACGTGCAAAGGTCAAAACAGCCGAAAAGAACAAAACACAGGGCGCTATTAAGAGTGCTCAAACGGCCATCAAAAAACTAAATAAAGGCAAAGAAAAAACAAGCCTGCAAAACCGGCTCGACAAAGTTAAAAAACAAGTCGCTTATCAAAAGAAAGTGACGGACGCTAAACAAAAGGTCAAAAAAGCAGAAACCAAACGAACAAAGAAAACAAAAGCAGCGGCTCAAAGCGCTGTCAAACAGCTAAAAGCCTCCAAAACAAAAACCAATTTACAAAAACGATTAAACCGTATTAAGGTTTAACAGAAAAAACGATTCCTTTCAGCGAGGAATCGTTTTTTCTATTTCAACATCGGCTCAAACAAGCTGTGATGATATTTCCCTTCGGCATCTGCCCTCACTTGATCGAGAATGCTTTCTAACGAAGCCGTCACGCTCTCTAATGCCCGCCGTACTGTACCGTGTTCAAAATCCGCTAAACTCTCCGGCAATTCATCTTCATCCAGCACAAAGACATCACCATTCGGAAGAATGAGAAGATCAATAATGAGGTCTTCAAACATGACCAGCTGCCCGTTGAACTGTGTATCTCCCACCATATTCAAATAAGATCCTAGTTCCTTCCCTTGATCATCTCTCCAGAAATATATGTTATAAGGACGATCCTTCCAATAATAGGCGGTCGTATAGCTCCCTTTTGGAATGGTTAGAGCACCCTCACCTGCCCTCATCGTAAACGGTTCTTCAATCTTGTGAAACAGCACAGCCTGCTGCTCCTTTGTGTCTAACAGCTGACAGGTATGTTCCACAACTTTTTGATCGTATTTGATTTTTCTCTCGATGACTTTATCCCAACGATCCGCATGCAGCGAAAACAACATGTCACAACTCCCTCTAAACATCTCGTTTCTTTCCAGTATACACCGATTTTTTTGAAGAAATAAAGGATTGCCTCATTTACTTATGGAAGACCTATGATGAGGTGAAATAAATGAACGGAATCACGACTCTTGAAACTTTACACAGCTTGGACAAATCATCCTCATGATTTGCGGCTATGTCCTTTATTGGCAGCTGGTGAAAACGAAGAGAGAACGAAAGCTGTCTCCTTATGAGCGCATGTTAAAATTCTTTGTCATGTTCGGTTTCATCTCGTGGGTGGTATCCTATTGGGCGCTGGTACTGTGGGCGTAAATTGAAAAAAGGAAGAGCTGTCCATGGAGGTAAGCTCTTCCTTTTGCTGCACATTATATTATGAGCCTGCCGGCTGTTCTTTCTTGATCACATATTGATAGCTCTTGACATGTGTCCCATTTTGGTTCACAAATTCTTTATCAAGCGCACGCTCAAAGCCCATTCTTTCATATAGGCGAATGGCAGCCTGCATTTTATCAGATGTATGAAGATACAGGACATTTTCGCCCCATGATTGCGTCAGTTCAATACTTTTACGCAGCAATGATTCTGCAATGCCTTTTCCCCTCACATCGGGATCTACTCCTAAAAACCGGACGATGGCTGATGTAATGCCCATTTCAGGTTTGTCATACGCTTGCTCTGATGACCGGAACATTTGAAGCGTCCCCACGACCTTGCCGTCAAGCTCCGCCACAAGCATCAGCTCCATGTTCGGATTATCTACAGCTGCTGCAAGCGCGGCAGAATAATTTTGCCAGCCTTCCTCTGTAAATTGAGGCTCATACTGTGCATAGGATTTGATCAGCACGCGTGTGATGGCCTCATGATCTTCTTTGACTGCTTGACGAATGATCAGCTCTTGCTGCTTCATGTCAGCACCTCCTGCTCTCTATTAGTGGGTATACGTATCATGCAATCACTGCATACGATCACCTTACTCTTTTCTCTACTCATTCAATGTAAAGAGTCTCATTCGAAAGATCAATCATTTTGCACGGAATCATCTTTGAAAATTTTTCATTGAAAAGGAACGCTTGATTCATTATGCTGTGTTGAGGAAGTATACGAGGAGTGTTGTCATCATATGAGTTCTTTATCTTATCCCCAAGAATCGAAAAAAAATCGATTTCTCCTTGCCGCATTGCTCGGATCTTTAACAGCCCTTGCTCCGCTGGCAATGGATATGTATTTACCTGCTTTGCCTCATATTGCTCGTGATTTTGAGGCGAGCACGGCGTTGTCTCAATTAAGTCTGATGGCTTGTCTCATTGGACTGGCGCTTGGCCAGCTGATTGCAGGTCCGATCAGCGATACGATCGGCAGAAGAAAACCGCTGATGATTGGGTTGATCATCTTTATTGCGGCATCCCTTCTTTGTACAGTGGTCACATCGATTTGGACGTTCATTCTTCTTAGATTGATTCAAGGACTTGCTGGTTCAGCTGGCATTGTCATTGCACGAGCCATTGTCCGAGATCATTATGAAGGATCAGAAATGACGAAATTCTTTGCACTGCTGATGTTAGTCAATGGGGTTGCTCCGGCAGCCGCGCCTATTGCAGGCGGACAGATTTTACGCTTCACGACATGGCAGGGTGTATTTGTACTACTCGGAATTCTCGGGGCATTGATGCTGCTGAGATCGATTTTTTCACTGCAAGAAAGCTTACCCGCAGAGCGTAGACAGACCGGGGGCTTTCAACAGATTGCAGGCGCGATGAAAATTTTAGCCAGTGATCGTCTCTTTGTTGGATATGCTCTCTCACAAGGTCTTGTATTCGCAGCGATGTTCGCCTATATTTCTGGTTCACCGTTTGTGCTTCAGGAAATTTTCAACCTTTCTCCACAAGGATTTAGTGCGGCCTTTGCGGTAAATAGTCTTGGAATCATCACGGCTGGACAAGTATTTGCCCGAGTCGCTGCGAAAATCGGTGAAGAGAAAGTCCTTCGCATTGGATTGCTGACAGCTGCATTAGGCGGAGTCACTTTATTTTTGATGATCTCGATTGATGCAGGATTGTTCGGCATTCTGATTCCGCTGTTTTTTGTTGTCTCAAGTGTTGGAATTGTCGGCACCTCTGCGCCGTCTCTTGCGATGCAGCATCACGGAGCGCATGCAGGAAGTGCAGCTGCACTGATCGGTGTTGCGCAAATGCTGCTAGGCGCTTGCATGACACCTCTTGTCGGACTAGCCGGAAGCCAAACAGCCTTTCCAATGGGTCTGATCATTATGCTTTGTGATCTAGGCGCACTTTGCTGTTATTTCTTCTTTGTGGCCCGAGCGAAAAAAAGACCCACATAAGCGGGTTTAAAGACTATTGACAAAGGGCTAAAATGATCTTGATTTTAGCTCTTCGTCTTCTTTTCAGCGTGATAGAAAACCTTTGCAGCCCTAGGAAGGACGAGCATCGGAGCGCAGAACTGACAAAGAATGCGAAACACCATATATCATATACGGATACTGATTTTCTACTGGCAAATCAATAGCTATCTCGCTAATTTAGGTCGCAATTTAAAATTGCGTCTGAAGAAAGAATATAGCGAGTTTTGATCTCCATTTTGCAGCTGTGAAGTTTAAAAGTCTCCTTTTACTTCTCTTTAAAGAAATATCATGGTATTTATCGATACACCCCTAACATGTCTAAGTACTTCATAAACATGTCTTTTTTTACAGCGCTCTTTTCTCTTTCCACAACTCTTCTGAATCATTACAAATTATATTCCCCACATAATTTTTGTGACCTCTACACCTTTTACTAGTGATTTAGAATTATTCTCTTAAAAGCAAAAACTATTAATAATGTCGATTGTACGGACAATAATTAGGTGTTATTACTCATTTTTGCAAAAATACCAAATAAGGAAGGTAAATGTAATATTTACATATAAATAGTTAAATGCAACAAAAATATTAAAGAGGAGGAAATTTTTATGTCTAAGAAGAAAAAATCATTCTTGCAATTAATATTGATTTTTTCCCTGATTTGTTTTAGTTTTTCTTCAACTGCAGGGGTTTCTGCGAAAGAAGGTGATTCTTCAATTGTTCCAATCAAGGGAGATGCTGCCGCTGAAATGGTCAATATAGCGCTTGATACTATAGAGAACGGGGGAGTTAAAGCTATAGCACCTGTAGATACATACGGATTGAAAAAATCCAGTGTTTATAAAGTGGGTGGTGGAGTTACAGCTGTTACAGTTCCTATAAATGGAGATTATAGCCTTCCTAGTAATATCACTCTTTTCATTGATGAGGATCATACCGTCTTACAGGCAAATGAAATGTTGGTGACAAAGAATGATAAGGGTAATTTCAAGGTTGAGACTTATGTGGATGGTTCTCTTGTAAAGTCAGTTGATACTGAGCTATCTTATATGTCAGATGAAGAATTACTTGCAGAAAATCCTCCTGAAATTCAAACACAGGGCGTAAAAGCAAAAGCAGCTTGCATTGCATCAGTGCTTGGAATTGGTAGTGGTGCGGCTTATTTAATTGCGGTTGGTTGTGCTGGTTCATGTGCAGCTCCAACGCCGGTTACTGCTCCAATATGTGCAGCATGTATTGGCGCATATGCAGTTCTTGGAGCTGGTGGGATGGGTGCAGTAGTTGCTTGTTTCAAATTGTGAGTCTGAGGGTGTTTCTATGAATAAATTATTAGCGATGTCAATATTAGGATTAGGAATTAGTGGTGCGGCTTTAGTTCTCTCGGTCTCTTTGTTATTCAAAGACCCAAACGAAAACTTTGTGCTGATGTTTGCTGCTGGTTCAGCTGGCGCATTCACAGTTTTCACTGTCTCATCCCTAGTTCTTCGAAAACGTTTGAATCACTTAAGTGATAAAAAGTAAATCCTCTCTAAGGGATAAATATACCTTTATAAAAACAGCCAGTTGTCGAAAATCTTTCGATGACTGGCTGTTTAGTTTCAATTGAATTCAGGTATTGTACAGTGACCTGTATTTCAATAACATTTTTACAATAAAAAAAGACACCAGAGGGATCATTCAACGGTAACACATTATAATGTTAGTACTTGACCTTCTTTCACACTTCAAGTGATTAGTTTGTCGGCCACTTCTTTCATTTTCGATTCTACTTCCTAAATACCATTTTTCTCGTTTAATTTAATAAAAACCCTTTTTCCCCATGAACTTGCATACATAAGGATAAGCCTTGGGTGTACCCGAAGAATATCTTTCATTACTAATCAAGTTATACTCGATTAGCATGTCAGTAATGATTTTTGGACTTTCTATTCCCTTTCCCATATAAGCCAGGATATTCTCCTTTTGGATTGTCGTTAGCTCACCAGTTTCAATGACTGAATCAAAGCTGAACAGATCTCGATCAAAATTAGTTTTATATTGATCATTCTCTTTGTACTGATGTTTCTGTTCCATTTCCAGTTTAATTTTTTTCATTTGCTTGTTGGAAAGAGATAAACCCAGTTTGACTTGTTTCTTCATATCTTCACTCATGCTTGGAACATAACCCAATTCATTCACCAAGGACCAAGTTAATTGTGTTCTTCTATTAGAAATTTCTTCAACCTCTTTTTGTATGGAAGCAAACTCTTTCTTAATTCGATTGACAACAGCTTTCTTCAATCCAATATGATCTTCAAAATGTTTTATTCCTAGCCTTTTGCTTTTACCAGTCTGGTTGTGTTTTACAATGTACTGATACCTTAATGGTCTTCCACATTCACACCGGGTATCTGAATTGACAAAACCATTGTCAATGTAATCAATGAGTACCCATCTGCCTATTAGTGATTCAAGCTTTAAACTAGAGTTCCCTTCGAACTCTTCCCCAGCCTGCACACTGTTAAAGGCTAATAATCTCTTTTCTCTTTCGTAGCTCTTAAGATATAGTATCTGTTCACTATTCAATTCCTCACTCATCACTATTCCCCTCCTCCCATGACTGCCTATCTTGGAATTCACAAAGTGTTTTATTTTGATAAATTCGTCGTCAAATTCAACTATCCCTTCTTGGTATTTAATCCTAACACCAGCAATACTAAAGTAAGTAAACAAACAAAAAAAGACAGGTTATCTGCCTTCAGTCAAGGCAGAATAAAAAAGAGCTTATGCAAGCTCTTTTTTTGTTGTCTTCATATTCTATAATTTCACTTTACAAGATCCATCATGAACACAGATTTGTTCACCTTAAATGTATTGGCAATCTTGCCAGGGTTTGTCTACACGCTGAGACCCGCATAAGCGGGTTTTTTCATTTATTATGGCTTGCTCCAATTGATGGTGCGGAACACGTTACTCTGGTCATTGTTGTGATATGCATCTAAATCAAAGCCTGATAGTCCAAAACCAATTGTCATGACAATTCCTCCGGCAACGGTGAAGATGATCCCCCATTTGATGCATTGCTTTTTTAAATCATTCACGTTCATACTCTCACGACCTTCTTTTTAAACATTCCCATGAATGCCTTAGTTGTTTGAATAGTCATTTGCACAAATAGCTTTGTCAAATACGCCGTGGCTATGCCGCTTAATAATCCGACACCTAATAGAAGAATACCAACGCCAACCTGCGTCACCACTACATGCAAACCGTCCTGAAAAATAAATGGAGAACCAATGATGCTCCAAAAACCGCCGAGCAGACCAGTAAGCGTCAATGCACCTGTCACGAGTGGAATGCACCAAATCACCATATACACAGAAAGAATCAGCAGGAAGACTGTTGCTAGAATACTGCCCCATAACGGAAAGCCTAAAATGAGAATGGAGAGTCTTGTGGCTTTTTCTCCAAACGTCGGCACCTGAACGGTTTTTATACCTTGTTCCTTCATAATCCCTTCAGCGATCATAGCAGGCTGTCCGACTTGCTGAACCGCTTCCTGTTCACTATAGCCATCTTCCTGATAATCCTCAATCATTTCATCGTAGTATTCGATAAACCGATCACTGTCTTTTTCGCCTAGAAGATGCAGATGCTTCTTTAGGCTGCTCAAAAATTCTTTTTTATTCATTGCCCTGTCCTCCAGAAATAAAGTCGTAAATCGCCATCACCTGATCCCATTCCTCTAAAAACTGCGCCATATGCTCCCGCCCGCTTTCTGTCATGCGGTAGTATTTTCTTAATCGACTGTTATGTTCCTGGGAATAGGTCTCCACATAATTGTTTTGCTCTAAACGCTTTAAAATCGGATACAATGTCGATTCTGAAATCTCAATACAATGGGACATATCTTTAATGATTTGATAACCATAGGAATCGCCTTTCTTTAATACCGCCAGTACACAAAATTCCAGTAATCCTTTTTTTAATTGTGCATTCATGTTTACAACTCCTAACTATTTATACTATACATTACATAGTATTGTGTGACAAGAGGTATAGAGAATAAAAAAAAGACCCTTTTTAGGGTCTTTTCATTTTTATATATTCACAAATCCTTCTCCGAACACATCGCGTACGTCATGGACAACAACGAATGCGTCTCGATCTATTTTCTTAATAATTTTCTTAAGGCGCATGAGCTCCTGCTTTTGAATGACCGCGTAAAGAATTTCCTTCGATTCCTTTGAATAATGACCGCGTCCGTTTAAAATCGTTACGCCTCGATCTAAGGTGTGATTGATTTCTTCCGCAATATCATCTTTGCATGAAGAAATAATCGTCACTGCCTTTTTCGTGTTAAGTCCTTCTATCACGAAGTCCATCACCTTTGTCGCCACGTACAGCATCACAATGGTAAACATTAATTTTTCCGCACCAATAATAAAATAGGAAGCAAATACAACGATCAGATCAAAGAACAAAATGGCATAGCTCACGTTCCAGTCTAAATACTTGTTGGCAATTCTTCCGAGAATGGCAGAACCCGCCGTTGTTCCACCTGCTCTGAGCACAAGACCAATCCCAATTCCGATGATAATTCCTGCAAAAATCGCTCCAATGATCAATTCATGAACATTCACGACCCATGTTGTGGTCAGGTGCAAAAATAGAGAGTTACTTGCGACGGCAACCACAGTATAAATCGTGGTCTTCTTGTCTAAATACTTATAGCCGACAAGCAGTAAGATGGCATTAAACACGAGGTTCGTCAGCCACGGTGCAATCTCAAACAAATAATAAAAAATAATGGACAGCCCCGTGACGCCGCCTTCACCAAATTCAAGCGGAATGACAAACATGTTCACTGCTGCGGCAAATAAAAAAGAACCAACTAGAATCATCGCTATATCTTTTACACATTTTTTCAATTTCTTCTTTCCTCCTTTTTTAAGCATATAAAAAACCCTCTTTCTGCACGAAAGAAGACAGTCGTTGGACAACATAAAAATCAAAAGACGGCGCCTTTTGATGAAGCTTTCTGAAATCAATCTTTCCATAATATATATCTCTTTTCAGAGGCTGTCAATGACTTGGTTTTCTATTATTTTGACTGCATTTTTATGCATCAAAACCCGCATGTTTTCAGGGTTTTTCCGCCCTATGATGCTTTTTCCTCTCCTTGACAAAAACACTTTAGTCATTTAAACTACTGCCTCATATCATATCCATCATTTCCGATCTAAAAAGGAGGCTGTTTGATTCCGATGAATCCTATTCAAAGCCGTTTACAGGCTCACGCACCTTTGATTTTAGACGGTGCATTAGCAACAGAGCTTGAACGAAAGGGCTGTAACTTAAACGATCGTTTATGGTCAGCCAAAATACTTATTGAACAGCCACAATTGATTCAGCAAGTACACTTGGACTACTTCCAAGCAGGTGCTGACTGCGCAACAACCGCCAGCTACCAAACAACGATTGAAGGCTTTGCTGAAAAAGGCTATACAAAAGAAGAAGCGATTGAACTCATGAAACGCTCTGTCACTCTTGCGAAAGAGGCACGCGACCTTTTTTGGCAGGATGAAGCGCGTCGTGAAGGACGGACAAAACCATTTGTCGCTGGATCTGTGGGGCCATTCGGCGCTTATTTATCTGATGGTTCAGAATATAAAGGAAATTATGGACTCTCAGAGCAGGCTCTTATTGATTTTCACAGACCAAGAATTCAGGCATTAGTAGAAGCGGGTGCAGATATTCTTGCATGCGAAACGATTCCTTGTCTGATTGAAGCAACTGCCATTGCAAAGCTGCTGCAGGATGAATTCAGCGGTGTATCTGCTTGGATCACATTCAGCGCAAAGGATGGCCTGCACATTAGTGAAGGTGATTCCATTCGAGAATGTGTACAGGCGCTTGAGCCTTATGAACAAATCGCTGCCGTCGGCGTGAACTGTACGCCGCCGCAATTTATTACTTCTCTTATTCAAGAAATGAAAAAGGGAACGAGCAAACCGATTGTGGTATATCCAAACTCAGGTGAAATATATGATCCTGAAGAAAAAGTATGGAACGGAGATACGTCTCATCTTACTTTTGGGGAATGTGCGCATCAATGGTACAAAGACGGCGCGCATATCATCGGCGGCTGCTGCCGGACGACCCCAGAAGATATCAATGACATCTTAAAACGAACCACATCGTAGCATCATGAATCATCACACATACTTCTAAGCAAAAGGGCGGGAAGACATGGAACAAGCAAAAGATCAGTCACAACAATATCAACGAAAAATGACGAGCCGGCACCTGTTCATGCTTTCTCTAGGCGGCGTCATTGGAACAGGGCTCTTTTTAAGCTCTGGGTATACCATCAATCAGGCCGGACCTGCGGGGACCATTCTTGCCTATCTTGTCGGGGCTTTAATTGTCTACCTCGTGATGCTTTGTTTAGGTGAGCTGTCTGTCGCAATGCCGGTCACAGGGGCTTTTCATACGTATGCAACAAAATACATTGGACCTGGTACAGGCTATACGGTTGCTTGGCTATACTGGCTGACATGGACAGTGGCACTCGGTTCGGAATTTACAGCCGCAGGACTATTAATGCAGCGCTGGTTTCCAGACACTTCAGTTTGGATGTGGAGTGGTGTTTTTGCTCTTCTCATCTTTTTACTGAATGCATTTACAGTCAAGTTTTTTGCAGAATCAGAGTTTTGGTTTTCCAGTATTAAAGTGATGGCTATTATTCTCTTTATTATTCTTGGCGGAGCTGCCATGTTTGGTTTGATCCCATTAAAGGGCGGTGAGGCCGCTCCGTTCTTTTCTAATTTCACTGGCGAAGGCGGACTTTTCCCAAACGGCTTTTTACCAATTTTAATGACGATGCTTGCGGTCAACTTTGCTTTTTCAGGTACGGAGTTGATTGGGATTGCTGCGGGTGAAAGCGTCAATCCTGACGAGACCATTCCAAGAGCCATTCGCACAACCGTCCTGCGTCTCGTCCTGTTTTTCGTTGGAACGATTGTTGTGTTGGCTGGCTTGATTCCAGTAGAAGAAGCCGGGGTGATCAAAAGCCCATTTGTCGTGGTATTTGATCGTATCGGGATTCCTTATGCCGCAGATTTCATGAATTTTGTCATCCTGACCGCGATCTTATCTGCCGCAAACTCAGGATTATACGCATCATCTCGTATGCTTTGGTCGCTTTCTGAGGAACGGACACTTCCTAAAAAACTGGCGAAGCTGACGTCAAAAGGCATTCCTTTGAATGCACTCATTTTAAGTATGATCGGTGGTATTCTTTCTTTGCTATCGAGCGTGATCGCACCAGAAACGGTATACCTTGTCCTAGTGTCAATCTCTGGACTGGCCGTTGTGGTTGTATGGATGGGGATTGCTGCCTCACAGTTTATGTTCCGGAAAAGATTTTTACAGGAAGGCGGACAGCTTCATGATTTATCCTTTCGAACACCGCTCTATCCAGTAGTTCCGATTGCAGCCTTCCTCCTATGTCTTGCATCTGTCATCGGCATTGCCTTTGATCCAAATCAGCGGATTGCCCTCATCTGCGGCATTCCTTTCATTGCGCTCTGCTATGCTGCCTATTACGTGACAGCTTGGATTCAGAAAAAACGCGAAAAACCTGGTGTATAAACATCAGGGGTTTTTCATCTGACAAAAAAGGATATCGCTAGTAAAAGAAGCACACTTTGGTATATGATAGGAATCTATGATTTCAGGATGAACCAAGGGAGTTGTCGTGAATATGGAAATGACCATTACAAGAGCATTAAGTGAACTGAAAATGTTAGATAAAAGAATCAACCGAACCGTTGATGAAGCCGTACTCGGTGGATTGATGATCGGGAAACATATACAGCACGGATTTCAGAATCAAGAAGAGATTGAAAAAAAGGCAAAGGCTGATGATCAATCGATTCGAGCTTTAATCAAACGCCGGAATGCCATCAAATCAGCCATCGTTGTATCAAATGCAACCACAATGATTGATGTGGCGGGTGTCCGTATGACGGTGGCAGAGGCGATTGAACGAAAGACGTCGATAGACTACGATATTCGTTATTTACGGAAAATGAAACAGGTGTACAAAGAGCTGGTCGACAAAGCTGAACAAACGAATGAAGATGTGAAAATGAGACTTGATCAGCATTTAGAGACCTTGTTTGGGAAAGATGGAAAGACACAAGCAGCCACCAACCAAGAGATCGTGAAGTCTTTTCTAGCTGAAAATGAGGCGGTGATCATCGATCCGCTTCGCCTTCGAGTGAAAATTGAACAGCTTTCGAAAGAAATTGAAGATTTTCAAATGGAAGTTGATTTTTCCTTGTCGGAAAGCAATACACTAACGAAAATACAGATCGATTAATTGATTTTGTTAGTGAGCCGAAAATCGATAGGACTAAACACCTCCGAGGGAAAGGTCATTCCCTCCTCATCTGATGATCATCTTAGGATGATCCTTGATAAAAGCTCAAAGCTGAACGTTCAAGGATCAAAGTTCAAGTGTGAAAGTTCTTATCTATCAAAGCTCAAGATTAAAAGTTAAACGCTCGATCGAATCTGGGAATAACGGCTGATGAGTGTTTGTTTATCGACTCTTTCGGTTGCCGCCCAGCAGGTTTGCTAACAAAAAGAAAAGGATGTCACCTGATGACATCCTTTTTTTCTATGAGATTAGTAACGTGATGTATATGCCAAATGGTACACACTTGTGACATTTGAAGATAGTTTGATGTCGTTTGACGTGAACGTCACTGGAACGATATCGTAGTAATGTGTTGACCAGCCTGCATTATTGTATGATTGGTAGCCTGCACCTGCAGGAACTTGAAACGTCAGTGAAAACTGTCCATTCTCGTCTGTTGTGCCTGTCGCTGTTTGAGCATATGATTTGATGGCTGCTTCAAAATAAAGCTTGATCGGCTGATTAGGCATGAGGTTTCCGCTTGCATCTTTAAGTGTCCCTTTAAACGTAGCTGGATAATAAGAACCCACGCGATATTTACTGCCATAGCCGTAATTCACTATTCCACTATCGGCTGCTGTGACACTTGTTACTTCTACTGATGCTGGTACTGCCCCTGTTTCTTCAGCATGTGCAAAGCTTGGGAATACGAGAAGCAATGATAGAAAGAAAGCAAACATGATTTTTTTCATCGATAAATCCTCCTTTTTTTTCCTACTATATTACTATCGACATTAATTGGTATATTTCCAGTTAAAAACAAAAAAACCTCCCTTTTCTTAGAAAGGGAAGTTCTTCTTTTATTTTTTCACAACCACTTTTACCGCTTTGCTTTCTCTTTTTCTCACATCTGATGCGGTCACATATAAAACCGTTTTGGCTTTCTGTGGTTTGATTTGGGCAGAAAATGCACCCTTGCTATTGGTTTTGACTGTTTTGATGACTTTCTTCGATTTGTTTTTCACTTTAATGGTCAAGCCTGCACCCGCAGTCCCTTTGACGGCTTTACTTTTGACTGTTACTTTGCTGACTTTCGGCTTAGCTGGTGCTTTGCCTTTTTTCACGACGGTTTTGAGCGTCGTAGCGGCCTTTCCTTTTGACATTTTAATGTGAAGGACCTTGTTTTTGTTCTGATGCTTAATCTTCACACTAAAGGTGCCTTTTTTGCCTGCTGTGCCTTTTCCAAGCAGCGTTTTGCCTCTATACACAGAAATAGCAGCGCCGGCTTTTGCTTTACCTGTCACCTTTTGATGCTGATCTTCCACTTTGTTCACTGATGCATTCAATTCGACAGCACTTAATGCAGCAAATGCATTCAGTCTGCCATGTCCTGTCATCCAATCAATTCCTGGGATTTTCGGATCGACAATTGGCTCCTCGTTTTCATCATAGAAAACGTCGTCTTTTCCATCAATAGATTTAAATGAGATGTCATCTGCTGTACTTTGCAAAAGATTTCTCACTTGATTTGGCTTTAAGGATGGATTTTTAGAAAGCAGTAACCCTGCTGCTGCTGCCACATATGGTGTCGCCATTGATGTCCCGCTCAGGTATGAGACATTCCCATCAGGCATGAGGCTCGGAATATCCGACCCTGGTGCTGACATGCTCAGTCCTTTGCCATAGCTTGAAAACTCAGCGGCAATATCCATACGGTTGCTTGCGCCAACCGCCATTGCGTATTTTGACGTGGCAGGGTAGCCCATTTCTGGTACGCCATCATTTCCACTTGCCACGACCACTAGTACATTTCTTTGTGCAGCATAATTCATTGCATATTCAATCACTCTGCTGTAGTAGCCGCCAAGGCTCATGTTGATCACCTTTGCGCCTTTGTCCACTGCATGCTTGATTCCAAGTGCAATATGCTCTGTATCGCCAAAGCCATAGGCATCCAGCACCTTCACCGGAATGATGCCCGTATGTTGATTGAGACCTGCCATTGAGTAATGATTATCGGATTTTGCGGCAATGATGCCTGCCACATGCGTACCGTGTCCATTGTCATCAATCGCATCTTTGTTTCGTCCAATGAGATTCGCACCTAAGTCTGTACGAACAGTCCCGTTTAAATCTGTCAAACGGCTGTCTACACCTGTATCCACAACAGCAATTAATGTTTGCTTCATTTTGCTTGTGCCAATCAGTGTATTCATTTGTTCAAATTTGACGTCAGCGCCTTTTTTCCCGCTGTTTTGCGCACTGTTTTTCAGCGGCCACTGATAACCATACTGCGCGTCGCTGCTTAGCGCACGATAGGTTTGAACAGGCTCTGCAAATTCAACATTCGGCATGCTGGAAAGCTTTCTTGCCGTGCTCTTGATCGCCGCTTTGCCTGCTTTTAGTGTCTTTCCAGCGGATTCTTGCCCTGCTGGCACATCATAGACATACATTCCTTTGAATAAAGGACTGACTGACTGTGATGTCACACGGTTTTCTTGGATGCCGTAGCTTTTCATTTTCTTTTTCGCAGATTGAAGTGTTTGGTCATCCTTTAATTTAAAAATGATCTTATTCGTTTTAACCTTCTCTTCTTTTACAAGTTTTTGTTTCTCTAATACATAACCAACTGACTTTCCTTCAAGCTGATCGATGCCCATTTTTTGACTGACGGCTATTAATTCCTTTTTTAAATATGCCGGACTTGCTTCTTTGAGCATATCAAAAAGGGAGCCGATCGCCTGCTGTTCTTTTTCTGTTACGATATGACCGCTAAATGCACCATTTTTCTCTATGTCACTTAGCAGTGTTTTTAATGTGAGCAGATGGTTGTAAACCTTTTGCTGCTCTTTTTGATGTTTGATGAGCTTTGATTTGAGAAACGGCTTTGTCTTTTGGAGCAGACGTGAAAGCTTTTGACCTTCTGCTGTTTCATTGAATCGTTTATCTTCGATTGTACGAATCGATTGAAGAATTTCACGCCCGTACTTTTTCTCAATAATAATGATTTCAGGCTCATCTTCTTCAGGAAAAACAGGTTCAGAAGGCGGAAGATTAGCTCCTTTATATCCGATTGTATATGCCGCATCCTCTTCCTCATCACGGCTGTCTTCCTCTGACCCTAAATAGAGCACTTTGACATAATAGGGACCTGACCATGCATGCGGGAAGTTGATCTCTGTCTCTCCGCTTGCTGTGTCCACGCGATATCTTGAATATGTGTCATCCTTCATCGCTCTGTCCTTGCTTGGATAGACCGATACAGACAGCACTTGTTTACTTTTCACAGAAATTTGCATGTGTGTATGTTTTGCCACCTCTTGTGCAGATGGCGTGATTTGATACCAAGACTCTTCCTTTTCATTCTGTAATGTACCTGAGATGACTTCACCATTTTTTAACCCAATGGCTTCATTGACACTTGTTCCATGACTGGCAGCTGCTGCCTCGTATCCAGGTAATGCTGCCATACATAGAATGATGACCATGAGTACGATCACACAGGATTTGACCTGCTTTTTGAACATGAAAAGACCCCCTTATCTTTTATGATACCTTGGAAGAATATCACAGAAAGACATTTAGTAGAATCTGTTTTTTATATAATTAAACTCGTTTTAAGCTAGGATTTGAGATATTCAGTCAGCAAGACGGATAGCTTCATAAACTTTTTGCCATTTCAAACGGAAAATGATGCTATTTAACCATGCGGAAAAGTACATTACAATCAACTTGTAAGCGCTTAACAAACAAGAGAGAAGGGATCAGCTTGTTCCAAAAAGATCATGTTTTCACACAAGTAAACGGACGATCAAAGAATGAGATTTTACAATACATTTCCGAGAAAGCTGAAGACCTTCAGATTACAAACAATCAGGCGGGGCTATTAGCAGATTTGTTGACACGCGAAGACGAAGTCTCAACAGGACTTCAGCAAGGCTTCGCCATTCCACATACAAAAAGCTCCGCTGTACAAACGGCTTCACTTCTTTTTTTAGAACTTGAACAACCCATTGAATGGGGAAGCTTCGACGATTTGCCCACAAGCTATTTATTTACACTGCTCGTTCCACTAGAAGAAGCTAATGTCACACATCTGAAATTACTGTCAGGTATTGCGACCAGTCTAATGGAACCTGCTTTTATCGAGAAGATTCAACCAGGTCAAACAGCTGATTACTATTACGACGTCATTGAACAACAATTGAAAGAGGGGATTACACAATGAAAATTGTCGGTGTCACTTCATGTCCAGCAGGGTTAGCTCATACTCCAATGGCAGCCAAAGCGTTAGAAAATGCAGGTAAACAGCTCGGACACGAGATCAAAATCGAACAGCAGGGGATTATGGGACAGGTGAACGGCATTACAGCAGAAGAAGCGCAGCAGGCAGACCTCTGCATCATTGCCTCAAATCAGCATATCAACGATGCGGAACGCTTCTCAGGCATTCCCACTGTACGTGTCGAGATCGGACGTGCCTTAAAAAATGCCGAACAAATTATCACCAAAGCTGTAGCACTTGTTGAAAAGAAAAAGTCTGAATCTCAATAAACATGAGCAATGCCATATAGAAAGGAGCAAAGAAAATGAAAGCAAAATTAAAAGTCATTGAAGGCCATCTCATGACCGGTATTTCTTATATTCTTCCTGTAATCATCGGCGCCTCACTTATCGTTGGTTTAGCAAAACTGGTCGGATTAGGGTTTGGTGTTTCAGATTTAAACACCTATAAGGATGCTGGCGGCATACTGCACGGTGCCTATTTAATGGAGCAGGTAGGCTGGACAGGCATTGGCTTAATGAACGTCCTGCTCGCTGGATTTATCGCCTATTCGATTGCGGATAAATCAGGTCTTGCGGCTGGTTTTATCGGCGGGGCCCTTGCCAGCTCAACAAATGCCGGATTTATAGGTGCCGTCATCGCAGGCTTCTTCGCAGGATATGTTGCTCTTTTTGTGAAAAGAAAAATTCAAATTCAAGGCTCTGCAGCTGGGCTCGTCCCTCTGCTCATCCTTCCGCTTATTACCGTTGGCTTAACCGGACTTCTTATGTCAGTTCTGCTGGGCGGCCCATTAGGCGCTTTGAACACGGCATTAATTGAATGGATCAAAGGCATGGTCGCTGATGGAACAAGCACACTCGCGCTCGCTCTCATTTTAGGTGCGATGATTGGCTTCGATCTTGGCGGACCGGTGAATAAATCAGCGTGGATGGCTGGTAACGCCCTCTTCCTATCAGGTGTCTACCTCCCTGCCATTCTCGTCAATATTGCGATTGTCATTCCACCGCTTGGATACGGGCTTGCGACATTGATTCGAAAACGCAACTTCTCCCCAACCTTTAGAGAAGCCGGACGAGGCGGCCTTGTCATGGGCATTATCGGTATTACGGAAGGGGCGATCCCTTTTACCCTCGTCAATCCTTTGAAATTGATTCCGCTCAATGTTGTCGCATGTGCTGTTGGAAGCGGGGTCGCTGCATTATTAGGAGTTCATGACATCATGCCGCCAATTGGCGGGCTATACGGCTTCTTCTCAGTCGGAAACTGGTGGGCTTATTTAATCGGAGCCCTTACTGGCGCACTCGTCATCGGTATTGGCGCCAACCTGCTTGTGAATTTCTCTGAGAAAAAAGAGCCAAAAACGCCGGAACATGATCAGAAGCAGAAAGAAGAAGACGATTTTGACCTTGTGCTAGAAGGATAATTTGAACGAAGAAAGGTGTCGTTGATCAATGACTGTCAATGTACATGTGATTCCACATACTCACTGGGACCGGGAATGGTATTTCACCACCTCCCGCTCCCGTATTTACTTAATGAAAAGCGTAATGGACATCTTAGATACCCTTGAAACAGATGAAAGGTTCCATTACTTCATGCTCGATGCCCAGGCTTCCTTATTAGATGATTATCTGAAATGGCGGCCAGAGGATGAGAATCGAATCAAAAAGCTTGTCACAGCGAAACGTCTCATCATCGGCCCATGGTATACCCAAACCGACCAGCTCGTCATTTCAGGTGAATCGATTGTGCGGAACCTACAATATGGGATTGAACGCTGTCAACAGTTCGGCCACGTGATGAAAGTCGGCTATGTCCCTGACTCCTTCGGTCAATCCGCACAAATGCCTCAAATTTATCGCGGATTCGGTATTGTCGATACAGCATTTTGGCGCGGCGTTTCTGACCATATGACGAACCATACTGAATTCAATTGGCGCGGTGCTGACGGCAGTGAAGTCTTTGCTGTGAATCTGCCATTTGGCTACTACTACGGTGGTAATATCCCTGAGAAGGATGAGGACTTACAAGCCTTTTTATCTGAAAAAATCGGTGCGTTGCAAGCAAAGGCCACCACAAAGAATGTCTATTTCCCGAATGGTTTTGACCAAGCACCGATTCGCAAAAACCTGCCTGATTTATTAGAAAAAGCCAATGAACTTGACGAGCATCACTATGAAATCAGCAGTTTAGAAGATTATATTGCAGCCGTGAAAAAAGAGCGGACATCTTTTGAGACATTACACGGAGAGCTCATTCATGCGAAGCATATGCGGATTCATAAATCTATTTTTTCAACACGAGCGGATTTAAAAATCTTAAACAATCAAATTGAAAACTATCTCGTGAATGTGATGGAGCCCATCCTAACGATCAGCTATTCTCTCGGACACGACTATCCGCATGATACGGTTCGCGATATTTGGTACCTCATGTTTGAAAATGCAGCGCATGACAGCATTGGCGGCTGTAATAGCGACACGACGAATCAAGACGTCTTCTTCCGCTACAAACAGGCAAAGGAAATCGCTGAGAATCTTGTGGACTTACACATGCGTCTCATCGCTATTCGACTGCAAACAGAGCAAGAAATCACATTTACGTTGTTCAATACCCTGCCTTCAAAGCGTTCTGAAGTCATTGAAGTCGAAACCTTTATCACGGAACGTCCATTTACGTTAAAGGATGCTAATGGAAGAACGCTTCAGTACACAGTGAAAAGCAAAACCGATGTCACAGATTATGTGCTGGCACAGCAAATTTCTCTTAACCCAAGTAAAGAAGTGTACATGCCAAAGCAAGTATGGAAAGCTGTGCTGCTGATTGAAGCCCTCGACTTACCGTCAGTTGGTTATACACAGGTCAGCATGGTCTTCGATGAATCAAGCGAATCGGCATGGGAACAAACTGAAGGACGCGTGATTGAAAATATGTATTACCGCATTGCGGCAAATGACAACGGATCACTGGACATCACAGATAAACAAACTGGCCGGACATTCTCTGAGCAAATGATCTTTGAAGACAACGGAGATGATGGGGATTCCTACAACTATTCACCCCCTCGTGAGGACTTGTATGTGTCATCAAAGGATCTTTCATCAGCAGACATCTCAGTGGCTAAAAGCGGCCTGCAGCAAGAGCTGAACATCAAGCTTCAGCTCACTGTCCCTTACGACCTAGAGGAGCGCTCTAAGCAATTGGCTGCGACTTCACTTCCGATCACAGTGAAGATAGCATTAAACAAAGACGATGCTGTCATCCGTTTTCATGTAGATGTGGACAACCATGCGTTAGATCATCGCCTGCGCGTTCTTTTTGATACAGGCATCGCATCAAACGTATCACTGAGCGATCAACAGTTTGGTACAATCGAACGCCCAACAGAGCTGACGCAAGAGCTAGAATGGTGGAACAATGAACATTGGGAAGAAAAACCGATCACCATTGAACCGATGCAATCCTTTGTCGCACTTCGTGATGAAGCATATGGTGCCGCTCTGTTGACCGACTGCGTGAGAGAATATCAGATCACAGGAGAAGGCTATACAACGATTGCATATACGCTCTTCCGCTGTTTCGGAAAAATGGGGAAAGAAAACCTTCTTTACCGTCCAGGACGCGCATCTGGGGAAAAAATTGTTGATACACCAGACGCTCAGCTGCAAGGTGCACTGTCATTCTCATTTGGAATGCATTATAGCAAGGACGCGGTCAGCGAGGGACACTTGGCACAGCTTGCCAAACGGTACACCACCCCTGTTCAATGCTACGAGCGGGCAGACTTTTTAAACGGTCGTTTAATTTTCTCTTTCCGAGATGAAAAAGAAGACTTACAATCTACTTATAGCCTGCTTGACATCGAGACAGATGGAGCCATTCTAAGCGCTCTGAAAAAAGAAGAGCATGGAACAGGCATTGTCATTCGTCTCTTCAATCCATATTTAACGCGTCAAACAGCCGCTTCAATCAATAGTTCATCTCTACAACACGGAGAAACAGCGAATTTAGGAGAAACACCTGAAGGACATATACTCAAAGCACAACATGGATCATTACACATTGAACCGCTTACACCTTGTCAGGTACAAACCTACATTGTAAAGAAAAAATGAACATGTAGGGGCGGGATCCATTGGATTCCGCCCCTCTTTAATGGAGGGCATTGATCATGCGAATTGGAGGCATTGAAGCAGGCGGAACGAAATTTGTCTGCGGCTACGGAACAACAGACGGAACGATTGAACACATGACTTCCTTTGCAACAGGGAATCCAGATGAAACATGCCGGCAAGTGATCGATTACTTTACAAAGCATCGTGTCGATGCTATTGGAATTGGGGCATTCGGGCCTGTCGATGTGAAAGAGCAAAGCCTAAGCTATGGGACGATTTTAGACACACCAAAAACAGCCTGGCGCCAATTCCCTTTCCTCTCTACCTTAAAACAAGCCCTCGGGATCCCGATGAAGCTTGATACCGATGTGAACTGTGCAGCACTCGGAGAAGCCCGTTTTTCAACTGAAGCAGAAAAGCCTGCCTCCTTGGTCTATATTACTGTTGGGACTGGAATAGGCGGCGGTGCCTATATTGAACATCGCCTGATTCACGGATTGCTGCATCCAGAAATGGGTCATATCACCGTTCAGCGGCATCCTCATGACACTTACGGAGGCTGCTGCCCTATACATCATGACTGTTTAGAGGGACTGGCATCTGGTCCTGCCATAGAAGGACGCTATCATACACTGGCACAAATGCTGCCAGAGGATCATCCAGCCTGGTCACTTCATGCTTACTATCTCGGGCAAATGACTGCTAACCTGCTGCTCACCCTTTCACCTGAACGCATCATTCTAGGCGGAGGTGTGATGAAACAGCCGGCTATGCTGCCGCTTATTCTTGATGAAACAGACAAACGGCTTCACGGCTATTTGCAGCTGCCAAAGCCTTTACATGAAATTATCACAAAACCATCCTTTGATGGATTATCTGGTTTAATGGGCGCCATCGCTCTTGGAACTGATGCCTTACAGGCGCAAGGAGCCGCGCAATGATGATGACGGCAGATCCTCGAACCTATCAGCTGATTCAGCGGCTATTTGAAACGAAGGGGTTCGTGAAGCTGGAGGAGCTCACTGCCTCTTTTCGCTTATCTGACCGCTCTATCCGCAATTTAATCAAGGAAGCAAATGAGTATTTAAAGGAAACTGGGGCCATGATTAAAACGATTCGCGGGAAAGGATATACTCTTTTAACGAGTGACCAAGATGCTTTCTTACTTTGGCTTCATCAGCAAAAGCTTCCTGCCCGCTCTCTTGTCCCCGTCATGCCAGAAGAGCGTGTACGATTTATGATGAGAAAGCTGCTGCTTCAATCAGATTACTTAAAAATTGACCAGCTGGCTGAAGAACTGTTTATCAGCCGCATGACGGTCAGCAGCGATTTAAAAAAAGGACGAGAGCTGTTAGCCCGTTACGGCATGACCCTTGTATCAAAGCCTGGATTTGGCTTAAAGATTGAAGGAGATGAGCTGCAAAAAAGAACGTGCTATGCAGACTTACTTCTTGAGGAAGAGCCTGCACTCTCTCATATCACCGAGCGGGAGCAGCTCCATTTTCCTGATATTTCTCTTGAAACCATTCGATCTATTGTGTTGACGAACCTGCATCAAGAGTCATTGCTCATTAAAGATATTGCCTTAAAAAATTTAGTCATTCACTTAGCCATTGCGATTCAGCAAACACGAAAAAACCAGCGGATATCCGCCAGTACCGCCCGCACACAAAGATCACCCGTTTTGATGAGAATTGCACAAAAAATCATACAGCAGGTGAGTGACACTTTTTGTGTGACCTTATCAGAGGATGAAACAGATTACTTAGTCATGCATCTATTGGCGAATCAAACGTGGAAAGAAGCCGCCCAGCATCAGACGACAGTGGAAGTTCAGCAGGCGGTTACAGTCTTTTTACAGCACATTGAAAAAATAAGCGGTCATCGTTTTGCTGATGACAGCATCCTACAGCAAGACTTGATGCTTCATATGAAGCCGTTATTAAATCGCATCCAATATGGCGTATCATTACAAAATCCGCTTTTGCATGAGATCAAAACGTCCTATCCTTACCCGTTTGATTTGGCTGTCAGCGGGCTGAATGCATTACAGCTGGTACGGACGCCAAATGAAGATGAAGCGGCATATGTTGCCCTGCATATCGCTGCTTCATTTGAAAGAAGTCAGCTCGACACCTCGCAAAAAAAGAAAGCGATTATCGTGTGCGGGTCTGGACTAGGGACGGCCAGACTGCTTGAAATTAAATTGAAGGCAGCCTTTCAGCACGAGCTTGACATTGTTGAGCTCTATTCCTATCAGGATTATCTCATGAGCTCCTCTTTGCCGTGTGACGTCATCATCACAACCGTGCCTCTCACATCAAAGGGGAAACCAGTCATTCAGGTCAGCGCCTTTTTTGAACATCATGATATACAGCGTGTAAATGAAGTCATTCATTTATTAAATGGACACGGGGCACCCTCAAAAGAGCTGATGGCGTTTTTTCAAGAGCGATTGACTTTCATGAATGCTGATCTAAGCAGCAAGGATGAGGTATTAGATATATTATGCAGCCATTTAGAGGCGCATCAGCTAGTATCGTCTTCTTTTCGGCCCTCGGTGCTTGAGCGGGAGCAAATGTCGTCTACCTATCTTGGCAGCGGCATTGCAATGCCGCACCCGCTCATCACAAATGAAGGCACCTCCTCTGTAGCCATCGCACACTTAAAACAGCCGATTGACTGGCAGGGAGACCAAGTATCACTTGTCTTTTTATTAGCGATTCATAAGGATGACGCTGCCTGTATGAACCAATTCTTTGAACAGGCCGTCGATTTACTAGACAATCCAGACCGCATTCGCGCCCTCAAGCAAGCCAACACATTTGATGAGCTGATGGATGCGTTGTTTCAATAAGATCAAACAAAAGGCCGCCCAGTTCATGAGGCGGCCTTTTTATTTAGATATATATCATTAATCGTAGATGACATTTTTTCCTTCTTCACTTAATTTTTTCAAGGAGCTCAGCATATGATTGATTTCTTCATCGGAATGTCTTTCCCAAGAACCTAATTCTGCGACTATTTTCAACGGAGATTTCGATCGATAAGAACGTGTTGGGTTGCCGGGAAATCTTTTATCAGTCACATTTGGATCATTTTCAAACTCGCCTAACGGTTCTACAATATAAATTCTTTCTTTCGCATCAGACCTAGCTAATTCAGCACCCCATTTGGCCGCGTTTAGTGTTCCGGTGAAATAAATATGGTTCGATTTTTTATCCTGATAATTGGATAAATGCAGCGGTTCAAGCAGATCTCCAATCTTCAATTCCGCTTTTGTCCCATGAAAAAATGGCCCGGGATCTAACACCTTTTGCTTGTCATTCATACAGCCACACCCCTCATCGTTTTTGACTTGCGTATAACAGTATACGGCTAGATATGGGCGAGAAACAGTCTATAAATTTCATTAAATTCGGGGTATAATGATAGTAGAGAGTAAGATGTGAACAGACATACATGATTGAAACTCCACTCTTCGGTCATCTTTTAACAACCTTATTGTTTTTTTCTTAATTCCTTTGCAAGATACTTGTTGGTTTCTATAGAAGATGCAAGAAATAAATAAAGTGATTAACTATAAAGGCTCTAAGACAAAAATTGTCATAGAGCCTCTTCTTTAGCTAGATACATTGCTATTCTTTTTTTGCTTTATAAAGTAGATTATTGCTGTAATCATAACTACGGGTATCACCACAATCACTCCAACTGTAACAATTGTATTCCAAGGCATATTACGATCTCCGTTCAATTTCGGTTAATGCTAGCTAGTTCAGGTTCCTATTCTGAGCTGATTGAAAAATTTCATCCAGGCTCTTTTACCACCAATAAAATCTATATTTGTATTTATTTTCATTTTATAGGAGGATTTTTGAATTTATATACGAATTTATTACATTGTTAGTAAAAATTAATTAGGAGTGATTAATTATGTCTATTAAAAAAGTGCTAATTACCTCTTCGTTGGCTGTGGCGTTACTTGGAAGTTCTATTCCTGCTTTCGCTACTAGTCCAGTTACTACAAGTTCTAATCAAAATGTACAAATAACCAATGATGCCTCTACTAAGGCGAGTTTCACAAGATATATTTATGGCCAAGATTTTGATGCATTCCCAACTTCATTTACTGAAGGCAACTTGCTATGGATTCTTCAGCAAAGAGTAGACATGGGAGACGGATGGTGGCGTGCTGAATATAAAGCCACATTTTAAACTTTTGTCATTAAAGGACTCACTAATCTTACAAGATTAGTGAGTTTTTTTATTTTTTTAAGCTCTATAATTATTCATCTTAAAAAAGTCTTGTTTATGAAAGTTGTCTAGTGCCTCTCTAAGTTTCTTCTTTACATTTCTCGGTTTTCTTCTACCTTCCTAAGAATAAAAAACTAAAGGTACTGTGCAATTTCAGTCTACAAACAATTCATTGACGAAATCATAGGAACGGAAATTTATCATTCACACCAACAATGACGAAAACAAGAATACCTTCCACAGCTGACAGTATCACAATCAATCCATGGTTCATTGGATATTCCTTCGCAATTAATTTCTGTCCTATATAATTCAAACCATAAAAAATCAAAAACAATGTGAAGAACATAAAAAAAATCGTCATCATATAAACAGCCCCTTTCTGATAATGGATTTTTATCCAATTTTTACAATATATCATCAGACTATCATGTTAGAACAACTCGAACAATATGATCTTTCCAATAAAATGAACGAAAAAAAGCCAGCCACCCGCATAAGGTGATTGGCTTTTTTATCGTTATTTCCCGATGTTGTCTCCATTTTGCTGAATCAAGGTTTCATACCAATAAGAGCTCTTTTTGCGAATTCTTTTAAGGTCTTTTAGGTCAAATTCGTCACGATTGACGTAGATGAACCCGTAGCGCTTGGAGCATCCTTGGTGTGTACTGATTAAGTCGATGGCTGACCACGGGCAGTATCCGAATACCTCGACGCCGTCTGTGATCGCCCATTTGATTTGCTCGATATGTTTTTCTAGATAATCAATTCGATAATCATCCTGAATTGATCCATCTTCTTCTAACTTGTCGAATGCACCCAATCCGTTTTCCGTGATAATAAGTGGCAGCTGATAGCGGTCATAAATCTCCCGCATCGTTGAACGGAAGCCGACAGGGTCAATCTCCCAGCCAAACGCATTTTTACTTAAGAATGGATTGTTGCCGCCTTTGTAGACGCCATCTTCACCTGATTTCAAATGCTGATCTCCGCCGCGTGCAAATTCGTCGTTGCCATCTCCTTTACTCGCTTCAACCGTTTGTGAGGTGTAGTAGTTAAAGGCAATGAAGTCTGGCTTCGCGCTTTTCAAAATATCCATATCTCCCTCTTCGATGACAGGAAGAATGCCTTTTTCTTTCATGTACGCCCAAGCCAGGTTGTTATAACGCCCGAACACCGCCATATCAAGATAAAGCCAGTTGCGGATCGCATTGTAATTCGCCGCAGCAAGCACATCTTCAGGCTTTGGAGAAGCCGGATAAATGAGCGCAATGTTTGGCGCTGGTCCAATTTTCGCTTCAGGCAGCATTTGATGACAAAGCGTCATGGCTTTTGCCTGTGCAACAAGCATATGATGATTCTGCTGATACAGTTCTTTTTTCGGATTTTCTAAATTTGGATCAAGTGTACCTAGCGCTGATCCATGTAAGATCATCATGTTTTGTTCATTAATGGTCAGCCAATAGTTTACCTTCTGACCATACTCCTTGAATAGCACCTCTGCATAGCGTTCAAACGCATCCACTGTCCCGCGGTTAGACCACCCGCCCTTTACTTGAAGCGCATGAGGCAGATCAAAATGATACATTGTCACGATTGGTTCAATGCCATAGCGGCGCAATTCATCGATGAGTGAATGATAGAATTCAATCCCCTTTTGATTGATCTCCCCATCTCCATCTGGAATGATCCGTGTCCACGCAATGGAAAAGCGATAAGCCTTCAAGCCCATTTCCGCAAACATCTTCACATCCTCTTTATAACGGTGATAGTGATCGCTTGCCACTTTAAAATCCGTTGTCCCTTCAGGATAACTTGCTCTCATGTCAATGACAGAAGGCCCCTTGCCATCCTCGTTCCACGCACCCTCTACCTGATAGGCGGAAGTAGATCCGCCCCAGAAAAAGTCTTTTGGAAATGATGCTAGTGTTGAATATCTCATGATTTCTTCCTCCTTTTGATTAAACTAGATGTAAAAATGATTGGCCTGGTGTGATTTGTTTCTCTTCTGTTTCAATGATATCGCTAAACTCACCTGAATTGGTAATAATAACGGGTGTTGTGACTGACAGGCCTGAAGCTTGGATGGCTTCTATGTCAAACTCAGCAAGCAGTTCGCCTTCTGTGATAGTTTGCCCCTGAACAACCTTCGGGGTAAAATGCTTTCCGCCTAATTGTACGGTATCCAATCCGATGTGAATGAGTACCTCTGCTCCGCTTTCTGAGGTTAGACCATACGCATGTCCAGTTGGGAACACCGTTGTCACAACTCCTGATACTGGTGCAAACAGCTTTCCTTCTGATGGAATGATGGCTGCGCCCTTTCCTAGTGCACCAGATGAGAATGCTTTATCCTGCACTTCCTCCAGCTTGATGACCTCGCCCTTTAAAGGACTTTTCACATGAGCGGCTTTGACCCCATGTTCATTTTCAATTACCGGTGCAGAAGCGGCCGGCGTTTCATCTTCATCTACTGGATCTTTAAATCCAATCAAATAAGTTAAGATGATCGAAAGGACAAACGAGACCGAAATTCCGATGATAAACCCTGTAAATCCTTGACCGTAGAAAATCGGCAGTGTCAGTAAACTTGGAAGTCCTGACGCAATTGCAATACTTTGTGAATAACCGATAATCGCACCGCCGACCCCAGCAGAGATAACGGCTGCAATAAATGGTTTTTTCAAACGAAGTGTGACCCCGTATACAGCTGGCTCTGTGATCCCAAACACAGCAGAAACTGCTGTCGATCCAGCCAATGATTTCAGTTTTTTATTCTTTGTTTTCAGCATAACACCGATGGAAGCACCGGCTTGTGAAAATACAGCTGGCGCAGTGGCCGGCTTGATATGATCTTTCCCATGGACTGCGATATTATTTAAAATCACTGGCACAAGTCCCCAGTGGATACCGAAGATGACAAGAATCTGCCAAGCCATCGCAATTAAAGCACCTGCAAGTGTAGGACTAAAGGAGAAGACTTTCAGCAAAACAGCTGCAATGCCATTCCCTGCATACACACCAAATGGTCCAAATACGATGAGTGTCAGCGGAACAACCGTGACAAGCAAAATCAGTGGAGTAATAAAGTTTTTGACACTTTCATGAATGACTTTGTTAAAGAAACGTTCGATATATCCCATGACAAACACTGCCAAAATGATTGGGATGACCGTAGATGTATAAGACATTAAGACGACTGGAATCCCGAAGAATGACACATCTCCGCCGCCTTTTGACAATTCTTGAATGGTTGGGTAAATCAGTGCACCTGCTATCGTCACAGCGACAAACGGATTCGCTTTAAACTTCCTAGCAGAAGTGAATGCGAGCAATAATGGCAGGAAGTAGAACAAGCTGTCAGATGCAGCAAATAAAATTTGATACGACGTATCTTCAGGAGATAACCATTTTGCGTTGATACAGATGCCTAAGAGACCTTTTAAAATACCTGCACCCGCCATGACACCGAGAAGTGGTGTGAAAATCCCCGATACAATGTCGACGAATTTCCCGAAAAGGCTTGTGCTCTCTTCACCTGATTTTGCAGATGAAGCAGCGGAATCCTCTAATAGATTCGTAAACTCTCCAATTTCTCGATATACCTCTGGTACGGTATTGCCAATGACCACTTGAAATTGGCCGCCGCTTTCCATAACGGTAACGACACCATTTAATTTTTCAATGGCCGCTTTATCTGCTTTTGATCTGTCATTTAAGGTGAAGCGAAGCCTTGTGGCGCAATGCACCAATGAATGAACGTTTTTCTCTGTACCAATGTGTTTAATAATGTCTTCTGCTAATTGACGATAACTCATGCAAAAACCCCCTTTTTTTCAAAAAAATACGTTTTTGGGCAAAATAAAAACCTAAACGGGCACCAAAAATAGTCGCAGCTTGCTGTTGCGCTTTTTCAGTGAACGTTTAGGTTTTGCCTGCCGAACAGTCACAATCCTCTAAGACGATCATTGTGAAACCGTATTCTTTTATGTTTATGAGCAAATAGTACCACTCACCTTTTCTCATGTCAACGCTTTCTTTTAAAATCTATCTTTATTTTTCTCGTTTGATCAGTCGATTCAAATGAATTGATAGATACAGCATCTCCTCTGATGTGAGATCCCGGTGATAGGTTTGATAGACATATTCTGCGATTTTCTTTGCGCAATCGTAAGCTTTCGGATATTTCACTTTGATCAGCTGATATAAGTCCTGATCTTCGCTGACAAGGAGTGTTTCATTGATCAGACGCTGGACGAAAAAGCGCAAATGCGTGAGAAAACGGTAAAAGTTAAGCGAGTCCTCATCAAATTCCATGTTGAGATGATATTTCACAATGGTGAGAATGGCATTAACTTCCTTTGTGATATTGACCGTCGTATTCATATCCTCATTGAGCTCTGCGTTAATGATATGCATGGCAATAAAACCTGCTTCATCCTCAGGCAGTTCAATATGAAGACGCTCTTCAATCATCTCAAGACAGTCCTTTGCCACAAGAAATTCATCTTTGTATAAGCGTTTAATCTCCCAAATAAGCGAATTCTCAATCAGATGATTTTTCTTCAGCCGTTCGATGGCGTAATGAATATGGTCTGCCAGCGATACATGCAGACTTTCGTTTAATCTTCGGTTCAGCTTTGTATGTGCATATTGGATCATTTCCTCGGTCACCTTGACCACATCATACGGAACCTCTTGAAGCAGCATTTTCATCCGCTCGTGAACGGAATGATCCTCCAGGCGGAAGACTTTATCAATCAACGATTCGTCCACCGGGTCCCCGGGACGTCGCTGGAAAGCGATGCCTCTCCCCATGACAACGATTTCTTTTCCATGTTCATCTATGACACTAATGACATTATTGTTTAGAACCTTTTGAATCTGCATTTCCAAACACCTCCGTCTATGACCAACAACTTTACTCAAAATATGCTCTCATCTTAACACAATTGTCAAATCACTTGGTGCTTTTATCTGACTTTTGCAATAGATTTCACCATGATTCTACCCTTTCATAGATGGTCTGTTCCTTCAATTGCCTGCATACAATACTCCTGAGGAGGTGACCTTCTGTGAAATCTTTTTTCTGGTCTGCATCATTTTTATTCTTGCTCATGTTTACCCTCATCATTCTAGGCATCGTATTCTGGCTGAGTGGACAAGGCTTAGGCCAGCTTTGGAGATATGTGCTCATTTCACTTGTCACAGCGGCCGTTTTGCGCGGCGTCACCACTTGGCTGAAACGGCATGTGATGCACCTTTCCTCCAAATAAAAACGGCTGCCCCGAGTGTTCAGGCAGCCGTTTCTTTATTCTTTGGTTGCTGCAGCTTCTTTCTGAGAAGCACGCAGCTCATCATTGATTTTTTTCGCATCCTCTAAAAACTCTGTTTCATATCCACTTTTGAGTGCCCACATATAAAATAGCAGAGCTACCACCGTAATCAGTGCCATGTCCCAGCCATAATGAATGATGTTATAACCGCCGAATTTATCACTGCCAAGACAGGAAATCGTCATCATCACAAGCAGGTACACAACCATCCAAGCACCCGCCTTAAAGTTGCGGCCGAAGCCTTTCCACTTCGCTTTTGCTTGATAGTAAAAATAGATAGGAAGACCAATGAGAATAATGAACAGCACCTGACCTGTTAACGGCCATCTTGCCCAATACAGTGTCAATGAGGCAAAGACAAAACCGAGAGGAGCAATGATGCTGAGTCCTTTTATTCGAAGCGGTCGATATAAATCTGTCCCTGTCTTTCTCAGCGTCATGACGGTCACTGGTCCAGTCAGATACGAAATGAGTGTAGCGACCGAGATAATTTCAGCAAGTACACCCCAGCCTCTAAATAAAAACAGAAAGATAAACGATACGGCTAAGTTAAAAAACATTGCTGGACGAGGCACGCCGTAAATAGGGTGCAGACGGCCAAGCACCCTTGGCATGTATTTGTTTTTTTCCATTCCATAAATCATACGAGACGTCGTTGCGGTATACGTAATTCCTGTACCAGAAGGCGACACAAACGCATCCGCATATAAAATCAGAACAAGCCAGTTAATCCCAAGCGCAATGGCAAGGTCCGCAAATGGCGAGTTGAAATTCAAATGACCCCATCCGTTCACGATCATAGATGGATCAACAGCACCGATAAAGGCGACTTGTAAAAGGACATAAATCACAGTCGCAATGAAAATCGATCCGACAATGGCAATTGGAATCGACCGGCCTGGATTTTTTGCCTCACCGGCCATGTTAATCGGGCTTTGGAAGCCATTGAAGGCAAACACAATCCCAGATGTCGCAACAGCTGTCAGCACACTCGCCCAGCCGTTAGGGGCAATACTTGTTCCAGAAGTAAAATTCTCACTATGAAAACCTACGAATAAGAGCGCACCAATTGTTAATCCTGGAATGACAATTTTAAACACGGTAATGAATGTATTTGCTTTTGAAAATAACCCAACTGTCCAATAATTAAGCAGAAAGTAAATCACAAGCAGCACACTGGCAACCATAAGACCTTCTGTCGTCAATACCCCTTTTGTAACCAAATGAGATGTCCACTTTGCCCACTCCCAAGGCCATGAGCTCATGTACTGGACGGAAGCAACCGCCTCAACAGGTATCACGGAGACAATCGCGATCCAGTTCGCCCAAGCTGCAATAAACCCAATAAAAGATCCGTGTGAATATTGCGTATATTTCACCATTCCGCCTGCCTCTGGAAACATCGATCCGAGTTCACTATAAGACAAAGCGATAAATAAAATCACAACCATCCCAATCAACCAGGATAAAATAGCAGCAGGGCCGGCGATTTGAGCCGCACGCCAAGCACCGAAGAGCCATCCTGAACCAATGATTGAGCCAAGACCTACCATCATTAAAGCGAAAGTTCCCATCCTACGATGCAAATGATTCATGTTCATAACACCTTTCGATTAAAATACAGAGCATGTGTCAAGCAAGCGTCTTTCTTTCAAAGCAGCTCACTTTTCATTTTACTGGCAAATATTTCTTCTAATAAACATTTACCCTTGTTCATTTTTTCGCCTGTTATATTATCTCTCAATTCTTCATTTTCTGAAATAGTCGAACATGCTTATTTCAAAAGAAAGCGCTTTTTCACCTGTTCAATCTATTAGACTGAATAACTACCTTTACCCTTATTTTGAAAAAAACAAAACAAAAAAGATAGAGGAAATGACTTCCTCTCCCTTCTAACCCACGCCATGTAAAGAAAAAAAGGATAAAGGGGGGTTACCTCTATCCTTGTGAAATCGCTTGTTCTTTTTCAATAACAGCTAGTCTTTCTTGAACTTCTTCTTCAGATAAATTGTGCTGTTTCACATACAGGTTCCGTTCGCTTGTGCGGCATTCATGACTGCAGCTGCGCATATACTTATGCTCACTCTCTTCAGTGGCAATCATCTTACGGTTACATGCAGGGTTCGCACAGTTCACATAACGCTCGCAAGGCTCACCAGTGAAGAAATCTTTTCCGACAACCACATGCTCTGTTTGATTCACTGGTACTGTTAAGCGATTATCAAACACATAGCATTGACCGTCCCATAGCTTCCCTTGTACTTCTGGGTCTTTTCCGTAAGTGACAATTCCGCCGTCAAGCTGAGAGACATCTTCAAAGCCTTCACGCTTTAACCAGCCTGAAAACTTCTCACAGCGTACGCCGCCTGTGCAATAAGTCAGGATTTTTTTTCCTTCAAGAATCTCTTTATTGTCACGAATCCACTCAGGTAATTCACGGAATGTCTCAATATCAGGACGAACTGCCCCTCTGAAGTGACCAACATCAAACTCGTAATCATTACGCGCATCAATCACAACAGTATCAGGTGATTGCATTTGCTCGTAAAATTCAACCGGGCTAAGATGTTTCCCCGTTAATTCCAACGGATTCACATCATCCTCAAGGCTGAGGTTCACTAGTTCATTCCGATGACGGACGTGCATTTTTTTAAACGCATGACCATCTGCTTCGTCAATTTTGATCGGCATAGACGCAAAGCGCGGATCTTCTTTTAACGCTTGCATGTACATGTCCGTTTGCTCAATAGTTCCAGAAACCGTTCCGTTCAAGCCTTCTGCTGATACGAGGATACGGCCTAACAAACCAAGCTCCTTACAGAATGCTAAATGCTCTGCTGTAAACGTCTCTGGGTCCTCAATGGGGACATATTGATAGTAAAGTAAAACGCGATATTGTTTTTCCATCTATATAAACACCTCTTAAATTTAATCAAAACATACCATTCTTTATCATACAGGAAATACATACCTAAAGGCAATGTCGGCGGCTCAATTCCATAAAACGGAAGGGCCTTTCTTCTCATATATTTGACTATTTGACAGAACTTTCTGTAAAATGAGATGATTTATGAACAATATGATGTGTAAAGGAGCAATGATCCATGATCCAGCCAGAAGATATTGTCAGAAGCGGCCCTAACCAATTTATTTCTCAAAAGGGAATCTATCATGAACTTGAATCCCTTGTTTCTCCTTTTCAGTCACCTGCTGTAGTGACAGGATATGATTCATACCAAGCTTTTTCACAATACACAAAGCTGCCGTCCGAGTGGCCTTTCATTCAGCACAAAGGATACAGTTCACCTAATGCGGTCACACAAATCGCAGAAGAGCTTAACGGGTCAGATGTGATCATCGGCATCGGGGGCGGAACGATTTTAGATACCGCAAAATCAGTTGCAGACGTTCTTCAAATCGAAGTCATCATGGTGCCAACGATTCCCGGCACATGTGCTGCGTCTACACCTCTCAGCGTCATTTATGATGACAAAGGAAATTTCATGAGAGTTGATTATCATAAACGATCCAGCTACCTCACCTTAATTGATCATACTTTTTTGCTTTCCTCTCCTCTTTCCTATCTTCAAAGCGGAATTGGTGATACGCTGGCAAAATGGTATGAAGCAGAAGCGATTATTCGTAACACAAAAGGCGCCTTGCCGCTCATGGTACATGCAGCACTAAAGCAGGCGGTATATGTTCGAGACATTCTTCTTTCTCATAGTGAAGAAGCTGTCAACAGCTTAAAAACAGGTCAGCTTTCCCAAGCATTCGCGGATGTGACAGATACGATTATTACGTTAGCAGGAACAGTCGGCGGCTATGGGGGACGCTATGGAAGAATGGCAGGAGCCCATGCCGTTCATAATGGATTGACATTTATTGAAGAAACGCATCATGTGTTACATGGACAAAAAGTAGCTTATGGCATCCTCGTCCAGCTTGCCGCAGAAAACCGAATGTCCGAGGTTGAGGAATTACTTGAACTCTACCAAACACTCGGATTACCTAGAAATATGCGCGATCTTGGTATGACAACTCAACTGGAAGAAGCGGCACTTACGGTAGCAAACCATGCGGCACGTAAAGATGAAACCTTTTGTTTGATTGGAGACTATTCTAAAGAACAGATTGTTGACGCCATTCAAATCATTGAGACCTATCACCCCCAAAAATCTGTCTAAAGATGGAAATAAAAAAGCACAGGCATCGGGACTGACCCCCGTTTTTGAGACAGGGATCAAAACACCTTTATACAGCCAATTGCCGATAGTTGATCGGTGATTGGTTGTTTAGTTTTGTTTGAATACGAATGTTGTTATAATAATAAATGTATTCTTTGACAGTGCGTTCTACAATGTTGGTTGTAGTTCGATCAATGCTGTTAAGATAGAACGTTTCAGACTTTAGCGAGGAATGAAACGATTCGATGGAGGCATTATCAGCGGGCGTCCCTTTACGGGACATGCTCATGGTAATGCCTTTTATATGAACAGCTTTCTGATACTCGTAAGATGTATACACAGAACCTTGGTCGCTATGTAACACACAGTTTTCAGGCAGTGCTGGGAGCTGATCAAGTGTGTTTAAAATAAAGTCTGTGTCCTGCTTATCACCAATCGTAAACGCAATTACTTCTCCATTATATAAATCCAATATACTGGAAAGGTACAATTGTTTCTGTCCATAAGGCAAATACGTGATGTCCGTTACTAGTTTTTCAAGAGGGCGATCAGATTGAAAGTTCCGATCCAGTATATTACCGGCCACGGCATAGGGCTGCCCATTCTTCTTACGCTTTTTCATTTTAACCCGGCACTGCCACTGGTTTTTCTGCATGATACGTTGAACAGTTTTATGGTTAATATGCATCCTCATTTTTAGTATGGCTGTGATTTTTCGATATCCATATCGATACTTGTGCTCTCGGCACAACGTGCCGATTTGTTCCTCTAGTTGTTTTTTAGAATGATTCTGAGTCAGATCTTTTTTCCATCTATAGTACGAAGCGCGTGAGACGCCTAAATGGACACAGATGTCCTGTACTGTCATTGTTTTGCACAATTCTTCTACCAGTTTGATTGACGTTTCCTTATCAACTTCCTTTCCAATTCGTTGTACTTTTTTAAAACTTCATTCTGTTGACTCAGATAGCGATTTTCTGCCTGCAGTCTCTCTAATTCGGAAGAGTACTCGGGACCCTTTCTATGGGTATATTGTTTTCCAACAGGCTGTTCGAACCGGTGTGTATCCCCAGCCTTATGCCACCTCACCCATGTCTGAACCTGCGTTTTATTTTTGATATTCAATTCCCGCAAAATCTCTTTCATTGATACGCCTGCCAATCTCATTTCTACAGCCTTCTGTTTGACTTCAACCGGATAACTCACTCTTGTCCCCATAGAAAAAACACCTCCATGTTTTATTTCGGATTACAACGATCCGTTTTCAAACTTGAAGGTGTTTTTTATTTGTCTCATCTTATGGGGTCAGTCCCATCGCACCTGTGCTTTTCCTTCGATTAAAAATCAAAGTTATCTGGATCTGGACCCGTGCGCTCATCTTCATTGAGCTGATCAATGACACCCATCTCACGTGCGGACAGCTCGAAATCAAAAACTTGTGTGTTTTCGATGATTCGGCTCTTCGTCACAGATTTTGGAATGGTGATAATGCCATGCTGCAAGTCCCAGCGAAGAATCACTTGCGCTACTGACTTATCATGTTTTTTCGCGATATCCTGGAGAACAGGATGGTTTAGAAGCTTCCCGCTGCCTAATGGCGACCACGCCTCTACATGAATTCCTTTCGATTTGCAGTAGTCTTGTAAAGGCTCCTGCGTCAGCTTTGGATGCAACTCGATTTGATTCACCATTGGCACAACTTCTGCCTCTTCCAATAAATCCTCTAAATGATGCTGATGGAAATTACACACTCCGATCGCTCGAACGCGTCCATCCTTATATAGTTTCTCTAGCGCTTTCCATGTTTCTTTATATTTGCCTTCAACTGGCCAATGAATTAAATAAAGATCTAATACATCTAATCCCAGCTTGTTCATACTTGTTTCAAAGGCTTCGAGTGTTGATTCATAGCCTTGATCATTATTCCAGACCTTTGTCGTAATGAATAGATCATCGCGCGAGATACCTGATTGCTGAATGGCTTTGCCTACCCCTTCTTCATTTTGATAGGCGGCTGCTGTATCAATGCTGCGGTAGCCCGCTTCAAGAGCGTCTTTGACTGCATTTACAGCCTCATCTCCATCTTTTACCTGCCATACACCAAAGCCTAGCTTCGGCATTTTTACTCCGTTTGCTAATGTGACTGTATCTGTTAATCCACTCATCAAACAAACCTCCGCTTCCTTTTTACTTACCAAGCACTATACCCGAATTTTCGATTGATCATGCATGACATTCTGGCTGAGCTATTTGATATATTTTCCTATATCAACTTGATTGGTGTCAACGATTTGATATTCGCTGGTTTGATCTTTTGTTTTAGAAAAATCATATGTTTCTAAAAATGTTTGATCGTAAAAAGTCAGACCATATGTTTCCTTCTCATTCTCATACACTCTGATCCAATAAGACTCTTTTGAAGTTTTTTTAGTTTCATTCGTTTTCTTTAATTTCATACCCGAAAATTCCTTAAGTAACTTTTGAATATCCGCTTTCTTTTCCACCATAACACGCTCATTATCATGCTCAATTTGAATCGAAGTCACCTTGTTTTGATCAATTGAGGCCACATCATCAAAAGAGTATGTTTTTGCATTGATTAGAAAATAAATACCAATTCCTAATAAAATAATGACGACTAAACCAATCATCCACTTTTTCAACCTAACTCCTCCTTCTATTCACACCACACTTATAAAAACAGTGAAGTCCAATCATCCTCCTCAGAAAATACCTGAATTCCGTGCTGTTTAAGCAAGGCGGATGTCACTCCATCTCCAGCTTTTGTCCCCCCGTTAAAATCTCCGCGATAAATCATCCGGCTGCCGCAGGAGGGGCTGTACTCTTTTAACACAACCGCCGTCGCTTTCAAAGACTGAACCTGTTCTAGCGCGGCCTTCGCACCTTTTACATACATCTCCGTGACATCATTTCCATGTACATCAATCACGGAGGCGAGGCCCTGTAATACATCATGTCCGTCTCCGCCAATGATTTCCGCGGGAGGTCTTGGCGTGGAAAGGCCGCCAAGCAGCTCAGGACAAACTGTGACTGCCTTTCCCTCCTCAACAAGCTCCTCAATTCGCTGATCTAATCGATGGCTGCCATTATAACGAACCTTCAATCCAGCAAGACAAGCACTGACGACAATCATGTATGTTCCTCACTTTTTTTGCTGACTTTAAAATAAATACATACAGGCAAGAAACATATCGTATTCACCAAAAAGGGCAGAGCACAATACAAAGCAGCAGCCCAAATTGGTTCTCCAGCTCCTGCAATACCAAAAAAATAAACAAATAATAGCACGCTGACAAACAATCCCACGAATGGCATGATGAATGCGTATTTTTTATAATTTTCTATCATTTCTTTCTCCAATGAGCTCCCTCCCTTTCATCATGGCTAAGAACAACGTCAATATATGTTAATTTTACCATAAAAAAACCGAAACCATCATCTCCCTTTGTGCGATGGTTTCGGTTTTTTAACTATATCTTTTCTTTCCAAGCCTTTAAGAAGCGCTCAATCACTTGTAATTCATCCTCATGAAACTGCTGAAGAAATTCTAAATAGGACGTGACTGCTTTTTCATGCAGCTCATCATGAAGCGCTGCCAATTGCTTGCCTTCCTCTGTCAAAGAATAATAGACAGATTTCTTATCACCCTGCCGGTGGCAATAGTCCACCATGCCTTTTTCAATTAGTTTTTTCACAGCCTTTGTAATAGCTGGCTTTGATAGTTTTAGTTGTTGAGATAGAAATGTATTGTTTGATTCGTTTGGATTGGCTTGAATCATCGATAAAATGTGAAGCTGTGTGAGTGTCCATTCTTGTTTGAGTGTATCAGTCGTGGTAATCAGTGGATCTGTTGGATCATTCCGTCTCTTTTCCCTATGCATAATCAGATCTTGAATCGCTTTTAATACAATCTGCTCTTTTGTTTCCATCTGAACCTCCACTCTTAACTGGTTAATAAAATGGTACTAATAATGAAGAAAGGAGTCAAAAGAAATGTGGTTGTTAGTAAAATAATAGGTCATCAGACCTTAAAATTGTATATGTACTTTTATACTAGATTTCCCTCATCCTGTCACATGCTATAATCATGGGGATGTCATCCAAATTATCATAATGAAAAGGTGAGCTAAATGAAACCTGAACAACTAATGGCCATTCGCCAATTAGAAGAAAAGATACATCTGTTTTCCTCTGCTGTGAACGGAACCTTCCATGCATCGGACGATTTCGTTCTATCCAATACTCAAATATCGACTGACACGTTCAATTTGCTCTTACCGACATCAGCTCAAATCCAAGATCCAAAAAAAGTGAAAGCTGCCATTGAACACATGCGGTCACAGAAACTCATCTTCAGCACATGGGTCGATCACCGTTTACTCCATCCTGATTGGGCTGATTTATTAAAGGAATATCACCTTCAAGAGGTCGAACGCAATACCATCATGATGCTTGAGCATACAGGTGACATTGATCCAGTCACATCCTCATCACTTACAATCAAGGAAGTACTTGATGAGCAGACACTATTTGATTACAAACATATCTTTATTGAACTATTCAAAGGATCGACTGAGGCCGCCGCCTTAGAAGACTATTTCCAGCATTTTTCGATTAAAAAATTACACTCAAAAGCTCGCATGTTCGTGGGGTATGAACACCACAAGCCGGTCACAACAGGCTTATTATTCGAGACAAACGACAGCTACGGTATTTATGATGTCATAACAAAGGCAGAACACCGCGGAAAAGGACTTGGCAGTGACATGTTCCATTACCTTTTGACCAAGACAGAGAATAAACAAAAATGTGTCATCTTACAAGCATCAGCAGACGGCAAAAATATTTATCAACGTGCCGGCTTCCAACCAATCGGTGAAATGGCCGTCTTTGAATAGAAAGGTACTTTTCTTGTGAATTTGAAATGAACATAAAAAAGCTGCCTAAAGATAGGCAGCTATTCAGCATGATGCTGACGATCCATATAAAGCGGCGGTCTCTTCAGCGAAATCACCGCACAGCTAAAGGCAATCAGTACAAACACAGCACCGAATTTAGCCAGATCAACAGATGAACCGGTCATCGTAAACATGACTCCGCCAACCGCTGATCCAATCGAAATGCCGATTTGCAAGGCAGATGTATTTAAGCTCTGCTGAATATCAGACGTGACAGGATCTGTTTGAATCAAATAACTCTGCAAAGCAGGCGTCAGTGCCCAGCTGAGCGCTCCCCAAAGGACAACCATGACCATAAAGAGCGCGAACACCCCCGCTGTATAAGGAAGGATAAACATGACGATCGCAAACGCCATAGTCACAAGCAAAATGGCTTTTCCTGAACCCAGTTTGTCACTGAGCCAGCCGCCAAACCCATTCCCGCCTATCGACGCAAGTCCGAAGATCAAATAACAAATACTAATCCAAAACGGGGTCATATGCAGAACTTCCATCAGAAATGGAGTGAAATAAGAATAAAGCATATAATGGCCTGCAAGCATAAACAAACTGATCAAGTGTGCACTAAAAATTTTCGGATGCCCTAAAGAACGAATCTGCTCTCTAAGAGGCGTCACTTTTTCAACAGGCATTTTTTCCAATAGAAAATAGATCAGCACCATCGATATGGCAGAAAGAATACTGATTCCTAAAAACATCACTCTCCAGCCAAAGCTCTCTGTAATAAAAATACCGATCGGTACACCGAGAACAAGTGAGGAGCTAATACCAATAAAAATCAGCCCTAATGCTTTCGCACGATGCGCTGGTTCCACCAATTTGGCAGTGATCGTCAAAGACAACACCACCACAAGCGCTGTACTCATCGCAATCAACACCCTAGATATCATGACAAGGGCAAAGGTCGAACTAAAATAAGTGAACACATTTCCTATTGTAAACACCAATAACGCGATTAAGTAAAGGCGCTTTCGTTCGATTTTGGCTGTCGCAGTCAGCAGCACGGGTGCTGAAATGGCATACACAATCGCAAATACCGTAATGAGCTGTCCGGCTGTTGCAAGAGACACATTCAAATCCTCTGCAAGACTTGGCAGAATGCCACCAACCACAAGCTCAACTAATCCAACCGCAAAAGTAGAAACGGCTAATAAATATACTCTCCAGTTCATGTCTAACATCCCTTCTGTATATCATCGCTTTCACTTTTGATACAGGGTGCAGACAAACAAAAAAACCCTGATTACAAAAAAGGAAAGCGCGCTTTTGTAATCAGGATTTATCGGATCCTGGTAGAAACCCTCAAACCATATTATTGAGGTTATACAAGTCTATTTTTTTCTTCAAATATATTAGCATAGCCTTTCATAACTCGCAAGCTGTAAAAATAGAAAAATACTGCCATTCCGTTACCTAAATAAAAGGCGCCGTAAAAGGAATCAGAACAGCTTGCTTTCTCCTCCATTTACAGGTAAACTGATGAAAAATCAACGAACGAGGATCAACGTAGATCTGGAATAGTAGCTTGAATCGATCTTTAACAGAGAGGGAACGGTGCTGAGAAGTTCCTACTGACATCTTCAAGTGAACCTGCCGATTTAGTTCTGTTTCATACAGCGGTTCATACCGTTATCATGATTGAGTGTAAAGCTGTGCTTTAAATTAGGGTGGTACCACCAGGAATGGTCCCTAACTTAAAGTACAGCTTTTTTGTTTTAAAAAAGGAGGAACCTGCAATGTCAAAGAAACAATTTGTTGAGAAAATTACAAGCATGGAAGTCGACTTTGCCCAGTGGTATACAGATGTTGTCACAAAGGCGCGGCTCGTCGATTATTCAAGCGTGAGAGGCAGTATGATCATTCAGCCGTACGGCTTTAAAATTTGGGAGAATATTCGCGACGAACTTGACCGTCAGATTAAAGAAACGGGTCATGAGAATGTCTATATGCCGCTCTTTATACCAGAGAGCCTGCTTCAGCAGGAAAAAGATCATATCGAAGGCTTTGCTCCTGAAGTGGCGTGGGTGACACACGGCGGTGAATCCGAATTACAAGAAAGGCTCTGCGTCAGACCGACCTCTGAAGTGCTGTTCGCTGAGCATTACAAAAACATTATTCATTCCTACCGCGATTTACCGAAGCTATATAACCAATGGGCCAATGTCGTCCGCTGGGAAAAGACAACACGTCCCTTCCTCAGAACCCTTGAATTCCTATGGCAGGAAGGGCACACGTGCCATGAAACTGAGCAAGAAGCGATTGAAGAAACAGAAAGAATGCTTCACATTTACGCTTCTCTTTGCGAAGATCTCCTTGCCATTCCTGTCATTAAAGGGAGAAAAACAGAGAAGGAAAAATTCGCCGGCGCTCGCTTCACCTATACGGTTGAAAGCTTGATGCATGATGGAAAAGCGCTGCAAACTGCCACTTCTCATTTCTTCGGGAACGGATTTGCCAAAGCATTTGGCATCGAATTCTTAAACCGTGAAGGAAAACTAGAGCACGTCCAGCAAACCTCTTGGGGTTTCACAACAAGAATCATTGGCGCGATGATCATGGTTCATGGCGATGACAGAGGGCTCGTCCTCCCGCCAAATATTGCGCCAACCCAAGTGCGTATCGTGCCAATTGCTTCTCATAAAGAAGGGGTGCTGGATCATGCCTACGAATTGAAGGATCGCCTCGCCCGCATCGCACGTGCTGACATCGACGCAAGCGATAAACAGCCAGGCTGGAAATTCAACGAGTGTGAAATGCAGGGTATTCCGCTACGTGTAGAAGTAGGACCAAAGGACATCGAAAAAGGACAGGTGATGCTTGCAAGACGAGACACTGGTGAAAAGCAAGCTGTCACGTTAGATGCCCTTGAACAAACCATCACAGCAACGCTTGAAGACATCCAGCGGACGATGTACGAAAAAGCGAAAGAACGATTACATGAAAAGACATCACACGCCCACACAATCGAAGACATCGAGCAAATTCTTGCGGAAGAAAACCGATTGATTAAAGCCATGTGGTGCGGTGATGAAGCCTGTGAAAACGACATTAAAGAAAGAACAGGTGCGACCTCACGCTGTATTCCATTCGAACAGGAAACCATTTCTGACACATGTGTCTGCTGCGGAAAGCCTGCATCTGATATGGTGTTCTGGGCGAAAGCCTATTAAGAATATGAACGATAAAGAAGCATCTCTCATGATGCTTCTTTTTTTGTTAAAAAGACCCAAACACCCATTGACCTCACCTGCATGATCCCCTATAATTCATATTAATATAATCGGTTTTTAAGACTTTAACTGGAGTGGTGATACATGAAACGCTGGCCCTCATTCTTTGCCGAACGCTGTCCTAAATGTAAATCAGCATTAGAAGTCTCAAAGTCCAATGCCCTGCAAGGCAAAGTCGTGAAAACATGTCCCAACCTTCATTATCAAAAAGAGTACCACCCAGCACTAGAAACGTATATCGAGCACGATGACGTCCAATAAAAAAGACCAACATGCTTGCTTTGTTGGTCTTTTCTTTATAAAATATCCAGCCAAATTTTGACCGCTGTCGCCGTAATCATCACAGCAAGTGCCCATTGCAAGTAGACGGCGTTGATTTTCTGACCGACCTTCGCACCAATCGGAGCTGCCATCAAACTTGCCGCCATCAGCACAACAGCAGGAAGAAGCATGACCTGACCCGTCAATACCTTTCCAGTCGATGCGCCTATCGCAGAAAGAAACGTAATCGCAAGTGACGACGCAATCGTCATCCGGACAGGAATTTTTAAAATAGACAGCATCACAGGCACTAAAATAAAGGCGCCGCCTGCACCTAATACCCCTGAAACACTGCCAATCACAAAGGCAATACCTGATGCCAGTCCTTTATGAAAAGTGACTTCTCCCTCTGCGTCTGCACGCTGTCCTTTTTTCGGAATCAGCATGAGAATAACCGCCACAATGGCGAGTAATCCATAGACGAGATTCATCCCTTTCTCCGGTATAAAATGTGATACATAACTGCCTAATAAGCTGCCCGCCAATATACTGCTTCCCATATATAAAATCAGCGAGCGATGTAAAAATCCGCTTTTTCGATAAGCGAGTACACCACCCAGCGTCGAAAAAAGCACTTGAATGGCACCAATCCCTGATACCTCGTGAGCTGATAGTGCCATCACACCGAGAAGAGGCGGGATATAAAGAAGCATGGGATAGTTGATCACAGATCCGCCGATCCCCACCATCCCTGATAAGAAGGAACCAATACATCCGATGATAAAAAGTGTAATCAAAAATGCAAAATCCACGCTGGTCTCCTCCTTTGCAAAAGGAAAAGGGGATCTTCAGCAGATACCCCTACATCCTTTAGGACCCTTTTCTCATCCAGAACTTCAGCACGTGACCTTCTTCTGTCTGCGTGATCAATTCATGTCCGCTTGACTTCGCCCATGCGGCCAAGTCAGCTTTAGCCCCTTTATCTGTTGCATGTATTTCTAAAACTTGACCTTCCGCCAAGTCGTTCATTTTTTTCTTCGTTCGAATAATCGGCATTGGGCATGCGAGCCCTGTTACGTCTAATAGTTGATCAGATGTCATTTAATCGTTCCTCTTTTCTTATTTTATTGGACATTATCGAATCGCACAACGGTTTGGACCCATTTCCATTTCACGCTGCTCTTCCACATCTGGGTTCAGCTTCCCCATATTGGCTTGACGAATCTCTTGGAAGGCATGCGGCTGTGCAGGCAGACCTTCCGTCACCATCTTTCTAAACACATGTTGATCTTCAATATGGAGCCCATGATTTTCTTTTAAAAGTGAGCCGAGCTCCTTCCAAACACTGCCGTCTTCATTCATTTCTTCGATGGTCATGAAGTGCGCAGGCAGAACGATGTATTCCTTTGAAAACGCCATATACCGTTCATAAAGCGTCTCTCTCAAATCATCTACCCAGTCCTCCGCCATTCCAGCAAGATCAGGTCTTCCAATTGAATCAATAAACAAAATATCACCTGAAAGAAGATATTGATTGTCTACGATAAAAGATGTTGAGCCGATTGTATGTCCCGGGGAATAAATGGGTTGAATATCAATAGAAGCTGCTCCAATCGTTATCCGCTGTCCTTCTTCAAGACGTTCATATTCAAAGGTTACCTCTTCTGCATCTTTTGGCGGCAGCCAGTAGGTGGCACCCGTTTGTTCAGCCAACTTTTTCCCACCAGAAATATGATCCGCATGGAGGTGAGTATCCAGCACATGCGTCACAGAGACATCATGCTTTTTCGCAAAATCGATATAGATCTCCGTCATTCGAGCTGCATCCACAACCGCGGCTTCTCCATTGGACACGATCATATAGGACAGACACCCTTTGCCCATTCGTACAAATTGATACAGCTCTCCTCCGCCGCTTAAATCACCTATTTTCACTGGCTCTAGATGCTCACTCCATGCCTTCATGCCGCCCTGCAAATAATGAACAGGCACGCCAGCCTCTGAAAGCATCTCTGCCACCAGGATAGAGGAACCTTCCTTAGCACAAACCACCAATACTTCACGGTCACTAGGAATGTGCTGTAAAAGGTCCTCTACTCCGTCAAGCAGATCAAAATAAGGCACATTCAAATCAACGATTGCTTCCCCTTCAATCTTCCAGTCCTGCACATCTGCTTGATTTCGCACATCTAGCAAAAAGAGCGGCTCTTTGCCCACGATCTTTTTTGTTAACTGCTCTGCAGTCATGGCTTTAACCGTCATGTTTTATTCAGCTCCTATTTTTCAATGGCTCCTGTCCAGCTATTCATGCCTGGCACCACATTGATTAATTGTTGAAATCCTTTCTCTTTTAGCTTTTGCGCAGCTAATTCACTTCTTCTGCCTGAATGACAGATGAGATAAATGTCCGATTCTCTTGTTAACTCCTCAGCACGATGTTCCACCTCACCAAGCGGGATATGAACAGCTCCTGGGATATGCCCCGCTTCGTATTCATCCAGCTCTCGTACATCCAAAATAAACAGAGATTGATCTTCTTTTACCTTCTGTTGAAAGGCATTCAAAGATATTTCCGAAATCATAGGCTCTTCCTCTTGCGCTCCGCCCTTACGAATCAAATGATGGAGCACCTGTCCTTCTACTTTTGTTCCTAAAAACTCATGGCCGGCACTTTTTGACCAAGCCGCTAAATCCGCTGCTGATCCTTTATCGGTAGCTTGCACTTCAAGTACATCTCCTGGCAAAAGCTCATTCATTTGTTTTTTTGTTTTCACAATCGGCATCGGGCATGCCAATCCTTTTGCATCTAAAATGACTGTTGGTTGCTGCATGTGATGTCCTCCTTTATATAGGGGTGGGGGTATATTTTTATGCTTGCTTAATGCCAAGTATTCATACCACCCTTGATGTTTGTAATATGAGTAAATCCTTGCTTCTTCAATATTTTCGCTGCCTGCATACTTCTCATTCCGCTTTGGCATATCACGTAGATCTCTTCATTTTTCTCAAGCTGAGAAGCTCGTTCTTTTAACTGAGGTAAAGGAATGTTTCGAAACCCTTTAATATGGTTTGTTTGAAATTCTACTGGAGATCGTACGTCAATGAGCTGTTGACCTTGGTTTTTCAGTTTTTTCTTCATATCAGCTGCATCCATTTGGTTCACACCTCGAACCGGCAGGAAACGGCTCACAAGTAAGCCAATCACCAGGATGAACAAAATCGTTTGAATCATTTCATCACCTCACTAAATAAATAAATTCACATTCCCAATTTCAGCCTCTGCTAAATACGCCGCCACACCAGCATATTGAATCTCATCTAATAATTCTTTCTCCTGCAGCCCTAAAAGGTCCATCGTCATTGTACATGCTACGAGGTTGATCTCCTGTTCCTTTGCCATATCAATGAGCTGCGGCAAGGTCATGGCATTGTGCTTTTTGATGACGTGCTTAATCATCTTTGGGCCCATTCCAGCAAAATTCATCTTTGAAATGCCCATTCGATCAGCCCCGCGCGGCATCATCTTGCCAAACATTTTTTCTAAAAAACCTTTTTTCATTGGCACCATTTCATCCTTGCGCAAGGCATTCAGCCCCCAAAAGGTATGAAAAATCGTCACTTCATGATCATAGGCTGCTGCACCATTGGCAATAATATAAGCCGCCATCGCTTTATCATAATCTCCACTAAATAGCACAATCGTCGTGCGTTTTTTCTGTTCTTCCATCTTGCTCCTCCTCCACTATTACCCATGGGGGTATATAGAAAATAAAAAATATATACACATACCGGTGAGGGTATATTATAACAAGTAAAAAAATCCGTCAACCTTCAAAGGCTGATGAATTTCTTACCGGCTTTTCACCAATAGCTCAACCGCTTCTTTCACAAGACCCTCCGTATCCTTACCTTGTTCAAGGCTTTCACGGACACATTGTTCAAGATTTGTACTCACAATCACACCCATTGCACGATCAATGGCATTGCGTGATGCAGACAGCTGCGTCACCACCTCGCGGCAATCCTTTCCCTGCTCCATCATCGCAAGAACCCCTTTAATCTGCCCCTCAATCCGGCGAAGACGGTTCTTCATCTGTTGATTATATTCCATTCACAAGTACCCCTTTCTATTCTTTCTATGAACAGATAGTATACCCTAAGAGGTATTTAGTCAAACGACTTGCCCTTCTCATTGGTAGAGAATGTGAAAATAATTGCACATTCCACCATTTATTGATAAAAAGAAAATAATCAACGAACGAGAAATCATGAAGAAAAGAGGACAGCCCATGACTTTACATCATTATATTGGATCAAACAAAGAACTGCCGCTTGGTACCATTGGTCAAAATCCCACCTATAAACCATTCTCTGAACTCAATATCAACATGTTTGATAAAAAACAAAAAAAGCCAAAAACCTATCAAAAAGAAGAACTTTTGATAGAAGTATTTGAAACAGAAGAGGATTTCGAAGGCATTCACATTGATTATCTAGATACCGTCTATGAAGCGGTAAGAAACAAATTCACGCATCCTTTTGTTTATGAATTAGACATCATTCATTCTCTTCGTGCACTTTTTAAATTCATTGAAAAAGAGCTGTCACAAGGAGAAACCATCGAAATCTATTCTTGTGTAGATGGACTCGAAACGAAAGAAAAGGATGATCAATTGGATGTAGAAATTGACCTAAGCAAAAAACGGTTTGGAAAACATATCGATTTTAAAGAGATCGATGAACTGATTGATATGTTTGAATTAGAAAACTTACAATATGTGTTGGTGAAGAAATAGACCTCCTGCGGTAAAAGTATAGAGAAAAGGGGACATCATCATGAACTTGACATGTGAATCTAAAAATTTTGATGATTATTTATGTGAACTAGCTGAAGTTGATTATTCTCATCCTCTTATTCGAGCAAAATCAAATGAACTTTTCAATCCATTGCAGACAGAAATAGAAAAAGCAAAAGCAGCCTATGAGTTTGTTCGAGATGAAATTCCCCATACATGGGATATCCAATCCAAACGAGTGACTTGTCATGCATCAGAGGTATTAACTTATAAAGAGGGAATTTGCTACGCAAAATCGAACCTATTAGCTGCTCTATTGCGCTCACAAGGAATACCCACAGGTTTCTGTTACCAGCGATTAATGTTGTTCGATACGCCAGATAAAGGATATTGTATTCACGCATTAAATGCAGTATTTCTGCAATCACTTAATAAATGGATTCGATTAGACTCTCGTGGCAACAAAACAGGAATTGATGCTCAATTCTCACTGGATCATGAAAGATTAGCTTTTCATACCCAACAAGAATTAGATGAAGTCGACTATCCTTTGATATATGTAAGACCCCATCCAAAAACAATGAGTATTTTAAAAGAACATACAGACGCTATTGAGATGTATCAACACCATTTACCAGAAAAGATATAGGCTTGGGGCCAAGAACCTTCGACAAAGCCAAACGTGAAAATAAACCGGTGCTTGTTAGCATCGGTTATGTCCCTTGTCACTGACGGCTTGGGATCTATTTTATATTAACGAAACCTAGCCTTCAATCAAACGTTTTAACTTAAGCTCCGTATCAGTATCCTCAACTGGAGTATAGACGCTGCATCTTAGATCAGTATCCCCATACACTTGTAATGAAGTGAGATTAAACAACATTTTACCTGCCTTAGCATGACGAAATTCAATTAATACTTCAGGTGCATAGCTGATCTCATTTTCATTCCAAATTTTACGAAACTCAGGATATGCCTGCTCCATTTCTTCTATAAATTGCTCATACCAGTCATCTGCCACATACTGTCCGTAATACGTTCTAAATATGGCGATATATCCTCTAACAAAATGCTCCCAATTCACCGCTAAACTTTTAAATTCCTTTCTTGCGAATAGTAAGCGTATGATATTCCTTTCTGCCGGGATGATTTGTTCAAAGTCCAAAAATACGTTAGCTGCTGCTTGATTCCAGCCAACAATCTGACTTCTTCTATCAGATATAATCGTCGGGCAATAACGAAGTTCCTGCAAAATTTTCACTAAAGCCGGACTGATTTCCTTCTCATTCTCAATGATAAAGGATTGTTTCACTCCTTCCTCTAACGCTAAAGCGTACAAATATCTCCTTTCATCGTTATTTAATTGTAATGCACGAGAAATCGCATCTAATACCGAAGTTGATACTTTTATATCTCTTCCTTGCTCTAACCATGTATACCAAGTAAGACTCACACCGGCTAGTTGAGCCACTTCTTCTCTTCTCAGCCCTGGTGTTCTTCTGCGGGTTCCTACAGGTAAACCAACCATTTGGGGCGTAATTTTCGAACGTTGGTTTTTTAGAAATTCTGATAATGCTTGAAGTCTTGTTTCAGGTTTCATGAAGATCTCCCTTTAAAATATTATTAATTATACTAGGATAAACAACAACTTGTAATAGGATAACACAATGGCTAAAGTTAATAAAAACAAGGAGGGAATGATCATGAAAAGAGTTGTCATTACTGGAATGGGAGTTATTTCTCCACTTGGAAATGATGTAAATAGCTTTTGGAATCAACTAATCAAAGGACAATCGGGAATATCTCTCATTGATTCTTTTGATACAACTGATTATAAAACAAAAATAGCTGGAATCGTTCGTGATTTCGATGCAGATGAAATATTGGGAAGAAAAGAAGCAAAACGATTAGACCGTTTTAGTCAGTTTGCCTTAGCAGCAGCCGAACAAGCATTAGAAAATTCGCAATTACAGTTAGATCAAGTTGATCTTGAACGTTTAGGCGTATATGTTGGTTCAGGAATCGGGGGAATCCAATCGCTTGTTGATCATGTCAATGTATTAGATAAACGAGGTCCCTCAAGAGTAAGCCCCAGCCTTGTCCCCATGATGATTTCAAATGCAGCTGCGGCCCAAATCAGCATTAGATTAGGGGCACAAGGGCCATCATTGTCACCAGTCACAGCTTGTTCTATTGGGAACACCGCTATTGGTGAAGCTTTCAATGCGATCCGAAATGATGATGCAGATATTATATTTGCCGGAGGAGCAGAAGCTGCTGTTTCACAGATATCTTTGGCCAGTTTTGGAAACGCACACGCACTATCTACTAGAAACCAAGACCCAAGCCGGGCCAGCCGTTCATTCGATACAGATAGAGATGGCTTTGTGATGAGTGAAGGCGCAGGTATCTTAGTATTAGAATCATTAGAAAACGCGATTCTTAGAGGTGCGCCGATATTATGTGAAGTAGTGGGGTACGGAGCTAGTTCAGACGCTCATCATATGGTAGCATCCCACCCAGAAGGTAAAGGTGCCTACTTAGCCATGAAAAAGGCGTTGAGAAGTGCAAACATATCAACAGATGATATTGATGTTATTAGTGCACATGCAACAAGTACACAAGTAGGTGATCGTTCAGAAGTTCTAGCTATTAAGAAATTATTTGGTGAACGTTCAGGTGAAGTTCCAACAACGGCAAACAAATCAATGACAGGGCATATGTTTGGTGCTGCCGGCGGAGTAGAAGCCATTGCTTTAGTGGAAAGTTTGAGACGAGGAATGATTCCGCCAACTATTAATGTAGAGAATCAAGATCCAGACTGCAACTTAGATGTTGTATTAGAAGCGAGACAGCTTCCTTTGAAATACGGGCTATCCAATTCTTTTGGTTTTGGAGGACATAATTCAGCCATCTTGTTAAAGCATTACGATTGATGTAGCTATCAAGGGTTTATAGCCCTTGATTTTTTTATTTTGGGAATACCTCACAGACAAATTATGAAGGGCCTCAATCTGATATATTAACCCCACAGATTTATACTATTATACTATATTTACATTAATTGTAATATATTAGATCGAAAAGCCATTTAAAATTCTTAATGTAAAAAGGTACATTTTGGCTACGCGCAAGCAATTTGATTGCATTTCTTTGCTGCAATAGCAATACTTTCATGTCTTGACATGATAGATGTTGAAATGCAAAAAAAAAGAAAAGAGGATAACAAAAGTTATCCTCCGCTTTAATATTTATGTTCATGCTTTTCTAATCACTCAGCTTCATTGTTTGTTGTAGCGCTTGCGTTTTCAACACTATGTGCTTCACCATGACCTGGCCCGAAAAGATTTAATATTACAACTCCTACAAGTATCAAAACAATCCCAGTAACACTAGCAACGTTAATTTTTTCTTTCCAAATCAAAATCGAGATTATTGTAGTAAGAATAATACCTATACCAGACCAAAGTGCATAGGCGGTATTCAAAGGTATGGTCTTCATTGCAAGTGATAAGAAGAGCAGGGAGCCTATAAAAGAAATAATTGTACCAATAGTAGGGTAAAGTTTTGAGAAGCCTTCTGCAGCCTTGAGCATAGAAGAACCAATAAGTTCACCAATAATTGCGAGCAATAAATATAAATATGCCATTATTACTCTCTCCTCCTGTATAAAAAATCAACGACTTAAAAAACTGTATTAAACCTTTATAGGTTTACTTCACTAAATCTTTATTAAGTACAACTTTACAAGAAACCAAAAATGTTTTTAAGTCTTTATTTTTCAAAAAAATTGTGCGCAAAATGACTGGTGATCCTTAGTCCAGTAGATAAAATCTAATCTAGATAATCTAATAAGATATAAACTAAACTGCACTATGGTACAGTAAACATAAAAACAAATAATGAAAAGTGAAAGAAGGTGAACCAATGCCCACTAACAATAAGCCCAATAGATTAATCGCTGAGAAGTCTCCTTATTTACTTCAACACGCTCACAACCCAGTTCACTGGTACCCGTGGGGGCAAGAAGCATTCGATAAAGCCAAACGTGAAGATAAACCAGTGCTTGTCAGCATCGGTTATGCCACTTGCCACTGGTGCCACGTCATGGCACACGAAAGCTTTGAAGATCAACAGGTCGCTGGCATCTTAAACGAGCATTTTATTTCGATTAAAGTCGATCGTGAGGAGCGTCCAGATATCGACTCTATGTATATGTCTGTTTGTCAGATGATGACGGGGCAAGGCGGCTGGCCGTTGAACGTGTTTGTCACGCCGGATCAAAAGCCTTTTTATGCTGGGACATATTTCCCGAAAAGAAGTGCTTACGGGCATCCTGGCTTCATTGAGGCACTGACACAATTGCTGGATGCGTACCATAATGACCGAGATCATATTGAATCATTGGCAGAGAAGGCGACAAATAACCTGCGGATCAAAGCAGCAGGGCAGACAGAAAACACGCTGTCACAAGAGGCAATTCACAAAGCCTATTACCAGCTCATGAGCAGCTTTGATACGCTGTATGGCGGATTCGGCTCCGCACCGAAATTTCCTGCACCTCATATGCTCTCATTTCTGATGCGCTATTACGAATGGACAGGACAGGAGAATGCGCTGTATGCAGTCACGAAAACGTTAGATGGCATGGCAAATGGCGGTATATACGACCATGTTGGTTCGGGTTTTTCTCGTTATTCAACAGACGAGAAATGGCTTGTGCCGCATTTTGAAAAAATGCTGTATGATAACGCGCTGCTGATGGAAGCTTACACAGAAGCGTATCAGCTCACCTCAAAACCTGAGTATGAAAAACTTGTCCAACGCCTGATTCAATTTATTAAACAAGATATGATGAATCTAGGCGGCTCCTTTTATTCAGCGATAGATGCAGATTCTGAGGGGAAAGAAGGACAATATTACGTCTGGGCAAAAGATGAGATCATCACCCATTTAGGGGAGGAGCTTGGCGCTTTATTTTGCGACTTCTATCACATCACAGAAGAGGGGAACTTTGAAGGGGAGAACATCCCTCATACCATTTCTACCTCTTTTGAGGACATCAAAGCCTCTTTTTCGATCGACGATAAAACCCTTCAATCCAAGCTGCAAGAAGCGCGGCATATTTTACAATCAGTCAGACAGCAGCGACCCGCGCCGCTTGTCGATGACAAGGTGCTTACATCTTGGAATGCGCTGATGATCGCAGCTCTCGCCAAAGCAGGAAGGGTCTTTGATGCAGAGGAAGCGATCCGTATGGCGAAGCAGGCGATGTCTTTTCTAGAAACACACCTCGTCCAACATGATCGGCTCATGGTCCGCTACAGAGAAGGTGACGTGAAGCATCTCGGCTTTATCGAGGATTATGCGCATATGCTAAAAGCGTATATGTCTTTATACGAAGCGACCTTTGAGTTAGCGTGGCTGGAAAAGGCGGCAGCCATTGCCGAGAACATGTTTGAGCTGTTTTGGGACAAGGAAAAAGGGGGCTTTTTCTTCTCGGGATCAGATGCGGAAGCGCTCCTCGTTCGAGAAAAAGAAGTGTACGACGGCGCCATGCCTTCTGGTAACAGCACCGCACTCCATCAGCTTTTGAAACTCAGCACAATGACAGGACGTCAAGACTGGCTGAAAACATTAGAACAGATGTTCAAAGCCTTTTATGTGGATGTCTCTTCCTACCCAAGCGGACACACAGCGTTTCTGCAAGGGCTCCTAAGTCAATATGCGGCGAAAAGAGAAATCATCATTCTCGGAAAAAACGGCGACCCTCAAAAAGAACAGCTTTTACAGGCGCTTCAAAAACGCTTCGTTCCATTTGATATCATATTGACTGCCGAAACAGGGAAAGAATTAGCGAAGCTCGCGCCCTTTACAAAAGATTACAAAACAATCGATGGCAAAACCACCGTGTATATTTGTGAAAATTACAGCTGCCGCCAGCCAATCACCGATATCGACGAAGTGATGGAACAATTATTCCACAATTGAGTTTGTCATGAGATGACTATGAGAAGACAAAATGAGGACAAACAGATAAAAAACATGTCAATCCGCTAACAAATTGTCTGTACGGTTTTATTTTTCCTAAAAAACGGTTAGAATGCGCACTAGACGTTCTCATACCGAAGGGAGAGAAAATGATGAAAAAGGTATCATACACACTCATCGCTTGTTTGTTATCTGTTGGACTTGCAGCCTGCTCGTCAAACGATGCCAAACAAGATAAGCAAAACGACGCAGCCAAAAACAAGGAAACAACACAGGCTGATCAAAAAGAGCAGCAAAAGCAAATGGAAGAAATGCAAAAGAAATTAGACGCACAAAAAATCGATGATCAAAAGGTCGTTGCGACCGTCAACAAAGACAAAATCACAGGCAGTGAATACAATAGCGCCTTATCTACCATTCAAGGCCAGCTTCAGCAGTCCGGGCAAGACCCCACTTCTAAAGAAGGCGAGAAAGCAGTCAAGAAACAAACCATTGATGCGCTCGTAGGACAAGAGCTCATCCTGCAAGATGCTGAGAAGAAGGGCTTCAAAGCCTCTGACAAAGAGGTAGATAAGCAGCTAAAGGAAGAAAAGAAACAGTTCAAAGACAACGCTCAATTTGAAGAAGCACTTAAAAAGAGCGGACTCACATTGGATCAGCTGAAGAGTGACATTGCCGACAGCATCAAATACAGCCAATATGTCGATAAAGAAATCAAATCAGCCTCCGTCTCTGAGAAAGACGTCAAAGCGTACTATGATCAATACGCAGACCAAATGAAAAAACAAAAGCAAAAAGCACCAGAATACAAAGAGGTTAAATCACAAATTAAAAAACAGCTAGAATCTCAAGAAAAGCAAAAAGAAGTCCAAAAAGAAATTGAAAAACTAAAGAAATCTGCGAAAATTAATGTTTCTCTATAACCGCTAAGAAAAAATCCGCCATTGTGCGGATTTTTTTGTTACTTCATGAACTATATTTCCAAATTTATGACAAAAGCCTCATCATAAACGTCTCTTCCATCCGATATGATGGGAGTACAAAAGAAAGCGCTAACAATTCTTTTGTCTCTAAAAAGGTACAGGATCAAAAGCAATTCTCGTACTTTTGCTTCAGTCAATCGGACATCTACAAAAGGAGGATCATTATGTTCAAATGGTTTAAACCTGCTCCACATATCGACAGGCTTGATGATGCCAAAACAGACGAGACGTATAAGCGGCTGCGGCTGCAAGTCTTTCTAGGCATCTTTATCGGGTATGCGGGCTACTATTTGCTGCGCAAAAATTTCGCTTTTGCTATTCCATATCTACAGGAAGAGGGGTTCACAAAAAGTGAATTAGGCTTTGTACTCGCAGCCGTATCCATTGCTTATGGCTTTAGTAAATTCATCATGGGGATGATCTCAGACCGCTGTAACCCCAGATACTTTTTAGCCGCCGGACTCTTTTTATCAGCTCTTATCAATATCCTATTTGTCTCATTTCCGTGGGTCACATCCAGTGTATGGATCATGTTTTTATTCATGTTCTTAAACGGCTGGTTTCAAGGCATGGGGTGGCCGCCATGCGGACGTACGATGGCGCACTGGTTTTCGGTTAGTGAACGTGGTACGAAAATGTCCATTTGGAACGTCGCTCACAATATCGGCGGGGGGATTCTTGCACCGCTTATCACATTAGGGATTGTACTGTTTGCGACGTGGAAAAGCATCTTTTTCTTCCCTGCCATCATTGCCATTATCGTCTCCTTCGTGATCATTCTTCTTGTACGGGATACCCCGCAATCCACTGGTCTTCCGCCAATCGAGGAATATCGAAATGACTATCCGGCACAAAACTATGAGGATCAAGAAAAAGAATTAACAGTGAAAGAAATTTTATTTAAATATGTACTCAACAATAAATTCCTATGGTATATCGCCATTGCCAACGTGTTTGTATACTTCGTCCGTTACGGTGTTGTTGACTGGGCGCCGACCTACTTAACAGAAGCAAAGGGCTTTTCACCAGAGCATTCACGCTGGTCTTATTTTCTTTATGAATATGCAGGCATTCCCGGTACATTATTGTGCGGCTGGATTAGTGACCGCTTCTTCAGAAGCCGCCGCGCACCAGCTGGCGTCATCTTTATGGCCGGGGTGTTAATTGCCGTTCTTGTTTACTGGCTAAACCCTGCAGGCAATCCAATGGTCGATAACATTGCCCTTATCAGCATCGGTTTTTTGATTTACGGACCTGTCATGCTCATTGGACTTCAAGCCATTGATCTCGCTCCGAAAAAAGCGGCTGGCACTGCTGCCGGACTGACAGGCTTCTTCGGCTACATTGGCGGCTCTGCCTTTGCCAATGCCATGATGGGTGTCGTCGTGGATCACTATGACTGGACAGGAGGCTTCATTTTACTGGTTGGTTCTTGTGTGCTTGCGATTGTTTTCCTCGCCATGACATGGAATACAGGAAAGCGCGTAGAGCAAGCTTAATGAAAATCACATAAAAGATTCATATCTGCCCAACATGCTCTTTACATCTATTTCTTATGATAGAGGCAGTTACCGTAAAAGGAGGATAAAATATGAAGAAAAGTAGATTACTTGCTTTCGTGTTGCTCTCTTTTGCTTTACTGTCTTTTGCGTGGGTGCCGGCCACCGTATCGGCACATGAAAACCTTTTATCTCCAGATCGCATCTTAACCGTTGCACACCGCGGAGCATCAGGGTATGCACCAGAGCATACCCTGGCTTCCTACAAGCTCGCCAAAAAAATGAATGCAGATTACCTCGAACTCGACCTTCAAATGACAAAGGATGGACATCTCATCGTGATGCATGATGAAACCGTTGACCGAACCACAAACGGAACAGGCTGGGTCAAAGACCTCACACTTGCCGAAATCAAACAGCTTGATGCTGGTACATGGTTTAACGAAGCAAATCCCGACAGACAAAATGCCAACTATATCGGACAGAGAGTCCTTACATTAGATGAGGTGCTGCGCTATTTCGGTAAACGAGAGAATTATTATATTGAAACAAAAAAACCAGACCTTTATCCGCAAATGGAAGAAAAACTATTGGCCGCCTTAAAGAAACATCATTTTCTTGGGAAACACACAAGAAAAGGGCAGGTTATCATACAATCCTTTAGTCAGGACAGCCTGATAAAGCTGCAGAAATTAGCTCCACGCCTGCCAAAAGTACAGCTATTAGACAGAAACCAAATGACATCCATCACAGACGATCAGCTCGACTTTATCAAAACGTACGCCGTGGGTGTTGGACCGAATTTCAGAGCATTAACACCTGAAAACGTCCAGCAGGTCAGAAGCCACGGACTCCTCCTTCATCCATATACAGTCAACAGCGAAGCAGACATGACCCGTCTACTGCAATACGGCGTCACCGGTCTTTTCACCAACTTTCCAGATGTCTTTAACCGTGTAAAAGCTTCACTCTAAATAAAAAAGCCTTGCGGTCCATCCCGCAAGGCTTTTGATTATTTCACCGTTTGATCAGAAGAAGCTGTTTCAATCGGCTTTCGTTTTCCAATTCCAAATACAAAAAAGCTAAGTGCCACTAAAATCAAGAATCCAATTGCTACAATAAGAGAAATACGCGTATCCTGATTAATGAGCATAAACACAAGAACCATCAATAAAAATCCGATTGTAAGATAGTTAGAAAACGGTGCTAGCGGCATCTTGAACGGGTGCTGATCAAGCGCTGCCCCCTTCGCCTTTCTGAAGCCGATATGACTAATCAAAATGACAAACCAAGGCACCATCCCAGGAAGGACACTCGCACTATACACGTAGACGAAAATGTTTGGCGGAGAAACATAATTCAGGACCACTCCTATCGCTAAACCAATCAGCACAGCGAATGTCCCAAAATACGGTACACCGTTCTTCGAAATTTTCGTAAAGAAAGCAGGCGCCTGACCATTCACACCTAATGTATAAAGCATACGGCCCGCACTGAAAATACCACTATTACAGCCGGACATCGCTGCTGTAATGACAACAAAGTTAATAATACCAGCAGCTGCTGTAATCCCGATCTTCGCAAACGTCGCCACAAATGGACTGCCAAGGGTATTCAGCTGATCCCAAGGATACACAGTCACAATGACAAAGATCGCACCGATATAGAAAATCAAAATACGCCAGATGATACTTTTGATGGCATTTGTCAGCGTCTTTTGCGGATTTTGCGCCTCACCCGCTGTAATCCCAATCAGCTCGACACCTTGATAAGCAGCAATAACTAGAGACAATGCAAACAGGAATCCGCTAAACCCACCTGTAAAGAACCCGCCATGCGCCCAAAGGTTAGACAGCCCAATAGGAGTTCCGCCATTTCCAAAACCGAAGAAAATAATGCCTAAACCTGCAACAATCATCAAGATAATCGTCACAATTTTGATCATCGCAAACCAAAATTCAAATTCACCAAATGACTTAACCGAAATCAAGTTGGCCGCTCCTAAAATGATCATCGCAATTAACCCTGGAATCCACGCAGGCAGCTCTGGGAACCAATATTTCATATAAGCCCCAACCGCAATAATTTCAGACATTCCGACAATGACCCACTGGAACCAGTTACTCCAAGCCGTCATATACCCTGCAAGCGGATGAATATATTGATGCCCGAATGTAGCAAACGACCCTGTACTCGGCTCAAGATATAACATTTCTCCCATCGCACGCATAATAAAAAAGATAAAAATACCACACACTGCGTACGCTAGAAGAACCGATGGACCTGTCCACTGAATGGCCTTCGCTGACCCCATAAATAAGCCAACACCGATTGTGCCGCCAAGAGCGATCATTTGAATATGGCGGGCACTTAACCCTCTCTTTAATTCCTTTTGAGCCACTTTTCTTCCCCCTCATCAACAAACAACATAAAAAATAAAAATCAGAATTTTCATTCTGATTGAGAAACATCAATCTTTCGATGTATATTATCATAATAAATCTACCCTTAAAAAACAATTGTTTTTTTGAGGAAAACACTATTAACAAAATATTCTGACATAAAATTAAGTTCAAATTGTTTTATATTGATATAATCAATAACCAGAAAAATCTTCAAAAAAGACCGCTCACACGGTCTTCTAAGCTCAAACTGTAAATTTATAGGAACATCAGCAATTGCTTTCCTAAAACACTTTCCTCTGATAAATCACAGTAGAAAGTCCCCAAGACAGCAAGTAGAAGATCATAATCAGCACAGCTGACCCCGTATATAAAACAGGGATCGATAAATTCATAATAAAATCAGTGATCCCACTAAATTGCTCTGCTAAATAGAGAACAACAGGCGGTCCCATAGCAGATAATACGATAAAGCCAATGATCACTGCCGTTGTGATATAACCAGACTTTAAGATATAAAACAATGGAAACGTACACGCCGCGAACAATAAAAACAACCCGCTGCCAATCGCAATATCTGACAGCGAAAACAGCTTCCCAAACACAAATAATGCAGCGCTTGTCAGCACGATCGCAATACTCATATAGAAAATGGCGCCAAGATAACGTGATGCGATAATTTCTTTACGTGTATAGGGCAAGGAGTTTAATAGAATATTCGTTTCTGCCTTTTCATCATACGCATATGTGTTAAATGGAATGAAGACACTAGCGACTAGAAACGTCAATACTGGATGGACATCCATGAAAATAAAAAATAAGATAAACGGAATAAAAATAAGTAACTGCTTCTTTTGCAAAATCACATCACGCTTAATTAAATGAAACATGCGCAACCCCGCCTTTCAAATAAAACATGATATCCTCAAGCGACGCCGGTTCAATCACAACAGCATCCCCAAAAATAAGTTTCACCTCATCAATCCGATCTGATAATGCTTCAAAACCTGCTGATGTACGCTGAATATGGATAAACGCCTTTTCTGTGTCTCGATCCAATAACTCCAGGCTCCCTTTCACAAGCGTATAACTTTCTGCCACTTCATGAATCGACTGTTGAAAGACCAATCTTCCATTTTGTATAAACGCAATATAATCCGCGATCCGGTCTAAATCAGTCGTCACATGCGTCGAGAAAAAGATCGTCTTATTTCCATCAATCATCAATTCTTGTAACGTGCTGAGCAGCTCTCTTCTAAAAACCGGATCTAAACCAGCAGTTGGTTCATCCATGATAATCAGCTCTGCATGATGTGACAGCGCAATCGCAAGTGAAGCCTTCATCTGCATCCCTTTTGAAAATGTTTTAATCGCTTTATTCAGCGGCAGACCAAACTGTTCAATATATTGATCAAAAAGCTGGTCATCCCAACGTTTATAGGCAGGAGCCACAATCCGTTTGATGTCCTTTAAATTCAATCCTGGAAAAAAAACATTGGCATCGTAAACAAATCCGATTCGTTCCTTAATCTCTTTTTCATGAGTATGATAATCCAATCCAAAGACCTTTATGTCACCTGAATCGGGTTTTAACAAATTCATGATCATTTTAATGGTGGTCGACTTACCCGCTCCATTCTCTCCAATAAACCCTGTAACAAAGCCTTTCTTAACCCGTAAATCAAGATCCTGAACGGAAAAGTCCTTGAATCGTTTCGATACTCCTTTGAATTCAATCACATGCTCCACTCATCTCACTCCTCATATAAGAACTTTAATAACTGCTGCAATTCATCAAAAGATAAGCCTAATTCTTTCCCGTTTGTAACAACCGCTCCAAGCTGTTCCTCGATCACCTTCAATTTCTTCTCTCTCATCACTTCTAAGTTTTGTTCCGCAACAAAAGATCCCTTGCCTACAATCGAATAAATAAATCCCGCTTTCTCTAACTCTTCATACGCTCGCTTTGTTGTAATCACGCTAATTTGTAGATCCTTCGCCAGTTTTCGAATAGACGGCAGCGCTGCACCTTCCGCAAGCTCACCCGTTAAAATCATCGATTTGATTTGATTCGTAATTTGCTCATAGATAGGCTCCTTAGAATGGTTAGAAATCGTAATTTGCATATAAAAACCTCTTTTTTCAGATAGTTGAAACAAAATATTGTATATACACTATATATACATTATATACACACTAAAAGAATATTCAAGCATTTTAAAAAATGTTCTCCTCATTTTTTTAAAATAAAAAACCGCACAGCCCTTAAGCCATGCGGTTCTTTAACAAAATGCTTTACTTCCAATATACCCATTTTCCCATAAGCCACTCCACAGGACCTCTTCTCCATTTTTTCAAATAGAGATAGCTGATGAACAGCTGTGCTGTGTACAGTCCGACAGCAAGCAGCAGCCCAAACATTGATCCCAATTGTCCAAATAGACCAAGTCCATAAGAATAGAAAATCGTTGTACAAATAATCGACTGCGCCAAATAGTTTGAGAGAGACAAACGGCCAAGCCCTGCAAGCAGACGTTTGAGACCTTGAGCTGCCTTCGAATAGTAGAAAACAATAAAGGCTTGAATATACCCAATCGTGAGCACATAGGCACCCAGCGTAATCACCAATTCACTCCAAGGAGCATCAATGAACGTCGCACATTTTAAACCGAGCCCGATGATAATCATCCAAACCCAGCCTTTACGATAAGCCATGCCTCGATCTTCTTCTGTCAAATGACCCTTTTTCCCGATCGCCATGCCAAGCAGTGCAAACGGGCCAACCATGATCGTACCAAAAAGAAAACCTAATATCGGCATAAGCGTAATGGTCACGATCGCCAGAATCATGGTCACAATCATCATATCGTCTTCAACCGTAATCCGGCTGAGCAAAATATCCCCATAATCACCTTTTGCATACACATCGGTTAATAAATCATCAGTTCCATAAACAAATTTCATCATGTATGGCAAAACGACTAATGACAACGCACCTAACACACCCGACCAAATAAGCATTGTTTTAATCCGGCTGCTCAAAAACATCATCAAGAAAAACGTACAAGCTCCATAATAAAGAAGAATGTCACCGTTCCAAATAAAGATGTAATGCAGCATCCCAAGCACAATCAAACCAAAACCACGGCGAACGACAATGGCATTCGTATTCAGCCCCTTGGCCTTCGTCGATTCAATCAGCTTGATAAAAGAATACCCAAACAAAAAGGAGAAAATCGGATAAAAAGACCCTTGGAACAAAATTTCCGTCACATATACACCGAATTCCTGTCCCCAAAAACTCGAATCAAACATTTTCTCAAAATCATAATCATATTGGAAATTAAGCATATTCACAATCAAAATACCTAATAAACTAAAACCACGTAAACTATCAATAAACTCAACCCTAGATCCCTTCAACACGACAGCTCCTTCGGACAATATAAAGATAAAGCATATTTATCCTACCACACTTTTAAAAAAATGGTTTCCATCCCCATGTGAAAAAGTGCGTTTTAAGGTAAATTTAATAAAAAAACCTAGAATCTATATTCTAGGTATCATACTGAATACTTATAACTTATGACTTTCTTCTTCCCGCAGCACACGCTTCAAATAAAACAAAATTCCCAAACCGAATAAAATCAACGCCATTTCCAAGTTTGCAGAAATCGGCAGCCATTTCAGCATCATTAAAATCAGCAAAACCCCTCCAACACCTGCGAAAAAAATGACGTTTCTTTTTAATTCTTTGTTTGATTGAAACAACACTCTCTCCTCCACTGTTTATCCAATTGAATGTTTTTCTAACTTTTTCAATATTCTTTCCCAGCCGGTATCTCCCATTTTTCGATCTATTAACTGCCCCTCTTGATCAAAGAGGCAAAAGCTAGGTAATCCTTGAATCTTATACTTTGCAACAATCTCATAATCTTGATCCAATACAATAGGAGCGTTCATATTCTTTTCCTCTGCATACTCTGAAACAACATCTGCCGATTTTTCCTCTTCTGTATATGGAACATGGACACAGGTTAAATGAATACCCAGCTCATTCACACGTTGTAGGATATGATTTGTTAATTCTTCACAATGAGGACAATTGACTGACCAAAAATAAAGAAGCTGATGCTGTCCCTTAGGTACACTCCTTTGATCTGAAGGGTAAATCCAAGGAAGATTCTCAGGCCAGTTGAGTTTCTGCGTTCCCACTATACATCCCCCTTATCTTTTAGCTGAAAGGCGATGATTTTTCCTAAAGCTTCCTCAGCAGCAAAAGGAGTGACGCTGCCTGTTGGATTTTCTTGTTCTTGTTTTAAGCACTCGTACATGTTTTTTTCAATTTTTGATGGATCAATCCAAGAGATACACCATGATGCCCAGAAACAAGTAGGTCCCTCATAACGTTTAGCAAGTGCCAGAAGAAATGGCAAGCTAGGTTGCCCAATCCTCATGAGTGAAATGGCAGCGGCCATTCTTGTATCTTCTTCGTCACTTTCTAATAGCCGAGCTAGCGGTTCTGCTGCGTCCCCCGCATCTGCTCCAAATTCACCAAGTACCGCTGCTGCAATGTTCCGCAGAGAGCCTTTTTCTTTTAAAGCCTCAACAAGGACGGGCACTGCATCTTTTCCATATTTTCTTAAATCTCCTATTGCTTGAACGATCGTTACTTCATTTGTATTGGCCAATTGTTGAACTGATTGAGACAGCTTATTTTCTGGTTTCATTTACAATCAACTCCTCTTTTTAATGAACCGCACGGTATCGATAACAAAGCACATAAAATCCAGCCCCAGCCACTAGGGATACAATTGTAGTCAACAAGCCATCAGTGATGAGATGAACGATAATAATGACCATAGCACTGATCACAGACGCAAATAGCAAGGATCGATAATAGATGGCCAAAGCAAAACTCCTTTCTCGTCTCAGAGGCTGCATAAAGGCAAAGAGCCGTATGGCCAAAAACCATATATAAACTCCTCCACCAAATAAGATCCAATACAATACATCCTGAATCTCAACCAAATAAAGAGAAATCAAGTAGAAAGCATACAGCCAAAAGGTTTGAAACACTTCTAACAGAATGATTTTTTGATATAAAGCTCCTGGAAAAAGGTAGAGCACTCCTGTTTGTGCGTGTCTTACAATCCCTGCATAATATGAACTAAAAAGAACGGATGCCGCCATGACGATCAAGAATAGATTCAGCCAATCTGAAAAATAAGTAAAGACGACATAGTAAGTACCAATTAACAGCATAGTAGATAACAAATGGAAGGTCCTATACTTTTTGATCAGCAATAATTCAATCCAAAGAAAAGCCCAGATGCCCGTTAATGCTGGAAGTCCCCACCATGTCTTGCCCTTTTTTTGAACCATTGGACTTGATTGAATATGTTTCCCCTCAAATTCCTCCCAAAATACTGCCTCTTTGACTAAAGACTCCTTCATCTCTAAACGATGACTAGCCCTGTACATCATCATGAAAGATAGAAACATCACTCCAATAAAAATAAAGACAGAAAGAATGGAGAACTCTTCGATCATACGTCCAGCTTGAAACATCAAAGAATCAGCAATGTTCATCAATGAAGGCTGTTTCATCACCAATTGATTCAAAACAAGCAGTGCAAAGCTGAAAAACATCAAGACAAAACCGAGTAAGAGCAAACGCTTGTATACTCGAATGGTTCTAGCACAAGACACCGCAATCATCCAAGTTTCGACCAAACATAACAGCCCTGTCAGGATGAGTGATTTGCCAAGCAGAAACGGGTACTGCTGCGTCATAAAAAACAGAAGAAGGTCCACAGCCAAAGCAGAAATAATGAGAAGAGCCCCTCGCCAGAAAATGTGATATATCCACACACTGATAACAACCGTCCATAAAGAAGCGCCATTTCCATATAACCAAATGATATCGTTCATCTGACTAGGCAGCCGATTCGTAAACAAACCAAAACCCGTATAAAGAACAAACAAACAGACAATGATCCATCCTGCTGCAACCGCATTCCAATCACCCATACTTGAAACTGCGCTTAGCTGAAAACCAATTGCCGCTATGAAAAGAAGTAAGATCAGAAAAGGCATTTTCTTTTCTTGATTTTTACTGATCAAGCGCCTTTGAGATTTCATCCATAAAAGGGAGAGTGTGTTATTCACTTGACCACTCCCCCAGAAGTTGAATAACTTCTGCCCTCCACTCAACCTGTTCTTCCTTTAATTGAGGAACATCCATACTCTTCATGATGGCACCGTCTCGAATCAACAAAACCCTGCTAGCGGTATCAAGGACAAACTCCAGACTATGAGTCGACACAAAGACCGAGCCACCTTGACTGCTTTTTTGTCTCAGCCAATCCGACAGCCACTGTTTTGACGGTATATCTAACCCAACAGTCGGTTCATCTAATATAAAAAGGGAGGCATCTTGAACAATGGCCCCTGCTAAGACAACACGCTGCTTTTGGCCTCTTGACAGCCTTCCGCACAGTTCATTCATCTTTTTTTCCATATTTACTTCTTTCAACGCTCCATATACCTTTTCCTTGATCTGTTTTAAGCCTTTATGATATCCACGTGCACGGAATTGAACATGTTCAGCAACCGTTAGGTCTGGATACAAATAGGGGTGATCAGGAATAAGCGCGACTTGTTTTTGAACATGGGCATGACCAGGCGGGAAACCCTCAATGAGAATCTCCCCTCCATCTGGTTTATATAGACCTGTTACACACCGAATCGTTGTCGTCTTCCCGGCACCATTAGGACCAAGCAGCGCCACAACCTCACCTGCTTCGATGGAAAATGACAGACCTTCTATCCCATCACCATTGCTATATCGTTTGCTTACATTTTGAACCTCCATGAATGGCATCAAATCTCTCCTTTTGATTAGAGTGATGTATGCTTATCTATGGTGTGTTATAAAATCAAAAAACGAATGTCATTAGACCTACTAATCTATAACCCTAATATTACCATATAGAGAATAACAAGGTAATAGGAATGAGGTAATCTATTCTATATACAACGGAAAAAGAAAATAGATTATGTACAAAATAAAAAAAGATTGGGTTGCAGTATCCCAATCTTTTATCTATTAACCCAAAACGATCTCCTGACACGCCCAAGCATCCACCTCTACCTTTAAAGCAGGAGAAGCCAATGCCACCACATAAATCATTGTCATACAAGGCAGATGATCGCCTAAAAACTGCCCCATGATTCGTTTCCTGCTCTCAGCATCGAACTCTCCCACGAGATAAAAAACTAGTTTCGTTATATCTTCCACGGCCATATCAGCCGCTTCTACATTTCGTTTCACATTCTCTAACGCTAGCTCTAGCTGCTCCAACGGGCTCACTGGAATTGTTCCATCCGTCTCCATTCCCACCTGACCTGATAAGGTTAACCACCGCTGTGCTCCAGTTGTCTCTATTTGATGGATATATGGTGCAAGTGGCGGGTGAATGGTCTCAGGATTACGTGATGTTCTCATGAATAAAAACCTATTTTCTGAAAATACAGTCAATTTTTATCATCATATCAAACTTTCAACCGTATTCAGACTTTTATGCTCATGGTAAACCTGAAGAAACAATCGCAACAGCCTGCTATAATTCCTGTTTTCTAAAAAGAAACCATCCGATGAGAAAAAAGAAAACAATCAATACCGATACACCTAGAAAACTTGTAAATGCCTGATCCGAATAAGTCCCCTTATGAATCACCTCTTCGGCTGCACTTGTCACGCCTTTAGGCGCAAACTTCCCTAATGTCTCTTCATAAAATGAAGGGACGGTAAACAGAATAAGGTTGATCAAAAGCGACACACCGCCAGCTGTGACAGAACGTTGAAAGAACGCCGAAGCACAAATGGTCGATACCACAATCAGCAATAAATTTGGATAATAAAGAAGTGTTCCTTTTAACACATTGACCCAATTCACATGCCCAAATTGAATGTCCACATAATAAACAGAGGCAAGCACCGCCACCACCAAACTAAACAAAGTCAAACAGGCATAGGCGCATATTTTCGAGACATAGTAACTCATTCGACTGATCGGTTTCACCATAATCATCGCGGTTACTCCAGAGGCACGCTCTCCAGCGATCGTCCCCATCACGATCATAATCAGGATAAACACACCTAGCGAATCAAATTTACTCAATGCACTCGCCAAAGCCTCTCCTGCACTTGGCTCTGGTATATAAAATGTAGACCCTTCAGGTAAATTAGCTGATTTCGATAGAAGATCTGGCAGCATTTTGAGCGTAATAGGCTGCGTAATCATTAAAATTGTAAAAATAATAGGAACAAATAAGATTTTATAGCTAGTGAATAACTCCTTAAATTCCTTTTTCAACATCATCATGCATTCACAACCTTCATGAAAATATCTTCAAGCGTCAGCTTAGATAGTCGATAATGGAGGAGAACACCGCCAGATTCAGTGATGAGACGAGGCAGCTCCTTCAATGCTATTTGTTGATCGTTTACTCGCACCTGATAAGCATCTCCTGTCTCAAAGCATTCCTCCACCCACTCCCGCTCCTTTAACAAAGCCAATAATTTCGTATCCTGTTGTTCTAATTGAAATTCAATCACTGGCTGGATATAGTCTTCTTTGATCTGTTTCATGGAAGAAGACATCTCAATTTTGCCACTGTTGATCATAATAATATGATCTGCCACACGTTCAATGTCATCTAAAATATGGGTCGACATAAAGATCAACATCTCTTGTTTCAGACGCTCAATCAATGTCAGAACGTCTTTTCTCCCCATGGGATCAAGTGCAGACACAGGTTCATCCAGGATGAGAACCTTCGGGCTGTTGATAAGCGCTTGCGCAATGGCAAGCCTCTGCTTCATGCCTCCGCTATAGCTGCCAATGGCACGATCCTTCGCCTCATACACCCGGCAAAGCTTCAACAGCTCCTCTGTTTTGGAGCGAATGATTTTTTTCTCTAAGTGAAATAACCCGCCAACCCAATGCATCCACTCCTGCCCCGTCATATCCTGATAAAATGCAGGATGCTGCGGACAATACCCAATCACATGACTGATTTGGTCCATCTCCTTTGCGACATCCAAACCAGCCACCTTCACGACCCCAGAAGTAGGACGAGCAAGCCCCGTCAAAATCCGGATCGTCGTTGTCTTCCCCGCTCCATTGGCTCCTAAAAAACCAACACATCCAACCTCCCCAACGGAAAAAGAAACCTCTTTTAAAATTTCATGCCGTCCATACGATTTCGTCAGCCCGTGACACTCCAACATATTCAAGCGAATCCCCCCTACTAAGATTGTTTACGACCAAAAATGAAATACGCAATAGGACCGGCACTCGCCACAAACACAATCACCAAAGCCCAAACCCACTTCACCTCTCCTCTGATTCTCGATGGGTCTCTTTTCAACAAATCAAACAAACCAATCACCATCAAAATCGCTTGCAGCAAAATAAGAGGTAAAATCATTTTCACATCCATCCACGCCACTCCTTTTCAAACAACAATTTGTTTTGGTATTACTTCTTTTGACGACATGAAGAGTGAATTAGTTCAAATGGATTTTATTTTTATTGGTCGAATGATCTATAAGATATAAAAAAGCCCAGTGAAGGTTAGTTCACTGGGCTTGCTTGTTATTCTCATGATGAACCTCTTAAAATCTTTTCCATCTTCTTTCCTTTCGCTAACTCATCAATCAGCTTATCCATATACCGAATGTTTTTCATGGTTTCTTCCTCAATGTCCTCTACTCGAACACCACAAATGACGCCTTTGATTAAACTGCGGGAAGGATGAAGCTCAGGAGCCTCAGCAAAAAAGGTTTCAATGTCTATCTGTTTATCTATCTGTTCCTGCAGCTCTTCTGGACTGTACCCTGTTAACCAACAAATAATCGTATCGACTTCAGATTTCGTTCGTCCCTTTCTCTCTGCCTTTGCGATATAGAGAGGATAGACTTTTGCAAAGCTCATTGTGTAAACTTTATGTTTGGTCATGAGTTCTTCTCTCTTTCTTTGTTAAATATTTGTCCTGTATTACCTAGACCAGATGCGTTTGAAATTTCCGTTTTAATATACTTAGCATATTATACCCCATGTGAAGTTATGGTTTTAAATACAACTTATTAACGATGATAAAAAACTTTACTATTTCCCTTTTTATTCTTTTCATCTTTTTTGAAAGCCTTTTAATTAAGAAATTGAACGATACAAAATCCAAGGAATATATCATTGATCCTTCAATCGTTGTAGGACCACCAATTAACAAATAAGAGCTAGTAAACAATACGATAAAACCTATCAAGAAAAAACAATTCCTCTTTTCTCCTTTTTTAAGTATCGAATAAAAATAACATATCCCTTTTGAAAACGATCAATATATTGTAAAGAAAGCAAGCTTGAATTATTGTACCCACTAAAATATCATCGTACGATCAAATCTATAAGATCTTGATCATTTTAGTACAACAAAAAACCTCTAAAGACAATTATATCTAAAGAGGTATCAAAATGTTGTTTTGGAATAAAGATTGATTAAAATCTAATAAATTTCATGTAATATTATAACTTATTCAACAATTGCCTCTCGGAAAGTTTTCAATCAACTTTTCTATTATTAAATCCGTAAGAACTTCTATTTGTTCATTACTTACATGCTTTGTTCTTAAATAATTTTTTATTACCAATCTCATCCTGGCTTTTTTACTTTCAAACATAATCCAATCAATGGTATAATTCCCCTTGATAATTTCAATTATTTCGTCCCGATAATTTTTAATATTATTAAATCTCTCTTCTAATAAAACAATTTCTAAACTTGCTTTAATATTAGATGTTATTTCTTCTATTTCTTCTATTTCTTCTATTTCTTCTATTTCTTCTATTTCTTCTATTTCTTCTATTTCTTCTATTTCTTCTATTTCTTCTATTTCTTCTATTTCTTCTATTTCTTCTTCGTTTTTTGGAGAAAAACTAAATGATATATCAGCAATATTAATTAAATCATCTCCCATAGAAGTAGCATCTATATTATCAAGCTTAATTAATTGAATTTGCGAGCTCACTAAATTTTCAATTTCCACCACAAAATATAAAGAAGTTTTTAATTCATAGGATATACCAGTTTTTCCAGCTTTAAATTTCCCTTTTAATTTAAATTTAAACAATCCATCTCCTACTTCATTGAGATCAATTATTTTTGGTATAATTTCAAAATCTTTAACGGTACATAATATACCGTTTAATTCAACTTCTTGAAAAGCTTTATACTCTAATTCATTTATTAATATTTCAAGATATTCTTCTAAATTATCATATAGCATTTCTAATCTAATTCGAGTACTTTTTTCTACTGAATACTTTTCAATAACTAAACCTAATTGATGCGTTTCATCCTTCCCATAAATCTCTATATTATTACCTGTTATTCTTTTAAATTCCATCTTTAATTCTTTTTCTTTTTTAAAACCTTTGTCAGCTGTGTAAAAAATGAATTCTCCATCATTTTCTTCCGCAAATTCTAGGATAGATTCCCAAATTAGAGCATCCTTAAAACCTTTATCTGACTTCTTATCTTTTCCTTCAAAAGGTGCTTCTTTATTTAATGCTCTTTCTACAATTCTTACAAATTTTTCTTCTCTACATAATGAAAGGATCTTAATACCTCGTCGTGCAATGTATTGGTTTTTTTTCTTTTCTAAAAAAGGTTCATAATCAAATTTTTCATCTATTTTTAAATCTACTTCATAAATTTGATTGAATTTTAAGTAAGAGTTTTTCATCATTTCAATACCTTCATTATAAGATTGTAATTGTTGTTTAAACAGCTCTTTTACTGTAATGTCTGGAACTCTTAATTCGAACCTATCTATAACATCATTTCTTTCAATTTTCCCTTGAAATTCATCATATGTTGAATTAAATTCAAAAATCGAGAAATCTATATTTTTTTTATAAAGTGTGTTTGTATCGAAAATTATATATGTTTTCATTATTTCTACCTCATTGATAAATAAATTATCTTAATTCCCTAAAAATTTACTGCTATTACACTAACTTTTAATAATAATTAATCTACTTATAAAAAACTAGGTATGAAATAAAAATCATACCTAGTTCCTTAACTTACAATTCCAGCGCAAGTTGCTCTGACATTAATTCTGCTTGTTCAATTACCGTTTCAACTGCTTGTTTACTGATTTCTGGTGGGTAACCGTATTTTTTCAATAGTCGTCTAACCATGACACGCATTTTTGCACGTGCAGAATCACGCAGATTCCAATCAATACTCATATTTTCTTTAATAGACATTGTTAGTTCATGGGCAATAATTTTCAAAGTGTCATCACCTAAAACCTGTTCAGCTGTATCATGAGAAGCTAACGCATCATAGAACGCGACTTCTTCCTTGTCCATACCATTTTTCTCTCCACGTTTATAGGCCTCATCCATTTCTTTAGCTAATTCAATTAATTCTTCGATAACCTTTGAAGTTTCAATAGTACGTTTGTTGTATTTATTTAGCGAATTTGTTAGCATTTCTGAGAATTTACGCGCCTTAATTAAGTTACTACGCTGTACATTTTTCACTTTACCGTTTAATAAACGATTCAGTAATTCCACCGCTAAGTTCTTTTGTGGTAAAGCTCGAACATCTTCTAAAAATTGGTCCGATAAAATCGAAATATCTGGATTCTCTAGACCAAGCTCTTTATAAATATCAATCACATCTTCAGAAATAACTGATCTTGAAATCAATTGATTAATCTGTGCATCCATTTGTGTCGCTGTTTTCTTTTTGCTACCATCACTAATGGTTTTCACAATACTTGCTTTTACAGCCTTGAAGAAACCAATTTCATCATTTAGTTCCTCAGCTTCTTTCGTCGTTGCACATAGCGCATAAGCTTTAGATAATTCTGTTACCAGATCTAAAAAGCGTATCTTTTCTTCTTCACCAAGTCCAATCACATAATCCATTGTATTGATAATAGCCTTAATGCGTTGTGATGACTTTTCAGATTTAAAACCCGAATAATCATGACCATACAACATTTCTAAAATTAGTTGATGCTTCTCTAACATGATATCTACTGCAAGTGCTGTATCGACACCAGCCGTTTCACGATCACTGTCAGTATATTGTTTCAATGCTTCTTTTAAATTATCCGCAATACCAATATAATCGACGACCAAGCCACCTGGTTTGTCTTTAAATACACGGTTTACACGAGCAATAGCTTGCATTAAGTTATGGCCTTTCATCGGTTTATCAATATACATCGTATTCATTGCAGGAACATCAAACCCTGTTAGCCACATATCTCGGACAATGACGATTTTTAACGGATCATCATTATCTTTCATACGACGAGCTAAAAATTCACGACGTTTTTTCGTACCGATGAATGGCTGCCATTCTACTGGATCGCTAGAGGAACCAGTCATAACAATTTTAATCGCACCCTTATCATCGTCATCTGAGTGCCATTCTGGTCGGATTTTAATGATTTCTTTATATAAATTAATTGCAATTCTACGTGACATCACGACAATCATTGATTTCCCAAACATCGCTTTTTCACGTTCTTCATAATGGTGAACTAAATCTTGTGCCATTTTTTCAACACGTGAACTAGCACCAGCAACTGCTTCTAAACGTGACCATTTTGACTTTAGCTTTTCTTTTGTTGATAATTCTTGGTCTTCTGTAATATCTTCATAATCATCATCAATCGCTAATCCTTCTGGTAGCTCTAAAGGAATAACACGTGATTCATAGAAAATTTTAACCGTCGCACCATCTTCCACAGCCTGTGACATATCATATACATCAATATATTCACCAAATACAGCTGGTGTATTACGGTCTGTTGATTCTACTGGAGTTCCTGTGAAACCAATAAATGAAGCATTTGGTAATGCATCACGAACATATTTTGCATAACCATATTTCACTTCACCTTCATGGTTTTTTTGTTGCGATAACGCTGCACCAAAACCATATTGTGAGCGGTGAGCTTCATCTGCCATGACAATGACATTTGTACGGTCTGTTAAACACGGCATTTCACCTGTTTTTTCATCTGGTGAAAATTTTTGTAATGTTGTAAAAATAATACCGCCAGATTCTACACTTAGTAATTCTCGTAAAGAATCACTCGATTGCGCTTGGCTTGGTGATTGACGTAAAATATCCTTGGACACCGAGAACGTTTTATACAACTGATCATCTAGATCATTACGGTCAGTTAAAACAACTAATGTCGGATTATTCATAGTCTTAATAAGTTTACCTGCATAAAAGACCATCGATAAACTTTTACCAGAACCTTGCGTATGCCATACGACGCCAATTTTCTGGTCGCCATCTTCTTTTGTTGCTAGTTGTGCTTTCTCAACTGCTTTGTTGACCGCATGATATTGATGGTATGCCGCTAAAATTTTAAAAGTATTTTCACCATCAGATTGGAATAAAATAAAGTTTTGAATAATGTCTAATAAACGATTAGGCTCTAACATGCCATTAATCATCACTTCAAGTTGAGGTTCAGCTGGTCTTGCTAATGAAGTACCATCAACAGTACGCCATTTCATAAAACGTTCTTCATTTGCTGTAAGTGAACCAACGCGCGCATTAATACCATCGCTTGTAATTAAGAAAGCATTGTAACGGAATAGTGTAGGAATCGCTTGTTTATACGTTTGAATTTGATTGTATGCATCGGAAATATCAACATCTTCATTCGTCGCATTTTTGAGTTCCATGACGACAACAGGTAACCCATTTACGAACACAAGTACATCAGGGCGTTTATTTGATTGCCCTTCAATAATCGTAAACTGATTGACTGCCAGAAAGTCATTGTTTTTATAATTTTCAAAATCAAATACATAGACAGAAACAGTGGGGTTATACCCATCTGTTCCTTGTACTTGTATCTCAATACCATCTGTCGCAAGCTTATGGAATTGTTTATTATTCAAAATTAAATTTGGCGATGCATTTGCTACAATTTTTTGAACGGCTTCTTCAATCAATTTTACATCAAGTGTTGGATTAATTTTTCGTAAGGCATTACGTAAACGATCAACTAATACAACATCTTGAAAGCTAGCACGCTCTGGATTTTCACCATCAGGTGCAATATCTGGTCCTTCTACAATGTCATAACCAAGTTCCTCCAACCACTCTAATGTTGCCACTTCTAATTCTGATTCATTATATTTGAACATCCTTTACACCTCCAAATCATCTGGAATTTCAATCTCTCCCGATAACAGTTTAGGGAGAAGTGTGTCGCGAAGTTTTTGTAAATTGATATTTTCTTCTTCTAACAAACTCATTTTTTCATAAAATCTACTAACCGTATTTTCAAAATTTGTTATTAATCTTTCATTTGAATAAACATATTTCAATCGTTTCAAGTCATTCAAATTTATTGCATTAAATACCGCACCATTAGCCCCTAAAATAATTTCTTTAACTAAATTCTCTACAACATTATATAAATAAAATTGTTTATCTTCTTTATGTTTTAATGCAAAACAAGATTGATTCATTGCCATAGGTCTATTAGCCAAAGCCAGTTTTCCCACTGTACCGCGAGCTGTAATAAATAAAGTGTTCTTAGGATATAATTTGCTATTACATTTTTCTAATCCTAAATCGGTGATTGATTTTTCTGTAGTAGTTGTATAAAGATTATTTTTTGCATCTTTTGGTGTAAAAAATGGAATAGTTCCATTCCAATAGCTTTCTTCTTTTGTTTTAGGAGTACCACCGCTTAAAAAATTCACATTTTCAGAAAGATACTTTACAGTCCATCCCTCAGGTATCTCCCCTAACTCACTTTCTACCATTTCCCCACCACTTGATTTATAAGGCTGTCCTTCTTCATTTGGAAATTCAAAATCGATAAACCACTGTTTGAAAAGGGTTTGAGAGAGTTGTTCAAGATTTGAAATTATGGATTCATTAATCTTTAATTTATTATCAAACTTCGAAATAATACTTACTATTCTTTTTTGTATTTGAAGATCTGGTAAGAAAATTTCTATTCTATTTAAAGTTTCTGTTCTGAGACTTGGTATAGTTGTTCCTTCATTATAATAATCAAAATCTATTTGTGACAGATAATAATAAAGATATAAAGGAACCACTTTTTCTTCATTTATTTCAGAGTAAAATAAGGTATCTACTGTCCAAAAAGGTTTATCAATGTACTTAACTTTATTAATACTCCCTTTTCTTCCGATTAAAACAGAGGGCTTATCATATAAAAACTCCTTGGCATACCCCATTACTCCACCTGTTCCTAAAATAGGAAAATCTCCGTTCTTATCTTCTACTTTTTTTTGATTTTTTCCATATTTTAATTTTATAACGTCTTGTAATTCATAACGTTTCAAATTAAATTCCATACCCAATACCACCTAACGCCTTACGAATCTGATTTTCTAATTCCTTCGATTTCGCAAATTGCTCTGATAGTTCACATGTTAAACGGGTCATTTTTTCTTCAAATAGTTCGCCATCATCTTCTTGTTCTGCTAAACCTACATAACGTCCTGGTGTTAAAATATGGTCGTTATTGCGTACTTCTTCAACTGTTACCTCTTTACAAAAACCTAATTCATCAGTATATTCTCTTGCATTCGTACCACGCCACGCATGGAATGTGCCAGCAATATTTTGAATGTCTTCATCAGTAAATTCTTTATGTGTACGATCTGCCATAAATCCTAAATTACGTGCATCAATAAAGAGAATTTTATTATTGCGTTCACGTTTACCTGTTTTTACTTTATTTTTCGATACGAACCATAAACATACAGGAATTTGCGTTGAGTAAAATAGCTGACCAGGTAGTGTTACAATACATTCAACTAAATCATTTTCAATTAAGTTTTTACGAATTTCACCTTCGCCACCGGAATTAGAAGACATCGAGCCATTCGCTAAAACAAAACCTGCTGTACCAGCTGGTGCTAGTTTTGAAATCATATGTTGTACCCAAGCATAGTTAGCGTTACCTTCTGGTGGGATTCCATATTGCCAACGCATATCATCTTTTAGTTTATCGCCACCCCAATCTTTAATATTGAATGGTGGGTTCGCTAAAATATAGTCTGCCTTTAATCCTTTATGTAGATCATTCAGAAATGTATCTGCATTATGCGGCCCAATATTACCATCAATTCCTCGAATGGCTAAGTTCATTTTACAAAGTTTCCATGTTGTCGGATTCGACTCTTGGCCATATACAGATAAGTTGTCAATACGTCCTTGATGTTCTTTTACGAACTTAGATGATTGAACGAACATACCACCTGATCCACATGCAGGGTCATATACTCGTCCCTTATAAGGCTCTAACATTTCAACAAGTAAACGTACGACTGAAGATGGTGTATAGAATTCCCCACCATTCTTTCCTTCTGCACTTGCAAAGTTACTTAAGAAATATTCATATACTCGTCCGATAACATCTTTCTCTCGACTATCTTCATCTCCGACTTTAAAAGAGAATAAATCAATTGTTTCACCTAGACGTGTTTTATCTAATTCAGGACGTGCGAAAGCTTTTGGTAGTACACCTACTAATGAAGGGTTCTCTTTTTCAATTGCTACCATTGCTTTATCAATGAATTGACCGATTTCAGGTTTCTTCGCATTTTCTTGAATGAACGACCAACGCGCTTCTTTTGGTACGAAGAAAATATTTTCCGCTACGTATTCATCCCGATCTTCTTCATCTGCCCATTCATCTTCTTTTAACTCTAAATACTTCTCTTCAAAAGCATCTGATACATATTTTAAAAATAATAATCCTAATACGACGTTTTTATATTCACCAGAATCCATTGATCCTCGTAACTTATCAGCCATTTTCCATAACTTTTCTTCAAATCCTAGATTTGCTGTTGCCATGTTGTTGTCCTCCTGTAACCTATATCTTATCTATGTCTATTATATCATTTAAATCAAATATCAATTGAAAAAATAACAATATATTCTAATTCGCCTCAAACTTAAAATGCTTATAATCTGATCAGTTCAAGATCCTCCTCCCTTTATCAACTGATTTTCAAATATTGAAATCTAGTTCTTTTATCACAAAATACCCCTTTAGAAAACGATATCTAAAGGGGTATCAAAAATCCGATTTTATTGAAACCTACTCCACCGTCACACTCTTCGCAAGGTTACGTGGTTTATCCACATCACATCCGCGGTGAAGTGCTGCGTAGTATGCGATCAGCTGTAATGGGACAACAGATGCAAGTGGTGCAAGTGCTGGGTGTACAGCTGGAAGGACGAAACGGTCGCCTTCGTCTTCTAGGCCTTTTAGTGAGATGACACATGGGTTTGCTCCGCGTGCAACGACTTCTTTGACGTTACCGCGAATGCTGAGGTTCACGTGCTCTTGCGTTGCAAGGGCAATGACCGGTGTGCCTTCTTCAATTAAAGCAATTGTGCCGTGTTTGAGTTCTCCGCCAGCAAAGCCTTCTGCTTGGATGTAAGAGATCTCTTTTAGTTTTAGTGAACCTTCAAGGCACACATAGTAGTCAAGTCCTCTTCCGATAAAGAATGCGTTACGTGTCACTGTGAAGAAGTCACGAGCGATTTGTTCCATTTCATCCTTTTGATCCACAAGGGCTTCCATTGCGTTTGCTACAATACCAAGCTCTTTTACAAGATCAAAGTCAAGAGATTGACCATTTAATTCAGCTGCAACAGATGCAAGGATTGCAAGTACAGCGATTTGAGCTGTGTAGGCTTTTGTTGAAGCCACTGCAATTTCTGGTCCTGCATGAAGAAGCAATGTGAAGTCCGCTTCACGAGAAAGCGTAGATCCTGGTACGTTTGTGATCGTTAATGCTTTATGACCAAGCTCTTTCACTTGAACAAGTACAGCACGGCTGTCCGCAGTCTCTCCAGATTGAGAAAGGAAGATGAACAACGGCTTTTTCGATAGAAGCGGCATGTTGTAAGAGAATTCACTTGCTACATGGACTTCTACAGGTACTTTTGCCCAGTCTTCAATGTATTGTTTACCGACAAGACCAGCATGGTAGCTCGTTCCGCAAGCCACAATGTAAATGCGGTCTGCTTCTGCTACCGCGCTTGCGATATCGCCAGCGACTGACAGTTTGCCGTTTTCGTCTTGATATTCTTGGATGATTTTGCGCATAACAAGCGGCTGTTCATCCGTTTCTTTTAACATGTAGTGAGGATATGTGCCTTTCTCAATGTCGCTTGCATCAAGCTCAGCGATATAAGAAGGACGTGTCATGATATCACCGTCCAGGTTTTTAATAATAACCTCGTCTTTTGTAACAATGACCATTTCTTTATCCATTAATTCCGCATATTCGTTTGTTACTTGAAGCATCGCCATTGCGTCAGAAGCCACAACGTTGAAATCTTCGCCGAAACCAACCAATAATGGGCTTTTGTTTTTCGCCACATAGATTGTTTCTTTGTTTTCGTTATCGAAAAGGGCAATTGCGTAAGAGCCTTTTAGTTGAAGAAGCGTTTGACGGAAAGCTTCTTCTGTATCAAGACCTCTGTTTACAAATTGTTCGATGACTTGAACAACAACCTCTGTATCTGTGTCGCTTTTTAGTGTGACGTCTTGTAAATATTCGCGTGTCAATTGTACATAGTTCTCAATGACACCGTTATGAACAAGCGTAAAACGGCCAGAAGCACTTTGATGCGGATGCGCATTTAGATGACTTGGTACACCGTGTGTTGCCCAGCGTGTATGTCCGATTCCTGCTGAAGATGCTACGTTTGCATCCACGACTTCACGAAGCTCAGCGATACGTCCTTTTTCTTTGAACACATGCACACCATCTTCGTTTGCCACAGCGATACCTGCTGAGTCATACCCGCGGTACTCAAGCTTCTCTAAACCTTTTAATAAGATTTCCTTCGCATCATTCTGACCAATATAACCTACGATTCCACACATAAATATTCTTCCTCCCGATCATGTGAAAGGGACAAAGAAAGCCTACTAAAATAGAAGGGACATTTCTTCGTCCCTCTCTACATGTTTATTTTGGGAGATCATGTGTATTCCCTTTGTACAAAGAGTCACCTCTTTGGTTTAAAGAAACACTTACGGCTGTGATCTCTTTTTTTGATCAGCCGGGAGGCATCCGCCGAAAATTCGATAACCTCCATCCTCGTCAACTAAGCATCTTTCGTCCGATCGCTTAGTTCGGGCGCTATAATTATAAGAGAGTTTCTGAACATCTACCCTGCCTTTCCTGATAGAATAAAAATCCAGTAACACAAGGATGATTGTACTATAAGGTCTGACCTCCGTCAATCACAATTTAGCGGGTGATCCCCTTCATTTGAGAAAGTGAGACCTCCATACACTATATGCGATGAGGCTTGTCACGTTCTACCTTCGATGTGCTCTCCTATGTATGAAGGCAGCTGCAAGTTGCCCTCGCTTATATCATTCGTATAGATCCATCCAATTATGTCGTTTATTCGAAAAAAAGCAAACCGCTGGCAGCGGTTTGCTTTCATCTATTACTCAATTCCCATTTCTTCTTTCACAACAGCTGTAATTCGAGCCACATATTCATTACACAGCTCTTTTGTTTTCGCCTCTGCCATGACACGTACAAGCGGCTCTGTCCCCGATGGACGAACTAGGATACGGCCGTCACCATTCATCTCTTTTTCGACCTCTTGGATCACCGATTTTACTTTTTCATTTTCTTCTACTTTATATTTATCAGACACTTTCACATTCACTAAAAGCTGCGGGAACTTTTCCATTTCCGCTGCAAGCTCTGATAATGTTTTCCCTGTCGCTTTGAGCGTATTCACAAGCATGATCGCAGAAAGCATGCCATCACCTGTCGTATTATAATCAAGGAAAATCAAATGACCTGACTGCTCGCCGCCGACATTATAGCCGTCTTTTTTCATCGCTTCAACCACATAGCGGTCCCCAACAGCAGTTTGAATGCTCTTAATGCCTTGCTTCTCAAGCGCTTTATAGAAACCAAGGTTACTCATAACCGTTGACACGACGGTGTCATCCTTTAATCGGCCTTCATCCTTCAAATAACGTGCACATATGTACATAATTTGATCGCCGTCTACGATATCACCTTTTTCATCGACTGCAATTAAACGGTCACCGTCACCATCAAACGCAAGACCAATATCGGCACCCTTCTCCTTCACAAAAGCAGAAAGTGCTTCTGGATGAGTGGAGCCTACACCATCATTGATATTCAATCCGTTTGGAGATGTTCCCATTGTAGACACATCAGCATCTAAATCTGCAAATAAATGTGTCGCTAGAGAAGAGGTTGCACCGTGTGCACAGTCAAGCGCCACGTGAATACCTGTGAAATCCTCGTCCGCTGTCTGCTTTAAGAATTGCAGGTATTTCTGACCGCCTTCAAAGTAATCGTTCACCGTTCCAAGATCGGCTCCAACTGGGCGTGGTAATTGATCGACTGGCTGATCCATCAGCTGTTCAATTTCGTTTTCCTGTTCATCTGACAGCTTAAAGCCGTCACCGCCGAAGAATTTAATGCCGTTGTCTTGAACTGGATTGTGTGAAGCAGAAATCATGACACCCGCTTCAGCATCCATTGCCTTCGTTAAATAAGACACACCAGGTGTTGAGATCACACCTAGACGCATCACTTCAGCTCCAATTGAAAGTAAGCCTGCAACAAGCGCTCCTTCTAACATATGACCAGATACACGTGTGTCTCGACCAACGAGTACCTTTGGACGTTCTTTATCCTTCGTGAGCACATAGCCGCCAAATCTCCCAACTTTAAATGCGAGCTCTGGCGTTAATTCGCTATTCGCTACACCCCTTACACCATCAGTTCCAAAGTACTTGCCCATGTTTCAATCGCTCCTTTTTTACCATTCAAGAGGACGCTTCGTCCTCTTTTTTATCTTCTTTGACCCGCTGTCTTTGACTCGATTCTTTCTTTGCTTTATCTTGCGTGGATTCTTCTTTACTCTTCTCACCCTGATCATCGTCATTAGTTGATGGATCTTGTTGATCTTTTTGATCCTTCCGATCATTCGTCGAAGCCGGCTGATCCTCTGTATCAGTAGAAGTGAGTTTCACTTTGACCTTTGATCTCGATAATGTCCAAGTCACATTTTGAGGACCATTTACTTGAACTTTGACCTCATGGGTTCCTTCGTTCAAGTCCCCTGCATTGATATAGGCTTCAACATCTGAAGCCTTTAGTTTATCAATCGCACTCTTTGATCCCTTTGCTGTTAACGTGATCCGTCCAGAAGATGGGCTCACAAAATCAGATGTGAGATCCTTGCTCAAACCCACGACAGAAATCGGTACATTATCGATCTTTTTTTCTTCAGCTGTTGCAACCTTCACTTTGATCTTAACGGTTTCGGGTGATACCTTTTTCACACCATCTGGCAGGGGAATATCGGCATCAATCTCCGTATCATCTTTGATCTTGCTTAGGTCCAGCTTGACGCCATCAATAAAATCAAGGGCATCCAGCACCTTTTGAGAGCCGTACACTGTGACCTCACTCGGGCTTGTCTCAATGCTTGAGATGCTGATCCCTTCTGGCAAGCTGCCCGTCCGCTCAATTTTAAAAGGGACCTTTTTGCTTGGACTCGAGATTGGGACTGTAATATCCACCACTGACGGACTTACTTCAACTGGCAGCTCATTCCCGCTGCTATCATACACAGTGAGCTTCGCCTCTTTTTCAATTTGCTGATCGACATCTTCTAAGTTCACAAAAGCTTTAATGACAGAAATTTTGTCGATGACGTCCTTTGATCCAGTAACTGTGACCTTTTTCGGATTCACAATGGGCTGTTCAGGTGAATAGCCGTCTTTGATTTTATTTTGATTATAAAACTCGGTTTCAACAGGAAATTCAGCTGTCGTTTTTTCTTGTATCGTCACAGTCGTCACAGATGGATTAATCGATAGTGTGAGTCCCTTCGATACATCTCTTGCCTTCAGCTCCACTTTATGTGTACCTGTCGATAAGTTCTGCATGTCTGCGTAAATTTCAAAATTCTTTGTTTGTCTTGCTGTTTTCACAGCACTAGTTGATCCTTTAATCGTGACATTGACTGTCTGCGGCACACCAGTGACGACGTACTTCTCGTCATCATAATACGCTTTAACAGGAATGTCGGTTAAAGTTGCTTCATCTGTCGTCGATGTTGGGAAAAAGGATTCACCGATTTTTTTCGGCGTGGGCGCTTGCGCTGAATTGACTGCACCATACAGCAATAAAGCGAAGACCAATGCAAGAAGCTTAACGGCCCAGCGATTATTCAAAATCTTATCCATTTTTCTTGCCCCTCCAATACCATTTGGTCGAGGAAGCATCTTTGCTGTTCTTACTAAATTCAGCAATCAGCATTTCTTCAAGCGCTTCTTCTGTCAATTCTCGGTGGAGATCACCATTCCTTGCGACAGAAATACCGCCAGTTTCCTCAGAAACGATGACAGTTAAGCTGTCTGTCACTTCACTAATTCCGACTGCCGCCCTATGACGCGTCCCCAGCTCCTTAGAGATAAAAGGGCTTTCTGACAGCGGTAAATAGCAAGCTGCAGCTGCAATCTCATCCCGCTTCATAATGACAGCACCGTCATGAAGCGGTGTATTCGGAATGAAAATATTAATGAGCAGCTCTGAACTCACCTTTGCATTCAAAGGAATTCCTGTCTCTATGTAATCATTCATTCCGGTATCGCGCTCAATTGTCAGCAGTGCGCCGATTCTGCGTTTCGCCATATAGTTAATTGCTTTTGTAATTGCCTCGATCGTTTTCTGCTGCTGCTCCTCTACAGGTGTCCCGCTTCTTGAGAAGAAACGGCCGCGCCCAAGCTGCTCAAGCGCTCTCCTTAGCTCTGGCTGAAAAATAATAATGATCGCAAGGAATCCCCACGTAATCGCTTGATCCATCAGCCATTGAAGTGTGTTAAGACCGAGATACGCACTTCCCATCCTGACGAGAACAATGACCACAATTCCCTTTAAAAGCTGAACCGCTTTTGTTCCGCGGATGACCATCATTAATTTATATATCACATACCAAACAACGAGAATATCAACAGCATTACCGAGGTACTGCAAAAAAGGAATATCCCCTAAAGCCATTTCCTCGTCCTCCAGAATTTTCAGTTATTCTTCGTTTGATGCATTTTTTAATATAAAAATAGCCTATGTATCAATACATAGCGTGGCTATTATACCACATTTTGTTTCAGCAAGGAAAATAGTTGCCATATCTGGCTGAGTTGCTAGTATGCGTGAATCCCACCAATGTATAGAAAAAGAGCAGCCCCCTTAGAGACTGCTCTTTAAGCCGATTGAGTTACTTTTGCTCCTCTGGCCCAATGACCCGCATTACGTTTTGTGCTGTTGATTTCATTTTGTACCAGATCCAATCAAATACTTCATTAATTTCATTAATTTGACCAGTGACTTGTCCGGCAGAAGCAGTCAACTGTTCCCCATTGACGACGGTGACATTTCCATCAACCTTGCCTTCTACAATCAGCTTGCCATTTTTGACAGTGACATCACCCTTTACGGTTTCTCCTTTAGGTACGGTCACTGTATCATTTTCAACGACGAGATTCGGCTGCTTTGACACACTGAAATTATGATCGGTATTCCAGCTCGTAAACAGACTGCCTCCCATTAAAATGAGAAAGAGGGCAGCGGCTACCATCAGCGGGTGAGCTTTGATCCATCTTTGAACCGACACACGCTTTTTCTCCTTTGGAAGACCTGCCATCACCTTTGCAGTGAAATCAGATGGTGCTTCTATATGAGATGTACTCTGCACTAGCGCGATGGATTTCTCAATTTGTTGAAAATGAGTACGGCACTCCTCACACGATTGCAGATGGCTTTTTAATTCTTTTTCGTCTTGGGGCTCAATGTCCCCGTCTAAATACTGATGCATAAGCTGGACGATTCTATCCTGACAGCTCATCAAAATCACCTCACTCAAAGGTCTCTCAACTGTTTCCGGAGAGCCTCTCTACCCCTGTGTATTCTCGTTTTCACCGTACCAACTGGTATATTCAGAATCTCACTAATTTCTTTTAACGAGAGTTCATCAATATACTTTAATACGATGACCGAACGATATTTGTCGGGTAATCTTAAAATTTTTTGCTGAATGGTACTCGATAATTCAAGAGACACCACCTCATCCTCTGGCAAAATGCCATCAGCAGCAATTTGAGAATACATATTTAATCCTTCTGTTCCTGCCACCTCTGCATCTAAATAATAATCCGGCTTTTTTTTGCGAATACGGTCGATGGTCAGGTTGGTTGCAATGCGGTACAGCCACGTGGAAAACTTGCGATTCACATCAAAGCTTTCGATATTCACATAAGCACGAATAAACGCCTCCTGCGCAATATCCTCCGCTTCATGTGCATTCCCAAGCATACGGTAGCACAGCTGATAAATTTTGTCTTTATACAGGTCTACGATGTCTGCAAATGCGTTCTGGTCGCCTTTTTTCACTTGCTTAATTCTCTTTTTAATCATTGTGTCCATAGTATATTCAACCTCTGCCTTCACCGGTCTTTATGTATACGAACCTCTTTCCAAAAGGTTTCATTCTCCTCTAAAAAATAGTGTAACAAATTTTTGACAGTGTGTTACGCTTATCAACCGGTAAAAACCTTAACATATCCTTAAATTTTCCCAAAACAAAAAAAGAACGGGAACAAGTCCCGCTCTACAATAGCTTTTCACCCATTAATGAACCAATTAACGCAACTGCCGCTTCAGCAGTTTTGTTTTTCTCATCTAAAACCGGATTTACTTCAACAAATTCAGCAGACGTTAAAATACCCGCCTCCTCTAAAAGCTCCATTGCGAGATGACTCTCCCGGTAACTAATGCCCCCTGCTACCGGAGTACCTACACCAGGGCATTCCGCTGGATCTAATCCATCTAAATCAAGCGACAGATGGACACCATCTGTTCTCTCCTTTAGATACGCAATCGCTTCCTCCATCACCCTTGTCATCCCTAAACGATCAATTTCATGCATCGTATACACTTTAATGCCTTTCTCTCGAATCAATGCCCGCTCTCCTTCATCTAAAGATCGAGCACCAATTATAACGACATTTTCAGGCTTCAATTTAGGCGAATAACCGCCAATGTTCGTTAAATCAGCATGCCCAAAACCGAGACTGACAGCAAGCGGCATGCCATGAATATTTCCAGAAGGAGAGGTTTCCTCCGTATTCAAATCCCCGTGTGCATCATACCAAATGACCCCTAAGTTTTCATAATGCTTGGCTACCCCAGCAAGTGTGCCAATCGCAATGCTGTGATCACCGCCTAAAATGAGCGGAAACGAACCAGATTGCACAATACTGTCAACCTTCTCAGCAAGCAGCTGATTTGCCCCAGCATTCTCCGTCAAATTTTTCAGCTTTTCACTTGTATATAAACCTTTCTCATCATCTCTTTGTTCAACTGGAATATCTCCAAGATCCTCTACATCAAATGAGAGCGTTTCCAATTTTTCTTTTACGCCTGCACAACGAATCGCACTCGGCCCCATATCGACGCCCCTTCTCGTTTGACCCAAGTCCATTGGAACTCCAATAATCGTGACCTTCTTTTGCTCTCCCATATGTACATCCCCTTTCCGTTCATGCTTATATTTTACTTTCTTGATGCCTTCTGACTCAACTCGACAACATTTTGAATAGTTATACAGTCCCTCTGCCAACATAAAAAAAGACACCTTTTTCAAAAAGGTGTCTTAACTGGGCTAGCTGGATTCGAACCAACGCATGACGGAGTCAAAGTCCGTTGCCTTACCGCTTGGCTATAGCCCAAAAATGGTGGAGGGGGACGGATTCGAACCGCCGAACCCGGAGGGAGCGGATTTACAGTCCGCCGCGTTTAGCCACTTCGCTACCCCTCCACATATGGAATTGATAAAGAAAAAACAGTGCCGGCAAGAGGACTTGAACCCCCAACCTACTGATTACAAGTCAGTTGCTCTACCAGTTGAGCTACACCGGCATATGGTGGAGGATGACGGGCTCGAACCGCCGACCCTCTGCTTGTAAGGCAGATGCTCTCCCAGCTGAGCTAATCCTCCACATCATGGTGACCCGTACGGGATTCGAACCCGTGTTACCGCCGTGAAAGGGCGGTGTCTTAACCGCTTGACCAACGGGCCAGTTTGTCAAGTTTGTTGTTTCCGTGAAGCTGACAAAAGTTATTATATACAGGTTGTCCCCCTTTTGTAAAGGGGATTTTTATTTTTTTTATTTTCTAACTATTTACTCCCTATTCGTTCAACAATTTGACTGAAATATAATTTCAATATTCAAATATAATATTGAAATTTCATATCATACTCAATATACTGAAAATGAAGAAATAAGGAGGTATGTCACATGCAGCCATCTCAACTGCGTTCTTTGACAACAGAATCAAGAAACCCAAACACAATGGGAATTTCTCAAGCAGATCCGCTTGAAATACTCCAGATGATCAATGAAGAAGATATGAAGGTCGCTCAAGCAGTCAACCTTGTACTTCCACATGTCAAAACAGCAAGTGACTTTGCTTATGAATCCATCTCAAATGGAGGCCGACTCGTTTATTTAGGCGCCGGAACAAGCGGCAGAATTGGCGTAATGGATGCTGTCGAATGTCCGCCAACCTATAGCGTCTCACCTGATGTGATTATAGGCATTATGGCAGGCGGGAACTCAGCCTTTTCTCAAGCTGCCGAAGATGTGGAAGACAGTGAAGATGCCGGCAAACAGGATTTAGTACACATCCACCTGACATCAAAAGATACAGTCGTCGGTATTGCCGCAAGCGGCAGGACACCTTATATCATCGGCGCTTTAAACTACGCAAAGTCAATTGGAGCTAAAACAGTAGCACTCAGCTGCAATGAACAAGCAGAAATTAGCGAGCTTGCAGATTGCGCCATTGAGGTTATTGTAGGACCAGAAGCCATCACTGGGTCAACAAGAATGAAAGCAGCATCCGCTCATAAAATGATTTTAAATATGCTTTCCACCTCAGTCATGATCAGACAAGGCAAAGTATATGAAAACTTGATGGTTGATGTAAAAGTCAGCAATCATAAATTAAAAGAACGCGCCATCACCATCATTCAACATGTGACAAATGCTTCCTACGAACAAGCCGTGAAGACTCTTGAAGCAGCAGACTTAGAAGTCAAAACGGCCATCGTCATGCTCCAAACAAATACAGATAAGAAAACAGCCAAAGATTTACTCAACAAAACGAATGGCCATATTGACAAAGCGATCTCACGTTATCAATCCTAAAGGAGGCAGAGCTCATGTCAGCAGGTGGACTTACCCTACTACACACAATCAAATCAAAGCTTCCCCAATCTGAAAAAATCATTGCAGACTATATCCTTGCCCATCCTGACAAAGTCATTAAAAGCACAGTACATGAAATTAGTCAGGCAGCCGGCGCAAGCAGCTCTGCAGTCATCCGCCTTTGTAAATCTCTCGGGCTGGATGGCTATCAAGATTTAAAAATGCGGATCGCTGGAGACTTGATACATGACGATAAACAAGGCTACAGAGATATCGAACAAGATGAACCGCTTCAATCCATTATTCAAAAAACAGCAGGAAACTCGATTCAATCGATTAAGGACACCGCTTCTATTTTAAATGCAGATGCTTTAGAAAAGGCTGTTCAATTACTGCTGCATGCAAACCAAATTCATTTTATCGGTGTTGGTGCATCTGGCATCGTCGCAGCTGATGCCCAGCAGAAATTTCTCAGAATTAACTATGCAGCGACAGCCTTCACTGACATGCACATTGCATCTACGGTCATTGCAAATGCGGGTGAGAATGACATTGTGTTTGGGATCTCCTTTTCAGGAGAAACGTTAGACATCATTCAAGCCCTTCAGCTCGCAAAAGACAATCAAGTGAAAACCATTGCTTTAACACATCCAGGTCATACAAGCGTTTCTGCTTTATGTGATGTTCACCTATCGACGTCCGGTTCCAATGAAGCACCTTTTCGCAGTGCTGCCACTTCCTCTAGAATGGCACAGCTCTACTTAATTGATGTCTTGTTCCTCAGTTTAGCTTCTCGTCAATATGAAGAGACAGCCCAATATATTGACAAAACAAGGCATGCCATCCGCTCCATGAAACGAAAATCAAAGGGGGATTCAACATGAGTCATCAAAAGAAATATCAGCAGTTGGCGAAAGACATTCTTTCACTCTGTGGTGGTTCTGAAAATATCTCTTCCCATACACATTGTATGACAAGGCTCCGAATTACACCGTTGGACAATGAAAAAGTTCACGTCACAGCAATCAAAGAACTCGATGGCGTCATTGGCGTCGTCGAAGCAGAAACGCTTCAAATCATTTTAGGCACTGGCGTTGTCAACCAAGTATCAAGTGCGTTTGAAGAGCTGCTAAATGCCTCTGGCTCTTATGATTTAAACAACGAAGCACAAAAAAACAAGCAAGCCATTTCACAAAAGAACCGCACACCATTCAAGCTGTTCTTACGGCGGATTGCCAGCATTTTCATTCCAATTATTCCGGCACTAGTTGCCTCAGGTCTGATTACCGGGATAACAAAAGCAATCGTGCAAGCAGGCTGGCTTGACGAAAAATCTCAAGCTGCGATTATTTTAACGGTTATCGGTTCTGGACTTTTCGCTTATCTCGGGATATTAGTCGGAACAAATGCCGCAAAGGAATTTGGAGGCTCTCCTGCATTAGGCGCATTAGCTGGTATCCTCATTATTAACCCAGCCTCCGCAGACATTATGTTATTTGGCACAAATATTCTACCAGGCAGAGGCGGACTCATCGGTGTTCTTCTAGCCGCCATCTTTATGGCACTTGTGGAAACCCGAATTAGACGCTTCATCCCGCAATCACTTGATATCATCGTCACACCAACCATCACACTACTCATTACAGGCATTTTCACGTACGTTGTCTTCATGCCAGTCGGCGGATTTATATCTGATGCCATCACCTCAGGACTGACTTATCTATTGAATATGGGCGGAATTTTCGCAGGATTTGTTCTTGGTGCTACCTTCCTCCCACTTGTTGTAACAGGACTTCACCAAGGGCTGACACCCATTCATATGGAACTCATCAATTCAATTGGAGATGACCCGCTTCTGCCAATTCTCGCTATGGGCGGTGCAGGACAGGTAGGCGCTGCATTCGCCATTTATATGAAAACAAAAAAGAAAAAGCTCAAAAGAGCCATTGCTGGCGGACTTCCTTCAGGGATGCTGGGCATTGGCGAACCACTCATTTTTGGTGTCACACTCCCGCTGGGACGACCATTTCTCACCGCTTGTCTTGGTGCAGGAATCGGCGGCGCATTTCAAGCCTACTTCCAAATTGCGACGAAAGCCATCGGGGTATCCGGTCTTCCATTAACCTTTATTGTTCACACACATCAAATGCTTCTTTACTTAATTGGACTATTTATCGCATATGTTGCTGGATTTTTCTTCACATACTTATTTGGGTTTCATGATGATATGGCTGTTGAATTCGAGGATCACAATCAATAAGGAGGTCTAGACCTTGAAGAAATGTTTTCTTTTGATCACATGTCTGCTCATGCTCCTTGGTTTACCAGTACAAACATTTGCAACTAGCTCCCATCCTGTATCGTCTTTGTCTAAAACAGCACCTGAAGAATATCCCGTCTTAAAAAAAGCAAAACGACCGGAACAAGTGGGTTTTTCTTCCAGGCAGCTGAGGAAGGTTGATCAAATGATTCAAAATGACATCAAAGCAGGATTTCCAGGAGCCGCTCTCATCATTATCAAGGACGGAAAGATCGTCCATCAAAAAGCCTATGGCTACCGGCAAAAATATGATGGCACAACAGAACTCAAATCGTATAAAAAAATGAAAAAAGATACACTATTCGATTTGGCATCCAATACAAAAATGTATGCGACCAACTATGCCCTGCAAAAGCTTGTCTACGAGAAAAAACTTGATGTCAACGAAAAAGTACAGACCATCCTTCCAGATTTTCAGGATGAACCTGATGCAAAGGTAACCGGTAAAGACCAGCTTCGGGTAAAAGATCTTCTCACCCATTCTGCGGGTCTCCCTTCCAGTGTCTTATTTTATAGCAAAGAATCAGCTGGCACTTTTTATTCTCAAGACAGAAAAACAACGATGAAATGGCTGCCAAAGGTACCGCTGCAATACAAGCCAGGTACCCAGCACATTTATAGTGACATTGATTACATGCTGCTAGGCATGATCATCGAAAAGAAAACAGGCATGCCTCTTGATCAATATGTCGAGTCAACAATTTATCGGCCGCTAGGTCTCAAACATACCATGTTCAATCCGCTGCAAAAAGGGTTCAAGCCGAAGCATTTTGCAGCAACTGAACGTTTAGGCAATTCACGAGACGGTGTCATCGATTTTGAAAACATCCGACGGTACACCCTGCTAGGTGAAGTACACGACGAGAAAGCATATTACTCAATGGCAGGTATCTCCGGCCACGCTGGACTTTTCTCGAACACCTCAGATATGGCCGTGCTGCTTCAGCTGATGCTTAATAAAGGAGGCTATGGAAAAACAACCATTTTTGATCAGGCTTCTATCGATCTCTTTACAGCCTCATCTGATACGAACCCAACTTACGGGCTAGGCTGGCGAAAAAACGGTCATACTGACATGGAATGGATGTTTGGAAAATATGCAAGTAACGAAGCCTATGGGCATACTGGCTGGACCGGCACAATGACGTTGATTGATCCTAAACACAATTTAGGTGTCGTGTTGCTGACGAATAAGAAACATTCACCCGTTGTTTCACCAGAAACAAATCCTAATCAATTTGAAGGCGACCTGTTCCCAACTGGTACTTATGGAAGCATCATGACCGCAATCTACGAATCTTTTCAGTAAAAGGAGGAATTCGATGTTGAAAGCTCTCTTCCCCGCTGCACTGGTTTTAGCCCTGCTAACCTCTTCCATTCCAACGGAAAAGGTTAGCTCTGCCTCTCTGCCAACCGCTAAACAAATGGTTCAAGACATGTCACTGGATGAAAAGATAGGTCAAATGCTCATGCCGGACTTTCGCAATTGGCAAACAAAAGATGAATCCGCACCTACAGGCTTCACAAAGATGAATAACGAAGTATCTCATCTTGTAGAAAAATATCATCTAGGCGGTGTCATCTTATTTGCCGAAAATGTCGTTGATACAGAACAAACCGTGAAACTCACCCATGAATTTCAAAAAGCATCACCAAACATTCCTTTACTCATTTCCATTGATCAAGAAGGCGGAATCGTCACAAGGTTACAAAAGGGAACACATTTCCCAGGAAATATGTCGATTGGTGCCTCTAGAAGCAAAAAAAATGCATATGACACAGGAAAAATCATCGGAAAAGAATTAAACGCCTTAGGCATCAATACAAACTTCTCTCCTGTGCTTGATGTGAATAATAACCCAAACAACCCCGTCATTGGTGTCCGTTCCTTTAGCTCTGATCCTGCTCTTGTCTCTAGACTTGGCCTTCAAACCATGAAAGGACTTCAAAAGGAAAAGACCATTTCCACACTAAAACATTTCCCGGGACATGGTGATACAGCCGTCGATAGTCACTACGGCTTGCCGCTCGTAGAGCATGACCTAGATCGTTTAAAAAGGGTTGAGCTGTATCCGTTCCAACAAGCGATCAATGCTGGTGCAGATATGGTCATGACCGCTCATGTGCAATTTCCTGCCATTGATGACACAACGTATCGAAGCAAAAAAGATGGCGAGGACATCATGGTTCCAGCAACCTTATCAAAAAAAGTCATCACAAACTTATTAAAAGAAGAGATGGGCTTTCACGGTGTTGTTGTGACAGACGCTCTAAACATGAAAGCGATTGCAGATAATTTCGGACAGGAAGAAGCCGTAGTGATGGCCATTAAAGCAGGTGTCGATATCGCTCTCATGCCAGCACCAGTCACCTCATTAAAAACAGAGAAAAACCTAGAGAATGTATTCAATGCTGTCAAACAAGCGATTTTAAAGAAAGAGATTCCGATATCTCAGATTAACGAATCTGTCGAAAAAATTCTTCAATTGAAAATCAAACGCGGCATTATTTCCTCCAAAAAACCAATCAGTCTTGAGAAAAAAATCAAAAAAGCCACTCAAGTCGTCGGGAAAAAGTTGCACCTTAAAGCAGAACAAAAAATGGCATGTGAAGGAATCACCCTGCTTAAAAACAACAAAAAGACCTTACCTTTCAAGCCTAAAAAGAATGACAAAATCGTGGTCATGGCACCTTATGAAGATCAGACAAAAGCAATGTCTGTCACAGTCGAATCTCTCATGAAACAAAAAAAGATCAAGCCTGTAAGCATCCAGTCATATGCTTTTGCGGATAAAACGTTCACCAAAGATACAGCCAAACTGATTCAAGAAGCTGACTATGTCATCACTGGCTCTTACGTTGTCCAAAATGATCCAGCTGTGAATGATGGCGTAATTGATGACAATGTCCAGGATCCGAAAAAATGGGCAACCGCCTTTCCTCGTGCTGTCATGAAAGAAGCAGCAGCACAAAACAAAAAAATGGTCATCATGAGTCTTAGAAATCCTTATGATGCGGCAAATTTTGAAGAAGCCGATGCCTTACTAGCTGTGTACGGTTTTAAAGGCTACTCAAACGGACAATTCAATCAGCCAAATATTCCTGCTGGACTAGAAGTGATATTTGGAGCTGCATCACCTAAAGGGAAACTGCCAGTTGATATCCCATCTGTCACTCATCCAAATCAAACCCTTTACCCATTCGGCTATGGCCTCAACTTGAAAGGGAAACAGATCAAATAGGAGGGATTCTCTTGAAGAAAACAGTCAGTTTCATACTCGCAAGCTTTCTCATGATGAGCACATTGACCGCTGCCTCTCCCGCAGAAGAACGAATAGTCACAAAAGGGAAAAAAGCATCAGTCAAAACAGGGATCGAAACACTACTCTCAAGCAATCTTTCATGGCTAAAAGGAAAAAGAGTTGGTCTCATTACAAACCCGACTGGCATCGATGCAAATATGAAAAGCAGTGTCGATCTCCTATTTGAACATCCAAATATCAAGCTCACTGCTTTATATGGACCTGAACACGGCGTACGCGGCGATGCACAAGCAGGAGAAGGCGTCGAATCCTATACCGACGAAAAAACAGGGCTTCCTGTTTACTCTCTTTATGGAAAAACAAGAAAACCAACTCCTGAAATGCTGAAAAATGTAGATGTCCTGCTGTTTGATATTCAAGACGTTGGTACTCGTTATTACACCTATATTTACACGATGGCCTATGCGATGGAAGCCGCTAAAGAAAACAACATTCCCTTTGTTGTCCTAGACCGCCCAAATCCCATTGGCGGACTAAAAGTAGAAGGACCTGTTTTAGAGCCTGAACACGCCTCATTTGTAGGGCTCTATCCCATCCCATTAAGACATGGAATGACTGCTGGTGAGCTTGCAAAACTGTTTAACAAAGAGTTTCATATCAATGCTGATGTAACAGTCATCAAAATGAAAAATTGGAAGCGGTCCATGACATTCGATGATACAAAGCTGCCGTTCGTCCTTCCTTCTCCTAACATGCCAACAGTGGATAGTACCTTTGTATATCCTGCCACAGGATTAATTGAAGGCACAAATGTCTCTGAAGGCAGAGGAACGACAAAACCATTCGAGCTCATTGGTGCACCATATATCAATAGCAGCGAGCTGGCAGATCATTTAAATAAGCTAAAACTAAAAGGCGTTCAATTTAGACCTGTGTCATTCACCCCCACATTTTCTAAACATGCCGGTACACTATCTCATGGTGTGCAGTTATACGTCACAGACCGCTCATCCTTCGAAGCGGTGAAAACGGGGTTATCCATTATCAAAGCAATACATGATTTATACCCTAATGACTTTGAGTTCCTTCAAACAGGCAGCTTTGATAAACTCATCGGGAATGGCTGGATGAAAGAAGAAATCAATAAAGGAACTTCCGTCAAACATATGATGAAACGCTATCATCACGACCTCAAAACATTCGAAAAGAAACGAAAAAAATATCTCATCTATTAAGATCACAAAAAAACTTCCATCTATCAAAGGATGGAGGTTTTTTCATGAGAAAGATTTGGTCACAGCAGGTGCTTTCAGCTCAAAACGATTGAGTAAGAAACCAAACAAGGCAGCAAGCACTTGCTGAAACAGCATGCCAATCACCACAGGAACAGCGACAGCAGGCGGGAAAAAGCTAATGGCAAGCACAGCCCCCGCACTAATGTTTCTCATACCGCCCGTATACACGATGGCCACAATCTCTCCTTGAGTACATTTCATCGTCTTTCCAATCAACCATGCAAACGCATATCCGCTCATCGCAATGAGAAACACAGTCGCTGCCTTGCTAAAAAATGCGGCATCCAGTTCACGCAAGTATGGCGCAACAACAGAACTGTTAATCGACACCACTACAAACAAGCCTATTTTTGAAAAAGGTGACAGTGTCTGACTAATCATTTTTGTCACAGCAGGCTTTGCATATTGACGAACGAGCATCCCTAAAATAGATGGAAGCACCACCATCCCAAACAGCCCTTTCATGATCGCGACCATGTCCATATGAACCTGTGTACCGGCCAAAAGTGACAAACTGGCTGGCACTATCAATGGCGAAAGCAATGTATCAATTAAAATAATGGATAACGTTAACCCAACATTCCCCTTATACATTGCCGCCCATATTAAACTAGAAACTCCTGTGGGAATCACCATTGCAAGTGTCAAACCGGTGATCGTCATAGCATCACCCGCAAATATGAGATGTCCCGCTGACCAAGCATAAAGAGGCATCAACACGTGCAAAATCATAAACGATAAAATCAAAGGCAATGGGTGCATCACTGTATGCTTTAAAGCCGAAAAAGTAGAAGACAAACTCCCTGCAAAGGTCATAACAGCAAATACCCATGGCACTAAAAACGTAAAATCCTTTAAATAGGCCGCCAATAAAACACCGAGTAACACACTAAAAGGTGTAATGAGCGGCATCATCCGGCCGAGTACTTGATTCAAACGCACAAGCATGCCGGCCACCTCCATCCCTTCACTTTCTTGCCTTTTCTATTGTAACAGACAGAAAGGCCTTTTTAAGAACCACTCACCTGTTTCATAAGCTTTTGACTTGATGTATCCATTCCAACTACGTCCACCTGGACGCCATTTGCTTGATACCTTTCCTTTATACGTTCTATCGCTGATACACCTGATTCATCCCATATACGTGCTTCAGACAAATCAATCACAACAGATTGGAGTTCTTTCCCCTGATGGAAAGCTTGGATCAAGTCAGTGACAGAAGCAAAGAAGATTTGTCCTTTAACTCGATATTCCCAAGTACCTGTCTGGCTTTCTTTAGACGTAATATGAAGCTTCGATATCTTTGCGACAAAGAATACCGCACTAAGCAGTACACCTGCAAAAACGCCTTTTGATAAATCATGAGTCAACACCACCGTCACGACCGTGACAACCATCACAATAGAATCTGTTTTCGGATTCTTTTTTAGCTGCTGAAAAGAACTCCAATCAAATGTGCCAATGGAAACCATGAACATCACAGCCACTAGAGCAGCCATCGGAATTTGAACCACAACATCACCTAGTACAAAAATCAGCACCATTAAAAAAGCACCCGCTACAAAGGTAGAAAGCCGGCCTCGTCCACCTGCCTTCGTATTAATCACAGATTGACCAATCATCGCGCAGCCAGCCATACCACCAAAGAATCCTGCAACCACATTAGCAATCCCTTGACCTCTCGCTTCCTTGTTCTTATTACTAGACGTCTCTGTCATATCATCGACAATCTGTGCGGTTAAAAGAGACTCAAGTAAACCAACCATCGCAAGTGCTAAAGAATAAGGAAAAATGATAGCAAGTGTTTCCCAACTAAACGGAACTTGAGGAATCAGAAAAACAGGCAAAGAACTTGGAAGCTCTCCCATATCTCCAACAGTTCTAACATCAATATGTCCAAATACAGCCAATAATGTCATTACAATAATGGCAATGAGTGGGGAAGGTATCACCTTTATCACCTTAGGCAATAAATAAATGATCAGCAGGGCACCACCTGTCATCATATACATGGCTAATGATTCCCCAACGAAATGTGGAAGCTGAGCCATGAAGATCATAATAGCCAACGCATTGACAAAGCCAACCATGACGGACCTCGGAATAAATTTCATCAAACGAGATACTCGGCACAATCCGAACACAATTTGAATCAAACCCGTCAAAATCGTAGCTGCAAACAAATATTGCAACCCATGATCAGCAACCAAGTGAACCATGACGAGAGCCATAGCCCCTGTTGCAGCCGAAATCATGCCTGGGCGTCCACCAACAAACGAAATCACAATCGCAATACAAAACGATGCATACAACCCGACTTTCGGATCAACGCCCGCAATAATCGAAAACGCAATGGCTTCAGGAATTAAAGCCAGCGCGACTAATATACCCGCAAGAACGTCCTGACGTACATGTCCAAACCATTCTTGCTTTACAAATAAATCTTTCAAACCATCTACTCCTTTTTATATACATTCCGTACATGGAAAAAGAAGATCAACTATACCTGGAGATGAAGAAAGGAAAAACAAACGATACTTCACTTTCGGGGGAAAAGAGGAACGTACAGAGTCTTTTGATATAGAGGATATCACTTTAGTAAGAATAAAAGAAAGAGACTGAAGAATCAAGAACAAAAAGAAGGAGATAAGTAAAAAAGCGATGCAACAATGCTGTGCAAGCCGTTTTATTCGCTTTCCTAAAGTCATCAGTCTATTGATCATCGAGCAGTTCAATATATATGTAAACAAACAAAAAAAGCCTTCTCATCATCGAGAAACCTTGTCATATCAACATATAGAGGAAAGCTTCCAAGCGGGCTCGAACCGCTGACCTCTTCCTTACCATGGAAGTGCTCTACCTACTGAGCTATGGAAGCATGGCTCCGCAGGTAGGACTCGAACCTACGACCGATCGGTTAACAGCCGATAGCTCTACCACTGAGCTACTGCGGAATGATAAAGTAACTTCTTCCATTGGAAGGATATAAACAAAAAGCTTGGCGGCGTCCTACTCTCACAGGGGGAAACCCCCAACTACCATCGGCGCTGAAGAGCTTAACTTCCGTGTTCGGTATGGGAACGGGTGTGACCTCTTCGCTATCGCCACCAAACCTGATGGAGAGAATGTTCTCTCAAAACTAGATAACAATGTTCAAACTTCACATTAGAATATAGGTTAAGTCCTCGATCTATTAGTATCTGTCAGCTCCACGTGTCACCACGCTTCCACCTCAGACCTATCAACCTGATCATCTTTCAGGGATCTTACTTCCTTGCGGAATGGGAAATCTCATCTTGAGGGGGGCTTCATGCTTAGATGCTTTCAGCACTTATCCCGTCCGCACATAGCTACCCAGCGATGCCCTTGGCAGAACAACTGGTACACCAGCGGTGCGTCCATCCCGGTCCTCTCGTACTAAGGACAGCTCCTCTCAAATTTCCTGCGCCCGCGACGGATAGGGACCGAACTGTCTCACGACGTTCTGAACCCAGCTCGCGTACCGCTTTAATGGGCGAACAGCCCAACCCTTGGGACCGACTACAGCCCCAGGATGCGATGAGCCGACATCGAGGTGCCAAACCTCCCCGTCGATGTGGACTCTTGGGGGAGATAAGCCTGTTATCCCCGGGGTAGCTTTTATCCGTTGAGCGATGGCCCTTCCATGCGGAACCACCGGATCACTAAGCCCGACTTTCGTCCCTGCTCGACTTGTAGGTCTCGCAGTCAAGCTCCCTTGTGCCTTTACACTCTGCGAATGATTTCCAACCATTCTGAGGGAACCTTTGGGCGCCTCCGTTACATTTTAGGAGGCGACCGCCCCAGTCAAACTGCCCACCTGACACTGTCTCCCTGCCCGATAAGGGCAGCGGGTTAGAAGGTCAATACAGCCAGGGTAGTATCCCACCGATGCCTCCACCGAAGCTAGCGCTCCGGTTTCCAAGGCTCCTACCTATCCTGTACAAGCTGTACCAACATTCAATATCAGGCTGCAGTAAAGCTCCACGGGGTCTTTCCGTCCTGTCGCGGGTAACCTGCATCTTCACAGGTACTATAATTTCACCGAGTCTCTCGTTGAGACAGTGCCCAGATCGTTGCGCCTTTCGTGCGGGTCGGAACTTACCCGACAAGGAATTTCGCTACCTTAGGACCGTTATAGTTACGGCCGCCGTTTACTGGGGCTTCAATTCGCACCTTCGCTTACGCTAAGCGCTCCTCTTAACCTTCCAGCACCGGGCAGGCGTCAGCCCCTATACTTCGCCTTACGGCTTCGCAGAGACCTGTGTTTTTGCTAAACAGTCGCCTGGGCCTATTCACTGCGGCTTCTCGGGGCTTTAACACCCTAAGAAGCACCCCTTCTCCCGAAGTTACGGGGTCATTTTGCCGAGTTCCTTAACGAGAGTTCTCTCGATCACCTTAGGATTCTCTCCTCGCCTACCTGTGTCGGTTTGCGGTACGGGCACCTCTCACCTCGCTAGAGGCTTTTCTTGGCAGTGTGGAATCAGGAACTTCGCTACTAAATTTCGCTCGCCATCACAGCTCAGCCTTTACGGGAAACGGATTTGCCTATTTCCCAGCCTAACTGCTTGGACGCGGATATCCAATACCGCGCTTACCCTATCCTCCTGCGTCCCCCCATTGCTCAAATGGTGAGGAGGTGGTACAGGAATATCAACCTGTTGTCCATCGCCTACGCCTTTCGGCCTCGGCTTAGGTCCCGACTAACCCTGAGCGGACGAGCCTTCCTCAGGAAACCTTAGGCATTCGGTGGACGGGATTCTCACCCGTCTTTCGCTACTCATACCGGCATTCTCACTTCTAAGCGCTCCACCAGTCCTTCCGGTCTGGCTTCACAGCCCTTAGAACGCTCTCCTACCACTGTTCGTAAGAACAGTCCGCAGCTTCGGTGATACGTTTAGCCCCGGTACATTTTCGGCGCAGAGTCACTCGACCAGTGAGCTATTACGCACTCTTTAAATGGTGGCTGCTTCTAAGCCAACATCCTGGTTGTCTAAGCAACTCCACATCCTTTTCCACTTAACGTATACTTTGGGACCTTAGCTGGCGGTCTGGGCTGTTTCCCTTTCGACTACGGATCTTATCACTCGCAGTCTGACTCCCAAGGATAAGTCATCGGCATTCGGAGTTTGACTGAATTCGGTAACCCGGTAGGGGCCCCTAGTCCAATCAGTGCTCTACCTCCGAGACTCTTACCTTGAGGCTAGCCCTAAAGCTATTTCGGAGAGAACCAGCTATCTCCAGGTTCGATTGGCATTTCACCCCTACCCACACCTCATCCCCGCACTTTTCAACGTGCGTGGGTTCGGGCCTCCATTCAGTGTTACCTGAACTTCACCCTGGACATGGGTAGATCACCTGGTTTCGGGTCTACGACCACGTACTCATGCGCCCTATTCAGACTCGCTTTCGCTGCGGCTCCGCATCTTCTGCTTAACCTTGCACGGGATCGTAACTCGCCGGTTCATTCTACAAAAGGCACGCCATCACCCGTTAACGGGCTCTGACTACTTGTAGGCACACGGTTTCAGGATCTATTTCACTCCCCTTCCGGGGTGCTTTTCACCTTTCCCTCACGGTACTGGTTCACTATCGGTCACTAGGGAGTATTTAGCCTTGGGAGATGGTCCTCCCGGATTCCGACGGAATTTCACGTGTTCCGCCGTACTCAGGATCCACTCTGGAGAGAACAACATTTCAGTTACAGGGCTGTTACCTTCTTTGGCGGGCCTTTCCAGACCTCTTCGCTTATATCGTTCCTTTGTAACTCCGTATAGAGTGTCCTACAACCCCAAGAGGCAAGCCTCTTGGTTTGGGCTGTTCCCGTTTCGCTCGCCGCTACTCAGGGAATCGCATTTGCTTTCTCTTCCTCCGGGTACTTAGATGTTTCAGTTCCCCGGGTATGCCTTCTCATACTCTATGTATTCAAGTATGGATACTACTCCATTACGAGCAGTGGGTTTCCCCATTCGGAAATCTCCGGATCAAAGCTTGCTTACAGCTCCCCGAAGCATATCGGTGTTCGTCCCGTCCTTCATCGGCTCCTAGTGCCAAGGCATCCACCGTGCGCCCTTTCTAACTTAACCATTTCTTACTTTAGAAAGAATCACTATGTGTGATGAACTTTGCATTGCATTCAATGTGAATGTATTACTTATTGTTATCTAGTTTTCAAAGAACAATCCTGTCTCGCTAGAGACATGTTTTGAAGGAATGATCCTTCAAAACTAAACAAGACGAAAACGCACGCTGCTCCATATATCCTTAGAAAGGAGGTGATCCAGCCGCACCTTCCGATACGGCTACCTTGTTACGACTTCACCCCAATCATCTGCCCCACCTTCGGCGGCTGGCTCCATAAAGGTTACCTCACCGACTTCGGGTGTTGCAAACTCTCGTGGTGTGACGGGCGGTGTGTACAAGGCCCGGGAACGTATTCACCGCGGCATGCTGATCCGCGATTACTAGCGATTCCAGCTTCACGCAGTCGAGTTGCAGACTGCGATCCGAACTGAGAACAGATTTATGGGATTGGCTAAACCTTGCGGTCTTGCAGCCCTTTGTTCTGTCCATTGTAGCACGTGTGTAGCCCAGGTCATAAGGGGCATGATGATTTGACGTCATCCCCACCTTCCTCCGGTTTGTCACCGGCAGTCACCTTAGAGTGCCCAACTGAATGCTGGCAACTAAGATCAAGGGTTGCGCTCGTTGCGGGACTTAACCCAACATCTCACGACACGAGCTGACGACAACCATGCACCACCTGTCACTCTGTCCCCGAAGGGAAAGCCCTATCTCTAGGGTTGTCAGAGGATGTCAAGACCTGGTAAGGTTCTTCGCGTTGCTTCGAATTAAACCACATGCTCCACCGCTTGTGCGGGCCCCCGTCAATTCCTTTGAGTTTCAGTCTTGCGACCGTACTCCCCAGGCGGAGTGCTTAATGCGTTAGCTGCAGCACTAAGGGGCGGAAACCCCCTAACACTTAGCACTCATCGTTTACGGCGTGGACTACCAGGGTATCTAATCCTGTTCGCTCCCCACGCTTTCGCTCCTCAGCGTCAGTTACAGACCAGAGAGTCGCCTTCGCCACTGGTGTTCCTCCACATCTCTACGCATTTCACCGCTACACGTGGAATTCCACTCTCCTCTTCTGCACTCAAGTTTCCCAGTTTCCAATGACCCTCCCCGGTTGAGCCGGGGGCTTTCACATCAGACTTAAGAAACCGCCTGCGAGCCCTTTACGCCCAATAATTCCGGACAACGCTTGCCACCTACGTATTACCGCGGCTGCTGGCACGTAGTTAGCCGTGGCTTTCTGGTTAGGTACCGTCAAGGTGCGAGCAGTTACTCTCGCACTTGTTCTTCCCTAACAACAGAGCTTTACGATCCGAAAACCTTCATCACTCACGCGGCGTTGCTCCGTCAGACTTTCGTCCATTGCGGAAGATTCCCTACTGCTGCCTCCCGTAGGAGTCTGGGCCGTGTCTCAGTCCCAGTGTGGCCGATCACCCTCTCAGGTCGGCTACGCATCGTCGCCTTGGTGAGCCATTACCCCACCAACTAGCTAATGCGCCGCGGGTCCATCTGTAAGTGACAGCCGAAACCGTCTTTCATCCTTGAACCATGCGGTTCAAGGAACTATCCGGTATTAGCTCCGGTTTCCCGGAGTTATCCCAGTCTTACAGGCAGGTTACCCACGTGTTACTCACCCGTCCGCCGCTAACATCCGGGAGCAAGCTCCCTTCTGTCCGCTCGACTTGCATGTATTAGGCACGCCGCCAGCGTTCGTCCTGAGCCAGGATCAAACTCTCCGAAAAAGTACAAAACCGAAGTTTTGCTTTTCGCCAGTTTGACTGACTACCTATGAAGTTTCATAGGATTTTTTTATAAAAACTCGAATTAACAGGTACGTTTTGTCTTGTTTAGTTTTCAAAGATCATCTCCGCCGTTCTTAGCGGCTTTAATAATATAACATTTCGCTTCATATTATGTCAACAACTTTTTTCAAGTTTATTTCCCGAAGCGTTTTGTGTTTGTCACTGTGTGTCAGCGACGATTAATAATATATCACGAAAACATTCTATTGGTCAACGCCTTTTCGAAACTTTTTTTGAAATAGTTTTATTAAGCATCTTAAACCCTTGTCCTGCATACAATCAAGTAACAATCTTGGACAAGGCAGGAGTGTTTGAATTGAGTCGATTATATGTGTTGCCTATTAAACGGCTGAAGCAAGTTGTCATTATTCTTGTAGCAGCCCTTGCAGCTGCAACCTTTTTTTATGTACAAAAGGCACCGCCGCTGTCGGTATTTAAAACTGAACATGGACCCCGAGCCATTTATAAAGGAGAGACTTCATCAAAACATGTCTCTCTCACTTTTAATATTGGCTGGGGGGATGAGAAGGCTGTTCCTATTTTAAATGTCCTTCGAGAGTACGGTATAAAGAACGCCACTTTCTTTCTGTCTGCTTCTTGGGCTGAGCGTCATCCTGATATCGTGAAACAAATTAGGGAGGACGGCCATCAAATTGGAAGCCTCGGCTATGCTTATAAAAATTATAGCCAGCTTGAAGATAGTGAAATCAAGCAAGATCTTGTCCGTGCACAAAATACATTTCAAAAGCTTGGACTAGATGACATTCAACTATTAAGACCGCCAACTGGACAGTTTAACGAAACAGCACTGAAAATTGCCACACAGTACGGTTATACCGTTGTTCATTACAGCATCAATTCACAGGATTGGCTGAATCCGGGTGTCGACCAAATTGTTCAAAATGTAAATGATCGAATGAAAAGCGGAGACATTGTTCTCCTTCACGCCTCAGATTCAGCAACCCAAACCGCTCAAGCCTTACCAGCTATTTTGAAACAAATAAAAGAAAAGCATTTAAAAAATGTGACAGTTGGCGAACTGATCTCCAACACGAAAACAAAGTCATCAGAAGTTAAGTAGCTTTCGCTTTTGAAAACCGCGGCATCGCTAAAAGCTGAAACGCATTACAGCCTAATAGCGGGAACAGCATTAAATACAGCCAGTCCTCTTCATTGACTCTGAGCGCCGGGAACCATTCTAACGACGTGATGACGACCATGAGAAACATTGCAGAAACAAATGTTTTCTTAGAGGACTGCTGCTGTTTAAAATAAGCCACGATCAATGCAAACACACCGATAAAAACAGGCAGCCACAAGTATGGAAGAAATGAATCATTCTCCCCGAAAAACAAAAATCGCAAGTAAGCTAAATCAAACAGCACAAAAATCACAAGAAACAGCTGAATGGTATTCCATAAAGAATGTGACCGGAAAATCTCTAACGCAAACCGGTGCACCGTCAAGAAGACAACAAACCCCATCTGGCTAATGACACTAAAGATCATCCCTACACCAATGAACCAAAACAATACAGATGCGATCTCTAGAATTTCAAACGATATAAAAAGCTTCTGATATTTCCCCCACTCCAGCGCAAAGCCTACCACGCTTGTAATGACCGCTCCAACAGCTAGCACAGAGAAGAAAAAACGAACTAAATCCCGACTTTTCATTGAATTGATCCAACCCCTATTTTTGTTATGTATAAATTTACGTGAAACATTCATATTAAAAGTAAGACATGTAACGAAAGGAGCCACAGTATGTCAAAAGGCATCTTGCGTATAATGAGCTGTTTTCTTCTTTTATCTCTAACAGCTTGTGCTCCCAAAACCCAATCCTCATCTAATATGGACTATGACGAAACAAAAAAAATGGTCGTCGATATATTAAAGACAGATGACGGTAAAAAGGCCATTCAACAGTTATTAAATGACGAGGCAATGAATGAAGCTTTGGTAATGGATGAACAAACTGTGAAAAAAACGATAGAGAAAACACTGACTTCTGATAAAGGCAAAGAGTTCTGGAAGAAGGTCTTTGAGGATTCTAAATTTGCCGAGACTTTCGCAAAATCCATGCAGCAACAGCATGAAAGAATGTTAAAACAGCTAATGAAGGATCCTGACTATCAACAGCTGATGATGGATATTCTCAAGGATCCTGAGATGGAAAAGAAATACGGTGAACTGGTAAAAAGCAAAGAGTTTAGAAAACACTTAGAAAAAGTCATTACGGAAACATTAAGCAGCCCTCTTTATAAGAAGAAATTCGAAGATGAGCTCAAAAAGGCAGCATCTGAAAGCAGCAGTGATTCCGGATCGCAAGGAAGCGATTAGTTAAACATCACCCGAGTGGCATTCATCCACTCGGGCTTTCATTATGCTTTCACTGCTAATTGTTCAATGACTTTATTCGCAATGTGTTGATACACTTCTCCTGTCGGATGACTTGCATCATAGACAGAAGGCGCAAAATCATCCTCATTCCAATCAGGCTGTCTTAAAGGAATTTGGCCAAGGACTGATACACGCAGCTCTTCAGCCAGCTTGTCCCCGCCGCCTTTTCCAAAGACGTATTCCTTTTCACCTGTTTTTTTGCTTTCATAATAGCTCATATTCTCAACGACCCCGAGCACCTCATGATCTGTTTGCAGTGCCATTGCGCCTGCTCTTGCTGCAACGAAGGCAGCCGTTGGATGCGGTGTAGTGACAATAATTTCTTTACAGCTAGGCAGCATTGTATGAATATCAAGCGCTACATCTCCCGTTCCAGGCGGAAGGTCTAATAGTAAGTAATCTAATTCTCCCCACTCAACTTCGTGGAAGAAGTTATTTAACATTTTTCCAAGCATCGGTCCTCTCCAAATAACCGGTGCATTTTCTTCAACAAAAAAGCCCATTGAAATCACTTTGACACCAAAGCGCTCCACAGGAATAATTTTTTCCCCTTTAACTGTTGGTCTGACAGTGATTCCCATCATATCCGGTACACTAAAGCCATAAATATCAGCATCAATCAGCCCGACTTTTTTCCCTAGACGAGCCAGCGCTACAGCAAGGTTAACAGAAACAGTCGATTTACCAACGCCGCCCTTTCCACTCGCAATCGCTAAGAACTCAGGCGGATTTTTAGAGTTAAGCAGGGTTTCTTCCTCATCTTGTGATGGCATAAACTTTTCAAGTGTTTCCTGAGGCAGTTCCTCAAAACGAAGTCCTACTGTGTTAACGCCTGCTGTTTTCAAGGCTTGTACGATGTCTTGCTGCAGCTTCATCTGCTCAGCAGTGCCTGTTTTGGCAATGGCCACCTTTAGGCTCACATGCTCTTTCTCAGGCTTTAGGCTGATTTCCTTGATGGCATCCAGCTCACCAAGCGGTATATGAAGGAAAGGTTCGTCCATCTTCCCAACTAGTTTTCTCACATCATCTTGTCCGATCATAGCAGAACCTCACCCTTTATTGAATTCGTTTACAATCCAAGTATATCATACATATCCTTACAATGTCTGTCCTGTTTGCCTGCGATCAAAAGGAAAAAGCCCCTTATTCAGGCGGCTCTTTTTGCTCTGTTAAATATCTTAAAATCCCTTTATAAATAGAGGCAGCAATTTGATCCTGATATTTAGGTGTTGCCAGCTGGCCAGCCTCTTTCGGGTTGGAGAGAAATCCAATTTCCACAAGAGCTCCTGGCTTTGTGACATTTTGCATTAAATAAATGCCATTAATCCGCTTCGCCTTTCGATCTGTGTTTTCAAGATTCCTGCGCAATTCATCTTGAATGAACTTCGCTGCCTTTTCATTTTCTTCATACTTTCCGTAAAAAAACGTCTGAGCCCCGCTCCATTTGTTTGATGGTATCGCATTTAAATGAATGCTTAAATAGAGATCCGCTTCAGATTCATTGATGACTTTGACGCGGTTCCTTAAATCCTCCGCTTTCTTTCTGGCATATCCCCTTGTATTCTTTGATGATAAATCAGAATCATCCTCTCGGGTCATGAGAACAAGCGCTCCCTGCTCCTGCAAATAGTCACGTATCTTCATGGATACATCCAGTGCAATCTCTTTCTCAAGCAGTTCTCCTCCTACAGCCCCTCCATCTGGACCGCCGTGCCCCGGATCTAAATAGATGATCTTCCCGCTTAGAGGCAAATTCCACGATTTCCACGAATCATCATTTAGAAATTGAAACCTGAATAAGAATAAGAGGACAATAAACCCAATTAAAAACCCTGTCCACTTCAGCTTTCTTTTCATCCCTGTCCCTCCCATACACCATTATTTTATAGATATGGGACAAGGACTGGAAATATGCTTAGTGCAGCCGAAGCTTGTGTCTTTTTTCTGATTCACGAAAGCCTTCCTGCCACCACATGCTTAAAAAATCCTTTGCAAATGGATATAAACATGACATTTTCCGCTCCATACGGAACATATTCCCCCACGATTGCAAGCATCCTGCCAGCTCTTCAATCAGCTCAGCTTCCTCCTGGAAGGACCGCTTTTTGATATCGTCGAATGATTCGCCGTATTTACTCGACTCACCGTATCTCCCGCCAGCTAAGAAAGCTTCAATGGCGAAATCGATGCAGCCATCACTCATAATACCCGCTGGATCATCTGCAAATGGAAACAGCTTCTTTGTGAATTTCTCGGAAGCAGCCGTTACTTGTTGAAGAGACAATGTACGCAAAAGCTTCTTTTCAAGCGTGACATCTCGTTTTGTTTTCAGTTGATAAAATGAAAGCACTTCTGCCATGGACTGAACTCCTTTTTTCTTTGTATTGTTCGTTGGTTTGAACAAAACATGCAGTTCAGTAAATGGAAATGACGGCCTGTGAACGATCGGAATGGAAAATTGTGATAAAATAGACATTTACATATAGAAAGAAAAATAAAGGGGCAAAATCAATGAAGAAATGGATGTATATCCTGCTGCTACTTACAGTCGTCCTATCTGCGTGCAGCAGTCAAGCCAGCGAGAAAAAGAGCGATATGAAAGGAATAGCAGACATATCCTTAAAACAACTTTCAACACACAAAAACACGTATCTCGGTGACAATTCAGCCATTCGTGAAATCTTATCAGATCTTCCTGGAGGCGTCATTCGTGAATTTGAAATCATCGATAGGAAAGCATTAGACGTCACGTATGGAGTAAAAGAAAATGCAGGCTATACAGAAGAACAGTTTGACGCCTTCTGGTTTGATCAAAAGGATACGATCGAAAAAACGTATTTATACAACGCCATCGCACTTTTTATTCTGGTCGATAACGTAGAGCAAGTGACACTTAACATGAGCTCTAAAGACGAGCCGTCCGTCACGTTTAAAAGAAAACAGCTAGAAAAAGAGCTCCCTCACCCTTTTAAAAAGTACAAAGACGATACAGCGCTTTGGCAAAAGGAACTGGTTGATGGAGTTGTGAAGTCAAAAAAGAAACGCCAAGATGTATACAAAGCGTTTCCAATGCAGAAATAATAAAACAGAGGGCGATATCCCTCTGTTTATTTGATAATTATGTAGTGAAAGCCTGAATCAATCGTTGTCGAAAGTTTTGATCCCCTGCTGCAGTAAACATAAATTCGTTGAATACTTCCCCAATCCAGTGAGAATTCTTCGCTTTTGGATCATTGATAAAAAGAGAAATGCATATAGATGAGATATCCGTTTTTCGATATAAATTAGCTGTGAAAACAAACAACGTCGCTCCGCCTTTATACCAAATATATTGATCTTTTTCCGTCTTCAATGTTTCTCCAAGCACAATTTGGCTAAAAAGACCCTTTTCTTCTGTTGTTAACAACTCATCCTGCAGACGTTTCATAAAATGTGCATATTGATTGGTTGTAGACTTTGTCAGCTTTTGTGTCAGTAATGATTGAATATGAAAGCTTAATAAGTCATTTTTCATCATTTTTTCTTCTAACACCTTTTTATGCTCTGGGTCATTTTTCATGATATTAAAAATCTCACTCATTAGAGATTTATATTGCTCATGAGATACACCGCTCATTTGCTTTAATGCATCCTGCTCATGATCAGATACATAAGCGGGCCACAACAACTTTGGCGTCAGCGGCATGAGTTCATCATGTTCTATAAGACCAGCTTCTTTCATCCGATCATTGATCTTTTCTAAGCCCAGCCGGTCAATCAAATAATCCGTACAAGCATTCGAACTGAATTGCATCATCCCTTTGGCAACATCTAATAAAGTCGCATGCTCAGAAAAATTATTGACCTCCAGCCAGTACTTGTGTGAACCACCGTCTGTTCCATCAATATAATACCGTTCTATATCAGACAATGCCACTGCTGGATACAGCTTTAACAAAATGAAATAAAACCACTAATTTCACCGTACTTGCAAGTGGCGTTTTTTGATCAGCATTCCACTCTAACACCACATCTTCATTTTCAATGATTGTCACTGATACTTCCTTTTTGTTCTTTGTTACAAATGTCAAAAGGTCTTCCATCGCTTCCTTTAAACCGATTTTCTGCAACATGTTTCTCCTTTCCAAATAACAGAGGATTTACATGTTTAATATAACAAATATTTCAAATAAAGGCACAAAAAAGGCAGAGGTTCGTGAATCCTCCGCTTCTTGTTGTCCTTATTCATGGGGCAGATGCAGCTTCATTCCTTCATGTGTGGCTTCAAACCCTAATTTCTCATAAAAATGGCGTGCTTCTGGCCTCTGTTTGTCTGTTGTCAGCTGAATCATATGACATCCGCGGTCGCTTGCGCGTTGTATAGCCCACTTTATGAGCATCGAGCCGACTCCTTTTCCTCTATGGGCCGAAGCCGTACGAACTCCTTCGATGGATGCTCTCCATCCTCCTTGATGTGTAAGAAATGGCGTCATGGTTAACTGAAGAACCCCAACTGCTTCTTCCTGGTCACACGCAACAATGAGTTCAATATTTGGATCAGCATCGATTGAATGAAAGGCTTTAATATAGCTTTCTAATAACGGGCGAGTGTAACGCTCTCTCTTTTGACCTAACTTATCATCTGAAAGCATGAAAATGATTTTGTCGAGGTCTTCTTGCACAGCTTCTCTAAATGTCAATTGATTTAAATTCAATGAAAGCACCTCCTATGATGGATGGAAACCATCTTCACTTACCAAAATACCAATTGCAACCGTTTTTTTTATAAGATTTGATCAGCTGCTTTTTTTAACCACATAACTAGGCGGCAGTGTGTACCCTTGGTTTTCTTGAATGGGAAAACTCAATGATAAGAAATGCTTCAAAGATCCTCATGGCGAAGTCCCTCTTCTGCTTATTTGATCTGATTATATCAACATCGAAAGCGGAGTGATATTTGAAATGGTGAATTACTTCATATCATGAAAACTTATCAAGCCCTCTTCACGAACCATTCCTCTTGTAAGATGGCATAGTAAAACTCATCCCACCACTCATTTCCTTGTGGTATACATTTTTTAAAATACCCCTCTCTCCTCATCCCCATTTTCTCCATCACTCTCCACGATGGCACATTCTCAGGCTGACAAGTGGCAATGATCCGATGTAAGTTTAGTGTGTGAAAACCATGATGTAAGACAGCATACGCCGCTTCTGATGCATAGCCCTTGTTTTGATAGGCAGGATTGAAGACCCAGCCAATCTCATATGTGTGCTCACCAAAGTAAGAATGAAACACGATATGTCCGATGCATATCTGATCTTCTTTTAATAGAACAGCAAAATTCTTGGCTTTTTTAAGACGATTATTTTTAACAAATTCCTTCGCATTTTCTTTAGAAAAAACACCTTCCGGAATATACTTCATCACCGCCGGATCAGATGTATATGCATAAACATCATGCCAATCATCCTCAGCAAATGATCGAATGAAACACCTTTCTGTTGTTAGATTCATATGACACCCCTCCATAGACTTCGTTTTTTAAACAGAAACCTTGCTATGATCCTATTTTATATGTTTCCAAACAGAAAAAAACACAAATAAAAAAGCACCAGCAGGAGGGACTGACCCCCGTTTTTGAGACAGGGATCAAAACACCTTTATACAGCCAATTGCCGATAGTTGATCGGTGATTGGTTGTTTAGTTTTGTTTGAATACGAATGTTGTTATAATAATAAATGTATTCTTTGACAGTGCGTTCTACAATGTTGGTTGTAGTTCGATCAATGCTGTTAAGATAGAACGTTTCAGACTTTAGCGAGGAATGAAACGATTCGATGGAGGCATTATCAGCGGGCGTCCCTTTACGGGACATGCTCATGGTAATGCCTTTTATATGAACAGCTTTCTGATACTCGTAAGATGTATACACAGAACCTTGGTCGCTATGTAACACACAGTTTTCAGGCAGTGCTGGGAGCTGATCAAGTGTGTTTAAAATAAAGTCTGTGTCCTGCTTATCACCAATCGTAAACGCAATTACTTCTCCATTATATAAATCCAATATACTGGAAAGGTACAATTGTTTCTGTCCATAAGGCAAATACGTGATGTCCGTTACTAGTTTTTCAAGAGGGCGATCAGATTGAAAGTTCCGATCCAGTATATTACCGGCCACGGCATAGGGCTGCCCATTCTTCTTACGCTTTTTCATTTTAACCCGGCACTGCCACTGGTTTTTCTGCATGATACGTTGAACAGTTTTATGGTTAATATGCATCCTCATTTTTAGTATGGCTGTGATTTTTCGATATCCATATCGATACTTGTGCTCTCGGCACAACGTGCCGATTTGTTCCTCTAGTTGTTTTTTAGAATGATTCTGAGTCAGATCTTTTTTCCATCTATAGTACGAAGCGCGTGAGACGCCTAAATGGACACAGATGTCCTGTACTGTCATTGTTTTGCACAATTCTTCTACCAGTTTGATTGACGTTTCCTTATCAACTTCCTTTCCAATTCGTTGTACTTTTTTAAAACTTCATTCTGTTGACTCAGATAGCGATTTTCTGCCTGCAGTCTCTCTAATTCGGAAGAGTACTCGGGACCCTTTCTATGGGTATATTGTTTTCCAACAGGCTGTTCGAACCGGTGTGTATCCCCAGCCTTATGCCACCTCACCCATGTCTGAACCTGCGTTTTATTTTTGATATTCAATTCCCGCAAAATCTCTTTCATTGATACGCCTGCCAATCTCATTTCTACAGCCTTCTGTTTGACTTCAACCGGATAACTCACTCTTGTCCCCATAGAAAAAACACCTCCATGTTTTATTTCGGATTACAACGATCCGTTTTCAAACTTGAAGGTGTTTTTTATTTGTCTCATCTTATGGGGTCAGTCCCAGGATGCTGATGCTTTTTTTATAAGGTTTGTCTGTAACAAACCTTTGTAAAACGTCCATACAATATAAAATTGATTAACGTTTTGAGAACTGAGGTGCGCGACGTGCGCCTTTAAGACCGTATTTCTTACGCTCTTTCATACGAGGGTCACGAGTAAGAAGTCCAGCACGTTTAAGTGATGTACGGTACTCAGGATCTACTTCTAGAAGAGCACGAGAGATACCGTGACGAATTGCTCCAGCTTGACCAGAGAATCCACCACCGTGAACATTTACAAGAACATCGTAGCTGTTAGCTGTTTCTGTGATGTTCAAAGGCTGTTTCACGTCTTCGATTAAAGCAGCGAATGGAATGTATTCAGTAATTTCACGATTATTAACGACGATACGGCCTTCACCTGGAACTAAGCGAACGCGCGCTACAGAACTTTTACGACGACCTGTACCGTAATATTGAACCTGTGCCAAATTGTTAACCTCCCTTATAATTAACCGCGAAGTTCGTAAACTTCAGGTTGTTGTGCTTGATGTGGATGCTCAGAACCACGGTACACATTTAATTTTTTGAACATTTGACGACCTAGTGGACCCTTTGGAAGCATACCTTTGATAGCAAGCTCCAGCATTTTCTCAGGGTAGTTTGTACGCATCTCAAGAGCAGTTCTTTGTTTCAAACCGCCTGGGTGCATCGTGTGACGGTAGTAAATTTTGTCCGTCAATTTCTTACCTGTTAATTCAATTTTCTCAGCATTGATGATGATGACGTGATCACCTGTATCAACGTGTGGTGTATAAGTTGGTTTGTGCTTACCGCGCAAAAGTGATGCTACTTCAGTAGAAAGACGACCTAGAGTCTTGCCTGCCGCATCAACAACTAGCCATTTGCGCTCAATTGTGCTTGCGTTCGCCATTGGTGTTGTACGCATGAGTTTCCCTCCTAAATAAATCAATGAATTTTCCTTGAATCAAATGCTACGTTCTATTTCAAAACACAGATAAGTCTTCCGGGGCTTATTTGTGGGGTTGAAATACATACCATATGATATCTTATAACTTTCTGCTTCCTGTGTCAAGAACATGTTACACCTGGTTTAGTTGTCATAGAAAACTTCCCATAAATACAGTCCGTGACTAGGCGCAGTCTTGCCTGCCGCTTCGCGATTTCGGGCGGCAAGCATAGCTTTTATCTCCTCAGGGTGAAATTTACCAGAACCGATTTCAAGCAACGTTCCAGCGATAATCCGCACCATGTTGTATAAAAAGCCATTCCCTCTCACACGCATTTCAAGCCCGTCTGAGACGTTTTTCCACTCGAGGGCATAAATAACCCTCACCTTGTCCTGAACCTCTGTATTGGCCGCACAAAAGCTTGTAAAGTCATGTGTCCCAATCAGGTGCTCAGCGGCTTCTCTCATTTTATCGATATCCAGCCGGTAAGGATAGTGGCAGGCATACTGTCTCGTGAACACATTTTGGTGTGTTTCCGTTGAGACCTTATAACGGTACTCCTTCGAAACAACACCAAATCTGGCATGAAACGAGTCATCGACCTCCTCAGCCTTTAGAACACGGATATCATCCGGCAGCAAGCTGTTAAGGGCAAAAGGCCATCTCTCCATCGGGATCGAGAGCGGGGTGTCAAAATGGATGACCTGTCCCTTTGCATGGACACCGCTGTCCGTCCGGCCGGAAGCCACAATCGGAATCAGTTCATCCTGTTTGTGCATTCTTGCAAGGGCTGACTCTATCTCCGTCTGAACGGTTCGCTGCCCTGGCTGCACCTGATAGCCTTTAAAATGTGTCCCATCGTAGGATACGGTACATTTGACCTTCATCTAGGAATCACCTAATTTCTAAGCAGCACAAGGAGTGCTGTTAACAAGATGAATAAAAGCAGCGTGAACGTGTCCTTCATGCCCCAGACAAGCTGACGGTACTTCGTCCGTCCTTCTCCCCCGCGGTAGCCTCTCGCTTCCATCGCGGTCGCCAGTTCTTCTGCACGCTTAAACGCACTGACGAAAAGCGGAACAAGCAAAGGAACGATGGCTTTCATGCGATCCTTTAAAGGCCCGCTTGTAAAATCAACACCTCGTGCCATTTGTGCCTTCATGATTTTATCCGTCTCTTCTAATAACGTCGGAATAAACCGAAGAGAGATGGACATCATGAGAGCAAGCTCATGAACAGGCAGTTTGATTTTACGGAATGGGTGCAGAAGCTTCTCCATCCCGTCTGTCACTTCTATAGGCGTTGTAGTTAACGTAAGAAGTGTCGTCATCATGATGAGATAGACAAAACGGAGTGAAATGAATATTCCTTGCTTTAAACCTTCTTCATAAATATTCAGAAAACCAAAATGGAATAGCAAGGCGCCATCCTTTGTCATGAAAATATGCAGAATAAAGGTAAACAGGACAATCCATAGGATCGGCTTCATTCCCTTGAGAATAAAGTATAGCGGCACCTGAGAAACCATCACCACAAGGATGGTAAAGACACCTAAAAGCCCGTAAGTGATGTAATTATTAGCAAAAAAAACAATAAAGACAAAAAAGAAAATTGATAACAGCTTTGTCCTTGGATCAAGACGATGGACAAAGGATGAACCTGGCACATATTTGCCGATAATCATACTATCCATCATGATGTCGTGTCCTCCTGATAAAGAGCTGTTAAGGCTTCTGCCATTTCATCCATGGTCAGAAGCGGCCTTGGAAACGTAATACCAAGCTTTTCTTCTACAGTCTGCTGGAATTTAATCGTTTCTGGGAGGTCGAGACCAAACGAAGACATGTCTGTACGATTGGCAAACAACTCTCTCGGCGTGCCTGTCGCCTTCACTGTCCCTTTATGCATCACAATCATTTGATCCGCATAATGAGCGGCATCTTCCATACTGTGTGTGACCAGAATCGTGGTGAGGTTTGCCTTTTGATGAAGGTCATAGAACATGTCCATGATTTCCTTCCGCCCGCGTGGATCCAGCCCAGCAGTCGGCTCATCAAGCACAAGCACCTCTGGCTCCATCGCTAAAACGCCTGCAATCGCCACACGTCTCATTTGACCGCCGCTTAGTTCAAAGGGAGATCGAGATAATAAGGACTCAGGAAGACCAACCAGTTTCAGCATCTCCTTCGCCTTCGCTTCTGCCTTCTCTTGAGGAACGCCGAAGTTCATCGGGCCAAAGCAGATATCCTTGAGGATGGTTTCCTCAAAGAGCTGATGCTCAGGAAACTGAAACACGATGCCTACCTTTTTCCGGAGGGGTTTCATATCCTTCTGCTTTTTATTGGCTTGTAAAACTGTCTTTCCAAGCACAATGCTCCCCTTCGTTGGTTTGAGCAATCCATTTAAATGCTGCAGCAATGTAGACTTACCAGAGCCCGTATGACCAATGACAGCGACATAGCTGCCCTCTTTGATGGAAGCATTGACATCATACAAAGCGAGACGCTCAAACGGCGTTTTCATTTGATAACGATGCTCTAATTCTTTGATCGTAATGTCCATAGCTCTTTCACCAATCCTTCTTGTGTCAAATGGGCATTTGCAAGCGGCACACCTTGCTGCTTCAATTGCTTGCTCAATCGATAGGAAAATGGCAGATCAAGTCCAATCTGAACCAGCTGTTCATCTAGTTCAAATACTTCCTCTGGCGTTCCCTCGGCAAATTTCTTCCCGCCATTCATCACAATGACGCGGTCTGCTTTGGCAGCCTCGTCTAAATCATGTGTGATGGAAATGACTGTGACTGTTCCTTGTTCCTTCAGTAGTCTAACAGTCTCTAACACTTCTTCACGGCCAATCGGATCAAGCATTGATGTTGCTTCATCCAAGATCATGATGTCAGGGCTTGCGGCAAGCACACCTGCAATGGCGACTCTCTGCTTCTGCCCGCCTGATAGATGGTGCGGCTCTTGATCAAGAAACTCCTGCATATTGACCTGTTTGACAGCCCAATCTACACGTTCTATCATCAATTCCCGCTCAACCCCGTTATTTTCTAAACCAAAAGCCACATCATCACGAACTGTTGAGCCCACAAATTGGTTATCTGGGTTTTGAAAGACCATTCCAACCTTTTTGCGAATATCCCAAACACTTTCTTCTTTGAGCTCAATCTCTCCAACCTTGACCGTACCAGCATCCGGTAAAATGAGCCCATTCAGCACACGGGCAAGTGTGGATTTACCTGAACCGTTATGACCAACAATGGCGAGCCATTCATTTTGATTCACATGCAGTGACACTTGATCTAAAGCGGGCTTGTCCGCATCCTTGTGATAACGAAATACAATGTCCTTTACGTCAATTAATGTCTTCCCCATCTCTACCGGACCTCCTCTCAGCTCAACCTCTTCTTTGCTTATTCCTAAAAAAGCCGTAGTACCTAAAAAAGGGCATAGATCCAGTTATGAACTGTCCCGCCCTTTCTTAGATACACGATATGTGATTAAACTAATTCAATGACAGCCATTGGTGCGCCATCGCCGCGACGAGGTCCAAGCTTCATGATACGAGTGTATCCACCTTGGCGATCTTCGTAGCGAGTTGCAACGTCAGCGAATAATTTTTGAAGTGCATCTTGGTTTGTTTCAGCGTTAGCTACTTCATTACGAATGTAAGCTGCAGCTTGACGGCGAGCATGAAGATCTCCGCGTTTGCCAAGAGTGATCATTTTTTCAACTACAGAGCGAAGTTCTTTCGCACGTGTTTCAGTTGTTTCGATGCGTTCGTTGATGATCAAATCAGTCGTTAGGTCACGAAGCATTGCTTTACGTTGTGCACTAGTGCGTCCTAGCTTTCTGTATGCCATGTGATGTCCCCTCCTTAATTAGAGATGCTGTATGAATAAAAAACACACGAAAATCCTAGTTCACAATGAAACTAGTCAATCGTCTTTACGAAGACCCAGTCCAAGTTCTTCTAGTTTCGCTTTCACTTCTTCAAGAGATTTACGTCCAAGGTTACGAACTTTCATCATATCCTCTTCTGTCTTGTTAGCAAGCTCTTGAACAGTGTTAATACCCGCACGCTTCAAACAGTTGTAAGAACGAACAGAAAGATCAAGCTCTTCAATTGTCATTTCAAGCACTTTTTCTTTTTGGTCTTCTTCTTTCTCAACCATGATTTCAGCATGCTGAGCTTCGTCAGTTAACCCAACGAAAATATTCAAGTGTTCAGTTAAAATCTTAGAACCTAGAGCGATCGCTTCTTTCGGTCCTGTGCTTCCATCAGTCCATACATCTAGTGTTAATTTATCATAGTTTGTGATTTGCCCAACACGGGTGTTCTCCACTTGATAAGTCACACGAGATACAGGTGTATAGATTGAGTCGATCGGAATCACACCGATTGGCTGATCGTCTCTTTTGTTTGCATCAGCAGGATTGTACCCGCGACCTCTTTGTGCAGTTAAGCGAACACGGAAGCTCGCATTCTTGCCAAGAGTTGCGATGTGAAGATCTGGATTTAAGATTTCAATATCGCTGTCGTGTGTAATATCAGCAGCTGTTACAGTACCTTCATCTTGTACATCAATTTCAAGCGTCTTCTCTTCTTCAGAGTAGATTTTGAGTGCAAGCTTTTTAATGTTTAAGATAATCGTTGTAACATCTTCAACCACGCCTTCGATCGTTGAGAATTCGTGTAAGACACCATCTATCTGGATCGATGTTACAGCTGCACCAGGAAGTGAGGATAAAAGGATACGACGAAGGGAGTTCCCTAAAGTGGTACCATATCCACGCTCAAGTGGCTCTACGACAAACTTGCCATACTTGGCATCGTCGCTGATTTCAACCGTTTCGATTTTTGGTTTTTCAATTTCGATCATCTAATAAAACCCTCCTTCAAAACGTCGAAACCTCGAATAGAATCATATGAGATTCCATCCGAAATTCCTCATTGTTTAGTCCCGTATGTGCTCAGGCAACGAGTCGTGTATTCGTCTCATAAATAACTGTATCATAACCCATTATTGACAGGGACACAAAATCTATACAAACAAATTACACGCGGCGACGTTTTGGTGGACGGCATCCGTTATGAGGAACTGGAGTTACGTCTCTAATTGCAGTAACTTCAAGACCTGCAGCTTGAAGTGCACGAATTGCAGCTTCACGACCAGAACCAGGACCTTTAACAGTTACTTCAAGTGTTTTAAGACCGTGTTCGATAGAACCTTTAGCAGCAGTTTCAGCAGCCATTTGTGCAGCGAAAGGAGTAGATTTACGAGAACCTCTGAATCCTAATGCACCAGCACTTGACCAAGAAATTGCGTTTCCATGAACATCAGTAATCGTTACAATCGTGTTGTTGAAAGTGGAACGGATATGAGCGATTCCAGCTTCAATATTCTTTTTCACGCGACGTTTACGCGTATTTTGTTTACGAGCAGCAGCCATTCTTTAACTACCTCCTTTACTTATTTTTTCTTGTTAGCTACAGTACGACGCGGACCTTTACGAGTACGCGCGTTGTTTTTTGTGTTTTGTCCACGAACAGGAAGTCCTCTACGATGACGGATTCCGCGGTAGCTTCCGATTTCAATTAGACGCTTAATGTTAAGTGAAACTTCACGACGAAGGTCACCTTCTACTTTAAGTTTGTCAATGATATCACGGATTTTACCAAGTTCGTCTTCAGTTAGATCGCGAACGCGAGTGTCTTCAGAAACACCTGCTTCTTTAAGGACTTGTTGCGCAGTCGTACGACCAATTCCAAAAACATATGTTAAAGAAATGACAACACGCTTATCACGTGGAATATCTACACCAGCAATACGAGCCATGATTTGGGCACCTCCTTGTTATTAGCCTTGTTTTTGTTTATGTTTTGGGTTTTCACAGATCACCATTACTTTTCCTTTTCTGCGAATCACTTTACATTTTTCACAGATAGGTTTAACAGATGGTCTCACTTTCATGTGTTTCCAACCTCCTTCTTCCGGAGTTGCTTTATTTGTAACGGTACGTAATTCTACCACGAGTTAAGTCATATGGAGATAATTCTACCGTAACTTTGTCTCCAGGTAAAATGCGAATGAAGTGCATACGGATTTTTCCTGATACATGAGCCAAAACTGTATGACCATTCTCTAGTTCAACTTTGAACATTGCGTTTGGCAAAGTTTCTGCTACAGTACCTTCCACTTCAATTACATCGTCTTTCGCCATTCAAGTGTTCTCCCTTCTTCAAATCAGTAACTTGCTCTCTGACAAATGTCCAAATGAGAATCTCTCAATTGTTCATCTATCACCCGACCTGTTTTGAATATACTGTTCTGAACTTCCGGAGATACGCAATCATAAAAGGTTATATGATTGATATTTTTTCTTAGGAGAATGAAATTTACGCTTTTCTCCGTCTGCGATTAGTACATGGCAGCCAACGAACATGCCGATGACACCTGTATACTGATCTTGTTCTTTCTTTGGACTATACAGACAACCTGCCCGATTTGGGCCTGAAAGGCTTCAGTGAAGACCTAAATCTTAGTCAGTATATCAAAACCTGTATCTGTAATCGCAATCGTATGCTCAAAATGAGCACACTTTTTCCCATCAACCGTTACAACCGTCCAGTTATCAGCCAATGTTTTCACATATCGGCTGCCTGCGTTCACCATCGGTTCGATGGCCAACACCATCCCAGGTTTTAGCCGCGGGCCTTTGTTGGGCGGACCATAATGAGGAATTTGAGGGTCCTCATGAAGATCCTGTCCGACCCCATGTCCAACATATTCTCTAACAACTGAAAAATTTTCATTTTCAACATACGTTTGTATGGCATGGGAAATGTTCGACAGACGTTCGCCTGGCTTTGCTTCCTGTAAGCCTTTATATAGAGATTCCTCTGTGACTTCCAGTAGTTTGCGGTCTTCATCACTGATTACCCCAACTGGATAAGTCCAAGCAGAGTCACCATGATAGCCATTTAACTTTGCGCCAATATCGATACTAATGATGTCACCATCACGTAAAACCCGTTTACCAGGAATACCGTGAACGAGTTCTTCATTCACCGAAACGCAAATGCTCCCGCGAAAACCATTATACCCTTTAAAAGATGGGATTGCACCCTGCTTTGTAATAAAACGTTCGGCAATTTGATCCAATTCTTTTGTCGAAATACCTGGTTTTATATGTTTCTTCAGCTCTTCATGAGTCAGTGCGACAATACGTCCAGCTTCTCTCATAATCTCAAGCTCGCGAGGAGTTTTACAGATAATCATTTATTTAATCCTCCAAGCAGGTCCTTGATATCTGCATACACATCGTTAATGTGCTTCGCACCATCAATGTTTACAAGATATCCTTTTTCTGAATAGAAGTTCAGTAAAGGTTCAGTCTGCTTTAAGTTTACTTCAAGTCTAGTCGAAACGGTTTCTGCATTATCATCTGCACGTTGATAAAGCTCGCCTCCACACTTGTCGCAAACATTTTCTTTCGCAGGTGGATTGAATACTAAATGATATGTTGCTCCGCAATTTTTGCAAATTCTTCGGCCAGTCAGACGCTCCATCAAAGCATCTTTATCGACTTTAATATTAATGACATAATCAATCGTTCTGCCAAGGTCCTTTAGAATTTCTTCTAAAGCTTCAGCCTGAGCGACTGTTCGCGGAAATCCGTCCAGAAGAAAACCTTGTTCACAATCATTTTTGCCAAGTCTTTCTCTAACAATACCGATTGTGACCTCATCAGGAACAAGCTCTCCTTTATCGATAAAGGATTTTGCTTCGAGCCCAAGTTGTGTCTCCTCTTTCATAGCAGCGCGGAACATATCTCCTGTTGAGATATGAGGAATCCCATAATCATCAACAATTCGTTCTGCCTGAGTGCCTTTACCAGCACCCGGAAGCCCCATTAAGACTAAGTTCATTTCGGATTTCCCCTTCCTTACTTAGAGAGGTTGGGCAGCTGCCCAGCCCTCTGTTTTATTTCATAAATCCACGGTAATTTCGTTTCACTAATTGGCTTTCAAGCTGTTTCATTGTTTCAAGTGCAACACCTACAACAATGAGAAGACTTGTGCCGCCAATTTGTGCAGCGGAAGGTAATCCAGCGAATTGAATGAAAAAGATAGGAAGTATTGAAATCACGGCTAAGAAAATGGCGCCCACAAACGTGAGTCGGTACAAAATGCTCGTAATTCTATCTTGAGTCATTTTCCCTGGACGAACTCCCGGGATATAGCCACCCTGCTTTTGCAGATTTTCAGCCATTTGTTCAGGATTGACTTGGACAAAGGCATAAAAATATGTGAAAGCAACAATCAGTGCTACATAAATCGTCATACCGATTGGCTTAGTATAGTCAAAGTTGTTGGTTATCCAAGTTGTCACATTATTGGTTCCGAAGAACGATGCGATCGTCTGCGGAGTAATAATGAAAGAAACGGCAAAGATGACTGGAATCACCCCTGCTGGATTCACTTTTAATGGAAGGTGCGTTGCTTGACTAGCAGACATTTGTGCACGGCCAGTTCCCTTTGAATATTGAATTGCAATCTTTCTCACTGCCATTTGAATGTAAATAACACCGATAACAATGACAAGAATGGCAATGACAATAAGGGCAATTTTAAGGATTTGCATGAACAGCTGTCCATCTCCACCTACAAATTGTTGAGCGTACACTTGTTTTAATGTTTGAGGGATACCAGCGATGATACCGGCAAAGATAATAATCGAAATACCGTTACCAACACCGTGAGCAGTAATCTGCTCACCCAGCCACATTAAAAATGCTGTTCCCGCAGTGAGTACGACCGCAATTAAGAGATACGTTGAAACACCAGGGTTTTCAATCAGCATGCCTCCTGCCATATTGTTAAATCCATATGACATTCCTAGCGCCTGGATAAATCCTAGAACAATTGTAAAATACCTTGTGAATTGTGCTAATTTTCGGCGGCCAACCTCTCCTTGCTTTGACCACTCAGTAAACTTCGGAACAACATCCATCTGCAAGAGCTGAATGATGATCGAAGCAGTGATATACGGCATAATCCCCATTGCAAGAATGGAGAATTGGAAAAGTGCCCCGCCCCCAAACGTGTTGAGGATTCCGAAAACACTCATTTGATCCTGTGCCTGGAGAACTTCGGCGTTCACATTAGGCACAGGGATGAAAGCACCTATACGAAAGACGACTAACATTAAAAGTGTGAATATAATCTTATTCCGTATATCTTTCACGCGCATAAAATTGGAGATTGTCTTAAACAAGTTAGATCACCTCGGCTGTACCGCCAGCAGCTTCAATCGCTTCTTTCGCAGAAGCAGAGAATTTATTGGCTTTTACAGTTAATTTTTTTTCTAATTTACCGTTGCCAAGAATTTTTACTCCTGCTTTTAACTTGCTTATTGCACCAGTCTCTAGAAGAAGTTCAGGAGTTACTTCCGTTCCTTCGTCAAAACTGTTTAATCTGTCTAAGTTGATTACCGCGTAATCTTTACGGTTGATGTTTGTAAAACCACGTTTTGGAAGGCGTTGGAATAAAGGCATCTGACCACCTTCGAAACCAGGGCGTACACCGCCGCCAGAACGAGCGTTTTGACCTTTATGACCTTTACCAGAAGTTTTACCGTTACCTGATCCAATACCACGACCAACACGGTTGCGTACTTTACGTGAACCTTCTGAAGGCTTCAATTCATGAAGTTTCATTTGGGCACCTCCTTATCGATTAAAAATGTTTTATTGTTCTTTAACAGAAACTAAATGAGACACCTTGTTAATCATGCCGCGGATCGCTGCATTGTCTTCATGTACGACTGTTTGGTTTGTTTTCTTAAGACCAAGAGTACGAACAGTGACACGCTGATCTTCAGGGCGACCGATTACACTGCGTTTGAGGGTAATTTCTAATTTATTTGCCATTATTGTTCCCTCCTTATCCTAACAGGTCTTCTACAGATTTTCCACGAAGCTTCGCTACATCTTCAGCACGTTTAAGCTCACTTAAACCTTGAAGTGTTGCGCGGATCATGTTGATCGGTGTATTAGAACCTAGAGATTTAGAAAGGATATCAGCTAGACCAGCAAGCTCAAGTACCGCACGAACTGGGCCTCCAGCGATAACTCCTGTACCTTCTGAAGCAGGCTTCAATAGAACGTTTCCTGCACCGAATCGACCGATGATTTCATGTGGAATTGTAGTTCCAACCATTGGTACTTCAATTAAATTCTTTTTCGCATCTTCAACAGCTTTGCGGATCGCTTCTGGTACTTCTTGTGCTTTACCAGTACCGAAACCTACATGACCGTTTTTGTCACCGACAACAACTAAAGCTGCAAAACGGAAACGACGTCCACCTTTAACAACTTTCGCTACGCGGTTAACCGTAACTAAGCGTTCTTCTAACTCTAATTTGCTTGGGTCAATACGACTCATTCGGATGTGTCCCTCCTTCTTTTATTAAAATTTAAGTCCAGCCTCACGAGCAGCTTCAGCTAGAGCTTTTACACGTCCATGATATAGGTATCCTCCGCGGTCAAATACCACGTTAGAGATTCCTTTTTCAACAGCACGTTTTGCAACAAGTTCGCCAACTTTCGTAGCAGCTGCAGTGTCAGAACTATTCTCGATCTTTAACTCTTTATCAAGAGTAGAAGCACTTACAAGTGTTACACCGTTAACATCATCAATTACTTGAGCGTAGATATTCTTGTTAGAACGGAAAACGTTAAGGCGAGGTCTTTCAGCAGTACCTGAAAGTTTCGCACGAACACGAGCATGTCTTTTAAGACGAGTAGCGTTTTTGCTAGTTTTCGTAATCATCCGAGTCACTCCTTTCTTCACATTAAGCGATCTTACTTACCAGTTTTTCCTTCTTTACGGCGAACGAATTCACCTTCGTAACGAATTCCTTTACCTTTGTAAGGCTCTGGAGCACGGACAGCGCGGATGTTAGAAGCTAGAGCTCCTACACGCTCTTTATCGATACCTTTAATGATTACTTTCGTTTGAGATGGAACTTCGATTTCAACTCCAGCCTCAGGAACGATTTCAACTGGATGAGAGTATCCAACGTTAAGAACAAGTTTGTTTCCAGATTTAGCTGCACGGTAACCGACACCGATAAGTTCTAAACCTCTTTCGAAACCTTTAGATACACCTTCAACCATGTTTGCAATCAAGCTGCGTGTTGTACCATGTAATGCACGGTGTTCTTTATTTTCAGACGGACGGCTTACAGTTAAGACGTTGTCCTCAATTTTAATTTCCATATCAGGGTGAAATGCACGAGTTAGTTCACCTTTTGGTCCCTTTACTGTCACTGTGTTATCGTTGTTTGTCACAGTAACTCCTGAAGGGATCTCGATTAGTTTTTTACCTATACGAGACATACCAAGCACCTCCATTCATCTTAAACTTTTTTTACCATACGTAAGCAAGTACTTCTCCACCAGCTTGTTTAGCACGGGCTTCTTTGTCCGATAAAACACCTTGTGATGTAGAAATAATTGCGATTCCAAGTCCGTTAAGTACACGTGGTACTTCATTTGATTTCGCATATACGCGTAAACCAGGTTTACTGATTCTTTTAAGACCAGTGATAACACGTTCGTTGTTTTGGCCGTATTTAAGGAACAAACGGATAATTCCTTGTTTGCTGTCTTCGACGTACTCAACGTCACGGATAAAACCTTCACGCTTTAAGATTTCAGCAATTTCTCTTTTGATTTTTGAAGCCGGTACTTCTAGCTTCTCATGACGTACCATGTTCGCATTGCGAATACGAGTCAGCAAATCTGCAATCGGATCTGTCATAACCATTATTTAATAACCTCCTTCCCATTTATGGGGATTACCAGCTGGCTTTTTTAACGCCAGGAATTTGTCCTTTATATGCAAGTTCGCGGAAACAAATACGGCAAAGTTTAAACTTACGAATAACTGAATGTGGACGACCACATCGTTCGCAGCGCGTATACTCTTGAACTTTAAACTTTTGTTTGCGTTGTTGTTTCGCAATCATAGACTTTTTAGCCACGATTTCGCCTCCCTTTCATTGATTATTTCTGGAACGGCATACCTACTTGAGTTAATAACTCACGTGCTTCTTCGTCCGTATTGGCAGTAGTAACGATAACGATATCCATACCGCGGACCTTTGTTACTTTATCGTAATCAATTTCTGGGAAGATTAACTGTTCTTTAATACCAAGCGTGTAGTTTCCACGACCGTCGAAAGATTTCTTAGAAATCCCGCGGAAGTCACGTACACGTGGTAAAGACACAGAAATAAGTTTATCAAGGAAATCATACATGCGCTCTCCGCGAAGTGTTACTTTCGCACCGATTGGCATTCCTTCACGTAGACGGAATCCAGCAATAGACTTCTTCGCACGAGTAACGACAGGTTTTTGACCAGCGATAAACGTTAATTCTTCAACAGCAGTATCGATTGCTTTAGCGTTTTGAACAGCGTCACCAACACCCATGTTGATCACGATTTTTTCGATTTTTGGCACTTGCATTACTGATTTGTATTCAAACTTAGAAACTAATGCAGGTGTAATTTCTTTTACATACTTTTCTTTAAGGCGGTTCATGAGAAAGACCTCCCTTCCTTATTTACTATTTATCTAGAACTTGCCCAGATTTTTTCGCTACACGGACTTTCTTTCCGTCCTCAACTTTATACCCAACACGTGTCACTTCACCCGTTTTAGGATCAAGCGGCATTACGTTTGATACGTGGATCGGCGCTTCTTGTTCAGAAATTCCGCCTTGAGGGTTAGCTTGGGTTGGTTTAGAGTGTTTTTTCACAAGGTTAATACCTTCTACTAAAACACGTTCCTTTTTAGGGAAAGCAGCAAGGATGACACCTTGTTTACCTTTATCTTTACCAGAGATAACCACTACTTTATCGCCCTTTTTAACATGCATTTAATCGCACCTCCTTGAGTCGCGGATTGTATTCATTAAAGTACTTCTGGTGCTAGAGAAACAATTTTCATATAGTTGTTTTCACGAAGTTCACGTGCTACTGGTCCGAAGATACGAGTTCCACGTGGGCTCTTGTCGTCACGAATGATGACACATGCATTTTCGTCGAAACTGATGTAAGATCCATCGTTTCTGCGAGCTCCGCTCTTAGTACGAACGATAACTGCTTTCACAACTTCACCTTTTTTGACAACGCCTCCAGGTGTTGCTTGTTTAACCGTACAAACAATGACATCACCGATGTTAGCCGTTTTACGTCCAGAGCCACCAAGAACTTTAATCGTTAGTACTTCGCGTGCGCCAGAGTTGTCAGCTACTTTTAAACGAGTCTCCTGTTGAATCATTAATGTTACCTCCTTTCGGAAAAAGAAATCCGAACTTTATTAGATAATAACGGCTTCTTCGACAACTTCAACTAGACGAAAGCGTTTAGTCGCAGATAAAGGACGAGTTTCCATGACCTTTACGATGTCTCCGATTTTTGCTTGGTTGTTTTCATCATGTGCTTTGAACTTCTTAGAGTATCTTACACGTTTGCCATAAAGTGAATGCTTTTTGTATGTTTCAACTACAACAGTGATGGTTTTATCCATTTTGTCAGAAACAACACGACCTTGATACACTTTACGTTGGTTACGTTCGCTCATGTTTGCGGGGCCTCCCCTCTAATTATTATTTATTAGCAGCGATTTCTCTTTGACGAATCACAGTTTTCATGCGTGCGATTGATTTACGCACTTCACGAATGCGAGCAGTGTTTTCAAGCTGCCCAGTCGCTAATTGGAAACGAAGATTGAAAAGTTCTTCTTTAAGAGACTTTACTTTTTGTTCAATTTCAGCAGTGGTAAGGTCACGAATTTCATTAGCTTTCATTTGATTCACCACCAATTTCTTCACGTTTTACGAACTTCGTTTTAATTGGCAATTTGTGAGATGCAAGACGAAGAGCTTCACGAGCAACTTCTTCAGACACACCAGAAATTTCAAATAAAACTTTGCCCGGTTTTACTACAGCTACCCATCCTTCTGGAGCACCTTTACCGGAACCCATGCGGACCTCTAGAGGTTTAGCTGTGTATGGCTTAGAAGGGAAAATTTTAATCCAAACTTTACCGCCACGTTTCATGTAACGAGTCATAGCAATACGAGCAGCTTCGATTTGACGGTTTGTGATCCAAGAAGCTTCAAGAGCCTGGATACCGTACTCACCGAAATGTACTTCAGTACCGCCTTTTGCACGACCACGCATTTTTCCACGATGTTCTCTGCGATACTTCACGCGTTTTGGCAATAACATATTATTTTCCTCCTTCCGCAGTATTCTTCTTAGTTGGAAGGACTTCTCCACGATAGATCCATACTTTTACGCCAAGCTTACCATAAGTAGTGTCAGCTTCAGCAGTAGCATAGTCGATGTCAGCACGAAGTGTGTGCAATGGAACAGTACCTTCACTGTAATATTCAGAACGAGCAATATCTGCACCGCCAAGACGACCAGAAACCATTGTTTTGATTCCTTGTGCTCCAGCACGCATTGTGCGTTGGATTGTTTGTTTTTGTGCACGACGGAATGAAATACGGTTTTCAAGTTGACGAGCGATGTTTTCAGCAACTAGCTGAGCATCAAGATCTGCTCTCTTGATTTCAAGAATGTTGATGTGTACACGTTTGCCAGTTAGGCTGTTAAGAGCTTTACGAAGTGCTTCAACTTCAGATCCGCCTTTACCAATTACCATACCTGGTTTAGCCGTGTGGATTGTGATATTTACGCGGTTTGCAGCACGTTCGATTTCTACTTTAGAAACAGACGCGTCAGACAAACGCTTGCTGATGAATTCACGGATTTTCAAGTCTTCATGTAAGAAGTCAGCGTAATCTTTTCCTGCGAACCATTTAGATTCCCAATCACGAATGACGCCAATACGAAGACCTACTGGATTTACCTTTTGACCCACGGATTATCCCTCCTTCTTTTCTGATACAACGATTGTAATGTGGCTAGTACGTTTGTTAATTGCGCTCGCACGACCCATAGCACGTGGACGGAATCTCTTAAGTGTTGGACCTTCGTCAACGAATGCTTGAGTAATCACTAGGCTGTTAGCGTCCAACTCGTAGTTGTGCTCAGCGTTTGCGATAGCAGATTTTAATACTTTTTCAATAATTGGTGAAGCAGCCTTAGGTGTAAGGTTTAAGATAGAAACTGCTTCTCCTACTTGCTTACCTCGGATCAGGTCCATTACTAGACGTGCTTTACGAGGAGCAATACGGACTGTTCTTGCGACAGCTTTAGCTTGCATTTAAAAGCCTCCTCTCATTAGCGTCTTGTTTTTTTATCGTCACTAGCATGACCTTTGTAAGTACGGCTTGGTGCGAATTCGCCCAATTTGTGACCTACCATATCTTCAGAAATGAAAACAGGTACATGTTTGCGTCCGTCATAGACAGCGATTGTGTGACCGATGAATTGTGGGAAAATTGTAGAACGACGAGACCAAGTTTTTACGACTTGCTTTTTGTCAGTTTCATTCAATTTCTCGACTTTAGCCATCAAATGATCATCAACAAATGGTCCTTTTTTTAAGCTGCGAGCCATTGTGGAACCTCCCTTCGTGATTGAACTACGGTCCTAAATGAACCGTAGACAACCCCGTTACTTGTTTTTACGACGACGTACAATGAATTTATCAGACTTGTTGGTTTTCTTACGAGTCTTGAATCCAAGAGTCGGTTTACCCCATGGAGACATTGGTGATTTACGTCCGATTGGAGCGCGTCCTTCACCACCACCGTGTGGGTGATCGTTAGGGTTCATTACAGAACCACGAACTGTTGGGCGTACGCCTTTCCAGCGAGAACGTCCAGCTTTACCGATGTTGATTAATTCGTGTTGCTCGTTTCCAACTTGACCGATAGTCGCACGGCAAGCAGAAAGAATCATGCGAACTTCTCCTGAGTTCAAACGTACAAGAACGTATTTACCTTCTTTACCTAGAACTTGAGCAGAAGTACCAGCAGAACGAACTAATTGTCCACCTTTACCTGGTTTTAATTCAATGTTATGCACAACTGTACCAACTGGGATGTTGATAAGTGGAAGAGCATTACCTGGTTTGATGTCAGCTTCTGGTCCAGAAGTAACTTCAGTACCAACTTGGATTCCTTTCGGAGCAAGAATGTAACGTTTCTCACCATCTGCATAGTTTACAAGAGCGATGTTAGCTGAACGGTTTGGATCATACTCGATTGTAGCAACGCGTCCAGGTATACCGTCTTTATCACGCTTAAAGTCGATGATACGGTATTGACGTTTGTGACCGCCACCTTGATGACGAACAGTCAATCTACCTTGGTTGTTACGTCCGCCTTTTTTGTGTAGCGGTGCAAGCAACGATTTTTCTGGTTTGTCAGTCGTGATTTCAGCAAAATCTGAAGTAGTCATGCCACGACGACCATTACTGGTTGGTTTATACTTTTTAATCGCCATTTTGAATTTCCCTCCTTCTTTTTAAGATTTACGCTTCAAAAATTTCGATTTCTTTGCTGTCAGCAGTTAATTTCACGATCGCTTTTCTGCGACGGCTAGTCATACCAGTGTAGCGTCCAACGCGTTTTGATTTTCCTTTGTAGTTTTGAACGTTGACTTTCTCAACTTTCACTCCAAAGATTTCTTCAACAGCGTCTTTCACTTCTGTTTTGTTAGCTCTGACATCAACTTCGAACGTGTACTTCTTCTCTGTCATTAGATCAGCAGAACGTTCAGTAATGATAGGGCGCTTTAGAACATCACGAGGATCTTTCATTATGCAAGTCCCTCCTCTACTTTTTCAACCGCTGCTTTAGTGATCAGAAGTTTGTCGTGGTTGACAACGTCAAGAACGTTGATACCGTTAGCTTCAACAACTGTTACTCCAGGGATGTTACGAGCAGATAAAGCAACTGTTTCGTTTGCATCCGCAGTGACGATCAACGCTTTCTTCTCAACAGATAATCCTTTAAGGATGCCTGCGAATTCTTTCGTTTTCACTGCATCAAGAGTCAGATCTTCAAGAACGATGATGTTGTTGTCGATTACTTTAGAAGACAATACTGACTTGATAGCCAAGCGGCGAACTTTTTTAGGTAATTTATAAGAATAACTGCGTGGTGTTGGACCGAATACGATACCGCCTCCGCGCCATTGTGGTGAACGGATAGAACCTTGACGAGCACGACCTGTACCCTTCTGTCTCCAAGGTTTACGACCTCCGCCACGTACTTCAGAACGAGTTTTTACTTTGTGAGTTCCTTGACGTAAGGAAGCTCTTTGCATAAGAATAGCATCGAATACTACGCTTTCGTTTGGCTCGATTCCAAACACAGAAGCGTTTAATTCGATTTCACCGTTAGTAGAACCGTTTTGGTTATATAATGCTACTTTTGGCATGACTTGTTTCCTCCTTTCCTAAGAGAGTTATTTAGATTTAACTGCACTCTTTACAGTTACTAGAGATTTTTTAGCTCCTGGTACGTTTCCTTTGATCAATAGAAGATTGCGTTCTGCATCAACTTTAACGATCTCAAGGTTTTGGACAGTGATTTGCTCTCCGCCCATACGACCTGGAAGAAGTTTACCTTTGAATACACGGTTTGGATCAACAGGTCCCATTGAACCAGGACGACGGTGGTAACGTGAACCGTGAGTCATTGGTCCGCGTGATTGTCCGTGGCGTTTGATAGCCCCTTGGAATCCTTTACCTTTTGATGTTCCTGTTACATCTACGATATCTCCATTTGCGAAAATATCAACTTTGACTTCCTGACCAACTTCATACGCATCTAACTCCGCACCGCGTAATTCTTTTACGAAGCGCTTAGGAGCAGTTTCCGCTTTAGCAACGTGGCCTTTCTCTGGTTTGTTAGAAAGCTTTTCACGTTTGTCATCAAAACCGATTTGGATTGCTTCATAGCCATCCGTGTCAACAGTCTTCTTTTGAAGAACAACGTTAGTAGCAGCCTCAACAACAGTTACAGGGATAAGATCACCGTTTTCTGCGAATACTTGCGTCATACCAATTTTTCTACCTAAGATTCCTTTGGTCATTAGTCACACCTCCTATAATATGTGTTTTCTATTTGAATTAAAGTTTGATTTCGATATCTACACCAGATGGTAAATCTAAACGCATAAGTGCATCAACTGTTTGCGGAGTTGGATTCACGATGTCGATTAGACGTTTGTGAGTACGCATCTCGAATTGCTCACGAGAATCTTTGTACTTATGCACCGCACGAAGGATTGTGTAAACTGATTTTTCAGTTGGAAGCGGGATTGGACCAGATACACTAGCACCAGAACGCTTAGCCGTTTCAACAATCTTCTCAGCAGATTGATCAAGAATTCTATGATCATATGCTTTTAAACGAATACGAATTTTTTGTTTTGCCATTATTTTCCCTCCTTTTCGCCTACTTACGTTAGACAGTTCTCCGTGAGAAAAACCTGATCACCTCGCCATGGCAAAGCGGCCGGGTGTGTCAGCAACCTCTCACTTCATCGCAGTCAAAGACCAACATGCACTATTGTACCAAATTGGCCTGCGTGTTGCAATAATAAATCGGATAAATTTATGATTTGCACACTTTTCATATTATACAGGGATTCAGCCTATAAATCAAGCTTTCCCTGAAGATGATGTATAGCAGTCTTTCTTATGATACGTATAAATTCATCTGGCTCCTCAAGATGCGGGGAATGTGCAGATTCTTTAAAGACAAACCATTCTTTGATTGGTGCTTTTAATTGATCAACATATGGTTTTGATACAGCAGCTGGTGTAATCATGTCGTGATCGCCAATGAGAAAGTAGCACGGTATTAATATAGTAGAAACTCGGTATTGAATACTCTCATTCATTAGCTGATCCCATAACTTGTCTTGACTAAACTTCTGCCCTTTTATGAACTTCCATTTATCTTTAAGCTGATATTGCTTACTAAAAAGAAACCCTTTTAGTATTTGAAAAACCGGCTTCCATCTATGTGTGAGACCTACGCTCGCAAACTCTTTATATAGAGAAAACAAGGCATGAGCTGATGTCCGTTTCCATGGAGGAGGCGTCAGTAATCGCAGACACCCAGTAAACAGCCGATTGCGACGGTATTTCTTCAAAAGGAGCTCGTACGATACGATATCTTCCTTTAACACATCTACTACCTGACTAATTCCATAATAAGCATGATAAAGATCCGGACGCTTATGTACTGCTTGTATGGCAATTAATGATCCCCACGAGTATCCTGCAATATACAATTTTGAATGACCTAGATAAGATAGAAGCTTCTCTGTCAGTTCAATCGTGTCTTCAATAAATTGCTGAATGGTCATCGATGCATCGGAAAGATTCTCTTGATAGGAAAGTCCTGCGCCTCTCTGATCCCAATGAACAACTGTAAAGTCCTGATTAAGTTCCTCGAGAAAGGAATCAATATAACTGATTTGAGCAGAGCCGGGCCCTCCGTGTAAAAATAAAAGTACAGGCTTCGTTTCACTCGTCTGGTCTTCTTTCATCATAATCCATTGGTCAATCCCGCCGATCGACCATTTTTTCAAATATGTCTTTGCCATTCCAGCGATCCTCTCGGTTCCATTTAGATTCTATAGCTTATAGTAGCCGTTCTGATCTGGAAAAGCAAAAAAAGAGACCCTTTTGCAAGGAGTCTCTTTTGTATGTTTATTACTTAATGATAGTTGAAACGACACCAGAACCTACAGTACGTCCACCCTCACGGATAGAGAAACGAGTTCCTTCTTCGATAGCGATAGTAGAGATAAGTTCAACTTCCATCTCAGTGTTATCGCCAGGCATTACCATTTCAGTACCTTCTGGAAGATGTACGATACCAGTTACGTCAGTTGTACGGAAGTAGAACTGCGGACGGTAGTTAGCGAAGAATGGAGTATGACGTCCACCCTCTTCTTTAGAAAGTACATAAACTTCAGCTTTGAAACGGCTGTGTGGAGTGATTGTACCTGGTTTAGCAAGTACTTGACCACGTTGGATATCTTCACGAGATACACCACGAAGTAGTGCACCGATGTTGTCACCAGCTTCAGCATAGTCAAGAAGTTTACGGAACATTTCAACACCTGTAACAGTTGTTTTACCGTTTTCTTCTTGAAGACCGATGATTTCAACTTCGTCACCGACTTTAACTTGTCCACGCTCAACACGACCAGTAGCAACTGTTCCACGACCAGTGATTGAGAATACGTCCTCAACTGGCATCATGAATGGTTTCTCAGTGTCACGCTCTGGAGTTGGGATGTACTCATCAACCGCATCCATAAGTTCAAAGATTTTTGCTTCGTAATCAGCATCTCCTTCAAGAGCTTTAAGAGCAGAACCTTTGATAACTGGTACATCGTCACCAGGGAAGTCATAGTCAGAAAGAAGGTCACGAACTTCCATTTCAACAAGTTCAAGTAACTCTTCATCGTCAACCATGTCACATTTGTTAAGGAATACTACGATGTATGGTACACCTACGTTACGAGAAAGTAGGATGTGCTCACGTGTTTGTGGCATTGGACCATCAGCAGCAGATACTACTAAGATCGCGCCGTCCATTTGAGCAGCACCAGTGATCATGTTTTTAACATAGTCAGCGTGTCCTGGGCAGTCTACGTGTGCATAGTGACGAGATTCAGTTTCATACTCAACGTGTGCAGTAGAGATTGTGATTCCACGCTCGCGCTCTTCTGGAGCACCATCGATTTGGTCATAAGCCATAGCTGTACCTTTACCAGATTTCTTATGAAGAACTGTTGAGATAGCAGCAGTTAGAGTTGTTTTACCATGGTCAACGTGTCCAATTGTACCAATGTTAGCATGCGATTTGGAACGGTCGAATTTTTCTTTAGCCATTCTAAAAATCCTCCTTAAAGGTTCATTGTATTTGGTATAGAGTGATAGAAAGTGAAGAGTTACCTCTCACTTTCTGATCTTCAATAGTAGTTATACTTTAGTTTAAAGGCAAAATCAATTATTCACCTTTATTTTTTTTGATGATTTCTTCACTGATGCTCTTAGGCACTTCTTCGTAGTGATCCATGTGCATAGTGAAAGTACCGCGTCCTTGTGTGTTAGAACGGAGTGCAGTAGCATATCCGAACATTTCAGAAAGTGGAACCATAGCGCGAACAACTTGAGCGTTACCGCGAGCTTCCATACCTTCTACACGTCCACGACGAGATGTGATATCACCCATGATGTCTCCCATGTATTCTTCAGGGATAACAACTTCCACTTTCATCATTGGCTCAAGTAGAACTGGGTTACATTTGCTGACAGCATTTTTCAATGCCATAGATGCAGCAATTTTGAACGCCATTTCGTTAGAGTCAACATCGTGGTAAGATCCATCAAATAATTTTGCTTTGATGTCGATTAATGGGAATCCAGCTAATACACCATTTTCAAGTGAATCTTCAAGACCTGCTTGAATTGCTGGGATGTATTCACGTGGAACAACCCCACCGACGATTGCATTTTCAAATTCGAATCCTGCGCCTTCTTCGTTTGGTTCGAATTCGATCCAAACGTGTCCGAACTGACCGCGTCCACCAGACTGACGTACGAATTTACCTTCAACTTTTGCACCAGAACGGAATGTTTCACGGTACGCAACTTGAGGAGCACCTACGTTAGCTTCAACCTTGAACTCACGCTTCATACGGTCAACAATGATATCAAGGTGAAGCTCACCCATACCAGAGATGATCGTTTGACCAGTTTCAGGGTTTGTTTGTGTACGGAATGTTGGATCCTCTTCAGCTAGTTTAGCTAAAGCGATGCTCATTTTATCTTGGTCAGCCTTAGATTTAGGCTCGATAGCTACATCGATAACTGGCTCTGGGAATTCCATAGACTCAAGGATAACAAGATTTTTCTCGTCACAAAGAGTATCACCAGTAGATGTATCTTTAAGACCTACAGCTGCTGCGATATCCCCTGCATATACAGTAGAGATTTCTTCACGGCTGTTTGCGTGCATTTGAAGGATACGTCCAACGCGTTCACGCTTGTTCTTAGAAGAGTTCTTCACGTATGAACCAGAATCAAGTGTTCCAGAGTATACGCGGAAGAAAGTTAGTTTCCCAACATAAGGGTCAGTCATAACTTTAAATGCAAGAGCTGCGAATGGTGCGTCATCAGTAGACTCACGAACAACCTCTTCATTTGAATCTGGCAGGATACCTTTAATTGCAGCAACATCAGTTGGTGCAGGCAGGTAGTCAAGCACAGCGTCAAGTACAAGCTGAACACCTTTATTTTTGAAAGCAGATCCAACAAGAACTGGGTAGAATTCAACATTCAATGTTCCTTTACGGATTGCAGCTTTCAATTCAGGAATTGTGATTTCTTCACCCTCAAGGTATTTTTCCATAAGCTCTTCATCAAGCTCAGCAACAGCTTCAATTAGGCTGCTGCGAAGCTCTTCAGCTTTGTCTTTATACTCAGCAGGGATTTCTTTAGCATCAGAGCGAGTTCCAAGGTCATCTTCGTAGAAGTATGCTACGTTTTCTACAAGGTCGATGATTCCTTCGAATTGATCTTCAGCGCCGATCGGCAATTGAATTGCATGAGCGTTCGCTTGAAGACGATCTCTTAATGTGCTTACAGAGTAAAGGAAGTCCGCACCAGTTTTATCCATTTTGTTAACGAATACGATACGAGGTACTCCGTAAGTTGTTGCTTGGCGCCAAACTGTTTCAGTTTGTGGCTCTACACCTGATTGTGCATCAAGAACAGCAACCGCACCATCAAGTACACGTAAAGAACGTTCAACTTCAACAGTGAAGTCTACGTGTCCTGGTGTATCGATGATGTTTACACGGTAACCCTTCCATTGTGCTGTAGTAGCAGCAGAAGTGATTGTAATACCACGTTCTTGCTCCTGCTCCATCCAGTCCATTTGTGAAGCTCCTTCGTGAGTTTCACCAATTTTATGGATACGACCAGTGTAGTACAAGATACGCTCAGTCGTTGTCGTTTTACCGGCATCGATGTGAGCCATGATACCAATATTACGAGTTTTGTCTAAGGAGAACTCTCTTGCCATTGGGTAATTTCTCCTTCCTCATTAGGGAATAGTTTTTTTAGTTTGGTATAAATCCTACCAGCGGTAGTGAGCGAATGCTTTGTTCGCTTCTGCCATTTTGTGTGTATCTTCACGTTTCTTAACAGCAGCACCAGTGTTGTTAGCTGCGTCAAGGATTTCGTTAGCAAGACGCTCTTCCATCGTTTTTTCTCCACGAAGACGAGCATAGTTTACTAACCAGCGAAGACCTAAAGTAGTACGACGGTCTGGGCGAACTTCTACAGGAACTTGGTAGTTAGCTCCACCTACACGACGTGCTTTAACTTCAAGAACTGGCATGATGTTTTTCAAGGCTTGTTCGAAAACCTCCATCGCTTCATTACCAGTACGTTCTTTGATGATATCAAATGACTTGTAGAGGATTGTTTGTGACTTTCCTCTTTTACCGTCGATCATCATTTTGTTGATCAAACGAGATACAAGTTTAGAATTGTAAATTGGATCTGGCAATACGTCTCTTTTTGCTACAGGACCTTTACGTGGCATCTGAATAGCCTCCCTTCTCTTTTAAAAGGATTTCTATCTGTCTCTCATCTCAATATCATTGTCAGCTGCCTGACTCCACTGATCTGATATCAACTTCTAAAAACCCTTATGTTTGTTTTTATTATTTGCTTTGTTTAGGGCGTTTTGTTCCGTATTTAGAACGTCCTTGCATACGACCGTCAACTCCGGCAGTATCAAGCGCACCACGAACGATGTGGTAACGTACACCCGGTAAGTCTTTTACACGTCCGCCACGGATAAGTACTACACTGTGCTCTTGTAGGTTATGTCCGATACCAGGAATGTAAGCTGTTACCTCAATCAGGTTAGACAAACGTACACGAGCATATTTACGTAGTGCTGAGTTTGGTTTTTTCGGTGTCATTGTACCGACACGAGTACAAACCCCGCGCTTCTGTGGAGATGTTACGTTAGTGTGCTCTTTTTTGAAACTGTTGTATCCTTTGTTAAGTGCAGGTGACTTTGAGTTTTCAACTTTACTCACGCGTCCTTTGCGTATTAGCTGATTAATTGTAGGCATGTTGTTATTCCTCCCTTCATTACTTTTTTTATAACCCACATACCCAGGTGGTTCATCAAAAGGCAAAAAACAATGCTTTTGCATTTTATACATGCAAAAACAAAACAAGTACGCTATAACATAATGGCAACAGCTGCTGCCCCAACTTCAATTCCGCAGGCCTTGCCGAGCTTTTTCATGGAATCTACCACTAAGATGTCTACACCCTTCTCTTGCGCTAGTTTCAATACATTAGCGGTTAAAGCAGGATCAGCATCTTTCGCTACGACGACTTCCTTAACTGAATCTCGTTTCAGAGCTTTTACTGTTTGCTTCGTACCAATAATAATGGATTGAGCCTGTGATACTTTATCATAAGACATCGAATATCCTCCAAAGTAACAGGTTTTATTTTGAGCACCTTGGTTATATTATCATCATGGCAGAAGGATGTCAATATCGTATGACAGATTATCTTGACATCCTTCACCATTTTTTGATGATTTTATAGGAATCTCACGAGAAAGATTACTCTACAGGAACCATGTCGTCAGACGGCTGCACTTGCGAAACCGGCTTAACTTTACGGTAGTTTGGCATTCCCGTTCCAGCAGGAACAAGTTTACCAATGATAACATTCTCTTTCAAGCCAAGCAGTTCATCACGTTTTCCTTTGATCGCCGCATCTGTTAGGACACGAGTCGTTTCTTGGAAGGATGCCGCAGACAAGAATGAGTCTGTTTCAAGTGAAGCTTTTGTAATACCAAGAAGAACTGGACGGCCTGTTGCAGGACGTTTGCCTTCGAATAGTACTTTTTTGTTCGCTTCAGTGAATTGATGTACATCAAGAAGTGTGCCTGGTAATACATCTGTATCCCCTGCATCAGCGACACGCACTTTACGAAGCATTTGGCGAACCATTACCTCTACGTGCTTATCTCCGATTTCTACCCCTTGCATACGGTATACTTTTTGTACTTCATGAAGCAGATATTCTTGAACAGCTGTCATGTCAGTCACTTTAAGAAGTTCTTTCGGATCGATCGAACCTTCTGTAAGTACTTGACCACGAGTAACTGTGTCACCTTCAACAACTTTCAGACGTGCATTGTAAGGAGCTGTGTAAGAACGAGTTTCAACTTCGCCTTGAACCACAATTTCCTGCTGCTTGTCACGAACATCGTTAATTTCAGCAACGACACCATCAATTTCAGAAATTGTCGCTTGCCCTTTCGGATTACGCGCTTCAAATAGCTCTTGGATACGAGGTAGACCTTGTGTGATATCGTCTCCTGCTACCCCACCGGTGTGGAACGTACGCATTGTAAGCTGTGTTCCTGGCTCACCGATTGATTGTGCAGCGATGATTCCAACTGCTTCACCGACTTCAACGTCAGTACCAGTTGCAAGGTTACGGCCGTAGCATCGTTTACATACACCATGAGGCGTGTTACATGTAAATGCTGAACGGATCCATACTTCCTCAATTCCTGCTTCAACTACTTCAAGTGCTTTATCTTCATCAATTAGTTCGTTTTCGGCTACAATGACTTCGCCTGTTTCAGGATGAACAATTGGTTTTCTTGCAAAACGTCCGATCAGACGTTCTTCAAGTTTCTCAATAATTTCATTTCCTTCTTTAATGGACTTCGCCAAGATTCCACGGTCTGTACCGCAATCTGTTTCACGGATGATAACATCCTGTGCAACGTCAACGAGACGACGCGTGAGGTAACCTGAGTCAGCTGTTTTAAGGGCTGTATCGGCAAGACCTTTACGCGCTCCGTGAGTGGAAATAAAGTATTCCAATACGGTTAAACCTTCACGGAAACTAGATTTAATCGGAAGTTCGATGATACGTCCAGCCGGGTTGGCCATCAGACCACGCATACCAGCCAGCTGAGTAAAGTTAGATGCGTTACCACGCGCTCCAGAGTCACTCATCATGTAGATTGGGTTGACTTCATCAAGGGACTTCATCAGTTTACCTTGGATGACATCTTTAGAAGAACTCCAGATTGAAATAACTCTCTCATAACGCTCTTCTTCAGTAATCAAACCACGTCTGAATTGCTTCATGACGTTATCTACTTTTGCTTGTGCTTCTTCAAGAATTTGCTGCTTATCATCTAATACGACGATATCAGACACACCAACCGTAATACCGGCTTTAGTAGAGTATCTGAAACCAAGATTTTTCATGCGGTCAAGCATTTTAGATGTCTCAGTGATATGGAATCTCTTAAAGATTTCTGCAATGATTTTCCCTAAAATACCTTTTTTGAACGGCGCATTGATTTCTTGTTTCTCGATCGCAGCTTTTACATCCTCACCTTTTTCAAGGAAGAAACGATCAGGCGTTTTTTCTTCAATATTGCTCTTTGTCGGCTCATTCATGTATGGGAATGATTCCGGTAAGATTTCGTTAAAGATCAGTTTTCCAACTGTTGTAATCAACAATTTAGAACGCTGTTCATCAGTGAATGTCACATTCTTCAACGAGCTAGCTGCAACAGCTACACGTGTATGAAGATGCACATAACCATTTTGATAAGCTAGAAGGGCTTCGTCAGTATCTTTGAAGACCATACCTTCTCCGATAGCACCTTTGCGCTCAAGTGTAAGGTAGTAGTTACCAAGCACCATATCCTGAGATGGCGTAACAACAGGTTTTCCATCTTTCGGGTTCAAAATGTTTTGAGCAGCAAGCATTAAGATACGAGCTTCAGCTTGAGCTTCAGCAGATAATGGTACGTGAACCGCCATTTGGTCACCGTCAAAGTCAGCGTTGTAGGCTGTACATACAAGTGGATGCAGACGAATTGCGCGTCCTTCCACAAGTGTAGGTTCAAACGCTTGAATACCAAGTCTGTGAAGAGTCGGTGCACGGTTTAGTAAGACTGGATGCTCACGAATAACTGATTCTAAAACATCCCATACTTCCGGCTGCACGCGCTCAATTTTACGCTTCGCACTCTTGATGTTGTGAGCTAATCCTTTTTCAACAAGCTCCTTCATCACGAATGGTTTGAATAATTCAAGAGCCATTTCTTTCGGAAGTCCACACTGATACATTTTCAAATGTGGCCCTACGACGATAACGGAACGTCCAGAATAGTCAACACGTTTACCAAGCAAGTTTTGACGGAAACGTCCTTGTTTCCCTTTCAGCATGTGAGAAAGAGATTTCAATGGTCGATTTCCTGGTCCTGTTACTGGTCGGCCTCTACGTCCATTATCAATCAAGGCATCGACAGCTTCTTGAAGCATACGCTTCTCGTTCTGAACGATGATGCTTGGCGCGCCAAGATCTAATAAACGCTTCAGACGATTGTTACGGTTGATGACACGACGATAAAGGTCGTTCAAGTCAGAAGTAGCAAAACGTCCACCATCAAGCTGAACCATTGGACGTAATTCTGGCGGAATAACCGGAAGTACATCAAGAATCATCCAAGATGGTTTGTTTCCTGAGTTACGGAAGGCTTCTAACACTTCAAGGCGTTTGATCGCACGTGTACGGCGCTGTCCTTGAGCAGTTTTCAGCTCTTCTTTCAGTGTATCTACTTCTTTTACAAGATCGATATCTTGAAGAAGTTTGTTGATTGCTTCTGCACCCATAGCTGCTTGGAATGTATTACCGTATTTATCTAAATAAGCACGGAATTCTTTCTCAGAAAGAAGTTGTTTCTTCTCAAGCGGTGTATTGCCCGGATCTGTCACAACGTAAGAAGCGAAGTAGATCACTTCTTCTAACGCACGTGGTGACATATCAAGAACAAGACCCATACGGCTTGGGATACCTTTGAAATACCAAATGTGGGAAACTGGGGCAGCCAGTTCGATATGCCCCATTCTCTCACGACGGACTTTTGCCCGTGTTACTTCTACACCACAACGGTCACATACAACACCCTTATACCGAACGCGTTTATACTTCCCACAATGACATTCCCAGTCTTTTTGCGGTCCGAAGATACGTTCACAAAAGAGACCATCTTTTTCAGGTTTCAGTGTACGATAGTTAATCGTTTCAGGCTTTTTCACTTCACCAAAAGACCAAGAACGGATTTTATCAGGTGATGCGAGACCGATGTTCATATACTCAAAATTGTTCACATCTAGCAAGGGGCCTACCTCCCTTTTAATCTTCGGGTTATACCCTAGTCACTTGCTCTAATCGTTTCTGCTATTCTTTTGTGACTGCGTCACGTTCAAGATCGACAGGTGCGAGGTCTGCAGCATCTTCGTCATTAGATAACGCTAATCCGTCTGCTTTCTTCGTTTCCTCATCGTCTTCTAAATCTCTCATTTCTATCTCTTCTTCATCGCCAGATAGGATTTTCACATCCATACCTAAACTTTGAAGTTCTTTGATTAACACTTTGAATGATTCAGGGACACCTGGTTCAGGTACGTTATCCCCTTTGACGATGGCTTCGTATGTTTTCACACGACCCACAACGTCATCCGATTTAACTGTTAAGATCTCTTGAAGTGTATATGCTGCACCGTAAGCTTCAAGTGCCCATACTTCCATCTCTCCGAAACGCTGACCACCAAACTGTGCTTTACCGCCAAGTGGCTGCTGCGTAACAAGTGAGTATGGTCCAGTTGAACGAGCGTGAAGTTTATCGTCAACCATGTGAGCCAGTTTGATCATGTACATGATTCCGACAGATACACGGTTGTCGAATGGTTCACCAGTTCGACCGTCATAAAGGACTGTTTTCGCATCACGGGACATACCTGCTTCTTCAAGCGTTTCCCAAACATCTTCCTCGCGCGCACCATCAAATACTGGTGACGCAATGTGGATGCCAAGGTAACGTGCAGCCATACCCATATGAAGCTCAAGTACCTGACCGATGTTCATACGAGATGGTACCCCTAGAGGGTTCAACATGATATCGATCGGTGTTCCGTCTGGAAGATAAGGCATATCTTCTTCTGGAAGGATTTTAGAGATAACCCCTTTGTTACCATGTCGTCCGGCCATTTTGTCACCTTCAGAAATCTTACGCTTCTGAACGATGTATACGCGGACTAACTGGTTTACACCTGGAGGTAATTCATCTCCATCTTCACGGTTGAAGACTTTTACATCGTGGATAATTCCGCCGCCGCCGTGTGGAACACGTAGTGACGTATCACGAACTTCACGAGCCTTTTCACCGAAGATTGCATGTAATAGACGTTCTTCAGCTGTTAGTTCAGTTACACCTTTAGGCGTTACTTTACCTACAAGAAGGTCTCCGTCTTTTACTTCTGCACCAATACGGATGATTCCGCGCTCGTCAAGGTTGCGTAAAGCATCTTCCCCAACGTTTGGAATATCACGAGTGATTTCTTCTGGTCCAAGCTTTGTATCACGAGCTTCTGATTCATATTCTTCAATATGAATAGACGTGTAGACGTCATCTTTTACAAGGCGCTCACTCATGATGATCGCATCCTCGTAGTTGTAACCGTCCCAAGTCATGAAGCCGACCATGACGTTACGTCCTAGAGCCAATTCACCTTTTTCCATAGAAGGACCGTCTGCAAGGATTTCCCCTTTAACGACTTCATCTCCAACACTTACGATAGGACGCTGGTTGTAGCAAGTCCCTTGGTTAGAGCGGACAAATTTCAGCAGGCTGTATTTGTCTAGGTTTCCTTTGACTTGTTGTCCGTCAACGTCTTCATAACGGCGAACCCAAATATTTTTTGCTTCTACACGTTCTACAACACCTGGGTAGCGGCAGATGACAGCAGCACCAGAGTCTTTACCTGATACGTACTCCATACCTGTACCAACAATCGGTGATTCTGGCTGCATCAAAGGCACAGCCTGACGCTGCATGTTCGCTCCCATTAGAGCACGGTTAGAGTCATCGTTTTCTAAGAATGGGATACATGCTGTCGCTGCAGAAACAACCTGCTTTGGCGAAACGTCCATGTAGTCAACGCGGTTTCGAGGAACAACGGTGTTTTCCCCTCTGAAACGAGCAATGATATTATCATCGATAAACGAACCATCATCAGCTAACTGAGCGTTCGCTTGTGCTACTACGTAGTTATCCTCTTCATCAGCAGTTAAGTAATCGATTCTCGGTGTTACTTTACCAGTCTCAGGATCAACCCGGCGGTAAGGTGTTTCGATAAATCCGAAGCGATTCACTTTTGCAAATGAAGATAGAGAGTTGATCAAACCAATGTTTGGACCCTCTGGTGTTTCGATCGGACACATACGTCCATAGTGAGAGTAGTGAACGTCACGAACTTCCATTCCTGCACGCTCACGTGTCAAACCACCCGGTCCAAGCGCTGACAGACGACGTTTGTGCGTCAATTCAGCAAGCGGGTTTGTTTGATCCATGAACTGAGAAAGCTGAGAACTACCAAAGAACTCTTTGATAGAAGCGATCACAGGACGAATGTTGATCAGCTGCTGAGGTGTGATCGTGTTTGTGTCTTGAATCGACATTCTTTCACGAACAACACGCTCCATTCTGCTTAAACCAATACGGAATTGGTTTTGCAGAAGTTCACCTACAGAACGCAGACGACGGTTACCAAGATGGTCGATATCATCTGTGTCACCTACACCATGAAGAAGGTTGAAGAAGTAACTGATTGATGCAATGATGTCAGAAGGCGTGATGTTTTTCACAGCTTCCTCTACATATGCATTACCAATCACGTTAATCACTTGCTCGCCTTCTTGATCAGTCGGTGCATAAATCTTAATAGATTGAAGTTCTACTTCATCTTCTACTACGCCACCATTAGGATAAAGCTTTCTAAATCCGATGCCGTTTTCTAAGTATGGAAGAACTTTATCAAGAACTCTTCTGTCTAAAATTTGACCTTTTTCTGCTAGAATTTCACCTGTTTCAGGATCAACTAACGTTTCAGCCAATTTCTGATTGAACAGTCTATTTTTAATATGAAGCTTCTTATTAATCTTGTAGCGTCCAACATTTGCTAAGTCATATCTCTTCGGATCGAAGAAGCGAGAGTCTAGCAAGCTTTTCGCATTTTCAACAGTTGGCGGCTCTCCAGGACGGAGGCGCTCGTAGATTTCGAGAAGTGCTTTATCTGCATTCTCTGTATTGTCTTTTTCCAGCGTATTGCGTAAGTATTCATTCTCACCAATGAGGTCAAGAATCTCTTGATCAGAGCTGAAGCCGAGAGCACGCAAAAGAACCGTAACCGGCAACTTACGTGTGCGATCGATGCGTACATAGACTACATCCTTCGCATCAGTTTCGTATTCTAACCATGCGCCACGGTTTGGAATGACAGTCGCAGTAAAACCTTTTTTACCGTTTTTGTCTACTTTACCACTGAAATATACACTTGGAGAACGCACTAGCTGAGAAACGATTACACGTTCCGCACCATTAATGATAAAAGTACCTGTGTCTGTCATGATTGGGAAATCACCCATGAACACATCTTGGTCTTTTACTTCTCCAGTTTCTTTGTTAATTAAACGAACTTTTACTCTTAGTGGAGCAGAGTAAGTTACATCACGTTCTTTTGATTCTGCTACAGGATACTTAGGATCCCCTAGGCTGTAATCAATGAATTCAAGAGAAAGGTTACCAGTAAAATCCTCAATTGGGGATATATCTTGAAACATCTCTCTAAGACCCTCATCAAGAAACCACTGATAAGAAGAGGTTTGAATTTCAATGAGATTTGGTAATTCTAACACTTCGCTTATGCGTGCGTAGCTTCTGCGCTGGCGGTGTCGTCCATACTGAACTAGTTGACCTGTCAACTGATTCACCCCTCAAATCATGCGTATTATATGTGTAAAAAGTATTTCTGTCTTTCAAATGTCAGTAAAGAAATACTTTTACAAGACAAAAGAAAAAAGGGTTTCTAAAATAAGAAAACCACATCCAAAAACAAATACCGATTTTATTAGTTTTCCCAAGTATGCATAATTTATACAAAATAGTTGTTTTTTAAGCCTATCAAGCAAAATATACACATTGGCATTTTATAATGTTAACACAGCTAGGAAACTGCGTCAAACTTTTTTAGCTTTGATTATATAGTAGCCCTTTTTTTTCAGCACAACCTCGACTTCTCCAAAGAGCTGCTCTAATTTTTCAATCGCAGATGGTCCACCTTGCTTTTTCTGAATAACCACCCACAACTCACCTTCCGGCAATAAATGATCAGCACTTTTTTCAAAGATCGCATGTACAACTTTCTTCCCTGCCCGTATTGGGGGATTGGTCAGTATAGAGGCAAAAGCAGCTGAGGAATGAACATTCGAGAACAAATCACTTTGATAGATGCGAACATTATCAATGCGATTATGTTTAGCGTTTTCCTTTGAAAGTTCGACTGCTCTTTCGTTCACATCAATCATATGAATGGTACGGCTAGTCATTTCGTTTGCTAACGATAAGCCAATCGGTCCATAACCGCAACCGACATCTAAGACATCGCCATCCAAATCAGGTTCTTCGAAAGCTTCAATTAAAAGCCTTGAACCAAAGTCGACTTCTTTCTTAGAAAACACTCCACTGTCACTTGTAAAAGTAAAGGTACGGTTTCTCAAGGTGAAGTCCCATGTCTGTTTATTGCTTTTCACTGATGGCTTTTCCGTATAATAGTGGTCACTCATGGTGAATGGACCTCCTCTGGATTCAATCGTTTCAGGAGATTAGAAAAGAAAAAGCCCGCCAGTAAAAGCGAGCTTTCCCAAAAGATTAGGCGAAGATTACTTAACTTCTACAGAAGCGCCAACTTCTTCAAGCTTAGCTTTAAGTTCTTCAGCTTCTTCTTTAGCAATACCTTCTTTAAGTGGTTTTGGAGTGTTGTCAACAAGTTCTTTAGCTTCTTTCAAGCCAAGACCAGTGATTTCACGAACCACTTTGATAACTTTGATTTTTTGGTCTCCAGCACCAGCAAGTACTAGATCAAAATCAGTTTTTTCTTCAGCAGCAGCACCGCCACCAGCAGCTACAGCTACAGGAGCAGCAGCAGTTACGCCAAATTCTTCTTCGATTGCTTTTACTAAGTCGTTTAACTCAAGTACAGTTGCTTCTTTAACTGAAGCAATGATTTCTTCGATATTTAAAGCCATTTGTAATTCCTCCATTTTAAGTTTTTTTACGCAAACGTAAAGTACGCATTAAGCGCCTTGTTCTTCTTTTTGATCTGCAACTGCTTTAGTAGCAAGAGCAAGATTACGAACTGGAGCTTGAAGAACGCTAAGCAACATAGAAAGTAAGCCTTCGCGAGACGGAAGTTCCGCAAGAGCCTTCACTTCTTCTACAGTCGCTACGTTTCCTTCGATGACACCAGCTTTGATTTCTAAAGCTTCGTGGCTTTTCGCAAATTCGTTGATGATTTTCGCAGGTGCGATAACATCTTCGTTACTAAATGCGATAGCGTTTGGACCTGTTAAGAAATCGTTTAAACCCGTTAGTTCAACTTGTTCAACTGCACGGCGAGTCAAAGTGTTTTTGTAAACTTTGAATTCTACGCCAGCTTCACGAAGCTGTTTACGAAGTTCAGTCACTTCAGAAACTGAAAGACCGCGGTAATCTACAATGACAGTAGACATACTATCTTTAAATTTAGAAGTAATTTCATCAACGACAACTTTTTTAGTATCGATTGCATTGCTCATGGTTACACCTCCTGTACATTCTTTGTGTAACACTTATACCGATCAGGCCATCACGTTCCTAACGAACGGTTCTCCATATAAAAAGCCTCCATTAAGACATGGAGGCTGTATATACAAGCATACGTTAACGTAAGACTGTGACATATACACCTCGGCGGGTTAATTAAGCCATAAGGCCCCTGCTGTCTACGGTATAAATGGACATTATTCTATTTTACAACATTTTGATATTATCAAAATGGTTGTCATAAGTCAAGAATTATTTTGCAGAGAAAGAAGATGGATCCACTTTCACGCCAGGGCCCATAGTAGATGTAACAGAAACGTTTTTCACGTATACACCTTTAGCCGCTGCAGGTTTTGCTTTAAGGATTGTGTCATAGATTGTTGCAAAGTTCTCAACAAGCTTTTCGTCCTCGAAAGAAACCTTTCCGATTGGCGCGTGGATGTTACCAGCTTTATCAACGCGGTATTCTACTTTACCAGCTTTGATTTCATTGATTGCTTTTTCAACTTCGAACGTTACAGTTCCTGTTTTAGGGTTTGGCATAAGACCTTTTGGTCCAAGTACACGACCGATCTTACCAACTTCACCCATCATGTCAGGTGTCGCAACGATTACATCGAATTCGAACCAGCCTTGTTGGATTTTAGTGATGTAATCAGAATCTCCAACGTAGTCTGCTCCAGCAGCTTCTGCTTCTTTTGCTTTTTCGCCTTTAGCGAACACAAGAACGCGTTGAGTTTTACCAGTTCCGTTAGGAAGTACAACTGCACCGCGGATTTGTTGATCGTTTTTACGAGGGTCTACGCCCAAACGAAAAGCAACTTCTACAGTCGCATCAAATTTAGCTGTATTTGCTTTTTTTGTAAGAGAAACAGCTTCAGCTACATCATACGCTTTAGTACGATCGATCAGCTTAGCAGCTTCTACATACTTTTTACCTTTTTTAGCCATTATAAAAATCCTCCTTATGTGGTTTTAGCGGAATAACCTCCCACGAATAAGGGTTGCGAACTTGTCAAAACCAAACTCGCAACCCAACAAGACAAAAAATTAATCTTCGATGACAATACCCATACTGCGTGCAGTACCTTCAACCATGCGCATAGCTGATTCAACGCTAGCAGCGTTTAAGTCAGGCATTTTTGTTTCCGCGATTTCGCGTACTTTATCACGCTTAACAGTTGCCACTTTATTACGGTTAGGTTCACCAGAACCAGACTCAATACCAGCTGCTTTTTTAAGTAAAACTGCAGCAGGTGGAGTTTTAGTAATAAATGTAAATGAACGGTCTTCAAAAACCGAAATTTCAACAGGAATGATAAGACCAGCTTGGTCAGCTGTACGAGCGTTAAACTCCTTACAGAATCCCATGATATTAACACCGGCTTGACCTAGTGCAGGTCCAACTGGTGGAGCTGGGTTAGCTTTTCCAGCAGGAATTTGCAATTTAACAACTTTAACTACTTTTTTAGCCACGAGACACACCTCCTTAAAGTCCGTGATGTGGTAATAGGGGAATCCCCCTCCCACTCAACAACTTCATTCTTTATATGAATGACGAAATAACTAGCTAGCGATCTTGAGTGAACTCAAGACGTACCTTTGCTATATTACCACTTCTATACACTCATTTCAAGCTCTTTTAAATTACAATTTATCGATCTGTGTGAACTCAAGTTCAACAGGTGTTTCTCTACCAAACATATTAACGAATACTTTGACTTTGCTTTTATCGTAATCAATTTCTTCAATCGATCCAGTGAAGTTAGCAAATGGTCCATCGATGACCTTAACTGTTTCTTTCAGTTCAAAGTCGATTTCTGTTTTGCGTTCTTCAAGACCCATTCTCTTCAGAATGGTTTCGGCTTCGCCTGGCAGCAGTGCAGTCGGCTTTGAGCCTGATCCAGCTGATCCAACGAATCCAGTGACACCTGGTGTATTACGAACAACATACCAAGAGTCGTCAGTCATCACGATTTCCACTAGGACATAGCCAGGGAATACTTTCTTTTTGACGACTTTTTTCTTACCATTTTTAATATCCGTTTCTTCTTCTTCTGGTACGACGACGCGGAAGATTTTATCCTGCATGCCCATTGATTCAACACGCTTTTCCAAATTCGCTTTTACTTTGTTTTCATAGCCAGAGTACGTATGCACAACATACCAATTCTTTTCCATTTTCGTTCAGGACTATTTAGTCCTTCCCTCCCCACATTTCATAATGTCTATTTGACGAATCTCGAGTAACGGTAAATATTTTCAAGCAATTGAAAAAACCCGTAAAACGGGTTTTTTGGCAAGTCATATTATGATCTATTATAGCACGTTCAGCAGACCATTATTCAAGTATTAATGAATTAATTCGATTAATTGTGAGATTCCTATATCAAGAAAAGAGAAAAAGATGGCAAAGAATACGACTGTTAAAATAACAGTGATTGTGTAGCGGACCATTTCGTTCTTCTTTGGCCAGCTGACCTTTTTCATTTCTTTTCCGACACTTTTTAAGAAACTGATAATACGCATGTAAAAGACCTCCACAGATTAAAGAACGCAAATCTTACTTCGTTTCTAAATGTGTTTTATGTGAATTACAAGTCTTGCAATATTTCTTAACTTCTAATCTTTCAGCTGCTGAAGCAACACTTTTCATTGTCGTATAATTGCGGCTTCCGCAGTCTTTACAGGCTAGAGTAATCTTTTTCCTCATATTTACACCTATTTTCTCGACATCATTTCATTAGTACCTTATCACAGTGTCGAAAAAGCTGTCAATATAGGTTTGATTAGAGACTAATCTCGCGAAGCTCTAAATATTTCTCTAATTTTCTCTTTACTCTTTGGAGTGCGTTATCAATTGATTTCACATGACGGTTTAAATCTTCCGAAATCTCCTGATAGGATCTGCCATCAAGATACAGCACAAGTACCTTTCTTTCCAGCTCGCTTAGCAGTTCACCCATCTTCATTTCGATATCATCAAATTCTTCTTTGCTAATAATTAAGTCTTCTGGGTTAAGCGCTTTAGCACCGGAAATGACATCTAATAATGTTCTGTCCGATTCTTCATCGTAGATCGGCTTGTCTAATGATACATAGGAATTTAACGGGATATGTTTTTGGCGAGTAGCTGTTTTAATTGCGGTGATAATTTGGCGGGTAATACATAATTCTGCAAAAGCCTTAAATGAAGTAAGCTTGTCCTCTCTGAAATCGCGGATAGACTTATAAAGTCCGATCATTCCCTCTTGGACAATGTCCTCTCGATCCGCTCCTATCAAGAAATAAGATCTTGCTTTCGCACGTACAAAATTGCGGTATTTCGTTATTAAATAATCTAGCGCATCACTATCTCCGACATGAACCCTTTCAATGACTTGTTCATCTTCCAACTGGCAAAATTGCTCTCTGATGGACTTACCCTTGCTGTTGTTTAGATTCACTTCGATCCCCCCGACCGCACCTAGATAGAAATATTATACATTAATGGTTGAAATATCGTCAAGCTATTCCAGATTCCCGCGCCGCCATTTTTCAAACGTTTTCAATACATCTTCTGACAATTCAATCTTAGATGCTGGTTTATCAGAAGTAATCTTTTTGACCCTCGTTTCAATCTTTCGTTCTATCACTTCAATCTCTCTTAAAAGCTCACGAGCCGACTTCCGAAGAGCTCCTTGTCCAAAAATAGCCCATTGTTCCGTAAAATCTGAGGTTGCCACATGAATTTGCGTCCGGATATTATTCAAATCCTGCGCCAGCTTTTCAATCCGCTCATCCGCCGTTTCATTCTCTCTCGTAAAGATGACCTCTACTCGGTGGTTGGTCCGCTTTTTTTCAATTCCTTTGACCATATGGGCATCGAATACGACAATGACTCGATACCCTGTGTATGCTTGATATTCTGCTAAATGTTGAATCAGCACGTCTCTGGCTTCTTCAAAGCTGTTTTCCTTTAAGTGCTGCAGCTGAGGCCATGCACCTATCATGTTGTATCCATCGACTAAGAGGATATCCATCTCTATTCTCCTAACGGATAACGTTTTCGATACACTTCATACATCAATAGACCAGCCGCAACTGATGCGTTTAACGAAGTAACCTTCCCGGCCATAGGCAGTTTAATCAGAAAATCACACTTTTCTTTAATCAATCGGCCAATTCCTTTTCCTTCACTGCCAATCACAAGAGCCAGCGGCATTGTGCCATCAAATTGTCTGTAATCCTGTTTAGCAGACGCATCTGTTCCCGCAACCCAGATTCCTCTTTCTTTCATTTCATCAAGGGCTCTTGAAAGATTGGTCACTTTTGCAACAGGAATATGCTCAATTGCTCCAGTGGATGCCTTAGCAACTGTTGTTGTTAGACCGACCGCTCTCCTTTTCGGAATGACAATCCCATGTGCACCTACAGCATCTGCCGTACGCATAATAGATCCTAAATTATGCGGGTCTTCAATTTCATCTAAAATCAGAAAGAAAGGCTGTTCATTCCGCTTTTCAGCGATTTGATACAGATCGTCCAATTCTGCATATTCATATGCTGCTACTTGTGCAACGATTCCCTGGTGCTGACCTGTAACCATTTGATCAAGCTTTTTCCTCGGAACATACTGAATGGTGATATTTTGCTTTTTAGCGAGTTCAATGACCTGCTGGGCTTGTCCTTTTACAGTGTTTTCCGCCATCCAGAGCTTGTATAACTCCCGATCTGACTTCAGTGTTTCAATCACTGCATTTTTCCCAATGACATAATCATGTTGCTGACTCATTTGTCTTCCTCCCTGACGTTCCGATTTCAATCGCCTGACCAATCAGCTCTTCTAAGCGTTCGTCCTGCTTTTCGATAAATAAATACCCCATGAGCGCTTCAAACGCTGTACTATAACGATACGTTTGAACGTCTGTGTTTTTAGGCACTGTGCCTGATTTTGCGTTTCTTCCTCTTTTCAGCACCGCTTCTTCTGCTTCAGTGAAAAAGCCTTGCTGCTGAAGCGTAAATAAAATAGCAGCCTGTGATTTAGCTGAAACAATTTTGCTTGCTCGTTTGTGCAGCTCATTTGGTTTTGTCGCCCCCGTTTGGAGGAGGTGATGCCTCACATACACTTCAAAAATGGCATCACCCATATAAGCCAGCGCAAGTCCGTTCAGCTGTTTACCGTCTTTCAGCTTTTCAAAATTCAACATTGCCTATTCTCCTCTTTTCCAACGAGTACCTTGAGGAGTGTCCTCCAACACAATATTCATGTTCTTTAATTGATCACGAATTTGATCAGATAGGGCAAAGTCACGATTTCTTCTAGCTTCATTGCGTTTTTCAATTAACGCTTCTACCTCTTCGTCAAGCGTGTGCTTTTCTTCTAATGAGAAGCCGAGAACAGACGTAATTTCTTGGAACAAGCCGATAAATGCCTTGATCACTTCCTCCGAAGTATGATCATTTTCCATATAATAATTCGCCTGTTTCGCTAATTCGAATAAAACAGAGATCGCATTTGCCGTATTGAAGTCATCATTCATTTCAGAAATAAATGTCGCACGCTGCTCTTCAATTTTTTCCAGCCATTCAGCATTGTCTTCCGTGATATTCGTACTGCTCTCAAGACGGTGATGTAAATTCGCATACGATGTCTTGAGTCGGTTAAACGCACTCTTTGTACTTTCTAATAAATCCATTGAGTAGTTAATTGGGTGGCGATAGTGAACCGACAACATAAAGAAGCGGAGCACATCAGGATCTTGTTCTTTCACAATGTCATGCACGAGCACAAAGTTGCCAAGTGATTTTGACATTTTTTCATTATCAATATTAATATACCCGTTATGCATCCAATACTTCGCAAAAGGCTTCCCTGTCAAAGCCTCAGATTGGGCAATTTCATTCTCATGGTGAGGGAATGTTAAATCCTGTCCGCCAGCATGAATGTCGATCGTATCACCTAAATATTTTTTGACCATTGCCGAGCATTCGATGTGCCAGCCTGGGCGTCCTTTGCCCCACGGGCTATCCCAAGAGATTTCCTGATCCTTTGCAGCCTTCCAAAGAGCAAAGTCCAGCGCATCTCGTTTCTTTTCACCTACACGAATACGAGCACCTGTCTTCAGTTCATCAATTGATTGGTGAGAAAGCTTTCCATAACCTTCAAATGAGCGTGTGCTGTAATACACGTCACCATCTGCTTCATAGGCGTAGCCTTTTTCAATCAATGTCGCAATAAACGCAATGATATCATCCATGTTTTCCGTCACTCGCGGGTGAAGGTCTGCTTTTTTGCAGCCGAGCGCACTGACGTCTTCGAAGTAGGCTTGGATAAAACGATCAGCAATTGTCGGCACATCTTCTCCGAGTTCATTGGCTGCCTTGATGAGTTTATCATCCACATCTGTAAAGTTTGATACAAAGTTCACATCGTAACCGCTGTATTCTAAATACTTACGTACAGTGTCATAAACAATAGCAGGTCTAGCATTCCCGATATGAATGTAGTTATAAACGGTTGGTCCGCACACATACATCTTGACCTTTCCTGGCTCAAGCGGGACAAATTCTTCCTTCTTACGTGTCAATGTATTATAAATATTGATTGTCATGATTGTTCTTCCTTTCTGCTCAATGAAGCCAGCTCACCTTTTAGCTTTTCCATTTCTCGTTCCAATTCTTTAAAACGATCGGAAACTGGATCTGGCAAATCTTGATGGTTGAGATCACGATTGATTTTCTTTCCATTTTGAACGACCACTCGCCCAGGTATACCTACAACAGTGGAATGGTCTGGGACGTCTTTTAACACGACCGACCCTGCACCAATCTTGGACCCTTTTCCAACCGTGATAGAACCAAGCACCTTGGCACCTGTCGCAATGAGGGCATCATCTAAAATGGTCGGATGCCGCTTTCCCTTTTCTTTCCCTGTTCCCCCTAATGTCACGCCTTGGAAAACAGTGACGTTGTCTCCAATTTCACATGTTTCCCCGATCACGACGCCCATGCCGTGATCAATGAAGAACCGCCTGCCAATGGTTGCCGCCGGATGAATTTCCACCCCTGTGAAAAAGCGGCTGACCTGAGAAATGATCCGCGCAATAAAATACAGCTTCCGCTTATAAAATGCGTGCGCAATACGGTGAGCCCAAATCGCATGAAGCCCTGAATAGGTTAGCACTACTTCAATATAGCTTCTAGCAGCAGGATCTTGATCAAACACAGTATCAATATCTTCTTTCAGCATTTTGAAAAACACATGCTCCCCCCGTTCTTCCCCATGAATCTCTCTTAGGACTTGCTCTCTTTTTTTGGACAAATAAAAAACGCCTCTGCCAAATGACAGAGACGTTTTGAAAACGCGGTTCCACTCTGTTTAGAAAGCTACTTATCTTTCAGCCTTCTCAACTTAATCCCATAACGGAGGGTACCGCCCTTGCATACTAACGTACGTGTTCCTCAAGGGTCTTGAGGGTGCATTTCCAATGTCTGCCCATAAGTCTCTTTCAGCCGGTGGAGACTCTTTCTGTGATGGACGAGTACATTGTACTTCTCCCTCGCAACGATTTCCTTATATTTGTTTAATGCGGTTTAATACCGTTTCTTTACCTAGTAATTCAATACTTTGCGGAAGTTCTGGGCCATGCGTTTGTCCTGTGACAGCCACACGAATCGGCATGAATAGTTTCTTGCCTTTATGCCCTGTTTCTTTTTGTACCGCTTTAATGGCAGCCTTGATTTCATCAGGTGTGAAAGACTCAAGCTGTTCAAGCTGACCTGCAAAAGATGCCATCACTTCTGGTACTTGCTCCTCTGCTAGAACTTCCTTTGCCTCTTGATTATACTCAATTTGCTCCTTAAAGAACAACTCTGTTAACTCAACAATTTCTGCTCCGTAGCTTAATTGTTCGTGATACAGAGAAATAAGCTTGCGTACCCACGTGTTTTCTTCTTCAGTCAGCTGCTCACTTACCTTGCCTGCTTTTTGAAGATGCGGAAGTGTTAGTGCCACAACCTGATCAAGATCAAGTGCTTTCACGTATTGGTTGTTCACCCATTTTAGTTTATGCATATCGAATAGAGCTGGTGACTTAGAAAGTCGGTTTACATCGAAAATGTCGATGAATTGCTCTTTTGTAAACAGTTCTTCTTCGCCTACTGGAGACCATCCAAGTAATGCAATGAAGTTAAACAGGGCTTCAGGTAAATAGCCTAAATTCTTATATTGCTCGATGAATTGAATAATTGATTCATCACGTTTACTTAATTTCTTGCGGTTCTCGTTCACAATCAACGTCATATGTCCGAATAGCGGAACATCCCAGCCAAATGCATGAAAAATCATGATTTGTTTAGGGGTATTTGAAATATGATCTTCTCCGCGAAGAACGTGAGTCATTTTCATCAAATGATCATCCACGGCTACGGCAAAGTTATAAGTTGGCGTGCCATCTTTTTTCACAATAACAAAGTCACCAATGCCGTCTGTTTCAAATGAAATTTCACCTTTGACCATGTCGTCAAATTTGATGATTTCTCCTTTTGGTACTCGGAAGCGGATGCTTGGCTCTCTTCCTTCAGCAATCAGTTTGTCCTCTTCTTCTTTTGATAAATGACTGCATTTACCAGAATATCGAGGCATTTCACTGCGGGCGATTTGTGCTTCACGCTCTGCCTCTAGCTCTTCTGCCGTACAATAGCACTTGTACGCCAAGTCCTTCTCTAACAGCTCGTCATAATATTTTTTGTAAATATCATTACGTTCTGATTGTCTATAAGGACCGTAACCGCCATCTTTATCAATGCTCTCATCCCAATCAATACCGAGCCATTGCAGGTGGCGAAGCTGGCTTTCCTCCCCGCCTTCTACATTACGCTTTTGGTCCGTATCCTCGATTCGAATAATAAATTTGCCGCCTTGGCTGCGTGCGAACAAATAGTTGAAAAGAGCCGTTCTAGCATTCCCAATATGTAAATGACCAGTTGGACTCGGTGCATAACGAACACGCACTTCATTTCCCATGAGTTTAACTTCCTTTCATCTGCATCATGTTGTCTGACACCAATTTTTTATAAACGTATTTTATCATCAAAACCTATTCTCATCAAAATGGATTTTACTTTTTCTGAAGAAGCACTGTTGCCTGAGAGGCAATTCCTTCTCCTCTTCCTGTAAATCCGAGTTTCTCTGTCGTTGTTGCTTTGACATTCACCTGTGTGACATCGGCCTCAAGCGCTTCTGCAATTTTCTCACACATTGGTTGAATGTAAGGTGCCATTTTTGGCTTTTGCGCCATGATGGTGCAGTCAATATTCACAAGTGTGTAGCCCTTTTCTTTCACAAGTGCCCACACATGCTGCAATAATTTAAAAGAATCTGCATCCTTAAACTCAGGATCTGTGTCTGGGAAATGTCTGCCGATATCTCCTTCAGCAATCGCACCCAGGCATGCATCTGCCACTGTGTGAAGCAGTACGTCAGCATCTGAATGCCCTAGCAGTCCCTTTTCATAAGGGATGGTGACCCCGCCGATAATTAGAGGTCTTCCCTCTGTTAATTGATGTACATCAAAGCCTTGTCCTATTCTCAACATGATCTAGTACCCTCTTTCCGCATCCATAATTGCCTTGGCAACCAATAAATCATCCGGTGTTGTCAGCTTAATATTGGTATAGTCTCCTTGGACAATATACACATTCTCACCTTGTAATTGTTCAACAAGACTGGCGTCGTCTGTTCCAAGGAAGCCTGTCCGCTCCGCATATTCATGCGCTTCTTTTAAAATAGAATGACGAAAAGCTTGTGGGGTCTGGACTGCCCACAAGCTCTGACGTTCAATGGTTTGTTCCACTTTGCCTTCTTGAACGCGTTTGATTGTGTCTTTCACTGGTACCGCTACAACTGCGGAGCCTTTTTCAATCGCCGCTTTAACGAGCAAGTCAATCTGTGTATGCTTAATAAAAGGCCTTGCCCCATCATGAACAAGCACGATGTCCGCATCTTTCACAGCCTTTAATCCTTCGTATACACTTTGCTGACGTTCTTCACCGCCAGTGACAAGTGAAACAGGCGTTTGAAAAGCGTGTACCTTGAGTAGCCTTTCAAAGTCTTGACGCTCCTCTTCATTGATCGCTAGGATCATTCGTTTGCATTGCGCATGAGCGTCAAACACCTTTAGTGTATGAATGATGACCGGCATTCTTTTCAGCTCAATAAAAAGCTTATTGCGGCCGGCCTTCATTCGTTTCCCCTGCCCCGCAGCCGGAATAACTACTTCATAATACATGTTCGTTCTCCCTTTAGAGCGCCTTCTCCAGAAGTTTTGGCTTCGCAAAAATCATTCTTCCAGCAGCAGTCTGCAGCACACTTGTGACGAGCACGTCAATGTCTTTTCCAATGTAATTGCGTCCTTCCTCGACCACAATCATCGTCCCGTCATCTAAGTAAGCAACACCTTGGTTATGCTCTTTCCCATCTTTGATGACCTGTACCTTCATTTCTTCCCCAGGCAGTACAACCGGTTTAACGGCATTGGCTAGATCATTGATGTTTAACACTGCTACTTTTTGAAGTTCGCATACTTTATTTAAATTAAAATCATTGGTCACAACAACACCTGAAGTTAATTTCGCCAGCTTCACAAGCTTGCTATCAACCTCTTGAATGTCTTCGAAGTCACCTTCGTAAATTTCAACTTTGATATCCAATTCTTTTTGAATACGATTTAAAATATCAAGACCTCTTCGGCCTCTATTTCTCTTTAATACATCTGAAGAGTCTGCAATATGCTGTAATTCCTCGAGTACAAATTGAGGAATGACCATGACACCTTCTAAGAATCCAGTTTGGCAAATATCTGCGATTCTTCCATCAATGATAACACTTGTGTCTAAAATTTTCAGCTTTTTATCTTCTATTTCAGGTTCATCATCAGCTGCTCCTTTTTTCTTTGTGACCTTTGCAGATCGGGAGAACAGCCCTATCATTTCATCCTTCTTCTTAAAGCCTACCTGAAACCCAAGGTATCCTAAAAAGAAAGCCAGGAAAATCGGAATAATGGTACCAAAAATATGATATGGGATATTGTTTAGCGGGATCACGTTTACAATAAGATATGCTAGAATAAGTCCAAATACTAATCCGAAACTTCCAGATATAAGATCAGGAAGAGGCGCCTTCAATAGAGAATCCTCGATCCATTTCACCCAATTTACCACATAACCTGTGCACCATTTACCAATGATGAAGAACACAACGGCTCCTATTAGTGCTGAAGAGTAAGCATTTGTTATGAAAGGTATGTCCTTTACATTTAAAAGCAGAAATAACTCTGGAATGATAAAAATCCCCACAACTGCACCCAAAATGATAAAAAACGCCTGAACGATTCTTTTTAACATACCTTCACCTCCTTTATTTTTCATCTGTCAATCCACCTTCATCTGACATTGATATATGTTTAAGTTTCCTATCATGAGCAACAGAAAACAAAACCATCATTAATATACCCATATTCATCCATTTTTAACCGTAGTAGAGGAAAATTTCTCTTCTTAAAGCTGACGGTCGATATAATGTTTTTCTTGTAACCTTTTTAATCCTTTTTTTATCTTTTTCGCTCTTACTTCTCCAATTCCTTCTACTTCATCCAATTCTTGTACATCTGCTTCCATAATTCGATCTAGCACACCGAATGCTTCAACCACATTTTCGACGATTGGCATTGGCAGTCTAGGGATTTTATGGAGCAATCTGTATCCTCTTGTGTACACATATTCGTCAATATTTGTAGAAGCTGGATATCCAAGTAACTTGTACAGAATGGAATCATCTAAAAGCTCAAAGCTCGACATATCTTGAAGTTGTTTAAGCAGCACATACGGATCTTTAATCTTTTCTTTCACGTAATCTTTAATAAATAAAGCCGCTTCCTGCTCCATATCTGTAATCAATTCATTGACCTGCAGACGGATCAAGTGTCCCTCTGTTCCAAGCTCTTTGATATACATATTGATTTCATTTTTGATTCTGAGTACCATTTCGTAGCGGTGCAGCACGGATAATACATCACCAAAGGTCACAAGCTCTTCGAATTCTAGGGCGCTTAACGCAGAAATGGCGTGATCTAAAATCGTTTTATATTTCTCAAGTGTTTGAATGGCTTGATTAGCCTTTGTTAAAATAAAGCCAATATCTTTCAGCGTATAACGACGATTCCCTTGGTATAAGGTAATGACGTTCCTCCGTTCAGAAATAGCAATAATTAAGCAGCCTGTCTGCTTTGCTACACGTTCAGCCGTCCGGTGCCTCATGCCTGTTTCCGATGAATGAATGGTTGCATCTGGCATCAGCTGTGTATTCGCATACAAGATTTTTTGACCAGAATCGCTAAGAATAATGGCCCCATCCATCTTCGCCAATTCATATAAATGTGCTGGGGAGAAGGCTGAATTAATGTGAAATCCTCCATCTACCACACTCTTTACTTTGTCATTATAACCAACTACAATGAGCCCGCCAGTATTGGCTCTCAGGACGTTTTCAATCCCTGCCCGCAGAGGTGTTCCTGGTGCCACAAACTGTACAATATCTAAGAGATCGAGTTCTCTCGCTCCTTTTTTCTCTTTTTCCATTTCTATGATCCCCCTAGTGAAATTCGAAGTGCCTCCGCTACATTTTCTACACCAACTAACTCAATCCCTCTCGGCTTTTTCCATCCGTCTAGATTCGCCTGAGGAATAAACATTCGCTTAAATCCTAGTTTTGCAGCTTCCTGCACTCGCTGTTCAATTCTTGATACTCTTCTGACTTCTCCCGTCAGACCGACCTCTCCTATAAAGCAATCCGCTTGATGCGGCGCTGCATCTTTAAAGCTTGATGCAATACTGACGGCAATAGCTAAGTCAATCGCCGGTTCGTCAAGCTTCACACCGCCTGCGACCTTTAAATAGGCATCTTGGTTTTGCAGCAGCAGCCCCACGCGTTTTTCTAAAACTGCCATGAGCAGCGATACTCGATTATGATCAAGGCCAGTGGCCATTCTTCGCGGATTCCCAAAGCTTGTCGGGGAAATTAATGCCTGTATCTCGACAAGTACGGGTCTTGTTCCTTCCATTGAGGCAACAACACACGAACCAGATACACCTGCCGACCGCTCTTCTAAAAAGATTTCTGATGGGTTTAATACTTCCGTGAGCCCTTCCTCTCTCATTTCAAAAATTCCCAATTCATTCGTTGAACCAAATCGGTTTTTGACCGCCCGTAAAATACGAAACGTATGATGACGCTCGCCTTCAAAATAAAGAACTGTGTCCACCATATGCTCTAAAAGGCGTGGACCTGCGATCGAGCCTTCTTTGGTCACGTGACCAACGATAAAAATAGGAATACCATTTGTTTTGGCAATCTTCATCAGCTGTGCTGTACATTCTCTAACTTGAGATACAGAGCCGGGAGCTGACGTAATATCGCTTTGATAAACGGTTTGAATCGAATCCACCACAACAAACGCAGGTTTCATCTCCTGTATAGCAGACGTTATATACTCCATATCGGTTTCAGCCAAAACATGTAAAGAGGCGCTTTCAATGCCAAGGCGGTCCGCTCTTAGCTTCGTTTGTTTAATAGACTCCTCACCAGATATGTATAACACATTCTGATTTTTGTCTGAGAGCTGTGCTGATACTTGTAATAACAATGTGGACTTCCCAATCCCAGGATCTCCGCCGATGAGAACAAGAGAACCTTTGACAATTCCACTTCCTAATACTCGGTTAAATTCTTCTAAATTTGTTTTAATTCGGGGTTCTTCGGATGTTTCAATTGCAGATATAGGTGAAGGTTTTTGAATGGTTTGAACAGAATGATTAAAAGCACTTCGACGGTTTGCCGGCTCTTTGCGAACGACCTCTTCTGTCATACTGTTCCACGTGCCGCAGCCTGGACATTTCCCCATCCATTTGGCTGACTCATAACCGCACGATTGGCATATAAATTTTGATTTTGTCTTAGCCATAGATTGAAGAATACAACTCCTTATACTGGTCAGAAAATAAGTAAAGGGAGGCATACACCTTGCTGGTATGCCTCACACTTTTTTCTTACTATATTAGTTCGTAGCAGCCGTCGCTTTTACGACAATTTCTCCATCTTCCACATCTAATACGATATGTTGACCTTTTTCAATATTCCCCTTCAGAAGCTCCTCAGAAAGTCGATCTTCTACATGCTTTTGAATCGCTCTTCTTAACGGACGCGCACCGTACTCAAGATCTACTCCTTCGTCGGCAATTTTCGCTTTTGCTGCTTCCGTCAATTCAATTGATAGGTCTTGTTCTTTTAATCGTTTTGTCAATTGATCAGACATGAGAGACACGATCTCTTTGAGATGTTTCTTCTCAAGCGAGTGGAAGACAATGATTTCATCAATACGGTTGATAAACTCAGGTCTAAACGCACGTTTCAACTCGCCCATCACTTTGCCTTTCATATCCTTGTAATTTTGACCTTCATCCTGCACGTTAAAGCCAACATATTTATTGCGCTTCAGCTCACTAGCTCCAACGTTTGATGTCATGATCAAAATCGTATTTCTAAAGTCAACGGTACGCCCTTTAGAATCAGTCAGACGACCATCTTCTAACACTTGCAGTAAGATATTAAATACATCTGGATGCGCCTTTTCAATCTCGTCTAAAAGAACGACAGAATAAGGTTTTCTTCTCACTTTTTCAGTCAGCTGTCCACCTTCATCATAGCCCACATAGCCTGGAGGTGACCCAACAAGTCTGGATGTAGAGTGTTTCTCCATGTATTCAGACATATCAATACGGATCATTGCTTCTTCATCACCGAAAATAGACTCAGCGAGTGCTCTTGCAAGCTCTGTTTTACCAACCCCTGTTGGACCCAAGAAGATAAAGGAGCCGATTGGACGTTTTGGATCTTTCAGGCCAGCACGTGCACGTCTCACCGCTTTCGCTACAGCGACAACGGCTTCATCCTGCCCGATCACACGAGAGTGGAGCAATTGTTCCATATTTAGAAGCTTATCTGTTTCCGTCTGAGCAATTTTCGAAACAGGTACTCCCGTCCAGCTGGAGACAACCATTGCGATATCATCTACAGATACCTCTGAATTCTCTTGTCCCTGCTTTTCTTTCCATGATTTCTTTGTCACTTCTACTTTTTCACGCAAACGCTGCTCTGTATCACGAAGAGAAGCTGCTTTTTCAAATTCTTGACTTTGAACAGCCGCATCTTTTTCCTTGCGTACTTCATCCAGCTTTTGCTCTAGTTCTTTTAGGTTAGGCGGTGTTGTGAACGAACGTAAACGGACTTTCGAACCTGCCTCATCAATTAAATCAATCGCCTTATCTGGAAGGAAACGGTCAGAAATATAACGGTCAGACAGCTTCACCGCCGCCTCAATCGCTTCATCTGTAATAGACACACGGTGATGTGCTTCATACCGGTCTCTAAGTCCTCTTAAGATTTGAATACTTTCATCAACAGACGGCTGATCTACTTGAATTGGCTGGAAACGTCGTTCAAGCGCAGCGTCCTTTTCAATGTATTTACGGTACTCATCTAACGTTGTCGCTCCAATACATTGAAGCTCACCACGTGCTAAGGATGGCTTCAAGATATTAGACGCATCAATCGCGCCCTCTGCTCCACCAGCACCAATGAGTGTATGAAGCTCGTCGATAAAGAGAATGATATTTCCTGCCTGGCGAATTTCGTCCATCACTTTTTTCAAACGATCCTCGAATTCACCACGATATTTCGTCCCAGCTACAACAGTTCCCATATCCAGTGTCATCACTCGTTTATCGCGCAGGATTTCAGGCACTTCGTTATGAATAATTTGCTGTGCAAGACCTTCTGCGATGGCTGTTTTACCAACACCAGGCTCACCAATCAGCACGGGGTTATTTTTTGTTCTTCTACTTAGGACCTCAATGACACGTTGAATTTCTTTGCTTCGGCCAATGACAGGGTCCAAGCTGTCCTCTTTTGCGATAGCTGTCAAATCTCTTGCCAAGCTATCTAGTGTTGGTGTATTTGCATTGCTATTAGAGCCTGCCGCAGATGCACCGGTTTCATTGCTTCCAAGCAGCTGCAGGACTTGCTGACGTGCTTTATTTAAGCTCACTCCGAGGTTATTTAAGACACGGGCAGCGACACCCTCTCCCTCACGAATAAGACCTAATAGAATATGTTCTGTCCCTACATAGGAATGACCTAGCTTTCTTGCTTCATCCATTGAAAGCTCAGTGACCTTCTTCGCTCTAGGCGTATAATGAGGAATAGCTTGAGACACCTCTTGCCCTCTTCCAATCAAGCTTTCGACTTCTTTTTGGATTTTATCTGAAACAAGGCCCAGTGCTTCTAACGCTTTGGCAGCGATGCCCTCACCTTCACGTACAAGGCCAAGTAAAATGTGCTCAGTACCTATGTTTTTATGGCCTAGGCGAATGGCTTCTTCTTGTGCAAGTGCTAATACCTTTTGAGCTCTTTCAGTGAATCTTCCAAACATCATATCGTTTCATCCTCCTGTCCATTCCTATGCATTTCTAAGCGCAGCCTTTCTCTAATAATCGCTGCTCGTTTTATATCTCGTTCATTTGGCTCTAAGGCTCCTCCTGAATATTGTTGAAGGAAGCCGGGCTGAGTCAAAATCATGAGTTCATTCAGTATATTACTTGAAAGCCCCTTAATGATACCTAAATCAATTCCAAGCCGCACATCTGACAAACACTTTGCTGTTTCCTTTGATTCAATCATACGACAATTGGCCAAAATCCCTAAGGAACGGTACACTCTGTCCTCAAGTTCAATTTTAGATGTTTGATATAAAGCTTTTCGTGCAGATCGCTCTTGTTCAATGAGCTGAGCGGTCACACTATTCAAGTCATCTACAATGTCTTCTTCTGATTGACCAAGTGTCATTTGATTTGATATTTGAAAGATGTTTCCTATTGCTTCGCTGCCCTCACCATAAATTCCTCTGACCACAAGACCTAATTGATTAATGGCCGGAATAATCCGATTCATTTGTCTTGTGAGCGCTAATGCTGGTAAATGCATCATGACCGAAGCCCTAATACCTGTACCTACATTGGTCGGACAGCTTGTTAAGTATCCTCGCTTTTCAGAAAACGCATAATCCACTTGCTCTTCAATCCAGTCATCTACCTGATTAGCCGCTTTTAGTGCATTGGCTAGCTGAAAACCTGGGAATAAGCATTGGATTCGAATATGGTCTTCTTCATTCAGCATCACACTGATTTCTTCATTTTCAGAAAGCAAACAGCCGCCAAATCTTGATTCAGCTAAATTGGGGCTAATCAAATGCTTTTCAACAAGTACCCTCTTTGCTAAAGGCTGCGTTTCATTCATTCGAATCAGAACAAAGTTTCCAATGTCCTTCACTTCCTGGCTAGCAAACTTTTGTTCGAATTGCTGGAGAACAGCTTCAGCTTCAGCTTGAGAAAACTGAGTTGGGAAACGAACATGCTCTAGATTGCGAGCTAGCCGGATACGACTGCTTAGAACAATGTCACTTTCTGGTCCTTTTTGTTTCATCCACTGACTTAGAGCGTCTTGAATAAAATGCTGGAGCGACATGTCGTTAATCTCCCTCCCTCTGCTGAGATTGCTCATGCTCTAATGCACGAATTTGATCTCGAACTTCCGCTGCCTTTTCGAACTCTTCTTGTTCAATCAGCTGCTTCAGCTCTTGCTGCATTAACTCAAGTTTCCGGCGAACATGCAGGCTGCCGGCAATTCGTTTTGGGACTTTTCCATTATGGACTGTATTTCCACTATGGACTTTCCTTAAAACAGGGTTCAGATACTGATCAAATGTACGATAGCATTCTGCACAGCCAAATCGGCCTGTTTTTCTGAACTGCTGAAAGGTTAAGCCACACTTAGGACATTGATCCACTTCTTTCGCTTCTTGAAAAATAGACGAGCCCTTGTTAGCACTTGTGGTGAAGCTAGGATCAATATTCAATAAGCCTGATAATAAGTTGTGAATCGAGAAACCTTGGTTTCCACTCATAGCATATGAATCACTGTTTTCTTTTGCACATTGTTCACATATGTGCATTTCTTGTTTTTCTCCATTTATAACTTTCGTAAAGTGAAAAGTGGCTGGTCTCTCATTACATTCTTGACAAATCAATCTTTTCACCCGCTTTACTTTAATTTCAAAGCATTTAACATCGCTTTCATCATCCGAGCACGCAGTTCATCACGTTCAGGTAAATCAATATGCAATACAGAACGGTCCATGACACTAATCATCATCTTAGCTTCTCTTTCAGATAAAATGTTATTTTCAACAAGACGCATGATGATATGATCAGATGCAGCCTGTGATAAACGATGATATATTTGGGAAATAATGTTGTTCAATAAGTCGACTTCATCATTCATTTTGACTTTAATGATGCGGATATAGCCACCGCCGCCACGCTTACTTTCAACGATATAGCCTCTCTCGCTCGTAAAGCGTGTATTGATAACATAGTTAATTTGTGAAGGTACGCATTGAAATTTATCTGCAATTTCATTGCGCTTAATTTCTAATATTTCTCGACCGTTCTGATCCAAGACTTCCTTCAAATACTGCTCGATGATATCAGAAATATTTTGTGCCACTCCGCCTCCTCCTCCATTGACTTTGACTATATTTGACTTTAATCTTACTATAAATTTTTTCGATCGATTTTTCAAGATAATCGCTCAACTAACAATATTATTTCCACATTTATATGGTATCAAACCTCTCAAAAACACAAAAAAGACCAGTTCCGACTGGAACTGATCTTTATAGAAGCTTGGCGGCGTCCTACTCTCACAGGGGGAAACCCCCAACTACCATCGGCGCTGAAGAGCTTAACTTCCGTGTTCGGTATGGGAACGGGTGTGACCTCTTCGCTATCGCCACCAAACCTGATGGAGAGAATGTTCTCTCAAAACTAGATAACAATGTTCATGCTTCACATTAGAATATAGGTTAAGTCCTCGATCTATTAGTATCTGTCAGCTCCACGTGTCACCACGCTTCCACCTCAGACCTATCAACCTGATCATCTTTCAGGGATCTTACTTCCTTGCGGAATGGGAAATCTCATCTTGAGGGGGGCTTCATGCTTAGATGCTTTCAGCACTTATCCCGTCCGCACATAGCTACCCAGCGATGCCCTTGGCAGAACAACTGGTACACCAGCGGTGCGTCCATCCCGGTCCTCTCGTACTAAGGACAGCTCCTCTCAAATTTCCTGCGCCCGCGACGGATAGGGACCGAACTGTCTCACGACGTTCTGAACCCAGCTCGCGTACCGCTTTAATGGGCGAACAGCCCAACCCTTGGGACCGACTACAGCCCCAGGATGCGATGAGCCGACATCGAGGTGCCAAACCTCCCCGTCGATGTGGACTCTTGGGGGAGATAAGCCTGTTATCCCCGGGGTAGCTTTTATCCGTTGAGCGATGGCCCTTCCATGCGGAACCACCGGATCACTAAGCCCGACTTTCGTCCCTGCTCGACTTGTAGGTCTCGCAGTCAAGCTCCCTTGTGCCTTTACACTCTGCGAATGATTTCCAACCATTCTGAGGGAACCTTTGGGCGCCTCCGTTACATTTTAGGAGGCGACCGCCCCAGTCAAACTGCCCACCTGACACTGTCTCCCTGCCCGATAAGGGCAGCGGGTTAGAAGGTCAATACAGCCAGGGTAGTATCCCACCGATGCCTCCACCGAAGCTAGCGCTCCGGTTTCCAAGGCTCCTACCTATCCTGTACAAGCTGTACCAACATTCAATATCAGGCTGCAGTAAAGCTCCACGGGGTCTTTCCGTCCTGTCGCGGGTAACCTGCATCTTCACAGGTACTATAATTTCACCGAGTCTCTCGTTGAGACAGTGCCCAGATCGTTGCGCCTTTCGTGCGGGTCGGAACTTACCCGACAAGGAATTTCGCTACCTTAGGACCGTTATAGTTACGGCCGCCGTTTACTGGGGCTTCAATTCGCACCTTCGCTTACGCTAAGCGCTCCTCTTAACCTTCCAGCACCGGGCAGGCGTCAGCCCCTATACTTCGCCTTACGGCTTCGCAGAGACCTGTGTTTTTGCTAAACAGTCGCCTGGGCCTATTCACTGCGGCTTCTCGGGGCTTTAACACCCTAAGAAGCACCCCTTCTCCCGAAGTTACGGGGTCATTTTGCCGAGTTCCTTAACGAGAGTTCTCTCGATCACCTTAGGATTCTCTCCTCGCCTACCTGTGTCGGTTTGCGGTACGGGCACCTCTCACCTCGCTAGAGGCTTTTCTTGGCAGTGTGGAATCAGGAACTTCGCTACTAAATTTCGCTCGCCATCACAGCTCAGCCTTCACGGGAAACGGATTTGCCTATTTCCCAGCCTAACTGCTTGGACGCGGATATCCAATACCGCGCTTACCCTATCCTCCTGCGTCCCCCCATTGCTCAAATGGTGAGGAGGTGGTACAGGAATATCAACCTGTTGTCCATCGCCTACGCCTTTCGGCCTCGGCTTAGGTCCCGACTAACCCTGAGCGGACGAGCCTTCCTCAGGAAACCTTAGGCATTCGGTGGACGGGATTCTCACCCGTCTTTCGCTACTCATACCGGCATTCTCACTTCTAAGCGCTCCACCAGTCCTTCCGGTCTGGCTTCACAGCCCTTAGAACGCTCTCCTACCACTGTTCGTAAGAACAGTCCGCAGCTTCGGTGATACGTTTAGCCCCGGTACATTTTCGGCGCAGAGTCACTCGACCAGTGAGCTATTACGCACTCTTTAAATGGTGGCTGCTTCTAAGCCAACATCCTGGTTGTCTAAGCAACTCCACATCCTTTTCCACTTAACGTATACTTTGGGACCTTAGCTGGCGGTCTGGGCTGTTTCCCTTTCGACTACGGATCTTATCACTCGCAGTCTGACTCCCAAGGATAAGTCATCGGCATTCGGAGTTTGACTGAATTCGGTAACCCGGTAGGGGCCCCTAGTCCAATCAGTGCTCTACCTCCGAGACTCTTACCTTGAGGCTAGCCCTAAAGCTATTTCGGAGAGAACCAGCTATCTCCAGGTTCGATTGGCATTTCACCCCTACCCACACCTCATCCCCGCACTTTTCAACGTGCGTGGGTTCGGGCCTCCATTCAGTGTTACCTGAACTTCACCCTGGACATGGGTAGATCACCTGGTTTCGGGTCTACGACCACGTACTCATGCGCCCTATTCAGACTCGCTTTCGCTGCGGCTCCGCATCTTCTGCTTAACCTTGCACGGGATCGTAACTCGCCGGTTCATTCTACAAAAGGCACGCCATCACCCGTTAACGGGCTCTGACTACTTGTAGGCACACGGTTTCAGGATCTATTTCACTCCCCTTCCGGGGTGCTTTTCACCTTTCCCTCACGGTACTGGTTCACTATCGGTCACTAGGGAGTATTTAGCCTTGGGAGATGGTCCTCCCGGATTCCGACGGAATTTCACGTGTTCCGCCGTACTCAGGATCCACTCTGGAGAGAATGACATTTCAGTTACAGGGCTGTTACCTTCTTTGGCGGGCCTTTCCAGACCTCTTCGCTTATATCATTCCTTTGTAACTCCGTATAGAGTGTCCTACAACCCCAAGAGGCAAGCCTCTTGGTTTGGGCTGTTCCCGTTTCGCTCGCCGCTACTCAGGGAATCGCATTTGCTTTCTCTTCCTCCGGGTACTTAGATGTTTCAGTTCCCCGGGTATGCCTTCTCATACTCTATGTATTCAAGTATGGATACTACTCCATTACGAGCAGTGGGTTTCCCCATTCGGAAATCTCCGGATCAAAGCTTGCTTACAGCTCCCCGAAGCATATCGGTGTTCGTCCCGTCCTTCATCGGCTCCTAGTGCCAAGGCATCCACCGTGCGCCCTTTCTAACTTAACCATTTCTTACTTTAGAAAGAATCACTATGTGTGATGAACTTTGCATTGCATTCAATGTGAATGTATTACTTATTGTTATCTAGTTTTCAAAGAACAATCCTGTCTCGCTAGAGACATGTTTTGAAGGAATGATCCTTCAAAACTAAACAAGACGAAAACGCACGCTGCTCCATATATCCTTAGAAAGGAGGTGATCCAGCCGCACCTTCCGATACGGCTACCTTGTTACGACTTCACCCCAATCATCTGCCCCACCTTCGGCGGCTGGCTCCATAAAGGTTACCTCACCGACTTCGGGTGTTGCAAACTCTCGTGGTGTGACGGGCGGTGTGTACAAGGCCCGGGAACGTATTCACCGCGGCATGCTGATCCGCGATTACTAGCGATTCCAGCTTCACGCAGTCGAGTTGCAGACTGCGATCCGAACTGAGAACAGATTTATGGGATTGGCTAAACCTTGCGGTCTTGCAGCCCTTTGTTCTGTCCATTGTAGCACGTGTGTAGCCCAGGTCATAAGGGGCATGATGATTTGACGTCATCCCCACCTTCCTCCGGTTTGTCACCGGCAGTCACCTTAGAGTGCCCAACTGAATGCTGGCAACTAAGATCAAGGGTTGCGCTCGTTGCGGGACTTAACCCAACATCTCACGACACGAGCTGACGACAACCATGCACCACCTGTCACTCTGTCCCCGAAGGGAAAGCCCTATCTCTAGGGTTGTCAGAGGATGTCAAGACCTGGTAAGGTTCTTCGCGTTGCTTCGAATTAAACCACATGCTCCACCGCTTGTGCGGGCCCCCGTCAATTCCTTTGAGTTTCAGTCTTGCGACCGTACTCCCCAGGCGGAGTGCTTAATGCGTTAGCTGCAGCACTAAGGGGCGGAAACCCCCTAACACTTAGCACTCATCGTTTACGGCGTGGACTACCAGGGTATCTAATCCTGTTCGCTCCCCACGCTTTCGCTCCTCAGCGTCAGTTACAGACCAGAGAGTCGCCTTCGCCACTGGTGTTCCTCCACATCTCTACGCATTTCACCGCTACACGTGGAATTCCACTCTCCTCTTCTGCACTCAAGTTTCCCAGTTTCCAATGACCCTCCCCGGTTGAGCCGGGGGCTTTCACATCAGACTTAAGAAACCGCCTGCGAGCCCTTTACGCCCAATAATTCCGGACAACGCTTGCCACCTACGTATTACCGCGGCTGCTGGCACGTAGTTAGCCGTGGCTTTCTGGTTAGGTACCGTCAAGGTGCGAGCAGTTACTCTCGCACTTGTTCTTCCCTAACAACAGAGCTTTACGATCCGAAAACCTTCATCACTCACGCGGCGTTGCTCCGTCAGACTTTCGTCCATTGCGGAAGATTCCCTACTGCTGCCTCCCGTAGGAGTCTGGGCCGTGTCTCAGTCCCAGTGTGGCCGATCACCCTCTCAGGTCGGCTACGCATCGTCGCCTTGGTGAGCCATTACCCCACCAACTAGCTAATGCGCCGCGGGTCCATCTGTAAGTGACAGCCGAAACCGTCTTTCATCCTTGAACCATGCGGTTCAAGGAACTATCCGGTATTAGCTCCGGTTTCCCGGAGTTATCCCAGTCTTACAGGCAGGTTACCCACGTGTTACTCACCCGTCCGCCGCTAACATCCGGGAGCAAGCTCCCTTCTGTCCGCTCGACTTGCATGTATTAGGCACGCCGCCAGCGTTCGTCCTGAGCCAGGATCAAACTCTCCGAAAAAGTACAAAACCGAAGTTTTGCTTTTCGCCAGTTTGACTGACTACCTATGAAGTATCATAGGATTTTTTATAAAAACTCGAATTAACAGGTACGTTTTGTCTTGTTTAGTTTTCAAAGATCATATTGGTGGAGCCTAGCGGGATCGAACCGCTGACCTCCTGCGTGCAAGGCAGGCGCTCTCCCAGCTGAGCTAAGGCCCCATAAAAGATGGTCGGGAAGACAGGATTCGAACCTGCGACCCCTTGGTCCCAAACCAAGTGCTCTACCAAGCTGAGCTACTTCCCGATCTTAATGGCGCGCCCGAGAGGAGTCGAACCCCTAACCTTTTGATCCGTAGTCAAACGCTCTATCCAATTGAGCTACGGGCGCTTATTTATAATGCCGAGGGCCGGACTTGAACCGGCACGGTAGTCACCTACCGCAGGATTTTAAGTCCTGTGTGTCTGCCAATTCCACCACCCCGGCGTGGATGGTATAAGCGGAAGACGGGATTCGAACCCGCGACCCCCACCTTGGCAAGGTGGTGTTCTACCACTGAACTACTTCCGCATTACAGGATTTTTTCATTTTATTTGGCAATGCGGGTGAAGGGACTTGAACCCCCACGTCATAAAGACACTAGATCCTAAGTCTAGCGCGTCTGCCAATTCCGCCACACCCGCATGAAACATGGTGAGCCATGAAGGACTCGAACCTTCGACCCTCTGATTAAAAGTCAGATGCTCTACCAACTGAGCTAATGGCTCGCTTTAAAAGCGACTTGTCTATCTTACCATATGAAAGTGGTGCCGGCAAGAGGACTTGAACCCCCAACCTACTGATTACAAGTCAGTTGCTCTACCAGTTGAGCTACACCGGCTTTATCTATCCTAACATTATGTAAGAATAAATATGGTGGAGGATGACGGGCTCGAACCGCCGACCCTCTGCTTGTAAGGCAGATGCTCTCCCAGCTGAGCTAATCCTCCATATTGTGTCGTTTCGAAGTGTCTCTCGATCTGACAAATAGTATTATATAACGATAAGATATTGTTTGTAAAGACTTTTTTAAAATAATTTTTGAATTTATTTTAAAGCTGTTTTTTCATCTTTTCGTTAAGGCACCTAAAGAAGTTTACCACTTGTCTCATCATTTTAAAAGCCTTTTTTTCATTTTTTTATGTTTTTTTGTTAAAAAGAGTACTAATAAGGCTTTATTCCTTTGAAAACAGCGATTTCGAAGCTTTCATACCCTTGATTTTATTTCATATATCTCTGGATAAAAACATTCAAAAAAGAAATTCTGTTATTATTTTATTTTTCTGAGAAATCTTTTTTGCATAAAAAAGTGTGAAAATACTGCTGGTCTTTACTATTTTTCAACAAAATCGTTTCACATCATTTTTCTACTGCTTCAAATAATTTTAACAGGAGAAATAAAATGAGTATTGTTTCTTTCATTTCTTCTATCCTTTTAAATTGGAAATGCAACAATAGCTGACCATACCTTTCGGGATGAGGTCTTTCTATTTAGTGACCCTATACTTGGCCTTTCTAGATCTATTTAGCCGAAGGTGAGGTTTTCTATGCTTTTAGTGTAGACCCTTGATAATTTGAGCTGCTGGTTCATATGATGACCGACATGTTAAATTGAAAGAGCGTAAATTTTGATTCATTTAGCAATCAACGAGGGAACAACGTATTTTCACTTTAAGAACCTATTATATAGAAGCAAGTCATGCAAAACACAAAAAAGACCAGTTCCGACTGGAACTGATCCTTATAGAAGCTTGGCGGCGTCCTACTCTCACAGGGGGAAACCCCCAACTACCATCGGCGCTGAAGAGCTTAACTTCCGTGTTCGGTATGGGAACGGGTGTGACCTCTTCGCTATCGCCACCAAACCTGATGGAGAGAATGTTCTCTCAAAACTAGATAACAATGTTCAAACTTCACATTAGAATATAGGTTAAGTCCTCGATCTATTAGTATCTGTCAGCTCCACGTGTCACCACGCTTCCACCTCAGACCTATCAACCTGATCATCTTTCAGGGATCTTACTTCCTTGCGGAATGGGAAATCTCATCTTGAGGGGGGCTTCATGCTTAGATGCTTTCAGCACTTATCCCGTCCGCACATAGCTACCCAGCGATGCCCTTGGCAGAACAACTGGTACACCAGCGGTGCGTCCATCCCGGTCCTCTCGTACTAAGGACAGCTCCTCTCAAATTTCCTGCGCCCGCGACGGATAGGGACCGAACTGTCTCACGACGTTCTGAACCCAGCTCGCGTACCGCTTTAATGGGCGAACAGCCCAACCCTTGGGACCGACTACAGCCCCAGGATGCGATGAGCCGACATCGAGGTGCCAAACCTCCCCGTCGATGTGGACTCTTGGGGGAGATAAGCCTGTTATCCCCGGGGTAGCTTTTATCCGTTGAGCGATGGCCCTTCCATGCGGAACCACCGGATCACTAAGCCCGACTTTCGTCCCTGCTCGACTTGTAGGTCTCGCAGTCAAGCTCCCTTGTGCCTTTACACTCTGCGAATGATTTCCAACCATTCTGAGGGAACCTTTGGGCGCCTCCGTTACATTTTAGGAGGCGACCGCCCCAGTCAAACTGCCCACCTGACACTGTCTCCCTGCCCGATAAGGGCAGCGGGTTAGAAGGTCAATACAGCCAGGGTAGTATCCCACCGATGCCTCCACCGAAGCTAGCGCTCCGGTTTCCAAGGCTCCTACCTATCCTGTACAAGCTGTACCAACATTCAATATCAGGCTGCAGTAAAGCTCCACGGGGTCTTTCCGTCCTGTCGCGGGTAACCTGCATCTTCACAGGTACTATAATTTCACCGAGTCTCTCGTTGAGACAGTGCCCAGATCGTTGCGCCTTTCGTGCGGGTCGGAACTTACCCGACAAGGAATTTCGCTACCTTAGGACCGTTATAGTTACGGCCGCCGTTTACTGGGGCTTCAATTCGCACCTTCGCTTACGCTAAGCGCTCCTCTTAACCTTCCAGCACCGGGCAGGCGTCAGCCCCTATACTTCGCCTTACGGCTTCGCAGAGACCTGTGTTTTTGCTAAACAGTCGCCTGGGCCTATTCACTGCGGCTTCTCGGGGCTTTAACACCCTAAGAAGCACCCCTTCTCCCGAAGTTACGGGGTCATTTTGCCGAGTTCCTTAACGAGAGTTCTCTCGATCACCTTAGGATTCTCTCCTCGCCTACCTGTGTCGGTTTGCGGTACGGGCACCTCTCACCTCGCTAGAGGCTTTTCTTGGCAGTGTGGAATCAGGAACTTCGCTACTAAATTTCGCTCGCCATCACAGCTCAGCCTTCACGGGAAACGGATTTGCCTATTTCCCAGCCTAACTGCTTGGACGCGGATATCCAATACCGCGCTTACCCTATCCTCCTGCGTCCCCCCATTGCTCAAATGGTGAGGAGGTGGTACAGGAATATCAACCTGTTGTCCATCGCCTACGCCTTTCGGCCTCGGCTTAGGTCCCGACTAACCCTGAGCGGACGAGCCTTCCTCAGGAAACCTTAGGCATTCGGTGGACGGGATTCTCACCCGTCTTTCGCTACTCATACCGGCATTCTCACTTCTAAGCGCTCCACCAGTCCTTCCGGTCTGGCTTCACAGCCCTTAGAACGCTCTCCTACCACTGTTCGTAAGAACAGTCCGCAGCTTCGGTGATACGTTTAGCCCCGGTACATTTTCGGCGCAGAGTCACTCGACCAGTGAGCTATTACGCACTCTTTAAATGGTGGCTGCTTCTAAGCCAACATCCTGGTTGTCTAAGCAACTCCACATCCTTTTCCACTTAACGTATACTTTGGGACCTTAGCTGGCGGTCTGGGCTGTTTCCCTTTCGACTACGGATCTTATCACTCGCAGTCTGACTCCCAAGGATAAGTCATCGGCATTCGGAGTTTGACTGAATTCGGTAACCCGGTAGGGGCCCCTAGTCCAATCAGTGCTCTACCTCCGAGACTCTTACCTTGAGGCTAGCCCTAAAGCTATTTCGGAGAGAACCAGCTATCTCCAGGTTCGATTGGCATTTCACCCCTACCCACACCTCATCCCCGCACTTTTCAACGTGCGTGGGTTCGGGCCTCCATTCAGTGTTACCTGAACTTCACCCTGGACATGGGTAGATCACCTGGTTTCGGGTCTACGACCACGTACTCATGCGCCCTATTCAGACTCGCTTTCGCTGCGGCTCCGCATCTTCTGCTTAACCTTGCACGGGATCGTAACTCGCCGGTTCATTCTACAAAAGGCACGCCATCACCCGTTAACGGGCTCTGACTACTTGTAGGCACACGGTTTCAGGATCTATTTCACTCCCCTTCCGGGGTGCTTTTCACCTTTCCCTCACGGTACTGGTTCACTATCGGTCACTAGGGAGTATTTAGCCTTGGGAGATGGTCCTCCCGGATTCCGACGGAATTTCACGTGTTCCGCCGTACTCAGGATCCACTCTGGAGAGAACAACATTTCAGTTACAGGGCTGTTACCTTCTTTGGCGGGCCTTTCCAGACCTCTTCGCTTATATCGTTCCTTTGTAACTCCGTATAGAGTGTCCTACAACCCCAAGAGGCAAGCCTCTTGGTTTGGGCTGTTCCCGTTTCGCTCGCCGCTACTCAGGGAATCGCATTTGCTTTCTCTTCCTCCGGGTACTTAGATGTTTCAGTTCCCCGGGTATGCCTTCTCATACTCTATGTATTCAAGTATGGATACTACTCCATTACGAGCAGTGGGTTTCCCCATTCGGAAATCTCCGGATCAAAGCTTGCTTACAGCTCCCCGAAGCATATCGGTGTTCGTCCCGTCCTTCATCGGCTCCTAGTGCCAAGGCATCCACCGTGCGCCCTTTCTAACTTAACCATTTCTTACTTTAGAAAGAATCACTATGTGTGATGAACTTTGCATTGCATTCAATGTGAATGTATTACTTATTGTTATCTAGTTTTCAAAGAACAATCCTGTCTCGCTAGAGACATGTTTTGAAGGAATGATCCTTCAAAACTAAACAAGACGAAAACGCACGCTGCTCCATATATCCTTAGAAAGGAGGTGATCCAGCCGCACCTTCCGATACGGCTACCTTGTTACGACTTCACCCCAATCATCTGCCCCACCTTCGGCGGCTGGCTCCATAAAGGTTACCTCACCGACTTCGGGTGTTGCAAACTCTCGTGGTGTGACGGGCGGTGTGTACAAGGCCCGGGAACGTATTCACCGCGGCATGCTGATCCGCGATTACTAGCGATTCCAGCTTCACGCAGTCGAGTTGCAGACTGCGATCCGAACTGAGAACAGATTTATGGGATTGGCTAAACCTTGCGGTCTTGCAGCCCTTTGTTCTGTCCATTGTAGCACGTGTGTAGCCCAGGTCATAAGGGGCATGATGATTTGACGTCATCCCCACCTTCCTCCGGTTTGTCACCGGCAGTCACCTTAGAGTGCCCAACTGAATGCTGGCAACTAAGATCAAGGGTTGCGCTCGTTGCGGGACTTAACCCAACATCTCACGACACGAGCTGACGACAACCATGCACCACCTGTCACTCTGTCCCCGAAGGGAAAGCCCTATCTCTAGGGTTGTCAGAGGATGTCAAGACCTGGTAAGGTTCTTCGCGTTGCTTCGAATTAAACCACATGCTCCACCGCTTGTGCGGGCCCCCGTCAATTCCTTTGAGTTTCAGTCTTGCGACCGTACTCCCCAGGCGGAGTGCTTAATGCGTTAGCTGCAGCACTAAGGGGCGGAAACCCCCTAACACTTAGCACTCATCGTTTACGGCGTGGACTACCAGGGTATCTAATCCTGTTCGCTCCCCACGCTTTCGCTCCTCAGCGTCAGTTACAGACCAGAGAGTCGCCTTCGCCACTGGTGTTCCTCCACATCTCTACGCATTTCACCGCTACACGTGGAATTCCACTCTCCTCTTCTGCACTCAAGTTTCCCAGTTTCCAATGACCCTCCCCGGTTGAGCCGGGGGCTTTCACATCAGACTTAAGAAACCGCCTGCGAGCCCTTTACGCCCAATAATTCCGGACAACGCTTGCCACCTACGTATTACCGCGGCTGCTGGCACGTAGTTAGCCGTGGCTTTCTGGTTAGGTACCGTCAAGGTGCGAGCAGTTACTCTCGCACTTGTTCTTCCCTAACAACAGAGCTTTACGATCCGAAAACCTTCATCACTCACGCGGCGTTGCTCCGTCAGACTTTCGTCCATTGCGGAAGATTCCCTACTGCTGCCTCCCGTAGGAGTCTGGGCCGTGTCTCAGTCCCAGTGTGGCCGATCACCCTCTCAGGTCGGCTACGCATCGTCGCCTTGGTGAGCCATTACCCCACCAACTAGCTAATGCGCCGCGGGTCCATCTGTAAGTGACAGCCGAAACCGTCTTTCATCCTTGAACCATGCGGTTCAAGGAACTATCCGGTATTAGCTCCGGTTTCCCGGAGTTATCCCAGTCTTACAGGCAGGTTACCCACGTGTTACTCACCCGTCCGCCGCTAACATCCGGGAGCAAGCTCCCTTCTGTCCGCTCGACTTGCATGTATTAGGCACGCCGCCAGCGTTCGTCCTGAGCCAGGATCAAACTCTCCGAAAAAGTACAAAACCGAAGTTTTGCTTTTCGCCAGTTTGACTGACTACCTATGAAGTATCATAGGATTTTTTATAAAAACTCGAATTAACAGGTACGTTTTGTCTTGTTTAGTTTTCAAAGATCATGTTCGTTATCACTCGTAAGCGACTTTAATATCTTACCATTTTGCATCGGTTAAAGTCAAGAACTTTTTTCAATTTCTTTTTTTAACCTCGTTGCTGTTTTGCGGCAACGAATAATAATATACCATCTGGAATCTTTCCTTGCAATAGTTTTTTTAAAAAAAGTTTCATTTTATGAAAAATAAAAAGCGCCATAGATAAAATGGCGCTTTGATTGATGTATTAGCGGTTTCTCATTTGCGGGAAAAGCAGTACATCTCTGATTGATGGAGAATTTGTTAAAAGCATGATTAATCGGTCGATCCCGATTCCTAAACCACCTGTTGGAGGCATGCCGTATTCTAATGCTTCAACAAAATCGTCATCCATTAGATGTGCTTCGTCATTTCCTTCTTCACGTTCTTTTAATTGAGCTTCAAAGCGTTCTCTTTGATCAATTGGATCGTTTAGCTCTGTGAATGCATTTGCATGCTCACGGCGCACGATAAACAGCTCAAAGCGATCTGTGAAGCGAGGATCTTCAGGATTTTTCTTAGCTAATGGAGAAATCTCCACTGGATGTCCGTAAATGAATGTAGGCTGAACCAATGTTTCTTCTACTTTTTGCTCGAAGAACTCATTGATAATATGACCTACTGTCATATTTTTCGTGATTTCAACACCATGATCAGCAGCATGCTGTTTTGCTTCTTCTATAGACATCTCCTGCCAGAAGTCTACACCTGTTGCTTCTTTGACCGCTTCAACCATATGCAGTCTCTTCCATTCAGGTTTGAGATCAATTTCATCTTCTCCATATTGAATGGTTGTTGTTCCCAGCACCTCTTGGGCAATATGGGCAATCAAGTTTTCAGTCAGATTCATGATGTCTTTGTAGTCTGCGTATGCTTCATACAGTTCGATCATAGTGAATTCTGGGTTATGACGAGTCGATACACCTTCATTACGGAATACGCGGCCAATCTCGTATACTTTCTCTAGACCACCGACAATTAGGCGTTTTAAGTGCAGTTCGATCGCAATACGCATATAAAGCGGCATATCAAGTGCATTGTGATGAGTAATGAAAGGACGCGCCGATGCACCACCAGGAATGCTGTGCATTGTTGGTGTTTCAACTTCTAAGTATCCTTTAGAATCCAAGTATCTTCTCATGGATTGAATGATTTTGCTTCGCATAATGAATGTCTGCTTACTTTCTGGATTTACAATGAGGTCAAGGTAGCGCTGACGATAGCGTTGTTCAACATCTTTTAATCCATGATATTTATCAGGAAGCGGGCGAAGTGCTTTTGTCAGAACCTCAAAGCTAGTCGCTTTAATAGAAAGTTCTCCGACATTTGTTTTAAAAACAGTCCCTGTTACACCGATGATATCGCCTAGGTCTGAGCTTTTAAATAATTCGTAAGCTTCTTCCCCTACACTATCTTTACGAACGTAGATTTGAATTTGTCCTTCTAGGTCTTGAATATGCGCAAAGCCAGCTTTACCTTTTCCGCGCTTTGTCATCATACGTCCAGCGATTGTTACTTGAGCCGCTTTTCCTTCTAAGTCTTCTTTAGAAAACTCGTCATATTCAGCGATAATTTGCGCAGATTGATGAGAACGGTCATATCGTTCACCGAATGGATCGATACCCTCTTCTCTCATTTTATTCATTTTGTCACGTCTGACCTGGAATTGGTCATTTAATTCTTCGTTATTAAGCCCTTCATTACTCATTTTATATCACTCCAATAATGTATTTTGCAGAGAAAAGCAGAAAAACTGCCAGTACATGCACTAGCAGTGAGCTACAAAAAGAAAGATAATCTTATCCTACTTTTATACTTTGAAGCTCTTTTGCCTCGGCTTCGATCGTAAAGTCATCAAGAACTTGTACAAGCTCCGCTCTCGTTTCACTTTGATTGATTTGATTTCTTACATCCGCATTGCCTCGGACACCTTTTAAGTACCATGCTGCGTGCTTTCTCATTTCTCTAACAGCCACATGCTCGCCTTTTAGATCGATGAGTCTATCTAAGTGAAGCTTGCACACTGACATTTTCTCACGCACGTTTGGCTCTTCTTTCAGTTCACCCGTTTCTAAATAATGAACCGTTCGATAAATCATCCACGGGTTTCCAAGTGCGGCTCTTCCGATCATAACAGCGTCCACACCTGTTTCATCAAGCATACGTTTTGCATCTTGAGGGGTTTTGACATCGCCATTGCCGATGACAGGAATTGATACAGATTGTTTAACCTCTTTTATAATATCCCAATTCGCAGTTCCTTCGTACATTTGCACGCGTGTCCGTCCGTGAAGCGCAACCGCTTGTCCACCAGCTCGTTCAACAGCACGGGCATTGTCGATAGCAAAGATATGGTCTTCGTCCCAGCCCATTCTCATTTTCACTGTAACTGGTTTGTCTACAGCTTCTACGACAGCAGAGACCATTTCATAAATCTTGTTTGGATCAAGGAGCCATTTCGCTCCTGCATCACATTTCGTAATCTTTGGTACAGGACAGCCCATGTTGATATCAATAATATCAGCTGTGGTATTCTGGTCTACGAACTTTGCCGCTTCGACGAGTGTGTCTTTTTCCCCTCCAAATATCTGAAGGCTCAAAGGCTTTTCCCGTTCATCAATGTATAGCATACCCATTGTTCTCGCGTTGTTGATCAGGATCGCTTTGTCACTGACCATTTCAGCGCAGACTAAGCCCGCTCCAAACTCTTTCACCGTCAGTCTGAAGGCAGAGTTGCACACACCAGCCATTGGTGCGAGCACTACTTTGTTTTTAATCTCGATATCTCCGATTTTAAACATTTTTCCCCCTCCTTTCTTCTTCAAGAATTGGCGAAAGTTCTTCCACCGTTATATTTAAAGCATCTGCTATTTGACCAACCAATTGGTTTGTTGGTAATCGATTGCCTCGCTCAATTTCTCCTAAGACAGAGACAGAGATGCCCAGTCTTTTCGCGAACCCTTCCTGAGTATACCCTTTTAGCTTTCGGTATGCACGAATTCTTCTACCCCACATGTCTTTTTCCATATGCTTACACCTTCTTGGTCTGTTACGGCATTTATTTGTACTTCGCCGATTTCTGGGCAAATCTCACTCATCGGGACAAGAACGAATAAACGTTCGTACATTCTAGGATGCGGCACTACAAGTTGTTCTGTTTCAATATTTTCACGATTATAAAGTAAAATGTCAAGGTCAGCCGTTCGCGGTCCCCATCTCACTTCTCTTGTTCTGCCTAACTCCTGCTCGATTTTCTGAGTAAGAGACAGCAGTTCCTCCGGACGAAGTGAAGTGGTAATTTTCACGGCCATGTTTAAAAAGTCATCTTGGTTTTCATAGCCTACAGGTGCTGTTTCATATATCGATGAGATTAATTCCACTTGAACCTCTGGATGTTCATGCAGTTTTTTGACAGCTTCTTTTAAATAGGTTTCTTTTTTACCTATGTTTGAGCCTAATGCGATGTATGCTGTATTGTTCATGTGCGCGATCTCGTCATTTCAATTGCAACGGACTGATAGTGTCCTGGAATTGGCGGATCTGGTTTGATCACCTTCACTGTACATTCCTGAACTGTCGGAAAGTCCTTTAACACTTGGTTTGCAATTCTTTCTGTCAGTGTTTCAACGAGATTGACCGGCTCACCTTCTACAATGCTTTTGCAGATTTGGTAAAGCTCTGCATAGTTGATGGTCTCATTGAGGTCATCAGTTTGTCCGGCTTTACTTAAATCAAGTGAAGCTGTTAAGTCCACGCGGAATCGCTGCCCTAATTTATTTTCTTCTGCAAATACACCATGGTACCCGTAAAACTCCATTCCATTTACATATACTTTATCGATGATAAGCGCCTCCCTTATTCAGCATAGCATCCATCATTTTTGCCATTCTTGCTATTTCTTTTACATCATGTACACGGACCATCGCACTGCCCTTTTGAATCCCAAGGCAAACTGTCGCACCTGTTCCTTCAGTACGTTCTTCAGGGGGCAGGTCTAAAACAGCACCAATGAATCGTTTTCGTGATGTAGCTAGCAGCAGTGGATACCCAAGGTGACAAAAATGTTCGAGTTCATTCATGACCTTCAGGTTGTCCTCTTTATTTTTCGCAAATCCTACCCCTGGATCTAATATGATCATGTCATCACGGACACCCGCTTGCTGGGCAATTTGGACACTTTCTTTCAAATCGGCGATCATATCTGAAATCAGATGTGTGTAGTTTCGTTCTGGCCGATTGTGCATTAAAATGATTGGGACATTGTGCTTCGCTGCCACATGTGCCATTTGGGGATCTGCCTTCGCTCCCCATACATCATTAATGATGGAGGCTCCAGCTTTCACCGCTTCATCTGCGACACGGGCTTTATACGTATCAATAGAGATAGGTACATCTAATTCTTTTGTGATCTTCTCAATGACAGGAATGACCCTTGAAAGCTCCTCTTCTTCCGAGACAAGTGCCGCTCCCGGGCGAGTCGATTCTCCGCCAATATCAATAATATGCGCCCCGTCTTCTATTAGCTGCGCTGCATGAGCCAGCGCTTTATCTACTTGATTAAACTTTCCTCCATCTGAAAAAGAGTCAGGAGTGACATTTAAAATGCCCATGACCAATGTCTTTTCTTCATAGCTAAGGGTGTGATGCTTGGCCTGTATGATTTTAGGCTGTTTTATCAATTGTTGTGTCATTGTGTCCACCTACTCTTTATGATCTTGACGTTCTTTTGTGTATTGCATTCTTAACTTTGTTGAGATGGTCCGGCTGTTTTTGGGCAAGTGGATGTCTCCTATACTCCCGAAAGGTACAACTCCCTGAACAGAATTAGTCATCCATACCTCATCAGCTGAGAGCAAATGTGAGACTGGGTATCGTCCTTCCTTTAGCGAGATCCCCATCGCGTGGAGCGTTTCCATACAGTATCGACGAGTGACCCCATTTAAAATGCCTGTATCAAGTGACGGTGTATAGACCACATCATCTTTCCGCCAAAAAACATTCGAGGTAATACCTTCTGCCACATCATCTTCTTTCGTTAAAAAGATGCCTTCTAACGCCGGGTCGTTCCCCACTTCTCTTTTGGCGAGCAGGTTGTTCATATAGTGATGAGACTTGAGGCGCCTTGGCCCTTCTGGTGTATTTCTTCTTGTTTGAAGAATGACTCCCTTTTTCTCATCTAAAATAGATTCTGGACGGAATGGAGAGATCATGACAAAAACGACAGGCTCTTCATAAGGATCTGCAGAAAACCCATTGCCTCTGCCCGCAGAAACATTCAAGCGAATTCTCGCATGGCCGCCGGCTATTTGGTTTTTATTCAGTAAAGTATAAATGATGTCGAGTACAAATGGTTTCTCTATTGTGGATTCGATGCAAAGGTCACGTAATGATTGATTGAGCCTTTCAAGATGCCAATCTAACAGGAAGACTTGTCCTGCCAGGCTGGTAAATGTTTCGAATACACCGATGCCATATAGAAAACCATGATCAAAAGGAGAAAGAGTCGCGTCTTTCTCCTCTATATACTGACCGTTCAGATAAATGATCATGCGTTTACTTCTTGCCCCTTTTTACGATAGGTTTCAATGAAATTTTTCAGCATTTCTTTTCCGAAGGACGTCATAATCGATTCAGGATGGAATTGCACACTTTCAATCGGCAGTTCTTTATGGCGAATCGCCATGAGCTCGCCTTCTTTTGTGCTGGCTGTTGCGTCAAAGCACTCTGGCAGTGTCTCGTTTTTGACAATTAACGAATGATATCTCGTTGCGACGAGCGGATTTTGTAGTCCTGTGAAGACACCTTTTCCGTCATGTTTAATCTCTGACGTTTTACCGTGCATTAAGCGCTCTGCTCGAACGACATCCCCGCCAAAGACTTGTGCGATGGATTGGTGACCTAGACACACACCGAAGATCGGAATACTTCCTGCAAAGTGCTTGATCGCCTCCATACTAATCCCCGCTTCATCAGGACTGCATGGCCCTGGAGAAATCATGAGGAAATCCGGCTTGAGCTCTTCAATTTCTTGAATGGTTACTTGATCATTCCGTTTCACGATCAATTCTTCTCCAAGCTCACCTAAATACTGGACCAGGTTGTACGTAAATGAATCATAATTATCAATCATTAAAATCATACTCTGCTCACCTCTAACTCAAAATAGTCTCTTCTTTGCTCAGCTGTAATGCTTTTTTCACTGCATAGGCTTTTTTAATCGATTCTTTATATTCGTGTTTTGGGACAGAATCTATGACGATCCCCGCACCTGACTGCATAAAGGCTTTTCCTTCTGTACAATACGCAGTACGAATGACGATATTAAAGTGCATATCTTGATTGAATCCAAACCAGCCTATAGATCCAGTATAAAGCCCACGTCTTGTTGGCTCAAGTTCTTCTATGATTTCCATCGTCCTCACTTTTGGAGCACCTGTAATCGTTCCACCTGGGAATACAGCTCTCATGACATCTACCGCGTCACATTCATCACGCAGCTCTCCTTGTACATTGGATACAATATGCATCACGTGTGAATATTTCTCAATCGCCATAAATTCGTTCACTTTTACGGATCCATAAGTGGATACGCGTCCAAGGTCATTCCGCTCAAGGTCAACAAGCATCACATGCTCTGCGCGTTCTTTTTCATTTTCAATGAGCTCTTTTGCCAGCGCTTGATCCTCAGCGTCGTCTTTGCCTCGTGATCTTGTTCCGGCAATTGGTCTGGTTTCTAGCTGAGTTCCTTTTTTCTTAATAAGCAGCTCTGGAGATCCACAAACAATCTGGAAGTCAGGCGTATGCAGGTAAGACATATAAGGAGATGGATTGACTTGACGTAACGTTTTGTATAAATCATACGGATGAGTGTGAAGCTGTTCATCTTGTCTGATGGATAAGTTCACTTGGAACACATCACCGTTTGCGATATATTGCTTAATTTTCTCTACTGCTTCCCCAAAGGTTTCTTCAGTGAATGGTGCTGCTGGTACAAATTCTGTGGAAGGTTCACTGACAGGTGATTGTGCTGATTCTTCTGAAGAGCTTGTCCATTTTTGCTTCCATTCTTCAAGCCTTTGGTTCGCTTTACTCCCTGATTCCGTTTCCTCTATGTGCGTAATCAGCCACAGGGCGTGCTCTTTATGATCAAAAACTGCAACATCGTTAAATACGAGGAAATAAAGGTCTGGTGTTTGAAGATCATCAATTGACAGCATCTTAAAATGCTCGATGTATCTAGCATAATCGTAGCTTAAAAACCCAATTGCTCCACCTTGGAAGTCTGGGTATTCGTCGTTTGTTTCGGTTTGAAGGGTTTGAAACCAATCCGTAAAGGCTCTGAATGGATCACCTTCTTTGAACAGCACCTCATCTTGATAATGGATAGTCGTCATTCCATCTTTCCCCTTCGCTTTAGCGATCGGGTGAATACCAGCGATGCTATAAGAACCGCCGCGCGCACTTTCAAGAAGCACATGATGTGTTTCTCGAGCAGTTAATTGTTCGTATCTTTTCAAGAATGCATCTTTCGTAAAAGGAATTTTGATGCCCATCGGCCTGCGTTGTGTCATGTTATCATCCTTTTTCATTTTCATTAACCTTATTGTAATGCAATCCAATTTATTTAGAAAATAGTATTTGCTTTCCATCTTCAGAATTCATGAAAAAACCCCAGCAAATGCTGGGGTGATTGGTTTAATCGAATTGATAAAGAGGTGTACTGAGGTAACGCTCACCGTTACTTGGGATAATTGCGAGAACCTTTTTCCCTTTACCAAGCTTTTTCGCTGTTTGAAGTGCTGCGTAAATAGCTGCTCCGGAAGAAATACCGCCAAGGATTCCTTCTTCTTTCGCTGCTTTTCTTGCAAGCTCAAATGCATCTTCGTTTTTCACTTGGATGATGCCGTCATATATTTCTGTGTTCAGGATTGAAGGGACAAAACCTGCTCCAATTCCTTGAATTTTATGCGGACCCGGCTTTCCGCCTGACAATACAGGGGAATCTGTCGGCTCTACTGCATAAAGCTGGATGGATGGGATGGCTTCTTTTAGGACTTCACCAGCACCTGTAATCGTACCACCCGTACCAACACCTGCAATAAATGCATCAAGCTCGCCGTCAAACTGTTCAAGGATTTCTTTCCCAGTTGTACGACGGTGAATCTCTGCATTGGCTTCGTTGCTAAATTGCTGAGGCATGAAATAACCATGCTCTTCTGCTAATTCTTCCGCTTTTTTGATGGCACCTTTCATTCCTTCTGCACCTGGTGTTAAGACAAGTTCCGCACCATAAGCGCGTAAAAGGTTGCGGCGCTCCTGACTCATTGTGTCCGGCATAACCAAAATCGCATTGATTCCTTTAGCAGCCGCTACCATTGCAAGGCCGATTCCTGTATTTCCGCTTGTTGGTTCAATAAGCGTATCGCCGGCTTTTAATGTACCTTTTGCTTCAGCATCTTCGATCATCGCTAAAGCAATACGATCTTTGACACTGCTGCCCGGGTTCATATATTCAAGTTTCAAGTAGACATCCGCACTGTCTTCATCTACTAAACGGTTTAATTTAACGACTGGTGTATTTCCTATTAGTTCAAAAACTGAATTTGCAATACGAGCCATCACTAACACCTCTATCTCCGAGTAATTTTATTGTATTAATATTAAATTATCAATTTCAAAAAATTTTGTCAATGCTTTTAGTCCTGCTCTCCATCGTAAAACCATGTGACTTTTGCTTCTTTCCACAGGGTTTTAACATTCGCCTTTTCACCTAGATCTTCCATGGCGATCTGCCTTTTAATCTGGTCTTTGACTTCGTCATAGGAGAAAGAGCGGCCATTTAATTTTTCTTTTAACTGAATAATGGCATACCCGTTTTTGGTCTGAATCGGCTCTTTCGTCCATTCATCTGGCTGAAGCTTTTGAGCTTCTTGTATGTATAGGGCTGGGATACTTTCCTGCTCTTCTGTCACAAATCCAAGATCTCCGCCGTATGGTGAGGTGTAACGGTCGATTGAACGTTCAGCTGCCACGGCTTCGAAGCTAGACCCACCTTTTAAATCTTTTAATACATTTTCAGCCTCGCTCTTTGTCTTCACGACGATATGGCGAATGCGGTATGAATCATCATATTGATATAAGTCCTTGTTTTTTTCATAAAACGATTTCGCTTCTTTTTCAGAAACGACGGCATCTCTTGTTAAAAGCTGCTCTAATAAAATTTGATAACGAATCTGTTCTTTCCATTCCTTCTCACTTGTATGTCCATCTTCATAGAAATTATTAGACACCGCTTTGAGCATGAGCAATTCACGATTGATCTCTTTTGAAGACACTTCCAGCTTGTTTTGCTTGGCAAGCTGATTGACCACTTTCTGATTGATCATTTGCTCAAGAGTCGCCTTTCCGTAGCGGTCTTCCATTTTCTTTAGCCATTCTTGACGCGTCACCTTCTCTTTTCCAATCGACGCAATTTCTTCACCACTCTTCCCGTTAGAAGAAGCCTGTGACATTTGTGACTTTGTTAATACATATGCAATGACAACGGCATTAATCATGAGCAACACGAGAATAAATGTCCATACCACTCTTGCTTTTAGTCTCATCTTTCGTCTCCTTTCCATTCTAAAAAGAAAACCCGCTGCTTAGAGCTTAGCGGGTTAATTCTTCACGCAGCTCTTCTAGCTCTTCTTTTGTAAATACATACGTTTCGTTACAAAAATGGCATTGAGCTTCTGCTTGTCCGTCTTGTTCAATCATATCGTCAATTTCGGTTTTTCCTAGGCTGATAATGCCATTTGCAAACCGTTCTTTTGAGCAGTTACAAGCAAATTCGACAGGTACAGTTTCTAAAATTTGAGGCTTTTCACCAAGTACTTCTTCTAATATTTGTTCTGGTGTCATCCCTTTTTCAATGAGTTTAGAGATTGGTTCAATAGTTGACAGGCGCTTTTCTAGTCTTTCAATGACAGCATCTTCTGTACCAGGCAGCAATTGAATGATGAAACCGCCTGCTGCGAGAATCGAATTATCTGGATTGACAAGGACGCCTACGCCTACAGAAGAAGGCACTTGCTCAGAAGAAACTAGATAATAGGTGAAGTCATCTCCAATTTCACCTGAGACAATTTCTGTTTGTCCTGTAAAGTGGTCCTTCAGCCCGATATCTTTGACAACACTTAACGTTCCAGATGTTCCGACTGCACGTCTAACATCCAGCTTGCCATGTTCATTTAAGTCAAAGTGAACTTGTGGATTTGAGACATATCCTCGTACCTGGCCTTTTGCATTTCCATCAGCAATAATGGCGCCGATTGGTCCACCGCCTTCTATTTTGACAGTTAGCTTATTCTCACCTTTCAGCATAGCACCCATCATGACTGTTGCTGTCATCGTTCTGCCGATGGCTGCTGATGCAGTCGGCCACGTATGATGTCTTCTTTGTGCTTCGTTGATTGTATCTGTTGTGTTTGCAGCATATGCGCGGACTTTTCCGTCATATGCTAACGCTTTAACTAAATAATCCATTTGATTTAAACCTCCTATAATACACCGACGCGATTACGTTCATAAATGAGCTGCAGTCCTTTTAATGTAAGGAACGGATCGACAATATCAATACAGTCTGATTCATTTCCAATCAATGTAGACAAACCGCCTGTTGCAATGACTTTCGGTGTTTGCTTGGCTTGCTGCTTCATCCGTTTCACTATTCCCTCGACTTGGCCAACATATCCATAAAGGATGCCGGATTGCATCGCACTGATGGTGTTTTTCCCAACAATGTGATCTGGACGGACAATCTCAATTCTCGGCAGCTTCGCCGCTCTTGTATATAAAGCCTCAGTTGAGATGGTAATACCCGGTGCAATCGCTCCACCCATGTATTGTTTTTGTTCATTGATATAACAGTAGGTTGTTGCTGTTCCAAAGTCTACCACAATAAGAGGTGCCCCATATAGGTGAATGGCCGCTACTGCATTGACAATTCGATCTGCACCGACTTCCTTTGGATTGTCACACATAATGTTTAATCCAGTCTTCATTCCAGGCCCTACAATTTGGGGTGTTATGTGAAAATACTTTTCGCACATTCTTTCAAGGGCGAACATCATTGGCGGGACAACAGACGAGATGATAATCCCTTCTATTTGGTCAAACATCAGCCCCACATAATCGAATAAAGCCCTGATGGACATACCAAATTCGTCTTCTGTTTTATGACGGCTTGTTTCAATTCGCCAATGGTAGTTTAGATCGCCATTATGATAAACACCTAAAACGGTATTTGTGTTTCCTACATCTATCACGAGTAACAACTTCATCACCACTTTGAATAGTTTCTCAAAAAGAGCATTTTTCGACTTTCTATCATACCATACACGAATTGAGTTCCATTTGTAAACAATTCGAAACCGATCCATTCATGAATCGAAATAAAAAAAGCTGCCGGTGATCCCGGCAGCTTTCACAGAAGGAGATTAGATCTCCTCATCTTCTTTTTTCTTGATGTTTACTTTCACATCATCGTTTTTCTCTTCGTCATCTGCGTATACACGCTCTGGAAGCTTTCCAGTTTCGTAAAGAGATTTAATTTGTTCAGCATCTAATGTTTCAACTTCTAGAAGAGCTTGTGCGATGATTTCTAGCTTATCTTTATTCTCAGTGAGAATTTGTTTCGCACGTTCGTAGCTCTCCTTAATGAAACGCTGAACTTCTTGGTCAATTTCGTAAGCGATCGCTTCACTATAATTCGGCTCATTGTTGAAATCACGTCCAAGGAAGACTTGACCTCCTTGTGATTGACCGAATTGAAGCGGACCAAGTTTATCAGACATACCGAACTCTGTGACCATTCTTCTTGCAATGCCTGTTGCACGCTGGAAGTCGTTGTGAGCGCCTGTACTTACTTCACCAAACGTAATTTCCTCTGCAACACGACCGCCGAGCAAGCCGACAATCTTATCAAGAAGCTCTGGCTTCGTTTGGAAATAACGGTCTTCTCTTGGAAGCATGACCGCATATCCGCCTGCCTGACCACGAGGAACGATCGTTACTTTATGCACCATGTCCGCTTCGTCTAGGATAAGACCAATGACGGTATGACCTGCTTCATGGTAAGCCACGATATTACGTTCTTTCTTCGAAATGACACGGCTTTTCTTCGCCGGCCCAGCGATGACACGGTCAGTCGCTTCGTCAATATCACGCATATCGATTTTCTTTTTGTTATGACGGGCAGCAACAAGTGCAGCTTCGTTTAGTAAGTTCTCAAGATCCGCTCCAGAGAACCCTGGTGTTCTGCTTGCAATGGCTTTTAAGTTAACTGACTCGTCAAGCGGTTTGTTTTTCGCATGAACTTTCAGTACTTCTTCACGGCCAATAACATCTGGGCGGTCAACCGTAATTTGACGGTCAAAACGTCCCGGACGCAGCAATGCAGGGTCTAGAATATCTGCACGGTTTGTCGCAGCAATGATAATAATACCTTCGTTGGCACTAAAACCATCCATTTCAACAAGAAGCTGGTTAAGCGTTTGTTCACGCTCGTCATGACCACCGCCAAGACCGGCTCCACGCTGACGACCCACTGCATCAATCTCATCAATAAAGATTAAGCAAGGTGCATTCTTTTTCGCATTTTCGAATAAATCACGTACACGTGATGCACCGACACCGACGAACATCTCGACGAAGTCAGAACCACTGATGCTGAAGAAAGGAACGCCTGCTTCTCCTGCAGATGCTCTCGCAAGCAATGTTTTACCTGTACCTGGAGGTCCTACTAGTAAAACCCCTTTAGGGATTCTTGCGCCAAGCTCCGCAAATTTACGTGGGTCCTTCAGGAATTCAACCACTTCTACAAGCTCTTGCTTTTCTTCATCTGCACCGGCAACATCTTTAAATTTCACACGTTTCTTCTCTTCTGTGTAAAGCTTCGCCTTACTCTTACCAAAGTTCATGACTCGGCTTCCGCCGCCCTGAGCTTGGTTCAATAAGAAGAAGAACAGGATAAAGATGATGATAAACGGAATGATGGTTGTCAGAACTTGCAGCCATCCATTTGTTTCAGGTGCTGGTTCTACTTTTACATCTGTATTCTTCAGTGCACTGTAAATTTGGTCAACACCTTGACCATCTGGAACATGGGTAATGAAGTATTGATCTTTCTTCGCGCCATCTAATTGACCACGAATTTCATAAACCCCTCTTACAGGCTGAATGGAGATACTCTCCACTTTTCCCGCACTTAGATTTTGCGAAAATTTGCTGTAAGACATGTTCTCAGGCTTTTGATTTGGGGATCCTAACCAACTGACGACCCCTATCACAAGTAATAAAATAAGTATATAAAAAATCGTATTACGAAAAACCCGATTCATTCCTTACCTCCTCCCACAGTAAGCACAACTATGTTCAATAGTATCATAGAAAATCATTCCAACACAACCAATAACCTCATGTATACGTATGCTGATTAGCCTTCGTAAACAGATGGTTTTAACACTCCAATATACGGGAGGTTTCGGTAACGTTCAGCGAAATCCAATCCATAGCCGACAACAAATGCATCTGGCACTTCAAATCCAACATAATCTGCTTTGATGTCTGCTTTGCGGCCGCTTGGTTTATCAAGCAATGTCACAATTTTAATGGAATTTGCTTTACGGTATCGGAAAAGCTCTACCAGATAGCTCAAAGTTAACCCACTGTCGATGATATCTTCCATAATCAAAATATCTCTTCCTTCAACAGAAGTATCTAGATCCTTAATGATCTTTACTTCTCCAGAAGATACGGTAGACTTTCCGTAGCTAGATACATCCATAAAATCAAGTTCTAAATATGTATCAATGTGTTTGATCAGGTCTGCCATGAATGGAAGAGCCCCTTTCAAAACACCAATAGCCAGGGGAAATTTACCATCATAATCACTGGTTAATGTTGCACCCAGTTCCTTCACTTTTTGCTGGATCTCTTCTTCTGAGATCAAAATCTTTTCAATATCTTGTTTCATGCTTTTGCTTGCCCCCTACAAATTTTCGTGCTGTCTATATTGTAATACAATGAGATCGCTGTTTGTCATATCAATTTCTTCAAAAACGGATTTTTTCAGACCTGGGATCCAGATGATTTGATGATCCGAGTCAGTGACGATCGGCCAGCTGTCTCTTTCTGCAAGAGGCACTTTTTTATCAATAAATATATCCTTCACCTTTTTTGACCCATTCATCCCTTTAAGTTTGATTCGATCACCATTTTTTCGTGAGCGAATGATCAAAGGGAGACGAACATGATCTTTTTGAAGCAAGAAAAAATGGTTTCCGTTCCGTGCATCCTTCGGAACATGATTTGATACGGCGATAGACTGTCCATTTGGGAGAAAAAGCTCTTCTCCGAGCTCAACCTTTAAGTGAAGAGCATAAGACTGGTCTAATACATGCGATCGCTCAAAGGTAAACATACAGTGATCATAAGACTTGACAGCTTGTAAACCTTTTGGCAAATCTAATGATCCAGACGGTTGATCGGTATGAGATAACCAGTCTAAAGTCCCTAGAATATGCTGGTTTGAAAACGCTGATTGAGTGTTTTCATAAAGATAGTTTAATATTAGTTGAATGCCTCTTCTTTGTAAAGGCAAAGGCAGGTCAAGCAAAGGCTTCGTTTTAATCTCAATTTGCTTAGGCGATTGACTCGTTATCACTTGGTTCATTTGTTCCTTTGTTAAAGCCTGCAAGTATTGCTCATCCTCAGTCAGCATGTCACTTACAAACTGAAAGCTTTCATGTACATGAGGTGCCTCTTCTTTTAACACGGGAAGAATGTGTCTTCTTACCCGGTTTCTCAAGTAGTCATCCGTATGATTGCTTTGATCAATGACATAGGGTACATGTTCTTTTTCACAAGCTTTTAGTACGTCGTCCTTAGAGTATCCAATGAGCGGACGAATCAGCCACCCATTTTGAAAAGGACGTTTTGCTTGGATACCTGCGAGTCCTATACCAACAGTCCCTCTCGCAAGTCTCATCAACATTGTTTCTACTTGGTCGTCTCCATGATGTGCAAGCGCTATAAATTGAGCGTTGTATTGCTCCATCAATTGACGAAAGAAAGCATATCTGCACTCCCTTGCAGCTGCCTGTTTGTTTAAGCGGTTTTCTTTTGCATATTGGGTGACCTGTATGCGGGACGATTCAAAAGGGATCTCGTGCTCCTTACAGTAAGCCTCAACAAATGCCAAATCAGCAAAGGACTCTTCTCCTCTGAACATGTGATCTACATGGGCTGCAATCAGCTGATAGGAACCTTTGCGACGCTTGTTAAGTTCATGCAGTAAGAGCATAGAATCCGGTCCGCCGGAAACCCCGACAATGACTGTCGTATTTTCAAGGTAAACATCATGTTTTTTCAAAAAAGATTCAATTCTATTCACAACTTCCTCCTCACAAAGAGCAGGTAATTTAAAGATATACATATCCTATCACTTTCAGTAGCTCCAAGCAAAGAAGAAGCCTGATTTTTTACAGCTCTACAACAGGAACAAAACCACATATGCACAGTAAAGGGCGAGTACACTGCATACGATAAGAATGGTTTCAAAAAGCCCGCCTGATTTTTTACGTACTGACGTTCTTTTTGCTGCTGCAGCCCGCGATCGTGAAGTCACTTGTTGATTTTGATTAACAGCGGGTTTTGGCTGCTGCTTCTTTTGGCGTGATTTTCTTGATGCAATCAGCTGTCCTTCTTTCAGCATCGCGCTTTTCATGTCTGCTGCTGATTGATATTTACCTTGTAGAGCAGCCTTTAACACCCTTTCATATCGCTTTAATAAAGGATGTCCTTCAATGGCTCGATAAAGCTGTTTATCTGGTTCTGCTCCTTTTTTGAATTCTTTCTTATACGCACAGTTGACCATCACCATGGTCAGGGCAAATAAATCATAGGTTGGTTCAGCTTTTCGTGTACCGAATCCCCAATAGCCTCGATCAAAAAACTCGGTATACTCTTTAATTGCCCTGCCCGCTTTCGTCGTTCCTCCCACATCAATGCACCGGATTGTGGCAGGGGGACCAGAAACAATAAGATTATCCGGCTTTAAATCACCAAAAATCCAACCTTCCTGATGTAAATGAGCCAGACTGGATAAAAGCTGAATCATTAAAACCACAATCCACTCATCACCCTTTTGTTTCACAAATTCAAGCAGTAATGGGCCTCTGACATATTCCATCACATAAAAAGAGCGTTTTTGAGGCATACCGGGATAAATTGCATCATCCATATCATAAAAAGAAGGCCCCATGGTTTTCACAGGAGCCTTTGAAAAGGATTTTAATACATTGACTTCAGATGCAATGAGCATACTGTCATCACTCACTTTAAGGGCCGCTTGCCCATGTGGCGATTCGGCCAGATAGACAACACCGTTCGCCCCTTTTCCAAGCTCTTTTACAATACGGTAATGATGGTGGTGCCATTTCCCTTGAATCACCGTGCCTAACGGGATGTTAGAAGCCGAATTCATCATCATGCTCTTCCTTTGCTTCAAGCAGCCCTTTGCGTGAACGAACTGATTTGAAATGCTGAAGTGCTTCCCGAAGCGCTGGTCCCGTTGGGGTGATGCCTCCAGTGGTCAGTTTTGGGAAAATAGATGATAATGAATCGAATCGAGGCGTCCAATTCAACACAATTTCAGCATCTGAGTTTTTCCCGGGAAATACACACATCCCAAACTGATTTTCTCCAATTCTTGAATTTAAACTGATGGAAAGGTCGATAAGTGCCTCTTTGACGGTTGGCAGCTTCGGTTTCATACTTGCACTTGTATCAACAAGCACGAGTACTTGAAGGTGAACCGTTTCTCCTAACTCATCGACAACCTCCATTACTTCCCCGCGCTTATCAGGTGGAAGCTCTTCAATTTCAGTGTCTTTGCCGAGTATTTGCTGCAATTCTTTATTCACAACACCTTGCAGGGTTTGTGTCATTGCTTTTTTCGTGACCATTTGTACTGTTTGAGATAACTGCTGAACGTAGACAACTTGATGGATGCCTCCGCCTGCGAGAGCAATCCCCTCTACTTCCTTCATCGCTTCATGATCGTGTCTGTTTTCTTCCATAATGCCAATGACATTGACTGTAATCCCTTGTTCCTTTGCCAATGAGGCAATCGCAAGCGGATCTTCCCCGTGATTTGAGCAGCCATCTGTAATCAATAAGATTTGGTTGACGTGACCTTTTCGCATCTTCATTCCTCCTGGGATTGTAACTGAATGCTTATATCCCCATCATCGCCAGAAGAAATTCATATTATACGATATTTTAAGAAATCTCTTGTTTCTCAAGATAGAATGTACCGGTCGGAATGGAAGCCCATTTTGGTGTGTTGTGGTCGAGCCTGATGACAACAACCGTCATATCATCGTCAATTTGGCCTGCTCTTGTTCGAATGACCTCTTCCATTAATAAATCAGCAATTTCTTGGGGATCTTCTGTTTTAAAGCTTTTCATTTTCCGTTTCACCCACAGATCATGATTTTCAATATGCTTCGGCCCCTCAAAAATACCGTCACTCATCATAATCAATAGGTCTCCTGCCTTCATCTGTTCGCTCACAACCTCGACTTCAAATTCATCAATAATGCCAATCGGCAAGTTGCTTGCTTGTACCTTCATCACCTGATCACCCCGTTTAATAAAGCTGGGTGTTGAACCAATCTTGAGGAACTTACAGCTCGCATCCTGTAAATCAATGATCGATAAATCCAATGTGGAATAGATCTCGTCCGTCGTTCGTAAAGATAAAATACTATTAATGGTTTTAATCGCCACTTTTTCATTGATACCTGACGCCAATATTTTTTCTAACAGCTTAATCGTTTCATTGCTTTCAAAATGAGCACGTGCTCCGTTGCCCATTCCATCACTAATAGCTGCGGCATACTTGCCTGCTCCAAGCTCCATCATGCTGTAGCTGTCTCCAGATACCAGTCCTCCGCCTTTTGCTGCATGTGCCACGCCTGTAGCCACTCGGTATGATTTAGCAGAGCCAAATACAACGTGGCAATAGCCTGTTGGATGCTCTGCACACTGTTCTGCTTTGACTAAAATCTGTTCTTCTAATATATCTGAAAGCATTGGCGCAATGATTTTTTCACATTCCCCATGCCCTTGGCAATATGGGATTCTCATTTCAATATCCACATTTCCCTGCTCCAAGCTATAGATTTCTACTTGCTGAATTTCAATGCCAAAGTGCTGAAGTGCTTCTATCATCTGCTCTTCCTGAATAAAATGCTGCTCTCTTTCTCGTTTTATTTCCCGGGAAAAATCCTCCATCACTTGTGAGACCCCCATCAGCTGTTCAGCCACAAGACGCCTGCTGTCTTGGACTTTTTTCTTCAGTGTCTGGTTGGCTTTATAGTAAGCGATCTCCTCTTCGATCAATTCCTCAACATGTTTTGATTTTGAGCAGTGCTGACTAAATTTCTTTTTCAATTTTCGGTTATGCTCATACGTTTTTTCATCAGATTCATGCATAACTTGTTTCATTAGTTCATAGGTTGTATCAAAGTTCTGCACCCAGCATTTATTTTTCTTATAGCACGTTTGACAGGATCGTTCTGTGATCGTACTTAAAAAAAGATCTACATCCTCTTCCTGCTTCTTCTCTTCAGGAATGGATTCGTAAAATGTCGCAAAACTCTCAGACAGCGCATGAAATACATGAGAGAATTGATCTACCTTTTTTGCTGTCACGTCTCGTACCTTCCGAGCATATTGCTGCTGCTCTTGTACATGCTCTACCGTACCAGGAATGTATTTCGCTACCTTGGAAGTAACTGATTGCGGCGTGAGTAAAAAGAGCGCAACCGCTATAAGTGACTCATACAGTGTGGTCATGAGACCTGCTGACCCTTCCCCGTACAGTGAAATGAGTAAGGAACCCACAATTAAGCCGATGGCTGCCCCTGCTTTCTTCCCTTCTTTCAGCAATCCGCCTAATAAGCCTGAAAAGGCAAGAAGACTCATCTGATAAAGGTTTCCGATGTTAGCGAGACCGAGAATTAATCCTGTCACAACACCGACCGTACACCCAATACTGGCTCCGCCAATAAAGGCAAATGTCAGCACTACATAACGTGACAAAATATGCTCTGCCTGCATTCCTTGAAATGTGATCCCAGCAAGACCAGTTAAAACTGAGGCAATTAAAATCATAAAACAAATAATTTCTTCGACCTTTAATGAGTGTTTAATTTTCCTGACTGTAAAAATCGGCAGGCTTTGAAGAAAAATCAGAGTCAAAATGAAGGCAAGTCCTGCTTCGACACCCGCCATGACGTAATCATAGCTTTGCACAGCACCTTGCTCTAAGTAAACAAACGCTCCTCGGGTGATCAGCATTGAGAGAACAATGACAACCGGTAATGTTTTCACTGGGTCTTTGATGATGAAAGAAACCACCTTTGACATAAGGAGAAACATGAGCAGCGACGCAAACACAAACAATGCATTTTGAGGTGATATCGTCATCGCCCCTGCGAGTAAAGCTAGACAAGCAAGCATCGCCTTATCTCTTTTAATAAGCAGCATGGAGCCAAAGAAAGGCAGAGCAAACGGCATAATTTCAGATAATATAAAGGCTCGTCCTAATAAAAAGCCTAGAACAACATAAATAAACCCTTTATAGAAAAAAAGAGAATGCGTGTGATGAAGAAACAGGTTTTTCATCTTTTTTAATCCCGCACTGATTCTTTCAAACCCCGCTCCTGTTAAATCAGTTCTTCTTTCTAGTTTTTCCATCTTCTCATCCCCCACCTGATATTCGTTGCTTGTCATTATAGCGAAGGTGAAAAAGAAATTTTGTCAAAAGAAGTTGTCGTTTCCATAAAACGTTCGACGCTTTATTCGTCAAAGAGGCATACTTTCATGAAAGTCGATGTCTTTCATCAGAATTTTACGAAGGCACAAAAAAACAGCTTTCCTATAGAAAGCTGTTTCGAAGATGACCCGTACGGGATTCGAACCCGTGTTACCGCCGTGAAAGGGCGGTGTCTTAACCGCTTGACCAACGGGCCTTGCTTTATGTTCTAGTTAAAAGGATAGCGGCGGAGGGGATCGAACCCCCGACCTCACGGGTATGAACCGTACGCTCTAGCCAGCTGAGCTACACCGCCATAATGAAAATGCGCTAAGAAGCACAAGAACTATAATACAAAGGATTCGCTTGTCCGTCAATAGAAAGTTTTAAATTAAATGACGAAATCTCAAAAAATGTCGTATGGATCATGAAAAAAAGCACCTGCTGAACAGCAGATGCTTTGTTGTGAAAATATATAGAAAGCAGCAACAAGTTAACCTCTTCTTGCTCCGCGCCCCCCACGTTTTGATTCCGTGTTACGTTTTAAAGATGTTAAGCGATCTTCGCTATCTTTTAAGAATTTGTTCATTTTTTGTTCAAACGATTCCTTCGGACGGAAATCATTTCTGCTTGGTCTTGATTGTTGTTGAGGACGATCTTTTGCTTTTTTAATGGACAAGCCGATTTTACCGTCTTTTTCAACGTTAATCACTTTCACTTCAACTTGTTCACCGACTTTTAAATGCTCATTAATATCTTTTACATAGTTATCGGCTACCTCACTGATATGAACGAGACCAGTTGAACCGCCTGGCAACTCCACAAAAGCTCCAAAATTTGTAATGCCCGTAACTTTCCCTTGTAACTTGCTGCCAACTTCAATCGACATAAAAAAAGTGCTCCTCCTTAGACTTATAAAAAAATCTCATTTGTTCAATTATACATAAACTGAATTTTAAGTGTCAACAAGGCTAATCGCTCTTATTGCCCACATCAAAGATTTTTTCGCCTTTTTTGGACATATAATAGTCCCGTCGTGCCAGTTCGAGTACGTATTCCTTGCTTTTCAGCTTCTTAATTTCATCAGAAATATCTTCCTGCTTTGTTTGTAATTGCTTCAACTCTTTTTCGAGCGCAACCTTCTTCTCTTCTTTTTCCTTTAGTGAAGACGATTGCGACCAGAGGGCACTTGTCACCAAGACAGCAAACATGAGCACGATTACACCAAACACGGTAAGCCTTCTAAGGAGTCCGCGACGTTTGCGTTTTAAGCGCTGCGCTTGCTGTTCCATTTGTTTTTGGTAATCATTTTGAATTTGTGCGATATTTCTTTTTCTCTTGTTCAAGATTGAAGGCCTCCTCTCTCACTTTGTCCAGAATTGTTTCCATTTCGTTTTGATGGTACCAGATAATTTCTTGGCCCCTTGTAAAATTCCTGCTCCTTTTGAGAAAAACAATCTCATTGATGTTCGCCATTTTTCGGGAATCCGATGAATAATGGTCACATTGAGTAACCAGATGAGCGGATAACAAACAATCGACAGCACCTTCCACACGAGCCGAAACGTAAAACGAACTAGACGTAAGAGCGAGTGGAGCAAGAACAGTATAGCACTTATTACCAATGTGATCATCCAGCGGATCGGCTGGAAGACAATCGACATGACCAGCCTTTTCAGGAAGAGAACGGTCTGATATACACACATCATGATAAACTTGAGAATCTTAAGATACAGATGTTTCATCAATGCCTGATACATCGAGAAACCTAGAGCAACGGCTAGAAAAATATAAAGCCTGAATTCTCCCTCATTTGTCAGCAGCAGGACGTAAAAGAATAAGAGACCCTGTACCATCCAAAAAAGGAGATCGTGGATAACCAAAAGCCATTTTGCTGTTTTTTCCCGATTCACAAACAGCTTGTACGTATCAAGCGATGCGCCCAGCCAGATGCCCATCGCCGCCATGGAAAGCATCGTATAAAACTGGACTGTCAGCGTCATTTAAACAGCTTGCTAAAAAATCCTTTAGCTTTCTCCCCGTGCTGCTCATCCACATAGATTAAATCAAAAACACGCCCTTTAATCGACACAACGCCCTTTTCGACGTCTAGGTTTTTCATTTGCAGATTTTCTCCGCGGATGGCGAGAATCCCCATGACCGTCTCCAGCAGAAATTCCTCACTATCAAAACTTTCCACTTGTTTGACACCAGTAATATCTAAATGCTTTCTGTTTCGCATTGTGACATTATGCTCCGCGTCTGATGACAGCTTCGTGCCTTGAGGTTGATTATAATATTGATTCATCTATACATCCCCCATATCTCATACTTGCATGTTACTGCATTGTATGTGATAAGAGGGTCATTTAGAACAAGCCCTATTCTGCTGTTTTTTCTTCTTTTAGCACAGTATACATGCCAGCCGCTTCTTCTTTTTTCGTCGTGTCCTTTAACTCGTTGACTTGAACAGTCACTAGTTTTTGACCAAAGCGGATTTGCAGCTCATCTCCTTCTTTCACGTCAGAGCTTGCTTTCGCCTGTGTTCCGTTAATAGAAATCCTGCCTTGATCAGCTACTTCTTTTGCCAATGTTCTTCTTTTAATTAAACGGGACACTTTTAAAAATTTATCTAGTCTCATGTGTCTTCACCTCTTTCTATGCGTTTCGCATCGTTCCATAGATCGTCCATTTCCTCTAGCGTTAAGTCATCTAATGAACGGCCTATGTCCTTTGCTTTTTGTTCGATATGCTGAAAGCGCCGTATAAATTTTGTGTTGGCAGAAGCGAGTGCCGTTTCAGGCTCTAAGTGATAGAACCGGCCAATATTGACGAGAACAAACAAAAGATCTCCAAATTCATCTTTCATCTGCTTCGTTGCACCTTCGTCCGTCTTCTCTGCCACTTCATCGAGAAATTCCTGCTTTTCTTCTTCGTATTTGTTCCAAATATCTTGAACATCTGTCCAATCAAAGCCTACCTTGGCAGCTTTCTTTTGGAGCTTATATGCCTTTGTTAGTGCTGGAAGTGTCGCCGGAATCGATTGCAAAATAGAACCGGTCCGCTCTGGCTTCTCCTGCTGCTTGATTTTTTCCCAGTTGGCAACCACATCTGCTGCCTCAGAAACATTCGTGTCACCAAACACATGGGGGTGCCGCCGAATCATTTTTTCTGTGACATGCTGAATGACGTCATCGATTGAGAAATAACCGTCATCTTCGCCAATTTGAGCGTGAAGCAGCACCTGCAGCAGCACATCGCCAAGCTCTTCCACCATATGATCTGGGTCATCTTCATCTATCGCTTCAAGCAGTTCATAGCATTCTTCAATTAAATATGGTTTGAGTGATTCATTTGTTTGTTTTTGATCCCATGGACAGCCGCCCGGACCTCTTAATGTACGTATGACGTCACGGAAGGTGTCAAATTGTTGATAAAGCAGCTGTTCATCTTGAATTGGAGGAACATAAACACTCGTTAAGTTATTTATCGACACATCTCGATCAAGTTCAAATAAAGGAACGGCAGTAATCTGTTCCTGACTGCTTCCAGCTGCAGTCACAATATAAACTTCATAATCGTCGGGAAGCTTTTCCATCAGTGTGAGTTTCACATTCGAAGCTGTCATCTGATCATATACCTGACAAATCAGGACGTGCTGGGTTAATTTCAGATCATCCGCTCTCATATCCCCTGCATCAACGAATTGTAATCCCTCGATGGGATCAATCTGCAAGGAGTTGAATGTCGCATCTAGAAAGCTTTGTCCACCAGCGACAGACACCTCAATCCCGCGCTCTTTCTGCCCGGAAACGAGCAGCTGTACGGTCTTTTCCGCCACAAATGGATGACCAGGTACTGCGTACACAATGTCTTTTTCCGCTGCCTCTGAAAATAATATTTCGGTAATTTCCTGATACACCTGATCAAACTGATCGTGCTTTTCATAAATTTCATCAAAAAAGGTGAGAGCTGGGACCTCCTGCATCAACTCTGCGGTAAGCGGATGATCCTGCGTTCTCATAAATACTTCTTTCGCCTGCTTCAGCTGCTTATATACACCGAGCGTCAGCTGATCCATGTCGCCTGCCCCGAGACCGACGACGGTAATCTTACCTGCCATTTTGATTCCCTCTCATCTGTTTAAAATATAAAATCTTTTCTCCTAATGGAATGAGTCTCCATTCCTCGTCCGTAAATACTTCTAGCTTAAGAATACTATATAAAAAGGCGAAACCACCAATAAAAACTGATGTCAGGCTCTCTAAAACGGAAAACGGACGTTTTTCAAAGGGGATGACCCATGAAAACAGAGCCTGATATCCTATTAAGACCACAGCCATGAAGGCGGCTGATAAAAGAATTTTCACCGGGAACAGCTCTCTCAACGAAATCCATCCTTTATGCTTCAAATAAACGGCATTGAGCACAGCTGCTGTGAGAAAACCACATACAGTTGACCATGCGGCACCTTGGATGCCAAATAACGGTACAAGCGCAATCGTTAGAATCCATTTCACCAGCACGCTGAGGACCACCACAACAGCAGGGTACACAGTATGCCCGAGCCCTTGCAGTAAAGCCGTCTGCGTAATGGCAATCGATGTAAAGGCGATCGATATACAGAATATTTGCAAGGCATCGGTGCCTAAATCATTACGAAAAAGCATTGTATTGACTGGTGCTAAAATACAAATCAGTCCAACCGCTGACCCTATCCCTAATACCGACGTGGTCTTAACCGATGACCGAACTTTTTGCCGTATCGTTTCATGCTCTCCATTCCTCATGGCTGCTGATAAAAATGGCACAAGTGAGGTTCCGATGCTGATGGCAAACACCGTTCCGAGCTGTAAGAAAGGCTGGCCTCGGTCATATACACCTTTCGCCGCCTTTGCCGCCGCTTCACTGAGACCCTCGCTGCGCAGCAACGCATACAGATGAAAAGCATCAATCATTTGCATCCATAAAATGAGCAAACCGCTGACACAAATCGTCAATGTATACAGCACCAAACTCTTCATAACATCTTTTTTTCGAAGTGTCACCTGTTTGCCTGACATACTTGCAGCAGACTGCTTTCGATAGGTCAGCCAAAGGAAAAGAAGCAAAATGAGCGAGGCCGCACTTCCCGCGATAGAAGAGAACACTGCACCCGCCCCTGTTTCATAAAGCGAATAGCCATGCCTCACGAAATAGAAGGATAAAACAAGCAGGACACCTACCCTGATGAGCTGCTCAACCAACTGAGAAACAGCCGTTGGAAGCATCAGACCGTCACTCTGAAAAACTCCCCTCAGCATCACAGTGAGCGGCAGAAATAGAAACACAAAAGCACTCATCTGGATGAGCAGAATTAATTGACTGTCTGCCATAAGACCCGCAATTGTGCCTGCTCCTATGTAAAGACAAAGAAATAAGACCAGGCTCAGTAAAGTGATATAGATCAAGGATACCCTTGTAATGATCCGTCGATTCTCTTCCCCATGCTCACTCAAAAGCTTGGACACCATGACAGGAAAACCTGTTGTACCAAGCATGATGGCAATGCCAAGGAAAGGATATACCTGCTGATAAATATAAAACCCTGTGTCCCCTACGATGTTTTGAAACGGGACACGGTAAACGGCACTTAGTACCTTTGATAACAAGCCTGCGATGGTCAAAATCACCGCACCCTGGAAAAGCCAGTGCGGCTGATTCACAGCATTTTTCATGGATGACTCCTTTAAAATAGATCTACAGTTAAACGCACTCATTATATCATACGTGAAAAAGACGTTCCTTTCTAAGGAGTAGACGGCACATGTCTCGTTTTGTTTCATTCCATATAAAAAACCGACAAAATCAAATGATTTCATCGGCATTCTTTCGTTTTATCAAAATGATATAGAGTTATTAGACCTAATGTTCCATTTGACGGGCTAAGAAGCCAGCTGCTGTCTCTGCCGCTTTATGCTCCACTTCTCCCATTGAACGCTCTTTAGAAAATAAGACGACGGCGCCAATCGGATCTCCGTTTGCAACAATAGGTGCAATGGTATAAGAAGATACGTCATCATCAATACCATCGACAAGTTGAATTTCTTTTTTGCTTTCTTCTAACACAGAATTACGCTGATCCATTGTTCGTTCAAGTAAATCACTGATGGATTTGTTTAAGTACTCTTTTTTCGAACTGCCGGATACAGCAATATACGTATCTCGATCACAGATCAGGATGGAATGACCCAAACTGTCGAATAATGCATCAGCATATTCCTTCGCAAAGTCTCCTAGCTCACTAATCGGCGAATACTTCTTCAAAATCACTTCTCCATCGCGGTCGACGAAAATCTCAAGCGGATCTCCTTCCCGAATGCGCAATGTTCTGCGAATCTCCTTCGGAATAACCACTCTACCTAGATCATCGATGCGGCGTACAATTCCAGTTGCTTTCATTCACTGCTGCCTCTCTTTCGTTTGATGATGTGTTGGGTGAATGGAACAAAAGCGTCCACTTTATGCAACATTCACCACTTGACCCTGAGTTTAGTATCCGTCACATCAAACGTAATATACACGAGAGACAAACAAAATTTTATGAAGATGGAATGGTTTCTTTTTTCACATCTTGAAGGCCTCGAAGCATGTTAAGAACAACCTCAAGCCATTCCTCTGTCTTCTTGCCTTTCGTTTGGACAGAAATAATCAGCTTGCTGCCTTCCATTCCCAATCCGATTTCACGTCCATATTTACTGCCGAGCTCAAATAATTTTTGGCCGTCGATTTCACCGCTTGCTTTCTCATCAAGGGTCATTCTGACAATGCCTTTCTCCATCTTGATCAGCTCGACACGTTCCTGGACAGCGTACACCTTCATTGTCGCAATCGTAAACAAGTCAGCCACTTCTTGCGGATATTCACCAAATCGGTCGATCATTTCATCCTGAAGCTCTTTTCTCTCTTCAATCGATCCAATTGCTCTGAACTGTTTATACATTTCAATCTTTTGCTTGCCATCCGAAATATAAGTGTCTGGGATGTAAGCATCAATTTGCAGATCAATTTCTGGCTCGAATTTATCTTGAGCCGTAGTATCGCCTCTTCTTTCCTCAATGGCTTCTTTCAGCATTTGAGAATAGAGATCGAATCCAACCGAATCAATGAAGCCATGCTGCTGAGCACCAAGTAAATTCCCTGCTCCTCGAATCGTTAAATCACGCATCGCAATTTTAAACCCAGATCCGAGCTCTGTGAATTCTTTAATGGCTTGAAGTCTTTTCTCCGCAACTTCAGAAAGAACTTTATCTTTTCGATACGTGAAATAAGCATAAGCGACACGGTTCGAACGCCCGACTCGTCCTCTTAGCTGGTACAGCTGAGAGAGCCCCATTTTATCGGCATCGTGGACGATGAGTGTATTCACATTTGGAATATCGACTCCCGTTTCAATGATGGTGGTACTGACCAATACATCTGATTCACCTTCAAGAAAATTGATCATCACTGATTCCAGCTCGTTCTCACTCATTTTCCCGTGCGCATAACTGACTTTTGCGTCTGGGACCAGCATGGAGATTTCGTCTGCTTTTCGTTCAATATCCTCAACACGGTTGTAAAGGAAGTACACTTGACCGCCGCGTGCTAATTCTCGCTCAATCGCTTCTCTGACTAAAGCGCCATTGTACTCGACCACATAGGTTTGAACAGGGAATCGATTTTCAGGCGGTGTTTCAATCACTGATAAATCCCGCACGCCTAGCATGGACATATGAAGCGTACGCGGAATTGGCGTAGCCGTTAATGTCAGTACGTCGATATTGGCTTTCATCTGTTTAATTTTCTCTTTATGCGTCACACCAAAACGCTGTTCCTCATCAATGATCAACAGGCCTAAATCCTTGTAGACGATGTCTTTTGAAAGAAGACGGTGTGTGCCGATAACCATATCGATCGTTCCGTTTTTCAGTCCTTTTAACGTTTCAGTTGTTTCTTTTCTTGTACGGAAACGGCTCAGCTGCGCGATTTTGACAGGGTAGTCTTGGAATCGGTCCATGATTGTGTCAAAATGCTGCTGCGCTAAGATGGTTGTCGGAACTAGCAGGGCTACCTGCTTCCCGTCAGCAATGGCTTTGAAGGCCGCTCGAATGGCCACCTCCGTTTTTCCGTAACCCACATCTCCACAAAGCAGACGGTCCATTGGACGTTCCCGCTCCATATCCTGTTTAATTTCGTGAATTGAACGGATTTGATCATCTGTTTCCTGGTAAGGGAACGCGGATTCAAACTGGCGCTGCATCTCATGATCAGGCGAGAAGGCATATCCTTTGCTTGCCTCGCGTTCTGCGTACAGTTTAATCAGATCATCTGCGATGTCCTGTACAGATGTTTCCACTTTTTTCTTCACACGTTTCCAATCGCTGCCGCCTAGTTTGTACAGCTTTGGTTCTTTACCTTCTGATCCTACATATTTCTGCACCTGATCAATTTGTTCAACCGGTACATAAAGCTTGTCGCTTCCTTGATAATGAATATTTAAATAATCTTTATGAATGCCGCCGATTTCAAGCGTTTCAATTCCTAAATATTTACCGATCCCGTGGTTAATGTGCACCACATAATCGCCGACTTGAAGCTCTGAATAGCTCTTGATTCGCTCTGCATTGGTCAGCTTTTGCTTACGTGCCTGTTTTTTCACACGTTTCTTGAAGAGTTCACCTTCTGTGATCACAGCAATTTTTGATAACGGCAATTCAAAGCCCGTTTGCAGCTCACCTTGTAAAATATACACCTGTCCGCTTACAAGCTCAGCGTCCGGTTTAGCAAGAGCGGCTTCAATGTCATAATCATGCAGAACAGACGACAGCTTTTCTGTCCGCTCTTCATCAGCACCTAAGAAGACAACCGTGTATTGCTGTTTTTTATAGCGTTCAATTTCACTCGCCAGCACATTCATCTGCCCGTGGAAATTCTGCATTTGCTTACTAGATACATTGACGATATTTTGCGGATTTGTCTGCTGGACATGTCTCAGGAACAAAGAGTAGTACAGAATGGATCTCGATTGCTGATTGATCAGTTCTTGGAACGGGAAAGATAGAGATAAATCATGAAGAATATTGCCTTCTTCAAGCAGACTAATTGTCCAATCGGCTTCTTCCTGTTCAAGCTGTTCTTCCATCTCCTGAATTCTGCTGATTTCATCTAAAATAATAATCGTATCCTGCGATGTGTAATCTAGCAAACTAGCAGGCTTTTCATAGAAATAGGACAGGTACTTCGTCATTTCCTGTGTCACGATGCCTTCTAGCAGCTTCTCGCGATCAGCAGAAATATTTTGATGAAGCAGTTCTTTTTGCTGATCTGAGTTGAATTTCTTTAAGCTCTTCGCCAGCCCTTGATCAAGCTGTTCAATGGCTCTCACTCGTTCAGGACCTCTCACAATTAACTCTTTTGCAGGACCTATTTTGATTTCTTGAAGGGTTTCTAATGAACGCTGTGTATCCGAATGAAACGTTCGAATCGAGTCTACTTCTGTATCAAACAGTTCAATACGGATTGGATGATCTTCCGTTAATGCATAGATGTCGATAATTCCTCCGCGCACACTAAAATCTCCGGGCGCTGCAACCATCGACGTCCGGTCATAACCAATTTGTACGAGCTGTTTTGAAAACGCCTCCAAATCAATTTCTTCACCGATCTTTAAATGGATCTGACTCTCCTTCCAGAGCTCAACTGGCGGAAGCATCCTGCGAACCGCAGCAGCGGGAGTGACGATAATGGGGTTTTCTCCATTCGCAAGTCGATTCAAGACATCCAAACGCTGTGCTCTCAGCTCAGGACTGGCCACTGCAATTTCTGAAGCGATGAGTTCATTGACAGGATAGAGAAGAACCGAGCGATCCGGCATCACACTTGCTAGATCATCTGTTACCTTCTGCGCCTGATATAAATTGTGAGTCACAATAAACATTGGCCGCTTCAGTTCGTCTGATATCGCGGCTGTAAATAAAGATCTGACGGAGCCTGATAGTCCGGCAAGCAGCTGTTCTTTTAACCCTTCCTTTAGCCCATTAAAAATGGACTGAAAATCATCACTTTGTTTGATAAATGATTGTATGTTTTTCATTTGGCTCCTCCTCCCTGTTTGTTTAAAACAGAAAAACGCTTTGGTCTAATATCTACACCAAAGCTTTTTTATTGAATAAAAGTATGATACTGATGGTAATCAGGATTTCTTTCAAGCGCCTCTTGGCAATCCTCACAAATGGTTTGTACATGTAAATCACCATTTTCCCTATAAGAAATCATATCGTTTCTTTCCTCATTTGTTAAGTGATGAAATCCAAGCGCTTCACTTTGGACAGCAGATTCATCTAGACTGCCAACCTTTACACCACAGTGGCGGCAGTAATAATGCAAAGCCATACGTGATCCTCCCATGCTGAGATTTTATGATCAGTATGTGCTTCGCTTATCATTCTTATACCTTCTTGTTAAAATCATTCATCACTTCTAAAAATGGCTTTTTTAAAGCCGCTTCACAAGCCTCGACAGACGATTGAATGGCTGATGCGATGTCAGGCTGTTCTTCTTCTGAGAAACGTCCTAGTACGTAATCAACGACCTTCATGCCGTTTTGAGGACGTCCAATGCCGATACGGAACCGGTCAAATTCAGGTGAACCTAAATGCTGAATTAATGTTTTGATTCCATTATGCCCGCCTGCACTTCCTTTTGTACGTAAGCGAATCCGGCCAGTTGGCAAATCAAGATCATCATAGATCACTTTCAAATGTTCAAGGGGAATATCGTAATAGTCCATTAGCGGACGCACACATTCTCCTGATAAGTTCATATATGTAAGCGGCTTTACAAGTAGAACCTTTTGCCCCGAAACAAACCCAGTTCCAAATTGTCCATGGAATTTTGATTGATTTAAAGGAATGTCCCATTTTTTTGATAATTCATCTATTGTCATAAACCCGACATTATGTCTTGTTTTTTCATATTCTTTTCCTGGATTGCCTAATCCAACGAATGCAATCATGAAACCAATAACCTCCTTTGTCACACAGCACACGCCTAAAAAATGAGCCAATCAGATTGCCTCATGTAAAAACGTATGAATTCTTTTCATTCTAGCACAAAAGACGCAACCGCGGGAGGGTTACGTCTCTAAATGACCAGTTATTCTCCATCGTCATCCTTTTCTTTAATGGCCTCAGGCTCTTGCGGCTCTTCTTCGCTATCTGGCTCAGGAACCTCTGATTGCTGAGGCGGCAGAATGGAGGCAACGACTTCTTCTGGATCGTTATTGATTTGATAAGATGACTGAACAGGCAGATCAGCAACTGTTAAGACATCATTGACTTCTAAGTTTGTAATATCAGCTTCAATATTCTGCGGAATATCTTTTGGTTTCGCTGTAACAGATAGTTCAAATAGTGGCTGCTGAAGCACACCGCCATCTTTTACCCCTTTAGACTCGCCAATCAGCTGTATTGGTACATCTGCCTCAATTTCACGCTGTAAGTCAACGACTTGGAAATCAGCATGAACAAGTTCGTTTTTCAGCGGATCTGTTTGTAATTCTGTCACCATCACAGATTTCGTTTCACCACCCACATCTAAGGTGATGATTGTATTCTTCCCTTCATCACGTAAGGTTTTTAATAAATCGATGCTGTCTAATGAAACAGCCAGATTGTCTGTATTTTTTCCGTATATGACACCAGGAACGTGTCCTGAATGACGGATTTTTTGCAGTGTGGAACGTTTGAAATCAGTTCTTTTATTTGCTTTTAAAGTTGCCATATTCAGCACCATCCTATTTCTTTTTTGTCACTACTCTCATAATTACCCATAACCGAATCATTTTAAACCTATTTGCCGTGAATGATGATAGCAAAAAGACCCTAAGCTTGATGCCTAGGGCCTTTTTTAATCAGATAATCAGCTAAAAAGGTAGCTCACAGATTCTTCTTCATGTACACGGATGATGGCTTCTGCAAGCAAAGGCCCAACTGAAAGCGGAATGAATTTTCCAACTTTCTTGTCATCAGTTAATTGAATACTGTTTGTTACAACTAATTCTTTAATTTTAGAGTTTGTGATGCGTTCTACTGCTGGTCCAGACAAGACTGGGTGCGTACAGCAAGCATATACTTCAGCTGCTCCATTTTCGACTAGCGCATTTGCAGCAAGTGTAATAGTACCAGCTGTATCAATGATATCATCGATTAGAATGGCCGTTTTGCCTTCAATGTTACCAATAATGTTCATGACTTCAGCAACGTTTGGCTTTGGACGGCGTTTGTCGATAATTGCGATTGGCGCTTTCAGGCGGTCTGCCATTTTACGCGCACGTGTCACACCACCGTGGTCAGGAGACACAACAACGATATCATTCAAATTCTTCTGTTCGAAATAGTTTGTTAAGATTGGCACAGCCATTAAGTTATCGATTGGAATATCGAAGAAACCTTGGATTTGCGGCGCATGAAGATCAAGCGCAATCACACGTGTAGCACCTGCTGTTTCAAGCAAGTTTGCAAAAAGCTTCGCAGTGATTGGCTCACGAGGTTTTGCTTTACGATCTTGACGTGCATATCCGTAATAAGGGATCACAATATTGACAGTTTTCGCAGAAGCGCGTTTTAGCGCATCCACCATAATGAGCAGTTCCATAATATGCTCATTGACTGGCGCACTTGTTGATTGAATAACATAACAATCACAGCCGCGGATACTTTCTTCAATATTGATTTGGACTTCACCGTCACTAAAGCGTTTAACAGAGCTCTTTCCTACATCAACTCCGATACGATCGGCAATTTCTTTGGCAAGTTCAGGGTTTGAATTCAAAGAGAATATCTTTAAATTCGCATCAGCATAACGATTAGACATGGTAAACCTCCGGGTATTTGGATTATTTTTTATGAATATTTTTCACATAATCTTCTTTATTGACTTGTCTTGCTCTAGCAATAGACAATGCATCCTGCGGTACATCTTCTGTAACCGTTGAACCGGCTGCAACATATGCCCCTTTTCCGACAGTGACTGGTGCAACGAGATTTGAATTACAGCCAATAAATGCGCCGTCTTCAATCTTCGTTAAGAATTTGTTTTTCCCATCATAGTTGACTGTAATGGAACCACAGCCAAGATTTACATCAGTTCCGACCTCTGCGTCTCCAATGTAGCTTAGATGAGATGCTTTGCTGCGGTCTCCAAAAACTGTTTTCTTGATTTCGACAAAATTTCCGATTTTTACTTCATCGCCAATTTTCGACAATGGGCGAATATGAGCAAACGGTCCAATTGTCACATCAACTCCAACCTCACTATCGCAGACGACAGATTGCTTAATAACTGTTCGATCTCCGATGATGCTGTCAACAATTTCAGTGTTTGGCCCAATAGTGGCGTCTGCACCGATTTTTACATTCCCTTTGATGACCGTCCCAGGATAAATAACTGTATCTTCACCGATGACAGCATCTGGCGAAATATACGTGTTCTCAGGATCAATCAAGGTCACACCATTCTTCATATGCTGATGATTAATACGTCGCTTCATGAATTGCTCTGCTTGTGATAGAGCGATACGGTCATTGACTCCAAGTGTTTCTTCAAAATGCGGTGTTTGATAAGCTGCAACTGTTTGCCCTTCATTTTTTAGAATTTCAATAACGTCTGGCAAGTAGTATTCACCCTGTGCATTTTCATTCGACACTTGCTCAATCACACGGAAGAGATCTTCATTTGAAAAGCAATAAGTCCCTGTATTAATTTCATTCACTTGACGCTCTGCATCGTTCGCATCTTTATGCTCCACAATTTTCACGACAGCACCTGTTTCGTCACGAATAATACGGCCATAGCCTGTTGGATCATCCGCATGTGCTGTTAAAATAGTGACTTTTGCTTGATGTTTTTGATGCTCGCTTAACATGGCTTCCATTGTTTCCGCTGTCAATAATGGCGTATCACCACAAATGACAATGGTTGTTCCCTTTTCCTGCGCGAGGAACGACTTTGCTTGTTTAACGGCATGGGCTGTTCCCAGCTGTTCTTCTTGAAGTGCATACTCACTTCTGTCTCCAAGCTGCTCTTTCACGTCCTCTGCACCATGACCGACAATCGTCACTAGCTTGGCTAAAGAAAGCTTTAACGCTTCATCTGCCACATGCTCGACCATTGGCTTTCCGCAAACTGGATGAAGTACTTTATATAGCTTTGACTTCATTCTCGTTCCTTTTCCCGCTGCTAAAATCACTGCGAACCGCTTATCCATTGATTGGCCTCCAATATCCCTATTATCCATAGAAAAATATATCCTAAATAAAGACTGATTTCAAGGATACATAAGGAAGTACAATAATTTTCTAACAGATGAAAGACTTAAGAAACAAGAGAAAGAACGCAAAAAAGACAGCATTTAAAAGAAAACATTCATTTTCTCTTAAAGCTGTCTTTTTAGGTTCACGTATGATTAAGAAGCTCCAGCTTCTTCATATTCAATTGTTTCTTCCTCTTCGCCTAAGCGATGATATTCATTTAATACAGCATCTTGGATTTTACCCCGAGTGCTTGAATTAATTGGATGTGCAATATCGCGAAACTCTCCATCGGGCGTGCGTTTGCTAGGCATTGCAACAAACAACCCATTATTTCCATCAATCACACGAATATCATGAACAACAAATTCGTGGTCCAGCGTGATGGATGCAATCGCCCTCATGCGACCATCGGTATTCACGCGGCGTAATCTTACGTCAGTAACTTCCACAGTAGTTCACCACCTTTTCCCAATATAAAAGCATTACTTAGGTATTCAACGATCGTGGTGATTCTCCTGCTCTTTTTTTAAACTTTTTTTGAAATATCGGGATATTTATACATTATTTGTCATATTCGTGACGACGCTTACATTCTCAGCATAAAAAAAGACATCATGATGATGTCTTTCCCTGCATATGATGAAACCAAACGGCTTTCATTGAGAGTGCCTGTTTATTTCACTAATGCAACTACTTCTATTTCTACAAGCGCATCCTTTGGAAGTCTTGCCACTTCCACACATGAACGAGCTGGCTTATGTGTATGGAAATACTCACCGTACACTTCATTCACTTCAGCGAATTGTTCCATATCTTTGATGAAAACAGTTGCTTTCACGACTGTTTCAAAGGAAGCACCTGCTGCTTCAAGTACAGCCTCAAGATTACGGAATACTTGATGTGTTTGTTCTTTAATATCTCCATTGACAAAATCTCCAGCTGGGGTTAATGGAATTTGCCCTGAGCTGTAAAACATGTTATTGACAATAATTCCTTGAGAGTAAGGTCCAATGGCTGCTGGTGCATGTTTGGTTTGAACAACTTTTGTCATATCAATCTCTCCCATTCAAATACATGTTTAATCAAAGCTTACGCTTTCGGATGAAAAAACTCGTGGAAATTGCCTTCATTGATCTCAATGATTTTTTGCTTCATATCAATGGTTGAAAGCTTTAACAATGAGACATATTCATCGACAAGACGTTCATCTACGCCCTCATCTTCTAAAAGAACACCGATCCCTGCAACATTTGCATTAAATTCCTCAAGCAAATTCATCATGCCGTTAATGGTTCCGCCCGCTTTCATAAAGTCATCAATGATCAGCACATTGGAGCCTTTATCTAAGCTGCGCTTTGCAAGGGACATGGTTTGAATTCGGTTAGACGAACCTGACGCATAATTAATACTGACTGTTGATCCTTCGGTTACCTTATTATCTTTTCTAACGATCACAACAGGCACATTTAAATAACCCGCAACAGAATAGGCAATTGGAATACCCTTTGTCGCAACGGTCATGACGACATCAATCGCACGGTCCGCAAAGATGGTCGCAAACAGCTTACCGATTTTCGCAAGAATCGATGGATTGCCTAAAACATCGGTTAAATATAAATAACCGCCAGGAAGTACACGTTCAGGAGTTGATAATGCCTCTCCGATATCGTTTACTACGTCATCTGCTTCTTTTAGGTGAATTTTAGGAATATATTTCACTCCGCCAGCAGCGCCAGGTACAGTAAGCAATGTGCCTATTCCCTGCTGTTCGAAGGTCTGTTTGATAATCGTTAAGTCTTCACTAATGGAGGACTTTGCAGATTGATAACGTTCTGCAAAAAAAGTTAAAGGTACTAGTACGTGCGGGTGGGCTAACAAATAATTTGTTAAGTCCACCAATCTGCCGCTTCGACGAAACTTCATGAACTTACCCCCAGAACCCGAATAATTTATGAATAATATAACTTAATATACGGATTTAATCAAGGGCATTTTGTTCGCCGATCATGCGGACAGCGTATACTTGATCACAAAATCCTCTCAGTCCGTTATATATTCTTTGTACCTTCGATTCATATTGAATCAAGCCAAATACAGTTGGGCCGCTTCCACTCATTAATACAGCATCAGCACCGAAACGCTTCATCTGTCTTTTGATCATATCTACTTCCGGATACATCTTTAATGTCACAGACTCCAGAACGTTACCGAGTGAGCCGCACATCTCTTTATAATCTTTCGCTTCAATGGCTTCAATCATACGCTGTACATTTGGGTGTTCTACTTTGCTTGCGTCATATTGTCTATAAACTTCAGCTGTAGATACCCCAATCACCGGCTTCGCTAAAATCACCCAGCAATGCGGCGGTGTCGCGATATGCTTCAGTTTTTCTCCACGTCCTGTCGCTAGTGCTGTGCCTCCGTGTACACAAAAAGACACATCTGAGCCGATCTCCGCTCCAAGCTCAGCTAGTTCATCTAACGTGAGATTCAACTTCCACAAACGGTTTAAACCGCGAAGCGCTGCTGCAGCATCACTGCTGCCTCCAGCTAAACCTGCTGCAACAGGTATTGCTTTTGTGATGACAATCGATACTCCTTTTTGAATACCGAACCTTGTTTTGAGTAATTTAGCCGCCTGATAAGCCAAGTTACGCTGATCATCTGGCACAAATCGATTATGAGATGATACACGGATTTCGTCTTTGTCCAGCTCCGTCAGCTCAAGTCGATCTGCAAGGTCTATTGTTGTCATCACCATCTCTACTTCGTGATATCCATCCGGTCTTTTTCCATGAACATCAAGTGAGAGATTAATTTTTGCCGGTGCTTTTTCTAAAATACGCAAACATTTCACCTACTTCTCCATCTAAACATAAGTATCAATATTGTATCACATTTGATGGATCTGATGAATATTGGCTTTTACGCCCAGCACACTGACTTTTTCAGCAAAAAAAGCCAGAGACACCTGAGGTATCCCTGACCATTTTTCTATCGTTGATTCTCATCCTGAGCCATGTGCTGCTGAGCTAATTCGATGGCACGTTTGACCATATTACCTGCGTCACGCGCACGAATTTCTCCCCAGCCTCCATTTTTGACGGTATCATAAAATCCAAGATCCTTCGCCAGCTCGTATTTGAACTCATCTGACATAATGCCTCGGCGTCTACCCAAACGAAACAGCCCCTTTAGTCGAGAATTCGAATCAGTGCCACTGCTTTTGTGGCTTTCTTATTTTGTATCGAATCCTTTCTTTTACCCCTTTCAAAAAATGGACAGACTCCCATTCAGAAAAAAAGGCAAAACAAAAAGCAGTAAACAAGAAGTTCACTGCCCATTAATAGGCGACTGAGCTAGCGGTATCATCGAACGTTAATTCGACCGTCTCAGTCAGTATATCTGCATAACTGTAAGAAACTCTTTCAAACGAATTCTCATCTTGATCTAATTGAATCACAAATACAGAAGGGTACGTTTCAGCTAAAATGCCCGAACGCTCAATTGTTTTACGGCGGCCTCCGTTAGCCTTTAACGTCAAACGTTTACCTAAGTTACCATCAAGCGATCTTTTGATGTCGGACAAAGTCTTCGCCATTGCATCCACCTCACTGAGATAATTATACAACAACGGCCCATTTTTGTCAAATAAAAATTAAATTATATCAACCAACACGAGCCATTGTCAACAAAATAATTTTGACAAACTTCTACCTTTTCTCCTCCCTATTTTTCTCAAATTCCGGTGAATTATGTATCCGTTTGAAATTTCTTTTTACACATAAAAAAAACCAGACTGAAATCAGTCGGGTTATGTCGATTCATGGTCTTTTTTATATGGCATACCTACCCTTAAAACACCCTTCGTCTCGATGCCTCCGAGACCTTTTTCTCTTGTTAATGTATTACGAAGCACATCCCACACATTGATTCGATCTACAAATGGAGTGAAGCTGATCTTCGCAACGATATAGACGGGATCGAGCGCATGGATGTTCACACGTGAAGGTGAGCTTGCAAAATTGGCACCTGCTTGGATCAATGATTCGAAATGAGATTGACAGGCGCCTGCAAAGATCACAAGCTGATCTAAATGAGGAATTTTCTTTCTTGCTTTTTGAACCGTCTCAACGAAATGACGAGAATGGCGATAGGCACCGATATCATTTACGCCGCCCTTTTGCTTGGAATACGCATCATGCCCTGTAATGACCAAAATATCAGGCCGATATTGATCAAGTAACGAATCGATCACGCTTGGCATTTTCTTCTCATGACAATGCACTCCGTACACAGGTACACCAATTCGTTCATATACATCTAAGCATTTCTTTAAGTATGAAGCATCTCCATCTAAATGAAGGACCTTTCCAGGCATGTGAAAATACTGCTCCTGATGCTGATATTGTCCAGATGTATAATACTCTTGTTTTTCACGCAGCAGCTGATAATCCTGTCTTAGTAAGTCGAGCGATTCGTTAATTTTCCGTTCGTCGTCCTTTTCCCTTGTCAGCTGCTCCTCTTTTTGAATTAAGACGAGATCCGACATCTTAGCATCAGCAATCAGCCTTACTTCATTCCCATGCAATATGGCAGTGGCTTCGTGCTGATCTGTCTCATCAATTCGAATGATTCGAAACATAATATCCATTTGATAGGATGCCCTCGTCACCATATCTCCTATTTGAAATTGCATGCTGTTCACTCCACAATCAGGCTCATATCCTGTTGGTATCGTCTTTCATATATGCTGTTCTTTCTAGCCTATGCCCGAACAGTTGAAGTGGTGAAAAACAAAAGAAAAAAGCCCTTACGATAGGGCTTTTTGTAAAACATTCGACAAACGGGCAAATTCCTCAATGGATAATGATTCTCCGCGGCGCTTTCCATCAATATCTGCTGTTTGAAGTGCTTCTTCGATGATGGCTTTATGTTTTTTTCCATCAGGGAGATTGTTCATCAAATTATTCATCAATGTTTTCCGGCGCTGGCCAAAGCTTGCTCGGATCAATTGAAAGAAAAACGCATCATTTTCTACTGAGACAGCAGGCGTTTCACGAACAGTCAGCTTAATCACAGCCGAATCAACATTGGGCTGAGGAACAAAAACCGTTTTAGGCACAACCATCACCGTTTTTGCTTCGGTATAATATTGAACTGCGATAGACAGTGAATTATATTCCTTTGATGAAGGGGCAGCTGCCATACGATCTGCTACTTCTTTTTGCAGCATGACCACAATCCCTTTCAATGGAAGGTTTTCTTCAAGCAATTTCATAATAATCGGTGTTGTCACGTAATATGGAAGGTTGGCTACGACCATCACTTCTTTACAGTCAGCAAAATTCTCCTCGATGACCTTTCTCACATCGGCTTTTAATACATCTTGATGAATGATCGTGACATTATCATATGGAGAGAGCGTATCGTTTAAAATAGGCAATAAACGCTGATCGATTTCAAAAGCGGTGACTTTCTTTGCACGTTTAGCGAGCTGCTCTGTCAATGCGCCGATACCAGGCCCAATTTCAATGACGCCGGTCTCATCTGTAACCTCTGCGTGATCAACAATGCGATCTAAAATATTTGTATCAATTAAGAAGTTCTGCCCTAAGCTCTTTTTAAAAGAGAAACCGTACTTCTTCAGTATTTCCTTCGTTCTGACGGGTGTCGCAATATCTTTATTCATCGGCTTCCTCCTGCATGACGGTCTTTAAGGCCGCAATAAAATCATGTTTGGTTATTTGGAACATGTGAAGGCGCTTTTGCAGCTGCTTCGCATTGGTATATCCTATATTTAAAAGCACTCCTAGTCGTTCGCGGCGGCGTTTCGATGCTTCGCCTCCGATAAGGCCTGCGTCAAATATGTCATCTAAAGTAATGTCACTTTCCGTTACTTCCATTTCTTCATGGACATGGGCAAGACATTCCCGAATACTGTCCAAGGAAGCATGCTCGACACCAATTCCTTTATCCCGCTTCGCCTTCGCAAGATGTTTTGGCAAAAAAGCGTGCTTACAGCCAGGAACTGCCTCTGCGATGGTTTTACGGATCTTCTCACCAGGAAAATCAGGATCTGTTAAAATAATGACCCCTCTCGTCTCCTGAGCAAGACGCACTTGTTGAATGACTGTATCGCCAATGGCAGATCCGTTTGTTTCGATCGTATCTGCATCCACTGCCATCTTCACTCTGGCAGTGTCATCACGACCCTCCACCACAATGATTTCTTTGATTTTCATGTATTCCTCCGCTTGCAAAAACAATCTACATTTTTTGGTTAAAAAAACGAAACCTTTCATGTTGCTTTTGCGTCTAATTAATTAGAAAACAGTGCTTCTATTATAACCAAAAAAACAGAGGGTGCGCAAAGCCCTCTGTTCATATAAATGATTTGATGTGTTTATTTGAGTACTCTAATTTTTACTCGTTTATTTCCCCATTGATAAGCTGCCGACTTACTTGGGACGAACACATCAATTTTATTCCCTTTTATAGCAGATCCAGTGTCTGATGCAACGGCATATCCATAGCCTTCCACATACACTTTTGAGCCCAGCGGAATGACACTCGGATCAACTGCTATAACCTTTGCACCTGGATTTGCTTTTAAATTAAAGCCTGTAGACGTTCTGCCCGTACATCCAGCACAGCTCGCTGTATAGGCTGTTGATGCCACATAAAATTCTTTTCCTGACGATTCATTGCTTCGTGAAACCGCAGGGGACGCTGTAGGTTCCTTTTTGGCCACTTGTGTACCAATAGCCACTAATCGGTCCTTACTATCTTTTTCGGTCACTTCTTTAATCAATTCTTTAGACACCACTTTGCCGTTTTCTTTCACAATGGCATAGTGCTTCTTCAATTTACCTTCTTCACCTTTTTTAAGTACCTTCTCTTTCCCTTTTTCAAGAGAATGATCCTTTTTATGTTTGGTATCAAAAGCAATTTTCTCTTCCACTACATCGGTGACCTTTTCCACCCGAGTGATCTTTATATCTGCGCTCTTTTTAGAAAGGTTACTATGTAACGCAGGCTTGATCTTATCGTGCTTCTTGAGCTTTAGCTCTTGTTGCTTTAAAAAGTCAGCGACCGTAGTCGAAGTGGTCCACACTTTTTTATCTTTTCCTCCATCATTTAAGCTGACCTGGAAGGCCTGCTGAACCACAAGATTCATATCCTTTTTTAACTTGTCATTCTTTCCTGGTGTTACTTGATCGTGCTTCCCTATATCTATCTTCTCATTCTTCAATAATGCTCCAACCGTCTGATCTGTAGTCCATATCGTTTTCTCTTTCCCATCTAGGGTCAGATGAACCGGTATAGCCGCATCATACACAATGTTCATATTGTCTTGAATCTTTGTATTTAGACTTGGAGAGATATGATCCTCCGCCTTGGTCCTTATTCCAAGGTCTGAAAGCAGCTGTGCTACTGTCTCTTCATGTGTACGAATTGTCTTCTCTTTACCATTGATTGAAATGGTAATAGACTGCTTAGTGAGCTCATGCGCACCGTAAGCCGTTCCAGTTCCAGCTAAAAGCAAGCAAACCACTAGTAATAAAACCTTGCCTTTTCCTAGCTTCACAGAAAACAGATTTTTCATTTTTTGTACGATGAAAAACGCCTCCTTCTCCTCGGAGAGATTATATAGAGTATCTCAAAACCTGTCAACCCTTCCACCCACTGTACAAAAATGCTCGATTGTAAACCTATTATGGGAGATTTATGGAAGGAAGGGAAGAAAGACTTATCGACAACTTATCCTATGAGGAGGCGCAAACGTGTAGAACTTTTTCGTTATGTTTCACAATTGGACAAGCTTAAACAAGGATTGACATCATATACTGTCAGTTTATACGGAAAACTTTTTTTGCATTTTTTGTTGTCAATTCAGCAAGCTCTTCAAAGCTGATTTCTCTCAGCTCCGCAATCTGTTCCGCGATATATTTGACATAACTTGGCTCATTACGTTTCCCTCTAAATGGCACTGGCGTTAAGTATGGGCAGTCTGTTTCAATCAAAAGCTTGTCACTTGGTATCTCCTTTACAACTTCCTTTGGCTTTTTGGCATTTTTAAATGTCACGGGTCCACCGAATGAAATATAAAAGTTCATCTCCATACACGCTTTTGCAGTTTCCAGACTGCCAGTAAAGCAGTGCATAATACCTCCAACCTCAGCTGCTCCCTCTTCCTTTAAAATCGTCACGACATCTTCCGTTGCGTCACGATTATGAATAACGATTGGAAGCTTCACTTCCTTCGCAAGAGCAATTTGGCGTCTAAATACTTCCTTTTGCACATCTTTTGGCGACTTGTCCCAATAGTAATCCAGACCCATTTCTCCAATTGCAACCACTTTTTCGTGTTGAGATAAATCTTTGATCCAAGCCAAATCCTCATCTGTCATATCAATAGCATCGACTGGATGCCAGCCGATAGCTGCATATATGAAATCATACTCTTCAATTAATTCCATCGCTCTCGTAATTGTCGGGCGGTCAAACCCTACCACCACGATTTTCTCAACTTTTTCGCTTTTCGCTCTTTCGATCACCTGCTCTAAGTCTTCATTGTATTGTTCTGCATTTAAGTGGGCATGTGTATCAAATAACATGGTTGATTGCTCCTTTCGACAATTCTCCTAAAAAACAAAAGGTGTTCGACGAAATGTTACACGTGGAACACCTTTGTTAATTTATAAAATTTTTGTTCCATTTGCTAGAGATTGATCTACTTCAAGAACCTGCAATTTCCCGCCAGTTTCTCCAGTTAAAATCATTCCCTGGGAAATTTCCCCTCGGAGTTTAACTGGTGTAAGATTCGCTACGCAAACAAGCTTCTTCCCTACTAATTCCTCTGGTTGATAGTGCTTGGCAATCCCAGAGACTATTTGTCTTTTTTCAAATCCAAAATCAAGCTGAAGCTTTAAGAGACGATCCGCTTTTTTCACTGGGGCTGCTTCCAATACCTGTGCAACTCGAAGATCAACTTTTGAGAAATCATCAAATGCAATTTCTGCTCCCAGCTCAGGTAATTCCGTTTCTTCGATTTCCACTTTTTCTTCTTCTACCTTAGGTGCACTTCCCTGCATTTTTTCTTTAATGTAGGCTACTTCTTCTTCAACCTCTAAACGCGGGAACAAAGGCTCTCCTTTTTGTACCGTCGCTTGTTGAATCGCACCAAATGATAGGATACTATCCCAGCTTTTGAGCTTCTCTTCTTCAATCCCAAGCTGGAAGAAGATTTTCTCAGGTGTTTTCGTTAGGAATGGCGTTAAGAGTACTGCAGTGATTCGAAGTGATTCTGCTAAATGATACATAACAGAATGCAGTTCTTTTCGTTTTGTTTCATCCTTTGCCAGCACCCATGGAGCTGTTTGATCAATATATTTATTGGTTCTGCTGATTAATGTCCAAACATTTGAAAGAGCCACAGAGAATTCAAGATTTTCCATCGCTTCTTCATAGGCTTTGACTGTTTGTTCAGCTACTGCTTTCAGCTCCTCATCAAACTCATTAACAGGACCCTTATAGCTGCTTAAAGTGCCGTCAAAATATTTTTGCACCATCGCAACTGTACGATTAAGCAAGTTACCTAAATCATTGGCAAGGTCATAGTTTACACGTTCCACGAATCCTTCTGGTGTAAACACACCATCCGCACCAAATGGTACTTCGCGAAGCAGATAATAACGAAGGGCATCGAGGCCATAGCGATCAATTAATGTGACCGGATCTACCACATTCCCTTTTGATTTAGACATTTTGCCATCTTTCATGAGCAGCCAGCCGTGTGCAAAAATTTGTTTCGGCAGAGGCAGATCTAATGCCATCAGCATAATCGGCCAATAAATCGTATGGAAGCGTACAATTTCTTTTCCTACGAGATGAACGTTGGCAGGCCAATATTTTTTATATTTTTCATCTTGATCTGTTCCATAGCCAATCGCAGTTAAATAGTTGAATAACGCATCAATCCATACATAAATGACGTGTTTTGGATTGTTAGGAACTTTAATTCCCCAATCAAAGGTTGTTCTTGATACTGCTAGATCCTCTAAACCTGGTTTAATGAAGTTATTAATCATTTCATTCTTTCTTGATTCAGGCTGAATAAACGATGGATTTTTTTCGTAATAATCGAGCAAACGATCCGCATACTTACTCATGCGGAAGAAATATGATTCTTCTTTAATTAATTCAACAGGGTGGCCGCTGTCAGGGCTTTTCCCGCCAATGACTTCCCCTTTCTCATTACGCTCAACATCAACAAGCTGTGTTTCTGTATAGAATGTCTCATCAGGAATACTGTACCAGCCCTCATATTGATCTAAATAAATATCTCCTTGATCAAGCAATTTTTGAAAGACTTGCTCAATGATTTTCGTATGTCTTTTTTCCGTTGTACGGATGAAGTCATCATTAGAAATGTCGAGTTTCTTCCATAATGATTGAATGTCTTCTACGACTGGATCTAAATACTCGATCGGTGTGATATTTTGTTCTTCAGCTTTTTGCTGAATTTTTTGTCCGTGCTCATCTGTACCCGTTAAATACATCACATCATAGCCTTGAAGACGTTTATAACGAGCCATAGCATCTCCTGCTACTGTCGTATAAGCATGTCCAATATGTAATTTTCCGCTCGGATAGTAAATAGGTGTTGTCAGATAAAACGTTTTTTTCTTTTCTGGCATGTCGGAACCTCCTGCGTGTGTGTAAATGTCAAAAACTCCCGCCCAATGGACGAGAGCGGTTATCATCATTACATGAAAATGTGTCAGATCAATTCATTCAATTTTGCACTTGTGCTTTCTCTATGATACCATCTTAGCCTTTAAGATCAAGCATATATACATAGAACAAGATGAAATGATCGAAAAAGATGAGTTTTTCGAAAAAAACGACAAACCCGTCGACATTTTGTCGAATATTGTCGTATGAAATCTATTTCCAGATTTACAATTGGCTAAATTAGGGCGAAAGTCTTGTTAATCTGATCTCGTCATTTCTTATATTTTCATAGAAAAAGCCTACAAAATCCTTATACACCAGTAGTTTCAAGGTCTTTTGACTTTAAGAGTCATATTTTACAAACAATAGTAAACAAAATGATTGACGATTTATGGAAACCTTGTTATGCTAGGAATGTAAGGAATTTGTCGAATAATGACGAAGATAATATTATATTAAGAATAAGTTCTTTTTGGGAGGAGAATGAAGATGAAATCTACAGGTATTGTACGTAAAGTTGACGAATTAGGACGCGTGGTGATTCCAATCGAACTTCGCCGTACGCTAGGAATCGCTGAAAAAGACGCTTTGGAAATTTATGTTGATGATGAAAAAATTATCCTAAAAAAATATAAACCAAACATGACTTGCCAAGTAACAGGTGAAGTATCAGACGATAACCTTAAGCTTGCTAATGGTAAATTAGTTCTTAGCCGTGAAGGTGCAGAGCAAATCATTAACGAAATTCAAAACCAACTTCAATCACAAAAATAAGGTTCATATAAAAAAGGTTCTTGCACCGTTTGCAAGAACCTTTCTTTATTGTTCAATATGAAAGGCATCGTATATCGTGCGCTTTGGCACACCACGTTCGACAGCTGTACGTTTAATGGCTTCCTTCGACGTTAATCCTTCCTCTATGTAATGGATCACATGTTCTTTTTCAGATAAGGACGTCCACCAAGCTTCTTCATTCAGCTCTTCTTCAGCTTGATCATTTCCTTGTACCACAAGACAGAATTCACCTCGGATTTGATTCTCCGCAGCCCATGTCAGCACAGACTCTAAATCTCCACGAATAAACTCTTCGAATTTTTTCGTCAGTTCTCTCGTAATTGCGATGTTCCGATTCCCCCACACTTCCTTCATCAAAGTCAGCGTTTCTTTTAATCGATGGGGTGCTTCATAGAAAATGATCGTTTCTTGGCGTTTCTTCAAGGCTTCAAGCTGCTTTTTCTTTTCTTTTTTTTGACGGTCGAGAAAACCGTAAAAGAAAAATGGCTGAGGCGCGATTCCTGATGCAATGAGTGCCGTTAGTGCAGCATTAGCGCCAGGTAACGGAATGACATAGCCCCCAATGCTAGTAAAATCTCGAACCACTTCGGCCCCTGGATCTGAAATCGTCGGTAAACCGGCATCACTCACGAGTGCGATATTTTTCCCTTCTTTTAGCCATTCGATTAACTTGTGGCCGCTGCTGTCTTTGTTATGCTCATGATAGCTGGTTAAGGGTGTATCAATTTCGTATACATGACAAAGCTTTTTCGTTTGCCTTGTATCTTCTGCGGCAATATAGTCTACATCTTTTAATGTTTGTATCGCTCGGAACGTCATATCTTCTAGATTTCCGATCGGGGTTGGGACAAGATAAAGAATCCCCATACCAGATTGACCATCAAAGCTTTTCTGTGTCTTTTTCATGTGCCGTCTCCTTTTCTATTCGCATTTCTTCTATATAAATGTCTTTCTTTTTCCGCGTCCACGTTTTGAAACGATATTCTTGCTGCATGGCTTCTCTTTTGGTTGCAAAACATTCATGATAAAAAAGCTCAACCGGCCGTCTCGCTCTTGTATACTTTGCTCCCTTTCCACTATTGTGGGTCATCAATCTCTTTTGTAAATCATTTGTATAACCCGCATACAGGCTGCCATCTGCACATTTTAATACATAGAAGTAATGATTATGCTTCTCCATACAGTATCGTCCTGATTTCATCTGTATACTCCTGATCTTCCCCATAAACAAAAAGAGGCGGGAGAATTTTCAGATCTGGTTTTCCATCTTTTATGCCCTCTACCAAGATGGTATTGGCTTCTTTCCCTTGTTTGGGATAAACAAATTGAATTCGTTTTGGCTCAATTCGGTATTTCTTCATTAATTCCACAATCTCAAGCAGCCGTCCTGGTCGATGAACCATCGCCAGTTTTCCCCCTTGCTTTAGCAGCGTGGAAGAAACACGAATAACATCTTCTAATGTACAATGAATTTCGTGCCGTGCAATCGCCAAATATTCATTTTCATTGATTTCATCCTTAAAAAGTGTTTTAAAATATGGCGGGTTACATGTAATCACATCAACTTTATGGTTGCCGTAGCGTTCCGGCATATCATTCAAATCACCATGAATCAATTCAATCTGGTGCGCAAGTTGATTATACTCCACACTTCTTTTTGCCATATCAAACAGCCGTTCTTGAATTTCAACACCCGTAATCGAGGCCTTAGAACGAGTCGAAAGCAGCAATGGCACGATACCGTTTCCGGTACAAAGATCAATGATCTCCCCTTTTTGGATCGGTACATACGCAAATTTAGCTAATAATACTGCGTCCAATGAAAAGGCAAACACAGTTTTACTTTGTATAATCTTCATATCTTCGGCGAGCAGGTAATCTAAACGTTCATCTTCTCTTAACGAAACCATGATGTATCCTTTCTTTTCCTGTGAAAAAGGCTCCCGGTTCAGCGGAAGCCTTTTCTCATTTTTTATTTAAAAATGACAGACAGAACAAACAGTCTCCCTCTTTACGAATGCTTCCATAATGTACATTACAAATATGGAAGCCCTCCTGATATAACCGGGCCAGGTTATCATGACCTTCTCCTATATCAGAATGACTTGGCTTCTGGGCAGAATCATTCTCTGCCTCAGACGATTTGTCTCGATCCGACTGATCCAGACGTTCACGCAAGTGCTGATTCTCCATCTGCAGCTGATGATTTTCTTCAATCACTTCACCGATATGATTTTTCAAATCACCTAACTGGCGATAAAGAGAACCGATTTGTTCTTCTAAATTAATCACCGTATCAAATAGTTCCTTTTTATCCAAGGTGGCACACCTCGTTACTCAGTTGTTTGTGCAGATACAACGCCTTCTTGTAATAATTCTTCCCATGTATATTCTATCACTTTTTCTTGCCCGGTTAATTCAACTTGCAAAATTCGTTCTAAAATATTGAGCCCTACTACCTTGGCAGAGCCATTAGACGTTTGAATCGTTTCGCCGATATCCGGTAATTGTTCCTTCGCTGTTTCATACTCATCATTCTCATATTTCAAGCAGCACATCAAACGGCCGCATAGTCCGGAAATTTTTGTCGGATTTAACGACAGGTTTTGATCCTTTGCCATCTTAATCGACACTGGTTCAAAGTCTCCTAAGAATGTCGAACAGCAAAGCATTCGCCCGCAAGGACCAATGCCGCCAAGCATTTTTGCCTCGTCTCTTACGCCAATCTGGCGAAGTTCAATTCTCGTTTTGAAAATTGATGCAAGATCCTTCACTAGCTCACGGAAATCAACTCTGCCATCTGCTGTGAAGTAGAAGATGACCTTGTTTCGGTCAAATGTAAATTCAACATCGACCAATTTCATTTCCAGCCCATGTTCACTTACCTTCTGAAGACATGTATCAAAGGCTGTCATCGCTGCTTCTTTGTTTTCCTCAACGATGAGCCGGTCTCGTTCGTCTGCTACACGAATGACTTTACGCAGAGGGAGAACCACATCGTGTTCATCTACTTTTTTGTTGGCGATGACCACTTGTCCGTACTCAACCCCTCTGACCGTTTCTACAATGACACAACTATCATTTTCTATATGAAATCCATTAGGATCGAAATAATAGATTTTGCCCGCTTTTTTAAAGCGAACACCAATTACGTTGTACAAGCTTATCCCTCCTGCAACATCAACACCAATTGCTCCATCAGCCCTTGGGCATTCACGTTGGATTGAAGTCTCTTTTTCGCTTCTAATACAGCAAGGATCTGGCTGGTCACCATCTGCTGTGTGGAATGCAGCGCATGCTGCTTCATTGTCTGGAATAAGTCTTGATAAATGACTTTATCTTCATTTCCTATTTGAATCGACAATACATCACGATATATAAATAAAAGCATATCCAGACCTGTTTCTTGAAGGTCTTTCTCTTTGAAAAAAGGCATCCATTGATCCTGTATATAAAAAAATGCATGTTCTTTTCGCTGGTGTAAGACTTCATACAATTTTATCACTTTCGCTCTAGACTCTGCAAACTGATCATTTCGACTTAATTCGAGTGCTTCTGCTAAATTATTGGTTAAATTCGACAAAAGCCTTGCGAGATGCTGAGATACGCCTTCTTGTAAAAGCTGCTGCTCCAAGGATTGCGGCTGCAGCGGCTGAAAGCTGAGCATCTGACATCTTGAAATAATCGTATCCAGCATTTTATGCGATTGCTCAGTGATTAAAACCGCCATCGTTTCCCGATTAGGCTCCTCTAGGAACTTCAATAAACTGTTCGCGGCATTGACCGTCATTTTGTCCGCATGAAGAATAATATACATTTTCCGGTGAGATTCTACACCGGCTTTTGTAAATTCCTCTTGCAGTGCCTGCACTTGCGCCTTCTTAATTGATTGGCCATCAGGCTGCACAAGATGTAAATCGGGATGGTTTCCTGATGCAATCCTTTTGCAGTTTTGACAGGATTCACATGGTTTCACTCCTGATTCCAAGCAAAAAAAGCTTTTAGCCAAAAGTATCGCTGCATCCAGTTTTCCGGTTCCTTTTTTTCCTTCAAATAAGTAGGCGTGCGCAAGTCGGTCTTTATCAATACTATTAAAAATCAGCCGCATGACGCGCGGCTGCAAATCATTCATGTCATCCCAGCTAATTGCCATGTTATCACTCTCTATGTGTAAAGGTTAATCAATAAACCTTTTATTTCTCCAATACGTTCAAGCAAATCAATAGATGGTTTTTCTTGATCCATCATTTCCTCGGTTAATTCAATCAGCTTTTCATCTAAGGCTTTGACCAAAGCAAGTGTACGTGTGTTTCCATAAATGTCAAAGCTCCTTGATGTTTCTATATTTAATCCATTATCGACTGTCTCTTTCACAAAGCGCTTCACCAGACCTTTAAACCTAGCCAAATCCTTTAGGTTTCGTGACTTTGCGAGCTTTTTTCCGAACACTTCGATATCACTCAGCATGACCGTCAGCTGTTCTAAGCGCAGTTTGCCGCTTTGCGTCTCCATCGAAGCTTTAAAGGAGGCAGATGTCTGGCTTCCTTTCATCGCTTGGAGTTCACGCTTTTCTAAACGCAGCCGCATATCTTGATTAATTTTCACAGCAACCCATCCTTAAAATTGATGAAATTGTTCAACTGGCAGAATAAAAACAGTAGCTCCGCCAACTTCAACCTCAACAGGGTATGGTACGTATGAATCTGCATTTCCGCCCATTGGGGAGACAGGCGCGATCATTTGATCACGTTTACGGCAATTTTCTTTTATAAGCTGTAATGCTTTATCCACTCGGACATCATCACAACCAATAATAAAAGTCGTATTCCCAGACTTTAAAAACCCACCAGTTGAAGCTAATTTTGTCACGCCGAAATGATGTTCAGTCAATATTTTCAACAACTTGCTGCTATCTTGGTCCTGTACAACGGCAACAATTAATTTCATTTGATTGGCCTCCTTTATTTTAGGCACAGATGACATGCCGATGTCTTCCTCTATATTATAACAACGATTGGGAATTAGGTCATATTTGATTTTGCTTTAATGTGTCCTGAATCAATTGAAGGACTTCTTTATAGACAGCCTGCATCGGTTGAGACGCATCCACTACACGGAATCGTTCTGGCGATTGTGCAATAAGCAGTTCATAGCCTTCTCTGACAAGCTGGTGGAAATTCAGCGTCTCCATGTCTAATCGATTCTTTTCTCTTCCCTGGTTGGCATCAATTCGCTTTAGCCCTTCCTCAGGTGTAATTGAAAAATAAATGGTCATTTGCGGCATCGTGCCATTGATAGCAAAGTCGTTAATTGACTTTACTTCTTCAATCCCAAGCCCTCTCGCATAGCCTTGATAAGCAAGGGAGCTATCAACAAAACGATCACATAAAACCGTCTGCCCGCGCTGTAATGCCGGTTCTACCTTCTCAGCCAAATGCTGCCTTCTTGCGGCTGCATACAGCAAAGCTTCTGTTTTCGCATCCATTTTTGTGTTTTTTTCATTTAAAATGACTTCACGAATCTGCTCTGCAATGTCAATGCCGCCAGGCTCACGTGTCGCCATCACTGCATATCCTTGGCGTTCCATTTCTTCATACACTTTTCGAATCACTGTCGTTTTTCCAGCACCCTCTGGCCCTTCAAACGTAATAAACATACCGCTCATAGTGTCTCCTCTTCTATATAAACATATAATTTTCTCTGATGAATCACCTGACTGGCTTGAACATGAACCTGATGTCCAAGCAAACGGCTTAAAGCCGCAATCTGATCGATTTCAATACGCTCTCCCTTAACGATCAAAGGAATACCCGGTGGATATGGAATAACCGATTCTGCACTAACCCGTCCTGCTGCACGTTCAAATGGGACGGCTTCTATATCCTGTCTATGCTCCTCGTTGTCATCAGCCAGCGCCTCTCTTTGGAAATGATCTTTTCCTTTGAGCAATGAATTGCTTTGATTAAGAACCTGCTCTATTCGTTTAAAAGGTATATCCTTCTTCTGTTCAAAACCAAAGACAAGTAAAACCTGATGTTCGTCCGCAAGCTCTGGGTGAACCTCCACTGATTCAAAAACTCGTTTTAGTTCATAACCAGTCAGCCCTTTTGTTGATCGAATCACACATTTTAATGGATCGTTAGAAAGCAATTCAGACTCGACCACTTCAAGCTGAGGTATACGGTTGAACTCATTTTTCAGCTCTGCCAGCCCTTTCATGATTCCATCCAAGATCCCTTTTTTCTTGATCTCCTCGACATAAGCTCTTGCCACATCTAATGAGGCCATAATTGGATAGGATGGAGAACTGCTTTGAAGCATCGTGAGGAATGTTTTCAAACGTTTTGCATCCATTCGCTCCCCCTGTAGATGAAGGTAGGATCCCATCGTCATGGCCGGAAGGGTTTTATGTGCTGATTGTACCACCACGTCAGCTCCATAGGAAAGAGCAGATGGGGGAAAAGCGCCGCCTAATACAAAATGTGCACCATGTGCCTCATCAACCAAAACGATCATGCCTGCTTCGTGGCACATGTCAATCAGCTTTGATAAATCAGCTGCATGTCCGTAGTAGTTCGGATAAGTCAAAACGATCGCCCGGCAATTAGGATGTTTGGCTATGGCTTTTTTGACTGTTTCATCCGTCACATGTGTTGGAACATACAGGTGTGGATCTACCTCAGCTTCTACCATAATAGGCGTGGCTCCTGCAAGCTCAATCGCATGGTAAACAGACTTATGACAATTTCGCTGGACGAAAATCTCATCTCCCGCACGACAGGCTGCCATCACCATCGCTAAATTTCCGACAGTTGTCCCATTCACAAGGAAAAAGCTTTGATCTGATCCATATAGCTTTGCCAATAAATGTTCAGCCTCTTGTATCACACCAGTTGGATGATGGAGATCATCTAACCCTTCAAGCTCTGTTACATCCAGCTGAAGAATTGAGTCATAATAAGTCCGTGCCTCATCAAAAAAGACATCTCCATTGTGATGTCCTGGAACGTGGAAAGAATAAGGTTTCTTTTCCGCATGTTGTGCTAATGCTGTATATAAAGGTGTTTTCAAACAAATCGATCCTTTTCACTTTAACGATATCTTATGTCTATTATAACGTTCATACAAGGGAACCGAAAGATGGATTCTCATTCCTTAATTGGCTGGTGATTCGTCAGCTGCTGTTCTGCCTCATACATTCTGTTTTTCAATTGGGCTCGCTCTTGGCTTCCATGCTCTTTCACCTGTAACGTTTCCTGTAAGGTTTCAGCTAATTGGCGTTGAACCTTTTTCAACGTATCTATAGGTGCAAAAGCTGCCTCTTCAAGAAGCTCCCCCTGCTGCTTTGATACCTGTTCATATGTTTTTTTGATTCGATTCTCAAGAGCTGAATTGGCACGCTGCTGAATATGCGTTAACGCAATCGACATTTGGTTGATCCATAGAGGAATAGATGCAGAAACAGTTGATTGAATGTGATTGGCCAATGTATGATTCGTATGCTGGATCATTCGAATTTGGGCATTACATTGCAACGCAATTTGCCGGCTTAGCAGCAAATCATATTTCCGTTCTTTCAACCTCTCCATATATTCTTCTGCATTGACTTCCTGACTCATCAATTGCTCCTCTATAGTCCGATTACCAGTCTGCTCCGTTTCTGATATGATCTGCTTCTCTAAATCTGTCATTTTCGCTTCAACTGCTGCAACCTGCAGCGTCATCTCTTGGAAAAAGGTTTGATTTTCTTCAAATAAACGCTCTAATAACATGTGATCGGAAATTAATCCGCCTTTTGCGTAACGAAGCCTTGCTGATAATCTCTCGATCTGTGATTTTGCATGTTGAAAACGCGATATGATTTCCTGAGTAGAACGCTTCTCCCGCCGAAATAACTTCGAAAAAAAGCCCTGCTTCTTTGGCAGTAAGTCCTCCGGTTCTACTACATGGAGCTGGTGCAAAAAGTCCTCAAGCACGTCTCCTATTTGATCGATATCTTTTTTCTCAACATATTTCATCATTTGTTGTGATTGTTCCAATAATCGTTCCTGAACACGTGTACCATAGAAAAGCAGCTTTTGCGGATTGTCAGGGATTTGCTCAGCACGCTGCAAGGCTTCTTGTTTCTCCTCATCAGATAAGGTATCAAACACTTGAAACTGAAGATCTGTAGTGGCAGCAGATGATGTTGGGATGTGATCTTCTGGTTTCATTACGTTTGACTCCTTTCATTATTTCTTTATCATTTTATCTGCCACTTCAAGCTCAATATGAAGGGCTTCTATGTCTCTTCCTAATACTTGCTGCAAATCATTCGTCAATTGCTTTTGCAGTTCTGTCAGCGTCACCCGAGTTTGGCTCAGTGTCATTTCCAGCTCATGACTGCGTTCAGGCTGGTTATACAATAATGCATATTTTTCAGTTAGTTCAACGACAGAATCCAAGGTTTCGAAATAAAAACGCTGTGCATCATAAAATCGGGTCGGCTCTTTTTTTGTAATCATATAGATTCGTCGTGCAAGTCGGAGAATTTCATAATTATGTTTGATCGTCTGTACGTTCTTCACAGCAAATAAAGCCTTCTTTAAACGTACGAGCTTTTGTCCTGCTTCTTTTAAATGCTGTTTGATATATACATAATCACTACGAGACAGTCCGTGTTTCTTTAAAAACAACTGGAAAGCAACCCATCTGCTCCCTGCAAACATCACGCCCCACCCCATCATCGCATACAGTATCGATAGTCCAACATGATGATGGAAAACCCCAATACTGACGGTTAAAATCACAAGCGAAAAAAAAGTAGAGAGGATGGCCCATATAAATGTATAAAAAATTGATTTCATGTTCATCGACTCCTATGAATAATCAGGCTCTCTGTTTATCTTATTATTAATTACGGATGATGTCCAAACTAAGTTCCAAAAAACAGGCCCAATCCTCCATAGATCATAAAAAAAGACCATCTAATGGTCTATGAATACAAAGGCGGTGTATGAAGATTTTTTAGCTTTCTAACATAATCGGCATAGCTAGGATCCGAGGTCGATGTAGAAATTAACTTTCTCTCACATTCTCGGCACAAAAACTGATGATATAAATAAATTCCCTTTGTTTTTTTCTCTTCACAAATCAAACAAATCGCTTCTCGCTCTTTTTTGCTCATTGTGACACCTCCACTTATAGCTTCAGTATGCCCTAGCGCTTTCAATTGTATACAAAATTAAGAATGTTTTAGATGGTAGTTTAGTATATGTATCCATGTCAGATCGAGTGTTTGTTCCTTTTCTTAAAAAACAAAAAAGACCAGTTCCGACTGGAACTGATCCTAATAGAAGCTTGGCGGCGTCCTACTCTCACAGGGGGAAACCCCCAACTACCATCGGCGCTGAAGAGCTTAACTTCCGTGTTCGGTATGGGAACGGGTGTGACCTCTTCGCTATCGCCACCAAACCTGATGGAGAGAATGTTCTCTCAAAACTAGATAACAATGTTCATGCTTCACATTAGAATATAGGTTAAGTCCTCGATCTATTAGTATCTGTCAGCTCCACGTGTCACCACGCTTCCACCTCAGACCTATCAACCTGATCATCTTTCAGGGATCTTACTTCCTTGCGGAATGGGAAATCTCATCTTGAGGGGGGCTTCATGCTTAGATGCTTTCAGCACTTATCCCGTCCGCACATAGCTACCCAGCGATGCCCTTGGCAGAACAACTGGTACACCAGCGGTGCGTCCATCCCGGTCCTCTCGTACTAAGGACAGCTCCTCTCAAATTTCCTGCGCCCGCGACGGATAGGGACCGAACTGTCTCACGACGTTCTGAACCCAGCTCGCGTACCGCTTTAATGGGCGAACAGCCCAACCCTTGGGACCGACTACAGCCCCAGGATGCGATGAGCCGACATCGAGGTGCCAAACCTCCCCGTCGATGTGGACTCTTGGGGGAGATAAGCCTGTTATCCCCGGGGTAGCTTTTATCCGTTGAGCGATGGCCCTTCCATGCGGAACCACCGGATCACTAAGCCCGACTTTCGTCCCTGCTCGACTTGTAGGTCTCGCAGTCAAGCTCCCTTGTGCCTTTACACTCTGCGAATGATTTCCAACCATTCTGAGGGAACCTTTGGGCGCCTCCGTTACATTTTAGGAGGCGACCGCCCCAGTCAAACTGCCCACCTGACACTGTCTCCCTGCCCGATAAGGGCAGCGGGTTAGAAGGTCAATACAGCCAGGGTAGTATCCCACCGATGCCTCCACCGAAGCTAGCGCTCCGGTTTCCAAGGCTCCTACCTATCCTGTACAAGCTGTACCAACATTCAATATCAGGCTGCAGTAAAGCTCCACGGGGTCTTTCCGTCCTGTCGCGGGTAACCTGCATCTTCACAGGTACTATAATTTCACCGAGTCTCTCGTTGAGACAGTGCCCAGATCGTTGCGCCTTTCGTGCGGGTCGGAACTTACCCGACAAGGAATTTCGCTACCTTAGGACCGTTATAGTTACGGCCGCCGTTTACTGGGGCTTCAATTCGCACCTTCGCTTACGCTAAGCGCTCCTCTTAACCTTCCAGCACCGGGCAGGCGTCAGCCCCTATACTTCGCCTTACGGCTTCGCAGAGACCTGTGTTTTTGCTAAACAGTCGCCTGGGCCTATTCACTGCGGCTTCTCGGGGCTTTAACACCCTAAGAAGCACCCCTTCTCCCGAAGTTACGGGGTCATTTTGCCGAGTTCCTTAACGAGAGTTCTCTCGATCACCTTAGGATTCTCTCCTCGCCTACCTGTGTCGGTTTGCGGTACGGGCACCTCTCACCTCGCTAGAGGCTTTTCTTGGCAGTGTGGAATCAGGAACTTCGCTACTAAATTTCGCTCGCCATCACAGCTCAGCCTTTACGGGAAACGGATTTGCCTATTTCCCAGCCTAACTGCTTGGACGCGGATATCCAATACCGCGCTTACCCTATCCTCCTGCGTCCCCCCATTGCTCAAATGGTGAGGAGGTGGTACAGGAATATCAACCTGTTGTCCATCGCCTACGCCTTTCGGCCTCGGCTTAGGTCCCGACTAACCCTGAGCGGACGAGCCTTCCTCAGGAAACCTTAGGCATTCGGTGGACGGGATTCTCACCCGTCTTTCGCTACTCATACCGGCATTCTCACTTCTAAGCGCTCCACCAGTCCTTCCGGTCTGGCTTCACAGCCCTTAGAACGCTCTCCTACCACTGTTCGTAAGAACAGTCCGCAGCTTCGGTGATACGTTTAGCCCCGGTACATTTTCGGCGCAGAGTCACTCGACCAGTGAGCTATTACGCACTCTTTAAATGGTGGCTGCTTCTAAGCCAACATCCTGGTTGTCTAAGCAACTCCACATCCTTTTCCACTTAACGTATACTTTGGGACCTTAGCTGGCGGTCTGGGCTGTTTCCCTTTCGACTACGGATCTTATCACTCGCAGTCTGACTCCCAAGGATAAGTCATCGGCATTCGGAGTTTGACTGAATTCGGTAACCCGGTAGGGGCCCCTAGTCCAATCAGTGCTCTACCTCCGAGACTCTTACCTTGAGGCTAGCCCTAAAGCTATTTCGGAGAGAACCAGCTATCTCCAGGTTCGATTGGCATTTCACCCCTACCCACACCTCATCCCCGCACTTTTCAACGTGCGTGGGTTCGGGCCTCCATTCAGTGTTACCTGAACTTCACCCTGGACATGGGTAGATCACCTGGTTTCGGGTCTACGACCACGTACTCATGCGCCCTATTCAGACTCGCTTTCGCTGCGGCTCCGCATCTTCTGCTTAACCTTGCACGGGATCGTAACTCGCCGGTTCATTCTACAAAAGGCACGCCATCACCCGTTAACGGGCTCTGACTACTTGTAGGCACACGGTTTCAGGATCTATTTCACTCCCCTTCCGGGGTGCTTTTCACCTTTCCCTCACGGTACTGGTTCACTATCGGTCACTAGGGAGTATTTAGCCTTGGGAGATGGTCCTCCCGGATTCCGACGGAATTTCACGTGTTCCGCCGTACTCAGGATCCACTCTGGAGAGAACAACATTTCAGTTACAGGGCTGTTACCTTCTTTGGCGGGCCTTTCCAGACCTCTTCGCTTATATCGTTCCTTTGTAACTCCGTATAGAGTGTCCTACAACCCCAAGAGGCAAGCCTCTTGGTTTGGGCTGTTCCCGTTTCGCTCGCCGCTACTCAGGGAATCGCATTTGCTTTCTCTTCCTCCGGGTACTTAGATGTTTCAGTTCCCCGGGTATGCCTTCTCATACTCTATGTATTCAAGTATGGATACTACTCCATTACGAGCAGTGGGTTTCCCCATTCGGAAATCTCCGGATCAAAGCTTGCTTACAGCTCCCCGAAGCATATCGGTGTTCGTCCCGTCCTTCATCGGCTCCTAGTGCCAAGGCATCCACCGTGCGCCCTTTCTAACTTAACCATTTCTTACTTTAGAAAGAATCACTATGTGTGATGAACTTTGCATTGCATTCAATGTGAATGTATTACTTATTGTTATCTAGTTTTCAAAGAACACGTTGGTGGAGCCTAGCGGGATCGAACCGCTGACCTCCTGCGTGCAAGGCAGGCGCTCTCCCAGCTGAGCTAAGGCCCCGATTTAATAGAAGATGGTGGGCCTGAGTGGACTCGAACCACCGACCTCACGCTTATCAGGCGTGCGCTCTAACCAGCTGAGCTACAGGCCCATCTTTCATATCGAAGATATGATGTTGTAGGATCTTTTGCAAGTTCCTTCAAAACTAAACAAGACGAAAACGTACGCTGCTCCATATATCCTTAGAAAGGAGGTGATCCAGCCGCACCTTCCGATACGGCTACCTTGTTACGACTTCACCCCAATCATCTGCCCCACCTTCGGCGGCTGGCTCCATAAAGGTTACCTCACCGACTTCGGGTGTTGCAAACTCTCGTGGTGTGACGGGCGGTGTGTACAAGGCCCGGGAACGTATTCACCGCGGCATGCTGATCCGCGATTACTAGCGATTCCAGCTTCACGCAGTCGAGTTGCAGACTGCGATCCGAACTGAGAACAGATTTATGGGATTGGCTAAACCTTGCGGTCTTGCAGCCCTTTGTTCTGTCCATTGTAGCACGTGTGTAGCCCAGGTCATAAGGGGCATGATGATTTGACGTCATCCCCACCTTCCTCCGGTTTGTCACCGGCAGTCACCTTAGAGTGCCCAACTGAATGCTGGCAACTAAGATCAAGGGTTGCGCTCGTTGCGGGACTTAACCCAACATCTCACGACACGAGCTGACGACAACCATGCACCACCTGTCACTCTGTCCCCGAAGGGAAAGCCCTATCTCTAGGGTTGTCAGAGGATGTCAAGACCTGGTAAGGTTCTTCGCGTTGCTTCGAATTAAACCACATGCTCCACCGCTTGTGCGGGCCCCCGTCAATTCCTTTGAGTTTCAGTCTTGCGACCGTACTCCCCAGGCGGAGTGCTTAATGCGTTAGCTGCAGCACTAAGGGGCGGAAACCCCCTAACACTTAGCACTCATCGTTTACGGCGTGGACTACCAGGGTATCTAATCCTGTTCGCTCCCCACGCTTTCGCTCCTCAGCGTCAGTTACAGACCAGAGAGTCGCCTTCGCCACTGGTGTTCCTCCACATCTCTACGCATTTCACCGCTACACGTGGAATTCCACTCTCCTCTTCTGCACTCAAGTTTCCCAGTTTCCAATGACCCTCCCCGGTTGAGCCGGGGGCTTTCACATCAGACTTAAGAAACCGCCTGCGAGCCCTTTACGCCCAATAATTCCGGACAACGCTTGCCACCTACGTATTACCGCGGCTGCTGGCACGTAGTTAGCCGTGGCTTTCTGGTTAGGTACCGTCAAGGTGCGAGCAGTTACTCTCGCACTTGTTCTTCCCTAACAACAGAGCTTTACGATCCGAAAACCTTCATCACTCACGCGGCGTTGCTCCGTCAGACTTTCGTCCATTGCGGAAGATTCCCTACTGCTGCCTCCCGTAGGAGTCTGGGCCGTGTCTCAGTCCCAGTGTGGCCGATCACCCTCTCAGGTCGGCTACGCATCGTCGCCTTGGTGAGCCATTACCCCACCAACTAGCTAATGCGCCGCGGGTCCATCTGTAAGTGACAGCCGAAACCGTCTTTCATCCTTGAACCATGCGGTTCAAGGAACTATCCGGTATTAGCTCCGGTTTCCCGGAGTTATCCCAGTCTTACAGGCAGGTTACCCACGTGTTACTCACCCGTCCGCCGCTAACATCCGGGAGCAAGCTCCCTTCTGTCCGCTCGACTTGCATGTATTAGGCACGCCGCCAGCGTTCGTCCTGAGCCAGGATCAAACTCTCCGAAAAAATACAAAACCGAAGTTTTGCTTTTCGCCAGTTTGACTGACTACCTATGAAGTTTCATAGGATTTTTTTATAAAAACTCGAATTAACAGGTACGTTTTGTCTTGTTTAGTTTTCAAAGAACTTGTTTACCGCTTCAGAAGCGACTAGAACATCTTATCACATCCAAGTTGTTAGTGTCAACAACTTTTTTGTTATTATGTTTTTTCGTTTCTTCGTCATCAGCGACGTATATTAATTTACCACCCTATCCAATCAAAGTCAACAATATTTTTCATTAAATAATAAACTTTTCAATGACGATTAAAGCTGCTACGCCCGGAATACCCAATAAACCACTAATTCCACTCGTTACAGGGTTAATAGAGACATGTAATCCTAGACTCTCGCCAAATAGGTTGAGGCAAAATAAAAAAAGAGCGCCTGCTACAAACTTCACTCCGATAAGCCCTAACCATTTGAATGGATTCGCCTGCACACCTGACATAAACAACAATAGCACAGCTAGCAAAATTGACCCGATCACAATAACAGGTTCCATAATCCTCTCATCTCCTCTTCATATGAATAGTACAAGCATATGAGAGGACTATGTATAATAGACCTGCTATTTCCAGTTGTTTAAACGTAAATTCCTCTTTTTCGCTTCTCTCAGATAGAAAAAGTACTTCGCTTGAGCAAGCTTTAATTCGAATAGAATGTCCGGTGAAGGCTCAACGCTATTTGCGACAAGCTTTTTTTGTCTGTTCCATTCTTCCTTTTGCTTAAAAAGCTGTTGAATTAATTTCTCATCGAATTCTTTTCGAATTGATTTTCTGCGAAGAAAACCCATGTACCGTACTTCTCCTTCCTACATCTCACGTCTGCCTTCTAGAGCCTTAGACAGTGTAACTTCATCCGCATACTCTAAATCCCCGCCTACTGGAAGTCCGTGAGCAATGCGAGAGAGTTTAATTCCTGATGGTTTTAACAATCTGGAGATATACATGGCTGTTGCTTCTCCTTCAATGTTTGGATTGGTTGCAAGGATCACCTCTGTCACTTGATCGTCTTGCAATCTTTTTAATAGGTCAGGAATTTTAATATCCTCTGGGCCAATTCCGTCCATTGGCGAAATGGCACCATGAAGCACATGATATAAGCCGTTGTATTCTTTCATTTTTTCCATTGCGATTACATCTTTTGGATCCTGCACTACACAGATAACAGATTGATCTCTTCTTGTATCTTCACAAATATAGCAAGGATCTTGGTCTGTGATATGACCGCATACCGAACAATAAGTTAAATTACGCTTTGCATTTACAAGCGCCTTCGCAAAATCTAGTACGACATCTTCTTGCATACTAAGAACAAAAAAAGCCAGACGGACCGCAGTTTTCGGTCCGATTCCTGGCAATTTCATAAAGCTGTCAATCAGCTTTGATATTGGTTCAGGATATTGCATCTTCAGTTATTCCTCCTAGAATAAACCTGGCATGTTCATTCCTTTTGTGAATTGACCCATCGTTTCATTCGTTAGCTCATCGACTTTTTTCAATGCATCGTTTGTCGCAGCAAGTACAAGATCTTGAAGCATATCGATATCTTCTGGATCAACAACTTCTTCATTAATTGCTACATCAACGACTTCTTTTTGTCCATTTACTTTTACAGTGACCATACCGCCACCAGCTGTACCTTCAAGGACTTTTTCTGCAAGCTCTTCTTGAGCCTTCGCCATATCCTTTTGCATTTTTTGCATTTGTTTCATCATTTTTTGCATATTTCCCATTCCACCGCGCATATGAACACCACTCTCTTTCATTTTTATTAATCTTTAATTTCAATTAAATCGGTTCCTACTAATTTCTTTGCTTCCGCAATCAATGGATCCTCTTCAGAAGAAGTTTCCTGACCATCTGCTTGTTCATCCGGCTGATGATCTCTTAAAAATTCTTCTCTTATTTTACCCCATTGAGCGTCAGGAACGCCAACTAATTCCACTCTTTTTCCTAACATAGACTCTAGCAGTTGTTCAAGATTGGTCCGAACACCACTTTTATCTTCAGCAACCATTTTACAATGTATTTCAAATTTGAATTTTAAAACAAAGGCATGCGAAGCAGCCGCAACTGGCTCACTGTCCGTTAATAACGCAGCGTGAGACACCTTATTCTGCTGTTTCAACTGGGCAAGGAGCTCTCCCCATTTGCCTTTAATTTTTTCTAACTCAGGCCGTTTCGCTTCTTTTAGAATCTCATGAATTCGGCCGACAGGAGCACGATAGCCATTTTTGTTACTTGTTTGTGGTCGAGGCGCTTCCTTTTTTTCTTGAGGACTATGAGATGGAGACATTGGTACACCTTCGGCTCTTAGCCTTGATAGTTCCTGTTCCAGCCTGTTTATTTTATCTGTTAGCGCCGTTAAATCAGCGTCAGCATGACCTTGTGTCAATCCTGCTGTTGACTGACACAGCTTTACAACAGCTACCTCAAAGAAAATCCTTGGATGATTTGTCCATTTCATTTCTTGGTGGCTTTTATTCAGGACTTCAATTGTTTCATACAGAAATTGAGGTGTCACACGATCTGACAGCGCCACGAAACTTTCGTCGACCTTTACCTTTTCAAGGACCCCCTCGAGATCTGGTGCCGTTTTATAAAGCAGCATATCTCTAAAGTAAAAAATCATATCCTCTATTAATTTAGCAGCATCTTTCCCCTGCTGGAGCAACTCATTTAATGTATCTAACGCTGTCGCAATATTTTGATCAAAAATTGCTTCAGCAAGCTGACTAATGAAATGCTGAGATACAGCACCTGTAATGAGCAGCGCATCATCAATTGTCAATTGTTCACCACTAAATGAAATCGCTTGATCCAAGAGACTTAGTGCATCACGCATACCGCCATCAGCTGCACTAGCAATAATCTCGAGCGAACCCTCCTGTACGTTAAGGCCTTCTGCATCTACAATTTTCTCCATTCTTCCAACAATATCTTTAGTCGTGATTCGTTTGAAATCAAATCGCTGACAACGAGATATGATGGTAAGAGGAATCTTATGGGGCTCTGTGGTAGCCAAAATAAAGATACAATGAGCAGGCGGTTCTTCCAGCGTTTTAAGGAGGGCATTAAATGCCCCGATAGAGAGCATATGTACTTCATCTATAATATAAACCTTATACGTAACCGCCGAAGGAGCAAATTTCACTTTATCACGTATATCACGGATTTCATCTACCCCGTTATTCGAGGCAGCATCTATTTCAATCACGTCTGAAATTGAACCGTTTGTAATCCCTTTACAGGCATCACATGCATTACACGGCTCACTAACAGGTGACTTTTCACAGTTCACTGCCTTAGCAAAGATTTTGGCAGCACTTGTTTTACCTGTTCCTCTAGGACCTGAAAATAAGTAAGCATGAGAAAACTTTTTCTGCAAAAGGGCATTTTGCAACGTTTTTGTGATGTGTTCTTGTCCAACAACATCCTCAAAAACTTGAGGTCTGAACACTCGATATAAAGCTTGATAACTCACAAATACGCCCTCCTCCATTTATCATCTTTTTCATTATACATGATGCACCGATCAATTCAAAAGCACACCTTTATTTTCTAATATGCCAAAAAGATGATTTCAACTATAGATTTTCTACTTTCCATGCATTAAAAACGTATTTTCTAGCTTTGTAAAAAAACCCGAAACCCCAAACAGAACACCAGTTCTTGTTACGATTAGTGAAAAAAACAAATGGCTCCAAAAAGACTTTTTATCTATTTGTATAACCAAAGCAGTTCAGCTATTCTTTGAACAGCAACAAAAAACTCACCTAGTTAAACTAGATGAGTTACATTTAATATTGATTTACCGTGCACCTTCTGTCGATTCGCTACCCCAAGCGTTACTTAAACAGTTAGCTCGGCCCAGGCAACCCTGCGGCACATGAGAGGTTTCACTTAATGCTGCTTCCTTCCGGACCTGACATGGTTCATGAATTCCCATTGCGCAGGACCCAGACGTCAACACCACTTATTTAAGGCAGACCTTGAAGTAAACGAACCTCGAGAAGGGATTCGGCCTCGCTAGAGCGGATTGCGAGTACAGGGCACCGCTACCTCCCCGCTTAGCACGGCAAAATGAATATTAAATTGTTAGTGACGCAGACATAAGTATACCTTCTTATAGCTCAAATTGCAAACGGCATCCATTCATTTACTTTTGGCTTGTTTCTTTCGCTGACGGAGATTTCGGAAGAACTGACTTAACAGCTCACCACACTCATTTTCAAGTACACCACCGATGACCTCAGACTGATGATTGAACCGTTCATCATCCAGTAAATTCATTAAAGTACCTGCGCATCCACCTTTTGGATCGTATGCACCAAAAACGACCTTTTTCACTCTAGAGAGAACAATAGCACCCGCACACATTGGGCATGGCTCAAGCGTAACGTAAAGCACAGCATCTTCTAAACGCCAGCTCCCTGTCGCTTTACATGCTTCATCAATAGCAAGTAATTCTGCATGTGCAATCGAACGCTGCTCACTTTCCCTTAAATTATGAGCCCGGCTCACAATTTGATCATCAACAACAATGATCGCACCAATCGGCACTTCCCCTATTTGTTCTGCTTTTAAGGCTTCAGAAATGGCTTCTTGCATAAACTGTTCATCTTTCGTCATAGCACGGCTCTCTTTTCATGTTTTTTAAAAGGAAATTGAGGTTAACATATTATCACAATCTTTTAAAGGGGGTCTTATTTTGTCAAAGCACCAAAAGGCGCTACTTATTATCGACATGATTAATGATTTTGATTTTGAAATGGGACATGTGCTTGCAGAAAAAACAGAGCAAATGACCAATAAAATTTTAGCTCTTAAACAACATGCTTTCAAGGAAAATTGGCCAATCATTTATATCAACGATCACTACGGACTTTGGAAGGCTGATATCCAAGCTGTTCTGGAAACATGCAAAAACGAAAGAAGCGCTCCTATTTTAGAGAAAATGACACCATCTAAAGATAATTACTTCTTAATTAAACCTAAGCATTCTGCCTTCTACGGTACTGCACTAGAGACACTCTTAAATGAATTAGGTGTTGAGGACATTATTCTAACTGGAATTGCCGGAAACATTTGCGTTTTGTTCACTGCAAATGACGCATACATGCGAGAATACAATCTAATTGTACCTAAAGATTGTATCGCTTCAAACGACGACAGAGATAACGACTACGCTTTAACAATGATGGAGAACGTTCTTCTAGCCAAAATCACTACCGCTAAGGAAATCACGAATGAAAATCAAACATGATTTAGCCATAACCCTCATAAATTGTTAGCAATAACAAAGGGGGCGTTGACTATTCAAATTTATGTTGTCAAAAGAGGAGATACTTTAAACGACATTGCTATGCGTTTTAAAACGACAGTCAATGAAATCATCCGTACTAACGAAATCGAAACACCAAATCAACTCGTCATTGGACAAACAATTGTCATTCCAATTAGAGGTCAATTTTATGAGGTCAAACAAAATGACACACTATATCAAATTGGTAGACGGTTTCAAATCTCAGTGGAAGAATTGGCACGCGTGAACAGAATTCGGCCTGAAGCAATACTGCCTGTTCGTTTCTTGCTCTATATTCCACAAAGACCGAAAAGGAACATTAATTCCAATGCTTATATTGAACCACGGGGAAATCAAGTCAGTGAAAACTTAAAGCAGGCAGCTAGAGAGGCCTCCCCATACTTAACCCATTTAGACATCTTTAGTTTTCAAGCACAAAGAGATGGGACACTGCGAGAACCACCGTTAGACCAACTACCCCAGATTGCCGCTCAGAACAGAACTGTATTAACCATGGTGGTGACAAATCTAGAGAATGAAAAATTCAGTGATGAACTTGGGCGTATTCTTTTAACTAACCAATCTGTCAAAACGGCATTTTTAGATGAAATTGTTCGTGTTGCCAAAAAGTATCAATTCAAGGAAATCCATTTTGATTTTGAATATTTACGCCCTGTTGATAAAGATGCTTATATTCAATTTTTAAGAGAAGCAACAGCCCGTTTCCATCAAGAAAGATGGACAATATCTGTTGCACTTGCACCAAAAACAAGTAGTCAGCAAAAGGGCAAATGGTATGAAGCCCATGACTATGAAGCGATCGGTAAGATCGTCGATCATGTTGTGCTGATGACCTATGAATGGGGGTACAGCGGTGGCCCTCCACAAGCTGTCTCTCCAATTGGGCCTGTCCGCCAAGTCATTGAATATGCACTAACTGTCATACCGGCCAATAAAATTGTAATGGGGCAGAATTTATACGGCTATGATTGGACACTTCCTTTCGTCCAGGGCGGCCCCATCGCCAAAGCCGTCAGTCCTCAACAAGCAATTGCACTAGCTAGAGAGCACAATGTCTCTATCTTATACGACGAAACAGCACAAGCACCCCATTTTCGTTATACAGATGCCAACAACAAAGAGCATGAGGTCTGGTTCGAAGACGCTAGATCGATTCAAGCAAAATTCAATCTCATCAAAGAGCTAAAATTGAACGGCATTGCTTATTGGAAATTAGGTCTATCTTTCCCACAAAATTGGCTCTTATTATCAGATCAATTTAATATTGAAAAAAGAACGACATCGTAATCCATTCACTCTATCAATTAGAAGGGGTATGGTACAATATACATTGGTTTGACAACTTTAACTTTATAGATAGAGGAGAACGCCTATGTATCCTGCCCCTTTTATTGCAGTGGAAGGCCCAATTGGAGCCGGAAAAACAACTTTGGCTACAATGCTTGCGAAGGAATTTCAATTTCCTTTAGTAAAAGAGATTGTAGAAGAAAATCCATTCTTAGATAAATTTTATGAAGATATGGAACAATGGAGCTTTCAGCTTGAGATGTTCTTTTTATGCAATCGGTTCAAACAGTTAGAATCAATTGAAGAAAACTATGTAAATAAACAGCAGCCGGTTGTCACTGATTATCACGTCTATAAAAATATGATATTTGCAGAAAGAACATTATCAAAAAAGCACATGGATAAATACAGAAAGATCTATCACCTGCTAACAGATGATCTTCCTAAACCAAATGCCATGATCTATATAAAAGCCAGCCTTCCCACCTTACTTGAAAGAATACAGATGAGAGGACGCTCTTTTGAAGAAGACATTGACCCAGCTTATTTAAAAACACTCATTGAAGATTACGAGCTGGCCATTGAACATTTAAAACAGACTGAGCCAGGGCTTCCCATCATTACAATTGAAGGAGATCATACAGACTTCGTTTCCTCACAGCAAGATTACCAGCAAATTGTACAGAACATAAAGGAGCAAGTGCTATGAACAATATCAAAATACCAAAGGACGCAGTCATCACAATTGCCGGGACTGTTGGTGTCGGCAAATCAACTATGACCAAAACAATAGCGGACAAGCTAGGGTTTCAAACCTCTCTTGAAAAAGTAGATGATAACCCATATTTAGAGCCTTTTTATTCAGATTTCCAAAGATGGAGCTTCCACTTACAGGTCTATTTCCTAGCTGAGCGTTTTAAGGAGCAAAAGCGGATTTTTGAATCTGGCGGAGGATATGTACAAGATCGTTCCATTTATGAGGACACTGGCATTTTTGCAAAAATGCATGCGGACAAAGGTACGATGTCTGAGGTCGATTATGAAACGTATACAAGCCTATTTGAGGCGATGGTGATGACACCTTACTTCCCTCACCCTGATGTCCTCATCTATCTACACGGGAATTTAGATCATATTTTACATCGTATTGAGGAACGCGGCAGAGAGATGGAAACTCAAACTGACCGGGCTTATTGGGAAGAAATGTACACTCGATACACGGAATGGATCGAACAATTTGATTTATGCCCAGTGATTAAAATTAATATTGAAGATTACGACTTACTTCATGATGAAAGCTCACTTGATCCCATTCTTCATGAAATAGCTTCTGTTATTCAAAAAAATCGCAATCAAACAAAATAAAAAAAACCGCTGCATTCGCGAAATGCAGCGGTTTGACAATTTCCAATTTTTATGCTTGCGTTCAATTCAACTAAGGTAAAAAATCAATATGGCGGAGGAAGAGGGATTCGAACCCCCGCGGGCTTTGACACCCCTGTCGGTTTTCAAGACCGATCCCTTCAGCCGGACTTGGGTATTCCTCCGTATCGACAAGAATTAATATACCATATCATTTTATTTGAAGTCAACACCTTTTCGTAAAAAAATTTCAATATGTGATTTTTGCATGATGTTTGCCTATAAAAAAGCAGCCATTGACGGCTGCTCTTGATCTATTTCGTATCCTGTCTAATTTCTTCAATAAACTGATTCATCTCTACTTTAAACTCATTTAATGACTCGATAATCTTCGTAAAGTCTGTCACTTGTTTGGCTTGTTCATTTGTTGAGCTGCTGATTTGTGAGATGTTTTCAGACAAAGTGCCAATGCTGTCTTGGATTTCTTTTAAAAATGTATTAATGGTTTCAGCCGCTTCCTTCGAGCCATCTGATAATTTGCGAACTTCATCAGCAACGACAGCAAACCCTTTTCCGTTCTCACCTGCTCTTGCGGCTTCAATTGCAGCATTTAAACCAAGTAGATTTGTTTGTCTAGCAATTCCGCCAATGGTTTTGACGACTTCTTCAATATTCGCAGATTTCTCTTCCGCTCTTCCTGCCTGTTCGCTTATTTCTAAACTTGTGGCAGCCAGTTCTTGTGAATGTGCAGCAATTTGCTCAATTCCACCTTGGAGTTCTTTCGCTACTTTATTGATTTGCTCCATATAACCGCTTAATTTCTTTTCGCGATGATGTGAAAATGCCACTAAAAAAGAGCCGATTACTTTTCTATCTTCATCAAAAATCGGGTAACCTTTTACAGCAATTTCATAACCATATAAATGCTCTGGTAAATGACCGTCATATTCTTGTCCTCTTAATGTCGTCGCCACATTTTGGTCTTCTGGGTTCAATGGGTCTCCAACTTTCATACCAAAATCTATTGTGTTAGACGGGTAATAACAAAGTATCTTCTCTGTATCTGTGATGCCGAAAAGAATACTTTCATCTAGTACCTTTCTAAGTAAATGAGCCATTTCAACATAATAGTCAAGCCTATTCACGGTTATTCCTTCTTTCCTAGAAGCTTTTAATTTTTTTATCGGCTAAATTCAGGAAAACTGTAGGACTTTTGGTAAAAAGAAAAAGATGCCTTGACGGCATCTTATTTCATCACTTCTTTATTTCCCATATAAGGACGCAGTACTTCAGGAATGATTACTGTGCCGTCCTCTTGTTGATAGTTTTCTAAAATAGCCGCTACGGTTCTTCCTACCGCTAATCCAGATCCATTTAATGTGTGGACATGTTCTGGCTTCGCTTTAGGTTCTGGACGGAAACGAATGTTTGCACGTCTTGCTTGGAATGCTTCGAAGTTACTGCAAGAAGAAATTTCACGGTACGTATTCTGGCTCGGAATCCACACTTCGATATCGTATTTCTTCGCAGCTGTGAATCCTAAATCTCCCGTACACATGCTCATGACACGGTATGGAAGGTTCAATAGCTGAAGAACTTTTTCTGCTTGATTTGTTAGTTTCTCTAATTCTTCATAAGAATCTTCTGGTCTGACAAATTTAACAAGCTCTACCTTGTTAAATTGATGCTGACGGATGAGTCCGCGTGTATCTCTTCCGGCAGATCCTGCTTCTGATCTAAAGCAAGCACTGAATGCTGCATAGTTGATTGGCAGCTGTTCACCTTCGAGAATTTCGTCACGATGCATGTTCGTAATTGGCACTTCAGCTGTTGGAATGAGGAAGTAATCTTCTTCACGTATTTTAAAGGCATCCTCTTCGAACTTTGGAAGCTGACCAGTTCCTGTCATGCTCGCTCTGTTGACCATATAAGGTGGAAGCACTTCAGTAAAACCAAACTCATCCACATGTAAATCAAGCATAAAGTTATACAATGCGCGTTCTAAGCGTGCGCCAAGCCCTTTATAAAAAACGAAACGGCTTCCTGTCACTTTTCCTGCACGTTCAAAATCAAGGATTTTTAGCTCATCAGCTACGTCCCAATGTGGTTTTGGTTCAAATGAGAAGGCTGGCTGTTCGCCCCATTTTCTCACTTCCACGTTGTCGTCTTCTGTTTCACCAACTGGTACAGAGTCATGGGGGATATTTGGAATTGAGAACAGGATGTGCTGCAGGCTTTCTTCTACTGTTCTTAGCTCATCATCCAGCTTCTTGATCTCATCTCCTACCTCACGCATTTCTTGAATAATGTGATCGGCGTCTTTCTTTTCTCTTTTTAGAACGGCCACTTGCTGTGATACTTCATTTCTTCGGCTCTTTAATTCTTCTGTTTTCCCGATTAATTCTCTTCTTTTTTGATCTAGCTCACCAAACTTATCAAAATCCGCTAAATCTTCGCCTCGGTGTGCTAATTTTTCTTTGATTTGATCAAAGTCCGTGCGCAGTTGTTTAATATCCAGCATGTGTAACACTCCTTTTTTTATCGAAAAATAAAAAGAGCCCTCATCCCATGAAAGGGACGAGAGCTCTCGCGTTGCCACCCTGATTGAAAACATGCAAAGGCATGCTTTCCTCTTTCCTCTGTAACGGTATCACCGTAAATGCTTACTTCTCTAGTTTCAGCATTTCGCTCAAGGATGGATTCAGAATGCATCTTTCACCGATTCTCACCAACCATCGGCTCTCTGAGAAAGAGGGGCTTCTTACTATTTCCCGTCAACGCTTTTTCGATCTTTGATTGTGACTTTAATGTACTATAAGTTTTATCTCTTTTCAACCGTTTTATACAGCAAGCTTCGTTTTGTAGGACTTCACCATGTCTACAAACAGCTGTGTTAACCGGTGATCGTCTGTCAGCTCTGGATGAAAGGAGCAACCTAAGATATTGTTTTCTTTCGCCATCACAATCCTGCCATCATATTCAGCCATGATTTCTACGCTATCATCTGCGCTGATGATATGAGGCGCACGGATGAATACGCCCGTAAACGGCGCATCCAGTCCTTTTACTTCTAAATCTGCTTCAAAGCTGTCTACCTGTCTGCCAAAAGAATTCCGTGCAACAGATACATTTAACAGTCCAAGATGAGCATCTTCTCGATCTTCGATATGCTTTGCCAGCATAATCAGACCGGCACATGTCCCGAAAATCGGTTTCCCTTGAGCAGCGAACGCTTTGATCGGATCAATGAATTGGTACGTATCCATGAGTCTTCTCATCGTCGTACTTTCTCCACCAGGGATAATCAAACCGTCAACGGATTCTAGCTCTTCTACGCGTTTGATAATCTTTCCTTCTGCGCCGCAGGCTTCAATCGATTGAATATGTTCTCTCACTGCTCCTTGAAGCCCTAGTACACCAATTGTCAGCATGTTCGTTTGCGCTCCCTTAATTACCAGCCACGCTCTTGCATACGTTCTTCTGGCAGTAGATTTGAAATTTCAATTCCTTTCATAGCTGTTCCAAGCTCTTTTGAAAGTTCTGCAATGAGACGGTAATCTGTGAAATGAGTTGTTGCTTCAACAATCGCTTTTGCAAATTTCGCTGGATTGTCTGATTTGAAAATACCAGATCCGACAAATACACCGTCTGCTCCAAGCTGCATCATTAACGCAGCATCTGCTGGTGTTGCAACTCCGCCTGCAGCAAAGTTCACAACTGGCAGCTTGCCATCTCTTTTGATTTGCAACAATAATTCATAAGGTGCCCCAAGATTCTTAGCTTCTGTCATCAGTTCATCTTCACTCATGGCTGATACTTTACGAATCTGAGCATTAACCTTTCTCATATGACGAACAGCTTCGACAATGTTGCCTGTCCCAGGCTCCCCTTTTGTACGAAGCATAGAAGCGCCTTCTGCGATACGGCGTGTTGCCTCACCTAGGTCGCGGCATCCACAGACAAAAGGTACTGTGTATTCATTTTTATTTAAATGGAATTCCTCATCTGCGGGCGTCAGCACTTCACTCTCATCGATATAATCAACACCAAGTGCTTCAAGAACACGAGCCTCGACGATGTGGCCGATACGTGCTTTTGCCATGACTGGAATCGTTACTGCATTTTGTACTTCCTCTACGATTCTTGGGTCTGCCATACGGGCAACACCGCCTGCTGCACGGATATCAGCTGGTACTCGTTCTAGTGCCATGACTGCCACCGCACCTGCTTCTTCTGCAATTTTTGCCTGCTCCGCATTGACGACATCCATAATGACGCCACCCTTTTGCATTTCTGCCATTCCACGTTTCACTCGTTCAGTTCCCTTATTGCTCACAATAGTTTCCTCCCATTTGTCTATTCGATTGATTCAACATCTTTATCATACAAGCGAGAAAGTATAACAATAAAGAGAATAGTATAACAATTCAACCAACCGGGAAATAAAGATAAACCCTTGTAAACAAAGGATTTCCAGCTTAAAACATGTCATTTTCTCTTTCAAGTATGATTTACATGCTATAATACAACTATAACAATTAAAATTCATGTATAACAATTTTGCATTCTTTGGAGGGGTTTCATGCATATTGATATCCATCGACACTCTGATACATCTCTTTCAAATCAAATTTACTTTTCAATCATTGATCACATTCAATCGGGTTTGCTTCAGCAAGGAGAAAAGCTGCCGACTGTCCGTGATTTAGCTAAGCAGCTGAATGTGAGTCTTGTCACGGCAGCAAAGGCATACACACGATTAAAGGACGACGGATATTTAACAACGGTGCAAGGTAAAGGAACTTTTGTGAATGAGCAGCAAGAGCAGGCAGATATCCCGATTCCTTCATCTACCTCTTTCGATTGGCAGTTGTCGATTCCAGATTACTTACCACGCTCTCAATTCGCTCAGTATCACTATGTCGAAGAAGCCATTAACCTTTCTTCCTCTATGATCGATCCAGGGCTTTTGCCAAACCGGTATTTAGAAAAAGAAATGCAGCATGTACTAGCCAGACATCCTCAAATCATGTCGAAGTATGGAGAAATACAAGGTGATCTTCAGCTGCGACAGGTCATTCAATCTTTTTTAGAAAAGTTGGATGTGCCATCTACACCTGAAAATATTCTCGTAACAAGTGGTTCTCAGCAAGGGCTTGATTTGGTGGCACGTACGTTTATTGGACCGGATGATGTGGTCGTCATGGAAGCACCAACATATCCAGGGGCCATCGATGTCTTTATGGGCAGAGGAGCAAGAATCATTACCGTCCCTGTCGATCATGAAGGGATGAACATGAAGCAGCTTCAAAGCATTTGTGATAAATATAAACCGAAGCTCATCTATACGATTCCTACTTTTCACAGTCCGACAGGGGCCAGTATGTCGATGAAACGCAGAAAACAGCTTCTCTTACTGGCTCAAAGCATAGATTGTCTCATTGTAGAAGATGACCCATATCGTGAGCTTTATTTTGAAAAGAAGCCGCCAGCACCTATTAAAAGCTTGGACCATGATGGACACGTCATTTATTTACGAGGATTAAGTAAAACACTGGCTCCAGGATGCAGAATAGGGATTATCACCGCATCAGGCTCGATATTTAACCGCTTATTAGCTGCAAAGGCCAATAATGACTTAGGCAGCCCTCTCCTCACACAAAAGGCCATATTGCCGTTTCTGACATCGAAGAAAATGATTGATCATACGAAGAAGCTAAGAACCGCCTTGAAGGTGAGACGCGATTTGATGATGGATGTGTTAACGAAGCACGCACCGAAAGATGTAACGTGGCAAATTCCACAGGGCGGTCTCAATTTATGGCTCAGCTTTCCTTCCTGGGTCGATACACGAGCACTGTTACATGAGGCCCGTAAGCAGCAAATTACTTTTCTACCTGGCTCTGTCTGCTATCCTGGAGAGCCGAAACAGAATTATATCCGCCTCAGCTTTTCTTATGTGAATGAAAAAGCACTGGCCGAGGGCGTGGAAAAGTTATGTGGTATTTTTCAGCAAGCCTTGTCCACTCCTCAAAATCAGAAGCAATCGCTCTTCTTTTAACGATAAAAAAACTGCTCTCATGTATAGAGAGCAGTTTTTTTATTAGAACCAGCCTTTTACTGTGTCAACGATTCCACCCCAAATGCCAGCGAAGAATCCACCTACACCACGCATTGCAAGGATGAACCAGTTTGCTTTTTCATCGCTTGTTTTCGTCACAAGCTCAACACCTGATTGGTCTTTATTTAAATAGCCGTAGTCCTTCTCATCACCAGAATAAGAAGTCGTCAGCATGCCAACCTTCGTTCCTTTTTTAATAGGAGCTTCTAGTTTCTTTTTCTCGATATTTACTTTTGCTTTATAGCTCTTTTCATCACCATTTTTTACTGGCACAGAAAATGCTTCTTTCGTCACAACAGGTACTTCTTTATCTTTGCCTTTATCCACTTCGATGTTTTCATGTCCTTTAATTTGTTGACCTTTTTTGTACATTTCTTTCATCGTGAAGTTTTTAAACGCATAGTCGAATAGTTTTTTTGCCACGTCGAAACGTGCTGTATGAAGATTACCTTTTGCATTCAAGATAACTGCGATGACACGCATGTCACCTTGTTTTGCTGTACCTGTGAAGCTAGAACCGGCTGAATCTGTAGATCCTGTTTTCAGCCCGTCTACACCTTTATATTCCTTCACAAGTCCTTTAAGCATGAAGTTCCAGTTAGGCATGTCCATTTCATCGTCAGTGCCTTCTCTGAACTTTGTTTTCGCAATACTTGCTGTTTCAAGAATTTCTGGATGGTCTTTGATGAGATGCTGTGCAAGCAAAGCCATATCTTTTGCAGATACTTCACTTTCTTCATCAGGACCTGTACCTTTTGGCTGTTGGCCATGTAAGTCTTTATTTTCCAGACCAGTTGCATTCACGAATTTGTAGTTTGTTAAACCAAGTTCTTTTGCTTTTGCGTTCATTTTTTCAACAAACTTCGATTCTGATCCAGCGATCACTTCTGCTAAACCAATCGCTGCTGCATTTGCCGAATAAATAGCCGTTGCTTGATAAAGTTCTTTTACTGTATACGAACCATCTTTTCTCAAAGGAACGTTGGATAAGCTGCGGTCCTGAGAAATTTCGTATACATAATCATCTGGCGTATACTTTTGATCCCATTTCACTTTTCCTTCAGCAATTGCCTCTAGTAATAGATACTCTGTCATCATTTTTGCCATACTTGCAATAGGCAGTCTTTGATCTGCGTTTTTACTATAAAGAATTTTACCTGTAGAAGCTTCAATAAGGATCGCTGCTTTCGCATTCACACTGAATGGATCTTCAGCAGCTTTTGCTTTGGACATTGGTGTAAATGCTGTAACAATCAATGCCAATGCAAGGATAGAGACCATAAGCTGTTTCATCATCTTGCTGTTCAATCGTCATACCTCCGTATTCATCTTTTTTCGACGTTTTTCATATATATGTAATCCACAAGGGCTTATCTCAACACAACAGTATAAATTTTATCACAATAAAGACAAAAAAAATAGACAGAGTCATAGACCCTGTCAAATGTAATTTGATTGTCACAATTTATCAAGAAATTGTGTAGTTTGGTGATTCTTTTGTAATTTGTACATCATGTGGATGACTCTCACGAAGTCCTGCACCCGTCATACGAATGAATTGTGCTTCTTCTCTAAGAGTGCGTAAATCTTGCGTTCCACAATAGCCCATACCAGAACGAATACCGCCAACTAGTTGATACACTGTATCAACGACTGGCCCTTTGTATGGTGTACGGCCTTCGATACCTTCAGGAACGAATTTTTTATTATCTTCTTGGAAGTAACGATCTTTACTTCCTTTTTCCATTGCAGCGACAGAACCCATACCACGATAAACTTTGAAACGTCTACCTTGGAAAATTTCTGTTTCTCCTGGGCTTTCAGATGTACCAGCTAGAAGGCTTCCCAGCATAACAGCATGTCCGCCAGATGCTAATGCTTTCACGATATCACCTGAATATTTAATTCCACCATCTGCAATAATAGCTTTACCATGTTTTCTTGCTTCTGTTGCACAGTCATAGATCGCTGTGATTTGTGGTACACCGACACCTGCAACAACACGTGTTGTACAAATAGATCCTGGTCCGATACCAACTTTCACAATATCTGCTCCTGCTTCAAACAATGCTTTAGTTGCTTCAGCTGTTGCAACATTACCAGCAATGATGTTAAGAGAAGGATACGTTTCACGGATTTTCGATACAGTGTTTAGAACACCTTGAGAATGACCGTGTGCTGTATCAATGACAATGACATCCACATTGGCTTCGACTAATTTTTTCACACGTGTCATTGTATCGCCAGTGACACCAACAGCGGCACCAACAATTAAACGGCCATGTGCATCTTTAGAGGAGTTAGGGAATTCAATCACTTTTTCAATATCTTTGATTGTGATAAGTCCTTTTAACGTTCCTTCGTCATCTAAAAGAGGTAATTTTTCAATCTTGTACTGCTGTAGGATTTTTTCAGCTTCTTCTAATGTTGTACCAACAGAAGCTGTCACAAGTTCCTCTTTTGTCATCACGTCGCTAATCTTCATTGAATAATCCGAAATAAAACGAAGGTCACGGTTCGTAATAATACCAACAAGCTTTTGGTCTTGTTCGTTGTTGACAATCGGCACACCTGAAATACGGTATTTACCCATCAAATGCTCTGCATCAAATACTTGATGCTCTGGTGTTAAGAAGAATGGATTTGTAATAACGCCGCGCTCTGAACGTTTTACTTTATCCACCTGTTCTGCTTGCTGTTCAATGGACATGTTCTTATGAATAATACCAAGACCACCTTGACGTGCCATTGCAATCGCCATTTGTGATTCCGTCACTGTGTCCATTCCCGCACTGATAATTGGAATGTTTAGCTTTAATGTGCTTGTTAGCTCCACTGATAAATCGACATCACGCGGAAGTACTTCAGACTTTGCTGGAACAAGCAAAACATCGTCAAACGTCAAACCTTCTTTTGAAAATTTACTTTCCCACATTAGTAAATCCCCCTCTTTTCGGCAAAATATTATATGTAGATTATCAACTAGCAAACAGCATGTCAAGGAAGCAACAAACAGTTGCAATTTTTAGAAAATATAAAGAGAGTTGAGGAAGAAGATGAAAAGTTCAGGATGGAAGGATTTAAAACGTTTTTACTCGCTCGAAACCTCCCAAAAGTTTCTATTTCAACAATATGAGAAACGGAACATTCAAGATGCAAACCAGCAAGCCTATAAAAACTGTGAACGATTTATTTACTTTCTAAAACATGGCCATACGTTCTATGAACAGGCAGCGATCGCGCCTCTAGAACTTAAACCCATTTTATTGTTTTATGGAATGGCACAGCTGCTTAAAGCATGTTTGCTGACAGTTGATCCCCATTATCCTTCTCAAACCTCTGTTTTAGCTCATGGCGTAACATCGAGAAAGAGAAAGAAACAGCATTACCGTTTTAGTGAAGATGAGGTAAAAATCCAAAGAAATGGGCTATGTATGCATGTGTTAAAGCATCTATTTCAATTAAATGGTCTTGAAGATGAACGATTTACGATGATCCATCTCCTGTCTAAAATACCTGAAATGAGTCATATTCTTGAGTTTCAAAAGCAGCCCTCGACATTAGTTAAAGTAGAAAAGGCTAATGGAATGATGATTCAAGATCATATTCCATTACTTTATAACATGTCTGCTGAACGCTTTATTGAATACTTTGAGTTCCATACAAGCTGGAAACTCAAACAGAGAGAGGCTAAAAAACTAACGTTTGATGTATTTCTTGAAGAAAACCCAGCTCTTGCTACTCATCTTCATTATGATTTAGAAATGGATCAATGGTTTATACCGTCAACACGAGATGCTTTTCTAGGGATTCCTGAAATCATCAGCCATTACTTATTGATGTATAACCTTAGTATGATTGCCCGCTACGAAACAGAATGGTGGTACGAGCTGCTGTCTCAATACATTAGCGATGATTACGTCATGATTGAACGCTACATGGAGATTGCAGAAGAGAAGTTCCCAGCATACATCATGATGCTGTTAGAAGAAAAAACAAAAAAGACCAGTTCCGACTGGAACTGATCCTAATAGAAGCTTGGCGGCGTCCTACTCTCACAGGGGGAAACCCCCAACTACCATCGGCGCTGAAGAGCTTAACTTCCGTGTTCGGTATGGGAACGGGTGTGACCTCTTCGCTATCGCCACCAAACCTGATGGAGAGAATGTTCTCTCAAAACTAGATAACAATGTTCATGCTTCACATTAGAATATAGGTTAAGTCCTCGATCTATTAGTATCTGTCAGCTCCACGTGTCACCACGCTTCCACCTCAGACCTATCAACCTGATCATCTTTCAGGGATCTTACTTCCTTGCGGAATGGGAAATCTCATCTTGAGGGGGGCTTCATGCTTAGATGCTTTCAGCACTTATCCCGTCCGCACATAGCTACCCAGCGATGCCCTTGGCAGAACAACTGGTACACCAGCGGTGCGTCCATCCCGGTCCTCTCGTACTAAGGACAGCTCCTCTCAAATTTCCTGCGCCCGCGACGGATAGGGACCGAACTGTCTCACGACGTTCTGAACCCAGCTCGCGTACCGCTTTAATGGGCGAACAGCCCAACCCTTGGGACCGACTACAGCCCCAGGATGCGATGAGCCGACATCGAGGTGCCAAACCTCCCCGTCGATGTGGACTCTTGGGGGAGATAAGCCTGTTATCCCCGGGGTAGCTTTTATCCGTTGAGCGATGGCCCTTCCATGCGGAACCACCGGATCACTAAGCCCGACTTTCGTCCCTGCTCGACTTGTAGGTCTCGCAGTCAAGCTCCCTTGTGCCTTTACACTCTGCGAATGATTTCCAACCATTCTGAGGGAACCTTTGGGCGCCTCCGTTACATTTTAGGAGGCGACCGCCCCAGTCAAACTGCCCACCTGACACTGTCTCCCTGCCCGATAAGGGCAGCGGGTTAGAAGGTCAATACAGCCAGGGTAGTATCCCACCGATGCCTCCACCGAAGCTAGCGCTCCGGTTTCCAAGGCTCCTACCTATCCTGTACAAGCTGTACCAACATTCAATATCAGGCTGCAGTAAAGCTCCACGGGGTCTTTCCGTCCTGTCGCGGGTAACCTGCATCTTCACAGGTACTATAATTTCACCGAGTCTCTCGTTGAGACAGTGCCCAGATCGTTGCGCCTTTCGTGCGGGTCGGAACTTACCCGACAAGGAATTTCGCTACCTTAGGACCGTTATAGTTACGGCCGCCGTTTACTGGGGCTTCAATTCGCACCTTCGCTTACGCTAAGCGCTCCTCTTAACCTTCCAGCACCGGGCAGGCGTCAGCCCCTATACTTCGCCTTACGGCTTCGCAGAGACCTGTGTTTTTGCTAAACAGTCGCCTGGGCCTATTCACTGCGGCTTCTCGGGGCTTTAACACCCTAAGAAGCACCCCTTCTCCCGAAGTTACGGGGTCATTTTGCCGAGTTCCTTAACGAGAGTTCTCTCGATCACCTTAGGATTCTCTCCTCGCCTACCTGTGTCGGTTTGCGGTACGGGCACCTCTCACCTCGCTAGAGGCTTTTCTTGGCAGTGTGGAATCAGGAACTTCGCTACTAAATTTCGCTCGCCATCACAGCTCAGCCTTCACGGGAAACGGATTTGCCTATTTCCCAGCCTAACTGCTTGGACGCGGATATCCAATACCGCGCTTACCCTATCCTCCTGCGTCCCCCCATTGCTCAAATGGTGAGGAGGTGGTACAGGAATATCAACCTGTTGTCCATCGCCTACGCCTTTCGGCCTCGGCTTAGGTCCCGACTAACCCTGAGCGGACGAGCCTTCCTCAGGAAACCTTAGGCATTCGGTGGACGGGATTCTCACCCGTCTTTCGCTACTCATACCGGCATTCTCACTTCTAAGCGCTCCACCAGTCCTTCCGGTCTGGCTTCACAGCCCTTAGAACGCTCTCCTACCACTGTTCGTAAGAACAGTCCGCAGCTTCGGTGATACGTTTAGCCCCGGTACATTTTCGGCGCAGAGTCACTCGACCAGTGAGCTATTACGCACTCTTTAAATGGTGGCTGCTTCTAAGCCAACATCCTGGTTGTCTAAGCAACTCCACATCCTTTTCCACTTAACGTATACTTTGGGACCTTAGCTGGCGGTCTGGGCTGTTTCCCTTTCGACTACGGATCTTATCACTCGCAGTCTGACTCCCAAGGATAAGTCATCGGCATTCGGAGTTTGACTGAATTCGGTAACCCGGTAGGGGCCCCTAGTCCAATCAGTGCTCTACCTCCGAGACTCTTACCTTGAGGCTAGCCCTAAAGCTATTTCGGAGAGAACCAGCTATCTCCAGGTTCGATTGGCATTTCACCCCTACCCACACCTCATCCCCGCACTTTTCAACGTGCGTGGGTTCGGGCCTCCATTCAGTGTTACCTGAACTTCACCCTGGACATGGGTAGATCACCTGGTTTCGGGTCTACGACCACGTACTCATGCGCCCTATTCAGACTCGCTTTCGCTGCGGCTCCGCATCTTCTGCTTAACCTTGCACGGGATCGTAACTCGCCGGTTCATTCTACAAAAGGCACGCCATCACCCGTTAACGGGCTCTGACTACTTGTAGGCACACGGTTTCAGGATCTATTTCACTCCCCTTCCGGGGTGCTTTTCACCTTTCCCTCACGGTACTGGTTCACTATCGGTCACTAGGGAGTATTTAGCCTTGGGAGATGGTCCTCCCGGATTCCGACGGAATTTCACGTGTTCCGCCGTACTCAGGATCCACTCTGGAGAGAACAACATTTCAGTTACAGGGCTGTTACCTTCTTTGGCGGGCCTTTCCAGACCTCTTCGCTTATATCGTTCCTTTGTAACTCCGTATAGAGTGTCCTACAACCCCAAGAGGCAAGCCTCTTGGTTTGGGCTGTTCCCGTTTCGCTCGCCGCTACTCAGGGAATCGCATTTGCTTTCTCTTCCTCCGGGTACTTAGATGTTTCAGTTCCCCGGGTATGCCTTCTCATACTCTATGTATTCAAGTATGGATACTACTCCATTACGAGCAGTGGGTTTCCCCATTCGGAAATCTCCGGATCAAAGCTTGCTTACAGCTCCCCGAAGCATATCGGTGTTCGTCCCGTCCTTCATCGGCTCCTAGTGCCAAGGCATCCACCGTGCGCCCTTTCTAACTTAACCATTTCTTACTTTAGAAAGAATCACTATGTGTGATGAACTTTGCATTGCATTCAATGTGAATGTATTACTTATTGTTATCTAGTTTTCAAAGAACACGTTGGTGGAGCCTAGCGGGATCGAACCGCTGACCTCCTGCGTGCAAGGCAGGCGCTCTCCCAGCTGAGCTAAGGCCCCGATTTAATAGAAGATGGTGGGCCTGAGTGGACTCGAACCACCGACCTCACGCTTATCAGGCGTGCGCTCTAACCAGCTGAGCTACAGGCCCATCTTTCATATCGAAGATATGATGTTGTAGGATCTTTTGCAAGTTCCTTCAAAACTAAACAAGACGAAAACGTACGCTGCTCCATATATCCTTAGAAAGGAGGTGATCCAGCCGCACCTTCCGATACGGCTACCTTGTTACGACTTCACCCCAATCATCTGCCCCACCTTCGGCGGCTGGCTCCATAAAGGTTACCTCACCGACTTCGGGTGTTGCAAACTCTCGTGGTGTGACGGGCGGTGTGTACAAGGCCCGGGAACGTATTCACCGCGGCATGCTGATCCGCGATTACTAGCGATTCCAGCTTCACGCAGTCGAGTTGCAGACTGCGATCCGAACTGAGAACAGATTTATGGGATTGGCTAAACCTTGCGGTCTTGCAGCCCTTTGTTCTGTCCATTGTAGCACGTGTGTAGCCCAGGTCATAAGGGGCATGATGATTTGACGTCATCCCCACCTTCCTCCGGTTTGTCACCGGCAGTCACCTTAGAGTGCCCAACTGAATGCTGGCAACTAAGATCAAGGGTTGCGCTCGTTGCGGGACTTAACCCAACATCTCACGACACGAGCTGACGACAACCATGCACCACCTGTCACTCTGTCCCCGAAGGGAAAGCCCTATCTCTAGGGTTGTCAGAGGATGTCAAGACCTGGTAAGGTTCTTCGCGTTGCTTCGAATTAAACCACATGCTCCACCGCTTGTGCGGGCCCCCGTCAATTCCTTTGAGTTTCAGTCTTGCGACCGTACTCCCCAGGCGGAGTGCTTAATGCGTTAGCTGCAGCACTAAGGGGCGGAAACCCCCTAACACTTAGCACTCATCGTTTACGGCGTGGACTACCAGGGTATCTAATCCTGTTCGCTCCCCACGCTTTCGCTCCTCAGCGTCAGTTACAGACCAGAGAGTCGCCTTCGCCACTGGTGTTCCTCCACATCTCTACGCATTTCACCGCTACACGTGGAATTCCACTCTCCTCTTCTGCACTCAAGTTTCCCAGTTTCCAATGACCCTCCCCGGTTGAGCCGGGGGCTTTCACATCAGACTTAAGAAACCGCCTGCGAGCCCTTTACGCCCAATAATTCCGGACAACGCTTGCCACCTACGTATTACCGCGGCTGCTGGCACGTAGTTAGCCGTGGCTTTCTGGTTAGGTACCGTCAAGGTGCGAGCAGTTACTCTCGCACTTGTTCTTCCCTAACAACAGAGCTTTACGATCCGAAAACCTTCATCACTCACGCGGCGTTGCTCCGTCAGACTTTCGTCCATTGCGGAAGATTCCCTACTGCTGCCTCCCGTAGGAGTCTGGGCCGTGTCTCAGTCCCAGTGTGGCCGATCACCCTCTCAGGTCGGCTACGCATCGTCGCCTTGGTGAGCCATTACCCCACCAACTAGCTAATGCGCCGCGGGTCCATCTGTAAGTGACAGCCGAAACCGTCTTTCATCCTTGAACCATGCGGTTCAAGGAACTATCCGGTATTAGCTCCGGTTTCCCGGAGTTATCCCAGTCTTACAGGCAGGTTACCCACGTGTTACTCACCCGTCCGCCGCTAACATCCGGGAGCAAGCTCCCTTCTGTCCGCTCGACTTGCATGTATTAGGCACGCCGCCAGCGTTCGTCCTGAGCCAGGATCAAACTCTCCGAAAAAATACAAAACCGAAGTTTTGTTTTTCGCCAGTTTGACTGACTACCTATGAAGTTTCATAGGATTTTTTTATAAAAACTCGAATTAACAGGTACGTTTTGTCTTGTTTAGTTTTCAAAGAACTTGTTTGTCACTCTCTTAAAGCGACCACTTAAATATATCATATATCTCTATCAACAGTCAACATTTTTCTTGAAAAACATTTTATTTTTTTAAGAAGTTTCCACTGTAAAAGAGATAAAAAATAGAGCCTCTTTTTGCTCCTTTGAAAGATTAACACATATCTATGAAAAAAGCATTATAAATTTCAAAAAAACATGAGTTTTTTTAGAAAAAAATAAAGCCGGTGAAAAACCGGCTTTATTTTTACTCAGATTGCTCTTGATCTGACTCTATAGTTTCTACGTTTTCTTCACTATTCTCTTCATCATCTTCTTGTGATTGTTCAACTAATGCCACTGTAGCGACATGTTCATCATCACCTAGACGAATCAGGCGGACACCTTGAGTGACTCGACCTGTTGTTGAAATATCTGAAACGGCCATACGAATGATCACGCCGCTTCCTGTAATAATCATCAAGTCCTCTTCAGCTTCAGCATTCGTCGCCTTCACTGCGACAAGCGGACCGTTGTTGTCAGTGATTTTACATGTTTTAAGACCTTTACCGCCCCTACTTTGAACACGGTATTCTTTTTCAGGTGTTAACTTACCATACCCTTTTTCGGTGACGATCAATACGTTTGCATCTGGCTCAAGGATTTCCATCCCAACGACGATGTCATCTTCAGAAAGCGTAATTCCTTTCACGCCAGCTGCCGTACGCCCCATTTCACGAACATCTGTCTCGTCGAAACGAATCAGCATACCTTTTTTCGTTCCAATGATGATTTGTTTTTCTCCATTGGTTAAACGGACAGCCATCAGTTCATCTTCGTCACGAAGACTTAATGCGATAAGTCCATTGTTTCGAATGTTGGCAAACTGAGACAATGAGGTTCGTTTTGATACACCATGTCTTGTTGTAAAGAAGAGATACGAATCTTCATCAAATTCGCTTACCGGAATAATGGCATTAATCCACTCTCCCTTTTCTACTTCAAGCAGGTTAATAATCGGAATCCCTTTCGCTGTCCGTCCGAATTCAGGAATCTCATATCCCTTCGCACGATAAACCTTCCCTTTATTAGAGAAGAAGAGGATTGTATCATGGGTAGATGTTGAAATCAGCTGTTCTACGAAATCATCCTCATTGGTTCCCATCCCTTGAACACCTTTACCGCCTCTTTTTTGACTGCGGTATGTTGATGCAGGCAGACGCTTGATATAACCATTATGAGTCAGCGTAATCACGATGTTCTCAACAGGAATCAAATCTTCGTCTTCAATTGTTTCAATACCCGCTGTCACAATTTCAGTACGGCGCGTATCATTGAAACGTTCTTTGATTTCTGTTAATTCTTCTCTAATGATTTCAAGAACTTTCTCATTGTCTGCTAAAATGGCTTTCAACTCAGCAATCAAATCAACAAGTCCTTTGTATTCTTCTTCTATCTTTTCTCTTTCCAAACCAGTTAAGCGCTGAAGACGCATATCAAGAATGGCCTGTGCTTGTTTTTCGGACAAGCTATAGTTCTCCATTAAGCCATTTCTCGCGATTTCAGCAGTTTGAGAGCTTCTAATTAATGCAATGACTTCATCTAAGTGGTCAAGGGCAATTCTTAAACCTTCTAGAATATGAGCTCTTGCTTCGGCTTTACGAAGTTCATATGCTGTTCTTCTGCGAATAATCACTTTTTGATGCTCTAAATAATATTCAAGACATTGTTTGAGGGACAAGACTTTCGGCTGTCCATCAACTAGTGCCAATAAGTTGATCCCAAATGACGTTTGAAGTGTCGTTTGTTTATAAAGATTGTTTAATAGAACGTGGGCGTTCGCGTCTCTTCGCAGTTCAATCACGATCCGCATTCCATTACGATCAGACTCGTCACGGAGATCTGTAATGCCATCGATCTTTTTATCGCGCACAAGATCAGCGATTTTTTCGATCAAACGTGCTTTATTGACCTGATATGGAATTTCATTAATGACAATCCGCTGCTTACCGCTGGATGTTTCTTCGATGATAGACTTTGCACGTAATGTAATAGAACCTCGGCCTGTTTCATATGCTTTGCGGATTCCGCTTCGGCCAATGATTTGTCCCGCAGTTGGGAAGTCTGGTCCTGGAATGATCTCCATTAGTTCCTGTGTAGTCATTTCTGGGTTTTGACTTATCGCCAGTACCCCATCAATCACTTCACCTAGCTGGTGAGGCGGAATGTTTGTTGCCATCCCTACAGCGATACCTGTTGCCCCGTTGACTAATAAGTTCGGGAAACGAGCAGGCATGACGATTGGTTCTCTTTCACTGCCATCGTAGTTATCTTGATAATCAATCGTATCCTTAGTGATATCACGCAGGATTTCCATTGAAATTTTAGATAGACGCGCCTCAGTATAACGCATTGCCGCTGCACCGTCTCCATCGACAGAACCAAAGTTCCCGTGGCCTTCAACCAGCATATTTCGATAGTTGAAGTCTTGCGCCATACGAACCATCGCTTCGTATACAGCGCTGTCACCGTGAGGGTGGTACTTACCGATAACTTCCCCAACGATACGTGCAGATTTCTTAAATGGTTTATCACTTGTCATACCTAGGTCATTCATCGCATACAAAATTCTTCGATGCACGGGCTTCAATCCGTCTCGCACATCTGGTAATGCACGCGAAACAATAACACTCATTGCATAATCTAAAAAGGACGTACGCATTTCTTGACTAATATTTACTTCGCGTACATTTGGTGTATGTTGTTCACTCACTATAAGAACCTCCCTTTACGTATCACATGAAATAAATTATGTGGGAGTAAAATATGTATTTATCTTCACAAGACTATTCTCCATTATATCAATAATCTCGGCTTTATACACATTTATTTACTAGAAAATCAACGAAAACACGGAAAACCAGGACATTCGTTACACGCCCCTATTTCTTGAAAAACAACCTTATTCCAAACAAGAAATAAGGTTGTTCTCAGGAGGGATCTATCTAAATATCAAGGTTTTTCACGTATTGCGCATTTTCTTCGATAAAGTTTCGTCTCGGTTCTACTTTATCTCCCATCAGCATTTCAAATGTCTCATCAGCATCGATCGCATCCTCAAGTGTGACTTGAAGAAGTGTTCTCGCATCAGGGTCCATTGTTGTTTCCCAAAGCTGAGCAGCATTCATTTCTCCAAGACCTTTATAACGCTGAAGTCCAGGCTTTGGTGTTTGAGGAAGTGATTTTAACAGCTCATCCAGCTGTTTATCGTTATACACGTACTCCACACGTTTTCCTTGCTGCACTTTATATAAAGGCGGCTGCGCAATATACACATAACCGTTTTCAATGATTTCACGCATGTAGCGATAGAAGAATGTTAAGAGCAGCGTTCGAATGTGTGCTCCATCCACATCGGCATCTGTCATGATCACAATTTTGTGATAGCGTGCTTTCTCTAAAGTAAAGTCTTCTCCGATTCCAGTTCCTAACGCTGTAATCATTGAACGAACCTCGTTGTTCGATAAAATTTTATCTAAACGAGCTTTTTCTACGTTTAGGATCTTCCCTCTTAACGGTAAGATCGCTTGGAAGTGGCGATCACGGCCTTGCTTAGCAGATCCGCCCGCAGAATCTCCCTCTACAATATAGAGTTCAGAGATGGAAGGATCTTTAGAAGAACAGTCCGCTAGTTTCCCAGGTAAGCTGGAGACTTCCAGTGCACTTTTACGTCTTGTCAGCTCACGAGCCTTTTTGGCAGCCATTCTTGCACGAGCCGCCATCAGTCCTTTTTCCACAATTTTTTTCGCAGAATCAGGATTTTCAAGCAAGAATTTCTCAAGTGCTTCAGAGAAAAGGGAGTCTGTGATGGTTCTCGCTTCTGAGTTCCCAAGCTTTGTCTTCGTTTGTCCTTCGAATTGAGGGTCTGGATGTTTGATGGAGATAATGGCTGTTAAGCCTTCTCGCACATCTTCACCACTTAAATTCGCATCCCCATCCTTGAATACGCCATTTTTACGAGCATAGTCATTGATGACACGCGTTAGACCGGTTTTAAAACCAGCTTCATGTGTTCCGCCTTCATACGTGTTGATATTGTTGGCGAAGGAATAGATATTGCTTGTATAGGAATCGTTATATTGTAATGCTACTTCAACCGTGATTCCGTCTTTCTCACCTTCGATGTACACAGGCTCTTCATGAACGACTTCTTTTGAGCGGTTTAAATGTTCTACATAGCTCTTAATACCGCCTTCGTAGCAGTATTCATTTCTCCGCTCTTTGCCTTCACGCAAGTCTTCTATGATGATGTTTACACCTTTTGTTAAGAAGGCTAACTCACGAACACGGTTAGCAAGTGTATCGTAATCAAATTCAATGGTTTCCGTGAAAATTTCTGGATCTGGCACAAAGTGAGTGGTTGTCCCGGTTACATCAGTTTCACCAATAACCTCTAAATCTCCCACTGGAACGCCGCGTTTGAACTGCTGATAATGGATTTTCCCGTCACGGTATACAGTCACGTCTAAGGTAGTAGATAATGCATTTACAACAGATGCCCCTACACCATGCAGACCGCCTGATACTTTATAACCGCTGCCGTCAAATTTACCGCCAGCGTGAAGAACAGTCATAATGACCTCTACGGCAGGACGCCCCATTTTCTCATGAATTCCAACAGGAATCCCGCGGCCATTATCTTTTACTGTAATGCTGTTATCTTTTTCAATTTGCACTGTAATGTCTGTACAATAACCAGCTAATGCCTCATCAATACTGTTGTCGACAATTTCCCATACAAGATGGTGAAGCCCTTTTGCATTGGTTGACCCAATGTACATTCCTGGACGTTTTCTAACAGCTTCTAATCCTTCAAGCACCTGTATCTGATTTTCATCATAACTATTATGTTGCTGTTCCATTGCCACGTACATTCACCTACACTTTTCTTAAACGATATATTTATATGAATTGAGTTTTTAGACTTCAATTTCAACCACAAACGAAGCACGTTTTTTGAGCGTGCTTGAGGAAAGAGGAGAGTAATAAACAGATTCAGTTGTGACGACAATGGATTTGGGTGTCCCTTGTGATAACGAAATGATATGTTTCTCTTGTTTTTGTAGAAATTCTTCTACAACAGAAGACGACCTCATTTTGTAATCAACAATTGCGACAATCTCTCGTGTAGAAACAACACAATCATCACCTAAATGAATATACAAGACTCACACCTCATTTATCAGTCAATTACTTTTCCACTGGCTACTCTGAAAATTTCCGCTTCTTTCAGGGTGGCGTGATCAATGCCTTCAACACTTGTTGTGGTGACGAAGGTCTGTACACGTCCCTGAATGGTATGGAGCAAATGAGACTGTCTGTAATCATCAAGTTCAGATAACACATCATCAAGTAGAAGAATAGGATATTCTCCGATTTCTTCATGTATCAGATCAATTTCTGCCAGCTTTAGTGAAAGAGCTGTTGTTCTTTGCTGCCCTTGAGAGCCATATGTCTGAACATCCCGACCATTCACAAAGAAAAGCAGGTCATCTCTGTGAGGTCCCCACAGTGTCACCCCTCGGTCGATTTCTCTCTCTCTTAGTTTCTGAAACGATTCTTCATAGCTATTCTTTATTTTCGACAAGTCTGACGCTTCTGATACCTCTATTGCCGTCTGGTATTGGAGCGTAAGTGTTTCTAGCTCTCTAGAAATCCCAAAATGCAGCGGCTGCGCCCATTTTTCGAGCTGTTTCGTAAAAGTCAGTCGTCTTTTGACCACTTTCGCTGCCGCATCAATCAACTGCTCTGTTAAAATCTCCAGCATCGCTTGATCCGTTTGCTTTCTTGTCTGCAATTGTTTCAAGTAATGATTCCGCTGAGAGAGGATTTTTTGATAGAGCGATAAATCATGCAAGTAGACAGCAGAAACTTGTCCAATCTCCATGTCGAGGAATCTTCTGCGGATTTGCGGGCTGCCCTTCACAAGACTTAAGTCCTCTGGCGCAAACATAATGGTGTTTAACGCACCAACATAATGACTGAGCTTCTGTTGTTCAATGTGATTGACCTTGCCCTTTTTCCCTTTTTTTGAGATCACGAGCTGCATTGGGAGTGGACCATTTTTTTTAATGACTCTACCTTCTATTTTAGCATAGTCTTGGTCCCATCGGATAAGTTCTTTATCATTTGACGTACGATGAGACTTTGCCATCGACAATACATAGATCGCTTCCATCAAGTTCGTTTTACCTTGGGCATTCTCACCGATCATGACATTCACCTTATTGTCGAATTGAAGCTCGGTGTGTTCATAGTTTCGGTATGAAGTTAACGCCAGACTTTGAATGTACATGTATTGTCACCCGTTTCTAATTCACAACTTGAAATGTGCCGTAACCTTCAATCTCGACAACATCTCCTGGGTATAGTTTGCGTCCCCGTCTATTATCTGGCTCTTGATTAATGAACACCTCATGTTCACTTAAAAACCATTTCGCCATTCCGCCAGATTGGATGACTTCGGCTAATTTCAAAAACTGCCCTAATGTAATCATTTCTGTTTCAATGGTTATAAGATTAGGCATTGTATCGACCTCTTTCAATATCACTAATATCTAATTGTACTAAAAAACAAGACAAGAAGGAAAGGGGGAAAGCGAACTGGGATGAAAGAAAGCATGGAAAACGAGAAGAAAAGCTGCTGTGCACTCACACAGCAGCCATTTTAGATTGAATTAATACGTTCTTACCGGAAGAATCAATTGCAAGATAGAATCATCATTCGGCGTACGCAGCAGGAACGGTCTCATTGCACCAGTGAAGCTTACATGAATATCTGTTCCCTCTAATACTTTTAACGCATCCAGCATATATTTTGGACTGAAGGAGATTTTAAGATCTTCCCCTTTAATGTCATCTGCTTGAACCGTCTCCACCACTTTACCGATCTCAGGCGAATTAGAAGAGATTTCAAGGCTTTGTTCAGGATCAGCTGACAGTTTCACGACATTATTACGTCCTTCTCTTGCCAAAAGTGATGCACGATCAATGGCTTGAAGGAACTCTTTCGTGTTGACCACGACATCCGTTTTACTTTCTTGCGGGATCAGACGGGCCGTATCTGGATAATTTCCATCCAGCAACCTTGAGAAGAACAGTACGTTTTGTGCTTTAAAAAGAACTTGGGTTTCTGTAATGACGATGCTCACAAGATCTTGTCCATCATCAAGAATTTTACTTAGCTCAGTTAAACTCTTCCCTGGAATCACGACATTATACGAACTTTCCTCGTTAATATCTAACTTCGCTTTTCTTAAAGCAAGACGGTGGCTATCCGTTGCTGTGCATATTAATTCACCTTTTTCAACCTTCCAGTTTACACCTGTCAAGATAGGTCGTGTTTCTGAGGTGGACACTGCAAAAACAGTTTGACGAATCAAGTTTTTAAGCAGATCTGTCGGAATTTGAAATGCATGATGCTCTTCAATTTGTGGAAGATGCGGATATTCTTCAGCATCTAAGCCGTTTAAGTTAAATTCCGCTGAACCAGAGCGGATGATAGTCAGGTGATTTTGTTCTACTTCAATTTCGACAGTAGACATAGGCAGTTTCTTTACAATTTCACTAAAGAAGCGGGCTTGAAGCACAATACTTCCCGGACGATCAATGGTGATAACCTCTAAATCTCCATCTCTTTGAGGAATGAAAGATTCAATTGAGATATCAGAATCGCTTCCTGTTAGAGAAACCCCTTCATCAGACGCAACAATTTTAATCCCTGTCAAAATAGGAATCGTTGTTCTAGAGGATACGGCCTTTAATACATCTTGGACACTTTGGACAAGACGATCTTTTTGAATCGTGAATTTCATAGTGGTCCTCCTAAATTTTCTTAATGACATGTATATATATTTTATTAATAAAAATCGTAGAAGTAATAGTAGGGCTTGTGAATATGTGGATAAGTCGAGAAAAAGAAAGGAAAGACAGCCTATCCACATGTGGACAGACTGTGTATGACTATGCTCTAGTTATTCACATTTTCCCGTACTCATTATATCAGCTTGATTATTTTAATTGTTCTTTGATCTCTTTGACATGCTGCTGAAGCTGTTCATCTTCAACAATTAATTTCGAAATCTTTTCATGAGCATGAATGACAGTCGTATGATCACGACCGCCAAATTCTTCTCCGATTTTAGGCAGAGAGGAATCGGTCATTTCTCTAGAGAGGTACATGGCAATTTGTCTTGGATAAGCAACTGACTTTGTACGTTTCTTTGCTTTGAAATCCTCTAATCGAATATTAAATTGCTGCCCTACAATTCTTTGAATATCTTTAATTGTAATGACCTTAGGCTTTGATGAAGGAATGATGTCCTTTAGCGCCTCAGCTGCTAGATCTGCATTAATGTCTTTATTAATTAAAGATGAGTAAGCAACGACACGAATCAAAGCACCCTCCAGCTCACGAATGTTGCTGTCGATTTGATTGGCAATGTACAGCATGACTTCATTTGGAATGTCTAAGCCTTCTGCCTTTGCTTTTTTTCGAAGGATCGCGATACGCGTTTCTAGATCTGGCGGGGTAATGTCTGTAATTAAGCCCCATTCAAATCGAGAGCGTAATCTGTCTTCAAGTGTCGGAATTTCCTTCGGAGGCCGGTCACTAGAAATGACGATTTGCTTACTTTCTTCGTGAAGTGTGTTGAATGTATGGAAAAACTCTTCTTGTGTTTGTTCTTTTCCTGCTAAAAATTGAATATCATCTATCAAAAGCACATCTACATTCCGATAGCGGTTACGGAAGTCGACAGCTTTGTTATCTCGGATTGAGTTGATAAATTCATTAGTAAATTTTTCAGATGATAGATAGACCACTTTGGCTGATGGATTATGGTCGATCACGTAATGACCAATCGCATGCATCAAGTGAGTCTTTCCTAAACCAACGCCCCCATAAATAAAAAGCGGGTTATATGCTTTTGCTGGTGCTTCCGCGACTGCAAGTGAAGCGGCATGAGCAAAACGGTTGCCTGAACCAATAACAAAAGTATCAAATGTATATTTTGGATTCAGCATATTTTGTGGAATGTCAACGGGCTCTTCTTTAGACATTTTTTTGATAGGAGACTTTGGCATGGCTTCCTCTTCATCCTGATTTTGAGGAATAATAAATTTAATGCTGAGCTCTTCACCTGTTAGTTCATAGATGGTATCAGCAATTAAGTGAAGATATCTTGACTCTAGCCAATCTCTAGCAAATTCATTAGGTGCCGTAATTGTAAGCGTATCTCCCTGAAGAGAATGGGCTTTTGTCGATTTCATCCATGTCTCAAAACTGGGTTTGCTCAATTTTGTCTCTATTTTTTGAAGTGCTTTATTCCACAGATCCAAAATATTTTCCAT